>NZ_KZ319290.1:0-257740 GCF_002744755.1 Leeuwenhoekiella nanhaiensis | reverse complement strand
CACCTTCGGTATAGGTTACTCCATCAACCACCACTACCAAATCATCAGCCGAATCAGCGGTTCCGGTAATCGTTGGTGTGTTGTCATTCGTTCCCAAAGGGTCTACAGTTGGAACCGTAGGTGGTGTAGTGTCAATGGTGAGTTCATCAACAGTCGCATCAACTGAAGCGTTACTGGCGGCATCAGTAGCTGTAGCCATCACATCGTAAGTACCATCTGCAAGTGGACTCGGGATTGTCAGCGTCCAGGTATCATCGCCATTATCTACCAGGTTTCCGTCGCCTTCTGTGTAAGTTACTCCATCAACCACCACAACCAAATCATCAGCAGAGTCAGCGGTTCCGGTGATTGTTGGTNCAGGTGTTATCGCCGTTGTCAACTAAATTTCCGTCGCCCTCGGTGTAAGTCACTCCGGCTACAACCACGACCAAATCATCAGCAGAATCAGCAGTTCCGGTAATCGTTGGAGTATTGTCATTAGTTACCAAAGGATCTACAGTTGGAACCGTAGGTGCCGTGGTGTCAATCGTAAGTTCATTAATGGTCGCATCGGTCGAAGTATTCCCGGCGGCATCAGTGGCCGTTGCCATCACATCGTAAGTACCATCTGCAAGCGGACTCGGGATTGTCAACGTCCATGTATCATCGCCGTTATCAACTAAGTTTCCGTCACCTTCGGTGTAGGTTACTCCATCAACCACCACCACCAAATCATCAGCAGAAACAGCAGTTCCGGTTATCGTTGGAGTATTGTCATTCGTGACCAAAGCATCTACTGTTGGAACCGTAGGTGGCGTGGTGTCAATCGTGAGTTCATCAACAGTCGCATCAACCGAAGCATTCCCGGCGGTATCAGTGGCCGTTGCCATAACATCGTAAGTACCATCGGCAAGCGGACTGGGAATTGTAAGCGTCCAGGTGTTATCGCCATTGTCAACCAGATTTCCGTCGCCTTCGGTATAGGTTACTCCAGCTACAATCACTACCAAATCATCAGCAGAGTCAGCAGTTCCGGTAATAGTCGGAGTATTATCGTTTGTTACCAAAGGATCTACCGTTGGAACCGTAGGTGGTGTAGTATCAATCGTAAGTTCATCAACAGTTACATCAGTCGAAGCATTCCCGGCAGGATCAGTCGCCGTTGCCATCACATCATAAGTGCCATCTGCAAGTGGACCCGGGATTGTAAGCGTCCAGGTGTTATCGCCGTTATCAACTAAGTTTCCGTCGCCCTCAGAATAAGTTACTCCATCAACCACCACAACCAAATCATCAGCAGAATCAGCGGTTCCGGTAATCGTCGGAGTATTGTCATTCGTCACCAAAGGATCTACAGTTGGAACCGTAGGTGGCGTGGTGTCAATCGTAAGTTCATCAACAGTCGCATCAACCGAAGCATTCCCGGCGGCATCAGTGGCCGTTGCCATAACATCGTAAGTACCATCTGCAAGTGGACCCGGGATTGTAAGCGTCCAGGTGTTATCGCCATTGTCAAACAGATTTCCGTCGCCTTCGGTATAGGTTACTCCAGCTACAATCACTACCAAATCATCAGCAGAGTCAGCAGTTCCGGTAATAGTCGGAGTATTATCGTTTGTTACCAAAGGATCTACCGTTGGAACCGTAGGTGGCATGGTGTCAATCGTAAGTTCATCAATTGTAGCATCGGTCGAAGCATTCCCGGCAGGATCAGTCGCCGTTGCCATCACATCGTAAGTACCATCAGCAAGCGGACTCGGGATTGTTAGCGTCCAGGTATTATCGCCGTTATCAACTAAGTTTCCATCGCCTTCTGTATAAGTCATTCCATTTACAATCACCGCCAAATCATCTGCAGAATCAGCAGTTCCGGTAATAGTCGGAGTATTATTGTTTGTTACCAAAGGATCTACCGTTGGAACCGTAGGTGGTGTAGTATCAATCGTAAGTTCATCAACAGTTACATCAGTCGAAGCATTCCCGGCAGGATCAGTCGCCGTTGCCATCACATCGTAAGTGCCATCTGCAAGCGGACTCGGGATTGTCAAGGTCCATGTATCATCGCCGTTATCAACTAAGTTTCCGTCACCTTCGGTGTAGGTTACTCCATCAACCACCACCACCAAATCATCAGCAGAAACAGCAGTTCCGGTTATCGTTGGAGTATTGTCATTCGTGACCAAAGCATCTACTGTTGGAACCGTAGGTGGCGTGGTGTCAATCGTGAGTTCATCAACAGTCGCATCAACCGAAGCATTCCCGGCGGTATCAGTGGCCGTTGCCATAACATCGTAAGTACCATCGGCAAGCGGACTGGGAATTGTCAGCGTCCAGGTGTTATCGCCATTGTCAACCAGATTTCCGTCGCCTTCGGTATAGGTTACTCCAGCTACAATNCCATAACATCGTAAGTACCATCGGCAAGCGGACTGGGAATTGTCAGCGTCCAGGTGTTATCGCCATTGTCAACCAGATTTCCGTCGCCTTCGGTATAGGTTACTCCAGCTACAATCACTACCAAATCATCAGCAGAGTCAGCAGTTCCGGTAATAGTCGGAGTATTATCGTTTGTTACCAAAGGATCTACCGTTGGAACCGTAGGTGGTGTAGTATCAATCGTAAGTTCATCAACAGTTACATCAGTCGAAGCATTCCCGGCAGGATCAGTCGCCGTTGCCATCACATCGTAAGTGCCATCTGCAAGTGGACCCGGGATTGTAAGCGTCCAGGTGTTATCGCCGTTATCAACTAAATTTCCGTCGCCTTCGGTATAAGTAACTCCGGCTACAACCACTACCAAATCATCAGCAGAGTCAGCAGTTCCGGTAATTACAGGTGTATTGTCATTCGTTACCAACGGATCTACCGTTGGAATCGTAGGTGGCGTGGTGTCAATCGTAAGTTCATTAAAAGTCGCATCCATACTGGTATTCCCCACCGAATCGGTAGATATGGCAATCACGTCATAAACCCGATCTGCAAGCGGAATAGGTATATTTAACGTCCAGGTATTATCACCGTTATCGATTAGATTCCCATCTCCTTTAGCATATGAAATACCTCCTACAATGATGGTCAAATTGGCTCCGGAATCAGCAGTACCGGTTAGGGTTGGTGTATTATCAGTAGTTACCAGAAAATCTACTGTGGGTATTACAGGTGCTGTGGTATCAATGTTAAGTTCATCAACAGTCCCATCAACCGAAGCGTTACCGGCGGCATCGGTCGCTGTAGCCGAAACATCGTATGCACCATCGGCCAGGGGACCCGGGATTGTTAATGTCCAGGTGTTATTTCCGTTGTCAACCAGGTTTCCGTCACCTTCAATATAGGTCGTCCCATCAACGCTCACCGTGAGATTATCTATGGAATCAGCAGTACCGGTAACAATCGGTGTGCTGTCGTTTGTCGTGAGGAAATTTACTGTGGGAACAGTGGGCGGCGTAAGATCAATTACAAGTTCATCGGTAGTGGGATCTGTTGCCGAAAGCGCACCCTGAGTAGCAGTTGCAGTCACTTCATAGGTTCCTTCTGCTAAAACAACCGGAATAACCAGGGTCCAGGTATCATCTCCATTATCCGTAAGATTTCCATCCCCTTCAGTATAGGTCACACCTGCTACATTCACTGTAAGATCATCTACAGAATCAGCCGTACCATTAAGTGTAGGACTGGTATTTGTCGTAATCAAAGGGGTAACCTGAGGTGTAGTGGGCAAACTGGTGTTGATGGTCAACTCGTCAACAGTGGCATCGGTACTTATATTTCCGGCGGCATCAGTGGCTTCAACTGCTACATCATAAACTCCGTCTGTAAGTGCATTTCCGGCAGGAATGGTCAATGTCCAGGTATTGTTTCCATTATCTACCAGATTTCCGTTCCCTTCAACATAGGTTATTCCATTAACGGTAACCGTAATTTGGTCAACAGAATCTGCTGTACCTGTAATTACAGGCGTAGTATCACTGGTTTGCTGCGTATTTACTGTAGGAACGGTTGGCGCTAACGTATCAATTGTTAATTCATCAAGCGTAACATCTACCGAAGTATTACCGGCTACATCAGCAGCCGTGGCGATCACATCATAGATTCCATCAGCAAGGGGATTTGGAACGTTTAACGTCCAGGTATTATCTCCGTTATCGGTAAGATTTCCATCTCCTTCGGTATAGACTACACCGTCAACACTTAGGCTTAAGTTATCTATAGAATCAGCAGTACCCATAAGTGTCGGAGTGTTGTCATTGGTTACCAAAAAGTCAACCGTTGGAACCGCAGGGGGCGTATCATCAATGGTATAATTTATAGCAGTTTGTACTGTTGTTTCACAGAGCAGTAAATTTTGAGAAGTAACCGCAGCTTCAATCGTCAAATCATCATCTGCAACTAATTGAGCTCCCGGAACGTCTACAGTAAAGGTGAAATCTGAAGCGACTGTTGTATTGAAAGCAAAGGTATTTACCGTCACCTCTACCGCGTCTCCTATCTGCGCATCGCCTCCTACACTACCGCTAATAGAAATAGTAGAATTAATTTCTGCAGTATTTAGAATATTGTCTGTGGTAACCGGGTCAAGGGCAATGGTAGGCTGCGGACCTCCATCAAGCGTCACTTCTACCAGTTTTAGATCTCCCGGGGCATTTTCACAACCTGTTACCGCATCAACCAAACTTACATAAACCCTAAACGGATTGTCTGCTTCAGTTAGACCTTCCACTTCCAGCTCACCGGCCGCATTGATGGTATAAGTAAGATTTCCCTGTACCAAACCATTAGTGATGGCCACGGAGCCTGAAGAATCCAGATAGTAATTAAAACTGCCGTTGAGGGTTGTGGTGGGAACAATGTTTAGAATTTCGGGAATACATATGGGTAAGTCGAAGCCCAGAACCGTAATATCTCCTGATTCGGGTAAGGGATTGACCGAGACATTAACGGCTACTCTACCCGATTCTTCGGTGCAGCCTGCAACAAACGAAGCAACATAAAAAGTAGTGTCTGTAGTGAGTGGCGCTGTTACAAAAGCATCGCCACTTGCAACACTAGCAAGCAGGTTGCCGCCTACAGGGCTATCGTACCAGCGCATCTGAGCACCGGCAGATGCTGAAGTAGCAATCAAACTGGCGGTATCTCCTGCACACACCTCCAGATTTTGAGAAGCTGCATCGATAACCGGAATCGCAGGTGTAAGTGCCACATCAAAAAGGTCGAGACGCTGAAAAGCATTAACGCCTAGTAACGAGCTGTATCTTATTACGATGCGATCTGCAGGCCCCGCAACTTCAAAAGGAACCTGCGTCACCGCACCGCTCTGCAATATACCCAGCAAATCAAGGTTTAATAGGGATGCCAGATTTGAAGAACTAATTAATGCAGTGCCATTATAAGCTTCAAACTGTATGTTATTTAAAACACCTAGTGCAATTAATGTTGGGTCTACTCTTAGACTAATCTTAAAATCCTCATCAGGCTGAGAGGCTCTGTCAAAATAGATAATTTGTTCAATAGACGCAGCGACGTCAATGACCCCAAGACTTAATTCTGAGAATGTAGTTGCATCATTATCAATAGCCCGCTCCGGATTATTTATTCCCGCATCCCCTATCTGCAAAATGTCGAGACTCAGGCCATCACCATCATAAGAAGTGAAAGCCGGTTCATTGCATTGAAGGGTTCCCGTCGCATAATATCCTCCATACACGTCAAGAGTTCTGGTATTGTTTAACCCAATTAAGCTGCCCAGACGGTTGGCTATATAAATACGGTTATAAGCCTGATCAGGTGTAATAGCGATATAATATTCACCTACAGCATCAGTTACCAGTCGAACTCGGGCATTGTCAAATGTATTAGGGTCTGCAGAATTTGCCTGTAAAATTGTTGTATTCCCATCTCTGGCTTCAACCAAAATTTCCTGATTGCCCACTAATGCAATACCTAAAACATCTGAAAGAAGATTTCCAAGACCACCGGAAAGCAGGAGCCTGAGAATATCATCTTCAGTTTGAATTTTCAGATAGGTGGTTGTATTTGCGGGTACAGTACTAGTATAGCCCAGTTCAAGAAAACCTGTGAAAGCTCCGATACCCAGAGCTAACCCGGAATTAGACTCGATCTGAGCCCGCGTACCCAGGTTTTCATCTGTGGCAAAGGCCGAATTGCTCACGTGATCCTCAGCAATTATTTGAGTAGCATAAACATCTGCCTGTGCGTAAGTGGTTAACCAAAAAACCGGAAGTAAAATATACCCCAGCCCCAATAAGATTGTGCGTAGTTTTAGATTCATAAAGTGAATTTTGAAATTAAACAGACTCAGAAGCCAAAACATTTTCAACGCCGAATAGAATTGACCTCAAAATCTTGATACAGAAACACATTTCTGATCAAAATCTTAACTCAACCAAAGCCTAGGGGCTCTTTGAACCGAGTGAACGTTTTTTGGAGAATAACAGCGAATGGGCATTCACCGATGAGATCAAATCTAAAAAGACTTATCTATAAAAAGGTATTTTAATCAGACAAAAAGTAAACTAAAACGATTAAATGAGAGATTTTTGTGATTTTTCACAAGTAGATAAAAACAACGGAATAAGAGTAAAAACAACTCTTATATTATATTTTTACAAGTAAAACGTTCTAATTTATATTGATTTATTATTTATTATTGAAAATTAACAATAAATTACCAACTAAAATAAGATTATATTTTGTAATAAAATACGTGTTAAAAAACTACTTATTTTTCGGTCGGATTATAAGTCTTAAATCCTGATTTTTCGTGAAGTATTCTATAGACCAGTTGTAGAACGTGCGAACCCGGTTTCTATAGTCGATTAAAGCAAAAAGATGCACAAAGACCCAAATGAACCAGGCTAAGAAACCATTGAAATGAATTTTATCAGGCAGGTCTGCAACGGCCTTGTTACTGCCTATAATAGCCATTGAGCCTTTATCGGTATAGGTAAAGGCCTGCAAAGCCTTCCCTTCAGCAGCCCGCTTAAAATTTTTAGCAAGAGCCGTCCCCTGCTGCATAGCAACCTGAGCCAATTGCGGGTGCCCTTCCGGGAAGTTAGCATCTGAAGTCATAACACTCGCGTCCCCAATGACGTAAATGGCATCCTGGTTGAGCACTTTATTCGTTTCATCAACAGCTATACGATTGCCCCGTTGGTAGCATTCTTCCGGAATTCCTTTAAAGCGATAACCGGTCACCCCGGTCGCCCAGATCAGGTTTTTGCTGTAGATGTGCGAACCGTCTTTCATCAGTACTTTTTCACCATCAAAATCTACAACCCGGGTATTTAACAAAACCTCAACTCCCATTTCCTGAAGCTTCTCAAGGGTGTATTGCTGACTTTTTTCACTCATAGGAGACAGCAACTCATTCCCGCCATTAACCAAGTAAATGCGGGATCCGCTACCCACAAGTTCCGGAAACTCTTTGCGAATGGTATTGTTACGTAACTCCGCAAAAACTCCACTTATCTCAACTCCTGTGGGTCCGCCACCTGCGATAACCATATTGAGATAAGGCAGACGCATCGATTTGTCTTTGATGCGCGCAGCCTGCTCCAGGCGCTGCAATAAGATATTCCGCATATCAAGAGCATCCTCGAGCGTTTTCATCGGGATTGCGTGCTTCTGACAATTATCCAAACCAAAAAAGTTAGTTTGAGTTCCGGTGGCCAAAACTAAAAAATCATAGTCCAGCTCTCCCGTATCCAGAACAATTCGCTTCTCTTCCGGTTTAATTTCCTGAAGGCTTCCCATATGAAACCGAAAGTTCCCCTGGTCTCTGAATAGATTACGAAAAGGAAAAGTAATGCTTGATGGGTCGAGAAAACCTGTAGATACCTGATATAACAGAGGCGGAAAGAAATTGTAATTATTCTTATCAACTAATTTGATCTGATATTCTGAAGATTTACGAAGTTTTTTTACCAGATTTACCCCGGCAAATCCTCCACCTATAACTACAATGTGCTTTTTCATATGTCTGCTATTCGTCTTCCGAAATTACCGGTTTTTAGGCAGATGTCCCCATTTTTAGGTCTTTTTTAAGTCGAAGTAAAACCGAAAACGTAATAGTAAATCGATGAGATTCAAGATTTTGAATTCGGTTTTTCCTAAATGGATTTCAAGCTAAAAAAAGCGCTACTCGTAGTCCCGATTTCAGATGTTTAAATTATTTTTGGCATCAGAATACGTTAAGGTATTCGTATTTCAGTTTAAACGAAAACGATTTCGCTTTAAACTATTGACATCAGTATTTTAAAAAACGCTTTAATTCCTCAACAAAACCACCTATTCTCAATTATGGAAAGACACACCACGCTTGGCGAATTTATCATTAAAAATCAACAGGATTTTCCGTATGCCAAAGGCGAACTAACAGCCCTCTTAAGTGCTATACGTCTCGCCGGTAAAATGGTTAATCAGGAAATCAATAAAGCGGGGCTCGCCGAAATACGTGGAAAAGCAGGCAATGAAAATGTACAGGGAGAAGTACAGGCCAAGCTTGATGTTCTTGCCAATGATATGTTTATAAGCACCTTGCGTGATCGTGGCGATATCTGCGGTCTCGCTTCTGAAGAACTGGAAGACTTTGTGGTCTTTAATGAAGACCGGCATAAAAATGCAAATTATGTGGTGTTGTTTGATCCGCTAGACGGGTCTTCTAACATTGATGTAGATATTACCGTGGGTACGATTTTTAGTATTTACCGGCGCATCAGCCCCACCGGAACCCCGGTGACCCTTGAAGATTTTCTGCAGCCGGGTGTTAATCAGGTGGCTGCGGGATACCTGATCTATGGCTCTTCAACCATGCTCGTTTACACCACCGGAAACGGCGTACACGGCTTTACGTTTGATCCGGGCATTGGCTCCTTTTTTCTATCGCATCCGGACATAAAATTCCCCGAATCCGGTCGTATTTATTCAATAAATGAAGGGAATTACGTGCATTTTCCGCAGGGAATTAAAAAATTCATCCGCTGGACTCAGGAACTGGACGAGGCTGACAAACGCCCGTTTACCTCCCGTTATACCGGCTCTCTGGTTGCCGACTTTCATCGAAATATGTTGCTGGGAGGTGTGTTTCTCTACCCTACCGGAACTACAGCCCCAAAAGGCAAATTGCGTCTGCTCTACGAATGCAATCCTATGGCTTTTATAGCCGAACAGGCCGGCGGAATGGCTTCAGACGGTTATGGTCGCATAATGGAACGCCAACCCACTGAGCTGCACGAGCGGGCTCCCTTTTTCTGCGGATGTAAAAAGGAGGTTGAAAAAATTGAATGGTTTCTAAAGCAGGAAGACTAGTTTAATGCTGAGTGCTGAATTCAGAGTGCTGAGTTAATGGGTTTGGCAGTTTTAATTTCTGATTTCTGATTTCTGATTTCTGATTTCTGATTTCTGATTTCTGATTTCTGATTTCTGATTTCTGATTTCTGATTTCTTAAGATGTAAAAAAGTTTAATCGTGGAAGAGTTTAATCGTTGAATCGTTTTCTTTTTTTCCGCATTTTATCTCTTACTCACTATCAACTGTAAACTGAGACTGCATACTGTTAAGAATCGACTAGGCGTTTGCCGTAACCTTAAACTTTAAATCTTGAATATTGAATTTCTATCCGTTTTCCAGTTTATAGACTAACGGATTAAAAGCCTTACTCACTACCAGAACCTGATCACCGGGTTGAAGCTTTTCGGCTTCCTCATGACTTACCACAACCTTTACCACCTGGGTATGAATCAGAATAGACAGAACGCTTAAAATCTCCTCCTGCTCAAGTTTTAAAACTTCACCGGTAAACTTAAATTTTCCGCTGATGCTTTGACCTGTAAATAGGGTCTCGGGTTTGCCGTGAGCAATCACTTTACCGGCTTCCAGATGATACACATAATCGGAGAGTTTTACGATTTCGCCTACATCATGAGAAATGAGTATCGTGGTCAGTTTAAACTCTTCGTGAATGCGCTTCAGATAGCCCTGCAATTTATGCCGAATACCCGCATCAAGCGCGGAAAGCGGCTCATCAAGAAGTAGAATTTCCGGTTTTTGAACCACCGCGCGGGCAAGAGCCACGCGTTGTTTTTGTCCGCCGCTTAAGGTTTCCGGTTTGCGATGCTGCAAATCTCCGAGTTCCATCAATTCCAGTAACTGGTTGACCAAAGTTTGCGAGGCACCTTTCGCCTTTGCGAAATTCAGATTTTCTAAAACCGTCATATGCGGAAACAAGGCATAATCCTGAAAAACATAACCCACTCCCCGCTTCTGGACACTTCGGTTTGTTCCACTTTCAGCATCAAACCACACCGCTCCTCCAACGCTCAACTTCCCGGAATCAGGCTGCATCAAACCCGCGATCATGCGTAAAGTCGAAGTTTTTCCGGCGCCAGACGGGCCGTAAAGCGTCACAAATTGACCTTCAGCAATCTCCAGATTGAGGTCAAGCTGCATCGCTCCGTTTGCGCCTTGCAAAGATTTTTTGAGATCGATCTGTATCATTTCCAAAAGCCCTTAAGATATTTACCATTTACCAGATACACTATCAATAAAATACAAAAGGTAATTGCGAAAAGTACCAGTGAGTAGGCGTTTGCAGCATCATAATTAAGCGCTTCAACCTCATCGTAAATCGCTATTGACGCCACTTTTGTCTTTCCGGGAATGTTGCCTCCTATCATCAAAACCACTCCAAATTCGCCCACCGTATGCGCAAACGAAAGCACGACACCCGTTAGTAATGCAGGTTTAATTTGCGGCAGTTGCACCCGCAGTAAGGTCTCCCATTTTGATTTGCCCATTACGTAAGAAGCCTCAGTGATTGATTTTGAGATTCCGCTTAAACCCGCCTGAATAGGGTGCACCATAAACGGCAAACTGTAAATTAGCGACGCGACCACCAGGCCGGGAAAGGAAAAAATAAGTTTGATACCCAGCCACTCACTCAGCCAACTGCCAAAGGCGTTATTTGGACTAAAAGCAACTAAAAAATAGAAACCTAAAACCGTGGGCGGCAGCACCAAAGGCATACTCACCAAAGCTTCTACAACCGGTTTGATGCGCGAGGTCGAACGGCTTAATTTATAAGCGATAGGTATCGCGATTACAAATAAAATGAGCGTGGTGACGAGTGCCAGTTTAAAGGTGAGTAAAAGCGGTTCCCAATTCATAAGGCGCGCAGCATTACTTCATTCAACTTAATCATAGCGGTCACTTCCTGACCCAATTCTAAATTCAGATTGTCTACGGCATTGCTGCTTATGATGGCACTGATGCTTCCGTTGGTAGTTTCAAGCTTTAATTTAGACAGCAATTTTCCCTGCTCCAGTTGAGCAATTGTTGCGGGTATTTGATTTTGAAGACTTATTTGAAACTGAGTTCCGGTACCGATGATGACTTCAGTTTCTTTAAAAACCACAGCTACGGTGGTTTCGGGCTTGAGATACGAAGCGCTTTGCGGGGTGTCAATCACGATGGCTTTAAACAGCTGTCCGTTTTGGAGTTCAACGCCCACAAGACTGAGATTGCCGCTCACTTCAACCGTTTTTATATGCCCCCGCAGTTCATTCATCAACCGAATATCCAAAATCTTTCAGGATTTTCTGTGCTTCGGGCGAAAAAAGATAGGTATAAAAAGCCCGCGCCGCTTCGGTGTTACCCTTTTTACGCTTGATGACAACCGCCGCTTGAGCGATGGGTTCGTACAAGCTTTCATCCAGAATCAGGTATTTGCCCTGAGCATGCTGAGCTTCACTTTTCACTACAGCGAGCGCGGTAAAGCCCATTTCGGCTGCGCCGGAAGTGATAAACTGATTGGTCTGCGCGATGCTTTCGCCGTAAACCAGTTTAGCTTCGACCTGTTCGTAAATTCCACTGCTTTTTAAGACCGAAATAGCCGCACTGCCGTAAGGCGCCGTCTGCGGATTGGCCAAAGCGATATGCTGAACAGAATCGGTTAGCAGGGTTGAAAGCGCAGGTATTTTATCTGCTTTACAAGACCACAACACCAGTTTGCCGTAGGCGTAAATTTTGGGTTTATCTAATGCATAACCGGCTTGGTATATCGCCTGCGGATAAGCCGTATCTGCCGAAATAAACACATCGTAAGGCGCGCCTTCTTTGATCTGAGCGGTGAGTTTACCCGATGAACTGATCACCAGATCGCTAACGATTCCTGTTCGGGCTTCGAAATCTGCAGCAAGGGCTTTCATCGCAAACTGCATATTGGCAGCCGTGGCCAGCCTTAAGGTTTGATTCTTTGATTTTTTCGCGCAAGCGGAAAGCAACAGCACTGCAAGAACAGCCGCAATAGGAAACTTAATACATTTATAAGGAACAGATTTCATCCGGAAGGTTTTCGCCTAAAGAAAACTAGAGAATCTGATTAAATTCTAAACGTTCCCCATCGGGTCCCGTGATGTTGAAATACTTACAGCCTTTGTTCCAAAAATTGAGAAACACCGGAGCATCTTCCTGTATCTCATAACCCGCAGTCTGGAGCTCCTGAAAAACTGCTTCCACATCTTCCACATCAAAAGCAATGTGATCAATATGGCCGTGCGATCTGTTGCGGATCTCTTCCAGATCTTTGGCTGGAAACTCATAAAGCTCCATAATCACATCACCACTCTGCATCATCACGACATTTCCTTTTTCATCATTATGGTCAAACTGGGCACGCATGGCTTCTATAAACCCAAGTTTACTGTAAAATGCAACCGAGTTTTTAAGATTGGTAACGGGAATGCCTACGTGTTGTATTTTGGAAATTTTAAAATTCATAGTCTTTTTTTCTATTTAGTACTCATTTAATATCTAAACCGGTGTCTTTTTCGTCGGTTCTTATATTCGGTAAGGGAACCTTTTTTCGCCTGATAGATCGAGAAGAGGGCTATCCCGCTCCAAATCATATTGGTCACCAGTGAAGGTATCGCACGGTAATAATAACAATTTACCGCTATAAACACACCACCAAAGAGGTTCATTAAAATACACCAGGTACTGTAATTTTTAGTTTTTACGTGACTTAACGCATAGGCTCCCACTACGAGAAGGGAACCTAACCAACCGGAGATATCGATGAGTAACTTCATGCTTCTGCTAACTATTCGTTGACTAATAATTTATCCATACGGGTTTTGAAATCGGCTTCGGCCATACGGTCTTCCAGCTTTTTGATTTCTTCGAGAAGGCGGGTATTGAAGCCCAACAGTTCTTCAAGAGCTTTTTCGCCCGCAATCCAGTACTGCTCTAGTACCGGGAGTTTTTTGATTGCTTTTTGTGATAACATCAAATGGTATTTTCGGTTGTCCTGAGGGTCGATTTCCGCATCGATATAACCTCGCTTTTTCATTTTATTAATCAGTTTTACAATGGCAGGATGCGAAAGTTGCAGGGTATCGGCAATTTCTGTAACCGTCATTTTTTCGTTCTTCTGCAAGAGCAAAAAAATCATATGCCAGTTGGGCTCAATGTCTGACTCGTGCTCCCGATAAAAATCACGGGTCTGATAAATAAAGGCATCACTAAGGCGTTTAAGCCGGCCGGTTAGACCGGTATACCCCATTTCTGCTAAAAAATCTGCTTCCATAGTTATTATGTAACTGGTTACGTAAATGTAAAATTTTATAGCGATCTGAACAATAGGTTTTGGGATTTAACACGAAATTAATTTACACCAAGCAACTTTTTGAAAAACAAATAATTAATCGGTTTTGGAATAGGTTTTTCACCTCAGAGATTCAGGTTAAAATCGGATTGCAGCTCTTACAATATGTCGTTTGCTAGCATATAAAGAGTCTTTTCCGCCAGAGAAGAGCCTCCTTATCGTTATTTAGAAGCATTGCTATTTTGACTGATGATTCCTTTCAGCATCATTTCAAAACCCCATTTGAGTAGTTTCATAGATTGATTATTATCAAGCCCACATACATCTTTAGTTACAATTATGGGTTCAATTCCCATAAGTACAGAGGCCATATTTTTCAGATTCTGAAAATCCTCTTTACTCAGATTAAGTTGTGAGTCTTCGAGCGCCAGTTGCAAGGTTTTGGGACGTCGTGCTCCCCGATTCTCAGACAGTTCACTCGTATGCAGTAACACACTCAGGTATTTTCTAAAAGCGGGCTCATTATCTAACGCCAGGCGATTAAAATAATCCTGAATATTTAAAAGTGTTTGTTGCTCATTTGAGGCTTTAGAGTAGCGATAAATAGATTCGCAACTTTCGGTATTTACGTCAAGTGCTGCTTCTGCAGAAAGTATTTCACTATTCGGGAAATATCTATAGATCGTAGCTCTGGAAACACCTGCCTGCTCAGCCACCTCTTCTAATGTGAAATCGCGGCCCTGCTGCAAAAATCCCTGCGCACTACTTAAGATGCGTTCTCTTGTTTTTTGCTTCTGCCGGGTACGCCCCTGGTCTATATACTCTCTACTCATAAGACAAATGTCTCATAAAATTTTGAATTATCACAATTTAAATTTATGTTTGTGAGACAGAAATCTCATAAAATGAAACAATCGACTACAAAATGGGTATTGGGTCACAAGGTGACACCTCATAACACGACAGGAAATTATGACTTGGCTCTGGGCGAAACACCACCGGGAGTACCGGGACCACCTCCTCATCTGCACCACAACCTTGAAGAATCATTTCTGATCACGGAAGGAGAGATGGAGTTCATGATTAATGGCGAAACGCGGATTGTAAAAGCCGGAGAATCTGTTGATCTGCCGCCCAATACCCTGCATACATTCAGAAATGCCGGGACTGGTCCCTGCAAGTGGGTAAACATTCACAGTCCGAAAGGATTTAGGGCTTTCTTTGAAAAACTGGGGATTGAAAGTGAAAAAGATAACGCTCGCGAGGATTCTGTTGCGCCGCATATCATTGAAGAAGTTATAAAAACTGCAGCTTCTTATGATATGCAAATTAAAATGTAGGTATTTATTGGCTCCGCCAAAAAGTATCATAATACACCCGAAACTTACCGCGAAATCAAGGCTTTGTTTCCTTTTGATACCTCCCGGGTTTACCCAACGTATTTTATTACCATTCTAAATTAAAAACGCCCGAATTGAAATTCGGGCGTTTTTAACTGCTAAATGTTTCTCAATTGTTTAATCGCAATTGCCATCTACATCACAGCTTGTGCCCTGTACGACTTCAAGCTCCGGATGATCCTGTTTAGCGTACCACTCGCTGTAGGACTTTTGAAGCACATTTAAAAATTGCTCCTCGGGCTGCGCACCGGAAACCGCATATTTACGGTCAAAAACAAAAAACGGAACGCCGTTAACACCAATGTTACGTGCTTCGGCAATATCCTGCTCAATATGTGCTGCAAACTGACTTTCGTTCAATTCGCTCTCAATCGTTTCTTTTTCAAGACCTACTTCTTGCCCCAAATCAACCAGGGTTTCGACATCGTCTACATTTCGGCCTTCAATAAAATACGCCTTTAAGAGACGCTCTTTCATAGCATCCTGCAGCCCAATCTGACCGGCCAGATGAATGAGTTGATGCCCTCTATGGGTATTGGCCACTACGATCTTATCGTAATCGTAGTCCAGGCCGGTTTCTTTAGCAAAATCAGTAACGCGCGCAATAGCCTGTTTAGCCTGTGCCTCACTCATTCCTTTATGCTTCTGTAAGAAATCTACGCTGTGTATGGAAGTATCCGTTTTTAAACCGGGTGCCAGATCAAAACTTTTCCAGATTACTTCAATATTATCGCGTTGCGAAAACTGCTCAAGTGCATTATCAAATTTCCGTTTGCCGATATAGCAAAACGGACACATGATGTCACTCCAGATTTCGACTTTCATTTTAATATTTGTCATTTTTAAAAATTCAGGGTTACTGGTGATTGAGTCGCAAGGATCCTGCCGGTATTACATTACAGAGTCGAAAAGATCCCCGCGATCATCAGCAACGGCACCACAAAAATCAAAATAGGGAGCAACAGGTTAAGAAATGCTTTTAGTATTGAAATTTGCTGAATCTCTGATACTCCAATAAGTGTAATTATAAAGGACCAGATCGCAAGCACAACTTCTAAAAACATAGCTCCCCAAAAAACCACATTCTGCAATACACTACCGCCTGTTATATCTCCATCTTGCTGAAACAATGCAATCCCATAAATACCAATCTGAGGTATTAAAAAAATAGAAGCAACGATCGAGGGTATTGTACCATAGGCCAGAACACGAAGCAAGCTTTTTGAGTCTGCCTGACCTCCAACCCATTTACCGGTCCAGCTCAATAATGCTGCGTAAATAGCCAGGGAAATCCATCCCAATAATCCGCCTACCAATACGCAAACCGTAATGATCATTCCTAAAGAAAGATGGTCGCCTAAATTCCTATCAACCGCACGGTCGAAAGCGTTGCAAATTCCATTTAAAATCAGCAAAATATAAACATATTCATCTAGTTTTTTGGCTTCGATAAATCTGAAAACAGCTCTGGGAAACACCCATATTTTGGAAAAAATATCTTTATTTGAAAAATGTTCTAGATTTTGATCTGGGCTAGACGGGGTATTCATTTAAATACTATTTGTTTTCGTTTCGTATTAAAGCGGATGGTTTGTGGATTTCTCAACCCATATCAATCCCGTTATCCTTCAGAATTGCCTTAAAGGTTTCTTCTTTACCTTCCTTTTTCATTTCCTGATAGATGATGTTTATGATTTGTTCGGCATCAGAACGGTAGGGAGATTTCATTTTTGTGTAAGCATTAAATGCCTTACACATATAGTCTAACGCCTTTTCGTATTCATTCAGCTTTAAGGCATAAATGCTACCTATTCCATAGGCAACTTCAGGGTTGCCCTCGTCAATGAGAGCCAAACGTTTATAGGCATCAATCGCTTTGTCATATTCCTCCTGGTACTGATATGCAATAGCTATATTCTGCAAAGGCATTAGTCCGTAAGGATCGATCTCTATAGATTTTTCATAAGCCTCAATCGCCTTGTCATACTTTTCTTGTTTTCGGTAAGCCAGCCCCAGATTATCCCAGGCAAATGCAAATTCTTCATCCTCTTTAAGCGCTTTTTTAAACTGTTTCACCGCAGTGGAGAAATCTCCCTTTTCTGAAGCAGCAACTCCTTCTCTATAATACTTTAACGCCTGCTCATTAAGCGACATCGACTTGAGCCCCTGCTTATCACTTGCGGCTACCTTTTGCTTTAGTGCCTCACAAGACTCCATAAGTTGTTCTTCAATTTTGTAATAAGCGTCTTTATACTGCTTAGATTCTTTATTGGTATTTATTACTTTTTCCCGATTAGTTGAATCCTGCTCGGTAATTTTTTCAGACTTTTCAGGTTTTGAAAATTTAAAAAGCTGGGTGCCTAATTGGTAAGCCTGGGTTACTTCTTCTATACAGGTATTAATTTCTTTTACGACTTCTTCCCGATGTTTATTATAGGTGCTGATCTCATCAATACATGCGCATGCATTATCAGAAAGCTCGCTCAAAAGCGCATCCGAATCAAGCTGTATATCTTCCTGTGCGAAAGCTGCACAGCTTAAACCCAAAAAAGCAAAAACGTATAATTGTTTCATAATTCCCATGACTTTATTAGCGCGTAATCTTTGATAGATTAATTTCAGAAAATCAATTTAAGCATAAATACGCAACACAGTTTACGGTATTCCTCATTTAAATAAAAAAGACGGCTCACGGCCGCCTTTATGACTGATTCCAGCTAATTTAAACCCCGGAAAATGCTTTAAAACCGCCGTCCACCGTAACCACTGTACCGGTTACAAAATTAGCCGCGTCACTGCACAACCAGTGAATGGCACCGTGTAAATCTTCGGGGTTACCAAATTTACCCAAAGGGGTATGGGTAATGATCGTCTCGCCACGCGCGGTAAGACTGCCGTCTGGGTTGGTAAGCAATTCGCGGTTTTGCTCGGTTAGGAAAAAGCCGGGTGCCAGCGCATTTACACGGATGGGCGTTTCCATTTTTTGAGCGAATTCTACCGCCAGATATTGCGTTAGGTTTTCAATAGCTGACTTCGCCGAAGAATACCCCATTACCCGGGTTAGCGGCAGGTGCGCCGATACTGACGAAATATTTAGAATGCTTGGATTTTTTGATTTTTCGAGAAGCGGTAGAAATACCTGAATGGGTAAAAAGCTACCGATGTAATTCAGATCAATCACCTTACGCATGGCCTCCAGATCTACATCGTGCAGACTTTGATCTGGTGTAATTATCGCTCCCTTCATATTACCGCCGGCTGCGTTGATCAAAACATCAATATGCCCATAATGAGCCTCAAGCTGTTCTTTGGCTTTTTGCAATTCTTCTTTGCTGGTAACATCTGCAAGAAGACCACTCGCCTTATGCCCGGCTTTGTTGATACTCCCAGCCAAAGCATCTACTTTTGATTGGGTTCGGCCCAAGACAATTACCTGAGCCCCGGCTTCAGCCAGTGAACGGGTCATCGACTCGCCCAAAACACCGGTGGCACCGCTAACTACTATTATCTTATCACTCACAGAAAGTTTTGATATCATCTGATTTTTATAAATGTTTATATTACGTTTAAAAATACAAAATATATTATTTTCAACATACCGGGATGCTCATTTATGCTCAGCAATTACAGCTTCGGCTGGCTCGAATCCAACACGTAATTAGCTGAGCAATTTCAACAAGAAAGCGTATTTTTAAGAAATCAAAATATGTGACATTTGGGCCTAATTCAGCCGTCACACTAAAGAATCTAATTTGAGTTTTCGCTAAGAATACGCCGCTACAGCCTGCTTACCTATGTCCCAAAAAGATAAAACAACGATTTACGACATTTCCCGCAAATTAAACATCAGCGCAGCTACCGTCTCAAGAGCGCTGAACAACAGTAACCGGGTAAGTACTAAAACGCGTGATCTTGTTCTGAAAACGGCTAAAGAGCTTAATTATCAACAAAACAGCCTTGCGGTAGCGCTTAAAAGCGGACGTACTTTTAACGTGGGTGTGGTTGTCCCTTTAATTAATCGTGCATTTTTTGCTTCGGTGATACGCGGTATTGAAGAAGAATTGGAGCCAAAAGGGTATCACGTGATCATTTGTCAAACCCACGAAGATGCTGACAAAGAAGCCCGGCAGCTTCAGGCTTTGCTCAATACAAATATAGACGGCGTATTCATTTCGGTATCCAAAACAACCGAAGATCTTAAACACCTGGAAGCCGTCTTACAGGCTAAAACACCGCTTATTTTCTTTGACCGAAAAAAAGATTTAAAAGGGGTAAGTGCTGTAAGTATAGACGATTTTCAGGGTGCCTATGATGCGGTTTCACATCTTATTGAACAGGGCTATTCCAAAATCGTACACCTGGGAGGTGATCGTAAACTCAATATCTATGAAGACCGCTATCGCGGGTATATTGCTGCTCTTGAAGCTCACGGACTATCAACGCAAAATCTTTTTACCCTGCAAATGAGCAGTACTATAGAATCAGGTATTGAAGCGGTAAACCAACTTTATGATTCTAAAACTGATTTTGATGCGATTTTTTGTGCCAGTGATTACATCGCCCTGGGCTGTGTACAGGAATTGCGCAGTCGCGGAATACAAATACCGCAAGAGGTGGGAGTGGTAGGTTTTAGTAACGAACCCTTTACGAGTCATCTGGAGCATCCGCTTTCTACCGTGGGACAAACTCCGGTGCTTATGGGAAAAATGGCTGCTCAGGTTTTTCTGGAACAAATAAATGCCGGAAAAGACAGTGAACCCCTTGAAAAAAACGTGGTCCTGAAGCCTGAATTATTTACCCGAAGTACTTCATTAAAAAAGGGAACCGTTTAGATTCCCTTTGATTTAGTTACTAAATTTTATAACGAAACGCCGCGCTTCCAGGGGATAAAATCATCCTGACCTAAGGCATCGGCTTTGGCCTCGACTTCACCACTGGCCACCTGAATCACGTGTTCCAAAATTTCTTCACCCATTTCTTCAATGGTTTTTTCACCGCGAATTACCGGGCCGCTATCAATATCGATAATATCGGGCATTCTGCGTGCTAAGGTACTGTTTGAAGCCACCTTTAAAACCGGTGCGATGGGATTTCCGGTGGGCGTACCCAGTCCGGTTGTAAAGACCACTACATTTGCTCCGGAACCTACCATTGCCGTGGTGCTTTCCACATCATTGCCAGGAGTACAAAGCAGGTTTAAACCGGGTTTGGTGACGTATTCCCCATAATCGAGTATCGCCTGTATGGGAGAAGTCCCGCCTTTTTTAGCTGCTCCTGCAGATTTCATCGCATCGGTGATAAGACCGTCTTTGATATTACCGGGCGATGGGTTCATGTCAAAACCGGAACCGGCATCAATAGCTGACTTTTCGTAATCTTTCATCAATTGCATAAAGCGCTGTGCATCGTCTTCGTTCACACAACGATTCACCAACTCCTGCTCTACCCCACACAATTCGGGAAATTCAGACAGGATGGGTGAGCCACCCAAGGCCGCCAGTAAATCTGAAGCATAACCCAAAGCAGGGTTTGCTGAAATCCCCGAAAAACCGTCAGAACCTCCACACTCGAGTCCCATTTTTAACTTTGACAAAGACGCCGGCTGGCGTTCGATTTGGTTAGCTTTCTTAATTCCTTCAAAGGATTCTTTGATGATTTTAGCCAGCATCTGCTCTACCGTACCTTCCTGTTGCTGTTCGTAAATAAGTACCGGCTTTTTCAGATCCGGATTCTTTTCGCTCAAAGCCTTTTTAAAAATATCGATCTGCAGGTTTTGACATCCCAGACTCAATACCGTAGCCCCGGCCACATTGGGATTGTTTACATAACCCGCCAGCAGTTTGGATAACGAAACCGCATCCTGCCGAATGCCTCCACAACCACCCTGATGGGTGATGAATTTAACTTCAATATTTTTAAAGATTGCCTCTTCGGCTTCCGCTTCGGCGATAGCCGTATCCTCAGGTGCACCGCTTATCAGATTGCGCAACAACTGGCGCTGTCTGCTGGCTTTATGGAATGATAGTTCCTTTTCAAAAACGTCTTTGAGCAATTCAATATTTCGGTTCTCACAGAACACCAGTGGAAAAAATAACCAGACATTTTGAGTCCCTACCTGACCATCTTCCCGGTGATATCCCATAAACGTGCGGTCTTTCCACTTTGTGATATCAGGTACATTCCAGGAAGTGATTTCGGTTTTTTGAGAAACGGAACTGGCCTCGTGTTTGACATTTTCGGTAGTTAATAAACCACCTTTGCCAATAGGACTTAAAGCCTTGCCCACTAAAACCCCATACATGTAAATAGAATCTCCTGCAGCAAGATCAACCAGTGCCACTTTATGCTTGGCTTTAGAGTCATTTAAAATTTTTACAGACTCTCCTTCAAACTCTACCTCGTCACCCTGATACAAATCAACCAGCGCCACGGCTACATTATCTTCGGGCTGTACTTTTATTAATTTACTCTTCATAATCGTTCTAATATCTTTAGACCCTTACTCCAGTTAGGCTTTACTGTATTGTGCTTCAAATTGATTAAATCCGGCTTCTACGCCGTGCTCGTCAAGCAACTCAAGTGCCCGTGAAATTTCATCAGTGAAACCTTCGATTTCATTTAAATCCTGATCCCAAAAGGAATGCTGACCTAAAATATTTCGAGCGATTTCCTGATAGTTATCGGTTTTCCAAACCTCCTCAAAAACGGCTACCACAGCGGCATCATCCTGAACGGGAAGTTTTCGCCCCTGCCAATCCCCTTTATAAAAACGGATAAGGCAAGCCAAAGCAAAAGTAAGATGCTCAGGTAATCGATTGTATTTTGCCTCAAAGGCTAACAAACTGGGCAACACACGTACCTTAAATTTAGAAACGGTATTCAACGCGATACTCGACAGTTGGTGCTTGATAAACGGATTGCGGAAGCGGTCAAAAACGGCATTGGCAAATTCGTTAAGTTCGTCCTCAGACAAATCAAGCGTGGGGTTTATTTCCCGGAATACGGCATTGCGAACGAAGCTTCCGGTAAACTCGTGATCAACTGTTTCTTTTACAGTCTCGTTACCAAATAAAATGGAAAACGGAACCATGGTAGTATGCGCACCATTTAAAATACGCACTTTACGGGTGCGGTACGGCTGCATATCTTTTACCACCAAAACATTCTCATCGATCTGATCAAAAGGAATTTTGGCCTTTAAATGTTCGTCGCCTTCTATTACCCAAAGTAAAAAAGTCTCTGCGGAAACAATCAAATTATCTTTAAACTCCAGTTGACTCTGATACGCCTCAATATCATCTTTAGGATAGCCGGGCACAATACGGTCAACCAGCGTATTGTGGAAACTGTTTGCGGTCTCTATCCAGGATTTAAAAGCATCTCCCAGCTCCCATAAATCTGCATACTGAAGAATTATTTTCTTAAGCGTATCTGCATTATGGTTAATCAGTTCACACGGAATGATGGTTAGTCCTTTTTCTTTTGAACCTTCGAAATGCCTAAAACGGCGATACAGCAAAGCGGTCACTTTTGCCGGAAAACTGTTGTGCGGAGCACCTTCCTGGGTGTCGTTTTCATCAAAGCTGATTCCGGCTTCGGTCGTATTTGAAATCAAAAACTGAAGCTCTTCTTCTTCAGCTAAAGCCAGATACTGCTCATAATCCGCATACGGATTCAGACTCTTCTGAATACATGAAATAGTATGAATTTCTTCCGTCTCGGTACCGTTTTTAATTCCGCGTAAAAACAAATTGTACAACCCATCCTGCTCATTCAGCATATCTATGAGTCCGTTAGGTAAAGGTTGAACTACCGCCACACCGGCATTAAAATCGGCTTCGGCATTCAATTTATTAATGATGTAATCAACAAAAGCCCGTAAAAAATTCCCTTCCCCGTATTGAATGACTTTAATGGGAAGATTTTTTGTATAACCGGCATTTGCACGATTTAGATTTTTCATAAGTAGTGAGTTTGTTATTCAAATAAAGAGGGTAACCACAGGCTGATTGCCGGGATAAAGGTTACCATAAGCAATACGATAGCCATCACGGCATAAAGCGGAAGCAGGGGTTTCATAATTTTTTGGATGGAAGTTTTAGCCACGCCTACTCCAATAAATAAGACCGCTCCCACCGGCGGCGTACACAGGCCTACGCACAGGTTCATTACCATCATAATCCCGAATTGTACAGGTTCTACTCCCATACTGGTAACCACAGGTAAGAATATGGGTGTAAAAATGAGTACTGCCGGGGTCATATCCATAAACGTACCTACAAAAAGCAGCAGGATGTTGATGATAATCAGAATCACGTATTTGTTTTCGCTTAGTGCCAAAAGCGCAGCGCTTACATTCTGCGGAATGTTTTCAAAAGACATCACCCACGACATACTCATGGAAGTCGCTATAAGCAACATCACAATGGCCGTAGTACCCACTGAATTCAGGAAAATGCTCTTAAGACCTGAAATTTTCAATTCCCGATAAATGAAAGACAGGACCAGCGTATACAAAACCGCAATACCCGAAGCTTCGGTTGCTGTGAAAATACCGGTGATGATTCCGCCAATAACCACAACAAGCAAAAGCAGGCTGGGTAACGCATCTAAGAAGGTTTTTAAAATCAGTTTAATGCTGCTGCGCTCACCTGCGGGATAACCTTTCTTTTTAATCCAATAGGTTGCTACCAGCATCAATGCCAGTCCCATAAGTATCCCGGGAATATAACCGGCCAAAAACAGGGAAGCGATAGAAACGCCTCCACTGGCCAGCGAATACACAATCAAAATATTAGAAGGCGGGATGATCAAACCTGTAGTCGACGAGGTAATATTGATGGCCGCTCCAAACTCTTTAGAATAGTTTTCTTTTTCCATAAAAGGGCCGAGAATCCCACCAATGGCAGACGTCGCAGCTACCGCCGAACCGGAGATTGCACCGAAAAGCATAGCCGCAATCACATTAACATAAATGAGTCCGCCGGGAAGCGCGCCCATTAGGGCTTTGGCGAAATTGATAAGTCGAATCGCTATTCCTCCCTGATTCATAACCTGCCCGGCCAGCACAAAAAGCGGTATCGCCAGAAGCGAAAAACTATCAAGTCCTGTTGCCATACGCTGGGCGATGGTCGTAAAACTCGCCAGTGAATCTATGGAAATCATAATGGTACACAAACACGAAATCCCAATAGACCAGGCCACCGGAACCCCTATTGCAAGGAGTACAAAAAATACCAGAACCAATACTACAATCTCAATCATGATAACAGGTATTTTTTAGGATTAGCCAACTCGATAACTTTGTAAACAATGATCAACACGCCACTAATGGGTAAGACCATATACACATAACCCAGCGGAATCGCCAGTGCGGCTGAGCTTTGACCCAGTTCAAAATTTACATAAACCAGATTACCGCCACCTATGATCATTGCTAAAATGGCAAACAAAATGACAAGTATATTTATGCCAATACGTAGTTTGATGCGGTTTTTTTCATTGAGTTTAGGCGGAAGAATATTTATAGCCAGGTGATCCTGCTGGCCTGAAGCATAAGCGGCTCCCAAAATGCCAATCCAGATCAATAAATACCTTGCAATTTCTTCGGTAAAGGAGCTGGCTGATTGTAATACGTATCTTGAAAATACCTGCCACAACACAGCGATAACGATTGAAGCCATTAAAAAAACCAAAACCGAACCTAATATTTTATCTAATGTTTTTTTCATCTTAATCGGTAGTTACGTTTTGTATTTCTTCAATAAGCCGTTTCATTTCCGGGTTTTGTTTGAACTCTTCGTACATAGGTTTTACCAGTTCCCTAAAAGGTTCCTTATCGGGATAGGTTACCTCAACTCCGGCTTTTTTGATTTCGGTGAGCGCTTCCATCTCGGCCTCGTGCCAGATTTTCTTTTCAAATTCGGCAGATTCCATTGCGGCTTCCTTGACCCATCTCTGTTCTTCGGGTGAAAGGTCGTCCCATAATAAAGTACTTATCAAAAGTTCGTCTGGTAAGGCGGTATGCTCGTCTACCAAAAAGTATTTGCAGACTTCATAATGATGGGACAGGTAAAAACTGGGCAAATTATTTTCAGCACCATCTACCACGCCCTGTTGCAGGGCTGTATACAATTCTCCCCATGATATCGGCGTAGGCGAGCCGCCCAGGTTCTTGACCATATTTATTGCTGTCTGGCTTTCCATCACCCTAAGTTTAAGACCTTGGAGGTCCTGCGGACTTTCGATAGGCTCTTTGGTATAAAAACTGCGGCTTCCGGCATCGTAAAAGGTTAATCCCTTAAGTCGCTGGGGGATACTTGCGTTCAATAATTCTTCGCCGATAGGACCTTCCAGTACTTCAAAGCGGTGCGCTGCATCTCTGAACAAAAACGGAAGACCAAAAACCTTCAGCTGTGGCGCAAAATTTTCAAGTACACCGGTAGAAACCTTAGTCATCCCGAGGCTTCCTATTTGCAACAATTCCAAACATTCACGTTCCGAACCCAATTGCTGGCTGGGATAAATGTCAAGGCTCATTGTTCCGCCCGACTTTTCGACCAGACGTTCCCCCATAAACACCATGGCTTTATGTACGGGGTGCGAAACATCAAGCCCATGTGCCAGTTTAATCACGCGTTTATTAGAACTTTCCGCGCAGCCTGAAAACAGGACTACTGATCCTAAAACAAATACGATAAAGAAGCGCCAAAGTCTCATGAGCGCAGTTCTTTTACAAGGTTCAGAGCATTTTTGATGGTTTCGGTAATCGTAGGATAATCGTACTGCCCTTCACTATTTTTTACAAAAAGCTTGGAGCCAATACCCACACAATGCACGCCGGCATCAAACCAGGTTTTCAGGTTTTCTTCCGTAGGGCTCACACCGCCGGTAGGCATAATGCTCGCCCAGGGCAACGGACCTTTTACCGCTTTGACAAAAGCAGGACCTCCTACCTGTGCTCCCGGAAAGATTTTAACCACCTCAGCACCCAGCTCGAGTGCATAAGCGATTTCGGTAACCGAACCGCAACCCGGCATCCAACCGACTTTGCGGCGGTTGCATACTTTGGCCATTTCTTCGCTAACAATTGGGGAAACGATAAAGTCAGCTCCCAACTGCAGGTATAAGGCCGCAGTGCCGGCATCAAGTACCGAACCTACGCCCATAATCATCCCGTCGAGTTCTGCTTTAGCATACTTATTCAGGTCGCCAAAGACCTCGTGGGCATAATCCCCACGGTTTGTAAACTCGAAGCTGCGCAGGCCGCCGTCGTAGCAGGCTTTTAAAACTTGTTTGCAAACCTCAATATCTTTGTGGTAAAAAACGGGAACGATGCCATTTTCGTGCATCTGTAAAACCGTTTCTATACGTGTGTATGTTGCCATTTGTGTGTTTTTATCGTTTTATGCGTCCACCGGTATTGCCCTGCATGACTTCGGTGATTTCTGTAACCGAAACCAGATTGACGTCTCCCAAAATCGTATGCTTTAGAGCGCAGGCGGCGTTTGCAAATTCTAAAGCCGTGGCTGCATCAAAATGACGCAGGCCATAAATGAGTCCGGCGGCGTAGGCGTCACCGGTACCAATGCGGTCTACAACCTGTGTGATTTCCAGTTCAGGAGTTTCAAGGTACTCACCAGCTACACAGGCGCGACCGTAAATTTTTTGCCAGCTGGCGCTTACTCCGGTTCTGATCTTATCAAAAACCTGCGTAATGGTAGGACATTGTTGCATCAGTTCTTTGGAGGCTGCTAAAAAACCTTCCTGATCCTGACTGAATGAAGTCCCCAGAATCTCGTTGATTTCATTTACTCCGCCTATGAAAATAGTCGAAAGGCTCACCAGTTCTTTGAGAACTTCCTTCCCGTTACGCCCGTACTGCCATAAATTGCTGCGGTAGGCCGGATCTGCGGTGATGTGTAATCCATTCGCCTGCGCGGAAACTAAAGCCGCCTTGAGTGCCTTATACGCGTTTTCAGATATTGCGGGCGAAATGCCTGTCCAGTGAAAAAAACCGGCGTCTTCAAATTCTACATCCCAGTCTATTTGATCTGCCTGAATATTTGCAAATGAACCGTGAAGGCGGTTGTAAGCGATCTGGCTGCTGCGCATCGCAGAACCCACTTCTAAAACATACTGCCCAATGGGATGATTTACTTTTTGTACCGAAGAAACATCAAGCCCGTACTGCCGCATACTCGCCAGAGCGGCCTCGCCTACCAGGTCATTAGATACCGCGGTTATGTGCTTTACCGGTTCACCCAGATAAGCGAGTGAAGCCCCTACATTCATTTCCGTTCCCCCAAAGAAAAAGTCGAGGGATTTGGCCTGCATCAGTTTACGGTTTTCGGCGGGCGAAAGGCGTAGCAGGACTTCACCAAAGGTGATTATTTTTTTTTGCTCACTCATTAAAAATCGAAATAGGCTTTGGCATTATTGTAACTGATGTCGGCAATGACTTTACCCACAAGATCCATATCCTGTGGCAGCTCGCCGGAAGCCATCTCGCGACCAAATAAATTGCACAATACTCTTCTAAAATACTCATGACGGGGGAATGAAAGAAAGCTTCGGCTGTCTGTCAACATCCCTACAAAACAACTTACAAGTCCCATATTGGAAAGGGCATTTAGTTGCTTTTCCATACCGTCCTTCTGGTCTAAAAACCACCAGCCGGAACCCCATTGCACTTTACCTTTGATGCTTCCGTCATTAAAATTACCAATCATCGTGGCAAACACCTCATTATCTGCGGGATTGAGGTTGTAGAGTATGGTTTTGGTGAGTTTATTGGTACTATCCAGACGATTTAAAAAAGCAGATAAAGCTTCCGCCTGAGGATAATCGCCGATAGAATCCCAACCGGTATCGGGACCTAATTGCGCCAGCATACGTTTATTGTTGTTTCGCAAAGCTCCTAAATGAAACTGCTGTACCCAGCCTTTCTCGTGGTAGCTTTCGCCCAGAAACACCAAAATTGCAGTTTTAAACTGCTCTGCTTCCAGATGGGAAAGCGCTGCGCCATCGCGACGCTTCGCGAAAATTTGACACACTTCCTTATCGGTTGCAGGAGCCCAGGAGAGATTACTCAAACCGTGATCACACAATCGGCATCCGTTTTTATGAAAGAAATCTATGCGCTGCTGCAAAGCTTCTTTTAAGCTCTCATAATCTGTAATTGCCACACCTGATACTTCGGCCAGCTGATCAAGATAGTCGTTGTAATTTTCGGCATCTATGAGGATGGCTTTATCCGGGCGAAACGCAGTGCTCATGGTAAGTCCAGCCTTTGAACCGTCGTATGCCCGGTGATGATCAAGCGGGTCTAGCGGATCTTCGGTAGTGCAAACGGCTTCAACATCCATCTGTTTAAGGAGACCGCGACATGAGTTTTCGGGCAACTGCAACTGACGATTGATCTCTTTGTAGATTTCAGGTCCAGATTGCTCGTTTAGCAATTCGTCTACATCAAAATAGCGCTTGAGTTCGAGGTGCGTCCAATGAAACAATGGATTGCGTAACGTAAACGGAACAGTCTTAGCCCAGGCTAAAAACTTCTCCTCGTCAGAGGCTTCCCCGGTGATGTATGCCTCGTCAATACCCAGGGCACGCATCGCACGCCATTTGTAATGATCACCGTATAACCACACCTGTGAAATGGTCTCAAACTGCCGGTCTGCTACAATTTCTACAGGCGGCAGGTGGTTATGATAGTCTATAATAGGTTGTGGCGCTGCGTAGTTGAAGTACAACTCTTCGGCAAAGCGATTTTGTAAAAGGAACTCTTTAGTAATAAAACTACTGCCTACCTTTTTGATATTTTCTTCTGTTAGCATACGTATTTTTCGATTGGTTCTTATCTGCCCATCCAGCCGCCATCTACAGTCATAACGGTACCGGTCATGTAATTGCTTGCGGGCGAGGCTAAAAATACCACAGGACCTTTAAAATCTTCCGGCTCACCCCATCTGCCTGCCGGAATACGGCCCAGAATAGACGAACTGCGCTCAGGGTCATCACGTAAGGCTTCGGTGTTGTCTGTAGCAATATAACCCGGCGCGATAGCATTAACCTGCACACCTTTACCGGCCCACTCGTTGGAAAGCGCCATGGTTAACTGCCCAATGGCACCTTTAGAAGCTGCGTAGCCGGGAACGGTGATTCCGCCCTGAAAGGTAAGCAATGATGCCGTAAATATGATTTTACCGCTGCCTCTTTTTATCATTTCTTTACCCAACTCCCTGCTGAGGATAAACTGAGCATTCTGATTGACTTCGATCACTTTATCCCAATATGCGTCACTGTGTTCTGCGGCGGGCGCTCTTAAAATCGTACCGGCATTGTTGACCAGAATATCTATGGTTGGATTCTCTGCTTTAACCTTCTCAATAAATTTGTAAAGGGCTTTACGGTCTGAAAAATCACATTGATAGGCACTGAATTTCTTTCCTGTTGCTGTAACTGCTTTTTCGATATCTGAGCCCGAGATTTCCAAGGAGGCCGAAACCCCGATGATATCTGCTCCCGCTTCGGCGAGTGCTTCGGCCATAGCGAAACCTATACCGCGTTTACAGCCGGTTACCAATGCTGTTTTACCCTCTAAACTGAATAAACTCATTATTTTAAATCTTCAGGTGAGACGCCGTCCATATCGCCATAATCCATGTTTTCGCCTGCCATACCCCATATAAAGGTATAGTTTGAAGTCCCGGCACCGGAGTGTATAGACCATTCGGGCGAAATAACCGCCTGATGATTTTTCATAAAAATATGTCGGGTTTCATCGGGCTGACCCATAAAATGACTGATGGTCTGGCCTTCTTCCAGATCGAAATAGAAATAGACTTCCATTCTGCGGGTATGGGTATGTGCCGGCATGGTGTTCCAGACATTGCCTTCTACTAATTCGGTCATTCCCATTTGCAACTGGCAGGTATCAACCACGCTGTTGACTAAAAGTTTATTGATCACCCGCTTATTAGAAAACTTCGTATCGCCTAACTCTACGATTTCAGCCTCTTTCTTAGTAATTTTTTTAGTAGGATACGCGTGGTGCGCAGGAGCCGAATTGATATAGAAATAAGGCTGCTCAGCGGTGGCTTCAAAAATCACTTCCTTCACGCCCTTACCTACGTAGAGCGCTTCCTTATTGCCTAATTCGTAGACTTCGCCGTCAACGGTGATTTTTCCTTTTCCACCTACATTGATGACCCCAAGTTCTCTACGATCCAGAAAATGTTCCGCTTTAAGGTCATCTATTGGTTCAAGTTTTAAAGCTTTGCTTACCGGAAATGCACCTCCCGCAATATAGCGATCGTACATAGTATAGGTAAGGTTGATTTCATCTTTTACAAAAATGGAAGGGATCAAGAAATGCTCCCGAAGCTCCTGAGTGGTGTAGCGTTTTACATCTTCCGGATGGTGTGCATATCTAAATTCTGATTTGGTCATAGTTATCTGTTTTCAGTTTTAAAAAGAATATTCAACTCTTAAAGTTACAAATTCAATTTTAACTGTATTAATTACATTTTTAATTCGAATTCCTTACGGAGTTTCGGTTTTAAGCCAGAATTGCATTTCATTAAATGAAAATTACTCTGTGCCTTCTGAAGAGTCTTAATCTTCAAGATTCCCTTGAGCGTCCAGTTTAGCCAACTTATCGGTAAGGTCTTTTACGAAAGCATCCTGAGTTTTAATGCCATTCTGCTCCTGCTCCCAGGCACTTAAGATGTAGTATGTCTGTGTTTCGGTAGAAGGGTTAAAAACTACCAAATGATCGTGTGGACCCTCGGTAGTGGCAGCCTGAGCGGTTTTATAAAAAATCGCCATCCCGAGTTGGTCATTTTCACCGGCAAGGGTTTGCGTACCGTAGGTTGCTATGTAGGCCCAGTCTCCGCTTTCGCTGGTAGCCTGCATTAATGGAATATCTTCAAACTTAACAATGCCGGTGGCAAGACCCTCAAATTCAACACCGGGAGTAAGCTCAGCCTTTAAGAAACGGTCTTCCGGAAAAATACTGATGGTTGATTTTAGATCGGTAATCACATCCCCGGTTTTCCAGCCTTTATAATCAATAGTTACACTTGATTTGGAATCTGAATTATCCACTTTTACAAGTGTTTTTTCGACCTCATCAAAATGCGCGATGGTATCTGCCGTAAACCTGCCGTAGCCACCAATACCCATTGATTTTCCGGCTTTTAAAATATCCTGACCCCAGGGTGCATTGTTATGGTAGGAGTCAAAACCATCCTGCCCCACGTAGGGTAAAACTAGTGTATCTACTTTTTTCCCGAAAATGTCAATCGCGTTTCTCCAGTCTAAATACAAGCGATAAGCGATTTGTTTGTTTTCCCAACCCGGGCCTTCGTAGCGAATAAACCAGGAATGATCTGTGTGTTCTTTAGGAAGGTCAAGTTCATCCACATTTACAAATTTACCGCCCTGATATTCTCGGGATTCAGAACTCCAGTTTCCTCCCTCTTTTATTGAAATTTCGGCGTAGGTAGCAGGAATTTTCTTTACCTCTTGCGCCGGTTCGTCCTGAGTGGTTTTGTTCTCCTGATTTTTGCACATGGTAAACATTGCAAGAATGCAGGCCGAAAGAAAAAGCTTTGATTTCATAGATCTGTATTGGTAGGTTGAATAAAATCGATACGGTTTAGAGATTTCGGGAATCAAACCCCGATCTAAAACTCTTGTAAAGAAACAAAAATGTAATCGATTGCACAAATAGGTAATCAGATAAGTTTTTCTCCATCCTCAGCAAGTGAGTGCAATTTTCATTTTGAAGTGTCTGAATATAAGGTCTCGTGATAACTCTTTGATATTAAATCGTGAAACACCACTGCTATGAATTTCAGCAATACTTACTGAAAGCAGGTTAGAGCAGGACACTTAACTTTAGTTTAACATCTAAATTTGATTTCGAAAATGCTTAATAGATGTTTGCACTACATCGAAATAGTATGCACTCTTTAAATTTTAAGTTGAAAATTTATGAACCAAACTTTACTCAAAAAGTCTCTTCTCTTGCTTTTTACTGCAATCGTTTTCGCAGCTTGTAGCAGAAGCGAAGTCGATGAATATTACGAGCGGCCGGCTGATCTGGAACCTCCTATTTATCAAACTCTGGAAGCTCAGGGTAATTTCACCACCCTGACCGCTTTAATTGAGAAAGCCGGATATAAGGATATACTGGGAAAAGCTGGTTATTGGACCATGTTAGCACCCAATGATGCTGCGTTTAATTCCTTTTTTCAGGAGCAGGGTATTTCAAATGTATCTATGGTAGACTCGGTTATGGCAGCAAAAATTGTACGGTATGCCTTAATATATAATGCCTTTCGTACCGAGCGCCTTTCTGATTATCAATCTCGCCTGGGCTGGGAAGAAGATAATGCCTTTAGACGTCGTACGGCTTATTATGATGGCTTTGTGAAGAAAATAGTCAATGGCAACGAAATCGTTGTCGTCGGTTCAAACCGTAATACAAATCTTAGTGGTGAGTCTTATATCCCCGGGGACAACAACAATAAATACATAACCTACTTTGTAGAAGAATTTATGAATGCCGCAGGTCTGGGTGCCTCAGATTATAATTATTTCTATCCTAATGAAAACTATACAGGCTTTAATGTATTAGGTGCCGAAGCTTTAGAAACAGATATTGTTGCTGAAAACGGTATCATACACGAGGTTGACAAAGTTTCTCTTCCACTCATAAACCTTGATCAAAAACTTGAATCCAGCAGTGATTATTCTCTTTTTAGAAGTTTTCTGGAGAATAATCTGGTTCAATATGTGTTTGATCAGGATGCCACTACAACCTATCAAAATTTCACCCGTCAAAGTGATCAGGTCTACGTAAAAGTATACGACCCTGCGCTTTCTTTTTCCCCAAATAATGAAAATTATATCAAAGAAGAAGATAACGATGGCCAGGCTGATGCGTATACTATGTTTGTACCTGAAAATGCCGTATTGCAGCAATTTGTTGATGAGGTGTTACTTAAAAACTACGCTTCACTACAACAGCTTCCCAAATACGTTTATGAAGATTTCATCAATGCCCATATGGTTCAAAATGCCGTATGGCCTACACAGGTAGCAAGCTACAATAATGAGCTTGGTGAGGATATACGTATAGACCTGAACACCGAAGTACGTGAGGCCGAAGTTTTAAGTAACGGTTTTTTCTACGGAACGAATGTGGTACAGGAATCCAATCTGTTTTTTAGTGTTTATACCTCAGCTTATCTGGATCCTGAGTTCACATTGGCAACCCGCCTTTATAACGACGGATCTGGACTTCGTGAAATCATCAGCAACCTCAATGGTCGATACACCTTGTTTTTACCTTCTGATGAAGTGTTAGCCGATTTAGGTTTTGGTTATGACATCCCCACTTCTTCCTACACCTACACTGATCCTGCCACCGGAAATGTCTTGCCGGCAAATATCGCAAGATCCAGACTTTTACGGGTGCTTTACAATGGTGTTGTACCTACTCCGGATGATGAACTGAATGATCTTTCAGGCTCGGGAATCATACGATCAGGTGATTTTGATCTTCCCGGAGAATACATCAAATGGGAAAACGGACAGGTGTTTGCTGCCGGTAATGAAGTCTCCGGTCAACGGGTAACTATTATAGGAAGCGAAGACCAGCGTAATGGCCGCACCTATTATATAGATCACATCCTGGAATTTAGCGAAGAAAATCAGGGGCGCGACTTACAGCGTCTGGCCGAAGAACCGGGCTCTGAATTTGCAAACTTTTACAATTATCTCAACAATTCAATAATCTACGATCGCAATTCGGGGGCTATAGATGGTGTTGAGTTAGGTACCTCTTACACCTTTGTCATTCCAAATAATGCAGCTATAGAACAAGCTGTGAGGGATGGCAGATTACCCGGAGATCCGGCTACTGGCGTACCCAACTTTAACCCCGGTCCACAAGGCCAAAAAGACATCGTTGCAGATTTTTTACGCTATCACATCCTTGCGACCCGTACGGCATCAGACGACGGTTTAATTAATGGTCTTACTGAAACCCTGCTGCGTGATAGTCTGGGCGAAAAGACTTACGTGGATGTGAGTAGTGCTCCGGGAGACCTTTTCTTTACAGACGCTGCAGACCGCATAGCAACTTATATCCCTGGTCAAAGCAACAATCTGGCTGACCGAAGCTTAATTCACCTTGTTGACAACTATCTATTATACACAGAATAAGATGAAGCAAAAAACTACCCATATTCTTTATTGTTTCTTATTGACCGTCTTACTTGCCGGAAACTTTGGGCTCTGGGCTCAGGGATCTGATCAGGTTGTACGGGGAACCATTACAGACTCCAGTAACGGGCAGCCAATTCCTGGTGCAACCATCGCAGAGCAGGATGCTGAAAACCGAACAGTCAATGGGGTTATCGCAGATTTTGATGGAAACTTCGCCATTCGTATACGAAACTCAAACAATAAACTGGTAATCTCTACTTTAGGATATACCTCTCAGACCATACCCCTAACCGGAAAATCTACTTATAATGTGAGTTTGACGCCATCAGTTGATGAACTTGATGCTGTTATGATTTCTGTAGAAAAACAGGTAGAAAGCGGTTTATTAAATATTGCAGAGCGCAATCAAACCACCAGTAATGTCACCGTAAAGGCTAGCGAGGTTGAAAACACCCAGGCTGCCTCTATAGACGAGGCCATTCAGGGTAGGGTTCCCGGTGTAGACATTGTTGCTAACTCCGGTGATCCGGGTGCCGGAATGCAAATACGTATACGGGGTACTTCCTCAATATCCGGCTCTTCAGATCCGCTTATCGTGGTTGATGGAATGCCTTATGAAACCTCAATTCCTCAGGATTTCAATTTTGGTACTGCGGACCAGCAAGGCTACGCCGCTTTGTTAAACATTGCACCTTCAGATATTGAAAGCATCACCATTTTAAAAGACGCGGCTGCAACCGCTATGTGGGGATCACGTGCATCAGGTGGTGTTCTGGTTATAAATACCAAACGGGGTGCGGTAGGTAAACCTAAAATAGGCTACAACTTTACCGGAACCTACATGGAACTTCCTAACACGATACCTATGCTTAGCGGAGATCAATACTCCCAATTAATCCCGGAAGCCTTTATGAATCGCAACGGGGTACCTCTAAATACACTAACCGTAAAAGAATTTCAGTACGATCCTCAGGAAGTCTATTGGTTTAAAAATTACGGAAACAATACAGATTGGGTTGAGGCGATATCTCAAACAGGCTTAACCGGCGAACACGTGCTTTCCTTACAGGGAGGTGGTGAGAAAGCCCGCTATTATACTTCGGTAGGGTATTACGACTCAAAAGGGGTTACTAAAGGAACCGGTTTTCAACGTATAAACGGAAGACTCAACCTGGATTATATTGTTTCAGACCGCATTCGGTTTAGAACCGATATCGCATACACCCATACCAGTACAGAGCGCAATTATGTAAATACTTTTGGCACATCAGATCGGGACAGACTTAGAAGTATTGCCTATACCAAAATGCCAAATATGAGTATTTATGAATACGACGATGTGGGAGATCTTACGCCTAACTACTTCTCACCTGCAATAAACATTCAGGGTGCATACCCTAACACCTATAACCCGGTAGCGCTGGCCGAATATACCAGCAATACGCAGGTGGGTGATCGTATTGTGCCACACTTTAATCTTCAGGTCGATCTGGTTCCTAAACGTTTGGTTTCTACATTCGACATTCAGTTTGACTTTAATAATACCAAGGCCAATGCCTTCTTACCGCAAAATGCCACGGGACGCCCATTCACAGAAACTGTGGTAAACCAGGCTTCAGATGCTGATGTTGATATTGCCAGTATCACTTCAAAAACAAACCTGATCTACACACCTGATCTGGGTGATAATCAAAGTCTACAGGCCTTAATGAGTTTACAAACTAACGATTTCAGGTATGAATCGCATCAGGCTTTAACCGCTAACACGGCTTCATCCTTACTTACTGATCCCTCGGTTCCCTCGAGAACTCAAAATTCTGACTTAAGACTATACACTAACAACAGTCAGGCACGTAGTGTTGCAGGCCTGATTAGTGCGCAGTACAGTCTGCTTGACCGGTATATTGTTAATGTAGGGTTACGCGGGGATGGAAATTCAAAATTTAGTGCAGACAACCGCTACTCCCTATTCCCCTCTGTATCTACAAGATGGAGAGTTTCGGGTGAGTCTTTTATGAATGATTTTGATTTTATTGATGATTTGAGTTTGAGAGCCAGTTACGGACAGTCTGGTGGAACTCCAAGATATGACTATCGCTTTTTCAATATATATGGAAACTTTGATGCCGAATACTTAGGCCTTAACGGGGTTTATCCTCAAAATATTCAACTCGATAATTTACGCTCAGAAACCTTAACCGGTAAAAACGTTGGTCTAAATCTGCAATTATTTAATAAAAAATTACAGCTTGATGTAGACGTATATCAAAACCGAACCACCAATCTTCTTTTTGAAAACCTGGCGATTTCTTCGGTTTCCGGTTATGGAAGTCTATCTGATCAAAACGTAGGTACTATTGATAACCAGGGTTGGGAAATAGGTTTATACACCACACCCATCAAAACAGACAAATGGAAAGTTGATTTCAACTTCAATATTTCACGTAACCAGAACATTATTCGTGAGATTTCAGAATTTTTCCCCAGTGAGCAGGGTAATATAGACCGTAACGGAGAGTACAAAAGATTTCTCCAAATCGACAATCCTTTTGGTTCTTTTTACGGATACCGCTTTAAAGGCGTTTATGCCGATCTTGACGCTACCCGTGCACGTGATGCTGAAGGCAATGTGATTGTAGGACCTAATGGCCAGGAAGTCTTTATGCGCTTTAATTATCCTGCAATAGATTATACGTTTCAGCCCGGGGACGCCATTTACGAGGACATTAATAAGGATGGAAATATAGACAGCCGGGATATAGTTTATCTGGGTAACAGCAACCCTAAATTTATTGGAGGCTTTGGACCAACTGTTACTTTAAACAATCAATTTAAATTCCTTCTTTTCTTTACCTACCGTCTTAATTATGACATCATCAACGGGACCGATATGGTAACGACCAATCTTTATGGATACGACAATCAAAGCACAGCGGTACTGTCGAGATGGCGCAACCCCGGTGACCAGACTAACATACCCAGAGCTGTTTTTCAGGGAGGTTATAACTGGCTTGGCTCTGACCGCTATGTGGAAGATGCTTCTTTCTTAAGACTACGCTCGGCTACCTTCAGCTATAGTTTTGGTAAAAACTTCCTGAAGAAAATGAAAATGGATGACCTGCGCATCTTTGTTACCGGAGACAATCTGCTAACTTTTACAAATTATCGCGGGCAGGATCCTGAAGTCAGTATGCGTGGTGGCGATCCCTTTGGTATCGCGATAGACTATTCCCGCACTCCCCCTACCCGAAGATTTACATTAGGAATTCAAACCCGATTTTAATCATGCTCGTTATGAACAAAAGAATTATATATCCATTAGTATTCATCCTCACGCTGATTGTACAATCCTGTGACAATTATTTGGATTTAAAGCCTGAAGATGGTACCGTACGCGAGGAATTTTGGCAAACTAAAGAAGATGTACAGGCTGCAGTAATTGGGGTTTACTCATCACTTCTCAATAATCCGCCCTCAGAGCGTGGGCTTACTCTGGCCGAGCACCTGTTTATGTATGGTGAACTGCGCGGCGGGATGGTTAGTCCCGGTCCGTTTGCACAGGATGATCAACGCGATGTATTGACAACAAATATTCTGCCTTCTAACAGTATTGCAAACTGGTCTGTTTTCTACCGCATCATCAACTATTGCAATACGGTAATTGATCTGGCTCCGGATGTTTTAGAAATTGACCCAACCTTTACTGAAACGCAATTGAATAGTTACCTGTCTGAAGTGCTGGCGATACGTGCCTATCTTTATTTTACGCTGGCCCGTACCTTTAAAGACGTGCCATTGAAACTGGAAGCAACACTTTCTGACAAACAAAATTTTCAAATTCCTGCATCTTCTCAGGAAGAAATTTTTGCTCAGGTAATTGAAGATCTACAAAGAGCAGAGCGTCTGGGCGTTGAAGAATATGCTACCATGCCTGAGAATAAAGGCCGAATCACAAAAGCCGCAATACAGGCAATGCAAACCGACGTGTATTTATGGACTGAAAATTACAATGAAGCCCTTACCGCTGCTAACAAAGTCATCAATTCGGGTAAATTTGATTTGGTAAGCAGCAGAACACAGTGGTTTAATACCGTTTATGCAGAAGGAAACTCTTCAGAAAGCATTTTTGAATTTCAATACACCCCTCAAAACCTAAATCCGTTTTATTCCATATTTCTTCAAAGACCCCAGTATCTCGCGGCTCCCACTGTTTTGGAGCAGGTTTTTGGTGTGGATTTTGACGATCCTGAGAACAAAGACATTCGTGGGGAACGCGCATCCCTGGTTCCCGGAACTAATGAAATCTACAAATTCACCGGTTTGAATAGAGATGTTCGTAAAAACCTTCAGGAATCAGATACACACTGGTTTGTCTATCGCTATGCTGATGTTTTATTAATGAAGGCCGAAGCACTTAACGAATTAAACCGGGGTGCTGAAGCTCTTGAAATTGTAAGCGAAATTCGGGAAGCACGGGAAGCTATTCAGCAAACAGAAGAGCAACTAGGACCCGAAAATAAAAGCGGCATCAGACTTTACATTCTTGCTGAGCGTGCAAGGGAACTCGCCTTTGAAGGTAAGCGCTGGTTTGACGTTTTACGTAATGCCCGAAAGGAAAACTATGCGAATATTGACATCCTGATAGGTATTGCTTTACGCAGTGCACCGGCCAATCAACAGCAAATCATTACAGCAAAACTGCAAGATCCTAACAGTCATTATTTACCCATAAGTGAAAACGAACTCATCACCAATAAGGCTTTGGTGCAAAACCCATTTTACAAATAGACTATAGCTATGAAAAAATTACTAAACATTCCAATTTTGATGAGGCTCATTCTGATTGTAGCAGTAGCCGGCCTGGTCTATAACTGTACTGACGAAAAGTATAAGGAGTCTACAGATGAAACCTTGAACATAACTGAATTTCTTAGGGCTAATGATGAATATTCTGATTTTCTGGAGATTCTAAGAATTACCGGTTACGATTCATTTATGAACACGTACGGTACCTATACCCTGTTTCTACCCAACAACGAAGCGGTAGCCGCATATATGTCAGATATGGGCGTAAGCAGTTTGTCTGAAATTCCTTTAGAAGATTTACAGGAACTCGCCAAGCTTCACATTCTTGAACAGGTTGTAAACACCACAAGTTTTACTGATGGGAAAATCGCAACTCCCAGTTTACAGGGTCAGTTTTTAATCACCGGAGCTGCCAATGCAAACGGTGCTTCAAATATTACTGTGAACAAGGAAGCACGCATTATAGCATCAAATATTGAGGTAGGCAATGGTCTCATTCACGTGCTTGATAAAGTGCTGCGTGTAGCAAACCTTACCCTGGCCGAAACCCTCGAAGCAGACCCGTCTCTTTCCCTGTTTACAGAAGCTGCTAAAGCTACCGGGTGGTTTGAAAAACTAGATCAACCGGTAACTTATAACACAGACAGCATCCCGAGCTATCTTACAGTTTTGGCTCAAACAAATGAAGTATTTGCAGAAGCCGGTTTAGACAATTTAGATGATCTAAAAACACGCTACAGTCATCTCAATGATCCTGGTAATCCCGCAGACAGTCTCAACCTGTTTGTCGCCTATCGCATTTTACCGGGACTTAATTATATGGCTGATCTGGCGGTAACACCTGCCGTAACAACAAGAGCTCCGCTAGAGGTCATTACTGTAAAGCTCGCCGTTGACACTTTATTACTAAATGAGGAAACTTTTAATGGCGTTTTAGAAAAAGGGGTAGTTATCAATAGACCGCAAAGCGACATAACAGCATCCAATGGAGTATTGCATCTCGTTGATGAAAACTTTTTCATCAAGAAGAGGTTACCGGCACCAGTTTATTTTGATGTGGCAGACCAGCCAGAATTCAGACAGCTTAGCTCAGTCTTCAGAGTACCTGGAAACAGTGTGAGTCTTAAAAAAGAAGAGCTAAGTCTTGTTGACTGGCCAGATAATCAATCCTTAACATACGTAGCTGCTGCTATAGGCGATGGAGCTTTTCTCGATCAGGCATGGCATGGGGATGTCATAGATATGCTGCGATTTAGAAATGGGTTTTTAGACCCGATCACTTTTGACACTCCCGTAATTATCAAGGGGCAGTACAAGGTATGGGTATCCTATCGTTCTAATGGGCGGTCATCTGCTGCCACAGAAGTACGCTTTGATGGCGTGGCGCTACCCAGACTCATCAACTTTAGAGAAGGTGGTAATACCGATCTGCCCGAGCGGGTACTGGAGTCTCAGGGATACAAGCGTCATATAGAACCCTATACAAACCGTTTTAACTGCCGTCTGGTAGGCATTGTAAATGTAGAAACCACGGGCAGACACAAAATTACACTTGAAGCTATTCAGGATAGTAGCAACGGTAACACCTGGATTGATGTAATTGAATTCAGACCTATAGATATGGATCAGCTCTATCCCAAATTTGAAGCTGGAGGTGATGGCCTTATTTACGAATAAAAATCTGTTAAACATTAATCCCACTAGGATGATATCAATAAAATTGAATAAACACTATCTCGGTCTTGGTTTGCTGCTATTAGGCCTGGTTTCCTGTTCTGAACCCTGGGAAGATCACGCCGGAGTGAATGATAGTAATCTTACCTTAAATTTAAATGAGGCCATTTCCCAAAATTCACAAACCTCAGAATTTGGAAAGTTACTTGCAGAAACCGGCTATGATAGAATACTGGCGGCTTCAAAAACCTATACCGTATTTGCCCCAACTAATGAGGCACTCGCGGCGGTAGACGCCCCAGCCCTAAGTTCTGCACAGGCTAAAAAATTATTCGTTGCCAATCACGTTGCACTTACCGCATTTACATCGGTATCTCAACAGGACACAGTATCTATTGAAATGTATTCTAATAAATACCTGCAATTTATAGATGGCAACCGCATTGCCGATGCGCAGGTTGTTGATGCAGACAATTATACTTCAAATGGTTTATACCATATCATTGATAAAGGCCTCGCTCCGCGCAGAAACATTTGGGAATTTATCAAAGACCAGGCAGCAACGAATGATATGAGTGCTTACTTGATGGAGCTTAACGCGTTCAATCTATACCCCAGAGATTCAGTTGCAAAAGCTAATGCCATGCCCGGGATGCAGGCAGATTCGCTTAGCAATTCGTATTTCACCAATGTCTACAACCTCAACAATGAAAAAAACAAATACACCTTTTTTCTGTTAGATAATGAAAGTTTCACAGAGGAAACCGATAGACTAAAACCCTATATGAACAGGGTGAGTGAAGATTCAACTACTATTTACACAAATTATTTTACCACTCGTGATCTGGCTTTTCATAAAGCGATTGCACGTGAAAACCTCCCGGATACTCTGGTTTCTAAATTTGGTGTAAAGGTTCCACTCACAGAAGCTACAATAGCTGAAGAAATTCAATTGAGCAATGGAGTGGTTTATGTGATGAGTAAACTTGAGGTTCCCTTAGAAACCAGGTTGCTTACCACCACTATACAGGGCGAAAATCCATTTGGCTTTAGCCAGTCTGACAAGCGCGCCAATACATTTTACAGAGAAAAAGCAGATCCGCAAGGCGATGTATTTTTTGACATTATGGTTCAAAATCATCGGGTTCCGCGATTTACAATTTACTACAACGCAAGTAACCTTTATACGACAACGTACCAGGTTTATTGGAGGGCTATCAATGATATTCAATCCAATACCTTTCAGCAGCGGGTGAGTTTTGGAGGGTTTATTTCGCCAACAGACGGCTCTTTACAACAGCCTTTTGCGGAGTTGCCGTATACCAATGTAGAGCCTAATACCTATGAAGAGGTGTATATTGGCGAGTTTACTTTAGACCAAAAAGGAAGAGACGCCTTACTGGTTTCATTGCAGGCCGCCAATTCTGCTACAGATGGAGTTAATACCCTGACTCTTGATTATCTAAAACTAGTTCCTGTAATTAAATAAAGTCTTTTAAACCAATAGTTATGCTCAAAAAATTACAACTAACCTGTTTTCTTAGCCTGCTTTTTTGCGTTGCATTGCATGGAGGGTTTTACGCTCAGGAAACTGTTGACTCAACTGCCGTTCAGAACAAGGAAGGCATAGAGGTGAAAGGCTATATTAAAGATGCAACTACCGGTAAAGGTATAAGCGGAATAAATCTAACCATTGAAAACTTCTCTGCAGCTATAAGTAACGAAGATGGAAGCTTTAATATTAAAGTTCCTAATTCAAACACATTGCTTAGCATAAGCGGTCAGGATTATCAGAGCAAGGTCGTTCCGGTAACTGCCGAAAATTCACAACTGGAAATACTGCTTTTTGAAGCACACTACTCCCAGTTCTATGAGCTGGCACGATTACCTTCGGGCGAGAAGTTGCAGTATTCCAATACTAAAGCTGCCAGCGTAGTTGACTTTGAAGATACACAATGGAGCAACCCCATCAATGAGTCAGTAGGAGACTTTCTACAGGGAAAGGTTTCCGGCTTAAACAGTGTGAGAAAATCTGGTGTGCCCGGTAGTGGAGCCTATTTAAATCTTAGAGGTTTCAATTCGCTTTACGCTACAAACAAACCCCTTCTTGTTGTAGACGGCATGATTTACGACGATGAAGATTACGGTTCCGGTATCTTACAATACAACTCTTCCTCACCATTAGCAATGCTTGAAGTAAAGGATATTGAGGATGTTACCGTACTCAAAGACGGTTCTTCACTTTATGGAACCAAAGGAGCTAACGGAGTTATCATCATTACCACTACGAGACCCGATGAGCTAACTACAAAAATTGATTTTACAATGTACGGGGGGATGAATCAGCAACCCGAGCAGTTACCGCTTTTAAGAGCAGGACAGTATCGCACCTACTTAACCCAACTTGTAGCATCACGTGGCGACAGTCAGGCTCAAATTGCAGCTCAACCCTGGGTATCTGATAATCGTGCCAGTGGCGAGTATTTTACGTACAATAACAATACAAACTGGCAGGATCAGGTTTTTAGAACCACTTCTAACCAAAACTACTACCTGAGAATAAAGGGAGGAGATGATATAGCGAAATACGGTTTATCTGTAGGATACCTTAACAACGAAGGGGTAACTTCTTACTCCAGCTTAGAGCGGTACAGTACCCGTCTTAATGCATCCCTGAGGTTAACCGAAAAACTATTTGTTGATGCCAATCTTTCTTTCATTCACAATACCGAAAATCAAAGAGATCAGGGATTGGCCTATAAAACAAGTCCGTTTTATTTAGCCCTTACCAAATCGCCATTTTTAGCTGTTAATGCCGTTGACGCAGTGGGAGATGTTTCGCCAAATCTCGCAGACGTTGATATTTTTGGAGTTAGCAATCCGGTTGCTTTAATCGAAAATGGTATTGGCGTAAACAAGAATTACCGCTTTTTTGGAAATTTACACTTTAAGTATGTTTTCAACCCCAACTTTAGCCTCAACAGCATTCTTGGACTTACCCTGAACAAAGAGCGTGAGACCTTCTTTGTTCCTGATTTTGGCGTTGCTGATATTGTATTGCCTACCGCAATAGGCAATAACCGTAGCGGTAGCGAAGTACAACGTCTTTATTCGATTTATACAGACACCTGGTTGAGCTACAGCAAGCAATTGAGTAATAAAAACTTTTTTGATTTTCGCCTGGGCTTCCGCAGCCAAAGCAATGATTCGGAAAGTGATTTAGGACTGGGATACAACTCAGCGACAGATGACTTTACCAGCGTAGGTTCAGGAAGCAATTTACTGCGCTTTGTAGGAGGTTCTCTTGGAGAATGGAAATGGATCAATGCCTATTTAAACGCTGATTACAATTATCTCAACAAGTATTTTTTAACGCTCAACGCTGCTGTAGATGGATCTAGCCGTTTTGGCGACAGCATACAGCAAGGCGGTTTTGGCTTAGGTGATTCATACTATGCTGCTTTAGGATCAGTATCTGGTGCCTGGCTTGTTTCCTCAGAAGACTTTCTGAAGAATTCTGAAACGATTAATTTACTAAAACTGCGTGCAAGCTACGGTGTAAGCGGTAATGATGATGTAGGCAACTATACCGCGCAGCAACTTTATGTATCTCAAAACCTATTAGGTGTTCAGGGTCTTGTGCGCGATAACATTGGTAACCCTGAATTGAAATGGGAGACCGTATCAAAACTCAATCTGGGTGTAGACCTTTCGCTCTTCAGAGATCGGCTGAATGCTTCGTTTGATGTGTATCAAAATAAGACGGAAGATATGATCACCTATGAGTCTATCACAACAACTACCGGGTTTGACTACATTGTAACTAACAGTGGCTCTATGAAAACTCAGGGTTATGACCTCAGCTTAAACGGCAGACTCTTAAAAACATCTGATTTTGGTTTAGATGTTGGCTTAAATCTGTCCCGTTATGTAAATGAGGTTACCAGTTTACCCGGCGAACCCATTATTACCGAATTTGGCGGAGCTACCTATATTACACACGAAGGTCAGGATGCTAATTTATTTTATGGGTACAAGACAAATGGAGTATACGCAACCACTGCTGAAGCAAACGCCGAAGGTTTAAGCAGACCTCTTGGAAATGGCAATCTATTACCCTTCGCAGGTGGAGATATTCGCTTTGAGGATCTAAATGGTGACAAAATTATTGACGATCAGGACCGAACCGTAATAGGCAATCCCAACCCCGATTTAACCGGAAGCTTTAATGCCAAACTGAATTATAAAAGGCTTAGTCTCTCTGCCCTGTTCTACTTCTCTGTTGGTAATGATTTGTATAACGGAGTTAGGTACAATCTGGAGAAAATGAGTGGTTATGAAAATCAAAGCGTTGCCGTATTAAACCGATGGGTTGCAGAAGGGCAAAAAACCAGCATACCTCGTGCCACCTGGGGAGATCCGCTAGGCAATGCCTCGTTTTCAGACCGATGGATCGAAGACGGTTCCTATCTGAGACTCAAAACCTTAATGCTGTCTTATGACATTCCTACCCAGTTGCAGTACATCAAAGCTGTACAGGTTTATGCCACAGCAAATAACCTCTTGACTTTTACAAATTATTTAGGCTACGACCCCGAGTTTAGTGCAACCTCCTCCATTTTTGGTCAGGGAGCAGATCTGGGGCTGATGCCTCAATTTACCACAATGCAGCTGGGCTTACGTCTGGGACTGTAATCTATTTAAATCATCTAGTGCTATGCCTATGAAAACTTTCATACTTACTAATAAAAAGAAATTTATACTTGCAGGACTTGCCATTGCTTTGAGTGTTAGCTCCTGTCAGGAATACTTAGATGTAGAACCGCAAGATAAACTGAACTCAGATCAGGTTTACCGGGACGTTTTTGATGCAGACGCTGCCATTATTGGCACCTACGGGAAATTCATGCAACTAGCCGAAAAATATGTTTTGCTAAACGAGCTACGTGCAGATTTAATGGCTACTACTCGTAATTCTGATCCCGAAATGATTGCCCTCTCTGAACATGCTGTGACAGCAGACAACCGTTATGCAAATCCTAAAGATTTTTATGAGGTTATTCAGAATTGTAACGACAATCTGAAAAATTTCGATATTATGCTGGCAGAGAAAAAGTTTACCCAAACTGAATACAATCAGCGCTACTCAGATATAGGTGCTTTGCGTACCTGGGTGTATCTTCAATTGGGTATTCACTACGGTTCAGTCCCTTACATTACAGAACCCATAGAAAATCTGGATGATGTGCGCGATACTGCACTATATCCCCGTATTCCTTTTGAAGAATTGATTGATGAGCTTGTCGCATTTACAGAAGGTTTTAGTTACACCAGTCCCTATTCTACAGATAGTTCACTAGTCATTAATGTTGACGGCTACAATACTGCAAAGTTTTTTATAAATAAAGAATGTCTTCTTGGAGATTTGCATTTATGGGACAACAATTACACTCAGGCAGCCATTCATTATAAGAACGTGATGGAAACCGGAACGATGAGTGGCAATGATTCTGAGCGGTTTGACACCTATCGGGTAAAATTTGCAGAAGTAGCGACAAATAATGACCTCGCTGTGGGTTACCTGCGTTTCAGGGAACAGGATAGATTAGCCCTGATAGACAACAATTCACAAGGTTGGCGCTCTATGTTTGCCCGTGACCGCGATGTATTATGGAATACGGAATGGATCTGGTCGTTGCCTTTTGACAGCAATTTTGCCCCAAAAAATCCATTTATCAATTTATTTTCAAATCAGGGCGGGGACTACCTGGTCAAACCTTCTCAACGCGCCATTGATTTGTGGGAAGATCAAACCCAGCGTAATGGGTTTCCCTATGATGCACGTGGAAAACGCTTCAGTTATAACGTGATAGGCGGAGATGAGGTAATAATGAAATACCTCTATAAATTTTTAGATCCCGTAACGCAAACGCCTATAGATCTGTTTCAAACAGATGGAGAATGGTTTTTATACAGAGCAGCAAAATTACACCTGCGCTATGCCGAAGCAGCAAACCGGGACAATCAAAGCCGTATTGCTGATGCTCTTTTAAACTTTGGTATTCAGAGCGAATATACCGTTCCCGGGGTGACAGACAAGACAGATATTGAGCAAACCTTTGAGCCATTTCCCTACAATTTTGATGCGCGTGCCGGTGACTTCCCCAGATTCAGGGCAGACTGGCATCGTAACGGCGGGATACGTGGCAGGGCCTATGTGGAACGAGCAGAAGTTGTAGGTGACAGCGTCATCTCTATAGAAAATAACCTCATCGAAGAAGCTGCCTTAGAGCTTGCTTACGAAGGAAACCGATGGGGCGATTTAGTACGCATCGCGTTGAGAAGAAATGATCCCTCATTTCTTGCAGATCGCATCTATGAGAAATTAAATGCCGAAGGAAACGCTCAGGCGGGTTCTGTACGTACTAAACTCATGGTACGCGAGAACTGGTATTTACCTTTTGTTTGGAATGAAGAGGAATAGATTTTTTGTGCCAAGAATTCTATTTGATATCAAGATAATGCTAAGGTTAACAGCCTTAGCATTATTGTTTGGCTTAACCACTTCTTGCAAAAAATCAAACGAAAAAGATGCAGAAGCGACCCCTCTCACAGAAAAGCCAAACTTTTTAATCATCATTGCCGATGATGCAGGCTGGAATGATTTTAGCTTTCACGGTTCAGAAATAGAAACACCCACTTTAGACAGTCTGGCTCAAAATGGTCTCATCCTTGAGCGCTTCTATACCTACCCCACCTGTTCCCCTGCACGCGCGAGCTTCCTTACGGGAAAACCAGCAAGCCGAATGGGCATTGTTGCACCTATTAGCGACAAGAGTGAACTCAAACTACCCGATAACATTACAACGCTTCCGCAAGCCTTAAAGAAGCTGAATTATCAAACCGCTTTAATAGGAAAATGGCATTTAGGTTTAAAACCTGAAAATGGACCTAAGGCATACGGCTTCGACTATTCGTATGGGTTCTTGCATGGCCAGCTAGATCAGTATGATCATACCTATAAGAATGGGGACAGCACCTGGCACAAAAATGGTCAGTTCATAAATGAAAAAGGCCACGTCACCGTTTTACTTACACAGGCGGCTGTAAATTACATCAATCAGCAGGAAGAAAACTCAGATCCTTTTTACCTGCAACTGGCTTACAGCGCACCTCACATTCCCTTACAAGAGCCAGAGTTATGGCTTAAACGGTATGACACTATAAAAAATGCCTCGCGTAAGGCATATGCCGCAGCAATGTCTCATATGGACTCAGGTATCCATAAAATTCTTCAAAAACTAAAAGAGAAAAATCTGACCAAAAATACGGTTGTCCTCTTTTTTAGCGATAATGGGGCTCAGGAGGAGTGGATACCCACAACACAATATTCAGGTAAATTTGAGCCCAATTACTCCCTGGGAAGTAATAAACCACTTAGGGAGTTTAAAACCACAAATTATGAGGGCGCAATACGGGTCCCCGCCTTCATTTCCTGGCCTAAACAAATAAAAAGAGGCGTTACAAGTAATGTTACTACAGTTACAGACTGGATGCCAACGTTTCTCCATTGGGCTAATGCTGAAAAAATTCCTCCTTCAGTTGAGGGAGAAAATATTAGCTATTTACTTAATGCCAATAAAATTAACCGGGCTGATCCGGTTTACATACGAGGGCATATACAGGAATCTGTAATGGTATACCCGTATAAGTTAATACGAAGCAGACACAGAAATTCAAAGCCCGAATATGAGTTATATGAAATTGAAAATGACCCAGGCGAATCAACTAATCTTTCAAATCAAAAAAAGAAAATACTTCAGGACCTTCTACACATACTGGAACTGGAGTTTGTGAAAGACTCGCCGATAATCAATAAAGAATTACCTAATTAAATTTTAATGATCACACATTGCTTTACCATGCAACTCAAACCGGGCTTTGAAGATGAGTATAAACGTCGACACGATAACATTTGGCCTGAACTGCAAGACCTACTCTCCGAGTCGGGCATTGAGGAATACTACATTCACTTAGATGAAAAAACGGGAATTTTATTCGCCTTTCAAAAACTAAAAGCAAATCATACCACCTCTGAATTACCTCAGGATCCTATCGTAAAAAAGTGGTGGTCCTATATGGCGGATATCATGAAAACAAACCCTGATAATTCTCCGGTTGAAATAGGACTTAAAGAAGTATTCCGGCTTAAGCCTTCTTCCTGAAAAAATGGTTATTTGCTTTTACCCTCGCCTTTGAAGTTTTGCGAGCTGTTTTTAAAGAGTACGTTAAACGTGGTTAAACTCCCGTAAATACGGGTGATGTATTGCTGCAGATCTATTTTCTCCTGATCGTCAAGATTAGAACTGCTATTTATTTTTTGCTCCATTACCCGGATGCGATCCCGTACCATAACTATTTTGTGGAAAAACGTGTCAATAGGAATTTCCTTTGGGGCAAGACTAGAATCTGCCGGACTTAAAATAAGCGTACCGCCCTTATATTTATCAGCAATAGGTACAATTTCAGATATGTCAGAATACTGCTTGAGCATCTCACGAAGGGTACGTTCTACCTCATAAAAACTGATGGTGTCAACCTCGTCTTCCACGGCTTCTATAACTTCAAAATCCTCATTCAAATCTAAAGTCTCGAGACCGCTGTCAATAAAAGTTACCCAATAGTGTTTTGAAGTGACGTTTGTGACAACTCCACTACCGTATTCTTCATGCTTAATGCGTGAACCTATACCCAATAACATATTCCTAATTTTGATTAATTGATAACTGAATTTACAGATTCAAAATTAAAGTTTCTTATCAATCATTTCATACTGATAATATTCTTCTTTCACACTTTCAAAATTGAGTCCGTATTGCACCAATAAGCCTGTTGCAATAATAAAGAAAAAGCGATCAAAGAAATAAAACATATCAAATTCAAAATAATAGGCAAACAAAGCGGCGATGTCTGAGAAAATAAATCCGAATGCGAAAAATGTGTATAAAAGCGACCTGTTGCTGTTGTATTTGTTATTATATAAGATAGCCTGAACTCCTAAAATCATCATAGAAGCCCCGTAAACGTAAAAGAGTACCGGTTCTAGACTATCGTGAAAGGTATAGGTGACCATTTGCATATTCATTATAATATACAATGTGTAGGTATTTAAGGCTACCAAAAGACCGGTCACAAAAACAACTCCTGGTTTAAATTTAAGTTTGGAAAATTTTGGCAGTCGCTCTAAAACGATGGTGAGATAACAGAGTGTTCCAAAAATAAGATAAAGCTTATAACCCCAGGCCTGCTCATAGAATTGAAAGAAAATATCTCTTATAAATAAAAGCCCCAATGCAGAAACCGTCCAAACATTTACTATTCTATTTACTAAACCATAGTATATCCCAAACACGAAAATGCTCATCAGTCTGGTGAGACGGCTGGTTTCTAAATCAAATAAACCAATAACCCCAATGTTAAATATTAAAACTAGGGCTAGAATGATGAAGAAAGTAGTCCGGGACCTGGAGTCATTTTCTGAAAACATTTAACGTTACAAGTATTAGGGGTTTATACAACTATAATATACGTAAAAGGTTTACATATGGTTTTCAAAAAACTAAAAAAATTAAAAATCAACAATAACCCCTATTCCCAGTTGTTGTTTCCACTGTATGCGCGCACCCATAACCATTTCCTCTCCGTCAACATTGGTTTCGGTGATCTTAATATCATTATCGTAGCGTAAATGGGACCCCAGTTTAGCCAGAACAAAACTATTTACCTTGAAATTGAAATTAAGTTCCCAATCTACATCAATGTTTCCAAAACTGTTTAGGTAATCCGTATACAGATTTATAGAATTCGTGAAATTAATATTCTCCATCAATCGCGCTTTCCAAATACTTTGCAGCAAAATACCTAATTCGCTGTTGAAATTCTCACCCTCTTTGATGATGTTACCATCGGCGTCACGCACAGCAGGTTCTACGCCAAATGAACCAGTATTAGCCAGCGTTTGGTCTAAAACGATTGTGGACTTATAGGTAAGTGGAGAAGCATAAACCGAAAGGTTATCTATACGCTTACCGTACTCGCTTCCTACTCCCAAAAACACATAACCGGGAGCCATGAATTGAGATATTGGAGTTTTATTATCGGGATACTTATAGCCGTTTGTAAATTGAGAAGCAAATCTAAATTTTGCTGAATAATACCAATTAGAAATGGTATCGCGACGGTATCCAAAGTCTGAAGTTACCTCAAGCTGATCATCGGTTTTTCTGATCTCCCTGCCTTCCTGACTATTTATCCCATAACGACCTAAAAATTTATTCCGCCATTTTGTTTGATCATCGGTGTAATTGCGTTCCAGTTTTACTTCCGCGAGGCCCGAAAAAGAATTGGTACCACCCGAATTCCAATTAACAAATGCAACTTCACTCAAATCAACACCTGCCTGATTTTTGGTAACCCAATTAGTTTCCTCTTTTTTATTAAAACGTTCATTAAGTGCTTTAACCGTGCTTTTCTTTATAGGTAATGGAAAGGCTACGTGTTGGGCAAATATTCCGCCAGACAAAAGCGATAAACAAAGAACTAAACAAAAAGATAACTGTTTCAAAATAGGCGCATTATAAGATTCTAATAGGTAAACGTTCCAAAAGTGCTTTTAATTGTTAGCTGTTTTCTATCGGATGCTTCTACCCTTCCAACAATCTGGGCGGGAATATTAAAAGACTCAGAGATTTTGATAATTTGATCTGCAATTTTGGGGTTTACGTAAAGTTCCATTCGATGCCCCATATTAAACACCTGATACATCTCGCGCCATTCTGTATTACTTTCTTCCTGAATGAGTTTAAAAAGCGGTGGCAGCTCAAACATATTATCCTTTACGATATGTAAGTTGTCTATGAAATGAAGAATTTTTGTTTGTGCACCTCCACTACAGTGAATCATTCCATGTAACAGACTACGGTCAACTTCCTGAAGAATTTTCTTAATCACCGGGGCATAGGTACGTGTAGGTGACAAGACCAGCTTACCGGCGTCGATGGGGCTATTTTCAACTTCATCCGTTAGCTTTTTTGATCCGCTGTAGACCAGTTCTTCAGGTAGAGAGGCATCAAAACTTTCCGGATATTTTTCGGCTAAATATTTATTAAAAACATCGTGACGTGCCGAAGTTAAGCCGTTGCTGCCCATACCTCCATTGTATTCGCTTTCATAGCTTGCCTGCCCGTAGCTTGCAAGCCCTACAATCACATCGCCCTCTTTAATTCTTGAATTATCAACGACATCAGCTCTTTTCATTCGGGCTGTTACGGTAGAATCTACAATTATAGTGCGGACCAGATCCCCCACATCAGCGGTTTCACCACCAGTGCTTTTGATGGTTACTCCATGTTTCGCCAGGTCTGCTATGAGCTCTTCGGTACCGTTGATTATTGCTGAAATGACTTCGCCCGTAATGAGATTTTTATTTCTACCTATAGTTGAGGAAAGTAAGATATTATCTGTGGCTCCCACGCAAAGCAGATCATCCACATTCATGATAAGCGCATCCTGAGCAATTCCTTTCCAAACCGAAAGATCACCGGTTTCCTGCCAATACATATAGGCGAGTGAAGATTTAGTACCGGCGCCGTCTGCGTGCATCACGAGACAGTGCTCATCACTACCTGTCAGATAATCTGGGACTATTTTACAAAAGGCTTTAGGGAACAATCCCTTGTCTACATTTTTTATGGCTTTATGAACTTCTTCTTTACCTGCAGATACCCCGCGCTGGGCATAACGTTTTGAAATCTCTTCACTCATTCTTTGTGGCTATTTGGCAAAAGTAAGAAGTAAACTACCTCGGGGCAAGCCTTCAGGGAAATGGTTAGAAACTAAATTTCAAATTCACAACAAACCACTGGAAATTTCACCCTACAGCGGCGCCAATAAAAAAAACGCCCTGAAATTTCAGGACGTTTTTAAAATGTATTTAAAAAGGTTATCACTCCCAATCTGGCATAAATGCGTTTGTAAAAAGTAATTGAACCGGATTTGTACTGGAGGAGGCAAACTCAACTTTAAAAACCTCGGGGACTGCCCCTGTGTTATTAGAAACTCTTGTAAATATTACAGCTCCTTCAGTAGGCGAAAAACTAGGATCAAGATCATTCTTACCCGATGGTGTATTTTCAATTATCTGATTAGTTACTTGCGTATTAATATCATAAATGAACAAACGGCTTCTAAAAATCCTGTAGCTATCATTTTCAGAGCCTGAAATATCTCTTGAGAAGATTACCCTGTTAGCATTGGCGTCAATATCGAGTCCTCCAGCAGCGCCGGGCTCGTTTTCAAGAATGACATCAACCACGCTTTGTGAACTGAGACTAACCGTAAAAATACGGGCATTGTAACCTTGATTATTATTGGTCTTTATAACAATTAGGTTATCGTCAAAATCGGCTGCTGCTACTTCGCTTATAAAAGAACCATCATCTGTTTTATAAATTAGGGTTCTTCCCGAACCATCAAAGTTTATACTGTATAATTTATCAAAATGAGGATAATAAATTTTGCTCCCATTTTGTGCCCAGGTAAAATCAAGATCACTTATTCTAAAACCATTAACAGGCACATCCTGAGTCAGCTGTTTTTGCTCTGAACCATCAAGATTCATAGTAAAGAGATGCGTATTACCCCCTACTGTTCTTAAAAAGGCAATCTTACCAACTTCGGCATTCTTCCGGGGTCTAAAACTATTTTGATCAAAATCAGTTAAAGCTACCTGTTCAGAACCATCCTCACTGGAAGAGAAAATAACAGCATTTGAATTTATTATTCTTGCGAAATGATAATCTTTGGCACTATAACCCTCAGTTGAAAATTGAGCAGTCTCGCTTCGAACAGGTTCATTAATTTCATCAGAAACTATAATTTGCCAAACATAAGATGTTCCTCTATCTAAATCTGAAACCGTATATGTAGTGTCTGTCAAATTCTCAAAGCGTTCAATCGAGTTTTGACTTATATTACGTAATTCTAAAACATAACTTAGGTTGTCTTCGTCGTTTGCTCCAGAAGTCCAAAGAAATGTCACTTCACTTGCCAATTCTTCACTAGTATCTGCGGGACTTACTAGCTCAGGAGCCAGTGGCGCTTCATTATTGACGGTGCTAACTTCAAGCTCAAAAACAATGTTGTTTACCCTGCCCTCTTCGACCTGAGATGCTTCAAATGCTGTCACATAACCATCTAATTCTGCCTGAACGGAATATTGACCGGCTTCAACGTCAGTTATAGTGAAATTACCATCGGCATCTGTAAAAACTGTATTAGAAACCGGGTTTGAGCTGATTTTCACATTTTCGAGAGGTAAATTTTCTCCTTCGGTAACCACCTTACCTGTAATAGTACCTGTACCAAACTCACCAATTGGATCTTCAGTACAGGAAATCGCCAGAAGCAATACGAAACAGTGTACTATATATTTAATTTTCATCCCCATTAATTTTCTAAAGGTTTATCTGTGCTTTTTGATTTTGAACTGAAACTAAAGTGGTATTGCAGACCTAAACCAAAATTGTAATAGAAGTCTGTGTACTTCCCACTCTCTATCCCATCCAATTTATCTGAAAATGGAATATTGTGTTCAGCCCACAAGCGCATACTGAACTTTTTACTTAGGTAATAATTTACTCCAACTCCATACTGTACTTTACCCTCAGCATTAGAAGTATCAACACTTGAAGATTCATCACTTGCCAATTGTGCCATCAGGCCTCCCCCGGCATATACAAAGGGAGCAAGCTTGTCGTTCTTCAACAGGTTAAATTCCAAATTCAAATCAAGGTGCCCAAAGGTTTCATCATACGCTGTTCCTCCTTTTAAATTGAAAACCCCGGCTTTTAAACCTACCGACATAAAATCTGTCAACGAGGTATTATATCCCAGTCGTATTAGAGGTGTAAGTTCGCCATTGCCATAATCTCCCTTATAAAGAGCACCCCCTAAATCTAGTGTAAATGAATTTTTAAGATTCTGATCAAAGTACTCACGTTCATAAAGACGGGTAGATTCTTCTAGTTTCTTCTCCTCCAGATATTTCTCTACCAGTTTATCATTAAGTTCATTACCTGATTTAGTAGACCATAGCCTGTCCTGTATCCCTTCAACAATGAGTGCGTGGACTGCTTTCTCTATTGCCTCTTTCATCGCCAATTGAACAGGCTCGTTTTTTGTATAGCCTGTTTCTACTTCTAATAATCGTTGGAAGTTTACATACCTAAATAAACTTGCATCAATAGCCTGCGAAAGAATTGTTTTGGATATATATACTGTTTTAAGAACTTTTCCACTTGAAGTAGATACCGCTCTCAAATAAACGGTGATTCTATCCTGCCTGTATTGAGTTGAACCGCCAACACCAAAATATCTGGCTCCCAGGCCTCCGGTTATAATATTTGAATCGTAACTTATAATTCCACCCTCTAAAAGCACCCCGGCATATAGTAAGGGCGGAAGGTTTGGCTCATTAGGATTGCTATTTTTTCGATATTCATCACGTGTAGATCTGATGATATTGCGCTCATTTAAAAGATTCCCCAAATTTTCGCGCTCTATGGGCGTAAACCATTTAGAATCCTCTAAAGCTTTTATAAGCATGGTTGTAGCTCCTTGCGATACGGCCGTGCTAAATGTACTCCCGTTTTCAACATTCTTATACTGACCGGTTTGATCTTTAAAATTGTAGACTCCCGCAACTATTGGTTCCGCAGGCTCAGGAAACTCAACAAGTTTTGCACTATAGCCTGATGTTTCACCTATACGCGCATCTTGATTCATTATAGGCTGATTAAAATAAGCTCCGCAGGAAGCAAACAAAAAGCCACACGCAATGTGTGTAACGACTCTTTTTAAATTCATCACATTATTGATTTGGTACAATGATTTGGGTCTGCTCCCCAGTATTGGTGTCTAAAATGTTTATGACTAATCCTTCCTGAGACTCGTAGACCTCGAGAGCTAAGGAACCAAAATTATAGGTACCTGCTTCTAGCCCTTCTCCTATTTGAGAAGCAAATAAACCACGGGAAATCTGACTTAAAAGTTGCCTATTAAGATTACTTGCAAATTGTTCAAGTTCAGATTGCCTACCAAAGCGGTCATTATCATCCCTGGGATCTGTAAATGAATTTTGGGCGTTTGCAGAGCTCAATAACCACTGATAATTAAAAGTCTCACCACCAAAATTGGGATTCTTTGGCTGGTAAGTAAGTTGTTGCCCGTAACTTAAAGCTCCGACAAATAGACAAATTGCGAAAAGTAATAATTGCTTCATAATATTAATAACGTTGTACTGTATTCTGGTTTTTGTCGTTAAATTCAAGTTGTCGCATAACCTGCATAATGGCATATTGCGACATTTGCTTTAAGTATTCTGAAGCAGGTCTTATAAAGAATTCAAAAACCCTTTTCTCTGCTACGTATACTTCTATTTTTGTGTTACGCCCTAAAGCCAAGACCTCTTTGATGGTGACAATATCTTCACCATTTATATTTTTTGAAAGATAGTTTGAATAAAACTCTTTGTAAAAGTCACTTCCTGGTTTTGTTTTGGTATCCTCAACAACAATACCTCTTAAAACAAGACCGTCCTCCTTTGATTTAGCAACATCCAGATCAGAATTGGGCTTAATTACAGTAACTGACGTGTCGTCTTCAGCAAGCACCCCATTTTTAATCACTTTACGATCTTTTCCGACAAGGTTACCATCTGTATCATATACCAGAAAAAGTACAATCACATTCAAATTATCATTAGCTTGAATAGATTCAGATAATACTTCTAATCGCTCATTAGGATTGAGCACGATGCGACCTTCGGTTTCCTCCTTTTGAAGCTCATTATCTCCGCTTTGCGGATAAATAATTGAGAATTTGTATTGTATGCTAGTATTGATTGGGGTTTTATTTGATATTAATCCTTTAAAAACAAGCATTTGATTTTCTTCAGCTAGATCAATTTCACCCGAAACCTCTTTATTGTAAAATTGCCCTTTGACAACGCCTGTGGCGAGAAGAATGAGAAGAAATATTAGCTGCCTAAAGCTCATTATAAAAAATAATTAGTTGAAATTTCGAACTATTAAGCTTTGACCATCTCCTGTCATAGTAATTTTCATAGTCTCTGAAATTGAGTTCTCCCCAAAGACATTGATATCCTGATTATTACCATTTTGAATAAATGAGCTATTTACAATTGTGTTGTTAAAAAAATTGTATTTGGTAAACGTGTTTTGATCGCCATTTTGAGTTACAGAAACATTAATTCTATCCGCGTTATCAACCATTCGAATAACATTATTTGAACCATTCTGGTTCAATGCTAATTCAATGTCTGTAGAATTTGCTGATGTCTCTATTATATTGTCTGTTCCCACCTGAAGAATAAAAATGCTGGAGTTTTCAGTTTGTTTTACAGGCAGTTGCAACTGTTTTATCGAGGTATTATTGAGCTGATAAATAACGGCCTCTTCCAGTTCTTGTCCAAAACCAAAAAAAGACATCATAAAAATCGATATCGCAACTATACTTTTGAAACCTTCTTTCATAACTGCTTGTTTTTAGTTAGAAAATAAAACGTACACCCTTCAAGATATTGATTTTTTTTGCAAAAAATTTAATTTGTCAAGATAAAAATCAACAATGCAATAAAATGGTATTACTAAATTCTCTTATTCATTAAAATTTAAAGCAGCATGAATTTCGACTGACTAAACAAGCGATCATCCATACTGCCTTAAAATTTAATGGCTTTAATTAGTTTGACTGAGTAACACTTGAAGTATTACCATTACCTATTTGGGTAACTGTACTTATGTGACTTGCCCCACTCTGCATAACTGAACTCATATTACCATCACCTGTTTGTGTCACTATACTTCTGTGAAAGTCTCCTACTTGCTGCGTAAATGACGTGTTTCCGTTTCCGGTTTGCAGCTCAGTAGCTGTATTGTAAGCTCCTTCCTGTACGATTTCAGCAGTATTGTCGTCTCCTACTTGAGTTTGAGAGGCATCATTATACCCACCAAAAAATGCAAGATTCTGGCTTGCAGAAGCTTCATTACCATTTCCTTGCTGATTCTGATAAATCTCATTCATATCTTCTTCCATAGCAGCAAAAGCAGTGTTGTCATTACCTGTTTGCTCTTGTAAAGAAATACCTCCTCTAGATGTATATATAGAACCAGAAACTGCACCTTGTTCGGTAGTAGCTTCATTACCATCACCTTCCTGAATAATATTAGCCAGGTTATCTGTACCAAACTGACCAATATCAGCATAATTACCGTCACCTGTTTGTCTGATAAATCCATCATTATCATCGCCTAATTGATAAAGTTCGGCCTCATTGTCATCTCCAATGATATTAACCCCATCTCCTGGTAAAAAGCTATCTCCCTGATTATTGCGATCACCTATCTGTTCAACAGAAACAGCGTTTCTATCTCCAGACACATCAACTAAAATGTTGTTTTGTGATCCTTCTTGAATGACATCAGACGTATTATCAGTACTGCTGTTACCTGCAATTTCCACTACAGAATTGTTACTTACACCATCCTGATCAAGAGTGGTAGTGTTAGTATCCCCAAAAATACGGGTTACTGACCTGTTGGTCATTCCGGCCTGATCTACAGTACTAGAATTGCCAGAACCATTTTGTGAAACAACGTTTTCGTTGCTTTGAGCAAAGGCCAAAGAGCCAAGCATAAGCGCACTAGCGCATAAAATAACTTTTTTCATAATTGAAAAGTTTAATTAATAATATATAGAATGGTTAATAAATTGTAATCTGAAATATCTGGAACTGGCATCTACAGATATTTATTTAAGGGGAGAAACTATCAGGAAGCATTGTTTAAAGGGGAACTTCCTAACAGAATAAAAATAGGACAAAACTTATAAGCCTCTGCTTTTTGGATACCTTATTCGTTTAAATACAAATATCTTCGAAATAAGTCTACAAAACGTCCACAAACTATTTAAGGGAATATCTCTAAGGCCTAAAAATTTTGAGGTGAGATAAACTTATTCAGACCTAAAAATTTAAAAACAAAAAGGCTTACGAGAATGTCTCGTAAGCCTTCATCAGTTTTATTAAAGAATTAGTTTGTTTGAGTAACTGTTGCTGAATTCATATCTCCGGTTTGAGTAATAGTGCTCATCTGCATATTTCCTGACTGAAATACATCTGTCATATTACCGTCACCCAATTGATTAATAGTACTGATTGAACCGTAACTTCTAACATTCATCGGGCTTTGATTTCCTTGGGCTACTGTATTCATATTACCGTCACCGGTGCTCACAATAGTTGACTCATTATCACTACCAAACTGATCTACACTTGAATTGTTAGAGTTTCCTGTTTGATCAACATCAGAAGTATTCATCGCTCCTCCAAATTGTCTAACATCTGCACGGTTTGCATCTCCAACCTGAGTTATGAAGCTTTCATTAAGATCGCTAAGTTGTCTAGTTCTTGCGCGGTTATCATCACCTTCTTGATCTGTTATAGCAAGGTTGTAATCACCTCTTTGTATCATAGTAGAGGTATTATCAGATCCTAATTGGTCAGCATCTGCCATATTGTTATTGGCACCACTTGCTAAAGAACTGGTTTGATCAATTGTAGAAGAGTTTCCAAAACCATTTTGAGATGTATTTGCCACGTTATCATCACCAATTGTGGTTACTGTAGAAACATTAGAACCGGCACCTCTTTGAGCAGTTCTGGCATCGTTACCATCTCCGGTTTGGTAAATGTAAGACTCATTGTCATTGGAAAATGTAACTGTAGATCTGGCATTATTATCATTTCCATCCTGATCAATAATACTCGTATTACGACTACCTATTTGTTTTACATAGGCGTCATTCTCATTTCCAACGGAGGTGGTAGTAATGATGTTGTCTTCCCCGTCTTGAGATCTCGCAAACGAGTAATTGTTATTGCCTGTTTGAACAATTGTCGCTTCGTTGCGCTTAATCTTAAATGGTTGAGACCCGTCGTGCTCTACAATAGACTCATTGCTCATGCCCGTTTGGGTTACAGTAGCAACGTTAGAAGTTCCGTTTTGTAAAACATCGCTGTCATTACTTTGTGCAAATGCTACTGCTCCAAACATAAGAGCACCAGCACATAAAATAACTTTCTTCATAATAGAAAAATTTAATTAATAATATATAGAATGGTTAATAAATACTTATTTAAATATCCGAAATATTGAAATAAAACAGATGTTTGCTTAAGAGGAGAGAAAACTGTTTAAAAAAACTCGGACTACATAAAATTAAGGATAAATAGCTATGGCCAAGCCATCTTAAAGCTCTTATTCGTTGAAATTCAAATATTTTCGACCAGCTAAATTCTATTCTAAAGTTATAAACTCAAAATCTTTATTGGTAAGAATAAATTACTCGTTTACGGCTTTTAGAATAAAGAAAAGGCGAAATACTATCGCAAAAAAGCCGTCTAAATATTAGACGGCTTTTGTACTCTTCAACTCCATTAAAGATTAGTTGCTTTGAGTTACTGTTGAGGTGTTAAAGCTTCCCATTTGGGTAACAGTACTTATATGACCTGAACCAGATTGCATAACAGTGCTCGTATTGTTATTACCAGATTGCATAACAGTGCTCCAATGATCCATACCGTTCTGCATAACAGTTGAAGTATTTGCTGTGCCATTTTGTGTTGACATAGACGTATTCATACTTCCCATTTGATCAACATCTGCCACGTTAGCCGCTCCATCCTGATAAATTTCCGAAGCATTATTTGCTCCACTCTGGTTGGTATCACCTACGTTACCTGTTCCAATTTGCATTATTGTGGCATCATTTTCTGACCCCCACTGATAATTGAGAGCAAAGTTACCATCACCATCCTGATCGATATCAGACATGTTAAAATTGCCAGCTCCCTGAGTCACTGTAGCTCTATTGCCGTTACCCTGGGTGTCAATGTCGCTTTCGTTATCACTACTTAATTGCGTAACAAAAGCACGGTTGTCATTACCTAATTGTGTGGTAGTAGCAAGATTTCTGTTTCGTCTTTGTCGAATTGTGGAATTGTTGTTAACTCCGGTTTGTTCTACAACTGCATCATTATCTACAGCTCCGGGAGAAACACTACCAGACTGATCTACGTTAGATTTGTTAATAGAACCTACTTGAGTCACCATAGCATCATTACCGTTCCCGGCTTGATTCACTATACTCTCATTAGATTGCGCAAATGTTATTGCACCAATAAATAGCGCCGCAGCGCTTAAAATAACTTTTTTCATAATAGAAAAGTTTTAAAATTAATAATATATAGAATGGTTAATAAATACAATTTTTAAGACCTCGTGAATAAACAAAGTTGGAGAACGTCTATTATCAAAGTCAACTAGGGGAAGTTGGGTTGCGGAGAAACTCATTTCGTGAACAATTTTTTCTTTCAACGCTGTACGAATGTATGAAAAACTATTGCACATTTTTTCATTGAAAACTAAGTTTTCGATGAAACCCACTGGCAACGAAAACGTTATAATAACCAAATTACCGTCACTACTGGCCTTAAAAGACAATTAGGAAAAACACCCTTTCTTGAACCAAACGTATTCTTGTAAGAATAAAGCTACGTGATTTGTAGGTGTTAAAGGTAACTGTTAAGTTTTTTCATCAACTTAAAGTTAACATCTCAGCCTTGCTTAATGTAGATTCAGAAGCTCTCTATTTTTGGTAAGTGGCCATAATTTATCTTCCACAAGTAGTTCTAATTTGTCAGAAGCATAACGAATTTGATCAAAAAAGGGCAGCACGTTTTTAGTGTAAGAGACCGCGCGTTTGGCAACTTCTTCCTGATTAGCCACTTTTCGGGCTTCAATCATTTCAAAAGTCAGAGTATTTATAGTTTTGATATATTCTGAGATCTTTTCTATGAGAACGAGTTGCTCCTGACCTAGCTTTTTGTGATCGGCCCCAAAAATCTCTTTTAGCCCTTTTACATTTTTAATAAGTAAGTTTTGATAGCGTATCGCTGTGGGAATGATGTGATTCTGAGCGATGTTTCCCAGCACCCTGCTTTCAATTTGTATACGCTTTACATATTCTTCCAGCTCAATTTCGTAGCGAGCTTTTAACTCGATCTCATTCATGACACCGGTTTCTTCAAAGAGTTTGATTACCGGCCTGGTGATCTGTATGTTTAGCGCTTCAGGAGTGGTTTTATTGTTACTCAGTTTTCGCTTTTTAGCTTCAGCTTCCCAACTAGCGCTGTAGCCATCCCCTTCAAAACGTATCCTTTTCGAAGCTTTTATGTATTCCCGCAACACATTGAAAATGGCATCATCCTTTTTCATGTTTTTGGAATCAATAAGCGCGTCAACCTCATTCTTAAAGTCTGATAGCTGTCTTGCAACTATGGTGTTTAAAACGACCATAGGTCGCGAGCAATTGGTTGTTGAACCCACTGCCCTGAACTCAAATTTATTTCCTGTAAACGCGAATGGAGAGGTACGGTTGCGGTCTGTATTATCCAATAAAATCTCAGGAATTTTACCCACTACGTTCAGCTTAAGGTCGGTTTTTTCCTGAGGTGAAAGCTTCCCGTCAGTTACCTTTTCAAGTTCGTCCAAAACTTTAGTAAGCTGTTTTCCTATAAAAACTGACATTATTGCCGGCGGAGCCTCACTAGACCCCAGACGATGATCATTAGCTGCTGAAGCTACTGAGGCCCGTAATAATTCTTCATTATCCTGAACCGCTTTAATGGTATTTATAAAGAAGGTTAGAAACTGCAGGTTTTTTGTGGGTGTGGTTCCCGGGCTTAACAAGTTGATTCCGTTATCAGTCATCAACGACCAGTTGTTATGCTTTCCGCTTCCGTTGACTCCCGCAAAAGGTTTTTCATGAAATAGCACTTTAAGATGATGCCGCTCTGCGATACGATCCATCAAATCCATAATTAAGGAGTTGTGATCTACCGCAAGGTTGGCTTCCTCAAAAACAGGAGCCAACTCAAACTGATTTGGCGCCACCTCATTATGCCGCGTCTTAACGGGAATACCTAATAACATACATTGCTGCTCCAGATCTTTCATAAAATTAAGAGCGCGAGTGGGAATGGAGCCAAAATAATGATCATCCAATTGCTGACCTTTTGCCGGAGCATGACCCAACATGGCGCGACCGGTTTGCATAATATCCGGTCTTGACGCCGCTAAAGCCGCATCAATTAGAAAATACTCCTGCTCCCAGCCCAATGTCGCCGTTACCTTATTTACACTTTTATTGAAATATTGCGCAACGGCAGTAGCCGAACTGTCAATAGCGCCCAGCGCCCGCAGCAAAGGTGTTTTATTATCTAGAGCCTCGCCGGTATACGAAACGAACACCGTAGGAATGCATAATGTAGTATCTAAAATAAATGCCGGGGAAGAGGGATCCCAGGCAGTGTAACCCCGTGCTTCAAAAGTATTTCGAATCCCCCCGTGTGGGAAGGAAGAGGCATCAGGCTCCTGCTGAACCAGTTGAGCCCCGTCAAATTTTTCCATCGCATTACCGTCCAGATCAGTTTCAAAAAACGCATCGTGCTTTTCTGCAGTTGCGCCGGTAAGCGGTTGGAACCAGTGGGTATAATGGGTTGCCCCATGTTCCAGAGCCCATTGCTTCATGCCCGCCGCGATGCTATCAGCCATCGCGCGTTCTATTTTTGACCCCGTATTAATCGCATCTTCTACCGCTCTAAAAGCTTCAGCAGACAGCACTTGTCGCATCGCTTTTTTTCCGAAAACGTTATTGCCAAAAAGAGCAGATCTGTGCTGATTTTCAGCTATTTGTATTGGTTTTCGACTATAACTTTCCTTTAAAGCAAAAAAACGCAGGGTGTTCATAATGGGCTTATTTTTATGAAATACTAAATTCAACCCTGCAAAAATATATGATTTCGCAATATACCCCCAAATTTTAAGGGGGTTATTAAATTTTTTCCGTTAATAAGATGGCCCCACCCCCCTTTTGAAAAATACCAGATATTAAAGAAATGTTATATTTGCATTCGTTTAATTCAAAAAATTTAAAAACCAATTTATTATGGGCAAATCAAAATTAGAGTATATCTGGCTTGACGGCTATACGCCAACAGCCAACTTAAGAAGTAAAACCAAGATCGAGGAAGACTTCAGCGGGAAGCTGGAAGACTGCTCTACCTGGTCATTTGACGGTTCTTCTACCCAGCAGGCTGAAGGTGGTTCTTCAGATTGCTTACTTAAGCCCGTTGCTATATATCCAGATCCTGCTCGTAGAGATGGGTATTTGGTAATGTGTGAAGTTCTTAACGCTGACGGAACTCCTCACCCGTCTAATGCTCGCGCACAGATTGATGATGAAGATGATGATTTCTGGTTCGGTTTTGAGCAGGAATATTTCATTATGGACAAAGCTACCCAATTACCACTTGGTTTCCCTGTAGGTGGATATCCAGGACCTCAAGGTATGTACTATTGCTCTGTAGGTGGAAAAAATACACACGGAAGACAATTTGTTGAAGAGCACGCAGATCTTTGTATTGATGCCGGTCTTAACTTTGAAGGTATCAACCAGGAAGTTGCAAGCGGACAGTGGGAATTCCAATTGTTTGCTAAAGGAGCTAAGAAAGCCGGTGATGAAATCTGGGTTGCTCGCTATCTGTTACAACGTCTTACTGAAGATTACGGATGGTATATTGAGTATCACCCAAAACCAATCAAAGGAGACTGGAACGGTTCTGGTATGCACGCCAACTTCTCAAATACTACCTTAAGAACTGCAGGCTCTAAAGATGTATACGAAACGATTTGTGAGGCTTTCCGTCCGGTAACCAAAGAACACATCGAAGTTTATGGTGAGTTTAACGATCAGCGTCTGACCGGTAAGCACGAGACTGCATCTATTCACGATTTCTCTTACGGAATTTCAGACCGTGGTGCTTCAATTCGTATCCCGATCATCACTGTTGAGAAAGGATGGAAAGGATGGTTAGAAGATCGTCGTCCTGCTTCAAACGCTGACCCATACAAAGTAGCAGGTCGTATCGTTAAGACCGTAAAAAATGCAGAGAAAAAAATCTAAGGATTTTTTAGACTGATACAATTAAAGCCCGCAACTTGCGGGCTTTTTTATTTGTGACTGTACCAAAAGAAAATTCAGTTTTTTAAGTAAGCTAACAGACCTCTAAGTAAAGATCACCTCTTAGCTAAACGCCAAACCTATAAAAACACAATAAGCAGCAAAAAGAATAAAACCCTTCCAGCGGTTGAGCTCCATTTTTAAAGGCAAATAACCTAACGGAAGCAAAACGATTGCAAAGCCTAAAAGCCAAAACATATTGGTATCGAGAATACGCTCATCTACTACCTGAATAGGCGTAATAAGCGCGGTAAGTCCTAAAACTGAAGCGATATTAAAAATATTTGAACCTATAAGATTACCCAGAGATATAGCCTTTTCCTTCTTAAGCGCAGCTATCAAGGAAGCTGCTAGTTCAGGAACACTGGTTCCTATAGCAATTACGGTCACCGAAATCGCATAATCACTTACCCCAAGAGAAGTGGCCAGATCAGTCGCCCCCAGAACCAGCCATTCAGACCCAAAATACAGAGCTGTCGCTCCTATCAATAACCAAACGACAATTTTAAAATAGGAGGTTTTAGACAAACCCGCATCAAGCTCATCATTCTGACCTTCTTCGGTGGGGCGTGCAAGTTTTGCTCTACGAATCAATACTATTAGATATATAACCAGGGAAACAACCAAAATAAAGCCTTCGAGCTTAGATAAGACTCCGTCATTAATTAAAGCCAGATAAAGTCCTAAAGAAAACAGGACCATCACGGGCCAGTTAAATCGAAAAAAATCAGAATCAATTCCCAGGGTTGAAATGATGGCTGTTAACCCCAAAACCAGGGCTATGTTTGCAATATTACTCCCTATTACGTTGCCCAAAGCTATATCTGGCAGTCCCTCCAGGGCAGCCTGCAGGCTTACTAACAATTCAGGAGCTGAAGTCGCAAAAGAAACCACGGTAAGACCTATTACCATTTTAGAAAGATTCAGTTTAAACGATAATCCTACAGAAGACCGCACTAAAAATTCTCCTCCCACAACCAACAAGGTCAAACCAATTAATATGTAAAAAACACTCATTTAAAAGTCAATTAGGGTGATTTGCCACAACCTTTACTGATTTGGCGTGCGCGAAGATACTAACTGCGTTTAGATTGCAGCCGCTCCCTTTTCGCTTTGCGAAAGTGCCTGCAGTAATCTTACCGCTTCAACAGCAGGTTTTACATCGTGAACCCGGAGAATAGAAGCGCCTTTTTGAAGCGCAATCGTATTTAAGACAGTGGTTCCATTTAATGCTTCAGCAGCCGAAACATCTAGTGTTTTGTAAATCATCGATTTGCGCGACACGCCAATCAAGACCGGTACGTCAAGCATCTGCAACTGTTCAGCCTTATTCAAAAGTTCAAAATTGTGTGCTGTAGTTTTTGCAAAGCCAAAACCGGGATCTACAATCAGGTCATTGATACCCAACGCACGTGCCGCAGCAATCCGTTCGCTCAAATAGTAAATCACTTCTTTGAGCAGGTCATCATATTGCGCCAGATTTTTCATCGTCTGCGGAGTGCCTTTCATATGCATCATTATATAGGGAACCTGAAGTGCCGCAATGGTGGTAAGCATATTTTCGTCAAGATGTCCTGCTGAAATATCGTTGACTAGTGCCGCTCCTGCCTGCACGGCCTCTTTTGCCACTTCACTGCGAAAAGTATCTACAGAAATCAAAAGATTGGGGAAATTCTTTATTAAAACCTCAACAACCGGAAGCAATCGTGAAAGCTCTTCATCTACCGAAATATGATCTGCTCCGGGCCGCGAACTGTAGGCCCCAACATCAATAAAATCGGCACCTTTAGCCAGCATTTTCTCCGTCTGAGCTAACACAGCATCCGTATGTGTAAACCGACTGCCTTCATAAAAGGAATCGGGCGTCAGGTTGAGAATTCCCATAACCCGGGGCGTAGATAAGTCAATTAAATTTCCTTTGCAGTTAATGCTTGCCATATAATGCCTTTCGGTTTTTACAGATTGCGTATTTTTAGGCGAAATTTACAGAAATTCGTCCAGCCTGACTGTAAAATCGGGCTTTAAGAGCGAAAAGAGCAGCAACAACCCATTCATGAAGCAGACTTCAGCACAATACGACGCAGTGATTACCACCTGCCGCGATTTGTTTTCCAAAAAAATGAGCGACTACGGCAGTGCCTGGCGTATTTTGAGATTACCCTCTTTAACCGATCAGATTTTTATAAAAGCACAACGCATACGCGGGCTACAGGAAAATGCGGTTCACAAGATTGATGAGGACGAAAGCGCTGAGTTTATAGGTATCATCAATTACTCGGTAATGGCGCTTATTCAGCTGGAAAAAGGCGTGGTAGAACAACCCGATCTCAATCTGGAGGAAGCTTTAGAAGCTTATGACCGGCACGTAAAGATCACCAAAGAACTGATGCTCAATAAAAATCACGACTACGGCGAGGCCTGGCGTGATATGCGCATCAGCTCCCTTACCGACTTAATTTTGCAAAAACTGCTGCGCGTAAAACAGATTGAAAACAACAAAGGCAAAACGCTGGTTTCTGAAGGTATTGACGCCAATTATCAGGATATGATTAATTATGCGGTGTTTGCCTTAATTCATATTGAAGAATCTAAAACGGAATAAATTTGAAAGCATTAATAGGTTTTATTCGTGTATTTGTAGGTATCCTGTTTATCATTTCGGGTTTTATAAAACTTAACGACCCGGTTGGTTTCTCCTTTAAACTGCAGGAATATTTTGGGCCCGATGTACTCAATCTTGAATTTTTGAGTCCGTTTGCCCTGGGCCTTGCGATCATTCTGGTAATTGTAGAACTGGTGCTCGGGGTTGCACTCATCATTGGGTATTACAAAAGACTCACGTTATGGCTCCTCTTGTTGATGATTCTCTTTTTCACCTTCCTCACCTTCTACTCGGCCTATTTCAATAAGGTGACCGATTGTGGTTGCTTTGGAGATGCCCTACCACTTACGCCCTGGCAATCCTTTACCAAAGATGTGATCCTGCTTATTTTGATTGTCTTTCTGTTTATCAACATCAAATATATTCAGCCGTTTTTTACCAATTTCGGCCGGTCTATCATCATATTCGCAACTTTTATTGCGTGCCTGAGTTTTGGATATTACGTGTTAATGCATCTTCCGCTTATTGATTTCAGGGCTTATAAAGTAGGCACCAACATCGCCGAAGGAATGGAAATCCCTGATGGCGCTCCTGTTGATGTTTTTGATTACAACTGGAAGTTCAAGGTAAATGGTGAAGAAAAAGTGTTCACCACTCAGGGTGACTACCCCACTGTGGAAGGTGAATTCATCGGTGTTGATACCGAATTGGTGACCAAAGGTTACGTACCCCCGGTACACGATTTCACCATTGAAAAAGACGGCGAGGATTATGCGGAAGAGTTTTTAAACACGCCTAACCTCATCGTTATCGTTGCTTATGACCTGAGCAAAACCGAATGGAACGGCTGGCCTGCTGTTAAATCGCTTACCAATGATGCTATACGGAGAGGTTATCAGGTTATTGGCCTTACAGCTTCGGGCGTTGATGATGTGAATTCGTTAAAGCTTAAGCAGGAAATCAATTTTGACTTCTATTTTACCGATGCCACGACCTTAAAAACCATTGTGCGCAGTAATCCCGGTATTTTAAAACTGAATAACGGAACCATCATTCAGAAAAAACACTGGAATGACGCCGAAGAAATTGAGCTCGAAAAATTACCTACTGCAAAACTCGATCTGGATTTCAACCTTAAATTTCAACTGGATAGTATAACCCGGCTTGATAACCTGTACAGACCACTTATTCAGGAAAGCGATCCCGCAAAACGCAAAGCCCTCGCCGATGAATTAGGCATCCCCGAAGAAGATTACACCGGTGATCTCTGGAAGAAGCAACGCATGCTAGACACTACAAATCTTCAACGGATAAAAAGACTTATTGAACGCTACGGTTACCCCGGTAAATCACTGGTGGGAGAGCCCACCAATCTGGTAGCCCTTGAGGTCATTGCACACAATCCGGGTGAGGTTGAAGAATATTTGGATGTTCTTAAAAAAGCCGCTGAAAAGGGCGAAATCCCAATGACACAGGTTGCCATACTTGAAGACAAACATCTGATGATGCAGGATAAGGAACAGATTTATGGTACCCAGGCTCAGATTACTGCCGAAAACGGTTTTTTTATCTGGCCGGTTACAAATCCCGAAACTTTAAATGAGCGTCGTAAAGCTGCCGGTTTCAAGCGCACCATTGAAGAATATGTAGCCGATCTTATGGGTAAGGATGCGCAATTTAAAGCTCTTAAACTCTCTGAAATCAAAAGACTCTGATCGCTTACATTTTAAATAAACTCTTTTATGCCCTGCTCACCCTTTTTGGGGTCGTGACGGTGGTATTCCTGCTATTTACCGTTTTACCGGGAGACCCGGCGCGTATGATGCTTGATCAGAATGAAGACCCCGAGCAGTTGGCGATTATCAAACACAAATACGGATTTGACAAGCCTGTTTTCACGCAATACGCCTATTACCTGAATGACCTTTCGCCCCTATCGCTTCACAAAACCGAAGGGAAAAATTACACCAGCTTAGCTTCAGGCAAATACCGGTACGCGCGACTTTTTGACATAGGCAGCTATAGCCTGGTTCTGAAAAAACCCTATCTGAGGGAATCTTTTCAAAAAACCGGTAAAACGGTTGCCGAAGTAATCGGCGAAACGCTCCCCAACACCATTGTGCTCGCCGTAAGCGCTATTAGCCTGGCGATGCTTTTAGGAATTTTTCTCGGGGTAGTTTCGGCTAATGCCCGGGATACCTGGCTTGATAAAGCAATACAGGTCGTGAGTACCTTAGGTATGAGTGTACCCAGCTTTTTTAGCGCCATTCTGTTTGCCTGGTTTTTTGGGTATGTATTGCACAACTACACACAGCTTAACATGACCGGCAGCCTGTATGCGATGGATGATTTTGGCGAAGCCATAACCATTCAATGGAAAAACATCATTCTACCTGCAATTGTGCTCGGAATACGGCCACTGGCTGTGGTCATTCAGCTGATGCGTAATTCCATTCTCGAAGTATATAACCAGGAATACATACGTACCGCTCAGGCAAAAGGCCTTAACAAAACGCAAATCGTGTGGAGACACGCGCTTAAAAACGCGCTCAATCCGGTAATCACTGCAGTCTCAGGCTGGTTTGCTTCGATGCTCGCGGGGGCTGTTTTCGTAGAATATATATTTGGGTGGAATGGCCTGGGAAAAGAAATCGTAGACGCCCTAAATACCCTTGATTTACCCATCATTATGGGTTCGGTCTTAATAATTGCCACGATGTTCATTTTGATCAATATACTTGTGGATATTATTTACGGTGTTTTGGACCCCAAAGTACGCATTAGATAAGCAGATAGTTGTATAATCAATTTGATGTCGTTATTTTTAGCGATTATCTTGTTTATGAAGAAAATAACCCTATTATTTTGCCTTTTCAGTACTTCTGTAATCTTTTCGCAGCAGACTCATTTCAATAAGGAAGCGCTTCAGGATAAACTTGTTAACCTGGATGGAACCTCCATCACTTTTGCCGAAGTTTTAAAAAATCACGCAAACAAGCCCGTCTTGCTAGATATTTGGGCTTCCTGGTGCAAAGACTGTATTGCAGGTTTTCCCGATCTTAAAAATTTGCAGAAAAAGCACAAGGATGTAGACTACGTTTTTTTGTCGCTGGATAAAGATCTCGACCGCTGGAAAGCAGGTATCAAAAAGTACGACTTAAAAGGAGATCATTACTATATTTCTTCGGGCTGGAAAGGTCCACTTTGCAGCAGCATAGATCTTGACTGGATTCCACGCTATATTTTAATTAATGCCGATGGAAGCATTCAGGTGTATAAAGCAATAACCACATCAGATAATCAACTAAAAAACAACTTATAATGAGAAAACATATCGTTGCCGGAAACTGGAAAATGAATACCGATCTTGCCGAAACGCAGGAATTGATTGACGGCTTAAAGAAAATAAACAAGACATCTGACGCAGAGGTAATTATCGCCCCTCCTTTTACCAACCTATATACTGCCTTTGAAAGTCTGAAAGACACCGATATTGAGGTAGCAGCGCAAAATATGCATCAGTCCTCTTCCGGAGCATTTACCGGCGAGATCAGCGCTTCTATGCTGAAAGGAGTGGGTATTAAAACCGTAATTCTGGGACATAGCGAGCGTCGTGCTTATTTTGGCGAAAAAGAAGATTTACTGGCCGAAAAGGTAAATGCAGCTCTTGAAAATTCAATGAAAGTGATTTACTGCTTTGGTGAAGAACTTAAAGACCGAAACTTTGGCGAACACTTTGAAGTGGTCAACAAGCAAATCAGTCAGGCATTATTTCACCTGGACGCAGACGCGTGGAAGCATATCGTATTAGCCTACGAACCGGTTTGGGCCATTGGTACTGGCGAAACTGCAAGCCCCGATCAGGCTCAGGAAATGCACGCGTTTATCAGAAAAACCATCGCTGAAGAATATTCTAAAGAACTGGCAGACAGCATTACGATTCTATACGGAGGAAGCGTTAAACCTAACAATGCCGAAGAAATATTTTCAAAGCCTGATGTTGATGGCGGTCTGATTGGCGGGGCTTCTTTAAAAGCCGAAGATTTTATGGCGATTGTAAACGCCTTTTAATTTATGGCAGAATCTTATACCGAATACCATTTTAAAATTGAACCCGTAAATCCGGGAGCCGAAATTCTAATTGCGCAATTAGCAGATCTTGATTTTGAAAGCTTTGATGAGACCGAAGATGGTGTAAAAGCCTATATACAGTCGGCATTAGATCACGACCACATCCTCGAGTCTGTTTCAATTCTTCAAAACCCCGAATTTGAAAGCAGTTATGCCGTTAGTCTAATCGAACCGGTAAACTGGAACGAAGAATGGGAAAAAAACTTTGAACCCATTGAGGTTGATGGTCTGTGCAGTGTACGCGCTCCCTTTCATCCGAAACCCGATACGGAGTTTGATATTGTCATTGAGCCAAAAATGTCTTTTGGGACCGGACATCACGAGACCACGCATTTGATGATTAAGCATTTGCTGAAGCTTGACGTGCAAGGTTTAAAAACATTAGATATGGGTTGTGGCACGGGCATCCTGGCCATTCTCGCCGCTCAAAAAGGAGCAAGCCCGATTGACGCCATAGATATCGATCCCTGGTGTTATGAAAACACAGTAGAAAACGCAGAGCGCAACGAAGTTAGTCACATTAAGACGTATGAAGGCGATGTGGCGCTCTTAGAAGGCAAACACTACGATCTGATTATTGCAAACATCAATCGCAATATCCTGATTGCCGATATTCCCGCTTATGCAAAATGCCTCAATCACGATGGAATTTTACTGCTAAGTGGCTTCTATACTCAGGATATTCCGGCAATTACCGAGGTTTGTAATCAACACGGACTAAATTTTATCATGAATTTTGAAAAAAATAATTGGGTAGCTTGTAAATTTGTAAAAAACTGATACTGATGCATTCACGATTTTTCAATATGAGCACGAAGGAGAAAATTCAGGAAGAGTTAGACGTACTTGTGGCTGAAGACCGCAACAACGAGATTGTAGTTTATAATGATGATGTAAACACCTTTGATCACGTTATCGAAACCCTGATTCAGGTTTGCGATCATACGCCTATACAGGCAGAGCAATGTTCCTTGATTGTACATTACAAAGGAAAGTGCACCGTCAAAACCGGAAGCTATGAGGATTTAGTACCACGCTGTTCTGCACTATTAGATGCAGGATTAAGTGCCGAAATTATCTAAAAAACTTAAAATACTGATTATGAGGGCTCTAGTTTTTAGAGCCTTTTTTTATTGCTTTTTTTCAATTTTTTCAACACATTCAGTTCGTTAAAAAGTAATTATTTAACGTTAATTAACACCTACAACGTTTTCGTTATTTACTAATTTAGCTTCATCACTAATCATTAATTATTATTTTATGTTATCAAACACTATTAAAAAGTTCTCGCTTCTTGCGTTGGCCGGCACTCTGGCAGTGGTTTCCTGTTCTAAAGAAGAAGAAGATCTGATGAAGTCTGAAACCATTGAAGAGACCGCTAACCTTCAGGTTTCACAAGAAATTTTAAAGCAGGTTGAATCTTTAGGCATGAACACCGGTTACGTGAAATGGGATACCTTTCACTTTCCCGACGGAACTTCTGAACCCAGACTTTATCTGGAAGAAGATGTTGTGATCACTCCAGACCAATTAAACGCTCTGGTAGCTTTAAACACTCAGGAAAAAGGAGACAAAACCAGCAAGCAGTATCGCACTTCAGCTTTGGTAAGTCAGGGACGCACCATTTCTATTATTGGATATACAGGTGGTAGTCAGGCATTGACTTCCAGAGAACGAACTGCTTTACAGTGGGCAGTAGACAATTACAACCGCCTAAGCGGGGTTTCGATAAGCTTTAACCTCACTTTTGGTACCGATTATCAAAATAAGGATATGGTTGTTTACAACAACACGGTTAACAATCCTTCAGGTGCAGGTGGTAGTGCCGGTTTCCCCAGTAATGGATTTCCGTATAAATTTGTACAGATTTATGGTTTATCAAATTATGACACCAATGTTATTGAACACGTAATAACCCACGAGATTGGGCACTCGGTTGGTTTTAGACATACCGACTGGTTTAGCAGACAAAGCTGTGGTCAAAATGTAAATGAAGGCGGAGATGTAAATTACATCCCGGGAACACCAAGTGGTTTTGACCCTACTTCTGTTATGCTTGCCTGCTTCGGTTCTGACGAAGATGGAGAGTTTAACGCGAACGATATCACTGCGTTACGCAACATGTATTAAAAAACCTATTGGGTTTACAAAAAGGTCATTTAGCAGTAAATGACCTTTTTTTATTTAGAAGCTTGTAGTTCTTAAAAAAAGACCTATATTTGCACCCGCAAAAACAGATAAGTTCCAGTTCTGTTTAAGTAATTTTAAAGGCCTCGTGGCGCAACTGAATAGCGCATCTGATTACGGCTCAGAAGGTTCCAGGTTTGAATCCTGGCGAGGTCACAAGAATTCAATAAAACCCCGCAAACAGCGGGGTTTTTTAGTTTATAACTCTTCCTTATTCTGATTGAACGGGGTTGTGGAGCTAAGAAATAAAGTTCCAAATGCGGAATACAGCAAAAAACAGGTCTCACAACAAGGGTTGGCAGCTAACACTATTGGGCTAACAAAGCAATTAGTTTGCTCAATAGAACGAGGAGATGCCAATCCTACTTTAGAAAAGCTCGTTTTACTTACCAAAGCATTAAGTCAAAATAAGATAGCTATGTTGGGAATAGAAATCGATATGGACAAGTTTATCAAAGAGATGAATTCTAGTTCTTGAAATTATCCTTTGGACTGATTACCCTAAATCGGTACTTTTTTCCAGAGCATAGCGTTAAAAGTTAAGAAAACCTTAATTTTCCACTTTTCAAAAGCCGTTTTCATACACTCTTCATACTCTATCCTAGGCTTTGAGTAGGCTTTGCCTGGGGGATGCCCTGCCTGAGGCTTGGTTTTAGGATCTTTTTGCTCTAGAACTAAGTTCTTAATCCGGCTAGAGCTATACCTTGGGGTTTCTTAACCCTGGAAGGGCTGTACCCATTCAAAGGAATACGGGATTCTGTAAAGTACTTTTAAAACGATTAGCTATTTTTATAAACACAACTTTAAAGTGTTGATATCCCGTAAATTTTAAGGGGATATGTATGTATTTAGTTTTGATATAATTAGTTGTGGTGCATTTAAAAAAACGAATGAGCAAGTTAAAATGTAATTGCGGACATATAATTGTTGACCAGACAGACAACCTTGAATACAAAGGACACATTCTACCCGACATCCACGTTGACGATGTTTCCGAGAATTTAACAAATAACATTGACTCACTAATTGATGCAATTAAAAGCGGAAAAAGACTTGAATGGATAAAAGACCATTTTGACGTTCCTCCTTATCCGACTGACATAAAAGACTCTTCAATGATTCACGACTTGCTAAACATAGTGAATACAACTCAAGACATTTTTGAATGTGAAAAATGCGGACGACTTGCAATTCAAGTTGGACAAACAAATCAATTCGAATTTTATAAGCCTGAATCTGACAACGCAAGAGGAATATTGAAAGGAAAGAAAAATAAAAAAAAGACACCACAACACAGCATATAGCTTATGGCGTGTGAATGGCAACCAGCTAGGTTTTCGCTCCGAAGCCAGCTTTTGTTTCGGTTGAACAGGAAAGCTCTTTGAAACCGGCACAAGCCATAGTCAAAGCCGTTGGGCTGCATTTATTGCATAAAAGTAAAAATGGATAAAATAAATATTGAAAAATCAATCAAATCCAATCGATTGATCTACTGTAGTACATTTTCAAAAATAATTGAAATGATTTTTATGATTGCCCTTTTTGGAATTCTAATCTATACGCTTACGTTAGATTCATTTTTAAAAGCTGAAATGAATTATATAGAGACATTAATTATATCAGCTATTGTTATTCTTGCTATTGCCTTATTAAATTATGGGTATATAAAAAATGATGAATTCCATCGTGAAAAGGATATTTTAAACAACGAAAATAAATTAATTATTGAGAAATATTTAGTGCAACTCACCGAACAACGAGAATGGAGTTTTATAAAGAACTCCGAACAATTAAAAGTTATGACTATTCCAATGTGGCAAATTCAAATTGGAAATTACAGCAAGTTATATATGATATACGACAATGACGACTTACTTTTAAACTTCTCAAGCTATGCCTTATTCGGACTCAAATTTCCTGTTAATTACTTTTGTAATAGAAAAATAGAACAGAAAATTATTCAGAAAATAAAAACGAAAATAAAAAACGCACCTTAACACCAACTATAGTTCATTGCGGCGGTTATCCTCACAGTTTATTTCGGTGTACGTTTCCCTTTTTTAAGGACACCTTAAAATTCGACAACTGCTTATTATTTAGTTTAGGTTTGATAAAGAATTTAAATTTTTCATCAAACCTGGGCATATATTCTTTAGGGAAGCCTACCATACAGACTTCTCTAATCTTTTGATTCTAAATATTTCCGATCTTTAAATTGTATTTCTATCGATATTATTCATTTTCATTCTAAATAAGCCTTACCTTAGCAGTCTAGTTAGTTAATAATGTCATCCCCTACTCCAGATCACATAGCTGATTCTTTGCTCTTTATTCAGTTTAAGAAAGGGAGTGAAAAAGCCTTTACACATTATTTCAATACGTATTTCAGAGCAATTACCGGTTTTTGTGAGCAATTTATTCCCGATACCGAAACCGCACGTGGCATAGCTCAGGAGGCTTTTGTAAATCTGTGGCTCAACCGAAAGAAAATTGAAAAACCCGGTGGTATTCCCTCATTTCTTTACACCTCAGCACGCTCCAAGTGTCTTAACGAATTAAAACACCTCAAGGTCGTGCGCAGGTATGAGAACGAAACTTTGGCGCAAAAAGAACGTTCCATTAACCTGGAAGTCTTGCAAGCATTAGAAAATGACAGCCTAAGTTTTCAGGAGCTTGATCAGACAATTAATCGATTTATTGAAGAGTTACCCGAACAGACGCGGCAAATCTTTAAAATGAAACGTTTTGAGCATAAAAAAAATTCTGAAATAGCAGCGGAACTGAATATTTCAGTAAAAACTGTAGAAGCCCATATGACAAAGGCCCTGAGCTTTCTTAGGGAAGGGTTGTCAGAGTACTTTCCGGCGGTGATTGTGGGTCTTATTTCACACCTTTCTTAAAAAAATCCCAATTTAACATAGGGTTTGCTGTTTTTGAGTTGTACGTATATAAAAGCACCTCATTAAAGCAATGAATTCAAACATTCTATATAAATATTTCAATCAACAAGCATCTGAAGAAGAGATCGCTTTGGTTTTTGAATGGATCGAAGAAAACCCTGAGCATAAACGTAAGTTTATTAGGCTTAAAGCTGCCTACGCAATGGCGACATCGGCTGAAATTGACCAGATAGAACTCGATCGTAGAAGATCTGAAATCAAACTTCCTAAAAAGTCATTTAAACCCTGGCGCTATGCTGCAATTGTGATTTTAATGATTGCTGCCGGAACATTTTGGTACCATTCTGACAGAAACGAGGAGATTATACAGCAACCTCTTGTCTTAGAGATTCATGAGTCTCAGGAAAGCATCAGAATCGAGGAACTATCCCTAATTAAATCAAAAGAAGGTACTCCCCTGGCTCAATTTTCAGAAAATCAGCTTACGTATTTAGCGCAATCCGCATCTAGCCCCATTACGAAGCAGCTCCTTAAAGTTCCCTACGGAAAAACACTTAAAGTAAAATTACCCGATCAAACTGAGGTTACGCTAAACGCCGGGAGCACGCTTGAATTTCCCAGCAGATTTGAAGGCAAGACACGAGAGGTAAAACTTACCGGAGAAGCATTTTTTGATGTGTACAAAAATAAAATGCAGCCCTTTGTGGTAAGGTCTCAAAATCTACACGTTGAAGTTTTAGGTACGCGTTTTAATATTCAGGCCTATCCTGAAGATGAATCCATAAAAACTACGCTTGAAGAGGGAAGCGTAAAGCTCTTTACGACGGAAGCCCCGGATGAGCACATGTTACTGAGTCCGGGAGAACTGGCGACCTACAGCCGTAAACTTCAGAATCTGACCAAAGAACAGGCTCATATTGCTCAACAGACAGCCTGGGTACGCGGCGAAATGTTGCTAGACAACACTCCATTTTCTGTTATTCTCAAAAAACTGGAACGTCACTTCAATGTAAAAGCTACCAACCACTATGCTCAACTAGAAAAAGAATCCTTCAGCGGAATCGTAAAACTTGATTTAGGAATCGAAGAAATACTTCAGGTCCTTCAACTTGATACCGCTTTTGAATACAAACTTTCCAATAAGCATTTAATTCTGTCACAACCGAAAACTAATCCCTAGCCTATGTTTCAATCTTTATATTTATTAAAACTTCGCCCGGTATTTTTAGCCTTGCTTTTTCTTGGTTTAGTGCTGACTCCCAAAAAAACTTTCGCTCAGCAGGGCGAGATACAGCTCAATCTGAATAAACCAACTCTTGCAAATTTTATAAAGGCTATTGAATCGCAAACCACTTACCGTTTTGTTTATAATGCCGGTAAGATAGATAGCAATCGGGTTATTGACCAAAGTGTCAATGCCACTAACCTACGCGATGCACTAGCTATCGTTTCGGCTAAACTCCCCTACAGTTTTACTGTAAAAGCAGATCAAATTATCATTTTGGCTCCCGGTGATCAAACGGGCAGTCAGCAGAAAACACGTCGTATTCAGGGCAAGGTCTTAGATCCCTCAGGTCTGGGCCTTCCCGGGGCAACGCTGACTATCAAAAACACCAAACAAGGTGTCATGACAGACGCTGACGGTAATTTTTCCTACATCCTTTCAACTGCAGATATACCAAACACCCAACTGGAGGTAAAATTTCTGGGGATGGAAACCCAAACCATTACCGTGGGTAATCAAAGCGTTTTCAACATACAGATGCAGGAAGCCCAAAACGAACTCGATCAGGTAATCATCACTTCTTCATACGGTACTAAAAAGCTGAAAGAGGAAGTTGTAGGGAGTATCGTAACCATTACCGATAAAGAAATCCCAACGCAACAAGCCAGTGAGAGTGTTGACAAAATGCTGGAAGGCCAGCTTGCCGGGGTTTTGGTTGAAAACACAACCGGTATCGGAGGACCCGTATCTATAAACATTCGAGGTCAGGGCAGTCTTTCGCCACTAAATAATGCTTTATTGGGCACCTCAACCCAGCCATTAATCATTATTGATGGGGTTATTATGAACGAGCAAACTGCTATTGACAATAACTTTTTTGATGGAGGCAACTTTTCAGAAACACTAAATAACCCTTTAGGTCAAATTTCACCTGATGATATTGAGAGCATCAATGTCTTAAAAGATGCTGCAGCAGTGGGGGTTTATGGCGCTGATGGTGCAAACGGTGTTATACTTATTACTACCAAAAAAGGCCGGAAAGGTGCAATGCAATACAGCTTCTCATCGCAACTGGGTATTTCCGAAGCTATAAACCAAATTAAATACCTCAGCGGAAGCCAGTATACACAGCTCCGCAATGAATTTCTAAGAAATACTACCGGGGCTACTGTGCCCCAAAACGGGATCAATACCAATTGGTTTGAGCTCCTCAATCAAACAGGAGTTTATAATAAATACAATTTTAGTGCTTCAGGAGCTACTCAAAAACTAAACTACAGAGCCAGTGTGACCTATCTGGATATTGATGAGCCGCAGGTAGGAAATGGTGCAAAACAGGTGAATTCAAACATTAATTTGGGTTACAGAGGCGAAAAACTAAACCTTTCCCTGAGCCTGTCTCCCAGTTATATTCAGAACAAGCAGCCCAATATTTATTACAACTATGCCTTTGCCCCTAATCTTAACCCCTATAATGAAGATGGAAGTTTCGCTTTTTTAGGATTGAACGGGACACCCAATCCCCTAGCCGCAGCCTCACAAAACCGAAACGTAAGTGATACCTATGGAGTTTTGGGAAGTTTCAATGTAGAATATCAACTACTCCCCGAACTGAAACTTTCCTCGCTCTTTGGCGTGGACTACAAAGACAAAAAACAGGATCGCTACTTTTCTGCAGCAAACGAAAGTGGTCAGACTAACGGTACTTTTGAGTTAGACGGGATGCAGTATCCCAGATGGGGACGCAGATTGATCAATAAGCGAAACTCTACCCGTTGGAACTGGCAAACTCAAGGCTTTTTTGAAAAGCGTTTGGGCCTACATAGTGTTGATCTTCTTGCAGGTGTTGAGTTAGCTGAAGAACGAACTGATCTGAACTATGCCAGCGGGATAGGATTCGTAAATCCTGAGATACTAAATCCGGTGAATGCAGCTTTGCAGGATGATGATCCTGAAACGCAGGAAAACGACCGATTTGATAATCAAACCTACGTTTTTGACATCAATAACAACTCCCGCGTTTCAGTCTACTCCCAGTTTAATTACAACTATGCCGGTAAGTATTTCTTATTGGTCAACTTTAGAAGGGATGAGAGTTCGGTCTTTGGCTCAGACAGTAATGTCGCCTATAATGGTGGGGCCGGTGTAAGCTGGATTCTTTCTAAAGAAAATTTCCTGAGCGATGCAGACTGGTTAGATTTATTAAAGCTAAAAGCCAGTTACGGAACAACCGGAAACTCTAGAATTGGTTCGTACAGCGCGTTAGGATTATACTCTCGTGAAATTAATGGTGGGTATAATGGTCAAAATGAAGCTTTCCCAAGCGATGCACCAAACCCCAACCTGAGCTGGGAAAAGAACAACAAATTCAATTTTGGTATTGATTTAAATGTGTTTAGAAAATTACAGCTGTCTGTAGAATATTACTATGATGATCTAAAAGACCTCATTACCTCACGTGATATTCCTACAGAAAATGGATTTGGATCCCTTCAACTCAACGCTGCCGAGATGTACAACAAAGGTTTTGAAGTCAGCGCTACAATGAACTGGGTTGATACCGATGCTTTCAAATGGCGAACCTCGTTTAATCTGGCTACCCTTCAAAACAAAGTGACCAGTCTGGTAGGTCTGGGTAGCGACTACTCAACGGCTGCTAATGCCTTAGCTCAAAAAGTGGGCTATAGCACCTCAGCAATCTGGGGAATCAATTGGGTGGGTATTGACCCTGCTACCGGCCGTGATCTGGTGAGCAAAGACGGACAAATTTATGATGTGTTTACCTATCGCCAGTTATTTAATGAAGATGCCTGGGAAGTTATTGGCAACAATCAGCCCGATGTTTACGGTGGATTTAGTAATACATTTGATTTTGGCTTTGGCCTTAGTTTAAGCGTACGTGGCTCGTATCAGGCAGGCGGCGAAGAATTGGTAGATTACCAGTTAATTTCCCAGTATAATTTTATAAACACAAGAAATCTTTCGGCTAATGCTTTTGACTATTGGCGCGGGCCCGGTGATACCAATGCCCTTACGCCGGTAGTATCAAACTCAAACCCAATTGCGGCAAATATGTCTCGCTTTTTATACGATGCAACCTTTATAAAAATCAACAACATTAATTTAAGCTACAGCGTACCTGTTTCAGGTCTTAATGTACCCCTTGATGAACTGAGCCTTTTTGTAGATGCCTCGAATGTTGCCTATTGGTACCGTGATAATCCACCTGCGGGACGTAATGGGATACGCGAATTCAAATTTGTATACCCTCAGGCACGTACCCTCTCACTAGGTTTAAGAACCCGATTCTAAAAAGACAATTATGAAAACTATACATACTAAAGTAACCCTGATCCTTAGTTGCCTCTTGATATGGAGCTGCAGTGATTTTTTGGATCAGGAACCCGGCTCTCAAATTTCAATAAACGAACAACTTTCAACCCGCGATGGCATGCTCGAAGCAGTTTCGGGAATTTACAGCAATCTTGAAGCTGTTCTTAGATTTGAAAATTATACCGTTTATGGAGACCTTCAGGGAGGAAATCTTAAGTTTTCTCCAGTGCCTTCCGGAAATAATAAAGGACAAACGATTATTCCTAGCACCATTGAAAATGTTTATAACTTCAATGATTTAGCTTTAGCAAGTAATTTAGATTCCTTTTACGACAACACCTACCGCATAATCAATGCGGTTAATTTACTGTTGGAAAACCTGGATACCCCTGCAGATCTTTCGGCCTCAGATCGTGATGAGATTGAAGCTCAAATGCTTGCCATTCGTGCATTTTCACACTTTATACTGACTCAGGTTTATGCCCAAAACCAAGTACTAGGGCAGGAAAATACTCTAGGAATCGTGTATAAAACTCGAAGCCTTCAGGAGGACCTGGAGTTTTTACCTCGCTTGAGTCTTGATGAGACCTATACCAATATCATCGCAGATTATAATGCATCCCTGGAACTTTTTACCGGTAATCAATTGCTCGAAGGTCCCGCATTCAGCTATTTTGACCGTAACAGTACCAAAGCGCTATTATCACGGGTTTATCTGGCTAACCAAAACTGGCAACAAGCCCTAACAGAAGCACAGGGCGTCATTGAATCGTCTGGAATCGTTTTAACACCACAGGAAAATTATATCGAATCCTGGGAAGAACCTCTCGCTCCTATTTCTGAAACCCTACTCGAGCTTTCACTTCCCCGCGATGCAGATGGTGATCTTGGAAATTCCATCGCTCAAACCTGGGGGTATACTTCAGCAACCTCATACGGAGAATTTGTAGCTTCAGAAGATTTAATCGACCTCTATGAAGAGGAGGATTTACGCGGGCAACTCTTTGTAGAAGTTCAACTCGCTGTTCTGGAAAATGATCAATTGGTCAATAAGCCCTTTTATTTTACTTCAAAATTTCAGGGGCAACCAGGCACTCCGGTCATTCGGCTTAGCGAGTTGTATCTTATTGCTGCTGAAGCAGCGTTTAAGCTGAATCAAATTCCTCTTGCACTTGAGTACCTAAATAGCATACGGCAACGTGCCGGTCTTAATGCGCTTACAGAAACTGAAAATCTGGATGACCAGATTTTCCTGGAGCGTCGTCGCGAACTGGCCTTTGAACGTCATTTATTCTTTGAAAGCAAACGCACAGGAAGAGGCATTGTGCGCAACGACGGCTGCCTGGCTACAACATGCACGTTAGACTACCCCTCTAATTTCTTTGTATTGCCCATCCCCCAAAATAACTTAAACCTTAACGAAAATCTTATTCAAAATGAAGGCTATTAATTATCTCTATTTTACATTGTTGTGCTTTTCGTTATCCTGCACTAACGATGACGTGAGTAATCAGGAACCCAAAGAGTTTACCCCCTTTTTAAGGTTTAATTTTTTAGTGAATTCCAATAACGAGCCGCTGGTCTATCCTCAGGTAGTTGCAAACCGTCTACCACTTTCAACTTACGATAACACCAGCCTTAAAACCTTAAAAATACCGGTAGCCCTGAGTTCTCAAAATTATGCAGAGACCGTAAGCGCTCAATATAGTTTGCAAACCGGCTTAGCACAAACCGCTTATACTGTAACCCCTGAGCGTTTGACCTTTACCGCCTCCCAGCCCACAGACACCATATACCTCAGCTTTAATGAGCGCTGGGGAAGTCAGAAAAGTCTGGTTTTTGAGCTAACCGAGGTTTCAGACCCCGCAATTCAGCTAGGCAATTTAAATGATGCGTATCCTAACAAACGTCTTGAGATTAAATTGGGAGAAGTCACTACCACTTATCGTTTAAACACAAGCCGAATTGACTTAACCGGTCAGCTTGGCGAGGAGGTAACATTTAGAGTAGAATTTCCTTCAGGATTTATCGCTTCCGAGATTGACGACGACAGTCTATTCAGTTTTCTGGATGGTTTCGATTATACTTTAGAGCGCTCAGAAATTGCTATTGACTTTATAGAATATACCGTAACCCTAAATGAATCACTTGCTAATGATGATGTCAAATTTCAGTCTATTGTCTCCTTAGCAGCTCTGGAAAATTATCAATTATCGGGTAACAGTAACCTACTCCTGATTAAGCCCATCAAAGCTGAGCGGGATTTGACTACTAACCCAGCTTCAAACTTTTACGATACCAGCAATCCGTTTTACCTGGCCAGAGGTGAAAACTGGATTGATCACGATAATGACGGGGAATGCACCTGGAGATCATGGACAGCCTTTGCGGTGCCCGTAATTGTTGATGCAACAAATCCTAATGCTATTTTGGGAAGTGACAACGGAACACCAGACCCGGCTGATGATATTTACTATGATGCCTATAAAATAGGATTTGTATCTCCATTAGACGGAAGAACTACAAACCCATTCAATTTTGCACGCTGGTTTGACAATGAGGCTACTAATGCCGATGTGTCTCCCGGCCTAAATATTGAGGCTGCTATTGAGTTCTTCCCCGAGGATGGGACAAGTACTACTCAGGGGACCGTGGCGGTCATCCCTCAGTTTTTAGCCATTTCCAGCCGTGATGAAAAACTCTATGAGTTTGCCATCTCAGGAAGCGGTACGTACAGACAGGTAACTGATGATTTATGGGAAATCAAGCTCGAACTCCGCGTTAAAAATGACGAATTGTACGGCGGCACGGTCACTTCAGAATACTTTATCTACAGCGACCGCGGTTATGAAGATCCTGCAGATTTACCCGGCAACTCCTGTGTTAACGAAAAAACCCTTTAAATGATTTCAACTCTTTCGAAAATTCTCATTGCCAGCCTTGCCATTTTAAGCCTCTCATGCAAACACCACAGTGAAACTCAGGAATATCAATCACTGGCAGAACTGCGCAAACTTTATGCCTCTGGCGATCCTACAATCTGGCCAAACCCCAATCTGGATAGCAGTGTGGTTGAGGGCTTCGAGGACATAGGCCATTTGCCGGATGTGCAACACCCCGTGACCAATCCCTATTCTAAAGAAAAGGCTGATCTGGGCAAAAAACTATTCTTTGACCCACGATTATCCTTAAGTGGACAGATCGCCTGTGCTTCCTGCCACAATCCTGAGCTTGCGTGGACAGACAACATCACGCGTTCTTTTGGTCACGATCGTCAGAATGGAAAACGCAACGCTATGACCATTATGAATGCAGCTTTTGCTCACGAACTTTTTTGGGATGGAAGGGCTAAAAGTCTGGAAGATCAGGCGCGTTTTCCCATCGCAGACCAGGTGGAGATGAATGAAAAACTGAATATTGCCGTAGATAAAATAGATGCGGTTGAAGGTTACAAACCGCTTTTTGAGAATGCTTTTGGAACTACTGAAGTTTCACTGGAACGCATACAAAAGGCCATTGCGACTTTTGAACGCACCGTTATAAGCCATACCAGTAAGTTTGATCGGTTTATAGACAACAGACCCGATTTATTTACAGATCAGGAAGTGCTGGGCCTCCATCTCTTTAGAACTAAGGCACGCTGCATCAATTGCCATAACACCGGTTATTTTAGTGATAACCAGTACCATAATGATGGTCAGGTACTATTCGGTACTAAAGATGAAGATTTTGGAAGGTTTATCGTAACCGGCGATACCGCAGACATCGGGAAGTTTAGAACCCCAACCTTACGTGAAGTAGCACGCACGGGACCCTGGATGCACCATGGCCACTTCCCTTCCCTGCGCGATGTCGTAGAATTTTACAATTTGGGGAATCCGCAGGTTGTTCAGAAAAAATATCGCGGAACCCCAAGGGACTCCTTAATCCCTAAGGTTTCGCCAATCCTGCAAAAACTAAACCTGAGTCGGGAAGAAATGGACGCGCTTGAAGCTTTTATGCGAACGCTTTCTTCCGGAGATACCCGAATGCGGGCGCCTGAGTTGCCTAAGTAAAGCGAATTAAAAATCCCGGGATGTGTACCTCCCGGGATTTTTAATTAGTTCCCATTTGGTCTTTCCTTAAACAGAAACAGGCATCTTAACCTCCCTCAAAACAAGGTTCAAATTATTTTAGTAACTTCAAAAAGCATTAAATCTTTGGTCATTCCAACTTAATGGTCTGCTTTAGATTTCAACTCTCAAACAGTTACTATGATCAGACCCTATCTCCATATTGTCTTCATATTGTTTGCCCTTTATGGTTTTGCACAGGAAGACGGCAGTCCCGATGAACCTATTTTCCCTATCGAAAAGGCCGGCCTCCTTAAAAACATCAACATTACTTTTGATATGCGTATGGATTTTCAGGCGTATACCTTTAGGGGTGGAGATAATTATTACAACGGCTTACAGTTTGAAAACGGCTTTACCGCGCTGGGAATTTCAGCAAAAATCAATGAAAAGCTCAATTTCCGGTTTCGGAACCGTTTTAACAAAGACGCCGATGTACAGAGCCTCGACCGCCTGGGGAGTAATATTGAACTGGCTTATATTGACCTGGAATTAAGCAAGAAACTGGATTTGTATGCCGGTAAAATGACTGCTTTTTACGGGGGTTATGAGTATGAATTTATCGCTCGCGATATTCTGGAATACAATGATATTTACGGTAATGCCCTCGCTTTTGTAACCGGCGCAGGAATAACCTGGCAGGCATTTGAAAATCATAAATTCGGGATGCAGGTATTAAATTCCCGTACCGCATTATACGAAGATCTCTATGGCGATATAGTCGCAGAAAACATTCAGGAACCCGACTGGCCGGTGACCTTTGTAGCAAACTGGCGCGGAAGTTTTTTTGATGGAAAACTGGAAACTATATACAGTTTTAGTAATTCAACCGAGGTTAAAGACCGGGGAACGACCTTTTTTACTCTGGGCAACAAATACCAGAATAAAAACCTGACTCTGATGTATGATTTCCATTACAGCTACGAGCAAATTGACACCAAGGGTATCGTGACCAGCACGCTCAATGATGGTAGCATTGCAGAGAATGTAACCTACATCGAAAACTGGTTACGGGCAGAATACAAATTCAGTCCAAAATTTCAAGGTTTACTCACCTTAATGACCAGCAGCGCGTATGACAACGCTAAAGCGGGCAATGATTTTATTAGAACCAGCTACGGTATAATCCCAACCGTTTATTACATTCCGTTTAAAGACCTCAACGTCAAATTTTATTTCGCTTACATCGGCAGGTATTACGACTATTCAGATTATGCCATTGATGTATTGGGTGCTTCAAGCTATAACAAAAATGAAGTCAGGCTGGGCTTTATTGCTCCGCTGTTATTGTTGTAGATTTTTTGTACTTTATAAATCTTAAGATCTTAACCAAAACTGGCATAAAACAAAAAAGTCCCGAGAAGCAATGTCTCTCGGAACTTTTATTCTTAAATACCGGTGTTTATTACCAACCTAGTATTTGCTTTGCAGCAGGATTTTTATCTATCTCATTTTGCGGAATGGGTAATACATATAATTTATAAGGAAAACTTCTCGTCTCAAAAGGCTCCTTGATGTAAGTATAGTCATCTCCTTCTTTAATAATAGTCATACGCATTAACGGCCCGTTGAGCAAGTCTTCAGCTATTCTCCAACGTCTTATATCGAAAAAGCGGTGTTCCTCAAAAGCCAGTTCTATTCTGCGCTCATTCCTTATACGTTCACGCATTTCGGTCTGTGACAAACCGGTTTTTAAGTCTGGCATTCCTGCTCTATTCCTTATTTGGTTAATAGCATCGTAAACACTTTGATCAGGCCCGGTGGCTTCATTTTGTGCTTCGGCATAATTCAGCAATACTTCCGCATAGCGGATAAAAATCCAATCCTGATCACTTGATTGAGAGTAAATAACTAAATCCTCATTATGAAATTTTCGCAGGAAATAGCCCGTAGTCATAAATGCACTGGATTGTCCTTCAAGACCTCCTTCGTATAACTGTATTTCACGCCCTCTAAATTGAGCACCATCGTGAACCACAGTCGCTTCAAATCTGGGATCCAGATTCTCAAAAGGATTTTGTGGATCGTATAAATCAGACGATTCCTGAGGCTCGCCGTCGATCATATCATAAGAACCAACAAAATTTTGAGTCGGCAAATTACCTCCCCATCCACCATCACTGCTACCACGGAACGTATTCGGTGTATTGTAAACATCCCAGCCTGCACCCTGCGTACCTCCGGCATTTGTTTGATGATGTTTATCAGGGTATTGAAACTTCTTTGCAAAAATGATTTCTGAATTATTTTTTTCCAGAAATATTTGCTTGTAATCTGAATACAAGCTGTACTCAGTTCCCATAACTGCTTCCGCAGCGTCAGCAGCAGCCTGCCATCTTTCAGCATATAGTAGAACCCTACTTTTGAGCGCATTTGCTGCTCCTATTGTTGCTCGCCCTGCTACTGTTTCAGATTTTGAAGGTAAGTACGTCAAGGCAGCATCAAGATCAGCAATAATGAAGTCCACAACCTCATCATAGGTTGATCTTGGGATTTCTAAATTATCTTCCAGGGTGAGACTACGATCAATTAGCGGCACTCCGGTAGGCTCATTGCCGTCTTCATTAAAACCGTAAAGTCGCAATAGTTCGTGATAAATAAAAGCTCTTAAAAAATGAGATTCCCCTTTTAAGCGGTCTCTCAGCTCTTCATTACCAAGTCTATCCAGGTTTTCAAGAGCTGCATTGGCCTTACGTACGAGACGATAATAATCTCCCCAGGTCGTCCCCCAAGGAACATTACTAGGCAAGAAATCGCCTGACTGTAATTGATTTGAATGCGTCCACTGCATACTTACATCTCCATCGTCTGTTGTACCATCAAGCAGATAGAGTCCTTTTGCCCATCCGCCATAGTTACGGTCAAAACCAGAGGGCATACTTCCATATATCCCGTTAACAAACTGTATGGCTCCCTGTTCATCTGTCCATACGATTTCTTCAGTTAATGAATCTTTAGGAACCTGATCAAGCAGGTCTTCGTTGCAACTGGAGAAAACACCCAGAACTGCCAGAATACCTATCTTAACAATATTTACTTTATACTTTTTCATTACTTTAATTTTAGAAATTCATATTTAATCCCACATTCCAAATGCGTAATTGTGGATATCCCCAACCTCGTCCATTATCATTTTCAGGATCGTAATCTTCAATCTTGGTCCAGGTCGCTACGTTATTTGCATTTACATAGATACGCATCCCACGAATGAAACTATTCTCGCTACTAACAGGTAAATTATAACCAATTTCAATGTTTTTTAATCTGATGTACGATGCATCTCTCAACCAAAAAGAGGAACCTCTGTGATTATTAGTCGCATCTATGAGCACTCTTGGCTCACTGGCATCTGTATTATCAGGTGTCCATCGGTCTAAGTTCTTTTCATAAGCATTACCGGTACCCAAAAAGAATGGCCAAGCTGCTTCGCCACTGTAATATTGTCTTACTCTCGCAGCACCTTGAAATAAGAAAGAGAAATCAAAGTCTTTATATTCAATACCTCCGCGAATACCATAGATAATCTCTGGGGTATTAGAGGGGCCAATGGCAACACGGTCATTATCATCAATTAAGCCATCACCATTTACATCGGCATATCGAATATCACCTGGTGCAGTATCCCCAAAATGAGTAGGAGCATTATCTATTTCTTCCTGAGATTGGAAAAGTCCTAAAGCACGTAAACCAAATTGCGTTCCCAGTGGTAAACCCGTGCGTCTAATGTTTGGATTCTCTGTTTCCGGTTCATCAATAAAAATCACTTTATTTCGCGCAAAGGTTAGATTACCATTAAGCGAATAGCTCAAATCATCAGATAGAAAATTACGATGCCCTAATTCAAGTTCAAAACCTCTATTATTAATCTCAACGAGATTTTCAATAGGAAGATTAACACCTAATAAATCAGGAACAGTCAGATTACGATATCCTAAAATATCACTTCGCTGATCAAAGAAATAATCAACATTTACAGTAAGTGCACCATCCCACAAGATAGAATTAACACCTACGTTTAATTTTTTAACCGTTTCCCAAGTTACATCGGGATTAGCCAAATTACCTTCAAATATGGCAGGCTGCACATCTCCATTACCAAAAACTGCATTTCCATTTACATTATAGGATTGCAAATAAAGAAAGCGCTGATTATCTATTCTATCATTACCTAGCACACCATAAGAGGCTCTCAACTTTAAGAACTCAATAGTTTCTGAATTCTCCAGAAAAGCTTCTTTACTCAACACGTAAGCTGCAGATGCCGATGGGAAAAAGCCCCATCGTTTACCTGGAGCAAATTGCTCTGAAGCATCAGCTCTAAAACTTCCTTCGAGGATATATTTGTCCTTATACGTCCAGTTAATCCTTCCTACCAGACCTCTACGGCCGCTGCTTCCTGAGTAACCACTATTATTACGATTTGCAGTACCTCCGAAATCGATTTCATCAATTGCCAATGTATAACCATCTCTGAAAGCGCTTAAGAATCTCCATTTTTCCTGAGTTTGCGTATAAAGAGCTAAAGCTGAAATATCACTATCTCCAAATGAACGTTCATAATTGATATGAGCTTGTAAGGTTAATGATTGAAAATCGTTATTGCTTTGATAGAGCGAAGAAGGTGCATCCGCTCCACTTACACTCTCATCAAAACCACCATTACCGTCTTGAGTGTAAAATGGGATTTTAATGTAAGACCAATTTTTTACGTCAGTTAGGGTTTTATCATACGCAGCAATTCCTCGTACTGTTAAACCCTCGACAGGAAGCTTTTGCTCCAGTTCAATTCTTCCTTTAAAAGCCTGAATTCCTTCTTTACGGTATCCGTTTTCAGGAAGCGTAAGGTAGGCAGGCCCGTTAGAGTATCCTCCATTAGACCATTTAATGGGCTGCATATCTGGACGGGTTGAAGTAAGCCATCTAAAAACTTCGGGGCTTCCTATTGATGTGATTTTTTCATCACGACCTGAAACATCAAAAGATAGACGTGTCGTATTTGTTACATCTGCATCAATATTTGATCGAAAATTATATCGTTTGAAATTGTCATTAGGAACAATCCCATCCTGATCTAAAACGCCAAAAGAAGTCGCATACTGAATTTTTTCAGATCCACCGTTTGCCGAAATATTATAAGTCTGAATTAAAGCGGTTTTATTAAGTACTGAAAACCAATTCGTGTTTGGGTAATTGTCAGGATCACTACCGTTTCTAAATAGCTCCAACTCTTGCTCAGTATAAAGAGGTTCATCACCTTGATTGGTTAGTGCTTCATTATATAAGCTACCATATTCATAAGCACTTAAGAACTTAGGGTCACGTGTACGCTCCTGAACACCAAGAGTTGTGGTTAGGTTAATTTGCATTACTCCTTTTTTACCACGCTTAGTTGTAATCAAAATAACACCGTTACCACCCCGTACACCAAATACCGCAGCACTGGCTGCATCTTTTAAAACTGTAAATGATTCAATTTCATTAGCGTTAAGTTGTGAAAAATCTCGAGCGGTACGCACAATACCATCTATTACATAAATTGGCGATGCATCTCCGGTAGTACCTATACCCCTTATAAAAATTTGAGACCCATCGCGACCGGGCTCACCAGATCGTTGGGTAGCAATTATACCAGAAGTTTGCCCAACTAAGGCATTACTTAGGTTTGCAGTAGGGTTTTGTTCAAGTTGTTCTGATTTAATTTCAGAAACTGCCCCAGGTAAAGTATTACGTTGCTGTTTACCGTAACCCACTACAACCACTTCATCAAGTTTAGCGGTATCTTCCTGCAGACTAATATCAATTTGACTTTCACTACCTACTGTAATTTCTGTGGGTTTGAAGCCTACATAACTGAAAACAAGTATATCTCCGCTATCAGCTTCAATGGTATAATTACCATCAAAATCTGTTACTGCACCTACAGATTTTCCCTTTACTGTTACGTTCACACCTGGAATAGGCATCCCGTTTTCAGAAGTAACAACACCCTGCACTTCCTTTTTTGTCTGTCCATAACTTACAATTTGGACCATTAGTAAGAATAGCAGAGTACGAAATGTGGCTGCTCTGCTCCAATTAAAGTTGTTGTTTAACATAGTTGATTGTTTAATAAGTGTATTTTTCACATTAAAAATACTATAAATTTTCTTAAAAAAAAGGGACAAAACCGCAATTACTTCAATTCACTTATAGTTATTTTGACTATTTGATAAGATGTCAATTATGTCTGACAATAGTATTTATGCGGGTTTTCGTATCAACATAACACGATCTAACTTTGTAATTCTATTTCTTAAAAACATGAAAAATATTTTCGTTTTACTTTTATCATTTACATCAGTCATCTGTGCTGCCCAATCCCGTTCTGTAATCGAATTAGAAAAAGGATGGAAATTTCATAAAGGCGATGCAGCGACTGCTGAAGCAATAGGTTTTGACGATTCGGGCTGGCAGACGGTAACTGTGCCTCACGACTGGGCTATTTACGGACCTTTTGATAAGGAAATAGACAAACAAACCGTTGCCATTACTCAAAACGGCGAGAAAATACCAACAGAAAAAACAGGTCGCACCGGCGCCCTTCCTTTTACCGGGACCGGCTGGTATCGTAATACCTTTGATATTAAAGATTTCGCAGCAGACAAAAAGGCTATTCTCCTTTTTGAAGGGGCGATGAGCGAACCGCAGGTCTACCTCAACGGAGCGAAAATTGGCGAGTGGGCTTATGGATATGCCTATTTCTATTTTGACATCAGTGATAAACTTCTTGAGGGTCAAAATACCCTTGCCGTTCAACTTTCTAATGAAGAATTTTCGTCACGCTGGTATCCCGGGGCAGGCCTATACAGACCGGTTAGCATTGTCATTAAAAATGCCGAAAGCATTGACCAATGGGGAACTACAATAACCACTCCGGTGGCAACAGCAGAAGTCGCACAGGTTACTATAAAAACAAAATTTACGGGCGAGAATCTTCGGTTGATGACGACTCTTTATGATGCTGAAGGAAATAAAATCGCTCAAAATGCAACCACACAATCTATCCTGAATCAATTTGAGCAGCATATAAAAGTTGAAAAACCTCATTTGTGGAGTCCTGAAAATCCCTACCTCTATACAGCCGTTTCCAGACTGTACGCCGGTGATGAACTTAAAGATGAAGTCACCACCACCTTTGGTATTCGGTCGATACATTATTCCGCAGAAAATGGCTTTCAGCTTAATGGTAAAACCCGCAAATTCAAGGGCGTCTGCCTGCATCACGATTTGGGGCCTATTGGAACTGCGGTTAACAAAGCTGCGCTGCGCAGGCAGATGCAGATTTTAAAAGATTTGGGCTGTGATGCCATTCGCAGCGCGCACAATATGCCCTCTTTTGAGCAACTGGAGTTAGCCGATGAGATGGGTTTTATGTTTTTGGCGGAAAGTTTTGACGAGTGGAAGAAACCAAAAGTCGAAAATGGCTACAACCGCTTTTTTGATGACTATGCCAAACGCGATGTCGAAAATTTAGTCCGCGCTACGCGAAACCATCCCGCAATCGTGATGTGGAGTGCGGGCAATGAAGTTCCTGACCAGTACGGAAGCGCAGGTGTAAAAAGAGCGAGATGGCTTCAGGAATTGTTTCATAAAGAAGACCCCACCCGTCCCGTAACCGTAGGAATGGATCAGGTTAAAGCGACGATGGAATCTGGTTTTGGAGCTATTCTCGACGTTCCCGGACTCAATTACCGCGTGCATCTATACGAAGAGGCCTATGAGAAATTTCCTCAGGGGTTTATTCTGGGTTCTGAAACCGCCTCGACGGTTAGTTCGCGTGGCATTTATAAGTTTCCGGTTGTAAAGGCGAGTATGAAAGAATATCCCGATTTTCAAAGTTCTTCTTACGATCTGGAATATTGCAGCTGGTCAAATTTACCCGAAGACGATTTCATTCTGCAGGACGATAAACCCTGGGTGATTGGTGAGTTTGTATGGACGGGTTTTGATTATCTGGGCGAGCCTACGCCTTACGATACCAGCTGGCCGTCACGCAGCAGCTATTTTGGGATGGTAGACCTTGCAGGCATACCCAAAGATCGGTATTATTTGTACCGAAGCCGTTGGAATACGCAGGATGAAACGCTGCATATACTGCCTCATTGGAACTGGGAAGGTCGGGAAGGCCAAAAGACTCCGGTTTTTGCTTATACCAGTTACGATCGTGCCGAATTATTTGTCAATGGAAAAAGCCAGGGAATTCAAATCAAAAACGATTCTACTCCACAAACACGGTATCGCCTGATGTGGAATGACGTAATCTATGAACCCGGAACTTTAAAAGTGGTAGCTTTAGACGAAAACAACAAGCCTGTTGCTGAGGAAGAAGTTAAAACCGCAGGGAAACCCCATGCCTTAAAGCTGGAAGCAGATCGTACCAATCTTAAAGCAGATGGTAAAGATCTTGCGTTTGTCACGGTATCGGTAGTGGATAAAAACGGCATCCCCTGCCCTACCGCGACAAATCAACTCAATTTTAATGTAACCGGTGCCGGAAGCTTTCGTGCTGCCTGTAATGGTGATGCAACTTCGCTGGAGTTATTTCATAAACCCACAATGCAATTGTTTAGCGGAAAGTTGGTCGTATTGGTTCAGTCTTCCGAAAAACAAGGTACTATCAAATTACAGGTAAGTGGCAGGGGATTAAAAGCAGAATCCATTAAACTGAACACCTCTCTATAAATCTGTATCAGCCGGCACTGTTTTGAAGGAAACAAAAAAGGTAGAACCTTTTCCGGGCGTACTTTGAATATCAAACGTAGCCTCATTGAGTTCGAGAAATTGTTTAACTACCATTAAACCGAGACCGGTTCCGGTTTCTAACGCGGTGCCCACTTTTGACAGGATTTGTTCCTGATTCGATTTAATTTCCTGCAGTTTTTCGGCATTCATCCCGGTGCCTTCATCAATAATCTTTAGCGTTAACTCATCAGCCTGCTGCTCGTAATCCAATTCTATTTTTTTGCCTTCTGCAGTAAACTTTAAAGCATTTGAAATCAAATTATGAAGAATGACCGAAAGGTGCCCGGCATCTACTAAAATACGTGGAAGTCCCTCTGGTTTATGATGCTTGAGCTTAATATCCTTAAAGGCCGCCCCGGCCTCATACGTTGATAAAATGGCTGAAACCGTTTCGACCAAGTCTATTGCTGATCGGTTTACAAGCACCCCGTCAAGCTGGGAATGTGACCACTGTAATAAGTTATCAATCATCACTAAAGTGGCATCGGTCTGCTTTTTAAGATCCCCTGTGAGCTTCGTAAATTCTTCAGGACCTATCAAATCTGCCTCGGCTAATACTAATGTCTGCTGAATGGAACTTATGGGGGAACGTAAATCGTGAGAGATTATCGTAAAGAGTTTGTTTTTGTGCTCATCAAGCGTTGAAAGCGCATCATTACGCTTTACTAGCGTTGCCTGGTTAGCCTCAATTACCCGATTCTTTTGACGTAATTCTTCGGCAAACCGGCCTTTCTGTTTGTAGTTTTTCCAGGTTAAAAATAGAATTAGCACCAGTAACAACGCAAAAACACCCAGGGCAATGATTTGGATCCTTTTTGATTGTAATTCTGTTTCCTTAAGCTCCATATCAGCAGTAAGCCGCTGATTTTCGAGCTCTTTTTCTTCGAGATGCATCACATTGACCTGCTGGGTAGTTTTGATGTCATAAAGTGAATCCCGGTAACGCTGATTTTCCCTTAAAGATTCATAGGCTTTTTGAGATTCTCCTCGTGCCTCATAAACCGATGCTAAAATGGCCGAATTACGCTCCAGGTCCCAGATAGATTGTGATCCTCTGGCATAATCCATCGCCTGTAAAGCATTGGTCTCTGCCAGCCTGAGATTACCTTTCGCAAGATAAGCCTGAGCCAACCCGGCGTAAGCATAAGACTTTTCCCAGGCATTAGCCTCTTTAGTATCGGCATCGTTTAAAACCGCCAGGTGATGTTGTATTGCAGTATCAAACTCATTCATTTGATAGGCAATCTCACCTGATTTATTATGGTAATGGTGTAAAATGCTGGTTAGTTCATAGCGCTCAGCAAATTTTCGGGCTTCTTCTAAAACCCGTGTTGCTTCTGCAAATTCCTTTTGCTCAATATAGGATATGGATAAATTGATATAAGCCGAAGCCTTTTTTTCTTCGACCTGATGCTGCTCGTAAATTTTCAACACCTGATTAAAAATAGAGATCGCTTCCTTATGCCGATCTAAAGCCTGTATAACCAGACCGTTTCCCATGAGCGATTTTCCTTCACCGGCAAAATCTTCCTGCTCTCTAAAAAGATTACGAGCCTCCACAAAATGAGTGAGCGACTCGTCATACATTCCTTTTACATAATAAATCCAGCCTGCGGTGTACAATACTTCGGCAGTAAGTAGCGGTATCTTATGTTCTTTTGTATAGAGGTATGCCTCTGTAAGGGTAGTTATCGCATCATCAAAATTACTGTAGGCGAGTTCCTGAGCTCTAAATAATTCAGCTTTGATGTATTCTTCTTCACTGCTTTGCTGAGCGACCAGCTCGCAGACTTCGGGAGAGAGACTTAAAAAACCAATTACCAGTATAATGAAAAGGTTCTTAAACATGGAAACTCGTTTGCTGTGTAATGACCTAGTAAAGAAAATGAAAAAATGCTTAATTAAAAGATTAAAGGCCAACAAATAACACTTAGTAGAGATTTTGTAACTTTAGAAAAAGAAAAATGCGATGAGAAATTCAAGATTTGAGAATGCCATTCAAAAACTCTACCGGGCATTCCACAACAATACGTTAGATCCCGAATGCTGCAAATCCTGCGCGGTGGGAAATATTCTCGATAATACAGACAGCTGGAAACATCTTACCGAAGGTCACGGTTCGTTGAGACTAAGCTATGTTGGCCAGGTAAATGAGGCATTCAACAAACGTTTTCAGGGCTATTCTCCAAACGAATTATTAAAAATAGAAGCCGCCTTTTTAAGGGGTTGTGGTTTCCAATTACCCCTTAAGCGCAATTCCTTCAGACCTCAAGACCGTAAGTCTAAAGATATACTCTTTGAGGGTTTATGTGAGGCAGTAACTGTTCTGTGCAAACTGGATCGTATTCCGAATGTAATGGACTATCAGGATCTTCTGAAAAGCGAAAATGCTCCCGGCAAAACTCTAAAAAAGGTAGCCGTATTTGGAATTTAAAAATGGGAACTGCCAATAAATGTTAAATTTACTTTTTTTGGGTAAAATTTTGTCACATCACCAATTTCAGGTCGTCTTTTAAGTAATTAGATTGACTACGAAATTTGAGTTTATTTATTTGGATTAGCCGCCTTTAATAACATAGAATTTTTAGCGTTAATTATACATAAGTGCGAAAGCTTCAGATTTATCTGGAGCTTTCTTTTTTTAGAATACAAAATCCTTAATAAAGAGGTATATCAGACCAGCCCAACCGCCGGCCAGAAGCAGGCCTCCAAGAGGTGTCACAGGCCCCAGCCATTTCCACTTCTTTCCTGCTGCACCGGTAAGGCATAAGCCATAAATTGAAAACGAAAACAGCAAAGTTCCCAGAATAAAAAACGAAATAACAACAGTTTCCAAGGTGGTGTTAAAACTCAGGTTAAAGCTAAGCATCAGTAAAAGAAGTGCGTGATACATTTGATATTTGACTCCGGTTTCAAAGCTCGAAAGCTGTTCGGCTGTAAAACGCTTTTTTAAAGCGTGAGCGCCAAAGGCTCCCAGAACAATGGCCAAAAAACCATAAAGCGCTCCAAAAAACTGACTCATTAAAATTTCCATGGGGTATTGATTACGATTTGTAGCTTTAAAGATATATTTTGCGAATTAGTTTACACACATCCCGACCCTCTAAAATCAAAACCAAAACTATGGATCTTAAAAATTACATCTCAGACGTACCCGACTTTCCAAAAGAAGGAATCATTTTTAAAGATATCAGTCCCTTATTGGCGAGTCCGGAAGCGACCGGTCACGCATTAGAGCTCCTGTCGAAAGGTTTGCACGATATAAAAGCAACAAAAGTAGTAGGTATTGAAAGTCGTGGATTCTTGTTTGGCACCTTACTGGCTCAGCAGTTGGGTCTGGGGTTTGTCCCTGTACGAAAACCCGGAAAACTACCCGGTAACGTACTGCGTGAAAGCTATGCTCTGGAATACGGAACTGATCATATTGAAATTCAGGCTGATCGTATTAAGCAGGGCGAACTGGTGATTGTACACGATGATATTTTGGCAACAGGTGGAACCGCCTCGGCGGCATGCAGACTTATAGAACGCTGCGGTGGGAAAGTTGTGCAATGTAACTTTCTTATGGAACTTGGTTTCCTAAACGGAAGGGAAAAACTCAAAAACTACGCCCTGCACAGTTTAATGCATATTTAGTCTAAAGCATTTTTTGTCACCCATAACTTATACCCGAATAGGGCTAGCTGTAGTTTGTTGGCTTTAGCCAGGTCAACATCTTTTTTCGTAAGGCTGGGGAGTACTTTTTTATTCAGCCTGGCAAGCGTTTTAAAAAACTTCTTTTTCATAATTGGATTTCCGGTTTTGAGTGCGTGAGCATCTCAAATTTAAGCTTTTAACATCGTTCTGCGCGCGCTTACAGAAGGTGTTATGACTATTTTAGGATTATCCGAAAATGGTTTCAATAATTGTTAAAATAAGTGTGACCATGATTGTGATTTTTGATTGATTGATTTCTATTTGACCACAAATACGGAAGTAAAAATCAGTCCCACAAGCAATTGCACAACTATTGATAAAACTGAATGCAGTATTGTAAGTAAAAAAATGACTACACCTGAAAATTGAAATGCCTTATACTTCAGTTACATAACATTCGTCAATCTAAAATCCATTTTAAATTAGCATATGTAACTCTTGAAGGGCTGTTTTGAAAGCTTTTTAAAATCTCAAGGGGAAATTTGATCTGTTTTTTTTGTGTAAAAAGGTGTTTTCATCATTTTAGCGAATAAAAAGTCCGCTACAAATGATTTTGCAGCGGATTTTTACACACCTGAAAAAAGTTTAGTTTTTCTTCGATTTTGTAGTAATCAATATCACGCCATTTTTACCTTTTTCTTTATAAAGCGCAGTTGCTGAAGCATCCTTTAACACTGAAAGAGATTCGATGTCTTCGGGATCAATCATTTTAAGTTCTTCATGACTAATCTCTTTGCCATCTTTTATAAAAAGAGGTTGTTCATCAGAGTTTTCTCCGGTACCATATGTACGAATACTGAACCCGTCTTTTGGGGCGCCATATAATAGTATCTCTTTTGGCCTTAAATTAGAACTATCTGGTGTTTTAAAACGGCTGTTATGAGTTGCCGAACCAGACCTTCCATAGCCCATTACTTTTAACTCTTCCATTTCTGCACGTTTAGCCTCCATTTCCTGTTCCCGTAGTTCACGTCGTGCTTCAAGCTCCGCTTTCCGTAATTCCATTTCAGCTTCGATCTCAGCTTTACGCAATTCAACTTCTGCTTCCATTTCCGCTTTGCGCATTTCCAATTCTTCCCGTCTTTCGGCTACTCTGGCTTTAGTCTCAGCTACACGGGCCTCTGTTCGTTCCTTAAATGCCTCGTATTCCGCTTCAGTCATCGACTGAGCCTGAACCATTGAGTTTCTACCGCTAACCACGCCAAACGTACCATCCTCACTTCGGTAGATTACAATATCATTGAGAGGCGTACTCCCTGAATAGGAAGAGCTCGATTGATTACCGGAAGATTTATCCTTCAGACTGATTTTGATCCCAACCAATTGACTGGCATCATTATAATCCAGTTTTGAAAACGAAAGGATCACCTGATAATCTGATTCCAATTCTTTAGCCAGAGCATCCAGATCACTTTTAGTAAACGTATTGGTGATAACACGCTTAAATGAAGTCTGCACAGTACCGGCTTGCAGATGGGTAGCTCGGGTTTGCTTATCGTCATTAGAAGACTGCGTAGTAGCTTTCAGATTCTCATCAGTGGCTTCAGATTCTTTTTCAACTGTTGAAGCCTTAACCGCTACTTCCACTTCGGGCTGTTCTCCTAAACCTGAAGTATTCGATTCAACATAACGCACCTCCTCTTTAAAATTAAAACCCCAGATAAATACGGCGAGAACCGGTAGCACGACCGCCATCTTTAGTTGATTGGTTTTGCTTGATGATTGCTTGTTTAACATAACTATTCGTTTTTTGATGAATGATTGATAAAAGGAATTCGTCAGGGCAGGTACCTTACCGGGTACGGCAACTTTAACCAGTGCCAATTGATAATTTCTACGACTGTTTAGCTTTCCGGCTGTGGTGGCATCTGCCAGATATTCCAGGTTTTGTATTACAGCACTCCTGTAAAACCACGCCAGCGGATTAAACCAGTTGATAATAAGCATCAGTTGCATAAAAAGTGTATCGAGGCTGTGGTATTGGCGCGCGTGAGTTTGCTCGTGCTCCAGGATCATTTCAAAATCCTGAGCTGTGTACTGATGTTGGTCAACCACGATATATTTAAAAAAAGAAAAAGGCGCTTCAAGACCATCAGCCTGAATGACGCGGAATCCATCCTGAACCGTATAATTTTGACTTCTGAAAAAACGCAACAGCCCAAACAGTTTCCTTAAGAAAAGAAAGGTCATCACTACAACTCCCAAAAAATAAAGGCTTAATGCTACTTCCCAAATTCCAAACTCAAATGAATTTTGAGGTATTTCAGCCACGGCAACCTCAGCTTCGGTTATGGGAAAATCAAAGACCGGCAATTCCCGGTAAACAGTGCGGGTAAATTTCATTAAAGGTAACATGAAGCTTATCAGAATTCCACCTATTAGAAACTTGCGATTGGTATCAAAAAAGGTTTCATTCTTTAACAGAGCCAAATAAATGAGATAAAACAGACTCAATACGGCGGTACTTTTTAGTATGTAAATGAGAAAATCCATATTACTCCTTTTTCTCAATTAACTCTAAAATCTCCCGCAACTCATCGGCCGTGATTTTTTCCTCCTGCGCAAAAAACGAAACCATATTTTTATACGAACTGTCAAAAAACCGGCGCGTTGCTTCATTCCAGAATTTCTTTCCGTACGATTCACGGCTTACCAGAGGGTAGTATTGATGGGTTTTCCCGAAGGCCTTGTGCCCTACATACCCCTTTTCTTCCAGGTTACGCACAATGGTAGACACGGTATTGTAGTGCAGGTTTTCATCCTGCAGTTCAGCCTGCACTTCTTTTACAAAAGCCTTTTCAAGCCTCCATAAAACGTGCATAATTTCTTCTTCTTTATTGGTCAGTTTTTCCATAGGGATATAAAGTTTTAGGGCGTTCGGGCGGGCTTGCGGCAGTCGCGATTTGCTTCCATCTGGTATGGCAGCAAATGCGCTCCAACAATGCCTTAATCCCTAACGCAATACAAACATAAAACGAAAATTATAGTTAAACAACTATTTTTATAGTTTTTCTATTGATTCCTGTTTTACTCAGAAGTATTTTGTAATATTTAAAAAGCTTTACAATAGAAGTCAACCGTATTATTTGCCCTATTTTTACAAAAAACCACTGCATCTTTGGACATTCTTGAAAATTTTAGAATACTCGATTTAGTCGATATTTTATTAGTGGCCACACTACTCTACTACCTCTACAAGTTGGTTAAAGGTACCGTTGCCATCAATATTTTTCTGGGAATCTGCATCATCTGGGTAATCTGGAAGATCACACAATTGCTTCAGATGGAAATGCTGAGCACCATTCTGGGCCAATTTATAGGTGCCGGGATGTTTGCACTAATTGTGGTATTTCAGCAGGAGATTCGCAAGTTTTTGCTGATGATTGGTTCTACAAACATCGGTCGCAAATCAGGTTTTCTCAAGCACATTAAATTTCTTCAGGACGAGGATCAGGACAACTCCCTCACCAAAGTAGAAGAAATCGTTGATGCCTGCGAAAAGATGGGGAAAGATAAAACCGGTGCACTTATTGTCATTCAACGCACTACCAATCTTGATTTTGTAAAGCAAACCGGAGACGAGATGAACCTGGAGGTCAACCGCCCCATACTCGAAAGTATTTTCTTTAAAAATTCGACCCTGCACGATGGCGCCGCGATTATTGAAGACAACAAAATAGTAGCCACCAGAGCCATTCTTCCGGTTTCAAATGAACGTAACATTCCCTTGCGTTTTGGGCTTCGGCACAGAGCCGCTGTGGGTATTACCGAAAAAACGGATGCTGTCGCCCTTGTGGTTAGTGAAGAAACCGGCAACATCAGCTATCTGAAAGACGGCGAATTTGTATTGTTTAAAAATACCACCGAACTGGTAGACATTATACGTAAAGATTTATCCTAAAATCGGGCCTGGGTTAAACAGACTCCGAATTTGCAGCAAACTGTACTTCGTATAGCTTTCGGTAGTAACCATCTTCTTTTTCGAGAAGGCTTTTATGATTGCCCATTTCAACAATCTGACCCTTTTCCATCACGATGATTTTATCAGCCTTTTTGATGGTGGCTAAACGATGCGCAATCACTATTGATGTACGACCTTTAGTAATCTTATTGATGGCTTTCTGTATAAGCTGCTCTGAATTGGAATCTACAGAAGAGGTAGCTTCATCCAAAACCAAAATACTGGGGTTGCTTACATAGGCTCTTAAAAATGCAATAAGCTGGCGCTGCCCGCTGCTTAGCATAGCTCCGCGCTCTTTTACATTGTAGTGATAACCTTCAGGCAGGCTCGATATAAATTTATCAACGCCAATAGCCTTTGCCGCGTTTACCACATCTTCTTCCGATATATCGGGATTATTAAGCGTGATGTTATTCAAAATGGAATCTGCGAAGAGGAATACATCCTGCAAAACCACGGCTATTTCTGAACGTAATGAAGCGATTTTCACATCTTGAATATCTGTACCGTCAATTAAGATATGACCGCTGTCTATTTCATAAAAACGACTCAAAAGGTTTATAATCGTCGATTTTCCGGCTCCCGTAGATCCCACAATAGCCACCGTCTGCCCAGCTGCAACTTCCAGATTAATTCCGCGTAAAACCTCTTCGCCCTCTAAGTAACTGAAACGCACATCCTGAAAACTGATGTCCCCTTTAATTTGATCTAGTTCGCGGGTTCCCTCGTCTTTAATACGCGCATCGGTATCCAGAATTCCGAAAACACGATTGGCAGCTACCATTCCCATTTGCAGGGTGTTGAATTTATCTGCGATTTGGCGCAAAGGAGTAAATAACATTTGCGAAAACTGAATAAAAGCGGTTACTAGACCTATGGTTATCACATCGTTTTCAACAGCACGCAACCCGCCATACCATACCAGCAAACCTATTGTGATTGAAGTAACCATTTCGGCAATGGGAAAGAAAATGGAGTTGTACCACACGGTTTTGTTCCAGGCCCGCATGTGCTTCTGGTTAATCTCATTAAACTTTTCCCGTTCTATGCGCTCTCTTGAAAAGATCTGAACGATTTTCATCCCGGTAACACGCTCCTGAACAAAAGAATTGAGATTAGCTACCTGCGTACGCACTTCTTCAAAAGCTACTTTCATCTTACGCTGAAAAACCCGGGTGGCATAAAGTATAAAAGGCAAAATCACAAATACAATAAGCGACAGTTGCCAGCTTTTATAAAGCATAACTCCTGCGATCACCAGCATTTTAAGAAGATCGCTTATGATCATAAAAAGCCCCTGACTAAAAATACTGGAGATGGTTTCAATATCATTTACAGCCCGTGTAACCAGTCGGCCCACAGCAGATTTATCGTAATACTGCTTTTTAAAATAAATCATATGATTAAAAAGCTTGGTACGTATATCAAGAACAACTTGCTGTCCCAGCCAGTTTGCAAAGTAAATGAAGAGTAGCTGAAAAATAGATTCTCCCAAAAGCACTAACAGACTCAAGCCTATATAATAGAGCAGGGTATCCATATTTTTAGGCTGCATCCCAAGGTCCATCGCATACTCGATGTAAATGGGACGTAAAACCGCAAAAACAGAAATTAATACTGCCGAAAGCCCAACAAAATACATTCGCCCTTTATAAGGACGCGTGTAACTCAATAGCTTTTTAAATAAGCCAAAATCAAAAGCATTGCCTTTACTATCTGCCATACGGGATAAAGATTTCTTCGGGGTAACGCACTGCGGTGAGGTATAAACCGTGAGCGGGAGCAGATGCACCGGCCTCTGATCGCTCTCCACTGGCTATAATTTCTTTTAAATCGTTTATGCTCGTTTTTTGAAGCCCTACATCGAGCAGGGTTCCTACTACGGCACGCACCATATTGCGTAAAAATCGGTCTGCAGTAACCCTAAAAACCAATCGGTCTTCTTCGTGACTCCAGAACGCTTCCCTAATGTCGCAAAGATAAGTTTTCACATCTGTATTTGACCGGCTGAAACATTTAAAATCCTGCCTGCCCAAAAGCAGTTTTGCAGCTTCATTCATCAATTCCACCTGAACTTCCGCTTCAAAGAAATAGGATTGATTTACCAAAAATGGATTTTTCTTTTGATGAATAAAATACGCATAACTGCGCTCAGTAGCATCGAAGCGGGCGTGAGCTTCTGCAGTAACCGCAATTATTTGATTAACAGCGATAGCCTGAGGCAAAAACCGGTTTAATCTAAAAGCAAGTTGGCCGAGGTCTTCCGGGTTATACTTCTTTTCAAAATCAACATGTGCAAAAAGCTGAGTGGCATGTACTCCCGCATCAGTCCTACCGGCACCGGTAACCGCGATATCAGTTCTAAGCAGCGTACTTAAGGCTTTTTCAAGCTCTTCCTGTACGGTTAGGCCATTAGGCTGACGTTGCCAGCCGTGATATAAGGTTCCTTCGTAAGCTATGTCAATAAAATACCGCACGTTATGAATTTGTGATTGCTGCGGCAAAGATACATCTTTGCACAAGCTCAGCTAAGCCTATTAAAACCTGTCATGAAAAAGATTTTACTCTTAAGCGATACCCACAGTTATATAGATGACCGTATTTTGGCATACGCCGAAAAAGCTGATGAAATTTGGCATGCAGGCGATATAGGTGATTTGCAAGTTACGGATGCTTTGAAAGCACTAAAACCCCTGAGAGCCGTATTTGGAAATATTGACGATCACGAGATCAGAAAAGAATTTCCTTTAAACAATCGCTTTATATGTGAGGGTGTAGATGTGCTCATCACGCATATAGGCGGCTACCCCGGAAGGTATTCACCGGCGATACGCAGTACACTTTACGCTAAGCCTCCCAAACTTTTTATCTGCGGCCATTCTCACATTTTAAAAGTAATGCCCGATCGTAAACTCGATTTGCTGCATATGAATCCCGGGGCTGTAGGCAAACACGGTTTTCATAAAGTACGTACTATGCTCAGATTTACAGTAGATCAGGGTAAAATTGATAATCTGGAAGTTATAGAAATGAAGCGGGATTAGCCCCTATTTCTGATAAACGGAAGCTTTACTTCAAAAAAAACATTCAGGAAATGTCACGAAACGAAAAACCCTGCAAGTTGGCATACTTGCAGGGCTTCGCACTAATTAACTAAGATAGTAGGTCTATCGCAACCGGTCAACAGATTTTACAAGATCCTCATCCCGCTTGATTGCTTTGTTTGCCAAAGCGATAAAAACGATAGAAATGATGGGGATTAGCATCCCAATACCTTTCTCCGGGGCCGCCGCCCCTCCAGATAAGATTTGCGACTGGTAAACCAATACACCTAGTAAAATAAAGTTTAATATGATGTTCAGTCTGCCTAATACAAACTGAAGTTTTCTGTTTTTAAATAAAAAAATAGTTACAAATGACAGTAATGCACTTGCCAAAAATAAGGCCAGCACTTCCAACCGTTCAACGGCATAAACCGGCTCACCATCAACTGTACTATACACCGGAATCAAAAATATAAGCCCCGCAGAAACTGCTGCTGCGAGAATTAAATAAATGCTTTGTATACGCTGTATCATTCCGGACTGTCCATTAAGGCTGACAAAAATAAAAACTTCTGACAGACTAGACCCAAATAAATAAAAAATATTGTTGTATTATTGCAGTACATTGTGTAACCGACTCTGGGTGGGTTACTTACTTGCCAAAAAATTTATCAGATCTTCTCTCAAATTTTTTGTTCGCATTCAAACCAATTCAATACAGAAATTCATACGTATACTTCATGTTTAATATTTCAGAATTAAAAGCTAAAAAGCTACCTGAACTTCAGGAAATTGCAAAAGGTCTTGAGATTCCTAAATTCAGGACTCTTAAAAAACTTGATCTTGTATATAAAATCCTTGACCAGCAAGCCGCAGACCCTAAAGCTGTGGCCGAGGTAATTGAAGATAAAGGTTCAGATTCTTCCAAATCAAACTCAAAACCTTCAGGCAAAAGCCAAAACGACAATTCCAAAAAGAATGCAGGTAATTCTAAAAACAAACCTGCTCCGTCAAAAAGTTCAGCTGAAAAACAAGATGCGCCAAATCAACCGAAAAGCGCAGATTCTTCAAACGATAATCAAAAACGCAAGCCCCGATCCAACAAACAGGATCAGGACAATTCGAAGCAAGACAATTCCAATAAAAAGGATTCAAACGCTTCTAAAGGAAGACCTCGCAAGGACTCTAATTCAAATTCAGGAAATTCAAATCCCAAGAATTCTAAAGACTCGAATTCAAACAACAACCGGAACAACAATAACAGGAATTCAAACTCTGGTAACACTAACAACAACCAGAATTCCAACAACAATAATAGCAGCAACAATAATAACAGCAATAACAATTCTAACAACAATAATCAGCGCGACAACGGGAATAAAGACACCCGCAACCGCTACCGCGAGCCTGATTATGAGTTCGACGGACTTATAGAAAGTGAAGGTGTGCTTGACATTATGCAGGATGGCTACGGTTTCCTGCGTTCTTCAGACTACAACTACCTTTCTTCTCCAGATGATATCTATGTATCTCAATCGCAGATACGTCTGTTCGGTCTTAAAACCGGAGATACTGTTTTAGGCGTGATAAGACCTCCTAAAGAGGGAGAAAAATATTTCCCTTTAATTAAGGTTTCAAAAATAAATGGTCTTGACCCCAGCGTAGTTCGCGACCGGGTTTCTTTTGAACACCTGACTCCTCTTTTCCCTAAAGAAAAGTTTAATATCGCCGAACGTCAAAGCACCATATCAACCCGTATTATGGATCTTTTTGCTCCTATAGGTAAAGGTCAGCGTGGTATGATTGTATCACAGCCTAAGACCGGTAAAACCATGTTGCTTAAAGATGTGGCCAACGCTATAGCAGCAAATCATCCTGAGGTGTATCAAATGATACTTTTAATTGATGAGCGCCCAGAAGAGGTAACTGATATGCAGCGCAACGTAAAAGGTGAAGTTGTCGCTTCAACTTTTGACAAAGAAGCTCACGAGCACGTACGCGTAGCTAATATTGTACTTGAAAAAGCAAAGAGACTGGTTGAGTGTGGTCACGATGTAGTTATTCTTTTAGACTCAATTACACGTCTGGCCCGTGCCTATAATACGGTACAACCTGCTTCCGGTAAGATATTAAGTGGTGGTGTTGATGCAAACGCATTACATAAACCTAAACGTTTCTTTGGTGCTGCGCGAAATATAGAAAATGGAGGTTCACTCTCTATCATTGCAACTGCACTTACCGAAACCGGATCTAAAATGGACGAGGTGATCTTTGAAGAATTTAAAGGAACCGGTAATATGGAACTGCAGCTGGATCGTAAGATCGCAAACCGAAGAATTTTCCCTGCCATTGACCTCACCTCTTCAAGTACGCGTCGCGATGATTTATTGCTTAGCGAAAACGCCATTCAGCGTATGTGGGTAATGCGTAAATACCTTGCAGATATGAATCCCATTGAAGCCATGGAATTCATTAGTGACCGCATCAAACAAACCAAAAACAACGAAGAGTTTTTAATCTCTATGAACGGTTAAAACTCATTTACGTTATACTGAAAAAGCGATATCTATTTTGATATCGCTTTTTTTTATTGGGTAAAATTAAAAGACCAGAAACTGTCAGTAAGAACATAACAAAAAAACTCCCACGCGATTCGCGTGGGAGTTTTTAATGTTTTAAACAGTATAACTTAAAGCGCGTTAACGTGTTTAGCTAGCTGAGATTTTAAATTAGCCGCTTTGTTATCGTGGATGATATTGTTCTTAGCTAATTTATCGATCATAGAAACCACAGAAGGAAACATAGTCTCTGCTTCTTTCTTATCAGCCTCACGTAATTTTTTCATTGCATTACGTGTAGTTCTGCTTTGGTAACGGTTTCTAAGACGCTTTGTCTCGCTGTTTCTAATTCTTTTTAAAGATGACTTGTGATTTGCCATTATCTTGCTCTGTTTTAAATTGTAGCCCGTAGGGGAATCGAACCCCTCTTACCAGGATGAAAACCTGGCGTCCTAGCCGATAGACGAACGGGCCATTATGTTCTTAACAATACACTTAAGGTGCGTATTAAACCTTTGTAGTCCGTAGGGGAATCGAACCCCTGTTACCAGGATGAAAACCTGGCGTCCTAACCCCTAGACGAACGGACCTGACTTTGTTTCAATTGCGGATGCAAAAATACACATATTTTAATAAGCCACAATAGTAAAACAAACTTTTTTTAAATTAATATGCTTTTGCAAATAAAACCCGTATTTTAGCAGGCTCACCACTATAAACACAGGTCCCCGCTTCTTCTTTTACATTCAATGGAATACATCGAATTGTAGCTTTGGTTTCATTCTTTATTTTCTCTTCGGTCTCTGCAGTACCGTCCCAAAAAGCACTTACAAAACCGGTCTTATTTTCTAATATATCTTTAAACTCATCATAGGTTTCTACTTCGGTAATGTGAGAATCTCTAAACTTCAGAGCTTTGTTATAAAGCGCTGATTGCATTTCCACAAGCAATGACTGAACGCGATCTACAATTTCATCTTTAGAAACCGTCTCCTTAGACATGGTATCGCGCCTGGCAAGCTCAACGGTACGCTTTTCAAGATCACGTGGACCTATTGCTATACGAAGTGGAACACCTTTAAGTTCATACTCATTAAATTTCCAGCCCGGCTTGTGCGTATCGCGATCGTCATATTTTACCGAAACACCTAACAACTGAAGTTCGCGCTGCAATTCTTTAGCTACCTGCGAGATGGCATCAAGCTGCTCTTCGCCTCTATAAATAGGAACGATTACAACCTGAATTGGCGCAAGCTTAGGAGGCAGCACCAAACCGTTATCATCGCTATGCGTCATCACCAAAGCTCCCATCAATCGGGTTGAGACACCCCAACTGGTAGCCCAAACGTGCTCCTGAGTTCCTTCTTTAGAAGCAAATTTCACATCAAAAGCTTTCGCAAAATTCTGCCCCAAAAAGTGCGAAGTCCCCGCCTGAAGCGCTTTTCCATCCTGCATCAAAGCTTCAATACAATAGGTTTCAAGCGCACCGGCAAAACGCTCACTTTCGGTCTTGGTTCCTTTGATTACCGGCAAAGCCATAAAACGCTCCACAAAATCAGCATACACACGCATCATCAATTCAGCTTCTTCAACAGCTTCTTCTTTAGTGGCGTGAGCGGTATGCCCTTCCTGCCATAAAAATTCAGCAGTGCGTAAAAACAAACGCGTACGCATTTCCCAGCGTACTACGTTAGCCCATTGGTTTATTTTTATTGGGAGATCCCGGTAAGACTGAATCCATTTTCTATACGTATCCCAAATAATCGTTTCTGATGTTGGTCGCACAATCAGCTCTTCTTCAAGTTTTGCTTCCGGATCAACAATTATTCCACCGTCCTCATCATTCTTGAGTCGATAATGGGTGACTACCGCACACTCTTTAGCAAAACCATCAACGTGACTGGCCTCCTTACTAAAATAGGATTTGGGAATGAATAATGGAAAATAAGCATTCTCGTGCCCTGTCGCTTTAAACATTCGGTCTAATTCTGCCTGCATTTTTTCCCAAATCGCAAACCCGTAAGGTTTGATGACCATGCAGCCACGCACACCGCTGTTTTCAGCCAAATCTGCCTTGACAACCAACTCATTGTACCATTTCGAATAATCTTCTGCCCTTGAGGTTAAATTCTTTCCCATATATAGTAATTTGGCACAACTCTTGTGCTAGATAAAATAGTTTTTCTGGAATTGTGACATCTTTGTTAAATGCACAAAATTGACGGCAAAACTAACTAAATTTACATTGTACAACAATAAATAACGGATGATATGCGAGGCTTGAACATTACACAAACTGGAATTTTTAAAATTGCTTTAGGCATTTTAGCCTCGGCAAGCTTACTATCTTGCGGTACTTCACAATATCCTATGAGCGACGGGATTTACGGTTCTTCGTCAAATACAGATTACAGCAGAGTGACCCAGGAAGACGTGACTACTAACGCAAATGGAAGTCGCTATGCTGACTATTTTAATCAAGGTGCCGCAGAAATTGATAATGCTCAGGAAGAAGGCGCCATCTTTACCGATATTGATTCCTATTCTTCAACAGGCGACTACACCGAAGAGGACTTACTTTTAGAAAATGATTTAGGTTATAATGCCCAACCCGGTTGGGGAGATACTTATGACAATGTTGTTGTGAATGTTTACAACCGTCCTTTCTGGGGTGCCGGTTGGGGCGCGTGGGGCGGTCCATTTTACGGTAACGCCGGCTGGGCCTGGGGAGGCTTTAACAACTGGGGTTGGGGATGGAATTCTCCATATTACGGTTGGGGCTGGGGCGGTCCTTTCTATGGAAACATTGGCTGGGGTTATGCATATGGCGGCTGGGGTAATCCCTATTGGGGTGGTTTTAATCGCTGGGGCAACCCGTATTGGGGCTATGGTTTCAATACCTTTTACGGCTACCCTTACCGCAACAACTGGTATAACAGCCGTTATAACTTCAATAGAGTAGCCTATTCCAATTCACGCCGCGGCGGAAGATATGACCTGGGAAGAACTGCAGACTCAAGATCATCCTATTCGAGAAACAGTAGAAGCACCTATTCTTCAAACTCTCGTAATTCGCGTAGATCTTCTGAAGTTAATTATGCACGTACGAGTCGCACCTATAGTCGTAATGGCGTAGGCGTCGACCCAACATCACGATCTCGAAGTGCCTCCGGCAATACCTCAAACTCTAGAGTTTCACGGTCAAACACTTCAAACAATAGATCAATTTACAGTAGTTCGGCACGACGTAGCAGCAATACTATAAGTAGAAGTTCAGGAAGTTCAAACTCTGTAAACAGAAGTTCTTTCACAAGATCGAGCACTTATGGCAGCAGAAGCAGCAGCCCAACTCGCAGCAGCACCATGTCTAGAAGCTCATCATCATCACGTAGCGCAGCGCCATCAAGATCCAGTTCATCTGCAGGAAGAAGTAGTTCATCTGGCGGTGGCAGAAGTAGCTCATCATCAGGAGGTCGCAGAGGTGGCGGTCGCGGATAATTAACACATTAGCATTTAAAGCATGAAAAAAGTTCTCATAATTTTTATGATAGGTATGGCTATGTCGCAACTCAACGCACAAACCATATCAGACGCAGTACAGTTTAGTACCGAAAATATCACGGGTACAGCACGGTATCGTGCTGTAGGAGGAGCATTCGGCGCTCTGGGTGGCGATCTCTCAGCACTAAATAACAACCCGGCAGGCTCAGCTGTTTTCAGTCAGAGTTTTGTGTCACTGAGCTTATCGTCAGATGGTTACGACAATCAGACGCATTATGGTGATGGAATAACCACAAACTCCAATAGCGATCTGGACTTTAACCAATTAGGGGCAGTATTTGTGTCAAACGGCGCAGGAAACGTACGAAAGTTTAGCTTCGGTTTTAATTATGACCGCTACAATGATTTTGACAATCAATTTATCGCTTCCGGCATAAGCAACAATTCTATAAGTGATTATTTTCTTGGCTATGCTCAGGGAACACCACTTGAACTATTAGAACTTCAGGATGGTGAAACCCTAGATGAATTATATCAGTTTTTGGGCGAAAATGAATCTTTTGGCGCCCAGCAGGCCTTTTTAGGCTATCAGGGATACCTTATTGATCCTGAATCATCTGATTTAAATAACACATCGTACACCAATGCCCAAAATGGGAATGCCTTTGATCAGGAATATCAGTATACAAGCTTTGGCAACAACAGTAAATTTGCTTTTAATGCCGCTGCACAATTAGGGGAGAATTTTTACTTAGGAGCAAATCTTAATATCCATGCTTTTAATCTAACACGAAATACCTTGCTCTTTGAGGACAACAATCAGGGAGCAAACGCCGTAAATAGCCTCGAATTTGAAAACCAATACAGATCTATAGGTTCTGGTATATCCGCGCAGGTAGGGGCAATTTACAAAGCTTCACAAAGTCTACGCCTGGGCCTATCTCTGGATAGCCCTACGTACTATACGATTAGTGAGGAGACCGAACAATACCTTCGAACTTCCGGTGAAAATGGTGAGGTTGTTATAAATCCAAACGTTATTAATATTTATCAGGATTATGAGTTTCAAACTCCCGCTAAAGCTACAGGAAGCATTGCTTACGTTTTTGGCGCAGGAGGCTTTTTAAGCTTCGATTACTCCTATCAGGATTACAGCACCATAAAATTTAGACCCGAATCTGATGTATTTTTCAATCAATTAAATGCTGACATCAGTAGCAGTCTTAAAAGTGTTTCAACCTACAGACTGGGAGGTGAATTTTTAGCCGGAAACTGGAGTTTCAGAGGAGGTTACCGCTATCAGGAAAGTCCATATGTTAACGAATCTACTCTGGGAGATTTAACCGGTTATGCTGTAGGTCTCGGTTACACTATAGGTAATGCGCGTATAGATGTAGCTTACGATTGGGCAAAACAAGAGCAAAACCCAGCTTTATATGATGGAGCATTTACCAATACCGCCTTTATTGACCACATAAACACCAGTCTGGTAGCTACTTTATCATTTAAACTTTAGTCTCCTTATATCAAAACAGCTAAAAGCCTTAATACGAATCTGTATTAAGGCTTTTTTAATACTTCATTTATTAAATGTCCCCTGGGCTTACCGGCTTTTAAATTGTTAATTATATTATCTTTGCAAGCCCTTAGCGCCACCAGCGACTAAATGCTCTATGAATATGAAAATTGACAACGAAGAATTGAACACACTTGACGAACTAGGTGATAATCACCACAGCACTTCTGCTCAGACTCCATTGCGCGAAGACGCTTTTAAGCTCACTGACGCTGAGAAGATTGAGTTGATTCGGGAAGATGTGAATCACATAATGCAAACTTTAGGCCTTGATCTTACTGACGACAGCCTTAAAGGAACCCCCAACCGGGTTGCAAAAATGTTTGTAAATGAAATCTTTGGCGGCCTTAGTCCGGCCCGAAAGCCAAAGGCTTCTACCTTCAAAAACAACTATAAATACGGCGAGATGCTCGTAGAAAAAAACATTACAGTTTATTCTACCTGCGAACACCACCTGCTTCCTATTGTAGGCCGCGCACACGTAGCGTACATTTCTAACGGAACTGTTGTAGGTCTTTCAAAAATGAACCGCATAGTAGATTATTATGCTAAGCGCCCGCAAGTTCAGGAGCGACTTACCATGCAAATCGTGCAGGAATTGCAGGAGGCTTTAGGCACCGAAGATGTAGCCTGCGTTATCGACGCAAAACACCTGTGTGTGAATAGTCGCGGTATTCGTGATATCGAAAGCAGCACGGTAACGAGCGAGTTTGGCGGTAAATTTAAAGAGGAAGCGGTAAGACGTGAATTTTTAGATTACATCAAGCTCGACACCCCATTCTAAACTTCAATTTTACAGCAAGACTGTATTTTAAACCACAGCTATGACGGCTCTGTACCAAAAACAAAACATCTCTTTATACAATTCCCTAAGCGGAAAGAAAGAAACCTTTCAACCTTTACTGGAAGGAAATGTAGGGATGTACGTTTGCGGTCCTACAGTCTACAGTAATGTTCATTTGGGTAACGTACGCACCTTTATGTCGTTTGACATGATCTTCAGATACCTGAAGCATTTGGGTTACAAAGTACGTTATGTACGCAACATCACCGATGCCGGACACCTTACTGACGATGCTGATGAAGGTGAAGATAAAATTGCCAAGAAGGCCCGCCTCGAGCAAATTGAACCGATGGAAGTCGTGCAGCAATACACCATTGACTTTCATAATATATTACAGAAATTCAATTGCCTGCCTCCCAGCATAGAACCCACAGCAACCGGTCACATCATTGAGCAGATTGAAATCATAAAAGAAATTCTTGACAACGGCTATGCCTACATAGAGAATGGCTCCGTGTATTTTGACGTTATTAAGTTCAACGAAACACACGAGTACGGTAAGCTGAGTGGCCGTCAGCTGGAAGATATGATCGCAAACACCCGTGAGCTTACTGCGCAAAGCGAAAAGAAAAACGCTCAGGATTTTGCTTTATGGAAAAAAGCCGAACCACAACACATTATGCGCTGGCCTTCTCCCTGGGGAGATGGTTTCCCGGGCTGGCATTTGGAGTGTACTGCGATGAGCACCAAATACCTGGGTGAACAATTTGACATTCACGGCGGCGGAATGGACTTAAAATTTCCACATCACGAGTGCGAGATTGCACAGTCTGAAGCGTCAAATGGCAAAAATCCCGTAAACTACTGGCTACATGCTAATATGCTTACGCTCAATGGGAAAAAGATGTCAAAGAGTGATGGAAACAATATTTTTCCAGCTCAGATTTTTACAGGAGACAGTCCGTTTTTAACCAAAGGATTTTCACCTGCTGTAGCCCGGTTTTTTGTGATGCAGGCACACTATCGCAGTGTATTAGACTTCAGCAACGAGGCCCTTCTTGCCAGCGAAAAAGGTTTTAACCGCCTGATGGAAGCTGTCGGACTTTTAGACTCGTTAAAAGCATCTGCGAGCACCAGCATTGATATTGCCGGATGGAAACAAGCGTGCTACGATGCCATGAATGACGATTTTAACTCCCCCATTCTCATCGCGCAACTTTTTGAGGCTGTTAAATTTATTCATCATATTAAAGACGGTAGCGCAAAGATTTCTGAAACCGATCTTGAAGACTTTAAACAAAGTGTTCGCGCTTTTGTTTTTGACATCCTGGGTCTTGAAGATGTTACTGCAGCGGCAGAAGCCAATACCGATAAGCTCAACGGTGCTTTAGAACTGCTTATACAGTTACGTAAAGAAGCCCGTGCCAATAAAGATTTTGCCACCAGCGACCAGATACGCGATGAATTGCAGAAGCTCGGTATTCAGCTTAAAGATGGCAGAGAAGGCACAACGTTCACCATATCGGGATAAGAATTATACAACGTGAAAAAGTTTGCGCAATCCCTTTTAATAGTTCCCATAAGACTGTATCAGCGATTGCTCTCACCCCTGCTGCCACCGTCTTGCAGATATACACCCACATGCTCCCACTATAGTGTTGAGGCGATTCAGAAACACGGCCCTATTAAAGGCTTCTGGCTTGCAGCAAAACGTATCGCCAGTTGTAATCCCTGGGGAGGTTCTGGCTACGACCCCGTGCCACCGGTAAGCCCAAAACAAAAAACCTAAAACCAGCACTGATCTCACCTACCGTTACCCCCCCTTTGGCGGCGTCAATAAAAACCTAAAATTAATCCTAGAAGCCTTTCGGCTTTGCTATATTTACAGCCCTAATACAGATTAAATATGCTTCCTTTAAAAATGACCTGGAATCCTTCAACCGGCTTAGACCTTGGTTTTTTTACAATTCACTATTACAGCTTAATGTTTGTCATCGCCTTTTCTTTGGGATGGTACATTATGAAAAACGTGTACAAAAAGGAAAGCGTAGAAGAAGAAAAATTGGATCCGCTATTTATTTATTCTGTACTCGCCATTCTCATTGGCGCTCGTCTGGGCCACGTGTTTTTCTATCAAACCGAACTACTCTGGGAAGACCCGCTTTCAGTCTTCCTTCCTTTTAGATTTGTACCGGAAATTGAATACACCGGTTTTCAGGGGCTTGCAAGTCACGGGGCTGCAATAGGTATGATTATCGCCATGTACCTGTACAATAAAAAAGTGTTGAAGAAAAGTGTACTCTGGCTTTTAGACCGGGTTATTCTTCCGGTTTCCCTGGGTGCGATTTTTGTGCGTATCGGTAACTTTTTCAACTCAGAAATGGTTGGCAAGGTCACAGATTCGGACATCGGGATTAAGTTTGTTCAGGATCAATACAACAAATATGAAGTACAGCGATTAACAGGTATTCCTAATGAACAAAAGGCCTATCAGGCGCTTACCGATGACCCTCAATTTGCAAATCTGATCGCTGAAATCCCCTACCGCTACCCCGGTCAGTTAATGGAAGCTACAGGCTATGTTTTTGTGTTCCTGATCCTGATGTTTGTCTATTGGAAAACCGGCCTGCGTAAAAAAGAAGGTTTTTTATTCGGGCTCTTCCTTATTCTGCTTTGGAGTGTACGCTTTGTAGTCGAGTTCTTTAAACGCGCACAGGTAGAAGGTAGAGAAGACTGGATTTTTGGATTCAATACCGGGCAGATTCTTAGTATTCCCTTTATTTTGGTTGGAATCTTTTTCGTCGCCAGAGCACTAAACCAAAAGAAACAACCTGAGTATCCCAATTCTTAAAATTATGCGCTACCTGCTCTTAAGCTTGCTGCTCTTTTTCGCCCTTAGCTGTAAAGAGAAAACAAACTCAAATACCGAAAGTCTTAAACAGGAGAAAATCACGTTTACTCCTGAGGGAAGTCTGGAGATTTTCAAGAAAGATAGTAGTGTTGTTTCGTTAAGCATAGAACTTGCAGAGACCGCTTACGAGATCGAAACCGGCCTGATGTACCGGGAGTCGATGGAGCCCAATCAGGGTATGCTTTTCATTTTTGAAGACGAAAGGCCTCATAATTTCTATATGAAAAACACCTACATTCCGCTTGACCTGTTTTTCATTACTAAAGATCAAAAGATCGCTACCATTATCAAAAATGCCAAACCGCTTGACGAAAGCAGCCTGCCTTCAGAAGTACCTGTTCAATACGTATTAGAAGTCAATGCGGGTGCTGCTGCCCAATGGAATATTCAGGAAGGCGATTCCATTAGCTGGAAACGCGACTAAATAATCGACTTAGCTTGTGAAAACCTAGTATCTTTAAGGAATGAATTACCAGCAAATACTAGAAGAAATTACCGCAGAAACTTCAGCCTTAAAAAACACAGGAAAAGTTGCTACCTATATTCCGGAATTGGGAAAAGTTGATCCCGGAAAATTTGGAATTTACCTGCAATGCACAGACGGGAAATCGTATGCTACCGGCGACTCGCACGAGCGCTTTTCGATTCAGAGTATTTCTAAAGTACTCAGCCTTGCGTTGGTTCTCAAACTAAAAGGAAACAGCATTTGGAACCGTATTGGTGTTGAACCCTCAGGAGATCCCTTTAATTCGCTGGTACAGCTTGAGTATGAAAAAGGCATTCCGCGCAACCCCTTTATCAACGCGGGCGCGTTGGTAGTTGCAGATATACTGCTTACCGAACTCAAGAATCCCAAAGAAGACTTCTTGCAATTTGTGCGCGACGTAGCCGGTGATCAAAGCATCAATTACGATGAAAAAGTTGCAGCTTCCGAAATGCAACACAAAGACCGAAACGCTTCGCTCACCCATTTGATGAAAGATTTTGGCAACATCAACCATGAGGTAGATGCTGTACTTGATTTTTACTTCCACCAATGCTCCATTGTGATGAGCTGTAAGCAGCTTGCAAAGGCCTTTACCATATTTCTGAATTACGGCAAATACGATCTGAGCAAAGAAGCTGCAGTTCTTAACCCAATGCTTGCCAAACGCATCAACGCTTTGATGATTACCTGCGGTTTTTACGACGAATCAGGCGAGTTTGCATTCAGCATAGGCTTACCCGGAAAAAGTGGCGTAGGCGGCGGTATAGTGGCGGTACACCCCAGACATTACAGCGTCGCCGTGTGGAGCCCACCCCTTAACAGCAAAGGGAATTCGGAGCGCGGTATGAGAGCTTTAGAATTGCTTACTACTAAAACTGAGCAATCTGTTTTTTAAAACCGTTCATTTTAAAATAAAAGAAACCCGATAGCTTTCACTATCGGGTTTCTTTTTATCTGACAAAGTCGGAAAGCTTAAGCTACCGGCTCCTCTTCTTTTTGTTTTTCGGGCTTAAGAGCCTTCTTTTGAATCGTATCAAACATTACCGGCGTTGCGATAAAGATCGAAGAATAGGTACCTACAACCACACCTACAATCAATGCAAACATAAAGCCCATAATACTTGCTCCACCAAAGATGAAGATGGCAAGCAATACGATTAAGGTGGTCATCGAGGTATTTAAGGTACGGCTAATGGTACTGTTAATCGCCTGATTGATAATCACACCCATTTTACGCGACTCTCCATATTCTTTCATAAACTCACGAATACGGTCAAACACAACCACGGTATCGTTAAGCGAGTAACCAATTACGGTAAGAATCGCCGCGATGAATGACTGGTCAATTTCCATATTAAATGGCATAAACTTATACGTCAAAGAGAAAATACCCAATACAATAAGTACATCGTGGAAAACAGCCGCAACTGCACCCAATGAGAATTGCCATCTTCTAAAGCGTAAAAGAATATACAGGAATACCACTACAAGTGATCCTAAAACTGCCCAGAATGAATCTCTCTTGATATCATCTGCAATAGTAGGGCCAACCTTGTTATACTCTAGCAGACCAATTTTCGCTTCACTTGAACCACCTTTAACAAACTGCTCAAAAGTAAGATCCGCAGGCAAATACGATTTTAAAGCAGTATATAATTTCTGCTGAATATCGTCATCTACTTCAGATGCCTCTTCATCAATACGATACTTAGTTGTAATCTTAAGCTGGTTAGCCTCGCCGTATGTTTTAGCCTGAGCACTCTCCAGTTCTGCAATCAGATTCTGCTCAACCTCTGTAGCATTTACGGGTTGCTCAAAACGCACGGTGTAGTTACGACCTCCCACGAAGTCAACACCCTGATCAAGACTGTTAGTGAACAATGAAATAATACTAACAACAATCAAAGCACCACTTATGAGGTATGCAATCTTACGCTTGGCAAGAAAGTCCTTGTTGAAATTTGCAAACAGATTACGTGTTGCTGCGGTACAAAATTCTAGAGATTTTCCGTTTTTACCGTAACCATCAATAAACAGACGGGTAACGAAAATTGCAGTAAATAACGAAGTACCAATACCTATCATTAAGGTTGTAGCGAAACCTTGAATAGGTCCTGTACCAAATAAGAACAGGATTAAAGCCGTAAGGAAGGTTGTGATGTTTGCATCAAGAATGGATGACAACGCATTATTGAAACCATCTTTGATCGCATCTTTCTGAGACTTGCCCTTGGCCAATTCTTCTTTAATACGCTCAAAGATCAGTACGTTAGCATCTACAGACATACCAATGGTCAAAACGATACCCGCAATACCAGGCAGCGTTAACACAGCACCAAGACCTGCAAGAATACCAAAGATGAACAAAATGTTTACTGCAAGGGCAACGTCTGCAAACGCACCGGCTTTACCGTAGTAGAATATCATCCATACCAAGACCAAAAGCAAAGCGATCACAAACGAAATCAAACCGCTGTTAATAGCCTCCTGTCCTAAAGAAGGACCCACTACATCGTAAGATATAATTTTTGCAGAAGCAGGAAGTTTACCCGCTTTCAATACGTTAGCAAGATCCTGAGCTTCGGTTACCGTAAAGCTTCCTGAAATCTCAGTACCTCCATTTTTAATTTCCTGTTTAGCAGTAGCTGCAGAATACACCGTTCCGTCAAGAACAATAGCGATAGCGCTACCATCAGCTGCAACTTCACCGGTTAGTTTTGCCCACTGGCTGGGGCCCTGTCCTTCAAAATCAATTCCTACAGATGGTAGTCCCATTTGCGTGTATTGCTGACGTGAGTCCTGAACTACATCACCATCCATTGCAGGGTTACCGGCACGATCAGATTGTAATGCATAAAGCGCTACAACATCACTATCCTCTTCTGCAGTTCCCCAGCGGAATTTAGCATAACGCAGGTTTTGTGGTCTTGCACGTACCACTTCAGGTTTTGACAGATAGCTGTTAATGGTAGCCGTATCTTTTGTTTGCGCATAACCTATTACAGGTGCCTGACCGTATTGCTGAATAGCCGGGTTAAAGCTGAAACGCTCAAACAGTGGATTATTTTGAGCCGCTGGGCTTATAGAATCTTCTTCGCTGGCAAGTAATTCTTCAATAGAATCGTCAGTAGTTTCGGTAGAATCCTGAACTTCAGCAACTTCTTCCTCTTCTTCTGCCGGAGCTACAAGATCTTTAAGAATGCTGTTTACTTCTATAAGGTAAGGTGCTGCCTCAGCTGCAAAAACGGTTTTATAAAACTCTAACTGAGCAGTACTCTCTAACTGAAAACGTACACGCTCAATGTCTGTTGCACCAGGAAGCTCAATAAGAATACGCGATTGATTATCTAAACGCTGAATATTAGGCTGAGTTACCCCAAACTTATCGATACGGTTACGCAATACTTCGAAAGCTGATTTAATCGACTCTTCAACTTCACGACGAATTACAGGTTTAATTTCATCATTAGTCATGTTGAAGTTTACCTTTTCGCCCAAAGTAGTATTGGCAAAGATATCTGGAGATGCTAATTTATTGTCACCAGGAATTGCCTCAAAAGCATCAAAGAAATTATCTAGAAATGAATTCTGACTGTCTTTTTGTGCTTCAGCTGCCTGATCTAATGCCTGGTTGAATGCGGGATCAGTTGAGTTATTGCTCAAACCTCTTAGGATGTCTGCAACAGAAATCTCTAAAATCGCGTTCATACCCCCTTTAAGATCCAGACCTTTATTAAGCTCTTTCTCTTTGGCATCGTTATAGGTGATACCTAAAGCGATAGGCTCATTACCTACAGAATCCAGATATTGACGAGCCACTTCTCCCCTAACATCTACATAATCCGCTACTGTGGTAGGCACCTGTTGCTCTGCATATGCAGCCGCCTTATCCTCAGCCTGGTTGGTAAAATACGTGAACGAAAGTTGGTACAAACTCACCAACCCAAATAAAATCGCAAATACTCTAATGAGTCCTTTATTTTGCATTACTTATACTATTTATTAATTCTTCCCGAAGGTTTTTCGGGCGATTTTGTAAAACGTGCAAATATAGGGTTTCAAGGCAGAAATGCCAATAAATATCTTTTTGATTTCTTTAACCTTTTAATAAATTGATTTACAGTTATTTAAACACAAATCGAACTTAAAAATACTTCTACCTCAATCAGCTTATCCCACTCTCAAACTCAAAAAAGCAGTACACAACTATTCTGAAAATTGATGTAAAAAGACACGCCCTTAGGAGTCATTTCTCATTGCTGAATACTATTGCAACTAAAGCACCTCACAAGCCTAACTTAAATCTGGATTGCTGATTTTCAGCAGTTAAAACTCAGCAACACTAAGCGATTAAAAAATGTATTTTTTTGTCAACTTTTCGGTGTTGATAAATTTTCAAATCAATGATAATAAGTTATTTACATTTATTTTTTGATAACTTTTAAAATACACCCGCTTTTATACCTTCTGAAATTATGTACCTTCACCGTTGAAAATCTGAGCAATTAAATTCTAAAATCTTACCTATGCCTACACAAACCAAAGCACCCGCTTCTAAAACGTTTACGCAGGATGAGGCTTTTAAAGCTTCTCTTGACTATTTTAAAGGTGATGATCTTGCCGCACGTGTTTGGGTCAATAAATATGCCCTTAAAGATTCTGACGGAAATCTTTACGAAAAAACACCAGACGATATGCATCGTCGTATCGCTGCAGAAATCGCACGTATTGAGTCTCGCTATCCCAACCCTATGAGCGAGCAGGAAGTTTTTGACCTGATCAAAGACTTTAAATACATCGTCCCACAGGGAAGTCCAATGGCCGGAATAGGCAATCCGTATCAGGTAGGTTCGCTTTCCAATTGTTTTGTGATTGGCAACAGTGGTGAGTCTGACTCCTACGGAGGGATTATGAAAATTGATCAGGAACAGGTACAATTGATGAAGCGTCGCGGCGGTGTAGGTCACGACCTTTCTCACATCAGACCAAAAGGTTCAGCCGTAAAAAATTCGGCACTTACCTCAACCGGTCTCGTGCCTTTTATGGAGCGCTATTCAAACAGCACCCGCGAAGTGGCTCAGGACGGTCGTAGAGGCGCCCTGATGCTTTCGGTTTCTATTAACCACCCCGATGCTGAAGATTTTATAGACGCCAAGATGGAACAGGGTAAAGTGACCGGCGCAAACGTTTCGGTACGTATTGATGATGGCTTTATGCGGGCTGTCCGCGACAAGAAAAACTATACTCAGAAGTACCCTATTTTCAGCCCAAACCCGGTTAACCAAAAAGAGATTGAAGCCGAAAAACTTTGGAAAAAAATTGTTCACAACGCTTGGAAATCTGCAGAACCCGGAATCTTATTCTGGGATACCATTGCCCGGGAGTCTGTACCCGATTGTTATGCCGATCTGGGTTATAAAACGGTTTCCACAAATCCGTGTGGCGAGATTCCGCTATGTCCTTATGATTCGTGCCGTTTGCTCGCGATTAACCTGTTTTCGTATGTCGAAAATCCGTTTACCGATAAGGCGACTTTCAACTTTGATTTATTTAAAAAACACATCGCACGTGCTCAGCGCATCATGGATGACATTATTGACTTGGAACTTGAAAAAGTAGATGCTATTTTAGCTAAAATTGATGCCGACCCCGAAAGTGAAGAAGTAAAACAGGTAGAGCGCAATCTTTGGTTAAATATCAAGAAAAAGGCTGAAGAAGGAAGACGTACCGGTATTGGTATCACTGCCGAAGGAGATATGCTGGCTGCATTGGGAGTCAAATACGGAAGCGAAAAAGGCATTGATTTTTCAGTAGAAATTCACAAAACCATTGCCATTGAAGCTTACCGTGCTTCGGTTTACGCAGCCAAAGAACGTGGTGCTTTCCCGATCTTCGACTCGGAACGCGAAAAAGACAATCCGTTCATACAACGTCTTAAAAAAGCTGATGAAAAATTATACTACGATATGCTCGAGTATGGCCGTCGTAACATCGCCCTGTTAACTATTGCTCCAACAGGCACAACCAGCTTGATGACTCAGACCACTTCAGGTATCGAACCCGTATTTTTACCGGTGTACAAGCGTCGTCGCAAGGTAAATCCGAATGACAAGGAAGCCCGCGTTGATTTTGTAGACGAAGTAGGCGACAGCTGGGAAGAGTATGTGGTTTTTCACCACCGTTTTAAAGAATGGATGCAGGCTAATGGTATCGCAACTGACAAAAATTACAGTCAGGAAGAATTGAATGCTATCGTAGCCAAATCGCCTTACTTTGAAGCCACTTCAAACGACGTGGACTGGCTCAACAAAGTCCGCATGCAGGGAGCGGTACAAAAATGGGTAGATCACAGCATCAGTGTTACCATTAACCTTCCTAATGATGTGGATGAAGAGCTGGTAGGCAAATTGTATCTGGAAGCCTGGGAGGCCGGCTGTAAGGGTGTTACAGTCTACCGTGATGGTTCTCGCTCCGGAGTTCTTATTTCTAATGACGAAAAGAAAGAGGAAGAAGAAAGCGATACGCTAACGCCATTCCCTACGAAAAGACCACAGGTGCTGGAAGCTGACATCGTTCGTTTTCAAAATAACAAAGAGAAATGGATTGCCTTCATTGGCTTGATTGGTGGAAAGCCTTATGAGATTTTTACAGGAATCGCCGACGATGAAGACGGAATCTTAATTCCGCGTTGGGTTGAAGGGGGGCTCATTATCAAAAACCGAAACGAGGACGGAAGCTCGCGCTACGATTTCCAGTACAAAAACAAGAGAGGTTATAAAACCACTATTGAAGGGCTCTCCCATAAATTTGACCCGGAATACTGGAACTACGCCAAGCTCATTTCAACCACACTTCGTTATGGAATGCCTATCGAAAAAGCCGTTGAACTGACCAATAGTTTGCAGCTTGACAGCGCTTCTATCAACACCTGGAAAAATGGTGTAGCGCGTGCCCTAAAACGCTATGTAGCAGATGGCACCGAAGCCCGCAAGCAAAAATGTGACAATTGCAATTCCTCGCAATTAATCTATCAGGAAGGTTGTCTTACCTGTAAAGATTGCGGTTCCTCAAAATGTGGTTAATCGCAAATCGCACGTGTATAAGAACAAAAGAGCCGCTCGATGAGCGGCTCTTTTTATTTTAAGCGAGAAGAAATCAATTACAACTCAAGCAAGCCGTTAGTTTTACGTACGGCATCAGCACTCTCCTTAAGTTTTGCTTTTTCAGCATCTGTTAGATCAACAGGTACGATACGCTCAATACCATCTTTACCTAAAATTACCGGTACACCTATACAGATATCATCAAGATCATATTCCCCTTCCAGCAAAGCTGAACATGGAAACATTTTCTTTTGGTCACAAGCAATCGCCTGTACCAAACCTGATACCGCAGCTCCGGGAGCATACCAGGCCGAAGTTCCAAGCAATTTGGTAAGAGTCGCCCCACCTACTTTAGTATCTTCCATAACCTGCTCTAAGCGGTCTTCAGCAAGAAAAGCAGATGCAGGTACGCTGTTACGGGTTGCTAAACGCGTAAGTGGAATCATACCAGTGTCGCTATGACCACCTATTACCATTCCATCAACGTCAGAAATAGGGCATTCTAAAGCCTCAGCCAGACGGTATTTAAAACGGGCACTATCAAGAGCACCACCCATTCCTATGATTTTGTTTTTTGGTAAGCCTGTGGTTTTATGTACCAGATAGGTCATAGTATCCATTGGGTTACTCACCACAATGATTGTTACATCAGGAGAATGTTTGATCAGGTTCCCCGCAACATCTTTTACGATTCCGGCATTGATACCTATCAACTCTTCTCTGGTCATACCCGGCTTACGCGGAATACCACTTGTAATCACCGCGATGTCGCTACCTGCAGTTTTTGAATAATCGCCGGTAGTCCCAGTGATTCGGGTATCAAAACCGTTTAATGAAGCGGTTTGCATAAGGTCCATTGCTTTTCCTTCTGCAAATCCTTCTTTAATATCAACTAAAACAACATCTGAAGCAAAATTTTTCATTGCGATATATTCGGCACAACTTGCACCTACTGCTCCTGCTCCTACTACGGTAACTTTCATGGGTATGTATTTTTTAAATTAATTAGTATATGAAACACAATACCTTATGCGGTATCGTTTGCGGACGCAAAAATACGACTTCGTTTAGTCTTTACAGACTATCAACGCTTAAAATTGACTTATTTTTAAGGTGTTCATTTGGCAGTCAGGCAATTGAAAATGCCTAAACAAAAAAAGCTGCTTAAAGACAAAACAGTCTCAAGCAGCTTTCCTTTTTTTAAAAACTTATGCTATCTGAAACTAAATGCGATCCCGGCTGTTACATTACTGTATTCCTGCACGGTGTAATCTGCAAAAATTTTGAAGAATGCCAGATTTAAACGAGCTCCCAATGAAGCACGCACGCTTGAAGGATTATAAGACAATGCAATGGGATCAACCACTTCTCCGGGCTGACCGTTATCGTATTCAAACTCATACGTCCCTAGCACATTAATCTCAGATTTACCTCCTGTATATCCCAAACCACCGTAAACCGTGACAAATGGAAAATCAAGAGAGGCAACACCCTGTACGGTATAGGAGTTCAGTTTGAACTCTGCAGCCTGATTGCTTCCTTCTAAATCAGAATTTGCCTGAATGTCGTAGTCCACATTCATATTAGTAAAAGCTCCTAAAACAGAAATATTTAAAGGCAATTTGTCTAAAGGGCCAAAGTATTGCATAATGTCATGTTTAAAACCGGCTCCAAAAAGCTTCCCTTTCACATCGTCACTACCCACTTCGGGCACAAAACGCACCATCAGGTCAGTACCTTTAAAAACACCCAGGCTCGCCTGAATTGCAGGTGCAGGCACAGCATTAAGCGGCAAGTCATCTTTTACCCCTTCAGGCATAGTAAAACGCACAACATCACCATCCTGTGTAGTTACAGTAAGATCTGCTGGAGTAATATTACCAGCTACTGTTGGCGTTTGATTAGAACTTGCTACCACAGTATTTTCAAATTCAAGATCTGAAAATGAAAACATCTCTTTTTCAGAAGGAACAATTGCTCCGTTAAAGCCAATGGTGATATCAAAACCCCATTGTTTGTGGGTTTTTGCGGTATGATACCAGCCGCCGGACATACTATAGACCAGACCCTCCATCGCCGGAGCAATGTAAGCGCCCATAAGTGTGTTAGCATCTGCTGTTCCGGCTTTTACAATAGCTTCAAAGCCATCATCTTCCTGTGCGAAAAGGCCCGTTGAGCCTAAAGCCAATAATCCAAATAGTAGTGTTTTTTTCATTCTTTGATTGATTTGGTTACGTGAAAAAATGGGTTAACAACTTAATATCCCCGCTCAAAAATAACAAAACCACTTAAAGACCAAAGTCCAAAAAAACAAAAAAGCCCGACTTTTTCAAAACGGGCTTTCCAAATTATTTAAAAGATGTTAGACATCAATATTCGCATAAATCGCGTTTTTTTCAATAAATTCGCGACGTGGTGGTACTTCATCTCCCATCAACATCGAGAATATACGATCGGCTTCCGTACCGTTATCTATAGTCACCTGACGTAGGGTTCTAAACTCCGGGTTCATCGTGGTATCCCACAATTGCTCGGCGTTCATTTCCCCAAGACCCTTATAACGTTGTACTGAGGCACTACCCCCCATCTCTTCGTTATACTGATCACGTTCTTTATTACTCCACGCGTAACGCATCTTTTTACCTTTTTTGAGTAAGTAGAGCGGCGGAGTGGCGATATACACGTGACCTCCCTCAACGAGTTCGCGCATGTAGCGGAAGAAGAACGTCAAAATTAAGGTCGCAATGTGACTACCATCAACGTCGGCATCACACATAATCACGATTTTATGGTAACGCAGTTTTGAAAGGTTAAGCTCTTTACTGTCTTCTTCGGTGCCAATGGTTACACCCAAAGCGGTAAAAATGTTTTTAATCTCCTCGTTTTCAAAAACCTTATGCTGCATCGCTTTCTCCACGTTCAGAATTTTTCCGCGAAGCGGAAGAATCGCCTGAAAGTTACGATCGCGACCCATTTTTGCAGTACCACCCGCAGAGTCACCCTCTACCAGGAATACCTCGCAAGCGTTTGGATCAGTCTCAGAACAGTCTGCCAATTTCCCGGGCAAACCACCTATACTCATTACCGTCTTACGCTGCACCATCTCGCGCGCTTTCTTAGCGGCGTGACGTGCCTGAGCGGCAAGAATTACTTTTTGTACAATGGTCTTAGCATCATCCGGATGTTCTTCCAGATAAATCTCAAGCATTTCAGAAACAGCCTGCGATACTGCAGATGTTACCTCACGGTTACCCAATTTGGTTTTGGTCTGTCCCTCAAACTGAGGCTCAGCTACCTTTACCGAGATAATCGCAGTAAGACCTTCTCTAAAGTCATCACCGGCAATTTCAAACTTCAGCTTATCAAGCATTCCCGAAGCGTCGGCATATTTCTTCAATGAAGTGGTCAAACCTCTTCTAAAACCGGCAAGGTGCGTTCCTCCTTCATGGGTATTGATGTTGTTTACATACGAGTGCAGGTTTTCCGCATAACTGTCGTTGTAAATCATCGCCACCTCAACAGGAATGTCGTTTTTCTCACCTTCCATAGAAATAACGTGACCTATAATTGGCTGACGGTTACCATCCAGGAAGCGAACAAATTCCTTCAAGCCCTCTTCAGAATGAAAAGTCTCTGAAACAAACTCACCTTTGTCATCTTTATGACGCTTATCGACAAGAGTTATGGTAATTCCCTTATTCAAATAAGCTAATTCACGCATGCGGCTTGCAAGCGTATCGTAGTTAAATTCTGTAGTTTGCTGAAAAATGGTAGGATCTGGCAGGAAAGTTACTGCGGTACCGCGATCTGTAGTATCGCCAATAGCCTTAACGGGATACATCGCCTTACCTTTCTCATATTCCTGTTCCCAGATTTTTCCGTCGCGGTATACCGTTGCTTTAAGGTGATCTGACAGTGCGTTAACACAACTCACACCTACCCCGTGTAAACCACCGGAAACTTTATAGGAATCTTTATCAAATTTACCCCCGGCACCGATTTTGGTCATTACCACCTGAAGTGCTGAAACTCCTTCTTTCTTGTGTAAATCTACCGGAATACCCCGGCCATTATCTTTAACCGAGATTGAATTATTTTCGTTTATAATCACGTCGATGGCGTCACAGTGACCGGCCATCGCTTCATCTATAGAGTTGTCAACAACTTCATAAACCAGGTGATGCAAACCACGTACACCTACATCTCCTATATACATTGATGGTCGCATGCGTACATGCTCCATTCCTTCCAGCGCCTGAATACTATCTGCAGAATACTGCTTCTTATTGGCTTCTTCGCTCATATATTTTTATTAGGTTAAATTGTTCTGTTTTTTCTTAAAGCGGAAACATATTGCCTTAATTCTAAAAAGTGCATAAAACCACGGTAAATAACGCCGTAGCGCCGTGTTTTTTGATAGCAAACAAATATAAAAAAAGGCTTCCCCATAACAGAGCAAAACCCAAGCCAAAAGCCTTTAAGTTATCAACAAATTGTGAAAAAAGAGGGCTCAAAATCCGGTATTATCAATATCCCGAAAATTTCAGTTCTAAAAACAAAAAAAGCGCTTCCGGCTAAATGGAAGCGCTTTTAAATTGGCCAATTTTTTATGAAATCAGTTAGGCCAACTCTTTTTTCTTTCCGTAGGCATCTGTGTGCACGTTTGCAACTGCACGACCAGACGGATCGTTCATATTTTTGAACGCCTCATCCCACTCCAGTGCAATCTTGGTACTACAGGCTACTGAAGCCTCCTGAGGCACACTCCAGGCCGCTGCATCGCTTGGGAAGTGCTCTGCAAAAATGCTTCGGTAATAATATTCTTCCTTGTTTGTAGGCGTTTGTATTGGGAACTTGTATTTCGCGTTAGCCAGCTGCTCATCGCTTATTTTTTCGTTCACCATTTCTTTCAACGTATCAATCCAGCTGTAGCCTACGCCATCAGAAAATTGTTCTTTCTGTCTCCAGGCTACACTTTCGGGAAGATTGGATTCAAAAGCTTTACGCAACACCCATTTTTCCATGCGCTCCCCGTTAATCATTTTATCCTGCGGGTTGATGCTCATCGCCACATCCATAAATTCTTTATCCAGGAATGGCACTCGACCTTCAATTCCCCAGGCTGCAAGTGACTTGTTTGCACGTAAGCAATCGTACATATGCAGTTTGCTTAATTTGCGCACGGTTTCTTCGTGAAACTCCTGAGCGTTTGGAGCCTTGTGGAAATAAAGATATCCTCCAAAAACCTCATCGGCACCTTCACCACTCAAAACCATTTTTACTCCCATAGACTTGATCACACGGGCCATAAGATACATTGGGGTCGAAGCACGAATGGTAGTAATATCGTAAGTCTCCAGGTTATAAATCACATCGCGAATGGCATCAAGACCTTCCTGAATCGTAAACTTAATCTCGTGGTGCACGGTACCGATATGATCTGCAACTTTTTGAGCTGCAGCAAGATCTGGAGAACCTTCAAGACCTACAGAAAACGAGTGCAGGCGTGGCCACCAGGCAGCATCCTGATCGTCACTTTCTATACGCTTGTCAGCATATTTTTTAGCTACCGCAGAAGTAATTGATGAATCTAAACCTCCTGAGAGCAATACTCCGTAAGGCACATCAGACATCAACTGGCGGTGAACTGCTGCCTCCAAAGCTTCTTTCAGCTTTTGAATATTGGTTTCGTTTTCTTTTACAGCTTCATACTCCATCCAGTCGCGCTTGTACCATTGTTTCAATTCACCATCGCTGCTGTGCAGGTAATGACCGGGAGGAAATAATTGAATTTTTGTACAGGTGCCTTCTAATGCTTTCAATTCTGAAGCCACGTAGAAGGTTCCGTTTTCATCCCAACCCATATAAAGCGGAATAATACCCATATGGTCACGAGCTACAAAATATTCGTCTTTTGCTGCGTCGTATAATGAAAATGCAAAGATTCCATTCAACTTATCTAAAAAGGCAGGACCTTCTTCCTGATATAAAGCTAAAATCACTTCACAATCAGACTGCGTCTGAAAATCGTAATTCCCTTTTAATTGCTTGCGCAACTCTTTATGGTTGTAAATCTCACCGTTAGCGGCAAGGATTAATTTTCCGTCAGGGCTTAAAAGCGGTTGTTTTCCTGAAGCCGGATCAACAATAGATAAACGCTCGTGAGCTAAAATCGCCTTGTCGTCGCTATACACTCCATTCCAGTCCGGACCACGATGACGTATTTTTTTTGACATTTCTAAAAGCTGCGGTCTTAATACTTCGGCAGGCTGTTTCAATTCATAGGCACATACGATCCCACACATAATTGTAATTGTTTTAATTTGATGGTTCAAAGATGGTATTTACATATTAACTCACAAACAAAAAATGCAATTATGATTACAAATAAAAACTTTTAGATTCTTATTTACTTCAATTTGAAAGCTAACTCATTCTTTAATCAGTTTTTAAATTACAAATGCGATTTTAAGATGCTGTTAACTAAAGAAAAGTCACTCCACATTGTACTTTTGCACAAAACTTGATATCCACTTCATAAACAAAACATAATGAACAATTTAGTAAAGACTTTAGTGATCGCTTTTCTACTGGCAGGTGTAAACGTAGAAGCTCAAAAATTTAGTGAACCCGATAAAAGTCCGTTAGACATCGCAATGTACCGAGGTCAGGACAAAGCGCCCCGAGTACGCGTGATTTACAGCCGCCCTCAAAAGAAAGGACGTGAGATTTTTGGAAAACTCGAAAAATACGGGGAAGTATGGCGTACCGGTGCTAACGAATCTACCGAAATCAAATTCTATAAAGATATGATGGTAGGTGATAAATTGGTTCCTGCAGGTACTTATACTCTTTTCACGATTCCGGGTCAAAAAGAATGGACAGTCATTTTAAACAAAGATTTAGACACCTGGGGTGCTTACGGTTATAAGAAAGAGCGTGACCTTGCACGTTTTACAACACCGGCTCGTAAAACCGCGGCGCCCATTGAGTCATTCTCCATCTCTTTCCAACCTACAGAATCCGGCTCTGATATGTTTTTAGGCTGGGACGAAACCTACATCCAGGTTCCTATCGAGGAAGTTGAATAACAGGTGCTTAAAAAGACTTTAAGTTATACAAGAAAGCCCCTTCCAAAAGAAGGGGCTTTTCTATGCTTTACACGTTCAGTTTTTAAACTGAACTAGGGAATATTGAGGTATTTGTGCGTTTGCAAACTTATTTTCCATTGCGGATTTGCCATCACATAGTCAACAATCAGCGGCGTCATTTTTTCGCGCACGCTCCATTCCGGCTGTAGATACAATTCGCAAGCTTCATTAACCTTAGCCGCGTGTTCTTCCGCAAAAGCAAAGTCAGACTTGTTATAGATGATTACTTTCAGTTCGTTTGCCTCTTTATAGATACGGGGTTTTGGCAACATCCGTTTTTTGGGCGAAAGACAAATCCAATCCCAGTTTCCGGTGAGTTCGTAAGCTCCTGAAGTTTCAATATGCACTTGCATTCCTTCGGCCTTAAGTAAACCTGTAAGGTGCTCCATATCCCACATTAAAGGCTCACCCCCGGTAACCACAATCGTTTTGCTGTATTTTTTGGCATTAGCCACTATCGCAGCAGCTTCGGTAGGCGGGTGTATGGCCGCGTCCCAGCTTTCTTTCACGTCACACCAATGACAGCCCACATCACAACCACCCACACGTATAAAATAGGCGGCGGTACCGGTATGATGACCTTCGCCTTGAATGGTATAAAACTCCTCCATTAATGGGAGTAATTCTCCCAATTCTACTCTGCTTGCTATTGCCTCTTTTGTCATAAGGCGCAAAGATACACTGCCAGAAATCCTTGCCCAAGTGAAGTGTATTTTATTTGATTAAAATGGCCGCCCCATTGCCCGGTGGCAATAGGTAATTTTAGCGGACCGCTTGTAATATCAATCTTATCCTTATTTTTAAACCAAAATCTAAGCGATGGATCAAACGGAAGCTTTTAAAGAACACATCATTGCAGGCAATACCTTTAAGGGAGAGTCAATTGCTGTAGGTGCTGCCATGCTTAACGGGCAGACCATTACCGGCGCACACGTCAAAATTCCCTTAAAAACCATGAATCGCCATGGTTTAATCGCAGGAGCTACCGGTACCGGAAAAACAAAAACCCTTCAGGTACTGGCCGAAAACCTTTCAGAAAAAGGAGTACCCGTACTGCTGATGGATATGAAAGGGGACTTAAGCGGAATCGCCAAAGCAAGCCCCGGACATCCAAAAATTGACGAGCGGCACGAGAAAATAGGCCTTCCGTTTGAAGCCAAAGATTTTCCCGTAGAGCTTTTGACCCTTTCAGAACAAAATGGGGTGCGACTTCGGGCAACGGTGAGTGAATTTGGCCCCGTGTTATTTTCGCGTATTCTGGATGCTTCAGATGCTCAAGCCGGTATTATTGCCATCCTTTTTAAATATTGCGACGACAAGAGTTTGCCACTTTTGGACCTTAATGATTTTAAAAAGGTGTTGCAATATGCAACCGATGAAGGCAGCGAGGAGATTCAGGAATTGTACGGGCGTATTTCAACCTCTTCGGCGGGTTCTATTCTGCGAAAAATTGTTCAGCTTGAACAACAGGGCGCCGATATCTTTTTTGGTGAAAAGTCTTTTGAAGTAAATGACCTTATGCGTCTGGACGAAAACGGAAGAGGAAAGATCAACATCATTCGGCTTACCGATATTCAGGATCGCCCGAAGCTGTTTTCGACTTTTATGCTGAGTTTACTGGCTGAAATTTACAGTACGTTCCCGGAGCAGGGAGACAGCGATCAGCCCGAACTGGTCATCTTTATTGATGAAGCACACCTCATATTTCAGGAAGCTTCTAAAGCTTTGCACAATCAAATTGAAAGCATTGTAAAACTCATCCGCTCTAAAGGGGTTGGTTTGTATTTTGTAACTCAAAATCCTACCGATGTTCCTGACGGTGTGTTAAGTCAGTTAGGCTTAAAGATTCAGCACGCCCTTCGCGCTTTTACCGCAAAAGACCGAAAAGCAATTATGCTCACCGCCGAAAACTACCCTATTTCTGAATATTACGACACCACCGAAGTGCTCACTTCTCTGGGAACCGGAGAAGCTCTGGTTTCTGCACTTGATGAAAAAGGACGCCCCACACCGCTTGCGGCTACTATGATGCGCGCACCTATGTCGCGAATGGATATTCTAAGTCAGTCTGAAATTGAACAAATCAACAGAAAGTCGGCTTTAATACCGAAATACAACGACAATATCGATCGTGAGAGCGCATATGAAATCCTTAATGCCAAGATAAAAAAGGCGGAAACGGAGGAGGCTAAAGAAAAAGCTAAAGAAGAGCGTGCAACAGTTAAGCGCAGCAGCAGTCGTTCTAGTAGCAATACAACTGAAAAAGCTATTATAAAAGTACTCACCAGTGCCACTGTCATACGGGGGGTTCTGGGGATTTTAAACAAAATGATTAAAAAATAAACTACCTTGGGCGACACCCTTAAAGTAGTCGTAAGAACTAAATTTTTAAATTCGAGGCAGACCTCAGGCTTTAGTATTCCTGAGCATTGCCCATCAAACACCCTATTCACCATTATATGAAAAAAATACTTTTAGCCGGTCTTTTTGCCGGTATGCTGGTAACCTCTTGTTCAAAAGAAAATCCGTTTCAGGTAACACCCACACAGGTGGGGCCACTTACTAAAGAAACTCCTGTAAGCGATCTGAAAACTGTTTTCGCAAATGACAGCGTGGTAGATCAAAACAGCGGACTCAGCGAAGAATTGAACATCAATGCCATTGAAGTATATGAGAAAGGCGGAAAGCAGCTTTTAAGCCTGATGCCGATAAAAGAAGGAGAACCAAAGACCATTAGAACCGTACAAATCTTTGACCCCCGATATACCACTGAAGCCGGGATTAACCTCAACTCTACTTTTAAAGACCTCACAGATGCTTACGAAATTTCGCGTATCGAAACGCTCATAAGCAGTGTGGTGGTTTTTGTTGACGACATCAATGCGTATTTTACGATTGATCGCAAAGAGCTTCAGGGCGAGCTTCGCTTTGATATGGAAGCCAAAGTGACCGAAGCAGAGATCCCTGACGCCGCGAAAATCAAATACTTTATGATAGGCTGGTAATTATTCAGTTTAAAAAAATCAAAGCAGTGAGTTCCTATTTCATTCAAAAAAAACCTTTTGTCGTACCTACCGATGACGGAAAATACATCGGTGAACATTTTGGCAAAGCCAGCACCGGTCAGAGTGACCTGAGCATTGCCCATATGGTTGCCCCGCCGCATTGGAGTGAACCTTTTCAAACTCCTGAGTTTGACGAGTACACGTTTATTATTAGCGGGCAAAAGCAGTTTGACATTAATGGCGAGCAACTCACGTTAAAAGCAGGCGAATCTATTCAGATCAAGGCAGGGACGCGGGTGCGTTACAGCAATCCTTTTGATGCGCCGTGCACCTATATCTCCGTGTGTAAATCTGCTTTTGACTTTGAAAAAGTTAATCGCGAGGCAGAGTGATAATTGGCAACAACCCTAATTCTCTAAAATGCAGTAATTTATAAATATGTATTAATTCTTGCTTAAAGGCTCGTTAATCTATATTAAGCAGTCGCTGCATTCCTGTACATTAGCTCCATAACCAATATTTTAAAAATTATGATCAAGATATTAGCAATCATCATGGTAGTAGGTGGAGCAATTGCATTAGTAGCCGGAGTAATGGGTATTTTTGGAAGTTTAAGCACGGGATTAAGTCCCTGGGCTCTGGCTATTTTGGGTGGTATATTTTTCCTTTCGGGGATATCGCTTCTCAAATACCGAAAAGATACTGATGTAATTGAATCTGAAAGCAAGAAGTAACAGCCTGCTAAATCGTATATTTGCCCTCCCAATCAGGAGGGCTTTTTTATGCAAAAACTTTTCAAAAAACTCGTAGTAGGATCTTTAGGATTTTATATAAATACGCTGGCTTACTTAAGTCCGCGAGCTTCAGCCAGAAAAGCCTTTCGCGTTTTTAGCAAACCCCGCCAGGGAAAGATAGGACCGCATCATCAGGATTTTTTAGACTCTAATCTGGAGCCCAAACTGGAAATTGAAAGGCTCTCCATTCAACCCTACAGGTGGAAAGGAACCGGCAAAACCATTGTATTGGTACACGGCTGGGAAAGTCATTCGCACCGCTGGAAGGAAATGATTCTCAGACTCCAAAAAGAAAACTACAACATCATAGCTTTTGACGCACCTGCTCACGGGTATAGTGATGGTAAATATTTGTATGTTCCCATCTACAGTAAGGTTCTTGATCAGGTTATTGAGATCTATCAACCGGCATTCCTGATAGGACATTCTATGGGTGGTATGACCGTTTTGTATAATCAGGCGCAAGATTCAGCACTGCAAATGGAGAAACTGGTTATCTTAGGCGCTCCTGATAAACTGGAAAGCCTGGTTGATCAATACCGGACTATTTTAGGTCTTAATCAGAAAGCCATTGATGCTCTGGAAGCGTTTTTCAAAAGACGCTTCAATTTTAAAACTAAAGACTTTTCTTCTTCCGCATTCGCGAAAAAAATACAGACTCCTACCCTGCTCATTCACGACAAGGAAGATACCATAACGCCTGCTTCAGGCTCCCGGACGATTCATAAAGCACTGAAAAATTCAGAATATATAGAAACCGAAGGACTCAATCATAGCCTGTACGACAAGGAGGTCAATGAGAAAATAATACAGTTCCTTTCGAAATAAACCAATACCTATGGCCGGCGAAACACCTACCCGAATTAACAAATACCTCAGCGAACTCGGATTCTGCTCGCGCAGGGAAGCCGATAAGCTTATAGATGCCGGTCGTATTACCATAAATGGCGCTGTACCCGAAATGGGCACAAAAGTTACGACAGCAGACGAGATTCGCGTAGACGGCAAACTGGTGGTGCAGGAGAAAGACAAACCGGTTTACCTTGTTTTCAACAAACCGGTAGGGATTGTGTGCACCACAGACACACGGGTTGAAAAAGACAACATCATTGATTTTATCAATTATCCCACGCGTATCTTTCCCGTTGGTCGTCTTGACAAAGCCAGTGAAGGGCTTATCTTTTTAACCAATGACGGCGATATCGTCAATAAAATTCTGCGTGCCCGTAATAATCACGATAAGGAATATATTGTGGAAGTTGACAAACCGGTCACGGCATCATTTGTAAAGCGTATGTCTGATGGTTTACCCATACTCGATACCATCACCCGAAAATGCGAGGTAGAGCAACTGGGGAAAAACCGGTTTAAGATTGTCCTGACTCAGGGACTTAACCGTCAGATACGCCGTATGTGCGAGTATCTAGGCTACGAGGTAACCCGCCTTAAACGCGTGCGTATAATGAATATTCATCTGGATGTTGCAGTGGGCAAATATCGACACTTCACCCCTGCCGAACTCAGAGAGCTCAATACGCTTCTGGAAGGCAGTTCTAAAACCTACAATGACCAACCAGCTGAAGCTACCGCCCGCAAAGGATTTACTCCTTCCGGACCGAGAAGACGCCGAAAAGAGTAGTGATTTACTTCAGTTTATAAACCTGTGTTAATCATACCCTGCAACTCGTAAATTCCCAGTATTTTTAAAGAAACCACTTTAGAATTATTTAGTATGGCAGATGACAGACCTTCCGTTAAAAATGAGGACCAGTATGAAGCGCTAAGAGAACAAGGTTACAGCAAAGAAAAGTCCGCACGCATTGCCAATACCCCTAATGCGGGTAAAAAAGGAGGCAAAGCCAAAGATTATGAGGACCGAACCAAAGAAGAACTCTACAAACAAGCTCAGGAAGTTGGCATTGAAGGCCGCTCAAAGATGAGCAAAAGCGAGCTTATCAAAGCCCTGCGCAATAACTAAACAACCAAAAAACTAACCAATGCCCGCACCATTTCACCTGGCTATTCCTGTTGATGATGTACAGAAAGCCCGAATTTTTTACAGGGACACCCTTGAACTAACCGAAGGTCGCAGCAGCGATCACTGGGTTGATTTTGATTTCTTTGGTCACCAGCTGGTGATTCATTACAAACCCAAAAGTGCTCAGGATGACGTACATCACAATTCGGTTGACGGCAAGGAAGTCCCCATTCCACACTTTGGGGTAGTGCTTCCCTGGGATGATTTTCATCAGTTTGCAGAAAAGCTGAAGCAAAAAAATATTGAGTTTGTGATCGAACCTTACATCAGGTTTGAAGGTTTACCCGGAGAACAGGCTACCTTGTTCTTTTATGATCCCTGCGGAAACGCTTTGGAGTTTAAGAGCTTTAAAGACATCTCTCAACTTTTCGCCAAATGAACAGACTCAAACCCGAACTGGTAAGGCAACTCTTTTTAATACTGCTCATCTTATTTCTTTCGGTATTAATTATTGAAGAAATGACCCCGTATTTATCGGGAGTTTTGGGAGCCATTACCTTGTATGTTCTTTTAACGAATAGCGTAGAACGACTTATAAAAAGAGGCTGGAAAGCGGGCTATGCCGCAGGTCTGGCGATGCTGGGCTCGTTTGTGGTGATTTTAGTACCTATTGGTCTGACCGTAATGATGCTGACCAATAAAATTGGTAAAGCGGTAAACAATTCTGAGCGGGTCATTGAGGTTATAAAAGATCAAATAGGGGTCTGGGAGGCAGATCTTGGCTTCAAAGTGAGTGAATCTATCGACACCAATTCCATAACAAGCTGGGTATCCACCAACTTACAAAATCTGGCAGGAGGTACCTTTAATGTATTTATCGCGGTAGGAATCATGTATTTCATTCTCTACTACATGCTGGTCAATCGCGAAAAACTACACGACTATCTTTACGCGTTTATTCCGCTTGGTAAAGACAATATAAAACGTATAGGCGAAGAAAGCCGGGCCATGGTAAAAAGTAATGCGTTGGGCATTCCGCTTGTAGCGTTAGCTCAGGGAATTGTGGCGCTGATAGGCTTTTTTATATTCGGTGTACCTGATCCCTTTTTCTGGTTTGTCATCACAGCAATAGGAAGCATGATTCCTTTTGTAGGCACCTTGCTAGGGATAGCTCCGGTCGTAATACTTATGATAGCCAGTGGCAATAACCTTCAGGCTCTTGGAATTGGGATCTATGGCCTGGTCGTTGTGGGCTCAACAGACAATCTGATACGCCTGTATGTTTTAGAGCGACTGGCCAATGTACACCCTCTGGTAACACTTATAGGTGTAATCGTTGGGGTACCGCTTTTTGGATTTATCGGACTAATCTTTGGACCCTTACTCATTAGCCTGTTTTTGCTGATTGTGAAAATTTACAAACAGGAATACGGCGATCCCGATACCTTACTCGAAAAACATCAGGAAGAACATGTTTCAGAAGATACCACAGACTGAATTTCCTCCAAAAGATAAACCGGTACTTATCTGGGACGGTAAGTGCGAGTTCTGTAAGTATTGGGTAACCCGTTGGCAAAACATGACGGGAGATTCCATCGAATACCGAAGCTTTCAGCAGGCTGCAGCAGATTTTCCTGATATTCCTTTAAAAGAATTTAAAAAAGCAAGCCGCCTTATTGAAACGGACGGTTCTGTTTATGCCGGTCCTGACTCGGCTTACCGCAGCTATGATTATTCGTCTAAGAAGTATCCCTACCATCGCTGGTACACCCAAAATGCAACATTTAGAAAGCTTAGTGATCACGGTTACAATTATATCGCGAAAAACAGGCCTTTGATGTTTAAGCTGACTAAAATACTTTTCGGCAGTAACCCTTTGCGGTTTAAGCCGTATTGGCTCATTTATATTCTGGCCCTTTTTGCCGTCTTTTTTATGGTTTTTCTATAAATTGCTTATTCATTTTAACTCATGCTGAAAATTTCAGCCTAAAATTTAATAGATCTTTATGGCAATACTGGGCGTTGATGTAGGAGGTTCAGGCATCAAAGGGGTACCTGTAAATTTAACGAAAGAAGAATATCTGGGAGAGCGTTTCAGACTTGACACGCCCGTTCCCCGTGAACCCAAAGCGATGGTCGAGACTATTGCACAAGTGGTAAAACACTGGGACTGGAAAGGTCCCGTTGGTGTGGGCTTCCCCACCGTTATCCACAGGGGAAAGGCATTAGAACACGGAAATCTCGACAAATCCTGGCTAGGTGTTCAGGTTGATGATATGATTTCGCAACGCATAGGCCTCCCGGTAAATGTTATGAACGATGCAGATGCTGCAGGTCTCGCTGAAATGGAATTTGGCGTGGGTAAAGGCGTAAAAGGTCTTGTTGTTGTGGTGACTATTGGAACCGGTATTGGCAGTGGCGTCTTTTTTAATGGCGAACTCATCCCAAATTTTGAACTCGGTCAAATGCGCTATAAAAAGAAAACTTCAATTGAGGAATATGCCTCAAGACGTGTGCGTCTGGACAATGATATGAGTTTTAAAAAATGGGGTAAACGCTTCAATAAATTCATTCAAATGCTAAGCACCATCTCACAGCCCGAATTGATTATCATAGGCGGGGGAGCCAGTAAAAATCTTGATGAATATATCAAATACCTTAAAACCGATATCCCCATTATGGCTGCACATACACGCAATCACGCGGGTATCATAGGCGCTGCGCTAGGAGCACGGCATCTTTTGAAATAATAACACTAAAAAAGAGGCTTAAAAGCCTCTTTTTTAATTCAAGTAATTTTCCGCTTAGTTTTTATTGTGACGTGCTCGCGCCAGTAGGGTGTTCTTCAACAGCATTGCGATCGTCATTGGTCCTACTCCACCGGGTACCGGCGTAATAAAATCTGCTTTTTTGCTTACTGCATCATAATCTACGTCACCTGTAATGCGGTAACCGCGTTCTTTAGTCGTATCGGGCACGCGGGTAATCCCCACATCAATAATGGTGACATTATCTTTAACCATATCAGCCTTTAAAAATTCGGGCACCCCTAATGCCGTGATGATGATATCGGCTTGTTTGGTAAGCTCTTCCAGATTTTTGGTGCGGCTGTGCGCCAGGGTTACGGTGCTGTTTCCGGGGTTTCCTTTTTGAGACATTAAAATACTCATAGGTCGACCAACGATATGGCTGCGACCAATAACCACGGTGTGTTTACCTTCGGTAGGAACTTCATAGCGTTTAAGCAATTCCATAATACCAAAAGGAGTTGCAGGAATAAAAACCGGCATATCCTGAGCCATCTTACCAAAGTTTGTAGGGTGAAAACCGTCTACATCCTTATCAGCGTCAACAGCAAGTAGCACTTTTTGCTCATCAATATGTTTCGGTAACGGAAGCTGAACGATATATCCATCAATTTCAGGATCTGCATTAAGCTTTTTGATCTGATCAAGCAATTCTTCTTCAGTAGTTTCTTCCGGAAGACGGATAAGGGTAGATTCAAAACCAATACGCTCGCAGGCTTTCACCTTACTGCCCACGTAGGTTAAACTAGCTCCATCATTCCCTACCAAAACAGCTGCGAGGTGCGGAACCTTTTCGCCCCGCTCTTTCATTGCTTTTACTTCTTCAGCAATCTCATTTTTAATATCGTTGCTGGTTTTCTTTCCGTCTAGTATTGTCATTTTTAATTCAGTTGGCAGTATCAGTTGGCAGTTTTCAGTTACAGCCAAACTTTCCTGGATTATTAATCATATAGTTTATGAGCTTCCCTATTTCCTTACTCTTCTCAAGTTTAGAATTATAATATTCTTCAGATATGTATTCGCAAGCAAAAGCAAAGCGTAACCAAGTCTGAGTTTCACCGTTTTCTGCATCACAATCAGTCAATTTGCTTATAAAATGTCTTTCGTACTTCCGCTTTCTGTAGGCTTCAGACATATTTGCACACACCGACCTGGAGCATCTTCTAATTTGATCAGTTAAAGAATAGCATTCCTCTTTTGGAAAAGATTTAGAAACCTCAAAAATTTCCATCGCCAGATCAAAAGCTTTTTGATAAGCAATTAAATCTTCAACACCCATAATCAAAAAATTAATTCCTGCTTACTGAAACTGCAAACTATAAACTCTAAACTATCTCATATTGTTCATCATCTGCATCATCTTGGCGCCACCACCGCCTTGCATCATTTTCATCATTTTGCTCATTTGATTGAATTGTTTGAGCAACTGATTTACTTCCTGAACCGATGTACCGCTACCTTTACTGATGCGCTTTTTACGGCTGCTGTTGATGATAGACGGTTGGGTACGCTCATCTGGCGTCATACTGTGAATGATGGCTTCAATACCTTTAAAGGCGTCGTCATCAATATCAAGACCTTTAAGCGCCTTACCGGCACCGGGAATCATCCCGATCAGGTCTTTCATATTACCCATCTTTTTGATCTGCTGTATTTGCTTAAGGAAATCATCAAAACCAAATTGATTCTTGGCGATTTTCTTCTGCAGCTTTCGGGCTTCTTCTTCATCAAACTGCTCCTGAGCACGCTCTACAAGAGATACAACATCTCCCATGCCAAGAATACGGTCTGCCATACGGGAAGGATAGAACACATCAATGGCTTCCATCTTTTCACCGGTACCGATGAATTTGATAGGCTTATCAACTACTGTTTTAATAGAAAGAGCGGCACCACCACGAGTATCACCATCTAATTTGGTAAGAATTACCCCGTCAAAATTTAGAACGTCATTAAACGCTTTTGCAGTATTTACAGCATCCTGACCCGTCATAGAATCTACAACAAACAGGGTTTCCTGTGGGCGAATAGCCTGATGAATTGCTGCGATCTCGTTCATCATCACCTGGTCTACTGCAAGACGACCCGCGGTATCAATAATCACCACATTAAAGCCATTGGCTTTGGCGTGAGCAATCGCAGCCTCCGAAATCTTAACCGGATCTTTTTCTTCTTTATTGGAAAAAACCTCAACACCTATCTGGTCTCCCACTACATGAAGCTGATCTATCGCCGCAGGACGATATACATCACAGGCAACCAAAAGTGGCTTTTTAGTTTTTTTGTTTTTTAAGTAATTGGCCAGTTTACCGGAAAAGGTAGTTTTACCACTACCCTGCAAACCAGACATCAGGATTACCGAAGGATTACCCGAAAGATTGATGCCTTCTGCATCGCCACCCATCAGTTCGGTTAGCTCATCCTTGACGAGTTTGGTCATTAACTGACCCGGCTTCAAAGCCGTAAGTACATCCTGACCCAGCGCTTTTTCTTTTACCGTACTGGTAAAATCTTTTGCAATTTTATAGTTAACATCAGCATCTACAAGGGCGCGACGTATTTCTTTAAGGGTTTCGGCAACATTGACTTCTGTAATCTGACCGTGCCCTTTAAGCACGTGCATCGCCTTATCTAACTTATCACTTAAATTATCAAACATAGCTTGTATTCTAAATATGCTCTTGACCTGCAAGAGTTTTGGTGTTGAACTTTAAAAACACAGCTGCTGGCAACCGTGCGGCTTTCCACTTTGTGGAAGGGCTGCAAATTTAATGATTTTAGGTCTGAGTTTAAAGATTTACTCCCGTTCAATTTGCTCAATTACAAAAACGTGGGGAAAGGTAATTGCCGCCAGAAATGAAAATAAAACCGGAAGAAAAAGTGAATCATCACTTCCTATTATATAGTAAATCGCCAAAAGCCCCAAAAGAGCGCTAAACCAGTAAACCAGCGAATTTGTAAGGTACTTGAATAATGATTCTTTAGAAATATCCCCGTATAGGAACTTGATTTGATCGTTTAAAGAAGGTAAGCTGTGCCAAATTGTAAAGTAGAGTGCAAAACCTAAAATTAAGGGAGCAATGCTAAAAATGAGGCCAAAGACCAGAAGGTAAAAAGCTTCGAGAATAAAATTACAGGTGAATTTTTTATGACCAAAAGCACTTAAAATTAAGAGAACACCCAAATTAATGATCAGAAACGGAGCAAAAAAGGCGTGCTTGAGCCGAAATCCGCATAAATCATCGACAACCTCAATAACCTCAGGCTGATTGAAATAGAAGAGTAAAGCAAATATAGAAAGACCATAGATTGTGGTGTAGCCAATAAAGAACTTGGAATGCTTATGTACTTTATCAGACCAGTGCTGTTCTCCAAAATGATAGGCACTTATACCTACAAAGAGCACCAGAGTAACTAGGGGTATCAGGTAAAAACAAATAGCCCCCAAGAGAACAACTGCTATGTACAGTAAAAGATACTGCTGTTTGTTCATCTTGAGGCCAAAACTTTCCTTCAAATTGAGAAGGAGTTTGATGTCATTAGACCCGTGCAAAATACCAATAGTCAAGATCAAAATAATGGCTAACACATTTTCTCCGGAAGCCGAAAGAAACGAGGTAAGCCATAAGGCAAAAAAGGTCAAAACTATCATTATTGCTTTCATCCCGTGAAATTCTTATTAAATACTCAAAATAAAGGTTTAAGTTTTGTTAAATGCGTATTTAGTTTGTTTAACTATTTTTAAATTTAGTTAAACAAAAAAATATTTTGCTATGAAAACATTTACTTTGGCTCTCGCCGAAATTTCAAAAATGGCGGCAGACGACTACGTCGGCTTTACATTTTTCGTAGGGAGCATGGCTATGATGGCCGCGTCAGCTTTTTTCTTTTTATCAATGAACGACTTCGACCGTAAGTGGAAGACGTCTATTTTGGTTTCTGGTCTTATTACTTTTATTGCCGCAGTGCATTATTTCTACATGCGCGGCTACTGGGAAAGCTTTGGGGAGTCCCCAACATTTTTCCGTTATGTAGATTGGGTTCTGACTGTACCATTGATGTGCGTTGAATTTTTCCTCATTCTTAGAGCTGCCGGAGCAAAACGTTCACTGATGTGGCGTTTGATTATTCTTTCTGTAATTATGCTGGTAACTGGTTATTTGGGAGAAGCTGTATTTCGTGATCAGGCCTGGTTATGGGGCTTAATTTCAGGTATCGCATACTTCATCATCGTATACGACATCTGGCTTGGTAAGGCTAAACAACTCGCTACCAGTGCCGGTGGAAATGTATTAAAAGCACATAAAACTTTATGCTGGTTTGTACTGGTAGGATGGGCAATTTATCCGTTAGGATATATGGCAGGAACTCCGGGCTGGTATGACGGGCTTTTTGACGGCCTGAGTATGGATGTTATCTACAACATAGGTGATGCCATCAATAAAATTGGTTTTGGTCTTGTTGTTTATAATTTGGCCGTAAGCTCTTCAGGTAGTAAAAAAGCTGCTGCATAAAACTTTTTTAATTAGCGTTAAATGAGAAATGGTTTCCTTATCGGGAAACCATTTTTTTTACTTCTACTTCATCCATTTTGCACCAATCTCAATAAGAAAACCCCGCTAATCACGGGGTTTCAGTATAAGTACAACCTGGTATCTACGATTTTAAAAGTGTCAGTTTTAAAGCGGCATTTGTTGTGCTTTGTAACTCGATTCGGGTTGCAGTTTGAGATACGACTTCATAAGTACCCTCAAGTACGCTAAAAATAGTACTGCCTTCAAATTCGATCTCCACAAAGACTTCGGTCTCCGATTCAAAATCATACTCGCCTTCTACATCCTGAATAATTCCGGTAGCTGCATTTCTCACAATGATCTCCCCGTCATTGGCAAACTCAAAAGTATAATCTGCCAAAAAAGCCATCGTACTTAAAGTAGACTCAATTCTAAAGTTTACATCAGCCATTATATCTTCAAGTTCATCTTCCAGATCATCGGCACGATCCTCAGCCTCATCACGCGCATCATCTTCGGCCTCACAGCTTTCTAATTCCTGAGCAAGTTGTGCATCAGAAGTAATGGTTATAGTACCTGAACTTGCTGACGTAGCCGTAATAGGATAATCTATACTAAAGAACTGATTGTCCTCAAGGTCGTCAATAAAGTTGTACATCTCACGCTTTCCGGTAATTACCACGCTTCCGGTTTGCTGTGCACTGGCGTCAAAAGTGAGTAAAGTAACCGGATAGTCAATATCTAAACATTTAATGATGTCATCACGTGAATCATCAGCATCTTCGCACGCATCTTTTAATGCTTCAAACTCATCTTCATTATTAATAGTTACTACCGTGTAGTTGCTCAATTGCATTTGGATGGGGAACTTGAATTCCACAAAATCATCATCTCCTTTAATGCTTCCAAAAATCTCCACTACGATTGAAAGCATAGCTTCATTGGTAAACGTATATTCCTGACCATTAATTTCTGCTACTACGGGGTAGACGACAGACGCGCAACTTATTCCGTCTAAAATATCGTCATCAGAACCGTCTGAAGCCGAACTGCGCACCAACAAGTCTGCTGTTTTGCTGCTAGCACTGTTTGTGCTTTCGCCCTCATTGATTAGTTCACTTTCTTCAGTCTGGCAGGAAGTAAATGTAAAAGCTGCCAAAACAGCTATGCTCAAAATTGATTTTAGTTTTTTCATTTTATTAAATTTAAAATTACGATTCGGTTTTAATTCGTTTTCGTGAATAAGACAACCCAACGTAATTTTACCCTACCCTAAATAAGCAGAAATTTTATTTTTAACTAAATTTAACAATACCAAACCCCTGCAAATTCCCTTGAAAAACAGCGACTCAGAAAATTTATGTAAGGAGCCAACTTACAAAGCTTTTTACACCTCCTATGTACAGGGCGCTAAAAACTTTGCCCTTTATAAGTGTGGAGATGAGGCACAGGCGCTTGATCTCACGCAGGAGGCTTTCGTAAAAATATGGCAAAATTGTGCAGATATTAATTTAAGCAAAGCGAAAACCTACCTGTTTACCACCATAAACAACCTTTTCCTAAATGCGGTGAAGCATCAAAAAGTGATGCTCAATTACGAAAAAAATAACACTAAGGAAAACCGGTCTTTTCAGGATCCCGAATATATTTTAGAAGAAAAGGAATTTAAAGCCAAATTAAGCGATGCCATTGCTAATTTAACCGAAGCTCAACGCGAAGTTTTTTTAATGAACCGTATAGACGGTAAGAAATACCGCGAGATTGCCGAAACTCTAGACCTCTCTGTCAAAGCCGTAGAAAAGCGTATGAGCCAGGCTTTGGCAAGCCTTCGTGAACAAATTCCAAATATTTAACAAATTAAGGGTAGGGTAAAACGGTATTTAGTTGTCTTACAGATGCCCACAAGCAAGAATAATGAAAAACGAAAAGCTCATATTAAAATGGTTAAACGGTGACTTAACGCCCGAAGAGCTGGAAGCATTCAAGAAAACCGAAGATTACAAGGCTTATGCTAAAATTGCCGACTTTTCAAAGGAGCTCAAATCCGAACTTCTGGATACCGAGCAAAGCTATCAGGATCTTGAGAAGCGTCTGCAATCGGTGAAAAAAGAGCCTAAAGTAATCAAACCGAACTTTGGCTGGGTGCGCTATGCCGCTGCAGCAGTGGTGGCCGTGCTAATCTCTACCTGGTTCTTTTTGGGCTCTGACGGAATTGACACGAAAACCGGCTTTGGCGAGATTGCTCAAACCCAACTGCCCGATGACTCTGAAGTCATTCTAAACGCAGGCAGTTCCTTAACTATAAACGAAAAAAACTGGGACACCGGAAACCGAAAAGTCAACCTGAATGGCGAAGCTTTTTTTAAGGTCACCAAAGGAAAAAAATTCACCGTTCACACCTCAGCGGGTGATGTGCAGGTTTTGGGGACGCAATTCAATGTAAAAGAGCGCGATTCGTACTTTGAAGTACATTGTTATGAAGGAAGGGTTAGCGTTACCCGGGCGACAGACAGCCTTATTTTAGAACCGGGAGAACGCTATCGTTTTTTAAATGGTACAGGTGAAAAAATCACGGGTCTTACTGATGCCAAACCGGCCTGGTTAGACAAGGAAAGCCTTTTTGATGCTGTACCGCTTGAGCTGGTTTTTGAAGAAATGCAACGCCAATTTGATATTGAAATCGAAGCTTCTGCGGTAGACACCAGGCAACTGTATTCAGGAGGCTTTAGCAATACTGACCTGCAACTGGCGCTTCAATCGGTTTGCATCCCGCTCAACCTCAGCTACGAGATTAAAGATGCTGTGGTAAAAATTTCGCCCGATGCTCCTTAAAATCTACATCACTGCGATCGTACTTTTCGGTTTTCTGAGTCTGAAAGCTCAGGAACAAACAGCAGTCATTCCATTTCTAAATACACTGGAATCGCAGTTTGACGTAAAATTTGCTTACAAAACAGAAGATCTGGAGCACCTGAAAATACGATCTGCTACTTTTGAAAACCTGACACTTGCTTTAGAGTATATACAGGAGAAAAGTCCGCTTGAGGTTGAAAAACTAAGTGATCGCTATATTGCACTTAAGCTAAAAACCAGCACGCTAAGCTACTGCGCTATCCTGAAAGATGCTACAAACTTTTCGGTTTTAGCCGGGGCTGAAATACGCGTAACAGGCACCAATCAAGGTGGTATTTCAGGCTCTGAGGGCCAATTTCAACTTCGTGATATAGCTCCAAGTGCAGAGCTTGAAATCAGCTACTTGGGCTATGAACGCTTAATTGTAGAAGCCGCTGATTTGATTTCGCAGGGCGGAAACTGTAAAGAACTCTATCTCAAACTGCAGGATTTTGAGCTTCCTGAAATTGTAGTTTCCCGTTTTTTGACCCGTGGTTTGCAAAAAAGCGTAGACGACCAGTTTATTATAAACAGTGAGCAGTTTGGCATACTTCCGGGGCTGGTAGATCCTGATATTTTACAAACCATTCAGGTGCTTCCGGGAGTGGAAAGTATTGACGAAAGCATCAACAACATCAATGTACGTGGTGGTACTCAGGACGAAAACCTGATGCTGTGGGATGATATCGTAATGTATCATTCCGGTCATTTTTTTGGACTTATCTCGGCTTATAATCCCAATCTCACCAAAAAAGTTTCGGTGATAAAAAACGGAACCCCTTCTGAATACGGCGGCGGAGTGAGCAGCACCATACGCATGAATACCGAAAATGAGATCGGCACCAAAATAAGCGGCGGTGTAGGTCTTAACGGACTAAGTGCAGACGCTTTCATACAAATCCCCTTAGGTAAAGCCGTTGCCCTGCAACTTTCCGGCAGACATTCTATTGCAGACCAACTGCAAACGCCCACCTATCAGGCGTATTTTAAACGCAGTTTTCAGGATTCGGAGATTGAAGACGAAAACAACACCTCCTTAGAGGATGGTGCCCAATCTGATTTTAAATTCTACGACTATACCGCAAAACTTTTGGTAGACTTAAATGAAAATCACAAAGCCCGCGTTAGTTTTATACAAATCAGCAACGAACTTTTTTACGCAGAACAGAATGCAGCGACAGCAAATGTTACCAAAACCAGCAATCTCGATCAGCAAAATATCGCCATAGGCGGAAACTTAAGCTCAACCTGGTCTGCAAACTATTCCACGTTTGTAAATGCCTATTTGACCAAATACAATATTGATTCCCGCGAATTTTTTACCGAATCGGAGCAGGAATTACTGCAGGAAAATGAAGTGCTAGAAACCGGGATTAAACTGAAAGGTATTCAGCAGATTGGTAAAAATCTGGAATGGCTGCATGGCTACCAATTTACCGAAACCGGCATTCGCAACGGTACTCGTGTGAGTAATCCGTTATTTTCCCAACGCCAAAAAGATGTGGTACGCAGTCACAGCGCCTTTACAGATCTAACCTTTCAATCCTCAAAAACTTTTTTAAGAGCGGGCCTGAGAGCTTCGTATTTTGAAAAGTTTGAAAAACTGAGACTCGAGCCCCGGCTTAACGCCAGGCAAAAACTGGGAGCCCATGTTGCCCTCAAGGCTCAGGGCGAGTTTAAATACCAGACCGCAACTCAAATAATTGATTTTGAAGAAGATTTTCTGGGCGTTGAAAACCGTAGATGGATTTTGGCTAACGACAACGACATTCCGCTAATACGCAGCAAGCAATTTTCGGGTGGCATGGAATTTAAAAAGAATGGCTGGTTGCTTGATCTAAGTGCTTTTTACAAAAATGTGGATGGTATAACGGCCTCCAACCAGGGTTTTCAGAATCAGTTTCAGTTTATAAAAACCTCAGGCTCCTATGAAGTTAAAGGACTTGAATTCATTTTGAATAAAACCGAAAAAAAGTACAGCGTTTACCTCACCTATACCTTTTCAACCAATGATTATCAGTTCGAAAGTCTAATTCCCGATAAATTCCCAAATAATACCGATTTGAGACACTCTCTCAATTTAGCCGGCAACTATTCGATCTTAAAGAACCTGGATATCGCGCTGGGCACCACCTACCATACCGGCAGGCCTTACACGGTTCCTATTTCGGGTGTAGAAACGATCTCTTCGGGTAACGGGCGTATTGTAAACTACGCCTCGCCCAATGCTGAAAATCTGGATGATTTTTTACGTGTAGATGCCTCTGTAAATTACAGTTTTGAGGCCGGGCCCATTCAGGGTAAAGTTACCCTGGGTGCTTTAAACGTACTCAATGCCGAAAATCCTATCCAGCAATACTACATCGTAAATCCGGAAGATACTACGAGAGCGCTCGCCATTCGGAACAATTCGCTGGGTTTTACGCCAAATGCTTCGCTGCGAATCAATTTCTAATTACATCCGCTCGGGCACATCAATCCCTAGTAAACCAAAAGCAGATTCAATGACCTCTGCTACTTTTTTTGACAAGGCTACGCGGAAACTTTTCTCTGCATCGGTATCTGCTCCCAAAATGGAAATCTGCTGGTAGAATGAATTAAATTCCTTCACCAGATCGTAGGTATAGTTGGCAATCAGCGCCGGACTGTGGTTTTCTGCTGCAAGCTGAACCGTTTCCGGGTACAGGGCAATTTGCTTGATGAGTTCTTTTTCTTTGGGTTGAAGATTTTCATAACGAAGCGTCACCGGCACTTTGAGTTCTTCGGCCTTTCTCAAGATAGACTGAATACGAGCGTAGGTATATTGAATGAAAGGCCCTGTATTTCCCTGAAAATCTACAGACTCTTCGGGATTAAATAGAATGCGCTTTTTAGGATCTACTTTTAAGATGTAATATTTCAACGCCCCCAGACCGATGGTTTTGTAGAGCTCCTGCTTTTCTGCATTGCTGTAGCCGTCAAGTTTACCTAATTCTTCAGCGATTTTTCCGGCGGTTTCTGCCATTTCTGAAACCAGATCATCGGCATCAACCACGGTACCTTCGCGGCTTTTCATTTTTCCGCTAGGTAAATCTACCATCCCATAACTTAGATGATACAGATTTTCGGCCCAGTCATATCCCAGTTTTTTCAGTATTAAAAAAAGTACTTTAAAATGATAATCCTGCTCATTCCCCACGGTATAAATCATTCCGCCTACATCAGGATGATCTTTTACCCGCTGAATGGCGGTACCAATATCCTGAGTCATATACACGGCAGTACCGTCACTGCGTAAGACCAGCTTTTCATCCAGACCATCTTCGGTTAGATCACACCAAACCGAACCGTCTTCCTTTTTATAAAACACGCCTTTTTTAAGGCCTTCTTCAATATTGTCTTTCCCTAATAAGTAAGTATTGCTTTCGTAGTAATAGCTGTCAAAATCAACACCCAGGTTTTTATAGGTTTCTTCAAAACCTGCATATACCCAGCCGTTCATTTTTTCCCAGAGGGCGACCACTTCAGCATCGCCTGCCTCCCATTTGCGGAGCATATCCTGAGCTTCAAGAATGAGTGGTGCTTCTTTTTCGGCTTCCTCTTTGGTTTTACCCTGAGCAACTAAATAGGATTGCTCCTCTTTATAGGCTTTATCAAACTTCACGTAGTAATTACCCACAAGCTTATCGCCCTTAAGTCCGGTTGACTCCGGCGTCTCGCCATCACCAAATTTCTGCCAGGCCAGCATACTTTTGCAAATATGAATACCCCGGTCGTTGATGATTTGGGTTTTGTAAACTTTTTTACCGGAAGCCTTTAATATTTCGGCAACCGAATAGCCCAATAAGTTGTTCCTAATATGGCCCAGGTGCAGGGGTTTATTGGTATTAGGCGAAGAGTACTCGACCATCACGGCTTTACCTTCCGGTGCTTTGTGACCAAAGTTTTTATCAGGACGAATACTTTCGAAAAAATCCAGATAATAGGCATCTGCAACCACCAGATTTAGAAAGCCTTTAACCACATTGAAATCAGAAATTTCGGCAAGATGTTCTTTTACATAAGCCCCTATTTGCTCTCCAATTACCGCAGGATTACCTTTGGCCACCCGCAAAATGGGAAACACCACCACGGTAAGATCGCCTTCAAAATCCTTACGGGTAGGCTGAATTTCAACGGTTTCCAATTCGGCTTTAAAGAGATGCTGTACCGCGTCTTTAACGGCTTGAGTAAGCTTTTCTGATAAATTCATGAGTCGTATTTCTGAAGCCGCAAAGATACGTAAACTAGCTTGGGAGAAGACCTCAAGCTTAAAAATTGATACACATTTAGAAATTTAGCCCCCTATTCCTAAATTCTAGTGATCGTTTCAATCTTTATGTTTGTCTGCGATGCCGTATCTTTAAAAGAAAAAATGCTTTTAAACGTTTCGTATAACAATCCCGAAGTCAAGCGAAAAATAACTGAGGCCGTGGGACCGCCATTTACCTTACGCGAACGCATCAAAATGCGCGGCATCGGCTCTTCTAAACTATTTATCACCACCACCAGTATTGAGATTCACAACTTACTGGTTCTGGACAGTTATGTGAATACCTGCAATATCGAGATGCGACCCAATGGAATCATCGTGGGCTTCCGTTCTTTGCTGGAGTCGTTTGCGCTGATTATACCCTATTACAAACTCAATCTATACAAGGGCAAGGCAGAAGAATACAGCATTTACAAGGACCAGTATTTTATAAAAATACGGGCGAAAGCAAAAGACAAAGCCACGCATAATTTTATGAAGAAGATTCTTGATTACAAGGCTGCGCATTTGCCTCTGGGGCCGGAAGATTTGTAGTTACTTCCTCTTCAGGAAACTGACAACCAGAGCAAGCACCCCGAGGCCTATTAACACAAGTGACTCTGTAGTAAGACCTTCTTTAGCTGATACCTCAAGAGGACCAAAATCTACCACCTGTTGAGGAACAAAAGCCTGATAAAGACCCAGAGCGATCAAAACAAGACCTACCACCACTGTAATTGTACGCATGGTTGAATTCATAAGGATTAGGTTTAAAATTGTCATAAGATACTACTTTGAGCGGTTTTCATCTCTAAAAAAGCCTGTTTAAATGTGTATCTTTATTAAAAAGCCACTATGAAAATACTGCTTACCGGAGCTAACGGCTATATCGGGATGCGCCTGCTACCACTCCTTCTTGAAGCGGGGCACGAGATTGTTTGTGCGGTTCGTGATAAAAACCGCCTGTCTGTAAATGCAAAAACCCGCGAACAAATTGAGATTGTGGAGATCGATTTTTTAGACGACCCGCAACCGGATAAACTTCCGAAAGATTTAGATGCGGCCTATTACCTCATACATTCTATGACCTCTTCTACTTCTGATTTTGATGAGAAAGAGGAACGTTCTGCACGTAATTTCAATACCTATCTTGAAGCGACAGATTGCAAACAGGTAGTGTACTTAAGCGGAATTGTCAATGAAGAAAACCTAAGTAAACACCTGCAGTCCCGCAAGCGCGTGGAAGATGTACTCTATCAGGGAAATTTTAATCTGACCGTTTTGCGGGCAGCGATTATTGTAGGCTCGGGCAGTTCATCTTTTGAGATTATACGGGACTTGTGCGAAAAACTACCTATAATGATCACGCCCAAATGGGTGAAGACCCGCTGCCAGCCCATCGCCATACGCAATGTCCTGCAGTACCTCACCGGTGTGCTGGGTAACGAAAAATGCTACAACGAGTCGTTTGACATTGGTGGTCCAGATATCCTGTCTTATAAACAAATGATGTTGCTTTACGCACGGGTGCGAAAACTTTCCCTTACCATTATTGACGTGCCGGTTATGAGCCCCAAGATTTCTTCCTACTGGCTGTACTTTGTAACCTCAACCAGTTACAAACTCGCGCTCAATTTAGTAGACAGTATGCGGGTTGAAGTGATATCTAAAGATACCCGTCTTCAGGAGTTGCTCAAAATCAAACCCATCAATTATGTTGATGCGATTAAGTTAGCTTTTGAAAAAATAGAACAAAATCAGGTGGTCTCCAGCTGGAAAGATTCTATGGTCAGCGGGCGTTTTAGAAAAGACCTCAGCCATTATGTGAAGGTACCCGAATTTGGTTGTTTAAAAGACCGGCAAAGCATCAAGCTTGAAAATCCGGAGCAGGCGTTGGAGAACATCTGGTCTATAGGCGGAAACCGCGGCTGGTATTATGCTGATTTCCTTTGGAAAATACGCGGCTTTATAGACAAAATCGCGGGTGGTGTGGGTTTAAGACGCGGGCGCACACACAGCAACGAGATTTACGAAGGCGACTCACTGGACTTCTGGAGAGTTTTATTGGCCGATAAAGAGGAGCGCCGTTTGTTGCTTTTTGCTGAAATGCGCGTACCCGGTGAGGCCTGGCTTGATTGGGAAATTGATGAAGACAATGTGCTGCACCAAACCGCTACATTCAGACCGAAAGGTTTATGGGGAAGGCTCTACTGGTTTAGTATGCTACCCTTTCACTATTTTATTTTTAGCGGCATGATTCGCAATATTGCGAATTATCAACCGAAAACCTAAATCAACCCGTTTGTGAATTTTCTGCGCAGTCATATTTCTCTTCTCATTGCGACATTGACCTTGGCAGTCGTATGTGTGTTTTTTTACTCCTATACTGAAGCCAGTTACATGTTTATCGAAGCGCTCTCTTTATCTGTACGTCACTATTTTGGCACCTTCTATTTGGCTTTGGGTTTAGCCTGTGTCCTGATTTTGATAGCTGTTGCGATATCCCCGTGGGGAAACCACAAATTAGGCAGACCTGAAGAAAAACCCAGGTTTTCAAATGGCGCCTGGATCGCAATGCTATACAGCGCAGGTATGGGTGCCGGAATTCTACTACGCGCAGTACAGGAACCTGTTTTTATGCAGCAAAACCCACCCCTACAAAATGGCGCAGATCCTAAAACACTCGCACTGGAATTTACTTTTTATCAGTGGGGCTTTACAGCCTGGGCGTTTTATGCCATTTTTGCCCTGGCCATTGGCACGGTCGTTTTTAAGTTAAAGCGACCGGTACTCATAAGCAGTACGGTTTTCGATATATCGAAATCAAGCAAATTTTATAAATCTATAGGAGCCGCTTCGCTAGATCAGCTCACTATAATCACTACGGTTTTTGGCCTGGTTGCAGCGGTAGGATTGGGAGCAAGTCAAATAAAAGGCGGTATTGATTATCTTACAGATAGCCTACTAAGTGCAAACTATATTATTGCCCTGGTTGTGCTTATTGGCGCGCTTGCGCTTCTTTCTGCCTGGAGCGGGATTGAAAAAGGAATCAAACGCCTTTCAACGCTGAACATTTACGTCACACTTGCGCTTCTAACCTTTGTCTTTTTACAGAGCGATATGCTCGCAACCTTAAAGCAACTGAGCTTAGCATCCTATCATTACCTCATCGATTTTATTCCCATGAGTCTTGCGATTGGGAACTACGACCCCGGCACAGCCTTTCTAACAGATTGGACCTATTACTATTGGGCATTCTGGGTCGCCTGGGCGCCATTCACCGGTATTTTCATCGCACGTATTTCAAGAGGAAGAACCCTACGAAAAATCATCATTGGCACTTTGCTAATTCCATCTCTGGGCACGTTTTTTTGGTTCAGCGTTTTTGGCACTTCTGCATTTGAAATCATCGAAAACTGGGGAAACTACCAGGGAGAATTTGACAATGTATTCAGTTCGCTTTTTATTTTCCTGGCGGAATATCCCCTGCAAGGCCTTACGAGTATTGTTGTGATTATTTTACTCATCAGCTTTTTGGTGACTTCATTAGACTCTGCCATTTATGTTTTAAGCAGTTTTACTTCTACTACTGAAGAAGAGCCTTCAAAAAAACACCGCATCATCTGGAGCATCATTTTAACTACCAGTGCCTGCGGACTCGTATTGCTTGGAGCGTCCAGACCGGAAAGCGATGTTCTTGTCGCAGCCCAAAAACTGCTCATCATCACCTCCCTTCCCTTAAGCCTTTTTATTGTCATTATGGGCTACAAATGGCTGGTAAACCTTAAAAACTGGAACAAGAACACCCATTAGGCTTTTGGCAGAAATACTTCGGCCATCATACAGCGAGCGCTTCCGCCACCACAGGTTTCGATGGTATGTAAATCACTGCTTAAAATTTGGCAATACTTAGTAATCTGTGCGGTTTGCTGTGTATTGAGTGCGTTATGTGCACTAGCACTCATAATCAGAAACTTTTCGCCCTGATTATTTCTAACCTGCAGCATATTCCCGGCAAACTGATGCATCTGCTCTTCTGAAATAGCGATGATCTCTTTTCCTGATTTTTTAAGCTGATCAATCACTAATTTGCGCTCTTTCTTATCGTCAATCGTATCCAGACAAATCACGCAAAATTCTTCGGCCACGCACATCATCACATTGGTGTGGTATATAGGTAGACGTTTGCCTTCAACTGTTTGATAAGCATTGAAAACCACCGGAAAATATTCAAAATCTTCACAGAATTCGATGAAGAGCTCTTCGTCAGCACGTGCCGAAAGAGCGCAATAGGCAAGCTCATTTTGGCGGTCAAGCACGATACTTCCTGTGCCCTCCAGAAAAATACCTTCTTCCTCAGCTTCCGTATAATCTACCACGCTCTTAATCTTAAAGCCTGATTCTTCCAGTAGCTCAAAAAATTCCTCACGTCGTTCTTTTCTACGGTTTTCGGCATACATCGGGTAAATGGCCACATTACCATTCTCGTGCGTGCTCACCCAATTATTGGGGAAAATAGAGTCTGGCGTATCGAGTTCTTTCTGATCCTGTAAAACCAAAACTTCAATGCCGTGATTTCTTAGTTTTAAGACAAAAGCATCAAATTCCTGCTGCGCCTGAGCATTGATTTCCTCATTATTTATCGCAAGTTTTTCCTGAAAATAATTGTTCACCGCAGTTTGCTCATTCATACGGAATGCGGCAGGGCGCACCATCAATAGGGTATTTGTAATCTGTTTCATTAGGGGTTTTTAGTATTTCTAATTTTATTCGCGTACAAGCGGAAGCGTGCTGCATCGCAAGAGGCCTTCCTGCTTGGAGATTTCAGCATAAGGCACTTCTTCTACGGTAATGCCTTTAGAACGAAGCCACTCATTAAGACGGGTGAAATTGCGTTCGGAAATAACAACATCAGGAGCGATGGAAAAAATGTTTGAATTCATATTAAACATTTCTTCAGCTGTTATTTCAAAAACATGTTCAGTTCCAAAATGATCAACCAGCCACTGATATTCCTCTTCAACAAGAAATCCATTTTTATGAATGATCGCATATTTATCGCCTACAGGCTGAAAACAGCAATCTAAATGCAGAGCATTTTCATAAGCATTGGTATTTGATTTTCGCAGGTTAAAAGAAACCACTTTTTTGTTCGGAAATGCCTTTTGTAGGTATTCAACCGCTTTCATATTAGTACGGGCGATAATGTAATCCGGATAATCTTTACCGCGATACGTTCCCACAAAAATATAATCGCCGTGAGGCATAACATCACCACCTTCAATATGTGCTTCCTCAGGAAACCTGATGATTTTCTCAGGATCAATCTGGCTTAACACGTGCTGAATAGCGTCAAGTTCCTGCTCCCGATCAGGTAAGATATTTGCTTTAATAAAGACGTTATCAATCACAAACCCAATATCCCGTGCAAAAATCTGATTGTAATTTTCAATGATTTTTGGGCGAAAAACCTGAACTCCGTATTTATTAAACACAGCTTCAACGGCTTCGATTTCGCGTACCATATCTTCCTCTTTGGGATAGGTTTTTTGCTTGATATGAAGCATAGACTTGGGATCGTAAGCTTCATCCAAAGCAGGCACACCGCCATTGCTTCGGGCGGTGCCAAGCAAAACCGATCGCAGTCGGGAAGTTTCGTCGTTTACATTCAGTTTTATCATGGCTTAAAAAATTGGCGTAAATATAAAAACATAAACGGGTTTCTGACCTGAAATCAAAAACCCGCTTCCTGTTATCTTTGAGTTAGCGATCTATCGCTCTTCCATCGGTTTAAAAGATCGAAGCGTTTCACCTATATAAACCTGTCGCGGACGACCAATAGGCTCTTTACGCAAACGCATCTCGCGCCACTGGGCAATCCATCCTGGTACGCGACCCATCGCAAACATTACGGTAAACATTTCTACAGGTATTCCTAAAGCTCTGTAAATAATTCCCGAATAGAAATCTACGTTTGGATACAGCTTGCGTTTTACGAAGTAGTCGTCTTCTAAAGCCTCCTTTTCAAGTCCCTTAGCAATATCAAGAACTTCATCTTCTACACCCAGTTGATTTAATACGTCATCTGCGGCTTTCTTGATAATCTTTGCACGCGGGTCAAAGTTCTTGTATACGCGGTGACCAAAGCCCATCAAACGGAATGGATCTTCCTTGTCTTTTGCTTTAGCCATATATTTTTTAGTATCACCACCATCTGCTTTAATACCTTCAAGCATTTCGATAACAGCCTGGTTTGCACCACCGTGAAGTGGGCCCCACAACGCAGAAATACCTGCAGATATGGAAGCAAATAAACCAGCGTGAGAAGAACCTACAATACGCACAGTGGACGTAGAGCAGTTTTGCTCGTGATCAGCGTGAAGGATCAATAATTTATCTAAAGCTTCAATAATGACGGGATCAAGCTTATACTCACTGTTAGGCTTAGAGAACATCATTTTATGCAGGTTCTCTACGTAGCTTAAGCTGTCATCACCATAGTCAAGTGGCTTGCTCATTTTAGTGCGCATCGTCCAGGCTACTAAAACCGGGAATTTACCTAAAAGCTTCACTATGGCATTATACATATCTTCTTCAGAATCTACATTTACAGCATCCGGATTAAATGCAGTAAGCGCAGATGTTAACGAGGCCAACACGCCCATAGGGTGTGCTGATTTAGGAAAACCATTAAGGATTTTCTTAATATCCTCATCAACGTGATTTTCTTCTTTTATGTCTTTGTGAAATTTTTCTAACTGATCACGTGTAGGTAATTCGCCAAAAATCAAGAGGTAGGTTACCTCCAGGAACGAGGCTTTTTCCGCAAGTTCTTCAATAGCATAACCGCGGTATCTTAGAATACCTTCTTCTCCATTTAGGAATGTAATTGCGCTTTCACAACTACCGGTATTTTTAAAACCAGGATCAAGTGTAGTATAACCACCAGTAACTCCTCTAAGACTAGCTATATCGATTGCAAGCTCTTTTTCAGAACCTTCAACGATTGGAAATTCATAGGATTTGTCTCCTATAATAAGTTTAGCATTATCTGCCATTATCTAATATATTTTTAGCTGATTATCAAAAAATTCAAGAGTCGCTAAAGTACGAAAATAGCGGCGATTATTAAAGTTTAAAGCCTTGCCACAAGGTTAAAAAATATTTAAATCAGGCCTAATACTGTGGATTTAGGAAGTATTGTTTTAAAATTCGATCAAAATGAAACTATCACACCTAAAAATTTAGGACATAAAAAAAGGGGCAACGCTGCAAAGCATCGTTAAACCCCTCACCCAACTTCAAAATTTAGATTCCGTGTTTGGATAAAAAAGAGCGATACTTACTTCAGTTTTCAGAACCGCTCTTTCACCCAACTTCAAAATTTTCAGATCTGTTTACAGATACTGTTGGGTTAAAGAATCTAAAATGAATTATCTTTTGAGATGTACGAATGTACTCTTTTTCTTTTTAATAAAATACTTCACATCGTAAAAAATATACACTTAATCGTTTAAATATGAACTAAAGAATTTTTTACAAGAATAAACCGAGCTTATGACTTTTATTTAAATGGAAACTTAAAAGGCAAAAAAAACACCCCGATTGGGGTGTTTTACGAGTTACTTTACTTTAAAAGCCTTTTCCTTAGGAAAGTAGGCTACGGAACCGAGTTCTTCTTCAATGCGCAGCAGCTGATTGTATTTTGCCATACGATCACTTCGCGAAGCCGAACCGGTTTTAATCTGACCGGTATTAAGCGCTACCGCAAGGTCAGCAATGGTGTTGTCTTCGGTTTCACCTGAGCGGTGAGACATCACTGAAGTATACCCCGCATTATGGGCCATATTTACCGCTGCAATAGTTTCGGTAAGTGTACCTATCTGATTTACTTTGATAAGGATAGAGTTTGCAATTCCATTCTCGATACCTCTTGAAAGACGCTCCACATTGGTTACAAATAAATCATCACCTACTAACTGTACTTTATCGCCAATTTTTTCGGTTAAAGACTTCCATCCTTCCCAGTCGTTTTCGTCCATACCATCTTCGATAGAAATAATAGGATATTTAGAAGCCAATTCAGCAAGGTATTCAGCCTGCTCTTCACTGGTACGTACAACACCCTTATCGCCTTCAAATTTGGTATAGTCGTATTTTCCGTCTACGTAGAACTCAGCCGAAGCACAGTCTAAAGCGATCATTACTTCTTCTCCAAATCTATAACCTGCATTTTCAACAGCCTTTTGAATACTCTCAATAGCATCCTCAGTACCTTCTAGTGTTGGAGCAAAACCTCCTTCATCACCTACAGCAGTACTCAAACCGCGATCGTGTAATACTTTTTTAAGGTTGTGGAAAATCTCCGTACCCATTTGCATCGCGTGGGTGAAGTTTTTAGCCTTTACCGGCATAACCATGAATTCCTGAAATGCGATAGGCGCATCACTGTGCGATCCTCCGTTTATAATGTTCATCATAGGAACCGGAAGCGTGTTTGCACTAACACCACCTACGTAGCGATACAATGGCATATTTAATTCATTTGCTGCGGCTTTAGCAACTGCAAGAGAAACGCCTAAAATGGCGTTTGCCCCTAATTTTGATTTATTGGGTGTTCCATCTAGCTCAATCATAGTCTGATCGATTAGATTCTGTTCAAAAACAGATACACCAAGAAGCTCCTGAGCGATAACAGCATTTACATTATCTACAGCCTTAAGAACTCCTTTTCCCATATAATCTTTACCACCGTCACGCAACTCTACCGCTTCGTGCTCACCGGTTGAAGCTCCTGAAGGAACAGCTGCTCTGCCCAAAACACCATTTTCGGTTACTACATCTACTTCTACTGTGGGATTACCTCGGGAATCAAGGATTTGACGTGCATGGATATTGATTATAATACTCATTTTCTAATAAAATTGATAGGTTAATTAAGTATGCGCAATATACGCAATACTGCACTATTTAACAGATATAGCAGCTCCTAAAACGGTCTTTTAATAATTATTTAAAACACGCGCACCTTTAACCTGTTTGAGCAGAAGAAGTGCAATAAAGCTCGTATTCCGGAAGATATTCATCAAAAAAAAGCCCCGATAAAACGGGGCTTTGTAGACTTATACTGTTTGCTTTGACATACGCTCGATAAATTCATCAAAGAGGTAGGTCGCGTCATTAGGACCGGGACCTGCTTCCGGGTGATATTGTACCGAAAAACAGTTTTTATTCTTCATACGCAAACCCATCACCGTATTATCATTGAGGTGTTTATGGGTTACCTCAATATCAGGATTGTTTGCAGCTTCATCGTAGTTTACTGAAAAACCGTGGTTCTGTGAAGTTATCTCGCCTCGTCCGGTTTGATTATTCAAAACAGGATGGTTGATTCCTCTGTGACCGTGATGCATTTTAAACGTACTGATACCGTTTGCCAGGGCAATGATCTGATGCCCCAGGCAAATACCAAACAGCGGATAATCTGCGTCTATAATTTGTTTTGCAGTCTTAATTACTTCTTTAAGCGGCTCAGGATCTCCTGGGCCATTAGACAGGAAGAAACCATCAGGCTCAAAAGATTTCATTTCTTCAAAAGAAGCATCATATGGGAACACTTTGATATACATATCTCGCTTGGCCATATTACGCAGGATGTTTTTCTTTATCCCCAAATCAATTGCAGCCACTTTGTATTTAGCATTTTCATCACCAAAAAAGTAAGGCTCTTTTGTTGAAACCTTTGAAGCCAGCTCAAGACCATTCATATCAGGAACCTCTGCCAGTTGCTTCTTAAGACCTTCAATATTATCAACATCTGAAGAGATTACCGCATTCATAGCCCCATTATCACGTATATACGCTACAAGGGCACGGGTATCAACATCTGAAATAACGAAGAGGTTGTTTTTATCTAAAAAAGAAAGCAAAGATTCATCAACCTGTTTTCTGGAGTAATTGTAGCTGAAATTACGGCAAATAAGTCCGGCTATTTTTACGGTATCAGATTCGGTCTCCTCGTTGTTACCGCCATAATTACCAATATGCGCGTTTGTGGTAACCATTAACTGACCATAGTAAGAAGGGTCTGTAAAAATTTCCTGATAACCGGTCATCCCGGTGTTAAAACATACCTCTCCAAAGGCCGTACCCTCTTTATTGGCAACAGACTTTCCATAAAAAATGGTTCCGTCCGCTAAAAGAATTAAGGCTTTTCTGTTTGTCTGGTACTTCATCTCGTGTTCCTGTAAAGTGTTAGATTTTTTTCAAAAATAATTATAAAAAAAAGGATAAACCGAAACGGCTTATCCTTTTTACTTTATGCAATGCTAAAGATTTTCTTATTCTTCCTCATCAGAAGCTTTTTTCTCTTGAACCGGCGCATCTTCTTTCTTAGGAGCCGCAGCTGCCGCAGAAGTCTTTTTACCTGCTCTACGAGTAGATTTCTTTTTAGTCTTACCAGAGTTGTATAACTCGTTATAATCAACTAATTCAATCATCGCCATATCTGCGTTATCCCCAAGACGATTACCCAACTTAATGATACGGGTATATCCTCCCGGACGATCACCAACTTTTACAGCAACATCTCTAAAAAGCTCGGCAACCGCATCCTTTTGACGCAATTTGCTCATTACGATACGACGATTGTGCGTAGTATCTTCTTTAGATTTTGTTACTAAAGGCTCTACAAACTGCTTAAGCGCTTTAGCTTTTGCTACAGTAGTGTTAATACGTTTGTGCTCTATAAGTGAGCAAGCCATATTAGCAAGCATTGATTTTCTGTGCGCAGTTTTACGCCCTAGATGATTGATTTTTTTTCCGTGTCTCATGACATTTTAAATTTAAGCCACCATCTTGCTCAACCCTTTTTGAGGAGCAAAATATGGAGCATTACTAGTCTTTATCTAATTTATATTTTGAAAGATCCATACCGAAGTTAAGACCTTTCACGTTTACAAGCTCTTCAAGCTCTGTAAGTGATTTTTTACCGAAGTTTCTGAATTTCATCAAGTCATTCTTGTTGTAAGAAACAAGATCTCCAAGAGTTTCAACTTCAGCAGCTTTTAAACAGTTAAGTGCACGCACTGAAAGATCCATATCAACCAATTTGGTCTTAAGAAGCTGTCTCATGTGAAGCGATTCTTCATCATAAGTTTCAGTTTGAGCAATCTCATCTGCCTCAAGAGTGATGCGCTCGTCAGAGAACAACATAAAGTGGTGGATAAGTGTTTTTGCTGCTTCAGTCAATGCATCCTTAGGATGAATAGAACCATCTGTAATGATTTCAAAAACAAGTTTCTCGTAGTCAGTCTTCTGCTCTACACGATAGTTTTCTATGCTATACTTCACATTTTTTATGGGAGTATAAATAGAGTCAGTAAAGATGGTACCCACCGGAGCATTTTGCTTTTTGTTTTCTTCTGCAGGAACATAACCACGGCCTTTTTCAACAGTGATCTCCATGTTAATGCTAACGTTCTTCTCCATATTGGCGATAACCAAATCAGGATTAAGAATTTGGAAACCGGAGATAAACTTTTGGAAGTCACCGGCTGTTAATTGTTCCTTATCTGAAACAGAAATGGTAACGGTCTCATTGTCGATCTCATCGATCTGTCTTTTAAAACGTACCTGCTTCAGGTTAAGAATGATTTCTGTAAAATCTTCTACAACTCCTGCAATAGTTGAAAACTCATGATCTACACCTTCAACACGTACCGAGGTGATTGCAAAACCTTCTAATGAAGATAGCAATACTCTTCGAAGCGCGTTACCAACAGTCAAACCATATCCTGGCTCTAAGGGTCTGAATTCAAACTTACCCTCAAAGTCGGTAGAGTCGATCATTATGACCTTATCAGGCTTTTGGAAATTTAGTAATGCCATATTCTGTTTTCTAAGAGTTGATATTATTATTTAGAGTACAATTCAACGATGAACTGCTCGTTGATGTTTTCAGGAATCTGAATACGCTCAGGAACTGAAACGAATGTACCTTCTTTTTTATCGTTGTTCCAAGATATCCACTCGTAAACGTGGCTTGCGTTAGAAAGTGAATCTTGGATAGCTGTCAAGGATTTTGACTTTTCACGTACCGCAACAACATCTCCTGCTTTGATTTGGTAAGATGGTATGTTTACCAACTCTCCATTAACAGTAATATGTCTGTGCGATACTAATTGACGTGCAGATCTTCTAGAAGGAGCGATTCCCATTCTGAAAACTACATTGTCAAGACGTGATTCGCAAAGCTGAAGTAAAACAACCCCGGTAATTCCGGTAGCGCGGGTAGCCTTTTCAAACATATTACGGAATTGATTCTCTAAAATTCCGTAAGTATATTTTGCTTTTTGCTTCTCTTGAAGCTGTATTGCATATTCAGACTTCTTACCGCGACGTCTGTTGTTTCCGTGTTGACCTGGAGGATAATTTCTTTTTTCAAAAGATTTATCATCTCCAAAAATCGCCTCACCAAATTTACGTGCGATTTTAGTCTTAGGACCGGTATATCTTGCCATTGTATAGTGTATTAGTTAGGGTGATTAAGGAATTAAGGTCTAGTCCTTCGCAAAATCAGTACTCCCCGATTGATATAAAAATTAATTAAACTCTTCTTCGTTTAGGTGGACGACATCCGTTGTGTGGTAGTGGAGTCACATCAATGATCTCAGTTACTTCGATACCGCTGTTGTGGATAGAGCGAATTGCAGATTCACGACCATTACCTGGTCCTTTCACATACACTTTCACTTTACGCAAACCAGCTTCGTGAGCAACTTTACTTGCATCCTCTGCAGCTAACTGAGCAGCATAAGGAGTATTTTTCTTAGATCCTCTAAAGCCCATTTTGCCGGCTGAAGACCAAGAGATCACATCACCTTTCTTATTAGTCAAAGAAATCAAAATGTTGTTGAATGATGCTGAAACGTGAGCTTCACCTACAGATTCAATAACAACTTTACGCTTTTTTGTGCTTTTTGCAGCTTTCGCGTTTTTTCCTCCGCCTTTAGTGTTTTGCTTTGCCATTCTTACTTATTATTTAGTTGCTTTCTTCTTGTTAGCAACCGTTTTACGCTTACCTTTTCGGGTTCTAGAGTTGTTCTTGGTACGTTGACCGCGAAGTGGCAAACCAGAACGGTGTCTGATACCACGGTAGCAACCAATGTCCATAAGACGCTTGATACTCATAGAAACCTCACTTCTAAGTTCTCCTTCGATCTTGTAGGCACCTACAGCGTCACGAATACGACCAATTTGATCATCGTCCCATTCCGTAACTTTCAGGTTCTCATCAACACCAGCTTCAGCTAATATTTTCTGAGCTCTACTTTTTCCGATTCCAAAGATGTACGTCAAAGCGATTACACCTCGTTTTTGTTTTGGGATATCTACCCCTGCAATTCTAGCCATAATCCTTAACCTTGTCTTTGTTTGAACTTAGGGTTCTTTTTGTTAATAACGTATAATCTTCCTTTGCGACGTACAATCTTGCAGTCTGCGCTTCTTTTCTTTACTGATGCTCTTACTTTCATCTTACTAGTATCTATAAGTTATACGAGCCTTAGATAAATCGTATGGGCTCATTTCAAGTTTTACTTTGTCTCCCGGTAATAATTTGATGTAATGCATACGCATTTTCCCCGAGATGTGTGCGGTCACGATATGACCATTTTCTAGCTCAACGCGAAACATTGCGTTAGACAATGCTTCAATGATTGAACCGTCTTGTTCTATTGCTTGTTGTTTTGCCATTATGCTACTGCTTTTCTGTTCTTACCTGTTTTCATCAATCCGTCATAATGTCTATTCAACAAGTATGAATTTACCTGCTGCATAGTATCAATCGAAACCCCTACAAGGATAAGTAACGAAGTACCACCGTAAAACAACGCCCAACCTTGCTGCATACCCAGTACACTTACTGCTACTGCAGGGAACACTGCAATTAAAGCAAGGAAAATAGATCCCGGAAGGGTTATCTGAGACATAATTCGATCTAAATATTCAGCAGTCTCAGAACCCGGTCTGATGCCAGCGATAAAACCACCGCTGCGTTTCAAATCATCTGCCATTTTATTAGTAGGCACTGTAATTGCCGTGTAAAAATAGGTGAAGATGATAATCAGTAAACCAAATACCAGATTGTACCAAAAACCAAATATGTTTGTGAATTCACCGGCGATTGTCTGAGCAGTATCAGAATCAGAAAGTCCAATAACCGCGCCAGGAATAAACATAATCGCCTGAGCAAAAATGATAGGCATTACACCTGATGCATTTAGCTTTAAGGGAATATACTGTCTGCTTCCAAAAACATTACGCTCATAACTACCGCTGGCAGTTCTTCTTGCATATTGAACCGGAATCTGTCGTACAGCCATTACGAGTAATACCGACAGCAGAATTATCACAAACCAAATTACAAGTTCAATCAAGATCATGATCAAACCACCGTTAGATTCAGTCACACGTGACACCCACTCCTGAAGGAATGACTGTGGTAAACGTGCGATGATACCCACCATAATAAGAAGTGAAATACCATTTCCAATACCCTTATCAGTAATCTTCTCTCCCAACCACATTGCAAAAATACATCCGGTTGTAAGGATAATTACCGAGGAGATGATGAACATCACCTGACTTTGCATTACAAAAGCTTCAGGAGGGAGAATACTAAATAAGTTTGTGATATACCCGGGTCCCTGAATTAAAGTAATTGCGATGGTTAACCATCTGGTGATCTGATTTATTTTGCGACGCCCGCTTTCCCCTTCTTTCTGTAGTTTCTGCAAATACGGTACCGCAATACCCATAAGTTGCACTACGATCGAAGCAGAAATGTACGGCATGATACCTAATGCAAAAACGGAAGCATTAGAAAATGCCCCACCTGTAAATGCATTAAGCAACCCAAGCAAACCACCATCTGTCTGAGCAGAAAGGTTGGCCAGCTGAGAAGCGTCAATACCCGGAAGCACGATCTGAGCCCCAAAACGGTATACTAATAGCAACCCAAGGGTAAGAAGAATGCGATTCTTCAACTCTTCAATCTTCCAGATATTTTTAATCGTTTCTATAGCCTTCATGCTGCGTGTGTTATAAAGTTACTGCTTCTCCGCCTGCTGCTTCAATAGCTTTTTGTGCCGAGGCTGTAAATTTATGAGCACTAACTTTTAGTTTAGCTTTTAGCTCACCACGACCTAAAATCTTAACTAAATCATTTTTACCCGCTAGTCTGTTTTCTACTAAAACATCAAGAGTTACTTCATCTTTAATTCTTCCAGCATCAACATACTCCTGTAAAGTATCAAGGTTCACCCCGGTGTACTCCTTACGGTTAATATTGTTAAAACCGAATTTAGGAACACGTCTTTGAAGTGGCATTTGCCCACCTTCAAAACCTACTTTTTTAGAATATCCTGATCGTGACTTCGCACCTTTGTGCCCACGGCCAGCGGTTCCACCATTTCCTGTGGCTTCACCACGACCTCGCCTGCTGTCGTTCTTTTTTACCGAGCCTGCTGCCGGTTTTAGATTGTTTAAACCCATTTTATAACTGTTTAAGCTTCCTCTACAGAAACTAGATGACTTACTTTGTTGATCATACCAAGGATGTTTGGAGTATTCTCATGCTCCACAACCTGGCCCATTTTTTTAAGACCCAAGGCCTCAAGTGTTCTCTTCTGGTTCTGAGTGCGGTTGATAGCACTTCTTACCTTAGTTACTTTAATCTTTGCCATTGTCTTACAATTATCCTTTAAAAACTTTATCTAAAGAAATTCCTCTTTGCTTAGCTACAGTTTCTGCACTTCTCATTTGTAAAAGGGCATCAAAGGTAGCTTTTACCACGTTATGTGGGTTAGAAGATCCCTGATTTTTTGATAATACGTCGTGAATCCCTACAGATTCAAGTACTGAACGTATTGCACCACCGGCGATAACCCCTGTACCAGGAGCTGCTGGCATTAACAATACGCGTGCTCCGCCGTATTTTCCTTTTTGTTCGTGTGGGATTGTGCTTTTGTTAAGTGGAATACGCACAAGGTTTTTCTTTGCGTCTTCAACAGCTTTAGCAATCGCACTGGCAACATCTTTAGACTTACCAAGACCCTGACCTACAACACCGTGCTCATCACCTACAACAACAATAGCAGAAAAACCAAAAGCTCTACCACCTTTCGTTACTTTGGTCACACGTTGCACACCAACTAAACGATCTTTAAGATCTAGTCCGCTTGGTTTTACTAACTCTACGTTTTTATATTTTTGATACATAACTTCTTAGAATTTTAATCCGCCTTCTCGGGCTCCTTCTGCTAATTGTTTTACTCTACCGTGGTATAAATACCCACCTCTGTCAAATGCTACTGCTTCGATACCAGCCTCTTTTGCTTTTTCGGCAATTGCTTTACCTACTTCTTTAGCAACCTCTGCCTTGTTTCCGTTAGCTTTAAAGCCTTTGTCTCTTGAAGACGCAGCGCTTAAAGTTTTTCCGGTAGTATCGTCAATGATCTGTGCGTATATTTCTTTATTACTTCTATATACAGAAAGTCTCGGACGCTCTGCAGTACCGGTAAGTGACTTACGGATTCTGCGACGTATTTTATTTCTTCTTGTGTATTTTGAAAATGCCATAACGCTATATATTATGCAGATTTACCTGCTTTTCTTCTGATTTGTTCTCCTACAAACTTGATACCTTTACCTTTATATGGCTCTGGCTTACGGAAGCTTCTGATTTTAGCTGCAACCTGTCCTACTAACTGCTTGTCATAAGAAGTAAGTTTTACAACAGGGTTCTTACCTTTTTCAGTAACAGTCTCAACGGTTACCTCTGGTGCAACTTCTAAGATGATGTTGTGCGAGAAACCTAATGCAAGGTCTAATTTCTGACCCTGGTTGCTGGCTCTATAACCTACACCAACTAACTCGAGAGATTTGGTGTATCCATTAGAAACACCTTCAATCATATTAGCGATAAGGGCACGGTATAAACCATGCTTTGCTTTATCTTCTTTCTTATCAGAAGAGCGCTCTAAAGTAATGACACCTTCTTCAACTTTAATATCGATGTTAGAATACTCTTGCTTAAGCTCTCCTAACTTCCCTTTTACCGTAATCATATTATCAGCTACATCTACAGTAACTCCAGACGGTATAGTAATTGGGTTTTTTCCTATTCTTGACATTGCTCTGTTTTTTTAACTGATTAATATACGTAGCAAAGTACTTCCCCTCCTACATTCTCTTGTTGAGCCTGCTTTCCGGTCATTACACCTTTAGAAGTAGAAACAATTGAAATTCCTAAACCATTAAGAATACGAGGCACATCTTTAGAAGATGCATATTTACGTAAACCAGGCTTACTGATTCTTTGAATATCTTTTATGACAGACTCTTTAGTCTCTTTGTCATACTTAAGAGCTATTTTGATAGTTCCCTGAGCGGTCTTATCCTCAAATTTGTAGCTCAAAATGTAACCTTGATCAAACAAGATCTTGGTAATCTCTTTCTTAAGGTTTGAAGCAGGAATTTCCACAACTCTGTGGTTTGCTGCTGCTGCGTTTCTAATCCTAGTTAGAAAATCTGCAATAGTATCTGTATACATTTATATTAAATTGCGGTTTTGGTTTTCACCTGCACTTGATGCAAATGAACCTGAAACCAGTTTATCCTTAGTTTACCAGCTTGCCTTTTTAACACCTGGTATAAGACCTTGATTGGCCATTTCGCGAAACATTACACGAGAGATTCCAAAAGTTCTCATATATCCTTTAGGACGACCAGTCAACTTGCAACGGTTGTGCTGACGTACAGGAGATGAGTTCTTAGGCAACTTTTGCAATGCTTCATAATCACCAGCCTCTTTTAAGGCTTTTCTTTTTTCAGCATATTTGGCTGCCATTCTCTCACGCTTTCTTTCGCGTGCTTTCATTGATTCTTTTGCCATAATTTACTTCTTTTTAAAGGGTAGCCCCAATTGAGTTAATAATGCTTTTGCTTCCTTATCGGTTTCAGCAGAAGTTTCAAAGGTAATATTCATACCCTCAATCTTACGCACTTTGTCGATATCAATCTCAGGGAAAATAATTTGCTCAGTAACACCTAAGCTATAGTTTCCACGACCGTCAAAACCGGTAGCATTGATTCCGTTAAAGTCACGTACACGTGGCAATGCAGAAGTGATCAAACGATCTAAAAATTCATACATACGCTCTCCACGTAAAGTAACTTTAGCCCCGATAGGCATGCCTTTTCTCAATTTAAAAGCTGCAACGTCTTTCTTAGAAACAGTCGCAACCGCACGCTGACCGGCAATTGTAGTAAGTTCTTCAACCGAATAGTCGATCAATTTCTTATCTGCAACCGCAGCACCTACGCCTCTTGAGATTACAATTTTCTTCAATTTAGGAACCTGCATAATATTTGCATACCCAAATTCTTCCTTAAGAGCCGCAATTACGCGCTCTTTATATTCTGTCTTAAGTCTTGAAGTGTAAGCCATAACTAAATTACTTCATTTGATTTTTTAGAATAGCGTACTTTTTTGTCACCTTCCATACGGTAACCTACACGGGTAGCGTCACCATTACCGTCTACTAAAGACAGGTTTGAAATGTGCAAAGCAGCTTCTTTCTTAGCAATACCACCCTGAGGATTAGATGCACTAGGCTTCTCATGTTTAGAAACCAAGTTTACACCCTCAACGATTGCTTTGTTTTTATCTTTAATAACGCGCTGCACTTTACCTTCCTGACCTTTATGATCTCCGGCAGTAACACGAACGGTATCTCCAACTTTTATTTTAAGCTTTGTCATCTTAATTCGTATTAAAGCACCTCTGGCGCTAATGATACAATCTTCATGAATTGCTTATCACGAAGTTCTCTCGCAACAGGACCGAACACACGAGTACCGCGCATTTCTCCCTGAGCATTTAGCAACACACAAGCGTTGTCATCAAAACGGATATAAGATCCGTCAGGACGACGTACTTCTTTGCGTGTACGCACTACAACTGCTGTAGAAACGGCACCTTTCTTAACCTGGCCGTTAGGTGTTGCATCTTTAACAGAAACAACAATCTTATCACCTACAGAAGCATATCTTCTTTTGGTACCACCTAACACACGGATAGTCAAAACTTCTTTTGCACCGGTGTTGTCAGCTACTCTTAATCTTGATTCTTGTTGTAACATAATTACTTAGCTCTTTCAATGATTTCTACAAGTCTCCAACTCTTTGATTTACTTAAAGGACGTGTTTCCATAATCCTTACAGTATCTCCGATATTGCAGTCATTTTGCTCGTCGTGTGCTACGTATTTTTTCGTTTTCAAAACGAATTTACCATACATAGGGTGCTTTACCTTTTTAACTTCAGAAACCACGATTGACTTCTGCATTTTATTACTGGTAACTACACCTATACGTTCTTTTCTTAAATTTCTTTTTTCCATCTTAAGCAGCATTATTGTAATTCGCGTTTTGTAAGTTCGGTAGCTATACGGGCTACAGATCTTCTCAGACCTCTAAGCTGAATGGGATTTTCCAAAGGAGAAATAGCGTGTGCCATTTTCAAATCGGTATAAGCTCTTTTTGCTTTTACCAGCTCCTCCTGTAATTCTGCTACAGATAGTTCTTTTACTTCTGATTGTTTCATTTTTCTAGAATTTAGTCAGCTTGATAATCCCGAGCGATTACATATTTTGTTCTTACAGGAAGTTTTTGTGCAGCAAGTCTTAATGCTTCACGAGCCACTGGCTCAGATACTCCCCCTATCTCAAAAAGCATTCTGCCGGGTTTAACGACAGCTGCCCAATACTCAACAGCACCTTTACCTTTACCCATACGTACCTCAAGAGGCTTCTTAGTAATAGGTTTATCAGGGAAAATACGTATCCATAAAGAACCTTCACGTTTCATATAACGTGTAGCCGCGATACGCGCTGCTTCTATTTGTCTTGACGTAAGAAAATTAGAATCTAATGATTTAATCCCAAAAGTACCATTTGAAAGTTGATGCCCTCTTCCGGCATTACCTTTCATGCGGCCCTTCTGTTGCTTACGGAATTTTGTCTTTTTAGGCTGTAACATCTTGTTTTACTTTAAAAAATTACTTTCTGCGGCGTGCTTTAGGTGCTCCTGATGCACGACCAGCCTTTCCTCCTTGCTTCTTAGCAAGACCTACTAAAGGAGATAATTCTCTCTTTCCGTAAACCTCACCTTTCATGATCCATACTTTGATACCCAATCTACCATAAGTAGTGTGAGCTTCAACCAAAGCATAATCAATATCAGCTCTGAATGTTGATAAAGGAATACGACCTTCTTTGTAAGATTCCTGACGAGCCATCTCTGCCCCGTTCAAACGACCTGAAATCTGAACCTTAATACCCTCAGCGTTCATGCGCATTGCAGCCGCAATAGCCATTTTAGTTGCACGACGGTAAGAGATACGGCTTTCGATCTGGCGGGCTATAGAGGATGCCACCAAGAAAGCATCAAGTTCCGGACGTTTGATCTCAAAAATATTGATCTGAACTTCCTTATTAGTAATTTGTTTAAGTTCTTCTTTTAACTTGTCTACCTCTTGACCTCCTTTACCAATAATGATACCTGGACGAGCCGTAGTGATAGTAACGGTTACAAGCTTAAGCGTACGCTCAATAATTACTCTAGACACACTAGCTTTTGATAAACGAGCGTGAATGTACTTTCTAATCTTATCGTCTTCGGCAAGCTTATCACCGTAGTCGTTACCACCATACCAGTTAGACTCCCATCCTCTGATAATACCTAGGCGATTCCCGATTGGATTTGTCTTCTGTCCCATTTATTAATTGCTTTGTGTGTTATCTTTAGCACCAAGCACAACTGTAACGTGATTGCTGCGTTTTCTTATTCTGTGTGCGCGACCTTGTGGTGCAGGACGAAGTCGTTTTAACATACTTCCTCCATCAACACGGATCTCTTTAATAATCAAGTCTGCATCTTCAATATTTGCATCCTCGTTTTTCTCCTGCCAGTTTGAAATAGCAGAAAGAACTAATTTCTCAACACGACGAGATGCTTCCTTGTTACTAAACTTCAATATTTGAAGCGCTTTCTCTACTTGCTGACCACGTACTAAATCTGCAACTAAACGCATTTTACGTGGTGAAGTAGGGCAGTTGTTCAGTTTAGCAAAGGCTATATTACGTTTAGCCTCTTTTCTCTGCTCTGCTTTTTCCTTTTTACGAACTCCCATAGCTTCAATTATTTTTTACCTTTATTTTTTGACCCTGTGTGACCTCTAAAAGATCGCGTAGGTGAAAATTCTCCTAACTTATGACCTACCATGTTTTCTGTCACATAAACAGGAACAAACTGGCGACCATTGTGTACAGCTATTGTTTGACCAACAAAATCTGGAGTAATCATCGAGGCTCTTGACCAGGTTTTGATTACCGTTTTCTTGTTAGATTCAATATTAGCTGCAACTTTCTGCTCTAACTTATAGTGAACGTAAGGTCCTTTTTTTAATGAACGTGCCATATCTTATTATTTCTTTCTACGTTCTACAATATATTTATTACTCGCTTTTGTCTTCGTACGCGTTCTGTAACCTTTAGCAGGTATACCTTTTCTAGAACGTGGGTGACCTCCTGAAGCACGACCTTCACCACCACCCATTGGGTGATCGACTGGGTTCATTACTACTGGTCTTGTACGTGGACGGCGACCTAACCAACGTTTTCTACCTGCTTTACCAGATACAATAAGCTGGTGATCACTGTTAGAAACAGCACCTATGGTAGCCATACAATTTGCAAGAATCAAACGCGTCTCACCAGAAGGCAACTTAACGGTTGCAAACTTACCATCACGAGCCATCAGCTGAGCAAAAGCACCAGCACTACGTGCCATAATAGCACCCTGACCCGGACGCAGTTCGATACAAGAAATGATAGTTCCCAAAGGAATATCAGAAAGCGGAAGTGCATTTCCTATTTCAGGAGCAGCTCCGGTTCCAGAAACAACGTTCTGATCAACCTGAAGACCGTTTGGAGCGATAATGTATCGCTTCTCACCATCCTGATAGTTCAACAAAGCAATAAAAGCAGTACGATTAGGATCATACTCAATAGAAGCTACAGTTGCAGGAACACCTTCCTTATTTCTTTTGAAATCAATAACGCGATAGCGCTTTTTATGACCACCACCTTTGTAGCGCATGGTCATTTTTCCTTGACTGTTTCTCCCTCCAGACTTTTTAATCGGAGCCAATAGGCTTTTTTCCGGCTTATCAGTAGTGATGGCGTCAAACCCATTTACTACTCTAAATCGCTGTCCTGGAGTGATTGGTTTTAATTTTCTTACTGACATTTTTTAGTCTTAAATGTTACTATAAAAATCAATCACATCACCTTCCGCCACCTGTACAATCGCCTTTTTATAGCCGCTTGTTTTACCAGTGATCATACCAGATTTTGTAAACTTGGTATTGCGATCTGGGCGAACGTTCATTGTTCTTACTTTAATTACCGAAACACCATAAGCCGCCTCTACAGCGTTTTTAATTTCGATCTTATTCGAACCGGGATTTACTTCAAATGTATAACGGCTGTGAAGCTCGCTATCAGTTGTAGCTTTTTCGGTAATCACGGGTTTTATTAAAATACTCATGTTGTTACTTACTTAAAGTTTGCTCAATTTCTTCTAGAGAACCTTCCAAAAACACTACATTATGAGCATTCATAATTTTGTAAGTGCTTAATTCTGAACTCGTTATGACCTCAGAGGTCTTTAAATTGCGTGACGACAAATATACATTATTATTTGAAGCTCCCAATACAAATAGAGACTTTTTATTTTCAAGCCCTAAACCAGCCAAAACATTGATGAATTCTTTGGTTTTTGGGGTATCAAAATTAAAGTCCTCAATAACCGTAATCGCGTTGTCTTTTGCTTTAAGTGTTAAAGCCGAACGACGAGCTAAACGCTTAAGTCCTTTATTTAATTTGAAGGAATAGTTGCGTGGTCTAGGACCAAACATTCTACCTCCACCTTTAAATACACCAGACTTAATGCTACCAGCTCTTGCGGTACCGGTACCTTTTTGTTTTTTGATCTTACGGGTACTACCTGCGATCTCTGCACGCTCTTTAGATTTGTGAGTACCTTGTCTTTTGTTAGCAAGGTGCTGCTTAACATCTAAATAAATAGCGTGATCGTTAGGCTCTATACCAAAAACAGCATCAGAAAGGTTTGCCTCTCTCCCTGTTTCTTTTCCTTTAATATCAACTACTGCTACTTTCATTACCTTTCAATAATTACATAAGAGTTTTTGTGACCAGGTACACAACCTTTAACCACAAGTAGGTTCTTTTCAGCAACTACTTTAAGAACTCTTAAATTTTGAACTTTTACTCGCTCATTACCCATTTGACCCGCCATACGCATTCCTTTGAATACTCGTGCAGGATACGAAGCAGCACCGATAGAACCGGGTGCTCTCAAACGGTTATGCTGACCGTGCGTTGATTGCCCAACACCACCAAAACCGTGGCGTTTTACAACCCCCTGAAAACCTTTACCTTTAGAGGTTCCCACAACGTCAACAAACTGACCTTCTTTAAAGACATCTACAGTTACTGCATCGCCTAATTTAAACTCTCCTTCAAAGTCCTGGAACTCGACAACTTTACGCTTTGCAACTGTACCTGCTTTCTTGGCGTGGCCTTGAGCAGCTTTATTTGCAGTCTTTGCGTCATCGAAACCTAACTGAAGGGCACTATACCCGTCAACCTCTTCGGTTCTGACTTGGGTAACAACGCAGGGACCTGCTTCGATAACGGTACACGGAATGTTTTTTCCGTTCTCATCAAAGATGCTGGTCATACCTACTTTTTTTCCAATTAACCCAGACATATTAATTATTATTGATTATTACTAATTTACTTTTTGTTGTTTGGCTCTCGCCGAAATAAAAACAGGGTCAAAATACGTTCGACCCTGAATGTATTTTTACCGTTTTTCCCTCGCCCGCAGCTCAGGACATGTAAATCCTGAACTTGTTTCAGGATCTTTCAATCTTTCCCAAAAGTGTTCTTAGCTACTCGTTGAGAGACTTCCGCCTACGCGGAAGTGAAAAGCCTTACACTTTAATCTCTACCTCGACACCACTTGGCAATTCAAGCTTCATCAACGCATCAATGGTTTTTGAAGATGAACTGTAGATATCAAGTAAGCGCTTGTAAGAGCTAAGCTCAAACTGCTCACGAGACTTCTTGTTTACGTGAGGAGAGCGCAATACTGTAAAGATTTTTTTGTGTGTAGGAAGTGGGATTGGCCCAGTTACTACAGCACCGGTACTTTTTACCGTTTTTACGATTTTCTCAGCAGACTTATCTACTAAGTTGTGATCGTAAGATTTAAGTTTTATTCTGATTTTCTGACTCATTTCTTAGTAAATTAAGCGTTAGCGGTTCCTTTTGCAGCTGCAATAACATCCTGCGATACGTTAGAAGGCGTTTCTGCATAGTGAGCAAACTCCATTGTAGAAGTTGCACGACCAGAAGAAAGCGTACGTAGCGTAGTCACATAACCGAACATTTCAGAAAGAGGCACTAAAGCTTTAACCACTTTTGCACCAGCACGGTCACCCATGCTGCTCATCTGACCACGACGACGGTTAAGGTCACCTACGATATCACCCATATTTTCTTCAGGAGTAATTACTTCAACCTTCATAATAGGCTCCATAACTACAGCACCGGCAGCTTTAGCAGCAGCTTTAAAACCAAGCTTAGCCGCAAGCTCAAAAGACAATGCATCAGAATCCACAGGGTGGAACGAACCATCCTTAAGCGTTACTTTCATAGCATCTACTTCAAAACCAGCCAAAGGACCATTCTTCATAGCAGCCTTAAACCCTTTCTCTACAGATGGAATATATTCCTTAGGAACGTTACCCCCTTTTACTTCGTTCACGAATTCAAGACCTACTTTTCCTTCTTCAGCAGGCGCAAGTGTAAATACGATGTCTGCGAATTTACCACGACCACCTGATTGTTTCTTATAAACCTCACGGTGATCAGCAGTTTTAGTAATCGCTTCTTTGTACTCAACCTGAGGTTGACCCTGGTTAACCTCTACCTTAAACTCACGCTTAAGACGGTCAACAATAATATCTAAGTGAAGCTCACCCATACCAGAGATGATAGTCTGACCTGAAGCCTCATCAGTACGAACCTGGAAGGTTGGATCTTCTTCAGCAAGTTTTGCTAAAGCCATACCCAATTTATCCACGTCAGCCTTAGTTTTAGGCTCAACCGCAATACCAATTACCGGATCTGGGAATTCCATACTTTCAAGCACGATAGGGTGCTTCTCATCGGTAAGCGTATCACCAGTCTTAATATCTTTAAAACCAACAGCAGCACCTATATCTCCAGCCTCGATATAATCAATTGCATTTTGCTTATTAGCATGCATTTGATAAATACGAGAAATACGCTCTTTATTACCTGAACGGTTGTTCAGCACGTAAGAACCTGCATCAAGACGACCTGAATAGGTACGGAAGAATGCCAAACGACCCACGAAAGGATCTGTAGCAATCTTAAATGCTAATGCCGCAAAAGGAGCAGTTACATCAGGCTTACGAATTTCTTCTTTTTCAGTATCTGGGTTGATACCTTTGATACCTTCCTTATCTACAGGAGAAGGCAAGTAACGACATACAGCATCTAGTAAGAACTGCACACCTTTATTTTTAAAGGCGGAACCACAAATCATTGGGATAATGGACATATCCATTACCGCAGCACGAAGTGCAGCGTGCACCTCATCTTCAGTAATAGAATCTTCATCCTCCATATATTTTTCAAGTAGATTCTCATCGTAAGCTGCAACCTCTTCGATTAGCAAACCACGATATTTCTTAACTTCAGCTTTTAGTTCTTCAGGGATATCAACAACATCAAAGGTAGCCCCTTGCGTTTCATCATGCCAAACAACAGCACGATTCTTAACCAGGTCAATAATTCCTCTAAAGTCTGCTTCATCTCCAATAGGCAAAACGATAGGCACTGCATTAGAACCTAGCATCTCTTTAACCTGCTTACAAACCTCAAGGAAATTAGATCCCTGACGGTCCATTTTATTTACAAAGCCCATACGAGGGACTTTGTAGTTATCAGCAAGTCTCCAGTTAGTTTCAGATTGTGGCTCAACACCATCAACCGCACTAAATAAGAATACCAAACCATCAAGAACACGTAAAGAACGGTTTACCTCTACGGTAAAGTCAACGTGTCCCGGAGTGTCAATAATGTTGAAGTTATAATCTTTTGTTTCAGGCAAAGGCTGAGCATTCTCCATTGGGAACTTCCATGTACAAGTAGTAGCCGCTGAAGTAATTGTAATACCACGCTCCTGCTCTTGCTCCATCCAGTCCATTGTAGCCGCACCATCGTGCACCTCACCAATTTTATGGCTCACACCTGTATAATAAAGTATACGCTCTGTTGTCGTGGTTTTACCCGCGTCAATGTGAGCCGCAATACCTATATTTCTTGTAAATTTTAAATCTCTTTGTGCCATTTTTTTTTAGAATCTAAAGTGAGAGAATGCTTTATTAGCTTCCGCCATCTTATGAGTATCTGTACGCTTCTTAACAGCTGCACCTTCTTCTTTTGCAGCAGCTAACACTTCAGCTGCAAGTTTAGAAGCCATTGATTTCTCGTTGCGTTTACGCGCATAGCTAATCAACCACTTCATCGCAGTAGAAATCTTGCGATCTGGTCTGATTTGCATAGGGATTTGAAAAGTCGCACCACCTACTCTACGGCTACGCACCTCCACGTGCGGCATAACATTAGAAAGGGCGTCTTTCCAAACTTCAAGAGCTGTTTTCTCGTCGTTGTTTTTCTTTTCCTCTACGATATCCATTGCATCGTAGAAAATTTTAAAGGCTACCGATTTTTTACCATCCCACATCATCATGTTTACAAAACGTGTAACCAGCTGATCATTAAAACGTGGATCTGGCAAAAGTGGTCTTTTTTTGGCCTGTCTTTTTCTCATTTCTGTGTTTGTTAAATGTTAATCGTTAATCGTTATTCGTCAAAAGTGTTACCTTAAGCGGTTAACAGTTAACAGTTTACTTTTTAGGGCGTTTTGCACCATATTTAGAACGACGCTGTAGTCTTCCCTGAACACCTGCGGTATCCAAAGCTCCACGTACAATGTGATATCTAACACCTGGCAAATCTTTTACCCTTCCGCCTCTTACCAATACTATCGAGTGCTCTTGTAGATTGTGACCTTCACCACCGATGTATGCGTTCACCTCTTTACCGTTAGTCAATCTAACACGGGCAACTTTACGCATAGCCGAGTTAGGTTTCTTAGGTGTAGTGGTGTACACACGGGTACAAACCCCGCGGCGTTGTGGGCACGAATCTAAAGCAGCCGATTTACTCTTCTTGGTCATCTTGGCTCTTCCTTTTCGTACTAATTGTGAAATTGTTGGCATAATTTCTTTTACCTAAATTATAGTTATTCTAATAGCCCCTTTTCTAAGGGCTTGCAAAGGTATAAAATAAATCGAGTAAATCAAGCTATAAATCATTAATTTTCAAAGGTATTTTACCATCTTGCTTTTTAAGATTGTTAAACACTTTGAAAAAAAATCCGTATTCCGCCATTACAATGACGCATAGAGCTCTAGCTATCTTCTTGGTAATTTTTGTTTCCATACAGGGAATTGGCTCAGCTCAACGTTTGAGACTTGAAGTAGAAACCAACAATCAGCCAGATGACAGTATTGCTGAAATCTACCTTCCGCAAAGAGAATATAAAAGTCGGCAAGACATCAAAAACGCACTCGATAAGTTCAGGGAGCTTCTCTACCAGGCAGGATACCTTCAGTCCACCATCCAAAATACTACTCAAATTGATTCCATCTATAAGGTCAAATTCTTCAGCGGAAAAAGAGTTAAACTACTTAAACTGAAACACAATACTCAACACATCCCGGAGTATGCTAAAGTCCTAAAACTTAATTCAGACTCTACATATATATATATAAGACCTGAAGAACTTCAATATACACTTGAAGCGTTCGTCAACATCGACTTAAGAAAGGGAAGACCTTTCTCAAGCTACGCTCTTAAACACATCAATTTATTTCAAGACACAGCTTTCGCTGAATTAACCGTAAGTAATAACCAAACTCAAAAACTGAACACAATCGTTATAAAAGGATACGAGAAGTTTCCTAAAAGTTTTTTAAAACATTTTGCAAAGCTCAGAACAAATACACTTTATAGCGAAGAAAAAGTAACACAAAGCACAACTTATCTAAATGAGCTGAACTTTATTAAACAAATAAAACAGCCGGACATTCTTTTTAAGAATGACTCAACAACGCTCTACCTCTATCTGGAAAAAGAGGGCTCAAATCAATTTGAAGGTTTTTTGGGTTTTGCCAATAAAGAAAACACAAATGGCCTGCGTATTAATGGCTACCTGAACCTAAAACTAAACAATACTTTAAATTACGGAGAGGAATTACAAATTCAGTTTAGAGGAAATGGGGATGACCAGCAGCAACTAGACGCATCTTTACGGATGCCCTACATTTTCAAATCCCCATTAAGCATAACGCCAAGCTTAAAGTTATTCAGACAGGATAGCAGCTTCTCAAACAGCCAAACGCAACTTAAAATTGATTACACCTGGTCACCAAAATTCCTGGTAAACACCCAACTGGGACAGCTCAAATCAAACCGCCTTGAAGCCGGACCATTAGCTCCTATTGAAAATTTCACAAAAACCATTCTTTCTACAGGTTTTGAATTAACAGGCGACAACTCCACTAAAGCACCCTTTGAATACAACTACCTAAGCTTTGACGGCGGGTACGCCATACGCAAAATCGGAACTCAAGCTACCTCACAGCAACAGTTCCTGTTAAACAGCGAATCATCTTACACTTTTGATCTCAACACAAAGCATAAATTCTACCTAAAGAATACGACCTCCTATATAAGTCCAAAAAGACTACTTGAAAATGAATTGCACCGGTTTGGGGGTATGCAGACTATTAGAGGCTACAAAGAGAACAACTTCTACGCTTCCTTTTTCTCCACCTTACAAACAGAATATCGCTTTAAGCCCCAAAACAACATTATAATTAATTCAGTTCTAGACGCTGCGTATTACGAAAACTCAATTTCTCAGCAATCTGAATTATTTTTTGGAGTTGGTCTGGGCGGCAGCATTCTTACTCAGGCAGGATGGTTACGCATTAATATCGCTGCGCCTGTAAGTCAAAATAATAGCTTTGAGACATCCAACACTGTTCTGCATATCAGCCTCTTAAATAATTTTTAATAAATGTAAAAAACACACCTTTATTAACATAGACAATGAAAATTAATTAGCTTTTAACTTAATTTAACTTTTTTTTGATGTTTTGTAAAAATATTGCAACTTAGCCCTGGCTAATTCAAATAATTCAAAACATGAAAAAACGTTTACAGGGATTACTAGTACTATTTGCAGTATTAGTTGTGCAGATATCATTTGCACAAACAAAAACAATTACCGGTACTGTCGTTGACAATGATGGTGTACCCCTTCCCGGGGTAAATATTGTTGTTCAAGGCACCAGTACGGGTACTCAAACTGATTTTGATGGTAAGTATACCATTCAAGCAGATCCAGGCGCTATACTTTCATTCACTTATGTTGGGTTTGCTCCGCAAAGTGTCAAAGTAGGAGCAGAAGAAACTATCAACATCACAATGCTACAAGGTGAATCACTTGAAGAGGTAGTCGTAACCGCTCAAGGTATTCGCCGCGAGAAGAAGGCCTTAGGTTATTCGGTATCTTCAGTAGGATCAGACCAATTAGAACAACGATCTGAAGGAGATGTCGCCCGCGTACTATCTGGTAAAGCATCAGGTGTAACCATAACAGCCGCCGGTGGTATGTCTGGGTCTGGTACGAATGTGGTTATTCGTGGATTGAGCTCATTTAGCGGGAGCAATCAAGCGCTTTTCGTAGTAGATGGTATTCCATTTGCAAGTGACACTAATGCGTCTGGCGACTTTATTTCAGGTAACACTGGTTCTTCTCGATTCTTAGATTTGGATCCTAATAACATCGCCAATGTGGAGGTCCTTAAAGGTCTGGCTGCAGCAACGTTGTACGGAACACAAGGTAAGAATGGGGTTATCCTCATTACAACCAAAGCTGGAGCAGCAAAAGCAGGTAAGAAAAAAACAGAAATTACGGTGTCACAAACTTATAACACCCTAGAACTTGCTTCTTTACCTGATTATCAGAATGAATATGGTAATGGCTTTGACCAGTCTTTCGGTTGGTTCTTCAGTAACTGGGGGCCTAGTTTTAGAGAAGGAGGCGTATCTGGTTGGGGTAATCAACCAGCTATTGACGAAAACGCAACACTTGAACACCCTTATTCAACAACAGCTGTGGCTGCTACAAGGGCTGCATTTCCCGAATTACAAGGAGCACGCTACGACTGGAAACCTTACAATTCTGTTGAAGAATTCTTCAGTCCGGGTTATTCCAGTAATACTTCCGTAAACATCAATGGAGCTTCTGCTGATGGAAAATCCTCTTTCAATGCTAATTTAGGGTATTTAGATGAGGAAAGTTTTGTTCCTGGCAACTCGCTGACCCGTACCAATTTTTCCGTTGGTGGACGATCACAGCTTTCTAACAAGTTCACAGTTTCAGGAACTATGAATTATTCAAGGACCGACTACAGCACTCCTCCTGTAGCAGCGAGCCGAGGTAATGGTACACTGGGTCTTTCTCTTTTTGCCAATGTGTTCTTTACACCGAGAAGTGTTGATTTAATGGGGCTACCCTTTCAAAACCCTATAGACGGCTCAAGTGTGTATTATCGAAACGGGAACGACATCATAAATCCGCGATGGATAGGTGCCAACATAAAAAACACACAGCTAACTAATCGCGTATTCTGGAACGCATCTGTGAGTTATGAAATCAACGACAATCTTGACCTTACGTATAGAGGTGGAGCAGATTTTTATAATGAGCGAAATGTTCAATACTCTAATAAAGGAGGTGTAGAGTTTACCGGAGCCATCTTTGGTTATTTAAACACCTACGATAACAATAACATTATTTGGGATCATTATGCTGCTCTTAATGGGGCATATGATCTTTCTGATAAATTAGGAATGACCTTTAACGTGGGTGCTACTACCAGATCTACAACATTTGATCAACAAGGAGTTGCAAGTACAGGTCAAATTGTATTTAATGTTCAAAGGCATTTTAATTACGCAAATCAAACACCGATACAGTTTACTGAAAAGCGAAACATCGTAGGTGTTCTAGGTCAAGCTACTTTTGATTATGACAATTTCCTATTCTTAACAGCCTCTACCCGAACAGACTGGGTTTCTAACCTCACGACAGAGAATAATAGCCAGTCCTATCCTAGTGTTAGTGCATCCTTTTTACCCACATCTGCATTTCCATCGCTAAAATCTGATGCATTAAATTACTTGAAACTAAGAGTCGGACTTGGGCAATCTGCAACGTTCCCTACAGGATATCCAACTGTTGGTATTGTTGAGCAAAACACTCAGGTATATGGAGATGGCGGTGGAATAACCACAAACCAAATTGCCGGCTTCCGCGCAAACCCTGATCTAAAACCAGAACTCCTTTCAGAATATGAGGTAGGTTTTGAATCACGTCTTTTGGATAACCGTGTATCTTTCGACTTTACTTATTTTGACCGAGTAACCAAGAATCTTATTGTAAGAGAGCCCTTATCACCTTCTACAGGTTTTACCTTCACACAAAGTAATGTTGGTGAAATCCAAGGTGACGGTATTGAGATTGATGCTTCTATAGACTGGATTAGAAGCGCTGATCCAACTGGCTTCAACTGGAAAACTCAGGTAAACTTTTCAACATACAACCCAGTTGTAACTGAACAAGAACAGGACGCTATTATCTATGCAGGAAGTACTCAATTATTCATAGGGGGTAATGCAGCTATTAAAGGGCAACCGCTTGGAGCAATTGTAGGTACAGCAATTGACCGCGATGAGAATGGTAATTTCCTCATTAATTCTGCAGGTAATTACGTTATTTCAGAACAAGATAATGATGGCAACATACCGGTAATTGGGGATCCAAACCCGGACTACACGATGAACCTGATTAATACACTATCCTATAAAAACTTTAACTTAGGTTTCCAGTTTAGTCATATAAAAGGAGGTGATATTATGTCAAGCACGATAGGTGTGTTACTAGGTAGAGGTTTGATTACAGAGACTCTTAACAGAGAGAACACTTATATTTTACCAGGGGTAAGTCAAAGTACTGGCGAGCCTAATAATGTTCAAATCAATAACTCTACGTATTATTTCAACAATTTACTTTTTGGCCCTGCAGAGCTCAAAGTATATGATGCCTCTGTATTAAGATTGCAAGAACTATCTTTTGGTTATACATTCCCAAGCAAGTTTTTGGATAAAACTCCGTTTGGTGCGCTTTCAATTACTGCACAAGGATTTAATCTGTGGTATGACGCATATAATACTCCGAAGGGTGCAAACTTTGATCCTAACGTACAGGGTGCTGGTATTGGTAACAGTCAAGGTTTTGACTTTATTAACGGCCCCAGCGCAAGAAGATATGGTTTGAGTATTAAAGCCAGTTTCTAAAAAACGCACACTAATTATATAGTATATATATTATGAAAAAAAGATTTAAATATATTTTAATTGTTCTGGTAACGGCAGGGTTTATAAGCTCTTGTGAGCAAACAGACCTCGATTTGCGTGTTAGCCCGAACGATTTAGCAGCGGATCAAGCTGATCCAAACCTTGTTCTCAATGCGATTCAACTGGCCTATGCCTCAAACATGTATGCCATTGGCGACTTAGGTTCTGAGTTGACTCGAATTGATTATATGTTCGGAAGAGATTATTTCAATAACTATCCCGGTAACACATTTAGCGCTATTTGGGCACGCACCTATAGTAGTGGCACTAACATTCCAGGACGTGGAGTTGCTGTTGGAATCTTTTCCAATGTTGCCGCTTTAGAAGATATTGATGCAAATTCAGACATTGACTATTCGTTTCACGTAGGTGTAGGAAAAACTTTAAAAGCTCACATGCTAATGCTTTTGGTTGATTACCTCGGAAAAACAGCATTATCTGAAGCCGGAAATGCCGCTGAATTTCCAGCACCGAATCTTGATGAAGGGGAAGCGGTATATCAAGCTGCATTATCATTACTAGATGATGCTGAAGCACTTTTTACAGATAGCGCAGGACCTCAGGGTGCATCAGACCTTTTTTACGACGGAGATCTTGACAAATGGCAAAAGCTCGTGAACACCATTCGCTTGAAAGCTTATGTTACTACTGGAGATGTAGCCTCTTTTAACACAATTGTAAACTCTGGTGACTACATTTCAAGCAATGAAGACGACTTCCAATTTACTTATGGCTCAAGTGAATTGCAGCCGGATACCAGACATCCTGATTACGCCAGCGATTACACCCCTTCAGGGGCTAACATCTATCAGTCCAATTGGCTTATGGAAACCATGTTAGATAATAATGATCCTCGTATTAGATATTATTTTTACCGTCAGGTAGATGAAACTCCAGGTGCTGACGCAGACCCAAATGAGGAAACCCTAGCTTGTTCTCTTGTGACTCCGCCCCAGCATTATGTAGACGGAAATTACACTTATTGTAGTGTTGGCATGGGTTACTGGGGACGTTCTCATGGGAATGACGAAGGAACTCCTCCTGATAACTTTTTAAGAACGGCTGTAGGCGTTTACCCTGCAGCAGGCCGCTTTGATGATAACAGTTTTGACGTTGTTGGCCTTGGTTTAGGAGGCGGAGGTGCAGGAATTGAACCTATAATACTTAGTGCCTACGTAGATTTTTGGAGAGCAGAAATCGCTGCTATGCAAAATCAACCCGCAGCAAATGTTGCAGCTCTGATTCGCTCAGGTCTTGAAAAGCATATAGATAAAGTCATGTCGTTTGGTTCATTAGATCCTGGTGCTGATCTAAATTCATTTGCCCCAACTTCCAGTGAGGTTGATGACTATTTACAAGGCATTGAAGATAGCTATGTAGCAGGCACATCAGAAGAGCAAATGAATATTTTAGGAGAGCAATATTTCATAACACAGTACGGTAGCGGTACTGAGGCCTACAATTTTTACAGAAGAACAGGCTACCCCACTACAGTTCTCCCAAGCTGGGAACCAGATCCGGGCGCATTTCCAAGATCTTTTCTATACCCGCAAAATGAGGTTATCACAAACCCTAATTTAGATCAAAAGCAAACATTAACCGAGCAGGTTTTCTGGGATACCAACCCTCCTAGCCCTACCTTTCCAGTTGCTAACTAAAAACAGAAGTACTTATGAAAAAATTCAATAAATATTTAATTATTCTTTTGTCACTCTTGGGCATCGGCATACTTTCATGCGAAGATGGAGATAATGTGATCGATCAGGTAGTGGCAGACACCACCAGAGGCGCTGTTTTGAGAACAATAGACATTCTTGAAAACGAAGTACTGTTTAGCACCGGTTCGAGCTCGATTACAGGAGGTGGCTTCGCAGTTATTATTGAAGAGCAGGATCTTGAGGATGGAGCTCTTCTATCGGAAGTAGAAGTGTACTTAGGATTCCGGGACAATACCGTAGATCCGGGTGCACAAGATTTTGACATAGCAGATAATGTGCTTTATGAGACCATCCCTGCTTCCGCATTTACCGAAGGTGAGTTTGGCTTACCTCGTTATGAATTTGCTGCTACTGCCAATGAAATTCAAACGGCCTTAGGACTTAGCGGAAGTCAAATCTTTGGCGGGGATCAGTTTTTAATACGCTTTGAAGTGGTATTGACCGACGGCAGACGTTTTTCGTTTAAAGATAACTCAGGTACGCTAACCGGGTCATTCTTTTCGTCTCCATTTCTGTATACTGCAAATATCGTTTGTTCACCGTCTACCCCAACAGCAGGAACGTGGACTTTTACGACCACCGATTCTTATGGCGATGGCTGGAATGGCGGTAGTCTTTCCGTAGTTCTAGATGGAGGTACTGCAATAGAAATTACAAATACCGATCCCGGAGGACCCTATCCAACTGAAGTGACTCAAGTCTATACGCTTGAAGTGCCCACAGGAACTTCTACCATATCTATCCAGTACAATCCTGGAGACTTTGACGAAGAGGTTACTTTTACAGTTGTTTCTGCCAATGGAAACACAGTGATTGATGCAGGACCAAATCCCGCAACAGGTGTTGAATTGCTAGATTATTGCCCAGATAATCTTTAAAAAAAGCTTGTTAAAAATAACGGCTCATCAAACTATTTTGTTGAGCCGTTTTTTTTTCTCTATCAATTGATGAAATCATTTTAATTTCCCTATGAAAAAAAATGTCTACGTTCTCAGTATGATTCTAGCTCTCCTGCTATTATGTTGTAAAGATCAAACCCCTCAGAAAACAAAATCGAAAGAGCCCCTACAGTCAAGCACATTTAAAGTTTTTGAAAAAGTAAGCCCAAAACAAAGTAAGATTTTCTTTTCAAATAAAATTGAACCCAATTTAAATAGTCTAAACAACTTATTTGATTTTGACTATTTCTACAATGGTGCAGGTGTAGGCCTGGCAGACCTGAACAATGACAATCAATTAGATATTTTTTTCTGTGGAAATCAGGCAGAAAACAAACTCTATTTAAACAAAGGCGATTTAGTATTTGAGGATGTCTCTGAATCAGCCGGTATTAATATTGGGAAAAATTGGTCTAACGGTGTAACTTTTGTAGACATAAATCAAGACGATTTATTAGATATTTATGTAAGTCAAGGCGGACCCAATCAGCGCTATAACCGAAAAAATCTACTCTATGTAAATCAGGGTAATGGTAAGTTTGAAGAGCAAGCAGAGTCTTATGGTCTTGCAGACATGGGCATAAGTACCCAATCAGTATTTTTTGATTACGATAAGGATGGAGACTTGGATTGTTTTGTTATGAACGAGGCTGAGCTTTATGGCCTGGGGCCTGTTGCCCTACTTAAAGAAAGTCAAAAAAATGACGAGTCTAAATACTTCAACAGCTCTCATTTGTATGAAAATAAGAATGGAAAATATGTTGATGTAACTGAAAAGGCTGGTTTACTTCAACCCTTATTTGGGTTAGGTCTTTGCGTAAGTGATATCAACAACGATGGCTGGATGGATATTTATGTTGCCAGTGACTACTATATACCCGATGCACTATACATAAACACAAAGAACGGTGGTTTTACCAATGCTATCAAGCAATTTACCAATCAGACATCCTATTACGGCATGGGTGTAGATATCGCCGACACTAATAATGACACCCTTCAAGACATTTTTGTTTTAGACATGGCCTCAAGCGACCACATTAGATCTAAAACGCTAATGGCTTCAATGAACACATCACAATTTGATTATTTGGTCAATGAAGCAGGATTTCAGCATCAATACATGTTCAATTCCTTACAACTCAACAGAGGTTTCTCCAAATTTGATAACGTTGCACATCTTACACATACAGCAAATACAGACTGGAGTTGGTCGGTACTCATGATGGATTTTGATATGGATGGAGATAAAGACATTCATATAACAAATGGGTATAGACAATATGCCTTAGATAACGACCTTCAGAACAAAGTGGTTGAGGCCAAAATAAAGTTTAGAGGGCAGGTTCCACTTGAAGTAAAACAAGACCTATATAACTCCATGCCTTCTGAAAAGTTGCAAAACATTCTTTATGAAAATAAGGGATTATTAGACTTTGAGGAAAATGCTTTAAGCTGGGGTTTGGATGACTATACCTTTAGTAATGGTGCTGCAGCGGGAGATCTTGACAATGATGGAGATTTAGACCTAGTAGTTAACAACATAGACGATACCGCTCTGATCTATCAAAACAAAACTCGCGAATCACAGGACAGACATTTTTTAAAAATCAAGGCCGTAGCTGGTGCTAATTCTGAATCGTTTCCAAAGATCACCCTTCATTACTCAGGTAAAACACAGTTTGATGAGAGTAAAAGAGTGCGTGGCTATATGTCGGCTCAGGAAAATATTTCCTATTTCGGATTAGGGAAACATCAAATTATAGACACCATAAATATTCTTTGGCCCAGTGGTAAATCTCAAAGAATATTAAATACTCCCGTAGATACATTATTGGTTATCAATGAAGAAAATGCAATACTTCGCCCCTCTCACCAAACAACTCCAACCCTTTTTGAAAGGCAAGAACTGGTGTCATTAGGATTAGATTTTGCTCATAAGGAAAATGACTATGATGATTTTATAAAAGAAATACTTTTACCCTATAAACAATCTACTCCGGGACCATTCATCACTTTAGGCGACATCAACAATGATGGTTTAGAGGATATTTTTATAGGAGGAGCGAGTGGACAAGCAGGTGGTATTTTTGTTCAAAGTGATACAGGCTTTAAACAGATGAGCGTTCCAGCCTTAATTGAAGATAAAGGTTTTGAAGATATGGAAGCCTTGTTTTTTGACTATAATAATGATTCGTATATGGATCTTTATATTGTAAGCGGAGGTAATGAATTTGACCAGGATGCTGCCTATACAGACAGGCTTTACATAAATCAAAAAGGTCAATCCTTCAAGCGGGCAAAGGATATCATCACAGGCGAAGCTGCAAATGGTAGAGCAGTGGCCAAAATCGATTTTGATAAAGATGGGGATGACGATTTAATTATTGGAAATCGCATTATACCCCAAAATTACCCTGTACCTATGGCTTCACAAATTCTAGAAAATGATAATGGAGTATTTAAAAATGTTACAGAAAAAGTAGCACCAGATCTGAGCGAGTTTGGGATGGTCAATGATATTTTTGTAACCGACTACAATTCAGATGGGGAGCCTGATTTTATCGTGGTGGGCGAATGGACTGATATTGGCTTTTTCAAAAATAACAACGGAAAATTTGAAAAAACCTCACCAATAATAAACAACCCAACCAATAAGGGATGGTGGTTTTCCATTACGCAAACAGATATCAATGGAGATGACAAACCAGACTACGTCATTGGTAACGTAGGTGAAAACATAAAATTCTCTGCTAGTCCAGAAAAGCCTTTTAAAATTTATACGGACGATTTTGACAATAATGGAGTACCAGATATTGTTTTGAGCAAAAAGTACAAGGGAACATATGTACCTGTAAGAGGCAGGGAATGTAGCTCTCAGCAAATGCCATTTATAAAGGAGAAATTTCCAACCTACTCGTCTTTTGCTCACGCATCTTTAAAAGATGTGTATGGCGATAAACTTGAAAAATCATATGTCTCTGAGGCAACAGAATTTAATTCTGTCATTTTAATCAACCAGGGAGAATCCAAATTCAAAAAACAAGCTCTTCCTAAAGAAGCCCAAATATCACCTATTTTGAGCGGAGTATCTTATGACATAAATGGGGATGGCTTCGAAGACCTTATACTAGCAGGAAACTTGTATGAAACAGAGGTCGAAACTCCACGCTTAGATAGTTTTTGTGCAACGGTATTAATCTCCGACAGGGATCAAAATTACACTCCATTGCAGCCCTATAAGACAGGGCTTTATATGAATGGCAATGTAAAAAACATCCAACATATGAAGTTTCAGGATAAAGACTTATTACTATACAGCCGCAATAATTCAAAATTAGGCGGATTTTTTCTATCAGATCAAGAATAACAAAAAACCAAAAAAGTTTTCAATTAAAAATCGTAAGTTTAATAAAATGAAAATTATGAAAAAATTCATCTACTTAAGCCTTATATCCTTAATTACTAGCGGGTTGTACGCGCAATATGCGGGGCAACCTAATGTCACCAATTCGTATGCAAATGGGAATGTCCAAGCGCTGGTTAATCAAGCTAGTGGTGGTATTAAAGGTCAAAATGAACGACTTGCGGAGATGACCGGTATTGATGAATTTTCTGGTTCTCCGTACGCAACTAATGAATTTAAACCTACCGCTATTTATTACGAAGCAGAAAAAGTAGGTGAGGTATATTATCGCTACAATGCACACAATGAGGAAATAGAAATTAAGCAAACCCTTCTGCCAGAAGAGGAATTTTCGGCACTCAGCAAAGACAAGTCTGTTTATATCATTGCCGACACCTATAAATTGAGTTTTAAAACCTTTACAGACAAGAGTAATAATACTCTCAATGGCTATTTATATACGCTGCTTGAAGGCGAAAAATACGATCTCTTCAAAAGAATTAATGTGAAGTTCACTCCGGGACAAAAAGCTGAAAATACATTTGTAAAGGCCAAACCTAATAGATTTTCCCAATTTACAGAGTATTATATTCAAGAAAAGGGTGTGAATCGAATTGATGAAATCCCCCTTAGAAATAAAAAGTTCACACGTATGTTAAGTAAGAAGGATAGAGAGAAAGTCGATACCTATTTAAAAAATCAGGATTTGAATATTAAAAATGAAGAAGATCTAATTCAAGCTATCGAAATGCTCAATAACCAGTAGTTAAACCTATGCGTACCTAGAAAATTAATCTCCTACGTTAATCATCAATTAATTGTTCAATAATTATTATAAACAATAGAAGTAAAAAAATTTGTCATAAAGCCTAAACCACCCAAAATGGGTGGTTTTTTATTTCTGTACATAGAAGACAGGGACTCCAGACTAAACCAAAGCAATCAGCTCTGGTACGGAAACTACTACGATTCTAAGAAATTTAAGCCACCAACCACTTATTGATAATTTAATAGACAGAAATATAATACTACGGCTTAAAACCTAGTACAAACAGTTAATCGAATTCAGGCAAGCAAAAAGTCCTCACTTGCATTATTATTTAATAGGTAAATGGCAAAAATTTAAAATGCGTTAATCTTAAAACTAGCAGATGAAATATCCAAAGAAGTTTGTGCAAAAACTATAAATAGATTCCTAACGAGAAACTTAAAAATTGAAATAAGTTAAACCTATTAAGATTTCAGTCTCGTTAGACTACATATATCTAAATTTTCCGACAAAAATTATGTGAAAAAAACATCTTCTACGCTGACAATCAGTAATTACTGAGCTATTCAAAAAAAATTAAAAATCCTACAAAAATTATATTAATTTCGGGTTTAATGTTAAATAAAACATAGTAAAATTAACATTTTGCTGATTTTATTTCAATAACTAATCAAAACTTTATCATAATAAAATTGGTGTTTTATTATAATTTATACAAATTCGCAACTGGCAAATTCAAATAAATAACAAACATGAAAACTAAATTTAGTGGATTGCTGACGCTCTTATTGGCGTTGGTCGTGCAAATTTCATTTGCACAAACAAAAACAGTTACCGGAACTGTTACTGACGGGAGTGGTGTTCCACTACCCGGTGTTAACATTTTGGTACAAAACAGTACTACTGGAACGCAAACAGACTTTGACGGGAACTACAGCATTGAGGTTGCTACAGGTGAAACACTTGTATTTTCCTATGTAGGTTTCCAAGAAGAACAACGTGTTGTTGGCGCCTCCAGCACAATCAATGTTTCTTTACAAGCTGGTGAAGCTTTGGAAGAAGTGGTTGTTACCGCTTTAGGTATCTCAAGAGAGAAAAAATCTCTGGGTTACGCTACACAGGAAGTAAGCAGTGAAGAATTAACAGAAACACGTAACACAAACGCACTTAATGCCCTATCAGGTAAAGTTGCCGGTGTGCAAATTTCAAACGCTACAGGTAACCTTGGGGGATCTTCACGTATTGTAATTCGTGGTATTGGTTCTATTACTCAGGAAAACAGACCTCTTATTGTAGTTGATGGTATTCCTTTAGACAATAGTAATTACAACTCATCAACTACCCAAGCCGGTGGTGGTGGTCGTGATTTTGGTGATACCGGTTTTGACATTAACCCGGATGACATAGCCAGTATGAACGTGCTTAAAGGTGGTGCCGCAGCAGCACTTTATGGTTCACGAGCATCCAATGGTGTTATTCAAATCACAACCAAATCTGGAAAAAAAGGAAAAGGTGAGGTAGTTGTAAACTCAGGCATCACCTTTGAAGAAGTTAATATTCTACCTAAAGTTCAAAAGCTCTATGGTGGTGGTGGTGGTAACTTTACCATTGGTGATCAGGGTGGTTTTAACCAGGCTACCATAAATGGAACTACTTTTGATGTAGTTGATTTCGCCACTGATGAATCATGGGGGCCGCGTTATGAAGGACAACAAGTATTGCATTGGGATGCATTTGACCCTGAATTTGAAGATGACTATCTTCAAACACGACCCTGGTTGTATCCTGAAAATGACGGGAGTACCTTATTTCAAACCGGATATTCTTACAACAATGGTGTAGCATTTTCACAAGGTGGTGAGGATAGCAATATGCGTATGTCAATAAACAACACGCAAACTGAAGGTATTTTACCAAATACCAAACTGAACAAGACGTCGGTTAATTTTAATGGATCAACAAAAATTGGAGACAAATTAAAAGTAGATGCCTCTGTAAATTTCACCGTAACAGATGGTTTCAACAGACCGGCAGTGGGTTATACAGGAGAAAGTGTTATCCTGCAATTGTATCAATTTGGTCAAACCTCTTTAGACTACAACCGTCTTCAGGCTTTCCAAACACCTGACGGACGTCAAAGAACCTGGAACCGTATTTCAGCTACAAACCCACTTCCTAGATATACCGATAACCCATACTGGGTACTCAACAAGAATACAGCGGAAGATAAAAGAACACGTTGGTACGGTACTGTAGGTGCTACTTATAATTTCACTGATGAGTTATATGCTGTTGCTAAAGTTTACGGTGACACGTATGACTTCAGAGTTAATCAAAGAACTGCAGTTGGATCTCAGGCTCTACCGGGTTATTCTGAGTCTGATCGTGATTTCCAAGAAATTAACTACGAAACACGTGTACATTTTGATAAAAATGTGTTTGACAATAAACTTAGCATAAACGCATTTGTGGGTGGAAACAGACGGGTCAATGAATTTCACGCTCTTGCATCATCAACAAATGGTGGCCTCGTTGTTCCTAATTTTTATAATCTGAGTAATTCGGCTGAAAATCCAAGTGTTTCCGAAACAGATACACAAAGACAAATCAACAGTTTATTTGGTTCTGTATCTTTAGGCTATGACAATTTTGCTTACTTAACCGTAACAGGTCGTAACGACTGGTCTTCTACGCTGCCAGCAGATAATAACTCGTATTTCTATCCATCATTCAGTGGTAGTTTTATCGCTTCTCAATTTATTAATGCTGACTGGCTATCTTTCCTAAAGCTAAGAGCTGGTTATGCTGAGGTTGGTAGTGATACAGACCCTTACCAATTACGAAATGTATTTATAGGTGATGATCCATTTCTTGGGAGCGTTCCTTTCTCTTTGAATAACAGTAACAAAAATTCAGAATTGAGACCAGAAGATAAGCGCACTTATGAATTTGGTGTAGAAGCATCTTTCTTCAACAGACGCTTAGGTTTTGACATTACCTATTACAATGAATTAACCAAAGATTTGATCACTCCGGTACAGGTAGATCCTTCAACAGGTTTTACCTCAACTGTTCTTAATGCAGGTGAATTAGAAAATAAGGGTATTGAACTTCTTGTTAATGCTACACCGCTTATGACAGATGACTTTAGCTGGGATGTGACCTTTAACTTTGCTAAAAACGAAAACACCTTGTTGAGTCTTGCGGCTGGTCTGGAAACTTTGCAGATTGCACGATTCCCATTTAATGGTGTTTCTCTAAATGCAGTTGTTGGTGAGCGTTATGGTCAGATTAGAGGTACTAACTTTGTTTATGACGATCAGGGCAATAAAGTTGTAAATGATAACGGTAGCTATGCAGAAACACAGGATGTTCAGAACTTAGGTTCCATTCTACCGGACTATAATTTAGGTATTCGTAACAGCTTTACCTATAAAGGAATCAGCTTAGGTTTCTTAATTGACCACCAAAAAGGAGGGAAATTCCGTTCGCTTACAAATATCTGGGGTAACTACTCTGGTATCTTAGAGCAAACTGCTGCTAACAATATCCGGGAAGAAGGTTTAATCCTTCCGGGAGTTACAGGTGATGTTACTTATAATGACGATGGTTCTTACACTGTAACTAACACTGCAGAAAATACCCAAGTAATCTCTGCGCAGCAATTTGGTACCGATTATTTCTTCGGAAATGACAACCAAAACGTTTTTGACGCTACGTATTGGAAACTTAGGGAGGTAACTCTAGGCTACAGCTTACCTAAAAAATGGTTAGGTAATGCTCTAAGCGATGTGCGTGTTACTGCATTTGGTAGAAACCTTCTTGTTTGGGGATTAGACAATGCAAACTTCGATCCTGAAGTTGCAACTTCCGGTAGTGGAAATATCCAGGGTTCTGAAGGTGGTTCTTTACCATCTACCCGCTCATATGGACTGAATGTTCAATTAAAATTCTAAAAGAAAATGAAAAATAAATTTATAATCTTATTGATGCTCCTTGTCTCTGCAGGATTTAGTTCTTGTGATGAGGGTCTTGAAGACGTGAACACCAATCCGAATGATCCGGAGGTTGTTCCTACTGGAAATATTTTTGCCTCAGCAACAAAAAGCTTTACCGATTTTAGTCGTGATGCTTTTAATGCCGGGCGATTAACTCAGGCCTGGGTACAGTACTGGGGACAGACTGCTTATGCAGATGAAGATCGTTACCTATACCGTGAAACGACTGCAGAAAGTATATATCAAAACACCTATTTAGCAGCATCTGATCTTAAAGCAATTATTGATTTCAACACCAATGAAGCTACACGTGATGACGCGGCTGCTTCGGGTAACAATGATAATCAGGTTGCCGCTTCAAGAATTATGCTTTCGTATATGTTTTACGAACTAACCAATTTCTTTGGGGATGTTCCTTATTATTCTTACGGATCAGACGATCCTGATTTCCAAGCTTTGGCTGTAGATCAATCTTTTGCACCTGCATTTGCCCCGCAAGAGAAAATTTATGCCGATATTCTAAAAGAGTTAAGAGAATCTTCAAACATGATCAACACCAGTGCTCCAGTATTTACCAGTGGTGATAACATTTTTGATGGAGATCCTGTTAAATGGAAAAAGTTTGCTAATTCTCTTATCCTAAGAGTTGCAAACAACCTTAGAGAAGTTGACCCTTCTACTGCTAACAGTGCAATAACAGCAGCTGTGCAGGCTGGTGTAATGACTTCTAACGAGGACAGCGCGATACAGAAATATGGCACAACAAATATTAATGCATCTCCTTACTGGATTGCCTTTGAAGTAGATGGCCGTACCGATTTTGCCGTAACCGCTCCATTTATTGATCTTTTAAAAGGAGAATCAGGAAATTTTGATCTTGACCCAAGACTTTTTGAAATGGCGGCTCCAATTTCTGCTACTATTGAAGAAGTGAAAGAGAGTTCTTATGAACCAAGTCAGGATCCTGATGACTATGTAGGTGCACCATATGCTTTTAGAAATATGAACAACCTGCCTTTTGATTCCTACTCATTTATGAGTGGTAAAATACTTAAACCAGACTATGGCGAAGTATTGATGGAATATGCAGAAGTTGAGTTTATTCTTTCAGAGCAGAATGGCTTTGATCAGGAAAACTACGAGGATGGTGTACGTGCATCTATGGAAAGATGGGGAGTTGCAGCTGCTGACATTGACGCCTATGTTGCTACTCTTCCTGCTGCAAATGAAGAAAATGTATTGACTCAAAAATACATAGCTCTTTATATGCAACCTCATACCGCCTATGCTGAATACCGTAGAACCGGCTTCCCTAACACCTTATTATTACCAGGTGATATGGTAACGCTTCCACAAAATCAAATTGAAGCTCAGGCCCCTGCAAACCGAATTGAGTCTTATACATTTGTTTCTGGTGTAAACGGTGTTACTGACTTACCATTCCGTTTGAGATATCCACAGATTTTACAGACGCTGAACAGAGAAAATCGCTCAGCTGCTGCTGCAGATCTAGATAATGGTGATACCATTTTAAGCAAATTATTCTGGGACGTTAACTAATCTCAGGTTTAAAATAGCCTACTAAAACCACCCCTAACCGGGTGGTTTTTTTATTTCTACATCCACCAAAACAACACTACCTTTGCCCTATGTCAAAAACAACTCACATATACGGCACACGTGCCATTATAGAAGCCATTAACGCAGGTAAGGAAATTGGTAAGATTTATTTACAAAAAGGCCTCAGCAATCCGCTTTCTAAAGAGTTAGAAACACTAATTCGTAATCACGGTATTTCGGTTTCTTATGTACCACAGGAGAAACTTTATAAACTATCTGATCAAAATCATCAGGGAGCCATTGCTACCATCTCCCCCATTCAGTTTGCAGACTTTGAAGCAACAGCAGAAGCTGTTTTAGCAAACGACAAACCTGCCCTGTTTTTATTACTTGACCAACTCACAGACGTACGTAATTTTGGCGCGATCATACGTACCGCAGTTTGCACCGGAGTAGATGCGATCATCGTACCCAAATCAGGAGGTGCTCCCGTCACAGATGATACGGTAAAAACTTCTGCCGGAGCCATATTCAACATTCCAATTTGCAAGGTTGATCATATAAAAGATGCCTTATTCTATCTTCAGGGTTCGGGTGTACAGGTGGTAGCAGCTACCGAAAAAACCGAAAACTCCATTTATGATTTGGATTATACTAAGCCTACGGCTTTAGTAATGGGAAGTGAAGGAAAAGGAGTTACGCTCGGCGTTTTAAAACTGGTTGATCACAAAGCAAAATTACCCATGGCCGGAACAATAAGCTCGCTCAATGTATCGGTTGCCTGTGGTGCCTTTTTATATGAAATCGTAAGGCAGCGCAGTTAATTTGGGCTTTGAGTATCGTCCTCATCTTCTTCAGGAGGTGGTGGATCTATAAAATTTCCATCCGCATCAAATTGACGCAGAAAAGGATCTTCTTCAGTATTGTAATCCTGATCTTCCCAGGCGTACTTAGTGGGTTTTGGGATTTTTGATCGAATGACAAAAGCCAGAATAGTTCCGGTTATAAAACCGCTCAAATGGCCTTCCCAACTCATTCCTTCCTGCAAGGGTAAAGTCCCCCAAATGAGACTTCCGTAGAGAAAAACCACAATTAATGAAAAAGCCGTAAGCCTAAAGTTCTTTGACCAAATTCCTTTAAAAAAAAGAAACGAAGCAAGACCATAAATCACACCGCTCGCACCTATGTGATATGCTTCCCGACCAATAAGCCAGGTCCCCACTCCCGCTCCCAGAACAATTATACCCAGAACCTTCCAGGCTACTCCCCTGTAGAAATAAAACAATCCACCGGTTAGAACAACTGCAGGTATGGTATTATGCCACAAATGACTTAAAGTGGAATGGATAAAGGGGGAAAAAATAATCCCTCTCAAACCTTTGGGACTTCGGGGCAAAACTCCAAAGGGAGTGAAATTATAGCCAAACCGAAGTTCAAACCAAAAAACCAGCCAGATCAATAAAGCAAAAGCAAGAGGTACCCACACCACTTCGGGCGTAAATACCAGCGTATTTTTAGATGCTTTTTGATTCATGCTACTTGCTTTAAGGCTAAAGTTAGCCATTGAAAATCTGTGCTCCCCCAATTCATTTTCTTGATCAGCTCTTCACAGGTTTAGCAATTCTTCAGCCAAAATCATAAAGTAAGCAATACTGTCAGTTTATATCCCCTATTTGAATAATTTTGAATTATGAATGCACCACTCGCAGAACGCTTACGCCCAAAGAATTTAGACGATTACCTCAGCCAAGAACATTTGGTAGGGGATAAAGGCTCGCTCACTTCTTCCATAAAGTCAGGGATCATCCCGTCACTCATTCTTTGGGGCCCTCCCGGTGTGGGAAAGACCACCCTCGCCTCTATCATTGCCGAAGAATCTAAACGCCCCTTTTACACCTTAAGTGCTATTAATAGCGGAGTGAAAGATGTACGTGAAGTGATTGAAAAGGCCAAGCAAGCCGGCGGACTGTTTACACAAAAGAACCCTATTCTTTTTATTGATGAAATTCACCGATTTAGTAAATCCCAACAAGATTCATTATTAGCTGCCGTTGAAAAAGGCTGGGTGACTTTAATTGGTGCCACAACCGAAAATCCTTCTTTTGAAGTGATCCCTGCATTGCTGTCCCGTTGTCAGGTTTATGTACTTAACCCTTTTTCGGCAGATGACCTGCGCGCGCTCTTAAAACGCGCAATGACTCAGGATGCGGTATTAGCAAAGAAAAACATAAAGCTTAAGGAGACCGAAGCCCTACTGCGTATAAGCGGGGGTGACGCCCGCAAGTTGCTCAACATTTTTGAGCTTTTGGTCACCACCGAATCTTCAGAAGAAGTAGTTATCACTAATGAAATGGTGCAGCAGAAAGTGCAGCAGAATACGGTGATGTACGATAAAACCGGGGAGCAGCATTACGATATCATTTCAGCCTTTATAAAATCCATCCGCGGAAGCGACCCAAATGCTGCTGTTTACTATTTGGCCCGAATGATTGAAGGCGGGGAAGATCTTAAATTTATTGCTCGCCGACTCATTATTTTGGCTTCAGAAGATATTGGCAACGCCAACCCTACAGCCCTGGTGATTGCAACCAACTCCTTTACCGCTGTGAACACGATTGGCTACCCCGAGGCTCGTATTATTTTAAGTCAGTGCGTGACCTATCTCGCAACTTCCCCTAAAAGTAATGCCTCTTATATGGCTATCAACAAGGCTCAGCAATTGGTCAAACAAACCGGTGATCTCCCGGTACCTTTAGCGCTACGTAATGCCCCTACAAAACTGATGAAAGAACTGGGTTATGGCGAGGAGTATAAATATTCGCACGATGGAGCCGGGAATTTTATAGCGCAGGAATTTTTACCAAAAGACATCAGCAATCATAAATTATACGATCCCGGTGATAATGCCCGGGAAGAAGGAATACGCAAGTTTCTAAAAAACCGTTGGGGAAGTAAATACGATTATTAGCGATTGCTTTTCCGGATAATAGAAAAACAAGACCCCACATTCAATACTGAACTGTGGGGTCTTAAATTCTAAAAATTTATTTTCCGTTATCGGGTAAATACCATTTTAACAAGCCCGGAAACACCCTTAATTTCACGTTCAACGGTAAACTCACTTCCGTTATAATATCCAATACCGGTAAACTCTGAAGTGCTAACGAGATACGAACCATTTGAAGTTTTAGTGGCAGTTCCTATCTTGGTTTCTCCTTCATAAACATCAAAACCGTTACTTACGGGTTTTAAACTGTAACTGCCATCCTCGCTTACCAGATTGCTTACAACATCCTTCTCAATAAGGGCCTCATTTTCATCAGGCTTTTGCTTCGGGGTATTTTGCTCAACCACTTCCAATACCTCTTTAACTTCGGTATTCCCGTTTTTTGGCACAGCCGAGACTTTAACCGTTTTGGTTTCTACTTTTTGCGGCATTGTTTTACGGGCCTCAGGAATGAGGGTTTCAGTTTCCTCTGTCACTTCAGCACTTTCCACGATCTCATCAGAATAGGTATAACCCAACTCTTCTAAACCTTCAAAAGCTCTCCTGAAAGCCTCCTGATGTCCTGCCTTAAATTCCTTGATTTTACTTTTACCTTCGGGAAGCTCAAATATTTCCTGTCCCTTGCAATTGACCAAAATGATATTCGCTTTGGTACTCAAAAAACCGCTCACATCTGCCCGTGCATACAAGGTATTACATCCCGATGCATTTAAATCTGCAGGCAATTCTTCATTCTCTAGGTAGGCATCAAATCCCCACTTAATAAACAAAAACCGGGTTAATGCATTGAGGTCATATTGACCGGCCTCATCCTGAAAATCAAATTTTTGAGGCACTACGATGTATTTATAGTCTTTAAGATCCTGAGCCTGAAGACCGGCAACACCTATTAAAGCAATTATTGCAATACTTAGTATTTTTTTCATCTATTTAAATTTTGTTATTAGGCTATAATCTTAGTTTTGATTAGAGCACTGGTATTCATTGGTAAATGCCCGGTAAGGGCGTTCTTTGCCACTCTTTTAAATTCGTTTCAGAAGATAAAAAACAAAATGTACATTTTACATTTTATAAATATATTTTAACAGCATCTATTCGGTCTATGACGCGTTCCCCGCTATTTAATTTTTCATTGTGATAATTAAAAAATATGGTTTGCATACCTATATTTTGAGCCCCTAAAATATCAGCCTCGTAGGTATCGCCAACCATAACGCTTTCTTCTACACGAGCATCAGCCACTTTAAGGGCGTGCATAAAAATTTTTGGATCGGGCTTTTTCACTCCCACGGCCTCACTGCTCGTCACGGTTTTAAAATACCGGTCTATTTTAGAATTCTTCAGTTTCAAATGCTGAACTTCTTCAAAGCCGTTGGTGATAATATGCAAATCGTAACGAGCTTCCAGCTCTTCAAGCAACTCTAGCGTTCCGTCAAAAAGATGGTTGTGTCTGGGCAAAAAATCAATATAATCCACAGACAGTCTATTGATTAAAAAATCGTCAATCTGAATACTCAGAGCATCAAAACTCTTTTTCAGCCTGCCATACCGCAACTGCTCTTTCGTCACCCGAGCCTCTCTGTAATATTTCCAGTATTCAAAATTGATGGGTTTATAAACTTCCAAAAATTGAGAAACCGGTAAATCAATGCGGTTCTTCTCAAATATCGCCTGAAACGCCAGTTCAGAATTTCGATCAAAATCCCACAACGTGTGATCCAGATCAAAAAAGACGTGTTTTATTCCTTCTAGTTTATGCATTGACCAGTTCTCTAAAAAATTGTTTCCATTGCCCCTGATCCTGTCCTTTTCCGGTTACTGACTTGTTACTAAAGCTAAACACAAAGGTCCCATTCACCTGCTCTACCTCTCTTTTTATACCGAAAAACACATCAAGCCGCTCGTTTAGTTCCTTTGCATCAAGTTTCTGAGCTTCAAAAGCGTCAGGCTGAGAACAAATAGGATGAAGTTTTAAGGGTGTTATGCTCTCATAATCCAGATCGTAAAAGAAAAAGGGAGTACACGTACCAGCCCTAAAACCCATAACATTGGGATAGCCCATTGAGTAATCATTTTTCGCTTCAAGCTGAATCATCTCCCTGTATTGCACCGGCAGACTTCCCATATTACTCGAACAACGCGCAGCATTCAGGGGTTTATTGATAATGCTTTCCAAACGCTTTTTTTCGATCTTCATTTGCTTTTTTGACTCCAAGGCTTCCTTTGAAAACAGCAAACCGATCTCACTGTAGTCTCCCACCATTTTTATGAGTTCACGAAAACTGCGCTTGTTGAAGCGAATGTTTTTGGTATAGGTCGAATAGTCTCCAAGCTGAAAGAAAAACAGGAACTTAAATCGGGCATTTTTTTGAACGTTGATAAGCCAGCTAAATGTATCGTACGGGTCTTTACGCAGATGTAAGCTCACTTTAAACCGAAGCCAAACCCGCTGAAAACGAAGCCTGAAAATATCGCTAAAGAAGCCACTTACCCAACGCATGATTCCCATACTATTAATCTCGTAGGCCTGCTCCACATCTACGAGCGCCTGAAATGAAAATTTACGTTCCGGAAAATTATAATTGGGATAGTGTTCTTTAAGAGCTTCTTTAAAATAGCTCGCCCAGATATCTACCACCGGTTGGTTTAAAAAATCCTGCTGATACCCTAAACTTTCAGTAGCCGGAAAACGCCCCATCTCATCCTTAACGTGGGGAAGAAATTCTTCATACCGACTTAAAAGAATAAAAGAAGCCGCAAAAATATCAAAGGGAAGCACACTCTTGGGGCCGGTTACAAAGAAACATTTGGTGTCCCGCCAGGGCTGTACCTTGATTTCCATATCGGTAATGCCCTGCTCGAATAAAACTTCCTGACTTTTAATGAAAAGCTCCTTACCCAATGGCTTATTGGTATACGAAAGTTTAAGACTATCGTGCACAATAAACTCATCAACGGCACTGGTAAATTTTACAGGTATACCCAAAATATAGGTACAGATATGCTTAAACGTGTAGCGTAATCTGGGTGTAATCTTATGGGTATAAACTAGGAGCATCTATAAATTCTTAATGGCAAGTTCTGCATTTTTCTATTAAGGGCGAAAGAATTACAGCAAACCTTCATCTGCAAAGCTAAAGTAGGCTTTTTCAGTAATGATTAAATGATCGAGAACTTTAATATCAAGGGCGGAAGCAGCGATTTTAAGTTTTGAAGTGATGTCCTTGTCCGCCTGACTGGGTTTGAGGGTTCCACTGGGGTGATTGTGTGCCAAAATGATGGATACCGCGCCGGTCTCAAGCGCTTTTTTCAAAACCAGTCGCACATCAACCAGCGTACCAGTCATTCCACCTTTACTGAGTTGATGCTTGTTTAAAATGACATTGGAATTATTTAGGTATAATATCCAGAACTCTTCGTGTCCCAGTTCTCCTAAAATAGGTCTAAGCACTTCATAAACCGTATGGCTTCCGGTGATTTTTGAAGGTTCTTCAGCTCCTGCGGCTCTTCTTCGGCGACCCAATTCCATCGCCGCCGCGATAGTAACCGCCTTAGCCTCGCCTACTCCTTTAAACTCCATCAATTGAGCGATGCTAAGCTTTCCCAGTTTATTAAGATCGTGGTCGGCTGCTGCCAAAATGCGTTGACTCAAACTTACTGCTGTTTCATTGCGGCTTCCGGAGCCTATCAATATCGCTATAAGCTCTGCATCGGTAAGTACATCTTTACCTTTTTGTAATAATTTTTCACGCGGACGGTCATCAAGAGACCAGTTTTTAATTGTAAAATTTGATTTAGCCTCGCTCATACCACAACGCCCTAAAAGTTATAAACTGGATCGTTTCCGCTTTGCGGAATAACTTAGCTAAATTTAATTCATGTAACTTTAGTTCAATGATTTAAAACCGAATTTTATGCAATCGCTATTTGATCAAAAGGCCTATAACGAAATTCAGCAACGCGTTGCTGATCTCAAACAGGAAACCACACCGTTGTGGGGCAAAATGAATGCGGGACAAATGCTGAAACATTGCCAGAGACCTCTGGAAATAGCTGTCTACGATAAAGATTTTGGGTTAAAATCGAATTTTCTTATCCGAGCATTCTTCAAAAAAAGTATGTATAATGACCGCCCCTTTATGAAGAATATGCCAACTCCGAAGGCCTTTAAAATTACTGAAACCGTAGATTTCAAACACGAACGCGACAATCTGCTCAAACTGATTGATGCATTTTATAATTTACGCGACAAAGAAGATTGGGTACCACATCCCGTTTTTGGCAAATTAACAACGGAACAATGGGGTAAAATGCAGTACAAACACCTTAATCACCACCTCAACCAATTCAAGGTTTAGTTTTAAAGCATATTTTGAACCTCATCAAAATTGAGTCCGCCGTAGTTACCGCTACTCATTAAGAGCAGTACGCTATTATCAAATTTTTGACTTTCTAAATAGCTTTTAAAAGCCTCGGCATTTGTATAAATGATCAAATCATCCCGCTCAAAAGCTTCGGCAATTTGCTCCTTACTAATCGCTTCAAGTTTTTTGATGGCCACTGCATCAGGCGAAAAGAAAACCACCGCTTCATCGGCAGCGTCCAGGGCACCTTTATAGCCTTTTATAAATTCGGCATTGAGACTGCTGTAGGTATGTAGTTCTAAACAGGCAACGAGTTTACGCCCAGGAAACTGATTTTTAACGGCTTCAGTTGTTGCTTTTACCTTTGAAGGTGAATGGGCAAAGTCTTTAAAGGCAATATTGGTAGCGGTTTCTCCTATTTTCTCAAGCCGCTTTGCCGCACCCTTAAAACTTGCGATGGCTTCGTAAAAATCATCTTCATCTACACCCATATGCTGGCATATCCATTTGGCACCTGCCAGATTACTTAGGTTGTGTTTCCCAAAGACTGAAATAGGCATAGATCCTTCAGGAGTTTCCAAAAGCGTTTCCCCATTTTCAATGGAATATTCGGGAGTGGTATACGCGTGCTTGCGTGTAGGGGCAGTAGCTGCTTCTGCAATTCGTTTTACCTCAGCATCTTCTTCATTATAGACTAAAATGCCACCGTGGGTAATGCTGTCTGCAAAAATGGAGAACTGCTCCACGTATTTTTCGTAGGTAGGAAACACATTCACGTGATCCCAGGCGATCCCACTTATCAACGCGATATTGGGTTGATAGAGGTGAAATTTTGGTCTGCGGTCTATGGGCGATGACAGGTATTCATCTCCTTCCAGCAAAATAAAATCATTCTCCTGGGTAAGGTGAACCATCGTTTTAAAACCGGGCAATTGTGCACCTACCATAAAATCAACCTCGCGATCATGATACTGCAACACGTGCAAAATCATAGAAGTGATGGTGGTTTTACCATGTGAACCTCCAATGACCACGCGGGTCTTTTCTTTAGACTGCTCGTATAAAAACTCGGGATAGCTGTAAATTTTCAGGCCGAGTTCCTGAGCTTTAAGCAACTCGGGATTATCGGGTTTAGCGTGCATTCCTAAAATAACGGCATCCAGATTCTCATCCAGTTTTTCAGGAAACCAGCCCAATTCTTCAGGCAATAAGCCAAACTCATCTAACCGGGAACGTGAAGGTTCAAAAATAGCATCATCGCTACCGCTGATTTGATATCCTTTATGATGAAGAGCCAGAGCTAAGTTGTGCATGGCACTACCGCCAATCGCTATAAAATGTACGCGCATTCTTTGAAGAATTTCCAAATGATTAAGTGTAGCGCAAGTTACTAAAAGCGACTCCTAACTAAAACCGAAGAACAGAAATAATTGAGAGTATAATCTCTAGTTTAAACAAGGATCTAATCCTGTTGAAAGCTTAGCATACGCATGGTGAAAAAGCAACAAAATCTTTCTACATTGCGTCTATGCGCTCCTTTTCTTCCAAAGCCTGATCAAAGTCTGGCAAATCTGCCAGTGACAAATTGATGTGGTAATTAGCACTGCTTTTGTTACCCAAATTGCGGTAAATCTGCGCTATGCGGAAATGCGCCCAACTAACAGGGACGCCATCTTTGATAGAATGATTGGCGATATATTGTTTAAGACTGGCCAGCCCCAACTCGGGCTTGATGTTGAATTCGGCACAAATCTTACCAATCTGATAATTGGTTTGATTGCGGTTATGGATTTTAAAGCTTTTTTGAGCTGCACTTAGCGCTTTTCCGGGAGCATTGTCTTTCTCATAGAGATCGATTAGCTTCTGGTATGTGGTAGGAGAACCGCCCACCTCGATGGCTTTGAGGTATAATTTTTCGGCCGCTTTCATATCATTCTGCTTTTCGGCGACGTAGCCTCGAGAAAGATAACCGTCTACGGGAGAAATTTTTTGCAATTCCATCGCATAACTTTCCGCTTTGCTGAAGCTTCCTCCTAAAATCCCGGGAAGCTGAATGTACAATTCTACCAGCGCCCAGCGGGTTTCAATGTGCTTCGGGTCTAGTTCTGCAGCTTTCGTAAAATGATCCTTGATATCGTCAATATAGGTCAGCGCCCTGATTTTGCTGATGTTAAGCGCCTTCATACCGAGCGCTCCGCCGTATTTAAAATGGTAGTTAGCACTGTTCGGTTTTTCTTCAACTAAAGGCTCGTAATAACCTAAAGCTTCATCCCATTTTTTTTGATGCGCAGCAATATCCCCCAGATACTCACGGGTAGCTGCGTGAGCGGGATTGGTCTTTAAATAGGATTCAAAAAAAGGTTTGGATTTAGTATACTGCCCGTTCTCAAAATACTTTAAAGCTTTATAAAAATCTGAGGTTTGGGCAAATGCCGAAAAGCTTAGAAGGAAAAAGAGTATAAACCGCATAATTGATTGTTTGAGCCAAAACTAAACAAAAAACAGACCAGAAATTTTAAGCAGGTTGGTTATTTAAAAAATCCTTCCTTAATCGCGTTGCGGCGGAAAACCTTCAAATACCTTCTGAGCCAGTTTGGTATAGTAGCTCACCCGGTCCTGCGGATTGGTATTTAGCGCGATATTGCTGTCGCTTACTGCCTGCCACACCAACATATCGCGGGCTGCTTCTACGAGATCAAAAGTAATCGTCTGATGCTCTTTAGATCCGCCCAGCGGAATTCCGGCGCCTACGCTGACTCCGGTGCCATAAGTACCCCCACCAACGCCAATACCTACAGAATTTTGAGGTTCTTCCCGGTATTGTGAAGCGATGATGTTGATCAGCAAATCAGGCTTTTCGACCTTTTGAAAGCCCTTTTGCTGCATAATTACATCAACGGCATCCATAAGCCGGTTTAAATCAAGCTGACTTAAACCCGACTGCATATCGGGCATGTAATTATAGGTTTTATAGGTATTGAAATTAACTTCTTCATCGTAGTCGTAGTCCACGCGTGTGCTTCCGCAGGATATCAAACTAAGCACGACCAGCAGAATAAAAAAATGCTTCATAATATCTTTTCTTTTAAAAGTAGACATTATGAAGCATCTCTTAAGTCAATAAAATCCTAAATCTAAGACTACTCACTAACTGCCGGGCGATTGAGCATCGCCCACAAACGATCTTTCAATTCGGTAAGACCTTGCTGGGCCACCGAAGAGATAAATAAATATTCTACCGGAAGACTTTTATCCAGTTCTTTTTTTAGTTCGGCTTTTAATTCAGCATCAAGCATATCGCATTTGGTTATGGCGATAAGCCGGTCTTTATCCAGCAACTCGGGATTGTACTTCTCCAGCTCGTGAAGCAAAATACGGTACTGCTCAGCAACATCAGGCGCATCTGCCGGAATCATAAACAGCAAAGTCGAGTTGCGTTCTATATGTCTTAAAAAGCGGTAACCCAGGCCCTTTCCTTCTGCGGCTCCCTCAATGATTCCGGGGATGTCTGCAATGACAAAAGTTTGAAAGTCGCGGTACTGCACAATACCCAGATTAGGCTTAAGCGTGGTAAATTCGTAATTGGCAATTTTCGGCTTTGCCGCAGTAATAACGGAGAGCAAGGTTGATTTCCCGGCATTGGGAAAACCTACCAGGCCTACATCGGCCAATACTTTTAATTCAAGGGTGATATCTACCTCAACGCCATCCATACCGGGCTGCGCGTAGCGCGGAGTTTGATTGGTTGCGGTTTTAAAATGGTTGTTTCCAAGTCCGCCCATTCCGCCCTGAGCTACAATAAACTCCTGGCCTTCTTCGGTGATTTCCTTTAGAACTTCCTGAGTTTCGGTATCGCGAATAACCGTTCCCAGCGGCACCTCAATGATTACATCTTCGCCATCTGCCCCGGTACTGGTTTGTTTACCGCCATTCTCACCGTGACCGGCTCTAATGTGGCGCTTAAACTTCAAATGGAGCAAGGTCCACAAATTGGGATTTGCTGTGATGATAATATGACCGCCACGTCCACCGTCACCGCCGTCCGGACCTCCTTTGGCCACATATTTTTCGCGGCGCAGGTGCGCAGAGCCTGCTCCTCCTTTACCGGAAGAAACGTGCATTTTTACATAATCAACAAAATTACCTTCAGTCATATTAAAATTTACTGTTTTCGGTTTTGGGTTTACTGTTTAAACTTTACCCCTTTATAATCTGTTCTACTTAAATAACTGATAAATGATCCAAGTTTGGCACTTATAACATCACAGCTTTCTGCTAATTCTTTGTAATCAGTTTCCTGAATTAAACCCTTATCGTAAGATAGGTGTAGTTGAGATTTCAATTCTGAACAGGAACCTTTCGCAAAACCCAAAAAATTACGGAATTCTAAATTTCCTGATCTTCCGAAGCCTTCTGCTATATTATCCATTACAGAGCCTGAACTACGATCCATTTGATTAAAAAGTGAATACCTTTTCCCGAGACCTGTGGTGAGAAATAAGTTTTCGAGCTTTTGACAAAGCTTTCTTGCTAATTGCCAAACCTCTAAATCTTCAAACCTTTCAATCGTCGCCATAGGTAAAAATAAGTTTCTTATCTAGACATTACCTCTTTTAACTCAGAGACAAACAGTAAACGGCAAACGGCAAACTTTAAACCAATTTACAATCCATCTATGACTGCACTCAGTCTTTCCGTGATCTCGTCAATGGCACCTACGCCATCAACGCCGTAGTACTTATCCTGCTTTTGGTAATAATTCTTGAGAATTGCGGTCTCATCATAATACACTTTGATGCGGTTGCGAATTACAGTTTCATCAGCATCATCCTTTCGCCCACTGGTCTTACCGCGTTCTAATAAGCGCTTTACCAAAATTTCATCATCAACCTCCAGAGCGATCATCGCCGATACCGCCGTGCCCTTTTTCTCAAGTAGCGTGTCCAAAGCATCGGCCTGAGCGGTCGTTCTGGGAAAACCATCAAATATGAATCCGTTTGCATCAGGCGTTTTATCAACCTCAGCGCTTAACATATCTATCGTCACACTGTCGGGAACAAGCTGCCCCTTGTCAATATAGGACTTGGCCAGTGTGCCTAATTCAGTCGCATTTTTAATGTTATAGCGAAACACATCACCGGTAGAGATGTGTTCCAGATTGTATTTTTCCTTTAAAAAAGAGGCTTGTGTTCCTTTTCCCGCTCCGGGAGGGCCAAACAATACCAGATTTGTCATTTTGGTGGTTTTAAGTTTATAAATCGCGTTGAGGTTACGCCCCAAACCGTTATAATCAAGGCCGTAGCCTACAATAAAATCATTGGGAATCTCAAGCCCCACGTAATGTATTTTATATTCTTTGGTATACGAACCCGGTTTAAAAAACAGGCTGGCAATGCGAAATTTACCCACACCCCCACTTACCAGCATATCGGTGATTTTCTCAAGAGTATTCCCGCTATCCACAATATCTTCAACTACAATCACGTCTCGATCTTCCAGATCAACATCAAGCGGAATGTGCGTAATAACCTCTCCGGTGCTGGCGGTACCATCGTATGAACTCAGTTTTAGGAATTCAATCTCACAATCGCCTTCAAAACGGCTCAGCAATTCGGTTGCAAATTTATACGCCCCATTAAGCACCACAATAAACAAAGGTTCTTTACCTGCAAAATCGGCATTGATTTGCTTTGCAACGCTGTCAATTGCCTGTTCTAATTTTTGCTGAGAAATGTATTCTTCAAAACTGAGACCGCGTAAGTGTATCATGGGTTCTGACCGTGTTTGAGCTAAGCCGCAAAGATACATATTACAGGTGAATATACCGGTGCCCGTATTTGTTTAGAAATCGGGTATCTTTCTGTGTTTTTAAGAAAGTATTTAACCCGCTCCTTAGCCATTCTCTGGCTAAAAAGTTACTTTTGTAACCTTAAATTTTCAGCCTTTAACATACGTATTTCATGACTTCCTATTTTTCTTCAGATTTTAAACTCGCCGTGGTAGGCGGTGGTCAACTGGGCAAAATGCTGCTTTATGAAACCCGTAAATTTGATATTCAGACCCGTGTTTTGGATCCAAGTCCGGAAGCTCCCGCACGATTAGCCGCAAACTATTTTGAACAAGGTGACCTTATGGATTTTGATACCGTTTATAACTTCGGGAAAGAAGCCGATGTGATCACTTTTGAGATCGAAGCCGTAAATGTAGAGGCTTTGGAGCGTTTGCAGGCGGAAGGAAAAAGCGTCTATCCCGCTCCCGAAACCCTTCGGAAAATTCAAAACAAAGGCGATCAAAAAGATTTTTATACCGAAAAAAACATACCTACCGCACTTTATACCCGTTTTGAAAAACTGGAAGACTTAAAACTTTCATTAACTGCAAATCAAATCAGTTTTCCATTTGTGTGGAAGAGTACCACTGGAGGTTACGACGGAAAAGGCGTGCAGGTTGTGCGTAAGCAGCAGGATCTTGATAAACTTGCAGATGTTCCTTGCATTGCCGAAGCGATGATTCCGTTTAAAAATGAATTGGCAGTTATTGTGGTGCGTAATCCAAAAGGCGAGGTAAAAACCTATCCCGTTGTGGAAATGGAATTTCATCCGGAAGCTAACCAGGTAGAATATGTGATTTGTCCGGCTCGCATTGATGAAGCTGTGGCCAAAAAAGCGCGTGAGGTCGCCACCAAAGTCTCCGAAGCTTTTATGCACGTAGGATTACTGGCTGTGGAGCTTTTTCAGACCGAAGACGACGAAATTCTCGTTAACGAGGTCGCGCCACGCCCGCACAATAGCGGTCATTACAGCATAGAGGGCAGTTATACCAATCAATTTGAGCAGCATCTCCGTGCGGTTTTAAATCTGCCTCTTGGCGAAACCGCCAGTAAAACAGGTACTGTAATGGTCAACCTCGTTGGCGAGGAAGGTTATCAGGGTGATGTGTATTATGAAAAAATTCAGGATATTTTAGCACTTGAAGGGGTTACTCCACACATTTACGGGAAACGGGAAACTCGCCCTTTTCGGAAGATGGGACACGTGACCATAGCCAACAGCGATCTGAGTAAAGCCCGGGCTATCGCCGAAAAGGTAAAACAAACAATACGCGTAATTACAAAATAAACAGCATGGTAGGAATTATAATGGGAAGCACCAGCGATATGCCGGTGATGCAAAGTGCAATAGACGTATTAAAGCAATTGGGTATTGAGACCGAAGTAGATATCGTGTCTGCCCATCGCACGCCAGACAAGCTTTTTGACTACGGAAAAAACGCCCACGAGCGCGGTATTCAGGTCATCATTGCAGGTGCAGGTGGCGCGGCTCACTTACCCGGAATGATCGCCTCGCTGTCTCCCCTTCCGGTAATTGGTGTTCCTGTAAAATCCCGAAATTCAATTGATGGCTGGGATTCGGTGCTTTCAATTCTGCAAATGCCCGGGGGAGTGCCGGTTGCTACCGTTGCGCTTGATGGGGCTCAAAACGCCGGGATTCTTGCAGCACAGATTTTAGGCGCTTCAGATAAAGCGGTACGCGATCGCATTTTGGCATTTAAAGAAGGGCTAAAAGAAAAGGTGATCGCCGGAGCGGCATCCCTTAAAAAATAAAAAGAGCCGCGTAAAACACGGCTCTTAATAGACTGTCTGGGTGAAATTATATGTATTTATTAACCATTCTAAATATTATTAATCAAACCTTCTACAACAGATCTATGCTAATATTTTTGTTAGGCAATACAAAGTTAAAGTAAAATTTTGGTTGTATTCGTTAAAACAATCATATTTCTAGCTTAAATACATATTATTCACAAACACGACTGAAAAATTGAAAAATTCAGAAAATATACTACTCAAAGATTTTAATCTCGTACCATTTGGCTCATTTTCAGATGCTGACTATAAAGAGGCGATTTTAGACGGCATTGATAAAGCCCGAAAAGAAATCGATGAAATCACTCAAAATACCGAATCACCAACTTTTGAAAATACTATCGCTGCCCTAGACTTTGCCGGTCTGCATTTAGACCGTGTGACCAGCGCTTTTTTTAACATCAACAGTGCCGAGACTAATGAGACGATTCAAAACATTGCTCAGGAGGTTTCACCGCTTTTATCTGAATTCTCAAACGACATCACCCTCAACGAAGCCTTATTTAAACGGGTAAAAACCGTTTATGATTCGCGCGAAACTTTAGACCTCAACCGCGAACAACAGGTGCTTTTAGAGAAAAAATACAAAGGCTTTGCCCGTAATGGGGCCAATTTACCCGAAGAGAAAAAAGCACGCTTACGCGAAATAGATACCCAGCTCTCAAAGCTTGCACTCACTTTTGGTGAAAATATCCTTGCGGAAACCAACAAGTTTGAACTGCATATTACTGACGAAAAAGACCTTGCTGGTTTACCGGAAAGCACCATAGAATCTGCAACACAAACCGCTGAAGAAAAAGGAAAGGAAGGCTGGATTTTCACCCTTGAATATCCCAGCTACATTCCGTTTATGAAGTATGCTGAAAATCGCGAACTGCGCAAGCAGATGGCTATTGCCTTTGGAGCTAAAGGTTTTCACGGCGATAAGCTTGACAATCAGGAAAACGTACTCAAAATCGTAAACCTGCGTCACGAACGCGCTAATCTGCTAGGCTATAAAACGCACGCGCATTTTGTTTTGGAAGAGCGTATGGCCAAAAGCCCTGAAAACGTAAACCGCTTTCTGGAAGATTTACTTGAAAAGGCAAAACCGGCCGCCGAACTTGAGTTTAAACAACTGGAGCATTTTGCCAAAGAACGCGACGGCATTGAGCAGTTGGAGAAGTGGGACAGCGCATTCTATTCTGAAAAGCTGAAGCAACAACTTTTTGAACTGGATGACGAACTCCTGAAACCCTATTTTAAACTCGAAAACGTAATTGACGGCGTCTTTACTGTTGCCAAAAAACTTTATGGTTTGCGTTTTGTAGAGGTTTTTGACGTACCCAAATACCATAAAGATGTCAAGACGTATCAGGTTTTTGATGAGATGGACAATTTTATGGCAATTTTCTATGCGGACTTCCACCCACGACCCGGGAAACGAGGTGGTGCCTGGATGACCCAGTACAAAGGTCAGTTTAAGAAAGACGGCCAAAATGAGCGCCCTCACGTTTCTAACGTGTGTAACTTCACCAAGCCAACGCCTTCAAAACCTTCATTGCTTACCTTTAATGAGGTCACTACCTTGTTTCACGAGTTTGGTCACGGTTTACACGGAATGCTCGCCAATACCACCTACCCCAGTTTATCAGGACCATCGGTGTTTTGGGATTTCGTAGAATTGCCCAGTCAGATTTTAGAAAACTGGTGCTATGAGCCGGAAGCTCTGGAGCTCTTTGCTAAACACTACGAGACCGGTGAGACCATCCCGATGGTGCTCATCGATAAAATTAAGAAAGCTGCCAACTTTCAGGAAGGGATTCAAACCCTGCGTCAATTGAGTTTTGGTATTTTAGATATGTCCTGGCACGGAGCAGACCCCAGCGGTATTACCGATGTAAAAGCCCACGAACTTGCTGCCTTTGAAAACACCAAACTTTATCCTGATGTAGCCGATAACTGTATGAGCGTCTCCTTCTCCCATATTTTTCAGGGTGGATATTCGAGCGGATACTACTCCTACAAATGGGCCGAAGTGCTGGATGCAGATGCTTTTGCCTACTTTAAGGAAAATGGTATTTTTAACGGAGAGGTTGCTCGTAAATTCAGGGATCATATTTTGTCGCAAGGCGGAACTGAAGATCCGATGGTGTTGTATAAGCGCTTCCGCGGAAAAGAACCGAATCCCGAGGCTTTGTTGAAAAGAGCAGGGCTTGTTAAATAGAATAGCCACGGGTGACTTTATCGGTTATAAATTTTGAAAAATGAGATTTGTATTCCTAAGCCTACTGTTTGTTATTTTGAATTCGTGTCAAAATGATAGTATCCGTGGAAACTGGGGAAAATGCAATCCCGATGGTGGCTATTGGAACTATACATTGACCGATAGCATTTTAGTACTTGCTGTGAAAAAACCGAATCCCTTCATTGAAATCTGCAATGTCACGTACATCGATGAAGGGATTATAATTTCTGATGCTAAGCAAACAGAAATAAAGCTAATGACCAATCCCGATACGTTAAAAATCCTTTTCATTTCTTCAGACTCCTTAAGGCTTCAAAGCACGCAAACCGGAGACCAATTTGAATTGTCTAAAGCCGATTTCAGGCTTGATCCCATTGATTTCAACAACTATAAATCCTGGAAAAAGGAATCTCTGGCAAAGTTTGATGAGTATGCAGCACGGGTTAATTGTGCTGAACTAGAAGAAGACATACGTTCGCTTAATTTGGATGAATTTAAAGAAGAGGAAATAAAGATATATGTTCGCGATAATCACTAATTAAAGTAAGCTCGAAACCTTTAACTTTTTACTTCTTACCTATTTTTCAACTCAATCCACTTACTCATAAACTTGGAGGCGTGGAGCGATTGATGCCAAAGAACAGCTCCGGTAAAATTATGAAGGCGGTGATCAGCTAGATTTTCTTTGAGGCGGTTGAGCCTTTCGGCGAAAACAGGCTGCCAGAAATCGGCTTGAAAACGGGTGTTGATGATTTTGACTCCCTTAGTTTGAGCTTCCTGCCAGCTTTCTGGATTAGTGTATAAGTCTACCGCAGCTTTGGCAAAAGCTTCAGGCGTATCGTTAATACTTCCGTTAAACGCGAGATTGCCGTGCATACCTTCGCCGCCTACGCTTGTAGTCACTGCCGGAGTACCGCATTGCATCGCATCAAGCAATTTTCCTTTTAATCCTGCGCCGGTAAGCAAAGGTGCCAGTAAAACACGTGCATCTTCAATCACTTCGTGAGCACTTTCGGCTCTGCCCAATACATAAAAATGCTCTTTAAGATTATGCAGTTGGGTATGCTTTTCTGCCGGATACGAACCGTACACCCGCATTTCGGCTTCCGGGAGTTGCTTGCGGATTAATGGCCAGATTTCAGTCTTGAGATAGCGCACCGAAAGCCAGTTGGGCTCGTGCCGAAAATTCCCGATGGTGACAAAGTGCTTTCGGTCTTTAAAGGATTTCCAATTCCGGATCTCATCGTCCTGAATCGCCTCAACCATAAACGGAAGATAGAGCAACTGACCTGCAGGCACCCTAAAAAAATCCTGAAGCAATTGCATCTCAAATTCTGAAATAACCAACGTGAGATCACAACGGTAGATGCTTGCTATTTCGCGTTTGGCGAAGTCATTATGCAAATACGCTTCTGAAAAAGCTTTCCCGTCTTTTAGAGCCGCCTCACGCCCTTTCCGCAGACCGTGCAGATCAATGGTTTCTAAAATACGTAAAGCCTGCGGACATTGCTCCTGAACGCGCCAGCCGTATTGTTCTTCAATCACAAACTTGTCAAACAAAACCAGATCGGGATTGAGTTCTTTTAGATAATCATCAAAAGAGGCATCGTTAAGTTTGATCTCTTTTGTGGAAACATTTTGGCTTTCCAGATTTTCAGAAAGTGGGGTTTTGCCCGCTGCACAGGCAAAATGCACCTCATAACCCGCAACTTGCAGGCCTTTTAGCAAGTGTAAAATACGCGCTCCCGCAGCAGATGATACGGGTTCAGGCCACACGTTACCCAGGATTAATGCTTTCATAAAACAAATATAGTTTTCTTCTGATTAAAAAAACTTTCACATATTATTGAAACTTTAAAATAGTTTACTATATTTGAACTATGGAATTTAAAGAAGCAAAAGAACAATTTCTGCAAACCTGGGGAGCCTTGGGCTCGCAATGGGGTATCAATAAGACGATGGCGCAAATTCACGCCTTGCTTATGATTTCACCAGACTCCCTTTCGATGGAAGAAATTATGGAAGAGCTTCAGATTTCCCGAGGTAATGCCAGTATGAACCTACGCGGACTCATAGATTGGGGTATTGTTTACAAGGAGTACAAACCCGGAGAACGCCGTGAATATTTCAAAGCGGATCAGGATGTGGACTCGCTGGCTCGAAAAATTGCGATTGAGCGCAGTAAGCGCGAGATTCAGCCTACACTGCGCGTTCTGGAAGATGTGCGCAACTTTGATGAAAACGACAGTAGTGAAGCTCAAAAATTCAAGCAGAAAACACAGGAGCTATACGATTTTGTAAGCAGAGCCGATACTATGCTCGAAAAAATTACCAATCAAAAGGAAAACTGGGTAACCAAAACAATCATGAAATTAATGACCTAATATTTTTTACTAATTAATTTCAATATTTTCTGAAAGTTTAAAAGTTTAAGTATTATCATGAACATCATTACCTATATACTATACGTTCTTTTAACCTCGACTGTAATCATTTGGGTAGGTAAAACCTGTTATTCTAAAGGAGAAGTATTTATTCTTAAGGCACTGAATGATCCCTCTCTAACAGCACGGGTAAATCGCTCGTTACTTATAGGTTATTATCTGGTCAATCTTGGATATGTTTTGGTATCTATCCAAACCTGGCCGAGTCTAAATTCTATAGAAGAAATAATCCTTGAATTGAGTCAAAGAACGGGACTTTTAATACTCCTGTTGGGAGGTTTACATTATTTCAACATCTACTTCATAACCGTGCATCTCAAAAAAAATTCTAATCCTTAATACTTTAAACTATGGAAACTTCAAAAATCCTTATCGGCTACTTCATTTATTTACCCATAACTATTTTGTTAACCCTTTATGTATCCCGAATACTTTTTAAAAACGGCAAACTCTTTATGATAGACATTTTTAAGGGCAAAGAAGAAATCGCTTTGGCTACCAATCAATTATTTAAAGTAGGTTTTTATTTGCTCAACATCGGCTTTGCATTAATGATTATGGAAATCCACTCGTACGGGTTTAACGACACCTATCAAAATCTGGTTGAAATACTAAGCTCTAAAATTGGCGGTTTTACAATCTATCTGGGGATTATGCTCTTTTTCAACCTGTTTTTGTTTTTCCGTGGAAGAAAGAAATCAAGACAAACTATGACAAAACAAGTCACTGTCTAGACTTATAATCTCAAGACATGGAAATACACATCCAAATAATAGGTTCGATTTTAATCTTACTAGCCCTGGTTCACATTATATTCCCGAAATACTTCAACTGGAAGCTTGAATTGATAAACCTGAGTTTGATCAATCGTCAAATGATGACTACTCATACCTTCTTTATTGCATTAACCGTATTTCTGATGGGCTTGCTGTGTATCAGTCAAAGTCATTCTCTAACCAGCACCGATTTAGGAAAAACAATCTGCCTGGGATTAGGTATATTCTGGCTGGTACGCTTGTTTTTTCAGCTCTTTATATATTCTGCCAAGCTATGGAAAGGGAAGACTTTTGAAACAATCATACACATTTTCTTTACACTGTTTTGGACCTATATGAGTGTAGTTTTTATGTCTGTTTATTACGCATAAAAAACCCCGCTATTTGCGGGGTTTTTATTTTAACCGACCGTTTCGGTCTTACATATACTCCTCAATTGGAGCGCAAGTACAAATCAGGTTACGATCGCCAAAGGCATCATCTACGCGACGCACGCTTGGCCAGAACTTATTGTCTGCTACATACTCCAGCGGATACGCTGCCTGCTCGCGGGTATAGGGTAAATCCCAGGTATCTGCGGTAAGCATGCTCAGGGTATGCGGAGCATTTTTCAAAACATTATTTGGTTCGTCTGCAGAAGCTGCGTCAATTTCCTTACGGATGTTGATCATCGCATCGCAAAAACGATCCAGTTCTGCTTTACTTTCACTTTCGGTAGGCTCAATCATCATAGTTCCGGCAACCGGGAATGAAACGGTTGGCGCGTGGAAACCGTAATCGATCAAACGCTTCGCGATGTCTACAACTTCAATTCCGTTTTCTTTAAAAGGTCGGCAATCAATGATCATCTCGTGTGCAGCACGTCCCATCTCTCCCGAATACAGCACTTCAAACTTTCCTTTTAAACGCTCTTTGATGTAATTGGCATTTAAAATAGCGGCTTCAGTAGATTCTTTAAGACCGGTTGCACCTAACATTTTGATATAGGCATAGCTGATCAAACAAACCAGTGAAGAACCCCATGGTGCGGCGGAAATAGCTGTAATCGCTTCTGCTCCTCCGGTTTTGATTACCGGGTTTCCGGGTAGAAAAGGCACCAACTGCTCAGCCACACAAATAGGACCAACACCAGGGCCACCACCTCCGTGAGGGATCGCAAAGGTCTTGTGCAAATTGAGGTGACATACATCTGCCCCAATTTTTCCGGGATTGGTTAATCCCACCTGTGCATTCATATTGGCACCGTCCATATATACCTGACCACCGTGCTCGTGAATGATTCCGGTGATTTCCTGAATAGCGCTTTCATACACTCCGTGAGTAGAAGGGTAAGTCACCATCAGCGCAGCCAGATTGTCTTTATACTGCTCGGCTTTTTCGCGTAAATCATCTACATCTATGTTTCCAGCATCGGTGGCTTTAGTTACCACGACCTGCATTCCAGCCATTACTGCACTCGCAGGGTTAGTTCCGTGAGCTGATGAGGGTATTAAACAAATATTACGATGGGCTTCTCCGCGGCTTTCGTGATAGGCTCTAATTACCATTAAACCGGCATACTCACCCTGAGCACCTGAGTTTGGCTGCAAACTGGTCGCGGCAAAACCGGTAATTTCGGTAAGTTGCTCTTCAAGCTTTTTCAAAACGTATTGATAGCCTTCAGCCTGATTTACCGGTACAAATGGATGTATGCCCCCCCAACGCGCATCACTAAGCGGAAGCATTTCAGCAGCTGCATTCAGTTTCATCGTACACGACCCTAGAGAAATCATACTGTGATTTAAAGAAAGATCTTTGCGCTCCAGCTTTTTGATGTAACGCATCAGCTCGGTTTCTGAGTGATAGCTGTTAAACACCTCATTCGTCATAAACTCGCTCTCGCGTTGTAATAAATCAGGAACTGCGTTAAGTTCCTTTAAAGCTTCAAGATGTGTGAATTCTTTCCCTAAAGCTTCAGCAAAAACCGAAATGATTTTATTGAGATCAGCAAGACTGGTAGCCTCGTTTACCGCAATAGAAACCGTATCCTCATCCGGATAGTAGAAATTAATTTCGTTAGCCTCAGCATAGGTACGTACGGTTTTGGCATCTGCCTTAACCCGAATGGTATCAAAATACCCGCTGTTCAACTGGTACAAGCCCAAGTTTTCTAAAGCATCGGTAAGGGTTGCCGCGGTACGGTGAATTTTGGTCGCGATATACTGCAAACCTTTTGGCCCGTGATACACTCCGTACATTCCTGCCATAACGGCCAGAAGCACCTGGGCGGTACAAATGTTTGAAGTAGCCTTATCGCGCTTAATGTGTTGCTCACGGGTTTGTAGCGCCATACGCAGGGCGCGGTCGCCGTTCATGTCTTTACTCACCCCAATGATACGCCCGGGAATGTTACGCTTGTATTCTTCGCGTGTGGCAAAATAAGCCGCGTGCGGACCACCATATCCCAGCGGAATACCAAAACGTTGGGTGGTACCTACCACAACGTCTGCTCCCAGTTTGCCGGGAGCTTCAAGTAATACAAGACTCATCAAATCTGCGGCAACAGCAACTTTAATATCCAGATCGTGTGCTTTTTTGATAAAGCCGGTGTAATCGTGAATCTCTCCGGTCGCTGATGGATACTGAATTAAAGCGCCAAAAAACTCATCGCTAAAATCAAACTCCTGGGCTCGACCTACCACGAGCTCTACCCCTACCGGAATCGCACGGGTTTGTAATACTGAAAGGGTCTGGGGGAAAATATCTTTATCTACAAAAAATTTGGAGGTTCTGTTTTTCTTTTGATCGCGGGTACGAACACCGGCAAGCAAGGTCATCGCTTCGGCGGCTGCAGTAGCTTCATCAAGAAGTGAGGCATTGGCGAGTTCCATCCCGGTAAGATCAGCGACCATAGTCTGAAAATTGAGCAAGGCTTCCAGACGTCCCTGAGCAATCTCAGCCTGATACGGAGTATAAGCCGTGTACCAGCCCGGATTTTCCAAAATATTACGCTGAATAACCGCAGGAGTCTTTGACTCGTGATACCCCAGACCTATATAGGTTTTAAACAATTTGTTTTTGTTTGCAAGGGCGTTGATATGCGTGGCATATTCATATTCGCTCAATGCAGGTTCCAGATTGAGGGGCTTCTGAAGCTTGATACCATCAGGCAGGGTTTCGTAGATTAACTGATCAATACTAGCTGCACCAATTGCTTCAAGCATTTGCTCCTTTTCCTCTGGTCGTGGCCCTATATGCCGCAAAGCAAAAACATCTGTTCTCATATACAATTTTGTATTTTTTTAATGCCGCAAAATTACAATATCACAACCGATTATTTGAATATGCAGATATTAGTTTTTAACCACTACAATCAGTTATCAACACATGCTTTAACTTTAGCCCGTGAAGCACCTTAAAGCTCTTTTTGATTTCTACATCAACAGCAGTTTGCACGTCTCTCTCGCCGTGCTTGCTCTGGTATGGGTTACCGAAATTCAACTGGCATTAAACCCGCAACCCCTGCTCTACGGGTTTGTGTTTTTCGGGAGTATTACCGGCTATAACTTTGTGAAGTACGCGGCACTGGCCGGTTTACACCACAGGCATCTGACTCAAAGCCTGAAAAGCATACAGACGTTTTCATTGCTTTGCTTTCTGGCGTTTTGCTATTTTGCCTTTCAGTTTGATTGGGTTTTCTGGTTGTATTGCATTCCGCTGGGAATATTGACGCTTCTATATGCTATCCCGTTTTTGCCTCACAAAAAGAATTTACGCCGAATACCTACCTTAAAAGTTTTCATTATAGCGGCGGTTTGGGCAGGAGTAACGGTTTATCTTCCCGCGATTGGCGCAGATCGTTTAGACTTTTCGGTCTCGATCCTATTCCTGCAGCGCGTATTGTTGGTTTTGGCACTAATGATACCTTTTGAGATTCGGGATCTTACCTATGATGCTTTAGCGCTGAATACCCTACCTCAGGTTTTAGGCATAAAAAAAACCAAACTTCTGGGTTTGGCCTTGCTAATAGGTTTTGTGGCTTTGGAATTTACAATTCCGGGAAACCGAACCGGATACATCGTAATCACCTGTATTTTGGGACTTATTACCGCTTTTTCAATTCTAAAAGCTACAACACATCAGTCTAGCTATTACGCATCTTTTTTCGTTGAGGGAATCCCTGTTTTATGGTGGTTAATGTTGCTCGCCTTTTGCCAGCTCACGCTCTAATTCTTCACGGATACGCTTTTTACATTCCTCAGGCATTTGCTTGCACTTGGGATCTTTCATCAGCCTGGTGAGTTTTGCATTGCGCTCCGAATAATCTGCACAGTGTTTACAAACCAAATTGTGAAAGCGCACTTTCAACTTATCAAAAAAGGAGGCATCATCATACTGCCCTTTATCACAAAGGTGCCCGGCTTTTTTACAATCTACAAATAGTTTCATCGTTTATAACCAGTTTTCTTCTAAGCAACTTGCCAGTGCTGTACGGGCTCGGTGAATTATTACCCACAGATTAGACGGCGTGATATTAAATTCTTTACAAATAGTTTCGGTATCCTGACCTTCAATGGTCTTTTTCTTGAAAATCGCGGCCTGCTTTTCCGGCAATTTATCGATACACGCATAAATCGCCACGCCTAGCTCGGTATTTTCCAAATCATCTTCAGCAGTACGATCAAAGGGATCTGCTACGCGCTCCTCAAGCCAGTCACCTCCCTCTTCATCATCGTTATAGTTGACCCGAACCTCTGCCTTTCCTTTTTTAGAATTGATTTTGCGGTAGTAATCTATAATTTTTCGCTTTAAGATCGAAATCAGCCACGTGCGTTCACTGGCCTCCCCCTTAAAGTTCTTCATCGACTTCAAGCCGGCAAGGAAGGTTTCTGAAATGATATCTTCAGCCACCTCCTTATCGTTTACCTTCACAATCGTGTAATTGTACAGGTAATCTGAATATTTATCCACCCATTTTGAGGGATCGAGTTGGTGGTCTGCCATATTAGAATTATAGATCGTGCTGTCGCGACGCAAATTTAAACAAATAAGATCGAGTTAAACCCTTTGAGCCGTATTTTCAAAAACCAAAAATAAAGCCTTGCCATTGCAACACAACTCTTACTTTTGCGATTACAAATTTGCAACCTGCTTCTAGTGTACGAAAAAACCTTTCCCAATAAACGTTTTGCCATCACGGCAGCCTTTTTGAAAGAAGTGCTCCCGCCCGGCAGCAGCATTCTGGATCTCGGAGTTGAAAATCCGTTTTCTGAGATCATGAAAAAAGAGGGCTATCAGGTAACCAACACGAGCGGTGAAGATTTAGACCTCGATACGAGTGCGGTACAAAACACCGATGCAGATGCGGTTACCGCTTTTGAAATTTTTGAACATTTACTCGCACCTTTTAATGTACTGAAGGATATTAAAGCCGATAAACTCGTGGCCAGCATTCCACTTAAACTGTGGTTTGCTCCTGCCTATCGTAGCAAAACCGACAAATGGGACCGGCACTATCACGAGTTTGAAGACTGGCAGTTTGACTGGCTTTTAGAAAAGTCGGGCTGGGAGATCAAAAAACGCAAACAGTTTACGCATCCTGTAAAAAAACTGGGGTTGCGACCGCTTTTGCGCCTGTTTACACCGCGCTATTATTTAATTTACGCAGAGCGGAAATGAGAATGGCTGTAATCATACCGGCGTATAACGAGGCCGATTTAATCGCAAAAACGCTCGACTCGCTTTTGGCTCAAAGTTATAAGGCCGAAAACATCATCGTAGTTGATGACGGAAGCACTGACGAGACTCCAAAAATCATCGCTTCCTATTCTGAAAAGCATCCCGAAATACAATTGGTTGAAAAAAAATCGGAAGCAGCCCACCTACCCGGAAGCAAAGTTGTGCAGGCTTTTAACTACGGCCTGAAGCATTTGAAAACCGATTATGACCTGCTGTGCAAGTTTGACGCAGATTTGATTTTTCCTGATAATTATCTAAAAACCGTAAAGCAGGCATTTGAACAAAACCCAAAGCTCGGGATGTACGGCGGTTTTTGTTACGTAGAGCGCAACGGCAGCTGGGAACTCGAAAATCTCACCAATAAAGACCATATACGCGGTGCCCTTAAATGCTATCGCAAAGCCTGCTTTGAAGCCATTGGCGGACTCAAAACCGCGATGGGATGGGATACGCTAGACGAACTTTTGGCACAATACCACGGCTGGGAAGTGGCTACCAATACTGATTTGCAGGTAAAGCATCTGAAACCAACCGGGCATACCTATTCGGCTAAAGCCAAATACAAACAAGGCGAGGCCTTTTACGGAATGCGCTATGGTTTTATACTTACCGGGATCGCTTCGGCAAAACTGGCGATGCGTAAAAAGAGCCTCAGGCTCTTTAAAAATTATCTAAGTGGTTACTTGAGAGCCAAACAAAAACACCTTCCCTTTTTGGTCACAAAAGAAGAAGGTGCGTTTATACGTAAACTCCGCTGGAAAAAGATCCGGGAGAAATTATTCTAAAACCTCAGCGATTACTTTGCCGGTGGTTCCATTAGGGAATTCAATACCTAAAAGTACGGCTATCGTAGGCGCTATATCCGGAATTTCGGTGAGCTCGTAGGTTTTTCCTTTTTTAATTCCGGCTCCGTAAAACAAGAGCGGCGCATGCGTATCATAAGAAAAAGCCGAGCCGTGCGTAGACCCGGTACGTGAATAACTGATTACCCCGGGATCAAGCACCAGAAATACATCTCCGCTACGCTTTTGGTTAAAACCTTTCTGAATCAAAGCTGCAACGCCGCTGGTGTAATTGGCCTGATTGAGTTCGGCGCGGGTGTAAACCTTATCCATAAGATCGTATTGCAGGGCAAAATGCGCGATTTTTTGCTGAAGCTCTTCGGCATTGATTTCTGCCGCGGCAAGATTTTCATAATTGAAAAATACCTGATAATTTGAAATATCTTCAATCAAGCCTTCTTCTCCAAATTCAGAAACAACAAACTCATTTAGTGCAGTTTCAAAAGCCCGGTTATCAAAATAGCCTGAAGGGATTTTATTAGCACTCAAATACGCCGGAACATTGACCGCCCCATGGTCTGCGGTTAAGAAAACGGTATAATTGCCTTTACCAACTTTTTCATCTAAAGCATCAAGCAAACGCTCCAGGTCCAGATCGAGGCGCACGTACATATCTTCAACTTCCTTTGAATTGACTCCAAAATTGTGACCTACATAATCGGTCGCGCTGTAACTCACCGCCAGAAAATCGGTATCGGCATCCTGACCTAAGCCCTCTGCATCAAGAGCCTCAAGCGCAAAATCGGTAGTCAGATTGTTTCCATAAGGGGTTGATTTTAAAAGCGAATAGCCTCCGTTCTGTTCAGCTAATTCCGCAAGATCGTACGGAAAAACAGCCTCTTCCTTACCTCTGAACCCACCTTCATACGTATTGAGGTCGTCCCCGCTTTCGATATAAGTTTCAATAGGTTTGAGGGTATTCCATTCTTTCAGGTAACTTTTCGCTTTCGCGGAAGCGTTAAAATCCTGCACCCATTTTGGTAATTCGTTCATATAAAAAGTACTGGTAATCCACTTGCCTTCGTCTCCGCCTTCAAACCAGTAGGCCGCGTTGGCCGTATGACCCGCAGGAAGGATTGCTCCCCGGTCTTTTAATGAGATACCGATGGTTTTACCACGCATTTGGGTATGTAAGCGGTTTTGGTCTGTAACCGTAGTCGTGAGCATGCGATGCGGGGACATCTGCCCTGCAGGGCCGTCAATCCCAACCGAAGCTACCGCAGTATCTCCCGCGCAATAGACCTGCTGCTTTTCAAATTTGTTGTACCAGTTGTTTGAAATGATACCGTGATTGGCCGGTGTAGTCCCCGTATAAATAGAAGCGTGACCCGGACCGGTGTAGGTGGGCACGTAATTAAAATGATTGTTGCGGCACTCAAAACCGTCTGACATCAGGCGTTTAAAACCCCTGTCACCAAATTGTGCTTCAAAACGGGTGAGGTAGTCAAATCGCATTTGATCAACGACAATCCCCACCACTAATTTGGGCTTCTGAGAGGTAGTCTGCGCGTTACCGGGCTGAAACCCCAGCGCAGCAAGACCAATAAGAAACATTTTAATGTTTTTAAATTTCATAATCTGCAGTTTTACCCTGCAAAACTAAGGCTTTAGACCAATAATAAGATTAAGTTAATCTTAAATAGCCTTCCCGTCTATTTTTGCTATTTTTAAACCTGAAAAATACACTATGGGATACCTGAAAGAGATCGGTGCTTATTTTATGATGATTAAGGGTGTTTTTATAAAACCTACCAAAACATCTGTACTTAGAAATCTTATTTTAAAAGAAATTGACGACCTGATCATCGGTTCGTTAGGTATTGTTTGTTTTATTTCGTTTTTCGTGGGTGGTGTGGTTGCGATTCAAACTGCACTGAATATGGACAACCCCATTCTCCCTAAATCCCTCATCGGTTTTGCTTCAAGACAATCTATCATTCTTGAGTTTGCGCCTACCTTTATTTCGATCATTATGGCCGGAAAGGTGGGATCGTTTATCACTTCGAGCATAGGCACAATGCGGGTTACCGAACAGATAGATGCGCTCGAGGTAATGGGAATCAACTCGCTAAACTATCTGGTTTTCCCAAAAATCGTTGCGATGCTGTTCTATCCTTTTGTAATCGCCATTGCGATGTTCCTGGGTATTTTAGGAGGTTATGCTGCGGCTGTTTTTGGTGGTTTTGCCACGGGAGATCAATTTATACAGGGGCTTCAGGAAGATTTTGTGCCGTTTCAACTGGTTTACGCCTTTATAAAGACCTTTATTTTTGCCTTATTATTGGCGACCATTCCTTCCTATTTTGGATATTATATGAAAGGCGGAGCTTTAGAAGTGGGTAAAGCCAGTACCACCTCATTTGTGTGGACGAGTGTGTTTATCATTCTCTCAAATTATTTAGTCACCCAATTACTTTTAAGCTAATGATTGAAGTTAAAGAATTAAAGAAAGGATTTGGTGGTGATGAACTCGTTTTAAAAGGGATTTCGACCAAATTTGAGAAAGGTAAAACCAATTTGATCATTGGCCAGTCGGGCTCTGGTAAAACTGTGTTTTTAAAATGCCTGCTCGGGCTTTTCAGACCTACCGAAGGAAAAATCGTGTACGACGGTGAGGCCTATTCTGAACTGTCTTCAGAAAAGCAACGTACCCTACGTGAGCAGATGGGAATGGTTTTTCAAGGAAGTGCGCTTTTTGACTCGATGACCGTTGAAGAAAATATCATGTTTCCGCTTAAAATGTTTACCAAACAGCGTAAAGCCGAACGTCGCGAGCGCGCTAACGAGGTAATCAAGCGCGTAAACCTCATCAATGCAAACAATAAATTACCTTCTGAAATTTCGGGAGGTATGCAAAAACGGGTGGCCATTGCTCGGGCTATTGTAAATAACCCGAAGTATTTGTTTTGTGATGAACCCAACTCGGGTCTTGACCCGCGTACGGCAACCCTAATTGATAATCTGGTGCAGGAAATCACACACGAATATGACATTACCACAATTATCAACACCCACGATATGAACTCGGTAATGGAAATTGGCGAAAAAATTGTCTTCCTTCAAAAAGGACGATTAGCCTGGGAAGGTTCTAAAGAAACGATTTTCAGAACCGACAATGAGGATGTGACCAACTTCGTGTATTCTTCAGACCTTTTCAAAAAAGTACGGGAAGCGGTTATTAAAGAACATCAATAACGGGCTATTGCCAGAGTATCCAACTGGTATTTTAGCTTTAACCAGGTTTTGAGTTTTTGTTCTTCCTTGCGCTTCTGAGCCTCAGACAGCGATGGCTTCCAAGCGATCATAAACGTTGGGATTGTATCGGCTTTTTCAAAATTGGTGTTGATCGTATTTGAAAAACCAAAACGCTCAATATCCTCATAATTTACGTGGACTTCTTCACTAAGACTCTGAAAAGGTAAAGCAGCCGACTTAAGTCGGTTTAATTCATTTTCCAAAAGCAAAATCTGCTGATTCTTATCTGCGATGGCTTGCTGATTGTTAGCATACAAATCTTCGAGAATTCCGGTTTTAACCTGATTGCTTAATTGTTCTGCCATGGCTGTGCTCTGGTCAGCTCCCTGATTGATACGCAATTCGGCAATCGCAAGCTTCGGATTTGAAGCAAATTCTTCTTTCCATTTGGCAATGGTATTTTTAGGAACCAGATTCCCAATAAGAAACAATTCTACTTTCTTATCCTTATAGTCAATATTTGGGCTAAGAATCGAAGTTCCGTCGTGCTTAACTGTTTCCTCTACAAAATTGGTTGCCTCATTTTTAAATACCTGCTCTTTATACAGGTTGTAAAACAGAAACATACTGGGAACCATAACCACAATCCCAATTGCTGAAGCCATCTGACTGATAAAACGCCGCCTTCTGGAATTGGCGTATTTCACCATTGGGAAACCCAGTAATTTAGAAACCACAAAGGTTGAAAGCGCTATAAAAACCGCATTGATAGAGAATAAATACAAAGCTCCGGTTGCGTAGGCTCCATTACCTATCGCCAGACCATAGCCAACGGTACACAGAGGCGGCATCAAAGCCGTAGCGATAGCAACGCCAAAGATCACACTGGCAATCGTACCTTTTTTAGTCTTCGCTACAATAAGTGCCAAACCACCGAAAATAGCTACCAAAACATCCAAAATAGTAGGATAGGTCCTTCCTAAAAGCTCTGAATTGTCTGCTTTCAGCGGAATCAGTAAAAAGTAAATAAACGCAGTAAGTACACTCAGGGAGACCATAACGGCCAGGTTGATCATAGAACGCCGAAGCATTTCGACATCATTAATCGCAAGCGAAAGACCTGCACCTACAATAGGCCCCATAAGAGGCGAGATTAACATCGCACCGATGATCACCGCCGTACTACCTACATTGAGACCAATACTGGCCACAAAAATCGCAAAAATGAGAATCCAGGCATTATGCCCTTTAAACGAGATGTCCTTTTTAACCGCTTCAATAGTAGAATCGCGGTCGGTATCGTGACGTATGTCTAAAAGCTCAGATAAAAACACGCGTGTATTTTGCCAAAGACTTTTAGCATCGCGCTTTACAGCTTCGTTAGAAACCTTTTCAGAACCTGTTGAATTTAAATTATCCCGTTTTGATTGATCTTCCATGAATTGATTTAAACTAAATCTTCCCCGAATTGTTCAGCCACCGCAGCACGCATCAGTTTTACATCCTGCTCTTTGGATTTCGGCATAATCACTAAAACATCCTTGCTGTCCACGATAATATAATCTTCAAGACCTTCAACGACCACTACCTTTCCTTTATCAGAACGAATCAGGTTACCGCGTACATCCTTTTTAATGCAACGGGCATTGACCACTACATTTTCAGCCTCATCTTTTTCCAGATTGTCGTAAAGTGCACCCCAGGCTCCCAAATCGCTCCAATCAAAAGTTGCCGGGATCACTCCCACATTTTTACTCTTTTCCAGAATACCGTAGTCGATACTTATGTTTTCGGCTTTGGCATAATTCTCTGCGATAAAAGCTGCTTCAGCATCCGTATTTAAAGCGTCATAACCCGAGTTAAAAAGCGCATACATCTCAGGCAGGTATTTTTCAAAAGCTTCAATAATAGCTTTTGCACTCCAAATAAAAATTCCGGCATTCCACGAGTAATTACCTTCAGCTAAAAATTGCTTAGCCGTCTCATAGTCTGGCTTTTCTTTAAAAGCTTTAACCTGCTTTACTGCAGAATCACCGGCAGTATATTGAATATAACCGTATCCTGTATGAGGAAAAGTAGGTTCAATTCCTAAAGTAACTAATAGTTTTTCTTCAGAAGTATCCTGCTCGCAAGCTTTAAATCCTGTCTCTAAATTATTGAGAAATGATTTTTCATCTTCTATCCAGTGATCACTTGGAGCAACAATCATCACTGCATCGGGATTGTTTTTGTAAATCTTCAGCGCGGCCAAAAGAATACAGGGTGCGGTGTTGCGCATTGCCGGCTCCAAAACAATATTTTGATCCTTCACCTTGGGTAATTGTTCATTGACCAGGGCTTTGTATTTTTCATTGGTAAGTACCAAAACATTATCAGCAGGTACGGTCTGTGACAACCTCCCAAACGTACGCTCAATGAGGGTTTCCCCGGCGCCCAGAATGTCGTGAAATTGCTTTGGATAGCTGGCTTTACTCAAAGGCCAAAAACGGGAACCAACTCCCCCGGCCATAATAATTGCGTAATAATTGTCGTTTTTAGTCATGTGCTTATTTTAAAAGTTCAACCTCAGCATTAGGCTGAAACAGGTAAATTTTTCCGGTTTCGGTTTCTTTACACTCGTAGCGTTTTACAACCCTATTCCCTTTTTGAAAAACCTTACCATTGTAAAGTTTAAAAAGGCTTCCAACCGGCAGCTCAAATATATAGCTTTTATCACTAGGCGGGTCGAATTGTTTAAGTGCCAAAGACAAACGAGCATCTGTATCGCTACTTGCTTTTGGGTTTTTAAAGTGGTTTGCGATAAGTGGCAAAAGCTGCTTCGGAAAGATCTCCGGCCGTATAAACGGAAGCATCAGTTTCTGAAAACTGTATTTCCACTCGCTACCGTGTGGCTTGATGCGACTGCCAAATTTCTTAAAAGCCACCAGATGGGCAATCTCGTGAATGAGTGTAATGAGAAACCGATATTTATTAAGATTGGCGTTTACGGTAATCTGATGCCCACCACCCGGCATTTTGCGATAATCGCCATGACGGGTTACCCGCTCATTTACTATTTTGAGGTGCACCCCAAAGCTTTTGATCAGTTCAAAAACCGGATCAACCGCCTGCTCAGGTATATATCGCGTCAAAATTGTTTTCATCAGGGTGTAGAAGCAGAAACCTGTAAAACCTTACCGTTATAGAATTTATGTGCTGTTAGTGCAAAATTTGCAATATATGTTGCCATTTCATCGGGTTGAAGAGGCGCCTGATACCCCGGAAATGCCTCTTCAAGCATTTCGGTTTGAACCGCACCAAGTGCCAGTACGTTAAAAGCGATACCCTGCTCCTTATATTCTTCGGCCAGTAATTCGCTGAGGGTAATTACCGCCCCTTTACTGGAACTATATGCAGCCAGCCCCGGAAACTTAGCACTCCCCTGAACGCCACCCATACTGCTTATGGTAACCACGTGCGAACCGGCATTCATAAAAGGCAATACCGCCTGTGTCAATTGAGCCACGCCAAAAACATTCACTTCGTATACCTTTTGGAAATCAGCTGTGCTGAGCTCTTCAAAGGGTTTGTTTACCAAAGCACCTGCATTGTGAATGAGCACATCTACATTCTGCCATTCCGTTTTCACCCAATCCTGAACCTTTTTCAAATCGGTCTGAGAAGCAATATCAAACGAAAAAGCAGTCACCTGGTCTAAATCAAGTTCAATACAGGGTTTTTCATTTCGCGAAAGCGCTAAAACCTGATGCCCCTGCTCTGCCAGTTGCTTTACCAGCTCAAGACCAATGCCCCGGCTGGTTCCTGTAACTATAATACGTTTACTCATTCCAGATGATTTCCTGACTTGGAGTCGTTAAAATTCCCTCAAGACCGGGAATAAGTTGATTAGCTACATTAGCCATATGCTCATAATCCATCAAAGAAGCTTCATCCCCTACTTTATGATAATGATCAAAATTGGTAAAGTCAAAAGTCGATACTGTCTGAGCAGGAATTTTAAATACCTGATAAAATGCATAATTATCGCTGCGCTTAAACAGGTTATATTGTTTTGCCTGTGGTAAGAAACCTAAGACTTTTGCTCCCGCATACGCATTGAATTGCTGAGCCAGATTGCTGTTTTCATATCCCGTTAGGTACAGCGTATAATCTTTATCAGACATAGGCAAACCCACCATCTCAATATTAAACATCACATAAGGAGTGATTGAAGTACTTTTTAAACGATCGGCAAGATGCGCTGACCCCAGTAAGCCCATTTCTTCCGCAGAAAAAAGTGCAAATAAAATACTGCGTTTGTTTGTTTTCGCCTTTGCGAAATAACGCGCTAAAGCCATTACGGTAGCCGTACCTGAAGCATTATCATTAGCTCCATTAGCTATAACATCACCGTTTTCAGCCTGAGCCGTACCAATGTGATCGTAGTGTGCTCCAATAATTACATACTCCTTTTTGAGTTCAGGGTCTGTACCTTCTAAAACACCAACCACATTGTAGCCTGATTTTCCTTTGGCATCAAATTTATCACGGTAGGAAGTGAAATACGGCTGCAGCCCGGCATCCTGAAAGGCTTTTATGATGTAGGTGGCGGCCTCCTCAATTTCCGGAGTTCCGGTTTCACGACCTTTTAAAGCATCTGAAGCTAAAAACCCCACATCTTTTTGAAGCGCTTCAGGCGAAACGTATTGCTTAAAATCTTTTGCCTTTGGTAATTTCTCAGTCGGCTTAAACAGAACTTCTTCAGTCCCGTTGTTAGCAGGTACGGTATAGCCATTTGAAGCATTCTGGGCTGCGCCCTCTTCCACCGGCTTTACCGGACTTGTACTTCCGCAGGCGATCAAAAGAGCGCTGCAGGCAGTTAAAACTAATTTTCTCATAGTTTTCAATATAAAAAATCCCGCCAAAATAGACGGGATTTGTATAGTATAAAAATTACATCGTGATTAAGCCAGCATCAATACCGGATTCTCGATGTAGGTTTTCAACGTTTGTAAAAACTGTGCTCCGGTCGCACCATCAATAGTACGGTGGTCACACGCCATTGACAAGGTCATCGTATTACCAACCACAATCTGACCGTTTTTAACCACAGGCTTTTCAATAATCGCACCTACAGACAGAATAGCTGAGTTAGGCTGGTTGATAATTGAAGTAAAGTTTGTGATTCCAAACATTCCCAGGTTAGAAATGGTAAAGGTACTACCCTGCATTTCTTCGGGCTTAAGTTTCTTGTTACGGGCTTTACCGGCAAGTTCTTTAACCTCAGCGTTGATTTGCTGTAAGGACTTCTCATTTGCAAATTCAACCACAGGCACAACTAGTCCGTCTGGCACAGCAACAGCCACCCCGATGTGTACGTGGTGATTGAGACGCATCTTGTCGTCAAACCACTGTGAATTCACCTGTGGATGTTGTTTCAAAGCAATTGCAACTGCTTTGATGATCATATCGTTAAATGAAACTTTAGTATCGGGAAGTTGATTAAACTGACTGCGGAAAGCTATCATATTCTCCATATCAAACTCCACGTTCAGATAGTAATGCGGGGCCGTAAATTTAGATTTACCTAAAGACTTGGCAATCGCTTTACGCATTTGAGAGTTGTTTACATCCTCATAGCTTTCTTCACCGGTAGCAACAAATTGCTGTACACCACCACCTGAAGCTGCAGGAGTATAATTCTCAATATCTTTGCGCACCACGCGGCCGTTCTCACCACTACCTGAAACTTTGCCCAGGTCAATACCTTTTTCTTCTGCTAATTTTTTAGCCAAAGGCGAAGCAAAAATACGCCCGTCACTTGAAGAAGTATTTGCAGGTTTACTTTCCTGCTTTTTAGGCTCTTCTTTTTTCTTGGGCTCTTCCTTTTTAGGTTCGGCTTTAGCCGATTTTTCTTCTTTCTTAGGAGCTTCTTCTTTTTTAGCAGCCTGTTTTTTAGAACCGCCAGATTTCGCACCATCAATCACTCCGGAAACATCTGTTCCCTCCGGGCCAATAATAGCCAAAAGTGAATCTACTTTTGCAGTCTCGCCTTCCTGAATACCAATATGAAGTAGGGTTCCCTTATAGAATGACTCAAACTCCATCGTAGCCTTATCAGTCTCGATCTCAGCAAGGATATCTCCTTCTTCTACTTGATCTCCTTCCTTTTTCAACCAGGAAGCCACAGTACCTTCTTCCATGGTGTCGCTTAAGCGCGGCATGGTAACCACCTCAACACCTTCCGGCACTTCTGAGCTACTACCAGAGTCCTCTGCAGCATCGTCATCTGAATCTTCGGAAGAGTCATCTGAATCCTCTTCATTCTCGTCAGCGTCAGCATCATCGTCAGAATCTTCTGATTTTTCATCATCAGAACCCGAGTCTGAACTTCCGTCAAGAAGACCCGAAATATCTTCGCCTTCGTCACCAATAATGGCAAGCAAGGCATCAACCTTTGCGGTTTCTCCTTCCTGTATTCCTATATGTAACAGTGTTCCCTCATAGAACGATTCAAACTCCATCGTGGCTTTGTCTGTCTCAATCTCTGCAAGGATATCACCTTCTTCTACTTTATCTCCTTTTTTCTTTAGCCAGGATGCAACGGTTCCTTCTTCCATTGTATCGCTAAGGCGGGGCATCTTAATTACTTCTGCCATGATTTATTCAGGTTTATGTGCTAAAAATGGATAGTCTTCCTGCTCGTAAACTACATCATACATAATGTTAGTTTCGGGGAATTCGCTCTCATCAGCAAATTTTTCGCACTCGGCAACACGTTTTTTAACGCGCTTGTCAATTGCTTTTAATTCTTCTTCGGTAGCATATTTTTTCTCTAACAAAATATCCTTAACCTGAGTGATCGGGTCAATTTTCTGATACTCTGCCACCTCATCTTTTGTTCGGTATTTTTGAGCATCACTCATCGAGTGACCTCTGTATCGGTAGGTCTTCAATTCTAAGAACGTAGGACCGTCTCCTCTGCGCGCACGGGCAATAGCTTCATCAAAAGCTTCAGCCACCGCAACCGGATTCATCGCATCAACAGGACCGCAAGGCATCTCATAACCTAAGCCCAGTTTCCAGATATCCTCGTGGTTTGCAGTACGTTTTACCGAAGTTCCCATCGCATAACCGTTGTTTTCAACACAGAAAACCACAGGCAATTTCCAGTTCATCGCCATGTTAAAGGTCTCGTGAAGTGAACCCTGACGCGCAGCACCATCACCAAAAAAGGTAAGGGTTACCGCATCTCTCTTGAAATACTTATCTCCAAAAGCAAGACCGGCTCCTAGTGGAATCTGCCCACCTACGATACCGTGACCTCCATAAAAGCGGTGCTCTTTTGAGAAAATATGCATAGAACCACCCAATCCCATTGAAGTTCCGGTTTTTTTACCATAAAGCTCAGCCATTACACGTTTGGGATCTTCTCCCATACCTATAGGCTGCACGTGGTTACGGTAAGCCGTGATCATCTTATCTTTGGTAAGGTCCATCGCGTGCAGTGCTCCTGCCAATATTGCTTCCTGACCGTTATACAGGTGCAGGAATCCGCGAACTTTCTGCTGAATATAAACTTGTGCTAACTTATCTTCAAACTTGCGCCAGAAGGACATCTCCTCATACCAGTTCAGGTATACTTCTTTTGTGATTTCTTTCATTAATAATGGGTTTATCTATACCTCTGCTGTTTAAAACAACGAACCACAAAAATAGTATTTTCAAAAGGAAGTGAGAAAGGCTTTGGGCGAAAAAATAACCTAAACTAATGCCCGGCAGGACATTGAAACAAATCAAGCGAAAGCAGGATTTTATTGTGAAATTAGAGGAATTTCTGCGTAAATAATAAAGGAAGTAAATTTTCTACGGAAGAACTCTTTAAAATAGGTCCGCTACCACCCCTAAAATAGACAGCAATAGGTCTGGCTTGTTTCACTTCATACTCGGCAAGCGCCTGTCTGCAAGCCCCGCAAGGCGGAATAGGCACCGCTGTTTCTTTCGCTTTGGCTTTCGCAGAAATAGCCATCATCACAATCTCCTCATTGGGATAGTTTGCACCGGCGTAATAAACTGCGGTGCGCTCTGCACATAAGCCTGAAGGATAGGCTGCGTTTTCCTGATTATTCCCTTTGATGATTTTACCATTGGCAAGCAAAAGTGCCGCACCCACGTGAAAATTGGAATAAGGTGCATAGGCAGCTTCGCGGGCTTCAACGGCAGCTAACAATAAATCCTGAGCATCCTGAGGAAGTTCTTCAGGATTCTCAAAACGCTCTAGGTTTAGCTCGATTTTTAGTGATTTACTCAAATTCTAATATTCAGAATATTCTTCTCCAAAAGAGAATGTTAGTCCCACACGCAAGGTGTTTTCTAAGGGATTTCGCACCTGTGAGGTCGAAAAAAGATAAGACACATCAACATCAATAGAGGTGTATTTAAAACCAAGACCCAGAGTTGCAAACTTACGCGCTCCTTTTAAATCGCTTTCATTAAAATACCCCATTCTAAAGGCAAAGACATCATCATATTTGTACTCTGCCCCTAAAGACCAGGTAACTTCTTTTAATTCTTCACTGAATCCATTGGGTGCATCGCCAAAAGACTGAAACATACCTTCCAGAAACCCGATGCGCTGGTATTCTTCAGCATCAGTACCATCAATAACCCCGTCATTATTAAAATCCTGCGGAGAAGGCACCAATAACTTGTTAAACTCAAGCCCAACCCCAATCACGTTGTAGGGATCGAGGATAAAGTCAAAACCACCGCCAAGTCTCAGGTTTGTAGGCAAAAAGTTTTCCTGACCGGCCTCGTCGTATTTTATTTTCGGACCAATGTTTGAAATATTGAAACCACCACGCCAGCGCCCGTCAAAGTCGTTGTAGGTGATTTGTTCAGACTGATAAAACCCTGCGATATCTACACCTATAGAACCCGCAGCACTCGCATCTTCATCACTCACCTGAAGTTTTAAATCACTGCGCAGATAGCGCCCGGTAACAGACATCGCAAAACGATCCCCTAAGCGTAAAGCATACGATACATCTAAAGTGAATTCGTTAGGACTCGCAACAAGAGCATTCTCCAGCTCCCCCTGACTTGGGTTGGGATTGGTTATGATATCTATATCTCCCAGACTAAAGTAACGCAGGCTTCCCGCAAATGCGCTACGATCATTAATGCGATTATAATAGGTCACCTGACCTAAAAAAATGTCATCTACGATTTGACTCAAATACGGAGTATAACTAAATCCCACCCCCTGCTGCCGCTCTATAAAAGCGAACTTAGCAGGATTCCACTGTTGGGAATACGCATCAGGCCGGGTCGCAACCCCCTGATCTCCCAAACCGGCTGCTCTGGGATCAGCAGCAATAGCCAAAAAAGGAACCCCCGTAGTGATGGGTCTACCTTCTACTTCCTGAGCAAATACCGATACCTGTAACGTGGAAAAAAAACCTAGCGCGAGTAAAAATTTATTCATTGAATAAGGCGTATGTTGACAAATATATATTTTAAAGCTTACAGAACAACTAACTTCTCAAACTTTTCAACTTTCTTATTCGTTAACGTAGATTTAACGGTTATCTTATATACATAGACCCCTTTTCCTATTTTTTGTCCAAAATCATCTAATCCGTCCCAGGTTATGTCCCGCGATAAAAAGCCCGTGGTCGTAACCAGCTGATTGATGGTTTTAACCACCTTGCCGGTCACCGTAAAGATTTGAACCTGCACTTCAAGCGGCTCAAAAGGGCGGTTGTGATTAAACCAAAACTCGGTATAATTGACAAAAGGATTGGGATAATTTAATACGTTTTCAAGTTTGAGCTCCTGATCACCGGCAACCACAAACTGCAAGTCTGCGGTTGACGAATTATTATAAGTATCCCAGGCGATTACCGTCACCGTGTGCAAACCCGGCTCCAGATCACGCAGTGTTCGCAAAGCCTTACCAATATTGAAATTATCGGTGTCGCTTTCGTAGAAATCGTTTAGAATGATCGGGTTTTCCTCATCACCATCGAGTATCGCAATCAGATCGTGACCTATACCTCCGGCCGTATTTATTCCGTTTTCGTCTTCTAGCTTTACCAAAAGCGTAGGCGACGAATTGGTAATCCCACCATTAACGAAACTCTCGTCGTTCATATAGAGCTCAATTAAGGGCCCCTGATTGTCTTCGGGAGCATTTTCATTCAATCCCCCCACCAGAATACGCTGATCTGCACCCGCCTGATCTTCAAAAAACCCATCCCGACGGCTGTAAAAATTCACCCTTCCATTACCTAATGGAATGGCAGCATCTTTGGGCACCACAAATTCCAGATCAAAATTTCCATCTGTAACTTTTGCCTGCCCGCGATACAACATTGGACCCAACTCTTTAAAGTCGAGAATCAGCAATTCCCCGTTCGCACCTCTTGTACCATCATTTCCCAGAGTCTGACGGTCAACGTACTTATCATAAACCGTAGCAGAAAGATCCCCTTCATAACCTGTAATACGCTGCCCCGAAAGATCTACTACTTCCCCGCTCAGCTTGATTCGGCTAAGCGCTTTCAGCGTATCTACCGGCTGATTTAGCGGCACATCATTGATCGCGGTAAGTCTTACGCTGGGCTTGGCGAAGCCCAATTTCATCGCCGGGTCCCCTATAAAGAAAATTACGCGGCGGTTGTCGTCATTGATTTGGTTTTTAGTCTCCCGCAGATTTTCGGCCACACTTTTAATTGTGTTTGTGCCAAAAGAAAACAGATTTGACGCCAGTTTTTCATTGAAGGTAACTCCAAGGCGTACCGAAATTTCACGGGTTGTAGCCACCAGACCTACTGCGCCACCGTTGGCATTCCAAAACAGAGACTCGCCCGCTGCTTCCCTATTTGGATTATCAAAACGCGTAAACTCACAGGTTACGGTCACAATCAACGGCAAGCGCTCGCTATTGTTGAGATTTTCGGCGTTCTGTCTTGTGAAAATAAATTCGGAAGCCAGGGTGTTTTCGCCACCGTGCCCCAAATAGGTCATCACTAAAGCCCCTACCTCAAGCGCATCGGCTATGGCTTTATTCACTTCGGGATAGCGGTCACCTCCGGCTGAAGCCTCCTGACGGAAACTATCGCTGTGTATTTTTTTGACGTTTATAAAAGGTTTTTCCTGCTGAATCTGGTCACCCAGGGCATCAATCGTCGACTCGAGCTCCCTAAATTCCCAGGCTACATCAACGTCATCTGAGATGAGCACAAAATTATTACGCCAGCGACCCAAAGAAGAAGGCTGATCGTAGCTGATTATTTTGCTCACAACCTGGTCTGCAAGCTGCGGACTGTCTGCCAGAATACGCCCTACAGCCAAATCTAGCCTATCAAAACCCCCATTACCGGCAGGGCTGTTATCTTCAATAATTCCTTCATCCGGATCTAAAGACCCGTAAAAATCGTCGCTCATATAAGATTGTGCCGGCGAAAAACTCTGATAGGTATTGAATGTTGGGACGATGTTGTTGTTATTAGCAATTCGGTCTTTGTAGTCAAATGAGGTGTCGCCAAATAAACACAGGTATTGCAATCTACTCTCACCCTGTCCGGTGTTTTCATAAACATAACGCGCCAGATTACGTATCGCACCAACATCCTGTTTGCCCGAACTGAACTCGTTATAGATTTCATCAAGAGTCACGACAGCGACATTCAAACCTCTGAAGTTTCGGTTATGCGCTGCGAGTCTTTCTGCCTGAGGTCGCAAGGTTTCAGAGGTTATCATCAAATAATCTACTCCGCCATTCGCCAGAATAGTTCCTTTTAGATTTTGATTAGCAATCAGTGCATTCTTGTTTTCGCGAAGCGGAATGAAAAAATCATCATCACGAACGGCCAGATAGGTGCGCAAACTGCCCATTTGCGCTTTAAAAGAAAGTTGATTGGCGTTTTCAATATTTGAAACCGAAGCAATTGCACCGCGATTTGTAACATCCCAAATCTCCGTATATCCCGATGCATTGCTCAACGTATATTGACCTACACCCGTTGTATTTTGCGAAATGCTGTTGCTGAATTTAAACTGCCCACCGGTACCTTCAAGACGGCGGGTTGCCTCGATCGCCACAAAATCAAGGTAGCCCTCGCTCGACGGATTGCCATTGTTGGAATAACTCAATTGCACCCTAAGTTCATCACCCGTAACCGTCAAAGCAGGATCTGAGGTGTTCAAAAAACTGTCATAGTCAGCCCCGCGAGCCAACTGAGACTCGTTAATGGGTAAAAGATTTAGGGTTCGCACCGGGTTACCGTTCAGGTTGACTGCAAAAGAAGTTTGCGATTCAGATATTGCAGCTACATAAACCCGAAGTTCTACAGGCTCAGTCACTACCCTGTTGGGAAACGAAAATGAAAAAGATTGCTCGGCCTCAATATCAAAACGCTCCCCAAACCAGCGCCGGCCCAGATTCAGAAGGTTTTCACGGTCGCGCTCGTGAAATTGATAATCCTGAAAGGTCGTGATTGTTACATTGGGAGTGGCTTCCGGCTGCTGCATACCATTAATGCGCGTTCCGGGGCCACCGTTTGCGGTAATAAAATAATAGGATTTATCGTCATATAAGTTGATGTGCGTTAAACTTTCAGCATTGAACTGCCGCGTGCTTTCGCCATAAAACAACACGTAATCATCATTATCAAAGCTTCCATCTTCTTCGCCTACAACCTTAATGGCATTTTCTACCGGGTCAAAAATCGTATTATCGCGATTGCGAAGTGGCAGCATTGCCCCGCCGTTACCATAAATTTTAAGGTTTCGGGGATCAATACGGCTTACATCCATACCCAAATCCCTAAGAAAATCCCGGGTAATTTTAAAGACTCCGGTAGTATCTACATAAAACTTATAAAAACTCCCGGAAGCTAAGATAGAATTCTCAATGCGAGAAGTTTTGGTTGGGCTACGATTGACGTTTGCTTCAGAAAAATCGAGTTCAAAAGAACGGATTCGCTTCAAAACCCCATTTTGATTTACAATAGGCGAAAGACTGAATTCTAAAGCATTCACTCCCCGTGTGACCGAGTTTTGATAATAAAAATCGGGTTCAGATTTTAATGCACGCGCATCCAAATCGAACAATTGGCCGCGGCTAATCACCTCGTACTCCACATTTTTTAACTGAACTCGAGTTGCCGCAGTACGGGTATTTAACCTGTGCTTATAATGCAATCCCAAAACATGATGATAGCTAAAATAATCTGCTTCAAAACCCGGAACACGCACCGACCTGGCGGTAGTACCTACCTGTACAGGTTCACCCCAGTTGATGGTATAGCGGTTTTGCTGAGCCGGAAGCCACTGACAGAGTACTAAAAGAAAAAGCGAAATCTTTATTTTCAAATTCTCAAAGGATTTGTGGATTGCAAAGCTAATACAACCTAAATGAACGCCTTTTATACTAAACCGTATTAAACTGCGTTTTAGTATCCTAACTAAAAGTAACATATCATCTTGTTATGCGTTGCATAAGTGATTATTTTATTGCAATTTGGGCCCTTTAATAGTATATTGCAGTCCCAAATTTTCTTAAAGGTTTTAGAATATGAACAAAAATCTTGTGTTTAGAACGATAGTTTTAAGCTTTTCAACCCTACTTCTGATTGGCTGTAGCAACAACGGCAGGAACTATAAGAATAGTTCGCGTGCCACCGGCTGGAGCATCAATGACAAAAACGGTGGCTTTCAGGCCAATACCGATTACAAAGAACAAGAGGCTGCTCCCGGTTTGATTTTTATCGAAGGGGGTACATTTACTATGGGACGCGTACAAGACGATGTGATGCATGATTGGAATAATACTCCAACTCAGCAACACGTTCAGTCGTTTTATATGGATGAAACTGAGGTAACCAATCTGATGTATTTGGAATACCTTGACTACCTTAAAAAGGTTTTCCCTCCTGAACAAGCCAATTACCGAAACATCTATTACGGCGCTTTACCAGACACTCTGGTTTGGAGAAACAGACTTGGTTTTAATGAAACCATGACCGAAAACTACCTGCGCCACCCTGCCTATGCGTATTACCCTGTTGTCGGGGTAAGCTGGATTCAGGCTGTTGAATTTGGAAACTGGAGAACAAACCGCTATAACGAGCACGTTCTTGAACAAGAGGGCTACACCCAAAAAGGAGCAAAATATAACGTAGACGCTGAGTCTACTTTTGATACCTACACCTATTTACAGGCGCCAAGTCTAACTTACGGAGGCCAGGATGACGTGATTCGCGGTGGAAAGGCTTCTGAGCGTCGCGAAAAAGCCAATACACCAAAAGCTTCTACGGATAATCCTGGAGGTGGTGAAGCAAAGGATATTTATGTTCAAATGAAAGATGGTATCATTTCAACTACCAAATACCGTCTTCCTACCGAAGCCGAATGGGAATATGCTGCTTTAGGTCTTGTAGGTCTTAGAGAATATAATGTTTACCGGGGTAGAAAGAAATATCCGTGGGATGGTGCATATACCCGCTCTGGGGATCGTAAAACCCGTGGGGATCAATTAGCAAACTTCAAGCAGGGTGATGGTGATTATGGTGGTATCGCAGGCTGGTCTGACGACAATGCTGATATTACAGCAGAGATTAAATCCTATGCACCTAATGATTTTGGTCTTTATGATATGGCAGGGAACGTTTCTGAGTGGGTTGCTGATGTTTACAGACCTATTGTAGATGATGAGTTTAACGACTTTAACTACTATAGGGGTAACGTCTACACCAAAAATGCAATCAACGACGACGGTACAGTAAAAGTACTTACCACCGAAGATATCGTTTATGACACGCTTGAAAACGGGAAAATCGTAGCGCGCAACCTTCCGGGAGAAATTCTTCAGGTTCCTGTTGACGACAACGAAACCTATTTGAGAACACAATTCTCTGAAAGCGACAACCGGAACTTTAGAGATGGGGACAAGCAATCTACCCGTTACTATCAGAGTTTTTCAGACACAGACAATCCTAATGATCGTATGTATGATTCTCCAATCAACAAGATCTCTGCCGGTGAAGATGGCTTGACCAAAGAATACGATAAGGCAAATGACCGTACTACCCTTATCGATGACGAGGTACGTGTTTACAAAGGAGGATCCTGGAGAGATCGTGAATACTGGCTAGATCCTGCACAACGCAGATATTTACCACAAACGATGGCTACAGATGATATTGGGTTTAGAAATGCGATGTCACGTGTAGGTTCAAAATCTACCAAAAACAAAACTCCACGTAACTAAAATTTATCAAGTAATTAATTCAACGCCCTCTGCCTGCAAAGCATAGGGCGTTTTTTATGCACAGCTATGAACATTCAGGAAATTCATAAACAGTTTTTAGAAAGCAGCGGCGTAAGCACAGATACCCGCAAAATCAAAAAAGACTCTTTGTTTTTTGCGCTTAAGGGCGAAAACTTTAACGGCAACAGCTTTGCTCAGGAAGCCTTGAATAAAGGCGCTAAACTAGCCGTTGTAGACGAAAGTGAATATGCTACAACAGACCGAATCATTCTGGTAAAAGACGTCTTGAAAACGCTTCAGGAACTGGCTTACACACACAGAAAATATTTGAACATACCCATTGTAGCCCTAACCGGTAGCAATGGCAAAACCACCACCAAAGAACTGATTAACGCCGTACTTTCTAAAAAGTTTAAAACAGTTGCCACACAAGGCAACCTCAACAACCATATAGGCGTACCACTTACCCTTTTGTCCATGTCTTCAGATACCGAACTTGGAATTGTTGAGATGGGCGCTAATCATCAGGGCGAAATACAAAGTCTGTGTGAAATTGCCACTCCTGATTATGGATACATCACTAATTTTGGTAAGGCGCATCTGGAAGGCTTTGGGGGTGTTGAGGGAGTAATCAAGGGAAAAAGCGAATTGTACCTGCATCTTATAGGTCACAAAGGTTCACTTATTTTAAACCTTGACGATCCCATTCAGCATAAACGAGTAGGCAGTACGCACACCTATACGTTTGGCAAAATCCCCGAAGCGGATCTGGCAATAACCTACGCGCTGGCAGAACCTTTCGCCCATATCAAATTTGGAGATACAATTGTTGAAAGCAATCTGATAGGTCAGTATAACGAGGTTAATCTTGCGGCTGCGGCAGCCTTTGGCAGTTTATTTAAAATCGAGTCTTCCGCCATTAAAGAAGCGCTTGAAAGTTACATTCCTTCAAACAACCGCTCACAACTTATTAAGAATAAGAATCAGACGATTATTCTTGATGCGTATAATGCCAACCCCAGTAGTATGGAAGCGGCCCTGCGCAATCTTGCCACCACACATTCCAGCTATAGACTGGCTATTCTGGGCGATATGTTTGAATTGGGGGAAGCAGCTGCGGCAGAGCATCAGTTTATCGCAAACCTTGCGGAACAATTCAATATTGATCAAATAATTCTGGTTGGCGCTAATTTTAGCAAGACCCAAAATGAAGCATTATGCTTTAAGTCTACGGAAGAATTACTGGAAAAAGGCCTGCCCGAAGCCGTACAGTCTAAGCTAAGTGACGCTACGACTTTAGTAAAAGGTTCTCGCGGAATGGCTCTTGAACGAATCCTGAATCTACTGGAAATAAAATGAGCCTATAAGGCCCCTATTCCTTATAGACTCATTGTAAACGGTCAAATAATTAAATTTAACCCCTTTAGTCATTATTTCACCCATGACTTTGTTCACATTGTAAATGTACAAGCAATTACCTCTGATGTAAATACCCGATGTCGGGTATATTTGATGCAAAATGCGTTAATTCCTTGTTAATGCACTTAAAATCAAAAAGCGGTACTGAAATTCAGTACCGCTTTTTTTGGTGGGACATACTGGATTCGAACCAGTGACTTCCACGTTGTCGACGTGACACTCTGAACCAACTGAGTTAATGTCCCAAGGTGGGCAAAGCTAATCAAGTCTGACATTATTCTCAAACTTTTTAAAGCAGAAAAATCTGAAATATTCACTTCACTAAATTCAGATTCTTTCAAAGTGGCTTTGATGAAATTGACTATTTTTAAGGTCTTACTAAAATTTATCTGATATGAACAACCCTATAAGTTTACACGCCCGCCACTTTGTTCTGGCGTTTCTTTTAACCTCAATTGCGCTTGTCTCTTGCGGAGAAAAGAAAAAAGACCAGCAGACAGACGGTACTGTTGCTGCTGACACCCTTGAAACACCAACTGCTCAGTTTGGCGGACTCGCCCTGTACACCGTGCGTGACGCGATGGGTGAAGATGCCAAAACCACACTCAAAACTGTTGCCGAAGATGGATACCTAAACATTGAAGCTGCTGGTTACAACGAAGGCATGTTTTATGGAATGAGTCCGGCTGATTTTGCAGCCTATCTCGAGGAGGTCAATTTAAAACCTATTAGCACCCATCAGGGAAGTGTTACGCTTGATAATGCAGACCAAATGATCGCTGATGTAAAAGCCGCAGGCTTTACCTATTTTGTGGTCCCGGTACCTCCAATGGGGATGTTTACCTACGATGCCGAAACCCAAACAATGGGAATGACCGGTACTGTTGAAGAATTGACTTCAATCCTGAATACACTTGGTGAAAAATGCAAGGCAGCCGGTTTACAGTTGCTTTATCACAATCACGACTTTGAATACAAGCCCAATGCTGATGGGGTTACACCTATTGACTATATGCTTGAGAACACCAATCCTGAGCTGGTAAACTTTCAGATGGATTTGTTTTGGGTAACCAAAGCCGGCGCAGACCCCATCGCCTATTTTGAGAAATACCCCGGCAGATTCAAGCTTTGGCACGTAAAGGATATGGATGCAGAGGGACGCTTTGCCCCGGTTGGTGAAGGCAGTATTGATTTTGCCCGTATTCTGGCAGAAAAGGAGGCATCCGGAATGCAATACTATTTTGTAGAGCAGGATATGACCTTTAACCACACGCCGCTTGAAGCGATTAAAATAAGCCACAAAGCGCTCGAAGAAATCGGATTCAAATAATAAAACTACCCCCGTACTAAGCTTACGGGGGTTTTTAGTTAAACCCTTTTTTGATTATGCCTGAATTACCCGAAGTACACGGTTACAAAGTCTACATAGACAGTACCAGTCTGCACAAAAAAATCACTGCTCTAGATTGCCGCGATAAACGCCTGTTGAAAAAACCTTTAGTAGATTTTGAAAACGCGCTTTTGGGCGAAAGCTTAACCGAAACCGTACGTATAGGCAAGTATTTATTTCTAAAAACCACCGGACCAAAAATTCTGATCATGCACTTTGGCATGACCGGAAGACCTAATTATTATAAAGATCCGGACGACCGACCCCGATTTGGGCATATTGTTCTCACCTTTGAAAACGGCTTTCATTTAGCCTTTGAAAACAAACGGAAATTTGGTTGGTGGGAACTTGTCGACGACATTGAAGACTATCGCAAAGAAACAAATTTGAGTAAAGACGCCCGAGAATTGAGTCTTGAGGAATTTAAAGAGGCTCTTGCTACCCGAAAAACCGATATAAAGAAGGTACTTCTTGATCAAAGTGTGAGCGCAGGGGTAGGCAATTGGATGGCTGATGAAATCCTGTATCAGGCGCAAATGCATCCCAAACACAAAGTTAAGGATCTAACAGAAGCTCAAATCAAAAGCATCTACGATGCGATGAAGCACATCATCGAGACGGCTATAGAACACGATGCCCACTACGCAGACTTTCCGGAAGACTTTTTAATTCACAACCGAAAAGAAGGCGCGACCTGCTACCACACCGGTGTAGAAATCGAAAAAATAAAAGTGGGAGGCCGTTCGACCTACTTTTCGCCCAAATGGCAAAAGCTTTAAAAAAAGAAGCAATCCGGTATTCTGAAAGCTTGTAAAAAAGTCTATAAAAAAAAGGGCTTCACATAATTGTGAAGCCTTTTTGCTAGTAGCGGGAACTGCCCCGAAGTCTCGGGGAATCAGAGACCACACTCAAAACTCTATAAAATAAAAAAACCTTCAGCGATAACTGAAGGTTTTTTTGTAGTAGCGGGAACTGGACTCGAACCAGTGACCTTCGGGTTATGAGTTTTTGATACTATAATATCAATTTAACTTAAAAACACTATAAATCAATGTTTTATATATGATTTAATATATTTTGACAGCAAATAACATCAAACAAAACTAACAAATGTTGTACCTATGTTGTACCTAAAATGATTATCTTTATAATCCAAAAGTAATTATTATGGCAACAGTAAGAGTGGTTTTAAGAAAAAAGAAAAATAAAGCCGGAAGGTTTCCTATTGCTATTCGCATAACTAAAGACCGTAAAAGTTCTTACCTAAATACAGGTCAATATATAGATGAAAAATTTTGGGACGAGAAAAACCGCAATGTTAGGAAGTCGCACCCTAATTCAAAGATGCTGAATAATTTTATTTCAACCAAGGTTGCAGAAGCCAACGATAAGGTTTTAAAATCTGAAATGAATCCAGAGTATCAAACCGTATCGGATATAAAAACTAAAATTATTGCTACAAAGGGACTTGATTTTTTTGCAGTAGCAGAAATGCACCTTCAAAACTTAAAAAACAGAAATAAACATCACCAGTATGACACTGAACTTGGGCGAATAAAAAAGTTCAAGGAATTTCTTAATAAGGATATTCTTCCATTTAATAAACTTAATGCAACGGTTCTTAAAAAGTTTGAAACCTTTCTACTTCACAAGAAAAAACTTGCACCCAGAACTGTCGTGAATTATTTAATCCTTATCAGAACGATATTCAATCTTGCAATTTCTGAATCGATTGCAGACAGAGGACTATACCCATTTGGAAAAGGTAAAATGACAATCAGAATTCCAGATGCTCAAAAAATAGGATTTAGCGCTGATGAAATACAAAAGTTAGAGAATGCAGAGGGTTTAACTGAAGCCCAACAGAAAGCCGTTCACATATGGCTTGTCAGTTTTTACTTTGCTGGAATACGCGTTGGCGATGTTTTAAAATTAAAGTGGTCAGATTTTAATGATGGGCGCCTACTCTACCGAATGAACAAAAACAGTAAACTGGTTTCACTCAAAATTCCTGATAAAGCCATCGAGATTTTCAATCATTACAAGGAAAACTCAAATTATAATGGCCTCGTGTTTCCTCAACTGAAAGGTATAAATCTAAATAACACCGAGGAAGTATCAAAAAGAACCCAATCCATTACCCGCAATTTGAACAGACGATTAAAAATTGCAGCAAAAAGCCTCGGAATACAGAAAAATATAAGTATGCATATTGCTCGGCATAGCTTTGGAAATATTTCTGGTGACAAAATCCCAATCCAGATGTTGCAAAAATTATATCGCCACTCTTCTGTAACTACAACGATAAGATACCAAGCAAATTTTATCCACAAAGATGCCGATGATGCTTTGGACAGTGTAGTAAATTTTTAAGCAAAATGTTTGCCAGCTGTGAACATCTTCCATAATAATTTTAACATTTTAGGATTTCATTCCTCTACCTTTATAAGCTAAAATTTTTGCTTATGGTTTTAAAGGTCAAATGGATAGATTTCAAAAGTCGAATCGATAAATACATATCTGAGGGCGAAGTTTTGGTTGAAAAATATAAATCTTCAAGAACTGAAGAAGAATTTGCCGAGTTAAAAGCTTCAAAGCAGTCTTGGGAAAATAATGTGATAGAATTTGTTAAAAAATCCTTTGAACCAGAACACATTAATTTCGTTTATGAATTCAAAGCCCAGAGAGGCTATAATCTGGGAATGAAGTTAGGCATTGACCAAAAAATTAAAAATGTCATCCAAGCTCTAAAAGATGAAATCAATGGCCTCGAATATTACCTAAAAATACTCTTCATTTCTGATGCTATAATTCGTGCCGATGAAATTGATTTAGAAGAGCGAAAAACCCTTGATACGGAAGGCAAGCTCGACTTTATTCTTTCCAAACTTTACGACCTGTATGACGATAGAAAGTACCATTCCATTAAATGGATTCTTGAAGGCAATGGTATTGAACTGTGCGGCCATAGTGAAGATTGGGACTTTGGAAGAATGCTTGAAAACCGAAATCTAATATAATGTCTTAATGGTAAGGACGTCAATGCAAAACTCACATTGGAAGGAAAATATGCCATAGAGCAGGCAAGAAAAGCCCAAGTTACAGACTACTCAAAAATTAGTAGTTCTGACGAAGAGCTGAAAGCACTTATAGAAAGTGTTCTAAAAGAAGTCAAGAAATTGGGGATGGGTCAACAAATCATCTTTGATGAATTTGATGAGCTGAGGGATGATATTCCAAAGCTGAGTAAAAAATCTTTCGGTCAACTATTAAAATCCAAGTTGTACGATTTGGTAACTGCCAAAGCCTTAGATAAAGCATTAGCCAGCGAGATATTCAAAGAATTTACGAATCAGGTATTGCCATTTTAATCTATGAAGTTATTTGCAAGATTCAGGAACAAACTCAAAAAACTATTTCAGAAAAATAAACAACCTGAATATGAGGTAACGCAATTTATGTTTTCGGACAGACAGCGCATTGATGGTAAATCGACTATTTCCTTTTTCGTAAACAATCCTAAGCCAGATGTTAGTGTAACACGAACTTTTGAGAGCGAAGATGAGACCGTTAATTGGCTTATGGACAATAACGATTTTCGAAGAATGTTATTTAAAAACTTATTTCCCGCATCCAATTCTGTAAAATACCATTGCGGTATTAAAGAGCCCATCACAGTACCTAATAAAATGCCTGGCGATATTGATATTCTTCTTTTTGAAGATGGGAAACCAGAAAATACCATCGGTATAGAATGTAAAATTGTAAAGTCAGCATCTTTAGAAGACCAATCGCCTAAAATAAATAAGATAAATAGTGTTCAGAAAAAAGGAAGCAAACAGGCTAATGGATATGCTGAAATTGGATTTAGTCGGGTCTATCTTATGGTCATACTATTGGACGATGGGCGCCATTATAAAAACCCGAATGTAATGTTTAGAAGTACACCGACTGAATGGTTGGATGAACTTTATGGATTTGATTGGGACAGTCAGTTAGATAGTGATATAGGTATCATCTATACACACGTAAATCAATTTACTTCAAACCATATTAATCAGACCAAGGGCTTAGGACTGCGTGTTGAACGTGAAGCTGTAACTAAAGAACAAGACGAAGGTCTAACCGAAAAAATACAAAGCCTTACTTGACACGCGAAGGTACTTGCAGAATATGCGCCAAATTTGGCAAACTAACGTTCGAGCACGTTCCGCCTCAGAGTGCGTTCAACACTGACCCCGTATTTTTTCAGAAATCAGTACATCTTCACGATAAGAAAAGTCCCTTGTATGGAAAGCGCATTCGCAGTAATCAAGGTGCTGGCGGCTATTATCTTTGCAAATCCTGCAACAACTTAACGGGCAGTTACTACGGCGAAAGCTATAAGAAGTTTGCATATATGGGAATGATGGCCCTGACAAATCTAATTTGGGCATCAAAGGTTATAACTTTTGAATACGCCATTCAACCTCTCAACATACTAAAGCAAGTCTTGTCTATGTTTATGTCGATTGATACAAGTGACCAACTTCTAAATTTAGAAAGGCTATCAAAATTTCTATTGGATAAAGATTCCCAGGCACTTCCAGAAAATATAAGGGTTTTTGTATATCATACTGCTACAAAGCAAGTCAGAAATGGTTGGGGAATGGCAAGAACGGAAAAAGGGTTTCACACTCTTGGCGAGATTACCTATCCGCCATTTGGTTTGGTTTATGCTTTAGATTCTGAACCTACCCGTGATGATTTTTTTGAAATTACGGATTTTAAAAATTATGTTTTCAATCAAACTGTTCAGGCGAGATTGACCATACCTTTTTTGACGCCTAAAACATATATACCAGGTGTTTATATATAATTCTGTTCAAATTCATAATCGCAAAAATTGACTACTTTGTACGTGATTAAAACATAACCGATAATAGATGTCAATACCAATAGTACTCGATAAATCAACATTTCAAGGACTCAACTATGAAGATATAATTGAACTTCACAAATATTATATCGTGAATGTTACACCCTTGTTGGTTTCAGAGATTTTGGGCAATCTTGCGAAAGAGGAAGAAGATGATAGAAAACTACCTAAAGACCAAGTTACGGACTTAGCTAAAAAAATGTTTCCGTACAATGCTTATGTAAATATGAATTACAAAGTACTGGTCGAAAAATCTCTAACTGGCGAATTTACAACTGCTGATAACAGACCGTTTTTAGAAGCTAAAAAATCAATAAATACACCTACCAAAAAGGGGATGACTTTTGAGGAAACGGAAGAAGAACTTTCTATAAAACGATGGAAAAAAGGCGAGTTTGACACAATGGATGAAATCATAGCTGATGTATGGCGCACCGAATCCAAAGATGAAAGTGTAGTAAAAACATTCAAAACCAAATTCGACCATCTCAAAGACATTAAAATAAAAGGCCATAAAGCTTCTAATGAAGAAAAGTTTCTTAATCTGAAAGAACGACTGCGCGAACGCCTTTATGTTGAAATTGAACCAATAGACACATTAAACCTCGTAATGGATTATTTTGAGATAAATCCAGATTTGCGCACTACGATTGAATCAAGATGGAAAAATGAATCACATCCGGATTTAAAAAGTATGGCAGACTATGCAATGTATTGTTACGAAATAGTCTGCTTATATTTTATAGGAATCAATAATTCTTTGTTTGGTGAGCGATTGACAAATCTTTTGGATTTAGAATACTTGTTTTATGCACCGTTTGCGAGAGTATTTAGTACTCACGACAAATTTTTAAGAAGGTTGTTTTTTGCTGTTGAGCCAAAAGACACCTTTTTTATCACGTTACCAAATCTAAAAGAGGATTTCAAAAAGTTTAAAGCGTTGAATAAAGATGGTGAGGTATTTGATGAGCCACCCGTTAAAGACTCAGAAACGTATCGAATTTGGGATAGTGTATTTGATATGAGACTTACGCGAAGACTTAAACCTTCAGCCGCCGAACTAAAAAGAAAAGAAGCCGAGTTAGAAGAAATACTAAATATTGCCAAAACTGGTAAAGAAGGAAAATTTGAAGGGGAAGCAGATTTTGTGGTTAAAGAAATGTTTATGTCGCCAGATGACCCTTGCCCTTGTAAAAGTGGTAAAGCTTTCAAAGATTGCCACTTAGCTGAAACTAAAAAATAGGATGAAATAGTTGAGTATAATACTTTGCAACACAGTTGCAGCAAAATTCTGTTATCTTTGTATTGTGAAATTTTTAGCAATCATATTATCCTTTTACTTCTTGGCACTTAATGTTGTGCCTTGCAGCGACTCGGCGAATAACGAAATTGATTCCCAAGTTGTTACAGTAATCGATTTTGATGGCGAACACGACCAGGATTGCGAGTTATGCTCGCCTTTCTGCCAATGTCATTGCTGCCACGTTCACACCATAAATTTTGGGCTTGTTGCTTTTGAAACGCTACAGCCTGCAATTCCAAACGAATTTTTTGCCCATTTTGATAATCTTGGCAAAGATATTCCCCATTCCCTTTTACAGCCACCACAGGTATAATTCAGTTTTCATAGGATAGCTATATCCTGTTTTGACGTGTCTTTATTTTGGATATGTCAAAATAGTGCGTTGCATTTCTGTAATGCGCTCACAGAGACCTTAAACTGAATTAACACCCATATCTATGATTAATAAAATCATTGATTTTTCAATCAATAACAAATTTATTATTGGTCTGCTCACGCTTGCATTAATTGGTGCTGGCATTTACAGTATGACCGAAGTTCCTATTGATGCCGTGCCAGATATTACCAATAATCAGGTACAGGTCATTACACAATCGCCCAATCTGGGAACAGAAGATATCGAGCAATTTGTGACGTATCCCGTCGAGGTGGCTATGAGTAATTTGCCCAATGTCAAGGAAATCCGTTCGGTTTCCCGCTTTGGTCTTTCTGTTGTGACCATTGTATTCGACGATGATGTAGGAACATATTTACCCAGACAGCTTGTTGCAGAAAAACTGACAGAGGTACAGGAACAAATCCCTATGGGTTTTGGCGAACCGGCAATGGGACCCATTTCAACGGGACTGGGCGAAATCTACCAATATACCCTTGAAGTCGATGCTGAGCACCAGGGCGAATATTCTGCAACGGAACTGAGAACGATTCAGGACTGGATAGTCCGCAGACAAATGGCAATGGTTACTGGCGTTGTGGAAGTAAATGCTTTTGGTGGAAATAAAAAACAATACGAAGTAGCCGTTGACCCTGACGAGCTTCGTGCCATCGGAATTACAATATCTGAAGTGTTTTCGGCTTTGGAAAACAATAATCAGAATACGGGCGGTGCCTATATCGAGCGAAATCATCAAGCTAATTTCATCCGTGGCGAAGGACTTGCCAGAACTGTATCGGATATTGAAAATATGGTCGTCAAGACGGTGAATGGTATTCCTATCAAGATTAAAGATGTTGGTAAGGTGAGTATAGGAAGTGCCGTGCGTTACGGTGCGCTGACCAAAGATGGCAAAGGCGAAGCCGTAGGTGGAATGATTTTAATGCTCAAAGGTGCAAATTCAAACGAAGTCATCGAAAACGTAACCCAACGGATGGAACAGATTCAGCAATCCCTTCCGGAAGGTGTGAGTATTAAGCCTTTTCTCGACCGTAGCGAATTGATTGCGGAAACCACCGGAACGGTAACTGGAAACCTTTTGGAAGGTGGCCTTATCGTGATTTTTGTTCTAGTCTTGCTCTTAGGGAATTGGCGCGGTGGTCTAATAGTGGCATCCACCATTCCCCTATCGCTGTTGTTCGCATTTATACTGATGAACGTGTTCGACGTGTGGGCAAACCTGATGAGTTTAGGGGCGATTGATTTCGGTATTATCGTGGATGGTGCTGTCATCATTGTGGAAAGTACTGTTTTCCTAATGTATTCTTATGTTGTTAAAAAGAAGGCCGTGAGTTCTGAAACGAGGGACGAAATCGCTGCAAAGGCTTCTAAAAAGATGATGAATGCCGCTTTCTTTGGCCAGCTCATCATTCTAATTGTTTTCCTGCCAATTTTAGCTTTGGAAGGTGTTGAGGGTAAGATGTTTCAGCCTATGGCATTGACCTTCATCTTTGCTATGGTTGGCGCAATGTTGCTTTGCTTGACTTATGTTCCAATGATTTCGGCATTATTCCTTAGACCACCAAAATCAGAAAAAAAGTCTTACGGTGATAGGTTTGTCCATTGGATTGAAAGAAAATACCAACCGCTGTTGACCAAATCGCTCACTAAAGGGAAGATGGTTATAGGTATCGCCATTGCCCTTTTTGCAGTTGCCATTTTTGCCTTTACCAGAATGGGCGGCGAATTCATCCCACAGCTGGATGAAGGTGATATTGCGTTTCACGCCATCCTAAAACCCGGAAGTTCCCTTTCGGAAACCATAGAGACAACCACAAAAATAGAGCGAATAGTTAAAGCGGAATTTCCAGAAGTAGAAACTATCATCAGCCGAATCGGTGTGGCCGATGTGCCTACCGACCCTATGCCAATGGATATTGCTGATGTATTCGTCATCTTAAAACCAATTGATGAATGGACATCTGCCGAGAGCAAAGACGAATTGGTCGAAAAAATGAAGGAAGCCATAAGCATAGTTCCCGGTGTCAATTATGAATTTACCCAACCCATAGAAATGCGCTTTAATGAATTGCTTACAGGTGTACGTGAAGATGTTGCCATTAAACTTTTTGGGGAAGATTTGGACATTCTGGCAAGCAAGGCGGAAGAAATGGGTAAAATCATTGCGACCGTTCCGGGTGTAGCGGATATGAAAGTAGAGGCAACTGACGGATTACCTCAAATAACCATTGATTACAACCGCAATAAACTGGCACAATACGGTCTGGAAATCAACCAACTCAATAGTGTGGTGCAAGCGGCTTTCGCAGGTGGAAAGGCAGGTGTGATTTTTGAGGGCGAAAAACGGTTCGATTTGGTGGTACGGTTGCAAGAGGAAAATCGGCAGAGTATTGACGATATCCAAAACCTATTTATCAATTTACCCAATGGCTCACAAATACCGTTAAGGGAAATTGCGAATGTGAGCTACGAACCTGGTCCAATGCAAATAAGCAGGGACAATACGAACAGACGAACGTATGTAGGTATCAATATCCGTGACCGTGATGTTAAATCGGTAGTCGAAGAAATTCAGGATAAATTAGATGCTCAATTTGAATTACCACCTGGATATTACATTCGTTATGGTGGGGCTTTTGAAAACCTCGAACGTGCCAGCAATAGGTTACAGACTGTCGTACCCATAGCGTTATTGCTCATATTCATTCTGATTTACTTTGCCTTAAAATCGTTTCCGCAGACCTTAATGATATATCTGGCCATCCCAATGGCGACCATTGGCGGCGTATTCGCACTATGGCTCAGGGATATGCCCTTTAGCATTTCTGCAGGGGTAGGTTTTATTGTGCTTTTTGGGGTAGCTGTTTTGAACGGGTTGGTAATGATAAGCGGTCTGAATGAACTGAAGGAAGAAGGCGTAACAAACTTAAAAGACAGGATTGTGGAAGGCACAAAACGCAGGATACGCCCGATTATGCTTACTGCCTTTACCGATATTCTTGGTTTTTTGCCTATGGCCATTTCAGCATCCGCAGGGGCTGAAGTACAGCGACCATTAGCTACAGTTGTAATTGGTGGATTGCTAACTTCGACGCTCTTAACACTTTTTATCCTTCCTATTTTTTATCAGTGGGTCGAGAAACGTTCGGAACGTAAGATGAAATTCAATCCAAAATTCGTTACGGCAACTGCGGTAATCTGCTTGCTATTCTCATCCTCTTTTGTTGAGGCACAACAGGTGCAGCAGAATGATCCCCTGCCAGTAATATCATTGGAAAAAGCGGTAGCAATTTCTAAGGAAAACTATCCGCTCTTGAAAACGAAACAGTTGGAAATACAAAGGCAAACTGCTCTCAAAGGCACAGCTTACGATTTTGGAAACACTCAAGTGTTTACAGGTGGCGAGGAAATTTCGGATGGTCAGGGGATTTATACATTGGTTGGTTTAGGGCAACAGAATATCAACTTATTCGGCATAGGTGCGAAAAAGCGTCTGCAAAAGCAACGTATCGCTTTGGCCGAAACAGCTCTTGACCTTTCTGAACTTCAAGTAGAACAGGAAGTTAAAAAGGCGTGGTCGCAAGCTTATCAGCAACGGCAGAAATTTGAACTGTACAGAGAGCTGGATTCTATCTATTCACAATTTGAAAAAGCCATTGCGCTTAATTATGAGGTAGAAGCCATTTCAAGGTTGGAATATTCATCAGCGACCAATCAAGCCTTGCAAATCAGTAACAAATTGCAACAGGCTGAAAGCGATTATGCTATTGCCTTACAAAGACTCAACTTATGGCTGGTCTCGGACATTTTTTATACTGTTCCTAAATCGCTTGATGAAAGTGAAGTTGCCGTATTGGGCATACCCACCATAGTAGAAAATCATCCCGAACTTAAACTTTCGCAAAGGCAAATTGATGAAGCTGAGGCAAATTATGATGCAGCTCGTGCTGACTTGCTTCCTAAATTTAATCTTCAGGGCGGACTTCAAAGAGTAAACGGCAATAGTGGGTTTTACAGTTATCAAGCTGGTATTTCCATTCCCTTGTTTTCAGGTACAGAACGTAGTCAAGCGAAGGCCGCGAAAATCGATAGCGAAATCGCAAGGACTAATGCCGATTATACACAACGCCAATTGCAATCCGAATATCATCAGGCCGTACAGTCCTATCAAAAGTGGGAAACATCTTGGCAATTTTACAGGGATAAAGCCTTACCCCTTGCTGAAGAACAACGCAAGGGCGCACTACTTGCCTACAAGGAAGGTGCGGTAGACTATGCAGCATTCACGCAAATCATACGGGATGCCATAAATACAGAAATGGATGCGCTGGACGCGCTCGACAATTATCTAAAATCAGTTTTCGAACTACAATATTTCAAACAATAATGAAAAATCTATCTAAATATACAGTCATCGGTTTATTGGTTATGCTCTTAGGGTTAACCTCTTGTGGTGATTCTAAATCAGAGTCAGCTGAAAACAATGAGGGAAATTCTGTAACAGAAGAAGCCCAAACAGAAGGCGAAGCTGAAGAAGTGATGCTTACTGCCAAACAGTTTGATGCATTACAAATGGAAATCGACACCTTACAAATGCGAAATATGAGCGGGTATGTGGAAGCCAATGGTCAGTTGGAAGTTCCACCACAGAATGAAGCATCCATTACAACAGTGGTGGGTGCAAACGTAGTTTCCATAGAGGTTATCGAGGGTGATAAGGTCAATAAAGGGCAAACAGTCGCTTACCTCTCGCACCCCAATATCATTCAGAAACAAACCGATTACCTAAATGCATACAGTAACAGTCAATTTCTAAAGAAAGAATTTGAACGACAAAAAACCCTCTACGATGCAGGTGTAGGAAGTGGTGCCAATTTTCAAAAGGCAGAAGCCGAATACCAAGCATCCCGAAGTATGGCAAAAGGTCTTGAAGCCCAACTGCAACAGCTAAATGTTAGTGCATCGGGCGTAAGAAACGGAACGATTTACCAACGTGTGGCGCTCAGAAGTCCCATCGAAGGATTTGTACAAAAGGTAGAAGTCAAAACAGGGCAGTATGTAGAACCCCAGACCGACCTAATGGAAATCGTGGACACCCACCACGTTCACGCAGATTTGATGGTCTTTGAAAAAGATGTGTATAAGGTCAAGGAAGGCCAGAAAGTGACTTTCAATGTTCAATCTATTCCTGGGAAGGAACTGACCGCTGAAATCTATTCCGTAGGAAAAACTTTTGAGCAGAATCCCAAAGCAATACACGTTCACGCAGAAATTGAGAACAAGGAAGGTAACCTGATACCCGGAATGTATATCCAAGGGCGCATACAAACAGACAACAGCAAGACATTGGCGATACCCGAAAGCGCTATAGCCGCTGATGGTAACCGGTTTCTTGTGTTTTCGGTTGTAAAGGAAGGTGATGACTGGTCTTTTACACCTAATGAAGTAACAAAAGGGGCTCAAGATGGGGAATGGATTCCCATTGATTTTCTAACAGAACAAAAATCGAATGTCAAATATGCTTTGAATAATGCTTATTATTTAATGGCTGAAATGAAAAAGGGCGAAGCGGAACATAGTCACTAATCCTATGGAAACAAAAAGAAAACAAAATTTAAAAGAAGCACGTACACTTCAAATCTGGAATGTCATCTATGATGTTATAGAGGTAGTCGTATCGCTAATCGCAGGATTTACCGCAAACAGTTCGGCGTTGATAGGCTGGGGACTTGACAGTACCATCGAGGTGATAAGTGCCGGAACATTGGGCTGGCGATTGCACGGCGAAATTAAGGGCATCGATGAGAGGCGTGTAGAGAAAAGAAAAATGATAACGCTCTACGTCATTGCGATATCCTTTGCGCTCATCTGTGCTTTTATATCCTATGATTCCATATCAAAACTGATAAGTCAAGAAACGGCATCTTGGTCAACGGTGGGCATTGTGATACTGATGGTATCATTGGTTGTAAATCCCATTTTGATTTACTACAAACGGAACTATGGAAATAAACTGGATAGTCCCGCTCTGTTAGCGGATGCCAAGGACACTTTTATCTGCCTGTACCAAACCGTGGTAGTTCTATTGGGTCTGCTGCTCGTGAAATGGTTGGGCTGGTGGTGGGCAGACCCTGTCGCGGCATTGTTGATAGTTCCCTACGCGGCAAAAGAAGGCTGGGAAGCCTTTACCAAAGCAAAAAACATAAAAAAGAATCTCAATAAATAATGAAAGAAATAGAAAAAACATTGGAAAACAAAAGTGTGCGTCCTACGGCTATGCGCATTTTGATTTATAAGTATATGGCCGAGAAAGAAATTGCCGTTGCATTAACGGACATTGAGAACGCTTTCGCGAAAGCGGACAGAACTACACTTTACCGAACCTTAAAAACTTTTGAAGAAAAAGGAA
>NZ_KZ319289.1 GCF_002744755.1 Leeuwenhoekiella nanhaiensis | reverse complement strand
GATATGTTATTTTTCGATGTGTAAGGGTATCTGCGAAAGTCGAAAAGTGGATAACCTTACTTAAAATTGAATGCTGAATTTCAGCGAAATAAAGATAGTGATTTTTTCTTGATATAGAATTAATTACATACAAAAACACCCCTGAAATTTTAGATGAATGTATAACCTATATTGTAAATGATTTAAAGTTTAAGAATGAAATATCAAACCCTTTTTTTGAAGCCTACTTATGGATATATCATAATGTTCTTTCATCAATTCACTACCGATAAAATTACAATGGCTTTCAATACAACTGAGTTGCGTAGTTCCGATTCCAGAGAATGGGTCATAGATGAGACTGCCTTCGGGGAAATAGATATTAATCAGTTGCTGGCATAAATCTTTTGAGTATGCTGCCTTTAAATTTGACCTATAACCATCATTATTTTTTGCTTCGATATAGTTCGTGTAATTTTTGAAAAATCTTTGTCCCGTCTTTCCATTTACCTTACTTATTTTTTTATTGGTTCTAAATGTATGCAAAGAGGATTTCTTTACAAAGACGTAGATTAGTTCTGTTAACCTACTTAATTTTGTTGGTGAGGTTTGAAAAGGAATGGCATTTGATTTTTTCCAGCAAATTATATCTGCAATCGTCAAATTGGTTTCATTGTGGATTTTAGAAACCAAAAGTGTCGGTAAAATGGGATTCTCTTTTGAGTAAGAAATGTTGTAACAAATAACCCCTTTTTCTTTCAGTACTTTTGAGAATTTTGTAAATTCTTCCGTCCTTAATTTAAGATATTCTGCTTCGCTTAATCCGTCAATATTAGAATATCCATTATTGTAATAACAGTCGCTTCTTTCCGTATTTATATTATAGGGTGGTGATGTGATAATTCCGTCAATACACTTTTTAGGTAACCTATCTAATGTTACGCTACAGTTTTCGTTATAAATGACATTTATTCTCATTTAAATTGATTAAATCAATCCCAAAAAATGATATCAAAATGTTTTTTAGGATTTTTCACGCAAAACCAAATTTTGATATAATCAACTATTTAAAACAGAAAAGAGCATAGATAGCTGTGGTTATAGTGTGCTGTTTTTTAACTTTAAGAAGTTAGTTTTTATACTGTTAAGACAAAAACGGCAGTTGGTGCCAAGTACTGACATTTGACATCAAAAAATAGGATAATGCAAAAAGTAAATGATTGAAGTGTCTAGTTTCAAAGTTTACTAAATAAAAACCAAGCACTTCAATTTAAAAAATGCTTGGTCTTTCAATCTATTCAAGACTATATATTGAACACATAGGTGTAAGAATATAAATTCCGAAGTGCTTCTTCTTCAATCATCGTTTCAAAACAGCCATAATTTTCTTTTACGTATTTGCGAATGCTATCCCCAAATTTTCGTTTCACATCTTCTTTGGACGTTTCCAAAAGTCGGTTTTGAGCTTCTTGGCTCAAATCTGTAAAATTGAGATATATCATAGCTGTAAATTTTACAGAATTCCATTGTCAGAAAAACTATAGTAATCCCCATCGGGTGCAAAAATCAAGTGGTCTAACAATCGGATGTCAAAAACAGATGCAGCTTTTTTGATTTTGTTTGTCAATTTTATATCTGCTTTACTTGGTTCTAACTTACCGCTTGGATGATTATGTGCTAATATCAAACCTACCGAAAGTGATTTTAATACAGTTGCAAATAGGATACGCATATCCACTAAAGTTCCTGCAATTCCACCTTGTGAAATTTGGCAAATACCTTTCACTTTATTGCTGCTATTCAAGAGTACAATTTTAAACGTCTCTTGTAATTCCATTGTACGTTTATCCCAGTTTTGAAAAAGGACTTCTGCAGCTTGCGCAGAGGATGAAACCTGAACCCAATCTTTGGATTTGACACCACCTTCATAACTTATTTTTATTTCGTTAACTTGTGCTTTCATTGTGCATATGATTAATGTGTGAATGTAAAAAAAGAGGGCGCATCTTTCGACGGTTACGCCCTCTTTCATTTCTGTGATTACTTATCGACTTTGCTTCCAAGTAATAGGATTTCATCGGCTACGACTTCGGTAACATAGCGTTGGTTTCCATCGTCCGTGGTGTAGGTTCGGGTCTTTAGTTTTCCCGTGATTCCTACTTCCTTGCCTTTTTCGACATATTTCTCAACGATTTCAGCGGTCTTGCCCCAAGCCACAACGGTATGCCAGTTGGTGTCCGTTTGCTTTTCGCCTTTGCTGTCTTTGTAATACTCGTTCGTAGCGAGTGAGAAGCGGGCTACTTTCTTACCGCTTTCAAGGTTCGTAATGGTTGGCTCTTGACCAACGTTTCCAATCAACTGTACGTGATTTCTAATAGTACTCATAATAAAATATTTAAGTGATTTATATTTCCCCTATTGATTTAAAACAGATTAAATTTTAAGGGGTGTTTGTTCTTTTCTTTCGTGCATCGCACAATGGATATAGTGGGTTTTGTCAAGACTTTTAGGGCAAAATCAGGTGTGTTTGCGACGTAGTAAATTCCTTGGAATTTCAAGGAAGTAGATTCCTTATTTTTTACTAAAACTTTGTATAGTCTTGACAAGTTCCATAAGGGCATTAGCAATTCTTTAAAATCCGGTTACGATTTGAGCGTACCGACAGTTAAGCGAAATGAGTGGCTGGATTTAATATAGAATTGGTTATGTCGTGCCTGTTTTTCGACGACCCGAAAAACAACACAGGCTTTATCCATTATAAACCCCTTAAAATGTGTAAGACAGCGGTTCGGTTTTTAAGGATTTTCAGTGAGGGCTCAAGAAGACCGCGCCGAAAATCCTGTTAAGAAAACCTAAGTGATGGCCTTCCGATGAAAAGCGGACTTCGTACCCTATTTCGGATTGGGAATGAAGCGTCCCTTCCCAGCGTAGCGGGCAGGGTTAGCGAAATGAAAAGTAGAAATTGGGTACGGTGTCCAAGACGTTTGTAGGGAAGCTCTTTTCCCGAAATGAAGTGGTTGCCTGCTTTTTTCAGCAGGCAGGCGTGGAATGAAGGGGAATGTGCTGAGTGGGTTAAGAATTATTTGTTATCAATGATTTTTAGAAACCTTGTTGATACATCTTTTATTTTGTTGATAGAAGCTTCATCTTTTGCTGTTTCTAGAAGCGCCCAATATTTTGCCTCGTTCCAAATAAACTCTCTGTTCAATCCTGAACCACGTTGATTTATAAAACCCCAAAACCAAAGGTCATCCCAAATTTCCATTTCTTCAGAAGAATAATTATCCTGTAGAAGTTTATTTATTTTGTGAAAATTCCATTTAATAGATGGGTCAATACGATAAAAAATTGTTTCAATTACCGCATCTACAGGTAAGAAAACTCTATCCTTGATGTCTATAACTTTCGGTGCATCTTCCCATAATACATTTTGATATCCATACTTTCCATTATGCAAATGATAAATGGTTTTAGCAAATAATGCGGATGTTTTATTGCCCCAACCGGCTTGTCCCAGCATCCCATAGTAAAGTGATTCATAGTTATAGACACTGTTTTCATTACCTGTTAGAAAATCGATGAAAGACCTAAAACTATGAAGCTTCGATTTATTTGAATATACTTTTTGAAAAAAAGGTGCAAGTACATCAATTCTTGGTTGACTTTGTGTATTTGCTACGTGATATAAAACTGAATACAATTTATCTTCGACCGAATCAAAAGGTGATAAAAATAAGTTATAAGAATTAGATTGAACTTTTTTATTGTAATCCCTGTTTTCGTTCAAAAAATGAAATAAAGCGCTTAATTTAGAATTATAGGTTTCTGAATTCACAAATAATTATTTTTCAAGAGTTACAGTTCCGTTAGCATTAACCCAATAATGAAGTATTCCAATCTTATTAAGCTCGGGAATAATATTTGTTATTGCTTTTCGTATTTGTTCATCTTCAGGATGTGCAATGGCAATTTTTGCATTTGGAAACGCTACTTTAGTTTCTAAACATTTGATGATTGCTTTACCCAAATGAGTCTTAATCTGTCCAGAGTTGAAATAGTCCCTTCTTTTTGTTGGCGAATCTTTATGTGCTTTTGCACCTTTAACTTCAATATACAATTTTTCACTTTTTCTTTTGGCCACAATATCGTATCCTCTTGTTTGACCTATACAAAAACTCTCTATTTGATAGCCCTGTTGAACTAAATGAGGCATCAATAATTCAATAGTTTTATTTTCTGTCAGTTTTTCCATTTAAGCTCAAATTAATATTTTGTTTTCCATTTCCAATTGCATTTAGGGGCAAATAAGTCTGGACTGAAATAGATTTCGCTTATCAAATCGAGAAACTTATTGCTTCTTAAAAGGCCGCCGCAATGTTTTGGTTCGGTAGCAATTGTAAAACCTTTTATACGTTCAAAAATCCAATTTATCAATGGGTTATCCTTGTCTAACATATTTCGTATTTCTTCTTCTTTTAAATAAGTGAATTCAAAAGAGCCATCACTTAAGCCATTCTTTACTGAAAAGAAATCCAAGTCAATATCAAAAAACACAGATGTTTCTGAAGAATTCAATAGAGCATCCTGTAAGGCTTGATGTGTTTTAAATTTTTTGATTATATGCTTGTTTCCATTGGCATCAATCAGTTCTTCATCTTTCCAAGTATCTTGACCGAGTTCTTGTCTACAGTGCACGTATATATCTCCAATCAAATTGAGATAGGCCGCACATAGAATATGACCATCGTTATTGCCAGCAAGTTTAGCCCAAGTAAATATTGAAACATCGGCATCGCTCGTTAAGTCCAGTTCATCTAGCCATTCTTTTTCTGTTTCACCAGGATAGCATAAATCTTGGTGCCAATCTAATGAAACTAAACAGGGTGGGTTGCTACTTTTGTTCTTATGCATCCATTTGTTCCAATAGAAAAATGCATAACGATGTTCTTGAAATACTACAAGTTCTATTGCTTCAGTTTCATTTACAGGATGCGATAATATTTCGCGCAAAGCGCCAGGTGGCTCTATGTGATATGGGTTTCTGAATTTAATCATTAGTTTCTTTCTTTGGCACTAGTTTTTCTATATCAGACAGTTCGTTTACGATTCCCTGTTCCTTTAATGACGTTTCAACATTAATTTGAACAACATTAGCATTAGTTTTCCAAACAACTTCCGTAATAAAGGCTATGGTAAGTTGCACCTTTAAATCTGTAGCAAAATCGATATTTGAATTTTTCCATTTTTCTCTATGTCTCGAATTACTATCCTGTGTTAAATCGATTAAAGAGCCATAAATTTTTCTATTGTCATCTAATATACCCAGCTGATGTTCTTTTTGTTCGGTAATCTCTAGTTCTTTATGTTTAAGGATAGGCAAATCAGTTTTTGGTAAAATGAATAGTACATTTTTGAGCCCTGTTGATGGAACCCTAATAATATTATCCTCAATTTTATTAAAATCATCTATCCCGTAGATATTTAGATTCATTGCTACTATAACATCTCTATCAGCATCGAAACCTAATTTTTCAATACCTTTTACCAAGTCTTCTTTACGAAGAAGATACCGCTTTTTTCTAGCCGATAAGAACGCATTAGGAATGTAATAATTAATGTTTTGATAGACTATCTGTTGGGATAATATAGTATCTGCGTTGAGATGTGGAATATCTCCAGTTGTAAATGCAGATTTTTGAAACAAATTCATAGTACCATTTACACCGAAGGAAATAGTAGGTTCTCCGTTAAAACTCTCCGCAGCATTCTGGATGCTATCAAATTTCTCAAGCGCTTTAACGATAGCATCTTTAGAATTTATAAGAAATCCCCATTCTTTATCATAATCTATATCTGCATTCAATCTTGCAGCTTCAATAGCTTCTTCAATAGATGTTTCGAGAACATCAATAAATTTTGATGTCTTCGTTTTTAACTTTTTTATCTCTTTCTTTTTCATATCATATTGTCTTTAAGAGATTTTTATCTTTCAACACCTTTTTCAAACAGAATCTGAAATAATGGATGGATTCTTGCCAACGTAATAACTCTAACACTTCGGTTTGAGGTAAAGTAGGTTGACCTGTGAAATTATCATAGGTATAATGTTCTGGCAATTTAAATTGCCGTAGAAAAAGCAACACTAAATATTGGCAAATGTAAAAAGTCACACGCCTTCTGTTTCCTAAATTATCCAATCCTGGGAAAGGATATGATAAATCGATAGGGTAATATCCTCTACCAAATTCGTCTTTAAAACTACTGAACCAAGTAAAAATCTCTGTCATATTGTTAGGCAGCAGAACATATTTTGGTGGCTGATGTTGTGTGTATGTAAACAGGGTTTTTATGGCTTCATAGTTTTTCTGATATATTAATAAGCCACCTAATGCCAAGTGAAACTCAAAAAAACGTTTTCTTTCACTATCTCTTTTATCAATTAATGACTGATTTTCATATTGGCGAGTTTCAAAGTTATAATTTGTGCCATAGACCCTCTGCAAGCCGAAACTATAATATTGATGTGCCGTACCCCAATAATTACCTACAAATTTGGCGTTGTTTGATATGAGTACAACATTCCTCCAAAGTTCTTTATAGGTTTCATTTGATATTGGTGTTTCAAAGATACCTTGTCCCATCAACCAGACGCCACTTACAACAAAATATTCAAGACTTTGTAAGTCTTCATTTCTACCTTTAGCTACTTCTCTGATTATTTCCCTGATACCATAGTGGAATTCGTGATTAAACTCAACCTTAAAATTTTCAAATCCATCAGGTCTTTCTGCTTCTCTTGGTCGTATGAAGTTTGCCCGGTAATTATTGAATTCTTCCGTGTAGAAGTCAACCAATGTTTCTTCCAGGCCTTTATCCTGTGTTCTAATTGCGAATATTGCCAGCTTATTGATAATCTTGAAATGGTATTCATCATCTTGGTCTTTTTTGAGTTTTCGGTATTCGGAAATAATATAAGTAAGCAAACGTGTAGATTTGCCATTATAAAGTGAAACCTTATCTAGCCAAATAATAAAAATGACCACCAGTAAAACTGTCAAAAATAGCGTTAGAAGTTTTGCTGAGTTTTGCATCATCCAGCTATCCTTCCAAAAAAGAGGTTCAATGTCTAGTATTAAGAATATAAATGAGCCTATTGTTAAAAACAAAACCCATTCAAATACCGTTATTCTTCTTGACCTTCCTGGAAATATTCCAAAGAGTTTTGTCTGCGGAAATTCATTTTCAAAAGCATTGGCCAGATAGTTTGATGAAAACTTATTGCCTATATTGGATATTTTATCCACGATTATCGGATAGGCAATACCCAAGATTGCGATGTCAATTGCGACACAGATTTCTATTATATACTTAAATTCCATTCACGTTTATTTACAATAGTTCCACCGCCTTATACCAATAATAAAATATGGACTTATCCGGTTGTCGTTTTAATTTGTTCAAGAATACCCAATCCTCTTTTTCAACGTTAAGTTCGTTTATGTCTTGTCCTTCGTAATATTCGATTTCTTTTATCTCATCTTGTAACAAGATGGCATTCAAATAAGCTACTCTGGCCGAAGCTGCAAGAGCTTCCTCGATTCTGAAATTACCCGTCATAAGAAAAGCACCTCCAAAACTGCGTATGCCACGGTTTAAGCCCTCAAACTTCTTTTTCGTTTCAGCAGTTGGATTGCGTTCTCTTTTGGCGATGATGGCACAGGTGTCTATGCTATCCCAAAGCACATCTGTTTCTTTGAGGTTTCTTTTGCCGAAATCTTTATCGGAACTGCGATAGGATAGTTCTGCTTTCGCGAAAGCGGAAAAACTAGCCTTAACAATAGACATATCTGTAATGTTTTCAAACAACTTTCCTAAATCGAACAACTGCTTACAGATTTCCATTGTAAACAACTGGTCGCCCTTATAATATGGAATACCGATGGTCTCTGGTGCAAAAGCAGTAAGCTTATCGCCACAGATGGAATTTACCGAAGGTGTGGCAATTGATATGATAGGCTCATCAACCGATAGCCAAGGAATCTCAACGGAAGATTCTATAAGTTCTGGATAATGTGGACTGTCAAAAAGTATATCCAACAGAATGGTCCCAGGAACGTTTGGGTTGTAAACCGAATCAAATTCAAAAGTATAATGTGCCTTTGGAACGCCTTCTTTATAACTTCGGCGTTCATTCAAAGTGTGGCTTTTAAAATGTGAATTGGCAACAACCGCATCAAGAATTTTTTCCAACGGTTCACGCTCTGTACTTGATATGATATCGATATCGATTGAAAACCGATTGCCTTCTTCAAGTAAAAGAACAAGCGACGTACCGCCTTTAAAGACAAAATCAAGTCCTTCTATCTTTAGATGTTCTAGCAAAGAAAATGCGTGAACCATTTTTTCCAAAATGGTCACATTAATGCCTTTATGTTCTTTTTTTGCTCGGAAAGTATCTAACCATTCTTTTGTGAAGCTTTTGTTTTTAATCATTGATGATGTCCTCTAAAATATTCGGTATGTGATTATTCATAAATTGCTTGATTTCCAGTTCTTTCTTTCGTCTTTTCGCATAACTGAATAGTTTTGTGAAATTAATATTGTATCGCTCAAGTATCTTTTCATAAATGTTTATGAGTTCAGAGCCTTGGTAAAAATGGAACAGGTTTTCATCTGCAAATAAATCCACCATTATTTTTTCAAGTGAGGCGACGGGAACTGCAATTTTTTTGTCTTTCAGCTTATTTATGGGTGCTCTTGTAACAAGACGCTTTATGACCACAGGAACAGCACTCTCGGAAATGTAGAACTCAATTTCCTTGTCATCGGGATTCAAGAAAAAATTCATTTTCAAGGAATCATTTAGATAGTAATAGACTGATTCGGTAAATTCCTTCTCTACTTCCACAACTATCATTTGGTTGGACACTTGATGCTGTGTGAATTCATTGAGCCATTGGTTCTCCCATATAGCATATTGGATTTCTTCAAACCTTTCATTGGTCTTTCGTACTATTTTTAGAACGTAATCAGACAGTACCGGTTTATACTTCGGTTTATAGGATATAACATAAACACCACGACCAATAGTCTTGATGATGTCCTTTTTCTTCAGGTCATAAATTCGCCAACTAAAGGTACTTTCCTTCAAATCTGGTTCAAAGTCCAGATAGAACTGAAATAGTTCCTCCCTATCAAAAGAACCACGTTCCTTAAATGCTTCTATAAGTTTATTTTCTAAAATCTTTGGCATAACCTTTATATCAAAATTTTGCCAAAAATACAAAAAAGTGGCGAATATTTGAAAACTAATTATTGCCACTATGTAAATAAAGTGGTAAATATTTGAAATTATACAATTTTACGTGAGTAGAAAAATCCAGTTTAAGGTACTGGATGAACCTTTATTGATGCTATACTATGACATTGCATAAACTTCATCGAACAACTTTTTATCCAATCGTTCCTGTTGGCCAAAGGTTTTTTTCAACGTATGGTGCAATACTGCATTGAACGCATTGTAACCCAACCAGAGATTAGGCTCTTCATTAAGCAACAAGGCTTCGTAGTTCAATATCTCAATGACTTCACGGGACTTTTTTGAAGGGTCACTGTTCTTATCGCTACATTCGTATCTAAAGAGCTTAGTCTTATCGAGAACTGCTTTTACAAATTCCTGCGCGTCGATGATTTTAAATTCCTTCATCTTGTCGAATTTCTTGGTAATGGTATAGAACTCATTGTCCAGAAATTTCTCGAATAGATTGTTCAACCTTGGCATTATAAGGTCGGTATTGTTCTTACTATGTTTGATGGAAAACTCAATTTCAGCCTGTGAAACGTGCAGGCCATTTGAACATACTTTTCTATAAAACCCAAAATGACCAGAGGTCTTTTCGCTACCATCATACGAGTTCTTGAACCGAAGCATTGGTAGTATCAAGTCCTTATCATTCTTAACCGTAAACTGGCTTTTGTCATCGATGATAAAATCGGTAATGAACGACCGGTCATTTTTGTTGATAGTTCGTTTATGATAGTTGAGTCCTGCATCGGTCAGCATTTCTTCAGCTTTCTTGAAGAACAATTGATTTGGAATGTGTCCGTAGCTGTTTGATACAACATTTACGATTTTGCCATTTGAGATAATGGCATTTTCAAGCCCTCTTCGGGATTCCATCTGGGTCAGGCTTTTTAAGGATTTCATTTCTGATGGAACGAAGATTTCATCCTGTTGCAAATTTTGTAAATACATAGCTTTTGAATTTTAGATTAAACATTTTGTAATAACAGAGCGTAATATTCTGGATGCCTTTCTCTGTAATAAGCCAAGTGGCTTTCAGCGCTTTCGATGTCGTAATTTTCACGGCTCGATTGGTAGTGGTCTTCAACTTCTTGTAATGTGATTGTGGATTTACTTGATACTCGTTTCATAATGTTGAAATTTTAGTTAAACAATACTTGAGCAGTACCCAAACGGAAGCTAAAATCACAGCTCAAAAGGAAACGGAATAAATAGGCGTAGGACGGTGAGATGGCTTTATGCCGTAGTCTTTTGATGGGTGCATTTTACGAGTTTACCTTTGCGCTAACTATTGATTGATAATCCCCTTCCTCGTAAATACATTTTTAAGCACTATCATAAAAAAGAAGAAGGGCCAGCACGAATGCCGACCCTTCTTCAAACAACAAAAGCTAATCGTTCAGTTCCTTAATTTTCTTTTCAAGAACTGTGATGCGCTCTTTCAAACGTGCTTCACGCTTGTTTCGTTTTTCGGCATATTCCTTCTCAATGCCGTCAATCTTGGATTTGTAATATCCTTGCATCGCATTGTAGAATGAAATATTCGTTAGGTTATTCACGTGATTGCTCTCGCCAAAATGCACTTGCTTTGTAATTTTATAGCGTATCAGCTTGTGAAAGATTTCCTTTTTGAATTTCTTCTTGAAATTCTCGACCATTTCAACTTTGGTCATCTTGGAAGTGTCGCCCAAGAACTTCGAGAAATACTTTTGTTGGCTCATATAATCCACATTATTTTCAAAAAGCGATATCGAGAATGCCACCATTTCGTCTGTGGAAAGTGTCTTCTTCGTTTCGATGTATTTGGTCTCACGAATCATCTGGACAACTTCTTCAAACTGCTTGTTGTTCTCGATGTGCTTCTTGCGGATTTCCCTTTCGTTGATTTTCACGATTTGTTCTTCAGGTGTACAATCTGCCATTTTTCTATTGGCCAATGGTGCTGAATAATCAGTTACTTCATCTTTTGATTTCTCGATTACCTTGACAAACACTTCTTTGTTCTGGTAGGTCTCAGGATGGAACACGATGCCGTTTACAAATCCATTGTCAGTTGCTGAATTGTAATTTTTCAATTCTTCTTCATAGTTCTGAATTGCTTCCTTAAGCTCAGCTTTTAGTTCATCTTCAGAATAATCGTAATGTTGATATTCTATTTTGATGGCCTCTATTGTTGGCTTAATTGGTTCTTCGATTATTTCAACATCATCCAGTAGATAGACCTTCAAGCCATTTTTTTCCAACTGTGAAATAATGAGCTGATTGTTTTCGTCATCTGCCCAGTACTGTCGTATTTCAGGAATCAGAAGGATGTTCTCTTTTTTGGATTTCTTAATCAGGTTCAAAAACGATTTGTTTTTCTTTGTTTCAAAACAAGCTGATTTTGTACAGACCATTTTACCCTCGCCGAACAAATTGCCTTGATTGGCCGCATTAAATGGACATTCTAAACAAGACCCTGCTTTCGGCACTAACTTCTTATCGGTTACATCAAAAGATGCTTTTTCCAAGTCATAGGTTTGGTCTTTAATCATCCTGTTTATCTGATGGGCATTAAAATCTTCGCCCATCGTTTCCAACATCATCTGTTGTTCCTCTGGTTCAAAAAGTGCGACACCTACACCCAATGATATTGTCATTTTGCCAATGCGGACAAAGTGCTTAAAACCTTCTATCAAACCTGCCAATTTTAGGCGTTGTCTGATAAAGTTGTCCGTTCTACCCAATCGTTTCGCAATTTCTGTGGGCGTATATTTCTCGCTGAGATAGGCAATGGACTCAGCTTCTTCGGTAGGCTCAACATCCTGCCGTTGTAAGTTCTCGATGATTTGAACTTCCAATACATCATTGTTCTCATAAGTCCTCACGATACTGGGTATGGTCTTTTTTCCTGCCAGCTTGCTTGCACGATATCGGCGTTCGCCCATCACGATGATATAATGGGCGTTTAATTGCCTTACCGTGATTGGTTGCAATACACCGTGCTCTTCGATACTCTCAGAAAGTTGCTGTAATGCGTTTTTGTTGAAAGTCTTTCTTGGTTGTTCTGGGTCAGTCTTGATTTTGCCCAATGGTAAGTTCTGAATTTGAAGTACGGATGATTTCTTTCCATTCACTTCTTTTTTGGCAGTTACTTTTGCTCTACTGCGCTTTTTTGTGGTACTCGCTTTTGTTGTCATAATACTCAAATTTTTGATTAAACAATATTTGAGCAGAAACCAAACGGAAGATAAAATCTTGGCTCAAAAGGAAACGGAATAAATGAGTAGGGGCAGAAGCGATGGCTTTATGCCGTAGTCTTTTGATGGAAGTATTTTACGAGTTTAACTTTCGGGAATATTTTATGATAAAAAACTTCTTACCAATGCTTTTAATTTTAATACATATCTCTAGAGGAAGCAGAAGTCTGAGGTAAGAATTTGTCCCATATTCATACTTTTTTTAGGGATAATAGCAAAGTACTTTAAAACTGTAATTTCTTGAATGGAATGATAAAAATCACTAGACTTTTCTAAAGAAAAGACTTTTTCATTGCAATTAATATCTAAAAATCACAAATGATGTCATTTCTTATTAGCATCCAAAAAAAGACAAAATGTTGTACCTATGTTGTACCTGTCCATTTTTTCGCTTAGTTTTTTCAATAAAAAAAGCCGAAGATAAATCTTCGGCTTTTGTGCGGGTGAAGGGACTCGAACCCCCACACCTTGCGGCATCAGATCCTAAGTCTGACGTGTCTACCAATTCCACCACACCCGCATTAAGTGCAATTTAACACTTTTTATTTGGTTTAATCCTAAGTCTAGCGTGTCTACCAATTCCACCACGCCTGCATACTATTTTTAACGTACTTAGGACTCCCGTTAAAAACTTGCATCCTTATCTGTAAAAATGCGAGTGCAAATATAGGAAAGATTTTGAATTTGAAAATGCTTTTTCAAAATATTTTTTCAATCCCGGAAAGCAATTTTAATCCCTCCGCTTTTTACCCGTTCTTCCTCAGCCTTTCCACCCCTTCAAAAGTACAAATCTGAAAGTCAATCCGTATTTTTACCCAAACTCAAGTTTTACTTATGAAAGCCCATAATGGGCACCCGGTAAATAAAGGTTATCACACCAAATTAAATAACGGAACCCCAAGTTCCTGATACAATTTAAATAGATGAAAGACATTAAAAAATACATAGACACCCATCAAAAACGCTTTCTCGACGAACTCATCGAGCTGCTTAAAATTCCATCTATCAGTGCCGATAAAGCCTATAAAGACGACGTATTCAACACCGCCGATGCCGTGGCCGAACGCCTTAAAGAAGCCGGTTGTGCCAAAGTTGAAATCTGCGAAACTCCGGGATATCCCATCGTATATGGCGAGATTATAAAAGATAAAAATCTGCCCACCGTTTTGGTTTACGGGCATTATGACGTGCAACCGCCAGACCCGCTAGACTTGTGGGAAAGCGCACCTTTTGAACCCGTTATCAAAAAAACAGAAGGGCATCCTGACGGTGCCATTTTTGCCCGCGGCGCATGCGACGACAAGGGCCAGATGTATATGCACGTCAAAGCGCTTGAGTATATGACCCAAAACGACGACCTGCCCTGCAACGTCAAGTTTATGATCGAAGGCGAAGAAGAAGTGGGTAGCGAAAATCTGGGTTGGTTTGTTTCCCGAAATCAGGCAAAGCTCGCTAACGACGTAATCCTGATTTCAGACACCGGTATGATCGCCAAAGACGTGCCCAGCATCACCACCGGCCTGCGCGGCCTCAGCTATGTGGAAGTCGAAGTCACCGGCCCCAACCGCGATCTCCACAGCGGCCTTTACGGCGGTGCGGTAGCCAATCCCATCAACGTGCTTACCAAAATGATCGCCTCACTGCACGACGAAAACAACCACATCACCATTCCCGGATTTTACGATCAGGTTGATGAACTCACCGCCGCCGAACGCGAAAAAATGGCCGAAGCCCCGTTTTCACTTGAAAACTATCAGAAAGCGCTCGATATCGACGCGGTTTATGGCGAAGCCGGTTACACCACAAACGAGCGCAACAGCATACGCCCTACCCTCGATGTCAACGGCATCTGGGGCGGCTACACCGGCGAGGGAGCCAAAACCGTAATCGCCAGTAAGGCTTACGCCAAGATCAGTATGCGTCTGGTACCGCATCAGGACTGGAAAGAAATCACGCAGCTGTTCAAAACTCATTTTGAAAGCATTGCCCCAAAAGGCGTACGCGTCAAGGTAAAACCGCATCACGGCGGCGAGCCTTACGTAACGCCCATTGACAACATCGGCTACCAGGCGGCAGAGGCGGCTTATGAGAAGACTTTTGGCAAAACACCCATCCCGCAGCGCAGTGGCGGCAGTATTCCAATTGTGGCTTTATTTGAGCGCGAACTCAACAGCAAGACCATCCTGATGGGCTTTGGTCTGGATAGCGACGCCATTCACTCGCCAAACGAGCATTTTGGGGTTTGGAATTTTCTCAAAGGCATCGAGACCATTCCGCATTTTTACCACGAGTTCACTAAACTAAAGTCTGCAGAAAACTAATTTTAAACTTTTGGGCGTGACCCCGCAAAAGGCGGGGTCGGGCTTTCGGCAGTCGCTTTTTTGCACCCGCGGTTTGGGGTGCTTTTACTGAAAGAAAATAATATCGAAGCACCGCGGGGCAAAAAGAGCTCCAACAATGCCTCAATCCCTCACGCAGTGTTTCAGTAAGCAGTCTCCCTTTGCAGCATCATGCTGACTGAGTGAATTTCCGTGAGCGAAAGCGATCTGAAATTCGTATCGAAGTCGGTTTGCGATTTAACTATTCAAATTCGCTAATTAATTAACTCAATAAAAAAACCCGTACGGCATCAGGCCTACGGGTTTTTTAATTTCGAATTTTAAATTTTGAACCTTAAATCCGAATCTGTGCATATTTGGCCTGTATAAACATAAACACCGCATAGGCGACAAGACCTAAGGCGACAATTCCCATGACGGTTGCGCCAAAATTATTCTGCAGAAACTCAAAGGCGGCAACTTTACCACCGGTATCTCCGCCGCTTCCGGTAGCCACCTTAAAGAATAAAAAGGCCACAATCCCCGAAACGATTCCTCTGGCGATAAAACCAATTTTTCCGGCGCGTATAAGGGTCTTACGTTCGTTCTGGCTGAGGCTGCTTTCACTCACATCATCCCTGAATTTTCCGGAATAGGCTTTATAGACCTGAAAAATGGCTTTCCCAGCCAGACATAGGGCAATAAAGCCCACAAGATAGGGTCCGTATGATTTATCCATCAGGGTAGAAATTATAGAGCTGCCCCCTGAGCCTGAGCTTTCGCCCAAAACCATACGCAGTGCAGTAACACCCAGCGCACCATAAAAAATACCACTTACGATAAAGCCGGAACGCTTAAAAAATCCTTTGACTTCACTCCACGAATCTCCGCTTCCTTTAAAAGCTTCATAAAACCTGTAAAAAGTATAGCCAAAAAGCCCCACCCCCAGAAGTGCGAGTAACACCTGGCCAAAAGGCTGACCGGCTAAAAATTGAAGTACGTTTTCATTTCCGCTTTTAGAACCGCCCAGGTTGAAGGCCGCCATTGCGGTTAGGGTTCCTATTATAGCATAGACCACACCTTTGGCAAGCATACCAAAACGGGCCAGTTTTTCTTTCTTATTGTTCATTGGAGTATTAGGTTAGTTAGTGATGCCAATATATCGATATGCATCACAGCCTTATCCCAACCCCGTGTTATAATAAACCAAACAAAGTGCTAAATGTCAGAAAATTAAACCTTAAACCCCTGATTACGAACGTAAAATTGAATAGGCTTCCATGAGACCTAGATTTTTTTCACATAATCAGTTACCAGAACGATTTGCTGCCCGTCAACTTTGCCTTCAATGTATTTTTCGTTTTCGTGATCTAGCGAAATACGTCTTACAGCCGTACCCTGTTTGGCCACCATACTGCTGCCTTTTACCTTGAGGTCTTTGATCAACACCACCGAATCGCCCGCTTCGAGAATAACTCCATTGCTGTCGCGATGCACCAGTGCGTTTGCTGCAGTTTCCTGCGCCACACCGGCTTTAGCCCACTCGCGCGTCTCTTCTTCCATATACATCATATCGAGCAGGTCTTGCGGCCAGCCTTCGGCTTTAAGCTGGTGCAACATACGATAAGCAACTACCTGTACCGCCGGCACGGGGCTCCACATACTGTCGTTAAGGCAACGCCAGTGATTGGGCTCTACCTGATCTGGATTTTCCAATTGTGTTCTGCAGGTACCACAAGCAAAAATCGCGGTGTCTGCGGTATCTCCTTCCGGTGAATGTGGCACGGCATACACGTCTAAATCGGTTGTGCTGCTGCATAGTTCACATAAATTGCCGCTTCGGTCTCTTAAATCCTGTTCGAGGCTCATAGTTTTAAGTATTGGTTAGGGCGGTAAAGTTAAGATTATTGTTAAATCAAGCGATAAGGATTGAGGCATTGTTGGAGCTCTTTTTGTCCCGCGGCGCTTCGATACTGTTTTCTTTTAGTACAATCATCCAACCGCTGCGGGTACAAAAAAGCGACTGCCGAAAGCCTGCCTTTGCCGGGAGACCAACATCTTTCGGCTGTCCCCAAAAAAAATCCGGCAAAGGATCGCCCTAAACATCAAAATTAATTTACTCTACACTTGTAGAATTAAAATTTATTTCTACATTTGTAGAATACATTCTAAACTTGTAGAAAATGAACCTCTCCAATGCCGAAGAACAATTGATGCAAATCTTGTGGAAACAGGAAAAAGCCTTTATGAAAGACCTCATTGAGGCGTATCCCGAACCACGGCCTGCAACGACTACCGTCGCCACTTTGTTAAAGCGCATGCAGGACAAGAATTTTGTGGACTATGTGCAATACGGGCGGTCGCGGGAGTATTTCCCCCTGGTCAAGAAGAAAGATTATTTTGCCAGGCAGGTGAATGGAATGATCAAAAATTTCTTTAACGACTCTGCCGCGCAGTTTGCTTCCTTTTTTACGAAGGAAACCGATTTGTCCCCGCAGGAACTGGAGGATCTTAAAAAACTGATTGACGAACGCCTAAAATCTAAAAAGTGATGCTCGCCTACCTCATCAAATCAATCTTATGCCTGCTGGTGCTTTGGGGGTTTTATAAAATCGCCTTAGAGCAAACGGCTGCGCATCACTTTAAGCGTGTTTACCTCCTGGGAAGTTTGGTTTTGGCTCTCACTTTACCGCTGATTACGTTTAGCTATACCGTTGAAGTAGAACCGCAAACGGTGGTTGCTGAGTCCGCAGTTTTTGAACCGGTTGCCTTTACCGAAGCTCCGGTTGCTGCACCGGTCGCAGAACCTACAAACTGGCTGCTTGTTGGTTTAGGAATCGTTTATGGTGCTGGTGTTCTGCTTTTTGGATTTCGGTTTCTGCGGAATTTGATCAGGCTTCGAAAGAAAATAACCCGTAACGAAAAGGTGCAGGCGAAATCCCACATCAACGTGTTGCTCGCCGGAAAGGTTATTCCGCATTCGTTTCTTAAGTTCATTTTCCTGCCTAAATCCGAATTTAAAGCCAACTCCATCGCCCCGGAAATTCTGGCGCACGAGCAGGCACACGTCACGCAAAAACACAGTTGGGATATTCTGGCGGTGGAATTTTTACAGGTGATTTTCTGGTTTAATCCGCTACTTGTTTTTTTGAAGAGAAGCATTGCTTTGAATCATGAATTTCTCGCAGACCGCGCCGCACTGACTCAAAATACCACTACTGAAAATTATATTGATCTTTTATTTACCTATTCGGGTGGTGCTCATCACACCGCATTATCAAGCCCGATTAATTATTCATTAACTAAAAAACGAATTCTTATGTTATCAAAAACCCGCTCGGTCAAAAAACTGGCCACCCGTCTTGCACTCTTTGTGCCCGTTCTCGCTTTATGTGTTTATTTCTTTAATGAGGAAATTTTGGCGAAGCCGGTTTACAAAGAATCATTACAGCAGAAAGAAGTTCCTGTAGTCGCAGATCCAGATGCAGCACTTCATAAAAACATCAAAGAGGAGCTTGAAAAAGCTGATAGGCTACCTATGTTCTTAGCAAAACACCCACCCGCAGATGCACTTCTTAAATCCTGGAAAGACTCCGATAAATATGAAATATGGGTTGATGCTGAAAGAGTTTCCAGTGACTTTTTAAACGATAAAACCGAAGATGATTTTGTTTGGTATCAAGTAAGCGCAGTTGATAACAGACTTACAAAATCTGTAAAAGGCTACGTCGTAAAACTAATGACTCCTGATTATTTTGAAAATCATAACAGAATTGATTCATCGACATTAAAAAAGGGTGACTATTATGAAAATGAAACCAGTGGAGCTGAAAAATCTATTAATCCTAAAGCCTATATATATCTACAGGACGGTAAAAAGAAAGTAATTACACAAGCTGATCTTAATGCAATTTCAAAAAATCCTACTTATCGCATTTTAGAAAAAAAATCGCCAACAGCATCGCAATTGTCTGAATGGAAAGACGCTTCGCAATACGGCATTTGGGTTGACGGGAAACGTATTACCAATGCTTCCTTGAAAAGTTCTAATGATTACAGCTATTATTCGATAAGCAAGCTTGAGAAAAATGCAAAAAATTACGGCTCGCATTATTATCAGGTTGATTTAATGACATCTGAATACTATGAAAGTCATAAAAAGATGCAGAATCCGCCATCTTTTGAGGAAGTAAAAACATATCTCGCTCAAAATGAAAAAGTACTGAATATCATAGTAATGGGTGCGCAGGTTTCGGTTAATGGCCAGGAGACAAGCATTGAAAATTTTGCAAAGGATCTCGATGCACTTAGTAAAAATTGGTCTTTCAGTGATAAACGCAATTACAGTATCCATGTGAGAACCACAGATCCTGCCGAAAAAATTTGGCAAAAATTGCAAAGCGCCTTTGAGACAACTGCCTTATATAAGGCAAACCCTAAAGGTTTAATACTACCGCCACCACCGCCAGTACCTGGTGCTCCAAATGCAGGAACTCCTCCGCCACCGGCGCCAGCAAGCGAAACTAAGCTTTCTGAAGAAGAATTGATAACACGTTTAGAGCAGGATGGGAAAGTGATTTCTTTTAAGATTGAAGAGGATCAAATTTTTTTGAACTCTAAGAAAGTTAATGTTGAGGACTTCGTAAAAGAAATGAATGCGATAACTCGCGGATGGACTCAGGATGAACTCGAGAACTGTAGGGTGCTTATTGGTAAATCTACCAGCAATGCTGATCCTAAACTAAGAGCAGCTGTAGAACGCGAATACAAAAAAACTGATTTATATCAGGCGCAACCGGCACATGGCTTGATTCCACCTCCGCCACCAGCGCCTGCTGCACCAAAAGCAGGAACTCCTCCACCGCCGCCGCCGCCACCCTCAGCACTGGAAATGGTAGACCTAGCAAAGGATAACATTTATTATAACGATAAAAAGATCTCTTCCGCCCAAGCTAAATCGTTAATGAAAGAAAGTGATAACTATAATATCCTAATGACTAGTTTTAAAGGTAGAAAGGCATTAATTATAAAGGACAAAGAATAACAAACTTCAGCATAGCTTTTAAATTAAAAATAATCAGGTATGACAGCCTACCTCATCAAATCAATCTTGTGCCTGCTGGTGCTTTGGGGATTTTATAAAATCGCCTTAGAACAAACGGCTGCGCACCACTTTAAGCGGATTTACCTGTTGGGAAGTCTGATTTTGGCTCTAGCATTACCGCTGATCACACTGAGCTATACGGTTGAAGTAGAACCACAAACGGTGGTTACTGAGTCCGTAGTTTTTGAGCCGGCTGTTTTTACCGAAACTCCGGTTGCAGAACCGGTTGCAGAACCTACAAACTGGCTGCTGGTTGGTTTAGGAATCGTTTATGTTGCCGGTGTTTTGCTTTTTGGGTTTCGGTTTCTGCGGAATTTGATCAGGCTTCGTCACAAAATAACCTGCAACGAAAAGGTAGAGGCGAAAACCCATATCAACGTCCTATTGGCCGGAAAGGTTATTCCGCATTCGTTTCTTAAGTTCATTTTCCTGCCTAAAACCGAATTTAAAACCAACTCCATCGCCCCGGAAATCCTGGCACACGAGCAGGCACACGTCACGCAAAAGCACACCTGGGATATTCTGGCAGTCGAATTTCTACAGGTAATTTTCTGGTTTAATCCGCTGCTGGTCTTTTTAAAAAGAAGCATTGCTTTGAATCACGAATTTCTCGCAGACCGTGCTGCCCTGGCTCAAAATACAACTACTGAAAACTATACCAATCTTTTATTTACCTATTCGGGTGGTGCTCATCACACCGCGTTATCAAGCCCGATCAATTATTCATTAACCAAAAAACGAATTCTTATGTTATCAAAAACCCGCTCGGTCAAAAAAATGCTTCTGCGACTGGTGCTTTTTGTACCTGTGCTGGCCCTATGCTTCTACTGTTTCAATCAGGAGATTGTCGCAAAGCCGGTAGTACAAAAAGAGTCTCTTTCTATATTGGGAAAATGGGTTGACCGCAAAAGTGAGTTCGCACAACTAACAATATACGAGCAGGATAAAAAGCTTTGGATGAAGTCTTATAAAGACACCTTTGAGTTGCGTCAGGAAAGTGAAAACCTTTATGCAGTAACTAAGAAAAACAAATCACTTTCTGCTGGTAAAATGCAGATTTTTATAAATTATAAACCTGAAAAAAATGAACTTCTTTTAAATGACAAAAGCTTTATTCGCCCTGAAAATACCTACGGAAAAATTTTCGCCGGGGATTGGGAAGGTGTTGATGTTGATCAGGAATTCTATATCCGTTCAGAAAACGGAGGCACCATCTGGACAATAAAAGATCAATTCGGTACAAATAGGTATTACCCAGTCTTAACGTCTAAGGGATTTTATTTCACATATGGCGATAAGGATATTTATTTTACAGTTGATGGAAACCATATGACCAGCTCAGAGGGCTATACCTATAAGAAGATCAAAGAAGCTCCTAAGATTATTACAGTATATGTAGTAAATAATCGCGTAAGCTTAATAAGCCAGTCCAGTTCAAAAGATAAACTTGCAGAAGATCTTAATGCAATGACGGCAGACTGGTCGCCTGAAGACTACAGAAACTATATCCTTGATGTAAAATCACAAGTGGGAATGGATGAGTTTCTGAAAGAGCTAAATAAAGAATTTAAAAAGACAGAATTGTTTAAAATCAATCCTTCACAACAATTAATCCCCCCACCGGCTCCAGCTGAACCAAAAACAATAAAATCAAATAAAACCTTAAACAAACCCGTTCCTGAAGAGTCTGAAATCATTCAGGTTTTTGAAGACATTTATATCGAAATTGATAAAAACCATCAGGTTTTCATCAACTCTAAAATGATAGACTCAGACCGTATTGAAAAAGCCTTAAGCCGGTATAATTCAGACTATACTAAAGCTGAACGCGCCAAAGTGATGGACGTAAAGATTACGGTAGACCCGTCGGTTAAAATGGGGATCATCACCGATGTGAAATCAGCACTTCGGGATTACGGTGTTAAGAGTATCAAAGTGATTATTGCGGGGGAGCCTCAGGAGGAAGCCTTGATTCCGGCGAAATCTGAAAATCCCCAAAAAAGCTCACCCCTTAGCCCGGAACAAATGACCAAAAAGGCCGGGTATTTGGTAATAGGCGATCAAACCTATTATTATGTAAAAACGGAATCTGGCGCTTTTAATTATTATGATCGCTATGCAAAACAACTTAGCGAAAAGGAGGTTTTAAAACTTCAGCAAAAAGCAGAAAAAGCAAACTGATCATACAACTCAGACCAAATTTTCATTCCTCAGCTGTTTAAACAGCTGAGGAATCCTTTTTTCTATTAATACAACAAACCACACTGGTTCAGCGTTCTACTTCTTATTAACAAGGCGGGATTTATTCAGCAGGTTATTCTAAATTTAGCTATTAACAACAGGCTTATCAAAACATGTTATGAGCCTTCAATAAACTTTTAAAAAGCCTGCGAAACCACTTCTGGTGAGCCTGTCGAAAAACTCGTGGTGAGCTTGTCGAAAAACTCGTGGTGAGCCTGTCGAACCATCAATCATCAAACTATGCTTAAAAAATTTTTTATTCTTTGTTCGGGTGCTGATCACGCCTTATTAGACACCTGCGCTCCCGGCGAGCAAAACAAATATGCCGGTATTGGCGCCACGGTGTTCTTTACCGCCTTAATGGCTTTTATTGCTTCGGGATACGCGCTGTACACGGTTTTTGACAACGTAGCAATCGCAATAGGCTTCGGGTTTTTGTGGGGTTTGCTCATTTTCAACCTGGATCGTTTTATCGTTTCAACCCTCAAAAAACGGGATAACTTTTTAGACGAATTCCTGCAGGCTGTTCCCCGTTTGATTTTGGCACTAATCATCGCTGTGGTTATCGCCAAGCCTTTGGAATTAAAAATCTTTGAGAAAGAAATTGATCGAGTTTTGCTCGAACAAAAGAACGATCTCACCCTCGCCAATCAAAACCAGATTGCAAACCAGTTTACTCCTGAAATCACTGCTCTGGATACGCAAATTGAAGCGCTAAAAACCGAAATCACGACCAAAGAAGCCGAAGTAAATGCGCTTTACAGCACCTATATTACGGAAGCCGAAGGAACTTCCGGAACCGGCAGATTGGGTAAAGGTCCGGTTTATAAAGAAAAACGCGACAAACACGATGCTGCCCTGGCCGAATTGCAACAACTAAAGCAAACCAATACCGAAAAAATCGCAGCACTTGAAACCCAAAAAACCGAATTAGCAACTGTCTACGACACCCGGGTTGCCGAAACCCAGCCGATCATTGATAATTTTGATGGACTCATGGCGCGTATTGAAGCTTTAGACGAATTGCCCTGGCTGCCATCGTTCTTTATCTTTTTACTGTTTCTGGCCATTGAGACTACACCTATTTTTGCCAAACTAATTTCGCCTCGCGGAGAATACGACCTGAAACTGGCCGATGCTGAGGGCGAACTCAAATCCTGGGCTACCCAAAAAGCCAACCAGCGACGCAACCTCATCGATGCAGACAATGTGCTAAACGACAAAGTTTACGGCGATCTGGCTCAGGAAGATGAACTCTACAACTACAAAAAGAAAATGGCGCGCGAACTTATGCAAAAACAGCAGGACGCGTTTTACAAACGCCAGAGTAAGTTGCTTTAGGTATTCATAAAAACAGTGCTGATGCGATGCTGAAACACGTTCAACATGACTCAAAACAGCTCCCTTCTCCTTAGGGAGAAGGGTTGGGGATGAGGAGAAGCCCCTAGAATTTTCGATCCGGATTGTACACGCTCAAATCCAGCGAAGGCTTTGTTCCATTAATCACTTCAGAAACCAGCAGTCCGGTAGCAGGGCCCAGACTCCAGCCCATCATGGCGTGACCGGCTGCAAGCGTGAGGTTTTGCCATTTTGAGGTATGACCTATATACGGCAAACCATCTGGGGTTACCGGGCGCAGACCGCACTGCGCATCTGCCTTTTCGGCTTCGGTGATTGTTACATTTTCAAAATAGCGGGGCACAGCCTGGGCAATAGCATCTACCCGAGCTTTGTTGATGTTGTGATTGATCCCGGCGATTTCCATAGTTCCGGCAAAACGCGTGAACCCGTTCATGGGTGTGATCGCTACTTTGGCCTCGCACAAAATCGAAGGCAGTGTGATTCCGGTTTCTGTGGTAGAATTGATGCGATAGCCTTTACCGGCCTGCATCAGGATATTCAGGTTTAGTTTTTTATTTAGTGTGCCGGTCCAGGCTCCGGTGGCGAGTATCACCTCATCGGCTTCAATCTGCCCGCCTGATTGGGTTTGTACTTTGGTGATCTTTTCGCCCTGCTTTTCAAAATCGGTTACCTGCTCATTTTTTAAAAACTGAACTCCATTTTGCTGTAAAAGGGTTTTAAACTCCTGCATAAACTCGCCCGGAGTGGTATGCCAGTCGCACTCGTAATAAGCCGCTCCTTTGATATTTAACTTCGTATCAGGCATTTTTTGCTGTACTTCTTCAGCGCTCAGCATTTTTGCAGGCAAACCTTCTTTATGGGCGAGTGCTACGGTATGCCCCTCCTCTTCCAGCATGTGATCGCTTTGGCACAACATCAGCAAGCCTTTTTTCTCAAGCTGAAAACTGAAATCTTCGGCTTCTTTGATAGCTGCATACAGGTCCCTTGAAAGCAAATTGATATCGCGTATCGCCGGAATGGCTTTAGCTACATTTTCTTTGGAACAGGAGTTATTAAAGGCCATCGTCCACTTCAGAAAATCTGCATTGAGCCGGGGCTTGATGTAAAGCGGACTCTTGCTGCTGAGCATCCATTTTAGGCCCTGTTTCATCACACCGGGCGCCGCCAGCGGAATGATGTGACTGGGCGTTAAATAACCGGCGTTTACGTAGGACGCACCGCTATCCATAGCGCTTTGATCAATCACCGTTACCTCGTGACCGGTTTTCTGCAAATAATAAGCACAGGATAAACCAATAATCCCACCGCCTATGACAACACATTTCTTACTCATGTTAGTTGATGTTATAATCCCACAAAGGTTCTTTGTTGAGCAAATTTTTTATAAAATAATTCCAGCGCTTTTTCTGAAAATAGCTGTTATAACTACCACTGTATCCATGGCGCTGACTTGGGATGATAAGCAGGTCAAACTCCTTATCGGCTTTAATTAAAGCCTCCGCCAGTTTAAAGGTTCCCGAAGGGTTTACATTATCGTCAATCCCACCGTGAACCAGCAATAATTTCCCTTTAAGATTGGGCGCCATAGTCACGTTTGAGACCTGCTCGTAGCGCTCATCAATGGGGTAGCCCATGTACATTTCGGGCCACCAGGCTTTTTCCATTCTAAAATCGTGATCCCCGCTGCTGGCAACCGCCACCTTATAAAAATCAGGAAAGGCCAAAACCGCATGCGCCGCATCATAACCGCCTGCCGAATGCCCAAAAATCCCGACCCGGTCTGTGTCTACCCAGGTGTACTTTTCGCCCAAAAACCGAATCGCATTAACATGATCGCGCAGGTTGTCGCCCATATTCCTATACGAGACATTGCGAAAAGCCTTGGAACGGGCAGCTGTACCCAGACCATCAACGGCCACTACGATAAAACCCAGATTGGCCATAGCCTGATGACTGAGCGCACGGTCAAACGAACGCGGAAACATCTGCGTATGCGGCCCGGTATAGGTCGCATCAATCACAGGGTATTTTTTTGTGGCATGAAAATTTACCGGTCGCCAAAAGGCCCCGTAAATAGGCGTTATACCGTCTTTACCTGTTAGGCTGAACACTTCCGGCAATTGCCAGCCTTCACAGGTCAGGGCATCAACATCTGCTTCGGTAAGCGTTTCTATAATTTTTCCGGTTTTCTTGCTGCGCAAAAGGGTTTTAGAAGGTTTATCTACGGCCGAAAGCACATCTGCAAAATACGCTGATCCTTCTAAAAACTGAATGTCATGGTTCACAGGCTCAGGCGTAAGGCTCGTCATTTTTCCGTTTAGGGAAACTTTATAGAGTTGCTGATGATAGGGATTTGCAGCTTTATCCACACCGGAAGCCAGATAGTATATCAGCTTGTTTTTGGTATCGATATTGACAATCTCATTAACTACAAATTCCCCGTTTGTAAGCGGTTTTAGCTTGCCGCTTTGTTTATTCAGAAGGTACAGCTGCTTCCAGCCGCTGCGCTCTGAAAGCACAACGAAATCCTGCCAACCCTCCACCTCACGGAATTCAAAATTATCGATGCTGGTCGTAACCGATTCTTCGTAAAGCGGACTGATGCTTTGTGCATCCAGATCAACCACTTTTAAGTACTGATCTTTATAGCCGCGACTGCGGTAAGAGGCGATCATTTTATGCGGCTCGTCATCCATCCACTTAAGCCAGATACTGTTTACGTGTATTTTTTTGGGCAGATCAATATCGAGTTGTTCTTTGGTTTCCACATCAAAAAATACCGGCTTGTAAGTCACCATCGTGGTATCGCCGGGCGAACCGCGGTAATAACTCAGCAATTTGGGCTTATACAGACTGTCTATGCTGTAATCCAGCAAATACATTTTTTCGGCATTGCGGGTATCAACCACCTGCGTCACCAGGTATTTGGAATCAGGTGACCATTGTACGTCAAAATGCGGTGGGCGCTCGGTGCCTTCGCCTTCTATGATATCAAACCAACCGATACTGCTGGCATAATCGTAACCCGGCTCCCCGTCTGTGGTTAGCTGCACCCTCTTACCCGACCCGGCATCTTCAAGGAATAAATTGTGATTTTCTACAAAAGCTTTCCATTTACCATCGGGTGAAGTTGAAGTGCTTCGGTCGCGGTTGCGCCAGGAATCCCTGGCCTTGTCATTTTTTGAATCAACGGGCTTAAGGCTATCACCGTCCCACGAAAAAGGCTTTCCATCAAAAACAAAATACAGGCTTTCTGCTTTGCGTTCCAGGCGGGAAAGGTCTAAATCTGTTGCCTCGACGTTTTTGTCCAGCTCTTTGGATAAGGATTCCGCCAGTTTTGCATGATCAAAAAGCGGAGCCGTCCTGAGATCCTTGTAATTTACTCCCAGATAGGTTTTTCCGGCTTTATCGTAGTTCAGAAACCAAATCCCTGAACCTTCCTCAAACTCGTGCACTTCCGTTTTGAGGTTGAAGGCTTTTTGATTGATCACATTTCCGTAGGTATAGTCAATCGCCTGCTGATAGTCAGCCTTTGTCATTTTTTCCTGGGCGAAAGAAACACCCGCAATCAACAAAAGCGTAAGCGTGATATACTGAATATTTAACTTAAAAACCTTCATATTCTATTTATTAACAACCTCGGGCAAGCCGAAGAGATATGGGTTTGACAATCAATTTACAATTTTGAAGTAGGCGCCGTCAAATAAAACCCTCAATGAGGGTTAAATCACCTGAAAGCCGAACGCATACGGATCTTCGGTATCAATAGTCATTGTGTTATGCCCGTAAATACGCGCCCAACCTTTGATGCTGGGCACAACCGCCGGAAAATTCCCCAAAGTGGTTACTTCTTCAATACGGCCAATAAACTTGGACCCTATAAAACTCTCGTGAATAAAATCGGTTTGCGGCTGTAGCAATCCCCGGGCGTGCAACTGGGCGATACGTGCCGACGTCCCGGTACCACAGGGCGAGCGGTCAATAGCCTTGTCGCCATAAAAAACTGCGTTGCGTCCCGTTGAAGCAGGATCAATGGGCGAACCCGTCCATAACATATGGCTTACATCGCGTATGGTATCATTTTCAGGATGTATGAAATGATCGGGGTATTTCAGATTGATGCGCTGGCGCAATTCCTGACTGAGCTGTACAATCTTTGAGGCTGAAAAATCCTGAACGCCGCTAAAATTCTTCTGCGGATCAACAATCGCATAGTAATTTCCGCCATAGGCCACATCAAATTTGAGTTCGCCAAGTTCCGGGCATTCAATGGTCAAATCGCGTGCGGCGAGATAACTTTTTACGTTGGTGAGCTTTACCCAGTCTACCTTCTTTCCCGTTTGCTGGTATTCGATCTCTACCAGACCTGCCGGCGCTTCCATCCTGATTTTACCGGGTACTTTAGGGGTGATCAGGCCTTCTTCGATAGCAATGGTAATGGTACCTATGGTTCCGTGACCACACATGGGGAGGCAACCGCTGGTCTCAATAAATAAAATCGCAAAGTCGTTTGCAGGGTCATGGGGCGGAAACAAAATACTCCCACTCATCATATCATGACCGCGGGGTTCAAACATGAGTCCTTTGCGTATCCAGTCGTATTCTTTTAAAAAATGCTGGCGCTTCTCGCTCATGGTTTTGCCTACCAGCTCGGGACCGCCGGTTTTAACCACACGCACAGGATTCCCACAAGTGTGCGCGTCTATACATTGAAAAGTGTGGATGGGCATTCGGTATTACTATTCTTATTGTTATTATTATTCTTATTATGGTTTCAAGCTCTACTTAAAATAACGTTGCATTTTCCGGTTGCATTCTCCTTTGTAGAATTCACAATTAACTTTTAACCCTTAACTTTTCCCATTTTCAGCGATATAGGCGTCAACCTGTTCTTCCAAAATGGGTAAGGTCACGGTGCCCTCGCCGAGAATGACCTCGTGAAACGCCCGGATGTCAAAGTTTTCGCCCAAAGCTTTTTTAGCACGCTCCCTCAATTCGCGTATTTTGAGTTCGCCTATTTTATAGCTGAGTGCCTGCCCCGGCCAGGCGATATAGCGGTCGGTTTCGGTATTGATCTCGTGTATAGAAAGCGCCGTATTTTGAGACATATAGTCTACCACATCCCGGCGGCTCCAGCCCATGGCGTGAATCCCGGTATCTACCACGAGACGGCAGGCACGCCACATCTCATAGGTGAGCTGACCAAATTTCTCATAAGGCGTTCTGTAAATACCCATCTCATCGGCAAGATACTCGGAGTAAAGCCCCCAACCCTCACCGTAAGCGGAGAGGTATAAATTTCTGCGAAACTGCGGAATGCTGTCACTCATTTCCTGATTGAGGGCGCCTTGGAGGTGATGTCCCGGCACGGCCTCGTGCGCGGTAAGCGATGGCAAGGTGTACAGCGGCCTACTCTCTAACTGATAGGTATTCACCAAATAATGCCCGGCCTGCGTACCGATTATACTGCTGCCGGAATACCGCCCGCCGGTATATTTAGGCGCAATCGCATCGGGTACTTTAATCACACCATAAGGCTGCCTTGGCAATCTCGAAAAGAAAGCTGGCAACTCGTTGTCAATACGCTTGGCAATATCCCGGGCGTGCATTAGCAAAGCATCACCGGTAGTAACGTAAAACTGAGCATCGGTACGTAAGAACTTCAGGAAATCGGCGAAGCTGCCTTCAAAATTGACTTCCTTGATGATTTTTTGCATTTCGGCTTTGATGCGGGCGACTTCTTTCAGGCCCAGCTCGTGGATGCTTTTTGCTGTATAATCAGTCGAAGTGGTGTAAAAATCAATTCGGTTTTGGTAAAATTCTGCTCCGCCGGGTTGTGCCAAAACTCCAATGGCATCCCGGCTTGCCGGTAAATATTCGGTCTCAAAAAAGGCTTTGATCTTTTTAAAACTGGGGATCACACTGTCTTCAACTACCTGCTTTGCGGCGGTAAGCAGCGAATCTTTTCGCGACTGCGAAATGTTATCGGGCAATTCTAAAAAGGGCGAATAAAAATAACTCTCCAGCGGATTGTCGACAATATGCGTCTCGTAGGTGGACTCATACCCGTTGAAAATCACGCGTGGCTGCACAATACCCTGCTTAAACCCTTCGCGCATCAGGGCGAAATGACTTTCAGCAAAATACGGAATGGCCTTTAGCCGGTTGAGATACCCCACCGCCTGATCGTAATTGCGAATGGGTCGCACCTGATAATTGAGATTGAGGTGAAAGCCCTGATCGGCCTGAATGGGATTGAGGTGCATCTTGTAGGTGTACTCAGCTACCTGATCCTGCAACACAAAAGCCAGAAGCTTACTGGATATCTTTTGGCTTGCCGGGAGCTTCTCTTCGTTCAGGGCCGCCAACTTATCTAAAAGCTCCTGAGCAAACGCAGCCCGCTCTTTATACAATTCTTCATCGTAACGCCCCAGCGGATAATCCTGCCAATCGTAATCCCGATGGTTTTCATAAATGCTAATGATGCTGTCCAGGGAAATGGATTTTTGCGCATTTAAAGCTCCTGTCATCAAAAAGACAAGCAGTAGTATACAACGTGTTTTCATCTGAATTCGTTTAGACATTATCATCATTTTACTTTTTACTTACCGGCTTTGCAGAACTATCAAAATTCCCGTCAACATCCCATCCCAACCTTCCCTTCAAAGGGAAGGAGTTGTTACTAGGCTTTATTATAAATACCGTCCACCTTACGCAGAATACCTAAGGGATTTCCGTCTTTTAAAGCATCGGGTAATAGTTCCTGAGGCCAGTCCTGATACGAAACCGGGCGTACCCAGCGGTAAATCGCGTCATTACCTACCGATGTAAACTTCGCATCAGAAGTTGAGGGAAACGGACCGCCGTGGTGCATCGCCGGGCATACTTCTACACCGGTTGGCACCCCGTTAAATAAAATTCTTCCTACCCGTGAACGCAGTGCGTCAATCACATCTGTATATGCTGAAACTTCTGCGGCTTCGGCAATCAACGAACCGGTCAACTGACCTTCCAAGGTATTCAATACTTCGAGCAACTGGGCTTTTGAAGCGCAGGCAACCAGCATCGAAAACGGACCAAAAACTTCGGTATGCAATTCCGAATTAGCCAGAAAATCGTCTGCAGTTACTTTAACCAATGCGGGCTTGCCGTCATTTGCACCTTCCGCCTCAAGCGCTACCGCCAGAACTTCAGTGCCGTTTGCGTCGAGCATTTTTTGCTTTCCGCTCTCGTAGGAACTGTGAATATTGGGGTGCAACATACAATTAGCCGGTTGCTGACCTAATGCTGCAGCTAGGTGCTTTCCAAACGTATCGAGTTCAGCGCCTTCAATTCCTAAAATAAGTCCGGGATTGGTGCAAAACTGTCCCGCTCCCAGATTGATGCTTCCGGCATATTTCTGTGCCCATGACTCACCATTTGCTTTTAATGCTTCAGGCAAAATCACAACCGGATTAATGCTTCCCATTTCGGCATAAACCGGGATAGGCTCTTTTCGGCCTGCACCCAATTTGGTCAATGCCGTTCCGGCTTTGATGCTTCCGGTAAAGCCCACCGCTTTAATTGCAGGATGCTTTACCAATTGCTCACCTACGGTAATTCCTTTACTATTCAGATTTGAGAAAACACCGTCAGGCATCCCTGTTTTTTCCGCAGCTTTTATAATCGCCGAAGAAACGAGTTCGCCCGTACCCGCATGCATCGGGTGACTTTTTACAATAACGGGGCAACCTGCTGCCAGCGCACTGGCCGTATCACCGCCAGCCGTAGAAAAAGCAAACGGAAAATTACTGGCGCCAAAAACGGCGACGGGACCTACCGCGATTTGCATTTTGCGCAAATCAGGTTTCGGTGCGGGAGTGCGCTCCGGGTCACCGTGATCTATAGTCGCCTGGACCCAATCTCCCTGCTCAAGCAAAGCTGCAAACGAATTCAGCTGGCCAATGGTGCGCCCGCGCTCGCCCATCGCACGCCCTTCGGGCAGGCCTGACTCTGCGGTGTACGCATCTATCACTTCCTGACCTAAAGCTTCAATTTCTTCTGCAATAGCTCTTAAAAATGCAGCGCGTTCTTTATCTGTTTTTTGTTTGTATACTGCGAAAGCTTCCGTCGCTTTTTGAGCCGCTTCATCTACCTCAGCTTCTGTGGCTTCGGTAAAATCCCACTCATTATCGCTGTTAAGCTTCGGGTTAACCGTTTTGTAGGTTTGTGTTCCTTTCGCCGAAAGGCTGTTGCCTATGTAATTTTTTCCTGTAATCATATCATTTTTGATTGTCTGACTTTCAAAAACACCTTGAAAAATCAGCTTGTAGTTTTCAGCTTTAACTGCCAAAAACAGTATTTATTTAGCGCGAAAGCACCTCTGAAAGGTGCCCGGCTTGTATTTGAAACCCTCAAAGAGGGTAAATCGGTAAAAATGGATCTTCGGCATGGCCTCTGCTTTGTTAGTTAGTTTTAGCCGTACTTGAGTACGTTTCTAGCTTCCGATCCATTTTCTCACCAATTTAATTGACACCACCAGGGGGTAAAATACCTCAAGGCCTGACCCGAGGTAGTTTTACGCTTAGGCAGTTATGCCAGCATTTAAACTCTTGTATTCGGGTAATACGGGGCGGGTTTCCAGACCTTTCTTAATAATCTGAAGAACCTCTTCCCTGCGTGCTCCCGCAAGCGGAAGACGCGGCGCCCGCACGAATTCTGACCCAATGTTGGTATGTACTTCTGCCAATTTAATGTTTTGCACCAACTGAGCGTCTATATCCAACTCCAAAAGCGGTAAGAACCAGCGGTAAATTTCAAGTGCTTCGGCAATGCGACCCGCTTTTTGCAGCTCATAAATCGCCACAGTTTCAGCAGGAAATGCACAAACCAAACCGGCAACCCAGCCGTCTGCGCCCATCAATAAACTTTCAAGAGCCAGCGTATCAACACCGGTCATAATTTTAAGACGGTCTCCAAAACGGTTCTTGATGCGCGTCACGTTTGAAATATCTCGTGTAGACTCTTTAACTGCCTGAATATTGGGTTCTTCGAGCAACTCTTCAAACATATCCTGAGTCACTTCAATCTTATAATCAACGGGATTGTTATAAACCATAATAGGAAGCGAAGTACTTTGCGCCACCGCTTTAAAGTAGGCGACCACCTCGCGATCACTGGCTTTGTAACGCATAGGAGTCAACATCATGAGTCCACTTGCACCATCTTCTTCAGCTTTTTTTGCAGCTGCAATTGCACCTTTTGTGGTTTGCTCGGCGATATTCATCATAACCGGCACTTTACTGGCAACGATTTCAACCGTTTTGCGGGTTAAGGTACTTTTTTCTTCATCGCTCAGGGTACTGGCTTCTCCCAGAGTACCGCCCAGTACGATGCCATGAACACCGGCATCAAGCTGCGCTTTAATATTTAGTTCAAAAAGTTCAAGATCCAGTTTATCGTCCTGAGTAAATTTTGTGGTTACTGCGGGCATTACGCCTTCCCAATTGATTTGCATAGGTTTAATTTTAAATACTCTAGCAAAGCTACTGGAGTTCTAAAGCATTTCTTTTGTAGTATTTAACCAAATCTTTGCATATTTTAGCGCGACCTTCAAATTAAGGCTGTTATTTAGGTCAAATTCTACTTAGTGAAAGTTTTACCGTTTAAAATACCGAAATCGGGCAAGCAGGCCCTCATCGTGCAGGAGGATCACGAATTCCTCTTTTACGACAAGCTGCATCAGCATCCCGAAATACAGATGAGCTATGTTCTGAGTGGCACCGGCACCTTGTTAACCGGAAACACCGTAACCCGCTTTGAGCCCGGTGAAGTTTTGGTTTTTGGCGGAAATCTGCCGCATGTATTTAGAAGCAATATACAGGAAGACAGCGAATCGCATATGCTCTCGGTTTTTTTTAACCGTGAAAGTTTTGGCGCCGATTTTTTTGAGACCGAAGAACTCCGCGATTTTGAACCCTTTTTTAATCTGGCCCAGTCAGGTTTCCGCATTAAAGACCGGGATTTACGCTTTAAAAAATGCTTTATGCAACTGAAGAATTCCGGAATGAAGCGCTTCTTACACTTTATCAACCTGCTTTACGAAACCGCTGAAGCTCCCAAAGAACTGCTCTCCAATTTCACCGAAAATTCACGCTATACCGATACGGAAGGTCAGCGGATGAGTAAGGTTTTTGACTTTTGCCTGAGTCATTTTCAGGAGCGCATAAGCCTGGAGGAAATCGCGGAAATCGCTGTGATGAGTCCCACCGCTTTTTGCCGGTTTTTTAAAGAGCGGACGAACAAAACCTTTAGCGAATTTTTGACCGGCCTGCGTATTGAGCACGCCTGCCAGTTGCTGCGCACCCCAGATCAGCAGGAACCTATCGCTAACATCGCCTATGCCGCAGGTTTTAATTCGGTTTCCAACTTTAACCGGTATTTTAAAAAAGAAAAGGGGATGTCGCCGCGCGAGTACCGAAATTTAAGCGCGTAATAATTACAAACTACTCAACAAACCACCATCAATGGGAATTTGAGTACCCGTGATGTAGGCCGCCTGCTCTGAAGCCAGAAAGGCAACCAGAAACCCGTATTCTTCCGGTTTACCAATACGGCGTACAGGCACCCCGGCTTCGAGTTGTTTAAAAACTGCTGCTTCCGAAATACCCTGCTCCCGGGCTTTTTTAGCATTTAAGGAAGCGATGCGTTCGGTATCAAAATAGCCGGTCAAAATGCTGTTTACCGTGATCTGATCGGGGCCTACTTCGGTAGCCAGACTTTTTGCCCAGGTTACCACGGCAGCCCTTATGGAATTTGACAGGACCAAATGTGCCAGCGGCTCTTTAACCGAAACCGAGGCAACATTAATCACACGCCCCCATTTCGCCTTGCGCATCGCTTTAAGCGCCAATTCGGTAGTGAGGACGACATTCTTAAACAACAAATCAAAAGCCTGCTGGTAATCGCTTACCTCTTTCTCAAGCGCGGTTCCCGCATCTGGACCCTGCGTGTTATTAACCAAAATATCAACCGAGTTGCTTTCAAAGTATGTTGAAATAATCGTTTTGTAGGCCTCAAAATCGGTAAAATCAACCTGAATAATCTGGTGGTGCTGCTTATGAGGAGTAGGCAGTTCTGCCTTTACAGCTTCCAGCTTTTCCAGCGAGCGGGACATTAAAGTCACTGCCGCACCACTTACCGCAAGTTGCATAGCAATTGCTTTCCCAATCCCTGATGTGCTTCCGCCTACCAGTGCTCTCTTTCCGCTTAAATTGATATTCATATTTTACTTCTAATAAAATGAGTCATCTCGAGCGCAGTCGAGACGTTTACGACAACTCTTTTGAATTGGGTCTCGACTGCGCTCGACCTGACATAAGAATCTTTCTTAAGTCTCAAATCTAAAGTCTAACGTCTATCTATACTCCTCCCGTGTAGGGCTAAACACATCCAGAAGTTTGCAAGGTGTAAGGGCTTTGCCGCTGTGTTTAAGGTGCGGAGCGATCACGACAATATCACCAGGATGATACACCTGCGTGTTTCCGTCGAGGGTAAATTCGAATTCGCCTTCAATTACGTGCATAATTTGCTCGTTCATATGACTGTGCTCGGGCACCTCAGCACCTTCTTCCACTTCCCAAAAAGCCAAAGAGGTATTCTGGGTATGTATCAATTTACCATGGTAACCCGGCATAATTTCTTTTGGAGTAATGTCTGAGAGTTTATAGTTCATTGTTATTACTATTTTTATTTTTATTGATATTGTCTCTACTCTTTTCTCTTTATTCTATATTCTCAAATCTCACGTCTAAAATCTAATTCCCCCACATGCGTTCCCACAAACTGCGCAGCACCTGCTTCATCGCTTCCGGGTCACGCTCGCTTTCCTTTATGGTAAGTCCGGTTTTGGCAGGAATCAATTCATAACTGAATACAAAACTCAGGTTCTTTGCATCTAAATCGTAGACTCCAAAACGCAGGTCGTTAAAATACAGGTTTCCGTATTTACGGGAAATCGTGTACCAGTTTTGGGCAATGGCTTCCAGTCGCTTTATGGTTTCGGTATCCTTGTAATCGCCTAAAAACTGATGATCTTTCGGCACAAACCGAAATTCAATGGGTTTGGTATCAAAAAACGAATAATCCCCCAGCAGATAGGCGTCTCCCACATCTATGTTTGCATACCACAAGATCGTATTAAAGGCTGCGGGGCGGGTATCAATCGCGGTATATTCAATGTTTTGCTCCTCAAGCGCAGCGGTAAATTTTTGATAGCTGATGCCTTTTAGAACGAGCGTAAGCAGCATATAAACCGAACTTACAATCAGGCCTAAGCGGTTCCACTTACGGCGTTTAGGCGAAGTTTTGGGCAATCGCATTGCCAAAATCAGAAAGATCAGAAACGGCAAGGTGTACAGCGGATCGATCACAAAAATGTTTTGATAAGCCAGCCTCAGGTCGAAGGGCCAAAACAACTGCGTTCCCCAGGTGGTATGCGCATCCAGCAATGGATGTGTGATCAAAGCCCAGAAAAAGAGCCAGGACCAGTCTTTCCAAGTGGCATTAACTTTCCTATGAATTTGTGAAACCAACCAACCCAGCAACGGCGCCATCGCAATACTAAACACAATAGAGTGGCTGATGCCGCGGTGAATTTCAATCGCTGTAAGCGGATCAAGGAATTTACCCACGATGGTATCCAAATCCGGAATTGTACCGGCAATAGCACCATACAACATCGCTTTGTTGCCTACTTTCTTGCCTAAAACGGCCTCGCCTACCGCGGCACCCAGTACAATTTGTGTTAGCGAATCCATCTAAGCGTCGATTATATTCATTTTACGCAGCAGGAACGAGGCGTTCATATTTTGACAAATTCCTTTTTTAAAAGTGTAGTCAAAGAAGAGTTCGTCATTGATGATCTGGGCGTCAAAATAGTAATTCTTTACAGGTTTCAGATCTTCTGCCGCTTCGCAAAGGCTCAGGTCGTGCGTGGCGATGATTCCGGTAGAATTGGAAGCGACCAGTTTTTCAATAAACTTACGCGAGCCAATGGCCTTATCGGTGCTGTTCGTTCCTTTGAGGATTTCGTCGAGAATGATGAAATAGGTATCGGTTTTAATGGCGTTTACAATAAACTGCAGGCGCTTCAGTTCCGAGAAGAAATAAGATTCATCATCGGTAAGTGAGTCGCTGGTGCGCATACTGGTGATGAGTTTAATAGGATGGTAATGCGCTTCAGGAGCACAGATGGGAAGCCCGGTGTTGCTCATCACGATAGCCAGCGACACAGTACGCAGAAAGGTGCTTTTTCCGGCCATATTGGCCCCGGTTATGATAAAAAACTGCTCATTTTCGATACTGAAATCATTTGCCACTGCCTTCTCAGGATCCAACAACGGATGAGACAGGTCTTTAGCTTCCAGCGTTTGACTGGCCTTTGTAATTTTCGCGAAAGCGTAATTGGGATGATTAAAGCTGAAATTCCCCAGGCTGTTTTGCGCGTCAAAAAAGGCAATGACTTCAAACCAATTGGCCACCTCGTATGCATTGGCCTCGATCCAACGCTCGATGTTGTAGCATTGTCTAAGATCGGAAAGGAAAAAAGAATTGATTATAACACCCATGAGCATATTGGAACGCTGGTCTAAAATCCCCAGCATTTTTGAAAACTGCTCAATCACGGCCGAAGCTTTAGCCTTTTGCGACTTGATTTTAACCTGTTGGCGTTGCAGGTAGACCGACTGAAATTCCTGTTTTTCAAGCAGGAGCATCAGTTTGTGATACTGCTCAAACGTAGATTGCATTTTGCTGGCATTGGCCCAGAGGTCATTTACTTTTTTCACATAAATCCCGGAGATCCCCAAACCGATAAAAAACAACCACACCACAACGTTTCCCGATATTAGGCCCAGATAGGCCAACACAAAAGCAATGAGTGAAATACTGGTGTACGTATTGGGCACCCAACGCATAAGTCTGGGCATAAAACTGCTGTAGTTTTTTAGCCAGCTGAGAATTTCTTTGGCATCATAGTCTGCTTTGACGAGTGCAGCCGTAGCCCGAAATTGCTGCCTCCACGATAAATGCCCGGCAAGTTCCTGCACGGCTTCCTGTTTCTGCGGAATTTCTGCAATTTCATTTACGGTGAGGAATTCGGCCAGTTTGCGGGTTCCGCTCTCGAGGGCGGTGCGGTTGAGGTACTGAAAAAAGGATCCGCGGCCAAAAAGATCTACATCCTGACTAAAAGCGTGAAGCGGATTTTTAAATTTTTCGCCGGAAGGTAAATCGTGAAAATCGCGATTCAATACGCGCAATTCGGTCTCATTTAAAGCAATCAATTCCTGCAAAAAATCGCGTTTGTACTGAAGCTTGCTGTGCCGGGAGACCAAAATGAGAAACAACACAATCTCCGCCACCACAATCCCAATGACCACCCGCGTCTGCGCCCATAAAAAATAGATCGCGATAACCCCGGCCAAAAAAACCGCCAGGCGAATCATACTGCTGGTAAACAGTGCCGACTGGGCTTTAGTCAGCTGCGATTTATAGTCGGTTACAAGGGAAGTGTAGGTATCTTTTGGGTTTTGCATAAGCTTAAAAGCTTTATAATTTTTGGTTTTCTATTAAATCGCAATCAGACGTATTTAACAAGAAATGTAAAATTAACTTATGCATATCAGTTTAGGCCTTTCAATTCTTCTTTTAGCTTTTTGGTAAGGCTGTTTACGATAAGCTCGTAACTGTGATCGATGAATTCGTAGAGTTGTTTTAGCGAAATCTCCCCGTTTAACAGCACAGTATTCCAATGCTGCTTATTCATATGCCAGCCGGGCAAAACACTCTCGGGGTACTCCCCACGCAGCTCCAGTGCACGCTCAGGATCGCACTTGAGGTTGATGCGCGGTGTGCCGGCCTCCCAACTTTCGAGTCCGCTTAGGGCATACATTTTACCCATTACTTTAAACACCAAAGTCTCGTTATCAAACGGAAATTCTTCGGTTGTACCCGGTTTTTGTAAACAGTATGTTCTGAAATTATCTATGTTCATGGTCCCCTCCCTAGCCCTCCCCCAGGGGGAGTGAATTTTATATTTTTAAAATTAGCTCAACTTCGACAAGCTCAATTTGACCCAATCTTAAATTCCGTATTCAAAATTCAACACCTCTTTCAATTCTAATAATTGTGTTTCCTTATCTGAAAACTTAAGCAGCATACCATCCAACAAGGCTTTTGCTTCAGCACAATTTTCCAGATCATTTTTACAGTGCAAACTATAGGCACGCACAAGGCGGTAGTTGATCTCGTAGTCGTCTGGATATAGCTCACCACCTTGTTTATAATAGAAAATCGCATTCTTCCATTTTCCCTGAGAAAACCAGCGATCTCCAAATTCTATATGCTTTAAATACAGCCGCTCATTTTTTTGAATTAATTCTAGCCGGCTATCGTTTTGCTCCTGTAAGGCATCTTCAACTAAAAATCTACCTAAGGCCACAAAAAGAAACAAGCCAATCAATCCCAGAAAAACAAAAAAGACCTTCTCACGTTTACGACTGCGTTTAAATTTTATTTTTATTTTTCTAATAGCCTCTTTAGAATAGGCATTGAAAGTCGGTTTGCCGGTTGCACCTTTTAAATCGGTTTCTTTAAGGTTAAGAAAGCTTCGGTCTTTTTTAAATCGGGAGTTCTTGCGGAGTAATTTTCGATTATTCCGCAGGCTATTGATCATAGCCATCATGCTTCCTTCTCCACCCATAATTACTCTTTGAACGGATACACCATTATATAATCCTGCATCAGGTAGCCTTTACCGATGTCAAAGTCCCCTGAATAGGCAGTTTTAAAGCCGTAATACTCATAAAATTTAACAGCTTTGTTGTCTCGGTTCACATTGAGCATTACGCCCTGAACGTTTTCTTTATTAGCTTCCGCAAAAGCGAAATCCATCAAAAAACGACCTGCTCCCGTGCCATGATTTTCGGGCATCACGTAGAGTTTATCTACTTTCATCCAACTTCCCTCTTTGGTAAGTTTCTCATTTCGGTAATTGGGGATCAACGCCAGGTATCCTATAGGTTCGGCTGCTTCATACAAAATGTAAAAACGGCTTCCGGTCTCTACCTGTTTTTTCAGCGAAGCGGTGCTGTACATAAACTCCATCATATAGGCGATCTGCTCTTCAGACAGAATATCTTTAAAAGTCACCGGCCAGACGCGGTCTACCAAACTTTTTAAAACCGGCCAGTCCCTTTCGCCCAGAGGCTTTACCTCAAAACTACTCTGAGACTTCACCTTCTTTCAATTTTGGGGTTTCGGCTGCGGTTTCCAAGGCTTTGTAATCCAGTTTCCAGCCTATGGTTTGCACCAGGTTTTCCATCAGAGAAACCGTGCTCAATGCCTGCTTTGAAGCTTCGCCAAAGAGTCCGCTTTGCGGCACTTTATCAATAATATGCTGTTTGGCTTCCCGGTTGATTTCGGTTAAATCTGTGGAGGTAAACGGGTTGGCCCAACCTTCTTTTTTGTCGTAATATTTGAAATCAGTCTCGATGCTTAGTAACTCCGGCTGCGGAAAATCGGTCAGTACAATCGTACGGTTTTTCACATCGGGATGCATTTTGATTTTGGTGAGATCAAAACCCACATAGGCTTTGGCATCAATAAGCACCAGGGCCTTTTTGCTCCCCAGAAATAAATTGAGCCATTTGTCTTTTACATTTTGGTAATGGTAGATTTCGGAAAAATCCCCTTCCACAGTGATGAATTTACATACGCTGCGTATTTTTTCCATCAACACCACAGACTGTTGCTGGGCATTTTGCTGTCTTCGGCTTTTAGAAAAGCGCGAAAAAATAAAATAGGCAATGATACTGCCTGCTGCGAGACCTATGAATAGATATTCCATACCTCAAAGATAAAGTTACTAGCCCATTTTACCCAGATGTGTATCCTTAAATCCGGTTTCATACTTTAAACCATAACCCATAATCCGGTCGAATGCCGCGTGTGAATAAATAATGATTCCGGCTAGCTGCAAAACAAGGCTTTCAAAATAAAGCCCTGAAAGAAACAGCACGAGGCCCAAAATCTTCAAATGAAAGAAGTTGTATGACCAGGCACCTATTTTGGTTCCGAAAAGGTAGCCCAACATCGAAATATCAGGCAATAAGAACAAGCCATAAAACCACCACCAACTCAAATCGAGGCTTGAAAATAAGTATACACCAAGTAGCAGTGATCCTATTTCTTCTAGTTTAAGTAGTTGTTTCATCACTAATATTCAAAAGCATACAGCACCGGTTTACTGGGGCTGGCATCGTTTTCAAAAGAAGCGATTTGCAGATTGAGCAGATACGAGCCGTCTGAAACAGTGTGGGGAACGAAAATCATTTCGGTAATGGTGGCGTCCATTCTCATTTTTCCATCGGTGTTCCAAAACGCATTGTGTGCAGCGAGCACGCCACCATCTTCCTCGCGGTCAACGCTGGGCATATCGATAAGCAGGTGTTTAATTCCGCTTTCGCGAAAGAAAACCGCCGTCTCTTCCAGCAGATATGGCCAGTTGGTATGCGACCATTTTCTGCTTTTCTTGGTTGCCGTATTGGGCAAGGTTCGTATCACCACAGCTTCCGGATTCTTTCCCTGAAGGGCACGCTGAGCCAGTTTTTTGGTAAACACAAAATCCCCGTTATGCGGCTCGGGCACGAGGGTGATTACTTCCGCAGTGAACATAAAGGTTTTTAGATTCTGGTTGATGCTGTGTACTTTTTCGGTAATGTGCCCCACACATTCGGTATGCGTGCCGTGCGCGTGCGGGTTGTAATAGATATTATTGAAATTCACAACCGCTCCCTGAGCCACCGCAGCGACCCATTTGCCCTCGACTACCGGTTCAATCTTAGGCGGATTGAGATACCAGGCCACGGGATTAGCGTCACCACTCACTACAGGAATGCTGATGTCTATGGGTTTGCTAAAATCTACGGTAACGGGTTTATTGTTTAGAGTAATTGTTGCTCGCATAGGCATTTCATTAAGTTGCCTTATAAGTTAGTCTTTTCAGAAAAAGTTACAGCTAAAAAAATTAAGAAAGATTGAGCAGGAAGAGATCGCTCGCCAGACCGTCGCTCAAAAACTTACCTTTTTTAGTGACTACAATGCGATCGCCATCCCGAAAAAGCAAGTGCTCTTCCAGATGCTTTTCGGCCTGTTGCAATGCGTATTCTTTAAATTTTAGACCGAAGGATTCTTCAATCTTAGAAAGTGAAATCCCCCAAATGGTGCGTAAACCGGTCATTACATACTCGTTGTATTTGTCGGTAAGCGAAAGTGTTTCACGCTCCACCGGAACCTCGCCGGCCTCAATAGCTTTAATGTATTTGGGGTTGTTATTGATGTTCCAGCTGCGGGTATTTCCATCATAACTGTGTGCCGAAGGACCAATGCCCAAATAGGCTTTGCCGGTCCAGTAGGCGGTGTTGTTTCGCGAAAAATAGCCGGGTTTGCCAAAATTAGAAAACTCATAATTTTCAAAACCGGCCTGCTGCATCGTATCGACCAAAATCTCAAAATGCGCCTGTGCCACCGCATAGTCAACGGGTTTCACAACACCCTTTTCTATAAACTTCTGAAGGGCCGTATTGGGCTCCACCGTAAGCGCATAGCTTGATATATGCGGAATATCCAACTGCAATGCCTTGTCCAGATTCTCTTTCCAGCGCTCGTTACTCATATCAGGCATACCGTAGATTAGATCGATTGAAATGTTGTCAAAATAGGCTTTGGCGAGTTCCAGACAGCGCACCGCCTCGTCTGCATTATGCGCGCGGTTCATCAGCTTCAAATCTGCTTCAAAAAAGGACTGCACGCCAATACTGAGTCGATTGATTCGTGATTGCGCCAGCATCTTCAGCTTTTCTTCGGTAAGATCATCGGGATTCGCTTCAAGAGTGATCTCCGGATTTTCGGTAATCGCGAAATGCGCATCAATGGTTTTAAAAATACGCTCGAGTTCGTCTGCATCAAGCAAACTCGGCGTTCCGCCACCAAAATAAATGGTTTGCAGAACGCCGGGAATTTCGTTTTTGCGCAAGATGAGTTCGTTGCACAGAGCCTCGACGAGTTGGTCTTTCTTCTTTAGCGAAGTCGAAAAGTGAAAATCACAATAATGACAGGCCTGCTTGCAAAATGGGATGTGGATGTACAAACCGATCCCCCCGGCCTCCGAAGGGAGAGTTTTACTGTCGTGTAGAAAATCTTTGATTTTCATAGAATAAGGCTTTAAGTCCCCTTTGGGGGTTTGGGGGTTGTCGGGAGTTTTCGGGCTACTACCCTTTTTTCATTCTGTTTGACAAAAGCATCCCAGCCGGTATAACTTTTACCGGTTTCGACACGACCTGCGTTAAAGTGATGACAAACCGCGGCAGCCAGACCGTCTGTGCTGTCCAGGTTTTTAGGCAGGGTTTTAAGACCGAGCAGGCTTTGCAGCATTTTAGCCACCTGTTCTTTACTGGCATTACCGTTACCGGTGATAGCCATTTTTATTTTTTTCGGAAGGTATTCGGTAACCGGGATCTGGCGCGAGAGACCGGCTGCCATCGCCACACCCTGGGCTCTGCCCAACTTAAGCATAGACTGTACGTTTTTCCCAAAAAACGGAGCCTCGAGTGCCATCTCATCAGGATTGTAGGTGTCTATAAGTTCGATGGTGCGTTCAAAAATGAGTTTGAGTTTGATATAGGGGTCGTCGTATTTTTTAAGCTGAAGTTCATTCATCTGAAGAAACTCCATTTTTTTATTGACCACGCGTATGAGACCAAAACCCATAATCGTGGTTCCCGGGTCAATCCCTAAAATGATTTTTTCTGATTTCAAGCGCTAAATTTTTTCCATCTTTGAAGCTTTCGCAAAGCTAACCATTATAAGCGTGATCGTCATTGCCCTCCTCTTAATCTTCTATGTTTTGCTCATCGCGGGGCTTTGCATTGGTTTTTTTAGACTGAAAAACGAAAGCACAAATTTTGACAATCAGGTGTTTTCAGACACCAAAACCAGGTTTTCTATCATCATCCCGTTTAGAAATGAAGCCCGGCATCTGGAAGCTTTACTGGAAACATTAAATTGTTTGGATTATCCGGATGAGCTGTATGAAATCATTCTCATCAACGATGGATCTACAGACAGGTCTTTGGAAGTAATTGAAAATTTTCTAGCTGCGCATCAAAGACTAGAACTGAAAACACTAAACAACAAACGCGTTTCGGGTTCACCAAAAAAAGATGCGCTCAATCTGGGGATTGCTGAAGCGAAAATGGATTGGATCATTACCACCGATGCAGATTGCCGGGTGCCGTCAAACTGGCTGAAGCATTACAATTACAAAATACTTCGCGAGGCTTGCACATTCATCGCCGGACCGGTTTGCTTTTATGAAGATCAAAACCAATTGCTAGACGCCTTTCAACAGCTGGATTTTTTGAGCCTTCAGGGCGCAACCATCGGCAGTTTTGGATTGAGCAGGCCGTTTATGTGTAATGGTGCCAATCTGGGATTTTTAAAAAGTTCTTTTTTAAGACTGAATGGTTATGCCGCGAACAATCACATCGCCAGCGGAGACGATGTGTTTTTAATGCAGCAGTTTTTAGAAGCCGATGCTAAAGCGGTGGGATATCTCAAAACCTGGCACGCATTGGTAGAAACAGCCCCACAACCCGATTTAAAATCGCTGATCAATCAACGGAAACGCTGGGCAGCGAAAGCCTCAGCCTACAAAAGCCGATTTGCGGTTTTGGTTTCGGTTTTGGTTCTTTTGGGAAATGCTTCGGCAGTAGCCGGATTATTTTTTGCCGAAATCTACTACTTATTGATACTAAAAGTCGCTATAGATTTTCTCCTCATCTGGTGTACCGCAACTCTTTTCGCCCAAAAAAAACAGCTTAAGCATTATGTCTGGGTTGCACTTGTTTATCCGTTTTTTACCCTGTATATAGCTTTGGTGAGTCAGTTTGGTAAGTTTAGCTGGAAAGGGAGGGATTTTAAGAAATAAATTTCTTCCTAGTAATTATTCCACTTTCACAACTACCGGCATTTTAAAGCTGGTCTTAACCGGAATACCTCTTTTGTGGGCGGCGATGATTTTAGGAAGCGAATCGAGACTGTCTTTAAGCCAACCTTCCAGTTGCGGCAATTGACTGGCGATGGTATCGGGAATTTGTGCCTTTTCAATAGTAAGATCACCCAGCTCGCTGATGCTCAGGTAAAGCCAGACCGTATCGTTGATTTCGGTCTCGACAATCATTGTTTTATTAGAAAGCTGACGCTGAAAATTGGTTCGCAATTCGTTCTGAAAACAGGAATAACGCGCCTGTTGATCTTTTAAGTTTTCGCAGGAAGCAAAAGTGGGATACTCCTCAACCTCATTCATATTGAGGGTTTTGAGTTCTTCCTGCACCAGATCGTCTGAAGAGATTTTTTTGGTCTCGAGATCTTTACACGAAAACAGGTTAAGGGCAAGCGCCAAAAGAACTACAAATCGAATCATGGAATGACTTAAATCACTGGCAAAGATGTAAAAACGAGCGGAATAAAACTAGTACTTACTCGGCTAACAGCCTTTTACCGATTTTTAAAAACGATAGCCCAGACTAAACTCTACACCTTCAGCTTTTGCGCCGTGCGCTTTCACGGTAACAGCAGCCGAGATATCTTCGGTAAAATAGCGTTTAAGACCCAGCCTGTTGTAAAGTCGGTTTTCAAATTCGTACGGATAATACACATAATAACCCAAATGCGAAACAAAAGCGATCTTGTTGAAACGCAGTTCGTGACCTACAAAAAGGCCTACGCGTTTCCAATCTTCATCGCCGGTAACGCCGGTTTCGGGGAAAGAAGCGGCCTGAAGCTTAATAAGTTCTTTAAAGAAATAGGCAAAAAACACATCAGTCCCTGCGACGAGAGTGCTTTTGTGGTTGATGCGCTTATCTGCAAAAGCCGAAACCACAAAAAACGGAAACTGCCCCTGACCTACAATGTCGCTTTCATTGGCCCCGCCGCGTAGCGCCAGGTTGAAATGTACCGGATCGGTATATTTGGTGCGCTCGCCTTCGGGGATATAATCGGGAAACTCCTCGTAATTGAGGTTGTAGTTAGCGCCGACATTAAAGGCAAAGGTGTTGGTACTGTTATTGGGTGCGCGCAAATTGGCATTGCTGTAATGAATAATCGTAAACCCGGCGTTAAGTCCAAAGCCTTTATACAGGTTTTGCTTATTGTATTGCAGGGCGATGTAGGTCGAACTCAGCAATTTGGTACCGTAGGCATTGTTGATGTAATTGGTTTCGGGATCATACGGACTGCCCGCAACCGCAACTCCCTGCCCAATGCGGAAATACGCATTACGATTCAAAAAATAGAAATTGAAATGCCCGTAAAAACTCAGGTTTTCGCCCAGATACTCGTTATGCAGATCCTGATAAATAGCCGAAAATCCCCAATCGGGATAATTGTAACGCCGCTCCCACTCATTAAAACCATATGTACGGCGGTTGTAGCTAACTATAAAGCCGGTGGGGTGACCGGTTATCAAATGATTGATGTCCGGATTATGCTCCAGGATGCTTCCGTAAAAAAAAGAGGCGTCTAGTGATACCGGTTTTTTCTCCTTCAAATCGGGGTTTTCCTGAGCGGTTAAACTGTAAAAAGAAAAACTACATACGGCAAGAAAGACAAGTTGAATGCTGCGCATTAGTTTTCAAAAATTAAGCGGCCGGTGTATTTTTCTTCGACCTCAACCACAGCCGGTCTGTTTACCGAAATCACATCGCCGGTTCCAAAAATAGTTCCTTTAATACTTGCCTGTGGGTTTACAATCATCTTGTTTGCAGAGGTTTGGTTTACGGTCACATTTTGAGCAACCAGATCACGGGCTTCCAGTCGCGGAGCCTCATTAAAAAAGGAGGCGGTCAGATTTGCCGTGGTTCCACTTAAATAGAAAACGCTTTTACCGTTAGCCCGAACTTCAACCCTGTTAGATTCTAGCTCCAGGTGAAAATTACCGCTTTTACGTGGCGTGGTATCTCCAAAGTTATAGATGGTATCGCTCGACAAAATCAGACTTGGAAAATTAAGCACCCCCTCACTAAAAATATCGTTTCCTGAAGCATTACGTATTTCGGTAAGATTTGGCGTGGTTACGTATACGATAAAATTTTGATAATCGCGAAACAGGTTGCAGCGCTTGGCGTTTTTGATGCGTAAAATACCGCCGTCAAGCACTTCGATTACGGCATCACTTACCATATTCTCTCCGGTTTTAAGCACCACTTTTTGCTCGGGACCCTGCTTGATGTACACAATCACATCGGTCTCGCTGCGCAGTTTGGTAAACTCAGGCAAATCGTAGGTAATGGCTACAGGATCGCCTTCTCCCTCAAAACAATCACCGGCATTATCTGAACCACAGGCGGTAAAAACCAAAAAGGCAATTAAAAACAGATTTCTCATATATTTCTTCAACTCTCGTGTCAAGCCTCGACTAAACCGGCACAAAGTACGGTAAAAAAGTGCTAACCTACCCATTTATTGCTTTTTGAAATAAGGCGGATTGGACCAGGTGGAAAATAAAGTCATTACATTTTAACGTATGCTGAGAATTGCGCAACTTTGAATCTCTAGTTTCTATAAAAGTCCGGAGTATTTTGACTAAAAAATTCTATGTTCTTCTCGCTACACTTTTTGGTGTTTTGCTATTGCAGTTGGGAAGCTGGGGTCTTACCGAAAGCAGTGAAGCGCGCTATGCCGAGATTGGCCGAGAAATGGCCATAAGTAATGATTTAATCAACCCCAGTCTGCTGGGAATTATTCACTATCATAAGCCACCGGTTACTTATGCCATCACCGCGATTGGGTATAAAATTTTTGGGTACAATGAGTTCGGAGCGCGTTTCTTTTTAAGCCTGGCTTTAATCCTGCAAATGTTGCTGATCTTTAAAATTGCCCGACTCTGGTTTAAAGACGAAAAAATTGCAGTCGCTTCGGCTTTGATCTATTTTTCGCTTCCAATGGCCCTCATCGCTGCACGAAATCTGACCACCGATGCGTTTTTAACCACTTTTATAATCTGGGCTGTTTATTTATGGCTTCAGGTTAAGCTCAATGGCAGGAAAGTCTATCTCTACCTCTTCTACACCGTATTAGGACTGGCTTGTCTTACCAAAGGCCCGGTTGCTTTTTTACCGGTTGCACTGTTCATCCTGTGCTATAAAGTTATCAATAGGGAAAAACCAAAAATGAGTATTCATTCTATTCCAGGACTATTTTTATTGCTTGGCATTTCAGCATCCTGGTTTATCATTTTGATCCTGCAAAAGCCGGAACTCTGGGATTATTTTATTCAGGAACAAATCATCGACCGAAGTGTAAACGCCGAAACCTTTCACCGCGATAAACCATTTTGGTTTTATCTGGTTTTGGTTCCTGCCCTCTCCCTACCCTGGATTGTACCTACGCTCATTACGCTCTTTAAGGTGAAACAGGAAAAGTGGGATAAACCCACTCAAATTACTGGCTATACGGCTTTGTCTATTTTGATTGTCTTTTCCCTTTTTTCGTCCAAATTAGTCCTGTACATTCTCCCGATGTTTCCGTTTTTGGCGCTCTTTAGCGGGAGTGTTTTCATCCAGTATGGCAACCGGTTTTCAAAAATCTACGAGTTCTCTTTTAGGGGTGCATTCCTATTATTTTTGCTCATTATCATCTCGTTGTTTTTTATTCCGCAATTCACGTTTAGTTGGTATAAATCACTGTTTTTTCTGATAATCTCTCTGACCTTTGGTACTTATCTGCTATTTCGGTCAAACTCCGATTTGACAAAGCGGCTACTTATTTTGAGCACAGCAATAACGTGTATTTTGGTTTTACTCTACGCTAATTTTGCAGCACAAAACCAGACACTTATCAATTCGCCAAAAGCGAAGTATGCGTTTGTTAAAAGTGAAAGGACTGATCGTGATTATAAAGTTTTGGTCTACGACAATCTGCTGTCTTCTGCCCCATTTTATTTGGGCGACCGGGTGATTACCATCTACAACTCTAATTTTGAAGCCAAAAGGGATACCCGTTTTGAAACTACAGAACACTGGAAAGAAACCTATCTTCCCCTAAACGAACCGGGGCAAAGCGACCGACTTAAGAAGTTACTGGGCGATAAAAACAACGTCTTATTGATAAAAACAAAAAAGTCCTTACCAGATAGTTTACAATACCTGTTGCAAGGCTTTCAGGCTGAAAAAATGAAGAAGTGGACGGTGTATTATTAAAAGCGGTAACCTATACCAAACTCTACCGCTTCAGCCTTTGCTCCGTGAGATTTGAGCGTGATGGCGCCGAAGATTTTATCGGTAAAATAACGTTTTAAACCTCCTCTAAAATAAACCCGGCCTTCAAAATCGTAGTCATAATAAGCATAATAACCAAACTGCGTCACAAAAGCGTTTTTATTAAACCGAAGTTCGTGTCCCAAAAACACTCCAAAACGCTTCCAATCCTCATCTCCGGTTGTACCCAGACGCTCCAGAGCAATGCTCTCGTACTCAATCTGGTCTTTCAAAAACGGACTCAGGAAAAAGTCAACACCCGCCTGAAGCGTGCTTTTATGGGTAATGCGCTTATCTGCAAATGCAGAAGTAACCAGAAAAGGACGCTGCCCCAAACCGATGTAGTCGCTTTCATTAACCCCGCCACGCAAAACCAGATTCAGTTTTAAGGGCTCAGTGTAGCGGCTTTTGACATTTGGGATATACTCGGGTCGCTCCTCCTTATCCAACTGGTAATTCAATCCCAGATTGAAGGTAAACGAGTTGGTACTCGCATTAGGTGCCTTTACATTAGCATTCGAATAATGGATTAAGGAAATACCGGTTTGTAAACCTATTCGATCTATAATATTAGGTTGCCTATAGTTCACCATCACAAAGGTTGAACTCAACAAGGTAGAACCGTAAGCATTATTTCTAAAATTATCATCCAGGTCAAAAGGCTTGGTAGTCGCTGCAATACCCTGACCAATACGCAACATCAATCTGCGATTTAGGGCGTAGAAGTTAAAATGACCGTAGAGTCCAAAATTCTGACCCAGATTTTCGTTCTTCTGATCCTGCGCAATAAATGAGAACCCGTAATCCGGATAATTGTAACGTGCTTCCCAGTCGTTAAAACCGTAGGTCATCCGGTTGTAGCTTAAAATCACACCCGTAGGATGCCCGGTAATTAAATGCGCGATGTCTTTATTGTGCTGCAGGATGGTTCCGTAAAAAAAGTTAGCATCCAGACTGTACGGCTTCACTTCGGTTTCCTGAGCCATAACAGAAAAGCCGCAACACACTAAAAACAGGATTCGGTAGATCATTCGATTTTAACTATCGGGCAAATGTATCAAATATTCCCCGAAGGCGGTTTTAAAAAAGTTCGGCGGCAATAGCCTGGATGTTGTCGCTTTTCCCCATCGAATAATAGTGCAATACCGGCGCGCCACCTTCCATCAATTCGCGGGATTGCTGTATCGCCCATTCAATACCTACCTGACGCACGTCATTGTTGTTTTTGCAGGCATCAACAGCATCAATGAGATCCTGTGGTAAGTCAATTTTAAACACCTGAGGCAAGAGCTGCAAATGGCGTTTAACCGCGATGGGTTTAATTCCCGGTATAATTGGGATATCAATTCCTTCAGCGCGCACCATGTCAACAAACTCGAAGTACTTTTTATTATCAAAAAACATTTGGGTCACCACATAATCGGCACCAGCTTCCACTTTTTGAATGAGGCGCTTTAAATCGGTTTTTAAAGAAGGAGCTTCCAGATGCTTCTCCGGGTAACCGGCGACACCAATGCAAAAATCAGAACAGTCTGAAGTTTCAATTACATTATTGAGGTAGCGGCCTTTGTTCATATCGGCAATCTGCTCTACCAGTCCCAGTGCATATTCGTGTCCGCCTTTGGTAGGTTCAAAATACTGCTGCTCTTTCATAGCATCACCGCGCAAAGCCATCACATTGTGAATACCCAGATAATGACAATCTACCAGCAGGTATTCGGTTTCTTCTTTGGTAAACCCGCCACAAAGCACGTGCGGCACGGTATCCACATCGTATTTATGCTTTATCGACGCACAAATACCCAGAGTTCCGGGGCGCATACGCGTGATTTTTTTATCGAGCAGACCGTCTTCTTTCTCGATATATACAAACTCCTCACGCGAAGTCGTCACATCAATGAACGGAGGTTTAAACTCCATCAACGGATCAATATTATCATACAATTCCTGAATGCTCCGGCCTTTGCGCGGCGGTATCAATTCAAAAGAAAAAAGGGTTTTACCGTTTGCCTGTTTTATGTGATCTGTAATTTTCATAATGCCCCCAAGCCCGTTAAGGCAATTCGCTGGGTATTTTAATTAAACAATGTTTTCAATTTTTGGGCGCCTCCCTGCGGGTCGGGCTATCCGTTTCAATTCCTCGTAAGCCTACGCTACGCTCCGGCTTACTGCGGGATTTTCACTGCTATCCCTGGCGCTTTTAATCTGCGATATTCGGGTTTAACCACTTTTCAGCGGTGCGCACTTCGATATCTTTCCGCTTTGCGAAATCTTCAACCTGATCCATTTTGATTTTACCCAAACCAAAATAACGCGCCTCCGGATGTGCAAAATAATACCCGCTTACCGAAGCAGCCGGCCACATCGCAAGACTTTCAGTCAATTCAACACCTATGCGTTCTTTAACATCGAGCACATCCCAAATGGTTAGTTTTTCCAGATGGTCGGGGCAGGCGGGATAACCCGGTGCCGGCCTGATGCCTTTATACGCCTCCTTGATGAGTTCGTCATTAGACAACTCCTCATCGCTTGCATAGCCCCAATGTTGCTTGCGCACACGCTCGTGCAGGTATTCGGCGAAAGCTTCTGCCAGACGGTCTGCCAGAGCTTTTACCATTATGCTGTTGTAATCATCGTGCTCGGCTTCGTATTTTTCGGCCAATTCCTGAGTACCAAAACCTGCAGTAACGCAAAAACAACCCATATAATCGGTTTTCCCGGTTTCTTTGGGCGCGATGAAATCAGCCAAAGCGATATTCGGTTTACCCGAAGCTTTTTTACTTTGCTGGCGTAAGGTTCTAAAGATGAATTTCTCCTGCTTCTCGCCTGCGCCCGAAGTGACCACCTCAATATCGTCGTCGTTTACAGTGTTGGCTTCAAAAAGACCAAAAACGGCTTTCGCGGTCAGCAACTTTTCGTCTAAAATCTTTTTAAGAATCGCTTTCGCGTCAGCAAAAAGTTCGCGTGCCTGCTCGCCTACAACCTCATCTTCGAGAATGTCAGGATATTTACCATGCAAATCCCAGCTGCGGAAAAACGGTGACCAGTCTATATAATCAACCAGTTTATCCAACTCAAAATCTTCGATTACCTGTATGCCGGGCTCGTTGGGTTTAAAAGCTTCAAAAGCATCCCATTCAAGCTTCCATTTATTCTCGCGTGCCTGCGCCAGCGTTAAAAAGTCGCGTTTTTTACCACGGGTTAAAAAACGCTCCCGAAACAAGGCATAATCCTGTTTGATATCTGCTTTATACTTCAGTCTGGTTTCCGGATTAAGCAAATCGCCCACCACAGTCACTGCGCGGGACGCGTCATTTACGTGAACCACCGCTTCCGGATATTCCGGGTCAATCTTCACGGCCGTGTGCGCCTTACTGGTGGTAGCACCGCCTATGAGCAAAGGCACGGTAAAGTCCTGACGCTTCATTTCTTTCGCCAGGAAAACCATCTCATCCAGTGATGGTGTTATGAGTCCGCTAAGGCCTATGATATCTACATTGCGTTCCTTGGCGGTTGCGATTATCTTCTCAGGCGGCACCATTACGCCCATGTCTATAATCTCATAGTTGTTACAGGCCAAAACCACGCTAACAATATTTTTACCGATGTCATGCACATCCCCTTTTACCGTTGCCATAAGAACGAGATTTGACTTGGCTTTTTCAGATGCGGGGGGCGGATTAAGGCGTTTCTCTTCTTCAATGTACGGAAGCAGATAAGCCACAGCCTTTTTCATTACCCGTGCCGATTTCACCACCTGAGGCAGGAACATTTTTCCATCCCCAAACAGATCGCCTACCACATTCATACCGGTCATCAAATGCCCTTCAATCACGTGCAGCGGCTTTTCTGAAGCCTGCCGGGCTTCCTCTACATCTTCCAAAATATAGGTGTCAATACCTTTAACCAAAGCTCGTGTAATACGGTCCTGAAGTGATTCTTCACGCCATGAAAGGTCAACCGTTTTTTCCTTGGCGCTACCTTTTACCGTTTCGGCAAAATCAAGCAGGCGTTCAGTTGCGTCATCCCTACGATCCAGAATCACGTCTTCAACGTGCTCCAACAAATCTTTCGGGATGTCGTCATATACCTCAAGCATCGTTGGATTTACAATCCCGATATTCATCCCGGCCTTTATGGCATGATACAGAAATACCGAGTGCATGGCTTCGCGTACGGTATCATTTCCACGGAAACTAAACGAAACATTACTCACCCCACCGCTCACATGAGCGTGAGGCAGGTTTTCTTTCACCCAGCGAGTGGCTTCGATGAAATCGATAGCATTGCGCCGGTGCTCCTCCATCCCGGTAGCAACGGGAAAAATATTCAGGTCAAAGATGATGTCCTCAGGAGGAAAATGTACCTGATTGACCAGTATATCATAACTGCGCTTTACAATCTCAATACGGCGCTCGTAGTTGTCTGCCTGACCCACTTCGTCAAACGCCATCACGATTACGGCAGCACCATAACGCTTTATCTTTTTAGCATGGTTTATGAATTCGGCTTCGCCTTCCTTCAAACTGATAGAATTTACCACACACTTACCCTGCACGACCTGTAAACCCGCCTCGATGATTTCCCACTTCGAACTGTCTATCATAATGGGCACCCGGGCAATATCGGGTTCGGCGGCAATCAAGTTTAGGAAGTTGACCATCGCTTTTTTACCGTCAATAAGACCATCGTCCATATTGACGTCAATGATTTGCGCACCGCCTTCTACCTGATCGCGGGCAATCGCGAGTGCCTCGTCAAATTTTTCTTCATTAATCAATCTCAAAAACCGGCGTGACCCTGCCACATTGGTTCGCTCCCCCACATTCACAAAATTGCTTTCGGGAGTGATGACCAAAGGCTCAAGTCCGCTTAATTTAAGGGGCCTGAAGTTTTTAGTATGCTTAGCTGCCTGTACAGTAGTACTCATAACTGGTTTTTATAAAGCTGCCGTTTGTTCTAATGCGGGCAATGGTCTGGGTTTATAGTCTTTGACAAGATCTGCAATGGCTTTGATGTGTTCTGGTGTGGTACCGCAACAGCCGCCTACAATATTGATAAGCTGTTTATCGAGGTAGGTTTTTATTTGAGCTGCCATTTCTTCTGCGGTCTCGTCATATTCTCCAAAAGCGTTAGGTAAACCGGCGTTGGGATACGCTGAAATTGCAAAGTCTGATTTGGATGAAACCACTTCAAGATACGGAGTTAGCTGATTTGCGCCCAGAGCACAGTTAAAACCTACAGAAAGCAAAGGCATATGGCCTATGGAAATCAGGAAAGCCTCTGCCGTTTGACCGGAAAGTGTTCTTCCGGAAGCATCGGTAATCGTACCGCTTACCATCACGGGCACCTCAATACCACGCTCGTCTTTCACCTCTTCAATAGCAAAAAGGGCAGCTTTCGCGTTAAGCGTATCAAAAATGGTTTCTACTAAAAGAATATCAACGCCACCATCTAGCAGCGCCTCGGCCTGTTGCTTATAGGCTATGCGTAATTCGTCAAACGAAATTGCCCGAAAACCGGGATCGTTAACGTCTGGGGACATGCTCGCGGTTTTATTGGTAGGCCCCATGGCACCGGCTACAAAACGGGGTTTTTTGGGTTCTTTCTCTGTAAATTCCTGAGCTACTTTTTTAGCGATTTTAGCCGACTCGTAGTTCAGTTCGTATACAAAATCCTGCATTCCGTAATCTGCCATTGCAATGGTGGTGCCGCTAAAGGTATTAGTCTCTACGATATCTGCGCCTGCGTCAAAATATTTGGCATGTACCTCTGCAATCGCTTTGGGCTGGGTGATACTCAACATATCGTTATTACCCTGTACAGGGCTGGGCCAGTCTTTAAACCGCTCTCCCCTAAAGTCTTCCTCAGTAAACTTGTAGCGCTGCAACATCGTTCCCATAGCGCCATCCAATACCAAAATTCGCTCTTTTAAAGCCTTATATAATGTGTCTTTACTCATAATCAATTTCTAGAAGCTCACTTCTTGCCCTGGCGATTTTAAGCATAGCTAAATCCGCGCAAAACAAAGCGCAAAATTAAGTTATTAAGAAGGCAAAAAGGGAGTTCGTAGGACTCGTTTTTTGTTATCTATCTCAACATATGAGTAGAATGTAGCACCTTCTCCGGGAGGAGGGTTGCTAAGGCTTCATCGGGTCTAATCCCTCTGCCTTTCTTGATAACTGCATTAAATAATGAACTGGACTGCAAAGATTAAAAAACAACGGGAGAATACCCAAATTTTAAGGGATTAATGTTTAAACAATCGAAAAAACACCACTTCTATTTTTAGATAAATGGCAATATATACAGACGAAAAACACAAAGATATACTTGTAAAAAAATCAATTGACTGATTTACAGAGTTGTATATTTGATTAATTAAGTTAATTTTGTAGTCCCCATTTTTATAACAAAACACAACTATTTGTCTATGCAAAACACTACTTATCAGGAATCTAGATTTCCAATTGTGGATTATGAGAATGCCTCTGATGCCGTAAAAGAAATTTATGATGACACAAAGCGCACGCTACAAATCCCATTTGTGCTCAACTGGTTCAAATGCCAGGGATCGAACCCTATTTTGCTGGCCGGAAATTGGGCTAAATTAAAAGCTACCCTAATGCAGGGTAATGTGCCTAACGTTTTAAAGCAACTCATTATTTACAATGTTTCTAAAAAACGCAATTGCTCCTACTGTGCCGAAGCTCACGGTATTTTTGCAGACAGTATGAGCAATCTGGTAAATGAGACGGCTAACTTTAGAGTGACCGAAAACCTGGACAGCCCTATGATTCCTGAAAGCTTTAGAACCGCTATTAAAGTGGTTACCAAAGCAGCCTTGCATTCTAATCAGATCAACGATGAAGATTTTAAAGCATTGAGCGATGCAGGCTTTGACGAGTCTGAAATTCAGGAACTGATGGCTCAGGCTGATCTGGTTAATATGCTGAATACCCTTGCTGATGTTTCGGGGATTAAGATTGATAACGAATTGATGGAAGCCCAGGCTTAAAACCTTTACATTCCTGTGAATCTATCTTCAGCCAAGTATCGCATTACCTACGAGGCATTTTCCAAGTTATCGGGCAGTCTCAGCAAAGTAGAATCGCTTGAAGAGCTTGGAACGGTTGCCAACAGGCATCTTAAGTATTTGTTTAATTTCAGGATGCTTAGGATTGTTATGCTTTTTAAAAACGAAACTGCTGTAAGTTTTACATTCCTTAAATCGAAAGAGCCAAAGATCGTAGACGGTGATGAATTACTCGATTACGAAAAGGAACTGTTTCTGGTAAAAATCCCTCTTTTGAGAGCGCTCAACACAACCGATTTACCCGGTTATGCTTTGCCTCTTTACGAAAACTGGAATACCCCAAAATTATGGGGCTGGCATACGACATCAGGCGAACGGGAAATTTGTTTTTCCTTAATTTCAGATGATACCGAAAGCTTTAACCACAGTGATATGGAAATCCTCAACCTGTTGGTTGATAACATCACCTCGAGGTATTTTCAAATCTATCTGGGTCAGCAGTTGACCACCAAAAATCTACGCCTAAAAGATGCTATCACGCAGATTGAACTGAAGAATACTGAAATTGAACAGATCAACAATAATCAACAGGATATTATTTCGCAGAGAACCGAAGAATTGCGTTATAAAAACAAAAAATTACTCGAACTTTCGAAACTGAATGCTCACAATCTGAGAGAACCTTTAACACGTATTCTGGGCTTTCTGGAAATTGCTGACTTGTATAGCGATGCAGATTTGCGCAGGATTATATTTCCCAAACTTAAAGAAGCAGCACTCGAACTGGATTTGGTTTGTAAACAAGTTGTAAACCAGAGTGAACAAACCGCCTCGAATGCTAATTTAACCGAAAATGGGTATGACTAAGCTGCTAAAAATAATGCTGGTTGATGATCAAAAAATGGCCAATTTCATCAACAAAAAACTTATTGAAGTTACTGATTTTGCTGAAAGCATTATTGACTACACCTTGCCAGGTGCGGCTCTTTCTGAGCTGGAGAAGGAAAAACCCGATCTCATTTTTTTGGATTTAAATATGCCTGAAATAAACGGGTGGAGTTTTCTGGACGCTTTAAAAGAGAAAGACAATCAGACCCGGGTGGTAATCGTAACCTCGAGTACGAGCGATTTAGACAAAGAAAAGGCCCAGAATTATAATCAGGTGATTGATTTTTTAATAAAACCGCTCAACAAGAATACAATTCTGGACCTTAAAAATAAATTGCGTCCTGCCTGCTAGTTAATAGCCTGCACTACTGCTTTTTCAGCTTCTTTTCGCGTTCCGTCAAAACCGTCAATACCGCTCACAGTGGTATACTTCATCACATAGCGCTTACCGGGATTGATGATTTGATATGCCGACTGACACATCATTGTAGCTTCGTGGAAACCACACAAAATCAGTTTTAATTTTCCGGGATAGGTGTTAACATCACCTATTGCAAATACACCGGGAATGTTTGTCTGATAGTCTAACGAGTTATCAACCTTGATCGCATTCTTTTCGATCTCAAGACCCCAGTCTGCGATGGGACCTAATTTAGGCGAAAGCCCAAATAAAGGAATAAACGCATCCGCTTCAAGAGTGCTTTGTGATTTATCTGCGTGTTCTACCACAACCTGTTCAAGCTCATCATTACCCGCAAGACCTACAACTTCTGCCGGAGTCACAAGATTAATTTTGCCAAGCATTTTTAATTCACGCACTTTTTCAACAGAATCAAGCGCTCCTCTAAATTCGTTTCTACGGTGAATGAGTGTAACTTCATCAGCCACATCAGCCAGGAAAATACTCCAGTCCAATGCTGAATCACCACCACCTGCAATAACCACTTTTTTTCCGCGGTACACTTCAGGATCTTTAATCATATAGGCGACACCCTTGTCTTCAAACTGGTGAATATTTGGAATAAGCGGCTTACGCGGCTCAAAACTTCCCAAACCACCCGCAATTGCTACCACAGGCGCGTGATGCTGCGTGCCTTTATTTGTGGTTACGATAAAACTACCGTCTTCCTGCTTTTCGATAGTCTCTGCACGCTCACCCAATGTAAAACCGGGCTGAAACTGCTTTCCTTGCTCAAGTAAGTTATCTACAAGCTCACCAGCCATCACTTCAGGAAAACCGGGAATATCATAAATAGGCTTCTTAGGATAAATCTCAGCCAACTGACCACCGGGCTGCGCCAGCGCATCAATAATGTGACATTTCAGCTTCAATAATCCTGCTTCAAAAACGGTGAATAACCCGGTAGGGCCTGCTCCAATAATTAAAATATCTGTCTTTATCATCTGTTCTATTCTTTGAGCCTTAGCTCCTCATTCTACTCTTAATTCTTATTGATCAATCCTTTGGTAAACTCATTCAGGGTTTCTACTTTCTCTTCAAAATCCCCTTTTATGGTTTTTCGGTATTCATTTAAATTCTGTACCAGATCATCAATATTATCCGGTATTACTTCTTCAAAAAACTGCCGCAGTCGTTTTGCGGTAGTGGGTGACTTTCCGTTAGTCGAGATCGCAATCTTGACATTTCCCTTGGTCACAATTCCACCCATATAAAAATCACAAAGTTCAGGCACGTCGGCAATGTTGCAGAGCAAAAAACGCTTTCGCGCCAGCTCATAAACGCGTTTGTTTACCTTGGGGCTGTCTGTAGTTGCTATCACAATGTGACGCTTCTTCAGCATCGACTTTCTAAACCTTCTTTTGGTTATTTTAACGTTGTATTGCTTAGCGCGCTCCAGAGTTTCTTCTCTAAAATACGGGGCCACCATTTCTACCACCGCATCCGGACTCGACTTGGTCAAAAACGTAAGTTTTTCAAGCGCGACGTTACCACCACCCACAATAAGCACCTGCAAATTGCGAACTTTGAGAAAAACCGGATAAAGTGTGTTGGTTTCCTGCGACATTTTAGGAAGCGTATGCCATTTTATTTTGCAAGTTAAGCAATTGCTCGCGATGGCGCACCACCTCACCAATAACGATAATTGATGGGTTAGTAAGCTTTAACTCTTGCACCACTTCTTCAATACTGTCAATGGTGCCTACTCCAATGCGTTCTTCGGGCGTTGTACCATTTTGAATAATGGCAACCGGCGTGTTGTTTTTTCCGCTTTCGCGAAAGCATGCCGTAATCTCCGCAAGCTTGCTCATCCCCATTAAAATAACGACGGTGGCCGAGGATTGCGCTGCAAGTTTTACATCTTCTGAAAGTTTATGTGCACGGGTGGTTCCCGTAATTACCCAAAAACTTTCAGAACTGCCCCTTTTGGTCAACGGAATATTCTGGTAAGCCGGTACCGCGAGTGATGAAGAAATTCCCGGAACAACTGCAGCTTCAATTCCTGCTTCGGCTGCGATCTCCATCTCTTCTGCACCGCGCCCGAAAATAAACGGGTCTCCACCTTTTAAACGCACCACGTGACCGTGACTTTTAGCTCGTGAGATAATGAGATCGTTGATTTGCTCCTGCTGATACGCATAGCAACCTTTGCGTTTTCCTACAAAAATGAGCTCGGCATCAGCGGCATATTCTAACAGCTCGGGATTTACCAGCGCGTCATACAAAACCACGTCTGCACTTTGCAAGGCTTTAACCCCCTTCAACGTAAACAATTCCACATCGCCGGGTCCTGCTCCTACTACAGTTAATTTTGGATTCTTAAGCATGAGCGAGTTGTTTTTTGCGGAATGCATCCACACGGTTAAAAAATGCGTTTGCATCAGCTAAATAGGCTTCAGCAAACTCTTGTGTAGGCTCGTTTTTTTGAATTTGGTAAACCAAATCAGCAAACGAAGTTTCTGCCAGAAGTGTTTTGTTTTCACCAAAGGTGTTATCAAACTCCGCAATGATATTGGCCTGGGTATTTGTTTTTACGTCTTCAGAAAGTAAGATGGCTTTAGCTCCATTTACCAGCCCTGCATAGGTGTGGTAAATACTGTCTGACCATTTTTGCTCTTCAAAAGCCTCGATGGCGCTGCCCAGTTTGTCTTTGGCTTCCAGTAAAAGTGTTTGAACCAAATCGATCACGACACCGGCGCACTCACCCACACCCACTTCCTGAATGTATTTTTCATCATTCCCCCAATCTACAAAGTCAGACTCCACCAGATTATCGGTATCGGAAAGTGGTTTTAGAAAATCGTAAAAATACCGCTGCCCTTTTTCGTCGTAATAACTCAAAAAATCCAGATTACCGGCGTTTTCTTTGAAATCGTCTAAAATCGCACGCAAAGCCTCGGGTCCTCTCTTACTGGGGATTTTGATCACTTTGTCTGCAAAACGACCTTCGCCATTACCCAAAACGCCACCGCCTAAAAGCACCTGCAATGCAGGAGCAACCAGTTTCTCAGGCGTACGCACAGACATTCCCTGGAAGCCTATGTGCGCCATATTGTGCTGACCGCAGGCGTTCATGCACCCGCTGATTTTAATAGTTATGTCTTTGTTGTTTAAGTACTGAGGATATTCCGCCTCGAGCACTTCTTCAAGTTTAACTGCGATGCCGGTACTACTTGCAATCCCTAAGTTACAGGTGTCTGTACCGGGGCACGCAGTTATGTCTGTTGTGGTTTCATATCCCGGGCGGGCAAAGCCGAGGCTGGCTAGTTGTGAGTAAAAGAAAGGCAATGCCCCTTCCGGTATATGTCTTAACAGTATATTTTGACGCAGGGTAAGACGCATCTCATCCCCACCATATTTCTTAATCAGACCCGCCAAAGCGCGTGCTTCTTTGGTATAAAAGTCTCCCAGTTTTACGCGAATCCCAATAGCAACAAGACCTTCCTGTTTTTGCTTAAACACATTGGTCGCTTTCCAGGTTTCATAAGCTTTGATATCTTCTATAGTAACCTGCGGAGCTACGGCTAACGGAGCTTTTGGAGCCACATCAAAATCTGCGGTATCAATCTCATACGTTTTATAAGCCAATGCTTTTCGCTCTTCTTCCACCAATTGCATAAAGCCTTCCTGCCCCAAATCTTTGATAAGAAATTTCATACGCGCTTTTAAACGTCTGGAGCGTTCCCCATGACGGTCAAACACCCGAAGCACCCCTTCAATAGTCGGGATGAGCTGATTAACCGGTAAAAATTCGGTTAATACATCTGCGTGGCGTGGCTGCGAACCCAGACCACCGCCCAACATTACTTTAAAGCCGCGTTCGCCATCTTTGATTTTTGGAATAAAGCCCAAATCGTGGATGAATGCCAAAGCCGAGTCCTCATCGGTTGATGAAAACGACATTTTAAACTTTCGCCCCATTTCCTGACAAACCGGATTTCGCAGAAAAAACTGAAAGGTAGCGTGTGCATAAGGTGTTGCGTCAAAAGCCTCATCAGGATTGATCCCGCTATCTTCACTGGCGGTCACGTTACGCACCGTGTTACCACAGGCCTCGCGAAGGGTCACATCATTTTTTTCCAATTCGGCCCAAAGCTCAGGAGTACGGTCGAGACTCACATAGTGAATCTGAATATCCTGACGGGTGGTGATGTGTAAACGCCCTTTGGAATACTCATCAGAAACATCTGCGATACGCAACAGCTGATCGCTGGTCACCTTACCGTAAGGCAATTTGATGCGCACCATTTGTACCCCTTCCTGACGCTGACCGTAAACACCGCGTGCTAAACGCAGGCTTCTAAAGCGCTCCTCATCAATCTTTCCGTCTTTAAAGAGCTTGATCTTTCTTTCAAGCTCAATAATATCGCGTTCTACAACGGGGTTTTCTATTTCTGTTCTGAAGCTTTGCATAGCTTGTTATTTTTTAATTCTTAATTATTTTAATCCTATAGAAATAATAGGATTATTATAAAAGAGCATCCAAAGTGTTTGGCAATACTCCTAATTTTAATTGTTAACCTATAAAACCAACGCCGGCTGTGGTGTTGCTTTGCGTGTCGATTAATATAAATGAACCGCCTGCCTTGTTATCGGCATAGGTATCGTAAAAAAGGTTTTTACTCAGTTTAAAATTCACCTTTCCTATTTCATTCAGCGTTAATTGATTCTTAGAGCTGTCTTCACCCGAATAATCTGTAGCGATGACACTTTCTACACTGTCAATTTTAGCAAGAATACGGTTAGTATTGTGTTGAATTTCATATTTCGCTCCCGGAACCAGCGCTTTACCATCCATCCAGCAAACAGCTGCCGTGAGTGATTTTGAGGATTGTGGCACTTCATCAGACTTCACCAAAACATCGCCTCTAGTGATGTTGATGTCATCTTCTAACGTGATGGTCACCGAACTCCCGGCTACCGCTTCATCATACTTTTGATCAAAAAACTCAATAGTCTTGATTTTCGAAGAAGTTAAAGAAGGTAAAACCGTCACTGCATCGCCTACTTTTAAACTGCTTCCGTAGATTTTTCCGGCATAACCGCGATAGTCATGAAATTCATCCTGCTTTGGTCTGATTACAGTTTGCACCGGGAAACGCGCGGCTGTCTGTTCTTCCTGTCCGGGCTTTAAAGCTTCCAGATAATCGAGTACGCTTTCGCCTTTAAACCACGGCATAGTATCCGATTTCTGCGCAACATTATCCCCTTTTAGGGCGCTAATAGGAATGAACGTCACTTCCTGCTCGGCATAACTGCTTTGGGCATTCAGCTTTTCAAAATCGGTTTTTATGTTTTCAAAAACGCTTTGGTCATAATCTACCAAATCCATTTTATTGACCGCAACAATTACATGCTTAACCCGCAGTAAATTATTGATAAAGAAATGACGGTAGGTTTGCTCTATAACTCCTTTTCGGGCATCGATCAAAATTATGGATGCCTGCGCCTGAGAAGCTCCTGTAACCATATTACGGGTATATTCTACGTGACCCGGAGTGTCGGCAATGATGTAACTTTTCTTCCTGGTCGAAAAATAAATATGCGCTACATCTATTGTAATCCCCTGCTCGCGCTCGGCCACAAGACCGTCTGTTGCCAGCGAAAAATCCAGATAATCATAACCCTTCTTTTTGCTGTTGCGCTCAATGGCCTCAAGCTTATCATCTGTTAATGACTTCGTATCGTAAAGCAAGCGTCCTATCAAGGTACTTTTACCATCATCTACACTTCCTGCTGTTGCTATTTTTAGAACTTCCACGTTATTCTTCGTATTGCTATTACTATTATTATTGAAGGTGTCGTCTCGAGGACCTAGAAATATCCCTGTTGCTTGCGTTTTTCCATTGCTGCTTCAGAGCGCTTGTCATCTATACGAGCACCTCGCTCTGAAATAGTAGAGGTTTTGATCTCACTCACAATGCGCGCAATGGTATCTGCTTCAGACTCTACAGCTGCGGTACAGGTCATATCGCCCACAGTTCTGAAACGTACAATACGCTCCAGTACTTCCTCATCTTCCTCGCGGTACACATATTTTGAAGCACTCCAGATCAGACCATCGCGTACAAAGGTTTTGCGCTTATGCGAAAAGTAGATCGAAGGAATTTCGATTTTTTCTTTCTCGATGTAACTCCATACATCCAGTTCGGTCCAGTTCGAAATTGGGAAAACCCGTACATTCTGACCGATTTCAATCTTCCCGTTAAGCAGGTCGAATAATTCCGGACGCTGGTTTTTTTCATCCCACTGACCAAAATCATCACGTACTGAAAAGATACGCTCCTTGGCTCTCGCCTTCTCTTCATCGCGACGGGCACCGCCAATACAGGCGTCAAACTTAAATTCTTCAATCGCATCTAAAAGCGTGGTGGTTTGAAGCATATTTCGGCTTGAATATTTCCCGGTTTCTTCAGTTACCTTACCTTCATCAATAGCATCCTGCACATGGCGTACAATCAGATTCAATCCTAATTCCTCAACCAGTTTGTCACGAAACTCTATAGTTTCCGGGAAGTTATGCCCTGTATCCACATGCAATAGTGGAAAAGGAATCTTGGCAGGGTAAAATGCTTTTTGTGCCAAACGCACCAGTGTGATGCTGTCTTTTCCACCCGAAAAAAGCAAAACCGGATTCTCAAACTGGGCAACTACTTCTCTAAAGATGTAAATCGCCTCGCTCTCTAATGCATTTGTTTTTAAAATCGTACTCATCTCAATTGGTTTTAGGCGTGTAAACCACACTCCCGGTTTTCCAACACTTTGGTCGGATCAAAGTATTTATGTTCGTTTGGCAAATTATGCTCTGCCAAAAAAGTATCTAATTGGGCGTCGCTCCAGTAGTAAAACGGACTCACTTTAAGCACTCCGTCAGCACCCTGACTTAAGATATCAAGGTTATCGCGATGCGCTGTCTGACCTTTGCGAAGGTTTGTAAACCAAACATCGGGTTTATGATTTGCCATCGCCCGTTTGAAAGGCTCCAGTTTTACTTGTTCGGTGAAAACCTTATGTCTTGGATCGTCAATTTGCGGGATTCCCATTACTACATCGCGGTGTGCTGCGGTTTGCTGAGGCACGTAAAGATCAATGTGAAGCTGAAGCAATGCGATTACTTCTTCTGCATGACGATAGGTATTGGGTGTATTATAACCGGTATCGCACCAAACAACCGGTATTTCTGGTTTGGCTTGAGTAGCTGCAAATAAAATTGCCGCCTCGTAAGGTCTGAAATTGGTAGTCACTATAGGATTTTTAGCTTGCGCCACCGCCCAATGTGCAATCTCGACCGGTGATTTCTCCCGAAGATCTGCGTTTAATTGTTCTAATTCTGCTGCTGAATAACTCATTATCTACCCCAGTTTATTGTATTCCAGATACGCTCATGAAAAAAGTACAGGGCCATTTTAGTCACCAGCTCTACTGCTCCAATCGAAAACGCAAGAGCCAGCGTCCCTGTGATGATCCACGATATCAAAACCGTATCAATGGTTCCCACAATTCTCCAGCTTATTGATTTAACGATGCTGCGCAGCGGCTTTTCTGAAGTTGTATCTTTTTTATAAGAGACCTTTGGAGTCTCTTCTGTCTTTGTTGGACTATATACCTGATCTAAAATCATAACCGAATATCTATTTTTATTTAAATCCTATCGGATTACTAGGATTTAGAAGCAAAAGTATTGTGTGCCTTCTTAGTGACCAAATCTTTTGGCAGTTATTTTTAAATTTTTAAGTGATTTTTAGAAAATGAAGCAATTATTCCGAATTTGTCAACCATTACTCGATAAGGTCGGCCAGGGTATTCTTATTGAGAACAGCCAGGTTGCTGTCGCGTAACTGCGCCATGAGTACGTGTACCGAACAGGTAGTCTCATCAGGACAATCGTCGCACTTTTCGTAGAAATTAAGACTCACGCACGGAACCATAGATACCGGCCCTTCAAGCACCCGCATCACCTCAACCATTTTGATATCCTCGGGTTGCCGGCGTAAATAATACCCGCCGCCTTTTCCTTTTCGGCTTCCTAAAAACCCGGCTTTACGCAGGGTGAGCATAATGCTTTCGAGAAATTTCTGGGAAATGTTTTCGCTTTTGGCAATGGCACCTATCTGCACAGGATCTTCACCCTGATGCTTGGCTACATAGGTAAGCGCTTTGAGACCGTATTTAGTTTTCTTGGATAACACGGCTTAAAAGTAGGCAAAAACTTAGAAACCTAAGCGTTTAGCGCCTGCTCCAGATCTGCGATGACATCTTCTACGTGCTCCAAACCTACCGAACAACGTACCAGGCCATCGGTAATACCTACTTCAAGACGATCTTCCTCGGCAAGTTTACTATGTGTGGTAGAAGCCGGATGCGTCACAATCGTACGGGTATCGCCCAGATTTGCAGATAACGAACACATTTTAATCGAATTTAAGAATTTGCGTCCCGCATCGATTCCGCCTTTAACTTCAAAGGCTACAATGTTTCCGCCGTGTCGCATTTGTTTTTTGGCCACTTCGTATTGGGGGTGCGATTTCAGGAATGGATATTTAACAAAATTAACCTTGTCGTGCGCTTCTAAAAACTCGGCTACCTTGAGCGCATTCTCGCAATGCCGGTCTGCTCGTACGTGCAGGGTTTCCAGACTTTTAGAAAGTACCCAGGCATTAAAAGGCGATAACGCCGGACCTGTGTTTCTGGAGAACAAATAAATTTCGCGTATCAAATCGGCGCGACCTACGCTTACTCCGCCCAAAACGCGACCCTGCCCATCGATCATCTTGGTTGCCGAATGGATCACGATATCTGCTCCAAATTTGATAGGTTGCTGTAAATAGGGTGTGGCAAAACAGTTATCTACCACAAATATGAGGTTATGCTTTTTAGCCAGATTACCCAAATGCTCCAGATCCAACACGTCACAACCCGGATTGGTAGGGGATTCCACATAAAGAATTTTGGTTTCAGGCTTGATGAGGCTTTCTACTTTATCAACCTCATCTACCTTGAAATACGAAGTTTCAATATTCCACTTGGGCAAAAACTTGGTAAACAAGGTATGCGTAGAACCAAAAACCGAACGCGCCGAAACGATATGATCGCCGCTATCCAACAAAGCCGCAAAAGTCGAAAACACGGCAGCCATTCCGGTTGCAAAAGCATATCCGGTTTCTGCACCTTCCATCTTGCAGATTTTTTCTACAAACTCGCTGGTATTAGGATTGGTAAACCGACTATAAATATTCCGCTCTTTTTCTTCGGTAAATGAAGCCCGCATATCTTCGGCATCTTCAAAAATAAAACTCGAAGTCAGAAACAAAGGCACAGAGTGCTCTAAAAACTCACTTCGGTTTAATTGGGTGCGTATTGCTTCGGTTTCAAAATGTTTACTCATTGTATTTAGATGTTAGACTTTAGACGTAAGATTTGAGACGGATTATCTTGCTCAAATGCGTTGTCTAAAATCTGGTGTTTTTGAGTTTGGTTTTCGGTTTTCGGTTTTCGGTTTTCGTAAGATTTAAAAAAGGTTAATAGTGGAATCGTTTATTACTTTTAACCTGCAACTGAGACTGCCAATTGCGACTGCTTACTGACTTTCAACTTTCCACCTGTCACTTCTTACCACTTACTTTTTACATTTTTTTCTTAAATCTAAAGTCTTAGATCTTTAGTCTCTGCTCTAAAATCTCACGTCTCAGATCTAAGGTCTATTCCACTTCTTCCCCGTTCAGAAAAACCTTATAGGTCACGTTTACACTCGCCTGAAGCGTAATAGAAACCGAACAATATTTTTCAAAACTCAGTTGGGCGGCGCGCAGGGCCTTTGCCGGCGGGATGTCGCCTTCCAGATACACGTGAACGCGCATCGCATTAAAGGGTTTTGCTCCACCTACTTCAATACGATCACCCTCCACTTCCACGTGGTAGGAATCAATCTCCAGCTTTTGCTTTTTTAAGATCGAAATGATATCAATCGCACTGCAACCGCCTACTCCCATCAAGAGCAGTTCCATAGGGCTGCTGCCCTGAACCACATCTCCGGTTTTATTATCTATCATCACCGGATTACCCGAAGCTCCTTTAGCTTCAAACAGGTAATCTTTGTTTTTACGTTCGAGTGTTACTTTCATATTTTATTACTTTTATTCTTATTGTTATTTCTATTGGCACTAAATAAATAATGATAATAACAATAAAGAATACGTTTAACTATTCCGCTCTGCGAGTTTGAGTATATCGCCAAAAACCCCTCGTGCGGTTACCGCGGCTCCTGCCCCGGCTCCCTGAATCACCAGCGGATTCTCGCCATACGACTCGGTATAAATCTCAAAAATACTGTCGCTTCCTTTAACCTGACCCAGGGCCGAATTTTTAGAAACCGTCACCAGCTTCACCTCGAGGGTTCCGCCGTCTTCCTGAGATAAATCGCCGTAAAGGTCGCCAACATATCGCAAAACCTCACCCTCTTTCAGGGCTTTTTTACGCGCTTCAAAAACCGAATCGAGCTCTTTCAGCCTTCCTAAAAAGTCTGAAGCTGCTCCTTCTCGCAAATTTTCAGGAATCAGGTTTTCGATCTGCACATCGCTAAACTCTTTGTGTAAGTCGAGTTCGCGGGCAAGAATTAACAGTTTGCGCCCCACATCATTTCCACCAAGATCCTCACGCGGGTCAGGCTCTGTAAAGCCTTTATCAATCGCCTGCTGCAGGACTTCTGAAAAGGACTGGTCTTCAACCGAAAAGGTATTGAACAAATAACTCAACGAACCGCTGAAAACCCCTTTGATTCGGGTAATGTTATCTCCTGAAAGATGCAACAGACGAATGGTATCAATCAGCGGTAATCCTGCACCCACATTGGTTTCATACAGGTAACGCTTGTTGTTTTCATCCAAAACACAACGCAGCTTTTGGTAAAAATCAAAACCAACAGTATTCGCGATTTTGTTGGAAGAAACGAGGTCGAATCCATTTTTAGCGAGCTCCAGATAATTCTGAATAAAAGTTGCACTTGCCGTATTGTCAATCGCGATCAGGTTTGCAAGGTGATTCGCTTTCGCGAAAGCAATAACCGCAGCCACACCGCCTTCCTGCGCCTTACTTTCAAAAACTGTTTTCCAGTTTTCTGTAGCGCCGTATTTGTTAAGCAACACGTTTTTAGAATTTGCTACCGCGAAAATATTAAGCGCAATGCCTTTGCGTTCCTGAATGCTGGCCGCCGAAGCTACAATCTGGTCGATAAGCGTACCGCCCACCAGACCCTGGCCAAAAATGGCTATGTTTATTTTTTTGGCAATGCCAAAAATCTCGCCGTGCACCACATTAAGGGCTTTGGTCAATTGGGGTTTGCGCACCACCACACTCACGTTTTTGCCCGTCACCGTATTGTTAAACAACAACGGAACAATCCCGTTTTTGATGAGCTCACTATACGGTTTATGGAAGCTGCTCAGATCCTGCCCAATGATGGAAATTACCGCAACTTCATCAATAATCTCGATGCGGTTGACATCCTGACTTTGGAAATCGGCTTCAAACTCAAAACGCAGCGAAGAAATCGCCAATTGCGCCTGTTTGGCTTCCACCACCAGACCAATACCACGTTCTGACGAACCCTGAGCGATGATGCTTACATTCACGCCGCTATTGCCCAAAGCTCTAAAAATACGGGCATCAACCCCTACTTTACCCAGCAGGCCGCGACCTTCCAGATTGATCAGGGCCATCTCGCTAAGCACCGAAAGCGACTTAATCCCTTCCTGCTCGGTTTGCGCAGTGATCAGGGTCCCGGCATCATCGGCCTTAAAAGTATTGAGAATGCGTAATGGAATATTCTTTTCAATCAACGGAATAATGGTCTTGGCGTGCAACACCGATGTCCCAAAATTCGCGAGTTCGTTTGCCTCACTATAGGTCAAGCGTTCAATCTTCTGAGCATCGGGCACCAGATCGGGGTTGGCGGTAAAAATACCGTCAACATGGGTGTAATTCTGTAGTTCGCCCGCATCCAGATAATTGGCCAGTAGCGAAGCTGTGTAATTACTGCCATTACGACCCAAAGTTGTGGTCTGGTTGTTTTCATTACTGGCGATAAAACCGGTCACAATGTTTACGGTATCGCCGTTGTATTTGGCGAAATGCTTCACCACCTGCTCTTTGGAGCGCTTGTCATTGGGCTGAGCATTACCAAAAGTGCCGTTGGTGGTAATAAGCTTACGCGAATCGGCAAAATGGGCTTTGACGCCTTGTTTTTGCAGCAGATGGGTTACGGTTTTCACCGAAATCAATTCGCCGTAAGAAAGGATTTCATCTTTTACTTTCTTGCTGTAATCGCCTAAAAGCGCCACACCTTCAAACAAACGCTTCAGCTCACTGAACTCTTCAGAAAGGTCAACATCAAAATCACTTTGTTGATAGCTTTTAAAGGCTTCAAACTGATGCTGAAACTCAAGTCCGGAAGCTGCTGCTTCCAGAATGGCTTCCAATTCATCGGTCGCGCCACCACGTGCCGAAAGCACTACAGCGATGCGCTCACCGGTATCAACTTTGGTTTTAATAATATTCAAAACCGTGTCAAGGCCGTTTCCGTTTGCGAGTGATTTTCCGCCAAATTTGAGAATTTTCAGCTTTGCACTATCGGCTCTAAAAACAGGATACAGCAGTTGCTCAAGCTGTTCAAATTCGATTAAAAAGGCATCGTGCCCGTGTACCGAATTGATTTCGCCATAGGTCACATTATTTTTAACCTGAGCCAACTGCTTGTAAGTCTCGCGGTTTTCGGCAGGCGTGAAAAACAGATCAGAATCTACCCCGATGATATGAATATTGGCTTCAACCTGACTCAGGATTTCATTAAAACCTTCGCGGCCACGGGTGACATCTATGGTTTTCAGCAATTGATTCATCAACCTATACGCCGAAAGCTGAAAACGGTCTTTCAACTTATGGCCGTGATGATCGAGCCAGCTTTCCACATTAAAGATATTGAGGTCCTCATTAGTGCTGCGCTGAAATTTACTCTTAAACGATTCCGGTGTGCGATAGCAAAGCATCGCGTGCATACGCGCGTCGTGTACGGGCTGCGAGGAGTTTTTGAGAATCTGCTCCTGAATCTGGCAGTTGGCAATAAGCCAGTCGGTTGATTTCCAATCGGAGGCCACAGGAATCAAATGCTGTGTAATCGCCGGTTGCTGGGTCACCATTTCCCAGGCGATACCACCCCCCAGTGAACCACCAATAATGGCAAAAAGCTCTGTAATCTCGAGAGCTTTAAGGCCTTCTAAAAAAGCTCGCGCGACATCCTGTGCAACAAAATCTTTATAGTTTTCGATTAAAAAACCGTCATAGCCGTTACCGGGAATATTAAAAGACAGGATGCTGTATTTGCGGGTGTCGATGCATTTATCGTCACCTATAATTTCATTCCACCAGCCGTCAGGACCGCTTACGTGCGAATTTCCGGTAAGGGCGTGATTGACCAAAATCACCGGCGCCGTGCCCAGTTGCTGACCAAAAGTCTCGTAGCTGAGTGGCAGGTCCAGTTGAAAACCGGATAAGGTCTTAAACCCGGGAAGGTTCAGTTTGTGTAACATTTTAGGGATATTTATTTGAAAAACAGCCTTCGGTTACCCAAAGGCTGTTTCTAAATTTTAAGCATTTGCCGTTTGTTTAATCTGTGCAAAAGCTGCTTTTAAATCATTTTTTAAATCTTCAACATCTTCCAGACCTACCGAAAGACGGATCAAATCTTTAGTCACACCAGTTGATTCCTGCGCCTCGTCAGGCAATTGCTGATGCGTGGTGCTCGCGGGATGAATAATTAAGGATTTGATATCCCCAATATTTGCCAGAAGGGAAAAAATCTGCGTTTTATCGGCTACGGTTTTTGCGCCTTCAAAGCCGCTCTTCAGACCAAAAGTCACGATACCACTTTGTCCTTTAGATAAGTATTTTTGAGCCAAATCATAATACGCACTGCTCTTCAGGCCGGGATAGTTTACCCAGGTTACTTCGGGCTGAGCTTCGAGCCATTCGGCCAGGGCTAAAGCATTCTCACTGTGTTGCTTGATGCGTATCGTCAGCGTCTCTAATCCCTGAATGATCTGAAACGCGTTAAACGGACTCAATGCTGCACCGTGATCGCGTAAACCTTCAACCCGCACTTTCGCGATAAAAGCCGCGGGCCCTAAAGCCTCGTGATACACCAAACCATGGTAACCGGCAGAAGGCTCGGTAAACTCCGGAAACTTCCCGCTAGACCAGTCAAAGGTACCGGCATCAATGATAACGCCGCCTAATGAGGTTCCGTTGCCGTTGATGTATTTGGTTAAGGAGTGAATCACAATATTCGCCCCGTGTTTGATAGGGTTCAGCAAAGCGGGGGTAGCGACGGTGTTGTCTACAATAAGTGGAACGCGGCTTTCTTTCGCGACAGCGGAAATTGCTTCGAGATCCAGTACGTCTAATTTTGGGTTACCTAAAGATTCTACGAAAACCGCACGGGTGTTCTCCTGTACCGCGTTTTTAAAATTAGAAGCCTCTGAAGGGTCCACAAAAGTCGTGGTGATCCCAAATCGCGGAAGCGTCACGCTAAGTAAATTGTAGGTTCCACCATACAAACTGCTGGAAGCCACAATGTGATCCCCTGCACGCAATAGGGTAAGCAGGGCGGTGTTGATCGCCGCTGTTCCTGAAGCGGTCACCACCGCACCGATACCGCCCTCAAGAGCAGCCAGACGTTGCTCAAGAATATCGTTTGTGGGATTGTTTAAACGGGTGTAAATGTAACCCGGCTGCGACAGGTTAAATAAACCCGCCGCGTGATCTGAGTCGTTAAAAACGTAGCTGGTGGTTTGGTAAATAGGCACCGCGCGGGTACCGCCGTTAACTGTGGTGTCGTGACCGGCGTGTAGCGCCTGAGTCGAAAATTGGTGTGTACTCATTTTTCTGTTTTTTTGAGTTGAAAATAAATTAAACCCAAAGTCTGCTGCCGGCCTTCGGCATCATTTACAAGAAAAATGTTATTAAGAAATTAGTAAAGTCATTTCTAGAAAAATGACTCGTTAGTTATCTATCATCAGCTGCGCTGTTGTAGAATGTAGCACCTTCATCCCGGGGGAAGGGTTGCTAAGGCTTCACAGGGTCTAATCCCTCCGCCTTTCTTGATAACATTTCAGTAAAAGTCTGAACTTTGTGAGCGACAAAGATTGCAAAACCTTTTATAGATATCCAAACAAAAACAGGGAAATTTTAGGAAACGTAAATTTTTCACAAGATAGCAGCATGCGTTTTGTAATACTTTCAAAATCCCTACATTTGCCGCTCAAAAGAGGAAAGATTTGACTGATTGCAACCTCTTATGCTGAATTTATTTCAGTATAAAAAATGCTAAAGGCAGTAACCACACTACCCTACGCGGCATTTGTCAAATCTTTCCGAAACGATTCTCAGCAACTTTTACGCGCGCTAAAAACGCGGAAAAGATCTGGTTTCAAAACGTTTAATGTGCCACATTGTGGTTAAAAATTGCTTAGATGGCTTATCTATTTACCTCAGAAAGCGTGTCTGAAGGACACCCCGATAAAATCGCAGATCAAATCAGCGATACCCTACTCGATAACTTTTTAGCTTTTGACCCCGAGTCTAAGGTTGCCTGCGAAACCCTGGTAACCACAGGTCAGGTTGTACTTGCCGGAGAGGTAAAAAGCAATACCTATATCGATGTGCAAAACATCGCACGCGGCGTAATCAACGACATTGGGTACACCAAAGGTGCCTATCAGTTTAGCGGTGACAGCTGCGGGGTGATTTCGCTTATTCACGAACAATCGCAAGACATCAATCAGGGTGTAGACCGTGCTTCAAAAGAAGAGCAGGGTGCCGGTGATCAGGGGATGATGTTTGGCTATGCTACGAAAGAAACCGAGAATTATATGCCGCTGGCGTTAGATATTTCGCACCGCATTATGATCGAACTGGCTAAGCTGCGCCGCGAGGAAAAAGAAATTACCTATTTACGTCCTGACGCCAAAGCTCAGGTGACTATTGAATATTCTGACGACAATGTGCCGCAAAAGATAGTCGCTATTGTAGTTTCTACCCAGCACGATGAGTTTGATGAGGACGAAAAAATGCTGGCTAAAATCAAAAAAGATATTATCTCGATATTGATCCCACGGGTGAAAGATGCATTGCCTGAAGAGCTTGCAAAACTATTTAACGACGAGATTATCTACCACATAAACCCAACCGGAAAATTTGTAATAGGCGGTCCTCACGGAGATTCAGGTCTTACCGGGCGTAAAATTATTGTAGATACCTACGGCGGAAAAGGTGCGCACGGTGGTGGTGCTTTTAGCGGTAAAGACCCCAGTAAAGTAGATCGTTCTGCGGCTTACGCGGCGCGTCATATCGCTAAAAACCTGGTAGCCGCCGGTGTTGCTGATGAAGTTTTGGTACAGGTTTCATACGCTATTGGTGTGGTTGAGCCCACTTCAATCTTTGTGGATACCTACGGTTCTAAAAATGTATCGCTTAGCAATGGTGAAATCGCTGCAAAAGTGCGAGAGTTGTTTGATATGCGTCCCGCTGCCATTGAAAAACGCCTTAAGCTGCGTAATCCTATTTACCGTGAAACTGCCGCTTACGGCCATATGGGTAAAGACCCGCAAACCATCACCAAAGTGTTTGAAAGCCCTTACAGCGGCCGCGTAGAAAAAGAAGTGGAATTATTTACCTGGGAAAAACTAGACTATGTGGACCAGGTTAAAGAAGCCTTTGGGATAGTTTAGAAACATCCATCCCCAACCCTTCCTTCAAAGGAAGGGAGCTCGAATTTAAAAAGCCTCCCCTTGGAAGGGGAGGTTGGAGGGGATGTTCCACTTAAAAATACGATTGAGAACTTTTTTCTAAATTGTACCTAAACATCTCCATATATGGCTCTTCTACTTATTCGAAACAACAAAGAATACGAGGCTTGGATTGACGCCCTTCACGAAGCCGATCCTTCACTAGAAGTCTTAACCCCCGAAACGGTAAAAGACCCCAAGGCCATAACTATGGCAGTTACCTGGAAAGCGCCAAACGGCAGTTTTGAGCCCTATCCCAATCTTAAAGTCATCGGTTCTATGGGTGCGGGAGTTGATCATTTGTTCAACGACCCCTCCTTGCCTAAAGATGTCACCCTGACGCGTGTGGTAGATGAAAAGCTTGCCAGCGATATGCAGGAATTTGTGCTGACTTTATGCCTGAGCCACATCAAAAATCTGCCGTTGTACCGCAACCTTCAGGATCAATCCCAATGGAAACCAACGCAATATAAGCGTGTACCCGATGTGCAGATTGGCATTCTGGGTTTTGGGACCCTGGGACAGGCGGTAGGAAAGGCACTTCAGCAAACCGGTTTTCAGGTAAGTGGTTGGTCGCATTCGCGAAAAGAAGTCGAAGGTATCAAAAGCTATACCCAGGATGAGCTGGATGATTTTTTAGCACAAGCTGAAATTCTAGTGTGTTTACTCCCGCTGACTGAAGAAACAGAAGGTATTTTAAACGCCTCCTTGTTCAGCAAACTCCCTAAAGGGGCTTACCTCATCAACGTAGCCCGCGGCGGACATCTGGTTGACGCAGATTTGATCGAAGCCTTAGACAACAACCACTTAAGCGGTGCCGCTTTGGATGTATTTCACAACGAACCTTTGCCACAGGATCATCCATTCTGGAACCGAAAAGACATTTTAATCACACCGCACGTTGCCAGTATGAGTAACGCCGCTTCGGTCGCACCGCAAATCGCAGAGAATTACCGAAGGATGGAAAAAGGCGAAGAATTAAAGAATACAGTTTCGCAGAAAAAGGGGTATTAAATAGCTGCATTTTATCGATTAAGCTTCAAAAAAACTTGTTAATTATCTCTTAAAAACGTTTATTTGGGCTTTATGCTATTTTTCTTTTATGCTTAGACACATATTCGTTAAGCTTTTATTTTTCCTATCCCTATATCAAATAAATGCGCAGAATCTCAACCAGAAACCTATACCTGATTGGGTAGAACATACAACTCCTGACTACACTGCATCCGCTGAAGATGCCAAGGCTTCAGGCTTTTATTACTTACTTCTCGACGATCAATACAATATCGAACGGAAAGAATATTACGAACGCTTTACCTATAAAATAGTCTCTAAAAACGGCGTTCAGGAAATGAGCGACATCAGTATTGAGTTTGATCCGCAATATCAAAAGGTCATACTTCATAAGCTTGAAATCATTAGAGACGGAAAAACCCTCAACCGGCTTGATCTTAAGGATTTCAGAATCATTCAAAGGGAAGAAGATCTGGAGCGCCACCTGTACAACGGTGTGGTAACTGCGGTAAATCATCTTTATGACATTCGCGAAGGTGATATTATTGATTACGCATACACAACCGTTGGAAGAAACCCCATCCACGAGGGTAAAGTAGGTGCCACCTTCTTTTTACAACATCCCCTACCCGTTGCTCAAATACACATTGCGGTACTTAAACCGGAAAATTATGACCTGTTCATCAAAACCGGCAATGGTGCTCCAGACGCTAAAGTAACGCGTGCTAATAGTCATACCCGTTACAGCTGGAGCGCCACAGATACGGAAGCCATTCTTTATGAAACCAATACACCCAGCTGGTATTATCCTGCTCCAAGGGTAGAATTTACTTCTTTTGAAACCTGGGCAGCCGTCGCGAAACAGTACAGTAAGCATTACGCGGTAAGTGAACAGGAAAAGAAAGCTCTAAAAGAGGCTTCCGCTTCAATTTTAAAAGGACAAAAAAACCGGTCAGACAGTCTTACGGCTCTCGTGCGTTTTGTTCAGGATGACATACGCTATTTGGGCTTTGAAGATGGTCTAAACTCCTTTAAGCCCAGCAAGCCGAGAGAGGTGCTAGAGAGACGCTTTGGGGATTGTAAAGACAAAGCCCTGCTTCTTTCGACCTTGCTTCAAAGCCATGGTGTTGAGGCAAAACCCATCCTGGTACATAGCATCAATGGTAAGACCCTGAATGAGCAGTTACCATCGCCTTTTGTATTTGATCATTGCATCGTTCAATATAAGACTGAACTTGGTCAGGATGCCTACATTGATCCTACCATTAGCGATCAGGGAGGTTCGCTGCAAACCACCTACTGGCCCAACTATCATTTTGGACTTGTGCTGGACAAAAACACAACAGAGCTGACCCCATTGACCAGGTCAAAAAAACCCAGGACTGTTTTAGTAGAAACCTTTTCGTTAGACAAAGCAGGTGGCGGCGCGGTACTCGATATCGAAACCCGCTATTATGACGGTGATGCTGATAATATGCGCCCCTATTTCAACACAACCAGCACCGAATCTGTTCAGAAAACCTATACTGATTTCTACAGCAGTATGTACCCCGGCATTCGCGTAAACAAGGAGGTGGTCATTGAAGATGATCGTAAGAACAATTTGCTTACGGTAGTAGAAAACTATAAAATAGACAGCCTGTGGAAACCTTTGCCCAATAATAATAAGATTGTCGCTGCGCAATTCTATCCTTCGGCATTAGAAAATCTACTCTATCCCGTCACCAGTTCAGAGCGTAGTATGCCCTATCTGACGAATGCAGAGGCCGATTTTGAACACAAAACGGTTGTGTATTTCCCCGAATCCTGGAATATAAAGAATGAAAGCCTGCATCTGGACAATCCCGGTTTTAGCTATGATTATAAAATAGACTATAAAAATGCTGCTTTAGAAATCACACATCACTATAAGGGTAAAACCGATTATCTTGAGGCTGATCAGGTGGCCAAATATCTTGAACTGCACAATCAAATCCAGAATCAATCTACCTATCAGTTGACTTATGGTGCCTCTTTTTTAAAAACACCTCAGGCTGCAGCAGACAGTTATACTGTGACGATTTCTCTGATCTTTTTTGGGGCTTTACTCACCGCGCTGCTTTGCTGGTTTCTGTATACCACCTACGACCTGCCAAATACCGTTGATGAGCGCTGGCAACAACCTATAGGCGGCTGGGTGGCTTTCTTTGGTATTGGGATTGTGCTCACCCCTTTGATTGTGCTTGGGAATTTACTTTTCAACGAAGATTTCCATTTAAACGCAACCAATTGGGAATATTTATTTGATCAAAGTTTTGCACTCGGCCTCATAGGGATTGTAGAACTGCTTTACAACTCGGCTTACCTTATTTTTTCCCTATTTGTCGTCATCCTTTATTTTCAAAAGCGTACCATCGCCCCACGTATGATTATCATCATGAATGCGGCCGTCGTAATCCTATTCACTTTAGATAATGTTGCCCTACTTCAGCTTGCTCCTGATCAATTTGATCCTGCCGAAACTCAAAGTATGTATGGGGAAATCATAGGTGTGATGTTCAAAGCTGGTATCGTAATTTGCTATTTTGCCTTTTCAGAGCGGGTTAAAAATACCTTTACCAAAACCAACAAAACCCATTCTGAACCCGAGGTTTACGAGTTTAATACCCCCGAAATAAGCCCAAGCCAACAAAGCTCTTTATAAAATCAAAAACCCGGAAACTTCACTGGAGTCTCCGGGTTTTCTTCTTAACGCTACTAAAACTGGTTTCTATAAGTTGTATCGCACCGAGAGCATTACGATGCGGGGCATCACAAAATACTCGGTTGTGGTGTTAAAATTTTCATTGAAACTATCGTTGTTCAGCGAGTCTACATTCAGCAAATTGGTACCATCCAGACGGAATTCCCATTTGCTTTCAGGTTTCTGATAGCGCAACGAGGCTTCAAAAAACGAATACTCGTTTTGCACCGAGTCATCCTTGTCAAAATAGTTGTAATAACTCCAGTCTGCTGTGAAGGTAAAGCCTTTTAAGAATCGTACATCTATATTGGCAAAAGGGCGGTCTGTAAAAAAGGTACGATCGCTGTTTCCGTTTTGATAGTTGTTGATGCTTCGGTTGTAACCCACCTCAAAGTTAGGCGCGTTCTTAAAATTGGTCTCCACACTTGCCGTATAGTTCTGTGTAAAATTCTGCGACAAAGCCGGCTCGTTGTTGACAATATTATTGAGTTCGCTATACGAAACGTTTCCACTTAAATTAGCTTTCCACTTTCTAAAAGTTTTTTGAAAACGCCCGTTTGCACTTAAAACCTCATCTACAAAATTGCTGTTGATGGGCGATGAGGCCTGGTTGATGCTGTTTATCGCGGTCTGACTCTTAATCGCATCAATACGACGGGTATAACTCACGCCCCCATTCAGGTTTGTAAAGTTGAACATATTGAAGTTGAAATAATTGAGGCTGGCCGTATGAAAAATCGCGTTCTCAATATCCCGGTTACCGCGAAACATTCGATTATAGTTATTAAAAACGTAGCCTTCGGCGAAATTGTTGACGTCTGTATAATCTGCCGTCATTTGATAATTGAGACGTAAGCTTTCGCTTTGCTTAAACTGGGCGATTGCAAACAGATCGGGTAGTAATTTGTACTGATTGCTACTGGTTTCTCTACCTAATTGCACCGAAGACACGTCGTATCTATGCAGTGTAAGACCGGGCGTAATGGTAAAAATTCCGGTTTTAAACTTGTAATGCGCCCCGACAAAAACGTCACTAAATTTAAACGTCACCTCATTATTAAGCGTGTCTCCTACAAAGTTATTTACGGTCCCGTCTTCTAAAATCTGAAAAATTCCGGAATTGAAATCCTGTCTGCTTTGGGTTGTCCCAACAGTGAGATTGATATTGCTTTTATCGTTAATTACGTAATAATAATCAATCTTACTGTCCAGCTTACTGGTCTTGATGAGCTTGTCCTGATTGATATCAAATCGTGTTTTGCTTTGAAGTGTGTCTAGCGGAAGAATTGCTGTAAAGGGCTGCTGCGAAACCACTGCATTGTAAAACGGATCTTCATTTTGATACAAATGCTGTACAAAACCGGCAAAAATATTCTTGTCGTCAAGGGTATAGTACGCGTTTAGGTTTTGATTTAAGCTAAAGGGGTCATTGTCCTTTTGCTCGGTGATCGGGTTGTTTACGATGCCGTCCTCATCGGTGAAAATTGAAAGCGCATCGGTCATTTCAAATTGTTGCGATTTTTTGGCCAAAACATCGTAATCTATTTGCAGCTTGTCATTGGGCTTGTAAATGCTGCTGAATTTTGCCATCGCCAGCTGGTTACTCTGATTACTGGTTTCAGAATTTAATTCTGTTGCTTCGGTGGCGATGTAATTACGCAGGGAGCGCTGCATAAAATCGGTTGAATTGTCGCTAAATAAGGTAAAGCCGCTCAAATCCCAGGCATCTGAAGCCTCATAACTGAAGTTGGCCGCAGCAAAATTGGTCTCAATCATCTGAGCACGGTTATTTTGGGTAACCAAAAAGCCAAGCCCGCTGTCTGAGATATTGAATGAAGTTCCGCCGCGCTGGTTAAAATTGCGGAAACCTCCCGTAAAATTGAAGTAATCCCGAAACGTAAACGGCACGTCACCGGTATTATTAGTATTCCCAATAATATTGATGCTGCCTTTAGGGCTGTAGTAAAACAACTTGGCACTGCCCAGATAGCGGGTTTCTCCCCCGTCGCCAATGCCGCCCTGCACTTCGCCAAACCAAAAATTCTTCTTGCCTTCTTTAAGCTTCAGGTTGATCGCCACATTGTTCTGGTCGTTACCCAAACCTCGCATCTGGTCAACCTCGTTGTAATTTTTCAGCACTTCAACCTTCTTTAATGCATCAGCCGGAATATTTTTTACGGCCAGCTTCGAGCTGCCGTCAAAAAAGTCCTTTCCTTCGATCATCACCTTAGACACGGTCTGCCCTTCCACCTGAATCTGCCCGTCTTCATCTACAGTCACCCCCGGAAGTTTTTTGAGCACATCGCCCAGTTTCTGCTCGGTGCCGTTGGTAAAACTGTCGGTATTGTAAACGATGGTATCGCCCCGAACCACAACCGGCATTTCGTAAACGATTTCCACATCATCAAGCTGGTTTGCCGCAGGCATCAACACAAAATCAAGATCGATATCTGCTGCATCTTTAGCAATCGTAAGTTCTTTTGTAGTGGGTGCCAATCCCAGAAAACTGGCGACCAGCGAATACCCTGCTCCGGCAGGGAGGTTAAACTGATAGCGTCCTTCAGAATTGGAAATCGCATAGGATTCCATTTCGCCGGTATCTGCGCGGGTTGCGATAACATTAGCCAGCTCGAGCGGTGTGCCAATGCTGTCTTTTACCGTACCGCTTACGCGTACGCTTTGGGCTTTCGCCGTAAGGCTAAGCAACAGAAAAAAGGTGAAAATATATTTCATGGATTTTGGTTGATTGTAGGTGTAAATGATATGATCTTAGCCTCTGCCACCTCTAGAGCCGCCACGACCTCCACCAAAACGCTCACTCATTTCTTTGGTTTTTTCGGCCACCACTTTTTCATATTCGGCACGGCTAATCTCATCGCCTTTTTTAGGCATCTCGATGTCGAGACCCTCCTTAGGATTGATGACAATTTTGTTGCATAAAATCACGGTGGGACCGGCGCTAACTTCGAGAATCAAACCGGGTAAACCCCAGTATTCATCAGGTCCCTGGCTTACGGGGATTTGAGGAGTATACCAGGCAGTGATCACCATTTCCTTAGGCGCATCGGTGGCCGTAGTATCGGCATTACGACTGCGTCGCATCGCCTCCCAGGGATTCTGCTCTATTTTCCTAACAGCAGTTGCCTTAAAAGCCGCATACTGACCTATCATTTTGCTTTCTTTCTCGAGCTTCCAGTCGAGTTTGGCGAGCGTGTCTTTAACGAGAAAGGTTTTGCCCATGAGTTCGTTTTGACGTGCGTAAATATCGTCGGCGATATTTTTATAGATTCCGCCTTGCGAAAAACCACCACCCATAAAGCGCATTCCGCCACCCGCACCGGGAGCTTCCAATTTTTCTTCCTCTTCATAGATCGATTCGTCTTTACTGAAGGAAAGCGTAAAGGTCTTCTCCAGACGGCTTTTCATACGTTCGGCGATTTGCTTTTTCATCTGCTCGCTCATCTCGCGACCGCCAAAATTGTCCATATCGAACGAAGTTTTAGACTGATAGGTAGCGATGCCGCCATCAAATTTTTGAGCCTGAGCAGGTAAAGTAAGTAATACTGCAAAGGCCAGGAGTATGCTGTAGATTTTCATAAGTCAGAATGTTTATCGCATTTGGACTCCTGATTTTCAAATAGGTTTAACAGCAGTTTTTAACTTAACCCCCAATTTTTATGGTGAAGGTTTTACCGTCCTCGCGGTTGCTGCTGTTGCGCTCAATCCACTCCTTCATTTTCTCTTCCTGAATGGCTTTCATACTGGCTTCGTCAACAATTTTACCGCCTTCAGGGGCTTCGATTGCAATCTTATCCTCGGGGTTGAGCACGATCTGGCTGCACAGAATGCTTTGTTTACCGTCCTGCACTTCCAGAATGAGACCTGGAAGACCCCAGTTCATCGCCGGGCCATGGCTTACGGGAATTTGCGGCGTGTACCAGGCGGTAATGGTTTTGGTAAAGGTGGTGTCTTTGGTTTTCATCGAATCAGACTCAAACGTCTGGCTGGTCACCTCTTCGGTACGGGTGGCTTTAAAACAGGTATAATCGCCGATGGATTTGGTTTCTTTTTCCAGTTTCCAGTCGGGTTTCTGCAGGCTGTCCTGCACCAGAAAGATTTTACCCAATACATCTTCCTGCCGCTCGTAGCGCCTGGCCGAAGTGTTCTTATAAAGAATATCCCGGCTTTGGCTGATTTTTATTTGCATCCCTCCGGTATTAGCCACGTCAGGTTTTGCCAGCTTTTCATCTTCTTTGTACAGGGATTGATTGCGGTCAAACGTGAGGATATAGGTTTTCTCAAATTGCTTTTTGAGCTGATCGGCGATTTGCTTTTGCATGGCATCGGTCATATTCTTGCCTTCCATCTTAAGATCTATCTGACGTCTGGACTTGTAGGTGGCGACGCCCTGAAAATCCTGAGCGGTTAATGCTTCCGCGAAAGCGAGAACGAAGACGAGGATAGATAACATTTTAAAATTCATAACTGTTCGATTTTTGATTGATTATTTATTCCATTTTTCGACCGAAGAAACCATTTTTTCGGTAAGCTTTTCCATTCGCTTTTTAAGGCTGTCTAACTCCGAGGTCTTTCCGGAAATCGCAACAGAAATTGCCTTTGAACCGGCTTTATCTGTCGCGTGCTTTCTATTTTTAAACTCCAGTGAAATCTTAATTTCCTGATCAGGATCGTTAGCCTCAAACGAAGACAACATCAAATCCCAATCTAAATTGCGTAATTCTTTTATATCGTCGGTTGAAATGCTCATTCCGGTAGTTTGTGGTGCTGGATGATCTTCCTCTGTAGCGTCAGTATAGTTAACTTCCTTAAGCGTAACTTTTTCTTCCTGAGCAAAAACCGATAGTGAGATAAAAAGCAGGCTAATAGTAATAAGCGTTTTCATAATTTTTGTTTTTAAGTTCAGATCAAAATTGATCAATCAGCTGCAGTAAAACCATTAACCAGTGTTAACGTGTGTTAACCGAAAAGACCGCACAAAAATATTCGGCCTATTTTTGAACTATGCAAAACAAGAAATACACCTACCTGATTTACTTTATTGCCGCAGTGATTGCTGCGACTTTGGCGATACAGGTGTATTGGAATTTTAAGAATTATCAGGCAGGTAAGCAGCAGTTGATTAATGAAGTACAGGCAAGTCTGGATAATGCCGTCAATGATTACTATACTATTCTTGCTAAAAAGAATACGGTAGGAATCAATTTTGAAAATGATTCTTCTGCGAACCCCTTCGAAAATCCCAAAATCGACAGCCTCATACGAAGTATTGATAAAAGCAGTAAAGGCTTTAAAGGTTTAGATTCGATAAAAAATGGTCAAATCGACAACATTACCGTTCTAAAAGCATCTAAAAATGACAGCTTTTTTAGAGAAAAAAAGACTCAAAATCTTATCCTCAACAAAAAATATAGAGATAGCGGGATTCAAATTAAAAACCTGACCAGACACCAAAGTCTTAAACTTCAGACTGATTCTGTACCGAATTGGAAAATATTTGCCTCACAGATCATTGTTTCAATTAAAGAAGATACTATTGAAACAACCAAGATGGATAGTCTAATAAGACAGGAATTGTCGCGAAAGAATCTCGATATTGATTACGGTATTTTATTTATAGCTAAAGACAGCACCGTTCAAAAAGTAAATCCTGAGATTGTTCAGCCAAAAAGCCTAAAAACATCATCAGCCTCAAAGCTATTGCCAGACAACAGCAGTCTTGACATTTATTTCACAAACATTTCGAGAGTCATTCTCAAACGCAACCTTTTGGGCATTTTGCTTTCTGCATTATTGGTCGCTTCGGTCATTGCCTGCCTGTTGTTTTTACTCAACATCATCAAACGCCAGAAGCAACTCGCCGAAGTTAAAAACGACCTCATCAGCAACATTACCCACGAGTTTAAAACACCCATCGCCACCATCAGTGTCGCTCTGGAGGGCATTAAAAATTTCAATACCGAAAACGATCCGGTGAAGACCGGCAATTACGTCAATACGTCGGCAAACCAGCTAAACAAACTCTCGATGATGGTCGAAAAATTGTTGGAAACCGCCACGCTTGACGGCGATGATCTTTCGCTGAACATCGAAGCCATCAGCCTAAACGAACTCTTACAAAACCTCATCAATAAACATCAAACGCTCGCTCCCCAAAAAAGCTTTAGGTTTCAGTATCCGGAAAACGACATCATTCTGAATGCCGATCTTTTTCACCTGGAAAACGCACTCAACAACCTTCTGGATAACGCGGTGAAATATGGGGGCGAAATCATTTCGGTAGCTTTAAAATCCAGCGCTCAGGGAGTTTTGATCGAGGTAGCAGATTCGGGCAATACGCTGGGTAAAACCGAAGCCAAACAGCTTTTTGAAAAATTCTATCGCGTTCCCAAAGGCAATACCCACGACGTAAAAGGCTTCGGCATCGGGCTCTATTACACCAAAAAAATTATTGAAAAACACGGCGGCAGCATAAACGTTGTGACTGCGCCGCAAACCACTTTTAAAATCGAACTTCCCCATGGCTGAAAAAACTTACATCCTGCTTGCTGAAGATGAAGCCGCTCTGGGCCTGATCGTTAAAGAAAGCCTGGAAACCCGGGATTTCAGGGTTGACCTTGCCGAAGACGGGGAAAAGGCATTAAAACTGGCTACCCAAAACGACTACGATGCCCTGGTGCTCGATGTGATGATGCCCAAAAAAGATGGTTTTACCCTGGCTAAGGAAGTCCGTTTGCAAGACGATAGCATTCCCATCATTTTTCTCACGGCAAAATCGCAAACCGCAGACGTGGTTGAAGGCTTCAGCATAGGCGGAAACGATTACCTCAAAAAGCCTTTCAGCATGGAAGAGCTTATCGTGCGCATTCACAATTTGGTGAGCCGCAAAAAGCTTCAGAAGAATACCGAATTGCTTGAGATAGGTGGCTATCTTTTCAACTTCCCCAAACAAACCTTGCAGTATCGGGATGATGAACTCGTTTTGCTCACCCACCGCGAAGCACATTTACTGTTTCACCTCATCAAAAATAAAAATCAGGTGCTTGACCGCAGCCTGATTCTCAACAAACTGTGGAATTCAGATGATTTTTTTGCCGCCCGCAGTATGGATGTGTTTATCTCCAAACTGCGTAAAAAACTGGCTCAGGATGAAAGCATCCAAATCATCAACGTACGCGGTTACGGGTATAAATTGACTTGCTAGAAGCAGCACCAAAACAACGGTATGGCTGTTTAATCTTCAGAGTTACTTTTTAGAGGGCACTTAGCACCTTTTTTGTATTTTTCCGAAATGCGGCTACTGGTCTTTTTACTACTCATGCTTCCCGGCTTATCCTTTGCTCAGGATACCACAGCTGTTACAGCAAATGTCCTAGATACGCTAACACCGCTTAAAGCAGATCAGTTTATAGGTGTTGATTCCTATAACAACCTCTATTACCTCAAAGGACGGGCACTTTTTAAAGCCGGAAAAGACCAAAGCATTCAGTTTAGCGATTTGAGACTGGGAGAAATTAGCACGGTAGATATTTTAAATCCATTAAAAATTACCGCTTTTTATGCTGAAACCCAGACCGCTGTTATTCTTGATAACACCCTCAATGAGATTACCCGCGTTACCTTTAGCGAACTCGAAAACTTCAGAAACGTAAGCCACGCCCGCACCGCAAGGGATGGTCAGCTTTGGATTTTCAATACCGACTTGCAACGCCTGGAACTTTTTGATTACCGCAACAACCGGATCCTGAGTGATTTTCTTCCGCAACCCGATAATGCGCTTGATCTGGCCAGCGATTTTAATACCTGCTGGGTACTTACAGAAACGACTTTGTATCAATATAATGCCTACGGCAGTTTGATCTCCAAACAGGCAATAGCAGATTTTGACAGCATCGCGCTTTACGATGAACAACTGTTCGGACTTCAAAACGGGAAACTTTTCGCGAAAGCTAAAACTCAAAACAGCCTATTACCCGTAAAAAACATCCCTGAAGCCGGTTTTCAGTTTTATTACAAGGGCGGAATCCTCTATCTTTACCGTTCTGCTTTTATAAGCTACTATAACCTTAATCTACCTAAATAAAATACTCATGCACGTAGCCATTGCCGGGAATATAGGCGCAGGAAAAACAACCCTTACCAGACTTCTTGCCAAGCATTACAACTGGCAGCCGCAGTTTGAAGATGTAGTAGACAATCCTTACCTCGATGACTTTTACAACGCAATGGAGCGCTGGTCTTTTAACCTGCAGGTGTACTTTTTAAACAGCCGTTTCAGACAGCTTTTGGAGATTAAAGACAGCGGCAAAGACGTGATTCAGGATCGTACGATCTATGAAGACGCCTATATTTTTGCTCCTAACCTTCACGCGATGGGCTTGCTTACCAACCGGGATTTTAATAACTACCGCTCCCTTTTTGAACTGATGGAAAGTGTGGTTGCAGGGCCTGATTTGCTGATCTACCTGCGCAGCAGCATCCCTAATCTGGTAGCCCAGATTCACAAACGCGGTCGCGAGTATGAAAATTCGATTTCTATTGACTATCTAAGCCGACTCAACGAGCGTTATGAAGCCTGGATTCACGATTACAATAAGGGAAATCTACTAATCATTGATGTCGATAACGTAAACTTTGTAGACAATCCCGAAGATTTGGGAAATATCATCAATAAGATTGATGCCGAGATTAACGGACTTTTTTAACCAAAACGGCATCGCTTTGAACTATTTCCGGGTTTTTATAGTACTGATAGGCTTTATTACAGGCTGCCAGAGTGAAAAACCTACAACCAAAACCATTACCCAGCCGCAAATACCTATATTAGGAGCCGACCTTTCTTACGTCAATGAGATTGAAGACTGTGGCGCCTATTTTACTGCAGAAGGAGATACGATTGATCCCTACTCCTATTTTGCTGAGCGGGGAGCGAATGTGATTCGGTTACGCTTGTGGCACGCTCCCGTGCACTCGCCCTATTCTAACTTTAAAGATGTCAAGAAATCAATCACACGGGCGCACGAGGCTGGAGTCGCTGTGTTGCTTGACTTTCACTATTCCGATTTTTGGGCAGACCCGCATAAACAGGTGCGACCCAAAGCCTGGGCAGGTATTACCGATGATCGTATTTTGGCAGATAGTATTTACAACTACACTTTTGAAACTCTGGCCAGTCTTGCTGAAGAAAACCTGTTACCGCAATGGGTTCAGGTAGGTAATGAGACCAATATTGAAATCCTTCAGCCCTTAGACACCATCATTACTGATACCATTAACTGGTCTCGCAACGCGATGCTGCTTAACAGCGGTTTGAAAGCCGTAAGCGATGCAGAAAAGGCTTTTTCAAGCGAAATCAAAAGCGTGTTACACATCGCTCAGCCTGAAAATGCGTTGAGTTGGTTTCGCAAAGCGGAAGAAAACAGGGTGACTGATTTTGATATAATCGGTCTTTCGTATTACTCCAAATGGTCCACGTATCCTATTGAAAAGTTGTCGATTGCAATTGATTCTTTAAAGACCCGGTTTAAAAAAGAGGTAGTGATTGTAGAAACCGCCTATCCGTATAGTCTTGATAATGCCGATGCAGCCGGAAATATTCTGGGAGAAGATGCTTTGATTGAAGGCTATCCCGCAACTCATGAAGGTCAAAAAAACTATATGTTGCAGCTTACCCAAAATGTTCTAAATGCCGGCGGCCTTGGAGTTATTTATTGGGAGCCTGCCTGGGTAACTTCATCGTGTTCCACACCCTGGGGCACCGGTTCGCACTGGGATAACGCTACCTTTTTTGACGCTTCAAAAAGCAACACTGCATTGCCGGTTTTTGAGTTTTTTGACGAAGAAAACTATTCCATCCCTACTGAATAAGGCCAATCTCCCTTGCGTGTTCTTCAGCAGTCTGGCTGTCTTTAACCAGCAAAGCCGGAGTAAGTTCAAATTTTTCCAGAAGTCCGCGTACGCGAAAAACCCGTTTTTCGTGATTCACACTACGCAGGTAAATGGCCTTGATCCGATCGGGGTATTCCTCGGCAATCTCAATGTAAATATCAGCATCGTGCTCGCCGCTATCTCCTATGAGCACAAATTGCATATCCGGATAGGTTTTTAAAATATTGCGTATTTCGTGCTGCTTGTGTGGCTTTTCAGGTTTGGGTGTTCGGTCAAATGGCGTTCTAAAATCACGAAGTAGAATTGCTCCCTTTGGAAAGTCATTCTGCTTAATAAAAGCTTCCAGGTATTTGTATAAATTCCACGGACTGTTACTTACATAAAACATAGGGTTTGCCGCATCCCCTGATTTCCCCTGATGTAGTTTCGTATAAAAATGAGATGCCCCTTTAAAAGGCGAACGCTTTTGTACTCCGGTAAAAAGCGTATTTAAAATGACACGCCATTTCAAAAGCGACGTCACCCCGGTTTTTAAAATGGTATCGTCAATATCGCTGATCACACCATATTCTGCTTTTTCAGAAGGAATAAGCATCTGTCCTGAAAAGCGGTTGTTGTTTTTGATAAAGCGTTTTTGATTTTCATCATCATAGGCGAGTTCCACCTGCAACCAACCCTGATCATTGGTAAGTGCACGCAGGCCTTCAGCCTTTTGATCTACTTTAAAATAGCCTTCGGCATCGGTTTGGGTATATACAACCTGATCGTCAGGCAGGCGAATTTTTAGTTTTGCGTGAGGCAGTTCGTCACTGCGAAACTGATGCCAGGCATTATTAAAAACACTGGCTATTCCTGTTTTTTCAAGGTCAACTCCTTCGTCTTCAAGGGCACGACCTAAAAGATATAAATGTTCATCGGTACCATAACTCTGGTAACCGTGAATTTGCAGGGGGTCTTTCGCCCGTAATCTCAGGCGTTGTAATACATCTTTAAGCATGCTATAAGTTAGTCACTTCTTACACAAACCACGAAAGATTAATCCTTTTTTAACTTACGAAAACCCTGGAGCTTATCGATCAAAAAGAAAAAATCCCGGACGTACATCCGGGATTCTGCAGTATTATAAATTTATAGACCAAAACATCACTTAGTTCTGAGCTTCTTTAATTTGATCAAGTTTAGCCTTTACCTCGTCTTCAGTACCGGTAAGGATTTCTTTAGAAACTTGCGTTTCACCGTTGATGATGGTTGTTTTTACTACTTCGGCTTTTGCCATCGCATCATCTCCCACTTCCATTTTCACTTGAAGCTTTATTTCCTCTTTTGAATTCGCCATCATATCTTCACTGTGTCCGCCTAAAATAGGTGCAATTACAAGACCTACCAGACAGGTTAACTTGATTAAGATGTTCATTGATGGTCCTGAAGTATCTTTAAACGGGTCACCTACTGTATCACCGGTAACGGCAGCTTTGTGTGCGTCACTCCCTTTATAGGTCATTTTACCGTTGATTTCTACTCCGGCTTCAAAAGACTTCTTGGCATTATCCCAGGCACCGCCGGCATTGTTTTGAAAAATCGCCCACATTACCCCGGAAACACAAACACCTGCCATATACCCTCCAAGAGGCTCCGCACCAAAAATCAATCCCATAAGAATAGGCGTGATGATGGTTATCAAACCGGGCAGAATCATTTCGCGCAGCGCAGCCTGCGTAGAAATAGCCACACATTTACCGTACTCCGGCTTACCGGTACCTTCCAGGATTCCGGGGATTTCACGGAACTGACGGCGTACTTCCTGCACCATTTGCATCGCAGCTTTACCTACAGATTGCATCGCTAAAGCCGAGAATATAACCGGAATCATTCCCCCTACAAAGAGAGCCGCGAGTACATCGGCTTTAAAAATATTGATCCCATCAATTCCGGTAAAGGTTACGTAGGCAGCGAAAAGTGCCAAAGCTGTAAGAGCCGCAGAAGCAATTGCAAATCCTTTACCTACAGCAGCAGTCGTATTTCCTACCGAATCCAGAATATCGGTACGCTCACGCACATGATCTTCGAGTTCACTCATTTCCGCAACTCCACCTGCGTTATCGGCAATAGGACCAAAAGCATCAATAGCCAACTGCATCGCTGTGGTCGCCATCATCGCTGAAGCTGCAAGGGCAACACCATAGAAACCGGCCAGTTCATATGAACCGTAGATCGCAGCAGCAAAAAGTAAAACGGAAAGGAACGTCGATTTCATCCCAACCGCAAGACCCGCGATGATGTTAGTCGCCGCTCCGGTAGATGAATTTTTTACGATGTCGAGAACGGGACCTTTACCCAGACTGGTGTAATGTGCGGTCACGACCGAAATTAACGCGCCTACAGCAAGACCAATACACGCAGACCAGAACACATTTAGAGACGGAATATCTTTATAGCCTTCACCAAAGAATTGCATAGACATCATTTCAGGTAGCATCCAGTCGATGAGGAAATAACTAGCGATAAGGGTTAGGATAATCGCAACCCAGTTACCTAAATCAAGTGCTTTCTGAACCTGAGGTTCTTTAGCCTCATTATTTTTTATGCTTACGAGGAAAGTCCCAATGATGGAAGCCAAAATTCCAACTCCTGCAATCACTACCGGAAGTAAAATAGGCCCCATATTGTTAAAGGCATCGGTAAACTGCGCGCCCTGAGACATATCCTGTACCAGATAGTTACCCAAAACCATAGCTGCAAGAACGGTTGCAACATAGCTACCAAATAGGTCGGCACCCATCCCGGCAACGTCCCCAACGTTATCTCCAACGTTATCGGCAATAGTAGCCGGGTTACGCGGATCATCTTCAGGAATACCTGCTTCAACCTTACCTACCAGGTCTGCACCCACATCGGCAGCCTTGGTATAAATACCACCACCCACACGGGCGAATAGTGCAATAGACTCTGCTCCCAGAGAGAAACCGGCAAGGGTTTCGAGAACAATGGTCATTTCGTTATAGAAGTTTCCACCTTCGGTAAGAAAGCTTCCCATTAGGAATAAAAATATCAGACTCAAACCCAAAACCGCAAGACCGGCAACACCCAGACCCATAACGGTTCCACCACCAAAACTTACTTTAAGCGCTTGTGGCAAACTGGTTTTTGCAGCTTCTGCAGTACGGGCGTTAGCATCTGTAGCAATACGCATCCCGATGTTTCCCGCAAGTGCAGAGAAAAATGCACCGATGATAAAAGCGGGCACAATCATCCAGCTGGTGGTATCTACCACATACGAGATCCCAAATAACAGGGCTGAAGCGATCACTACAAAGATGAGTAACAAGCGGTATTCTGCAGCCAGAAACGCGAGTGCTCCCTCCTTAATACTTTTTGAAATGCTTTGCATACGTTCATTACCGGCAGCCTGCTTTTTGACCCAGGCCATTTTAATAAACATAAAAACCAGCCCTAAAACGGCCAGCGCGATAGGTACGTAGATGATATTTTGTTCCATAAATAAGTATTTGATTGTTAAAATTGAAGTGCTAATGTAGCAAAAATGCGATAAATATAAACTTAAGCTTAATTCATCGAGAATATATAACAAAAAAAGGCCGCAAATTGCGGCCTTTATAAATTTATAAGGTGTATCTCAATTAATCGATACTTACTTCTTCTTTAGGTACGTCACTGGTACGGTAACGGTCTATACACTGACTGATGATTTCTTTAGCTTCAGATACATCACCAAAACCACCTACGTCTACTTTTTTCTTTTCAAGATCTTTGTAAACCTGGAAGAAATGCTCAATTTCCTTAATAAGATGCGGATTCAGTTCACTCAGATCTGTAGTGCTGCTTGCGATAGGATCACTTACCGGCACACAAATGATTTTCTCATCAGGCCCTTTCTCATCGGTCATATGAAAAACACCAATAGGCTTCACTTCCATCACACAACCCGGAAAAGTAGGTTCGGTTACTAAAACCAAAACATCCAGTGGATCTCCATCTAACGCAAGTGTTTTCGGGATAAAACCATAATCTGCCGGATACATCATCGAAGAGAAAATCATACGGTCGTAACGTATTTTTTTCAGCTTGAAATCGTACTCGTACTTATTACGGCTACCTTTCGGAATCTCAATCAGGACATCAAAAGTGGTAATTTTATCTGCTGTCATTTTATTTCTGGTTTATTTTCTTTTTTGCTTTAAAAGGGGGTGCAAAAATAGATTAAAACTCAGGGTGTCACAAGTAAAACACGGTAAAAGAAAAGCATGAAGCTTTTTATATCGTTTTCGTAAATCAAAACACCTTAAATACTGATTTACAGAATCTTGATTTTTAAAATGAAAATTCTAAAGCTCCGGTCACTCCAAATTTACGAGCCTCGGGCAAATCCAGATAATTGCCTCTAAAGTTGAAATCAATGCGTAAAACCTTAAGAATATTCCCTACTCCAAAACTATACTCGTAATAGGGCTTATCGTCAGGTGCCAGATAGTCAACTCCCGAAGCATTGATAAGGCGGTTTTCATCGGATACCGATCCCCAGGCACCCTTAACGCCCACAATTTCACGAAGATTTAATTTTCTCAAGAAGGGAATACGACCAAAGATTCTTCCGCCGAAATTATGCTCTAAATGCGCAGTAAGATAAGTGTCTGTCACAAACTCATAAAAATTCAACTGAGGAAACGTACCGTAAATAGAAAACAGGTTTTGGTTACCCGGAATCACACTCATAAGTCCTAATGGCACTTCGCCAAAAGTCTTACCGGCTTCAATAAGCGAACTAAAGGTCCCCAGACCGCCCATACGCCAGGGTTGTCTGTACGAAAGTTGAATTTTTTCGTAATCAAAATCGCTTTCAAAAAGCCCTTCGACCCCTTTGGTGTAGCCTACAAAAATGGTAGGAAACCACTCATTACTCGTGGTACGCTCTACCCCGTATCCCGAAGTACGCTTACCCGGTTCAAAAATGGTGCTTACCACCATCTCGGTCTGCTTTACCTGTGATTTGATTTCGCTCTGCGTAAAATCAGTATAATAATCCAGATTGAAGGTAGGCGATGCAGATTCAAGCGTGCGATACGACAAATCATAACGCACTTTCAGGTTCTTTAAAAATTCGGCTTCAATCGCAAAGTTAGCCAACTTAATACTCGTTAGCTGGTCGTTATTCCCCACCGTTACGAGCGAAGACGAGGCCAGGTTTCTGCCCAAAACATCGGTAGAAGTCGTGAGACTTGCGGCAATTTGCTCCACATCCTGGCGGTAACCGCCACTCAAAATGAGTCTTGATTTAGCATCCAGCAATACCTTACCCGAAATACCAAACTTAAATTTCTCATCTTTAAAGCCGTAGGCTCCAAAACCTTCCAGTCGCCAGGGATCATTCTGACCAAAATAGGTGCGGGCGCCCAGGCGCAAACGTAAACCTTCCACATCATTAAAACCAAACACCGAAAAGATAGGGCCTATATCCAGATTTGCACGATCCCACTCATAATAACCGCTTACCAGCATTGCTCCGGCATCGTAGAAGCGCTGAAACTTAGGAACCTTTTTGAGAGAATCGAGCATTACATAAACTCCTTTTTCGTCTTTGCTTAAGGGCTCAAGGCGTTTCTCTTCCCAGAAATCATCGGGCTTGGTATAAACTGATTCATCATATTGAGTGACGCGCTCATCGTAAAAATCTTCTTCGCGCTTTTGATCAAACTTGTAATCGTCAAAAAGCGTGGTACGCTTGCCGTAAACACCACGACTTCCTTCTTTTTTTCGCAAAGCGAAATCAGAAAGAAAGTAATCCCGGGTGATCAAAAAAACCGAATCGTTTAGCACCTCAAATTCCTGCTCAATATAGATCTCCTTAACCCAGTTAATATTGGCACTTTTATTAACCTGCAGGTTGATTTCTTTAATCGCCCAGGTGGTATCATTTACCCAAAAATCTCCCTTAAAGGTGAGTTCAGCCGGTCTTCGCGGATAGTAGATGATGTTGTAACACCATTTGTTTTTGATGAAAGCACTGTCTGCAAGCACATAATTATAGGTATCAATACCGGTTGTAGAAAGCGGACTCACAAAACTTTTATCGAAAAACTTCAGATAATTGTCGTACACATTAAAGTCGTTGTACAACTCCTGAATAAAAGCTATCAAGGTTTGATTGGTATTAAAACCGCTGTTTCGGTTGCCTTCGAGTTCTTCTTTTTCCTTACCCAAAACATTATCCCCATACACCTTACTGCTGCGCTCGTTTATAAAGATGGGCAGGTAGGTTTTTCCGGTAATTCGGGAGGTATCCATCTGGTCAAAGATGAATTCCATTTTATTGAAAATCTTGCTGTTTATTAGCGAACTGTCAATCGTATTAAGGTCAAATTCTACCTTCTCGTACTTATCGTACTCATATTGCTTAAACTGACTGAGTCCGTTAGAGCGTTTGTTTGCCCAGATTTTTCGCAGGATATCAATCGCCGGGTTATTCTTTTTAGATTGTTTTCCGGTATAAATGACTACTTCACTTAGGCTTTCGGTCTCTTCTTTAAGTGTAATTTCGAGATTGTAATTTACCTTCTGTGGCAGATCAATTACGAGAGATTCAAAGCCGACAAAAGAAACCTTCAATTGATTGTAATTGGCATCAGACTGAATGTAAAACCTTCCGTCCTCATTAGTGATTGTACCCTCGGTAGAACCCGCGAAAACCACGTTGGCAAAAGGTATAGGATTTCCTCCCGGGTCAAAAACCAGTCCGCCTGCCTTAGTCTGTGCCAAAAGAAAGAAGGGAGCTGTAAAAAACAGCAGAATAGAAAGAATATACTTCATAAAGACTAAGTAGGCTTTTGGGGTCTTCCTTACTCCGGCAACATATAATTATTCGTTAAGAATTGAGCAGGAATAAAAAAAGCTTCATCTGAATGATCAAATGAAGCTTCAAAGATAGTAGTCTCAGATTACCTGTACATTACTTTTTTAACCGCTTTAACAACATCATTGCTGTTAGGCAACCATTCTTTAAGCAACACCGGTGAATACGGTGCAGGTGTATCTGCAGTATTTATTTTTACGATTGGAGCATCCAGATAATCAAATGCTTTTTCCTGAACCTGATACGTGATCTCGGTAGATACGTTACCAAAAGGCCAAGCCTCTTCCAAAATTACCAAACGGTTTGTTTTCTTAACCGAGTTGAGAACGGCATCAATATCTAATGGTCTTACCGTACGCAAGTCAATAATTTCACATGAGATTCCGTCTTTTTCAAGTTCTTCAGCAGCTGCGTAGGCTTCTTTGATGATTTTACCGAAAGAAACGATAGTCACATCAGTACCTTCACGCTTGATGTCCGCAACGCCTATTGGAATCAGGTACTCACCTTCCGGTACTTCACCCTTGTCGCCATACATCTGCTCACTTTCCATAAAGATAACCGGATCGTCGTCACGTATAGCCGATTTCAATAATCCTTTAGCATCAGCAGGATTAGAAGGTACAATAACTTTAAGACCGGGAGTATTTGCAAACCAGTTTTCAAAAGCCTGAGAGTGCGTAGCACCCAGCTGACCGGCAGAAGCCGTAGGACCTCTAAATACAACAGGACAGTTAAACTGACCCCCTGACATCTGGCGTATCTTTGCAGCGTTATTGATGATCTGATCAATACCTACCAGTGAGAAGTTAAAGGTCATATATTCTACAATAGGGCGGCAACCGTTCATAGCACTACCTATCGCAATTCCGGCAAAACCAAGCTCAGAAATGGGAGTATCTATAACGCGGTCAGGACCAAACTCGTCTAGCATACCCTTTGACGCTTTGTAAGCACCATTGTATTCTGCCACTTCCTCACCCATAAGGTAAACGGCCTCATCACGACGCATTTCTTCACTCATAGCCTCGCAAACGGCTTCCCTAAATTGTATTGTTTTCATAAATAAAAATGGATGTAACGTGTCTTTTTATCAACTGATTTTATTGTAAACGCTCTAAAAAGTGAAATGTAATCCTACTTAAAAACGTCTTATTTTGCACTGCATATTGAGGAAAAACCCCATTTTAAACAGGGAGAGCAAAAATAGGAATTAAATCGTCGGCAAGGAATTGCTTTTAACGAAATTTTGTTATGCGTGCATAGCAAATTTCAGATTTTAATGCTTATTTTCGTAGCGAAAACGAAATAGTTACTTTTTAAAGCAATATATATGAAAATTTTAGTGTGCATCAGTCACGTGCCTGATACAACCTCAAAGATCAATTTTACAGACGATAACACCAAATTTGATACTAACGGAGTTCAATTTGTGATCAATCCTAATGACGAGTTTGGTTTAACCCGTGCTATGTGGTTTAAAGAAAAGCAGGGTGCTACAGTAGATATTGTAAATGTAGGCGGTCCTGAAACCGAACCTACCCTGCGTAAAGCGCTTGCCATTGGTGCTGATACGGCTATACGTATAGATACCGAAGCTCTTGATGGTTTTCAGGTTGCGAAAGAATTAAGCGCGGTAGCTAAAGAAGGTAATTACGACCTGATTATTGCCGGGCGCGAATCTATTGATTACAACGGCGGTATGGTTCCCGGAATGTTAGCCAATCTAATCGATGCCAGCTTTGTAAACACCTGCATCAGCCTTGAAGTAGAAGGCGACACTGCAACCGCGACACGTGAGATAGATGGAGGTAAGGAAACCGTTTCTGCAAAACTGCCTCTGGTTATAGGTGGTCAAAAAGGTCTGGTTGAAGAGAGTGATTTACGCATCCCAAATATGCGCGGAATTATGATGGCTCGTAAGAAGCCACTTACCGTGAAAGAACCTAGCGGAGCTTCAGTAGAAACCGCAGCGGTTTCTTTTGAAAAACCGGCACCTAAAGGGGAAGTAAAACTCATCGATCCTGAAAATCTAGACCAACTTATCGACTTGCTTCACAACGAGGCCAAGGCTATCTAAGTCCATATAGATAATTACCAAAACGTATTTTTTTCGCAGCTGCGAAATCATTAAAAATTAGAAAACATGTCAGTTTTAGTATATACAGAATCAGAAGAAGGAAAATTTAAAAAAACCGCTTACGAAGTAGTGAGCTACGCACGTGGCATCGCAGATATGATGGGCACAACCGTAACCGCTGTAGCTTTTAATGCAGACGAGACGGCATCCCTTGGCACTTATGGTGCAGACAAGGTAATGCATGTGAAAAATGACAAGCTGGGCAAATTTAATGCTAATGCCTATGCTGCTGCGCTTACTCAGGCGGCCAAACAGGAAAGCGCCAAGGTAATCGTCGTAAGCAGCAGTGCTAATGCCAAATACCTCGCTCCTTTATTAGCAATAGACCTGGAAGCAGGTTATGCTTCAAACGTTGTGGCGCTACCGGAAAGCGAATCTCCTTTTAAAGTAAAACGTACAGCCTTTACCAATAAGGCTTTTAATCACACCGAAATCAAAACCGATGTGAAAATTGTAGGCCTTTCTAAAAACAGTTTTGGTCTTAAAGAGTCTCAAAAAGAGGCTTCGGAAGAAGGTTTTGAGCCCGGCCTTGACGACAAGCATTTCAATATTGAAGTAAAATCTGTTGATAAGGCTAAAGACAAGGTTACCATTGCCGATGCAGAAATCGTAGTAAGTGGTGGTCGCGGACTCAAAGGCCCTGAAAACTGGGGAATGATTGAAGAAATGGCTGATATTCTGGGAGCAGCTACCGCTTGCTCTAAGCCGGTATCAGATATGGGCTGGAGACCACATAGCGAGCACGTAGGTCAGACCGGTAAGCCTGTAGCTTCTAACCTGTATATCGCTATTGGTATTTCGGGAGCGATACAGCACCTTGCAGGGATAAACGCATCAAAAACTAAAGTGGTAATCAATACAGATCCTGAAGCTCCCTTTTTTAAAGCGGCAGACTACGGTATTGTAGGAGACGCCTTTGATGTGGTACCCCGTTTAAATGAAAAACTCAAAGAATTTAAGGCAAACAACTCCTAGGTTTACGTACCTAAACTGATAAAGGCTGTTTAAATTGTGATGTTAATCCGGTTTTAAACAGCCTTTTTTATATTTTTACACCCTATGAGTTTAGTGCGCTTAAATATAAAAGGGATATCGTACAGCCAGACGCAAAATGGTGCATACGCCTTAATCCTTAGTGAAGTAGAAGGTGACCGGAAGTTGCCTATAGTCATAGGAGCCTTTGAAGCTCAATCTATTGCCATCGCTTTAGAAAAAGAGATCAAACCGCCGCGACCCCTCACTCACGACCTTTTTAAAAATTTTGCCGATCGATTTGACATTCAGATCAAGCAGGTGATTATTCACAAGCTGGTAGATGGTGTTTTTTACAGCAGTATTATTTGTGAACGGGAAGGCTCTGAAGAAATTATAGATGCCCGCACCAGCGATGCCATCTCACTGGCTCTGCGTTTTAACGCCCCTATTTTCACCTACAAGAACATCCTTGAAAAAGCAGGAATTTACCTAAAAGGTTCTGAATCAGATGCTAAACCTGAAGATGATGTTCTGGTAGATCAACTGGTCGTTGACGATCCTGAAGAGGAAAGCACTGCTAGTGATTATAAAAAACTTTCGCTCAGCGAACTTAATTCGCTTCTGGAGCAGGCGGTTGCAGCTGAAGACTATGAAGCTGCCGCAAAAATCAGAGACGAAATTTCTAAACGCAATTAAATTTGATGCGAAAATTACTCCCGTTACTCATCCTTCTTTTTAGTTCAGTCAGCACATTTGCCCAAAATATTCAGGAAACGCTACCCGTAGCACCTGCCCGGGACATCATACCCAATGCCGGTTTTTCTTTTGACAGTTTGTGGCGTGGGGTTTTAGGGATGATTTGCCTTTTACTCATTGCCTATTTATTAAGTACAAACAAAAAAGCAATTAATTGGAAGACTGTAGGTGTAGGTCTTGGTGCTCAACTTTTATTGGCCATAGGTGTATTGCGCGTACCTTTTGTTCAGAAAGCTTTTGAATTTGTAGGGAAAATATTCGTAAAGATTCTCGATTTTACCGCAGCAGGTAGTGAGTTTCTTTTAGGTGGAATGATGGATGTGGACAGTTATGGCTTCATTTTTATCTTTCAGGTGCTCCCAACAATTATATTCTTTTCCGCCCTCACCTCTGTGCTCTTCTATCTGGGAATTGTACAGATTGTTGTTAAGGGAATGGCCTGGGTACTTACTAAACTTATGAATATCTCAGGTGCCGAAAGTTTATCGGTTGCCGGAAATATCTTTTTAGGCCAGACCGAAGCTCCTTTGATGATCAAAGCCTATTTAGAGCGTATGACGCGTTCTGAAATACTTTTGGTCATGATCGGAGGGATGGCGACTGTGGCTGGTGGAGTTCTCGCGGCTTACATCGGATTTTTAGGAGGTGATGATAATGCCTTACGCCTTGAATTTGCAAGACACTTATTGGCAGCTTCGGTGATGGCAGCACCGGGTGCTATTGTAATTTCAAAACTCTTATATCCGCAGCAGGAGCCTATTGACTCTAGAGTAGAAGTTTCACAGGATAAAATTGGCGCCAATATTCTCGACGCTATCGCCACCGGTACTACCGAAGGTTTAAAACTTGCCGCAAACGTAGGGGCTATGCTTTTGGTTTTTGTAGCATTTATAGCGATGATCAACTACGGCTTTGAAAAAATAGGTGAGGTAACCACGCTTAATGACTTCCTTGCGGCAAACACTCCATATTCCGTATTCTCTTTAGAGTCTGTTTTAGGAACTGTATTTGCACCACTTATGTGGCTAATTGGCGTGGCTTCGGAAGATGTGATGCTGATGGGGCAATTGCTGGGTATCAAACTCGCTGCTAGTGAATTTGTAGGATACATTCAACTTGCTGAGCTTAAAAATCCGCTCAATGAACTGAGCTTTACCTATCAGAAATCAGTAATTATGGCAACTTACATGCTTTGTGGATTTGCCAATTTTGCTTCAATAGGGATACAAATAGGCGGTATAGGTTCTTTGGCCCCCACGCAACGCAAAACCCTTTCTGAGTTTGGTTTAAAAGCCGTAATTGGCGGCACACTGGCATCCTTGCTTTCTGCAACGATAGCCGGGATGATTATAGGCTAAGAAGCCAGAGAGGAAAAGGCTAGTCGAAAGTTCGCGCCCAGTGTTCTGCAGCTTCGTAGCTTGTGAAAAAGGCAAAAGAACCTTTTATATGATCCTGCTCCTTAATAAGTTCTTCACGTCTTTCAGCAGCATCCGGAGAAACAACCGCTAACGCCTTCATTTTAGAAAGATTCAGCGATTTGATAAAACTAGGGTCTAGTGAGGTTTCCAAACCTCTTTCAGAAATAAATACATACTTGTCAGAACCGTAAAAGTTCTCAAGATCGTCAAAAATTTGTTTAGAATATTCGAGCACAACTTCCTTCAAGTCTTCATTGAACTTAAAATGAATAAACTTGGCATAGTATTTAGCCACTCCGAAAGGGTAGTTGATTGTTTTTAACAGCATCGAATAAAATAACAAATTATTGTAAATACTAGTCAGCGAATATACGTTAATAAGTATTTAGTAAAAATTACAGATATGCAGTTATAAAGCGAAGCTAATATTTAATTTTAAAGGCTGAAAATTGAAGAAAAATGAAGCAGTATCACGATTTAGTAAAACACATTTTAGAGGAAGGTATTCAAAAAGGAGATCGTACGGGCACGGGTACGCTGAGCGTTTTTGGTTACCAGATGCGCTTTGATCTGAGCGAGGGTTTCCCGATGGTAACCACTAAAAAACTGCATTTGAAATCGATCATTTACGAGTTGTTGTGGTTTTTAAAAGGGGATACTAATATTGCCTATCTTCAGGAAAATGGCGTACGCATCTGGAATGAATGGGCTGATGAGAACGGCGATTTGGGCCCTGTATACGGTCATCAATGGCGCAACTGGAACAGCGAAGAAATCGACCAGATTACCGAAGTTGTTGAAACGCTGAAGCATAATCCCAATAGCAGACGTATGCTCGTTTCTGCCTGGAACCCCAGCGTAATGCCAGACACCCGGAAGTCTTTTGCAGAAAACGTTGCTTACGGCAAAGCCGCTCTTCCTCCCTGTCACGCTTTTTTTCAATTTTACGTAGCTCCTAGTAATCCTGATGCCGAAGATAAACGACCCAGACTCAGCTGCCAGCTTTATCAACGTAGTGCAGATGTATTTCTGGGAGTACCTTTTAACATCGCGTCTTACGCTTTATTTACTATGATGGTTGCTCAGGTTTGTGATTATGCTCCGGGTGATTTTATACACACCTTTGGTGATGCACACATCTACAACAATCATATTGAGCAGTTAAATTTGCAATTGAGCCGAGAAATACGCAACTTACCGACTATTAAAATAAATCCTGAAGTAAAAGACTTATTCAGTTTTCAGTTTGAGGACTTTACTTTAGAAAATTACGATCCACATCCCCATATCAAGGGCGCTGTGGCTATTTAACCCCAAAATCTTCAAGTCATGAAAAAACTATTCGTTATTGCCCTCCTGATATTTTTCGGCAACACGTATGCCCAAGAAGGGATTACGGTTTCTGGAAATGCGCTCAGCATACGCGAAATTCCTCCTGTTTGGCCGGGCTGTTCCGGTTCTGAAGCAGAAAAGAAAGCCTGCTTTAAAAAGCAACTCGTAAATCACGTGGTGACTAATTTCCGGTTTCCGGAAGGCTATAAAAAAGGAACCGTAAAAGAACCTGTAATTGTTGATTTTGTAATCAACGAAGAAGGAAAACCACAGATTCTTGGAGTAAAAGGAGGCACTAAACCGCTACAGGAAGAAGCCAAGCGTAACATTATGGCAATCCCGCAAATGACTCCGGGGCAGGCAGGCGGTAAACCACGCGCCATAAAGTACTCGATGCCCTTTACGTTTTAACTCGGGCTTAACTTCTTAAAATTCATACCAATACTTTTATGCTGTAACTTTGAGAATAACTCTTAGTTATAATGCATTGGTATGATTGTTAGCACCACTTCTCTTCTCGACTTTTTTCTGGAAACGCGCAACTACAGCGAGACCTTGTGCAAACCTTTAAAAACTGAAGATTATGTGGTACAACCTATTGTAGACGTCTCTCCTCCCAAATGGCATTTGGGTCACACTACCTGGTTTTTTGAAGATTTCATTTTAAAAAAACACAAACCGGGTTATCAGGAATACAATAAACAATATGCTTTTGTTTTTAACAGCTACTACGAAAGTATGGGTGCACGAGTGGTACGCACCGATCGCGGAAATCTTTCGAGACCTACCGTTGACGAAATCTATGCATATCGCAAGTATGTCACTGCAGAATTACGTGAGTTATTAAGCGACTCAGATACCATTAGCAGTGAACTGGAAAAACTTGTTGAAATAGGCATTCATCACGAGAAGCAGCATCAAGAGTTACTACTTACTGACATTAAATACATTTTAGGAAATAATCCCTTGCTTCCGGCTTATGCTGAAAGCTATCAGGAGAACACGGCTGATCAAGAGAATACTCAGTGGATTTCTATCGAAGAAGGTGTTTATGAAATAGGTCATCAGGGAGAAGGATTTTGCTACGATAATGAATTGAGCAGACACAAGGTATATCTGCACGATTTTAAAATTTCGAGTAGTTTGGTTAGCAATGCTGAATATCTCCAATTTATAGAGGCCGGCGGTTATGAGGATGCATTACTTTGGCATAGCGAAGGCTGGGCCTGGGTGAATGAAAATCAAATAAAAGCTCCGCAATACTGGCATCTCGAAGACGGTGAATGGATGAATTACACCCTGGCCGGCTATAAAAAACTGAATCTTGAAACACCGGTGACTCATATCTCTTACTACGAAGCTTTTGCCTACGCCCAATGGCGCGGTTTACGCTTACCTACAGAGTTTGAGTGGGAGGTTGCTCAGGAACATTTCAACTGGGGACAGCGCTGGGAATGGACAGAAAGTGCCTATCTCCCCTATCCGGGTTACGAAAAAGAACCGGGAGCTCTGGGAGAATACAACGGCAAGTTTATGGTAAGTCAAAAAACACTTCGAGGCGGCTCTACAGCCACTTCTCCAAATCATACGCGTGCTACCTACCGCAATTTTTTTCACCCCCATTTACGTTGGCAATTCACAGGGATTCGTCTGGCGGAATAATTTAAGAATATGAAGACGAAAAAATCGAAACAACATTTTGACACCATCTTTCAAAAAGAGATTTACGAAGGCCTGACTGCCTTTCCTAAATACATTTCTTCTAAATGGTTTTACGATAAAACAGGCGACCAGCTCTTTCAGCAAATAATGCATTTGCCCGAATACTATCTTACGGGCTGCGAATATGAAATTCTGGATACCCATACCGCTGAGATTGCTCAGCTGTTTAGTGATGATCAGGGTTTCGATCTGGTAGAATTAGGTGCCGGTGATGGCAAAAAAACCAAGGTGCTGCTTAAACACCTGGTTGAACATAAAATTCCGTTTACCTACAAGCCTATAGATATCAGCCAGAATGCTCTTGACGGATTGGAACACGACTTATTAAACGCATTTCCCGAATTGGATATGGTCACCCAACAGGGAACTTATTTTGAAGTTCTTGAAAATCTTTGCAAGAGGTCAAGTGAAAGAAAGACTGTAATCATGGTTTTGGGTTCTAATATTGGAAACCTCAATCACGAGAATGCGATCAAATTTCTATCAGACATCAGAAAATGTATGAATTCTAAAGATTTACTTTTTATGGGTTTTGACCAAAAAAAGGATCCTTCAGTAATCTTAAATGCCTACAATGATTCCCAAGGCGTCACTGAAGCGTTTAATAAAAATGTTTTGAAACGCATCAATACGAGCCTTGATGCTGATTTTGATCTTGATTGCTTTAAACATTGGCCGACTTACGATCCCGAGACCGGTACTACCAAAAGCTTTTTAGTGAGCACCAAAGACCAAAAAGTAAGCCTCAATAAACTCAATCTGGAAATAAGCTTTTCTGCCTGGGAAAGCATTCATACCGAAATATCCCAAAAATACGACGATCATATTGTAGACTGGCTTGCACAGGAAGCCGGCCTGGAAGTCTCCGTTCAATTTCAGGATTCTCAGGCTTATTTTACAGACTACGTGTTTAAAAAGGTCTGATCAAAAACAAAAAAAGCAATCAAAATCGAGGATTCTGATTGCTTTTCTTCAATTTTTCAGCTTTTGTTTAAAGCGTTAAAAGACTGTTTTCAGCTCCGGCAAAGTCATTAAACTTGTACCCGTCTGCTTCCGGCTCATTAACCCACTCGCCATCTACTGAATAACGAAATTCATAAGTAGCATCTACAGGTATATTGAGCTGGCCCTTAAAAGAACCATTCTTAAGTTTTTTAAGTTCTGTCTTTTCCCAGTCATTAAAGTCTCCGGCAACGGCAACCGCATTTGCATCGGTATCCAATACCGTAAAAGTAACTTTACACTCAGGTTTAGATTTTAAAAATTGTTTCGTAATTGGCATAACAAATTCATTTTAGTTGAGCCAAATTTAAGGCATGAAATGTATAAAACTCAAAATATCAGGCATTTATGCGCATTTTTTCGAAAATCTCAATCAATCCCTCGTTCTTTCCGTGATTTACAATTACGAAATCGTTATTGAAAACCAATTCGTTAAAATATTAACGACTGTAAACCAGTAAATAATGCTAAATTAACTTCAAAAGCTTCTGTAAATCGCTTTCTGTATTAAAATAATGGAAACTTACCCGTATTCCGTCACCGCGCAATGAGCAAATCACATCCTTACTGCGCAGCTTCTCAAACGTCTTTTCATCACCCTTAATATTGAAAAAGGGCCCGTGAATTTTACGTTTAAGCACTTCATCAGCTAAAAGATTCCGCTCTGCAAAGGCTTCAAGAGCCAGTTTCTGTAAATTTTGAATTTGGGCTTCAATCGTATCAAAACCTATTTTTTTTACCAGACCCAACGCCGCCTGAAGACTTCCAAAATTCAGGGTGTCCAGATGTCCCGGTTCCATTCGGCTTATTAAATTGAAGTCTTCAGACTTATACTTGCCTTTATCGGAACCAAAACCCAGATTTTTTGGCTTCAACCGCTCCTCTACGCCAGATTTAAACAGAAAAAAAGCATTCCCGTAGCCGGCATTGAGCCATTTATAGGCACTGGCTCCCAGAATATCAATTCCGCTTTGACTAAAATCAAAGTCTTCAATTCCTACGTATTGGGTGCCGTCTGCAACAATCAGCAGGTCAGGATAGCTTTCTTTGAGCTTCTTTAAAAAATCAAAATCAATGCGTATTCCATTTAGATATTGAATCAGGCTCAGGCAAAGCACATCGGGTTTATGCTTAATTACCGCTTGCTCAATATTATCTTCAAGCCATTCGTCTATTCGCGCATAATTGATATCAAAACCTCGCTGCTCTACCGCCCAGTTAATAGAAGGATAGTCTGCGTCTAGCAATAAAAAACGTGTTTTTGCATCAAAAGCTTCCAGCAAGGCATTAAAGCCAATAGAAAAACTGGGATGCAGTGAGGTGTATTGCGGTGTGTGGTGAAAAAACCGGGCAACGTCTTCGCGCACCTTATCAATAAAAGCCCCCTGCTCATCTTTTAAAATACTGCCTAATACCAGATAATCGAGATCGTGATTCTGCCTGAAATCTAAAACGGTTTCCGAGAGCAATCCCGAGCCCGCGGTATTGAGGTGTACATAGCTGGAAGTGAGGGGAAATTCTTTTTTTAGGTTTTTCATAAGGTAATAGCCTGAGTATTTCTTGTAAATTTAACCTGTTCTAAGAAAGCCAAAGAATTTTAAGCGCTTTACTTTAAAAAATTGCTGTCTGACTGTAAAATCAGAATCTATACCATCACATTTACCCTTTAGTTATGTTTTCAAAAAAGCAGGAAAGTTCAAAGATTGATCCCGAACAACGCGAACTCATTGAATACGCTCAAAAGCGCGTAAAACAGAAAAAGAACCTGTTTAGACACTTTATTGTTTTCCTGGCAGGTGGTGTACTCTTTATTATACTCAATAAATTTTTAGATTTTGGTTCAGCTTTTAGACCCGCTTCTGTAGATTGGTTTGTTTGGGCTGTATTGATCTGGTTTTTCCTGTTTCTCATTCACGCCCTAAATGTGTTTTTGCTTAATACATTTATGAACAAAAAATGGGAAAATGAACAGCTTGATAAACTCGTAGCCAAACAAAAAGCCAGGATTGCTAAACTTCAGACCAAAGTTGAACAAGAACATCCGCTTCCTAAAAGTGGTTCAAGCATACCGTCTTCAACAGACCGACCTTTAAATTCCTGAACATCTATGATTACTTTAATTGCGGCGGCTGCAGAAAATAATGCTTTAGGCAAAGACAATGAGATGATCTGGCATTTGCCTGATGATTTTAAGCGTTTTAAAAAGCTTACTTCCCATCATTATATCATTATGGGCAGAAAAACGCTGGAGTCTTTTCCAACCCCATTACCCAACCGAACCCACATTGTCATCACCAGACAAGAAAATTACGAGCCAAAATTTGAAGGTGTTCTTGTGGCCAAAAATCTTGAAGAAGCGCTTAAACTGGCTGAAGAAGAAGAGCAAATATGGATTATTGGCGGCGGAGAGATTTATAAACTTGCCTTAGAACAGGCTACTCATATTGAACTTACACGAGTACACGGCACTTTTGAAGCAGATGCCTATTTTCCCGAAATTGATCCGGAAACCTGGGAACTGATTTCAAGTCAGTTTCACGATATAGACGAGCGTCACGACTACGCATTTACGTACCTCACTTATGTTAAACGAAAGCCTTAAAAAACACCTTTCGGAATATTTAGACAGCCCGGTTACGCAAACTTCGGTTCTTACCGGAGGTGATATTAATGATGTTTACAAATTAGACACAGCAAGTAAAAGCTACGTTGTTAAAATCAATGATGCCCCAGCCTATCCCAACATGTTTGAGCTCGAAAAGCTGGGTTTGAATGAGCTTGCAAAAACAAAAACCTTTCGCATTCCACAACCCTTGCATACAGGAAATTTTGAAAACAAAAGTTTTCTTATTCTGGAACATATAGAAAGTGCCTCAAAAAACAAATGACTTCGATCGCGTATTTGGAGAAAAGCTTGCTCAATTGCATAAGACTTCGGCCGCCTTTGGTTTTACGGAAGATAACTACATAGGCAGTTTACCGCAGTACAACACTGAAGAGCCCCATGCAGTCTCATTTTACATCAATCAACGCCTTGAACCTCAATTTAAGCTTGCCCGCGAACGTGGTTATACCTTTGAAAATCTAAATGACTTCTATAAAAGCATTGAGAAACTGATTCCTGACGAACCGGCCGCTTTGATACACGGCGATTTGTGGTCCGGTAATTTTATGGTAAGCGAAGCGGGTAAACCCGTACTCATTGATCCCGCTACCTGCTACGCTCCGCGAGAAATGGATTTGGCCCTGATGCGACTTTTCGGAGGCTTTTCAGATACCGTATTTGACCGTTATGAGCAGGTATTTCCACTTGCAGAAGACTGGAAGGAACGGGTTAAGCTTTGGCAACTCTATTACATTCTGGTACATGTAAACCTTTTTGGTGGTCACTATTACGCTTCCGCGAAAGCGATAATTCGCAACTACTCCTAATTCTTAACAAACTTTATCATTAAGCTTAAAGTTTTGGCTTTGCCTTAAAAATAAAGGCGCTTGCTATCGCTTACCTTTAAAAGAAAAATCAGAATTATGAGCACCAAAAATTTATCCAGTACCGAAGCTTTAAAAAAGCTTAAAGAATTAGCCACTTCTATCGACTTTGCCTTTATGGCCACAGACCTTTCAAACCAGCCCATTGATGCGATACCTATGTCTACAAAAAGGGTTGACGATGATGGGACCATATGGTTTTTAAGCAATGCAAACAGCGATCACAATGCAAATATTCAAAAAGACGCTATAGTGCAATTGTTTTACTCAAAGCCCGGAGATTTTGAATTTTTAAGTGTATACGGTGAGGCAGGTATTACGCGTGATCGCGCTATTCTTGACGAATTATATGGTAAGAGTGATGATGCGTGGTTTGAAGGTAAAGACGACCCTAATTTAACCGCTATTCGATTTAGACCTACAAGTGCACAATATTGGGATTCAAAGTCCAACAAACTGGTAAGCCTTCTTAAAATCGCATACGGTGCAGTTACCGGTGAAAAAACAGATTTAGGTGAAACCGGATCCTTAAATGTCTAAACCATTAATCCTGGGTGGTGATTAAAACCAGCGTGCGATTTCTGGGAGACGGATAGCCCATAATGCTATCTATAGATTTAACGAAATGAATATTTTTAGCCTGATCTAAAATACTCTTTTTGTAATCTTTAAAGCTGGCCAGAGGTAAATGCTGACCGTCAACCATAAAGACATAATAGTCTGCATCACGACGGGTTAGCGCATATTCCACCTGCATTTTTAATTCTTTAAGCGCTGTCTTTTTTGAGAAATCATTCCAGGTATCTTTAGGTGCTGAAGTTTGTAAAAGTAGTTCATCGGGTTTTTCAGTTTGCGCACTAATCTGGGTAAAAGGCAGGGTTAAAAAACCGATTAAAAGAATGAGTTTCATTAGATACGTATCTTAATCTCTAAAGGTAAGAAACTTTTAAATTTCAAAATCCTTTACGGTATACGTACTTTTGCAACATCAAGAAACACACTAACTATGAAAGCATATATCTTCCCGGGACAGGGAGCACAATTTACAGGAATGGGTAAAGATGTTTATGAAGCATCTGCAACGGCTCGTGAATTGTTTGAAAAAGCAAATGAAATATTAGGTTTTGACCTGACCAAAATAATGTTTGAAGGCACCGCCGACGAGCTTAAAGAAACTAAAGTAACGCAACCGGCTATTTTTCTGCATTCAGTGGCGCTTTTCAAAGCTTTGGGTGATGAGGCTCAGCCTCAAATGGTCGCCGGGCATTCGCTTGGTGAAATTTCGGCACTTGTAGCCAATGGGGTTTTGGGTTTTGAAGACGGATTACGTCTTGTAGCCCAGCGGGCTCAGGCCATGCAAAAAGCCTGTGATAATGTACCTTCTACTATGGCGGCCATTTTAGGTCTTGAAGATGAACTGGTAGAAGCTGTATGTGCAGATGTAGATGGTGTAGTAGTGGCTGCAAACTACAATTGCCCCGGTCAGCTAATTATTTCAGGCGAAATTAAAGCGGTGGAAGAAGCCTGCGAGCGACTGAAAGAACGCGGTGCCAAACGAGCCTTATTGCTTCCTGTGGGTGGCGCTTTTCACTCCCCATTAATGGAGCCTGCACGCGAAGAACTTGCTGCTGCGATTGAAAAAACCACGTTTAGCGAACCCAGCTGCCCTATTTATCAAAATGTAAGCACAACTGCAGTAACCGATCCTGCAGAAATCAAAAAGAATCTGTTATTTCAGTTGACTGCACCCGTAAAATGGACACAAAGTGTTCAAAATATGCTGAAAGACGGTGCGACCGAATTTATTGAAGTTGGTCCCGGTAAAGTATTACAGGGTCTGGTAAAAAAAGTAGATCGTAATGCGGAAACCAGCAGTGCTACTGTATAACTTTTGAAGTTTATTGCCTGTAAGTATAGGTAAACCAATTTTGAAAAATCGTTACTTTAAGGTAAACATTTATTTACCCTTTGGCCAGAGGCCAATAAAAAAGCCCGGTAAAACCGGGCTTTTTCTATATTTCTCTAAAGAGATTACATGTCGTCGTTTCCTTCAACTTCGTCTTCTACTTCCTGAGCACCTTCTTCTACAGCAGCTTCAGTCTCGTCAGCAGCTTCTTCAACAGCGTCTCCTGCTTCATCCATAGCATCACCCATGTCATCAGCAGCACTTTCCATTGCGTCTTCAGCTTTTTCTTCAGTTGTTTCGCGACAAGCAGAAACAGAAACCATTAGTAAGAGTGCGAAAGCACTAAACATAAATTTTTTCATAATCGTATTAATTTAATTAGCGTTAATTGCTGTCAAATGTATATAATAAATATAGGCTTATTCTTAAATTTTATTAAATTTTTCATCGATTTACATTTTTGATAAAAATTATGCAACAGATCCTATAAATTAATGATTATAAGTATTTTGAATTTTAGTTTTTTAAAATTCCCGTTAATTTGAAAACCAAAAAAGCATCCTAAAATGAGATTTTAAGATGCTTTTTTTGAGTTGGAATAGGCTCAAAAAGGCCAAATGATATTAATTACATATCATCATTCCCCTGAATTTCATCGTTAAGTTCATCAGCGCCTTCCTGAATAGCATCACCCGTTTCTTCGGCCGCGTTCTCAATGTCTTCACCTATTGCTTCTACTGCATCTTCGGTTTTTTCCTGAGTTGTTTCTCTACACGAGTAGGTCGTGGCTACGATTGCAAGCACCGCTAGACTTAAAAAAATACGTTTCATAATAATGGTTTATTGTTTAAACTAAAATTACTCAAATATCCTTAATATGGATTTTTTTCATTTAAGTATTTCCAATAACGTTTGGGCACGTGTCTTAAATGCAATTTTTTGTTCACCCGGCTTTTGATACCCGTACTTTTAAAGTAATCCTGCCACATTACATCGTAGCATTTTTCTTCCTCGTGGGTAATGGCATCCAGGTTTTTTAGCCTTTCAGAATCAAGATTTATAAAATCTACTTTTTGTAGATCGTAATAAATTCCATAATTGCGCTTTAGGTCATAGATCATAAAAACCTGATCAGCGTACCTGCTTTTAAAGTGTTTGGCAATAAGCGGAAGCACATTAAAATCAGGTTCTATTACGGCAATATAGGTATCGTCCTGGGCTCGTTTAAATCGCACAAATGCCTCCATCCTATGCTTCTCACGGCCTACTTCTTTAGTCCAGTTCGCCAATTGTAAAATCGCCGGATGACCATAATCCTTCTCATTTTTAGTTTTTAAGACATAACGTACCGCTTCCAAAATTGTATTTTCAGCGCCAGATGCTTCTCTCAAATATGCTTTATAAATCATTTGCCTGAGAAGGCTGAACGGTTTCAATCCCCGCCAAACGCGATCAGCCTTGCCTGTATCGGTATAGACCGTGACATCTTCACTGAAAAAATCAGGCTGTAAGTCTGTTTCCGGAATAATAGTAACCTGTTGCAGGCGTTCCTCATATACCTGAAAAATGGCGGTGAGCAAGCCCTCAAAAGTTTCGTCGTAAACAAGTCTGGTCATAAGCTATTTAGAAAAGTTGCAATTGCTGATTGTACATCTTCTGATACTTGCTTTGGCTGCTTTGCAAAATCATACTTTTGATGCGTTGCGGTTCCAGGTCCCTGCGTTCCCAGTCTTTAGAATCACACACCATAAAATACTTAGCCCGATTCATCGCAATCCCAATGGCTTTAAGGTGCTCCCAATTCAGTTTGCGATACTTGCGGGCATTCAAAATTTTATAAACCGATTTCATTCCCAATCCCGGTATTCTAGCAAGCATACGCTTATCTGCTTTATTGATATCAACCGGAAAAAGGTGCAGATTGCGCAACGCCCAGCTGAGTTTAGGATCGATATCCACATCCAGATTGGGATGGTCTTTATTGAGAAGCTCGCGAACATCAAACCCATAAAAACGCAGTAACCAATCGGTTTGATACAAGCGATTTTCGCGAAGCATAGGCACTTCAGTTCCTAAAGCGGGAAGTCTGTTATCTTCCAAAACAGGCACATATCCGGAATAATACACTCGTTTCATCTTATATGTGCTGTAATAATGCACCGCACTGTACATAATATCTTTATCACTTTCTCCCGTCGCTCCAACAATCATCTGCGTGCTTTGCCCTGCAGGTGCATAAACAGGTGTACTTCTCAGTAATTTCTTTTCGCTTTTATAGATCGCGATATTGTTTTTAACCGTTTCCATGGGCTTGATGAAGTCCTTATGATCTTTCTCAGGAGCCAAAAGTTTAAGACCCGAAACGGTAGGAATCTCTATATTTATCGAAAGTCGATCTGCGTAAAGCCCCGCCTCTTTCATCAGTTCATCACTACAACCCGGTATAGATTTGAGGTGTATATACCCATTGAAATTTTCTTCGAGACGCAGCTTTCTAGCCACAGCAATCAGTCGCTCCATCGTATAATCAGGACTGGAAAAAATCCCGCTGCTTAAAAACAAACCTTCAATGTAGTTACGCCGGTAAAAATTAATCGTAAGATCTACAACCTCCTGAATTTTAAAACCTGCGCGCTTGATGTCATTACTCTTTCGACTCACACAATAGGCACAATCAAAAATGCAGTGGTTAGTCAACAAAATTTTTAAAAGTGAAATACAGCGTCCGTCCTCGGTATAGCTATGGCAGATACCCATCCCACTACTGTCTCCCAATCCTTTATTTGTATTGGTTCGCTTGCTACCACTGCTGGAGCAGGACACATCGTATTTTGCCGCGTCGGCAAGTATGTTCAACTTTTCGCGAATGCGCTCAAAATTCATAGCCTCAATTTTTATCCAACTCTTAGAAGGCTTCCGTACAACATATTCCAGATGACTAAAGAATTGCTGAACTTAGATTTGGATTATTTACGAAAATAAAGAATTTTTCCATATTACGGATTTTTTCCTAACTTTAATTAGGATTTATTCCGATTAATACTATTTTTACGTTATGGGAATCAACGATGTAACTGGCGATATTCGCCGATTTAAACAGATACGGGAAGAACAAAATCTCACGCAAACCGAGTTTGCGGAGGCTTTAGGCATTAAAAATTCTACGGCAGACATTGAGCGTGGAAGAACAAAACTGTCCGGCCAGATAGTCACCGAATTGTTGCGCCTGTACAACGTAAATCCGTTGTGGTTATTCGGGTACAGCAATCAGAAATTGCTACACGCCGGTAAAGGAGACGTAAGTCCTAAAGTGGTAACCGTAGACTCTGCAGATCAGGAAAACCTGGTGATGGTAAACCAAAAGGCTGCTGCCGGTTATCCTCAAAATGTTCAGGATGTAGAATGGTATCAGCAGTTACCGGCTTTTGATTTGCCGCTTCCACAATACCGAAATGCCACCTACCGCGGTTTTCAGGTGGAAGGAGACAGTATGCTGCCTAATTTTATGCCTGATGACTGGGTCCTGGGGAAAGCTGTTGCCAGCATGAATGAGGTAACCTCAAATAAGGTTTATGTTGTGGTTATGCCCGATGCCGTTGTAGTTAAAAAACTGCAGAAGTTACCCGATCCTTCCAAGGTTCTTCTCATTTCGATCAATCAGGAATACGTGCCTTATGAAGTGCAGGTGAGCGATATTCAGGAATTGTGGCAGGTTAACAGCAAGCTTACATTTAACCTTGATGCTCCATCAGAAAGCAGTTTGTTGCGGGAGTTACAACAAGGCATGGAAGAATTAAAAAATCAGATGCGTAATCTACAATAACCTAAGCGTAATAATTTTGAAGCGCAAATCACAGATATTTCGCACTAACCCATAAAAAAACCACCGGATTTCCGGTGGTTTTCAGTTCAAGTGATTTCAACTTAGTTGTCTACTTTAATTTTGGTTTCGCCGTCAGCGTCTTCCTTAATTTTGACCTCCTTATCGTCAGTCTCCATTTTAAGTTTATAATCGCCGTCGTCAGACTTTTCTTTTATTGTAGCGCCATCTTCCTTCATTTCTTCAATCAGTTTTTCCTTTTCGCTTTTTTCGCGACAAGAAGTTACTGACAAAGTCAAACCGAGAAGCACCGCTGCTAAATAGGTATAACGTTTCATATTTCGCTTATTTATTATCGTCTCCGATGTTATCGATCTCCTGATCAATTTCTTTATTAACTTCCTGATCTACTTTCTTAGCAGTACGCTCCAAAATTCCTTCACGCTCTGCTGGTCTTTCAACTTCAACTTCTTTTACTATAACCGTTTCTTTTTCCTTGTCTTCAGCTTCCCTACATGAAAAAGTTGCAAGAGCAGAAAGGCTTAAAGTCAGAAATAAAATTGCTTTTTTCATAATTAATTAGGTTTTATTCAATAGTCAAAAGTAGCAGGATTTTGATTTCGTGGGCAGATCACAATTATAAATGATTGCCAAAACTAGCTTAACAATGCGTTAAATACGTGTGTTTTAGCCCTTTCCCAGAGGGAATACAATTAATTTTAGTGGAAAAATGAGCTTTTATAAATTGTATGATTTTCTACGGGAGTTGCAGAAAAATAACGCCAAAGAATGGATGGATGAACACCGCGGTGAATATCACGAAGTACGTGATTTTTACATTGACTGGTTAAATAAAATGGATATGCGGCTTGCAGAAGTAGATCCTGATTATCATCCCACCACCGGCAAGAAAGCCATTAACCGCATTAACAACAACCTGCTCTACCATCCCAACAAACCTGTATATAAAGACCATTTTGGTGCAGGACTCGATATGGCTCCAAACCACGGAGACTTTTATATTCATCTGGGAACTTCAGAAAGTTTTATTGCTGGCGGGTTTTATAAACCGAAAAATGACCTGCTGCATAGCATAAGACAGGCTCTTGATTACAATGGCGAAGAGTTTATTGAAATTCTGGAGAAACCCTCGTTTAAGAAGAAATTTGGCAGTCTGATAGATGATGGCGATAGCCTGAAAACAGCTCCAAAAGGTTTCTCACAGGATCATAAGTATATAGAATTGCTGCGCTTGAAATCATTTGCTGTGCAATATGATCTTACTCAGAAAATAGTGACCGGTGATGACTTTGAACGAATTGTAGTTGATGTTTATAAGGAAATGCTGCCCTTTCGCAAGTACCTCAATCAGGCAGTGAGCGTCTGAGAGTTCAGATAATTCATGATCTCCTGAGTTGCACCCGTCTGACTGGAGATAAAATGACCGGCAATCATTCCGGTCTGATTTCTGAAATCTTCTTCAGAAACCAGTTTATTAAGTAAAGTCTCAGTTTCGGTTGCATCAGATACAGTGAAAAGTCCGGCGAGCCTTCGTAAATCCTGTGCCTCCGGAAATTTATCGATATGTGTACCTGTAATTATGGGAATACCGAAGGTTGCCGGTTCCAAAATGTTATGCAGACCCGTCGTACCCGCAGCTCCGCCCACATAGGCTATATCTGCGTATGCATAAACCTTAGTAAGGAGTCCCACGTGATTTAAGATTAAAACCTCGGCCTCTGGCAAATCTTTTTGTTTGTAGTCTGAATAGTTGACGCTTTTTCGCTTAAGCTGTTTAATAAAGTCTGCTATTTGCTCGGCATCAATTTTATGGGGAGCAACCACTACCTTGATGCTCGTACTGTTTATAAAATCAATCAACAGCTTTTCATCCTCAGGCCAGGTGCTTCCGCAAACCAATAACAATTGATCTTGCTTAAAGTCTTCTATAAATTGTAGCGAATTGTCATAAGTACGCTGTCTTGATACGCGGTCGAAACGGGTATCTCCGCTTACCGATGCATTGGTAAAACCCATTTTTTTTAAAGCTTTCAATGATTCTTTATTCTGAAGGAAAAAATGCCTGAACGTATTAAGACTCTGCTTCATCCAGCTGCCGTACCACTTAAAAAACGGCTGACTCTCCCTAAAAATCCCTGAAATAAGCAACGTATGTACGTCGTGAGTTTTCAATTCCTCCAAAAAATTAGGCCAAAATTCATATTTCACAAAGAGCACCAGTTTGGGGTTGACCAGTTTTACAAATTTCCTCGCATTTACCGGGGTATCCAAAGGCAGGTAAGTGACTACATCGGCAAGAGGTGTGTTTTTACGAATGGTATATCCCGATGGCGAGAAAAAAGTGAGAACGATTTTAGCGGTAGGATAGTTTTTGCGAAGCTCTTCAAGTACAGGAACCGCCTGCTCATACTCTCCAAGAGAGGCCGCATGAACCCATATCACCTGATCACCTGGATTAAGATCTGATTTTAATCTGGAAAAAACACCCTGACGTACCTGCCTGAATTCCTTCAGCTTAGCACTAAAGAACCCTAAAACCGGCAAAAGCCATTCAAAGACCTGTATAAAAAAAGAATAGAGCTGTCGCATACCGGCGTAAAAGTAGCCTTTTCCTCAAAAAAAGACATTGGGTATAGGGTGCAGATTTCGTACTTTCGTATACCGAAGATTTTCTTATTTACAGGCTTAATTGCCATTCTTAGTTCTATTTTTTCGGCATCAATAAATTAATACCAGCCCTTAAGAGGCCCCTAAATAGTTGACAAAGCCCAGCCCCAATCAGCGTTTGATTTTAAAAGGCCTGGCAAAATTTTACTAGATGAAAAAAATTCAAATGGTTGACCTTAAAGGTCAGTACGAACCCATAAAAGAGCAGGTAAACCGCTCAATTCAGGAAGTTATAGATACCACAGCATTCATAAATGGCCCTGAGGTTCACGGTTTTCAAAAAGAACTTGAGGAGTATTTAAATGTGAAACACGTCATCCCTTGCGCAAACGGCACCGATGCCCTGCAGATTGCTATGATGGGTCTGGGGCTCAAACCGGGCGACGAGGTCATCACGGCCGATTTCACCTTTGCAGCAACTGTAGAGGTTATTGCACTTTTACAGCTTACACCAGTACTGGTTGATGTCAATCCTTACGGTTTCAATATTGACGTAGAGGCCATCAAAAGAGCGATTACCCCTAAAACAAAAGCCATTGTACCGGTTCATCTTTTTGGTCAGGTTGCAGATATGGATGCCATTATGGAAATCGCTGACGAGCATAACCTGTTTGTTATCGAAGATAACGCTCAGGGTATTGGCGCCAATTACACCCGCAGAGACGGGTCAAAAGTCAAAACAGGAACCATCGGTCACGTAGGCAGCACTTCGTTTTTTCCCTCAAAAAATCTGGGATGCTACGGTGACGGCGGTGCAATATTTACCAACGAGGATGATCTGGCTCATACGCTGAGAGGCATTGTGAATCATGGTATGTACGAGCGCTATCATCACGATGTGGTAGGCGTAAACTCGCGTTTAGATTCGATTCAGGCAGCAGTGCTTCGGGCAAAGTTGCCTCATCTGGACACGTACAACGCCAAGAGAAGAGAATCGGCTCGTAAGTATACCGAAAGACTGAAAGATCACGATAAAATAACGACTCCGCTCATTTGCGATGTATGTGATTGTCATGTTTTTCATCAATATACCTTGAGACTGAAGGACTGCGATCGCGATGGGCTTGTAAAACACCTCAATTCGAAAGATATCCCTTGCGGAGTATATTACCCCATCCCGTTACATAGACAAAAAGCCTACACAGATTCTCGCTACAATGAAGCCGATTTTAGTGTAACTAATCAACTGGCGAAAGAGGTTATTTCTTTGCCTATGCATACCGAACTGGATGACGAGCAGATTGCATACATCTGTGACAGCATCCTGGAATATTTAAATGCTTAAAACCTGAAACTATGCGCAACGTACTTGTTTTTATCGCCCTAACTTTTTGTTATCTCAATGCTTTAGCACAAACCACATACATTCAGGCGGGTAAAATATTGGATGTAAAATCCGGCAAAATGCTAAAGGAAAAAACGATTGTCGTAAAAGCAGATACGATTGCAGACCTACTTGACGGATATCAGTTTGGTAAAGGCACTATTATCAATCTTCAGAATAAAACCCTTTTACCCGGTCTCATTGATATGCACGTGCATATTGAAAGCGAAACCAGTCCAACGAAATATCTGGAAACTTTTACCCTAAACGATGCCGATGTAGCTTACAATGCGCAGCTGTATGCTCAAAAAACCTTAATGGCGGGCTTTACCACGGTAAGGGACCTGGGTGGCAGCGGCATTAATGTCTCTTTACGTAATGCTATTAATACAGGCAAAGTTACTGGCCCACGAATTTTTACAGCAGAAAAAGCCATTGGAACCACAGGGGGTCACGCCGACCCCACTAACGGATACAAAAAAGAACTTATGAACGATCCCGGACCTAAAGAAGGTGTCGTAAATAATACAGATGATGCCCGTAAGGCCGTGCGCCAACGGTATAAAAATGGAGCCGACTGGATCAAAATTACGGCTACCGGCGGGGTACTCAGTGTCGCTAAAAACGGTCAAAACCCGCAGTTTACCTCAGAAGAAATTGAAGCCATCGTGCAAACGGGTAAAGATTATGATCTTCAGGTTGCGGCACATGCCCACGGCGATGAAGGCATGCAACGCGCCATCAAGGCAGGAGTAAAAACTATTGAACACGGCACACTTATGAGTGAAGAAACCGCTGATCTGATGGTCAAATATAACACCTACTATGTTCCTACACTAAGCGCTGGAAAGTACGTGGCAGACAAGGCTCTCATAAAAGGCTATTATCCGGAAGTGATTGTGCCCAAAGCCCTTGAAATAGGTCCGCAACTTCAAAAAACATTTGCGATGGCCTACAAAAAAGGAGTTCCTATTGCCTTTGGAACAGATGCCGGAGTATTCCCTCACGGTGAAAATGCAAAGGAATTTATCTATATGGTTGAAGCCGGAATGACACCGCTTCAAGCCATTCAAAGTGCAACACTTACCAGCGCAGTGGTTTTAAAGGCTGAACAAGATCTTGGTCAAATCGCCACAGGCTTCAAAGCTGACATCATTGCCGTGGACAACGATCCCCTTGAAGATATCAGCACGCTTACTAATGTGAGCTTTGTAATGAAAAATGGGGAGGTTGTTGTGAAGGAATAAGTAGTAATCTTATTAAAACCAGGTTACTTTATCTTCAATCGGTTCACGATCTCCCTGAGGATTTTCATCCCGGTATTCACCCAGATAGAAAAAGCCCAGGCAGCGTTCACCTTCTGCTAGTTTTAGTTCTTCCTGCATATCACTAATGTAACCCGGGGAACTCCAATAGCCACCCAAACCTAACTCGCCGGTCAACAGCCACATATTTTGTACAGCCATCGCCGTAGCCGCAATTTCCTCCCATTCGGGAACGCGGTCTTTTAGATCGCGTTGCATACAAATGGCAATAACAGCACCACTACTCATCACTTTTTCAACACTTTTCTTCAGTTTAAAAGACGAAAAATTCTTTTCCGGAGTGGTACGCGTATAGGCAGCCGTGATCTTATCAGCTAAAAGAGTTAATGATTCTCCCTGAAACACTTTAAACCGCCATGGATTGGTTTTTCGATGACTCGGAGCCCAGTTTGCTGCTTCCAGTAATTGCAAAATCTGATCTTTACTCAGGTTCTGGCTCGTAAATTGATTGGGAAAAATAGAACGACGTGATTTTAGTATATTTAAAAGTCTCAAGCTTTACTAGTTTAATAGGTGAATTCAAAAGTAAGAAATGGCTTCAATTTTTATTAAATAAGGGAATAACAATAGCTAAAACAATGATAAACAGGAAAAACCCCCTTAAGATATAGACGTTTTTTACGTGTAAAATCTCATTAATTCCATTAATTTCGTGATATTTACAGCCCCTAAATCTAAAATTGAACCTATTTATATGGTCATGCAGGTCAACTTCAAAATTCTGCTTCTTACGTTATTCGTTTTCAGCGGCTTGTTTACAATTCAGGCTCAGGAGAAAGAATTAAGTAAAGCGGATAAAAAATTTGAAAGCTACGCTTTCATAGATGCTCAGAAAATCTATCTGCGCCTTGCCGGTGATGGCTATGAATCGCCAGAACTTTTTCAAAAACTAGGAGACTCTTACTATTTCAACGCTAAATACGAAGAAAGCGCGCAGTGGTATGCAAAACTTGTAGACCGCTATCCTGACGCTGTCTCTCCCGAACATTTATTCCGTTATGCGCAGGCCTTAAAAGCGCTTCAGAATTACAGCAAGTCTGATGAAATTATGGAAGCTTTCAGAAAAGCTAAAGGCGGAGACAGCCGTGCCGAGCTTTTTGAAGAAGAGCCTGATTATCTGGAAGACATAAGCTATTCTGATAGTGAATATGAGGTTGAAAATTTGCGCAGAACCAACTCCCGTTATTCAGATTTTGGGCCTATGTTTTACGAAAACAAGCTCATTTTCTCTTCGTCACGGGACACGGGAACAACGAAGAAATACGTACACAAGTGGAATAATGAGCCTTTTCTTGATTTTTATCAGGCTCCAATAGATCGGGAGACCGGTGAACTTGGCACCGTCGAAAGATTTGCAGATAAGCTTAACAGCCGATATCATGAGTCTTCGCCGGCTTTTACCAACGATGGCAGAACCATCTATTTTACCCGTAACAATTATGCGCAGGGTGTAAAGCGCACAGATAAAAATGGAACAATCAGGCTTAAAATCTATAAGTCTGAAAAGCGCGGAGACAGCTGGTCTGATCCCGTAGAACTTCCATTTAACAATGATGAATACTCGGTATCGCACCCGGCTCTAAGCCCCGATAATAAAAAGTTGTATTTCGCTTCAGATATGCCCGGCACAACCGGCTTCTCTGATCTTTGGGTAGTTGATATTTCAGGCGATAATGAATACAGCGAGCCTCGTAATCTGGGACCCAAGGTCAATACAGAAGGCCGCGAAAACTTTCCATACATCAGTAAAAAAGGTAATCTTTATTTTTCTTCTGACGGCAGACCGGGACTCGGAGGATTAGACATTTACGTGGCCGCCACCCGCAAAAACGGAGATATTGCCTACATCATTAATCTGGGCAAACCCATAAACAGTCCGCAAGACGATTTTGCTTTTATCGTAGATGAGTTTAGTAATACCGGCTACTTTTCTACCAATCGGTATTTTGGGATGGGAGGCGATGATATTTTCAGATTCACCCGTACAATAAAAGTAATACCCGAATGTCGCACAAGTATCGTAGGGACTATTCGAGATGCCCAGACCCTATTACCTATCGCTACCGCTACGGTAAGCGCGCTTGATCTGGATGGCAATGTTTTACAAACAACTGATGTGGACGAGAACGGTAAATACGAACTCAACCCACTGTGTAATACTGAAATTCTGATCAGAGCCGAAGAGCCCGAATATTATTCTGCAGAAGAACTCGTCACAACTCCACTTGAAAATAAAAGCAAAACGGTTGATCTTAATCTCGAACCAAGAATCACCCGTATAAATCCTGGAGATGACTTGGCTAAACTTTTAGATCTTGCACCTATTTATTTTGATTTTGACCGCTTCAATATAAGACCTGACGCCGCACTAGAGCTGGTAAAAGTACTGGCAGTGATGGAATCAAACCCTACTCTTGTAGTGGAAGTACGGGCACATACAGACAGCCGTGGTGGAGATGCCTATAACCTGACCCTGTCAGATAAGCGCGCTAAAGCAACTGCAAATTACATTGTAAGCAGAGGAATTGATCCCTCACGTATTAGCGGGCAGGGCTTCGGAGAAACCCAACTTAAAAATGAGTGTTCTAACGGGGTTGATTGTACTGAAGAAGAGCACCAATTAAACCGAAGATCTGAGTTTATAGTAATTGAATATTAAATAAAAAGCTTCAGGTTCTTGAGGAGCCTGAAGCTTTTTTTAACTAAAACCTTAGCGTTTAGTTGTTTGATTTTGTGCTGTCCTGCACGGTTTTCTTCTTTCCAAACAAACTTCCCAATACATCCTTGACTGCTTTTGATGCCGTGTTTTGGATAACACTATCTCTTTTTGTTGGGGTCGTTCCGGTTTGTGTAGAATCTTTAGGTTTTGCACCTCCACCCAAAATTCCGCCTAAAACATCTTTGATTTTATCTTCTCCCTGTTGACCTAATTTTTCCTTTTGGGTGGCGATGATCTGTTGAGTGAGGCTTGAAACAGCCTGCTGCGTATTGACACCCACCTGAGGATTTGTAAAACTGCCGGTTAGTTTAATAGGAAGGTCTACGGTATACTGATCCAGATTTTGATTGCTCAAACCTGCGAGGGCACCTCCTAGTTTAGATCCTAAATAGGTTCCCGGCACATCCAGATTTAAGGTATAATTCATCGTATTTTCTAAACTATGCGTACCGCTCACGCCCACGTTAATTCCTTTGATGTTGAAATCGAAAGGTTTTACGGTAACCAGGCCATCCTGAAAACTGAATTGGGTTTTTAGATTACTGAGGTCGAGCCTGTCGAGGTTGATGAACTCTAAATTGGTGTCAAGCAGCTGAAGTAATTTCATTTTTTCAGGATTTACTTCAACGGTAAGCAATTGTGCTAAAGCATTCCCGGCAAGACTGGTCAGCACGGGAGTAAGGTCATCATTCAGATTTCCGTTTAAAGTAATAGTCGTGTTTAAAGCTCCCTGAAGGGCTTTTGCGATAGGAGCCAATTGCTGAAACATTTCCAAACCTTCAAAAGATTCACTAATACTTACGCTACTTAGGTTTAAATCCATCCCAAAAGTTGGAGTTGCCGTCTTAGTACTTACATTTCCGGTAAGTGCAATCCTTCCACCAAAAAGATCAGATTGTATATTAGTTAGACGGGCGGTCTCATCAGCAACGGATAGATTTCCTTTTACATTTTTTAAAGTGATGTTATCGTAAATTACCGTTCCGGCTGCGAAATCAATCCCCGCATCCAGGAATGATGGAATCTTAATCGCTGTCTCTGCCGAAGCTTTTGCCGTTTGCGTTTTGGGAGTATCAGAAGCTACAGGCTCTTCAACTACACTGAAGTCCGCCAAATCAACGGTATTTGAATTTACCGTAAAACGGCCTTTCAGGTTCTGTTTGGAAAGCAAAAACGGAATCAGGTTTTCAATACTACCCTTAGCACTAAGATCCGTCTTTCCGGTTTGAGCTTCCAGATTTTGCAGACTTATCGTTCCCGGATTGAAACTTAGATTCGCTTCTGCTACGTTTAGCGCATTCGGTAACTCTGGCGATACGTATTTAAAATCTTTTAAGCTTGCAGTTCCGCTACTTTTAATGTTCTGATACTGTTCTTTATCTACACTTTCCATATCAAAAGAAGTAGTCATATCTACGGTTAGCATTCCGTTAATATCCTGCTCCAGTTCAAGAGGGTAAGCTTTCTCCAGATTGGCAAGGTTAAGTCTTCCCTTAAGGGCCAAATCGATAAGTGCATTTGTCGTGAGTCGCTTGATAGTTCCCTTAGCATTAAAAACATCCTGATCTATTCTAAAATTCAAATTGTTTAAGCCTAAATAGGTGTCGTCGACATTACCGGTCTCATTCACAATACGCGCATCAATGATGATATCCTGTACCGTTTTGGGCAGATTAGGATATTTAAATGAGGCGTTATTGGATTGAATTTCGATATTCAACATCGGGATACGCTCTTCATCAACAACACCATTAATACGGCCATTCACAATAAAATCTCCGGTTGTGGTCACCCCATCCAGATTTTTGGCATAGACCTCCGGGATTACCTGCAAAAAGTTTTTAAAGTCGCTTGATGGGGTTTTAAATGAAAGATCGAGCTCATTGTTGGTTTCATTAACCTGAACAAATCCTTCAAAAACAAGGGGAAGCTGATTTACTAAAGCTTCATTCTCTTTAAACGTATAGCGCTGTTGGGGCAAATTCATTTCAATCACTGCATCCAGGGCGATTTTGTTTTGGTTTAAATAGTTTACACCATCAAAATCAAAAGATGCTAACGCATTGGTTTTGGTAGTGAGATTAGAGACATCTGCCGAAAAATCACCACTCCCCTCGTGATTCACTTCACGTAACCGTAAATAGGTTTTAGTACTTTCATCAAGATAATTAATGCGCGAATTGGTAATCGCATATTCCTGCACTTCAAAAACAAAACTCCCGGACTGATCTGCAAGTGTGTCGTTAACCGCACCCGGATTTTCTTTAGCTATGTCGTAATTGGCGTTACCCAGACTATCTACTTTAATATTTACATAAGCCCGGTCTAAGGCAATTGCATCAACTGCTATAGGCTTATCTGTTGAAGTTTTAAACAACTGCTTTACTCCCATCTCAAGCTCGAGCAACTCGCCTGCTGCCAGGGTATCTCCTGCAAAAGGTTCGTGGTTTATCACCGTGAAGTTTTTTACCTGTACCGTTGCATCGGGAAAACTACTGAATAAGGTTAGGTCGAATTCTTCCCAATCTACCGTAGCATTGAGATTTTCATTGATAGATCGCTTGAGCAGATCTTCAAGCTGGCTCCTAAATAAAAAGGGAGCGGCAATAAGGGCTAGTAAGACAACGCCCAGTACAATTGCCAGTATTTTAAATATCTTTTTCATCTTTTTTTTACTTAAAAATGCCGCCTGTCATAGCGGCCTACATTCATTGATTACTAGACCTCTTCGATCTGTTGATAATGATTAACATCACTACCTATTTCTTCCCCTGGAGCTAAATTGAAGCGTTTGCGAAATAAAAACACGCCCAGATATAAAAACGGGGTATCACAAATAGCAACCAGAACTTTGAATAAAAAACCACTTAACAGTAAGGAGCCAAAAAGCGCCCAGTCTATTTTACCGAAACTGCACAGTAAAAGCAATACAGTAGCCGTATCAACAAACTGACTGAAAAAGGTGGAGAAGTTATTTCGGATCCAGAGATGCTTGCCTTTGGTAAGCTTTTTCCAAAAATGAAAAAGCTGAATATCTATATATTGCGCAAACAAATACGCCATCATAGACGCCATAACGGCAACTACAGTAGCTCCAAATACTTTATCAAAAAGCGCATTATCTACCGGAGACCAGCTGGTAGCAGGCACAATAGCCGAGGTATATACAATTAACAACGAAAAAACTGAAGCAAAGATGCCCGCGGTTACTACCTGATTGGCTTTTTTCTGCCCATAAATTTCACTGATTAAATCGGTTATTAAGAAGGTAATGGGATAGGGTAGAATACCCACTGAAATCTCAAAACGATACAATCCGAAAAAATCCCAGTAAAAAAACTTCTGAAAAATAAGGTTAGAAACTACCAGAGAACAAATGAACAGAGCTCCCAGAATAAAATAAATGCGGTAGGCCGCAAGTGCATCGCGCTGGTTTAAGGTCTCTTGCGTCAATCTTGTTTTGATTTGCTTTTGGTTCTTGTCAAAATTAGCAGAATGTAAAGGGCTTTTACTTAAATTGCTCTTAAAATATATTAAGCACACACTCCTATTAACTCGCTACAAAACATTTACTTATCTCTGGGAAGCAATCAGGGAAACTCCTTTGATAATCTGCAAAAAGCAGTTGATTTACTGTTTAACAAACTTGGTGTTATCAAGCAGATTTCACCGGTTTATAAATCTAAATCCTGGGGATATGAAGGTCAGGATTATCTCAACTGCACGCTAAGTATCGGCACACGCCTTCAGGCTGAGGATGTTATAATTACCTGCCTTGAAATTGAGAAACAACTGGGTCGTAAACGCGGAAATACTTCAGAGTATGCAGACCGTGTTATAGATATCGACCTGCTTTTTTATGAGGATCAAATTCTTGAATCTCAAGCCCTAATCCTTCCGCACCCCAGACTGCATCTGCGTAATTTTGTTTTGCTTCCGCTTTGCGATATAGCTAAAGATTTAAGGCATCCGGTTCTTAACCAGAGTATGGAAGAGTTGCTAAAAGCATCACCTGACGAAGCCTCTTTGGAAAGACAATCCAGATGGCTCAGAAATCCACAGCAGGAATTCCCGCTCAGTAACTTCAATTACATCACTATTGAAGGAAATATTGGCGCCGGTAAAACCACGCTATCAACGATGATTGCTGAAGATTTTAATGCCAAGCTGATCCTGGAACGCTTTAAAGACAATCCCTTTTTACCTAAATTCTATGAAGATCAGGCGCGGTATGCCTTTCCGCTTGAAATGTCTTTTTTAGCCGATCGCTATCAGCAACTCCTGGATGACATAGGTCAATATGACTTATTTAAAGACTTTATGATTGCCGACTACGACAGCTACAAGTCACTCATTTTTGCACGGGTAACCCTGGCAGAAGAAGAATATGCGCTTTATAAAAAACTGCATCAGATTATGTATAAAGAACTGGTAAAGCCAGATTTATACATTTACCTCTACCAAAACACCGAGCGTTTATTAGCAAATATTAAAAAAAGAGGAAGGGATTACGAGCAAAACATTTCTGAAGATTACCTGCTTAAAATCAATCAGGGCTATCTCAACTGGATAAAAAACAAAGCTCAGGATAATGTGAAAATTATAGACATCTCAGAACTTGACTTTGTAAAAAACCGGGAAGACTATTTAAGTATTCTAAGGCAGTTTAGTTGAACTCCTATCTGTAGTAAATCAAGGCAAGTAAAATAATCATAACCGCCGTAGCGATTAAGACACCTACAGCGATGCCCAGCTTTCGGCCATCCTTGCTGCCTCTCTGATACGAATCGTAGTGAAAATCATTAGCTTTCATGAGTTGGGTATTTTAAAGTTGGTAACGCAAATCTTCACCTTAAAATTGTGACTCAGCCCGCTTTTAAAGAAACTTTAGGAAAGCTTTATGATTATTAACAATAATTAGCCCTTTTTCTAACTTTTTAAAATTGTTTGGGCGTAAAAATCCCATAAAACAACCCCGGCACTTACGGCAATGTTTAAGGAATGCTTAGTCCCTGATTGCGGAATTTCAATGACATAATCAGACATGTTGACCACCTCTTGCGCCACGCCTTTTACCTCATTACCAAAAATAATAGCGTAGCGCTCATCATCTGCTATCTTAAAATCATTCAACATGACTGCCTGTTCTGCCTGCTCGATTGAAATAATGGTATAACCTTCTTTTTTAAGTTGATTTACCGCATCTAAAGTCGAACTATAATAGTGCCAGGCAACAGATTCGGTAGCGCCCAGAGCGGTTTTGGTGATATCCTTATGCGGCGGCTGTGCACAAATTCCACATAAATAGATTGCTTCTATTAAAAAAGCATCTGCGGTTCTAAAAACCGAACCAATATTATTGAGACTGCGTATATTATCAAGCACCACTACTACCAGACTTTTGCTTGACGACTTAAACTCGTCTACCGTTTTGCGATCGAGTTCGCTGTTTTTTAACTTTCGATTCATCCTGCAAAAATAACCAATGCCGCTTAGATCTTTCGTAAAGTTTTCCGCGAAAAACAGAATCTACATCAGGTTTACTATTGTTGAAAAAAAACAATAACTCCCGGGATTAAAACACCCTGAGGAAGCGTTGATTTTTTAATTTTAGCCAGTTCGGTAATTTGCAAAAAACGCAGTTTTTTATGGCTAAAAAAGGAAAAAGCAAGGGGGTAACACCGCTTATGAAACAATACAACGGGATAAAACACAAATATCCCGATGCCTTGCTTTTGTTTAGAGTGGGTGATTTTTATGAGACTTTTGGAGAAGATGCTGTAAAAGCTGCCGGAATTCTGGGCATTATACTTACCAACAGAAATAACGGCAGCGAGCGCACCGAACTGGCAGGTTTTCCGCACCATTCGCTCAACACCTACCTGCCCAAACTGGTAAAAGCAGGTTGCCGGGTGGCGATTTGCGATCAGCTCGAAGACCCTAAAGCAACCAAAACGATCGTAAAGCGTGGCGTTACCGAGCTGGTAACACCGGGAGTTGCGCTCAATGACGAGGTACTTCAGGCCAAAAGCAATAACTTTTTAGGAGCGCTGCATTACGGCAAAAGACTATTGGGTCTTTCATTTCTTGATGTTTCAACCGGCGAATTTTTAACCACTCAGGGTGATGTGGCCTACATCGATAAGCTGCTTCAAAATTTCAGCCCCAGCGAATTACTCATCAGTAAAAAACATAAAAAAGATTTTAAAGAGGATTTTGGCTCAGATTACCACTTATTTTTTCAGGAGGACTGGGTTTTTCAAACCGATTTTGCCTACGAAAGCCTCAACAAACATTTCAATACCAAATCGCTAAAAGGTTTTGGCATTGAGCATCTGGAGGAAGGTATTATCGCCGCGGGAGCCGCTCTGCATTACCTCAGCGAAACCCAGCATCATAAACTACAGCATATTGCACGCATAAGCCGTATTGCTGAAGATGCCTACATCTGGATGGATCGCTTTACCATCAGAAATCTCGAATTATACCAGGGTACTTCAGCCAAAGCCATCACCCTGCTTGATGTTATTGACAAGACCATCTCTCCTATGGGTTCTCGCTTACTCAAACGCTGGCTCGCCCTTCCACTTAAGTCGATACCCGCCATTGAAGAGCGTCTGGAGGTGGTAGAATATATGCTGAAACATCCTGATTTTTATGACAAGCTTTCCCAGCACATCAAAAAAATTGGCGATGTAGAGCGGCTTATTTCCAAAGTGGCTACAGCAAAAGTGACCCCTCGTGAAGTTATTCAGCTTAAGAACTCGCTGGAAGCGATGGTTCCCATTAAAGCCCTGGCTTCACAATCTGAGAATGAGGCTTTACAAACGCTGGCTAACAAAATAAACAACCTCGAACATCTGCGTTCCAAAATAAAAGAAACCCTGAACGAAGAAGCACCGGTAAGCGTTTTAAAAGGAGACACGATCGCCCCGGGATTTCACGAAGAACTTGATGAATTACGCGGTCTTGCCACCAGCGGTAAAGATTATTTGGATCAAATGCTGCAACGGGAAACCGAACGCACCGGGATTACTTCCTTAAAAATTGCTTCAAACAACGTATTTGGCTATTATATCGAAGTGCGCAACACCCACAAAGATAAAGTCCCTCAGGAATGGATTCGCAAGCAGACTTTAGTGAATGCAGAGCGCTATATTACCGAAGAGCTTAAAGAATACGAAGCTAAAATTTTAGGGGCTGAAGAGCGTATTTTGGGTATTGAACAGCAACTTTTTGGCCAGCTTGTTTCATGGATTACACAATTTATTGAACCCGTACAAACCAATGCCAATACCATCGCAAGACTGGACTGCCTGAGATCTTATGCCTGCCTCGCAAAAGAAAATAACTACGTTAGGCCCGAAATTGACGAATCTTTTGATCTGGAAATCAAAGAAGGCCGGCATCCGGTTATCGAAAAACAGCTGCCTCTGGGAGAACCTTATATAGCCAACGACACCTTTTTAGACCGAAAAGAACAACAGATGATTATGATTACCGGACCAAACATGTCTGGTAAATCCGCCATCCTGAGACAAACGGCACTCATCGTGCTTTTAGCTCAAATGGGAAGCTTTGTGCCTGTACAAGCTGCACGAATAGGAATTGTAGACCGCATTTTTACCCGCGTGGGGGCCAGTGATAATATTTCGATGGGTGAGTCTACCTTTATGGTTGAAATGAATGAGACAGCTAGTATTCTAAATAACCTTTCAGAACGCAGTCTGGTTTTACTGGATGAGATAGGTAGGGGCACGAGTACCTATGACGGCATTTCGATCGCATGGGCGATTAGCGAATACCTGCACGAGCATCCCGGCAGACCAAAGACCTTATTTGCGACGCATTATCACGAGCTCAATGATATGAGTAAGACTTTTGAACGCATCAAAAATTTTAATGTTTCGGTAAAAGAACTCAAAGACAATGTGCTGTTTCTGCGAAAACTGGTTCCAGGCGGTAGCGCACACAGCTTTGGAATACACGTGGCCAAAATGGCCGGTATGCCTCAACAGGTATTGCACCGAGCCAATAAAATGCTTGTGCAACTCGAAAATTCAACACGCAAGGAAGATCAAAAATCAGCTTTAGCCAAAGCAACCGAAGACGAAATGCAGCTGAGCTTTTTCAATCTGGATGACCCGCTATTGGAGGAAATTAAAGACGAAATACTTCATACTGACATAGATACACTCACTCCCGTTGAAGCCCTAATGAAGCTCAATGAAATCAAACGTATGCTGGTGCGCAGCTCAAAAAACAAGGTTTCTTAATCAATTTTATTTTTTTAGGAATTTTACTTTGCAGATTAAAGAAATCTTGTAAATTTGCATCCGCATTAGACGTTAGGTCTGGCACATATGCGAAAGTAGCTCAGGGGTAGAGCATCACCTTGCCAAGGTGAGGGTCGCGGGTTCAAATCCCGTCTTTCGCTCCAGTAGAAACTCCATTTGACATGGAGTTTTTTTTTAAAAGCCCGGCTCGGGTGGTGGAATTGGTAGACACGTTGGACTTAAAATCCAATGAACATTAGTTCGTACGGGTTCAAGTCCCGTCCCGAGTACTTAAACCCTCACTATCTTTTGATTTTGAGGGTTTTTTATTTTTAACGTATTTAATGTTTATAAAATTGATCAATCTGTAAAAATTTATAGCTACTTGTAATTTTTGGCTTTTGTATATTTGTAAAAAATTAATGCTAAAAACTGAGAAAAATTAATTTAAAGCCCGGACAGCCCCTACCAAACTCCGGATTTAGAATTGCCCCGTTGAATCACCGGCATTTTAGAACTTTAATAAAGTCTCTTTTATACTAAATCCCTGAACCCCTATGTTTTTTTCAAACCTCTTTAAAAGAAATGACACCTTAGATAAGAATATGGAGCGTCATATCCTATTTGCGCCCAATTATCTTATCACCACAGAAGAGATTAGTAAGGCTAAACGCTATATTTTCGGAGGACACTCTATATTGGTTATTGAAGAAACACCAGAAGGTAAAGGACTTTACTTTGAACGCAGCCGCACTTCCAAATCCAATAAATTTACTCCTGAAAATGATAATCAAATCCACATCGGGTTTCAATCGATCAGAGATCAGCACTATATCATTTTCGGCTTACGCCAAAAACTTACAGCACTAAATTCTGGCGACCAGATTACCTTCCATTTTAAAAATGATCAGGAACTAAGCCTTAAACTTGAGACGCCAGCTGAAAATTTTGGGAGATCAAAAAAATATGCGTGCAATCTACGTGCACAAATCACTGAGGAAGAAGCCGAACTATTTAAGAAAGATTTAGTGCACAGCTACAGTGCAAAAGCCAGCGACGGTAAAGAAGTAGGTAAGGCAGAATTAGACAAGGACTTCAGCCGAAAGCTGAGAGAACTTTCTCAGACCTACGCGTTCTGCCTGAGACACTACTATTAATTACTCCTTTAGGCTTAAATTTAAGGGTATTTTAAACACGAATTGAGTAACTTCAGCAGCAAAAATTATTTTATGCTGAAACGTATTACTCTAGTCGCTTTTGCGACCCTGCTTTCTTTGGGTTGTAAAACACAACAAAAAGCCACCGCATCAGCCGATGCTGCAAAGGCTAAAACCAAAGATTCCAAGTTCAAATTGTATAATGAGGTGATTACCAAAGAAGCAGTCTCTGACTCCGGACTCTTTACCACCCATCGTGTAGATGAGAAATTATACTTCGAGATTCCCGACTCGCTACTTAATAAAGATATGTTGCTCGTGAGCCGTATTGCTAAAGTACCTTCAGAATACGGCGGTGGTTATGTGAATGCCGGTTCTAAAGTAAATGAGCAGGTTATTCGCTGGGAACGCAGAGGAAATAAAGTTGATGTAAAAGTCATCAGTTTTGAAAATGAAAGCGATACCGAAAGCCCCATTACCAAATCGGTATTGGCTAACAACTTCTACCCCATTTTATTTAGCGCAGACATCAAAACCTTTTCCAAAGATTCTTCGGCCGTAGTAGACATCACCGATTTCTTCAGTAAAGATATCAGTGCAATTAACCCGGTATCTTCCCGAAGCCGCAAGCAATACGGCATCAAAAGACTCGACAGCGACCGTTCGTATATCGAATCGGCAAATGCCTATCCTATGAATATCGAGGTTAAACATGTAATGACCTATGAGGCCGAAGATCCACCATCACGCGATCAGGCCGGGACTTTGACCTTCCTGATGAATCAGTCTATGATTCTACTTCCCGATGATAAAATGCAACCGCGACTGGCAGACCCACGTGTAGGCTGGTTTACGCTTAGAAAATACGATTACGATTCAGACGAACTCAAATCTGACGATTACCGAATCCTGAAACGCTGGAGACTGGTGCCAAAAGATATAGAAGCCTATAAGCGCGGCGAACTCGTTGAACCCGTAAAACCTATTGTGTATTATCTGGATCCCGCAACTCCAATGAAGTGGCGCCCGTATTTTAAGCAGGGTATTGAAGACTGGAATAAAGCCTTTGAAGGCGCCGGTTTTAAGAATGCCATCATTGCCAAAGATCCGCCAACTGCTGAAGAAGACCCTGAGTTCAGTCCGGAAGATGTGCGCTACTCGGTTATACGCTATGTAGCCAGCACCACACGGAACGCCGTAGGACCTTCTGTTGCAGACCCGCGAACAGGTGAAATTCTGGAAAGTGATGTAATCTGGTACCACAACCACCTGCGCTCCTATCGTAACCGTTTTATGATTGAAGCCGGCGCTCAAAATCCCGATGCCCGCACGCTCAACACTCCCGAAGAGGAAATTGGCGAAATGATGCGTATGGTCATCGCTCACGAAGTAGGTCATGCCATTGGCCTTCCGCACAATATGAAGGCCAGCTCGGCCTATCCTACCGATTCGTTGCGCGTGGCTTCGTTTACCCAAAAGTACGGCCTCACGCCTTCTATAATGGATTATGCCCGGGTTAACTACGTGGCGCAACCCGGTGATGACGGGGTTCGCTACATCCGCATGATGGGACCTTACGATATGTATGCCGTAAACTGGGGATACCGCTACTTACCCGAAGCTGATTCTCCTGAAGCAGAGAAGGAAACTCTGGACCAATGGATCCTGGACAAGGCAGACAACCCCTGGTATCAGTTTGGCAGTTCAGACGGCGTTGACCCACGCTCCCAAACCGAGAGTTTAGGTGACGACAACATCAAAGCCAGCGAATACGGTCTGGCTAATCTCAAAAAAGTAGTGCCTAATCTGATTGACTGGACGACTAAAGACGGTTATGACTATGACAGTCTCGATGAAGTCTATGGCGAACTTACCGGTTTATGGCGTGGGTATATTTACCACGTCATTACCAATGTGGGCGGTTACTACGAGACCATCAAAACGGCAGATCAGGATGGAGCGGTTTACGAGCCGGTGCCTAAAGAAATTCAGGAGCGGGCCGTGCGTTTTTTAAATGATCACGCCTTTACAACTCCGGATTGGTTATTAAATGAAACGCTTTTAAACCGAATTGAATCAACCGGTGCCATCGAGCGAATAGAAAGCCTTCAATCGCGGGCACTGAATGGTCTTTTGAGCACAAGCCGCCTAAACCGTATGGCTGAAAATACCGAAAACAACGGTGCTGCTGCTTACACTCCGCTGGAGTTGATGACCGATTTACGTACAGGAATTTTCAGCGAGTTGTATCGAGGTCAAAAAACCGATGCCTACCGACGAAACCTGCAACGCAGTTTTATTGATATCGCTTCAGACTATATCAATAAAGAAAAAGCTAATGATGATGAAATCCTGAAATCAGACGTAAGTGCCTTGATGCGTGGCACGCTTTCGCGACTGCGAAATGATTTAAGAAATCGCAAAAACGCGACTTCAGACGGGATGACCCGCCTGCATTATGAAGATTTAATCGCCCGTATCGATCTGGCTTTTGAAAATAATTAGAAGCACACTCTTATAGTTCGACCGGTAACGCGCTGCAGCTTTTGCAGCGCGTTATTTTTTTAACAGAAATACTCTTAAAGCTGCTGTTAATTCCCCTTAAAACGGGTTAAATCCTGTTAATCATGATTTTAGCTGAAGCAAACAGACGTAACTTGATGAAAAGTTCGAGGAAATCGGGCAAGAAAATTTAAAAATATTAAGCTATGAGTTATTCAGAAGAAATGGGCAAAAAGCTCAATGAGTTATTAGAAAAGAATTATGATGCAGAAGCCGGTTATAAAAAAGCGGCCGAAAAAGTAAAAAACGCGGCGCTTAAATCCTACCTCCTGAGCCGTGCACAGGATCGTTACGATTTTGGACACGAACTAAAAGCAGAATTAAAAGGCTTTGGACAGGAACCCGATAAAGGTACCAGCCTTGCCGGTGACGCTCACCGTTTATGGATGGATCTTAAAACCGCACTTTCTTCAGATAAGGATGAAGCTGTGCTGGAAGAAGCCATTAGAGGCGAAAAAGCAGCTTTAGAAGAATACAACGAGATCATTGAAGATACCGATTTACCAACTTCTACTGCTACCATTTTGGCTACCCAACGCAACAGCGTAAAAACAGCGCTAAATGAAGCTAAAGCCTTAGAAGTAACAGCATAGGCCGGGTATCTGGGATTTATTTTCCCAATTGATGTTAAAGCTTGCGCTATAACGTTAAAGCCTCTTAATTAATTTGGAATCAGACACTTAATCCCTTACATTAAATATGAACGTTAACGAAACGCGTTTACTACTAACCAAAAATGTTTCGATAATTTAAAAGAAGAGTGAAGATGAAGTATACAGAGAAAATTTCGAATAAATTAAATGAATTACTAACCAAGAATTACGATGCAGAAGCCGGATATAAGTTGGCTTCAGAAAACGTAAAGAATAATACTTTAAAAGAATATTTCAATGCGAGAGCCAAAGAACGTTATGATTTTGGCCATCAGCTGAAAAATGAAATTAAGGTATATGGCGAAAGCCCCGATAAGGGAACCAGCTTAGCCGGCGATGCGCACCGAGTATGGATGAATGTAAAGTCAACCTTATCTAGTGATAGTGAAGAAGCTATTTTAGAAGAAACTATCAGAGGTGAGAAAATGGCGATCGAAGAATATAATAACATTCTTGAAGAGCCAAACTTACCGCCAACGACTGAATCCATTTTAAAAGTGCAGCGCGATCACATCAAGAGTGCATTAGAAGAAGTAAAAGCATTTGAGATTATGGCGTAAAAGCCCCAATATTTGAATTAGCCGGCGATTAATTCGCCAGAAAAACAGCTCTGACAGTTTTGTCAGGGCTGTTTTTTTGTTTCGTCTAAATCCGTTGATAACTGCTGAGAAGATTTCTTTATAAAGCGAAGGCATTTCTATAATTTTAAACGTTTAGCAGTTTTCGCTTTCGCGAAAAGATTTCATTCCCGAAACATCGGGGCAACTCAAACACAATCAGCGATGTACCTCATATTTGATACTGAAACCACCGGCTTACCCAAAGACTGGAATGCGCCCATCACCGATTCTGACAACTGGCCCCGCGCCATACAGATCGCGTGGCAACTGCACGACGAGATGGGTAAGTGTATCGAGCATCAGGATTACTTAATTCGTCCTGATGGTTTTGACATTCCCTTTGATGCCGAGCGTATACACGGTATTTCTACCGAACTCGCCCAGCGCGACGGTTTGCCTTTAGGAGAAGTTCTGGGGAAATTTAAAACAGCCTTAGAGAAAACCAAATTTGTTGTAGGTCAGAATGTGGGTTTTGACGTGAATATTATGGGCGCCGAATTTCATCGGCTTGACGTGGCTAACCAGCTGCAGGAATTGCCGGTTCTCGATACCTGTACCGAAACCACCGCACAACTTTGCCAGATTCCCGGAGGGCGTGGCGGGCGTTTTAAACTCCCTACCCTAACCGAACTGCACGAGTACCTGTTTAACCAGCCTTTTGCTGAGGCGCACAACGCCACCGCAGACGTTGAGGCAACCACGCGTTGCTTCTTTGAACTGGTGCGCCGTCGCATTTTCACCCAGGAGCAACTCGACGTTCCTGCTGGATACTTTGAGAAGTTTGACAGGGAGAATCCACAGCCTATAGAATTCATCGGGCTGAAGCACATCAACCTTAAAAAAGCTTCAAAAGAAATACGCAAAACCCTGCAAAAAGCAGATCAGGCCGATATTTCAAGGGAAGAAATTAAGGAAAACAAGGAGCAGTTGGCCAAGGTAGATTTTGTACACCTGCACAACCATTCCCAGTTTTCTATCCTTCAGTCTACCTCCAGCGTTCACGATCTGGTGGCAGCGGCCAAAAGTCAAAAAATGCCTGCAGTTGCCCTGAGCGATATGGGCAATATGATGGGGGCTTTCCACTTTGTGAAAGCACTAAGTACCCATAACAAGGCTGCCGCAGCAAAAAACAAACAACTGGAAGAAGCGGGTGAAACACCCACCGAAACCATCATCAAACCCATTGTAGGGATTGAGCTTAACGTGTGTGAAGACCACACCAATAAGAGTCAAAAAGACAACGGCTATCAGATTGTGTTTTTGGCCAAAAACAAAAAAGGCTATCACAATCTGGCCAAAATGGCCTCTATCGCTTACACAGACGGGTTTTACTACGTGCCGCGTATAGACCGAAAAATTGTAGAGCGCTATAAAGAAGACCTCATCGTGCTTACCGGTAACCTCTATGGGGAAGTACCGGGCAAGGTGCTGAATGTGGGCGAAAAACAAGCTGAAGAAGCGCTACTTTGGTGGAAGGAAACTTTTGGCGACGACCTCTACATCGAGGTGATGCGCCATGGGCAGGAAGATGAAGACCGGGTAAATCTTACTTTGGTGGAATTTTCCAAAAAACATAATGTCAAACTGGTTGCTACAAACAACACCTTTTACATCAGCAAGGAAGACGCCGCAGCGCACGATATCTTGCTTTGTGTAAAGGATGGTGAAAAGGTGGCAACACCAAAAGGTCGCGGTCGGGGTTATCGTTTTGGACTTGATAATGAAGAGTACTACTTCAAATCGGCAGACGAGATGAAGGCCCTGTTTACCGATTTGCCCGAAGCCATCAGCAATGTTTCGGAAGTGGTTGATAAGATTGAAGCCTTTGAACTGGCACGAGATGTACTCTTACCCGCCTTTAAGATTCCCGAAGAATTTCAGTTTGAAGAAGATAAACTGGATGGCGGCAAGCGCGGGGAAAACAAATACTTGGCGCACATTACCTATGAAGGTGCTAAAAAACGCTACAAAGAAATCACCCCCGAAATCAAGGAGCGCCTCGACTTTGAGCTGAGTGTTATCGAAAACACGGGTTACCCGGGATATTTCCTTATTGTGGAAGACTTTATTCGCGAGGCACGTAATATGGATGTTTCGGTAGGTCCCGGCCGGGGTTCGGCTGCCGGTTCTGCAGTCGCCTACTGTCTGGGGATTACAAACATTGACCCGATCAAGTACGACCTGCTGTTTGAGCGTTTCCTCAATCCGGACCGGGTGAGTATGCCCGATATTGATATCGATTTTGATGATGAGGGCCGCAGCCGGGTTATGGATTATGTAATCAATAAATACGGGGCCAATCAGGTGGCGCAGATCATCACCTACGGTACTATGGCGGCCAAGTCGTCTATTCGCGATACCGCGCGGGTACTCGATCTGCCACTGGGCGATGCAGACCGTATCGCCAAGCTGATCCCCAATATGTCTAAGCTGGCGAAAATATTCGGGCAAAGCGAGGCTGATCTCAAGAAGAAATTCCGTTCAGACGATCTGGTAAAGGTTAACGAACTGCTCAATCTTGCCGAAGGTGATGACCTGGAGGGACAAACCCTGCGCCAGGCGCGCCAATTGGAAGGTTCGGTGCGTAACACGGGGATTCACGCCTGCGGGGTGATCATCACACCCGATGATATTACCAATTTCGTTCCCGTCTCCACCGCAAAAGATTCCGATCTCTACGTCACCCAGTTTGACAACTCGGTCGTGGAAGAAGCAGGACTTCTAAAGATGGACTTCCTGGGTCTAAAGACCCTTACGCTGATTAAAGACACCGTAAAATTGGTGAAGCACAAGCACGGCATCGACCTCGATCCCGATAACTTTCCGCTTGATGATCAAAAAACCTACGAACTCTTTCAACGCGGGGATACCGTAGGGATATTCCAATATGAATCGCCCGGAATGCAGAAACACATGCAGGCCTTAAAGCCTACGGTGTTTGAAGATCTTATTGCGATGAACGCGCTGTACCGCCCGGGACCTATGGAATACATCCCCAGCTTTATCGCGCGGAAACACGGGGAAGAAGAGATTCAGTACGACCTGCCCGCGATGCAGGAATACCTGGAAGAAACCTATGGGATCACGGTGTATCAGGAGCAGGTGATGCTTCTGTCCCAGAGTCTGGCAGGCTTCAGTAAGGGTGATGCCGACGTGTTGCGGAAGGCGATGGGTAAAAAGATTTTTGCCCTGCTTGAAAAATTAAAACCCCAGTTTCTCGACGGTGGGGAGAAAAACGGGCATCCGCGTGAAATACTCGAGAAAATCTGGAAAGACTGGGAAGCTTTTGCAGCCTACGCCTTTAACAAGTCGCACTCTACCTGCTACGCGTGGATTGCCTACCAGACCGCCTATTGCAAGGCGCACTACCCTGCCGAATATATGGCGGCGGTACTGTCAAACAATATGAACGACATCAAGCAGGTCACCTTCTTTATGGAAGAGTGTAAGCGTATGGGGCTCGAGGTTTTGGGCCCTGATGTCAACGAATCCTTTAGAAAATTTACCGTAAACGACCGCGGTGCCATCCGTTTTGGGATGGGAGCCGTTAAAGGTGTGGGCGGTAATGCCGTACAAACCATTGTTGAAAACCGGAAAGACGGTCCGTATCGCTCGGTATTTGACCTTGCGAAACGCATCGATCTGCGGGCAGCCAATAAAAAAGCCTTTGAAAGCCTCGCGCTTGCCGGGGGCTTTGACAGCTTTACCGCGACCCACCGTGCCCAGTATTTTAAAGATGAGGGCGACGGCATCACCTTCCTGGAGAAAGCGGTAAAATACGGAGCCAAGTTTCAGGAAAATGAAAACTCGGCGCAAGTAAGTCTTTTTGGCGAAGCCAGCGAAGTGCAGATCCCCGAGCCCCTGGTACCGCCCTGCGAAGAATGGGGCACGATGGAAAAATTGCGCCGCGAGAAAGAAGTGGTGGGTATCTACATTTCGGGGCACCCGCTCGATGATTTTAAACTGGAAATGGAAAACTTTTGCAACGGCAAAATCAGTGATTTTAACAATCTGGAGCAGCACCTCAACCGCGAACTCACCATTGGCGGGGTGATTAGCGACGTGCAGCACCGGGTTTCCAAAAACGGAAAAGGCTGGGCTGCCTTTACGGTAGAAGATTTTGACGAGTCTTTTGAGTTTAGAATGTTTGGCGAGGAGTACCTCAAGTTCAGGCATTTTCTAATCCCCAACTCCTTTGTGCATATGCGCGTGTTTGTACGCGAGGGATGGACGAACCGTGATACCGGCAAAAAAGGCGATCCCCGTTTGCAGTTCAACAACTTTATGCAGCTGCAGGACGTGATGGAGACGTTTAGTAAAAAACTCACGATCAACCTCGATTTAAAGGAAGTGCAAAGCGCCCGTATAGACCAGCTAAGAGAAACCCTGTTTAACCACCGCGGCGATCATAATTTGCATTTTTATGTGTTTGAAAGTGACGAAAAAATCGCCTTGCAAATGCCCAGCCGAAAGAAAAAAGTTAAAATAAGCAGCGCCCTGTTGCACGAGCTAAATGCGCAACGCTTTAGTTTTAAATTGAATTAACTGTAAAGAGATAATTTGGGCGTTCCCCCGCATGAGGCGGGGGCGGGCTATTAGCTGCAATCTGTCCCGATCCCGATAATTATCGGGACAGGACAGGATTTACGCTGCTATCCCTAACGCAGGAATATTAATGATATCTTTCGGGAGTTTTGGAGAGCTTCTGCTCAAGAAATTAAACTATCAAATTCTGTAATGCTAAACTTCTATTATTCTGATACGATTAGAGATTTTCTAAAGAAGTCAACTCAAACAATTGTAGGCGAAATCGCAACTAATAGTAGAACCGGCCATATTACAACCGAATTGTTTGCTTGGGAAGGACAAATCGAAATTTTAAAGAATGTTCTTTTTAAGTATGATGGAAGTCTATTCTTCGAATTCTCGATTCCGCGGATGGGAAAAAGGGTTGACTGCCTGCTTATTATAGAAAATTTAGTCTTCATCATTGAGTTTAAAGTTGGGGAAAAGAATTATTTAAAACATGACATAGAACAAGTTTGGGATTATGCTTTAGACCTGAAAAATTTTCACAAACCAAGTCACGATAGTATTTTAATTCCAGTTCTAGTTGCCACAAAAGCTAAAGACTCATTTGTTGAGATTTTATCAACCAGCCACAACGACAATTTGGTTAAGCCATTAAAATGCAATGCAGAAAATTTAGCTCACTGCATCGCTTCGGCCTTTAACTTCTTTCGAGATAATGAACACATAAATTCAGAGAGATTTATTACTGGTAGCTACTCGCCTACTCCTACAATTATTGAAGCCGCTGTTTCTATGTACAATAATCACAATGTTGAGGAAATTACGCGGAGTGATGCCGGTGCGACTAATCTAAAGGTTACAACAAGTTATATTTCTAAAACCATTGATTACGCTAAGTCTAATAACAAAAAAGTGATTTGTTTTGTTACCGGGGTCCCTGGCGCTGGGAAAACACTCGTTGGGTTAAAAGTAGCCGCAGAACATCTCGATAGAAAAAAAGGTAATTCTAGCGTGTTTCTATCTGGAAATAAACCTCTCGTAGACATTCTTCAAGAAGCGCTCACTAGAGATAAAGTGGTTCAAGAGAAATTAAAAGGGAATAGAATTACAAAAAAAGCAGCAAAAGAAAGTGTAAAGGCTTTCATTCAGATCATACATCATTACCGAGATGAATACTTAAGAGATAAAAAAGCTCCTTACGATCACATTGCCATTTTTGATGAAGCTCAACGCGCTTGGACACGTGAGCAGACTGTTAAGTTCATGCGCGAAAAGAAAAACCAGCCTAACTTTCAGTTTTCAGAGCCTGAGTTTTTAATATCGTGTTTAAATAGGCATAAGGATTGGGCTGTTATAATTTGTCTAGTTGGAGGAGGTCAAGAAATAAATACTGGTGAAGCAGGTATTCAAGAATGGATTGAAGCTATTGATAATGAATTCCCTGATTGGGAAACTCGAATTTCTGCCAATTTGTACGCAAAAGAATACGACGCAATTAAAGCTATAGAAAAACTGAAGCTGAAAAGTAGGGTCGTCTTTAATGAGAGCCTACATCTTTCCGTTTCCATGCGTTCCTTTCGAGCAGAATACGTATCGAAATTGGTTAAGGAAATACTTGATGTAGATAAAAATGCAAATAATACACTGAGATTATTAAATGACAAATACCCGATTGTAATTACTCGTGATATCGAAACCGCAAAAAACTGGCTTAAAGAAAAAGCACGGGGATCAGAACGCTATGGCATTGTGGTTTCCTCTCAAGCATATCGACTGAAACCTCTAGCAATGGACGTTCGGTCTCCAATCAATCACGTGAATTGGTTCTTAAATGGAAAAGATGATATTAGATCCTCTTACTTCCTGGAAGATGTTGCTACTGAATTTCAGGTTCAAGGTTTGGAACTAGACTGGGCTTGTGTGACTTGGGATGGAGATTTGAGGTACTCTGAAGAAGGTTGGCAATCCTATTCCTTCAAGGGGAATAAATGGCAAAATATACATAAAGAGGATCGTAAAAAGTATTTACTCAATGCCTACCGAGTATTGCTAACGCGCGCTCGTCAAGGGATGGTCATCGTTATTCCAGAAGGAAATAGCGACGACCATACTCGAAACCCTAAGTTTTATAATCCAACTTTCGAATATCTTAAAAGTATTGGACTTAAAGTTTTGTAGACATTTTTCTTCTATCTATACTCTCAAGAACTAAATTCAGATTAACCACAGTATCATAAACCCGCGTGAGGGATTGTAGTGAAAAGCCCACAGTCCCGTCCCGATAGTTATCGGGATCGGGACGAGGACTTGAAACGGAAAGCCCGACCCCGCCTTTTGCGGGGTCACGCCCAAAAACAAACAAAACCCCCAACTCCCCCTCCTTCTTTACCCAAAGGTTACCAAAACTTTATCCCAAGCGGCTCTTACGCCCCGACGTAACGATTATTTAGCAAACCCATAATCCTGTATAAACCGGGAAATGGGGAGCTCCACGCTATTTTCACGTCTTAAACCAATCAAGACATGAAAAAAAGAATACTTTCCGCTTTAGTCGTGGCGGCACTGGCATTTACAGGCTGTGAAAATGACGACGACACCATACAACCGGTGGTAGATACCACGGTTAATTTTACCTACCTCGCTTCTGTAGATTTGGGTGGCGAGGCCGCTGCCGAAATCAGTGCCTACGACCCGCAAACCCAACGTTTGTTTGTAACCAACTCCGAGAAAAGCGGCGTTTCGGTGGTTGATCTTTCAGACCCTGCAAATCCGTTACATCTTGAAGCTTCCTTTTTGGCCGTAGGTACGGTAAACAGCGTAGCCGTAAAAGACGGCAAACTGGCCATCGCCATTGAAAATACGGTAAAACAAAACAACGGGAAAATTGCCGTGTACAACACCGCAGACCTCAGCCTGGATGCCGAATATACCGTGGGCGCCCTGCCCGATATGGTGACCTTTACGCCAGACGGCAACTACATTCTGGTAGCCAATGAAGGCGAACCCAACGATGATTATACGGTAGATCCGGAAGGTTCGGTAAGCGTGATTGACCTGGCGACAGGAACGGTGCGTAATGCCGGCTTTAGTGCATTTAGCGCTCAACAAGCCAGTCTGGAAGCAGAAGGCTTGCGCATTTTTGGCCCCGGCGCGTCTTTTACGCAGGATATAGAACCTGAATACATCGCAGTCTCAGACGACTCGGCTACCGCCTGGATTACGCTTCAGGAAAACAACGGCATAGCCAAACTCGATATCGCCACGGCAAGCATTACAGACATTTATCCGTTAGGCTTTAAAGACTTTTCGCAAAGCGGAAACATGCTTGACGCCAGCAATCGCGATGATGTTGACGAACTCAAAAACTGGCCGGTGTTCGGGATTTATATGCCCGATGCGATTTCGCATTTTACCGCAAAAGGAATGAGCTATCTGATCACGGCTAACGAGGGCGACTCCCGTGATTACGACGGGTATAGCGAAGAAGAGCGTATTAAAGACATTAGCCTTGATCCTACTGCCTTTGCTGCTTTTGATATTGCGATGCTACTGGAAGATGAAAATCTGGGTCGTTTAAAAATCACCACTGCAAACGGAGATACCGATAATGATGGAGATTTTGATGTTTTATACAGCTACGGTGCGCGCTCGTTCTCGATCTGGGATACTAACGGAACTTTGGTTTACGACAGCGGCGATGACATCGCCCGTAAAAATCTGGAGTTTGCACCTCAATACTTTAACCTGGACAACGAAGACAACGCGACCAATCTTCAGGACGGTGAAAAAGACGGAAGAAGCGACGACAAGGGTGCAGAGCCTGAATCAACTGCAATATTGGATATAGCCGGCGAGCGCCAGATTGCAATCATTGGCCTGGAGCGGGTAAGCGCCCTGATGGTGTATGATGTGACCAACCCGGCTGCACCGGTGTTCCTGCAATGGCTGCAACGCAACACCGATGTGGCTCCGGAAGGCCTGATCACCGTTTCACGAGAGGACAGTCCTAACGGCAAAGACCTCATCATCGCCGCACATGAAGCTTCCGGAACGGTTAGCATTTATCAGAATAATTAACCTGCTTATTTGAATTTGCCCCAGAAACCACCCATTTCGGGTGGTTTTTTTATGCTTTATTTGGCAGTTAAGCATATCACAACAAAGCGGTTACAGCTGTTGGGCTTTAGTAATTTCGGTAGGATAAAGCTGTAAATTATGCAAACTACAATTGAAAAATCGGCCGGAATGGGAGCCGTTTTGCTTGACGGGGTAACCACCTTTCGCGTTTGGGCGCCCAACGCCGATAAAGTCTACGTTACCGGGGATTTTAATAACTGGCAGGAAACTGATTTTGCCCTCGAAGCCGAAGAAAATGGCTACTGGGCAGGTGCCTCTGCAGATGCGCAGGAAGGTGATGAATACAAATACATCATTCACAATGGGGAGCAAAAGCTGTTTCGCAACGATCCCTATGCGTTTGAAATGACAAACAGTAACGGTAACAGCATCATCAGAAGTCTCGGTTTTGACTGGGATGATGAGGCTTTTGAAATCGCCGACTGGAATAAACTCGTGATCTACGAACTGCACGTGGGCACCTTTAACCGCAAAGACCCGGATCGTGTGGGAACCTTTGAGGATGTAATTGAAAAATTGCCGTATCTACAAGAACTAGGCATCAACTGTATTGAATTGTTACCGGTGGCGGAATTTGCAGGGGGTATTTCGTGGGGTTATAATCCCGCGCAGCCCTTTGCTGTTGAAACAGACTATGGAGGTCCCGATGGTTTTGCGAAGCTGGTTAACGAAGCGCACCAACATGGTATCGCCGTGATTATGGATGTGGTGTACAACCATTTTGGCCCCAGCGATGTGGATTTGTGGCAGTTTGACGGCTGGAGCGCTAACGAAAAGGGTGGTATTTACTTTTACAACGACCACCGCAGCACAACACCCTGGGGAGACACGCGCCCAGATTACGGCAGACCCGAAGTACGCCAGTATTTGCGCGATAACGCCCTGATGTGGATCGAAAAATACCATTGCGACGGCCTGCGCATGGATGCCACCTCCTACATTCGCTATGAAGGCGGCGGTCTGGGGGCAGATACCGCAATTGATGAAGGCAACCAGATGATGCGCGATATCAATCAGGAACTACAAGCCAAATATCCAAAAGTGCTCACCATTGCCGAGGATTTAAAGGGCGACGAGTTTGTCACCAACGGTATCGCCTACGGCGGAATAGGCTACGGCGCGCAGTGGGATATGCATTTTGTACACCCGGTTCGGGAAGTTTTACAGAACACCAGTGATGACGGGCGTGATCTTCAAAAGATTGTAGATGCGCTGGAGCACACCTATAGCGGAAACGTATTTAAGCGGGTGGTATATACCGAATCGCACGACGAGGTGGCCAACGGAAAAGCCCGCGTGCCTGAGGAAATTCAGCCGGGGGATGCGGAGAGCGAATTTGCGAAACGCCGTGCGATTTTGGGCATGGTACTTACGCTGACGGCACCGGGAATTCCGATGCTGTTTCAGGGGCAGGAGTTTATTGAAGACGAGTATTTTCAGGATACCGAAGCGCTGGATTGGGACAAACACGACAGGCATCAGGGCATTGCACAATTGCTAGGCGATATCATCAGACTCAGAACCGGAGCGCTGGAAGGTGCAAACGGACTTAACGGGCAACACCTGCAAATCATCCATTTTAATACGGAAACCAAAGTACTGGCCTATAAACGCGGCGGGGCTGAAGAAGAACAGGTGCTGGTAATTTTGAATTTTAGGAATCAGGATTATACCGACTATGGAATAGGCATTGATGCTAATAAAAACTGGAAACTACGTATCAACGCAGACTGGAAAGGTTATGACGAAGCCCTTTCAGATCTGGAGGTACGGGATCTGGTTAAAGAGGAACGCGAGACAGACGGCAAGCCTTTTACGGGAGTATTTAACATACCGAGTTATGGTGCCCTGATTTATACGGTATCTGAAACGGAAGGCTAATGCCCGCGTGAGGGATGGCAGCGGCATCCTTTTTTACGGCAATTACAAGATGCTTAAATTAAGCAAACGGATTCCTTTGTTGCCGTAAAAAAGATATAGCGTACAGCCCGACCCCGCCTTTTGCGGGGACACGCCCAAAGCCGCCCGATAAAGCCTTTAAAATCAATTAAAGTGATAAACGGATAGCCAAATCTGATTTGGCTTTTGTAAGCTTTGGAAAAATAAATGACTAATTTTGTGTTTTAATCCACTAAAATAACGAAAAATGGCACTAGAAATAACAGACGCAAATTTTGAAGAAGCGGTATTGCAATCAGACAAGCCGGTATTGGTTGACTTTTGGGCAGCCTGGTGTGGTCCCTGCAGAATGGTAGGACCCGTAATTGAAGAAATAAGCAAAGAATACGAAGGCAAGGCGGTTGTAGGTAAGCTTGATGTAGATGCCAATCAGGAATTTGCAGCGAAATACGGCGTGCGTAACATCCCAACGGTATTGATGTTTAAAGGTGGTGAAGTTGTAGGCCGCCAGGTAGGTGTTGCTCCTAAAAATGTATATACAGAAGCTATAGACGGTTTACTATAATCCGCAAAGCATTTGAAAAAGATAAAGAAGGTTTGACCGCAGGGTCAGGCCTTTTTTATTGGGTTTTGGTGGTAATTTTATTCCGCCGGGAGCGGAATGTTTTTACAAGCTTTTCCCAAACATATTCTGTATACTTGTTGGGGGGCTGAAAAAATGTTCCGAAATTTACTGGGTTAGTAAAATTGCTGCCTGGCGCATCTTAAAAGCCGGAAAGCCGAAGCCCAAACAGCTTTAATTAGAAAATAAAAAAGAACAATGGAAACCAAAAAAGGAAAACCACAAGATATTATTGATGCTAAATTGCTTGAAGAGCGCAAAGTCTTTTTATGGGGACAGGTTGACGACAAGAGTGCCAAGCACGTTGTAGACCGCCTGCTGTACCTGGATGCAATTAGCAATGACGAAATTCAGTTTTACATCAACAGTCCGGGAGGTTATGTGACTTCGGGATTTTCGATTTACGATACAATCAAGTCTATTAAGAGTCCGGTTTCTACCATTTGTACCGGTCTTGCTGCCAGTATGGGTAGTATTTTATTGAGTGTGGGCGAAAAAGGACGTCGTTTTATACAGCCTCACGCCCGTGTGATGATTCACCAGCCTAGCGGTGGTGCACGCGGCCAGGCGAGTGATATCGAAATTACCGCTCAGGAAATTTTAAAGACCAAAGAACTGAGTGCAAAAATTCTTGCCGAAAACTGCGGTCAGGATTATGACAAAGTGATGAAAGACTTTAACCGCGACCACTGGATGGGTGCTGAGGAGTCTGTAGCATACGGTATCGTAGACGGAATACTTTAATCAGTAGACAGCGGGCAGTAGCAGTCTGCAGTAGCAGTGGGCGGACTTTGAAACACGAAATTCCTTCAGTTACTGATTAAACGTTAATTGTTAATTGGAGGCTATCGAACTGGAAACAGAAGACCAGTAAGCAGCAGGCAGTAGCAGTGGGCAGTTTGAATATACAAAGTGTGATTAAAATTACTGCCGACTGAGACTGTGAACTGAAAACTGAAAACCGGTCACTGAGTGCCGCGACCCAACGAGCGGTGTTCCAAAGGGAACGGCTTGAAATACGAAGTACGAAATTAAAAATACAATGTGTGCACGTTTTGCTGCTGACTGAGACTGAAAACTGTGAACTGAAAACCGGTCACTGAGTGCCGCGACCCAAAGAGCGGTGTATCGAAGGGACGGTTTGAAATACGAAGTACGAAATTAAAAATTTCATTTGTGCACGTTTCACTGCCGACTGAGACTGTGAACTGAAAACTGAAAACCGAACTCTAAACTTAAAAAGTGATAGACCTACAGGCGCATTTAAACAGTATTGCCGGTTTTAACAATCTGGAGCTGCTCGCAGGTCAGGTTGTTGAGGGGTTTATCAGTGGGATGCACAAGAGTCCGTTTCACGGGTTTTCGGCTGAGTTTGCAGAGCATAAGGTCTACAACAGCGGCGAAAGCACCAAACATATAGACTGGAAGCTCTATGCCCGCACCGATAAGCTGTATACCAAACGCTATGAGGAGGAGACCAACCTGCGTTGTCATCTGATTTTGGATAACAGCAGCAGCATGCACTACCCGGCGCTAAAGCAGGCGGACCTTAACAAGCCCAATAAGATTGCTTTTGCGGTACTCGCGTCGGCTGCGATTATGCAGTTGATGAAAAAACAGCGGGATGCGGTAGGCCTGAGTATCTACGCTGAACATTTTGAGTATTACGCTCCGGAAAAAGGCAGCGAGCGGCATCATCATATGCTGCTTGATCAGCTCAATGGAGTATTGAAAAATGCCAACAAATCGATTAAGACCGATACTTACGCCAATCTGCATTTTATTGCCGAAAAGCTGAAACGGCGCTCGCTGGTATTCTTATTCAGTGATCTGTTTCAAAATGAAGTGCAGCAGGAGAAAACTTTTGAAGCGCTTCAGCATTTAAAATATAACAAGCACGAAGTCGTACTCTTTCACACCTACGACAGCGCTACCGAATTAAATTTTGATTTTGATAATGCGCCCAAGCGTTTTGAAGATGTGGAGACCGGCAAACGCATTGATGTGTTTTCAGACACCGTAAAAGAAAGCTATAAGGATGCGGTCACCGCTTATTTTGAGGCGGTTAAACTGCGCTGTGCCCAATACCGCATCAGTTATGTTCCAGCAGATATACAGCGCGGCTTCGCTCCAATTTTGAGCAGCTTTCTGGTGGAGCGCAGACAGTTTTTATAGTATTTAAAAAAACTTTTAAAATTTGTTTGTGTACTTTAAAAATGGGTGTATATTTGCACCCGCAAGAAAGGAAATGACAAGCGTTTCACTTTTGCAAAAGTTCTTAAAATATTGGTCTGGTAGTTCAGTTGGTTAGAATACATGCCTGTCACGCATGGGGTCGCGGGTTCGAGTCCCGTCCAGACCGCAAAAGCTCCTCAAGAAATTGAGGAGCTTTTTTCGTTTATAGCGTTTTCATTCTAAAATATCAGGAACGAGAAGTTTACAAGATTAGTCTCTGATTGATGTTTAATGCTGCTTAAGCCTCTTACACATAGAATTGAACGAGGAACATTGGCCACCAAATTCGTTTTTTAAAACGCTTTAAAATTCCGACTACAAACGTTTAGCCGTTTTTAATAATGTTTGAAATGTTTTAATGCAAAATGGGCTCGCTACAATTAAGCCTCGATACGAGTTTATAGATAAAATCAGTTCGTCATTGAATAGTATTTGAAGTCCAATACTATTAATTGGCATAGCCATTTTAGGACGGTTTTAGACAGGTATTAGGAGCGCATCGTGATGCTACTATAGTTAATTAGAGCTGCCAGGCTTCTCAGATAAGACCCAATGGCTCCACATTTCAACCACAGATTGACACTCTTTTTGTAAGAGCTATAGGTTCATAAGCTTATGAGTGGGGAGCATGATTCAGTATCCTTGCATTCATACTTCTCCATTTAGGTTATTGGGACAGCAGTAATTAAAAAAACCAACAACAGGAGATTCAGGAATTCCAAAATAAAAGAGCTACAGCAAGCCTAAGAAGGACATGAAGAATATTTAGAACTGAAAAATATTCAAACTGAACTTGGATATTTATAGATATTGGCATATTCCTTTCGTTTTTTCATTGCCCAAAAAGAAACAAAAATAATGCTTGGATTATTTTTACATCCTTAAAACTCCTTTCTGGTTGAGATGGCTGTCCGTTGCGCCTATGCGTTCCCCTCGTTGCACTCGTCGGATGCAAGCTCCATTTCAACTATTGTGGGGCTTGCTTGTATTCCTACAGATGTAAAAAGTAGACCCTAATTGGAATATAATATCAATGATACGTAAGGGTTGCATGATTGTAAATCCTGCAGCATGAAATAGTAGTCATTTTGTGACAATGGATAATTTGGTCTAAGTTTATAATGTAGTTAACAAACTCTTAAAAGTGACCGATGTAGTAAATTTTTCGAACACGTTTAAGGAACAATTTTATGAGGTTATTAAAACTGGGGATGATTATGAATCACGACCCTAACAGAAATAGGATTAAAGATTTGAATAAGGGAATCGTCGCAGCAAACAATAAGGCGGGCATTCAGTACAACCACTTAAACCTGCCAACTTCTGCAACTATCTTAAACAATGAAGGGGGTGGAAATGGACCTATTCCCATATATTTTAGACACCGCAAAATCGAGCTGACCAAGTCTTTAACGGGAAAAGCAACTCAATATGTAGGGAATTATGCTTATGAAACTGAAGATAGTCGTGTTGAAAAGACCGATCTACTGTAAGCGTATGTGTATCAGTACAAAAACAATAAGATAACGAGGAGTATTTCTCAGCGGAGGTTCAGCCCAACCTTTTCGAGAGTAGCAATATAAAACGCATTCCACTTATGAGAACAAACCACCACGATTATAGAAAACAGTCATATGTGTTAAGGAAATTAATAGAAAAACTCTTTTTACCAATGCGTGAGCAGTCTTATCTCAAACAAACATTCTACAAATCCTTTATCTGGTTCAAGCCAAGAATATTAGCAACGACAACAGCATTGACAGTAGTTCAGCACATAAATAAGTTTGTATTCTCAAGGAACATCCACGACATAAAAAATCAGCATTATCTGGAATACACAATGGGTTGTTCAAAATAAAAACAGGTCATTGCTATTTCCATTTATGTATTCTTATGAGCGGTAAAATTATTCTTAATATTTGGTTCATCCTGGTGTTTTATCAGGCTTTATCGCAAAATACGACTTCAATTGATGTAGTGGAAACCCAACTACAAAAGCTTCCATCAGATGAAGAAAGGATTGGTTTTTTATCTGATTTTTTAAAAAAGAGTGAAACCCTAAAGGATGAATCCTTTCGTCTTTTAGTATCTAAATATCAGTTGTTCGCCCTTGAAAATAAAGATTGGGATGAAGCCCTGGTTTTTACTAACCGTCTTGCGGCATACTACATCTATGAAAATATAGATCATGAAGCCGCTTTAAATGAATTGAAATCTTTTGAAAAGCATCTTTTGAAAACTAAAGATGTAAAAGAAAGGGCCAAGTTCTACATTTCTTATGCAGAAGCAGCAACGTATAAACAGGAATTTGAAAACTCCTTAAAAATCCTGGATCGCGCAATCGAATTTCTCGAAAAACAAAAAGATTCTTCCCTGTATGAATTTGGCTACGCCTATTTGAAAGCCGCTGAGAATAATTCGAGGCTCAATCACGTTGTAAAGAGCGTATCACTCTTTAGAAAGGCGGGCCAACTGTTTAAACATCAAAATGATACTTTATATTACCTTTGGACGCAAAACGGCCTGAGTTCTTTATTAAGTCAGAACAGTCTGTATGAGGAAGCTACTAAAGAACGGTCTATTATTTTTGATTTAGAAACTAAAATCAAAGAAAAGCAAATCGTGGCCATGGCTCATCTACAAGCATCTTTGGATGCGCGTAGGCTAGAAAATACAAAAGACGAGTTATACCACATTAACAAAGCGCTGGTAAATGATAATCCGGCAGCAGATATTAACGAGATTGTACGAATACTTGTTCTTGCCAATGCGGTCATAACATTCTCGGTAAATGAACAGCTTGATCGGGCAAATCAGCTTTTAGATACGCTCAGGCTTAAAATGTCAAACAGATCAAGCAGTACTTTTCTCAATGCCTACTATGTTATTGCGCAAAGCGAAAATAGTTTTGCCAGGGGGGATTGGGCAAATGCTGAACAATTAGCACGTTCCCTTATTGATAATGTCGAGAACTCCAGAGATTTAAGATTTATGCTAGAGCTGGAAGCACTGCTGGCTAAAATTAGCGAGGCTCAGGGCAATAGCATTCAGGCATTGCAGCATTACAAAAACTACATTCGGTTTAAGGACTCTTTAAATGTCAATGCTGCAAAAAAACGCTTTGCCTATGTTCAGGCAGAATTTCAATCTGAAAAGAAGGATCTGGAAATCCAACAGCAAAACCAGGCTATTGAATTGCTACAAGCTGAAAATAGAATCGCCAATCAGCGTTTTTTACTGGGAGGCATTATCGCTATCGGTTTATTTGTTAGTATTTATTTTTGGAGACAGCGTTTGTTCTCTATCCGGGAAGGCAAATTGCAAAAGAGATTTGCGCAGAACCTAATCCGCCATTTGGAAGATGAGCGTAAGCGTATCGCAAGAGAGTTACATGACAGTATTGGCCACAACTTATTACTTATTAAAAATAGTCTCCTGCTCAATGTGCAAAGTGCTCCGGCTCTCATAGACCAAAGCATTCAGGAAGTACAGTCCATGTCGCAAAGTTTACATCCTTTTCAGTTTGAAAAACTGGGCTTAATTACCTCTATTCGGTATACGGTCGAGAATTTTCAGAAGAATTCAACTATTTTTTATTCGGCAGATATACAAATCAAAAAACTTGAAATCGAAAAAGAAAAGGAGCTTTTCATTTACCGAATGTTACAGGAATGCCTAGCCAATGTTGAGAAACATTCTCAAGCGGTTGCCTGTCAAATTCAGGTGTTAGAAACAGCAACACAGTTTATATTTACAGTTAAAGATAACGGAAAAGGTTTTGAGGTCACACAAAAAACACAGGCTTTAAATAGTTTAGGGCTTAAAAACCTGAAGGAACGGGCACAATTGATTGGAGCCGATTTAAAAGTTGAATCTAAAATTGGTAAAGGCACGCTCGTTACTATAATTATACCCAAAAAGACCAACTAATGGCTATACGTGTTTTAGTCGCAGACGACCATCCCTTACTATTAAACGGTACGAAAAGTTTTCTTAATAAAAACGCATATGATGTAGTGGCTACTGCGGAGGATGGCAATGATGCCTTTTATAAAATCCTGAAGTTTAGACCGGACGTAGCTATACTGGACTTTGACATGCCCAAGCTAAACGGACTGGAAATCGCAAAAAAAATAAGACACGAAAAAATAGGCACCAAAGCCATTATATTGACTTTACATAAACAGGAAGCTATACTTCAGGAAGTAGGGGATAGTATTGCCGGCTACTTAACTAAAAACGTGGCTTTAGACGAACTGGAAGAATGCTTGCGGGAGGTTATAGCCGGAAGGGAATACATCAGTACAGACTTAAAGATGTCTATTCATTTTGATTACAAACAGCGTGCTGTAGATAAGCTTACCGCTACCGAATTAAAAATTTTAAAATATTTAGAGCAAACCTATACCAGTGCTCAGATAGCCGAAGAATTGTTTATATCCAAGCGCACCGTAGAAAAACACCGGAGCAACATAATTGATAAATTGAACCTAACTTCTTCCCCAAATGCTTTGATACTTTGGCTAAAACAACATCCTGATCTTTTTCTGAATACATAATAGTTTCAATAGCAGGGAAAATCGCTCGTCTTCTCAAAAAAAATTTAATAAACCATGATAGGCCTTATTGGGTTGTTAGGTTCTATGCATTTCCCGCTTCTTCCCTTTAATCGACCTATGTCGATTTTAAACCTGTACCCATAAAACTGTAAGTGCCTAATAACTTATACGTAGGGGTACGTATGGTTTACCCAAACAGTTCATTCTACTTTCGTGTTTAGGTGTATTAATCAACAAACAAAATCCAAATGAAATCAAAACTACTTCTTTTATTAGCGCTCTTTATGGGAGCTTTTACTTTTGCTCAAACTTCTGCAGAAGCCGCAGGAATTGCAGTACAGGGCATCGCACGGGACGACAACAACACTGCAAAATCCAATGAAACTGTGAACCTTAAGTTTACCATTTATTATCTGGATAGTAATAATCAGATGCAGGAAATTTATGTGGATAATGAATCACTTAGTACAGATAGTTTTGGGGTTTTTAGCCACGTGGTAGATCCCGGAGCAGTAAATAACGTAGTAATCGCAAACACTCAGGCTTATCTTAAAATTGAAGAAGGGCAAACGATTATTTCAGACGAACCTTTAAAGCACGTACCCTACGCGATTTCAGCAAATAATGGGGTTCCCACCGGTGCCATAATACCTTTTATGGGAACAACGGCTCCCTATGGATGGGTTCTTTGTGACGGCTCAAGCCTTACTGTTGTAACCGGTTCTCAAAAGCTTATTGATCTATTGGGTGTTAACAATGCTCCTGATCTAAGAGGTATGTTTTTACGGGGGGCAGGAAATAATAGATTTAACGCTGTTAATACAACACTTGGAGCAGTACAGGATGAGGCTTTTAAATCCCATTTACACAATATAGACCTCAAAACGACTATTAATGGTAATCATAACCATAATAATGGTGGTTATAATCAATTACTTTCAATTGATGGCCAGTATACTACGGGTGCTAGTGATAACACCCCCAATGAGCCAAATCTTGCAAGTTCAGCAACAATGTCAACAGCTGGGGATCATAATCATGATGTTAAGGGGAATTCTGGATTAACAGGTGATAATGAAACACGCCCCGTCAACTATGGGGTGAATTATATCATTAAACTTTAAGAGGATTTAGACATGAAAAAATTAGTCTATTTTACGGGCTTTTGGCTGCTCGTGACCTCCTCGTTATGGTCGCAGCGTGATGGCTCCAAGCCGGTTACAGTATCTCAGGCTGTGCAGAATCCTAACTATACCTTACAAGTGGGTATGCCCATTTTAGGTTTAAATCAGCGTATGACTGAAAGACCGGTAAGACCGGCCGATATACGATTTCCCTGGGGAGTTCTCTACCTTTTTGAAACCTTTTCTGATGACTCTTTCGATATTTCTAAAGGCTATTATGGGGATAAGGTTTTAATCAATTGGGAGATCAGGAACAACTTTGACCTGCTAAAAACTATAAAGATATACAGAAGGGTTTTTACGCCCGATGGATCACTTCCCTTTAATTTTGTGGCTAATATATCGCCAGCAGAAACGCAATATGAGGATCGTTATGTAGAAGGTGGTGTTTTATATGAGTACAAACTCTTCGCTGATGGTATTATTGACAGTGAGGTTAGCTATTCAAACTTTATTACGGGTGTAGGGTTTAGAAACCCCACCGCTGTGGTAACGGGTAACGTAAGTTTTGAAGGCGGTAATCCCGTTAAAGACGTTATTTTAAAAGCCAATCCTAACGGAAGTGCTAATACTTATGGTGCTGCCTTGCGGGTTCCTGCAGGTGGAGGCATAACCGTTGATGGTATCGACCGCCCCATTACAACCGCAGCTACCTACCAGGCTTGGTTAAGACCTGCTCAGTCTTACACCAGTGACGGTGAAATGAATACGCGTCTCTTCCGAATGGAAAGCTTTACCAATGCCATTAATATAGATACGCGATTTGATGCCGGTTCACGGGAATTGAGATTTACAATCGGTGGTTCCGTTTTTATATTGAACAATTATTTACCATCTGGTGAAATCAATTCACGAGGCGATGATGTGCTGATTCCTATTGAAAATTTCAACACAAAATTTACGCACGTTTCTGTGGTGCTGGAACATAATACAATACCAAAACTATTCATTAACGGGCGCCCGGTAACTTCTTCTTACGCTACATTGGCAAATGAAGCATTAGTGGATATCGAGCCGGGATACACAGCACCCTATTTCTCGGTTACTGAAGGCACAACTACTAACACGCTTGCCATTACGGCTGATACAGAATGGAACAAAGTCATAAGCGGTGGACTTCGCCCTTTAGATATGGACGAAATTCGCATTTGGAAAAAGGCCCTGACTGAAGCGGATATTCGCCGTGATTTCAGACGCTATATTAGCGGTAATGATTCTAACTTGATTTCTTACCTGCGAGCCAACGAAAATGCGGGTCAGTATGCCTATGACCTCTCCAGATCGGGCTTTGATTACAATAAAAACAACGGCGAACTTTACAACCTGAATACCGCTGATGCCAACAGGGTACAGTGGATAAGCGGTGCAGGAAACATTCCGGCATCAGACCAGCTGGGCGTATTGGGGGTGACCGATGCCAGTGGAAATTATGAGATTACTGCTGTTCCCTATTCCGGTACCGGCGAATCATTCAATATCACCCCGGTATTTGGTCAACATAAATTTAAACCGGCACAACAACTGGTATTTTTGGGAGAAGGCTCAGAGGTGGTCAATAAGATTGACTTTGTAGACATTTCGTCGTTCAACTTCAGTGGTAAAATTCTCTATGATACGCGTGGCGTATTTAAATCTTTTGTAGAAGTTAACGGAGGGGATTTCAAGGACCTTACTCCTGGAATTGATTATGTAGAAGGCCCCGGTATTCTTGACGAAGCTTATAATTATTACGAAAAAAGCGGTATCAAATACTCAAAAGGAGAATGGTGGCTTAATGATAAAGGCACGCCGAATGATGATACCGATGATTATCTGGAACGGTATGCCCGTGTGAGTCCTGAAGAGGTAAATATTTATATTGACAACCAGATTGTTGTCGATAGCAATGGTGCCCCGATAGTAACAGATGATGAAGGAAACTTTCAGGTTTCGGTACCCATCGGAAACCACTTTATAACGGTTAAAAAGAACGGTCATGAATTTGTTTATGGAGGTAGATTCCCGGCTGCTTCGGGTAGTACCCAAGAATTTTTTGAAGATGCCGTAGAGCAGGTTGTTTTTGTAGACACCACAAAAGTTACGCTCGTAGGGCGCGTTGTAGGTGGACCGGTAGAGTCTGAGCAACCCATAGGCTTTGGTGGATCTGGTCTTTATGAAGTAAGTACTACAGATAGTAATGGAAACGCCACCACCTTACAGGTAAGCTCCAAAAACAATATTGGAGTTGCTGAACTTACATTGGAATATGCCCCAACCGGAGCAAACCCTACCCCGTATACCCGTTTTAATTTTCAAACGAATGAGGAATCTGGTGAATATCGTGTAGATGTGCTGCCGCTTAATTACAGTATTGATCCTACTACTGGTTTACGCATTCCTTCAAATACGAGTATCAGTTTGATTCAGACAAAGGAAACGCTTAATCTTATGGATATTAAACCACAGGTTACTTCTGAATTTGCGGTTTCTGATACGGAAATCTTAACAAGTGATCCCTATCAATACACCAAAAGTTTTACCTATCGCTCCACACCGGTTTTAAGAGTGGTTAGTCAAAATTCTGATCAGGAAATACCTATCAACGAAACCGAAACAATAAGTACGGAAGGATTTGCATATCCCATCTATACGCAATTTCTGTGGTATGATATCGCGCTCAATACTTTTGAACGGTATACCAATTATGATGGGGGAAATAACATTGAGGATATAGTGCCCGTAATTGATGGAGAGCTCAAGGTAACAAACAACCTGGCGTTTACAGACACTGAAGAAATCACACGGGATCCTGATGATACAAGTATCATCAATTACAGATTTCGCGCCGGTATACCCGCAATAGCACCACCTTTTACAAAAACACTGGATATTAAGTACCGCATCAACGGGGTGGATTATCCTGCAGAAAATTACACCAATAAAGGTATTATTATGGGAGGTCAATCTGATGGAAGTCAAACCTTTATAACCGCAGGACCCGATATTCCCGATATTGTTTTACGTGACCCCCCGGGATCTAACAGCTATGCTTCTATTGAAGCGGGTCAAACTATAGAGATAACCAAAAGCAACGCCTTTACTTTTGGAGCTGGTGGTGGTGTGTCCGGAACGGCTCGAGGAGGGCTTAAAGTCGCTGCCGGTGGTGGTTTAGCCGGACCGGTGATTGAAACCGAGACTATTAATAATGCGTCTTTTGGTGCCTCGTATTCCTATTCTTCATTTGATGGCAGGAGCACCACCGTATCCTATACGTTCAATCAAACTATTTCCACAAGCGATGATCCTGAGTTCACGGGTGCAGATGGAGATTTATACATAGGCCAGAGTAAAAATTACGCCTATGGTGTATTTGACGATATACAAAGTTCTGCTGCACCTAGAGGCACCAACCCGTATCTTGAACTCACAAACTCAGAAGGTAAAAAAGCTTACATCAGTAAACAAAAAGCGGTGTTCTTTACTGAGGAACCTACCTCAACCTTCTTTCTGTATTCTCAAAAGTTTATACTAACCAGCCTAATCCCAGATTTGCAATTAATCATAAGCAATCTGGACAACGGTATCATTAAACCGGATGACCCGGGAGTCCAAACCCGTGGCTTTTATGAGCAGCAGATTAATCTCTGGAGAAAGGTAATTCGTGAAAATGAGCGTACCAAATATCTTGCATTAAATGACAGGGACCAACTTAGAATAACTGAAGACGAATATGCTGACGACATAGTAAAAAATCAATTTGAAGACAATATTTCATTTGACAGTGGTTTGGGCGAGATTTCACGAAGTTTAGAAAGTTTAATAATCAAAAGCAGAACACTATCATTTGAAAACGAAGTAAACGAAACAATTTCTACTCAATTAGGCTTTTTAATCAATTCCTTTGGTGCTGTGATAAATGTAAACGGGTTTTTGAAACAAAAAGACCAATTTGGAACAAGCAATTCTGATGCCAGTGCACTAAACATTAGTTATACCCTCAAGGACAATGACCCTGCCAATTTATTAAGCGTAGATGTTGTTAATACGTTTGACGGTAATGGTCCCATTTTTACAACCATTGGCGGTAGAACCTCATGTCCTTATGAAGGAGCTGAGTTGTCCAATTTCTACGACCATAGTGCTTACGATGCAGATGCAAGCGTTATACCTGAGTTAGAAGAAATTGACAAAGAGCAATTAAGCTACGCAACACAACGCACTGAAGATCCACGAATTAGTGTAGAAGTTGCCAGTGTCACGAATATCCCTGAAACACGTAAAGCCGAATTTAAGCTTTTGTTAGAAAACAGGGCTGATTTTACCAGTGACAATGCTGATTTCAACTATTTCGATTTAATTGTAGACAATACAACAAATCCTAATAATGCAATTTTTAATTTGGGCGCTAATGGTACTACCGTTTTTGTACCGCCGGGAGATCCTGTTGAATTTACACTAACTTTAGAAAAATCAGTTTCAGATGTTTACAACTATGAAAATATAAACATTTACCTGGCCTCAAGGTGTGATCCTGTAAATACCTTTGATAAGGTGGCCATTTCGGCTTCGTTTGTACCTTCCTGTTCATCGGTTAATGTAAGCGCACCACTCAATAACTGGACGTTTAACCGCGAGACGGCTTACAATCTGGATGGAACCACAAATCCGGTCAATATCAGCTTAAATGAGTTCAATACCGGTTTTAACAGTTTCCAAAAAATTGATCTGGAATACAGATCTGTAGGTTCACCTACCTGGACGCGCCTGCAAACCTATTACAGTACTCAGGCCTTTTATGACGATGCCGTAGCAAACAACGAAGATGAGATTAGCCTCATAACCGATGCTACGCTGACCTATCCGTTTGATATTGCCGGAATGAAACTGGCAGATGGAGGTTATGAAATACGAGCCCGAAGCACATGTACTAACGGTACCGAGTTTATATCAGACGTAGTAACGGGAAGGGTTGATCTCACAGCTCCACAGCGCTTTGGCACCCCTACTCCTACTGACGGAATTTTATCTGCAGGTGAAGATCTTAAAGTTCGCTTTAATGAAAACATCTTCTATAATTCGGCAGTTTCGGTAATTGAGATAAAAGGAAAGACCAATCAGTTACCCATCGATAACGCGGTTTCGGTATTATTTGCAGGAGCCAATAACACCATGACCATCGAAAAACCAATGATTCTGAATGAAGATTTTACGATGGAGTTTTGGATGAAAAATGCTACCAAGGCAACGACAGCCACAATTGTAAATCAGACTCAGGGTTTAAACATCAGTTTGAATAATGGTGAGATCAGTTTTACGCTTGGCGGAGTTACAGCCAGTGGGGCTATTGCCACAGATGGATTGTTCCATCATTATACCTTTACGTTTACGAAAGCAACGGGAGATCTTCAGATTTATGAGGAATCACGAGTACTTGACGCAGCTAACGGGGGTACCGCAATGCAAATCGCAAATGACAATCCTATTTTTATAGGTGGTAATACATTTATAGGCAACATACACAGCCTGCGTATCTGGAATAAAGATATTTCACTGGGAGATGCTTTTGCTACCATGTATAACTCCTTACAGGGAAATGAGGCCAACCTCATTGGCTATTATCCTATGAATGAAGGTCACGGAACCATAGCCAACGATCTGGCACGCTTCAAGCATGCAATCGTTACTGCAGACTGGGATATTAAACCTAAAGGCACCGCATACAAATTTGAGAATAGTCAATACCTTACTTTAGACAATGTCGATTTTGTTCAGTTAACCGAACAGATGGATGCGACCATTTCATTTTGGGTTAAGACCGAAAACGGAGAGGAAGCCACCCTTTTCTCTAATGGTAAAGGTGACGGTACTGATGTGGTTCAATCTAACGGCTTCTCAAACAAGTGGGCCATTAATATGAACGCTTCCGGTAACCTTTCTTTTGCTGCAGAAGGAAAAAACCTGCCACTTACCACGGCTTCGATTGCCGATAATAATTGGCACCATGTCACGCTTCTGTTAAACAGATTGGGTTCGTTACGCACCTATGTTGATGGCAAACAGGTTTCTTCAAACCCCATGACCGGCATTGGAGGCTTCTCCGGTAACCGAATCTGGCTGGGTGTTCGGGGAGCTAAAGACCTGGGTGGTTTTGAGACGTTTGACCGTCAGTTTACCGGTCAGATCGATGAATTCAGACTGTGGAATACCTTACGTAACGTAGAACAAATAACACGAGACAGTTATCACGAGGTAGATCCGGAGAGTATTGGTCTAATGCTATATGCCCGGATGAATGCCCCAGATCCGCTAAATGGAAATGGGCCGCAGTACTTCCACGCCTATAGTAATAATACGGTTATACCCAGTAACGCCAAACTCAGTGCAGGTAGGGTTACCTATACCGATGACACTCCGGCTCTTAAACCGGCACGTGACATCATCAGGTTTCAGGTCAACCGCGTAATCAATCAGGATGAAATGATTCTGGAACCCGTGGTTAACCGACTAGCTGAAATTGAAGGTCAGGTTTTGGATATTACAGTACACCGTATGTTTGACTCCGCTAACAATATGCAGCAATCTCCGGTAACCTGGACTGCCTTTATACAGCAAAATCCTGTAAGTTGGTATGCTGAAGGCTATAACGAGATTGTGAAGATTGTTAAAGAAAGTGGCGAAGCGCCCACCTTTAAAATTGTCCTCCTCAACAAAGGAGGAACTACACAGCCCTACTCGATTACTCAGGTACCGTCCTGGTTGAAACTATCAAGTACATCGGGAACTATTGCTCCTGCCAGCGAACTTGCAATTATCGCAACCATAGATGAAAAACTGACCACAGGTGAATACCTTGAGAATATAAGTTTGGAAACCGATTTCGGCTACTCTCAGAAAATTCAGGTTGACCTGCGTGTACTTGCTGAAGAGCCAGCCTGGACGGTTGACCCTTCTGCATTTGACTATACGATGAATGTCATAGCTCGTGTTCAGATAGACGGAGTGATTTCTGAAGATCCGTACGACCGTGTTGCTGCATTTGTAGGCGATGAAGTACGGGGTGTTGCAGAGCTGGTTTATGATGCCAATTATGCAGAATATTTCGCTTTCCTTACTGTTTATGGAACTAATGAGCTTACAGAAAATGTGCGCTTTAAGGCATGGGATGCCTCGACCGGCGAAATTCTTCAGGTTACTTTAAATAGTGAAAATTCAGTAGTTTTCGAAGTAAATGGTATTACCGGAAGCTTAAGTAATCCCGCCCTGTTTGAGAACACTGCTGTAATGGAACAGGTTTTACGTTTCAATACCGGCTGGACCTGGGTATCGCTCAGAGTAGACGATCCGCTCTTTGTAGATCTTAACACGCTGACCTCTCCCATGAATCTTTCAACCTCAGATCGAATTATGACGGTAAATCCAGCGCAATTGGAAACCTATTATAAAGATGGTTCCAATCCTGCAAACAGCGGCTGGAATGGAGATATCAGCAATGGCGGCGGACTTTCGACTGCCAGAATGTATAAGTTTAATCTGGCTCAGGGACAACAGCTTAGAATTGAAGGTGAAGAAGTTGATCTCTCACAATTTACGTTAAACTTAAATACAAACTGGAACTGGCTGCCCTATCCTATTGGTAAAAATGTTCTGGTACGTGAAGCACTGGCCACTTTTAGCCCTGTAGAGGGTGATGTGATCAAGTCTCAAAACCTCTTTGCGATTTACGATACGCGTAATGGCTGGAGCGGGACGCTTACTTATCTTGAAGCAGGTAAGGGATATATGCTTAAAGCAGCCACTGCACAGCAATTTAGCTACCCTGCAATCTTCAATAAGTCGAAGTCGAAGTCGGCCAAAGGAATTCAAACAGAGCAACCCAATGTTTTACCTGAGTTTACCGGCTTTGGTGAGACCATGAATGCCGTTGTTAGACTTCCGCAAGGCTATGACCAATTGCTTGTATTGAATACCGAGGGTGTTTTAAAAGGAGTAGCCAAAAACCAGCGTGTAGGTGATGAGGATCTCAGCTTTATCACCATTTACGGGGATCAACCTGAAAATCTGGTTTTCCACATTGCAGATGCGATGAATTCAAAAGCCACTTCAAAAAGCTTTGAGTTTAAATCAAATGCGGTGATGGGCACGGTTAAAAACCCTGTAATCCTCGAGGATAAGCAAGCTGCTGAAGATGCTCTTGCCCTATTCCCCAACCCGTTCTCAGATAGGCTACAAGTGCGATTTAATTTTAGTAAAGCACAAACGCTTTCCATTAAATTATTCTCGCTTAGTGGGCAGGTCATACTGGATGAAAAGGTTGAAACTGATACTGGCTCAGGCGATTACAGCATATCACCACAGCTTAGCGCAGGAACCTATTTCCTGAGTATTAAACACGCAGATGGTGTACTAACCAAAAAAGTGATTAAACAATAACCCTATAGTTTCCCCCCGCAATGATACCGGGGGGAGATTAAACAATAACCACAATGAAATCAAAATTATATATATTCGGTTTGTTGCTTTTTTTAAGCGCATACAGTTGGAGCCAGGCTCCCAACTGGAATGTTGCCGAAAGTAACTTTGAACACAGCATGTCTCTGGTTTCGTTTTTGAATGTAAACGGAAAAACCCTGGGCAATCCCAATGATATGATTGCTGCTTTTGTAAACGGTGAGTGTCGTGGTGTTTCAAAATTGACCTATGTAAGTGCTCAGGGAGCATATTATGCTTACCTATCTATTTTCTCTAATTCAAATGGTGAAACTTTAAATTTTAAGATCTACGATTCGGAAGCAGATACCGTAACAGACCTTACCCAAACCATGGTTTTTAAAATCAATCAGCACACAGGTGATTTGTTTCAGCCCTATAGTTTTGCTCAGCCTGCACTTAATAAAAATGCAGCCATTACCGATTTGAATTTAATGGGTATAGAGAAGAAAGACTTGATTATTGGTGAAAACACAGTGGTACTAAAAGTAGCGTCTTCCACAGATTTAAGTGCTCAAAATGTCGTTTTTCAACTGAGTACAAATGCTGATGCTTTTGTTGGGACTACTCCCGTGATTTCGGGTAGTAATTCGATGAATCTCACGAATGATGTAACGCTAAGCGTGCGTTCTGAAGATCGCTCGGTCGTAAAAGACTGGAAAGTTTCGGTACAAAAAGTTTCTGACATTCAGATTTACAAGAAGGACGCCGTATGTTATGCCCCTGGTGCAATCAAGGTTACAAGCTCTGGTACAAATGAGAGCTTTAATCTAAGTTTAGCCGGAAATGTGATTCAGACCAAAACCAGTAATGGGGAGTCCATTATTTTTGAAAATCTGGCGACAGGAACCTATACCATAAGTACATCCGGTTTTAGTAAAAGTGTAACCATAATCCAAAAACAATAGTTATGAAAAGCTTTAAATTAATCCTCACGCTAGGTCTGCTTTTGGGTCTTATGGCTTGTGAAAAAGATGATAACCCTACTGTTCTTGAATTCAATTCACTAGACTTTGTTGCTCGTGATGGCAGTGCTCTGGGTAGCAATCCCTGTTTTGACCCTTCAAAACAATATGCCGTGCGTATAGAAGCGACTGCTTCAGGTAACGGAGAAGTAGAGCCTGAAGTTCTCGATTTAACCATAAACGGTGTTCAGTACAGTCTTACTTTTAAACAACGCGGGGTACAAACGATCCCAATTCAACTTATATCTGGTGAAAACGTTGCACAAATAAGCGGTACTTCGCAAAGTGCCCGTGTTTATGTTGTGATGCAGGGTGACTTTGAACTTGTAGAATAATCCCGCTTACATTAAACTGAAAATCCCCGAAGTTTAATGCTTCGGGGATTTTAGTTTTATTAATAGGTATAAAGCTTTGCATAGTAGTAATTCACCAGGTCTTCGCCGGAAAAACGGGCTGCTAGGCTTTCTTACGCATCTTCTTGCAGGTGGTTTTATCTTCGTTAAATACGCTTAAACACCTGTCAAATGCAGTTACCATCTTGTTTATCGTTTCGTTGATGCTTTCGCCCTTAAAAGCAAAACCAGCTACACCGTCCTGAACGGTATTAGACGGGTACAATGAACGCATAGTGATGATTTAAAAGCTGATTGGAGCTACTTAACTGCCCTGAAAAAGCAGAATGATCCCACACTGAGCCCACAGTAAACCCACACTGCAACCACACTTTGCCACATTTTTCGTGGGTTAGTATTGGTTTATAATGTGATGAACTATGAATTATATAGGTGTATCCGGATCTTTGAATGGTCTTTCTGAGCCGGACTATAGGACAGTACGTTATTTGAGCCGACTTACCAAAGACTCAATCACCTATAATTTAGAAGGATAGGGCTCTAACAGGATTTAGGTAATAATGGGTATAGCTATTTTAGGACGGGTCAGGATAAAAAGATAGAGCCAAGATGTTGTTTAAATGTTTTTTTACAGAAAAAGTAAAACTAAATCAGGAAACGGGTGCTGTGCAGGATGTTGAACTACCGGTTTAAAGTTGATTAAAAAGTTTCCTGAAGAAACGCAACCTTGAAGTCAGCAGGATCAGGCGAACGCAATCCTTTTTCGGGATTGCGTTCAAGATTTTGAAATGAACCTCTTTTCCTATAATGGAGCCTTTTGCGGAATGGAGGGAAATGGGGTTTATTTAAATTATCCGTATATAGATTTCTGTAAAATGAAGGCTATGGATAATTGTATTTTTAGGGTTCACTAATATACCCTAACGTATGAAACAGTTTTTCGTTCTGTTTGTTGCCTTCTACTCATTTTCCCTAAGTGCTCAAAAAGAACTCACCCTTGTTTCCTGGAATATTCGGGATTTTGGAAAGACCAAAAGCGCCGAAGAACTGGATCAAATTGCAGAAATTGTACGAGCCGCCGATATACTCGCCATTCAGGAGGTGGTTGCAGGTTACGGGGGAGCACAGGCTGTCGCCAGACTGGCAGCTATTTTAAACCGTAAGGGCTCTAAATGGGATTACGTCATAAGCGATCCTACCCATAGTTCAAAATACGTGACCGAGCGTTATGCGTTTATCTGGAAAACCGCGAATATCAAAATAAAAAACAGAGGTGCGTTAATCGCCGCTTTGGATTCTAAAGTAGAGCGCGAACCCTTTGCAATTAACTTTTATCTGGATCAAAAGGTTTTACAAATCGTAAACTTTCATTCCAGGCCTTACAATCAAAATCCACAGGCTGAGATAAAAGCCATATCTAAACACATCGTCAATACTATGAATGGGTCCGTGATTTTTGCCGGAGATTTCAATGTCACCAATGAAGACCCGGTATTTAATGAACTAAAAAGTAATGGCTTTACTCCCGCTTTGGTCAACCAAAAGACCACACTTAAAAAAACCTGTACCGGTGTGGACTATCTTAATTATGCGATTGACAATATTTTCTATTCTAAGGATCTAAAATATCTGAAAAGCGGAGTGCTCGACTTTATATTTACCTGTGATCAACTGGAAAAGGCGCGCGAACTTTCAGACCACTTACCGATTTTTTTCAGGTTTAGCCTGAATTGAATTCTTCTGTAAAATGAAAATGTAAGCTTTTCTTCTAGAGTAGAAACCCTAATGAACCATCCCATCACAAAAGGTATTACTCATAATTAGTTGCGGTTTCTAAAAGCTGTTCTTCATATTGGTATATATCTTCAAGAGATTCCAGGGCATGACGATGTTCATTTTTCTTTGCATCGAATATTCCCAAATATTTTGTACTTCCATTAAAATGTAGTCGGCATAGCGGTTTACGATTGTTATCATCAAGTAAAATTCCGAAATAAGACTGAGTGTCCCGATGAACGATTCGGCTTACATCCAGCTTACGACGTAAAATAGCCACCACAATTCGGTATCCTTCCATTTCCTCTTCTGTGGTAACTACTTTACTTATTTCCTGAGGTTCTGGCGTAACCTCGTGTTGCCCTTCAGCTTCTTTATTTAATGCGGCATTGAGACGATCATTCACCCGATCACTAATTGTCTGACTAAAAGCCTTCTCAACTAAACCGGTAAATTCAGTCATAACTTTTTCCGTTAACCTCCCACTATAAACCTCACTCGCGAAAAGTTTTACAAAATTGAAAGACGGAGTTTGTATTTCTCTCGAGATTAGCTTTCGTATTTCTTTTGTGTATTTTAAAGAGCTTGCGTTATCTACAATCTTATGTACATCAAAATTGGATTTATGAAATTTAGCTATCTCAGGAATCACATTTTCCTTTAGTCTGGTAATATCAAATTCCAGAAAAGGCTTTTCATCCATTTTATTTGGGTTCTCCAAATCAGTGTAAAAACGATATTCGATGCCATTGGTTAATAGTGCAAAACGGGTTTTAGAAACGTGAAAATAACGGAACAACTGAGAATTATGTGGATCCATTTTCTCTTTCCAGTTTTTACATTCTATAATTATAATGGGTTGTCCGTCCTGAAAAATCGCATAATCTACTTTTTCGCCCTTTTTCAGTCCAAGATCTGCTGTAAACTCGGGCACTACTTCTAAGGGATTGAAGGTATCATAGCCCAATAAATTAATAAAGGGTAAGACAAATGCATGTTTAGTAGACTCTTCTGTTTCGATTTGATCTTTCAGTCTATCTATCTTATCAGCGAGTGCCTTAAGTTGATTATTGAGTTCCATAAGCTAATATTGAATAAATAAAAATCAAACCTAAGGCTATTAAAAATCAATGCCTTACAGATATCTGTAAGGCATTGATTTTTTTAACTAAAATGATATTGGGTTTTAGATCAACCCCTCCCGAATAAGCTTTGCAACGAGTTCTGTAGAATTCTTAGCGCCAAATTCATCAAATAATTTGCTCACCCGTTTATCAATAGAGCTTTCACTATTAGGCCTTAAATCTATCTTTTTCAGTCTGAAGCGTATCTCCTTTTTACTAAAACCCTCTGCCAGGTCTTTTAGAATAAACAAATCAACTTCATCCAGTTCAAACACATTTTTTGCGGTATTCAAATCTATTTGGGGCGAAAGATAGGTATTGCCCAGCGCGACTGCGTGAATGGCTTTTACGAGTTCGTCAAGACTTTGCCGGCCTTTGCACACGTACGCGTTGATGTGATGCTTTTCAAACAGGCCTTTTATTTTTACCGCCTGCTCCTCCATAGAGTTCACGATGATCTTAAGGTCGGGCTGAAGCTTTCGTGCAGCTGTGATTAACTCAACTCCATTTGTTAAGCTGCGGGGACTGTGGTTTTCTTTAAATGAAAGATCTGTAATCAACAACTCGAAGGCTTCGGGGGTTTGGCAAGCAACCTGAAGCCGGTTATAGGCTTTGTCGCAATAAAACTCTTCCTGTACTTCGGGTATCGTTAATTCGGCCTTAAGTGTATCTACAATACTCTTATTATCCCCCTGAAAATCTTCTGCTATTAATACCTTTTTAAACATAAGCGAATCCTTTTTTAATTTGGAATGCTGATCACGGCTTTAAATCCTTTGCCTCGATCTGATTCAAAAGTAATGGTTCCCCCTATGGCTTCCATACGCTTTTCTGTAATCAACAGGCCGTTTTTCTCAAATCCAAGAGCAGCATCAACACCCACCCCGTTATCAGAATAGCGAATTTCAAGTTTATCCGGGTGCTGCTTCAGGTTTAAGGTAACCAGACCGGCACGGCTGTGTTTGCTCATATTGATAAACAACTCTCGTAATATTTTATACAAGGTAATTTTGGTCACATTACTCAAAGATTGCCAGGCAACCTCTTTACTCCCGCTTATCAGCAGACGGGTTTCTTCCGGTTTATGCTGGTCAAGCATAGCGTAAAGTGCCTCCTTAAAGTTTACCCCGGTGTCAACCGCATTGATTTCGCGCGAAAAATTTCGGCTTTGCTGATAGAGTTTATCGAGTTCGTCAAGTATTTTTCCGGAATCGGCATTACTTTGAACCAGAAGCATTACGTGATGCAAACCTGCCCCAAAATCATCATGTAAACGTTGGGATAAAGCCGCTTCGGTAGCATAAGAGGCTTCCAGACGATCTGCCCGATTTTGCGCTTTTAAACGCTTAATGCGCTGTTGATACGTATAAAAACCCAGGACTATTAGAGCAACAAGTCCTATAACTCCTGCAAGAAGCCAATACCTGTAGTTGCGCTCCCGGGTTGCTTCAAGCTCGGCCTGAGCATTTTCCTTTTCAAGCCTTAGTATAGACTCTTCCTTAAGCCGGTCATCATACTTGTACTTGGCAAATTGGGTCTTGACCTTCAACTCCCGCTTGTAGAGACTATCCTGCAGGTGAATATAACGGTCCCGAATGCCCATATTGCCGGGTTTGAGTTTCATCAAAAACCCAAGCGCGTCATATTCTGCACGGGGAGCTTTAAGCTCTTTAGAAAGATCAATAACCGAATCTAAATAGCTCACCGCGCGTTGCGGTTGGGTCTTGCTGTAATACTCGCCGAGATGTGTGTAACTGGCTAATAATCCGCGTTTATCCTGCTCCTGTTTGCGTAACCTCAGCGGCTCTAAAAAAGCATTAGCTGAAACCGCTCTGCCAGACAACCAATTTGCATAGGCCAGGTTATCATAAACGCGCGCCCGGGCATCTGGCCTGTCCAGACTATCAGCTGCGATCGCCTCTAAAATCGACCGGGCTTTATCAAGGGATTTCAGATCTATATATACCGTAGCCAGATTATTTTTATAGTTACTAATGGCTGCTTGTTCATCTGAAGTTTTAATGGCCTTTAAGTAATAATCAAGGGCATCAGTATAGTTAAAGAGTTTGCGGTGATTGGTGCCAAGACTATTGTAAACCGAAGCAATCGTGTTAGCATCCTCCCCTGCTTCTATGTATTGAATGGCCTCGGTAAGGGTTTCTTTACTTCCAAAAAAATCACTTTGAGTTTGTTGAATGTTGGCCATATTCAGCAGGTTTTTACCAATCCAGCTGCTGTCGTTAGTTTGTTTATAATAAAATCTGGATCTGTTAAAGCGTTGAAATGCACTATCCGGTTTCTGCGCAACCTGCTCAAAATAGTAGCCCATAAGATAATTTTGCATTCCCAAAATAGCTGCTGCCTCAGTGGGATTAGCCGTATCGTGGAGGAGCCGGTCACTTTTTATAAGGCTGTCGTATTGCCCCATAGAATACTGCAACCAACTCTTTTGATACAGGAGCTTTAGGTACAGAGAATCGGATTTTTGATTCTCTAAGGATTGAAGTGCCTGATTGGTAAATCTTAGCCGGTCGTCTAAAGGGAGGTTATTATCCTGGGCATTTTTATAATAATGTGTGATACTATCGTTAGCAGCTTTTAAAGCCCCACGATCAAAATTTAACTGCTCCTTACAGGAATAAAACAATAAGATAATAAAGAAGACAAGGGCTGAGCGGTACAAGGCAGTTTTTAATTTAAAACTACTAAAAAAGGTTTATGCAAATAGCACAAACCTTTTCTTTTTAAAGCTCTTAATTTCCCTCATCAAGAGGGGGCGGTGGGGGTGGCGGGGGCGTTACCTTTCCGTCATCTCCTTCAGTTGCCTGGGTTCCGTTAATTAAACTTTCTTCATAAGCGTCTGCGCTGCACGAGGTAATCACCCCATTTAATGCCACAATAAATAGGGCTACTATTATTTTTTTCATCCTTTTAGAAGTTTTGTGATTGAACAAAGGGGTGGCCGTCCCGGGATTTCCCGGTCTTATTGCTTTACAGCCACCATTGAGTTTTGGAGTACTCCGTTTTTTTTTGGAAAGTGGAAATCTCATGCAGCAGCGTTGAACTACTTTCCAATTTGGCCCTTGGCCACTGCATTAGAGATTTCCTTTAGAATGCCTGTTCTAGAACAGCTATGTTAGCAAGACATAGCAGCAAGCATCCTATGGGACAAAGTAAAGGGAAGATTGAAGTTTGGTTGCAGACAGTCATTAGACTTGTTTTAGACAACTTTTCGACATCACTAAACACAAGGCTTCGCAGAAGTAGTTGTCTAAAAAATGTTTGGGGATAATTTGTATTTTTAGGATGATGGAAGAATTCTACGTAAAAAAAATCACGGAAGAAGTATTTAAAAAAGCCAAAGACAAGTCGGCTTCCCATAAGAAATATGCCCTGGCCAAAGAAGTTGAGGCAGCAACAGGATTGAGTTACCGCACCATTGAAAGGACGTATGATAAGTTTATTAGAAGAAAAGATGAAGACTATAATCCGTCTTCAAATACTATAGAAGAGTTCTGTGTGTATCTCGGCTATCAGGATTATGCCGGCTACGTTGAAAAAAATAAAGCAAAGGAGCCCGGTAATGGCTCACTTCCCTCAAGTCTGAAAGACAAAAAAGAAACCCAGGATTCCTCCACAGGTGCAGCAACTAAACCAGGTCAGAAAAACTTGCACTCCGCCTCTATACTTGGCGCGATTGCGCTTACGCTATTACTAGTATTTTATCTGCTCTTTCAAAATAAAACAAGTAAAACAGCAGATTCTGTAAACTGTATGACCTGGACCGGAAGGTTCTATGAAAAAATACCCTGCTCAAAAGGCTCCTATTCCACGTATGGCAACGCTATTGAACCTTATGATGAAAAGCGTTTTGAAAATTTTAAACGGGTAGAGGTTGATATTACCACACCTTTTTTTTCGGAGCAGAATCAAAAGCCGCTCCTGTGGTATTACAAAAACAAGCAGGGAGAAATTGAGTACTATACCGCTCCCGGTTTGCACCCCGTAAACGGAAAAACCTTAAAAGCCGTGACTGAATATATCGTAGAAAAATACGTACCCATTCACCAAAATAAACCTTCTTCATTTGTTCGTGAGTAGAAGTGTAGTTAGTAAAGTACTAAAAATAAGCAATGGATCCTTGCGACTTAAACCCACTTATCTAATCACCCTACCCTTATAAAACTCCAGCACCTTATCCCGCAGCAGGTAGGTATAGCGGGTGTTGGTTAAATTGATTCGGGCGTTGTCGAGCCGGTTTTTGCTGGTGATGTATTCAACACTGGTGGCCACACCCAGATTAAAACGGGCTTCGTTGATCGCAAACGACTTTTCATAAGCCACGACCTGTTCCTGTAGCAACTCATAGCTCGTAGCCGCTGCATCCCAGTCGTTATAGGCCTGCGTGATGTTTTGCTTCAGCGCGCGTTTGGTTTCTGCCAAAGCTACCTCAGCCCTGCTCTGTTCTACTTTTTGTAGTTGCACATTGTTTTTGGCCCGAAACCCGTTAAACAACGGAATACTCACGCTAACTCCGATGGTAGAATTGAGGTTGTTGTTTAACTGATCTATATACGATATCCCGCGGGAATTAAACCGGGTTTCCTGAGTAAAGACATTGTAGTCGATTCCCGAAATGCTTACAAAATCTGTAGTTTCTAAAAGCTCTGTTCCGGTCTCTTCAAACAGGCGTGCAGCACTCGAGTAGTTGGTATTCAGATTGGCAAATAAACTGATTTCAGGCACGTACTGCGAGCGGGCGACAGCCACTCCTTTTTCGGCAGCTTCCAGCCTGAGTTCACGGGCTTTGATTGCAGCCAGATTTTGCAAAGCCTGCTCATAGATTCCTTCGGCAGACAGCTCCTGATTTTTAAATTCGGTTATTAAAGCCAGACTTTCCGCCTCTATTTCGGCATCGGTATTCAGCAGAAACTTGAGCTCTTCAAGCGCGTTATTCAGACTGTTTTTGGCATCTATAATGGCATTTTGATCCAATGCAAGCTGACCTCTCAAATCGTAAAAATCAGAAGGATTGCCGCTCTCCTCTTCGTTGAGTTTCTCCAGCCGTTTGAGCTGTTCGCGGGTAGTAAGTAAGCGGGTTTCGGCCAGTTTTACGAGTTCGCGGGCATTCAAAACCTGCAAAAAGCTCAGCGTAACATCAAGCATTCGGTTTTGGCGGGCTTCTTCCACTTCCATCCCGGCAGCGGCCTTGTTGAGACTGCTTTGCTTCAGGCTGTTGAGCAATCTAAACCCATTAAATACGGTGGTACTTAGACTGAGTCCTACATTAGAGAAGTTAAGCTGCTCGGTCACATAGGCATTGGTAAAGGGGTCAATGCTTCGGCCATTGCTCACGCCATAGTTGTAATCGGCATTTATCCTTGGCAAAAGTGCGTTTCGGCTTTGTTTATACTGAATGCTTTCGCCCTGTGCATTGATCTCCGCCTGTTGTACACTGAAGTTTTGGGCCAAAGCAATCTCGATGCAATCCTCAAGTGTAAGCGTTTCCTGTGCCTGCATAGTGCAGATCGTAAACAGCCAGGCCGCTAACAAGCCTGCGAATGGAATTTTCATATTCTTTTGATTGATGTGTTTGTATGTTTTTAAACTATCGGGTTGATGAGTCCCTCGTGTTATTTTAATTCTGGGGTTGAAGCTGTTTACTCCCGTCAAGCAGGTGAATGATGCGATTACCGTAAGCCGCGTTAGACTCCGAGTGCGTCGCCTGGATGATGGTGACCCCTTCGGTATTGAGCTCCTTAAAGAGTTCCATGATTTCTTCGCCCTGCTTCGAGTTTAGATTTCCGGTGGGTTCATCTGCCAAAATAAGTTTGGGCTTTGCAATTAGTGCCCGGGCGATGCCTACCAGTTGCTGCTGCCCGCCACTCAGCTGCGCCGGAAACAGGTCTTTTTTGCCCACAATATTAAAGCGGTCGAGCATATCGGCTACCAAAGCTTTACGTTCGGAAGACTTGATATTCTTGTACAAAAGCGGGGTTTCAATGTTTTCATAAACGGTCAACTCGTCGATGAGGTGATACGCCTGAAACACAAAACCGATGTATTCTTTATAGAGTTTTGCACGTTGCTTTTCCTTAAGGCTATGCACCGGTTCGCCATCAAAAATGTATTCCCCTTCCTGAAATTCGTCAAGCATCCCGATGACGTTGAGTAAAGTCGACTTCCCGGAACCTGAAGGACCCATAATGGAGATGAACTCGCCTTCTTCGACATCAAGACTGATGTCATTTAGTAAAAAGACGCGTTTGCCGCCTTGTTTGACCCATTTATAAATATGATTGAGTTGTAAGAGCATGATTTATTTTTATTGTTATTATTATTTCTATTGTTATTCGGTTCTTAAGGATTCTACGGGGTTTGCCAATGCCGCCTTAATGGCTTGAAAACTTACCGTAAAAATGGCAAGGACAAAAGCGCCAACGCCTGCACCAGCAAAAACCCACCAGTGTATAGTTGTTTTATAATTAAAGTCCTGAAGCCACTCGTGCATAAAATACCACGCGAGCGGTGAGGCGACCAGAATAGCCAGCAAAATCAGTTTAAGAAAATCAAAAGAAAGTAAGGTGGTAAGCTGCAACACCGATGCGCCCAGAACTTTACGAACTCCCAGCTCTTTCATACGCTGCTGTGCGCTGAAGGTTGCCAGGGCAAAAAGCCCCATACCGGCAATCAGCATCGCCAGAATGATAAACAGGTTAAACACGTGTGATAAGCGTTCTTCGGAACGAAACATCGCGTCAAACGCGTCATCCAGAAACTGGTATTCAAAAGGAGTAGCAGAATCGTATTGGGTATAGATCGTTTCCATTTTTGAAAGCAATTGGGGTACGTTACTATCGGGCTGAAAACGCACAAATAAACAACCGCCATTTTTGCCCAGAATATTTGTGGTTGCTTTGGTTTTTGGATTCACAAACAAAGCCACTGCATTTATGGGCGCATCCAGATTTTCAAAATGGAAATCCTTAACTACACCAACAATTTCTCTTTTACTGTTTCCAAAAAGCAGACTTTCTCCTATAGGATTTGGTCCCAGTTTAAATTTGCTGATTGCCGCTTCGTTAATAATCACCGGATCGCTTTTAGAATAGAAATTTTCGTCATCCGGCTTTGTTTCCCAGGTTACACCCAGGGTTTTAAAGAAATCATCATCTACCGAAAATATGGGCAGACCCGTAGCATCAGGCACTTGTTCTGAAGACGCAAAAAACATATTATACCCTTTGTAAATAGGATATTGAGCTACTGCGGTGCTGGTTACCTGTGAGAGCTTTTCGATCTCATTTCTAAAAGGAGTACTGTTAGTCCCCACGGTATTCTGCAGCGTTACCATAACTACGTCAGAACGGTTAAGACCGGTATCCACCCCGCGCACATAATCCAATTGCTGATGGATGATAACACCGCTTATTAAAAGGGCAATCGCAATGACAAACTGGACGGTAGTACAAACCTTACGTAAGCGTTCTCCTCCCATTTTTGAAGTCCTGCTGCTTCTCAGGTTCTCAACAGGATTGAAGGCAGACATCACCAATGCCGGGTAAAAACCGGTTGCCAAAACGGTGAAGCCTAACAGACCTGTAAGGATCAGGAGGAAGTTTTTATTAAGGAAAAAGGAAGCGTCAATCTCAATGTCCAGAAGGCTAAAAAACCAGGGTTTTAAAACTACACTAAGGGCTACCGAAACCAGAAACGCAAAGATTACATAAAGGGTAGATTCCACATAAAACTGCAACGCCACACTTTTTCTGCTGGCACCATTTACTTTACGCACACCGATTTCTTTAGAACGCAAGGTGGCACGTGCTGTTGATAAACTCAAATAATTGACTAAGGCAAGCAACAGAATTAGCACCGCTATCAACGGAAAAATACTGATGTACCTGGTGTTTGAAGCGTCTCTTCCGTTTAAATGTTTATCCCTTAACAGACTCAGGCTGTAAACATCAGAAGCCTCTGCATTGCCTTGAATACTGAGTTCCTGCATCGTTTTTTCGACTGCACTTTTATCTGCAGATTCATTCAACTTTAAGTACGTAGGGAAAGAACCTAATCTAAAGGCTTCCGAATCAAAATCCCTCTCAAACTCTTTTATGGTTGGCATACTGCTCAGCGATGCTACAAAGTCGGGGTGTAAGCTGGAATTGCTAGGTGTATTTTCCATCACACCGGTGACGGTAAACAGGTAGGTGCTGTCCTTTCGCACTGATAGTGTTTCGCCAATAGGACTTTGGTTACCAAAATACTTTTTGGCCATATCCTCGCTAAGCACCAGCGAATAGGGCTTGCTTAAAACAGTTGCCGTGTTGCCTTTTTTCAATCTAAATGAAAAGAAGTCAAAGAAATTCGCATCGGCATAGCTGAAATCTTTTTCCGAAAATCGCGTGCCCGGCTGGCTCGCATTGGTGATGATTACCGGCTTGTATTCTTCCTTTAGACGCAGGCTGCTAGAAACCGCCGGACTCGCATTTTCGGTGAGCTTTCCAACCGTGGCATTCATCGAGTTCATATAAATGCTATCTCCGCCCATATTTACCTGAGCCTCCACCGTATAAATACGATCAGAATCTGTATGAAAGCTGTCGTAACTGCGCTCGTGCGCTACATAAAACAGAATTAGCGTGCAGGCGGTAAGCCCTACAGCCAGCCCACCGATGGTAATAAAGCCGGAGAGTTTATTCTTTAGCAGATTCCGCCAGGCGATTTTTATATAGTTCTTTAACATTATCTATTGCGATTATTATTGTTATTGCCATTAACTCCCCATTTAAGGGTTAGATGGCTAGGGCTTATTCAGTTCTTAAAGATTTTACGGGATTTCTCATCGCAGTTCTCAATGTTTTAAAACTCATTATCGCCAGGGCAAGCACAACCATTCCGATGCCGCTTAGGGCGAAAACCCACCAGCTCATTTCGGTTTTGTAGGCAAAGTCTTCCAGCCATATATGCATTCGCCAGTAAGCGATGGGAGCAGCAATCACAAAAGCTATAGCTATGAGTTTCAGAAAATCTTTGCACAGCAGGACTTGTAGCTCCATTAATGAAGCGCCCAGCACTTTGCGGATGCCGATCTCTTTAATACGACGTTCGGTGGTATAGATCACCAGAGCCAGCAGGCCTAAAGCGCTTATTAAAATAGCAAGACCAGTCGCCCAGTTCAACAGTTTCTGGGTGCGCTGCTGCGACCTGTAAAAATTAGCTACTGTTTCGTCCATAAACTGGATCTCAAAATCTGAATCCGGATAAACCGATTTCCAAATATCTTCTACCTTCTCAAGAGTACCTGCCAGGTCTTGAGTTTTCGGCTCAATCTTAAAATGAAGCATATTGAATTGGGAAAACCAGTCCCGGTAAATATCACCCACAAATACGACCGGCTGGATGTCAGAGTTCAAAGGCTTTTCATTAAAATCACGCATAACGCCAACAATGGGATAGCTCTTAGATCCCATCAGCAATTGCTGGCCCACCGCTTCTTCAGGTGCTGTAAAGCCCAGTTTATGCAGCATGGTTTCGTTGATCACATATTCTTTAATCGTGTCGTTAATGGGTTTTCGGCCCGCCAGCAGTTCTAGTCCATACAGATCAAAATACGTCGCATCACCAAATCGCTGTTCCTGCAACACTTCAATAGTTTCGCCATCTTTGCTGAATTCCACAAGATTTGAATTGATGTACATTGACGCCGGGGGTGCCCCGCCCAGGCTGATTGTAGAGAGTTCCGGAATCGTAGCCAGTTTATTTTTTAAAAGCTTCTTTTTTGTGATCGCAGCATCATTCCACGGAAGTTTGACATATGCGATATTAGCTGTATTGACACCTATGTCTTTATGCATCAGGTAATCTATTTGCTTGCCCACCAACAAAGTCCCGATTATAAAAACCTGAGCAACTACAAACTGAAAAACGGTAAGTCCCTTTCTAAAACCGGTCGCAGAGGTTTGCGAGCTAAGCCTGTTCTTTAACACCGAAACGGGTTTAAATCCGGAAAGTACAAAGGCCGGATACATACCGGACAAGAGTGTAACCACCACCAATAAGACCAGCATAGCAGTAATAATCCAGGGGTTTGCAAAAAGTCCGAAATTTAATCCCGACGGAATAAATCCTGCAAAAACACGCAGCAACCAGAAAGCTAGAACAACAGACACCAGTGCAGACAATAGGGTAAGCAGAAAGGTTTCGCCTAAGAATTGAAAGATCAGTTGCTTTTTTGAACTACCCAGCGTCTTGCGAATACCTATTTCGCGTGCCCGTTGTGTCGCCTGAGCTGTCGTTAAATTGATAAAGTTGATGCTGCCTAAAAGCAGGAGAAACAAGGCTACAATGCCCAGATTCAAAAGTACCTTTTTACTCGCCTGCGGAACGCTATAGTCAAAGGTGCCGTAGCGCGTATCAAAATGCAGTTCCTCTAAAGGCTGTGCATAAAAACGGGACCACTCTCCGTCTGCCAGGTCGTCTTTATCAGCGCGAGACTTACTCAGGTTATCTAACTGCTCCTGAATGGTATTACCGGCGACTCCGGGAAGAGTTTTAAACAGTACCTGCGCATCTGAGTTATAACTATCCCAGATCGTATTAGTCACCATTGATTTAAGATCAGATTGCAAGGCGGTGGGCAACGAGATAAATTCCTGAAAAACAAAATCGCTACGCTCCTCAAAATTGGCTACAACACCCGTGATTTTTGCAGGGATAGAGTCGTTATACATCAGGATTTTCCCAATAAGATTTTCTACTGGTGTGTTGGGGAAGTAGCTTTCGGCGCGCTGCTGCGTCAGCACCACCTCGTTTGGCTCAAGCAGACTGGTTGCCTTATTACCTGCTAACCAGTTATAGTCAATCACCTTAAAATAATCACTATCTGTAAAAATAACATGGTTAGGCTTTTTGAAGACCAAGTCACGGCTTTCGACTTCCACTTTTAAAGGGCGGTACGTATAAAAAGCACTCACATTTTCAAGACCGCTCACATCTTGTTTTAAAGCATCGGCCAACAGGGCGTTTACACCATTGAAATGATCGGTTCCTTCAGGACTTATAAATTGGGTGGTTGCGCGGTAAATACGATCCCCATCCTTATGAAATTTATCAAAAGTAAAATCATAATATACCATCAGGCCGATCACAAAAGATGCGCTAAACCCGATGGCCAGACTGATGACGTTTATGAATGAAAACAATTTATTGTTCCAGATATTCCGCCAGGCGATTTTTATGTAGTTCTTTAACATGATCTATTGCTATTATTATTGTTATTGTTATCCATTCCCACCTAGGAGGCCAGGGACTCATTCGGTACGCAGCGATTCCACCGGATTCTTAAGCGCTGCCCGAATAGTCCTGAAACTTATGGTGACCAGTGCGATGAAAACAGCCAGCAGACCAGCAGCCAGAAAAATCCAAAGATGTAATTCAATACGGTATTCATAATCCTGCAGCCATTGTGATAACAGCCACCAGGCAACCGGGGCGGCAATTAGAAAGGCGACGCCTACGAGTTTCAGAAAATCTTTAGTCAATAAAAACGTGATCTGCGCAACACTGGCGCCTACTACTTTACGCACCCCGATTTCTTTAGTACGTTGTGTCACTACCAGCATCGAGATTGCAAAAAGTCCGATACAGCTTAATATGATTGCAATCAGCGAACCGCTGCTGATGATGGTGGTCATCGTACGTTCGCGCTTAAAGGTGCGGTCGATGTTTTCGTCTATAAAAGAGCCGAGAAATTCGGCATTAGGTTCAATGCGTTTCCAGGCATCTTCAATAGCTTCAAAACTCTGAACCCTATTTTGAGGTGCTATTTTGATAAAGGCATAATACAAATCCCAATCGCGGTTCATAAACATGCTTATGGGTTCAATCTTTTTGCTAAGCGACTGAAAGTTGTAATCTTTCAGGACCCCTACTATGGTGTAGGTGATGGAATCGTCAAGGATAATCTGCTTGTTCACGGGTTCTTTCTCCTGAAGTTCGCGCGCCATAGCTTCATTGATTACTATAGAAAGGCTGTCGCCGGAAAAACTTCGGCTAAACGTACGCCCTTCTTTCAACTGAAGGCCTAAAGTTTCGGGATAATCATAATCTACCACCAGCATATTGGTAGCAACGCCACGGCCTTTATAATCAAAACCCATCCGGCTAAAATAGGTGCTTCCGTCTCTTCCCAGTCCCAGGTTATTATCGGAAGCAGAAACCGAAAGAATACCCGGTTTTCCTGCCAGTTCGTTGCGTAACAAGGCCACATTTTGCCGGTTTGCCCGCTTTCCGTTTAAAGGAATAGCTATCACTTCTTCTTTATTAAAACCCAGATCTTTATTCCGCATATAGTCTAGCTGTTTCCCCAGGACAAAAGTCCCCGAAATCAACACAATCGCAATACTAAACTGAACGACCATCAAGACGTTGCGCACCCGGTTTTTACCGGCCAGATCAAGCTTTCCTTTTAAGGCTTTGAGTGTACCCAGTTTGCTCAAAACCAAAGCAGGATAGCCACCCGCAATAAACGTGATCAGGATAAATGAAATGAAAAGTGCGATCAATAAGGTTGACGAACTCAGATCTGTAAGTCTCGCCGGGGTATTGAAGAGTTGGCGAAAAGGGGATTCTAAAGCCAGACTAAGACCTATCCCCAGCAGCAGTGCTATTAAAAAGATCCAGACGCTTTCGCTCCAAAACTGAAAAAACAATTGCTTTTTAGCAGCTCCCAGGGTTTTACGCATGCCTATTTCGCGCAGGCGCTGGGCACTGCGCGCGATGCTCATATTCACAAAATTGATCCCGGCAATAAACAGGATGAGTAAACCAATTCCCAAAATCATATAGGGATAGGCTCTACTTACCTTCAACGAATCACCACTAAAATCTGCGAAATGCATGTCTTTAAACGGTAGTAAATTCAGTTCCAAATAATTGCCATTGGCATTGGGTTGTGCGCCGTCCCGTTTAAGATCTTCAATATTCCCCTGATAATGCAAATTGGTAAAAGAAGCCGCGCTTTTTGTTAATGCGGAAGGGGTAGCGCCTTCATCAAGTTGAATAAAAACCGAATGATTGCGGGCATCCCAGCGGTCTAGATTTTCGGCATAATTAGGTGAGTGCGTAAAATTAACCGCTACATCAAACCGAAGTCCGCTGGTAATCGGAATATCTTTAAGAATACTCCCTACAGTAAACGCTTCTTTACGCCCGTTAATGAGCAAATTCAGGCTTTGGCCAAGCACATCTGTTCTTCCAAATAATTTTTGAGCCGTCTCCTCGGTAATGCTGATTTTTGAATTTTCCTTTAAAACATCTGCCGACCCCAAAAGGGTCTCAAAGGTGAACATTTCAAAAAAATCAGGATCTGTAAAAATCAATCTCAGATTGAGCTCCTTACCCTCTTCCAGATTAAGAGCGCCGTCACTCATATAGCGTGTGACATGCTTTATATTAGGAAGTTCCTCTCTGAGCGCCGGAGCAAAAGGAACCGGCATAGATGTAGCCAGGGCCCGCCCGCCCGGGGTCTGCTCGGTATAATACACCTGAAAAATAGCTTCCTTATTCTTATGAAACTGATCGTAAGACAGGTCGAAAAAAGCATACATCGCCAGCAAAAGCGCTGCTGCAAAAGCAATACTCAATCCCAGCAGGTTGAGCAGGGTAAAGCTTTTGTCTTTCCACAAATTCCTAAAAGCGATTTTGATATAGTTCTTTAACATGATCTATTGTTATTGCTATTAATTCTCCCCTTGGGGGTCAGGGAGCTTTATTCGGTTCTTAAGGATTTTACAGGGTTAGCGATGGCGGCTTTGATGGCCTGAAAACTTACGGTTATGAGGGCAATACCTAAAGCCAAAGCACCGGCGACCACAAAAGTCCATAGCGGGATATCAATACGATAGACAAAATCCTGAAGCCATTTGCTCATAGCAAGCCAGGCAATAGGAATCGCCAAAATTAATGCGAGCAGGACCAGCTTTAAGAAATTCACAGCAAGCAAGCTTACAATATCACCCACACTCGCCCCCAACACTTTACGTACCCCGATTTCCTTGCTACGCTGTTGTGCTGTAAAGGCAATCAGCCCAAATAATCCCAAACACGCTACTACAATAGCAAGTGCCGTAAAAATGGTAAACAGTGACGCCAGGCGCCGGTCCTCCTGATAGGCATGAGACAGATCTTCATCTAAAAACGTATATTCCAGAGGAGCACTTTCAGAATACCCTTCCCAGAGTTTCTCAATCTGACCTAAGGTGTTTACGGTATTCTCTCCTGAAATTTTAAGCGTGATGTAAGAGACTCCCGATTCATAACTCTGTGAAGTTTCCGAAAATAGGGCAAAAGGCTCAATTGCGGTATGCAACGATTCCAGATTGAAATCTTTTAAAACACCCACTACGGTGTAATATTCCATATTTCCGCCCGGATATTGTAGTTGCTTACCAATAGGATTTTTCCAACCTATTTGGGCAACTGCAGTTTCGTTAAGCAGTACAGAAAGGGAGTCATTAAACTCCTTTTTAAATGCTCTTCCTTCGGTCAGTTCAAGATCAAGTGTTTCAATAAATTCATCATCTACCAAATAAGAACCCAAGGAAATATCTGAGGCAATATTGGGTTCGTCGGTTGTAGCTTTTGGCACATAAAAATCTCCAAATTGTCCCCGTGTTAACATACTTGATGAGCTGCTCGCATTTCTTACTCCAGGGATAGCGGTAAGTTCTTCTTTAAACGAATTTTCGCCAGTGCCAAGACGCTCGGTGTTGTTTAGCACCAACACATTTTCCTTATCAAAACCCAGATCTTTTTGTTGCGTATAACGCAGTTGCGTGAAAACGATGAGCGTGCAACTGATGAGTGCAATGGCTATGCAAAACTGAAAAACTACAAGTCCGTTGCGCACCAATCCGTTAGTTTTTGTGGTTTTACCTTTTCCTTTTAAGACGTGTATGGGATTGAAGGAGGTAAGAAAAAAGGCAGGATAACTTCCGGCTAAAAAAGCAGTTATGGTGGCTATGGCTAGTGTAAGTACAACTAGTTCAACATTGAAAAAATCCGCAGCGGCGATTGATTTTCCGGTGAGTTCATTGAAACCCGGTAGGAGCAAAAAGACCAAAACCATTGCAAGCAGCATCGCAAAAAAGGTATAACAAACAACCTCTGTCATAAATTGCTTTACCAATTGGGCTCTTTGCGAACCTAAAACTTTACGAATGCCTATTTCCTTACTGCGCTTTACCGACTGTACCGTTGCGAGATTCATAAAATTCACGCAGGCCAGCACCACGATAAATAAGGCGATGATCCCTAAAATATAAAGGCTTTTGACATCGTGCTGCTCGGTAATGGAAGAAGTAATATCCTGAGAATAGAGGTGCACATCTTTAAGAGGTTGTAAATGCAATTCCCAATAGTTTCCCTTTTCCAAAAACTCATCAAAAGGCTGCCCAATACGTTTAAATCCGGGAGCTGCCTGCACGCGAAGCATCTCGGGAAAACCTGCTTCCAGACGGGATAAGGCATCAGGATTCTCGCTGGCTTGTTTGGTTAATTTCACATAGGTGGCCATGTTAAGCCAAACCCAGCTCCAATTAAAATAGCTCACATCACCAAAATTGGCTACCGGCATCAGGATATCAAACTTTACTGAAGCGGGATACTGCTCCAGATCGGTAAGCACTCCGGTCACCTGCAGAGGCCTTTGCTCCTCTCCATAAAGCAAGGTTTTACCCAGAGGGTTTTCGGAGCCAAAATATTTATGAGCGATCTGAGGCGTGATCACGATGCTGTTGGGTTGTTGTAGGCAGGTCGCAGCATCTCCTTTAAGCAAAGGATAGCTAAGCACTTCCAAAAAATTAGGGTCAACCGCCAAAATTTCAGACTCACTAAAAGCCTTTGGAGTTTCTCCATTGGTATAGGCTACTGTAGTATTATAAGGCTGATAAATACGTGTCGCACTTTCTATCTCCGGAAAATTTGAAACCAAAGCTTCTCCTGCCGGTGGAGGGGTATAGCCGGCGTAGAAACTATTATCGCCCATCTTACCTTTCATATTTACCCGATAAACACGGTCTGCGTCCTTAAAGGCAGTATCATAACTCAATTCATTCTGAATATAGAGCGCAATCAGCATTACAGAAGCTAACCCAATGGTCAACCCCAAAATATTAAGCAGACTGTTAGTCTTGTATCTTATTATGTTCCGCCAGGCGATTTTGATGTAGTTTCTAAGCATGCTATTGTTATTACTATTTCTATTACTATTCAGTTCTTAAGGATTTTACAGGATTTGCCACTGCTGCCCGAATCGCCTGTATACTTACGGTTAACAGGGCAATGCCAATGACCAGAACTCCTGCTCCGGCAAATAGATACCACGATAGGCTGATGCGATAGGCAAAGCCTTCCAGCCAACTATGCATCGCAAACCAGGCAATGGGTGCCGCGATTACAAAGGCAATACCTACTAACTTGATAAATTCAGCAGAAACGAGGTTTACGATGCTAAATACACTGGCACCAACGATCTTTCGTATTCCTATTTCGCGTTTGCGTTGCAACATACTGTAAGCCGCCAGTCCTAAAAGTCCCAGACACGAGATAAAAATCGCGAGCATCGAGAAATTGAGAAACAGTTTGCCAAATTGCCGCTCGGCGCGGTATTGCCGGTCAAAAAATTCGTCGAGAAAATAGTAGTCAAACGGAATTTCGGGCAGGGCACGTTGCCAGGAATCTTCTATAAAATCAAGAGTTTGGTTGATAGTTCCGGCAGCAACTTTCACGGTTAGTAATCGGGATTGTTCCGGATCAAATACGAAAGAAAGCGGACCCACATTCTGTTGCAGAGAGCTGGTGTGGAAATTTTGAGTAACTCCTACGATCTCTCCTTTTCGCCCCCATTGGCTAAACGAAGCCCCCAGAGCATCCTCGGGATTTACAAAACCCAGCATTTGAGTAATGCGCTCATTAACGATCATGGCCGAAACGCTGTCCTGAGCCAGATTACGGTCAAAATTACGCCCGGCAAGCAGTTTGATATCCAGTTGGTCCAGATACCGGTCGTCGATTACATACCGGTCTACCGTTAAGGTTTGATCGTTCCCCTCACTGTTTGATATGGTTGATAATGCCGAACTGTTATCACCTCCGCCACCGGGAACCGACGATGCCCGGCTTACGGATAGAATATTGGGATTTCCGGCAAGCTGTTGTTGCAAAACATCACGGCCGGCGGCCGATTGGGTATCGAGAATCAGCAGGCGGTCTTTGGCAAAACCTAAATCGTAATTCTGCATAAAACGCGTCTGATTGTAAATCACCAGCGTACCTATTATAAGCAGGATGGAAACCGCAAATTGAACCACAACAAGCCCTTTTCTCAAAATCGCACCGTTTCGGGTAGCAGTAAACCTGCCTTTAAGCACCTGAACGGGTTTAAATGAAGACAATACCAGCGCCGGATACACCCCCGCCAGCAAACCTATAAGCACCGCAAGGCCGAAGAGTAAAGCGATATAGGTAAAATCGTTAAAGATTCCGGTGGCGATCTCCTTTCCGGCCAAACTATTAAAATAGGGCAAGGCCAAAGCGGTAAGCCCCAGTGCCAGTACAAATGCCAAAAGGCTGATCATTAGCGACTCGCTTAAGAACTGAAAGGACAATTGCTGTTTCTGAGCCCCGATTACTTTACGTACGCCTACTTCTTTTGCGCGTTCTACAGAGCGTGCGGTAGTGAGATTTACAAAATTGATCCCCGCGATAAGCAGGATAAACAAGGCCACAAGACTGAAAACATACACATTGGTGATATGCCCCTGTTTTTTACGGTTTCGTTCGGAATAGAGATACACCTCATCAACCGGCTCCAGGTCGTGACTGATATACAATTGCGCAGCCTCCATTTTAGCGCCGTCAATCTCTTTTACATAGGCATTGATTTTAGGCACTAAAGCTTTTGCATCGGTGTTTTCGCGAAGCAGCAGATATCCACGAGGTTCGTAATCTGCCCAGGATTCATCAATATCAGGTGAAAAAACCTGAGTGTAGCTGGAAATTGAAAGCAACATATCTGCCTTAATCTGGGAGTTTTCGGGCAGCGCAGGCATAATTCCGGTGACCTGAGCGGTGTATTTACCGTTCATGATCTTCAGGGTTTTTCCCAAAGGATCCTGATCGCCAAAATATTTCTGCACCGCGCTTTCGCTCAAAACAAGACTCAACGGCGCCCGTAAGGCTTCGGTAGCATTTCCGCGTAAAAGTTCTACGCCAAAAATGTTGAGAAACGTAGAGTCAACAGCCAAAACGTTTTGCTCTCGTACCGTTTCGGTGCCTTTTTGCATATTCAGATTGATATCAAAAACACGGGTGGAAGTTTCAATTTCAGGAAACTGCGGACTTATTTTATTAAGAACCGTCCAGTCTATAATCGCGATATTGTACTCGTCAGAAGGTGTTTTGATAGTACTCACCAGCCTGTGAATGCGGTCTTTTTCAGGATACATCTGGTCGTAGCTCAGTTCGAAGGCGACATACAGCAAAATCAGAAACCCGGCAGTCATCCCAATGGCTAGACCGCTGATGTTTAAAAACGAATACCCCTTGTTTTTCCAAAGGTTTCTAAAGGCGATTTTGATATAATTTCTAAGCATGATTATTGCTATTATTATTGTTATTGCTATTCATTCCCCCTTTTAGGGTTAGGGGATTATTCGTTTCTCAATGATTTTACGGGGTTGGCGATTGCAGCTTTAATGGCCTGAAAGCTTACCGTAATCAGGGTTATTGACATAGCTCCAAATGCTGCAGCTATAAATATCCAGAGTGAAATATCGGTTCGATAGGAGAACTTTTGAACCCATTGCTGCATCAGGTAGAAAGCTACTGGCGATGCAACAAGAATGGCCATGACGACCAGCATTACAAAATCCTTAGAAAGTAGCAACCACAGGTTAGCTACCGAAGCACCCAAAACTTTGCGTACGCCGATTTCTTTAGTGCGCTGCTCTGCCACAAAAGAGGCCAGACCAAACAGCCCCAGACAACTTATGAGAATAGCAAGTACTGTAAATACTTTTGCCAGACTGGCAATGCGCTCTTCCTCGTCAAATTTTTGAGCATATTCCTGATCAACAAAATCGTAGGTAAATGGAGAGTTGGGAAAATTACGGGTAAACACCTCTTCAATCTGCGCCAAATTTTCACCCGCACTTTGATCCGGGTTCAAGCGCAAATTCCAATAGCTGGCATTGCCATAACGATCAAACACATAGATAGCCTGCTTCACCGGTTCATAGGGTGACTGTACAACCGCATCTTCCACAACGCCTATCACACGTAAAAGTGTTGGGTTTTCCTCACTTCCCTGACGGATGATTTCGCCCACAGGATTTTTTAATCCCATATATTTAACTGCAGCTTCATTAAGAAGAATTGCGCTGGAATCTGTAGCAAATTCTCTTGAAAAACCCCGCCCGTCCACAACTTTCAGTCCCAACGTCTCCACGTATTCATAAGAAACCTCGGTATAGGCGAATTCTTCCTGAAATTCTTCAGGTTTACTTTCCCAATTGTAGCCACTTCTATGAGACCAAATATCTGTACTGGGACTGCTAGAAGTAGCCATCTCCATCACTGCTCCCGAGGCTAAAAACTGCTGACGCATAAAATCATCTTTTCCTACGAATTCATAACTCATTACTGGAATTTGAATCAACCCTTCCGTTTGATAACCTATCGGTCTGTTTTTGCTGAATTCGATCTGAGACATTACAATAAGCGTCCCAATTATCAGAGCGATTGAAACGCTGAATTGAGTTACTACCAATACCTTTCGAGGTAAGGCAGCCATTTTTCCGGCTTTAAATGTTCCCTTCAATACTTTTATAGGTCTGAAGGCAGATAAGTAGAGAGCAGGATAACTGCCTGAAATCAATGCAGTAAGTGTAATAAAAACTAAAGCCGTCACCCAAAAAACAGGACTTGACCAGGGAAAATCTATCGCTTTACTGGCCAGATCGTTAAACGCATTTAAGAATAGTAACACCAAACCCATTGCAAGAGCGAAAGCAAAGAACACGACTAAGAGGGATTCTACAAGAAACTGCCTGACGAGTTGATTTTTCGTCGAACCTATGGTTTTGCGTATGCCTACCTCCATCGCGCGTTTTTCAGAGCGTGCGGTGCTCAGATTCATAAAGTTGATGCAGGCCAGTAATAATACGAAAGTCCCAATGATACCAAAAAGCCATACGTTTTCTATTCGGCCTCCACTAGGCACTCCATTTTTAAACCGGGAATACAGATGCCATTTTTCCATTGGCCAAAGAAATAACTTGGGCTCAAATTGCGCCTCGTTTGCATCTTTGTTGTGCTTTATGTTTGCGATAGCCTGAGAAACACCTGCTAAATCAGCATTCTCTTTTAATTGTACAAAAAGCTGAAAGGAATTATTACCCCACTGATCTGCAGCGTTTTTTAACCAGTGTGCTGTGGTTATATAATGTTTCCACGGCAGAAAAAAGTTGATGGAATGAAACGAGTTGTTTTTAGGAATATCCTCATAAACCGCGGTGACCATCATATCATCCCGATCGTTTACATTGATTATTTTACCCAAAGCTTTTTCAGTACCAAAAAGCGCTTTGGCACAGGACTGTGAGATCATCACGGCATTTTGTTCCTTTAACGGATTTTGCTCGCCCTGCGTGATCTGCAAATCCAACATTTGAGGGGCTTCTTCCTGGATGCTTATGCCGGTTTGACCGATTACTTTATCACCTACCCGTAAGGTCATGGGTTGCTCCCAGGAAGCCATCACAATACGCTCAAAATTATCGGCATATTCTTGCCTCAGTACAAACTCAAGCGGTCTGGGAATAGCTGTTCCTGTACCGATCTCCCCATTGTAGGTTTGGGTTTGGTACACCTGGGCAATGCGATCCTTATTTTTATAATAGGCGTTAAAATTAAGCTCATCTGCGACCCAAAGACCTATCATAAGCGTTACCGCCATCCCCAGTGCTAGACCAAAGATGTTGATAGCCGAATATCCTTTGTGCTTAAGTAAGTTCCGCCAGGCGATTTTGAAATAGTTTCTAAGCATAATCTATTGCTATTATTATTGTTATTCATTATTCCTTTGGGGCCAGGGAGCTTTATTCCATTCTTAGCGATTTTACCGGGTTGGCGATGGCCGCTTTTACAGCCTGAAAGCTTACGGTTAACAGGGCAATCCCTATAGCTGCAATACCGGCAAAAACAAATACCCAGACATTAATCGATATGCGGTACGCAAATCCCTGCAACCAATTGTGCATAATGTACCAGGCGAGCGGCACTGCAACTACAATGGCAATCAGTACCAGCACTATAAAATCTTTTGACAGGAGGCGCACAATACCGGCAACACTCGAGCCTAACACTTTGCGCACTCCTATTTCCTTACGGCGTTGCTGTGCGGTATAGGCCGAAAGTCCAAACAGACCCAGGCAGGATATCAAAATGGAAAGCGCGGCAAAAATTTGGGATAACGAACCCATCAACTGTTCGTTTTTAAACCGACGGTCAAACGCGGCATCTACAAACTCGTATTCAAAGGGATAACCCGGGTTGTAGGTTTTGAGAGTCTGCTCTACAGTACTCAGGATTTCATCTGCCGGGTAGTTGGGGTTGGTTCTCAGATACATATATTGCGCCTCAGACGGAAAGTTGAAAAACATAACCGGATCACTGGTGCCATACATATCACCATATAAATAATTATTAGTCACTCCAACAACGGTAACGGTATCGCCAAACCAGTCTATGGTTTTGCCAAGTGCACTGCCTGTTCCCATCAGTTTTGCAAATGATTCGGTGATGAGTACACGCGTGCTGTCTTGTGCCACACTGGTGCTGAAACCACGGCCTTCAAGAATCTTAATCCCGGTCGTTTCTAAATAGCCATCCGTTACATATCTGAAAGAAACCAAAACATCTTCTGTATCGGTTCCTCCCTGCCATCTCAAACCTGAACCGTTATTACCGGCAGACATTAGGTTTGAATTAGACAGACCCAAACTGCTTACCGTCCCTGTATTCTTTAGGCTTTCAGCTATCGCATTTCTGTTTTTAATCAAATCCCCATTTACCGGTATTTCAATCAGGTTTTCTTTATTTAAGCCCAGATCCCGATTTTTTACGTGCTGCACCTGCTGATAAACCAAAAGTGTACTGATGATGAAAACAATAGAAACCGCAAACTGGGTTATCACAAGCCCCTTCCGCACAAAACCGGCTCCTTTAGCCTGTATGCGATTGCCTTTTAAAACAGCTATAGGTTTGAAGGAAGAGAGGTAAAATGCCGGATAAATGCCTGCCAAAATCCCGCAGGTAAGCGTTATTCCTAATAATGAAATTAAATGTGAGGGTACTGTAAGACCTAATGAAAGCTGTTTTCCTATAAGCCCATTAAAAGCCGGTATGAGGAGTAACAGGACAAACACACTCAATACCGCCGCCAATAGTGCGGTAAGCAAGGCTTCAGTAATAAATTGAAAAATGAGCTGCTTTTTATCTGAGCCCAGGGTTTTTCGAACCCCTACTTCGTTAGCCCGTTTCTCGCTTCTGGCAGTTGATAAATTCATAAAATTTATGCAGGCAATGATTAAGATGATCAGGGCCACAAAACTGAATAAGCGCACGTATTCTATTCTTCCGCCTACCACTTCTCCGTTTTTGAAATCAGATCTGAGATGCCAGTCTTTTGCAGCGTGTAGAATTGCCTGAGTTTCTGAATCATCGGTCTTTGAAGGTAGCAGCTGCTTTACTTTAGCATTGACCGTATTAAAATCGGCTCCCGGTGCCAACATCACAAAGGTGTCTGTAAACTTGCTACCGTACTCCTGAGTCCAGGGTTTATCCTGGGTAAAGTTTTCAAAAGGTACAAGCCAGCTAAAACCGTAAGTGGTATTTTTTGGAAGATTTTCAATTACTCCGGTTATTTTAAAATGTTCCTTCTGATTAATCTGAACACGCTGTCCGTATACATTGTTTGGATTTTCAAAAAGAATTTGAGCCAACTCCTGCGTAATAACGATTCCGTCTTTACTCTTAAATGCTTCGGATGCATTGCCCTCAATAAATTTCAGGTCGTACAGATCCAGAAAATCGGCATCGGCATACGAACCGGCACTGATTACTGAAGAATTATTAACGCTAAACAAAAAGTCTGCATTACGAAAGCGGGCTGCCTTAGTTATCTCAGGAATCTCAGCCTTTAAATCTGCCGCTAAAGGCCCCGGAGTAGCTGTAAAAAAAGTACGGGTTTTTCCTTCATAGACCTGATTGGTAGGCACACTGTACACCCGTTCCTGATCTGCAACAACGGTATCATAACTCATTTCATCTTCCACCCATAAGAAAATGAAGCTGGCACAGGTGATTCCTATGGCAAGGCCAAAAATATTGAGTGCGCTGTATCCCTTGTTCTTCAAAAGGTTTCTAAAGGCGATTTTGAAATAGTTTTTAAGCATAGCTGATAAGATGTTGGGAGTGATGAAATCCCGGTTTTTGATTGATTGTTTCGGCTGCTGCCGATTGATGAATGAATCCCCGTAAGGAAATCTTAAACCTCTAAGGTTTTGCTTTTGTATTCTGAGAGTACATTTTCGGTGACCTTCTGACCGTCTAGCATCCTGATGATGCGGTGGCTGTACTTGGCGTCGTGCTCGCTGTGCGTTACCATAATAATGGTCGTGCCGGCTTCGTTGAGTTCGGTAAGCAAATCCATCACCTCGTTCCCGTTGCTGCTGTCCAGGTTACCGGTAGGCTCATCGGCCAAAATGAGTTTGGGATTGTTAACCACGGCCCGGGCTACGGCCACACGCTGCTGCTGCCCTCCTGATAATTGCTGCGGAAAGTGCTTGCGGCGGTGCATAATTTGCATTTTTTCAAGCACCTCGTCTACCCGCTTTTTTCGCTCGGCTGGTTTTACGCCGGTGTAAATCAACGGAAGCTCCACGTTTTCAAAAACCGTAAGTTCGTCAATCAGGTTAAAGCTTTGAAAGACAAACCCGATGTTGTGCTTGCGCAGATCGGCCCGCTTGCGCTCGTTAAACCCGGCTACTTCAATACCGTTGAAGATAAAGCTGCCGCCGTCCGGGTCGTCCAGCAGTCCAAGAATATTGAGCAAAGTCGATTTACCGCAGCCCGAAGGTCCCATTACGGCTACAAATTCGCCTTCCTGCACCTGAAAAGACAGTTTGTTGAGGGCGATGGTGCGCACCTCTTCGGTGGCGTAATACTTTTCTAAGTCTGTTATTTTGATCATCTAAGAAAGGATTAGGTTTATAAATGCTAAGATTAGTGTTGTCATTTGTTCTGGTTTAATCCTGAAGTACCAGTTCCTGCACTTCATCATAATTATCGTAACTGCTGGTGATCACGCGGTCTCCCGGCTCAAGGCCGCTTAAAACCTCGTAATACTCGGTATTTTGGCTTCCCAGCGAAATGTCTGCTTTATAGGCGGTGTTTCCGTCTTCGCTCACTTTAAAAATCCAGTTGCCGCCGGTTTCCTGAAAGAACCCGCCTTTGGGGATGAGCAAAGCCTGTTTTTCCTGACTCAGCGCCACCCGTATTTGCAGGGTTTGACCGCGGCGTATCCCTTCCGGCACATCCGATTCAAATTCCATATCTACCTGAAATCTTCCGTTTGTCACCTGAGTAAAGACTTTTTTGATGACCAGTGTGTAGCTTTTTCCGTCGAAATCAAAAGAGCCTTTTTGCCCGGTATAGATTCGAGAAATATAGTGCTCGTCAATATCCACGCGCACTTTGTATCCGCTCAAAACGTCTATCTGACCCAGACGTTCGCCTTTGTTTTTAGACTGACCTATTTCGGCATCAAGCGAAGTAAGCTGCCCGTCTACCGGCGCCCGCACCACAAGATCTGCGACTTTACGACGCATCAATTCTAAGGCGTTCTGGGTACGTTCATACGAACTGGAAACCTGATTTTTCTCCTGCTTCACCGCAATTGAATCCTGAGCCAAAATCTGCCCGGCCAGCTGCATACGCTCCTTCTGATAATTGTACTCATTTTCAGATTTGATCAAATCCTGACGCGCGATCGCGTCTTTGTTGTAGAGCTTTTTGTTGAGCTCGTACACCCGTTTCGCTTCAATAAGGCTGTTCTCCACATCGGTGTACTGGTTGAGTTTTACAATGGTATTTTGGCGCGCGGCGTTCTGCGAAATTTGCATTTGAGTCAATAAATTGTATACCTGCGTTTCCTGATTTACCAGACTCAGCTCGAGATCGGTATTGGACAGGCGTAAAATGGGTTCGCCTTTTTTCATCACAGCGCCATCTTCCACAAACTTTTCTTCAACCCTTCCGCCCTCAAGCGCATCGAGGTAAATGGTGGTAATAGGCATCACCACCCCGTTCACCGGAATGTTTTCCTGAAACACGTCCTGCTTAACTGTTGCGATGCTCAGACGTTCTTTTTGAACGTTGAGCTTTGACGTTCCGGTGGTGGAAAGAATCACAAAAACGATCAGGCCTGCAAGGGCAATTCCGCCTGCGATCATCAGTATTTTTTGAGTGGTAAAGCGTTTCTTTTCTAAAGGGATGTCCATAAAAAATTCGTGTTTGCGCTTAGTTACAAAGCAATACTGTGCCAAAACCATAAGTTATTGATTATTAATTATTTAAAAATAAAACACTTAATCAAAGTGTTCGGTTTTGATACACTTCATGTACGCTGCCGATACACTTTTGGCACCGCTAAAAATTAGCCGCTTTCTGCCCGCTACTCAAAAACCGAAAATTGTAATATTGTAGATATGCAACTCAAAGACGCTCACATACTGGTCATTGACGACGATGAAGATGTACTTACCGCGCTTCGTCTTTTGCTCAAACCTCAGGTCAAACAGGTTGTGGTTGAAAAAAATCCTAATGCCCTGCAGGGGATTTTGAGCAAACAGGATTTTGACGTGGTGATTCTCGATATGAATTACAACGGACTCGTAAATACGGGCAACGAAGGGATTTTTTGGCTCAACAAAATAAAAAGCTGGAAACCCGCGACCGCTGTGATGCTCATCACGGCTTACGGTGATATTGACCTCGCCATTCGCTCGCTTAAAGAAGGTGCGTCTGACTTTTTGGTAAAGCCCTGGAAGAATGAAAAACTGCTGGAGTCTATCGCTGAGATTTTAGCCAAAAAGAAAAAAGCGGGGGCTCAGAAAATCAAACTGGATTCAGAAACCCAGATTATTGGGGACAGCGAACCCATGCAGGAGGTTTTTGTAAAACTGAAAAAAGTGGCGCCTACCGATGCTAACGTCCTGGTTTTGGGCGAAAACGGTACCGGAAAAGACCTGATTGCACGCTCCATCCACGAAAATTCGCTGCGTAAAAACAAGCCTTTTGTAAAAGTAGATGTCGGTGCCCTGACCGAAAGTCTCTTTGAAAGTGAACTCTTCGGGTACAAAAAAGGGGCCTTTACCGATGCCCGTGAAGATCGAAAAGGTCGTTTTGAAGCTGCCGATGGCGGCACACTGTTTTTGGATGAAATAGGAAACATCAGCCTGCGGCAACAGGCGCGTTTACTTACCGTTTTACAGAATCGCCAGGTGACGCCACTGGGCTCAAACGAACCGGTAAACATTGACATCCGGCTTATTTGCGCAACCAACCTGAGCCTTAAAGATCTCGCCGATGAAGGCAAATTCCGGAAAGATTTGATTTACCGCATCAATACCGTAGATCTGATGATTCCGCCGCTGCGGGACCGCGGTACTGACCTGAGCCTGCTGGCTCAGTATTTTGTAAAGCTGTATGCCGAGAAGTATGGCAAACAAGCTTTCAGCCTTGATCCCGGCTTCATCAAAAAATTGAAAGAACATGCGTTTCCGGGCAACGTTCGCGAACTGCAATATGCCCTAGAACGTGCCGTCATTATGGCCGAAGGTTCCATTCTAGTCGCTGAAGATTTAGCCTTTTCGCCCATAGAACAACAAACGGAAACCGAGCACAAACTCAAGACCACCAATCTGGATGCGGTAGAGAAGAATACGATTCTAAGAGTGATCGAAAAGAATAAAGGCAATATTTCCAAATCAGCTAAAGAACTGGGCATCACCCGCACTGCCCTCTACCGCAGACTCAACAAGTATGATCTATAAAAGCTACATCGCCGGCCTTTTGCTGCGGGTGTTGCTTTTACTGGCCGCACTTACGGGCATCGCCTGGGGTATCGTAAGCGGCAATGTCTATTTTATTACGGGTGGCGCGGCACTAACACTTATCTTGTTATTCAATCTCTACCGATTTTTGACACGGCGGTTTGTCGCGATGGACGACTTTTTTGAAGCCGTAAAATACCGGGATTTCTCCCGCTGGTTTTCGGAAAAACACGGTCCGCAAGATTTACGAAACCTGCATAAGGGCTTTAATAACGTCAACAAAACCATCAAGGCCATCAACAACGAGCGGCAGGCGCAGTTTGTATACCTGCAGAAAATTCTCGAAATGGTTGACGTGGGAATCATCGCCTACAATCTGGATACCGGCGAAGTGCTGTGGACTAATGAATCGCTGCTCAACACGCTCGATTTGCCCAACTTTAAAAACATTGGCTTTGTTGAAAAGCGCAGGCCGCAACTGTACACCGAATTGTTTGACACCTACCGCACTGAAGCGGTTTCGGTAGAAATCACACTGCGAAACGAACAGTTAAAAGTGCTGATTTCAGAAACGGTTTTTCAGGTGGAAGAAGATGCCTTTAAGCTCGTGGTGCTGCAGAATATTGAAAATACGCTCAACCAAAACGAGTCTGACGCCTGGAAAAAACTCCTAAGTGTAATGACGCATGAGATTATGAACAGCATCGCGCCCATCTCGTCGCTCGCCGAAACGCTACAAAACCACATTCAAAACAACCAGCAAAATGCAGAATTACATCCGCTGGAATTGGATGACCTCAACGCGGGCATCAGCAGCATTAAAAAACGCAGCGAAGGCCTGATGAAATTTGCCAAAACCTACCGCAGCCTCAGTAAAGTCACCCACCTCAATCTGGAGCCCGTCAAGGTGGGCGAACTCTTTAAAAGCATCAGCGACCTGATGCAACCTTCACTGGCAGACAAGCCTGTGGCGCTTCATTTTAAAACCGAAAACCCGGAAATGGCTTTCGAGATTGACAGTTATCTGATTGAACAGGTGTTGATCAACCTGATCCTGAATGCGATTGATGCTACGCGTGAGGCCGAAAAGCCGAAGATTGTGGTTACCGCATCTCAAAACAGCAAAGGCAGGGTACAAATCAAGGTACGCGACAACGGCAGCGGCATCCCTGAAGAAATACGGGAAAGTATTTTTATTCCGTTTTTTAGCACCAAAAAAACCGGAAGCGGCATTGGCCTCAGCCTCAGCAAGCAGATTATGACGCTGCATAAAGGTAAAATACAGCTCAAAAGCGATGCTGAGAACGGAACGGAGTTTACGCTGCAGTTTTAAAGTCCACGGACTAAAAATCTATTTGTCTTTATTCTGTTCTACCAGTTTATCATCTTTCCAGATACCGCTGGCGATTACTTCACCATCTTTACCATAAAAAACGCCCGCTCCGTTGCGCAGGTCATCCTTCCATTCACCTGTAAATTTTTCGCCGTTAGGCCAATAATAGGTACCTGTACCGCTACGCATATCGTTTACGTAATTCCCCTCATAATGCTCCCCATCTATCCAGTAAAACGTGCCTTTACCGTGTCGCATTCCATCGCGCCATTCCCCTTCATAGCGGCTACCGGTGTCTAGAATGGCAATTCCCAATCCGTTAGCTTTTTTGTTTTTTACCTCGCCTACATAATGCAGTCTGTTTCCTTTTTTGCTCTTAAAAGTCAGGTATTCACCAAAGACTTTTTGTTGCATCTGCATTCTGATATTCTTGAGTTCCAGTTGGGCTTTAGTCAGGGCAAAACTCAAAGAATCCATTTGCTGTAAATCAAAATCTGTAGTATTCAGATTTGCAGTATCTGCCTTAGTATTGCCCGGTCTCTTACTAGTTGCATAGCGCAATTGATTATCCAGATTGCGGATTTTTGTGGAAATCTTGCGTCTCAACTCCTTTTCAAGCCCCACGTTTTCGGGTAAGTTGTCGTAGGCGCTTTGTGCTTCTTCATACGATCCCGCCAGAAGCAACGAATCTGCACGGGCAATCTCGTTGCGCTGCTCAACAGAAAAACCTGATGTATCTGCATCGCCTTCTGTTTCTGCATTACTTTTCAGCTGTTGATTTTCTATAAAAAGATACACGGCTATGGCCGTGACGAGACCTGTGAGGATATAGGGCAAAATCTTTTTCATAAGTTCACTAAACTTTTTGGTAAAACAGACCGGTTTAGGTCACCGCTCTTTTTCAGCTCATTAACTTCAGTATTCTAATCTCTAAAATGTACAGAAGGCAGTTTGTTCTTAACCTTGCGTAGATCTGGTGAGAAATACAGGTGAATCCTAAAGGTATAATTTTGATTATAAACCGAACCGTCATCGAGAGTCTGGCCAAAACTGTACATAAACCCGCCTGCTACAGTGAGTCGGGGATTTATAATGTAACCTAAAGTTGCGTTTAAACGTACATCTTCTAATGGACTGTCAACAACCTGCTTTCCGCTTTGTAAGATCACTTCTGATTCCGGAGCTATGTACAGTGCGCCAGGCTGCAGACCGGGTTTATTTAAAGGCACTTTGAGCCTGAACATATAGCGATACCGATTCCTGAAAATATATTCATCCTCTTCCCCAAAACTTTTTGACCAACGGTGTTCAATGCGAATCCTGTGATAGGCCATCGCATTGTACAGCGGCATTGCAAACTGGTATTGATGCCATATTCGGTATTCCGGCAGTAAATCAGGGCCGTCGCTGTCAGGGTCTGTATTAAAATTAAGTCGCAACACGCCGCCCAGGGCGAAATTGGTTTTTTTATCGTAAATGTACCCTATGGCGTGCCGGTTGTAAATCTGGCCAATTTGACCCACATAGGGAGTACCGGCTGTTTCCTCAAATCTAAGATGCGTTTGCGCGATCCAGAATAAGCGTTTGGAGATGCGTATATTTCCGTACGTATTAAACCAGAATTTCCTCTTGACATCCTTATACTTAGATGCTCTGGTTTCGGTTTCAGAGTCTATATCAGGCTTATCCTGACCCCTTGCCGGATTAACAAAGGCCAGCGTGAGTGCTAACAAGAAAAGTGAAATTATCTTATGTGATGGCATAGCTGGTCTTTATAAGGCAACGCCCAAAAGTTTAAGAACTTCCTGAGGGTTGTCTTCTCGTTTTAACTTCCGCTCCAGGCGACGGGTATCTTCGTTACGCAGTTGGAGCAGGCGGTCCTGAATATTTCTATAGGTGGTCATCCAGTCCTGAATCTCTTCACAGGACAAACCTTCCTGCACCTGTTTCAATAAGTAAGGCAGTACCTGTTTCTCGTAAGCGTTTATGATGTGTTTTTTAACCTGTTCATCCATTATTGTGGCCGTAAATATCACGTATACTTCCTCTGTATATGCCTCTTTAAGCTCTTCTTGCTCGTCGGGTATTTGTATTAAAAGATCTACCAACTCCTGTTGTTCAGCAAAACAGATTTTGAGCTCACCGGCCCTTCTGTTTTTAGTTTCAAGACTATCCTGATCAATCAGGGCATACTGCTGCAATTGCTGATCTGCACGCCCTTTCAACGCCAATAAAGCCTTTCTAAGATCATCAGGCTGTGACGGCGCAAGAGAATCAATGCGTATTTTGAGTTGGCCTGCTTGCTGAACTAATGCTTCCTCTTTAGTATCAACCTGTTTTTGAGGCTTCAAATTCTTTAAAGAAAGTCCCAAATCATCCTGTATTTCAGTGAGAACCGATTCTACAAAATGAGCCATATCTTCTACATCCTGCAGCTTATTTGTTGATCTTGAATAGGTGAGACCAGTCTTTACAGGGTAAGCAACCTGCAATCCAGAGGTATCCTTACCTACAACCTCACGGGGAGGCAATCCTGATGGCCATAGCCCTTCTATTAAAGCGTCACGCTTTATAAAACGGATTACCTCATCCTTGCGATATCCGTTTAGTTTTTCAAGCTTTTTGAGATAAGTCTGCTCTATATTTTCAACTGCGTTATACAGCAAAGCGACTTTTTGATCTGTAAGTTTTTTTAAAATAAGTTGGGTATCTGTAAGTACAATACCGGCTAGAGACCGGGACTTTTCATAGTGTTCAGTTATCGCAGTCAGATTCTTTTCTTCTTCTTTTGAGAGGTCGTACCGGGGTACCTTTACCTTCATCACAGCCAATTTGACCGGTGAACCAAGGTCAGACATCATAGTCTCTACCTGATGTTGATAAGTGGCATTCTCTTTAAGTAAACTGCTTAAACCGTGATCAAATACGTGTGTAGTATCCTGCTTTTGCAGGCCAAACTCCATTATGGTCAGGTAGTTTTCATCCAGATAAATAAGCTCTGCATCTTCCTGCTTGTCTTGATTAAATGACAGTACTTTCTCTACACTATCATTGACTCGTATTCTTACTTCTCTGAGTACCCCATTATCAAAAACCCAGTTTTCAATCTCATTAATGCCATCTTTAGTAAAAAGCGTCCACGTGTCGTGGGCAGAGGCATTGCGCAAAAGCCTGCCTATGAGCAGGTTTTCGGTTGTTTCAATGGTAAAAGATAACTGAGGTATTCCTTCTTTATAAGTGATTTCACTCTTAAACTGATTGGAAGACACTTTAGAATCTCCGATGCTGTCTCGTGTGATTGTCCAGGTACTGTCTGGCAAACCTTCGTAGTAACTCCCTTCAACGGCTTTTTTTATTCCGTCAAGCCTGGTTACAAAAGAAAAATCAACAAACTCCTTTTCCTTTTGTGGCACGTAATTACCACTTGAATAGTGCCAAAGACCTACAGGAATATCATTTTTGAAGCTGCCTTTAATCGCTACGGGGTCCAGATTATTCTGAGAGCTGTGCTGAAATAAAAAAGGGCCATTTTTTAAGGTATCGCCCTCTTTAAGCCTATAGGTGTAAGTGGCCTCACCCGCAACACCTAAAATCTCGTAATCCCCATTGTAAATCTGCTGTGCAAAACCCAGATTGCAGAAGAATACCAGGCAGCAGAAAAGCCTAAATCCAGGTGCTTTTGAAATGGAAAGGGACAAACGGAACATTCCTAATTTTGTTAGTATTTTCTCCAAAATCAGTTTCTTTTCGGCAAAAGTATGGTTTTAAGACCTGTTAAGTCTGAATCCAGGGTCCTATTCACCTTTTTTTAAGAGAAATCGATTGAGTAAAATATGAGGATATGAAGACAGTTAATTTCAATTCCTAAGTGCCCTGAACTGTCCCTGAACGCTGCAATAAATTAGCATAAACCGAATATTAAGTCGCAGGATGGCGCTGAAAACGGGACAGAGTTTACGCTGCGGTTTTAGGGTCAAAACCGCTAATTTCACTCAAACCCAGAACTGCAAAATGCACTAGTTGCTCGTTCGTGGAAAACGTTCGGTAAGCAAGCCAAGGCGGTACGAATTTAATAAGTCTTTGAGATCTGCTATCTGTTCCTTTATCTTGTTGCCGTCCCGGATATCTTCCACTTTTAAGGGCTTGTCTTCATACGAATAGATGGTTTCGGCCTCCAAAATATCCAGCTCCTCAGTAATTGCCTTTTCCGTAGATTCAAAAGGAAGATGGGCGATGATTTTTTTCCCGATGTGATCAAAAATGAGCGTATAACCCGCGATACCTGTTTGTTCCTGATAGGCTTTTGCAAACCCCCCGTCGATCACCAGTAGCTTACCTTCAGCTTTAACCGGACTCTCCCCTTTTTTGACAGCCACAGGCACATGACCGTTTATAATCAGGCTGTTTGCAGGATCAAGACCAAAATTCTTAAGGATTTTATCGGCTGTTTCGGGCAAATCCCTGTACTGGTAATACGGACTCTTGGTTTCTTTATGCAGTTTTTCATCGGTTACAAAATACCGTTCAAAAGTGGCCATTTTATCTTTTCCGAATAAAGGTGAGTCCGGACCTGCCCATAGATACCACATCATATCTTTTGCCAGTTCATTTTCGCGTGTGCCTGAAACCCCGGAATAGGCCTCGCGCGCAAGTTTATCTAAAAAATCCATGTACTCCCTGCCAGTTCTTTTTTTACCCAAAAGTTCTATTGCAGCCAGATTGCCGTCTTTGTCTATAGGAATACACCCGTGAAACAGCAGGCAATCATTTGCGATGTGGTACATACTTCCCTTTTCATATAAGAACTGTACATGTTCCTGAAGACGTACACTCTGTTCAAACGATTCGGCAAGTTGCTGCATCAGCTCCTGCTCCCCTTTAGAAAGCCCGGTAGGATTTTCCGGATCGATGGTAGGGAAGAAATCATCTTTCATCGCATAGGTTTCACCTTCAACTGTGAGTTCACTCTTTGAAAAATCTATACATTCCAGCATTTTGCGATGCTCCATCCGCAATTCCGGCCTTCTGCTTATCAGCTGCTCTTCCAGCTTAAACTGAATAATACTGATCGCCTTATGCATGATGCGGTTGAGCCAGCCCTCACTTTCGTTGAGCAGTTCCTCCGGAGCAACTTTAGGATTAAACGCCAGGCTGCTATCATCGCGGTAATGCTCAAGTGCAAACGACGCCAAAGGCAACAAATTGATGCCATACCCATTCTCCAGGGTTTGGGTGTTGCCATATCGTAGCGAAAGTCGAATCACATTAGCCATACAGGCGCGGGAACCTGATGCGGCACCCATCCACACAATGTCGTGATTGCCCCATTGTATGTCTACCGAATGGTATGCGATCAGACTGTCCATAACCTGTTCTGCACCGGGACCGCGGTCATAAATATCTCCGATCACGTGTATTTTGGCAATAGCCAGCCGCTGTATGAATTCTGCAAGGGCTATGATCAATTGATCACCCTCACCAATCGCGATGATGGAGCGCAACAAATTTTGACGGTAAGCAAATTTCTGTTCCGGGGCAGATTCCCCGTCAAGCAGTTCACGAATTACTAATTTATAATTTACCGGCAACAACAGATCGAGTTTGCGTATGGTATAAATTGCGGTAAACCGATGCGCGACTTTCAACAGGCGCTTTACCGCGACTGTGTAAAATTCTTCGAGATCCGAATTTTTCGATTTCAAAATATCCAGTTTTTCCTGCGGATAATAAATCAAGGTAGCCAGGCTACGCAGGGAATCTTCGGTGAGTTCGTCCTTAAAAAGCGTCAAAAGTTCGTGGCGAATACGACCGGATGCATTCTTAAGCATATGCCGAAAAGACTCGTGTTCCCCGTGTATGTCGCTTATAAACAATTCGGGACTTTTGGGCAGCGAAAGCAGGGCCTCCAGCAAGACAATCTCTTTTGCCGCTGCTGCTGTATTGGGGTACTGCTCAGAAAGCAGTTTTAAATATTTAATATCGTTTTGCATAGCTAGATCTGAAAAACCAACAACTCCAAGATACTTTTTTTGATTGGGAATTCAGTCTGTAAAGAGATTTAAGCTGGTTCTATTTTGAAGGAGGACATAGGCCTAAGTCTCAGCAAGCAGATCTTGAGCTTGTAAAACGGTAAAATTGAATTGCAGAGCGATGTTGAAAGCGCAAAGGAGATTACTTTCGGTATTAATAGTATTCAGAACACAAAATTTGCTAAATGCTACTGACCTTAAAATATGGATGATAATCTGTAACTTCCGATGATAAAATTTAGTTAGATCTTCGTGTTATCCATTTATAAATAAAAAATTCGTGAAAGTCGATAAGCGTATTTTCCTGATTGCAGGTCCGCTGCTGTTTGTAATTCTTCAGCTTTTAGGTGCTCCCGAAGGAATGCCTGAGCCGGCCTATGATGTGCTTAGCGCAACCATCTGGATTGCCTTATGGTGGGTCACCGAAGCCGTGCCTATTGCAGTAACCGCGTTGTTACCCATCGTGCTCTTTCCGCTTACGGGAGCACTCGATTTATCAACCACAACGGCGTCTTACGGGCATAAATACATCTTTCTGTATATGGGCGGTTTTATTCTCGCCATTGCAATCGAAAAATGGAATTTACACAAGCGCATAGCCCTGCATATCATAAAGCTTATAGGTACTAACGTCAAAAACATCATTCTGGGCTTTATGGTAGCAACGGCCTTTTTGTCGATGTGGATTTCAAACACGGCTACTTCGGTTATGATGTTACCCATTGGGATGTCTATTGTTTCTCAACTAAAAGACAATCCCGCGACCAGGCAGGATGAGAATAAACTTTTTGGGGAAGCTCTTATGCTCAGCATTGCATACAGCGCCTCAATCGGGGGAATTGCAACGCTCATTGGTACCCCGCCTAACCTGGTTTTTGCCGGCTACATTCAGGAAGTTTACAATATTGAAATCTCCTTTTTACAGTGGCTTACTTTTGGTTTACCCATTTCAATTATCCTGCTTTTGGTTTCCTGGTATTACCTGGTCAACATCGCGTTTAAGTTTGAGCAAAAGGAATTTCCGGGTGGAAAAAGCGAAATCCAAAAACTCCTGGTAGAACTGGGACCGATGAAACGGGAGGAGAAAATTGTACTCTCCGTTTTTGTGATTACCGCACTTTGCTGGATTTCGCGTTCATTTTTACTGGAAAAAATACTGCCGGGTATAGATGACACCATCATCGCAATGATTGCCGGAATCACCTTATTTACCTTAGGCACAAGCCAAAAAGGAAAGCGCATCATTCACTGGAAGGAAGCCGTAAAAATGCCCTGGGGCATTATTTTGCTCTTCGGTGGCGGGATGGCTTTGGCATCGGGATTTGAGGTAACCGGTCTTGCGGAATGGTTCGGTGTAAAAATCACCTTGCTCGACACCTTACCCCTATTGCTGCTTATCTTGATTGTGATCTTTAGCGTGAATTTTATCACCGAACTCACCTCCAATCTGGCTACAACAGCTATGCTGCTCCCCATTTTGGCACCTATTGCCTTAAAACTGGATTTGAATCCCTATATGCTGCTGGTTGCGACTACGGTTGCAGCTTCCTGCGCGTTTATGCTGCCGGTGGCAACGCCTCCGAACGCGGTGGTCTTTGGCTCCGGGTATTTACGCATCCCGGATATGGTCAAAACCGGGATTTGGATGAACCTCATCTCGATCATCTTGCTTACGGCTATGGTGTATTTCGCCCTTCCGCTCCTGTGGGATTTTGATCCTTTCGGATTCAGTCAGAAATTTTTGCTGGAGAAACCTTAGCTGAGATAATCAAAATGCTTTGCAATAACAGCCTCCTTTTCGGCTTCAAGGTATTCTACAAAAGCTTTAGCCACAGGCGAAAGGTTTTTGGCTTGCAGCCACACCAGATTCCAAAAGGTATTGATGGGTAAACCCGTCACCGGAACAATTTTCAGTTTCTGGCTTTTAAGTTCGTTGCGCAGACCTATAATGGGCATAATAGAGCAGCCCAATCCGGCAATTACAGCCTGTTTGACCGCTTCATTTGAGGTTAATTCCATTTTTTTAGTAATGCTGAATTTACGCTGGGCAATAAAATTTTCCATGGCATTACGCGTGGCCGATCCCGGCTCCCGGTAAATGAGCGGCATTTTCTCAAAGAGCACTTCTCCCGATTCCCCGTCGGCAATGTCAAAATCACTGCTCGCGACATAATGCAGGCTGTTTTGCATCAGCGAGATCGTGTTGATCTTCAGCTTATCGGGAAGTACCGATACCAATGCAAAATCTACCGCGTTGCGCTCCAGACTTTCAACCACCAGAGACTTATTGGTCACATCCATCACCAGATCGACTCCGGGGTTTTTCCGCATAAATCCGGAAAGAAAATACGGCAACACATATTTACCGGTTGACGCCACCGAGATGGTCAATCTGCCCGAAATTTCGCCCTGAAATGCCCGCGTTTTGTAATTAATCGCCTCTACTTCTGTTAAAATTTTCGTAACGGTGCGTGCGATCTCCATCCCAAAATCCGTGATGTAAAGTTGCCTGCCTACCACTTCGGTAAGGGGTATGGGAAACTTGTCCTGAAAGTTTTTAAGTTGAATAGAAACAGCAGGTTGCGTGAGGTGCAGCTCCTCTGAAGCCTTCGTAATACTCTTCAATTCTGCAATCTTTTGGAATATCTGAAGCTGATGCAAAGTGTAATTCATAAAATATTTTAATGTGTCTGATAACAAATATAAATAAAAATTAATGCATCAAATGTTTAAACTTTGCACCCGAACTCAAACTAAAACGCTTAAATCTCAAGTATGAAAAACGAACAGAACACCGCTACATCCCCTAAAACAGAGACGCTTCAGCTTATTGACGGAGAATTTACCGCTGCCGAGGCCTCTACTGTGATTCTTAATTTGCTTGACGAAAAGATCAATTTCCACAAAATCAGAAAATTACAGATCTGGGAAAAAGATCATACGATGGACAGTGAGAAAATCAATGCCCGAATCGAAGCTCTGGAAGCTGAAAAAGCCAAAGCACAAAAACTATTTAAACAATACGCACGGGATAAAACCCGCCTTAAAATTGATGGAAGTATAAAAATCACCACGCTGTAATTTTTTTAGTCCTAAAACAACTTTAATGAAGATTCTACACCTTTTACAAGCCGGTTTTATCATGCTGCTCCTGCTGAGCGCCGCCTTTGCAGATAAGCTGATCAAGAACCCGGTTATCTCTGAAAAACTGACCTTGGGAGCAGGTATCATCCTGATGGTTTTAGTCATCAAATTTCAACATACAGACTCCTCAAACAAGGAAACCTCCCAAAAATCACTCAATTGTTAAGTATGAACACGCAACAAACCACGTATTCCCTTAAATTAAATTCAGCTTCTGAAGCCGGTAGTACTAACACTGCGGCACGTGCGGTTAGCCTGTTATTGTGGTTACTTTTTGCTGCCAACCTCACCGGTCTGGTGGCCCTGGCCAATACCCGACTGTACCTTCAGGCCGGCGACTGGATTACCTTTAATCACTTTAGCCTTTTGATCTGGACCACGGTTACTTTCTTTGGAGCCGTAGTGAGCACCTACGCTGCTAACTACCTCAAAGGCTTTAGATACCACAGCCGCTTTATGGCACTCACGTTTGTCTTTACAGCGACCGTGATGCTTCTGGTAGTAGCCAATCATCTGGCGCTTTTAGTGATTAGCTGGTTGCTTATGGGTGTTTTAATGTCTCGCTTAATAGGTATTGACAAAGACTGGGCAGAAGCGCGGGAAGCCTCGCGTTTTACCCTGAGTTATTTTCTGACCGGGAGCCTGTTTTTGGGAGTTGCTGTGATTGGCCTGGCCCTGTATACCGGGCAACACACCCTAAGCGGACTATCAACCGCCGTGGCTGCTACGCCAAAGTATGTCACCCTGCCGGCCGCACTGCTCATTATACTCGCTGCTTTGGTACAGTCTGCGATTTATCCCTTTCACCGCTGGCTGATGAGTGCAATGACTGCACCTACCCCGGCTTCGGCTCTGATGCACGCGGGTTTTGTAAACGGTTCGGGTATCTTACTTACGCTTTTCGCGACGGTACTTTTCGCTTCAAACACCTTAACCCTGCTCTTTATCATAGGTGGCCTTACCGCGATCATCGCGCAGTTTGCCAAACTGCTTCAGGTGCACGTCAAACAAAAACTGGCCTGCTCTACCATCGCTCAAATGGGCTTTATGATTATGCAGTGTGGTCTCGGATTTTTTAACGCGGCTATTGCCCACCTCATCCTGCACGGTTTTTACAAGGCCTACCTGTTTTTGTCTTCGGGAGAGGAAATCGCACAAACCAAACCCGAAAAAGCGCCACATCTGCACATAAAACCTTTGCAGGCTATCGTGGTTTCGATTTACGGAGTTCTGGGAGCTATGCTCTTTGCCATCCTTACCGGCAAAGGCCTTAACCTCAACAGCAGCGTATTTTTAACCCTCATTGTCGCCATCACCGTGGGACAGGCTACCTATAACATTGTAAAAGAACAAAGCCTGAGCACCCTGCAAAAAACCGTTTTGCCACCGGTGTTGTTCTTCCTGGGAATTGGCGCCTACGCACTCATCTACAACGGCATTACCTTCCTGATGCGTGATTTACCGAAACCTGAGCAGGCACTCCCCCTTTCCTGGCCACAGATCATTTTTGGAATCATCTTCCTGATTGGCTTTTTTGCGATGAAATTGGGACTGTACCACAGATTGCCTTGGCTATACGTCAAGCTGCTTAACCTGACGCAGCCCCATAAAAAAACGGTTCTCCTTTCTAAATCTAAATAATTATGAATCAACAACTGGCTCAACAAATTACTAAGGCATCCCACGCAGTGGGTAATACCTGGCCGCTTTACACCTTTGTGGCTTCAAACCCGCTTACGGGTTATGAGGACAAAAGCTTTAAGGAAGCTGGCCGTCTGGCAGGAGAATACCGCTCGGCACGCGCTTTGCCCAATGCCAAAGCCTTTCGTAAGGCCTGGGAAAACGGTGCCATTGATGCGAAACTTTTAAAAGCTGCTCTTAAAAAAGAAGGCTTTAACCAGTCTCCGGAAGACTATCTGAAGCTTCTGGAAAACCAAAAACCACAGCTTAGCGAAAACACCTATCAGGAGCTGGACCGGGTGATGGTTAAATGGCTTGCCGCCTTTCTTGATGAAGGTCTGGCCGAATGGACGATGCCTTTTAAAACCGAAGGTTTTTATACCGCCTGGAGGTATCTTGCCATTTACGATACCGAAATAGGAAGAGTAAGTCTCAAAGACATTCCTAAAACTCCGGGAGAAACCCTTGAAAATCTGTTGCAGGAATACAGCCCGGCAGAGCAGGAAGAGATTTTCACACGCCATTTGGCTGCATTACCGGGATGGACGGGCTACATCAAGCAGCGCGCTGCCGCCGCGACCGACTGGCAACAGGAATTCCCCATAAATCTGGAAGAGTATCTGGCGGTACGCCTCTGGACCTGCGACCAGCTCAACCTTCCGTTTTTATTGGAAAAAGAAGAACAGGCAGCTGAAGATACCGCGCAGCAATTACAATACCTGTGGCTTAAAGCCTGGGAACAGAGCTGGCAAAAAAATCTGGTGAGCAACTTAAAGCAGAGCGGTAGTTCCGCAAAGCGAAAGGAAGCAAACGCTCGACCTGATGCCCAACTCGTATTCTGTATAGATACCCGCTCAGAAGCCATACGCCGCAACATCGAAGCTCAGGGTAACTATGAGACTTTTGGTTACGCCGGTTTCTTTGGCATCGCGATGGATTATGAAAGCACCCGCGACGGCATCACCCGTAAAGCCTGCCCTCCTATTGTGGAGTCGGCTTATACGGTTACCGAAAAACCGCGTGAAGAACAGGCTTCAGCCTACAAAAAATACGAGCGTAAAAACCGCCTGAAAAACTTCAAGGAGTACGCCTTTAAGCGAATGAAAAATATGCTGCCTTCTGCCTTTGGTTTTGTGGAAGGATCAGGGGTTTTCTACGGAATCGCCTTACTGGGGCGCACCCTGTTTCCGGCCAGCCTGTATAAAAGAAAGGAACGCAACGCAAGCGAGATGGAGTCCTGTTGCGAGCCGCATATTCACAAAAATGTTCACGGAGATGAGGCTATTCTAAACATCAGTCTTGCCGAAAAGACAACGATTGTAAAAAATGCCTTTGACCTTATGGGTTGGAAAACTTTTGCACCTGTGGTTGTTTTTGCGGGCCACGGAAGCCACTCGGCAAACAATCCGTTTAGTTCGAGTTTGGATTGTGGTGCTTGCGCGGCAAGCCCGGGAAGACACAACGCGCGGATGCTGGCGTTACTGGCCAACCTGCCCGAAGTAAAGCAGCAGTTAAAAGAACAGCACGGCATCGCTATCCCACAAGACACCGTATTTATTGGTGCAGAACACAATACCACCACAAACGCGATTGAATTGTTTGACAGCAGCTTGAGTACAGACGTACAGGCACGCCTGACGCCGCTTAAAGCAAGCTTGAAAAAAGCACAGCAAACCGCAAATGCCGAAAGCTTTCAAACTACCGGAAACGCTCAGGTTAAGGCGCTTAAAAAAGCCCATAACTGGAGTGAAACCCGCCCAGAATGGGGCTTGTCTAAAAATGCAGGTTTTGTTGTAGGTCCGCGAGCCCTTACTCAAAATATGGATCTGGATGGGCAGTGCTTCCTGCACTCCTATGACTGGCAAACAGACACCGAAGGCAAAGCGCTTGAGGCGATTATGAAAGGTCCAATGACCGTAACCCAATGGATCAACAACCACTACTACTTCTCTGCGGTAGACAACGAGCAGTATGGTGGCGGTTCAAAAATCACGCACAACATTACCGGTAAATTTGGTGTGGTTCAGGGCAACGGCGGCGACCTGAAAGTAGGTTTACCCCTGCAGTCGCTATTTAGCTCAGATGACGAGCTCTACCACCTGCCGCTTCGTCTTTCGGTGATGATACAGGCGCCGGTAGCTCGGGTTTCGCAGATTCTTATCGATAACCCGCAGTTGAAGAGTCTGCTTGACAACAAATGGATTCACCTGTTGGTGATGGATCCGCAGCAAAAAGATGAAGTATTCCGCTATGCCAAAGGAATAAACTGGAAATCTGCTGAAACGGATCTTGCAGTAAGCAAATCAAAATCTGAAGAAGCTGTAATGGCTTAAACCGAATTCCCAAAAGAAAAAATGAGCTTCCTTGCGGAAGCTCATTTGCTTTTATACTAGAGCTCAAGCGCTTTTAGAATACGCTGAAAAATTTCAGTATTCTCATATACCCCGCGGAAGAGTTGGGCGCCCGGACCATAGGCAAAAACCGGGACCATAACACCACTGTGATCTGTTGAAAGGAAATCGCCCCGCACGGTTTTTTGATCGAGGTCTCCCCCCATAATCCCAAAACCTGAAGTCTCGTGATCTGCCGTAATCACCACCAGCGTATTTTTATGAGTGTCTGCAAATTGTAATGCCCTTGCAATGGCAACATCAAAATCAAGCATTTCCTGAATAATGCCGGCGGCGTTATTGGTATGCCCGTTGCTGTCTATTTGAGCAGCTTCGGCCATCAGGAAAAAGGGTTTTTCAGCAGCATTGAGTACCGAGAGTGCCCGGGTCAAACTGTTCGGAAACAACTTCCCACGCCCGGCAGCTACCGAGAGTACTTTACTTTCGCCCAGAAAAACGGCGGTTTTTTCAGTCAAATCAGTAAACGAGTCGAGACTTTTAATTGTGAATGCCGACGAAATACGATCGGCTTTTGACTTGCCGCCTGCGATAAAAAAGTTGAGTCTGCTCCCTTTCAAATCGGCTAAAATACCCTCTGAGTCATCCCGCTCCGCACGATGCGCATAAAAAGATGCCGGTGTCGCGCCGTCAATCGCATCTGTACTCATCAGGCCCGTATTAAAGCCCTGAAGTGAGAGTATTTCGGTGATGTTTTGCAGGGGTTGATCATATGAGTCGACGCCTATCGCGCGGTTATGCGTTTTATGACCGGTCGCCATCGCGGTACCTCCTGCAGCAGAATCGGTTACCAAATCATCTGCTGAGGCCGTTTTTGAAAACCCGATATCAGTCAATTGGGTTAAGCTCAACTCTCCTCCATTTGCGATTTGTGCCGAAGTAATCTGCGTCAGCCCATTGCCATCCCCTATTAGTAAAATCACGTTTTGGGGACGGGCATTGTAATCAAAATCAAAAGCAGGTTTGTAAACATCAATCTGCTCAGTATTGGTATAGGTATTGGGCTTTAACTGATTCAAAAAATCTGTAGCCCGGGCCGGGGTGTCGGTATTGATGTAATCTACTCCCAGGTTAGCCAAAGTAGCCCAGGCTGTTTTGGTATCGGGACTTGCCCAGAAGCGAACCGGTTTTCCGTTAGCGTGCGCGGTATTGATAACGGCTTCTACCCGTTGTAAATCTGCAGCGACCATACGCCCCAGACCATTCCACACCGAGTAGTTTTTGAAATTTACGCTCACGAGTGCGACTTTACTCAGGTCGATGCTTTTTAAATCATCTGTATTTTGGTGATCAAACTGAATAAAATCAGGGTGCTTCCCGTAATCTTCCGATTGTGGTCGATTTCCCGAAATCACCAACTCCAACTTATCAGACTGCGTGAGCGCCGGGTAATTTTCAAGGATTTGTGCCAAAGCCTTCAGCGTAGGTTTTGCTTCCGACTTGATATCGATAAGCAACTGAAGCTTTCGCAGATCACCGGTACGGGCCAGTTCGGCTAAAGGCTGTAAATACAAATGTTCCAGCGTGTTTTCCGGAAGAATTTCGGCCTCGCTGTGCGTAACGTAAAGCCTGTTTTCCTTTAAGAATACATCTGCTTCGATGCTTGCCGCGCCACCCACATAAGCTCCCCAAAACGGAAACTCCTGTGCATAATCGTTGTGCGCGTGCACCTGATACGTTTCAGCTTGCTGAGCTAAAATTGCGTTACTCCATACCAAAACGGCAAGCAGTAAAACGCATTTGAAAGCCTTACTTGTTTTCATGAATCGCCTTTAAAATTTTATGGTAAATCGCGGAGTTTTGATAGATGCCTTTAAAGTTTTCGGCTCCCTTTCCTTTCGCAAAAACAGGAATGAGTTCGCCACTGTGCTGATCGGTGATAAAATACACAGCTACTTTTTCGGGTATCTCGGTTTTCTTTCCGGTTTCCGCATCCAGCTCATAGTACTTGCCAATGCTGGCTCCGCCGGTCTCGTGATCGGCAGTGACCACAAGCAGTGTATTGGGATGGCTTTCCACATAATCGAGCACCGCACCCAGAGTCTTATCAAAATCGGCCACCTCGCTGATCATCATTTCGGGGTTCCTATCGTGTCCGCCCCAGTCGATGTATGAACCTTCGATCATCAGGAAAAAAGGCTTTTCGGCTTTGCCAAAATACTCCAGCGCCTCAAGACTGGCCTCTTTTAAGAAATCGCCACGTCCCTCTAATTTAGACGGAAGCCCTTCGTCTTCAATGATAAAGGCGTTGCGCATTCCAACTTTTGAATTGCTCAGTTTAAGGGTATCCAGATTGTAGTCGCGCTCCAGTAAGGTATTGAACAGCTTTTTACCATCGGTGCGCTGACTGAAGAATTTGCGGCCTCCACCCGCTAAAAAATCTACATCTGCTGTTGCGAGCTGCTCTGCGATTTCCTCGTGTAAATCCCGGTCTTTTACGTGTGCGTAAAAAGATGCCGGGGTGGCGTGCGTAATCGAAGTCAGGGAGATGAGTCCGGTTTGATAGCCTTCGTTCTTCAGTTTTTCTAAAATAGTTTCCTGCGGAATCGTGTCTTTTGAAACCCCGATCGCGCGTTTGTAAGTTTTTTGCCCTGTGGAAAAGGCCGTCGCGCCGGCTGCCGAGTCGGTAATCATATGACTGGTAGAATAGGATTTGTGCAGGCCTATTTCTTCAAAACGCTCAAAATTAGGAGTCTCCTCACCAAAATAAAAGGCGCTCGACACCTGTGGAATTCCCATCCCGTCGCCAATCATTAAAATTACACTCAGGGGTTCTTCGGTTTGTTTTTCCTGAGCACTAACCGTTACTGCACACGCATTTACCAAAACTGCGCTTAGCACAGCCATACTTTTTTTAATAGAATTCATCATTCGGTATTTTTTAAAATTTGAAACGGCAAGGATTACTCCCTGCCGTCTTCAAAACTAAATGTACTACATATTATTTAGTTAATAACCTTCATTCTGTTCCAGATAGCCGGGCGTGTTTGAAGCTCCGTCAATCGCAGTCTGTGGAATTGGGAACAGGCGGTGTTTTACATCGGCATCGGTTTTTGAAGTCCAGGTGTCTTCGTATTTACCAAAACGAATCTGGTCTGTACGTCGTGACATTTCCCAGTAAAACTCAAAACCGCGTTCTCTAAAAAGCGTTTCAAGCGTGATCGACGTCCAGGGTTTCGGTGTCTGATCAGGTCTTGCCGTACGCGAAGCACGCACAAAATTCACATCGGCCAGAGCACCGCCGTTGTCGCCTTTGCGCAGTTTGGCTTCGGCACGCATCAAATACACATCTGCCAGACGTAATAAAATGAGGTCAACATCACTAAAGTTGTTTCCGTCAGGCGAAGTCTTTGAAAACTGCCATTTCGCGAAGCGGTAACCCCCGGCGTAGCTATTCGTATTCTGAATGCTGATGTCTAGCGTATGGTCAACATAATACACGATATCTTCAAGATCTGAACCGTTCTCACGCGCTTCAGCCAATGGATAAATACGGTATTTGGTCTCTCCCGAACCGTCTGTACCGGTCATAAAATCGCCCGATCTGAACTTTTCTTTACGCGGCGCCCACATGGTACCCCGAATGATTCCACGGTCGATTTCAAAATCGGCACCTGCCAGAAAATAATGATCCTTATCGGTTTTAAGGCCCAGCGTATCTCTGAAATACGGCGTAAGACCCGAAATATCTTCAAGCGCTGCGGGTACCTGCGCATTCTTTTGGTAAAAACGGGCATCAGCATCTGCAGGGTCAACCGAACCGTAAGCATCTACCCAGGTCTGGTAGAAATCGGGGGTGGCGGCAGGACCGTCAGTACCGTCCATACTCAGGTATTTATCGCCCGGTCTTGGGAATAAGGATCCCGACATAGACCAATAGGCCCAGCGGTTGTGATCGTTGTTCAAAACCCCGCGCAGGTCTAATGCAAAAATAAGTTCGGCATTATTGTGATTGTCGTCATTAAACAGGTCAAAATATTCCGGAGACAAGGCAAAGCTGCCCGAGTTGATCACCTCATCAGTATGCGTAATCACCTTGTCCATATCAGCATCGGTAAAATTAGGTGTGCCGTAGGGATCGCGGTATACTGCGGCGTTCAGGTATAATTTTGCCAGAAAACCGTGTACCGCGGCCTGAGACATTCGGCCCGGAGCTTTATCGGTATTGATGTTTTCAAGCGATGCTAAAAATTCAGCTTCTATATAGTCAACGGCTTCCGCACCGCGCAACACTACAGAAGTTTCGGAAGTCGCTTCTTTCTTAAAAGCAAGTCCCCAGCTGTCTAAAAACAGCATATTCTCATACGCACGCAGCGCACGCATTTCGGCCAATGCCTGAACAGCCTCGGCATCACCGGCTTCAGCCAATGGTTTCAACACGTCTATAGCTGCAACGGTTCTGAACAATGCCGTGGTAAGATAGCTCCATGAGCCGCTTACCAGATCATTTCCTGCCGAAATAAGGTGGCGGTGTGTGGTGGTATAGGTATCGTTATCTGCCCACTGGGTACCGCCCAGACCGGTGCGGGGTGGTAATATCGCCTCATCTGAAGCGATTTCCTGCAGCCCAAAATACCGCGTGTGTCTAAACGTGCTGGGTAATATTCCGTAAGCGGCAGAAAGCGAACCGGTGATGGGCTCGGTAAGGCCGTCTGTTCCGGTCAGGGATTCGTCAATGATTTCTTCTTCAAGGTCGGTGCAATTCCACAACAGTAGCGCGCTAAGACCAACAAAAAGGGTTTTTATATGGAAATTCATAACTATTCAGTTTTAAAATTAGAAGGAAACATTTAGCCCAAACACAACCGTGCGTGCTCTGGGATAGGTGAAGTAATCAATACCAAAAGACTTGGCATCAGAAGACGAACCGGTGTTGATCTCGGGGTCAAAGCCGGTGTAGTCTGTAAGCACAAACAGATTTTGCCCGGTGACCGAAAGGCGCAGGTTTTGAAACCAGTTTTCGAGTCCTAAAGCTTCCGGTTGCAGATTGTAAGCCAGGGTGGCGTTGTTCAGTCTTAAGAAACTGCCGTCTTCCAGATAGCGGGTAGACACGGTGTTTGAATTATTCGGGTCTTCGTTAGGGAATTCTATAGCCTGATCTGTCGTGTTCAGCGAATTTGAAATTTGGGTTTTATTGAACAGGTTCATACGGGTATGGTTGTACACTTCATTCCCGCTCACCCCGTTGAAGTTGAGTGCCAAATCAAAATTTTTGTAGTTGAATTTGAAGTAAAACGCATAGATCAGGTCCGGGATAGAGCTTCCGGCAGAGACGCGGTCGCTGTCATCAATCTGGCCGTCACCATTAACATCTCTAAAAATATTGAAGCCATCTTCGTCAATACCCAGAAACTCGCGCATATAGAAATTACCAATAGGCTCGCCGTTGATGTACCCGTTAATGGTAGCCCCCGTTTGCCCCGAACCGCTTGCAGTACCGGTAGTCACGATGGTAAAAGGCGAATCTTCGATCTTGTTTTTGATGTAGGAGAAATTTCCGCCAATATTGAACGAAAAGTCCCGGCTGCGGTCACTCTGGTAATCTAAAGCCACTTCGATACCGCTGTTTTTGATTTTCATCCCGGGGATGTTTTGCCACTTGAAGCCTACTTCGTCAACAGGATCCTGAGTAGAGAAATACAGCAATACATCGGTAGTTTCTTTAGCGAAATAATCTACCGATCCCGTAAGGGCATAGTCTAGAAAGCCGAAGTCTAAACCGATATTGGTCTGTGCGGTTTCTTCCCAGCGCAGATCGGGGTTTGCGGTACGGGCAAAAACAAGACCGTAATTGTAGTCGTCGCGGTTGACCACGCCATCGTTAAGCGGATAGATATCATCATCTGCAAAACTTTCACCATAACTCAAACGGGTTTGTTTCGACGGGATTTCCTGATTACCCGATTTACCCCAGCTGGCACGAAGCTTCAGGTTGTTGAAACCGCTGTCTGCCATAAACTCTTCTTTGAAGATATTCCATCCCAAAGCCACAGAAGGGAAAGTCGCATAACGGTTGTTGTCTCCAAACTTGGTAGAACCGTCTGAACGCAGGGTGGCAGTAATTAAATACTTGTCTGCAAAATCGTAGTTGATTCTTCCGAAGAAGGATTGCAGTTCGTTTTTGGTCGCGTTAGAATACTGGCTTTGCTCGCCTTTACCCCCGCCCAACTGATAGCGGGGCTCAATGCCGTTATCCGGGAAATCTTCAATATAATACCCCTTGGCGTGGATAAAGAATTTTTGATAGGAATGACCGGCAAGAAGACTCAGGCCGTGATCTCCAAACTCCTTAGTGTAATTTAAGGTGTTTTCAACCAGTTGGTTTTCGTTTACGGTAAAGGTCGAATTGACCGACCCCAAACGGAAATCAGGATCTTCGGCATACGGAATGTACTGTACATCGCGATCAGTCTTGGAGTAATCAACACCCAGATTGAGTTTGTAGGTAAGCCCTTCAAGGATCTCAAGGGAAGGTGAAATGTTTGCTATCATCCGGTTATTTGTGGCGAAATCTCCATAGATGCGCTCAAAAGTAAGCGGATTCAATCCCGTACCAAAAACCGTAGGCTCTCCGTCTGTATAGGCCGGTGTGGTTGGATTCAGGCTGAGCATATTGCTTACCGCGTTGCCTATGTTGGGACGGTCATACTCGGTACGGGTAGCGCTTAGATTGATGTCTACCTTAAGACGGTCGTTAAGGCCTTTTTGAGAAACATTGGCCCGTGCAGAATAACGCTTTAAGCCGCTGTTGTTTAAAATACCTTCCTGATCGTTTACCCCTAAAGAGGTGAAATACGAAGTTTTTGCGGTACCGCCGCTCATCGAGAAGTTGATGTCGTTAGTGATCGCGGTGCGGGTAAGCTCATCCTGCCAGTCAGTATCTGCCCCGTTATCGTTAAGACTGCCGTCAATTTCCTGTACCACGCGTCTAAACTCGTCTGCCGAAAACACATCGATTTTATTGGCTAAAGTAGCGATTGCCGTACTGGCCGAAAAATTCATCTGGGTACGGCCTTCCTTACCTTTCTTAGTGGTGATGACCACCACCCCGTTTGCAGCACGCGAACCGTAAATTGCAGAAGCCGAAGCATCTTTAAGCACGTTTATCGATTCGATATCCTGAGAGTTGATGAAGTTGAGCGGGTTTGTAGGCACTCCGTTTGAAGAGTTATCCAGTACAAAACCGTCTATCACATAAAGCGGCGAAGTACCGGAACGCAGGGTTCCCACCCCTCTGATCACAATATCCTGACCGGCACCGGGCTCACCACTGGCGTTAGTCACATTAAGACCAGCCACTTTACCCTGTAACAGGTTACCGGGGTTAGAAACCACACCCTGGTTAAACTCTTCTGAAGTCACCGAACTTACCGCACCGGTAAGGTCAGATCGTTTTTGAGTCCCGTAACCAATGATCACCACCTCATCAAGTTCTGAGGTGTCTGCTGCTAACTGAATGTTGTATTGGGTTTGTGCTCCCACCGTTAGCGTCTGGGTTTGAAAACCTACATAAGAAATTTCCAAAACCTCGTCTGCTTCGGCATCAATGGTAAAATTTCCGTCAAAATCTGTGGTCACCCCACGCGTCGTGCCCTGTACTTTTACGGTAGCGCCGGGCAGCAGTACGCCATTGTTGTCTGTCACCGTACCGGAGATAGATTGTTGAGTAAACGCAACAACTCGGAAGTCGTTGGTCAGCGCGGCACTAAATGTGGATTTCGCTTCGATTGTAGGGGATAAAAGTATACATGAAGCGAAAACACCCATACTTTTAGACCGAATAGTCTTAATTTTAAAATTCATGTTTAAGTTATTGATTGGACAATGCTTAATAATTGAGTGCGCAGTTGTTGGTAGCAGCTGCGCTTTTTTTTTGTGGATTTGTATTACTTATTTTTTGATTAAACCACGTCTTTCAGACCGCTAAATAATCACAATCCTTTCAGAAGGAATTTACGTGAAGGTTACCGCTGCGTTAAACTTATAAGGCTGCTAAAACCTTTTATGATGAAGGAATGACAGCATTTAATTCTGATATGTAGGACATACATACTATTTAAATTCAAGTGTTTAAAAGCCCGGAAGAAAGACTTTGAAGTCTGTTTACGCATTTTAAATTTGATGTTAACAAAACTTGTTTGAGACAGGCCAATGGCTTTTGGTAACAATTTCTTAAAAAAGCGAAGTCAAATACGTGTATGTTTTAAGTTTAAATAAATCGCAAAAGACTGAATTTCAATCTATAAGAAATCGATTTCGTAGGAAATAATTTTAAGAGTTTGGCCTGAAGAACCAACGAAGTGTGTCACATTTTCAAAGTAATAGATAACCTGTATTGAAGTAAAGCCTCCCTTCAGATTGAAAAGAGGCTTATGAGGTATTTAAAAATATTAAAAAAAACTAGAGCGTATAATTCAAATGCAGACCCAAACGGAATCGCGCCTCTACCCCGCCGTCATTCAAATTCTGCGTTACCGGAAGCATCAAATTTACTCCTGCGCTTATCTTTTTGATGCTGATCTCAGTGCCCAGACGCCCAAAAAGCACCGAGCCCGCAGTATCGGCTACAGGAAGACCAAAGCTTTCATTTTCCTGATACACTTCGCCGGAGAGCCCCACAAAGGGAATGATTCGATCTACCTTCAGGGTATTATAGACTTTAGACAAATTAAGGCCATAGGTAAACTGATCCCCAAAATGGTACTCTTTTTTGTTTTCAGTCTTCAAGGTATAGGTACTCATAACTCCCAGACCCCAGTTTTTATAACCTATGGAGTAATTAACTGCGCCTATATAGTCCCAGCTGCCGGTTCCCAACTGGAAACTGGGGTTCACGCTGCCTTCATTATTGGCACGGTCGTAAGCGCCCACCGGCAGCTTAATACCGGCACCCACTTCCAGACTGTGTTTGTATTTGGTTTGTTGATTGGCATACATTCCGTCCATCTTCGGTTTTACGAGCGTGTAAAATGCAAGCAGACTCACATCTCCCAGACCTGAAATGTCCTGAGTACGCCCGTCATTAAATTCCCGATTGTGAAACTGATAGGGTGCCAGAGCCGTGAGGCTCAACTTTTCAGTAATTGGGAGTTTTGTCCAGAGTTGTAGTGTATTGAAATGTTCTTCAACCCAGGGCGAATTGTTGAAAATCCCGTCCCGCGAACGGTAGCTCTGGTAGATATAGCGCAGCCCTATAAAATTCTCATTCCCCACGGTACCGTAACCCATTCCGCCGCCGGTGCTTCCGCAACCGCAAAAATCGCAATCTTCATAATCGTATTTATAAAACGGATTGATTTCAGGATCTCTGGGATTCATTTTTCCGGTTTCCGCCAGGGCATAAAAACCCATAGTCAGAACCAGGATTAAAAAACTATAATTTTTCATCTGTTTTGTTTTAATATTCCGCGAAGCGCTTATCGTTTAGATATTCTTCGTCAGTCAGGGTGTTTAAAAAGGCGATCAAGGCTTCCTGCTCGGCTGCACTAAGAGCAATCCCCAACCTGTTATTTTGTTTTAAAATGGGATCGAGTGTTTGCGAGTCCTGTACTCCGGAGTTGTAAAAGTTGAGTACCGACTGTAAACTGCCAAAACGCCCGTCGTGCATATAAGGAGCAGTAACCGCCACATTGCGCAGGCTAGGCACTTTAAATTTGTAGTTATCTGCGGCACTACCGCTCACTTCTGCCCGACCCAAATCATCGATGCCCGGATAGGGTGGCAAACCATTATTTCTAAAGGAATGATCGGTAAACAAATCGGTTTGATGACAAGTGGCACATTTAGACTCAAAAAGGGCCAGTCCGGTCTTTTCCTGTTCTGAAAAATCTCCACCGGGTTCGTTGCGGACGTATTTGTCATATTTGGAATTGGCCGAAATCATCATCACCATAAACTGCGAAAGTGCTTTTAAGAAGTTTTCGTTGTTCACTTCAGCATTATCAAATGCGGAAGCAAACAGCCGCTGATATTCACTGTCTGCCTGCAATTTTCCCAACACCCCGGTCATGGTTTCTCCCATTTCCACTTCATTAGTAATGGGAATGATGGGAAACAAGTCGAGATGTGAAGTCGCACCGTCCCAGGCAAATTCGGTCTGAAAAGCCATATTTTGAATAGCAGGCGCATTGCGTGTGCCTTCCAGATCGTCAATACCATGGCTAAACTGATGCCCGTGGTGGGTAAATGCAAAACGCTGCTCATGGCAAAATCCGCAAGAGATAAACCCGTTTGCCGAAAGCTTCCCATCGTAAAACAGCTTCTTTCCCAGTTCAAACCCATTTTGGGTCACCGGATTTTTCGACAAATCATAAGTCATTTCCGGGAAATTTACCGGTACCCGTACGTCGAGATTTTCATCAAGGCGCACGTAATCTTCCTCATCGTTGCTGCAAGCCATCGCAATTACCACTACCAGCACCATGCTTAAGCTTTTTATAATCGCTCTTTTCATAGTAAAAAAGCAGGCACGGGTAGATTACCCGCACCTGACTCACATCTTAATGATCTATGTTCTCGCCGTTATGCACGTGATCTACCCGAAACATACCGGTAGTATTAACCGCAATCTGTGGGCTTTTAACTTCGTCCACCATCACCACCGCTTTTTCGGAAAGGAGAATCTTGGTGTTTCCGTCCAGTATTTTATTGGCATCTACCTCAAAATGTACCACCGGACTCAAAGCATCACTCACCAGCGCTGCTGTGGGAAAATTCACAGTTACTTCCTTATAATTATCCAGACTGCTGCCGTGACTTCCCATATGTATTTTAAAGTCGGTAGCCGTGCTAACTGTTGGTGAAGTGAAGCTGCCTTCAAAATTCAGGAACTTGTAACCGGCCTGCCAGGACCACATCATATTGGTTTCTTCTGCAACCTGCAGAAAATCGCCCTGACCCGCAGCTCCCTGAAGGTACTTTTCCCGATCTACGCCCACGCCAAAACGAACCGACACATATTCTCCTGCAGTAATGTTTTGAAGCATAACTTCAGTCATTTCCTCCTCTTCAGAGATTACGAAATAACCAGCATCTTTAGGATACGTATATTCATTTCCTTCGGCATCGATGAGTACAAAATTGCTTACGATGTAGTTAAACCGGTTAATGGTAAGCGTCTCGTTATTGCCGTTTACATAGGTTGAAGTTCCTAAAAGCAGGTCATCCCCATTGAAGCTGTTGTCAAATTCTATGGTCAGATTGTTTTCCCCGCTTAGGTTTTGGATTGCATCATCATCAGATGAGCAGGAAGCCAGGATAATGCTTGTTGTAAGTATTAAATAATTTAATTTTTTAAAAAAATTCATCAGTATAGTTTTTATATAAAATATTAGACATTAGAAGACCTTGGGGCGCTTGTCCCCAGACCTTAAAACACGGTCCGCCAAGGAGCGGTTTCCGATGTTGCTATTAAAAACTATACACAAATGGGTGGGCGAAAGACTTCGGCATTATAGCCTGTGGGAGCAAAAACCAGATACTTGAAAAAGCGTTTCTTAATAGTAGGAACGGGCTTTTGACCTAAATCATAGTTGGTTTTGGGTTCTGCAAAAAAAGTGAAACCCAGGTGCAGACTGCTCTTTAGACTTTGTTGAGCGGCATCTTTTTTACGCGAAGCTTCTTCCGCCAGGGCCTGCATCAAATAACAGCGTCCATTGCACTCCAGCTCCGGCCGGTCGCGATTGACGCACAACTCCTCTACGATATAATCATAGTTAAAGGCATAGTCAAGCACCGGCAATATGGGCCGTATGAATACAAATAGCGCAAATAAGGTGCTTAACAGGCGCAGCATCGGGTTCTACTTCAGAAGTTCTTTGGATTTTGCTATGCAGTTTTGAGTAAGATCGCGGAGTTCTTTGATCTCCTGAAGCTCTTCCTGCAGGCCGTTAACAGCGGCTTTCAATTGCTCCGGGCTCATCTCTGCCACCGGCACCCGGTTTTTTACATAGGTATCGGTAAAACTGTGCATCCAGGTCATCATCACACTATCGGCTGTATTGGCCTGCTCCAGCAATTCTTGCTTAGGAACCGATAAAGCGACTGAATCTGTGGCTTTTAATTGGGATTGAATGTTAGAAATGGTTGTCATTTGCGGCATGAGTTCGTCGTGAATAGCGATCACTTCGGCAAACAGCGCATTGTATTGATCCCGCTGTTCAGACTGATTATCACACGCCAAAAGCGTACTCAAGACCATCCCAAACACGAGAACGTATTTTAGAATTTTCATGGTAATGGTATTTAATTTAAACGAAAAGTATGTCGGTTAAACTAAATAATGGGCGGGCGGAAAAGGCTTTGCAAGTGTTGGCGTCCGCCGGATATACTAAATATGGGGTACGTCTTTATCGTAGTTTCTTCAAAACCGATAATTAAAGATTGCTCGGTAGTCCAATTTACCAAAGGAAGCAATTCAATAGTTGAAGTACTGCTTTTCTTTTTCTGGGAGTTTTCTTTTTCAGAAGCTTCGGCAAGGGCTTTCATAAGATAGCATTTACCGTTGCATTCCAATTTAGGCTTGTCTTTGTTTTCGCAAAGCACCGTGCTGATGTATTCGTAATCCAAAGCATATTCCAGATACGGGAAACCCGGTCTCAGGAATAAAAGCAATGCAAATACAACGATCAGATTTTTCACGGTGCAAAAATAGGACAAAAGCAAAATTCCAAAGAGATTTATTTCCACTTAAATAAAAATTAAGAATATCTGGAAAGAACCAGATAAATCAATCAAAAAGACCTTTGATACTCAGATTATACTAATAAATGTTATTTATACAATTAATAGTATATTTAAGGCTTTAACTCGTTAATGAAGACCGAATGACCCGTTCCTGTTCCTTTTGCATGCTTAGTTTTTGCATCGTGATCTTGCTGGTAGCAAATGCCTGTGGTTCAAAAAAGACCGAAGCCCAACTCCAAGAATCGGCCAAAGATGCTTACCTGATGACCTATTTTAAAGATGACGACCACAGTCTGCATCTGGCCCTAAGTACAGACGGGTACACCTTTACTGACGTCAATGACAGTAAACCCGTAGTTGCCGGTGACACCATCGCCAGTCAGAAGGGCATTCGCGACCCGCATATCACCCGCGGTCCTGACGGTGCTTTTTATGTGGTGATGACAGATCTGCATATTTTCGCCAGAGAAAAAGGTTACCGCGATACGCAGTGGGAACGTCCTCAGGAAGATTACGACTGGGGCAACAACCGGGGCTTTGTCCTGATGAAATCGTATGACCTCATCAACTGGACGCACAGCAATTTTCTATTTGACGAGCATTTCCCCGAACTGAAAAACATAGGTTGTGCCTGGGCACCACAGAGTATTTACGATCCTAAAGAAGACAAGATGATGGTGTACTTTACGATGCGGCTGGGACACGGACTCACCAAAATGTATTACGCCTACACCAATGCAGATTTTACGGAAATAATTACCAAACCTCAACTCCTCTTTGACTATCCCAATCATCAAGTGCAGGTTTTGGATGCAGACATTACTCCACTGGCAGACGGCCGCTATGTGATGACCTATGTGGCTCAGGAAAATCCCGGCGGAATCAAACTGGCTTTCTCAGACCGCATTAACGGTGGCTATACCTACGACCCACAATGGATAGATCAGGAACCCGGCTCCTGTGAAGCTCCCAATATCTGGAAACGCAACGGCGAAGACAAATGGGTTTTGATGTACGATATTTTCAGTATCAATCCGCACAATTTCGGGTTTCTGGAAACTACCGATTTTAAGACCTTTAAAAACCTGGGGCATTTTAATGAAGGGGTGATGAAGACCACTAATTTCACTTCTCCCAAACACGGCGCGGTAATTTCCTTAACGCAACAGGAGGCCCGCAAGCTGGACGGGCATTACAACAGCCCTCTTGAATTTTAATACCGCATAATGATGAAATCTTTGAAATTTATTCTTACCGCTCTGCTTTTCGCCCAAACAGCAATCCTAAGCGCTCAGGAAAACATGGAAGGCTATCTTTTTGCCTATTTTGAAGGTCGTGGCCCCGGCGAAAAACAGGAGCAAATACGCTTTGCCGTTAGCGACGACGCGGTAAACTGGAAAGCACTGAACAACAACCAGCCCGTCATGTCTTCTGCTGAAATCTCCGCTACCGGCGGGGTACGCGATCCGCATATTTTACGAGGCGGGAAAAATGACGGCTTTTATATGGTCGCTACCGATATGTACACAGTCAAAAACGGCTGGGAAACCAATCCGGGTATTGTACTGCTACATTCCGACGATTTGATCAACTGGGACTCTTCGATCATCAATCTGGAAAAAACCTATCCCAAATCGTTTAAAAACACCAAATGGGTCTGGGCGCCGCAAACCTTTTACGACACTAAAAAAGGCAAATACCTCGTGTATTTTACCGTACGCTCTTACGACAACCTGAAGCTCGACTTTTACGCTGCCTATGCCAACAACGATTTTACAGGTTTTGAATCAACGCCTAAGCTGCTCTACAGTGCCAAAGACGGGGCGATTGACGGCGACATCATTTATAAAGACGGTCTGTATCACTTGTTTTATAAAGGAAATACCAAAGACGAAAACGGAAAGGAAGTCCAAAACGGAATCAAACAGGCTACCAGCAAAAAACTGCTGGGCCCGTATACCGAATCTTTTGAATATCTGGATGCCTACGCAGAAGATCCCACGGTGGTTGAGGGCAGTTCGGTCTTTAAGCTGAATGAGACAGATGAATACTTCCTGATGTACGACCTGTATTCAAACGGCAGGTATGAGTTTCAACACAGTACCGATTTGTTTGAATTTACCAAAGAGACCGAATCCTTTACCAAAGATTTTTTTCCGCGTCACGGAAGCGTCATCAGCATAACCAAAACCGAAGCCAAACGCCTGGAAAACCAATGGGGTGGTGTACCGCAGTCCCTATTGACCGAAGCTGACGGTACCTATAAATTCAGATCCAACGGTAATCCCATCATCACGCATAAGTTTACGGCAGACCCCGCAGCGCTGGTGGAGAACGATACTTTATGGTTATTTACTGGCCACGATTATGAAGGCGGTCAAAAAGGTTATAAAATGAAAGACTGGCTGGTGTTTTCAACCACCGATATGCAAAACTGGACTGAGCATCCCGTTCCTATGCAGATCACCGATTTCCCGTGGGCGACCAGCGGTGATGCCTATGCCGGTCACTTGGCTAAACGTAACGGAAAATACTACTGGTACATCAGCACCAACTGGAATGGAATCGGCGTCGCAGTAGCCGATAAACCTCAGGGACCCTACAAAGACGTTCTGGGTAAGCCGCTTCTTACTAATGAAGATTGTTTCGCCTCAAGCCACGCGTGGACCTGCATCGACCCCGCGATTTTTATAGACAAAGACGATCAGCCCTGGATTTTTTGGGGCAACGGGGTTTGTTATTACGCAAAGCTGAAAGACAACATGATTGAGATTGATGGCGAAATCAAAAAAATAGATTTTGAAGGCTTTGAATTTACTGAAGCGCCATGGGTACACGAGCGTAACGGCACGTATTATCTAACCTACGCCACTGGTTTTCCCGAGAAAATCGCCTACGCGATGGCAGACCGGGTAGATGGTCCATACGAGTATAAAGGCATTTTAAATGAAGTGGCCGGAAACAGCAATACCAACCATCAAAGCCCGATTGAATTTAAAAACGACTGGTATTTTATCTACCACAACGGCAGCATTCAGACAGATGGCGGAAGCTACAGCAGATCGGTTTGTATAGACAAACTGGAATATAATGCAGACGGAACAATCAAGCGGGTACAAATGACTACCGAAGGGGTTTCCATTCCGGATTGATACTTCTGCCTAAGCATATCTATAACTAAAAAAAGCTCCCGGGCCGGGAGCTTTCTCGTTTAATAAAACCACCTGGAGCCTTAGAAAGCACCGATAAAATGGCTTCCTGTTGTATTGACTAATTCTGCTCCTTTAGTGACTTCGCCGGTTTCGGTATCAACCACATAGATGTTTCCATTTTTCCCAACGGGTGCCTGAGTTACGTAGATGTCAGTTCCATCTACGGCAAATCCCTGATACTGGAATAGATAAAAATCAGGATCGTAAGGAATCCCGGAGATTTTCTGAGCTGTTTTGGCTTCTAAATCTACCAAAGCGAAATAGCCCTGAGCTCCGGCTACGCCTTCTGCTGAGCCCGCATGACGGTAAGCCAGAACGGCCTTACCATTAGCTGCCGGTCTCCAGGCTAAGATGTAAGCATCTTCAACACCCAAGGCGGCATCGAGACTGAATACATAGGAGTCATCGTACTCATTATTTGCCCCAATTTTCAAAATGTGTGAACCCTGCGGGTCTCCCTGATTGGCCTGATAGACGGCTCCATTGTATTCAAACGCATTGATGCTTCGGTAGCCGTTTGTATTCCCGATGCCAACACCAGAAGTGATCACTTCAGGATTGGTTAAGGATGGATAATCGAGAACTATTGATTTTGAAGCCAGAATTTCTCCGTCTCCATCTGTTTCTCCCGTTTCAGGATCTACTTTGCTTAAACCGGCTCCGATGTATAATTTATCGCCGGCAGCATTTAGCGTGGGCATATCAATACGTGAGATGTAATAGCCTTTAGCTTCCTCTTCGGCACTAAGCGGCACACTATGCTCCTGAAATTCCAAGATCTGAGAGTTTACCAAATCTAAGGTAACAATTCCCATAGTCGCTTCGGTACGCTCGTAAAAATCATCGGTTTCATCGTCGGGCGTGTTGTTATCATTAAATTGATTTTCGGTAGAAACATAAACCGCAGCTCCGGTTTTATCACCATCAAATAGCTTAATCCAGCGTGGAGCAGAACCCACATAAGGCGCTATACTGATCGCCGATCCTGTTTGCTCGAAATTCTGACCACCCAGAACCTCATATTTGGTATAATTTCCTCCCGTATCACCGGCATAGCTGATGTTGAAAATCGTAGACCCATCTTCAGAAGCCTGCAATCGTGCGGTACGATTTGAAGGGACAATAAAGCCGTTTTCAAAAGGCTCTATAGATACTGTGGGATCTTTAGCATCCTGACTACTTAACGCATAGATCAATGTTCCTCCGTTACCATCGCCGGGGTTGTCGCCCATTCGGGCAGCAGCGACGGTAATCCAGCGGGTTGTATCGTCAGGGTCTGTGATTACAGTTGTCCCGTTGTCGTCGTCGGTACTGCAGGATGCCAGAAATAGGGAACCTATTGCGGCGAAAGCAAGGGTTTTAAGGCTTAAAAATGTTCGTTTCATGATTTGTTTGGTATTTAAAGTTTAAAAAGAATTGATTGAATAGTTGATTTTTAAATAAAAGGCTCTTCCCGGTTTTTGCACAGACAGGTTATCGTAAACCGGCCTGTCAAAAATGTTTTTGACATCAAAACTGAGCACAAAGCGTTTATCGGGAAAGAAATAGCTCAGACCCAGGTCCTGCGCCAATTGCTCAGGAACTTTAAAAAATTCGTCTCCCACGGTGTTAGATCCCTGCGGAACCAGGTAAGAGAATTCATCGGTATAATAGAGCGTATAGAATAAATCAAGCCGCGACTGTTTTTGAAACAGGTTTTTGAGGGAGTAGCGCAGATTGCCATTCATCGTTAAGAAGGGGGTGTTCGGCACGGCTACTTCGGTGCCCCGATTTTCAATTTTTAAATCGAATTTTGAAATATTAAAGTTGGCCGAGAGCTTGTCGTTGAAACTGTAATTCAACTGCGCATCAAAGCCTTTTGAGGTTCCGCTGCCTTGATTGACATATACGATCAACTCATCGTTTACATTAAGCGAGGTCTCGATTGGCAATCCTATGCGATCTTTGATGTTTCGGGTGAAAAAATTAGCAGACAACGTGAGTTGATGGCGGTTAAAATCGAATGCTCCCAGACGGAAACCCAGATTGTAGTTGTTGCTCTGCTCGGGATTAATGCTGGAGTTGGCCACTACATTATCGCCGTCATTGCCAAAGATTTCGGTCTCATTGGGAAGGCGAATGGCTTTTTCGGCCGAAGCCAGCAAAAAGACCTTAGGGGTAATCCCATAAGATGCGGCAAAACCATAGCCTTCAAATTTTTTATTACTGCTTACCACCTCATCAACGATGACGCGGTTTCCGGCATCATTGGTGACAAGCTCAGGATCTTTGCTTATCGTTTTTTGCTGATAGTATTTCCCAAACAAACTGGCTTTAAGCCGGTCATTAAAGGCATTCACTTCATAGGTTAAAGACAGGATGTTCTTGTGCAAATCCCGTGTGCCCACAAAGATATTTTCTAGCAGGGGTCGCAAGGCATCGCTATCTTCCCGGTCAATACTGCTGTAAACGTGATTAAATAGAACTTTATGAGCATCATTAAAGGCATACGAAATCCCTGACCGGACCGATGCTACGTTACGGCTTATCTTTAAAAGCGTGGGGCCGCCTTCCTGCTGTGAACCCCAGGTGTATTCGTATTCATCACCTCTAAAATCAATGGCGCGCTCCCCGTTCCAACTGTAGGCCGCGGCTACAGTATCATTGAGTTGACGGTTTCGCCTTCCGTAATATCCGTTAACAGTGACGTCAAGACCGTCAGCAAACAAATCGCTTTTTTGGTAGCTCAGGTTTGCAAGCGCGACATCAGACTCATAAAACCTTCCTTTGTAAGGCATAATGGTCATAAAGGCGCCGTGTTGTACTTCCTTGTAGTCATCAGACCCGGTAAAGCCTACATAAAACTGGTCTGCCCAGCTTACATCGGTATAGCCCATTTGTACAATCCCGCCCGTAGAACGGTAGGCATCATTAAACCGTCTCGCGGTAATGGGGGTTTGTACACCTCCCAACCCGGTAACCACTATACTTCTGCCGCTTACTTCATAATCGTTATCTGAATAGTTATGAAAGCCTGAAGCCTTAACGGTAAAACCCGATTTATCAAAACGGTAGAGTCCATTTACACTGGCCTGAAACGTGTTAAACGAACCATAAGACAGCGAAGCATTCAGGTTAGTCCCGGCAGATTTATCTAAAACAATATTGATGGCACCACCCAAGACATCGTCTGATAAATACCCCGGCACTACCCCTTTATACACCTCAATTTGCTGAATCATAGAAGGCGGTATGCTGTTGAGATTGAATGCAGAACCAAAAGTGGAGATGGGAATGCCATCTATAAAAATGCGTACCGCACTACCTGATAATCCGTTAAGGCTGTATTCTACATTAGAGCCCAAGCCGCCATTCTGCCTGATTTTTACACCAACCGTGGTATTTAAAAGTTCGTTTGTCTGAATGTTGCGCTGGGCGGCTTCTTCGGTACTTACCACGTTTACCGCAAAGCCCTGCTTTTCCATTTTGGTTTTAATGGATTCTGCACGTATGGCTACTGCATCAAGCTCATAATCTCCAGCATTATCAAGCTGGATATCGTGTCGCAGGTTAGCATTTTTAACAACAACCTGATCAAAACCAATAAAATCCCCGCTTAGAATCTCGAGGTTATACGTGCCCGATGGCAAATCCCGGAAGCTGTAAACAGCTGCATCATTTGTTTGGGTTTCCTTTGAAATCCCCGAACCGCTGAGCTTAATCTGCGCCTGAGGCACCAGATAGCCATTGGCATCTTTTACCACACCGCTAAGGTTAAATTGCGCACTTGCCGCAAAGCAAAAAAGTAGAAAAAAACAGGTTAGTTGTTGCTTCATCGTTAGGTTATGAGCGGACAAATTTATATTTATTTAGATTAAATCCAAATAAAAATAGAGTAAAGAAGTTCGTGGAATTCCCCGCTACTTACGCTTATGCACTTACGACGAGGTTCTCGAAAATTGTTCATTCACCTGTAAATCAAAGCTCAACGAACCATCACTTAAATGTTTTTTATACGCTTTATTTTTTGGTAAATAATTGAAGAATGATATTCCTGAAGTGAATAGTTAGCACCTAATTCCACGATAGAAAAGTAGTATTATACCAGATTTGGTATTTAAATTATACAACACTATTGCCTTGAAAACGGAACTAGGAATTCAGCGGAAAAAATTTATTAGGAATCGGGAACTTATTTGGAATAGACGGGAAATCTGTTATACCCCTTCCCACAATTGGTCTAAACCTTCGCGATCACTGATTTTGATACGTTTGCCTTCGGTTTCGATAAGGCCTTCCTTTTTAAATTTGGTGAGTGTACGTATGCACAATTCGGTGGCGGTGCCTACCACGTCTGCAATATCATTTCGCGACAGCACCAGGCTTAGATAACCATCTGCATCGGTGCCAAAATGGGTGTCGAGGTAGAGCAAAATCCCGGCGACCCGCTGGTTTACGGTTTTCTGCGCCATATTGACGATGACATCATCAGCCATTTTAAGTTCGTGAGCCATATTCTTCAGCAGTGCCTGAATAAACTCCGGATTTTTAGAGAGGCTTTCGGTGAAATTTTCTTTCGGAATAAAACACAGCTGCATATCGTTTAAGGCAACTGCACTGAGGTTTGCGGCTTCTTCGGCGATAAGCGATCGCTGCCCCATCACTTCTCCTTTAGAAGCGATCTTTACAATCTGATCTTTCCCGTTTTCGCTCAGCTTAGAAAGCTTGGACACTCCGTCGCGCACACAAAAAACGCCATTCAGCTTTTCGCCCTCCTTAAAAATAGATTCCCCTTTTTTAATCGTGCGGCTCACTTTGGAGTCTGAAATGGCTTTCAACTCCTCTTTTTTGAGGGACCTGAGCGCATTCAGTTCTCTGATGATACAGTTCTCGCAACGGGACTCTTCGTGTGGGTTCATGGTTCAAAATTAGCGAAGAGCACAGCCAAAAAAAAGGTTTTGGGAGGCTGAAATCAAAAACTTTCAAAAAAAATGAAAGCAACTGACAAAAGTCATCTTTTTCGGGCGGCAGGTTTGAGTCCTTTGTATCAGGTATTTAGCAAATTAGAATCAAATGGAATCATGTTATCATTGTGGCGACTCCTGCGGGGAGCACGCCCTGGCGCATCGCAGCAGGTATTTTTGCTGCAACGGCTGCAAAACGGTTTACGACATCCTGCACGAAAACAACCTGTCGTATTATTACGATCTGGACAAAAGTCCGGGTACAACACCAAAGGATTTCAAAGGTCGGTTTGATTATCTGGACAACCCGGAAATCAAGGCCAAACTGCTCGACTTTGACGAGCAGGCCACGCAGATCGCCTCGTTTACCATACCCGCCATACATTGCAGCTCCTGCATCTGGGTGTTGGAAAACCTGAGCAAACTGCGCCCGGCTATCAAAAGCACTCAGGTGAACTTCCCCGAGAAACGCGTTCGTATCACCTACAATGCCGAAGAAATCAGTCTTAAGGAAGTGGTAGAACTACTGTGTATGCTGGGTTACGAACCGGTGATTTCGCTGGAAGACTTCAACAAAAAAGAGCGCAAAAAAGACCGCTCACTCATCTACAAACTGGGCATCGCCGGCTTTGCCTTTGGGAATATTATGTTTCTCTCCTTCCCCGAATATTTTGAGGTAGAAGAGTTTTGGCTAGACCGGTATAAACCCGTTTTCAGAGCCTTGATGTTGATATTCTCCATTCCGGTGGTGGTTTACTCAGCCCGGCATTATTTTATTTCGGCCTTTAAATCGCTGCGCTCGCGTATGCTGAATATAGACGTTCCCATTACTTTGGGGATTCTGGTTCTTTTTCTGCGTTCGTGTTACGAGGTGATAACCAACACGGGCACCGGCTTTTTTGACAGTCTGGCGGGGCTGGTTTTCTTTCTTTTACTCGGAAAGTTTTTTCAGCAGAAAACCTACGCTTACCTCAGCTTTGAGCGCGACTATAAATCCTATTTCCCCATTGCGGTAACCCGTATGGAAACCGAAGGAACCCAACGGGAAAGCCAGATTCCGGTTTATGAGATCAAACCACAGGATCGCATACTCATACGTAATGGCGAACTCATCCCGGTTGACGGAATCCTGATTAAAGGAGATGGGCTTATCGACTACAGTTTTGTCACGGGTGAGGCCGAACCCGTATCCAAAAAAACAGGTGACACGGTCTTTGCGGGTGGAAAACAACAGGGCGGCATTCTCGAACTCAGCGTGACCAAAGCCGTCGAACAAAGTTACCTCACCCAATTGTGGAGCAACGAAGTCTTTCAAAAGGAACGAAAAAATGAACTCGACTCGCTCACGACCAAAATAAGCAAACACTTTACCCTAGGCGTCCTTGGGATTGCTCTGGCTTCGTCCCTATTTTGGTGGTTTGTTGACCCCTCAAAAATACTCCATGTCTTTACTGCAGTGCTCATTGTCGCCTGCCCATGCGCCCTGGCCTTATCTGCTCCCTTTACCCTGGGCAATCTGCTGCGCATCACGGGTAAACACAAATTCTATTTAAAGGATGCCGGCGTTTTAGAACAACTGGCGGCCATTGATACGGTGGTTTTTGACAAAACAGGCACGCTGACCTCAGCTTCCAAAGAAGCCATACGCTACAGTGGGGAGAGTCTTACCGAACATGAAGAATCGCTGCTCACCAGTACGCTCCGGGCTTCAAACCATCCACTGAGCCGCAGTTTGTACAGCATGTTTCAGGATTATAGAATCAAGGTTCTTGATGATTTTGAAGAGGAACCGGGACTGGGGATCACCGGCACGCTTAAAAAACAGGAAATCCGTGTGGGTTCGTATGCCTTTGTCAATGCGCTTCCGCCCGAAAGACAACAGCTTGCAGACAATCATACCAGCGTACACATCGCCACGCAAACCGGCTATAAAGGCTGTTATACTTTTCAAAGCACCTACCGCAGCGCTTTAAAATCGGTGTTTCGGGAACTGAGCAAAAATGCCGAACTCGTTATTCTTTCGGGCGATAACGACAGCGAGCAAAGCAAATTGAACAGACTGGTCGATGTTCCGGTGGCGATGCATTTCAATCAAAAACCCGAAGACAAGCTGAAGTTTATCAAAAGCCTGCAGCAACAGGGGAAAAAGGTGATGATGATAGGTGACGGACTTAACGACAGTGGCGCTTTAGCACAAAGCGATGTGGGTATCGCCATTTCTGAAAATGTGAATGTCTTTTCCCCGGCCTGCGACGGGATTTTGGATGCTTCGCGTTTTGAACAATTGCCTGCCTTTATGAAACTCGCCCGTACTGGTAAACGCGTCATCAAATGGAGTTTTGTGCTCTCCCTGCTTTACAATGTGGTGGGTCTTGCGCTGGCCGTAAGCGGAAACTTAAAACCCGTCTACGCCGCGATTTTAATGCCTTTAAGCTCTATCAGCATCGTGGCCTTTACCACAGTATGCACCTATTATTTCGGAAGTAGTATAAAAAAACCCGAAGAAGTCGAATAGATTTCCAAAAGCTGATTTATGTCATCTTTTAAGCAAACACAGCCGGCTAATTTTACAACCAAATTCAGGTAGGTATGAGTATCATTTATATGCTTCTCGCGATAAGCGTGGTTGTGGCTTTAGTCTTCTTTGCGGCCTTTATTTTCTCGGTGCGCAAGGGACAGTACGATGACACCTATACCCCTTCGGTACGTATGCTGTTTGAAGACGAACTCGTAAAAAAAACAGGGTCTTCCGCAGAGAAAAACCAACAATCTATTACCAATCATTCAGATCGCAAATCGAAGTAATTATGCAAACAGAACAGTTTTATTACGACAACAAAATCGTAAGAAAGTTTATCATCGCCACCCTGTTTTGGGGGCTCATCGGGATGAGCGTGGGCTTGCTGCTGGCCTTTATGTTTTTATTTCCCAACCTAACAGACGGTATTTCCTGGCTGAGCTTTGGCCGCCTGCGCCCGCTGCACACCAATGCCGTAATCTTTGCCTTTGTGGGGAACGCCATTTTTGCCGGGGTGTATTACTCGTCACAGCGCCTGCTTAAAGCCCGTATGTGGAAAGACTGGCTGAGCAATTTCAACTTCTGGGGCTGGCAGGCGATTATCGTCGCTGCTGCCATCACCCTGCCGCTGGGCTACACCACCTCTAAAGAATACGCCGAGCTCGAGTGGCCTATAGACATTATGATCGCGCTGGTTTGGGTAGCTTTTGGGGCCAACCTCATTGGTACTATCCTCAAACGCAGACAGCGCCATCTCTATGTGGCTATTTGGTTTTACCTGGGCACTTTTGTAACCGTGGCCGTGTTGCATATTGTAAACAGTATTGAGTTGCCTATCAGCGCCCTTAAAAGCTATTCGGTTTACGCCGGGGTGCAGGATGCACTGGTACAATGGTGGTACGGGCACAACGCTGTGGCATTTTTCCTGACTACTCCGTTTTTAGGCCTGATGTACTATTTCGTTCCTAAAGCCGCAAACCGGCCTATCTACTCGTACCGACTCTCCATCGTACACTTCTGGTCGCTGATTTTCATTTACATCTGGGCAGGGCCGCACCACTTGCTGTACACCGCACTGCCCGGATGGGCGCAAAACCTGGGGGTTGCCTTTTCGGTGATGCTGATCGCGCCGTCCTGGGGTGGTATGATCAACGGCCTGCTTACCCTGCGTGGCGCCTGGGATAAGGTACGTACCGAGCCGGTTTTAAAATTTATGGTAGTTGCCATTACCGGCTACGGGATGGCCACTTTTGAAGGGCCGATGCTTTCGCTTAAAAATGTAAATGCCATCGCGCATTTCAGCGACTGGATCATCGCGCACGTACACGTAGGCGCCCTGGCGTGGAACGGCTTCCTGACTTTTGGGATGGTCTACTGGCTGGTACCGCGATTATTCAAAACACAGCTTTGGTCTACCAAACTCGCCAACGTTCACTTCTGGGTGGGAACTTTGGGAATCATTATGTACGCATTGCCTATGTATGTGGCAGGTTTTGTACAGGCGTCGATGTGGAAACAATTCAATCCTGACGGAACCCTTACCTACGGAAACTTTCTGGAGACCCTGACTGAAATCATCCCGATGTACTGGATGCGTGCCATAGGTGGTTCGTTGTATATCGCCGGTGCCTTTGTAATGCTCTACAACATCGTTAAAACTGTAAGAAGCGGAAGCAAGGTAACCGATGAACTCGCCGAAGCTGCACCGCTTACTCCAGTAACGAACAAACGTACGGCCAAAGAAGGCTATCATACCTGGCTGGAGCGTCGCCCGGTAAAACTCACCATCTTCGCCACCATCGCCATTTTGATTGGCGGTATGGTGCAGATAATTCCGTCGCTTCTTGTAGACGATTACGTACCCGTGATTTCGACGGTAAAACCCTACACCCCACTCGAGCTTGAAGGCCGTGACCTCTACATCCGTGAAGGTTGTGTAGGCTGCCACTCGCAGATGATCAGACCCTTCCGCAGTGAGGTAGAGCGCTATGGCGAGTACTCCAAGTCGGGCGAGTATGTCTACGATCATCCCTTCCTCTGGGGAAGCAAGCGCACGGGGCCCGATTTATTCCGCGTAGGCGGAAAATATTCAGACAACTGGCACCTCAACCATATGTATGATCCGCAGAGCACCTCAGCCGGTTCGATTATGCCGTCTTACAGTTGGTTGATACGCAGCGAACTCGACAAGTCACAGACCGAAGACAAGATGAAAGCGATGAAGCAACTGGGCGTACCCTATACGGTTGAAGATATTGAGCGCGCCCAGCAATGGATGAGCGAACAGGGCGAACAGATCGAAAAGAATCTATATGCCGATCCCGATTTTGCCAAAACCTATGAGGCTGATAAGAAAGCTGCCGCTCAAAACGGAGCTGATTTTGTCGAAATGCGCAACCGCGAGATCGTCGCGCTTATCGCCTACCTGCAACGCCTGGGAACCGATATCCAAATTAAAACCGGTGCCGAAAATTCAACCGCAAAAACCGAATAACCATGCTCAAGTTTGTTAAACAAAATCTCGAAAACATAGACGGGGTAGCCATCTACCCCATCATCTCCCTGCTCATTTTCTTTGTGTTTTTTGTTGCCCTGTTTGCCTGGGTGATCACCGCTAAGAAAAAGTATTTACAGGAAGTGAGTGCACTTCCGCTTGAAGAAGACCTTTTAAAATCAGACCAGCCATGAGAAGTATCGCATCTATACTACGCATTTTAGCATTTGCCGGCTTCGCCTACCTCTTTTTGAATTATGTGGGCACCCCCGAAAACGAAGCTTCGGTATTTACCACCCAAAACTGGCTGTGGGCCATCTATGCCGTGCTCGTCTTTATGTACATCGCTTTTGAGATTTGTATTGAAAGCTTACGTGCCGTCCTTTTTAAAACCCTTAAACCGGAAGCTCAGGAACAGTACCGGGCTGAAGTCGAAGCTAAAAAAAGACGCATGGCGTCCTGGTTTAAAGGTCTGTATGGCAAACTCTGGAAAGCAAAGCCTGTAGAGCAGGAAGAAGAAATCTTGCTGGATCACAATTATGACGGCATCAAAGAACTCGACAACCGTCTGCCGCCGTGGTGGGTGTATGGTTTTTACGCTACTATTCTGTTTGCCGCCGTGTATTTAATACGCTTTGAAGTGCTGAATGACTACACCCAGATCGACGAGTATGAAGAAGCCGTCGCGCAGGCTAAACTGGATCTGGAAGAATACAAAAAAACCGCCAAGGATTTAGTAGACGAAAACACGGTAGAACTGCTTACCGATGCGGCTGATATCAAAGCGGGAGAAGTGATTTTTACCGGTAATTGCATCGCTTGTCACAAAGCAGGTGGCGCGGGCGGAATAGGTCCCAACCTCACCGATGACTATTGGATTCTGGGTGGTGGTATCAAAAATGTCTTTCACACCATCGCCGAAGGAGGACGCGCCGGGAAAGGCATGATCTCCTGGAAAACCGACCTGAAACCCGGCGAAATTGCACAGGTCGCCAGCTACGTATTGAGCCTGCACGGCACCAACCCGGCAGATGCCAAAGAACCGGAAGGGGAAATTTGGATTGATGAAAATGCCCATGTAGAAGCGGTGCAGGTACAACAGGATTCTACCGGCATTGAGGTGATTTTAGAACAGGAACCGGTGACCGATGACGTCATCACCAACGAAAATTAGAAACAACCCATGGCTTCACAGGATCAGGAACATTTTAGGGACAGCATAGGCACCATCAACGATGCGGGCAAACGCGCGTGGGTGTATCCCAAAAAACCGGTGGGCAAACTCTACGAGTACCGCAAACTGGTAAGCTATGCCCTGCTGCTCTTTTTATTCGGTGCCCCGTTTGTACACATCAACGGCAACCAGTTTCTGATGTTTAATGTGCTGGAGCGTCGTTTCAACATTTTCGGTTTTCCGTTCTGGCCGCAGGATTTTCACCTCTTTGTGATGATGATGATCATCGGGGTGGTCTTTGTAGTGCTGTTTACGGTTGCTTTTGGCCGAATCTTTTGCGGGTGGATTTGCCCCCAGACCATTTTTATGGAGATGGTCTTCCGCAGAATTGAATACTGGATTGATGGTGACCGCGGGAAACAAATAAGTCTGAACACCATGCCCTGGAATGCCGAGAAAATACGAAAGCGGGTACTGAAATGGTCAGTCTTTTTTGTGATCTCGTTTCTCATTGCCAATGTGTTTCTGGCCTATCTCATAGGCAGTGAGCGTTTGCTGCAGTACATCATAGACGGGCCTGCAAATCACGTAAGCACCCTCATTTCGCTGCTCATTTTCACCGGCGTGTTTTACTTTGTTTTTGCGTGGTTTCGCGAGCAGGTGTGTATCATCGTTTGTCCCTACGGCAGGTTACAAGGCGTTTTGCTCGACACCAAATCTATCGTGGTGGCTTACGATTACAAACGTGGCGAGAAAGAAGCCGGCAGAGCCAAATTTAAAAAGACTGAGGACCGCGAGGCAACCGGTAAGGGAGATTGCATCGATTGCTTTCAGTGCGTAAATGTGTGCCCCACCGGGATTGACATCCGCAACGGCACCCAACTTGAGTGTGTAAACTGCACTGCCTGTATTGACGCCTGCAACCAGATGATGGAGGCGGTAAACCTGCCCAGGGATTTGATTCGCTATGCCAGTGAAGAAAACATCGAGAAGAAAACCAAATTTCAGTTTACACCCCGCCTTAAAGGCTATACTGCCGTACTGATCATCCTCATTGGCGTGCTAAGCGGGATGCTCTTTTTGCGCAACGATGTGGAAGCAAACGTGCTGCGCCTGCCGGGTCAACTCTATGAACACAAAGCCGAGGACATCATCAGCAATGTGTACACCTTTAAGCTCATCAATAAAACCACACGAACAATTGAAGACGTACATTTTGAGCTGATTTCGCATAGCGGAAGTATTAAGCTGGTGTCGCAGGAACGACTTGAAGTACCGGCACAGGGACTTGCGGAAGGCACACTTTTTATAGAAGTGAAAAGCGCTGATCTGGAAGGTGAAAAGGAAAAACTAAAAATAGGGGTTTACAGCGGTGAACGGCTCATAGAGACCACCGGCACCATCTTTTTGGGACCCCGAAGCTATAAGTGATACAATTATGGAAACTACAAAAAAACACAACTGCTGCCTGGGCTGTAAAAACGGAAAACCCGGTCAGAATCAAAACTGCAGGGTACGCCTGCTTAAGGAAGAGCACAAACAGAAAAAAGCCCTGAGTCAGGAAGAGCTTGCTAAAAAGTATTCCTGATCCCTGCAGAGAAGCTTTTCATTTAAAAAATTAAAACACACCACTATGAAATTCAATTGGGGAACCGGACTCGTCATCGGGATGGTAGGCTTTATGAGCTTTATCCTGTACTTTGTGATCACCATGTCTACAGACCGGAAATACAGCTACGATTTGGTTATTGAAGACTATTACAAACACGAGATGAACCTGCAGGGCGCCATAGACGCCACCGCAAACAGCAAACAGCTCGAAACACCGGTAACCGGTACCAAAACCGAAGCGGGTTACCTCATTGCATTTCCTGAAAATTTAGATCCTAAAGCCATTACCGGCTCAGTGTTCCTGTATAGACCGTCTGCCCGGCAACTTGATTTTGACATGCCTATACGCCTGTCATCTTCTAATTTGCTCATACCTGACAAACGCCTGGTTGGCGGTCGCTGGAACATTACCATCACCTGGGAATACGAAGGTAAAAACTACCGCTTTGAGGATGAAATAACCTATTGATTATGATCGTAACGGCGTTTCTTTTCGGACTTTTGGGCAGTTTGCACTGCGTGGGCATGTGCGGGCCTATCGCATTTTTAATGCCGGTAGATCACGGGAATCCACTGAAAAAGTTCTTTCAAATACTCAGCTACCACAGCGGGCGGCTGCTTACCTATGCGCTCATCGGCTTTCTGTTTGGTGCTGTGGGCGAACGTTTAAACCTCTTTGGCTTACAGCAGCAACTTTCTATCGCGGTAGGTGTCCTAATGATCACCGCAGTGGTTATCCCGACCCGTATTTTTAACCACTACAACCTTTCAAAACCCGCGTATAAACTGGTGGGACGTATCAAATCGGCGTTGGGTCAACAGCTCAAAAGCAAACGCAAAAGTACTTTTTTTACCCTGGGTTTATTAAACGGTTTACTCCCTTGCGGACTCGTCTATATGGCGGTGTTTGGAGCTTTGGGCACCGGCGGCGCATTCCATGGCAGCCTGTATATGCTGCTCTTTGGTCTGGGCACCGTACCCCTGATGACTTCAGCCCTGTATCTGGGAAATTTTATAAAAGGCAAAGCCAAAAAACAAATCACCAGACTCATCCCCGTACTGGTGATCTTGATGGGTTGTCTGTTTATTCTTCGCGGTTTGGGATTAGGTATTCCTTATGTTTCTCCTTCAGAAAAGGTTGCTGTGGCGCAGGTTGAGGCGCGGCAGAGTTGTCATTGAGAGATCGCCTCATCCCCTTGCCCTTCTCCCGCCGGAGAAGGGAGCTCAACTCAACTATTTTCAAATTTGAAACTATGATTTTCAGTAGTATAAAATGTTCTTAAAGTTCAAAAATTGAAACTTCAAGATTTAAACTCAGTTGAACATTATTTATTTCCGATTCAGGTATTAACTCTATAATTCCAAAACGACCCTGTGCATATAAGCTAATTGATTCACTAATTCGATAACCAATTAGCAAGAAAACTTTTAAGTCAAAATCATTAGCATCAGAAATATTTTTTGAGGCTATCAATAAAGAAGGCGTGAAACCGAAACTACCAAATACTTCACCAGAATTCCGACTAATCCTATTTGACAATCCAATATCAAGATCTAAATAATCCAAACTAATTTTATAATCTTCAGTTTCAAAACCGTAGATGCTATATTGTGGTGCAAGGTCTATATTGAAAAAATCAGACCCTACATCCATATGTGCAGATATTCCAGCTTGAAAACCACTACTCCATTTAAACCAATCGTTCCCTCTTCCGCCTAAGTCACCGATATAAAATTTATCATTCGGGATTGTGGCTGAAGATCTTGTATAACCCGCCTTAAACCCTATCTCCTGCTGGGCGATAAGGCTTGTAAAGCCGAATATAATGAAGCTAAATAAAAAGAAACTTTTTTTCATTTTTTGTGGTATCTCCTAATCAAATAATCCCTAGTCCTAATACAGCAGGGAGTTTGTAAAAATACTTATACAATTGGTTTGGGAATGCATTTAATAACTTTAATTAATAAGTACTAGTGGACATGAAATGGTTTTGATAACCTAAAGTAAATGTGTTATAGGGATAAATACAACATTGTTCACGCGCGATTGCATCGCGCGAATCTATTATTCATTTTCTTTACCCCCGCGGCTTCTCAATATACCGCTCTCAGTCTTAGACCTCTCCCAACACTCGATGTTACTTTTCTTGACTGCACTTCGACTGCGCTCAGTGTGACACGCTCGAAGTAACATTTTACTAATGAAAATAATTCGAGCCCCAAAACCAATAAGCGATAGCGAGCTAAAGAAAATGAACAGAGCACTCCTATGAATTGGAATCGTAAATTCAATTAGACTTCCTGTTCTTTTGTCTTGATACAAAAGAACCAAAAGATCAAGACTGACAAAGCTTTATCTAAATTTATCATTCGCTCGCTAAATTTTAGAAACTCGCTTGATTATTCTCCTTAAAAATCAAAATACGTTTAGCTCAAACAGTCTAAAATTTTTAACGCTCCCTATTTTCAAATTTTACGCTAAATCTTTGTAGGCCGGTCCTGGTGTTTTAATTAGCTTTTCTCTGGCACAACCTTAAACGAATATTTTTTTAGGACCAGAAATCTTATTCTTTAGTACTCTTTTCTTTTGGTTCGTTTTCTTTGGAGAAGCAAAGAAAATGAACAGATCATTCTAAACAAACTCGAATATACAAATCGACGATAGGAGATTCATAAGATGAAAAATCATTTAGCAACATGAAGTGAAAGAAAAAACCCGCCAAAAAAGCTGAAAAATCAGCATTCAGGCGGGTTACCAACTAAATTGAGTCTAGGGACCCTTAAACAGTCATAGAAAAAAGTTTGGTTTCGGGTTTGTTGCGTTGCAGGCGCAGGTCAAAAGCCAGGCAGATGTTGCGTACAAAGGCTTTTCCCTTTTCGGTGACGCGCAGGCCATTCAGTCTAAATTCGAGCAGACCGTCTGCTTCGAGTTCGCCAAGACGAATGAGGGTTTCGGCCAGACCATCGAAACAAAGTTCGGGTGCATCCCAGCGGGTTTCAAAACGACACATCAGGTTGAGAATATGCTTACGGATCACCAGATCTTCTTCGGTTAGAATATGCCCACGGTAAACGGGCAATATATTGTTTTCAAGCAGGTGATAGTATTCGTTCAGACCTTTGACGTTTTGGGCAAAACTGTACCAGCTGTCGCTGATGGCCGATACGCCCAACCCCAGCATCACTTTAGTTTTCGAAGCATTATACCCCATAAAATTGCGGTGCAGACGCCCTTCTGACTGGGCGAAATACAAATCGTCTGTGGGTAAGGCAAAATGATCCATCCCAATCTCCACATAACCGGCTTCCAGCAATAAGCGCTTGCCGGTCTCGTACTGCTCCCGCTTAGCTTCGGGGGTGGGCAGGTTGGCCTCATCATAGCCCCGCTGGCCATTCCCTTTAATCCAGGGTACGTGCGCATAGCTGTAAAAAGCGATACGGTCTGGAAACAACTGAATGGTCTTCTCTATGGTATGCTTTACGTGATCAAGCGTTTGAAAGGGTAGTCCAAAAATGATATCGTGCCCCACCGAAGTATAGCCCGCCCGGCGTGCCTGCGCGGTTGCCTGCTCCACATTCGCAAACGGCTGAATGCGATTGATGGCCTTTTGTACGGTCTCGTTATAATCCTGCACGCCATAGCAAACGCGTTTAAAACCCAAGGCCGCCAGGGTCTCGAGGTGTGCCAGCGTGGTATTGTTGGGATGACCCTCAAAGCTCATCTCACAATCCGGCGCGCGGTCTGCAACCTTAAAAATCCCGTCGATAAGCAATCTAAGGTTGTGTTCGGTAAAAAAGGTGGGGGTGCCCCCACCTAAGTGCACCTGCTGTATGACCGGTCGCTCCCCTAAAAACGACCGGTACAGGGCAAGTTCTTTTAGCAGCGCGTTGATATACGGAGTCTCTACGCTGTGATTTTTGGTAATGCGTTTGGTACAGCCGCAAAAGGTGCACATCGACTCGCAAAAAGGCAGGTGAATGTACAGACTTATGCCTTCGGTCCTGTTACTCGCTTTAAAACTGTGCTTCAGCGTCTCTTTCCACAAAGCCAGGCTGAATTGCTCCCGGTCCCAATAGGGCACCGTGCGATAACTGGTATAGCGCGGGCCGGGGACGTTGTATTTGGTAACCAAAGCCGTATCAATCATAATTAAAAACTGTAAATACTTCCGGAACCCTCAGCGATTCCGGAAGTAAGATTAGACTTGAAAAAGGTCAATTCCTGCAGGGTTTCTTTCGACTAGATAAGGAGTCCGCCCATGATTATAAGTACATTCAACACGGTACTAAAAACCAAAAGTTTAAAAATGAGTTCCGGTTTTTGTACGGTGAGGATAGAGGCGTTATGCATACTGCAAGCCACCACGCTGAGCATTACAAAAAACATCTGTACCAAATCGTGCCCGTGCATTAAGGTGGTCATCACCGCGGCAGAACCCAGACAGGTGCTTAAAATGATCCCGATAGCGGAATAGCCGATGATGTTATGGGTAAAATCGTCCTGAAGTTTTGAAAAAGTGGTCATACCTGAAAAATTTAAATAGTGATTAAATTACAAGGTAAAAGTACCGGGAAGCTGCAGGGTATTTTATGACTTTTGTCAGGTTACGGTTTTTTTTGAAAGCGTTTTTTGCTAAGTATTCGCAGACCTCCTAAAGTCGGTTTGTGAGTTTAGAGTTCCTATAGTTTGTTCCTTTCTTTTCTTTGCCTGTCCAAAGAAAAGAAACAAAAGAAAAGACACTTTTTCTTAGGTATTTTTGCCCTTAGGGGCAAAACCGCAATAAGCCCCCTAAATTTTCTCCAAGGCTTCGAAAATTTTTAACGGGAACTTTTTGCTATACTGAAGAAAAAGAAGGCTAAAGAAGAATAACTCTAAAACATTAGATTATTTGCCAGTTATTGGAAAATTGTAAGTCATTTAACCCTTCGGATTTGAATACCTCATAACTTTTTAAACAGATTAAATATTAATCTCATAAGCCAATTAAGACGTCAGCATCGGCCTACAAAGGTTTATCGTGAAATTTAGGGCAGAGCGTTAAAGAATAGTCCTGTGGACTATTCTAGCGAATGAGCCAGCTTGCCGCGTTGGCCCTGCATTACTTAAAAGTAGAAGCGAGTTTCTAAAATTTAGCGAGCGAATGATAAATTTAGATAAAGCTTTGTCAGCCTAGCCCCGAAGCTTCGGGGTTGGTTCCTTTTTTCATCGATGGAAAAAAGGGACAGGAAAACGAAATGAAAAACTAGTATTCTTTTTAGATCAGTGCCCATAATTAGTTTTGGACCCCGTGAACCTCGCACCTCGGTTTGCTTCTCCAAAGAAAACGAACCAAAAGAAAGGAGCCTTTTTTATCTGTCTCGCCTATTGGTTTTGGCCAGATATAATGTGCCTATGATAATTTGGGTTTTACATTGTTATTACTCTCAGGCACATTTCTTAGGTATTTTTGCCCTCAGAGGCAAAACCGCAATAAGTCCCCTAAATTTTCTCCAAGGCTTCGAAAATTTTTAACGGGAACTTATTGCTATACTGAAGAAAAAGAAGGCTAAAGAAGAATAACTCTAAAACATTAGATTATTTACAAGTTATTGGAAAATTGTAAGTCATTTAATCCTTCGGATTTGAATACCTCATAACTTTTTAAACAGGTTAAATATAAATCTCATAAGCCAATTAAGACGTCAGCATCGGCCTACAAAGGTTTATCGTGAAATTTGAAATGAGGGAGCGTTAAAAATTTTAGACTGTTTGAGCTAAACGTATTTTGATTTTTAGAGAGGTAATCAAGCGAGTTTCTAAAATTTAGCGAGCGAATGATAAATTTAGATAAAGCTTTGTCAGCCTAGCCCCGAAGCTTCGGGGTCGGTTCCTTTTTTCATCTATGGAAAAAAGGGACAGAAATACTCATTGAAGTAATAGTTTCATTTAAGGTCTTCGCAGATCTCAACGTTGCATTAGCTCGTTGTCGATTATTAATTAAATTGTAAAGTTGTTTTACCCTAAATAATAAAGAAATCAAACCTGTCGTACATCCCATCCCGGCCTTCCCTTCAAAGGGAAGGAGCATAAAAGTCTCCCTTTGAAGGGAGATTTAGATGGATGTTACAAGTGTTTTGACACAATCTTCATTCAACAAACACAAAACACAAATCCTGTAATGCATCTTCAAAAAAGCAGACTATTAACCCCATAACGACACCAACCTATGATGAAATATACATTCCTGCTTTTGCTCGCTTTTGCTGCCTGTAAACCCACTACCAAAACAGAAGAACCTGTACAAGCTCAGACCGAAGCAAAGGTTCCCCAAAACCTTCAAAACATCCTCAACGCCCACGGCGGACTCGACACTTGGGATACGTATAAAACCCTTGAGTTTACGATTCCCGGGGAGCCGGTTTCAGAGATACATACGATTGATTTGCATTCGCGGAAAGACCGCGTAGACCGCGACAGCGTTTCTTTGGGTTTTGACGGGAACAGCGTGTGGCTGCACGATCCCGCAAACAGCTATACAGGCAATCCGGAATTTTACCACAACCTGATGTTCTATTTCTACGCGATGCCTTTTGTACTCGCCGATCCCGGAATTATCTATGAGGAAACCGAAGCCCTTGTGGTAAACGACACCACTTATGCCGGACTCCAAATCAGTTTTGAGCCGCAGACCGGGGTTTCTGCAAACGACGAGTATTACCTATATTACGACACCAAAACCTACCAAATGCGCTGGCTGGGCTATACCGCTACCTTTGGTGCCGAAGAAAAAGGCGACCAAATAACCTATATTGCCTACAACGACTGGCAAAGGGTGGGCGAAGTCATATTGCCGCGCAGCATCACCTGGTACACCAGTGAAAACGGAAAGCCTATGAATCCGCGGAGAACGGTGAATTTTGAAAACGTTAGCCTGAATACCGCTTCAAAACCTGACGCGTTTTACCAAAAATCCATAGTGCAACCGGAAAACTAATTTGCTATGAAAGCACACCAAAAGAAGAGCCTTAAATACCTGTTGATAATCGCCGCTATTCTGGTGCTGTATTTCAGCGGTATGCTCACCCCCATCACCGCTACCGTACAACGCGGCCTGCTGATGACCGGCATCTTTAATCCCAGCCTAAACGAAGTGCCCGACAACACCAACAAAACCGTGGTCAAAGGCACCAATACGCCCAAAGTGGTTCCCGGCGACATGGCTGATCTGGATGTGCAGTTTTTTAATGAAGCGGGCGAACTCATTAATCTCAAGGCTATGCCGCAGCAGCCTTATTTTATCAACTTCTGGGCGACCTGGTGCCCGCCCTGCATTGCCGAAATGCCCGGAATCGCAGAGCTTTACGCCGATAAAAAAGACAGCGTCAACTTTGTACTGGTTTCGTTTGATACCGATTTTGAAAAGGCCAAAGCCTTTAAAGCCAAAAAAGGCTACGACTTCCCCATTTACCGCGTGGCGTATGATTTGCCCGCGATGTACAACACCGGCAGCCTGCCCACTACCATCGTGATTGATGCCCGGGGCCGCCTCGCCCTGAGCCATATGGGTATTGCTAATTACGATACCGCTGATTTTAGAACGTATTTAGAAAGCTTGAAATAAGCCTTGATATTCTTACGATACAGAAAAGAGAGGACTAAAGAATACTATTTCTAGTTCCAATTTTTAAAACGGCCTACTTTTTACATTTGTAGTAAAACAAGCAAACACCGCAGCGATGGGCAGTAGAGGATGGCTTAGCGCAGCGGTTTGCCATCCGCACGATAAGGGGTTTGCGTAGTTTTCAAGGATGTAAAAATAAGCCTAGCCCCGAAGCTTCGGGGTTGGTTCCTTTTTTCATCGATGGAAAAAAGGGACAAGAATACTCATTGAAATAATAGTATTCTTTTTAGATCAGTGTCCACAATTGGTAAGGGATCTTGTAAATCTCCTAACGCCGATTTGCGAATTTTCAACATCTCAAGAATATTCCTTTCTTTTCTTTGCCTGTCCAAAGAAAAGAAACAAAAGAAAAAGAGGTCTAAAGAAGAATAACTCTAAAACATTAGATTATTTGCCAGTTATTGGAAAACTCTAAGTCATTTCATCCCGCGAGTTGAAATAATTTAGATATGAAATCTCTCAAACAGTTAGGATTAGGCTCCCTTCTCCGGCGGGAGAAGGGCTAGGGGATGAGGAGAACGATAAATTTAGATAAACCTTTCTCAGCCTTGATCTTCTTGCCCGGCTGACTAGACGGGTTGTTTCTTTTGCATCAAGGCAAAAGAAAGGAAAGCTTATTCGTAACCGATATTATTAAAGTTTTGATTGATCGTGATTCGAAGGTGATGAGCCTCCTAAAGTCAGTTTCTTTTTTGGGCGATGCAAACCGAGGCACGAGGTTCACGAGTTCCCGTATAATACAAATGACACGAGCTAAAAAAGAAAAGAAAATACTTCAAACTATAAATATCTATGGGAAATTAAAACCACAAGGAACGCGATACAATCGCGCACAAACGGAGGGGTTTGCCGCTGTGAAACTTTTGGGAAAATAGCCTGAATTTTAGCAGCATCTTATGAAAGTTTGGTCTTAATTTTGCGTCCCAGTAATCGAACTTTGTATAACGAAAGACGTGCATTACAAAATGGATTACCAAGCCCCGATTTTTATGAAAAATAGAATCATCATAGCAGCTTTAATTGCCGGAACATTGGCCCTGAGCCTCCTGTTTAACGGGTGTGCCAATAAACCCGGTACTGCAAAAGATAAAGCCCAGCTTGAAGCTCAGGCACCTGAGGCTGTACAGGCAGACAGCCTTACTTACGAGCCCACTCAGGAAGAAGCCACGGCATACTTTGCCAGCGGCTGTTTTTGGTGTGTGGAAGCCATCTACGAAAGCGTGGAAGGCGTACGTGAAGCCGTTTCCGGATATGCCGGCGGCCATACCAAAAACCCTACCTATGAAGAAAGCAACACCGGCCGCACCGGTCACGCCGAAGCGGTTAAGGTGATTTACGATCCCGCAAAAGTGAGTTTTAGCCAGCTGGTAGATGTGTATTTTGGTTCGCAAGATCCTACGCAGGTAAACGGGCAGGGACCCGATCGCGGTTCGCAATACCGCTCGATTATTTTTTACCAGAATGAAGCCGAAAAGGAAATTATAGATCAAAAGAAAGCCGCGTTGGCCGAAAAACTGGGCGAGCCGGTAGCCGCAGAGGTTAAACCTTTTGATGTGTTTTGGGAAGCGGAAGCCTACCACCAAAACTACGAGGTACAGCACCCCGATAATCCCTATATTCAAAACGTATCGATACCCCGTTTAAACCGCTTTAAAGCGAAGTTTCCTGAACTTTTAAAAGCCAACAGCCACTAAGGTATAGTTTGTAAAAAACACAAAGCCCTTTCTGTTTGGAAAGGGCTTTTTTATGTGATGAATAGGGGTTTGAGAATTAATTGTTAATGGTTAAATGGGAGTGCTTAGTTCAACGGTTTGCATATGGCTTGTGTCGATTTCGAATCACTTTCGGGCCCTGCGCTCCGAAACCAAAATTGGCTACGAAGCGAAATATTGCCTAGCATCCGTTTACCCGATTTAAGCTATATGTGCTGCTGTAGTGCATTTTTCTTTTTAGATTCTTCCTTTTTCAACAAGCTTTCTGTAATGTTCCCCTAAGACTGTTAGCTTACAGGACTTTGATTCCATTGCAGCGTGCCACATATGAGGAGCATCAATAGGAGTAACAAGGTTTAAACGATTGAATTTTTGCAAAAGCGAAAATAATCTTGTGTTCTCTGGAATTGGATCAGGCATTTCGTCATCACGACCTTTTATTTCAGGTTCGAATGTTGGGTCTAATGAGAATTCAAATCCTGCTTTCGGGAATAATTCAGCAATTCGTCTTAAATCTTCAATAGGAATAGAAGGTGCAACTTTTCGAAGTGAAACGAACTTTTTTACATTAGTCTTAAATACTGGTCTCTGTTCCCAAGCACCTAAGGATTGATCAATATGAGCGTATATACTTCCTGGAGTAATATCTCCCGTCAAGTTTGCCGCACTTCCATTTAAGGCGTCAACAAGTAAAGTTGTAAATACTCCGCTACCATTTGCTTCTGTTGCATATTGGTCTTTGGTAGAGGCGGTTAAAACTGTAAGTCCTTCAGATAGATTGGCTAACTGGTCACCACTTGGAGAAGAACCGGCAATACCCGAGTGACAGCTATCCAAAATAATCACTTTATTTATCGCAGGTGATTTGTTTGCTAAAATTAAAATCTCAGCAAGTGATACACCTTCATCTCCCCGACTGGAGTCGGAAGCTAATAAATAGCCACCTGTTGATTCAATGTGGCCATGACCTGCAAAATAGAATAATGCAATTTCAGAATCAGTAGTAAAAAGTTGTTCTATATCATCCTTTAAACTTGCTCTTGAGATTGAATCGCTATAGCTTGAAGCTGTTATCAATTTACAATCGAAATTCACATCTCCGCCACTATTCCTTTCTAATACGGATTTCACATTATAAGCATCGTTTACACAGCCATGTAACTCAGAACCATGCTGATAATAATCTATTCCTACAATCAATGCTATTTTCATAATACTTAGTCTTTATAGGCTATCTATGAAATCTGAAATATTCTTATCAGACCATACTTTAGTATTTACTCCAACTATATTTGTCCGATCATATCTGTATGCCCAAATTCCCAAAACTCTCTTTTTCTCTTCCTTGGCACATTGAATTTCCCATTTTTGACCGCTAGAATTCAATGAATTCTCACTCACCAAAATAATTACACCATCTGATCTTCGAATGCGGGTACGAACTCTTTCTTTCCATTCAGAATCATAGGGTTGTTTTACAGACATATCGACAAATTCATAAGGAGCTCTAGGTGATAGAGATTGACCTTTTAAAAAATCTCTTTGTCTTTCGTCTTCAATTGCAAAAGCAATAAAAAGTACTTTTTTATTAGTCATAACTGATATTTTAATGTTTAGATTTTTATACTACTTACGAATTTCTCCAAATTAGTCCATGACCAAAGCACAACTCTTCTACCTTTTAATTCTGGAGGTATTGCCCCTTTGTCATTCTTTCTAATGTGCATTCCAATTATTGGTTTTTTCTCTTCCCTTGCACATTTAATTTCCCATCTCGCCCCTCCTGCATGCCAAGTATTTTTACTCAAGAGAACAATAACTCCGTCACTTCTTTTAATTTTTGTGCGACATTTCTTTTTCCACTCAGATTGTCTCCAAGGTTTTTTAGCTGACATGTCCATAAATTCAAAAGGAGATTTTTTGTTCTTAACCTGACTTATCAAGTAATCTCTATATATAGAGTCTTCAATAGCGAAACTTATAAAGATTCGCCTTGACCTTTGAGGTTCTTCTCCAAATATCCAATCAAATATTCCCAATCGTTAATTTTTTATTGTCTCCATTCAGGTGTCATAATTCTTAATGCCTCCTTAATTCCCAAACAGTCATAAATTGGATAGCTCTCTCGTAAATCGGTCAGATTGAAGTATGCTTTGAGTTTATATTCATTTTCTGACTTGATATACGTTCCATATCTCAATCCGTCAGTTACAATAAGTCTTTTGCAGTTTTCTTTTCCTTGTGCATAACCTTGTGCCTGACTTTTTGCAGATAAACAAGAATTACCTTTTTTCTTAGCTTCAACTACTACAGATAGATTATCATCCTTTCTTGGAAGCTGGTCAAAAAGAGCTAAATCTACTTTATGCCATTCAATTGCCATTTTTTGTGGTGTCCACCCTAACGCTCTTAAAATTGGAACAACCAAATAAGAAACAGTTTCGAACTCAGAAGGAGTTGCTTTTCCCACATACCATTTTGCAATTCTCCTGAGTTCGTCAAACTCCTTGGTTAAGTTTTCAATTGAATTGCTTGAGGTTCCTTGCTCAAAAAGATATTCAGCGATTTCATTTTGGTCTATTGAGCGTCCTTCTTTAGGTAGTTCTGTTAGCTGCTTGTCATACTGTTCTTCAGGAATATTGAGTTCTCTTAACCAATCTTTGACAACATCAGAAGTCATTTCTTGAGTTGTGTCTCCTTGTTTCAGAGCGTAAGTGTTAAAGTACTTTGGAGTGTTAATTCCATTCCATAGCCAATTCACACGTCTGACGTGTTGTAAATCCCAACCATCAACATCTCCAAAACATTCGAGCCATTCATAGTCTCCAATTATTTGACCAACTCCAAGGACAGTATTTGTTCCTAATCGAAGAACAACTAAATCTCCATTTTCCATTTGTTCGGCAAAACGCCATAAGTCAGTTCTTTTTTTAGATTTCCAACCGTGGTTTTTTAAGATTTCATTGCACTCAGGATATTTTCCTGCATAACCGGGTCCATTAAGAATGACGTCCCATTTCAGACAGATTCTTGAATAATTTCTGTCTGTATCTCCGCAAGCTTGTTGCCATATTTTCTTGTTCTCAATTATCATTTATCAAATGCGCTATAACTGTCTTGTATATGAAAGGAAGCGGTTCCAAGCACAAAATTCTAAGCTTACAACCGATCTTAAATTATTTATTTTCTGTTAATTAATTGATTAATACGCTATTTCTATATACCTTTTTTACTACTATGCTCAGACTAATTTTAGAATTCGTCTATTATTTCAACAGTCTGTTGAGCGAAAGGACTATTATCTATTTGCATTTGTAAAACTCTCCTGAAATTATTCAATTCTCTCTGCTCAATTAACTCTTGTATTCTAGTTCTACCTGTAAAGTTTTTTTGTAGTATTAATTCGATAGCATCATCAATCCCAGTTAGCGTACTCGGCATATCATACATAATTGCTGTTGGTGCATTTTTAGGGTCTAATTGAAACCACAAATGATGTTTTCTGAATTTTGCTTTCATCGCGTTAGCTGAAAAGCCATTACGTTTATAAAAAATGTGGGCTTTTTCCCTTATTAAACCTTTCAAATCATTTGGAATGACAACCTTGAGCTTAAACTCTGTGTATTCAACACCATCAATCTTCATAGTTTCCGCGGTGTGAACACTTTCTACTAAATCTGCAATAAAATTTTTATAGTACCCAATTGCTAATGCAGTGGTAGGATAGAGGCTTAAATGACCTAATTTGTAATGCTCTCCTATCTTCAACATATAAGATTCACAAGCAGATTTTATTGAAGCTTCATCATTTTTTTCAAAACGAGGCATATAAATTCCGTTGAAGTCAGATGGAAGTTTTATACCGCTTTCGACTAATAAAAAAGACTTATTATGGCCCATTGCTCCTAAAAATAACGCCATTTCCAGAATGACGTTGTCTCTTGCTTCTATAACTAATTTTTCATTAGTTTCTGTCAAATCATCAGCGGTCCCAACGAAAACTCCAAAATCGAAATAATTTGACATTCGGATAAGGTTATCAAATGTACTTCGGTTTGGTTCCCAAATATCAGGTTCAGACCAAATAAAGCAATCAGCTATCTCTGATAAATGAACTTTAACTTTTATTGCAACTTCTAATCCAGCCTTTGAAGAACCGATAAATATTTTTGGTCTAATCATACATTTATACTTTTCTTTAAATCAATAAATATTGCCTCAATTTCTGAGAGCAATTTACTTAAGTCATCTCTTTTTGTTTGGTGATATCTGAAGATATAATCTCTTCCGTCAACAGAGACTAAATTGTTAGCTTTATCATCATTTGTAACAATATCCTTCATTTGATTATAAATGATCGGCACTAATTCATAGAATGTGAGACTTTTATAAATATTAGGGCTAATATCATAACATATAGCATTGATATCAAAACTTGTTAACGAGATGTCTTGATTAGAATTTGCTTTACTATTTTTAAGAAATCTAATCATTTTCTTTAATCTTCCATTTGTTTCTGAACTTCTCTCGTTTATTCTCTTTATGCTTAAAAATGGATAATCAGGATTTTCTTTTGAATTTGAAGCCTTGTTATAAATTTGAATACCTCTATAATCTCCTTTATTGTTTATTATTGAAGAAATATCATCATACCAATTTGCAATAACTATATCAACTTCTCTGTTTAAACTTAAATTCTTAATCTTAATTGCCTTTGGCTTCGAAGTATCACAGACGCTATAGATCCCCCTTAAAATATTCTCGCTATTATTTCTTAAGTCTCTTAAATCTTGTATTGAGTTACCTAAATATGGTGATGTATTTACTTCTCTTTCTAATTTCTCAATTGAAGAATTATAATATTTTGCTCGTCGTTCAGAGCTAGCTAAAAGTTCTTTAATTCTACTTGCATCGTATGAATAAAATTTGTCTGAAATTGTCAATAGGTCTATGTCACTGTATCCCCTTATGTGTGTGTTGGTCATAACGGAACCTTGATATCTAAAGGAAACATTTTCTAATTCTCTATTAAGGTGCTCTTTAACCCGTTCTCCTGCATTTTTACTTTTTTGAGTATATTCCGGTTCAACACTTTTCATTGCAAGCCTAACATAAATTAAGACCTTACTATATGAAATTGTTGCTAATTCATCAGAAAACGACTTTTTTAAGGCAAAATTTTCGGGATTAATTCTGCCTCTTACACTTGATATTAATTGTTGGTAGTCTTGTTGCATTAAATTTCAATTATAGTTACTCAGCCATTTATATTAATATTATAAATCTACCAAATCCCCCTAATTAAAAAGTAAGGAAATCCTCAATTTGCTGGTTTTAAATGTGATTTAGGGGAAAAACACCCGCATTCAGACCTCGTTATGTTCAATCTGCAAGTCAGGCTTTAAAGCATAGCACATACTAACCTGCCGTTTTTATAAGGTTTTCTTTATCAAAAGCGATCAGTAGAACTCCCAGAATAAAGCCGCTAAGGAGTCCGCCTACATGTGCTGCGTTATCAACACCTGTCGAAAAGAACCCAAAGATCAAACTTACTCCCGCATAAAGAACCAGTAGGCCCCAGGTTAATGTCCGTGTTCCTGTTGAATAAATCCTGAATACCGTAAAAGCTAAAATTAACCCGTAAAGACCAAAAATGGCACCTGAAGCGCCTACACTTACTATATTCTCATGCCAGTAAATACTCGCAAAGCTGGCGAGCACACCACAAGCTATAAAACTTAGAATGAACCTGACTTTTCCCAAAACATCTTCAAGTAAGATAGCGCCAAATACCAGTCCCACCATATTCATAACGAGATGAATAAAACCGGAGTGAATAAAAATAGATGTAAAAAGCCTCCAGTATTCTCCCTGTACTACTTCCGTTTTTCTAAGCCCTCCAAGTTCTAAAAGTTCGGTTCCTGTAGGCGAGACGAAACTTATACCAGAAAAAATCATCCCTACAAAAACTCCAATGTTTACAAAGATTAAAATAGCTGTTCCTCCTTTGGATCCTAACGGGTTTAAAAATCTCAAAATAGCTCTAAGATCGTCATCTTCCAGGGGTTTATTCTTTTTGAAGTTACTCAAAGTAGATTCGTCGATTTTTTGATAAAGAAGAGATAACAGGATTACCATACAACCAATACCAAACGATCCGAACACCCAGGGTAAAGTGTCACCTAATCGTTCTTCAAATTCATCCGCTTTAGGAATCAGAATTATTTGTTGGTTTTCAACTGCACTGGGACTTTCATTTTTAATCGCTTGCATATAGCCATCCCAATGATCAGAATATGCCACTTTTTCAAAGTAGGATACATCCTGAAAAGGATAATTGGCAAAATCCCTTTCCGAATACTTCAGAAAATTGCTGAACCAGGCATTCTGCTGCGTAGTTGTGCCCGTATTGCCGGTACTCTCGTTGTATTCAACGCCATACCAGGCATTTTCGGCATTTTCAAAAGGGCAGGCCAAATACAAAAAGAAATTGAGACGGTCATTTCCCTTTCCCGATGTTCGTGCAGTGGCATACGCTACACGCGCATCTTTATTTACCCGAAAATTGTTGATTTTAAAATACTTTTCAGCCCCAAGACTTTTAATCTCGCTTGCATTTTCTAGGGTGACCAGATCAAATGCAGCTTTTTTTATATACTGCTGGCTTATAACTATAGGAGCAACTATAGCAAAAATCATTAGAGCCTGAATAGCTGTACGCCCCCTGTCTGGATCTTTAAGTTTTAAAATTCTGATTGGGCGTCTAAGCCAAATCGATACGGGCAACACCGGAATTATAAAAGGGATCCAGATATCAAGCAGGTCTTCCTTTAATGGAAGTATGCCAAGCCTGATATCAAAAACCCATCTGAAGAGATTATAAAAAAATATAGTACAGATGGATACTAATACAAAGGGCAGGTAGATCTCCTTTAATTTAATTCTGAAGTCTTTCAATGTCACTTAGGTTATTGGTTCTGCAAAATAAGGGTTTGCTTAAAGTGTTGTACCGTTTAGAATTCGTTTTATTCAGCTTCTGATATCCTTAAATAATAATCTGTTTTTCACACCACCGTGCTCAGGAATACGATTCCAAAAATCCAACCTAAATAAAGTACGGTATACGTAAGTGAATACGAAATTGACAGGAGCAGATTTCCCTGGGTTTTATTCGATTTGGTAAATACCAGTTTTAAGGCTCTAAAGAATACCCAGTACAGCATCAGGATAATGATAAACAACGAAAACCAAAACAAGGCTTCTAAGAGCAGCATCAATACAATTAAAGCCAGGGTCATGACAATCCATAAAACAATGGAAAGCAGGAGTCCACCTATACCCGCTCCTACATCAGCGTCCGGAGTTTTAAAAGTTCCATTGATATCGTGAGCAAAAAGATCACCCGCTTTATAGCTCTTGTATTTGGGAAAATCATCCTGAAGACCCACGCCTTTATACAGGCCATACGCCATAAATAGAAACAGAATTAAGCCAATTATGGAAAGTGAAAGATAAAGATTTGCGGTAATTGCGCGATTATAATTGATTCCGGTTAACCAGACTGTCAGAAACGTAGCCAGAATTACCAGTATCGAAACTACAAATACGGTTTTGCCTTTTAGGTAATTTTTCTTTGGTGTTCTTTTCATTGGTTTGCCCAAATTTAAGGCATTGACTTAAAAAACAAAGAAGTCCGTAAACTAACGGACTTCTGCTTTTTTGTGCCCTTGCAAAAGCAAGATAAGGGCAGTCAGACCCGGTCGTATAAATGCGAAACAGAAAGGAGAAATCAAGTTGGGTGAGGGAACTTATTTCTGTTGGGTCTAACCGGCACGTTTTAAAGTTAGTTTATTTTAATCGTTTGATTTTGAGGAATTCCTTACAAAAAGTAAGCGAAATGAAAATTTGTTACTTTTCTTTAGCTTTTTTTAAATAAAGTGATGTTTTGGGTTAAAAATTAAGTGCATTCTCAGTCTCAATTTTTAAAACAGCTTGCTTTTTAGTGCTATACTGAAGAAAAAGAAGGCTATTTATAGTCTTGAAGAAATACAAGTTTAAGCATAGCAACAAAGAGAAGCATTCAGGTTTTCAGTGAAAAAGCCAATTAATACGTCAGGACGGGCCTATCAGAAGGGTCTCATTAAATTTGCGGTGAACGTAGCGTGGCAGGCGGTTCTGTTTGAGGCCAGCGGCCGAGTTAAGCGCATGCAGCGCAGTGAACAAAAAATTTAGAGAACCTTCTGTAAGCCTTGATCTTTTGGTTCTTTTGTATCAAGACAAAAGAACAGAAACATTAATTGAAGTCCTGGCTTTGTTTTAAGTTATTAAATCTCAAACCCCAAAAAAAGTATTAGAAAATATGATCTTAAGACTGCTATTTTAAAGCATTTTCAATCTGATCAAAAAGAACTTCCCTGTCCATAGGATAACCTGCTTTAGACAATTCGAAAGTTCCGTCTTTTTTAAGAATGGCGTAGGTAGGATAGCTGGTGCTGTCAAGGGTTCCCATTATGTTTTTGGTGAGTTCATCTGAAGCCAAAATGTGCGTTCCTTCAAGTTTGTAATAGGCTATCAGTTCTTTCCATTTCTCTTTATTTTCAAGATCGAAATTAGCGATATACAGATACTCTAAATCCCGGTCTTCAAAGTGTTTCTTAATCGCTTCCGAATTTAATGAAAACTCCTTAGGGCACGGCCCGCACCATGTTCCCCACATATCAAGCAGTACGGTTTTACCTTTTACCAACTCCAATACCTCATCAAAAGTTGTATAGGTATCTGCATTTTCGATAATCTGCATCTTATCGGTAAGTTTACGCTCCCTTTTTGCTTCGATCTCTTTTATTGCAGGCTCTAGATATGGAATATATGCGCTGTTGGGATATTTTTTTACAAACCTTGAATAAATCTCGGGCAGGCTGTCTTCCTTATCATCAATAGCGCTTTTAAATAGCGTGGCATATAGAAATTCAGCGGTCTTTCCTTCAAAATGTTTATTGATAATCTTCTCCCTCAATACGTTCTCCCGGTCATTATTATATAATTCAAGAGCTTCCTCCTGAGTAGCTGTATCGTAGTAATAGGGAAGCAGGTCATCATGACTCCACACATATTCTTTAAGACGTATTAAATGTAAAGGAAGAAAATAGACATAATCGGGGATGTCAAAAAGCGCGGTATTGTTCATAGGTAATTTAAGCGTAAGGGAGTCTGCAACCGCCTGCCACTTGCTTTCATTTCTTTTAAAAGCTTCTCCTGCATAGAATTTTTGTGCTCCGCTAAATGTCAGATACGTCCATAACGGAAAATACTCAGCATATAAATCTGTAACTTCAACAAGGGATTGATCAGGACTGTACTTTTCGTTATAATCCTTTAAGATTTGTTTATGCTCTGCATTCTTTAAGGTAATTGCTTCAAGCACATTATAGGGCAAAGAATCCTTTTGATAGGCTTCATACGATTCCCGGTCACTCAAGACTTTTTGAAGCAAGGGCTGATTATTGCGATAGCCTTTGCCCTGAACCACTAGCGTAGAATCCGGATTTTTTGCATCAAACGAAACCTCCAGGCTATCTCCTGGGGAAACATAAAATGCGTAGGTGAAAAATTCTTTAGTGTCACTGTTATGATACCCGGCATTGATAAAAAGAGGCCTTGAAATCTGATCCTGCCAGGTGGCTTTCCCCTCTGCTAGTGCAACTTCTTTAACCCGTTCTCCAAACAGTACAGCGGCTTTGGTATAATCTGAGTTAGCGAAATAAACCTGATCGACGGTAGCATTCTCAATATTCAGTGCTATTTGTGTATTGGTTTGAGCCTGGGCTAAAAAAGGAAGGATTACTGCAATCCAGACAAACATTCTCATAATTTGATTTTTTGCTTAATTACTAGTTTCAAAACTTGCAGCAAAAAACAGTAGGGAATGCTTTTAATTCAGAATTAACTTCTTACAAGTTTATTAGAATTTTAAATATAGAGACATAATCTGAAAAATGCCATAAGAATGTTATGGTTTTACGTAAATCTGTTTTAGTTCTTTTCAAAAAGCGCTATCGTATAATCAAGTAACCCGCTATCACCGGGATCACCGTGACCGGGTACCACGATTTGCACATCGGGATAGGCGGCTTTTACCTTGCGTACCGTATCTGACCAGCTGTCCTGATTGGCATCTTCCAGATTGCCTTTTGAGGCATCTAAAGCTTTAATAAGGCAACCACCAAAGAGAATGTTTTCACGGGCAAAATAGCCCACCACATCATCAGTGGTATGCCCTTCCCCAAAAAAACGAGCGGTGGCTTTTTGATCTCCAACTACCAGAACCAGCAGATCTTCAAAAGCATGTTGCGGCACGGCGTAATCCTTTTCCTGAGCCAGAGCAATGGTTTTGCTGTGCGCATAAGACGGAATCATTTGCTCGTGAAAAGCCTGCAATCCACCCAGGCAATCGGCGTGAAAATGCGTGGGGATCACCGCCTTCACTTTAGCCTGTAAGCTGTCTTCAATCCAGGTGATGAGTTCGTACGAACCCGCATCATCAGTAGGCGTGTCGTAGACAATGGTCTCGTTTCCATCACGAACTATAAGACCATTACAGGCCACATAGCCAAAATCCCGGGTTTGTAAAAAGGAGGTATGCAAAAACGCGTTTTCGGAAAGACGGGTGATGACAAGCCGCTCAGATTGATAGATGATTTCGGGATCTGAGGCATAGGCCCTTTGAAAACCAAACAGCGACACAAAACACAACAACAAACCAAATTTAAAAGCGGCAGGCATAGAAAAAGCAGGGAATTAGCGTAAAACTTGAGTGACTGCTACCCGAAGATAGCGGGGCAAAGATATCTTTTTATCAGCTCCGAAAACCATCAGTTTCGAGCCAAAAGTATAGCATCCCCCAGGCAAAGGCTACTCAAAGCCTAGGATAGAGCATCAGAGAGTATGAAAATGAGAGTTCAAAACTCAAAATTTCACATTTTATTAACATTTAAAACCGAAGCAGACTGGTCTCAAAACAAACGACCGGTACTACCGGTCGTTAAAAAAGGTTTTATCTAAAACCTGATGATTTGTGATTTTGAAATTAGTAAAAATTTTTGATGGTGCTTTGAGGTATTCTTCATTTCCAATCCTCAATCCCTCATTCACTGTCTTAAAAAATCGAGAAGAGGCCATAAAAGAGCACTAAAAAGTATCGGTTACCTAAAACCAAATGTCTTTCGTCTTTCGTCTTTCGTCTTTCGTATTTCGTATTTCGTATTTCGTATTTCGCACTTTCCACCATTTACCTCTTACCTTTCACCCACTCACCTCTCACTCCCCCGCATTTCCCTATCTTTAGAATTCAAAAAACAACCCAGTATGCTTAAATCCATTCTTGCATTAACCATCGCCATCCTGCTTTCCGCCTGTGCCGGTCAAAAACAGTTGATTAAAAGCGGAAGCACTCCACGACTGCTCTCAGACCAATTCAGCTTTACCGAAGGCCCAGCGGCAGATGCTTCCGGCAACGTATATTTTACCGATCAGCCTAACGACCGTATTTACAAATGGGATGCAGCAACCGATAGTCTTTCGGTATTTATGGAAGGTGCGGGCCGGGCTAACGGACTCTATTTTGATGCTTCCGGGAATCTGTTGGCTGCTGCCGATAACAAGTCTGAACTCTGGAGCATTTCGCCCCAAAAAGAAGTGAAGGTTTTGGTCGAAAACTTTGAAAACAAACGCCTTAACGGACCTAACGATATCTGGATTGCCCCAAACGGCAACCTCTATTTTACCGATCCGTTTTACAAAAGGCCGTATTGGGAGCATAGCGAAAAGGAAATCGAAGCCGAACAGGTGTACCTTTTAACCCCGGCAGGTGACCTGCGTATCGCCGCGACCGATTTTGTAAAACCCAACGGAATCATTGGCACCCCGAATGGAAAAACCCTTTACATCGCTGATATTGGCGCAAACAAAACCTATGTGTTTACCATTGCCGAAAATGGCGACCTTACTAACAAAAGGCTGTTTACAGAACAGGGTTCAGACGGTATGACGCTTGATAGCGCGGGCAATGTGTACCTCACAGGCAAGGGCGTGACCATTTATGATCCTAAAGGAACTCAGGTGGAACACATTCCCATTCCTAAAGATTGGACGGCCAACGTCACCTTTGGCGGAACAGACCGCAAAACTCTTTTTATCACCGCCCAGCAGGCGGTTTACCTGCTGGAGATGAATGTACAAGGAGCAAAGCGCTAATTTCAGGAAACCGGAAACCTTCCGGAGGAATTACACCTTAGGCAGTTCCCAGCCGTTGTTGTAACGGGCACCCACAAGGGCGTCTGCCTCGGCGTCGTTAAACGAGCCGCTCGCGGCATCCCAATAGATCTTTTTACCGGTTTTATAGGCGATATTGCCCATATGCGCGGTGATGGCTGCAACGCTGCCGGTCTCAACTCCGCAGGCCAGCGCGCTTTTATCGTTGTTGCGTATGGCGTCGACGAAGTTTTTAGCATGCTTATCCAGCGCATTGCCTTCAGGTCTGATAAGGTCTATGCGGTCAATTTTGGTTTTCCACTCCCCGTCTACACGCTGACCTTCCGGGATGACTTCCCAGCCGCCGCGGTTTACCACCAGCGTACCGTTATTGCCTATAAACGCGATCCCTTCGGTACGCCCGTAAGGCCCGCCGTCAATACCGGTAGCGTGTTCCCATAACAGGTTATAATTATCAAACTCATACACCGTCTGAAGCGTATCGGGAGTTTCGGAAGCATCATCAGGGTAGGCCAGCTTTCCGCCGGAGGCTAGAATTGATTTTGGTGCTTTGGCACCCATCGCAAAAAGAGCTATGTCGAGTTCGTGCACACCCCAGTCGGTCATCAGACCGCCTGCATAATCCCAAAACCAGCGGAAATTGAAGTGAAAGCGGTTTTCATTAAACGGACGCTCCGGCGCAGGACCCAGCCACATCACATAATCTACTCCGGGAGGCGGAGTCGTATTGGGTTTTTCGGGTACGGGATTCATCCAGCCCTGATACGCCCAGCATTTTACAAGTCGGATCTGTCCCAGTTCACCCGATTGTACGTATTTAATCGCCTCATCATATTGCTGCCCGCTGCGTTGCCACTGCCCCACCTGCACCAGCTTGTCTGACGCGTTGGCGGCTTTGAGCATGACGTTACATTCTTCAATACTGTTGGCCAAAGGTTTCTCTACATACACGTGCTTACCCGCCTGAAGCGCATCAACCATATTGAGGCAGTGCCAATGGTCTGGCGTGCCAATGATGACGGCATCGATGTCCTTGTTTTCCAGCATCTTGCGGTAATCGGTATAGACTTTTGGGGCTTTGCCGGTAAGTTCCTGTACCTCAGCACTGCGGCGGTCGAGCACCCGCTGATCTACGTCGGCCAAAGCGACGCAGGTCACATTAGGCAGTTTTAAATGCGCCCGCATATTAGACCATCCCATCCCGTTACAGCCTATTACCGCAAAGTTCATACGGTCATTGGCTCCAAAAATAGAAACCGGATTTGCCAATAACGACCCCGAAAGGCTTAAGCCTGCGGTAGCCAAAGTGGTTTGCCGTAAAAATTTGCGTCTGGGAAGATTGCTCATAGGTAAAGATTTAAAATTAACCTTTACAATATAGTCAATTTTACTATATCGATTTCTTTGGAAATGGGTTTTGACTCTTGATTCTTCTAAAGACCCATGTTTTGGAACTCGATAAGGAAGCATTTAACATATACACATACAATAGAATCCAAAACATGTTATCTCGGAAGGATTGGCATCTGTAAATACTATGTTATCCATTAAATTTGAATTAAGGAGGGGTTTTATTCTTTAGCCCTCTTTTTCTTCAGCATAGCAAGAAGTACCCGTTAAAAATTTTCGAAGCCTTGGAGAAAATTTAGGGGGCTGCTTGCGGTTTTGCCTGATAAGGCAAAAATGCCTAAGAAAAAGTGTCCTTTCTTTTGGTTCGTTTTCTTTGGACAAGCAAAGAAAATGAACAAAACTATTATTTAAATGGATTTTTACTTAGAACAGGGTTAATATACAATCAATACAAAAACCAAGTCTGTGTGTGTTCATTTATAGAAGTATTAAACCTGATATGCTTAGTATGAGGTCTCGACTGCACTTCGACAAGCTCAGTGTGACACGCTCGACCTGACATTAGAATACCGATTGTGGCTGATTACGAGCAATCTCTAAAAGCTATTTAATTCTTCGTTTTGGTATAACTCAAAAAATTACCCCGCGGTAAATACAGGAGTGTTAAGGAATCTTCGGTAAGCTCATCAATCGCATAATTCATCGTATCACCTTCCTGAGTCAAAATCAGATATTGGGTGTCGGGATTTGACGGCTGTCCATCGGGCAACTGGTCTGCAATGCGCAAGGTATAGGTATCTGATGTGTCTTCCATACCTTCATATCCCACAAGCAGCTGCTCATCGGTCACTTTTAAGTACGATTTGGAATCTTCTGTACTCACCCAGACTCCCTGCAATTGCGCCAAAGTTGCGTCTTCCCGGGTTTCAAAAACGGGTTCGTTTTGACTGCTTAGCGTATCAGGTTCTGTGGTTTGAGGTTCTTCTGCCACAGTATTTTTTTCGGTGGAAGGTTTACAGGAAAGTATCAGAACCGCAAGCAAAATCAGGTAAGGTTTCATAAGTTGGTATTTTGAGTTCTACGAAACTAGTTTATTAGGACAATTGGGATGGGTTTTATGGGATTTAATTTTGCCTTTAGAATTACTTGTATTTATACCCATTTGATAAAAAACATTTACTCTACGGAGAAACTTTAGCATCTGAAATAAAAGAACAGATCTGTTCTTTTATTTCGGAATGCCGTAATTTTAAAAGAATCTCATCTAAGTTTCTTAACGTGAACGTCATAAAAGTATTACTCGTTGCATTCCTTAGCTTTACCTGTTCAGCTCAGGAGGCTTTATTTGATAGGGTTTTGGGGACTGAGCCGGCAAAAACTCTGGATACGCTAGTTGCCGACTTTGAAAATAATTTTCTCAAGAAGAATTATCCCGATCTTCAAACTACAGACGCCTATCGCCAGTTCTTGATGGATGTACGGAATGAAAACCAATTTGCTTTTGGTATTTCAAAAGAAGCTCGAAAACGTTTCGCAACAAGTACCCTGCGTTATAAAGTCTATAAATACCCAGACTCGGTATGGATTTTACCAAATAGTTCTTATGATAGAATCGAATCTGATTCGATCAGCATTCTTAGGAGTGATTTTCCGTATATCAAAGCAAGATATAAGTATAAGCTGGCTGATGGCTCTTATGAATATACGTATTCACGAGGTGGAAATATCGAGCTTATTAACGAAGCTAAATACGATTCTATCATAGCCGCGGCACTAAAACAGCCAGAATTTAATACCGTGGGTAGCTACATGCAGGCATTAGAAGCTATTAATCATTTCAGCCCTTTTCTTACGAAATTCTATGAGGTTAAGCTTTCATCAGGTTTCTTACATCCATATATGGCCGGAGCATTTGTCACCAGAGGAGCTGATCTTGAAGATGAAGTAATACGGAAGATTATTGTTTTGGAGTTTGCTTATTAAAAACTCTTTAGTCTAAAATCTTACATCTAACGTCTAATCGCTCCCATCTCCAATCTTACATCATCAATCTGTGCACTGGTACCGTTCTGGCCTTTAGCGTAAATCCCCACTGTGACTTTTCCATCCCGCACGTTTACCGATTCTAAAGTCACGGGAATCCATTCCGGGTGTTCGTCATCTAAATGGATTTCAAAAGTTTGACCCCCGCTACTGGCGTAAAGCTTTAGCTGTTCAAATCGGGAATTGTTTTTGATTTTTAAGGAAAGTGTATAATTCCCGTCAGGTAAGTCCACAAATTCTGTGGAACTTATTTCCTGAGTAATTCTACGTTCAAAAGGCACCGAGTCGCTTATATTCAGGCTCTTTTCGCCTACAACCTGTTTACGATCTTCGCGGGTGTTGAAGTAATTCAAAACCGGCGAAGATGGGTCATTGGTGGCGATTTTGTTGCCTTTAATAATTTCGGTATGCCAGCCCAAAAGCTGTTCCTGCACCGGTTTGTTGTTACTGGGAATGTGGCGGCGGTCGGCTTCAAAACTGCCGTTTTTAACGTAATTGTTGGTTTTGGCGACGGTCCAGTTTCCGGTTACAGCGTCGAGATTCCAGGCGTGCAGCGAATTGAAGTGCGGAACATCCTCTTTAAAAGACAGCGGCACCCACTGGTTATAGCCTAACCCGTTTCCGGCAAACTCGGCCCAGCGGTCTCCGCAAAACAAAACGGTTTCTTCTTTACTTCCTTTTAGGGTATAAAAAAATCCGGTCTGCGAGACGTGGGCATAATCCTGCTCGCTGCCGGGCATAATCAGCATTTCATTGGTGGGTTTATAAGGTCCGCGAATGTCGTCGGCAACCAGATAATAGGCCAAAGAGCCGTCCCAACCGTAGATATTAGACGCCGCCATATAATACTTATCCTTGTATTTAAACATACAATTGCCCTCGCGACTGGCGCCTCTAAAGATTTCGGTAAGATCGAGCAAATCAACTTTACCGTCGCGTACGCCAATTTCTGAAACATAAATCTTGTTGCGCCCCTGCCCGTACGAGTACACCAGGTAAGATTTGCCGGTATTAGGATCGGTGAAAACGGTTTGATCCCCGGTATTGGGAGTGCCTATGCGGCCGGTCATATCGATATGGCGGTGGACTTTGAAATCGCCTAAGGGTGAATCGGCCAGGGCGATCATCACGTTTTTCCCGTGTTGAATAAACAAGGCATATTGATCAATTTCGGCTACATATGCAACCCCCATACGTCCCAGCCAGGTCGGATTGCTATCATAGTTTACCGCTTCCGGGGTAAGTACTTGTTTTTCGAAGGTCCAGTTTACCAGATCGGTAGAGGTATAACAGGTGACGCCCTTAAAATGGTTGCGTTCCAAAGTAACCGAAGGATCATCCCTATAGGTTTCGGCTTCGGCATAGTGCACCCCATACCAGTAATACTTTGGACTTCCGCTTTGCGAATCTCTAAACTGAAAAATCCCCCCGCCCTGAGAATAGATGGGTTGGCCCTCAACGGTCTCCCAAAAGCTGTCGTTGGTAATGGTTTGGTTTTGGGCATAGCTTGAGCTAAACTGAAAAAGACCTATAAAAAAGATTACTTTTTCTAAACGAAAGCAATAAAGTTTAAGCATAGTTGAGGATATAAAAATTCAATTTACGGCCTGCATGCGTAAAGCTTATCCTGTCCCATCCTGTTTGCGTGCAAAGGGAATGACCGATTAGTGATTGGTAAAACCGAAAAGATGTACTTTTATCCTGTTTTTAAAGAATTATGCAAACACCTCCCGAAATACGCCATGTCAACGTCACCCGCTACATCACACCCTTGCGGGAAGGCGGTTCGTTGCCCGCTGTCGCCGATGCTGATGACGGCTTTAAATATGTGGTAAAATTCAGAGGGGCCGGGCACGGTCCCAAGGCGCTTATTGCCGAATTGCTGGGTTGTGAGATTGGCCGTATTCTGGGATTTAAAGTGCCCGAAGTGGTTTTTGCAAATCTGGATGAAGCTTTTGGCCGTACCGAAGCCGATGAGGAAATTCAGGATTTACTGAAGTTTTCGCAGGGACTCAATATCGGTTTACATTTTTTATCGGGAGCCATCAATTTTGACCCGGTGGTGACCACGGTTGACGCGCAACTGGCTTCGGAAATCGTTTGGTTTGACGCCTTTATGACCAATATTGACCGTACGTTTCGCAATACCAATATGCTGATGTGGCATCGCGAACTCTGGCTTATTGACCACGGCGCGACCTTGTATTTCCACCACAGTTTTACCAACTGGGAAAAAAGCGCGGCCACGCCTTTTGCTTTGATTAAAGATCATGTGTTGCTGCCCCAAGCCTCTCAATTGGAGGAAGCTAACACCAAACTCAAAGCCCTGCTCACCGAACAGGTGCTTCAAAACGTGGTAAACCTCATCCCCGACGAATGGCTGCATTGGGAAGGCACTGAGGAAAATCCACAGCAACTGCGTGAAGTCTATTTTCAGTTTTTAAAAACACGACTCACCTATTCTGATGTATTCACCAAAACCGCAAACGATGCACGACAGGCACTTGTATGAGTATGCGGTGATCCGCATCGTTCCTCAGGTAGAACGTGAGGAGTTCTTTAACGTAGGCGTGGTGCTCTACTGCAAACGCCCACGTTTTATTGGGATGGAATTTAAGCTGGATGCAAAAAAGCTCGAAGCCTTCTGCCCCGAACTCGATGTGGAACAGGTTGAAAAAAACCTCAGCGCCTTTAAAGCCATTTGCAATGGTGAAAAACACGGCGGCCCTATCGCCAGGCTCGAGCCTGCAGAGCGCTTTCGCTGGTTAACCGCGACACGGAGTTCAGTCATTCAAACTTCTAAAACCCATCCGGGCTTTAGTGAAAATCTGGAAGCGACTTTAAAATGTTTGTTTGAAGATTTAGTACTCTAAAATCAATCTTGTCACATCGAGCGTGTCACACTGAGCGCAGTCGAGATGTATTGATAGTGCTTTCTTTATTAGAAATCCTAAGATTCAGGGTCCAACCTTTTCATTTATCATTTCTGAAATAAAAGCATTAGTAAGTTCAAAAGATAAATTTGCTAGTTTCTTAGATATTTAGTGTAGAATCATATCTAACATGATATTGAATTAAAAAATCAATAGCCTTTTTTGGTTATCTTACTCAGATCAAATAATTCAGATGAATACAGCAGAGCGGTCAATATTTGTTAATACGTATTTTCAGAAAGGTGAATCAGGTGACGAATTAAATAGAATACATATCACGAAAAAATTCGACCGAGAGAAGGGCATAATTAAATTTGGTAATTACAATATTTCTGGAGTTTCTAAAATAGATGAATTTGGTTTGGCAAATGTTTTTTTAGATGATTTACAAGGTGATTCTACAATAATCAATCTTAACAACCTTGAAGAATTAGAAATAAATAATTTCCGTTTTCAATCTTTGACTCTAACAGGAAAATGCAAAAAAATTACAGTAAAGGACTCTAATATATCTCAACTTTACACCGCGGATTTAGATACTATTAATTTTGAAATAAAAAACAACAAATCAATTCAACAGTTCAATACAACCTCAACAAACTCTAGAAATTTAAAAATTTCAGGGATGGCAGATATTGTCTCCATTAATCATAATAATTTGCCATCAACAATAAATAAAGTTGATAATATAACTGTTGACTTCGATCTAATTAAGACTATAAACATTTCGCAAACTCGTTGTAAAACAATAAGCTTAATTAATAATCTGAACACTCAAAATTTGGTAAATTTTAAATTATCTAATTCTTCATCAAATAGGATACTTATAAACAACCTTGCATCCAAAAATTTTATAATTCAAGATTTTACCATCAACCAGAAAAAATCATCGAAGCTTCAAATAACTGAATCAACAATTGAATGTCTAATTCTGAAAAACACATTTTTAGGAGATTTTAAAAAGTTTAATTTTAATCTGAGTACGATAAGTAAATTGGATCTTTCAAACTCTTCAATACCTACATCCAAGATATGTGGTTCACCATTTCAGATTTATGAGAATTACATTCAATTTTATACTGCTAGTCTTAATATAAATGATAAAAATGTAAGCTCAGATTATTATAAAGCTGCAAAATGGGCATTATTAAGGTATTCGTTAAAAAATCTAAAATCTAGGTTTGATTCCTTTGGAAGTCTATTGGTAAGCTGGGGATTTAGCAATTTCGGAACAAGTTGGGTTCAATCGGTATTAGTTACTTCCATACTATCAGCAATAATTTTCGCCATTATGATTGCTTTGATTCAATATCCGGTTAATGATTTCTCTAGTGCATTATCATTATTTATTCAGTTTTTCGACCCTCTTCATAAAATCGATTTTTTAGACACTCCTAATGAAAAATATTCAGAATACGGATGGGTGATACTTTTAAATTTTCTTAATAAAGTTCTTTTAGCTATTGGTATATATGAAACAATTAGAGCATTTAGAAAATTTGTAAAATAAACCTTGACAATTTTTTTTATCTAAACTCCACTTTAAACAAAGCCACACCCTGTCTGGGTAGATCCAGATTTAGGGTGAGTTTCCTGTCCTTCACATCCATATACTGTGGAGAAGTGAAAAGCTGTAACTGACCGGCCTGCTCCAGTTGGTCTATTTGTTCGGGAGTTGGATTCTGCGGAGACCCCATAGCTTTGTATGCTGTGTACGAATTGCTGAACTGCTCATCAACCCGATACTGGGAAACCAAAACTTTATTGGAAGGTAAAGCCTCCAGATTTAAGGTTACAGGCGTAGGTTTCACCTGAATATCATTCCGGTCATGGTAATTAAAAATCATGACGGTGACAGCATCCTCTCCACGAGACGCCAAAGCATTCACATCAGGATTATCGCGCACACTGGCATCGCTTATTTTTTTATAATCGTAGTCAAAATCGCCTTCCACCTTAAGGCGGTTAAACTTCATCATCCCAAACATGCGGAATATATTAAGCACCGGTTTATCGACTCCGTTTGTGGCCATATCCCGAAACCCGGCATACCATGGCTGATTTTCAAACTCAAAACCCCAGGTCACCGCACCGGCCAGATTGATATCGTAGGCTTTGGCCAAATCGTACTTTCGGGCAAAAGAAGCAGCGGTATAACTGCTGTACATGGTACCGTTGCGATAGGCATTTTCGGGATAATCATCCTCAGAGCAGGCGGCACAACCTTCAGGGTCAGACTCGCCAATAATCACCGGCAAATACCGCAAATCGGGATAGGAAGCCACCACTTCAAAACCCTTACGGATGTCGTTAAGCTGCGCGCCCATATTCATCACGACCGTACCATCAACCAGTTTGGGGCTTCCCTTGGCGTGAAACGTAATAAAATCAAGCGGGGCTCCGGTTTCGCCGGTCGCATAGTTCTTTCCGGAAACCACGTGATCTAAAAAGGTACGCAGAAAGGCTTCGGCTTTGTCCCAGCCCGGCCCGGTTGTTTCAGGGCCGCCTATTTTCGCCGTAGGCAAAGCACGCTTCACCGCATCAGCCGTATAGTCATAAAGTTTGATGTATTCTTCAGTCGTACCGCGCCAGTAGCCGATGTTGGGTTCATTCCACAGCTCCCAGTACCAACTTTCGACCTCCTCTTTTCCGTAGCGATCAACCGAATGTTTAACCCACTGATAAACCAGCCCTGCCCACTTGTCGTAATCCTTAGGCGGGTATGCCCAGCCGGTATAAATGTCCTCATACTTAGCACCCGGTTTCCAGTGGTGCCGGTAGGGTTCGGGATTGGTAGATAATGCTTCGGGCATAAAACCAATTTGCGCCAGCGGTTTCATTCCCAAATCAATATAAGTGTCAAAAATTTTATCGATTATAGTCCAGTCGTAGATGGGATTTCCGTTATCATCTTCGGTATAGGCATTGGTTGAACCCCATTTAAGTGCTGCTTCGCCGTCACCGGTAACCAGCAGGCTGTGTGCCCTAAAAAACACAGGCACCGGACTCAGTTCAGAGATTTCCCTGACTAACTTTTTACCGTCTTTCATGTAGGTGTAGTTAGGCTCATCATAGCCCCACCAGGCCCAAATGGGCTGCAGCTGACCGTCCTCGTGAGTTAAATTAACCATCATTTCAACGGGCTGCACATTATCGTACTGCGCAAATACGCTAGCGCTTAAAAACATCAGGACCAAAACCGGTAAAAAAGAAGCTGTAAATCGTTCCATAAGAAAGCAAAGTGAAATGAGGTCAATAAGTTACGTTAAAATGTTTTAAGTACACTTATTTTGAGAAGAATTGCCTGTCTGGTTTTCACCGAATGTGATGATCAGGTTTTATTGACAACATCCCATCCCGGCTTTCCTTTTAAAGGGAAGGAGGTTAAATCTCACTTCACAAGAAATCCAGGCCCAACTATTTAAGCCCAATTTTTAAACTGAAAAGTATTTACAGTTCAAAAATTTAAGGTTCAAAACCCAACCTTGAATTTTGAACCACTCCTATACTAAATAAAAAACCTGCTATCAAAAGCGTTTTTCTTTTAGCTTAATTTTTCAAATCAGTTTGAGTTGTAAAGAGTAATGCTTAGAGTTAGTTATATAAAATTACTTTAGGTTCCCCTTATTTTTCATTAGCTCGCTGTTGCTTACTACTTTTGATCTCGTAAATCTCCTCACGTCGATTTGTCAACTCTACTTCTAAATCATGTTCTGTTCATTTTCTTTGCTTCTCCAAAGAAAACGAACCAAAAGAAAGGAGCCCCTCGCTTAGGAATTTTTCGCCTCAGGGCGAAAACCGCCTTGTCAGCTCCGCGTCGCTATCGCTCCTGTCCTTCGGAGTTGCCTGCATCTATTCTGAACCGAGGGAAGGAGATTCGTTTAATCCTTCGGATTTGAATAATAAAAATTTTAAATTTCTGAAAACAGTTATTATTAGGCTCCCTTCTCCCTCCTAAGTAGGGCTGAGGATAAGGATAACGCCAGGGACTTCTTACCCCGCTGAAGAATAAAATTAACCCCCTTAAATCAAATTTGATAGGTGAAATTGAATTAGGCTCCTCAGACTGATCTAAAAAAGTTTAGAAAGCTATCAGCTCAAAACCCAACCTTGAATTTTGAACCTTAAATCTTGAATTTTATTTCTGAAATAAGAGCGGTACGAAGTCTGAAAGATAAATACGCCAGTTTCTCCAGATATGGCCGCCTTCGGTTTCTACATACTCGTAGGGCATTCCCATCTCATCCAGCATCGCGCGGTAGTCTTTATTGGCATCATACAGAAAGTCGGTTTTGCCGATTCCGATCCAGTAGAGTTCGTAGCCATTATCCATCTGGTTTTTTAAGGTTTCCTCGAAGTTGGAATACACACCTTCCCCACTTTCATCGCCACGGGCCATAATCGCCGCCGAAAACAAACCTACGTAATCAAAGGTATCGGGATAGTAGCGCGAAATGTGCAAGGCGTGATAGCCTCCCATCGAAAGTCCGGCAATTGCCCGGTTTTCCTTATTGGCCTTTACGCGGTAGTTGTCTTCAACAAAATGGATAATTTCGTCAAAATTGGCTTCATACATCCCGTTCATCGTTTTGGGCACCATAAAATTTGGCGTGTAATACCCGGCGCTACCTGCTCCCGGTGCGGCATCCTGAATCACATTTCCGTTAGGCATCACGACAAGCATAGGCTGTGCTTTGCCCTGCGCGATCAGGTTGTCCATAATTTGTGAAGTACGCCCCAGAGTCAACCAGGCTTCTTCATCACCACCCGCACCGTGTAAAAGGTACAGCACAGGAAATTTTTTTGTTTCCTGTTCGTATCCCGGCGGGGTGTAAATGCTGATTTTACGATCCATTCCCAGACCTTCTGAATCATACCAGCGGCTGGCAACGGTACCGTGCGGGACATCCTGCACACGATACAAATCGGCCTGCTCTCCCGGAACGATAAAAATATTCATCACCGAAGCCACATCCCGAATCAAAAACGGATTGGCCGGATCTGTGGTTTTAAAACCGTCTATTATAAAGGCGTAATTGTACAATTCGGGAGCCAGGGCTTCTGTGGTGTAGGTCCAGACCCCTTTTTCATTTTTGGTTAATAGCGCTTTGCCGGGGCCGTCCATTTCACCATACGGACTTTGAACTTTTACGCTGGGCAGAAAATCGCCGGTCACATAAACCGAATCTGCCTTTGGAGCATTGAGGCGAAAAGTAACGGATTTGTCGGGGTGAATTTCAGGCGAACTCACCTGCTGCCCATTGAACAGGGATTCCTGTGCTGATAAAATCCCGAAGCTAAGCGCGAATACGAGAACGATATAGTTTTTCATTAGAAATAAATTAATTTTTAAATATGAAGAGGCTTTTCGCCCGTAAGGTTAAAGATACTTATTTGATTTTGGAAGCAATTTGACTTTTGTCAAATACATCAGTTTTGTTTAAAAGCTCCTATATGCCAAAGGATTCCGGAAGGATCGTGTACAAAAAACTCGCTTCCCCATTCCTGATGCACCAGTTCTGAAACGCGAACTCCGGCGTATTTTTCGGGAAGCTGAAGGCTTTTGATGTGATCCAAATGCTGCTGCACAAGCTCTACTTCGAGAAAAACCATGGTGTTATCTACCCAGTCTTTCACGTAAGCGTCCTGCAGGTAAAAACCGAAATTCCCCTTTTTAAATAAAGCCATTTTAGGCGGAAGCACTACTTCTTCAAAACCCAGATCCCGGTAAAAAGCGCGGGAAGTATTGAAATCTTTAGCCCCTAAAAAAGGGCGGATGGATTTTATATTCATAGAAACGGAATTACGGGTGCTCAATTTTCAAAAGTTCATTTTTAAAGATAATACGGAATTCAACACCTTCAACAACTGTATCCAATTCAAAGTCTGAAGGAAAAGCCCTGTCATTAGTTGGAAACCAGGTTCGGGAATCTTTATCAATACAAATAATCAGTCCGTGTTCATCACCTATCGCACAAAAGCGTTCAAAAGTACCGTCATAGATTTCAAATCCCAGCTTGTTATGAAGCGTATTGAAAATGTGTTTAATAGAAGTGGAAGGCAGACCTATTTCTGAAATTTCAAGAAGCTGTGCGTTGTCAAAAGGATCTGAAGTCTGATTATCTAAGGTGTTTCTGGCGATAAATTCTACTATATTCTGGTCTGCGTCGTAAAAGTAGATGGCCTGTGCATTCCAGTTTTCAAACTGCTGAATTTCATTTTCGCCATTTTTTAAAACTTCAACGCGTTTCTTCAGCCAGACAAGCGCTTCCCGGTCTTTCCCGGCAGGAATTGTAATCGCAAAATGATAGGGTATGGCAGTCTGGCGTTCCTTAAAAGTCAGTATCGATTCACCCAGTTTAACCGAGAAGCTTTTTGCATCTTTCTCAAAAACCCGGAGGCCTAAGGTTTCTTCATAAAATTGACGCTGTTCCGCTGGTCGAGCCGTATAGATTTCTAGTTCCCGAATCTTCACGAGCCAAAAGTTTAGGTGTTGTTACTCATTTTTCAAAGCTTCAAACACCCGCTCGGGATAATCGGTGATAATGCCGTCTACCTTGAGCGCAATGACTTCTTGGATCGCTTCGGGTTCGTTGACCGTCCAGGGAATTATTTTTAAGCCGTCTTTTCTAATTATCGAGACTTCGGTTGAATCGAGCAGTTTGTAGTGCGGACTGTAAATTTCAGGCTTAAAACTCAGGATGTTTTTGTTCTCTTCATAGGTATTTTCGCCTACTAAAATAGCCAGTTCGATTTCCGGATAATTGGTATGTACTGCCTCCAAAATCGCCGGGTCAAAAGATTGAAGGTTTACACGCTTTTCCATCTGCTTTTCCTGAATGACTCTCATAACCAAATCTACAAAAGCTTCCGGTTGCGGTTGAAAAACGTCGTATTCCTCAGGCACCGATTTGATTTCGATATTATACTTCACCGGTTTTAAACCTTCCGCTTTGATCGTTGCTTCAACCGTATCAATAACTTCGCTGAGCAGGGGTTTGTAAGTTTTTAACTTTTGCTGCTGCGGAAAGCGCACATTCCCTTTTGAACCACCGTCAAACTGCTTGATTTCGGCGTAATCCATTTGGTAGAGGTTGTACTCTTTTTCTTTATCCTGCGGAATCGAGTCGCCATTGGGCGCAGTCATATACAAAGCCAGCATCCAGGGCTCGTGACTTACCACGACCTGACTGTCTTTCGAAATCACCACATCAAGCTCCAGCACGTCAACGCCTTTTTTAAGCGCGCTTATAAATGCAGGAATGGAGTTTTCGGGCATGTTGCCCCGCTCACCGCGATGGCCCTGTACCTGTATTTCAGATTTTGTATTCATAGTGGGTTCCTGAGAATCTTCGCTAGTTGATTTGCATCCTGCCAAAACACTTATTAGCAGAATTGCCTGTATAAATTTAGTCTTCATATTCTTATTATTGGTTTTGTAAAAATAAAAAAAGCCTGCCCATCTGAATCCTCAGAAAAAGCAGGCTTAACAAACAAGCATTTACTTAACAGGTTCTTCCAGACGATAGGAGGCTGTGCCCAGATGGGTTTTACCATACCGGTCTGTTGCTTTTACTTCAATAGTATGCGTGCCCAAATCTAGCTTTGTGGGAATCTTACCCCACCAGAGGTGTGTGCTTTTAACGGGGTTGCTGCCGCGCTTCCCGGCTATCAAAACCTCGGCGGTATCCCACTCATAAATGGTGGCTTCGTACGAAGGATCCTGCTCATTGATATAATCCATCGGTTTCCATTCGCCCGCATCAACGCGGTACTCAACCGTATCGCCTTCAGCTCCCATAAAAAAATTGGTGTAGATACCGGCTTTGGTACCCTTACCCTGCGCCAGTACTTTAGGTGCAAAAATTTCCATTTGATAGGCTGCGGGTTTTCCGGCAACTTTATAATCGGTTTTATAGGTATTTCCGTCGAAATGAATAAACGCATATCCCTTGGGCGTACCATCACGCATGGTCGAAACAGGTACACCCTGCTCATTAAAGGCCCCAGAATACCAATCGCCTGAAGTGGTGCCTACATTATACTCATGATGCGGTTTTTTACCCTGCCAGCCCTGTGCTTCCGTAAAATAGTCCTGGCGTTGAATGTGGGTGTGGGCTGAAAGCGAAAGGGTATTTTCAAAAGGCCGAAGGGCTTTAAACAAACGCTCGCGATCTGCATCCCTAAACGGATCACCTTGGGGTTCGCTAAGCGGAATATGAAAAGCAACCACAACTAAATGATCTTTAGGTACCAGAGCCAGGTCGTTTTCTATAAACCGCAACTGATCTTCACGGAAACCTCCCCAATAGCCTTTACCTTCCCTGGGATCGGGATATAAAATATCATCCAAAACCAAAAAATGCACTTTACCGTAGTTAAAGGCATAGTTGGCAGGGCCAAAATAAGACTCATACGTTTCATCGGAAAGGTCATCGCTGGGTGCGTCAAAATTCATATCGTGATTGCCCATCAGGTTAAACCAGGGAATTCCCACGCGCTGTACAGCTGTGATATAGGGGCTAAACAGATCAAGATCATTACCCACCAGATCGCCCAGACTTAGACCAAAGACTACATCTTGTATTCCTTCAACCTCGTTCACAATGCCTTTGGCAAAATACGCTACTTCCTGCTCGGTATACGGCTGTGGATCGCCAAAGATCAACGCGGTAAAGCGGTCTTCTTCCTGAGCTGGCAACAGCGCAAAGTCTACCGATTTTGGTAATTTCCCGGTAGGTGCGATGCCTTTAAAATCAGACTTCGGGGAACCTTCGGGCCGGTAACTGTAGTAAAACTGAGGCAGGTTTTGCGCATTAACCGGCAAACTGTAACCTGCAGGCTTTATGACCGCAAGGGATTGCCCTTCTTTTAATGAAAGCTCGTAGCTACCTTTGGCATCGGTGGCGATTACATCTTCCCCATTAGTAACCGAAACCCCGGCAATACCTTTCTCGTTACGGTCTTTCTTTCCGTTTCTGTTTTCATCTTCAAAGACATAACCCGTTGCTTTTTGCTGTGCGTTTACGGCCAGCGAAAGCATACAGCTTAGGACTGCCCATTTTATTGTTTTCATAATGTTCTTTTAATTCGGTTTTACAAAAGTGATTGGCTTATTTATCCCACCAGACTTTGATGTTAATCTCATCTCCTCCCATACGTTCAACAGCCGCTTTATAATTTTGATTGTTGCGGTCTGCTTCATCAATAGGATAGTACAAACGCGAAGGCATCTCCCGATTGTTTTTCATGTCTGAAGATACAGGCAATTGAGGCAATCCTGTTCTACGATGTTCAAACCACGCCTGATAATCGGTAAAAAATAAGGCGAAGTACTTTTGAAGAATAATACGCTCAAGTGTGCCATCATAAGCAGTAGCGGTATTATCAAAATAGCTATCCGGTACGTCCACGCCCCACATGGTTAAGGCTGCTTCCACCCCATTTTCATAGTGTTCCTGCTCATTGATTATAAGTCCGCGCTGTCCAAGCTCTGCTTTAATAAACTCAACTTCCGCATAGCTCAATAAAGGTACAATGAGTGGTGCTATTGCAAGCTGCTGCCGGGGACCTGAAACCGTAGCAATTGAATCTGCAACCGGATCATTTCTAAAATCTATAGGCAAACCAATATACCCATAGCGCTCATTGTTGAGTCCCATCGCTTCGGTTGCAAAAACCGGAAGTCTGGGGTCTTCAAATTCCTTGAGATGGTCAATAAAAAAGGCGTTATACACCCTAAACGTATTGAAATCCTGAGGTCTGCTCCATGGTGAAAGCAAGGGAGCTTCCCCTGAGATTTGTAAAACTGCGTGATCGTCATTCCCGGTAAAAACAGGGTATGTCGCCGGGTTATTTGCTATAGCAGCCAACTCAGTATAAGCTGATGCATTGCGATTTACCGTACGCAAAAGCAAACGCATATGAAGCGAGTTAGTAAACTTCTGCCATTTGGCCACATCATTGTGAAACAGTATATCACTCACGTAAGGCATAGCCTGATCGGTATCGTATAAACTATTTGCACGTTCCAGATCTTCCAGGATTTGGGTATAAATCGTTTCCTGCTCTGTAAATTCAGGAAACCAGTCTCCCTCTTCCGCGCTACCGGCTTCAAGCATCGGTACATCTCCAAAACAATCTGTAAGTATGGAAAAGGCATAGGCCTTTAGTGTAAGCGCAATTGCCTCGTAATTAGGCAGCTCATCCCGTACGGCTGCCTTTTCCATCTCTTTGATATTCGTGAGCTCAGAATAGTAGGTATTCCAGGTAGATCCTCCTATATTTTGTACAAAATCGTAGTAAAACACAGCATTGGTATTATCCTCATTTGGAATAAACATCTGCATAAGCTGCGCACCTATATTGCGATGTTGCAGGGCATTGTGCGTACTCAATTCATAGAGGATAGGGTTGAGGGCACTTCCCGCCGTGATTTGTTCAAGATTGTTAGGGTCTGTGTTTATTTCCTCAAAGTTGGTTGAGCAGGAAGAAAGCACACACACTAAAAATCCGGCTATTAAGAATTTTAAAGTTTTCATATCTGTATTTATTTAAAAGCCTACTTTAACATTAATACCAAATTCTGAAGGCGATGGCATCTGCCCTACTTCAGCACCGGGATGAAAATTGGTGCCACCGGCAAGCCCTGCCACTTCAGGATCATAGATGGGGAAGTCTGAAATCACTGCCAGGTTTCTGCCATACAGCGACACTGCCGCTTCACTTAAAAAGCTACCGGCCAGCAATTTTTTACTGAAGTTATACTCCAGAGTAACCTCGCGCAGTTTTACAAACGAAGCATCAAATGAATTGGCTTCGGTATTGGCCAGGGGATACATCTCATTATAATAATCTGCAATAGGGATTGCCGTGGTATTGGGACTATACGTGCCATCATCATTTAAAACCACACCTTTACCCACACGCACCCCTTCTTCACGACCGATGAGGGTATGTTTCAATTTACCCTGCTGGGTAAGTTTGTGATGCGTGTGCGAGTAGATAACCCCGCCATACTTACCATCAATAACTACATTTAATCTCAGATTTTTATACTGAAACGAGTTGATAAAGCCCGCTACCCACTTGGGTTGGGTGTCGCCTATAAAAATGATATCATCAGTCATAAGCGGGAATCCATCCGCATCAAAAATGATTTCGCCCTGCGGATTTCTTTCATATCCTCTTCCAAAAAGCGCTGCCGGTGAACCTCCTTCAACAGCAACCAGACGCGCACCAGATGAACTCAACATCTCAAACCTGCCTTCTTCTGCATTTTCGTGAAGCGACAATACCTTCCCTTCATTTTTAGACCAGTTGAGCGTAGTATTCCAGCTAAAAGATGGCGTGTTTATCACTTTAGCATTGAGTAACAGCTCAATCCCGCGGTTACGCACAGAACCGGCGTTGATTAAGGCGCTGCTGTACCCTGAAGAGTTGGGTAACGGCGAGCTAAAAATCTGGTTTTTTGAGGTGGTTTGATAAACAGCGGCGTCCAGTTTCAACCTGCTCTTAAACATGCGTATATCGAACCCCAGTTCGGTACTGGTCGTGATCTCCGGTTTAAAATCGGTGTTGTAAAGTGAATGTGGAGCCACGGCAGAACCGGGGAAATCGCTGCGACTAAAGTACTTACTGGTACTGTAGCGGTTGCCGTATTGCCCGGCACCTCCTACCTGCGCCACAGAACCTCTAAGCTTGAGAAAATCTATAGATTTAGGCAATTCTGCAAGTTCGCTTACCACAAACGACGCACTCGCTGAGGGAAAGAAGTAGGACATATTCTGTTTAGGAAGCATACTGTTCCAGTCATTACGCCCGGTAAAATCTACAAATAAGAAATCTTTCAGCCCCAGAGAAACCAGACTATACAGACTGTTTACTTTATTATAACCTTCAAACTTACTCGTAAAAAGCTGAGAGCCATTTACCAGATTGTACACCCCGGGAATTTCCAGACCTTCAGTCCAGGAATCCTGTCTTAAATATTCGTAATCCAGACTGTTTCCACCCACATTTGCTGTAAGGTCGAGATCCCCAAATTTATTGGTGTAGGTTAACAGGAAATCGGTATTGATTTCATTTTTAAACACATTGGTCTTGCGGTAATAACCCCGTGCATACCGGTTGATGTCATAGGGTCTGCGCTGATCCATATTTTTGTTGTACATATTCAGCGCTCCTCGAAGCATCAGGCTCAGGTTGGTATGCAACTCGATATCTATCTGAAAATTACCGGTTATCGCGTGTTGATTGAGGCTGTTTTCAATTTCGTAAGCCATCGCATAGGGGTTGTCGATAAAGCTGCTGTACGGCCGTATCATATCGATCTGTTCCTGACCCTCTTTCCAGATAGGACGGTACCAGTCGAGGTCCACATTGGGGTTTTGAAAAATCATAAAATAAGCGATGGAGTGGTTGTTGTAACCCTGACCCGGCAGGTTATCACTCATTCTTTTGGAATAGTTTACGATAGACGACAGGTTTATTCTTTTAGAAATCTGATGTTTGGCATTAACAGAAAGGGACATTTGCTCAAAACCGGTGTTTGGCATAATCCACTCATTCTTGGTGTGAGTAACCGAAGCACGCATCGATCCTTTTTCGCTTCCTCCCTGAAGAGCGATGTTGTTTGTGAGCGTAAGTCCTTTACGCCAAAAACCTTTGCGGTTGTCTTTATAAGGCCGCCAAAGCTGGCGTTCTGCCGATTGCCCTTCAAGCTCCGGATCGTACTGAAAATAAAATTGCCCATTAAAACGAGGTCCGAAGGCGCTGCTGCTTCCGGCAGTACTCCTTCCATCTTCTGAAGCGCCATAGGTATAATACAAACGGTCTTCGTAAGCTACCGGGTTGCCTTCAGAGTCTGTGGCAGGCTTTAAGTAACTGCCTCTACCACTACCCTGACCGTACTCGTATTGCCAGTCTGGCCAGCGGGTAATGACATCCATCTTAGCGTTTGACGTAATGGTAACCCCCAGACCGGTCTGCTTTTGGCCTTTTTTGGTTGTAATCAGAATAGCTCCGTTTGCAGCCTGATATCCATAAAGCGCAGATGCCGCAGGACCTTTTAATACTGAAATGCTCTCAATATCCTCTGGATTTAAATTGGCTATGGCATTACCAAAATCTACCGGTGTGTCTGTACTTGCAGACCCTCCCATATAGGCATTTGAAGCACCTGAACCCGGAAATTCATTTTGAACAGGGATACCGTCAATAACGATCAGTGCGCCATTATTACCGGGATCAAGAGAGCTGTTTCCTCTCAGAATTATTTGCTGGGAACCAATAGGACCTCCCAGACCGTTAATGGTAAGCCCGGGCACTTTACCGCGTAAGGCTTCAGACCAGTTATTGGGACGGGCATTTAAAAGCTCTTCGGAAGATACAGTCTGCTGGGCATAACCCAGTTTTTTCTCTTCCCGCTTAATCCCCAGAGCAGTCACTACCACCTCGTTCAAGGCATTTACATTTTCTTCCAGTGTAATGCTGAGGTCTTCTCCGGGTGATGCATTTACAGTTTTTGTAATAAAGCCCAGATAGGAAACTTCCAGAACTACAGCATTGCCCGCATTGATGGTAAATACTCCATCAAAATCTGTTGTAACTCCGGTTGATGAACCCTGAATTTTTACCGTAGCACCGGGTAGCGGAAGACCATCCTTGTCAAAAACCCGCCCTTTTATTTGCTGCTGGATTTCGTTACGTACTACCGTAATGGTGTGATTAATCTGGGTGAAAGAAAGACGGGTCTGTGCAGCGATCTTGTTGAGAACAAGGTCAAGGCTTTCGTTACGTACATTAAGATTTACCGCTTTGGTAGTCTCCAGAAGTTTGCTGTCAAAAACAAAGGTGAATTTGGTTTGTTTTTCAAGATTGGCAAAAACATCGGCCAGTTGCGTATTCTTAAAATTTGTGGTTACATATACAGATTTCAGATTTTGATTAGGGTTGGCCGAAGCCTGTAAAGTCACTATAGAAAAAAGGACAAGCGTCAAATACCTCAATTTCCAAAGGGTAAACGTTTGTAAAATTTGTAGTTTAGTTTTCATGTTGATAATGGCTATAATTTCAGTTGTAGTCTTATTTATTCCGGCCCACTTGTGTTGCAGCAGAAGTGGGTCTCTTTTGTTTTAGGGGGCGTTTTTCCGAATCATAAAGTGGTTTTGAGAGAGAGTATCTATTTTTAAGTGGTTAATAAGCGCTATACTTTGAAGGACCGTTTCTAAAGGTTCATCGTGAAATTTCCCTGTTATGCGAAGCTCCTTTATTGAAGGATCGGCAAAATCAATCTTTACGTCATACGAGTTTTCTAAAACTGTGGCTGTTTTGAGCAGACTTGTATTGTTTAGAACAATCGTTTTTTGCATCCACAGCATAATATCCTGAAGATTTCCGGTCGTTGTAACCGGACTATTTGCATTTTCAAAAACCAGCTCCTGGTTTTTAACCAGATACACTTTTGCGCCGGTGTTTGTATGTTCTACCTTAACCTTTCCACTGCGGACGCTGACCACAGGACTGGCCGGGTCATACGAGTTGATGTTAAAGCTGGTTCCCAATACGGTGGTTCGCACCGCTCCGGTTTTAATAGTAAAGGGGTGCTGCTCGTCACGGAAGACTTCAAAAAAGGCTTCACCGGTCAATTGAAGATTTCGGTTTTCATTAAAATTTACAGGATAGGTAAGGCTGGAATTGGCATTTAACCAAATTTTTGAACCGTCACTCATAACCAGACTGCGCTGTTCGCCCTTTCCTGTGGTAACACTTGTATATTCAACTGAAAAATACCGGAAGGCAAAAAAGCTTATGCAAAGCACAGCGGCTATACCCGAAACATAGGCAAGCACCTTGCTATTCAACAGACGCCGTTGATGCCTATGCGCATCAATAGCCTGATCAATTTGTTTCCGAATACGCTTTTTATGATCATCGCCCGGATCAATACGTCTGTGCTTCTGGTTTTGCTGAAGTCTGTTTACAAATTCTTCAAGCAGGTTTTCTTCGGCTTTGTTGAGTGATCCCTGCCGTTGTTTTTCCAGTAATTTCTGAAATTCTTTCTGTGTCAAAATTGAACCCTTTTATAGGTAAGTCACAGGAAGCGGGGTTTGCACGTAGCGCGTTTTGCGCATTTAATGATTTGTTTAAATACGGGGAATGGTGTTTACATTACTGAAACAATAAGGTAATAATCAGGGACAATTCACCTGCCGGAAGCGAAGTTCTCAGGTGTTTTAAAGCATCGCTAATGTGCTTCTCAACCGTGCGTATAGAAATATTGAGTTGCTGTGCAATTTCTGCATTGGGTACATCCTCAAAGCGGCTCAAAACAAACACCCTTTTGCATTTAGGCGGAAGTTTATCAATCTCATAATGAATTAAAGCTTCTACATCATCGCAAACCAGAAGCTGATCTGCCTTTGCTGGAACACAGAGCTCATTTAAAACCTCCTGATGCTCACGGGTAAATTTTAAGTCCCGCAAGTGATTGATGACTTTAAATTTTACAGCCCTTAGTAAATAGGCCTCGAGGTTGAAGATTTTCTGCGTTTTTGACTTTTCCCAGAGACTGATAAAAACTTCCTGAACAATATCTTCGCAAATACGCTCCTCAGCATAAATAGTATTGGCATAGCGGTAGAGTCGCTTCCAGTAACGCTCAAAAATCAGATCAAAGCCCAACTTTTGATGCTTATCTAAAAGCGCCAATAATTCCTGATCTGAATAATTCATAGGGATATTTGTTTACTCACGTACTTGGCAAATAAACCAAATAGCCTCTATTCCTGCCTTATTCCGGGTTTATGTTTTGGTTAAGAAAAGGTTTTGTAATGAACACAAAGCGCTAAAAGTCTATTCAGAAACCCTGATTTCGACTACGGTTGCCGGTTGCCCATGACCTTCATTGGAAATAAACAACCTGCCATCAGGACTAAAGGTAATGCCTTCAGGTTGGGGAAAGTGTTTTTCGTCCAAATCAATAACCCGTTTGATGTCACCTTTAATGCTTAAGATAAGTAGTTTGGGGTGCACACCTTCCAAAATATAAAACTCGCCGGTGCGCGGATGCACTGCTAAATCTGAAGGTCTGAATGTGCGTTCGGTCTTCTTTTCTTTATAGTCTTTGAGCGCGCGGTCAAGCATATCAATTTTAAAAAGCTGCTCAGGCTGCATTTTACGGGTATCCAGATCAAAACTATAAATACCTTTGACCTGATCATCGTTAGGATCTTCGTCTTTTGGGGCAAAAAGCAGTTGGTGATTTTGTGTATCTATCGCGAGGGTTTCTACGTTGTTTTTATGCGAAAGGGCAGACCGGTAGTTTTTTACTTTCGGGTTTTCGTCTAAATACTGCTGAATTTCAAACAGCATGCCATCACTGCGCATCGCAAAAGCGGTGTTTCCGTCCAAAGCAACGCCTTCAAAATCTCCGTTTTCACCAAAAGCAATCTCTCTTTCCAGTTTTTCAGCTTCCAAATCATAGAGGTAAAGCGTTGCGTGCTCATCTTCAACCATCAGAATCTGGTCATTTCCCGCCCAGCTTAGACCGGATACTTCATCCAAAACTCCCGGTAAATCCCAGGTTTTGACAATGGTATAGGGCTTCGGCTTTTCGGCTATAGATTGAAATGAAAGCATCATGCCCGCAAGGATTAATATTATGAAGATTGAAATATCTTGTATTCGTTTCATAGCTTATTATTTTGGTCCAAATCTTTTACCGGAAATCCCATTATAAACGGGTGATAAAATGAGCAAAACCTATGCCCTTTGAAAAACTAAACATCTAAAGTTTCTTTAAAATAAAGCTGCTAACCCACACCCATTCAAAAACAGATCACGCCTCTCAGGCTTAAACTCAGCTAATACCTTACGTAAAACCGGTTTAAACCGGTTCGGGTTTAGTACTTTTGCGCTCCAGAAAAAGTCCGTTTTGAAGAACCTGCTCCTCTTTCTCAAAAATCATTTTAAATCCGCGAGTTTTGGCTGGGTGCTTACTTTTTTATCCAGTTTTGGGCAGACGTTTTTAATCTCGCTTTACGTGCCCGAAGTACTCAAAACCTTCCGTATTTCTGAAGGTACTTTTGGCAGTATTTACGCTTTGGGAACCGTTATTGCCTCAGTAATTCTGATAACCGTAGGCCACACCATAGATCACAAACCGGTTAAAAAAGTAGTGTTTTTCAATATTATTGGACTCATACTTTCCTGCCTGTTACTTAGTTTTTCGCCCTACCACATCAGCCTGCTCATTTTAGCGATGATCGGGTTGCGGCTTACCGGACAGGGAATGATGAGTCACATCAGCCAGACGGTGATGTCGCGGTATTTTGGCGAAAACCGGGGTAAAGCCTTAAGCATTGCCTCGCTGGGCTTCCCAATGGGCGAAGCTATATTTCCCATAATTATTACTTCAATAATCCTTGCCTACGGCTTTGAGGTTGCGGCCCAGGCCAGCGCAGGTATGTTATTGATTTATCTGGGATTTCTGTGGTTTAAAGGCCTCAGTTATTTTGACCGAAAAGAACAGGTATCCAAACGACCTTCTTTTAAAGTACTGGCTAAAGATTTTGGCGGAATTCTTAAAGACAAACGCTTTATGATCCTGATGCCTTCTACCTTTGCCCTGGCATTTACCTCAACAGCGATTTTCTTTTACCAGTATGTTTTTGTGGAGGAAAAGGGCTGGTCGGTTTCGCTCTACGCGGCATTTTTTACCGGTTATGCCGCTACCCGGTTTGTGATGTCTATCGTAGGTGGACTATGGGTTGATCGGTTTACGGCCAAACGCCTCTACCGGTATTTTCTGATCCCACAGGCGGTTGGACTTTTGCCTTTTGCTTTTATGGACAGTATTGCCGGCGCGCTGATTTTTCTCATTCTCACCGGAGTGACTACCGGTCTGGCCGGGACTGTGAAATCTGCTGTACTGGCTGAAGTCTACGGCACCGAAAAACTGGGCGCAGTAAACAGCCTGTTCTCGATGTCTATGATCCTGAGCACCGCTTTGGCACCTTTGCTTATAGGCTATCTCATTGATCAGGGTGTGGCCTTCACGTATCTGATTTTGGTTCTTTTTGGCGTTGTGGTACTGGCAACCTTAAATGCGCAGCGGTTGAGAAAAATCCCGAAGAAGACGGTTAGCGTTTAGGTTTTTGCCAAAGTGCAATACTGTCGTTGTTTACGCTGAAAAGAAACCGCTCAGTACCCAACCGTTCTTTAATTTTTAGAAGATCGCGCACCTCACCATATACTTTTGCAGGCACGGGTGAATCCTGAAAACGACCCTTGCCGGTATTGAGCAACAGATTGCCGGTTGAAGCATCAAGCCTGCCTAACCTGAGATTCAGCTGGTAAAAATTTCCCCCGGTAATCAGATCGGTATAGCCGTCATTATTTACATCATCTGCCAGAATAGCGTGTATGCTCGAAGCCTGAGCTTCTGCCGGAAGTTGGTATTTCACAAAGCCTTTTTCGGTATTTATAAAATAACAACTGGCAAGCGTATTTACTTCAAGTTTCAGGGCTGAATTTAATTTTTCGGCTCCAAAAATATCTGTAACCGAAGCTTTTGCAAAGTCCTGAAAGGACAGGTACTTCTTATTGATCTGCGGAATCTGTTTGACGAGTTCATTCTTGCTATTAAAAGGCGTTTCGGTATCATTATGGAAATACGTCACCACCGGAAGCGTTGCGCCATTGCCACTAAAATCCTGCAAATAAAGCCTTATGGGTTGCTCAGCATCTGCCTGCCAAAGGGAGTTGAGGCCCCAGTTCCCCGCAATAATATCCGGGCGACCGTCATTATTGAGGTCGGCAATCTCGAGACAATTCCAAAAACCGGTGCTACCTGTGAGCTCCTCGTCCTTCAAAAGCTGAAATCCTTCCGGTTTGTTCCGGTAAATTTGTATTCCTGTCCAGTAACCGGCAGTAATCAGATCGGGTCTGTTGTCGCCGTCAACATCGGTCCATTTCGCATCCATCAGCTGACCGGCCTGCTGCAAAAATTCAGTCCTTTCCGCTTCCTGAAAATTACCTGTTCCATCATTTTTAAACAGATAGTGTTTTGGCGTAAAGCCAAATTTCCCCGGCACAGCAGCCGCTGCTACAAAAAGATCGGTGTCTCCATCCCCGTCATAATCTGCTGCCGCAATCGCCGAAGCATTCAGACTAATCCCTTTAAAATTGAGCGTGTCGCGGGTAAATTTTCCTTTGGTATTTCTAAAATACAACAAAGGTCTTGATATGTTATAGGCGTCAGCCTCATTACCGCCATAGCCTACAATCAGGTCTGCGTCTCCATCAGCATCGGTATCTGTTAGAACAGGCACAATTCCTTCAATACTCGAGAAGCGTTCCAGACCCGGTTGCGCATCCTGAGTAAAGCTTCCGTCCTCCTGTTGCAGATAGACTTTAGTGCTTTGACCTTTACCTCCTGCTATCACGAGATCTTTGAGGCCGTCCCCATTTATATCTGCACTAGACATTTTGGGTCCCTGATTGGTAAGCATAAAAGGAATGAGTGGTTCAAAATCAAAAGCATTAAACCAATTTTCCTGATGTTTAAAATCAACCGGACTTTTGCCGTTTACCAGTAAACCAGGATTTTTTCTGACTTTACGTGTGTAAAAATCCCCTGATGCTTCCCGCTGATCGAGCGTAAGCGTTTGGTTTGCTGCAACATCAGTCAACGTCTGATAGGTTTTATCGGGATACACCACAACAAGTGAGTCTAGTTTGGACTGAGATCCCAGGCCTAAATGCAGGCCGGGTGCTATACCCGAAATATATCCCCGGCTCAGAAAGTGCTCCTGACGCAGCTTCAAGTCTTGTGCGTAGGCAAAAACTTTAGCTCCTATTCCCAACGTATTTTTGTCTTTTCCCTTAAACTGTAATTTTAAATAGTGCGTGCCGTCTGCAGACGCGGTATTTATCAAAATTTCTGCAGATTCATTTACCTTGTTAATAACCAGGTCGAGATCGCCATCATTATCCAGGTCGCTGTAAACTGCCCCGCTACTAAACGAATTCGTTTTCTCATACCAATCGCCTGACATCTCCTCAAAGCCAATTCCGCTTTGGTTTTTATAGATGTAATCAGGTGTTTTCTTTTGAGGCAAACGGTCTACAAAACGTAAATCTTCGGGCTTCATATTTTCAGAAATAATTCCCGGACTGATATCGGTATTCAGAAAATTGACAAAATCCTTATCGTTTGTAGCGCCGTAAATTCCACTGGTGATAAAAATATCTTTGAGTCCATCGTTGTCAAGGTCGGCAATCAAACCCGCCCAGGACCAGTCGGTTGCCGCTACGCCGGCCATAAACGATAAATCTTTAAAATGCATCGTGCCATCATTGTAGTGCAATCCGTTTCTGATAAACTGGGGATGGTAATTCATATCCAGAAAAGACTTATACTGCCGGTAACCGATGTCACTCTCAGAGGTGATGCGGGTCTCGAGATCATCGGGCAACATATCCAGAGTTAAAATATCGAGATGAAGATCGTTATTGAGGTCTGCAATATCATTCCCCATCGAAAAATTTGAGGTATGCGGAAAAGCTTCCGGATGGGTTTGAAAATAATCTTTAAACGTACCATCCTGCTGATTGATGTAGAAGTAGTCGTTTTCAAAAAAATCATTGCTCACATACAAATCAGGCCAGCCGTCATCATTTACATCGCTTACGGCTACACCCAGACCAAAACCTATCGCGCTGCTGTAGATACCGGCGCTTTCGCTCACATCTACAAATTGCATTTCATCATTACGATATAAACGCCCACCCGCAAGACTATCACGCTCCAGTCGCTTTTTAGAATCCACATAAATAGATGAAGGGTCAACGGAATACTGCAGGATATAGGCATCCAGATCTCCGTCCAGATCATAATCAAAGAATGCAGCCTGATGGTTAAAGCCTATCAGGTCGAGCCCAAAAGCTGCTGCCTGCTCTTTAAATATTGGGATTCCCGAGTCATTCGCACCTTGATTTACGTACAGCAAATTGGTGCCACGCATACTCATATGCTTTCCCAGTCGGGAGACATAAATATCCAGAAGTCCGTCAGCATTGATATCTACGGTTGTAACCCCGGTAGACCAACCCTGGGAAGCTTCTATTCCAGACACAGCTGCAGTATTTTCAAATTGTAAATTACCCTTGTTAATGTAGAGGTGGTCTTCTTCCTGATTGCTTACGAAATAGAGATCTTCAAGTCCGTCATTGTTAAAATCCCCGGCAGCAACACCGCTACCGGTATAGAAATACAAATAATTGAGTGCGTTCCATTCCGGTTTATTGGTCAGCATATTCTTAAACGTAATCCCACTTTGTTCTGAAGAAAGACTTTTGAAACGGTAATTCAACTCCGGATCTTTAGAACACGAAAGAAGCAAAAACAAACAGAGGATGGTGCTTAGAAATTTCATAGGGAAAACATTCTTAAGGAAGACAAAATGCAAGTAACCCAATTTAAGGGAATTATATCATTTTTCAGGGGGTTAGAATAAAAAGCTAATCATACTGCACTGCTTTCCTGTAATTTTACGGTTGAAACTTGTAAAAGCATTAATTACCTTTCCATATGCTGTCAAAACATAAAATACATTGGGTATGCTGCTTTTTTTTGATCTTAACCACACTGGGTTATGGTCAGAATTTCTTTCCGCCGGTAACCAATTACAGCACCCGCGATTATAACGCAGCGAGTCAAAACTGGGGCCTCAGCACCAATAAAGATGGTGTATTGTTTGTCGCTAACAATGAAGGTTTACTGCGCTTTGACGGTCAGCGCTGGGAAGTCTTTACGCTGCCCAACCACACTACCATACGCTCTGTGTACTGCCAGGGTGATCGTGTCTATACGGGTTCTTACGAAGAATTTGGATACTGGACCACTACAGAAACCGGTGATTTGCAGTACACCTCACTTACGCATCTTATAGACGCAACTTTTGAGAATGAAGAGTTCTGGCAAATAGGCTCCATAGGAGACACGGTTTATTTCAGATCTTTCGGAAAATTCTATGATTATGATGGCAAAAAAATTGAAGCGCACGAGCCCGGTTTTGTAATAACCGCGATGGACCAGCACGATGATGACCTGTATTTGGGTTCTAATGGTGGAAAGTTATATCGCTTTAGAAATAACCAAATAGACACCTTAACCACTGCTACAGTTAATCCAAGCGCAATCATTGAACTCAGCAGTTTCAATGGAAAAATTCTTGCCGGAACCCGTAGAACCGGAATTTTTATTTTTGAAAATACGAGTTTAAAACCCTGGGGAAATGCTGCGCTCACACAGTTCCTGGAAACCAATGAACTCAATAAAATACAGCCGGTAAATGACGAACTTTTAATTCTTGGCACTGTAAAGGGCGGAATCGCCTACTACAACACCCGAACCGGAAATCTAAAGAATCATTTCAGACAAAACGGGCTGCAAAACAATACGGTGCTCTCCCTGCACAAAGCCGGTTCTAAAATCTGGATTGGGCTTGATAATGGCATTGACCTGGTTCTACCCGATACTGCGGTGCAGTACTTTCTTGATAATACGGGTGAGCTAGGCGCTGTTTATGATCTGGTTTTCTTTAATGGAGCCACCTATGCCGGTACAAATACGGGCGTTCATAAAATTACCGATGCAGGCATCCGTTTCATCCCAGGCTCTCAGGGTCAGGTGTGGAAGTTTACTACTATTAAAAACAGGCTTTTTATCAATCACAATCTCGGCTTATTTGAACTTAAAAACGATCAGCTTGATCTGGTTACGGGAAGCTCGGGAAGCTATGGTCTTGTCTCCATCCCAAAAACCAATCAATTCCTCAATTATACCTACAACGGCTTACGCCGGTTTCATTTTGAGCAAAATGAGTTCAAAATACTCCCTCTGGATGAAACCAAACCCGGACCGGTAGAAAAAGTTTTGTTTGAAAACAGTCAAAACTTCTGGGCGGCACATCCCTACAAAGGTTTTTACAGAGCAGCGCTTGACTTACCAAGACAGAAAATAACCAATTCTGAATCGTATGATGACCTCGGGGGCCTTTCAGCCTATAAAACACATATCTATGAAATAGAGGGGCAAATCGCTTTTTACAATGCGGGAGACTGGTACCGTTACAACAGTATTAACGACACGCTCGAGGACTTTAAAGACCTCAAAAATTATCAATCGTACGCCTTATTAAATGATCAGGATAACTTTTACTGGTTTAAAAATCGAAAAGGCAATGGCCTGATCTATACTGATTTTAAAAAGGACAGCCTGCATATCGTAGAACCCTTATTAGAAAGCCGCATAGTTAAAAACTACGAAACGGTTATTCAGCAAAACGACAGCATTTTTTACATCACCCTAAATGAAGGTTTTGGTCGTATCAATCTGAACCGTCTGCGGGCAGATCACGATCAGAGCAGCGTGCAACCCCCACTGCTTACCGGCCTTGAAACCGCAGATAACATACGATCAATTACTTCAAAAACATTTGAGATTGCCTACAAAGATGCCGTAAACCTCACGATAGCCGTTGCTGCACCTTCCCTGCATGATCCCAGCTTTGTTTATGAACTGTCTAATGGTATGAAAGGCACCTTAAGTAGAAACCTGTCCTTTCAGAATCTAACTGCGGGTAATTACACCCTAAATATCTGGTCTTTCAACAAGGGAGCCAAAAGTGAACAGCCTCTTACCTTAAACTTTACTGTTTTAAGACCCTGGTATTTATCAAACCTGATGCTCTGTGTGTATGTAATCTTATTGTTGGGCGTGGTTATGCTCATCGCTTATATAAACAGGCAAAAGCTTAACAAACACCGCAGAGAACTCGAACTCAAGCTCATTAAGGAGCAAGACCGAAAAAACCAGATCGCAGAGCGTAATAAGCTGTTGCAAGAAATTAACGCAAAGCGGAAAGAACTTGCGAATACTACCTATTTGGCTGCAAAACGAAATAGCAGCCTCATCGATATTAAAAATGAACTGGAAGAGGTAAAAGAAAAGGGGGGCAATCCCAAGAAGGTCTCAAACATTCAAAACAAGATCAATCACATCATTGACGCTAAAGATAACTGGAAAGTTTTTGAAACTACATTTAAAGAAATCAATGACGAATTCTTCCAAAAGCTACTGGAAGATCATCCCGGTTTGAGCTCTAAAGATTTGAAACTTTGTGCCTATTTAAAAATGAATCTGGCTACGAAAGAGATTGCTCCTTTAATGGCGATTTCGGTAAGAGGAGTTGAAATACACCGCTACCGTCTACGTAAAAAATTGGGATTAAAAAGCGGTAAGAATCTTTCAAAATTTCTTATCAAAAATTATTAATTTCTCATACATCAAAAGCTCATTTTTAGCTTTTAGACTTTCTCAATACTACATCAAACGTATTTCGCAAACGTTGTATATTTTTCTTTTTAAACACTAACTAACTGTTAATCAACAACTTTATTTCAATTAACAGTTTGATGTATTTTTTATGTAGTTCGATTGGATTTTTAGTCTCCTATATTCACACCAGAATTTTAAAAACCAATTCAAAAACTAATGTATATGAAGTGTAAAATTAGCTTTTTGCTTTTTCTGGGTCTGTTTTCATTCTCCCTTTCAGCTCAGGAAACCAAGACCATTACGGGTACTATTACAGACACCCGCAATGTGCCTTTACCCGGCGCCGAATTAAAGGTGGTTGATAAAGACACCTACACCGTAACCGATTTTGACGGTAACTTTTCTTTAGAAGCTAGCGTGGGTGACCAAATACGTATTACTTATTTGGGTTTCCAATCGCAAACGTTTTCTGTAACTAATGACGATGTATATACCCTCGCGTTGCAGGATCAAACCAGTGAACTGGACGAAGTCGTTGTCGTAGGTTATGGTAATCAAAAACGTTCTGATATCACCGGAGCTATTGTTTCGGTTGATAGTGAAGAAATCACCAAACAACCGGCCACTACTGCGATTCAATCCGTTCAGGGTAAGGTTGCCGGTGTGAACATTATTGCAAACGATGCGCCGGGTTCTACACCTACTGTATTGATGCGTGGTTTAGGCACTGCTGAAGGTGGGCGGTCTCCGCTTTATATTGTAGACGGTCAGCCACTAAGTGATATTCGCAGTATCAACCCAAACGATATTGAATCTATCGACTTCCTCAAAGGTGCTTCGTATGCAAACATTTATGGTATACGTGCTGCAAACGGGGTTATTCTAATTACTACCAAACGAGGTAAAAGTGGTAAGCCTGTATTTTCGTTTGAATCTTATTATGGAGCAAAGACCATCTTAAATCAGGTAAAAATGGCCAACGCAGACCAGTATATTCAATACTTCAATGAGGAAAGCGCCGCAAATGACGGCTTTTTACTTCAGGAAAATCAGCGTTATGACACAGACTGGTACGATGAATTGCTTCAAACCGGTCTCATCAATAACAACAGCTTCTCGGTTTCAGGAGCTTCAGATAATATCGATTACTTTTTGAGTTATAACCTTTTTGAAGAAAAAGGTATTCTAGACGGTCAAAAATTCCGTAGAGGAACTATACGTAGTAACAATACGTACCATTTATTCAATGACAATTTCAGAATTATTCAAAACCTGAATATTGCCTATACCAACGAAACTCCTAAACCTTTCGGAGCATTCAGTAGTGCTTACAGACAATCACCTCTGGTACCCGTACGATATGATAATGGTCTATTTGGACAGTCTTTCGTAAACGAAGCTACAGGTATAGTAACGTTTGAAAGTGAGCCCGGTCAGCGCGTAGGACGATTAAATACACACGCCAACCCGGTATCTCAGGTATTTTTTGAAGACACCTATATAAATACCACCAGTCTTCAGGGTCAAATAGCAGCAGAACTGGATATTACAGACGACCTGATGCTCACCACTCGTTTTGCGGCAACAAAATTCTACTCTACAAACCACAGTTTTTCAGACATCAGAGCCCAGTGGCTTAACGCAGACCCAAGAAGATCTGAAGCCACTTTTGACACAGAAAGAGATGACCCTAATGGAGACGGCATTGTTTCAACAGAATTCGCAAACAACTCCTACAGCGTAAGTCGCACCGAATCATACCGATGGAACGTGGAAGGCTTTTTGACTTACACTAAAGAAATTGACAAGCACAACATAAGCGCTACCGTAGGCTTAAGCCGTGAAAACTATCAGGGCGGTGAGTTTACCTCCTCACAGGGGTACGATGTTAGACCTGAGCGCAACCTGCGTAATTTCAACTTAAGAACAGATCGTTTATTTGACGATAGTGTAGGTGGTGATACATTCCAAAGTACCAATTTACAGTCGTATTTTGGTCGGGTTGAGTACAACTACGATTCCCGCTATTACCTTCGTGCTGTGTTACGCCGGGATGGAACCAGTGACTTTGTTACCGGTGATGATAACTTCTTTGGCTACTTTCCGGCATTCAGTTTAGGATGGACGCTTACTAATGAATCCTTTATGGAAGATAACGGGGTTCTGGATAATTTTAAACTATTTGCAGGTTGGGGTAAACTGGGAAATCAGGCCATTCCTTTCAACGTACAGTCAATCAATTCGGGTGACGGAAGCCGAAACACCAACTACGTTTTTGGCCCTGCTCAAAGCTTAATCATTGGTGCTGCATTGGGAACACCTGCTATTCCGTTATCCTGGGAGGTGACGGAAGAATTTGAAGTAGGTTTCGATTTTGCAATGCTTAACAGACGTCTTAGTGGTACCATTGACTACTACAACAGACTAAACACAAATGCTATTCTTAATGTTAGACCTATTCTCAATTCAGAATTCAGTTCTAATTTCTTCGATGAAGCGGCAGAAATCTCCAACTCCGGTTTTGAATTTTTAGTAAACTGGAGAGACCAGATTGGTTCTGATTTTTCATACAATATTGGCGTAAACTTTTCTACAAACGAAAACCGTGTTCAGAATGTAAAGCCTGCTTACGATGGCGCTATTGGTGGAAGTTTAGGAAATGGTCGTATTACCAAACGGCTTGCAGAAGGTCAACCCATTTTTGCATGGTGGATGTACGAGGCAGACGGGGTATGGCAAACTCAGGAAGAGATTGACAATAATACTTCGCTTGGAAATGCCAGACCCGGACACCTGCGCTATGTAGACCAAAATGAAGACGGTGTTATTGACGACCGCGATAAAAAGTACTTCGGTTCGTACATCCCAACTTATAACTACGGTGTGAATATTGGCGCAAACTACAAGAGCTTTGACCTAAGCGTTTCCGGTTTTGGAGTAGGCGGTAACAAAGTGTACAACGGACTATACAACACCCGTATTGGTGGTGAGAACATTTCTGCCGAACAGTTCAACAAACGATGGACCGGTCCCGGCTCAACAAATGTAAATCCCGGTGCAGAACGTGACGTAGAAGCTTCTTCATACTATCTGGAAGACGGTTCGTATTTCCGAATCAATAACATTACACTGGGATATACGCTGCCCGAATTGAGCAATTTTATCAATAGCGCCAGGGTATATGTAACTCTGCAAAACCCGTTTATGTTTACAAAATATACCGGTTTTACTCCTGAACTAAACCAGAATGGAGATCCTACGGGAACTACCGGTATTGAACTTTCTGCATACCCAAATACACGTTCGTTTATACTGGGCGCCAATTTCAAACTCTAAAAAATAAAGCGATGAATAAAACATTAAAACATATAATACTCACGCTTTTTGCAGGCTTTATGCTTGTTAACTGCGACAATTTTGTGGAAGAAGTAGAGGTTGTAGATCCTGTCGCTGAAGACAGTGATGACTTTGAACCTGTAGATTTCTTGACTGGTGTGTATGGAATGCATACTGACTTTTCCTATGCCTTTTCCTATTTAGGAATGACCGATATGATTTCTGATAATTCCGATAAGGGAAGTTCTCCTACAGACACCGGAACAGACAAACGGGAGCTTGACAATCTTAACCATACCACCTCATCGGTATCTGTACGGGCCATGTGGACCCAATGGTACAAAACTATTGGCCGTGCCAGACAGGCAATCGAACTCACCGAGCTCTATGAGGGACCGACAAGTGCTCCTAAAGAGCGCATCATTGCAGAAGCTAAATTTTTGCGTGCGCTCAATTACTTTTGGCTGGTACGCTCATTTGGTGACGTCCCTATTCAAAGTGTAGATCTGGTTGAACGCGCTCCGGTTGAAGAGGTATATGCCTATATTGAGCAGGATCTTACTGAAGCCATTGCTGACCTGCCTTTAAAAAATGACTATGCATCTTCAGATATAGGTCGTGCAACAAAAGGTTCAGCACAGGGGCTACTGGCTAAAGTTTACCTGTATCAGGGTAAATGGCAGCAGGCAGCAGATATGGCAAATAATCTAATTACGTCAAATCAATACGATCTGGAACCTGATTATGCTACCATCTGGAGAGAATCTACCGAAAACGGTCCCGAATCCGTTTTTGAAATTCAGGCTCGTGGTGAAATCCCACAACACGGGGTGCAGCAGTATTCTCAAACTCAGGGAGCTCGTGGTCCCAGCGGCTGGGGATGGGGCTTTAACTCTCCATCACAAAACCTGGAAGATGCTTTCAATGCCGAAGGTGATGCCATACGTCGTGATGCTACCATTATTTTTGCAGGCGAAACCTTATGGGATGGCAGAGTAGTAAGTACCAGTGTTGAAAACCCACGCTATAGCGAGAAGGCCTACTCTTCTGCAAATGCAGGGCAAAGTGACGGGGATAAAAACATCCGCGTTTTACGTTTTGCGGAAATTCTGCTTATACGTGCCGAAGCCTTAAACGAGCTGGGGCAATCTGCCGCTGCTCTAACTCCGTTAAACCGGGTGCGTAGCCGTGTAAATTTACCTGCTATTACCACTACAGATCAGGCTCAGCTTAGACGCGCCATCTGGAAAGAGCGTCGTCTGGAACTCGCGATGGAACACGACCGCTGGTTTGATCTTATTCGTACAGGACAAGCTAAAGAAGCCATGGCTGCAGACGGAAAAACATTTATAGAAGGTAAGCACGAGTTGTTCCCCATTCCTAATGATCAACTTGTTCAAACACCATCAATGAGACAAAACCCGGGATGGTAATGATAACAAAGCATATACGTTTATTTTTAGTTGGATTGATTCTTCTATCCCTGCCAGGATGTAAAGAATCGCAAACAGAGAATCAGAATCAGGAGGTCGCTAACGCGACTTCCGATTCGATTTCTGATGAAGTCCTATTAGATTCGGTACAAAAACAAACCATCAATTATTTTTGGGATGGCGCCAACCCAGACTCAGGTCTTGCTCCTGAGCGCATTCATATGGATGGTATTTACCCGTCTAATGATAAAAACGTGGTGACCATAGGAGGTACCGGTTTTGGTTTTATGGCCTTACTGGCAGGAGTCGAGCGGGGTTTTATCCCAAAAGATTCTGCATTTGTACGTTTTCAAAAAATGGTCAACTTTCTGGAGCAGGCAGATCGTTTTCACGGTGCCTGGCCACATTGGCTTGATGGCACTACCGGAAAGGTTAAACCTTTCAGCAAAAACGATGACGGAGGTGACCTGGTAGAAACCGCTTTTTTGGTACAGGGAATGTTAGCTGTAGCTGAGTACTATCGTGACGGTAATGAGGCCGAACAGGCTCTAGCAAACCAGATCGATACGCTTTGGCAGGAAGTAGAATGGGATTGGTACACGCAGGGCAAAGATGTGTTGTACTGGCACTGGTCTCCTAATGTAGGCTGGAAGATGGACTTCCCAGTAGGTGGTTACAATGAGGCTTTAATTATGTATGTTCTTGCGGCCGCATCGCCCACGCATCCCATTTCTAAAACTGTTTACGAAAAGGGCTGGGCACTTGACGGCGGTATTGCAAAAGACACCTCGATGTACGGCATGCGAACGGTGCTTAATCATTACGAGCATAACGACGAGGCCATTGTTGGCCCTTTATTCTGGGCACATTATTCCTATTTGGGATTAGACCCTAAAGGTCTCACAGATCAATATGGTGATTATTGGAAACTCAATGTAAACCACGCAAAAATTCAATATGAATATGCTGTCGAAAACCCCGAAAACTACAAGGGCTACGGTCCTGATTTATGGGGTCTGACATCCAGCTATTCTATAAAAGGTTATGCAGGTCACCGCCCCGGCGAAGACCTGGGCGTTATTTCCCCGACGGCCGCTTTATCTTCGATGCCTTACACCCCTAAAGAAAGTCAGGCATTTTTGCGTCATCTCTATACCGATCTTCCGCAATACATTGGGGAGTACGGTCCTTATGATGCATTCAGCTTACAGGACGACTGGTACCTACCGCGCTATCTGGCGATTGATCAGGGCCCCATTCCTGTAATGATTGAAAATTACCGAAGCGGCCTGCTCTGGGAGTTGTTTATGAAAAATGAAGATGTTCTCAACGGACTAAAAAAACTCGGATTTGAAACTCCGTATCTAAAATCTTAAAAATGATCAGGCACGTAATTTTAATTCTAAGTACCGTACTTGTTATGAGCTGTTCTAGTGACAGCCCAGACCCTGTAACTGAACCACAGGAGGAAAATCCTGATGGAGGCAATGGGGGCGAAAATCCGGACTCAGAACCCCAACTTACCGATGCCGAATTATTAGATCTTACGCAAAGCGAAACCTTTAAATACTTTTGGGATTATGCCAATACCGAATCTGGGGCCGCAAAAGAGCGCTACATTCCTGCAAATCCTACCCGGGATCAGCAAATAGTTGCTACCGGGGGTACCGGTTTTGGATTGATGGGAATTCTTGTAGGGATTGAACGCAATTTTGTTTCAAGAGCAGAAGGCTTTAACCGACTTTCAAAAATCATCAATTTCCTCGAAACAGCAGACCGCTTTCACGGCGCCTGGCCACATTGGATGAATGGTGCTACCGGAGATGTAATTCCTTTCAGTACGCTTGATGACGGGGCCGACCTGGTAGAAACTTCATTTGTAGCTCAGGGGCTTATCACCGTAGGCGAATATTTTAAAAACGGCTCTGCCGAAGAACAGGCTCTTGCTCAAAAAGCTTTTAAACTGATTGATGGCATAGAATGGAACTGGTTTACCAAAGGTGAAAATGTACTGTACTGGCATTGGAGCCCGGAGAATGAATTTGCGATCAACCTGAGACTGCAGGGTTACAATGAAACCTTGATCACTTATGTTATGGCAGCGGCTTCCAAAGACTATTCTATTGATCCTGAAGTTTACAATCAGGGTTGGGCGCAAAATGGCGGTATTAAATCTTCAGCAGTGGCCTATGGCTACCCACTTGAAGTAAGACACGCGGGCGAAGAGCAAACCGGTGGTCCCCTTTTTTGGGCACATTACTCCTATTTAGGTCTTAATCCATTTGGCTTATCTGATGCCTTTGTAAATTATGAGACCGCAACCGTTAATCACGCGTTGAGCAATTATGCATATTGCGTTGAGAATCCCAAGAACTGGCCGGGTTATGCTTCCAATCTCTGGGGTTTAACGGCCAGTTATACCATTAATTCAGATGGAAGTCTGGGATATACCGCCCACAGTCCGGGTAATGATACCGGTGTCATTACGCCAACAGCAGCATTGAGTTCGTTCCCCTACACTCCTGAAAAATCAATGGCTGCTTTGCGCAGATTTTATGAACTGAAGAATATTTTGCTGGGTCCGGCAGGCTTCTATGATGCCTTCAGCCCGGTTCAAAACTATGAAGTGGCCGAAGCCTATCTGGCGATTGATCAAGGTCCCATTCTCGTTATGATTGAAAATTACCGAAGCGGTCTGCTGTGGAAACTGTTTATGCAAAATGAGCGCGTACAGGCCGGTCTTGACAAACTTAATATTACCTACACTATTCCTCAATAACAATGAATATGCGTTTATCACTATTTGTCCTCATTCTTTTTACCTCAGCCACAATGCTGGCACAGGAAACTTTTGAACGTGCTGTTTACCACAAAGCTGATGACAGTTTGCAGTACCGTATACAGTATCCGGTCAATTACGACGCTGGAAAAAAGTATCCTTTAGTATTGTTTCTACACGGTGCAGGTGAGCGGGGTTCAGATAATGAAAGTCAGCTGGTACACGGCTCAAAAGTATTTGCAGATTCAGGTAACCGCAATGCGTTTCCGGCTATTGTAATTTTTCCGCAGTGTCCTAAAGATTCGTATTGGGCCAATGTTGATGTAGACCGAAGTACGTATCCTATCGGGATTACCTTTCACCCGGATCAAAAGCCTACACCGCATTTGCAAATGGCCGCAGATTTGGTCAATTCGTTTATTAAAGACGGAAAAGCAGATCCTTCACGAGTGTATATCTCGGGGCTCTCTATGGGCGGAATGGGCACTTACGAAATGGTGCAACGTCACCCGGAAACATTTGCTGCAGCAATCGCGATCTGCGGCGCCGGAAGCACTAGCGAAGTACCAAACTATGCTCTAAATACACCGTTTTGGGTTATTCATGGTGCCGAAGACAATGTGGTAAATCCCATTCATTCGCTAGAGCTGGCACAGGCTATGCTTGAAGCGGGAGCCAAACCCCGTGTTACTATTTATGAAGATGCCAATCACAACAGCTGGGACCCGGCTTTTGCCGAACCCGATTTTCTTTTGTGGCTTTTTAGTCACACCAAATAAAAACTGAAGTTAAAAGCCTGTAACGGGCAATTAAGTCAAAACCCACGACACTACTAAAACAAAGATTTTCGGTGGGTAACAAAATTCTAAATATGAAAAGTATTCGTTCCAGATTTCTAATTATAGGTCTGCTTTGTCTTGCCACTACCGCATTTGCCCAAAAAAGACAGGCTATTCCTGAAGTAGAAGCCCTTTTAAAAAAAATGACCCTTGAAGAAAAAATAGGTCAGCTTAACTTACTTACTCCCGGTGGTGGTGTCGCAACCGGCTCGGTGGTGAGTAAAAATGTAGAAGATAAAATCAAGGCCGGCAACGTGGGCGGTTTGTTTGGGGTTGCAGGTCCTGAAAAAATAAGACAGGCGCAGGAATTGGCGGTAAAAAATACCCGTCTGGGTATTCCGCTGCTTATAGGTTCTGATGTTATTCACGGGTATAAAACCACATTTCCTATTCCGTTAGGACTTTCAAGCAGCTGGGATATGGAGCTGATAAAGAAAACAGCTCAGATTGCTGCTCAGGAAGCCACTGCAGACGGCATCAACTGGAACTTTTCACCGATGGTAGACATAGCGCGTGACCCGCGCTGGGGCCGTATTGCCGAAGGTGCCGGGGAAGACCCGTATCTGGGTTCTCAAATCGCAAAAGCAATGGTGCAAGGTTACCAGCAGGAAGATCTTACCGCCGAAAATACGATGATTGCCACCGTAAAACACTTTGCACTCTATGGCGCTTCAGAAGGTGGCCGTGATTACAACACCACCGATATGAGCCGGGTAAAAATGTTTAATGACTACCTGCCTCCATATAAAGCCGCAATTGATGCAGGTGCCGAGAGTGTCATGAGTTCATTTAACGACGTTGATGGTGTGCCCGCAAGTGGAAACAAATGGTTACTCACTACACTACTTCGCGATCGCTGGGGCTTTGACGGTTTTGTAGTTTCAGATTATACTTCGGTGAACGAAATGATCGCGCACGGTATGGGCGATTTACAGGCCGTATCTGCGCTTTCCATCAATGCGGGGCTGGATATGGATATGGTAGGCGAAGGCTTTTTAACCACCCTTAAAAAGTCAGTTGAAGAAGGTAAGGTCACCGAAGAAACCATCACTCAGGCCTGTCGACGCATTCTGGAGGCCAAATACCGACTGGGTCTGTTTGAAGATCCCTATAAATATTCCGATTCTAAAAGACCGCAACGCGATATTCTAACCGATGCAAACAAGGCTATTGCCCGCGAAGCAGCACGTAAGTCTTTCGTTTTACTTAAGAATGAAAACAATACGCTTCCGCTAGCTAAAAATGCTAAAATCGCACTTGTTGGTCCGCTGGCAGACAGTAAAAACAATATGCTGGGTACCTGGGCACCTACCGGTAACCCTCAACTTTCAGTTTCTATCTTAACCGGATTCAAAAATGTAGCCCCACAGGCGGAGATTACCTATGCTAAAGGTGCCAACATCTCTAATGATTCCGCATTCGCGAAAAAAGTAAACGTCTTTGGTCCGCGAATTGAAATCTCAGAGGAAAGTCCGGAAGCTTTGTTGGAAGGAGCGCTAGCCGCTACAACTGAGGCCGATGTAATTGTTGCTGTGGTAGGTGAAGCCACCGAAATGAGTGGTGAAGCCGGAAGCCGCACCGACATCAGCATCCCTAACAGTCAAAAGCAATTAATACGCGAACTCGTAAAAACCGGAAAACCGGTAGTGCTTGTTTTGATGAGTGGCCGCCCTCTGGTCATCACCGAAGAAATGGACCTTCCCATAAGTATTTTACAGGTTTGGCATCCCGGTATTGAGGCCGGTAATGCCGTTGCCGATGTGGTTTTTGGAGATTACAATCCTTCAGGAAAACTTACCGCAAGCTGGCCGCGTAGCGTAGGACAAATCCCTGTATATCACAGTATGAAAAACACCGGCCGTCCTGCTCCTTCTGCTGAATTTGAGAAGTTTAAATCACAATATCTGGATTCGCCCAATGCGCCTTTGCTTCCGTTTGGTTATGGCTTAAGCTATACTTCTTTTGAGTATGGAAAACTTTCGTTAGCTAAAAAAGAAATCAATTTCGGTGAATCTCTGGAGGTACAGGTTGATGTGACCAACACCGGAGACCACGACGGTGAGGAAGTGGTGCAATTATACCTGCACGATGTAGTACGCAGCCTTACGCCACCGGTACGCACACTTAAAGGCTTTGAAAAAGTGTTTTTAAAGAAGGGAGAAACCAAAACGGTTACATTAACTTTAGAACCCGACGATCTCAAATTTTACAACGGAGCACTTGAGTTTGTAGCTGAGCCGGGCCAATTTGAAATCTTTGTGGGTGGAAACAGCAATGCTTCCCTTAAAGAAACCTTTACGCTTAACTAAAATTAGCCGGGATGATACGCCAAATCTGCATATTCGCGACACTTGTTTTTTCAGTCTTTACTCTGGGAGCCCAAAAAAAATACGTGGGTCAGGTCTATGCAGATTTGGTAAAATCTACACATACCTATGCCGATACCTTAAAGCTTGATTTTTATACGGCAACGCAAAATCGAAACGACAACTCACGTCCTTTGATTGTGCTGGTTCACGGTGGTGGTTTTTCGGGAGGGAAACGCGATAACGCTCAGGAAACCGAATTTTCACAAACTATGGCCACTAAGGGATACGCCGTAGCATCCATAAGCTATCACCTTACCCGCAAGGGCAAAGCGACGGGTTTTGGTTGTGATTGCCCGGCTTCCGAAAAACTGGAAACCTTTAAACAAACAACGTCCGATATTCTGGATGCGTTAGGTTATCTTAAATCAAATCCGGATTTTAGTTTTGATCCCGAAAAAATCATTCTTACCGGGAGCAGCGCCGGTGCAGAAGGTATTTTAAACACCGCGTATATGGCGCAGCATCCTGATTTTAAGGATTTGGGCAATTACCCGAAAATAGCTGCCGTGGTATCTTTTGCAGGAGCTGTGGTAGATGCCCGCTACCTTACTTCAGAAAATGCAGTTCCGGGTTTCTTTATTCACGGCGATGCAGATAATTTGGTCCCTTATTCCAGTGACCCGCATCATTTTTGTCCTTATGAAAGTCCGGGTTTTTTACCGCTTGACGGCGATGCGTTTATCGCAGCAAAGCTGAAAGAGCTCAATGCATCCTACACTTTGCTTAGCGCACCGGGAGGCAATCACGACTGGGCCGGTCTGGGTTATGAGTATACGACCGAAATAGCTGCGTTTTTAAATGCGGTAGTAAATGAACAACAGCTTATGCAGCACGAGGAATCTGTTGAAAAAAAATAGCCAATGAAAACCGCTTTTCCCATTTTACTCGTGATACTCGCATTCCTTTCCTGCAAGGAGGAAAACGAAAAAGCAGAGGTCGCTGAGGTACAGCCTAAAAAACCCAACATTATTTTCATTATGTCTGATGATCACGCGTTTCAGGCAATAAGTGCATACGGACATCCCGTGAGTCAGTTAGCTCCTACTCCTAACATTGATCGCATTGCCACTAACGGCATGCGTATGGATCGGGCCTATGTGACCAATTCTATTTGTGGCCCCAGCCGGGCGGTGATTTTGACCGGTAAACACAGCCACATCAATGGTTTTCGGCAAAACGGGGATCGCTTTGATGGCGACCAGCCTACCTTGCCCAAAAAGTTACAGGAACTGGGATACACCACCGCGATTCTGGGCAAATGGCATTTGCACGGCTATCCGCAGGGATTTGATTACTGGAATATTATTAAAGACCAGGGCAATTACTACAATCCGGACTTTATAAAAGAAGGGGACACAACTCGAGTCACGGGTTATGCTACAGACCTCATTACGCAAGATGCATTAAACTGGCTCGATACCCAGCGTGACACTACAAAGCCGTTCTTTATGATGGTGCATCACAAGGCACCGCACCGCAACTGGATGCCGGCATTAAGACACACAACAAAGTACGATTCGATTACTTTCCCCTTGCCAGACACCTATTTTACAGATCACGCCGGTTCGCAGGCTTCTCAGGAGCAATTGCAAACGGTTTATAAAGATATGTATGAAGGTCATGATCTGAAAATGACCAAAGAATTAGGCAGCCCTGAATTGGCTCATAATCCCTGGACTACCGATTTTGAACGGATGACCCCTCAACAGCGCGAGGCCTGGGATGCCGCTTACCAACCCAAAAACGATGCTTTTCATAAAGCCAATCTGCACGGCAAAGCACTTGATGAGTGGAAAGGTCAGCGCTATTTACGCGATTATATGGCGACTATTGCTGCTGTAGATGAAGGCGTAGGCCAAATTCTTGACTATCTCGAAGCTCATAATCTGGACGAAAACACTATTGTGGTTTATACTTCAGATCAGGGATTTTATCTGGGCGAAAAGGGATTTTTTGACAAGCGGTTTATGTATGAAGAGTCGTATCGCACTCCGCTTCTGGTACAATACCCCAAAGCAATCAAAGCCGGTAGCCACAGTGAAGCTCTGGTACAAAACCTGGATTTTGCGCAAACCTTTTTAGATTACGCTCAGGGTGATTCTCTAACTGTGGACATGCAGGGGCAATCACTTCGGCCGGTACTAGAACAAAGAATACCGGATACCGATTTTAGAGAGGTCTTGTACTATCATTATTACGATTTTCCCGCGTTTCATATGGTCAAAAAGCACTATGGCATAAGTACTAGGCGCTACAAACTGATGCATTTTTACGATGACATAGACGCATGGGAATTTTACGATTTACAAAGTGATCCGCAGGAAATTCAGAATAAAATTGATGACCCTGTATACTCTGAAATCATTGCAGGTTTGCACAAAAAGCTAGACTCAATTCAGGGAGCCTACGGTGTTACAGCAAAAGAATTTGAGCAGGCTCCACAAAAGCAGGTGGAGCAAGCCTATAAAAACTTTGAGCGTCTTCGCGGTACGCCGATGCAATAGCTTAATATGAACTTAACCCAAGATCGTAATGCCATTTTCCAGCTTTGACTTAATTTTCGATTTTAAAAACACCTAAATATGAAGTTTACAGCTCTCCTTCTTTTTGCACTTTTTGGCCTTAATCTTTTACCGGCTCAGGAACTCAGTCTAATGACCTACAACATCAGGATGGCTACAGAATCTGACGGGGACGACGCCTGGAGTAAGCGCAAGGAATTTCTGACCGCTCAGGTACTTTTTTATGCTCCCGATGTAATGGGCGTACAGGAAGCCTTACCCGAACAAATGCAGTATTTGGGCGAAAATCTTACCGGGTACAAACACGTGGGAGTTGGTCGTGAAGGTGAAAACAAAGGCGAATTTTCCGCGATTTTTTACAAAGCGGAAAAACTGGAACTCATAGCAAGTGATACCTTTTGGCTCTCAACTACGCCGAAAGAAATCTCTACCGGCTGGGACGCTGCGCTACCCCGAATTTGCACCTATGCCTTGTTTGAAATCAAAGAAACCGATGCCCGCTTTTATGTCTTCAATACGCATTTTGATCACGTAGGAGTTGAAGCCCGTAAATACAGCGCCCAATTAATACTTGACCAGATACGCGAAATCAACAGCCTGAATTATCCGGTTTTTGTCACCGGCGACTTTAATCTGGAACCCGACTCTGAACCTGTTGCAGTTTTGGAAACACAATTAAAAGACACCTTTAAAGCGAGCTTAAGCGGTTCTTTTGGACCGGAAGGCACTTTTAATGGTTTTGATTTTGACCAACCGGTAACCCGCCGCATCGACTATATTTTTGTGGGTAAAACGAGTCCGGTTAAAGTATTGAAACACGCCACACTAAGCGATTCTAAAAATCTGCACTACGCTTCAGACCATTTGCCGGTTTATACTTTAGTAGAAATTCAACCCTAAAAATGGAGATTACAGCATAAAAATTAAAAAAGTAATGCTATTTTTGTGCTTTATTCAGAAAACAATCCGGCGCTGCCGGTCCTTATAAAGAAGTTGTGTTGTCTTCCGGCAACGGAAGACTGGTTTTGTAGTGAAACCTTTGAGAAGCTTTTCCACCTTAGGCGGAGAGGCTTTTTTGTTTTTAACTATATTTAGGCTATTGTACAACTTAATGAGACGTAAACTTTACAAAATTCATTTTACCCTTTTTGTTCTGGCGCTTGCCAATTTTACAGCTAAAAATATCTTTGAGATTAGCCTTAATTATCAATTAGCGTATGCAATAATTTTAGGAGTTTACCTGTCAGGATTAATTTTATTCTTTTCATATATCCACCCTTTTAAAAAGGTTGCTATTTATTTTTCCGCTTACCTCTTAACACCGCTCTTGTTTCTCTCAATGTTTCTTTTTGGTGGAATTTTTCTTGGAATCATAAATTCTATTACGCTATATCCTGTCTATCCAAATAGAATTGAGTACCAAAATGAAGAATACACAGTTTATAAAAAATTTAATGGATTCTTAGGCAAATGCTGTACTTATGAAATTACAGAACGGCACTTTTTCATCTTTGAAGAGAAAATAAAAGACTCTATTCTAGAAGGCGAAGAGTTTGATGCGGAAAATTTTAATCCAAAATAAAAGCAGCTATTGAATTCGACTCAATTTTATTATTTAAGTATTCAGTAACTTTCCGCAAGTTGGCTAATTCTTTAATTTTTGTTTATGACTAAATCGTTCTGGAGCCTGGCGCTTCTTGTACTTTTTGCTTTCAATACTTCGGCTTTTGCCCAAACCTCAAGCCTTTCCGTAGAAAAAATAATGCAGGACCCGAAGTGGATGGGTACGTTCCCCGAAAATGTAAACTGGGATACGCAAAGCAAAAACATCTATTTTGACTACAACCCCGAAGGAAATCCTGCTGACAGTCTTTATAAAATAAACATCAGTGATCTGGATAAGATTAAAAAAGTAAGTCTGGCCGAGCGCAAAGCGATGCCGGGCCGATATGGTACCTGGAATTCCAATCAGACCAAAAAATTATATACTGAAGATGGTGCGCTTTGGGTTTACGAACTTAAGAACGACCGCTCCAAAGAACTTATTGATCTGGGAAGCCGCATTGGCAATTACACGTTTCTGGCAGACGAAAGTCAAATTGCTTTTGAATACGATAACAATGCCTATGTTTTGGATACCGAAACGGGAATGCTAAGCAAAATCACCAACATCAGGGAAGGCAAGGCTCCTGAGGACAGGTCCAAAAAACTATCGGAAAAAGACCAGTGGCTTAAAGATGAAAATTTAAGCCTGCTGCAAATTGTACGCGAACGGGAAGAGCAGGATTCGATCTCTAAAGCCTACCGCGAAATGACGGCAGATCCTAATCCCTATACCTTTTACGCCGGGGATGAGTCGGTTAGCGGATTGCAGGTGAGTCCGAAAGCCGATTTTGTAACGATTATGCTGATGCAGCGTGATCGGGGCGAAAGCACCAACGTACCCAATTATGTAGATGCCAGCGGCTATACGCAGGATTTACGGGCGCGCAGCAAAGTGGGTAAGGATAACACCGAAAATTCCCTTGCCATTTACAACGTTAAAAAAGACACGGTTTATAAGGTAGACACCTCAAAACTCCTTGGAATCACAGACCTGCCCGATTATACTAGCGATTATCCCGATCGCGAGTGGGAAGAAAAAGAACGCGATGTCATCATCTCGCAGGCTGTATTTTCAGACGACGGCAGCAAGGCTATTGTGAACATTCGATCTAAAGACAACAAAGACCGGTGGATTGCTTTACTCAATCTCGAAGACGGAAGCCTCGAAACCCTGGATCGCCAGCGTGACGAAGCCTGGATTGCCGGACCCGGAATCGGCTGGTCTTTTGGCGGCGGAACTCTGGGTTGGTTGCCTGATAATAAGCACATTTACTTTCAGTCTGAGGCCAGCGGCTATTCGCACCTCTACCTGCTTGACGTTACTACCGGAACCAAAAAAGCCCTGACCGAAGGGGAATACGAGGTTTTTGATCCGTTTTTGTCTAAGGATAAAAAATCCTGGTTTTTGACCACTTCAGAAGTAGATCCCGGCGAACGCCATTTCTACACCATGCCGGTTATGGGCGGAAAGATGGAAAAACTCACATCAATGCCCGGTAACAACGAAGTAAGCCTTTCACCAGACGAAAAGTATATGGCGATTCGTCATTCGTATAGCAACAAGCCATGGGAATTATATTTTAAGAAAACCGGTTCAAAAGCTGAAGCCCAACAACTTACCTCAGGCCAGTCTGAAGCTTTTAAAAGTTACAACTGGCGCGTACCGCAAAACATCAGATTTGAAGCTGAAGACGGAGCGATGGTTCCTGCAAGACTGTATGTTCCGGATGCTTCGGTAAAAAACAATGCTGCTGTGGTGTTTGTGCACGGAGCCGGCTATCTCCAAAACGCTCACAAATGGTGGTCCAGCTATTTCAGAGAATACATGTTCAACAATATGCTCACCGATTTGGGATATACGGTGATTGATATCGATTACCGCGCCAGCTCAGGTTATGGTCGCGATTGGAGGACCGGTATTTACCGTCATATGGGCGGAAAAGATTTGTCTGATCAGGTTGATGGCGTGAAATACCTTATCGAAAACTACGATATTGATCCTGATAAAGTGGGGATTTACGGTGGAAGCTACGGCGGTTTTATTACACTTATGGCCTTATTTACGGAAGCTGATACCTTTAAAGCCGGTGCTGCTTTGCGTTCGGTGACAGACTGGGCGCATTACAACCACGGCTATACATCAAATATTCTTAACGAACCCACTCACGACCCCATCGCGTACAAACGCTCCTCGCCTATTTATTTCGCCGAAGGCTTAAAAGGTGATTTACTCATTGAGCACGGAATGGTAGACACCAACGTACATTTTCAGGATGTCGTAAGGCTTACGCAACGCCTGATCGAATTAGGTAAAGACAACTGGGAGCTGGCAGTGTACCCGGTAGAAGATCACAGTTTTGTAGAGCCCAGCAGCTGGACCGATGAGTACAAACGTATTCTGAAGCTTTTTAATGAGAGTCTTTTGGGTATAGAATAAAAACCTATAACCCCGGGCTAGTGTCTGGGTTTTTTCTAAAGGTCTGGAGATTTCGATAGCGTACTTCAACAAAAACGTAGCATGAATAAGTAATGAAACCAAGGGCAATTACACCAAGCGTCCAGTTGCCAAATAAATATTCCATAACCGAGAAAGCGGCTTCTTTATTGGTGTCTTCCAGATCCCGATTGGTAAAAGCCGAATCCCACAATAAAAACGAAGCGATACCCAGCGTGATGCCACGGGAGGCATAACCTATCATTCCGCTGGTTAAAATCAGCTTTTTGTAAAACGGCTTTACGCTCTCAATCGCAATGGTTCTGGAAAACTTTCTGGAAATGGCGATGTAAAACTCATTCAAAGTGGCGCCCAGCATACCAACTGCTATCGCCATGACTGTGTACTTACCCAGATCGGTTTGGATAAGTTGCTGCATATCGGTCTCCTTGAGCCAGGATGATGTTTGCGGATTTAGAGCTACAAGCAACGCACTCACAGCCAGAAAGGCGTAAACCAAGCCCCCAAAACCGAAACCGATACGCTCTGCAATACCGGTAAGATCGTTTCCGAATTCGCGCTTATCTGCGATACTTTCATAAACCCGCCAAAACACATAGCCTGACAAGGCTACTGCCCACAAAATTAACAGAGCTCTGCCCGCAGCTTTCTCGGCCAGAAAATTCATCAGCGTAAAACTTCCCGTCTTAAATCCGCCCAAATTGAATGCGGCCATAGTAGTAAGAACTCCAATAGCCAAAAAAAGCACAGCCTTTGCAAAAAGACCTGCCCGGGCATAAAATAGAAATTTGGTATTCAAATGATTGTTGGGTGTAATGCAATTAAAAAGCTAAACTACTCAACCCGAATACAAAAGACTGATAAAGAAGTGTTATTTAAGAAAGGGAAACGTGTAAAAACCAAAAATAACAGGCCTTAATAATTGAAACCAAAGAAACCTTCGGTAACCTGAATGGTTCCTGCGCCCTGAGCGGTAAACTCAAAAGTTCCTCCTACCGATTTTTGATTGATGTTATTGGAAATAATCGTCACCGTACCCGACTGCACCTGAGGATTAAATGCTCCCGAAATATAAGACGCCTGGTAGGGGCTGTTCACATTAAAATCAGTCAGATCGTAAACTCCAGGTTGTATATTCCGTGGAAAACGCAAACGAACAATCACCGAGTTTGTACTGCCCACCCCGGTAATGATCCCGTTACCTTCAGAAGAATAGGTCACTTCGGGTCTAAACATGTTTCCCTGTATTTTGCAACCAAAAGCGCTTTCCACAACGGGTATTATAACTGGCGGGGGCGGCTCTTTAAAAAAGGGCACCTCGTAAAAATAACCACGTGTAAAATATACTTCGGTTGTATCTGCCGGTGCTACAGCCCTAAACCGAAACGAACCTGTATACAGGCTGTCATCAACCCGCTCTACCACAACTTCACCTTCCCCGTCAAAGCGGGTACTGTATTGTTTGCCGTCTGCCTCATAGAAATCTGCCATTGCCAAAGAACCTGCGCTCAGGTCAAAAACTCCGGTACCGTAAGCCGGTAACTTAAGGTCTACGCGCTCTCCGTTTAGACTTCCGGAGATGATCACCTCATTGGCATCGGTTAATTGAGCACGGGTGCCCGCAGCCTTAAAAAAAAGGGTGTCTTTAATACCTTGAAATGCGGGTGTATTGAAGGTGACATCATCTGCACACGACACCAACAACAGACTCAAAATAACGAAAAGAAAAGGCCTGATCATCAACAGTGTAATTAAGGGACTGCAAATTACTAATTTTACAAGCTTTAAACGCATTGATAAACAGAAAATTGTAGTATATTTGCGCCCTCAATAAAGACAGCAGTCTGCTTAACGTTAAGCAGAGGGCTTATTTTTAAATTATAACCGGGGTCGGGTACCCCAAAAATTAATTTTTATGCCAGTAAAAATCAGATTACAAAGACACGGTAAAAAAGGAAAACCTTTTTACTGGGTAGTAGCCGCAGACACGCGTGCTAAACGTGATGGTAAATTCTTAGAAAAACTAGGAACTTACAATCCAAACACCAATCCTGCGACTATTGACCTGGACGTAGATTCATCTGTAAAATGGTTGCAAAACGGGGCTCAGCCTACCGAAACTGCAAAACGTTTACTTTCTTACACTGGGGTATTGCTTAAAAATCACCTTGCCGGTGGTGTGCGTAAAGGCGCATTAACCGAAGAGCAGGCTGAAGAAAAGTTCAATGCCTGGGTTGAAGAAAAAGCATCTAAAATTGATGCTAAAAAAGAAAACCTTTCTAAGGAACAGGAAAAAGCACGTAAAGAGGCTTTAGCTGCTGAAAAAGCTGCTAATGAAGCTCGTATCGCTGCTGCTCAGCCTCAAGAGGAAGAAATAGAAGAAGCTCCAGAAGCTGAAGCTGCTACTGAAGAAGCTCCTGCTGCTGAAGAGAACAACGAAGAAGAAGCTAAGTAATACTCGCTCACGATGCGCAAAGAAGAATGTTTCTATCTGGGCAAAATCGTGCGAAAATTCAGCTTTAAAGGGGAGTTACTGGCTAAGCTAGATACAGACGAACCTGAGGTTTACGAAGAATTGGAATCAGTTTTTGTCGAATTTAATGGCAATCTGGTTCCTTTTTTTATTCGTAGTGCTCAACTGCACAAATCTACCCTGCTCCGCATCGATTTTGAAGACGTGAATACCGAAGAAGATGCAGACGATCTGGTCAATGCAGAACTCTATCTTCCGCTTTCTATGTTACCCAAACTCGAAGGCAATAAATTTTACTACCACGAGGTCATCGGCTTTACCGTAAAAGACGTGTACTATGGCGAAGTAGGTACCATTACCGGGATCAACGACAACACCGCACAGGCTTTATTTGAAATTGACCATCAGGGAAAAGAAGTCCTTATTCCTATAAATGATGACTTTATCAAAAAAGTAGATCGCAGTACCAAAACCATTACGCTTGATACGCCTGAAGGATTGATTGCTATTTATTTGTAACGTTTCAGCGTTCTGAGTACTTATAAGTAAAGTACCAGATTATGAATGGCAGTTTAGATCAATTTAAGGCCACGCTTCAAAGACGGCGTGAGCGCCAGGAAAAGCACAGCGGCCACCGCAGGGATGCTTCTGGGTACAAGATTGCCAACTCCGGTTTTAAATTTGATTCTAAAAAATTAAAACCTGCCGAACTGGAGAAATACAGGCAGACCCTAAAACTGCGGAAACAAAACCGAATTATAAAACAGTGGGTGATTTTTATTGCCATCTGTATTCTCCTAACGCTTATCGCTTTCATTTATAATCTATAAATTCCGCTATTGAATGAAGCGTGAGGGATAGCAGCGAAAAGCCCACAGTCCCGGCAAATGGGGACGAGGACTTGTAGCGAATAGCCCGCCTCTGCCGGCAGGCAGGCACGCCCAAATACCCAAACGACAAAATTTCTAAATCTATTTCTGTGTCAAAACCTTTCAAATTCAAACAATTTACGGTTAATCAGGATCGCTGTGCGATGAAGATTGGCACAGACGGGGTTCTACTGGGAGCCTGGGTGCCTGTACATCAAAACCCGTATTCTATACTCGATATCGGTACCGGAACGGGAGTCATCGCATTGATGCTCGCACAACGCTCAGATGCCGAAGTGATTGATGCTCTCGAACTGGATGAAGATGCTTACGAGCAGGCTGTTGACAATTTTGAAGCCTCACCCTGGGGTGATCGTCTGTTTTGTTATCACGCCCATCTCTATGAATTTGCTACCGAAATTGAAGACACCTACGACCTCATCGTATGCAATCCTCCCTATTTTGAGGGCAGTACTCAGTTAGAAGAACAACAGGGCTCAGCCCGTGAGCAGGCCCGTTTTGAAGACGCGATGCCTTTTGAACTTTTGGTCGCTTCTGTGAACCAGCTTCTGGAGGAAACAGGTGTTTTTTGCGTGATTATTCCGCAGATGCGGGAAGAGGAGTTCATAAGCCTGGCGGCGAAAGCAAATCTGTATCCTTTTAAGATCACAAGCATTCAGGGAAATCCTGAGGTTCCGGCTAAGCGCGTGCTTATCGCCTTTTCACGCAAGCCCGAAGCATCCCTAGAGAAAGACGATCTGATTATCGAAACTACACGGCATCAGTACACCGAAGCCTACCAAAACCTGGTCAGGGATTTTTACCTTAAAATGTAGCAAAATTACCCTGCCGAAATTTCCCTATTTGAGTAGCATAGGTTTTAGCATTTTTCTAAATTTAGCACACTTATAAGTGCCTTCATTACATCATTTTTAGTGAAAGCGCACAAAACTTTAGAGATTAACAACAGTGCTTATGAAACCTGATCTTTTTGAATCACCCGACTACTATAACATTGACGACCTGCTAACCGATGAACACAAACTCGTACGCAGCGCAGCACGCGACTGGGTAAAGCGGGAAGTATCGCCAATTATTGAAGAAGCGGCTCAAAAAGCAGAATTTCCTAAACAAATCATAGGTGGTCTGGCTGAAATAGGCGCTTTTGGTCCCTACATTCCTGAAGAATACGGTGGTGCCGGTCTAGACCAGATCGCGTATGGTCTCATCATGCAGGAAATTGAACGCGGAGACAGCGGGGTGCGCTCTACAGCTTCGGTACAGTCTTCTCTGGTGATGTATCCTATTTATAAATTTGGCTCTGAAGAGCAGCGTAAAAAATACTTACATAAACTCGCCAGCGGAGAATTTATGGGATGCTTTGGCCTCACCGAACCCGATCACGGCTCCAATCCCGGCGGGATGGTGACCAATTTTAAAGATGCCGGTGACCATTATGTCCTGAACGGTGCAAAAATGTGGATTTCCAATTCGCCCTTTGCCGACATCGCTGTGGTCTGGGCAAAAAGTGAAGAAGGCCGCATTCATGGTCTCATCGTTGAGCGTGGGATGGAAGGCTTTTCAACCCCCGAAACCCATAACAAATGGTCGTTGCGGGCAAGTGCTACCGGCGAACTCATTTTCGATAATGTAAAGGTCCCAAAAGAAAACCTGTTGCCCAACAAATCGGGACTGGGCGCTCCTTTAATGTGTTTAGATTCGGCACGCTTCGGGATTGCCTGGGGTGCAATAGGGGCTGCGATGGACTGCTATGATACCGCTCTGCGCTACGCGAAAGAGCGCCAGCAATTTGGGAAGCCCATTGGTGCCTTCCAGCTTCAGCAGAAAAAGCTGGCCGAAATGATTACCGAAATCACCAAGGCCCAACTCCTCGCCTGGCGACTGGGAACTTTACGTAATGAAGGCAAAGCTACTTCGGCTCAAATCTCAATGGCTAAACGCAACAATGTGGATATGGCTTTGAAAATTGCACGCGATGCCCGTCAAATCCTTGGCGGAATGGGCATTACCGGCGAGTACAGCATTATGCGTCATATGATGAATCTGGAAAGTGTGGTTACTTATGAAGGTACACACGACATCCACCTGCTGATTACCGGCCTGGACATTACCGGCCTAAATGCTTTTAAGTAATTGCTTCATAGATATTATCTAATTGAAATGTATAGGCGTATTGCTGACGTTTATTAATTTTGCAAAAAATTAATTGCGATGATACAGGATATTGAAAAAGCGATTGCTCCGTTTCAGGAGGAGCTTCTTAATCACAGCCTCTATAAAAAACTCAAAACTCCTGAAGATCTGAAGATTTTTATGCAGCATCATGTCTTTGCTGTATGGGATTTTATGTCGCTGCTTAAGTCATTGCAATACGATCTTACTAAAGTTTCAACGCCCTGGTATCCTTTGGGAAATCCCGAGGTGCGCTACCTCATCAACGAGATTGTTTTGGCTGAGGAAACCGACGTAAATATGGACGGAAAGCGCCAGAGTCATTTTGAGATGTATCTGGATGCTATGAAAAAGTCGGAAGCCTCTCTAGATCAGATCAATGCATTTTTAAACCACATCATACACGGCACCGATATATTTTTGGTAATCGCCGTCAGTGAAATTCCGGATAGCGTTAAAGAATTTTTGCGCTTTACCTTTGAAACCATTTCTGAAGGGAAACCGCATAAAATAGCTGCTGCCTTTACCTTTGGCCGTGAAGACCTCATCCCCGATATGTTTACTCAGATTATTGGAAACATCATCAAAAATTTCCCACAGGAAGATCTCACGCTATTTAAATACTACTTTGACCGTCATATAGAACTTGACGGCGACGAGCACGGCCCTATGGCTCTTAAAATGATTGAAGAACTTTGTGGTACTGACCTGATGAAGTGGGAAGAAGCCCGTCATACTGCGGTTACGGCACTTAAAAAGCGTATCATTTTGTGGAATGGCATCGAGAAGGAAATCAACTCTAAAATAACCGCATAAACCAGCTTATCGTATCTTTAAAGGATTGTATACGATAGCAAATGTCTTCAAGAAGCCGTTTTAACCGGGCGTTTCAGGATGCCAAAGTAATTCCGTTTAACGATACGGATAAGTTTATACTTTTTAGCGATTGCCATCGCGGGGACAACAGCGGTGCAGACGATTTTGCAAACAACCGCAACATCTACTTTCATGCCCTCCAGCAGTATTATAAAAACGGGTTTACCTATTGTGAACTGGGAGATGGCGATGAGCTTTGGGAAAATCTGCATTTTTCTACCCTATACGAGTCCCATCAAAATGTCTACGAACTGATGCGTAAGTTTTATCTGGAAAACAGACTGCATCTGGTCTGGGGCAACCACGATATGATTTACAAAAACCCGTCGCAGGTCAAAAAAAATCTGCATTCGCATTTTGATCGAAGAACAGGTGAGGAAAGACCGCTTTTTCCTGGGATTGAAGTACACGAGTCATTAATTCTGAAAAACGAACAAAGTGGGCAGGAACTCTTTTTGTGTCATGGGCATCAGGCAGACTGGATGAATTATGTGGGCTGGCGTTTTAACCGCTTTATGGTTAGGGTCCTGTGGCGGCCATTACAGGGAGCGGGTATTTCTGACCCTACCAGCCCGGCTAAAAATTATCTCGAACTCAAAAAAGTGGAACGCCGCACCAAAAAATGGATTATTGAGCGCAACAACCAGTTTACGATTACCGGTCATACACACCGGCCCCGTTTTCCAGAACCGGGTGATATTGCCTATTTTAATGACGGAAGCTGTGTACACCCCCGAAGCATTACCGGTCTGGAAATTGAAAACGGCTTTATCTCGCTCATCAAATGGCAAATAGCGACCACCGATGACGGGGTCCTTAAGATTGTTCGCATTTTGCTGGAAGGTCCGCAGAAACTCATCGATTATAAAACCAATTGAGCCCCCAACTCGTAGATTTAGTATGAAAGCTCTAGCATTTTACTTTTCACTTGCATTCCTGCTACTAGGTTGTGGCGCAGCAGACGACCCCATTACCTTTCAGGAGCCGGAATCAGAACTACCTTCCGAAAATCCTGAACCCAACCCATCTGATGCCGAACTAAGCGGAACGTATAATTATCTGGCTTTGGGAGATAGTTATACCATTGGTGAAAGCGTATGCGCGACCTGCAATTACCCGATGCAGCTTAAAGCCGCATTTGAAAATGAAACAGAAGCCGACCTGTCTGTCAAAATCATTGCCCGAACGGGTTGGCGTACCGAAAGCCTTATTCAAGCAATTAAAGGGGAAAACCCGGCACAAAATCAGGATTTGGTAACCCTGCTCATTGGAGTAAATAATCAGTATCAGGGTGGAAGCCTGGAAACCTATAAAACCGAGTTTAAAGAATTACTGGAAACAGCTGTGAAGCTGGCCAAAGGAGACCGGGATCGGGTTGTGGTACTTTCCATACCTGATTATGCGTTTACGCCTTTTGGCCAAAGCACTACAAACCCGGAAGAAATAACAGCCGAAATCAACGCGTTTAACGACGCAGCTAAAAGCATCACAATAGCTTCTGACGTGAGCTTTTTGAATATTACAGACATCACCCGAAAGGGTCTTGAAGACCCGGAACTGGTAGCTATAGACAACTTGCATCCTTCCGAAAAGGCTTATGCAGAATTTGTAGAACGCTTACTTCCTGTAGCACTAGAAATTCTTAAAACGAATTAGGCCGATACCCTTAAAGTTTTGGCTTAACTCTCGGGCGCCAGTTTTACTTCGAGGCCGTTAAGATCTGGAGTAATGGGAATCTGACAACCCAGACGGCTGTTATCTTCTACGTGAAAAGCTTCCGAAAGCATAGCTTCCTCATCGTAACCCATTTCATTCAGCTTATGATCGGAGAGTACATAGCACTGGCAGGAAGCGCACATCGCCATACCACCACAGGTACCTTCAACCGGAAGTTCGTACATCTTGCACACTTCCATAAGGTTTAAATTCATATCTGTTGGAGCTTCAAGCGCGTGAGCAACTCCTTCCCGGTCAATTACGGTGATTGTGATGTCTTGCATGACAAATACGATTATGCCCTTAGGCGATTAAGAGACTCCCCGATAAGGTAAGCCATTTCAGAGCGCAAAATTAAGAAAAACTACGGATTAAGCCCTTCTAAAGTCTAGTGATTTAATAGGATTAGTACTGTACATCGCAAATACGCACACCTTCCCGTAAAGCGGCGAGCTTATCGTCGTATGTAGGTATAAATTCCTGAGCCACATAACCGGTATAGCCAGTATCCAGAATGGCCTTCATAATGGCAGGGTAATTCAATTCCTGGCTGTCATTGATCTCGTTTCTGCCGGGTACACCTCCGGTATGGTAGTGCGCGATGTACTGGTTGTAATCCCTTATGGTACGTATCACATCCCCTTCCATAATTTGCATATGGTAAATATCATAAAGCAATTTAAAATGCTCTGAACCGATGCGTTCGCACAGTTGGGCTCCCCAGGCGGTATGATCGCATTGGTAATCTTTATGGTCAACCTTGCTGTTAAGCAATTCCATAATCAAAATGACGCCTTTTTCCTCGGCTTGCTTTACAAGTGGCTGAAGACCTTCAGCACAATTGGCGATTCCCTCTTCGTCAGACAACTCCCTTCGGTTTCCTGAAAAAACAATAACGTTTTTAATTCCTTTGGCCGCTGCCTTATCAATAAGCCCGGCATATTTAGCCTGAAGATCTGCGTGATTGGCAGGATCGTTAAATCCATTTTCAATATTCGCAAACGTATCTGTAGCTACCGAGCATTTGAGTCCATACTGCTCAACCGTATCCCACTCTTCGGGTTTGAGTAAGTCAATGCCTTTAAGCCCAATCGCTGCCGCTCCCTGTGCAAAACTCTCAAGTGGCATACTCCCATAGCACCAGTAGCAGGCCGCGTGGTTGATGTTACCTTTTAATGCTATTGCTTCCTCTCTCAAAAGCTCCTCTGGCTCTTCTTTAGTTTCGGTCTTACAGCTAAGTGCGGTAAGCCCAAGGCTTGCCCCTGATGTTGCCAATGCGATATTTTTTAAGGCAGTACGCCTTCCGTTAGAGTGACCCATAATCTGAATTTTAAACCTCTAAATATATTATTAAATGTTCATATTACGCTTAAAACAAGACAAAAAAAACTGCCCGGAAAAATACCGGACAGTTGTATAGATTATTGAATATGGGTCTTAAGCGGTAATATTAATCACCTCTTCTATTTGTGGCGCGTGTTTTTTAATGGTCATTTCAACGCCGCTTTTTAGAGTCATTTGATTAACGCTACATCCTACGCAAGCCCCTTCAAGCTGTACTTTAACGGTGCGCCCGTCTTCAATGGCCAGCAAAGCAATGTCACCCCCGTCACTTTGTAAAAAAGGACGTATTTCTTCGAGAGCTGCCTCTACCTTACCTTTTAATTCTAAATCTGTCATAGCATTATTTTTTAACTGCGGCACAACCCGCCATTGTGGTGATTTTAACCGCCTCGGTAGGTGGCAAATCGGTATTGCGTTTAACAAGCTGTTCTACGCTGTTGCGAGTCATTTCTTCAAAAGCTTCGGCTAATATAGTATTTTCCTGCAATGCAGCGGGTCTTCCCACATCACCGGCTTCGCGAATGCTTTGTACCAAAGGAATCTGCGCCAAAAGCGGCACATTTAAGTCTTCGGCCAGATTACGGGCGCCTTCTTTTCCGAAGATGAAATATTTATTATCTGGTAATTCTTCGGGAGTAAACCAGGCCATATTTTCAACAATTCCAAGAACCGGAACGTTTATACTTTCCTGCTGAAACATCGCCACACCTTTTTTGGCATCTGCCAAAGCTACATTCTGCGGCGTACTCACCACAACAGCACCGGTAATGGGCATCGCCTGTACGATACTCAGGTGAATGTCACCGGTACCTGGAGGCAGGTCAACCAGAAGAAAGTCAAGTTCACCCCAGGCTGCGTCAAAAATCATTTGATTTAAAGCTTTTGAAGCCATAGGTCCGCGCCATACCACTGCCTGATCGGGACGGGTAAAAAATCCTATTGAAAGCACTTTTACGCCGTAACTCTCCACAGGTTTCATTTTTTGCTTCCCGTCTACTTTAACAGAAAGAGGTTTCTCTTCCTGCACATCAAACATCATCGGGATAGATGGCCCGTAGATATCAGCATCAAGGATACCTACTTTAAAGCCCATTTTTTGCAGGCTTACAGCCAGGTTTGCGGTGATCGTAGATTTACCAACCCCACCTTTACCGGAAGCTACTGCAATAATATTTTGTATGCCGGGAATGGGCTTCCCTTTAATTTCGTTTTTCTGCTGCTTTTCAGGAGCGTCAACCCGTACGTTTACCTTTACTTTAGCCTTCTGATGCACTTCGGCATGAATGGCTTTCATAATCTCCACTTCGGTTTTCTTCTTGGCCTGCAGACTTGGGTTTTTTATAGTTACATCTACGATGACCTCATCGCCAAAAGTAACCACATTAGTCACGGCACCACTGCTCACCATATCCTCACCTTCACCGGGTACGCTGATGGTTTTTAAAGCTTCTAAAAGGGCTTGTTTTTCTAATTTCACAACTTCTTAATTAGATTAATTCTAAAATGCAAATATAGGCCGAAAACTTCAGAAACTAAAAGACTTCCTGGTCTTTACTGAAGGTATAAAATAAGTCTGGAAACGTGATAAATTTCAGGAAAAACCAAGCTCCGTCACAGGGTCCCAAAACTTGTCTTCAAAGTTTTGCAGTTTATCCTCTTTAACCTCGTGACCTTCACTCTCGAGTAACTGCTGCATCAGATTGGTCCCCGAAAAATGATGCTTGCCGGTAAGCAGGCCATTGCGATTAAGTACCCGGTGCGCAGGCACATCGTCGCGGTTTACCGAACCATTTAGCGCATAACCCACCATACGCGAACTGCGGGCTGCCCCCAGATAACGTGCAATCGCTCCGTAAGAAGTCACCCTGCCGTACGGAATACGCTTTGTCACCTCATAAACCCGGTTAAAAAAGTTAAGTGTTTCGGGCTTTGGCATATTACATTCTGAATAAGGTGATGAGCACCAGAATAATCATAAGCCCCGCCATAAAATAATTAGAATATTTAGCGAAGTTGCGCGGCTCGTGCTGAATACGGTTAAATCCTACCACGTAGACATACAGGGAGGTAAAAGTGCCCGCCGCTGCGGCCAGTACAAACAGGCCCACTTCTAGAATACCTGCCTGTCCTTTGCTCGTGATGTTTAAAGCTGCACTAATGGCACAAAAATACGGTAGCGGCAATACATTTATGGTTGCCACGAAAACACCCTTCCAGAAACTGCGCCTTCCGCTATGCTTAGGAATTTTTACTTCTTTGACTTTATTTTTTTTGGCCTTGATAAAGAAATACACCGCGAGAATACCAAAAATCACAATCCCGGTTCGAAACAGTGTATTGCGCACGGCTTCATTGCTAAAGATATAACGAGCCAGCAATACTGCAAAAAACGCCTGAATCATCACTACTACCGAAGCTCCTATGGCCACCAATACCCCATTGCGCATACCCCGATGCACGCAGGTTTTTGCGACAGACATATTGACCAGTCCAGGGGGCAATACGCCCAGCAAGGCCGCAAAATAGGTGATAAAGAAAAGTTTGGTTATTTCCAAAGGCGGTTAATTGATCTTAAACTTGATATAGGTAATCGCTTTATCCTGTTCAAGATACTGTTTTTCGTAAAAAGTCTGAATGCCAACCACTTCTTTTGGTGCCATGTGATTGCTGTAAATATCATGATGCGCATAAAGCACCTCGTGACCCAGACCGTGAAGCAATCCCAGCGTGTAGCCGTGCATGAACTCAGAGTCGGTTTTGAGATGCATAAGCCCGTCTGGCTTAAGAATGGTTTTGTAGCGCTCCAGAAATTCGAAGTTCGTCATTCGATGTTTGGTGCGCTTGTATTTGATTTGAGGATCGGGAAAGGTGATCCAGATTTCAGAAACCTCGTTTGCCGCAAAAGCCTGATCTACCAATTCAATCTGCGTGCGTAGAAAACCCGCATTATCAATTTGCTCTTCCAAAGCGGTTTTGGCTCCGCGCCAAAAACGGGCACCTTTGATGTCAATGCCTAAAAAGTTTTTATCGGGAAATCGCTGCGCCAGGCCCACCGTATATTCTCCTTTTCCGCATCCCAACTCGAGAACCAGAGGTTTGTCGCTTTTAAAGAAATCACGGTTCCAGTTGCCTTTAAGTTTGAAGTTCCCATTGGTGATCTCTTCGCGGGTAGGTTGAACCACGTTGCTAAACGTTTCATTTTCCCTGAAACGCTTCAGTTTATTTTTGCTTCCCAAAGCCTTAGTATTAAAATTTAAAACGGCCTCAAATATACGGGTACTCCTGCAAATGCCGTTATTAAGCTAAAGCTATTCTCACGGATATTCAGTCTGTATCGTTTTTAGGACTGAAAAATATTCGGCTAGACCGGCTTTTAATCCCTTAAAATTTAGAATTCGGTTAAAAACGCTCTATATTTTAATGGTTTGATAATCTAGCGGAAACATTTAAGTATCAGTGAAGTTTCATTTTTGTACCTGTGAAAACTCAAAAAAACATACTCGTTGCACCGCTTAACTGGGGACTGGGTCACGCCACGCGCTGTATCCTGCTCATCTACGCTTTACTCGAAGATGGTTTTAACGTCATTCTGGGTAGTGATGGCGCAGCTTTGCAGTTATTGCAAAAAGAGTTTCCACAGCTTCAAAGCATCGAGTTGCCGTCTTACGATATCAAATATGCCAAAAACGGGAAAAGCTTTAAATGGAAAATGCTTTTACGCAGTCCAAAAGTCCTAAAGGCGATTCGAAAAGAGCGCGAGCAACTCAAAGTATTGGTCAAAAATGGGCAGGTAGATGGCGTGCTGTCAGACAATAGACTGGGATTATATCATACTGATATACCTACGGTCTTTATGACGCACCAGCTTCAGGTGTTGAGCGGAAAAACAACCCGAATTACTTCTGCCCTACATAGAAATTACATCCGAAAATTTGATGAATGCTGGGTGCCAGATTTTGATGGAAAACTCAATCTGAGTGGAAAGCTGGGACACCCAAAAAACTTCGACATTCCCGTAAAATACATTGGCGCTTTATCCCGTCTTGAAAAAGAGGAAGCAACTTCTTCTTACGATGTTATGGTCTTGCTTAGCGGACCCGAACCGCAACGCACCGAACTGGAAGAAATTTTACTTCATGAGCTGAAACATTACAACGGGCAGGTTCTTTTTGTACGTGGCGTTGTTGAATCAGAACAACGCGTAGAACGCCAGGGGCAGATCAAGCTCGTTAATTTTATGGAGACTCAGGATTTGCAAAAAGCCATTTGTGCCAGCGACATCATCATAAGCCGTTCGGGCTATACTACGATTATGGACTTGCTGAAATTGGGCAAAAAAGCCTTCTTCATTCCCACACCCGGGCAAACCGAACAGGAATATCTGGCGCGCAGACTTGAGGCTAAAGGCATCATTCCGTTTGCAGAGCAGGAACGCTTCAGTCTAAAAGATTTAAGCAAAGTAAAGCTGTATTCCGGTTTTGGAAATCTATTCCCCGCCTACCACGTCGACAACGGGCTTTTTAGGGAGCTCTTCGGCCTTTTCAAGGGTGAACGAAAACTCAGACCCTACTCCAAAGTCGCTTTCAACATAAATCTTTTCGTCATGGGCTTCAATAATATGTTTGACGATAGAAAGACCGAGTCCTGAACCACCCTCACGACGCGAACCACTCTTATCAACCCGGTAAAAGCGCTCAAACAAACGCGGAATGTGTTCTGAGGCGATACCTTCACCATTGTCTGTAACCCTTACAATTACTTTATTCTGAATCAGGTTCTCAATAGTTACTTCGGTGGTGCCGTCCTGTTTTCCGTATTTGATGGAGTTTACAATGAGATTAGTAAGCAACTGCTGTATGCGTTCGCGGTCTGCATTAACCATTACCGGCTTATTGTCTGCCCGCTCAAAAGCGAGTGTGATATTCTTTTTTGAGGCTTTCATCTCCAGCAACTCAAAGGTATGCTGCACGAGCTCTACCATATCAAAATATTCATAGCGCAGGTTAAGGTCGCCAACCTCCAGCTTAGCGATCATATCCAGATCGCTTACCAGGTAAACCAGACGCTCTACAGCAGCTGCGGCACGCTTGAGGTATTTTTTAAGAATGGTTTTATCTTTCATCGCCCCATCCAGCAGCGTAAGAATATAACCCTGAGTAGTAAAAAGAGGCGTTTTGAGTTCATGAGCCACGTTGCCCATAAACTCCTTCCGGTATTCCTCTCTTATTTTTAAGGATTCTATTTCCAGCTTTTTACTGGCTGCAAATCGTTCTACCTCCTTAGTAAGTGTAGACATATCTGTAGTGATTTGCCCGCGTTTAAGCGTCGTCACATCAAGCAGGGAGACGTCATCATAGATTTTTTTGACGCGTTTGTAAATAAAACGCTCAACCCGCACCTGAATCAGAAAAACAGACAGCACAAAACATACGGGGATAAAGCACAGCAGAAAAACCCAGTCAAATGCATCGTTTATATAGAAAAAAACGCTCACAAAGAGCGTTAGACAGACCGTTATATACATCGATGAGAAAATCGCAAAACGGTATGATTTTTTAAAACTGGCTGCCATTTACACTACAAATTTATAGCCTACTCCTTTAATGGTTTTAAACTTTTTGTTGCCTATTTTTTCGCGCAGCTTACGTATGTGAACGTCAATGGTTCTGCCGCCTACCACAACTTCATTACCCCAAACCTTGTCCAGAATATCCTCGCGCTTAAACACCTTACCGGGTTTTGAAGCCAGCAGCGAGAGCAATTCAAACTCCTTGCGGGGCAAGATCATCTCTTTCTTGTCTTTGATGATTTTATATTCTTCGCGGTTGATGATAAGGTCTCCAATTTTTAAGGAAGCGTCAGTCTCTTCCTCTTCCTTAAGTCTACGCAGCAAAGCCTTTACTTTACTCACTAAAACTTTAGGCTTTATGGGCTTGGTGATGTAATCATCTGCCCCGGCATCGTAGCCGGCTACCTGAGAATAATCTTCGCCACGAGCCGTTAAAAAGGTAATGATGGTTTCTTCCTGGCCGGGTAGCTTCCGTATTTGTTCGCAGGCTTCAATCCCATCCATCTCGGGCATCATCACGTCAAGAATGATCAGATGTGGGTTGTGCTTTTTGGTCATTTTAACACCTTCCTTGCCATTTGAAGCGGTAAGCACCTGGTAACCCTCGTTGCTCAGGTTGTAACCTATGATCTCCAGGATATCCGGTTCATCGTCAACGAGCAAAATCTTTATCTCTTTTTTCTTCATCAGTATAAAAGATTTAATGTAGCCGTAAAGATAAGTTTTAAATCGGGCTGCACGCGGCTTGTAAAATTTGGTAACATTAAAATAAAATAACAGTTTGTTTAAAAATAATAAATGTTCGAATGCTTTTCAATTTAAATACCTTTGCAGTCCTATTTTAGCCTATGCTGCCCCAACGCATTTTTGACATAAAAACCCCTGCGCAATTTAATCTGGCTGCGCTTCAATCCTTCCAGTATCAATGGGAGCACAACCCGGTTTACCGTCAGTTTTGCGAGCATCTCAACGTCAAACCGGAAGCGGTTACGCGGCCGGAAGATATTCCGTTTTTACCTATTCAGTTTTTTAAAGAATTTACCATTACGGCTTCAGAAAACCCGGTACAAACTATTTTTACCAGCAGTGGCACCACCGGCAGCATCACCAGTAAACATCATGTGGTTGATCTCAAACTTTACGAGCAAAGCTTTCGCGAAAGCTTTAAACTGCATTACGGCGATGTAAAAGATTATACCATTCTTGCCCTGCTGCCTGCATACCTGGAGCGCACCGGTTCTTCGCTTATTTATATGGTTGACCGGCTTATTCAGGACAGTAACAAGCCCAATAGCGGATTTTACCTCAATAATTATGAAGCTTTAAGCGAAAAGCTTAGCGTTTTAGACGCCGCCGGCGAAAAAGTGCTGCTTATAGGAGTCTCTTTTGCACTGCTTGATCTGGTGGAGCAATATGATTTTAAGCTGAAGCATAGCATTGTTATGGAAACCGGAGGGATGAAAGGCCGCCGAAAAGAACTCATACGCGAAGAATTACACGCCATTTTGAAGGAAGGTTTTGGTGTAGATGCCATACACAGTGAGTATGGGATGACCGAGCTGCTTTCTCAGGGCTACTCTGCCGGAAACGGGATTTTTACCCTGCCTCCCTGGATGCAGATTTATATGCGCGATACCGAAGATGCGCTGCAACTGGTTGAACCCGGAAAAACCGGCGGCATAAACGTGATCGACCTTGCCAATCACTACTCCTGCCCCTTTATCGCTACGCAGGATTTAGGAAAAAAAACAGACGATACTCACTTCGAAATCCTGGGTCGTTTTGACGCTTCAGACGTGCGCGGCTGCAATCTGATGGTGCTGTAAAAAATTTTGAAAAATCGTGTAAGTAAAAAAGTATATAACCGACTTAATGAGTGTTCATAATTGGTTGGTTAGTTAAGTTGGAAAACCCGGATGCTTTTGGTTAGGAAGCACCGGGTTTTTTAGTTTTTAAAAATGGGCATTACCTCATTTTCGATAAATGCATTTAATTCTTCAAAGGGTTTTTCGCTCCAGTAACCGACTTCGATTCCAGATTTATAATTATGAATAGAAATTTGAGGTGTCTCAGGATCTAACCCAATTACGAGCGCAAAATTTTTAAATAAAAAGTGAGCATAGCTGTCTTTAGTATTAGCTATATTCATAATTCCCGAACATTTCCCTGTAGGCCTTACTGCCTTATAAAATCGCAAGCAGTGGAAAATTAAAGGATACTTGATGGATAGAAATTGATAAAAATCAGACCCAAAACCTTCGTATCGAAGCTTAAATTCTTCAAATGATTCTTCCTCTACCTCAACACACTCGTAATCGAACAAGTTTTGAATCTCTTCAGGAGTTAAGCTTTCAATCATACCTGAATCTGCCTTTCGATCTGCTGATTCAGTGAAATAAAAGTTTCTGTACGGGAAACCCCATCAATCGCCTGAATTTTCTTGTTGAGCAGGTGCATCAAATGCTCGTTATTTTTACACAGAATCTTGATAAAAATAGACCAGTTACCGGTGGTGTAATGGCATTCTATAACTTCTGGAATTTCTTCGAGTTGCTTTACCGCTTTGGGGTTGCTCACCGCGCGGTCCAGGTAAATGCCAATAAACGCCATCGTGTTGTAGCCTAATATTTTCGGATCGATGATAAAACGCGAACCCGTGATGAGTTTGGCCTTTTCAAGCTTGCGCAGGCGTTGATGAATTGCCGCTCCCGATATTCCTACTTTACGGGCGATTTCCAGAATGGGCTTACGGGCATCGGTCATCAGCTCACGCAAAATGATTTTATCAATACCGTCTATCGCGATTTCTTCGTTTACAACTTTCATCTGATGATTTTAAATTGATATTTGAAACTAAAATAGACAATAAACTAACTAAATAACATCTTAAGACCCAAAAACACTTCAGTCATTAAGCCATAAACCTACTGATGATGCGGATTGTAACCTAAATACGGAACCTCGTATTCTTTAAAATGAATCCCGTATTGGGTGAGTTCGTCAAGAATGGGTTCGTAAACTTCACGGTCAATAGGCAGTTGTACACCGGGTTTGGTGATTTTCCCATCCAAAATTTTAAGCGCCGCAATGCCCACCGGTAAACCCACCGTTTTAGCCATAGCGGTGTAGGTTTGATTTTCACCCTCCAGAACCATTGTAGCATCTATCTGTTTTTTCTCTCCGTTGAGTTCGTACCCAAACTTGTGGTACATCACGATCATGTCTTTATCCTCGGGAGCGAGCGTCCACTGGTCTTCGAGAATGCGCTGCAGGCATTGCGCGGGGCTCGCATTCTTCAATCCCAACTGTTTATGATCGTTAAACAGATCGAGTTCGAGCAATTTATCCCACAACAAATCGTCCTGGTCTATCTTCAGGCCATGTCTTAGTTTCAGCTCAACGGAATCGGTAGGTGAATACGGCAGAAAAAGATTGGTAAACTCGCGGTACGACATGGTTTCGGTATCCTGAAGCGTGTAGCTGTCATCCGTCATCCCAAGTTGAACAAACAGATTCCAGGCACGTGAGAAACCAACCCGTCGAATGGTGCCGCGGTATAAAGTCAAAATAGCATCCAGCCCATAAATGCTTCGGTATTTAAGCGAATTGCGATTGGCATAGGCTTCAAATCTCCCGTAGCCTTCCACATCCAGAAATTCGGTGCGTCTAAACAGACGGTGATACGGGATGTATTTGTAGGTTCCTTCCTGAATAAATTCCGCAGCGCCACCCTGCCCCGCAAGCACTACATTTCGCGGGTTCCAGGTAAATTTGTAATTCCACAGGTTGGTATCGCTTTGGGGAGCGACCAGACCGCCACAAAAAGATTCAAAAAGTAACATCCTGCCACCGGCATCGCGTATGCGGTCTATCACCTGCATCGCGCTCATATGATCAATACCCGGGTCAAGACCTATCTCATTCATAAAAATTAGGCCTTTGGCTTTTACCTCGGCATCCAAACTCAGCATCGCATCACTTATATAGGAAGCGGTAACCATGTTTTTACCAAATTTCAGGCAATCGCGGGCAACCTCAATGTGCAGGGCCGCGGGCAACATACTAATGACCAGATGCGCTTCCAGAATAAACTGTTGCCGTGCTGCCGCATCGTCAATATTGAGCTCTACCGCCTCGGTATTGGGGTGTGACGCGCAGGCTTTAGTCGCCTGTTGCAAATCGCGATCTGCTACTACCAGGTGTAATTGCTGCTCCTGAGATTTATGGGAAAGGTATTTTATGAGTTGGGCGGTTGACTTTCCGGCACCGATTATTAAGATTTTTCGCATAGGAATGTAGTATTTTTGCCAAAGTTTAATTTACACAATTGCACTGCATAAAATGGATGTTTCATAAGCATTCTGTGAAGCTTTAAATCAGGTTTTTGAATAAGTATCTTCAGTAGTATTCAGCTGCAATTGCATTAACGCTTTGTGATACATGAAAAAGAATATGCTCATTACCGGTTCTATCTTAGGTCTTCTTGCTGTCATCTTTGGTGCCTTTGGTGCTCACGGACTAAAAGAAAGCCTAACTCCCGAGGCTCTAAACTCGTTTGAAACCGGTGTGCGCTACCAGATGTATCACGCCCTACTCATGCTTCTTGCGGCTGCAAGCTTTTCACTATCGCAGAAAGCTTTAAAAGCACTTTTTTACCTGTTGCTAAGTGGTATTTTGCTCTTCAGCGGTTCCATCTATTTGCTCACCACAAGACCACTTACCGGTATCGATATTAGTGCTATTGCATGGGTGACTCCCATAGGCGGAGCCTTGCTAATTGCGGGCTGGGCATTACTGGTGTTCAACTTTATCAGATTCACAAAATAATTAGTTAAAATTAGAAAATTGAATTTATTATTACCGTAGTTTTGCGGTGTATTTATCAAAAATTCAATTTTATGGCTTTATCTGCCCTATTTACGAAAACGATTTCGTTGTCGCAATACGGAATCAAAAATGCAACAATCGCTTATCAACTTGACCCCGAAGAGCTACACGCTATTTGTGTAGAAAATGGTCAGGGAACAACCACCTCAACCGGTGCACTTGCGATCAATACCGGTACTTTTACCGGAAGGTCTCCAAAAGACCGATTTATCGTCATTGATGAGCATACCCGGGATCAGGTTTGGTGGGGAGAAATCAACATCCCATTTGATAAGACCAAATTTGAGCAGCTGCGTAAGCGGATGCTCACCTACCTTTCAGACCGAAATCTTTTTGTGCGCGACGCATTTGCCTGCGCTGATGCCCGTTACCGCATAGGTATTCGTGTAATCAACGAGAATGCCTGGTCAAATTTATTTGCTTATAATATGTTTCTGCGTCCTACCGAAGCAGAACTCGATAACTTCAAAGAAGACTGGCTCATTCTTAATGCTCCCGGATTTAAAGCAAATCCTGAGCTTGACGGCACGCGTCAGGAAAATTTTGCCATCATCAGCTTTGAAGAGAAGACCGTTTTGATAGGCGGTACCGGCTATACAGGCGAAATCAAAAAAAGTATCTTTTCGGTACTTAACTTTCTATTGCCGGTAACACAGGAAACCCTACCCATGCACTGCTCGGCTAATGTGGGTGAAAATGGGGAAACCGCGGTCTTTTTCGGACTTTCGGGCACCGGAAAAACCACACTGAGCGCAGATCCCGATCGCAAGCTTATAGGCGATGACGAGCACGGCTGGACACCAGACAATACCATATTCAATTTCGAAGGCGGTTGTTATGCCAAAGTGATAAACCTTTCTGAAGAGCAGGAACCAGACATATTTAATGCGATTACAGCCGGTGCCCTGCTTGAAAATGTAGTGTTAGATGCTGATGGCGAAGTAGATTTTAGCGACACGTCAATCACACAAAATACACGGGTCAGTTATCCCATTCACCACATCAGCAACATTCAGTCACCTTCAATCGGTAAAAACCCAAAGAATATCTTTTTCCTGACTGCCGATGCCTTTGGCGTTCTGCCTCCTATTTCCAAATTGACTCCGGGACAGGCTGCTTATCATTTTATAAGCGGTTACACCGCAAAAGTGGCAGGTACCGAAGCCGGAGTCAACGAACCCGTGCCTTCGTTTTCAGCTTGTTTTGGCGCTCCCTTTATGCCGCTCCATCCTACCGTTTATGCTGAAATGCTCAGCGATAAGATGAAAGAAGCCGGTGTAAATGTTTGGCTCATCAATACCGGCTGGACCGGCGGGCCTTACGGAATAGGCAAGCGTATGGCTTTAAAATATACCCGGGCGATGATTAATGCCGCTTTGAGCGGAGCTTTAGGCGAAGTAACCCACGAGAATTATCACATTCACTCCGTTTTTGGAGTTGCGCAGCCTCGCACCTGCCCAGGAGTTCCTAATAGTGTTTTGAGTCCGCGACAAACCTGGAATAACGATGAGGGTTATTATAAAACAGCCCACAAACTCGCTGCAGCATTTAAGAATAACTTTAAAAAATTTGAAGCTTACGCCAGTGAAGAGATTATGGCAGGGCAACCACCCTTGGGCTAGACAGCGTAGACAAACAAAAAAAAGACCGTTCAGAAATTCTGAACGGTCTTTTTTATTTTAGGATGTTGAGTTCCCTATTTTTTATTGTTTACCTCGTCTATATACTTTTCTAAAGCCATAGTCATGGAAGGCGTTTCTGGTGTAGGGGCCATAATGTTTACTTTAAGACCGGCTTCTTCAACGGCACGAACGGTAGAATTCCCAAAAACCGCGATCCGAGTATCGTTTTGCTTAAAGTCCGGGAAATTTTCAAATAAAGATTTGATACCACTTGGACTAAAGAAAACCAGAATATCATAAGTCACATCTTTAAGGTGCGACAAATCACTGGTAACGGTTCGGTAAAAAATACCCCGTTCCCAATTCAGATTCAATTCTTCAAGTACTTTAGGAACTTCGGGTTTTAATATGTCTGAAGATGGAAGCAAAAACTTCTCATTCTTATACTTCTTAAGCGTAGGCCCAAGTTCTGTAAAGGTGCGTTTCCCTACATAGATTTTTCGCTTGCGATACACCACATATTTTTGCAGGTAATAGGCCACGGCCTCACTCTGACAGAAATACTTCAGGGTATCGGGCACTTTATAGCGCATTTCTTCTGCAATCCTGAAAAAATTGTCTACCGCATTACGGCTGGTAAGTATAATCGCCGTGTATTTATTCAGGTCTATTTTTTGATGTCTAACTTCTTTGCCTGAGACCCCTTCGACGTGGATGAAAGGAATAAAATCAACTTTTACCTTTTTCTTTTCCTGTAACTCAAAGTAGGGAGAATTTTCAACCTTTGGTTCTGGTTGTGAAACCAAAATAGTTTTCACTTTCATAGACATTCTAATAGTTTTTAGCGCACCATTTCACTAAATAGCTTATATAAAATGAAGTAGGGTGCGATTTCAAGAGCGCAAAGGTACAAAATAAAATAAAACAGGTTATTTAAAATCAACTTTTCATACCTCCGCAACGTATTGAAAAGACTGATTAAGTTAAGTATTAAAAACACACTTATAATGATTTGAAGAACCAAAAGAGAAGGTTCCAGGGCATAAACAAAAAGTGCATTTATGGGGATTAATAAAAGGGCAAAATAACTGCGGTAACTCAGCTTGTAAAACTGATAGGCATTAAGATGATCTTCGCCTTTAAAAAGAACGCCCAGAGTACGCTCTGTAAAAAACTTAAGCGACACAAAAACGACATATACTAAAGCGATCCTGATGTACCCCACCAGCGGACTTACTGAATTAAGCATTTCATATTTCTGAGCCACCAGAAAAAGAAAAAGCGACACAGATAAGAATTGTATAGTAAATAAGATCAGATTAAACGGGTGCTCAAACTGAATGTCTTTACTGGATTTAAGCAGGTATTTCTCGTTGAGAGGCAGTTCGCTGAAATCTACAAATTTTGATTCGTAGGCCACTCGGGCAGCAGCAATCAGCACCAGGCAACCCACCAATACCAGGGTGATCCAATCGTTACTTACTAAGCTTCGCTCTATTGCCTGCACGTCGCGTTTTTTGAGAGGTTAAAATTAGCATAAAACACAGAGTTTGGCCTCAGACCTCCATTATTAATATTCAAAATAAGTACATTTGCGCTTAAATCACTTTAGATGGCAAGTTCGCTCGTCATAATCCCCACCTATAACGAAGCAGAAAATATTGAGAAGCTGGTGCGCAACATATTTGCGCAACAAAGAGCTTTTGAAGTTTTGGTAGTTGACGACAACTCACCAGATGGTACCGCGACTTTAGTTAAAAGTCTGCAGCAAGAGTTTATAGATCGCTTACACCTTTTAGAACGACCCGGTAAAAATGGCCTGGGTACGGCCTATATTGCCGGCTTTAAGTGGGCATTAGAGCGCAAGTACTCGTATATATTTGAAATGGATGCAGATTTCTCCCACGCCCCTAATGATTTAGTACGGCTTTACAATGCCTGTGCCAAGGGAGATGCAGATCTGGCAATTGGTTCGCGCTATATAACCGGTGTGAATGTAGTCAACTGGCCTATGGGTAGGGTCTTGATGTCTTATATCGCATCTAAATATGTGCGGTTTATAACAGGAATGGATGTGGCCGATACAACAGCCGGATTTATATGTTATAAACGCAGGGTTTTGGAAAAAATCAATCTGGATAAAATCAAATTTGTGGGCTATGCCTTTCAGATTGAAATGAAATTTAAAGCCTATCTTCTGGGTTTTAAGATTACCGAAGTTCCTGTTATTTTTGTAGACCGTACTAAAGGTACCAGCAAAATGAGCAGCAGCATTTTTAGCGAAGCGGTTTTTGGAGTAATTACTATGAAAATGAAAAGTCTTTTTAAACGTTACGATATCTAAGAAATGGAAAAAGTTTTAATAAAAGATGCACATATCGTAAATGAAGGAAGCATCACGCATGGGGATGTTTATATTGAAGATGGCATCATCAAAGAAATTAACAGCAGCATCAGTGTAAAATCACCCGATGTGCACATTTTTGATGCTGAAGGGCGGCATTTGTTACCCGGGGTGATTGATGACCAGGTGCATTTTAGAGAGCCTGGGCTTACCCATAAGGCAGATATAGGTTCAGAATCTGCAGCAGCAGTAGCCGGGGGCATCACTTCTTTTATTGAAATGCCTAATACCAATCCGCAGACCACGACTATAGAGAAGCTGGAGGAGAAGTTTGCCATCGCGGCAAAAAGCTCCTATGCTAACTATTCATTTATGTTTGGGGGTACAAACGATAACCTCGACGAAATCAAGAGGCTCGATAAAAAAGCCTGCGCCGGTCTGAAATTATTTCTAGGAAGCTCCACCGGAAATATGCTGGTAGATGACGAGCACGTACTGCGTGAAATCTTCAAAAGCACAGACCTAGTGATCTCGGTGCATTGCGAAGATGAAGAAACCATACGTAAGAATATGGAAATCTACACCGGTCGCTACGGTGATGACATTCCTATCAATATGCACCCCATTATTCGCAGTGAGGAAGCCTGTTACCTGTCTTCTTCAAAAGCCATTGCTCTGGCAAAAGAAACCGGTGCACGTTTACACGTTTTCCATCTTTCTACCGCGAAAGAGATGGAACTGTTTACCAATAAAATTCCACTGAAAGACAAAAAAATCACGGCTGAGGTATGCATTCACCATCTTTGGTTTTCTGATGCAGATTACGATGAGAAAGGAACTTTAATTAAATGGAATCCTGCTGTTAAGACACAGAGCGATCAGGATGCGCTTTGGGAAGCTCTACTCGATGGCCGTCTGGATGTGATTGCCACAGATCACGCCCCTCATACGCTTAAAGAGAAGCAAAATGTATACACCAAAGCTCCCAGTGGCGGGCCACTGGTTCAGCACGCGCTTCCGGCGATGTTAGAGATGTATCACGAAGAAAAAATAAGCCTGGAGAAAATCGTCGAAAAAATGTGCCATAACCCGGCCATCCTTTTTGATGTGGAAAAACGCGGTTTTATAAGACCCGGCTATCATGCAGATTTGGTTCTGGTTGACCTTAACAATCCGTGGACGGTGACTAAAGAAAACATTTTGTATAAATGCAAATGGTCTCCTTTTGAAGGAAGCACCTTTAAATCGCGTATTTCGCACACCTTTGTAAACGGAAAACTGGCTTACAAAAACTTTAAGGTATACGATGAGCGTTACGGCCAGCGTTTAACTTTTGACCGATAATGCGCAAACTAAGTCTCCTGATACTCGTTTTCTTATCTATTTTGTCCTGCACAAATGTGGAGCGGCCCGAAAAGCCCGACGCATTTATTGATGAAAACAAAATGATCGATATTCTTTACGATATCAGCATCATACGCTCTCTAAAAACCTATAACATCAACGAGATGCGTACCTTAGACATCAGGCCCGAGAGTTACATCTACGAAAAGTACGATATAGACAGCACCCAGCTTGCCGAGAACATCAGCTACTACGCGGTTGACTTTAATGAATATGCTGAACTTTGGGAAAAAGTGCGCGAGCGTCTTGCTGCCAAACAGGAAGAAGTGGAGGCCGAAATTGCCAAAGGCGACAGTCTACAGCGTGTAAAATCAAAACCCATTCCTGATTCTTTAAAATCAAGAGAATTGCAGAATAAGGATAGACCAAAAGCTCTTCAGGTAAATGATTCTCTCGTGGAGCCGGTTAGCGGTTAAGGTGACGGGCTACCCGCTTCAACGTTTCAGAAAGCGGTGTGTATTCAAAATTCAATTCCTCTTTCAGCTTTGCTGAATTGTAAACACTTTCTGAATACGCAGACCGCGCGGTGCTTCTAAAGAGTTTTCGTCTTTTACCAAATAAACCGGCCAGCCAGTCTAACCGCCAGGCCAGTTCGAGTTGCCATTTTTTGAGCATTTTTGAAGGCGGCTGCACCCCAAGAGCTTCAGCAATTTTTTGAAAAAGATCCTCAAATTTCAGGTTATAGCCTACTAAAATGTAACGCTGGTTTTTGATTTCGCTTTGCATAAGCTGAAGCAAAGCTTTTACCACATCCTGTACATCTACAAAACCGGAAGCTCCGGGAACATTATAACGCAATCCTTTTTTCACCTGCCTGAAAAACGCTCCGCTACCTGAACTGTAAAAACCTTCTCCTAAAATCACTCCGGGATTGACGATCACCGCATCAAGGCCTTCCTCTGTACCGCGCCATACCTCAAGTTCTGAGGCAAATTTAGAAATGCTGTAAACGCTGTTGTCTTTATTGGCTTCCCAATGCGTTTCTTCGGTAATTGCTTTTTTAGACTCACCTAGTGCCGCCACCGAACTCACATAGCCGAATTTCTTGACCCCAAACTCCAGACTCAGATTGACCATATTTGCGGTACCTTCCACATTGATTTTCTGAAGCCGGTTAAAGCGCTTTGGGTTAAACGAAATGAGCGCAGCGCAATGATACACATAGTCCACGCCCTGAAAAGCTTCAGTCAGCGCAGGAATATCAGTCACGTCTGCTTCCACCCACTCAATGGTTTCAAAAGCAGCAGGAGTTGCCTGAACCTGCTCATTTTTCCACCGAAACAAATCGGCTACCGCATCGATACTTTTAGGAGTTCTGTAGGTGGCACGTATATTTTTTTCGCCTTGCGCGATCAATGCATACAACAGATGCGAACCCACTAAACCGGTACCTCCCGTGACTAAAATCATAGCGGCTAAGTTAACGATATTCTTGCGTTCTTGCCGTGATGCTTTGGGCATTATATTTATCTTTGCAGCCTTAAAATAGTCACGAGATGACTGGCTGCAGCTGTTTCAAAAAGATATTTTTTATCATCGATAGGAATCAGGCAGCATTAAGAACAAACTTTTAAATCGCGTGTAACGCGAAAACTAGCAATTATGATTACCAATTTTGTTGAAGAACTGCAATGGCGTGGGATGATTCACGATGTGATGCCCGGTACCGAAGAACACCTTATGGAACAAATGCGATCTGCTTATGTAGGTATTGATCCAACTGCAGATTCGCTTCATATAGGTCACCTCGTAGGCGTTATGATGCTGAAACATTTTCAGGCAAGCGGCCACAGACCTATAGCTCTTGTAGGTGGTGCGACCGGGATGATAGGTGATCCTTCGGGCAAATCTGATGAACGCAATCTGCTTGATGAAGAAACCCTGCGTCATAATCAGGAAGCCATAAAAGAGCAGTTATCGCGCTTTCTTGATTTTGACTCTGATGAAGAAAACGCAGCCATCCTGGTGAACAACTACGACTGGATGAAGGACTTCAGCTTTCTGAGTTTTATACGCGATGTGGGTAAACACATCACGGTAAACTATATGATGGCTAAAGATTCGGTTAAAAAACGTTTGTCTGCTGAGTCTGCCGAAGGAATGAGTTTTACCGAGTTTACCTATCAACTTGTTCAGGGTTATGACTTTTTACACCTCTACCGCGAGAAAGATTTAACATTGCAAATGGGCGGAAGTGACCAGTGGGGGAACATCACCACCGGGACCGAATTGGTGCGTAGAATAGGCGGCGGCAAGGCTTATGCTATGACCTGCCCGCTGATTACCAAAGCTGACGGGACCAAATTCGGAAAAACTGCCGGTGGCAATATCTGGTTAGATGCCGAACGCACCTCGCCTTATAAATTTTACCAGTATTGGCTGAACACCAGCGATGAAGATGCGGCTAAATACATTAAGATTTTCACCTTTTTAGGAAAAGAGGAAATCGAAAATCTGATTGCCGAGCATCAGGAAGCGCCACATCAGCGTGCCCTGCAAAAACGCCTGGCCGAAGAAGTGACCATAAGCACACACGGTTTAGAAAACTACGAGAATGCGGTTAAAGCTTCAGAGATTCTCTTCGGAAAATCTACAGCTGCAAACCTTAAGGCACTTAATGAAAAAACCTTTTTAGATATTTTTGAAGGGGTTCCGCAAGCGGAAGTAAGGCGCGGTGAGATTGAAGCCGGTCTGGATATCGTAGCCGCTTTGGCCGAAAAAACTGGTTTTCTGCAATCTAACGGGGAAGCGAGACGTGCCCTGAAACAGAACTCCATTTCAGTGAATCAGGACAAGGTAGCAGACGGCTATACCATTACTACTGAAGATTTGATCAACCACCGCTTTGTATTGTTACAGCGCGGAAAGAAAAATTACTTTGTGATCCGGGTAGTAGATGAAGATAGCGGAATTAAAAAGGGCGATTAAACCACACTTTAATCGCCCTTTATTCTAAGTATCTTCTTTTTAAATCCCTCGAACTATGGTGAATGGTTAGAATATCTATTCGGGAGGATGTAACGATTTTATAGATTATTCGATAATTACCTTCAATGAGCTCCCTTAAATCGTCTCGATCCAATTCAACAAGTTTTTTACCTGAATATGGTAATTTCTTAAGAATTCGCGTACGACTCACGATCTTAAAAATCTGAAATCGAGCATATTTGACTGAATCTTTGGAAATATAATCGGCAATATCCTCTAAATCAGTCCGGCTTTGATAGGTCCAATTTATTTGAACCAACTCTCCATATTTTTGAGTAATTCATCTTCAGAAATCACTTCATTCCGTTCAGATTGTAATTCTGCCTTTTCAATTTTTTCAATTAATATAAGGCGATCTACCAATTCATCAATGCTAAATGATTCCGGAAACATATCCAAATGTTTTTTAAGGGCTACTTTAGTCAACATAATCGTTTCTTTAAGATCATAAGTTACGTAAAAAACCCATTCAGCAGAGGCTGTCGAATGGGTTTCATTTTTTAAAAGAATTTAAAATCCCTAGCGTCGGCTTCCCAAAATCTGAAGCGCAAAGTACAGCAAGGTTGCCAGCGAACCAATCGCTGCAACCACATAGGTACGGGCAGCCCATTTAAGTGCATCTTTAGCACCATCGTGTTCCTGTCTTGTCAACATATTTGCCGATTCTAACCAGGCCAGGGCGCGGTTACTGGCGTCGTATTCCACCGGCAGGGTAATAAATGCGAAAATCGTACCCATCGCAAACAATCCAAGTCCAATGAGTGCCACAGTCATTCCCAGACCGCTACCTATAATGGACATCAGCACCACACCTCCAATGATTACAAACATTGACATACGTGAAGCCACACTGACCACAGGCACGAGCTTAGAACGCATCGTTAACCAACTGTAGGCTTTAGCATGTTGCACAGCGTGACCGCATTCGTGGGCGGCTACTGCAGCGGCAGCGGCGTTACGCTCATTATAAACAGGCTCACTCAGGTTTACGGTTTTATTCGCAGGGTTATAATGGTCTGTCAACTGACCCTGCACTGAAATGACCTTGACGTCATTAATTCCATTATCACTAAGCATTTTACGGGCAATCTCAGCACCGCTCATCCCATTTTGCAAGTGTATTTGTGAATACTCTTTAAACTTACTTTTCAATTTGTTACTAACAGCCCAACTTACCAATGCGATAAGCCCCACCAAAATGTAGTAACCCATATATCCTCCTGTTATCATCTTTTTTAAAATTTAGTGTATTAAAACTAAAGAATATTCAGCAATAAATACACCGAAAATCACTTCTGCCGTTTTGGCTGTCGCTTCGAGTAATTTTTGAGAGCCACAAGGTCGAAAAAATTGTATCGAGAAGCCCGGTGAACTAGAAACATCCTAACTAAGCAGACTTCTCGATACAAATGAAATCCAGCTGAGGCTGGTTTTCATTTACTCGAAGTGACAATTTGTACTTCTTCTAACAACCACCTCCTATTTCCAATTCCCCATTGCGGGTTAAGGGCCTTAGCCTACAAAATTCACGATCTTACCGGGCACAACGATGACCTTTTTAGGTTCGCGGCCACCCAGATACTCCTGCGTTTTCTCGTGTGCACGTACAGCTTTTTCGATTTCTTCTTTAGAAAGATCAAGCGGAAGCTCCATCGTAAAACGCATCTTTCCGTTAAAGGAGATGGGGTATTCCTTACTGCTTTCTACCAAATGCTTTTGATCAAACTTCGGAAACGCCGCGGTTGCTATCGAACCTTCGTGACCCAGCAAACTCCACAATTCTTCTGCGATGTGTGGCGCGTAGGGCGAAATCAATACAGCCAATGGCTCCAGTACCTCGCGGTTGTTGCATTTTAAAGCTGAAAGTTCATTGACCGCAATCATAAAGGTTGATACCGAAGTATTGAAACTGAAGTTCTCAATATCTTCCTGTACTTTCTTGATGGTTTTGTGCAGGGTTTTCATAGCCTCTTTAGAAGCCGGCTCGTCTGAAACTTCAAAGTCCCCTAAATTCCCGGCTTTATCTACCTGATGGTACAGCTTCCAGAGTTTCTTCAGGAAGTTGTGTACACCCGTGATCCCTGCAGTATTCCAGGGTTTTGCCTGCTCTAACGGACCTAAAAACATCTCGTACATACGCAAAGTATCGGCGCCGTACTCCTCACAAATATCATCGGGATTAACCACGTTGTATTTGGATTTGGACATTTTTTCGACTTCGCGGCTAACTAAAAAAATATCATTTTTCTCTTGACTAACCTCAAACTCACCGAATTCAAAAATATCACCGTTTTCGAGAATGAAATATGACTCTTTAAACTCACTATATCTGTTATCCTTTAAGAAAGCTTCTAAATCTAATTCATTAGTAGTTCCTTTAAGTAACGAGACATCAACATGACTTTTCTGAATTTGACGGAAATTAAATTCACCACTTATTTCTTCACCAAATTTATCTTTTACTTTAAGCTTAAATTTTTCATTCAACTCATTAAAAAAATCAGAGTAATTAGAATTGCTCTTTAAATCTGAATATTGTTGATTAGAAATAAAGACGGGATTACTCTTAACATATTCCAAAAGTCCCTCGATAGGATTTCCGTCATGCTCATATTCATATTCGAAATAAGCTTTAAACACAAAAGCACTTTCCCCCAAAATCATCCCCTGATTGATCAGCTTTTTAAAGGGTTCTTCAACCGGGGCATACCCGCGGTCTTTAAGGAATTTCACCCAAAAACGGCTGTACAATAAGTGCCCGGTAGCGTGCTCGCTACCGCCAATATAGAGGTCCACATTTTGCCAGTAGTCCATCGCTTCTTTTGAGGCAAAAGCCTCATCGCGCAGGGCTTTCTCCATATATCTGAAGAAATACCAGCTGCTTCCGGCCCAACCCGGCATCGTATTCAATTCTAAAGGAAAAACCGTCTGGTGATCTATTTTGTCATTGCTCACCACCTTATTTTGATTGGTATCCCAGGCCCAAACATCGGCACGACCTAATGGCGGTTCACCTTCTTCGGTGGGTAAATATTTTTCTACTTCCGGCAGATGAATCGGTAAATGTGCAGCATCAATCATTTGAGGCATTCCGTCTACATAATAGACCGGGAAAGGTTCGCCCCAGTAGCGCTGACGGCTAAAGACCGCGTCGCGCAAACGGTAATTGACTTTGCCTTTACCGGCACCCAATTTTTCAAGCTCCTCAATCGCTTTGGGAAGCGCTTCCTTGTACGAAAGCCCGTTTAAGAAGTCAGAATCTTTAAGCGGAGTTGCGTCCTTTTCGGGGTAAGCCTGCTCACTGATATCAACGCCTTCAAATATATTTTTAATCGGAATGTTAAAATGCTTCGCAAAATCCCAGTCACGCTGATCGCCGCAAGGCACTGCCATCACCGCACCTGTACCGTAGCCTGCCAAAACATAATCGCCAATCCAGATTGGGATAGGCTCTTTTGTAAACGGATGCTCAGCATACGCCCCGGTAAAAGCTCCCGAAATGGTTTTTACATCGGCCATACGCTCGCGCTCACTCCGCTTGGCAGTAGCTTCGATATAGGCATCCACCTCAGCTTTTTGCTCAGGCGTGGTGATTTCCTTTACAAGATCTAATTCAGGCGCCAGGGTCATAAAGGTCACTCCAAAAATCGTATCGGGGCGGGTGGTGAATACAGAAATACGCTCCCCTCCTAAATCCTCCCCCAGGGGGAGGACTTTCTCACGCCGCTCAATTTCAACCGTTATCGCTTCAACAACCTTTTCAACATTGTTCAACACTTCATCATTAGAGAATCTCAGAACTTTAAAGCCTTTTTTCTGTTCCAGTAACAATTGACGTTCTGCATCTTTATTCATTTGATATTGGTGCACATCCCCATCTACCTCTATAATAAGTTGAGCCGAAAGACAAACAAAGTCAACAATATATTGATCAATTGGATGTTGCTGTCTAAATTTAAATCCGGTTTTTTTACCACGAAGTTTGCTCCACAATAAAGCCTCGGCTTTTGTAGGTTTATCACGCATTTCCTGAGCGCGTTCTAAAAGAATCGGGATCAATTCGGGCTTTCCGGTCATAAAACCGGCGTGGCTTACCCCCCCTCCTTGGGAGGGGGCAGGGGGGAGGATTCTGAATTCTACAGAAGCTCCTTTTGAACGGCCAATCCAGTTGGTTTGTGAATCTTTAAGCGGCTGGGGCCAATCTATGTCCTGCAAACCGTCTAGTAAACGCTGGGCATAGGCGCTGATGCGCATACTCCACTGTGTCATTTTCTTGCGCACGACGGGATGCCCGCCACGTTCGGAAACGCCGTTAACGATCTCGTCGTTTGCCAAAACCGTCCCCAATGCCGGACACCAGTTCACTTCGGTCTCAGCAAGGTAAGTAAGACGGTATTTTAATAAGATTTCCTGTTTCGCTTTCGCGGAAGCAGTATTCCAATCCTCGGCGCTAAACACCTCAACATCATCATCACAAACCGCATTAACCGAAGCATTACCATCGGCTTCAAACCTGGCGATCAGCGTATCGATGTGTTCGGCTTTGTTGGTGTCGTTGTTATACCAGCTTTCAAAAAGCTGAATAAAAATCCATTGCGTCCACTTATAGTATTCCGGGTTTGAGGTGCGTACCTCCCGGCTCCAGTCAAACGAAAAGCCTATTTTATCGAGTTGCTCGCGGTAACGGGCAATATTGGTTTCGGTAGTGATTGCCGGGTGTTGTCCGGTTTGAATCGCATACTGCTCAGCAGGAAGCCCAAACGAGTCATACCCCTGCGGATGCAGCACATTAAAACCCTGATGACGCTTGTAACGCGCATAAATATCACTGGCAATATATCCCAGCGGGTGCCCCACGTGCAGACCTGCCCCCGATGGATAGGGAAACATATCCAGTACATAATATTTGGGCTTATCGCTGTTGTTTTGGGCTTCAAAAGTTTTGTGTTCTTTCCAAAACTGTTGCCATTTTTTCTCTATCGCGTTAAAATCGTAGTTCATCATGAATTGGTTTTCCAGACCTCACAAGTTTTAAAATCCTGTGAGGTCTTTTAAGAAGCGGCAAATTTACGATTATTAAACTCGTTTACTCAAGTTTTACGACCGTGGTTTGAAGGGTATTAATATCAACTTTAGCTACAAATTCCTTTTTCTGAGTATCCAGGGGGTTTTGAATATCAAGTGACCATAATTCGATTTGATATACGCCATCTGTTATCTTTTTTATATCTGCGTTTGGAAATTGATCTTTAGAGCGAACCTCTTGATACCTCTTAATTCTAGGATTTTCATTAAATAATTCTAGTGCAGCCTCTAAATCCGCACGCTCCTTTTGAAATTGTTCCTCATAAGATTTTCTTGGATTTTTAAACCCACGATTTTTTAATTGCTCCCATACGGAATCATTATGAGCCTCTATATATTCTATTTCAGATTTATACTCAGCATCTTCGTCTTCGACCTCCCAAAGAACATCGCCTGTTTTATGGATGATTTTCACAGGTAAGCCACGTGCTGCAAATTCGTGAGCTTTAGCGTTTACCAGATTACCTATCGTAAACATGGTCCAGATTTCCAGTGAATCGGTAGTTTTCTGAGCGAATGTGTTAAAACAAAAAAGCATCAGGATTCCAAGTGTACTGTTTTTCATTGATATCGAATACTTGAAAAAACCACATCAAAAAAGATGCCCTTCACAGACTTCAAATAAGTTGTATAGACTATTATTATGATTGAATTCCGGAAAATTTCAATCTTTATAATCAAAAAGAAATTCATTTAAATGCTTTTAAGTTTCTCAAAGCTCTTCATACAAAAAAGCTTAAGCTTACGTTTAAGAAGCACGAACTTTAGTATTTTTGCCCCTTAGTGTTCTAAAAACAGTAACGAGTAATATGGCCTCATCTTTTGAAAAATTTCAGCGTCGCAGATTAATTTCCTCCTATTTTTCGGTGGTATTAAGTATCGCGCTGGTTCTGTTTTTATTGGGTGTGTTAGGCCTTTTGGTGCTCAATTCTAAAAAAGTAGCCGACCACTTTAAAGAGCAGATCGCTCTTACCATTTACCTGAAAGACGAGGCAAAAGACGTTGAAATCAAACAGCTTGAAAAGAGCCTGACACTTGCCGAGTACACCAAATCAACCCGATTTGTATCAAAAGAAGAAGCTGCTGAAGAGCACAGCAAAGAAATTGGCGAGAATTTTATGGATTTCCTGGGCTACAATCCCCTGCAAAACTCCATTGACGTATACCTGAAAGCAGATTTTGTGGATGCCAACCGGGTTAAAGAAATCGCAGACGAACTCACCGCTAAGGATTTTGTTGACGAGGTCAATTACGATCAGCCGCTTATCTCTTTGCTTAACGACAACATCAAAAAAATAAGCCTGTGGATTGTGATTATCAGTGGAGTTTTTACCCTGATTGCAGTTTTGCTGATCAACAGCGCGATCCGGCTTTCGGTATATTCTAAACGATTTACCATTAAAACCATGCAAATGGTGGGAGCTACTAAAGGTTTTATTCGTCGACCATTTATCTGGTTAAGTATGAAACTGGGTATGGTAGGCGCGGTAATTGCTCTTGCAGGGATGGCGGCCGTATTGTATTACCTCAACCAAACTTTCCCGGAACTGGAATTGCTGGCAGATCCGGTAATTTTAGCTATTTTATTTGTGAGCGTATTTGCAGCAAGCATTGTGATTACCTGGTTCAGCACCTTTTTAGCCACACAACGCTTCCTGAATTTAAGAACAGACGAACTCTATTATTAGACAAGAGATTTTAGACAAAAACTCTTTAACCATTAACTTTTAACCCCTTCAAAATGGGAGAACAAAAGCGGAAAAAACAAAACGAACTGCATCGCAGCAGTTTCATCTTTAAAAAGAAAAACTATCAGGTGATGCTCATAGGCCTGGGCGTGATTGCCCTGGGCTTTATCCTGATGTCTGGCGGTGGCAGTGACGATCCTAATGTATTTAACCCCGAGATCTACAACTGGAGACGCATACGTTTGGCTCCGGCTTTGGTATTGATTGGTTTTGGGATCGAAGTGTATGCGATTTTATTAAACCCCGATGCCAAAAAAGAATCTTCTCAAACATTTCCGAAAGATAAAGGCACCAAGTAAATGGATATAATCGACGCGATAATACTGGGTATTATACAAGGTCTCACCGAGTTTTTACCGGTATCTTCAAGTGGTCATCTGGAGCTGGGGAAAGCCATTTTAGGGGACAGCACCCTGCCCGAAGAAAGCCTTTTGTTTACCGTAGTCCTACACTTCGCAACAGCACTAAGCACGCTGGTCGTCTTTAGAAAAGACATTTTTGACATTGTAAAAGGGCTTTTTCAGTTCAAATGGAATGAAGAAACTCAATTTTCGGCAAAAATTGTGCTTTCTATGATTCCCGCGGTTATCATTGGGTTGTTTTTTGAGGAGCAATTAGAATCGCTTTTTGGCGGAAATATTCTGTTTGTAGGAATGATGCTTATGATCACCGCCTTATTGCTTTGGCTTGCCGATAAAGCCAAAGACACCCAAAAACCTGTAAGTTTTCAAAACGCCTTTACCATAGGCGTGGCACAGGCAATCGCGATGCTTCCCGGCATTTCCCGAAGCGGCGCAACGATTTCCACTTCGGTTTTATTAGGAAATGACAAATCAAAAGCAGCACGTTTCTCATTCCTGATGGTGGTTCCACTGATTTTTGGGAAGATTGCCAAAGACCTTTTAAGCGGCGACATCACGACCGAATCGGGCAACTTTACCGCGCTTTCTGTTGGTTTTGTTGCGGCATTTGTAAGCGGACTTGTAGCCTGTACCTGGATGATCAAATTGGTTAAGAAAAGTAAATTATCCTGGTTTGCGATTTACTGCCTTATTGTAGGTGTTATCGCGGTTGCTTTCGGCTACTTTAACCCTTAAAAAACAGAAACGGCAAACTACCTTTTAGAAACACCTGATTTAAGATGATCAATCAGAGTGGTTCTGAATACATTAAAAGGGTAGGGTTTAAGAATAGCCCCGTTGAGACCGTTGGCCTCCAAGTCCCGGTTTATTTCTGAAATCTCAGTGGCCGTAAGTGCTAAAATCACTATATCCTGATTAAATTTTCGGATTTCCCGGGTCGCCTCAAAACCATTCATTCCGGGCATATTGATATCCATAAGAATGAGATCAAAATGTTCTTCCCTAACCTTATCAATAGCCTCAAGACCCGAGCTTGCTGTCGTAGCGGTAAAGCCTAAATTTTGGACGTTCTTAATTGTTACAAGCTGATTAATCAGGTTGTCATCTACAATCAGGATATGCTTTTCGCCTAAAATTTCTGCATCGGCATCTTCAGAAGCCAATTTAGTACCAGAAGCGCCCTGTTTAGCCGGATTAGTCGCGTCAAACACAATTTTAAAAGAGAAAACAGAGCCTTCACCCACCTCACTCTGCAACTGGATTGTTGAGTTCATACTGGCCAGCAACCTGCTTACGATAGTCAGACCGAGGCCGGTACCTTGAAAACTGCTTTCCTGCTGAATCTGACTGAATTCTTCAAATATTTCCTGTTGTTTTTCTTTAGGAATACCTATGCCATCGTCTTCAATCTCAAAAGCCAGCGTAACCGTGTTGCGCCCGCTATCCACAAGTTTTACGCGTATGTGCACCTGACCTCGCTGTGTAAATTTGAGGGCATTGCCTACCAGATTGATAAGTATCTGCGACAATTTTGTGCGGTCACCAAAGATTATTCTCGGAATTTTCGGGTCAACATTCAGAATGAGTTCATTGCGTTGTTGTTTAATCACAAACTCTAATGACTCCGTCAATTCTTCAAGAAACTCACGAATAACAATGGGAGTAAGCTCAATTTTAAGTTTAGAATCGGAGTCCATTTTATTGAGAACCAAAACATCATTTACCAGATTGAGCAGGTAATCTGCAGAGAATTTAAGCGATTGCAGTTCACTTTTGTGTCCTGTAAGTTTTTTATCTCTGTTCAATGCATCAGTAAGACCAATAATACCGTATAAAGGAGTACGCAATTCGTGACTCACAGTAGAGAGAAATTTAGTCTTTGCACTGGCCAGCTTTTCAGATTTCTGTTTTTCTTCTAAATATTTGGTATTGCGCTCCTGTAACTCAGCAACCAATTTTTTCCGTTTGCGGTATGAAACACTTTGTATAATTAAAAATGTTCCTAAAATAAGTGATGCCAAAATAAATGCGATAAGGTAAATGCGGTTTACTTTAGCCTGTTGACCCATCAATTTATTTTGAAAATCCTTTGCCGCAATTTGTTGTTCTGCAGTAGTATTGCGTAAACGTGCCTGTAAGACACTAAGAGCTTCCTTGCTCTGTTGTGTATTGAGTGTCTGAGAAGACTGGTTTAATTCCCGAAACGTCTCGTAAGCACTTTTATAATTCTCCTGACGCGCAAAATTTTCTATCATTCCCTCATAACCCATATAAATTGCGCCGGGATATCCGTGAGGAAGGGCTACTGCAATGCTTTGTTCAAAAGCAGTAATAGCCTCTTTATTCCTGCCCTGCAAATCATAAACCCTGCCCAGAATACCATAATACGCCGCCTTGTAATACGTGTTTGTCTGCTCAAGAAATTTATGCATACTATCTAAATAAATCAAAGCACCCTTAGGATTTCGCTTTCGCAGCACTTCAAGCTGAGCTAAATGCATTAAAGATTCACTATACAGGTCTAAATAATCTGTATTTGCCGAAAGTCTTCGTGCATTGTCAAAATGCCGCTCTGCGACTTCCAGATTATTACCGTAAAGCGCCAGATTGGCCTCGTTAAGTTCTGCTACAAGTTTGACATAAATGCGACCGGTTTTATCCTGAAGCGACCTGATTTTTTCAAACCAATCCCGGGCATTCTTGAAATCGCCTAATGTGAGATAGCTGGTAGATAAAATATAGGTTAGTAGCGCCTGACTTTCAATATCCTTAATTTTCTTTGCAAGTGGTAACGCCGATTTGGCTTCAAAAACAGCAGTACTAATATTTCCCCTGTAAACCTCCCGCTTAAGTTTTACGGTAAGGGAGTCGAGATATACCTCAACTTCATTTTTTGTGGAGTCCTGAGATATTTGCGGCAGTTTAGGATTCCTCTGAGAAAAAAGGATTTGAGATGTAATCAGGAAAAGTAAAAAAAAATAAAATGGCTTCATAGCCGCAGAGGGTTAACAAGGTTAAGTTACAAAATATCAACACATTACACCTTATAATATACAGATAACGCAAATTAATTTTTGTGTTCTGGGTTTGAATGTATCACATTTGCATTTTGAACAAAGCTTACACGTGTAACGCTTCGTTTTTAAAGATTGTATATGAAAATTCAAAACCCCGAATATTTTAAAGAAGGTCAGGTCCTTTTATTTGACAAACCGCTCAATTGGACTTCGTTTCAGCTGGTGAACAAAGTGCGCTGGCTCATACGTAAAACCTACAAGATCAAAAAGATTAAAGTAGGTCACGCCGGCACGCTAGATCCTTTAGCTACCGGTTTGCTCATCATCTGCACCGGAAAATTCACCAAACGTATTGAAGAATTTATGGGGCAGGAAAAAGAATACACCGGCACCATAGTACTGGGCGCCACCACCCCTTCTTACGATCTGGAAACCGAAATTGACGCGACATTTCCCACAGACCATCTCAGCGACGAGGCAATTCATGCGGCCACAGCTCAGTTTACGGGAAGCATTATGCAGCAACCACCGGTTTTTTCAGCATTAAAAAAAGACGGAAAACGCCTGTATGAGTTTGCTCGAGCCGGTGAGGAAGTTGACATACCTAGCCGGGAAGTGCAGGTTTCGGCTTTTGAAATCACACGAATCGCGCTTCCGGAAGTTGATTTTCGCATCAGCTGCAGTAAAGGGACGTACATCCGCTCCCTGGCACATGATTTTGGTAAAGCTTTAAATACCGGCGGGCATCTTTCCGCTTTGCGAAGAACAAAAATTGGGGATTTTGAAGTAAGTAACGCCACGAGTCTGGAAGCTTTTGAAGCCGCTTTAGACGCTTCTGTTTTGTAAAGGCAATTCGGGCACGGCTCTTGCGTTTTGTTTAACAGCAAACCACCACCGCTTTTTGTATTTTTACTGCCATGAAAATGACCTCTCAGGATAAAGCCATGTTGATCACCTTTAGCGGTGCGGCTTTTCTTTTTGTGGTATTTCTGTTTCTTACGATAAAGCCTTACGACACTTCGCAGGTAGAAGAATTTATTCCCATTCCCATCATTCAGGATGAGCCTAAAGAGGAACCAACGCCTGAAGAAATCGAGCAGGAAAAACAATTGCAGTCTCAGCAAATCACCAATCAGGCGCAGAGCAGCAACCGGGAAATTCAGGAGGCCAACAGGTATTTTAGCCAGCAAAATCAGGTTAATGACGCATTAAAAACAGATTCTGAAACGCTGGAACCATCAGAAGATACAGACGGTGAAGATGAAAACTTTCCCGATTACCGGGAGCGTATTGCACTCTTACGCCAGAAACGAAGAGAACAGCAATCTGCCGGGGATTCTAAAACTGCTGAAAAAATTTCAAAAGTAAGTACCTCGAGTTACCGCCGCAGTACGGTGACCTATCAGCTTAAGGACCGCAATGCGATTCAAATTCCCAATCCGGTGTACACCTGTGATGCTACCGGAAAAGTGGTAATCAATATTGAGGTTAACGGCAGTGGCGGAATTATAAAAGCCTATTTCAACAAAAGCGCTTCAAGCACGTCTAACGGCTGTCTGGTTGATCAGGCGCTTGAGTATGCTGAGAATGCTATTTTCAACAAAAGCGACCGTGCCACACAGCTAGGTTCGATTACATTCGAGTTTCAAGGTTAAGTACACGCAAAATTTCAATCAATTCACTCAAAATCGCCTGATTTTTATCTTTATTATACCAAACTTGTAATGATTCTCTAAATTCCGCAGTGATCTCACCATGTTCGGCTTTAAAATCTTCTACCAACTTCTTTGCAGCCGACGAGCGCGAACCCCACGAAGCTAAAACTTCTTTGGTTTGCGGATCCTGAATGATCAATTTTGGAATTGCCTTAGCTCCGTTTGATAAAAACGCGTCCATTAATTGAGGATGATCGTCCCGCAATACCACTCTAAAGTCAATATTGGGTTGGATTTCAGCTATTTTTTGCATCACGGCAGTTGCGGGGGGCGCGTCACCACACCAGCTTTCGGTTAGCAACAGCCAGTTAAGCGGGCGGTCAAAACCACTGATGAGATCCTGTTCTGCCTCAGTCAGTTTAAAGGTTTTATCCCAGCGTTTCATACGGCGGTCGTTGAGCAGGGTGTAATTAGACAAAGCTTCGGTTTGCGTATGGCCGGTGCTGGTAAAGGATTGGGCGTGCGAGCCCACCAGTACCCGGTAATCTGCGTAGGTCATTCCGGCTTTAAAAGATTGGGTGACCAAATCCTGACGTTCTAAAGTAGTAATTTGCATAGACCAGAAGTCGGGCATTTTTTAACAAACTTACAGCCTGATGCAGGCTTTCAGCAAATAGATTGAATATCTTTAAGGTCTAAATGCAGGACTATGAATAAGCACAGGTGTGGCTGGTGTGCAGGTGATGCGCTGTACGAAGCCTATCACGATACCGAATGGGGCGTGCCAGTTTATGACGACGCTACTATTTTTGAGTTTTTAATCCTGGAAACTTTTCAGGCGGGACTCAGCTGGATCACCATTTTGCGCAAGCGCGAAAACTTTCGCGAAGCGCTGGATGATTTTGACTACAAAAAGATCGCTAATTACGGGGATGAAAAATTAGAAGAACTGCTCAACAATCCCGGAATCATTCGCAATAAACTGAAGGTTTACGCCACCGTGAGTAATGCCAAAGCCTTTATGAAAATTCAGGAAGAGTTCGGTTCGTTTTCCAAATACATCTGGAGTTTTGTAGATGACAAACCTGTTCAAAACGAGGTTGAATATTATAAAGAAGCCCCCGCAACCACCAGTATTAGTGATGCTTTAGCAAAAGACCTTAAAAAAAGAGGATTTAAATTTACCGGCTCAACAGTCGTGTATGCACATATGCAGGCCACCGGAATGGTAAATGATCACGAAGTAAATTGTTTCCGATACGAAGAAGTAAAAGCAATGAGTTTATGAAATATCCCATTTTAGCTTTATTTATTACGCTTTCCTGCCTTGCTCATGCCCAGAACCTCAAGCAGGAGTTTGAACAGGGCATAGAGGCCAAAGGGATGCCTGAAGCTGCAATCACCTATTTACAAAGTCTGGAAGGAACTAAAAAGCGACTTCAGTATTACCGCGAGCAGGACGGCGAGCGGCAGAGCTTTGAAGCCAAGTTTAAACTTAACGGGGAAAAATACAGCGTAGAGTTTGACCAGACCGGAATGCTCGAGGACATCGAAATCATACGAACTCAAAAAGAAATGGGCGCTACGCTCACAGCTGTAAAAAACTATCTTGAGACCAGTTTTGAGCGGCATCGTATTGAAAAAATACAGGCGCATTATGAACCGAAAACTGTATTTAACACCGCCAATCCCGGAATACCCGATGCCTGGGAACTTATTGTAGCTACAAAAAACACAGAAAACAAGCTGGAGCGTTTTGAGATGACATTTGACGCTGATGGTAACTTTTTAAAATCCCGTAAAATAGTACGCCGGTCTTATGAATTCCTTCTTTTCTAAACTATTCGTACTATTCTTGCTGCCTTTGGGTCTATTTGCTCAAGACACGCGCTATATGAGTCAGCACGAGATTGCACTCAATTACAGTCCGCCATCTCGCTGGAGCTATAATTTTGAAGTGACCAATCGCAGTACCTTTCCGGAGGAAGACAAACCCTACTCGGTACAGCATCTGGAGTTTTCGCACTTTACGACTTATGAGAGCGGGTTTTACGGCAGTGTGAGTTTGGGACTGCGCTATCGCAACCGGGACTGGTTGGAGCCGGGTCGTAGTAACGAGGTGCGACTTACGCAGCAGTATAATTATGCCCGTACGTATAATCAATACCGCCTGGGGCATCGGCTTCGGGTAGAGCAACGTTTTTATGAAAACGAAACGGTTTACCGGGCTCGCTATCGTCTCAATCTGGACTTTCCGTTGCAGGGATTACGGCTTGATGATGGCGAATTTTACGCCGCCATAGGTCTCGAGACCCTGTACAGCATTTCAGCGCTGGAAAAACCCGATCTTAATCAAAGGCTCACCCTAACTTTGGGAAATCAAATCAGCGGTACGCTTAAGCTTCAAATCGCGGCTGAATACCGAAAGGAAGATTTAACACTAGATCAGGAAAATCGGGTGTTTTTCTATACCGCGGCAAAGATTAAGCTTTAACGGAGTTCTTCCCTGATGTTGTATTCTACCTTTTCTAAGGTACGCAGGGGAAGATCATCAGGATCGTACGCTTGACTGATATCTTCAATCATAGACTCTTCTTCCACACAAGTCTCACCCGGTTCGAGACGCTGACAGGGAGTTTTACCCTCGAACGGAATCATAGTGTAGAAGATTTCAGCCTCTTTTTGAGTTGACTTTAGTGTTTTTATAGGAGCTCCCAAAATAGTAAAATCATTGGGATTGGTGTAGGTAATTCTATACCTAAGCATTTCTTTGTTACTATCTGTATCATAGCTGTGTTCAAAATAATCCACTTCAATTTCAACATCCTGGGTGGCAACAAATGTCTCCTCAGATTCATCTTGCGGATCGCAGGAAACAAACGCGATTAAACAAAACGTACACAGTATTAATCTCAGCCCCATAAACTAATTAATTAGGTAAGCGACTAAAATACACTTTTAGATTTATTACTCAAGATATTCCAAAAACTTTTCCCGTGGAATTTCACGTGCGCCCAGGCTATCCAAATGCTCGTTATAGACCTGACAGTCTATGAGTTTGTAATTGAGATTTTGAAGTTTTCGCGCCAGCGTAATCAAAGCGACTTTACTGGCATTGCTCACGCGACTAAACATACTTTCGCCACAAAACACTTTTTTATCTGCCAGGTTGATCCCATACAAACCGCCCACCAGGGTATCATCCTGCCACACCTCAACCGATTCTGCAAGACCTTCCTCGTGAAGCTTGATATAGGCTTCAACCATCTGATTTGTAATCCAGGTGCCGTGTTGCCCGTCTCGTTTAATACGCTTGCAATTTAGAATCACATCGGCAAAACCAGTATTGTAAGTAACTGTGAAATGTCCCTGGTTAAATACATTCCGCATAGATTTTGAAACATGCACTTCTTCAGGGAAAAGCACCATACGCGGGTCTGGCGACCACCAGAGTACAGGCTGCCCGTCATTATACCACGGAAAAATCCCTTTGGCATAGGCATCTTTGAGTCGGTTTAACGACAAATCTGCACCTACTGCAAGCAGGCCGTCTTCATCTGCATGGCGGTAATCTGGGAAAGCTTGATCTGATGTTATATAGACGATAATGCTAGATTTAGAGGGTACAAAACTGAAACCCCCGAAACTTAGTAAAAGTATCGGGGGTTTCGGTTTGTTTTAACGCGATTTTAGAACGGTAAATCGTCGTGATCGTCATCATCAAAGTCTGATGCCGGCTCAAACTGATCTGCCGGTGGTACCGGAGGCACACTCCCTGCAGGTGCAGATTGATCTACATTTTCAATACGCCAGCCGTTAAGACTGTTGAAATATTTGGTTTCGCCCTGCGGACTCACCCACTCGCGACCGCGCAGGTTGATACTGATTTTTACGTTTTGTCCCGGCTTAAAGTTGTTGAGCAAATCGGTTTTATCCTGCACAAACTCAACCATTATGGTTTGTGGATATTGTTCTTCGGTAATTACAACTATTTCCCGCTTTTTGAAGCCGCTACCAAAGGTTTGAACGTCTCCTATAAGTTTTACTTTTCCTTGTACTTCCATTTTCTACTGTTCTTCTTTAAATTTTAATGTCTTAAGCCAAAATCAATTTCCAGGCTTCCTGTATTTTATTATCGCTGATCAATTCCTGTATTTTACTATGCAGGGCAGGGCTGTTTTTAGCTGCTGCCAAATCTTTAAGTTCGGCTTCCGTTTCTAAAAAAGCCTGAATTTCTTCCGCTTGCGGTAACACATCAACATTGCCCAGACGTCCCAAATCGTTTCCGGTGAGGATGCTGCTGGTTCTAAAGGCTTCCGGAATCTGATCAACACCAACCCCTAAGTTACGCAAAGGTTTTGGCACTTCAAACATCCCGTCAATCGCACGGGTGTACCAGTTGCCTCCCATTCGGGCTACCAGATCAATCTTATGATCGTCAATAGTACCCGCTTCGGTGAGAATGTTTTCGTGCAAATGCATACGCACCACCTCGCAAATCACCAGGTTTCCGGCGCCGCCCTGATCTCCCATAGCGACAACTTCTTTCACTTTACATTCGAGCTGTACCGGCGATTCTTTCACCCGAAAGGGCTTCACCGCTTCAGACTGTACCTTGGTAAAACCGGCTTTTATAAACTCGTCAACACCCGCATCATATTCGGTACTGGCCAATGAAATTTGCTGCACCATCGCATAATTTACAATATTAATCACGACCTCTTTGGTCTCCAAAATATTGTCTAAGGTATGCTTGGTCGTATTGTCTCTGCCGCGACGCACGGGCGAAAACACCACGATAGGCGGATTAGAACTAAACACGTTAAAAAAGCTGTACGGTGCAAGATTAGGCCTGCCCTCAGCATCCAGAGTGCTGGCAAAAGCGATAGGCCGCGGACTCACAGCCCCCGCAAGAATACCGTAAACCGTCGCATTATCGCTGGCGGCCGGATCAAGTGTTTGAGTCTTAAATTGCATCCCGCAAAGGTAGGCATACGCAGGTACACTTAAAACCGTTTTACAGACAATAATTCTTTTAGAAATGCTTTATATTTAAACTTCGCCACTTTTATAAATGAGAAATCCAATTGTCCTATTTATTACTCTAATCTTTTTTTTAAGCTGCGCTGAAAATAGACCAAATAAGGAAAATAAAGTAGTTGAAAAATCAATTCAAACCTTTTTTAGCTTTAGGATGGAGGGCCAAAGCTTAGTTGAATTTGACTTAGATACAATTAAAACCACTAAAGAGCTTATAAGAATATTAAATGAAATTGACTGCCTAAAAGAAAAACCCGTTTTAAAAATAGAAACAGACTATAAAATCAATAGAATACAGCCATTTCAAATTTGCGAATTCATACTTGATTACAAACTAAAAAATATAATATACGTTAATACAGACAGCATAACCGTAAATTACGATTTAGTATTGCCGATAGATAGTTTGGAAATCACTCTTAAAAATCATTTGTTAAACCCAAACAACAATGAAAATTATCCTTCTCAACTAGAAAAAAAGATGATAAGTATTCATATTGACAGCACAAAAAATATAAGTGATACAAAAAACCTCTTTTTAAATATTATCGATAAAGTAAATAGACTTGATTCTATACCTGATTTTATCTTTATGATAGAAGACAATGGCATTTTGCCAGAATATACTGAAGAATAAGGAACTTGGTTATTATTTAATCATTTTGCTTAAGTTCTAGCAAACGAATTCACAGCTTTCTAAGACCTCAGTTTATGAAGTTTAACCGAGATCAGCGCTTTGTTCGCTGGTTTATCATTTTTGCAGCAGTTGTCATCACGGCGCTGATTTTATGGAATGTCTCGCTGTTTTTTGATCAGTTGAAACAGGCCGAAAGGGATCGTATGGAAATCTGGGCTTCCTCTATGGAGGCCTTTAACACCGAAGACATCAACCAGTATTACGCGCTGAGCCAGAAAATCAACAGCCGTAACCAGTATATCCCCATTATCATTACTGATTATAAGGACAGCATTGTAAACAGCATCAACATTCCGGAAGGTGTTTTAGACAATCCGCAGCGCTCTCAGGAAATGCTTCGGGAAATGGCCGCCGAAAATGAACCCATACGCATAGACATTCTGGGTGGTGAACTTTGGTACGCCTATTATGGGCATTCGCCGGTAATCAACCAACTGAAATATTTTCCTGTGGTGTTGGTGATTATTATTATTCTGTTTATCGCCGTTATTTACTTCTTTTACGCGACTTCAAAAGCTTCCGAACAAAACCTGCTATGGGCAGGGATGGCTAAAGAGACCGCCCATCAGATTGGGACACCTCTGTCTTCGCTGGTAGGGTGGACTGAAATTTTAAAGACCGAAAATGTAAACCCCGAGTATATCGAGGAAATCAATAAAGACATTGCCCGGCTTGAAACCATAACCGGAAGGTTTTCTAAAATTGGAAGCGTCCCGAAACTGGAAGCAAAAAACATCATTACGGTAACTCAGGAAGCTTTTGAATACCTGTCTAAACGCAGTTCTAAACTGATCGATTTCCAAATTGACGTGCCGCAGGGGCAGCTCTTTGTGATGCTTAATGAAGAGCTTTTTGCCTGGAGCATAGAGAATCTCGTCAAAAATGCAATCGATGCGATGAAGGGAAAAGGTACACTTACCTTAATCATCAAAAGAGATACACGCTATGCTAAAATTCTCATCAAAGACACCGGTAAAGGTATCCCCAAGATGAATTTCTCAACCATCTTTGAACCCGGTTATACCACAAAAACCCGGGGCTGGGGATTGGGGCTTTCACTCACTAAGCGCATCATCGAAGAATATCATGACGGGCAGGTAAAAGTTTTACATAGCGAACTCAATAAAGGAACGACCTTTCAAATTGCCCTTAAACTCATCAATTAATGAACGACCGCCTTCGAAATATGAACGTGAGTATACTTTCAGACAACTGGTATACCCTCAAGAAAGTAGATTTTGAATATTTAAACAATCAGAATGTCTGGGAAAAGCAATCGCGAGAGGCCTACGATCGCGGGAACGGAGCCGTGGTTTTGCTTTACAATACCGATAAAAAAAGCGTGATTCTTACCCGGCAGTTTAGAATGCCCACCTACCTCAACAAGAACCCGGACGGGATGATGATTGAAGCCTGTGCCGGTCTTCTTGATGAAAACGACCCCAAAACAGCAATTATCAAAGAAATTGAAGAAGAAACCGGTTACCGCATCACCGAAGTTGAAAAGGTTTTTGAATCCTATATGTCTCCCGGCTCTGTAACCGAAATTCTTCATTTTTTTATAGCTACCTATTCTAAAGACCAAAAGTTTTCTAAAGGTGGTGGTTCTGAAGATGAAACCGAAAATATTGAGGTGCTTGAATACGATTTTCAGGAAGCATTACGGCTGTTCAAAACAGGCGAAATTAAAGACGCAAAAACAATCATGCTTTTACAATATGCCCAAATAAATCTGGGAGATCTGCTCAAATAATTTATTTTCGCAGTACCAACCTAAGCTTGATTTATGGCCGAGAACTACGTGAAATTTGGGGAATCAAAACTGCGCAATAACTGTCCTAAATGCTATGCTCAGGACGGATTGATGTTTAGTTTCTACAATAAAATTGAAGACACTAAATTGTATACCCGTGCTACCAAAGAGGTGAAAGGAGAGCTTAATTGCAGCCACTGTGAGTCTCAGATTTATCCTGCTTTATGGACCGATGAGATAGACCGAATCTATCTCTATAACCTGAAACGTGTAGGCAACCCGGAAACCTATCAACGCTTCAAACCGCTTGCTATTTATATTTTGGCAGGAGTTGTTCTTGCAGGTGCTGCGGCAGCCTTTGGTATTTATTATTTAAAGACTAAATAGCCGCGTTGATTTCCTGAGCCAAAGCCGCCAATTCTTCAGAAGACATGGCCGTTTTATTCAGAAAACGAGCATCTTCCATTGTAGTGAGCGGGATCAAATGCACGTGAACGTGTGGAACTTCAAGCCCTATAACCGAGACGCCAATACGTTTGCAATCCACAACTTTTTCCAATCCCAAAGCAACCTTTCGGCTAAAAGCCATAAGCTCCATATAATCGGTTTCGGGCAGGTCAAAGAGTTTGTTTACCTCCTTTTTTGGAATACAAAGCGTGTGACCTTTAGCATTGGGATTGATATCCAGAATAGCGATATGGTTATCGTCTTCTGCTACAATGTGTCCCGGGATTTCCCGATTGATTATTTTGGTGAATATGGAAGCCATTCTAAGTTAGATGTATGTGGTTAAAAGTATTTTGTATTTCTACTTTCTAATTTCCAATCAGTCTCTACTGATTTCCAGAATATCAAATTTCATCGTACCATTAGGAACGCTAACTTCTGCGACTTCCCCTTCTTTCTTACCTAAAAGTCCTTTACCTATAGGAGAATCTACTGAAATTTTTCCGCTTTTCAGGTCGGCTTCACTTTGTGCAACCAGCTTATAGGTCATCACGGCTCCATTTGTCTGGTTCTTGATTTTTACGGTAGAATGCACCAAAACTTTAGAGGTATCTAATTGAGATTCATCTATAATACGTGCATTCGCGACGATCTCCTCCATTTTAGAAATACGCATCTCCAGCATTCCCTGAGCTTCTTTAGCCGCATCATATTCAGCATTTTCACTTAAATCTCCTTTATCGCGTGCATCGGCTATGGCCTGTGATGCTTTAGGACGCTCAACATCTTTAAGCTGATTGAGCTCATCCTTTAATTTTTTTAATCCTTCCGCAGTATAGTATGATACTTTACTCATAACTTCGTTTCTTTATGCACAATGTATGTGGTGTATTTTCGTTTTTTGGGTGTGTTTAATCCAAAATGGAAAAGGCCAGAGGTATAAACACAAAAAATCCCATTATAAACGGGATTTGTAGTGCTAATATACGAAATTATTAATTCTTAGTTCTAAAATCTCACAAATTGACAATGTCGCTTTCTTCGGTTTACCTAAAAAAAATTGGTTGTATTCTGGGTTTAGCACTCGTACTGATCTCCTGTAGTTCTGATGATGCACGCATCAATAACCCCAATCTTACGCCTATTGCTTTTAATGTAAGTTTAAATACCAACTTACCGGAATATAGCAATCTGCAGTTCCCCGGCAATGCGGTTTATGTAGCCAATGTAGGAATTCAGGGCATTTTTGTCATCAATACCGGAACGGGTATACGCGCCTGGGAGGCTGCAGATCCCAATCATGTGCCTAATCAATGTTCGGCAATGGTTTTAAATGGGGTCGAAGTAACCTGCTCCTGTGAAGACAATACCTATAATTTGTACACCGGTCAGGATAAGGCTCAGAACCTGCCTTATACCCTGCTTCCGTATCGGGTTGCACAGGAAGGAAGTTTGATCAGTATTTCGAATTAGGTTTACAGCCCAAAACATAAAAAAACTGCCCGAAGATATACCCCAGGCAGCTCTTAATTTCTCAATCATAAAGTTTTAAAATCGAACGCTGGCACCTACTAAAAAGTTGATTTTTGCCTGCGGATAGTAGCCTGTCCCTTCAATAGTTGTCACGGTTCCGGGATTTGTAAAATCATCATCATACGTGAAAAAATATCCGTTTGACACGTATTCTTCACTTAAGAAGTTGTTGACCAACAAGGTTAGCGTAACTGATTTTGCAAAGCCTAACGCCCCCAATTCGTACTGCGCATTGAAGTCATTTACAAAATAAGCATCCAGCTTTGAGCTTTCTGCATCGATGTTACCTAAATACTGTTCGCCAACATATTTAGACAATAATGACAGGCGTAAACCTTCAACCGGAAAGTAATCAAAACGGTTTGCGGCAACCACATTGGGAGAATACGAGATATTGGTATTACCCAAATTCTGAAGTTCACCATCCCGCTCAAAGAAGAAATCCCGATTTTTATTGGTACTCAACGCAATATTAGGTGTTGTAGCCAGCATACCCGGTATGATCTCAAGGCCTGCCTCAATCTCCAGACCCAGTCTATAGCTTGATCCGCTGTTTTGACGAATAGGCGCACCCACATCATCAATAGCACCGGTAAGTACAAGCTGATTGCGGTAATCCATGTAATAGGCATTAGCATAAACCCGCGCGCGATCTGTGGTATAGCGGTAGCCCAATTCAAAATCATTAAGACTTTCAGGTACGGGATTCCCGTTTTCAAAATCGGTACGATTGGGTTCGCGATTGGCCCGTGCGTACGACGCATAAATACGACTAAACTCATCTAAGGTGATAGTCACACCGGCTTTGGGATTAAAAAACGAATAGTTCTCATCGATTATAAAATCTGCTCGATCATTATCTATCCCGTCTGTCTCATAGCTTATAAAACGTCCCTGCACATCTCCAAAGACACTCCATGTATCGTCAATTCTCCAGGTAGCTTTGGCAAATGTGGTAAACTCGTTTTTATCTGCGGTACCAAAGTAATAGCGGTATCCGGCTTCTTCAGTCTGTGAAAAATAGCGTGCCCAGACAATTTCGCCGTAGTGATCTCCACTATATAAACTACCAAAAATCCCCGCGTCAAAATCGATGTTTTCGTCTGAATAATTGGTGGTCAAATTAGCCACATAATAACGGTTATCTAACCAGCGACGGCGTATTAAATCGGTATCGGTTTGTAGCTCGCCGTCTACCTCATAAGGTTCCCAGCCTAAAGCTTCAAATGTAGCATCGTTAGAAAAGTTTACATTTTCATAATACCAGGAGTCTACATATTCCTCATAAAATCCGCGACCCAAGGTATAGTTCAACGCCAGGTTTGTAGACCAGCCGCCATCGTATTTCTGGTTCCATAATAATTGTATGTGATCCTGCTTGTAATTATCAACCTGATTGTTGTAAAAGCCTTCAAAATTGCCTTCATCATCATACTGAAATCCTATGGGGTTAAACCTGCGATTTGTCGCCAGGGTTTCGGCATCAATGCCGTTCCAGGACTGGTAGGTAATCTCATGACCACCAAAAACGATGGCTTTAAGCAGGGTATTTTCATCCCGGTAAGACCCTTGCAGGAAATAGGATTTCAGATCAGAACTGGCTCGATCTACATAGCCGTCTGATTTTATGGCCGAAAGCCTTCCGGAGAAACTAAAATGATCACTAATGAGGCCGGTACCGAATTTTACATTAGCCCGGCTGGTGTTAAACGAGCCGGCCGAAGCATTAACTTCAGCATAGGCTTTATCATCTGCTGCATCGGTCAGGATGTTTAAACTGGCACCAAATGCTCCTGCACCGTTGGTAGAAGTCCCCACCCCGCGTTGCAACTGCACGCTCTGAATAGAACTGCTAAAATCCTGAAGGTTTACGAAAAAACTTCCCAGACTTTCTGCGTCATTATACGGAATCCCGTTAATGGTGACATTAATCCCCTGATTACCGGTTCCCCGTACCCGGAATCCTGTGTAACCTATGCCGGCACCGGCATCTGAGGTGGTAACCACACTGGGCAGGTAGTTGAGCAAAATGGGCAAATCCTGCCCCAGATTGCGCTCCTCGATTTCCTGTTTAGAAAGGTTGCTGTAGGTGATGGGAGAGTCGGCATCAACCCTGATAGATTGCACCAGAACTTCGTCCAGTTTGTTGACTTCGGTCGTGTCTATGACCGGTTTTTGTTGTGCGAGTGCGCCAAAAGTTGTTAGGCTGGCAGCACAGGCGAATAAAAGAGTTTTCATCCGTAAAATTATTTTTACGAATAAAAGGGGCAATTATTCCGTGTTACTATTAGTTAATAAATGCAATGTTGCTTAAAATTTAACCGATCGTCACCGGCATTTTAAGCGTTTCCCTTGGCAGCATTATCCGCCCAGGTTCATTGGGTATGATCTCAGCTCGCTTTCCGGTCACCCGGAAGTTTAAGCACCCCTTTGAGATTAGGCGGCAAATGTAAGGCAATAAATTCTTCTTAAAAAAATAAACCACCTCAAAAATCAGGTGGTTTACGGTTTGCCTTTTTCTGGGCGTTTTGTTTTTTAGATTCGAGTCTCCGCTTTTTGGAAGCTAAAGTAGGTCGGGTCTTTTTTCGTTTTTTAGGTTTAACCAAAGCTTTCTCCAGCAGCTGGACCAAATTTTTAAAAACTTCGCCCTTGTTTTTATGCTGACTTCGGCTTTGATCGTAGGACAATACCAACTGGTTCTCTGTAGTGAGTTTAGAAGCCAAACGTTGGCGTAATCGCTCTTTTTGCTCCTCTGTAAAAACAGCCGAAGCTTCCAGGTCCCAGTGCAGCATCACCTTGGTGGATGTTTTATTGACATGCTGACCCCCGGGACCGCTACTACGCACCGCTTTAAACTCACATTCAGACTGCAGGACTTCCTTATTCATTAAGACTGCGCCTGATGAGCCGGTTTTAATAGGTCATTAACGGTTTTTACAGGGTTGAAGGTTTCCAGCGGCACTTCAACAAACAAGGTATTCCAGCGGGCCATTGCACCGTTCCACAATCCCGGAAGTTCGAGAGCTTTAATCTCATTGCTGCCATCAGTTTTATAAGCGATAAAAGCCAAATCCGGATTTACGTAGTCGAGCAGGTTGTATTTTTCGCCCTTATAATTACGCACCCCGGCAACGATATCAACCGGATTGAAATGCGTGGACTGCTTGAAAATTTCCTGCTGATCTGCATCTTTTTCATTCACCTGTGCGCTTTCAATGATCTGAAGAGCCACTTTACCGCTTTCATCTTCCACCCAAAATGGTCCGCCGCCGGGCTCGCCCTCGTTTTTTACCATTCCGCAAACGCGAATAGGGCGATCAAGCAATTCGGCCAAATAGGTTTTCTTTTCGCTTTGCGAAAAAGACCCGTAGTCCTTGTCAATACGTGTACTAAAATCTTCTTTCAGGAAGGTGACCAACTCATCAAGCTGTGCATCGGTGATGTTATCCTCAGCCAGAAGTTTGGCGTATTTAAAGACCTGCTCCTGCTTCTCGAGCAGCAAGCCGGCCAAAATACGTTTGGATCGTGCCAGCGCCTGAATTTGGTCCTGCACCAAAACGTTGTCAATGTTTTTGATAAAGATCAAATCGGCATCCACATCGTTGAGATTTTCAATAAGCGCCCCGTGACCGCCCGGTCTAAATAATAATTCACCGTTTTCCTGACGGTACAATTTATTATCCATCGTAACCGCAACCGTATCGGTTTCCGGTTTTTGAAAGGAATAACTTACGTCGAAATTAACGCCTGTAGTATTGCTTACCGAAGCATGAATGGTATCGTATTCCTTCCGGAAAGCTTCTTCGTGCTCCGGAGAAACCGTAAAATGCAGGGATGCGTGATCATTTTTAGCCGCATAGGCCGCTGCCTCGTGCAAGTGCTCTTCAAAAGCAGTTGCCTTATAACAACCGTAATAGTGAAAGGGTATTAAACCTTTGGGCAAACTACCGTAATCTTCACCGTCTGCGGCCATCATAGTTTTGATAAAGGCATATTTTTTGGCGTTTTTATCCTCTAAAACCTCTTTATCAAGCTTATCCATAATATGATGGTAAAACGGAAAGTTTTCGTAGCCATCAAAAAAAGCTTTCATATGCTTATCCCCGGTACGTTCTAAAAAGGCGTCTATAGATTCTTTTTCAGGATTGTATTCTTCCAGAAACTGATAGATTTTTTTAAACATACGGCTGGCTGCGCCAGATGCTGGGGTGAATTTCAATAAATCGAGTTCCTGCTTTTTACGTTCATAAGCGTCAAGGTATTGCAATTCGGCATCGTCTGAAAGTTTAAAAATACCATCAGAAACGGTAGCCGGCGCCACGAGTTTGACATTAGGCACCCCATTGACAAAAAGTTCGATCTGCGATTTGACCTGGTCTAGCGTCAAGCCGTGATTTTTAATTTCGTTGATTTCCTGGTCTGTAAAGTTCAATTGAGTCTGGTGTTTAGTTGATTGGTAATTTGTTTTATGCGCTCCTCCAGATTGCCTTTGACGAGCATATAAGGCCGGTTGTGTTGAATTAAAGCCTGTTCAAAAAGCCTGAACATCTCTTCACGCTGGCCGGGTCGATCTCTTAGATCATCTGCCTGCCAGGGCACATCTATATAAGTAAGAATATACAGATCATATCTGGAAGTCAAAGCGGCCTCCCGCACGCGCTCTTCACACCAACCGTCAAAATAAGCCTCACTGTAAACCATTGTTTCCAAGAGGTCTGTATCACAAAATACTATTTTTTCTTCAGAATTAACAGCGGTGTTTTCCAATTTTCGCTGTCCTAACGCGATGGGAAAGATATCCTGAGGCTCACAAATCTTTTGCTCTTTATCCCATTTTTGCTGAAGGTACTCGCGTGCAAATTCGGGTACCCAGGTGCCGTTATAGTGTTCTGAAAGTTTTCGGGAAAGCGTGGTCTTGCCGGTACTCTCCGGACCGAAGAGTACGACTTTTAAGCAATTACCGGGTTGTTGTTCAGGTATTTTTTCCAAGAGATATAGCCGTAAATAGCAAGTACAGTAAAAATAAGGTATTGTAAACTGGTAAATGTGAAACCTTTGTAAAAATACAGCGGTACCGAAATTACATCTCCAAGTATCCAATAGATCCAATTTTCAAGCTTGCGGCGGGCCATAAGCCACATTCCTACAAAGAAAATAGCGGTGGTAAGCGTATCTACATAAGCCGTCCAGTCATTCCACTTATCAAAAGCCGTATACACGATAAAGACAAAAATGATGGTGGCTATAAAAATTAATGCTGAAATCTGATGCTCTTTAGCAGTGGTCGAAGTAATGGGCGTCACGTGCTCTGCATCTACCTTACGCGTCCAGATATACCAGCCGTAAACACTCATCGAAAAATAATAGGCGTTGATCATCATATCTCCCAGCAAACCCCATTTAGCCAGTAAATACACGTAAATGGCGGTGCTGATCATCCCCGTGGGATACACCCAGATGTTGTTTTGCTTCGAAAACCAAACCGACAATAAACCGAAAACAACACCAACTAGCTCAAGTACAATGGAAGAGGTTTCATAATCAGAGTACTGCCCAAACAGGAAATCGAGTGTTTCAGCCATAGCTTAAATTCTGAAGTTTCCGTTTTCAAAAGCGGTGCCTACGACAACAAGATCTGCCCCAGCCTCGTAAGCGATTTCCAGTTGTTCCCGGGTTCTGATACCACCGCCTACAATAAGCGGAATATGGATCGCTTCCTTCACTGCTTTTATAATTTCGGCAGAAACGGGGTTTTTAGCTCCGCTTCCGGCTTCAAGATAAATTAATTTTTTACCGGAATACTGTCCTGCAAGCGCAACGGCTACAATATGGTCAGGATCATCCTGTGTGAGCGGTTGCGTTTTGCTCACCCGCTGCACTGCGGTCTCGGTACCTCCATCAATCAGAATATAACCGGTAGGAATAATTTCTAAGGCTGAATTCTTCAGCTTATCAACCGATTTGATTTGTTGCCGAATGAGATACTCAGGGTTTTCGCCCGAAATCAAACTCAAAAAAAGAAGCGCATCTGCTTCGGCGGTTATCTGATTATGGTCTCCCGGAAAAAGAACCACAGGCAAACCGGAATGTTTTTTAAGCTCCCGTACCGCAAGCTGCGCTTGTGCTGCGGTTGCCGTGCTTCCGCCTACAAAAAGGTGTGTGGTGTGATCAGGAAGCGCTTCAATATGCTTTTCCAGATCCTGAACCCTAAGTTCTTCCGGGTCAAAAAGAATCGCAAAGCAAGGCTGCCCAAGTCTTGCTGCCTGCTCAATTTGTGAGTAGATAACACTTCCGCTATGCGTAAAATTGCTGATCATAGCGCCAGGGCGTAAACGCAGGTAAAACCTTCAAACTCGAGAAAATCGATCGCATAATTGCTTTTCTTCCCTTTGTAATTAATGGTCGCAGAAGATTTTGCATCATCAAAATCAAAATCTTCCACATAGATGTGCTTCAAAAAACTGATTCCCTTAACTCCATAAATTTTATACAGGGATTCTTTGGCACCCCAAACAATCGTAAGCTTTCGGATTAAGGCATCGTCATTGGCCAAGGTATGGTATTCCTTAAGCGGCGTAAAGCGTGAGGCGATACGCAGAATTTTATCGCGCTGCATCTCAATATCAATACCTACCTCAGTATCGTCGCTGACGATTATCGCCGTAAAATTATAGGAATGGGTGATTGAGATGTATTTGCCGTCCTGAAGATGGGGTTTCCCATTATCGGTGTAGAATAAATCCTGATCAGTATAGCCCGCCTCGTGCAACAGGTGTCTGATGCTTAAAAAACCCCTTCTATGCAGCTCCGATTTCATGCTCTCTAAACGAGCCCTGCAATGCGGAGTCAGATTGACATTTTTTTCCAATTCCTCAACAGACTCCTCTACCTTCCAGATGTAAACCTGAGTAGTGGGATTTGGCGTTATTGTTTTGAAAAGTGGCACGTTAAGTAGTGGATATTACGTATTTTTGCAAAAAATAAGAATTGTAAATATAAGACTATGTCAACGAAAACAGTGCAGTACGTTCCTTATAAAGTCAGAGATATTTCTTTGGCCGCATGGGGAAGAAAAGAAATAGAATTGGCCGAAGCTGAGATGCCGGGCCTTATGGCTTTACGTGAAGAATACGGTGCAGAGCAGCCCCTTAAAGGTGCGCGTATTGCCGGTTGTTTGCATATGACCATACAAACCGCAGTTTTAATCGAAACTTTGGTGGCTTTAGGAGCTGATGTTACCTGGAGCTCTTGTAATATCTTTTCTACTCAGGATCATGCAGCAGCAGCAATCGCAGCAGCAGGCATCCCGGTTTATGCGTGGAAAGGAATGAATGAAGAAGAATTTAACTGGTGTATTGAACAAACCCTGTTTTTTGGTGAAGACCGTAAGCCGCTGAATATGATTCTTGACGACGGTGGCGATTTAACCAATATGGTGCTTGATCAATATCCGGAATTAGGTCCCGGCATTAAAGGTCTTTCTGAAGAAACCACAACCGGAGTTCACCGTCTGTACGAGCGTATGAAAAAAGGCACACTTCCTATGCCTGCCATCAACGTTAATGACAGTGTAACCAAGTCTAAATTCGATAATAAATTTGGTTGTCGCGAAAGTGCTGTTGATGCCGTGCGTCGCGCAACAGATGTGATGCTTGCCGGTAAGCGCGTAGTAGTATGCGGTTATGGTGATGTAGGTAAAGGTACCGCTGCTTCTTTTAAAGGTGCGGGCTCTATAGTTACCGTTACCGAAATTGATCCTATTTGTGCCCTACAGGCTGCTATGGACGGTTTTGAAGTTAAAAGACTGGAAACCGTGGTTGCCAATGCAGATATCGTAATTACCACAACCGGTAATAAAGATATCGTACGCGGGGAGCACTTTAAAGCTATGAAAGACAAAACCATAGTATGCAACATCGGCCACTTTGATAACGAGATTCAGGTTACCTGGTTAAATGAAAATTATGGTGACACTAAAGATGAGATCAAGCCTCAGGTAGATAAATATACCGTTGACGGTAAAGACATTATTTTGCTAGCGGAAGGGCGCTTGGTAAACCTAGGTTGCGCAACCGGCCACCCAAGTTTTGTAATGAGTAACTCCTTTACAAACCAGACCTTGGCACAGATTGAGTTGTGGAAAAACAGTGACAATTATAAGAATGAAGTTTATATGCTACCAAAGCATTTAGATGAAAAAGTTGCTGCTTTACACTTAGAGAAAATAGGTGTAGAATTGACCAAACTTAATGAAGATCAGGCCGAATACATAGGCGTTGAAGTAGAAGGGCCATTTAAGCCGGAATACTACAGATACTAGTTTAAGATCTGAGATTTTAGACTTTAAATATTTGATAAAACCCTCGCAGTGATGCGGGGGTTTATTTTTTTACAATAGTCATCTGCGCTTTTTCGCCCTTTTTAAGGTTTGTTATGGTACGAACCAAGTTGCGTGTGTCTTCTACCTCCAGCCGCACCGTATTAGGTGCAGAAGTGCCTTCACTCACCGCCTCAACGCGAATAAGCGTCTGAGGTTTTGCCAGACGCACTTCCAGTATTTTTTTGTCGTGTAAAACCGTATAATTTTCCAAAACGGGTTTATCATCAATATATAAATTAACCTGATCACCGTCTTCCTTTCCGGCATCGTAAATCACGAGCTTGATCTTTTGATCTCGTGTATAAATATTCAGGTTTTCGTTTTTGGCGATGATATTACGTGTAAGCGTATCCAGCACCTTAGCAACCTTGATGTTTTTCTTTATAGAATCTGAAAATTTACGAGAGCGTTGTACGACTTTATCTATTTTCTCTACCCGCTTTCTGACCTGATCACCTGAATTTACAATAATCGTCCCATCAAGACATGATGATCCATCGGCATATAAACCTTTAAAATCCCCGCTAAAAGCTTTCACTCGATCCAGATTATTGACCTTACCCTCAAAATTGACAAAACAAAAATCATTTTGAACAACCGGAGATTTGGTGTAAACAATATCGTATTCATTAAAGGTTAAAAGGTTTTTGCTTTCATTATAATAACCCGTGATATTAGATTTTGTTTCATGCTTCCCGGCGAAGTCGGTTAGCGAATACCCCTGTATGGAGTCGTTAACGCGATCAAACAAAACCTTATAACTAATAAAGGAAGTATCGTTTAATTTTATCACACCAAAAAACTCATATTCCTGAGCTTTTACATTATTGGCAAACGTTAAACATATCAAAAACAAGAATACACGGAATATAGGATATCTCAAAATTGCGTACTTTTTAAGTAATTTAATCAAATCTTCAACCTTATGAATTTCAAAATTATTCTTTCACTGGCATTTCTGCTAATGATTTCTACAACTATGTTCGCAGGTTTTCCTGTAGAACGTGTAACAAAGGCCAATACTGAATTAAGTGTTGGTTCTGACACTGCAAGCGAACTTGTTTCTCCGGCTGCTGTAGCTGCAGATCGTCAGACAGTAGCGATCTTACTTTGGTTATTCTTAGGAGCATTTGCTGCTCACAGATGGTACTTAGGAAGTCCTATTTTATGGAATATCATCTTTATCTTGACCGCAGGATTCTTTATCGTAGGTTGGGTCATAGACGGTATCGACATCATTACCGGAAACTATCCCGGCCTATAATTAGAAGAAAACCTTCTAAATTGAACCCTGCACTTGCAGGGTTTTTTTATGACCGAAAACTAATCGGCATCACTAAACGACCTCCAACCAAGCCCCGAAACATCGTTAGAAACAAATTCTTGTTTTCGAGACATCCTGATCGCTATCCGGACTTGGCATTAATTCTTTTGGCTGCGCCAAAAAAAAAACACCTGCTTCATCTGAAACAGGTGTTTTTCGTTCTTTTAGACTTAAGATTCTTAAGCTTCTGCAGCAGGAACTACAGATACGTAAGACTTATTGTCTTTCTTTTTGGTAAACTTCACGATACCGTCCACTTTAGCGTGAAGGGTGTGATCTTTACCACCGTAAACATTCTCACCTGGGTGATGTGTGTTTCCACGTTGTCTTACGATAATGTTACCGGCAACAGCAGCCTGACCACCAAATATCTTAACACCTAGACGTTTCGATTCTGATTCTCTACCGTTCTTAGAACTACCTACTCCTTTTTTGTGAGCCATCTTATTCTAGTTTTAAGGTTATACTTTAACAGGATTATTTTTCGATCCCGCCGTCTAATTTCTCTTGTAATTCTTTAAGCTCATCCCACTTACCTTCAGCAGCTAAAGCAGCTTGCTTTGGCCAGGTGTCTGTAACGATGTGGCTTAATCTTGAGCTAGCCTCAGTAAGAACCTCGCTCAATTTTTCCGGAGTTGAGGCTGCAACTTTTGCAAAGGTATCAATACCTGCTGCTACTAATGCTTCTGCGGCTTTAGGCCCTGCTCCTTCGATCTTTTTAAGATCATCTCCTTTTGATGAAGCTTTTGCTTTCTTTTCTGCCTTTGGGGCTTCAGCTTTTGCTTCTTCTTTTTTTTCGGCTTTAGGAGCTGCTTTTTTACCTCCTTTTAAAGAAATATCACCAATTACGATCTCAGTAAGAGATTGACGATGACCGTTTTTCTTTTTATAGCCTTTACGTCTTTTCTTTTTGAAAACAATTACTTTGTCTCCTTTTAAGTGACGTGAAATCTTTGCTCCAACAAGAGCTCCTTCTATAGCCGGGGCGCCTAAAGTAATGTTGTCACCATCTCCTGTAAGAAGAACTTTATCGAAAGAAACTTCGTCTCCTTCTTCTCCTGACAGACGGTTTACAAATACCTTCTGATCTTTCGCAACTTTAAATTGCTGCCCTGCTATCTCTACAATTGCGTACATAGCGTTGTGTTTATAAAATAAGTTAAAATCCAAACCTTCCGGTTTAAGAGGGCGCAAATATACAGCTATTTACTTATAATACAAACCTATAAATAGAAAATCAGGAGATGTTTTTTGTAGACTTCTTTTTGGGGTTCCAGCTTTGCTTAAATAATTGCATAAAGCTGAGTGTGAGCACCGCACTGGTTGCAAAACCCATAATGGCCACAACAAAAACCACACTACCCAGACTGGTATTGTAAGTGGTCTCCCAACGGCCGATCATCTTATCTAGAAAATCAGGGTTGAGATTGGCTGCGTATAACGCAAAAAATGCAGTAAATAAAATAGTGGAAACAAAACCGGTAACAATACCTACTGCAAAGCCATCGCCGTATTCAAAATCTTTTCCTTTACTGAGCTTATAATATTTTATGGCCTCATAAATACCAAAGCCGGTTATGACCCCATTAAATAAACTGTACAAAGGATTGGTATGGAGGCCGAATAACGCCAGCACTAAAAAATAGGCGATTAAACCAGCAGTGATGGCAATTCCGAAACGAATGGGTAGGGCTACTTTTAACATGTTTTTAGTTTTCCACTAAAGTTCTATAATTAGCTTCTTTTTTTAACTAAAATCGTGTTAAATTAACAATTTGATCAACCGGATCTATTAGCAAAAACAGGCCTTTCCAATTTTTTTAAGCCCTTGCTTCTCTTTTTTTAGAACGATTCACAAGATACACTCCACCCAAAATAACCAGAGCTCCTACTCCGTGCACCCGGGTAAATTGCTCCCCATCGAGTATACCCCAAAAAATACCAACCACCGGAATCAAATAGGTAACCGAAGTTGAAAAAACCGGCGATGATATCTGGATGAGTCGGTTAAACAGAATTTTTGCTATACCGGTTCCTACAACCGAAAGCAAAGCCACGTAGAGCACCGCTTCAAAAACCCTATCATCCGAAAAATCCTGTTCAGGCAAGCCGGCAAAAAAACCTACTAGGAGCGCCGGTAAAATCATCACGGCAAAATTACCAACGGCGATAGCTTTTGAAGACACGTCCTGAAGTTTAGCCTTTATAATATTAGCATTGGCACCATAACATAAGGCTGCAAAAATCACCAGACCGGCAAACCAATAATTTTGATCAGGATTAACCGATGCACCATTAAAAATAAGTAGTGCAGCCCCTGCAAGGCCAACCAGAACTCCCGCGAGTTGAAGTCCCGAAAAGCGCACTTTAAAGGCGAAATAGCCTATCAAAATTGTAAAAAGCGGCACCAGCGAATTGAGCACCGAAACAATACTGCTGTCAATCTGCGTTTCAGCAAACGAAAATAAAAATACCGGCAAAAAGGTACCGCACAAAGCACTTAAAGCGACCCAAGGCCATTGGGCACGGGTTATGGTTTTTAACGAGTTAAAACCGATAGCAAAAAGAAAAGCGGTAGAAAAAATAATGCGAATGGCACCAAGTTGAAACGGACTAAAGCCTTCCAGCGACTTTTTGATCAGGATATACGAGCTCCCCCAAACCAGTGAAAGAATAATCAGATACAGCCACTTTTTTTGATCGTTTTGCATTGCGCAAAACTAGCCTTTTTAAACCGGCTGCGTCGGTTTGAAATATAATTTTAAGATAGGATTACTCCTCGTCTTTCCAGCGTAAGCTCTCCATCAAATGCCTGATATCAGTCTTGAGATAAGCGGCTGCGGGGAGAATGCTGTCGTAGTTTGGCGTAACGTTGAAGTAGATAGAGCCGGTGATGAAATGCGAAGTGCTGTCGGTAACGTAAAATTGAGATTGTGAGGCCGCATTACCCGTTACATCATAAAACATCCCATAAACCCGGTACTCGGGATTGATGTATTTTTCTTCTATGATATTGTCTGCCTTCACAACGTGCTCGTAGGTAAGTTTCTGAGCATCGGTAAGCAATTGTCTGATGTTTCCATCTACTTTGCGATAAGTAAGGTATAAGGCACCATCAAGGCCGGGATATTCTAAAACCGCCGAGCAATCTTCCTTATATTTTACCCGGGCCTCTGCGTTTTTCATAAATCCATACGGGCAATCGTCACCCAAATACTCTACATACTCAGGAGCATTATAATCCAGAGCTAAAAATCCGTTAGGTTTGGGCAACACCTCTTCTTTGCACGACCAGCACAGGATGCTTAATGCCAAAATGAAGAAGCTATACTTTTTCAACTGAAAGGAATTTAATTTAATCAAGATCCCGGATGGTAAGCTTGACCTGCTTGATGCGTTTTTGATCGATGACTTCAATGGTAAACGCGTAGTGTTCAAAGTTTATTATTTCATTTTTGCGCGGGAAACCTTTAGATATCTCCAAAATAAAACCGGCAAGGGTTTCGGCTTCCCCTTTATTGTCTTCAAAAGACTGCGGATCTTCCAGGCGAATTACTTTGTAAAAATCCTTCAGCGAAGTCTTTCCTTCAAAAATATAGTTGTTGTCATCCAGCTTAGAGAACACAATATCTTCATCATCAAACTCATCACTGATGTCGCCAACAATCTCTTCAATAATATCTTCCAGCGAAATCAATCCGCTGGTGCCGCCATATTCATCCACAACAATAGCCAGGTGATTGCGCTTGTCTTTAAACTCGTTAAGCAAATCATCAAGCTTTTTATTTTCGGGCACAAAATAGGGATCACGCAAGAGGCTGATCCAGTCAAATTCTTCTTCATCAATATGCGGTAAGAGATCCTTGACGTACAAAATACCGGTGATGTTATCTATATTTTCATCAAAAACCGGAATACGCGAGTATCCGTTTTCAATCACTAACGGAATGATTTCAGCATACGACCACTCCATATTCAATGCAAAAATATCCATACGGGGCTTCATCACCTGTTTGGTATCGGTATTACCAAAGCTTACGATTCCGCGTAGGATTTTTTGCTCCTCAACCGAAGTATCTTCTTCACTGGTTAGCTCAAGCGCCTGCCCAAGCTGATCTATGCTGATGTTCCCTTTTTGTTTACCAAAGCGATCTTGCAAAAATAAAGTCACAGCACGCATAGGAGTACTTAATGGCGAAATGATAAAGTCTAAAACCACCATTGGGTAAGCCATTTGACCCGAAAATGCCACTTTATTACGACTGGCGTAAACCTTTGGCAGGATTTCGCCAAACATCAAAATGAGAAAGGTAATCGCTACAACTTCCACAAAAAACCGAAGGTTAATAAACCCAATTTGCACAGACTCGAGACCCGCGAACAGCGTTTCGCCCAGACTGGCAAAAATGAGTACGATGGCGATATTGATAAAGTTGTTGGCCACAAGTATGGTAGCCAGCAGTTTTTTAGGCTTTTCGAGCAGGCGAACAACAAGTTGATCTTTTCGGGTTTGTTTCTCAGGGTCGAGCTCCAGATCGGCAGCCGTAAGAGAGAAAAAAGCTACTTCGGTACCGCTTATTAAGGCTGAGCAGACCAGAAGTATTAGGACGGCAATGATCTCAACAACAGTTGTAGCCGAAAAACTATTTTGAACTAATACTAAACTTGGGGGGTCAGGATCCAATGCTTAACTGTTTTATCTCGTGAACTCTAATTTCCAAAACTGGATTAGAATGGCAAATCATCTTCATCATCGTCTTCATAGCCCGGTGAAACTGCCGGTGCAGAAGGAGCGGCAGATCGTGTTTGTGCAGCCTGCGGCTGGCTGTTGCCTTGTTGTGGCATACCACTGGCATCTTTAGGCGTAAGAAATGTAAAATCGGTACACTGTATTTCGGTGCTGTACCGCTCATTACCGGTCTCATCCTGCCATTTTCGGGTCTTGATACGACCTTCTATATAAACTTTGTCACCTTTTTTCAGGTACTTCTCACAAATCTCAGCACCTTTATTACGTACCACAATATTATGCCACTCGGTATTGTTAACGCGTTCTCCGGTCGTACGGTTGGTATAGGTTTCGTTAGTCGCCAGCGGAAAACGGCCTATTGCACCGCCTCCTTCAAAATAGTGCATCTTCACATCATCTCCCGTGTGGCCTATAAGCATAACTTTATTTAACGTACCTGACATAATCTGTAATTTTAAAGCTCAAAAGTAACTAAAATTAAGCAGTCGCTCAACTATAGTTTAGCGTTTTGAAAACCGCAGAACAGCTAAGCGCATCACAAATAGCGCTTATAATCAAAGTCTTCCATAAAACGGTCTATAACACGGGGCACTGCATACGTCTCAAAAACTTCGAAAGAACTGGTTTGCAGACCTGAAACGTCTTTAATCTTCAACAGCCAAAAATGCACGTGAAGTTTCTGATGCGATAGTTTATGAATTATGGCTTCAGGAGTTAACGCAACCAGACTTTCTACATCTAAATCGTCAACCAAAACAGCTGACGAAACACCCGGTAATTTTAGATTTTTTAAGCTTTCGCGAAAGCGTGACTCCTTCAAGGGCTTTTCGGTTTCCAGAAGCGGAAATTCAAAAAGTCCGCGCCAAATCCCTTTTTTATCGCGTTGGCTTAAGATCGTTTCGCCCGAAGGTCCCAAAACAATCAGATAATTAAAGTACCGGTCCCGCACCTTGGTTTTACCCTGCTTTACCGGCAGTTCATTTATTTTCCCACTGGCATAGGCGGCACAGTCTTGCTGAAACGGACAGTGCAGGCAATACGGATTTTTGGGCTTGCATTGTGTCGCACCAAACTCCATCACCGCCTGATTAAAGGTTGCAGGATCTTTAGGATCTATCAATTGCTGAGCAAGCGCCTTAAACTCCTTTTTTCCGGGAGTACTATCTATAGGAGTATCAATACCAAAAACACGGGAAAGCACCCGGTAGACATTACCATCAACTACAGCCTCGGCCTCATCAAAACAAATGGATGCGATCGCACTAGCCGTATAGTCACCTATTCCTTTCAGTTTTTTGATTTCGGCATAAGTATTAGGAAACTCGCTGTTAAAGTCAAAAGCAACCTTTTTTGCGGTAGCATGTAGATTTCGCGCACGTGAATAATAACCCAATCCCTGCCACAATTTTAACACATCATCTTCGGGGGCATTTGCAAGCGCTTTGATATCCGGATAGGCTTCCACAAACTTAAAATAGTAGGGCATGCCCTGTTCAACCCGGGTCTGCTGCAGGATAATTTCAGACAACCAGATGCGATAGGGGTCCTGAGTCTTACGCCACGGGAGTTCGCGCTTGTTTTGTAAATACCAGTCTATGAGTTTTTTAGAAAAATTGAACACCAGAAATACCTTTTCTTCAAATTAACCGTTTATCTAGTTATATTTTAATCTTTTACGTTTGAAATATTGATTTTTTAATGTGTATATTTGCACCCTTAAATTTTAACCCCCTAAAATAATACGTAATGACAAAAGCAGATATTGTTGCGAAAATTTCTGAGAAATTAGGAATTGAGAAAAATGATGTACAGGCTACTGTAGAGACTTTTATGGATGAAGTTAAGAACTCGCTTGAAGGTGGTGATAATGTATATCTGAGAGGTTTTGGTAGTTTTATTATTAAAACTCGCGCTGAGAAAACCGGTCGCAACATCTCAAAGAACACTACAATTAAGATACCTGCACATAATATTCCTGCATTTAAGCCTGCTAAGGTTTTTGTAGAAGGTGTTAAGTCTAATGTATCTGTAGACGAAAACTAACTATTAATTTTAAACTGAGCTCTTATGCCAAGTGGTAAGAAAAGAAAAAGACACAAGGTAGCAACGCACAAACGTAAAAAACGTCGTCGCGCTAACCGTCACAAGAAGAAAAAGTAGTCTAGCACTACTTTTTCTTTTAATATACCCCTTGAGGGTATAGCATACGTTCATTGACATCTGGAGATTATAATTGAGCTGAGCAATTCTGCGTCAGCCATAAACTCCTGCCGGTACACAAAATCCTGTGAAAAATAATAATGTTTAATCTTTTGTCCCGTACCTACGGGGCGGATATAATTTAATGAAGCGTGAATAATGAATTAATAATTCGATCCAGTTCCACTTCAGTTGATTTTGCCCTTTTAAAAGATGGTAAACTAATAGAATTACATAAGGATGAAGAAGATAACCAGTTTAGTGTAGGTGATATTTTTATTGCCAAAATACGCAAGACGGTTTCAGGTCTTAACGCTGCGTTTGTCAACGTAGGTTATGAGAAAGATGGTTTTTTACACTATCACGATCTCGGGCCACAACTTCCTACCCTTTTGAAATTTGTAAAACGTGTAAGCACAGGTAAACTCAAGGATTACTCCTTAAAAAAATTTCCTGCAGAAAAGGATATTGATAAAAACGGAAAGATAGCAGATGCTTTAAAATCCAATCAATCTATCCTTGTGCAAGTAGTAAAAGAACCTATTTCTACCAAAGGCCCCAGAATAAGCAGTGAGCTTTCTATTGCCGGAAGATATGTGGTTCTTGTTCCTTTTTCAGACCGAATCTCGATCTCACAAAAAATCGAGTCGCGCGAAGAAAAAGCAAGGCTTAAACGCCTTATGCAGAGCATACGTCCCAAAGGTTTTGGGGTAATCGTACGCACTGTAGCTGAAGGAAAACTGGTTGCAGAACTAGACAAAGATCTACAAAACCTGGTGGACCGTTGGACCGCCATGTGTAAAAAATTACACAATGCTCATTTACCCAGCAAAGTACTGGGCGAGATGAACCGCGCCTCTTCTATGTTAAGAGACCTGTTTAATGACTCGTACACCAATATTTGTGTGGACGATGAGACATTGTATTACCAAATCAAAGAATACCTGCAAGAGATTGCACCTAATAAAGAAAATATCGTAAAACTCTATCAAAATTCGGTTCCCATCTATGAAAAACATGGGATTGAGCGTCAAATAAAGACTTCATTTGGCAAGACTGTTTCGATGAGCCGCGGTGCTTATCTAGTGATTGAACACACCGAAGCACTACACGTCATCGATGTAAACAGTGGTAACAGGTCTAACAAGGCCAAAAGCCAGGAAGAAACGGCCCTCGAGGTCAATTTAATCGCTGCCACCGAGATCGCCAGACAATTGCGTCTGCGGGATATGGGTGGTATCATTGTGATAGACTTTATCGATATGGGTAAAGCCGAAAATCGTAAGAAGCTCTTCAATCACCTGCGTGATGAGATGAGCGACGACCGCGCCAAACATAAAATCTTACCTCCAAGTAAATTTGGTCTCATCCAGATCACACGCCAGCGTGTGCGCCCTGAGATGAATATCAAAACCCGAGAGAAAGATCCTAATGGCGATGGTGAGATTGAGGCTCCCATAAGTGTTGTCAATCGCATACAGGCAGATTTGATCAAACTATTCAAAAAAGACTATAAAAAGATCACGTTACACACGCATCCCTTTATAGCGGCCTTCCTGACAAAAGGCTTCCCTTCAGCACGTTCTAAATGGTTTATAGAACACAAAAAATGGGTTAAAATAATGCCCAGAGATGCTTACACGTATCTCGAGTACCGCTTTACTGACAAAGACGGGAAAGAAATTAGATAAACTGAAACAACCCCCATCGTGAAAACGGTGGGGGTTTTTTATTGTTCCCTCATTGCCCTGACGGGCATTTCTCCCAAAGGGAGAAAATTTACAAGCTTTCAATTAGATAAGTCTATAGTGGATTAAAAAGACAGTAAATTTGAATTTTGACCCTTGAATTTTGAATCAACACTCCGTAAAAACCTATACTGTAGAAGAAGCCAAGCGAAAGCTGGAAAAGTACTGCGCCTATCAGGATCGTTGTCACAAAGAAGTGCGCGATAAACTGGTAGAAATGCGTATGATGCCGGAAGCGGTTGATGCCGTACTCTATCACTTACTACAGCACAAGTTTCTGGATGAAGAGCGCTTTGCACGTAGTTTTGCACGGGGAAAATTTCGTCATAAAAAATGGGGCAAAAACCGAATTAAGCAAGAACTGAAACAACGCGAAATAGGCGATTACCTCATCAAAAAAGCCTTTACCGAAATCCCGGAAAGTGAATACCTCAACACCTTTGACGAACTCGCTCAGAAACGTTTTGACCAACTCACCGGCGAAACAGACAAATACAAAAAGCGCAAAAAACTAGCCGATTATATGGCTTACAGAGGCTGGCCCGGAGACTGGATTTATGAAAAAGCGAAAGAGTTGATTCCTTAAGCCGTTAATCCATGTTTTTTATGGGTCTCTGCAATGGCACGCTCATTTTTCTCGTCAATCCACGCCTGACCTTTACGGCGACGCATCAGGTTATCAAAATGACGCATCACAAAAACGTTATACACCGCCTGTAAGAGGTGTTTAGGCTTGCGCGGCAATGCACGCAGGCTCATACTAAAACCAGGCGTTACATACTTCATATAATGCCAATACCCTTCGGGCATATAAAGCGTCTCGCCGTGGTTGAGTTCGCAGATAAAACCTTCGGCTTTTTTCAGTATTGGGAATTTCTCGTAATCGGGATGATCAAAGTCAATATCCTCGCGGGTAATAAGCGAATGCGGTACTTTATAGAGATTTTCGGTCTGGTCTGGAGCAAAAAGGATGCACTGCTTTTTTCCGTGGAAATGAAAATGCAAAATATTGGCCCAGTCGATGTCATGGTGCATAAACACTTTAGAGTTTTCACCCCCAAAGAACACCATCGGGATTTGCTTCAACAAACGCAAACCTATTTTCGGAAACTTAAAATCCTTCTTTAACGAAGGCACTTCCTTCATAATATTATACAGAAAGATGCGGTAATTGGTAGGCTCGCGCTTAAGCAAATCAATATAATCTGCCATTTTCATTTTGGCGTGCGCCTGGTTAAAACCGTCTTCGTGAGTCACCGGTCTGTCATCATACAAAGGCACTTCGCGGTCGCCGGCAACCTCTTTAATATAATCCAGATGCCATTTATCATAGGCCGGCCAATCTTCAATAAGATTCTCGATAACCACCGGTTTTTGAGGCCTGACGTAATCCCGTACAAACTCCTTTTTAGTGATGGTTTTTACCCTATGTATCTGTTTAAGCTTCAAGTATTCAAATAAATTAAATTAAGCCTTGGCTTTTGCCTTAGCCTCTTCATTTCGTGGAATGGTATGCCCAGGTCTTGACCATTTTGGTTTTTCGCCTTTTGGCAAGTGCTTAGAATCTACCGCTTCTACGGTTTCAGGCTGTGCTTTCTTTACAAAAGGAGCCTGCGGGTTAAGCCCCAGCAGTTTAAACATTTCCATATCCTCGTTCACATCGGGGTTAGGTGTGGTTAACAATTTATCCCCTGCAAAAATGGAATTTGCCCCGGCAAAGAAACACATCGCCTGCCCTTCTCTGCTCATTTGTGTACGACCGGCACTTAGTCGTACCTGAGTCTGTGGCATTACAATACGCGTGGTAGCCACCATACGCACCATCTCCCAGATTGAAATGGGTTCAATATCTTCCATAGGTGTACCTTCAACCGCAACCAGAGCATTAATGGGCACGCTTTCGGGCTGAGGATCTAAAGTCGCCAAAGCCACGAGCATACCTGCGCGATCTTCAACCTTTTCGCCCATACCAATAATCCCCCCGCTACACACGGTAACGTTGGTCTTACGCACATTGCCTATCGTGTCCAGACGATCCTGAAACGCACGGGTAGAAATCACATCTTTATAGTAATCTTCAGAAGTATCGAGGTTGTGGTTGTAGGCATACAAACCGGCCTCAGCAAGACGCTGCGCCTGATTTTCGGTAATCATACCCAGCGTACAGCACACTTCCATATCGAGCTTGTTTATGGTACGCACCATTTCTAAAACCTGATCAAATTCTTCCCCATCTTTTACATTTCGCCAGGCCGCACCCATACATACGCGTGAACTGCCGGCAGCTTTTGCGCGTAAAGCCTGAGCTTTTACCTGCTGCACACCCATCAAATCATTGCCTTCAATATTCGTGTGGTAACGGGCAGCCTGCGGGCAATACCCACAATCTTCGGGACAGCCCCCTGTTTTTATAGAAAGCAGGGTAGAAACCTGAACGGTATTGGGGTCGTGATGTTGACGGTGTACCGTTGCCGCTTCATAAAGCAGCTCCATCAAAGGTTTGTTGTAGATATCGAGGATTTCCTCGCGGGTCCAATCGTGTTTCATGGGTCTGTTTTTAAATCTTTAATGCCTTAAAAAGTCCTGGTAATTTTTCGGGCAGCAGGAGATGGCTCAAAAATACTAAATCTGTTGTTTATAAAGTTAAAAAACTAGGCCCTCGTTACCAAAATACTCACGGCATTGCCACCAAATCCTACAGCATTTACGAGTATATTTTTCAATTCTTTGGGTTTAGCCTGCGGCGAAAAAAACGGCGCTTCCTCCCATTTTTGGGTCTGAAGCATCTGAATTGCAGTATCTAAACTGAGTAGTCCGCTTGCACCGAAAGTATGCCCTATTTTCCATTTATTGGTTGTTAATAACGGAAGCTTGTCTCCAAATAGTTTTTGAATCGCTTTATATTCCGATTGATCACCCAGAATGGTCCCCGGCGCGTGCATCACAACCGCATCTATATTCTTAGGCATTTCCGCGAAGGCGGAAATCCCATCATTCTCAGCTCCCCCAAACGCGCTTTCAACCGCCATTCTCATGGACTTTTGAAAGCAGGTGGCTTCGGCAGAAACCGAAACCGCGTGTTGTAAAGCTTCGGTGGCATAACCCACGCCGGTTATATAAGCCAGAGCATTTTCGCGGGTCCCTTTTTCCATACAAATAGAAGCCGCGCCTTCCCCTAAAACCATAGTATTTTCGGTCTTTTCCAAATCAAAAGCCAGACACGGAAAATCAGCATCTTCTCTGGCACGGCTGTAGGTTTTGAGCGCTTGCATCTGTGCAATCGTAAAAGGCGTTAAGGCCGCCTCGCTACCGCCCACCAAAAATTTATCGCACATCCCGGCCTGCAACCAGGCGACACCATTAAGCAACGCATGTAAGGCGGTTGAGCAGGTAATGGAATGGGAAATTTCGGGTCCGTCGTTTTGTAAATCCTGCGCCACCCAGGATGCAATATTGCCTAAAGTTGTAGAAGGCGACGCTAAAGTTTCGGCTTTGCCGGTTTTAGCAAAAGCATCGTAATACTGCTCAAAAAGTTGGGTAGCACCGCGTGACGAACCGATATTGATCCCGAAAGCATCACCTTTTTTCCATCCGGCTTGCCGCGTTGCTAATCGCGAAACGTAAATTGCATAGAGAACTGAGGCATCTAATGCCTGAAAATTCCGGTTTTCGTTACGCAAGGCTTTGATTTTAGCTTTTAAGCTTTCCGGAAGGCGGCCCACCCAGTCAAGGAGCTCCTGATCAAAAGACAACGAATGTTTTTGATTGAATACCTCTGAATTGTTTTCGCCAAAGGCGGAAACAGAAGCGCTACCGGTAATTGCAATAGGTTGCATCACAACAAAATTTAGAGTGCAAAAATAGTATTTACACATCGGAGCGCATTGAAAAAGTACTTTTCAATTAAAACCATTAGTTTAGTAGTATCAATGATGATCTGGGGGTAAGGCGACCAGGAGTTCGTTGAAAACAAATTTTCAATTTCAAGGCAAGCCACAGAATATGAAACCCATTGGCGGCGCCAATTAAAAATCAAAAAGTCATGAACGAACTTGAAAATGAACCCCGTAGTTGGTGGTCTAAAAACTGGAAATGGGTAGTCCCACTTGGCGGTTGTTTTACGATAATTGTACTGGGAATACTACTTTTAGGCACCGCTATTTTTGGTTTTTTTAGCTCTGTAAAATCCAGTTCCGGTAGCGAAGAGGCTTTGCAACTTGCACAGCAAAACCCTAAGGTTATCGAGATTTTAGGCGAACCTATTGAAGAAGATGGGATAGGCAGCTTTTCGGTAAATATCAATAACGGACTTAAAACAAGTGAAGTTACCCTACCTATTAAAGGTCCGAAAGGCGAAGCCATGCTGCACGTCAAAAGCCGGGGTTCAGATGACAATACGGTTTATGAAATCTTTGAAATTCAGGTTGATGAAACCGGAGAGCTTATTGATTTAAAGGATTCTGTTGAAAACAACGATTTTTAGAAGTTATCCAACACCTTCCTAATCGCAGCATAAACCCGATCCATTTGCTCTCGGGTGGTGACATAGGGAGCCAATATATAAATGGTCGCGCCCAATGGCCTTAAGTAGACCCCTTCGGCCATACAGAACTCATAAATCTGGTAGCGCAGATTGCCATACCGCTCCATTTCCAAATTTAATTCTAGAGCGAAAATAATACCCTGCTGACGCGTAACCCGTACTTTGGGATGCCCTTCTAGTTCACGGGCAAATTTCTGATGCCAACCGGTTATCGCCTTGATATTTTTCTGTATTTCGTCTGATTGTAACAATTCGATACCCGCAATGGCAGTCGCGCAGGCGATGGGATTTGCCGAATAGGTATGCGCATGAAACAAGCCTTTACCCAAATCATCATCATAGAACGCATCGTAAATCTTCTGCGTGCAGGTAGTGATTCCCATAGGAACAAGTCCGGCAGTAAGCGCTTTGGAAAGACACATCACATCAGGTTTAGTAGAGATATGATCTGACGCAAAAAAGCTTCCGGTTTTCCCAAAGCCGGTCATCACCTCATCGGCAATCGTGATGATGCCAAGCTCTTTACATTTTTCAAGTATAGGCTCCAGATGTCGAGCCTGATACATTTTCATTCCGGCGGCGCCCTGTACCAAAGGCTCATAGATAAATCCCGCCAGCGGACTTTCCTCATGAAAGCCTTCAATAGCTTTCAAAATTTGCGGAATGTTTTCGCCGTCAGGCAGTGCAATGCGCTTTACATCAATAAAAAACTCCTCAAACGGACCGTTATAAACCGAGAGTCCGCTTACAGACATCGCACCCAGTGTATCGCCGTGAAAACCTTCTTCAAAGGCTAAAAGCGTTTTGCGATTCTGCCCCTTGTTGTGATGGTATTGCAAAGCCATTTTAATCCCGATCTCGGTAGCTGTAGAACCGTTGTCGTTAAACATCAGCTTTTGCTGATTTGCAGGTAAAATGGCCATCAGTTTTTCAGACAGTTCAACCGCCGGCTCGTGCGTAAATCCGCTAAAAATAATCTGGTCGAGCTGCTGCATTTGTTTATGCGCGCGCTCAATAATAAAATCATTGCAGTGCCCGTACATCGCCGTGTACCAGGAAGAAATCGCATCTACATAATCCTTGCCCTCCTCATCGTACAATAAAGCGCCCTTTGCCCGAACGATGGGCTTGGCTTCCGGGTGCAATTTATGCTGGGTAAGCGGGTGCCAAATGTGTTTTTGGTCGCGTTTAGTTAGATTCAAAACTCAAAGTTTAAAATTTAAAAATTTGTACAAGCCTGCACACTGCTATTGCCTACTGCAAACTGTCTTTCAAAGAATCAGCATATTCTTTAACCACCATTCGGTCAAAATAAGGCTCCTCATCAATGCGACCCAGAACCGGAACGCCGCTCATCTTTTTGATGACCGACTCGGTGGTGGGGTGTTCTGCTCCGCTAAAAAGGATTCCAAAGACTGTTTTTCCGGCCTGTTTCAGCTTATCGATCGTGAGCAGGGTATGGTTAATACTGCCCAAATAATGCCGCGAAACCACAATCACGCGGTCTTCGGCATCGATTAAATCGAGAATGGTTTCTGTATCGTTTATGGGAACCAACAAACCGCCTGCTCCTTCTATTACCAGATGATTTTTGGTTTTTGGCCTTTTGATTTCCGCGGCTTTGATGTGCACTCCGTCGATTTCGGCCGCGGCGTGCGGACTCATAGGCGTATTCAGACTAAAGGCATTGGGGTGAAACTGCGTCTTTGTGTTAGAAACGAAATCTTTAACCTTATGCGTATCTGAATGTTCCAGATCACCAGCCTGAATGGGTTTCCAGTAATCAGCTTCCAAAGCTTCAGTTACGATGGCCGAGGCTACTGTTTTGCCTACTTCGGTAGAAATTCCGGTGATAAAATACGTGTGTTTAGCCATTTAAATTGAATTGATTTTTACAGTTTTCACAGCGGTATTCATACTTGGTATAGATTGGTAAAACCGAAACAAGCAACGTCACCAAAAACGAGGCGAAAGCCTTAAAACTGTTGACCGTGGTGTAATACTTCACCTGCGTACTGTTGCACTCCGGGCAATGCAGGGCTTTACCTTCATCATCAACAGAATATTCGGCAACGCTTTCTAAAATGGTTTTGGCCCGCATCACATCTTCGGTCCAGACGGCCAGTTTCACACCTCCTATCGCATTGCTGATCAAAGGGTCGGTATCAATGGTGTACTCATCCTGTAAAAAAGCTTCGATCCCGTCTGCCTCCAACCTGCCTTTGATGATTTGCGCTTCTGTAGAATAGGTAAACTGCGCGATTACTTTGAGTTCCGATTTCATAGTTGCAAAAGTACAATGCAACGGCTTCAATCGGCATCGGCAGCAGGTAAGTTTTTAAGGAAATTTGCCAGAAGCTCAAGCACGATTTGTATTTCGCTTTGCGAATTGTAGCTGTGCAGGCAAAAACGCAGGCGCTCTTGCCCTAAAGGTACCGTGGGCGAAAGAATGGCCTTGACATCAAAACCTTCTTCTTTAAGCTTTCGCGAAATGGCCTTAACCCGATTATTCCCTGCGATAATTGCCGACTGAATAGCCGAATCACTAGTGATAAAATAGGCCTGAAGGTGCTGCTTTTTGATCTCCTCCCGGAAGTATTCGATGTTTTTACGCAGGTTTTTTAAAGCGGAATTCGATTTTTCTGCCTCATACGCCGCGTGTTGGTAAGCTGCTAAAATAGTCGCAACCGAATGTGGCGGAAGGCCTGTGGTGTAAATTAAGCTGCGAGCAAAATTAACCAGATAAGACTTGAGCTCGTCAGAGCCCAAAATCGCTGCCCCGTGGCAACCCATCGCTTTTCCAAAGGTTACCAGCCTCGCAACTCGGTGCCCGAGTGCCAAATGATCAACCAATCCCATTCCAAACACGCCGAGGGCGTGAGCTTCATCAACTACAAAATAAGCCTTATACTTTTCACTTAAAGCTGCCATTGCATTAAGATCGGGACTATCCCCATCCATAGAAAAAACCGATTCGGTGACGATGTAGATAGCTTCGGGGTTATGCTGAACCCGCTCCACTTCGACAGGCTCAGTGTGACACACTCGACTTCTCGACTGCGCTCGAAGTGACAGTTTTGACTCCAAATCTGCCAGATCGTTGTGCCTGAATTTATAAGCTTTTGCGTGACTCATCTGAATACCGTCACGGATGCTGGCGTGAATGAATTCGTCATAAAAAATCACATCACCCCGCTGGGGCACACTGCTGAAAAAACCCACATTGGCATCATAACCTGAATTAAAAATCAAAGCCGCCTCAACCTGATGCGTTTGGGCAATGAAGTCTTCGGTAAGTTCGTAGAGTTTATGATTCCCAGAAAGCAAACGCGACCCGGTTGCCCCGTTGTACTCCAGGTTATGTTCTTTAAGAATTTCGCCGGTGCGTGCGAAAATCGCTTTGTTTTTAGCAAAACCCAGATAATCGTTTGAAGAAAAATCTATGGCCTCCCCCAACCCCTCAAATGGAAGGGAGCTTAAACTGCGTAAAGCATTCGCTTCACTTCGCAGCTTGAGTTTATTTTCTAGTTTTTTGGGTAGCATCGGGCAAAGATACATTCCTCCCCCGGCCCATCCAAAGGAGGGAAGAAAATGCGCTCGATAGCTCTCTCTTTATAGACCTCACAGGTTTCAAAAACCTGTGAGGTCTACAGCCTCCGCTTTGAAGGGGAGGTTTGGAGGGGATGTTTTGAAACCTGTGAGGTCTGTTAGATCTTTTTACAAAAAATTATTGTTTTTCAATAATTAGTTTATATTTGTTATCGTAAAACGATAATATTTAAATTATGAAAACTAAAAATGTAATTCTTATTGTAGCCGTATCGGTTGTATCTATTTTAACCATTATGGCTTTTATAGCAGATAAGGTTGTCATTGGTGTAACCCATCATTAAAATTATGAATCTAAACACCTTCTTTAAGCGCCTTATTGATCTGGCTTTTTACCTGATGGTACCGATTGTGGTATTCTTTCCGGGAACCATCCTGTATGTGTTGATGTTCCCGGAACAGACGATAATTAACCTAAACATACCCTACGCCGAAAATGGGTTTAGCGGCAAGGCCCTGTTGTTTAGTATGGGATTCTTCGCCTTGTTCCTGTTGTTTTTTGCCGGACTTTATCAACTGCGCAAGTTTGCCGGTTTGTTACTTAAAAATAAGCTGTTTTCGCAGGAAGTGGTCAAACGCACCCACAAAACCGGAACCTTCTTTACGGCCTGCGCTCTGGGTTCTCTGATTTTTATAGGTCTGAATGCGCTATTTTCTTACGAGGGTAAAATCAGCGTGACTTTTGGAACGTCGAATTTTAGTTTACTCCTGTTCTTACTCATTGTAGGCGTATTGTTCTTACTGCTGAGCGATGCTTTTGCCAGAGCTTTAAAGCTTAAAGAAGAAAACGATTTAACCGTCTAGCTATGCCCATCATCATCAATTTAGATCAGGTATTGGCAGACCGCAAGATGAAAAGCAAAGAGCTCGCAGAAATCGTAGGCATCACCGAAGCCAACCTTTCGATTTTAAAATCAGGTAAAGCCAAAGCCGTACGATTTTCAACGCTGGAAGCGATTTGTGAAGCATTAGAATGTCAGCCGGGAGATATTTTGGCTTTTTCCTCCACTAATTCCTTCGAAGAAGGGCAATAGAAACAGGCCGGGTTTCAGCAGCGATTTGTATTTGTTTGAGTATTTTTAGCACAAATATATTTTTATGAAACTCTGGATTGCCTTCCTGTTTTTAAGCCTTACGCTTCAGGCTCAAACCAATTTTTACGAAATCTCTTTTGACAACGCCGTGCACCACGAAGCTGTGGTACAGGTGACTTTTCCGCATATCAAATCAAACACCCTGCGCGTGAGGATGAGCCGGTCTTCTCCGGGGCGCTATGCGATTCACGAGTTCGCAAAAAACGTTTACGGTCTAAAAGCCACAAACGGAGCCGGAGAGCTGCTTGAAGTCAAACGCGACGATCCCTATAGCTGGATCATCAGCAATACAGACGGAACCATCAAGGTTGAATATACGTTGTTTGCAAACCGGGGCGGCGGTACCTATTCTCAGGTAGACGGTACCCACGCCCACCTGAATATGCCGGCAACCTTTATGTATGCCAAAGACTTACAGGAACGCCCCATCAAAATCACATTCAACGCCCGCGAGGACTTGGGTTGGAAGGTGGCCACCCAGCTTAAACACGAGGAAGGCACTACGTTTTACGCGCCTAATCTGTATTATTTTATGGACAGCCCCACCGAAATAAGCAACTTTAAAGAGCGAGAATTTGAGGTGGACGGACAAACGGTAAAATTTATATTGCACGACCCGGGTACTGAAGCTGAATTTGATGAGTACTGGGAAAAGGTTCAGAAAATTGTTTTAGAGGAAAAAGCGGTTTTTGGCGAATTGCCTAACTACGACTACGGCACCTATGCGTTTCTCGCGTGCTATATGCCGAATGTTTCCGGTGACGGGATGGAGCATCGCAATAGCACCATTCTAACCGACACGGAGACTTTAGCCAATGGCGGTATGACCGGAAATATCGGTACCGTTTCACACGAATATTTCCACAGCTGGAATGTAGAGCGCATTCGCCCCGCAGACTTAGAACCTTTTCATTTTGATAAAGCCAATATGAGCAACAGTCTTTGGTTTGCCGAAGGTTTTACCAGCTATTATACCAATCTGATTTTGGAACGCGCCGGAATCATCAGTGCCGAAGACTATGTGAAAAGCCTTAACGGCACCTTTAATTACGTGTGGAATTCGCCTGCGCTTCAATACTTCAATCCTATTGAAATGAGTAATCAGGCGCCGTTTGTGGATGCTGCAACCTCAGTAGATCCGGTTAACCGGGAGAATATGTTTATCTCTTATTATTCTTACGGAAGCGTTTTAGGCCTGGCTCTGGATTTAAGCTTACGCGAAAAGAGTCTTAATCTGGATGACTTTATGCAATTGATGTGGAAGCGTTTCGGTAAAACCGAAGTAGCCTATACGGTTGAAGATATCGAGAATACCCTGGCCGATTATGCCGGGAATGCTTTCGCCCAAAACTTTTTCAGCAACTACATCTACGACAGCAAGATGCCCGATTATGAAAAGCTGCTTGCTTCCGCAGGGCTTAAACTCTCTAGAGCTACAGAGAAGCCCTATTTCGGCGCTACATTCGCTGAAACTTCTAATGGCCTCGAGATCGCAAGAAACACCTTTAAGGGCAGTCCGGCTTATAAAGCGGAGCTCGATAAAGGCGATGTGATCACTGCCGTTGACGGTATTGAAATGACCTCAAACGAAGCCTTTAACCAGTTGCTTGACAGCAAGAATATTGACGATATGCTTGAGGTGAGTTTCCTGCGTTTCGGCAATGAATTGAAAACTACTGTAAGGCTCAGCGCTGATCCTACCTATTCTATTAGTCTGGATGAAAAAGCTAACAAGGAAGCTGTAAAATTTCGCGAAGCGTGGTTGGCAAAGAAATAATAGACCTCAGTCAGGAAATTTATGGCGGTATGCCAGTGTACAAAAGTCTGTCACCAGTTTCTATGCACGTGTATGCTACTCACGAAGAATGGGATGGCGACGAGAAACCTGCAACTCAAACACCCAGCGTGCATCAGATCACAATGAGTGAGCATACCGGCACGCACGTTGATGCACTCAACCATATGGATCGAAAAAATGTTGGCGAGTCTATAGATAAAATGCCTTTATCAATGTTCTACACCGAAGCAATCTGTCTGGATTTTTCGCATAAAGGATTGCAGGAACTTATTACTACCGAAGAACTCCAGCAGGCGTGTGAAACGGCTAATTTGAGTATAAAATCAGGCGATACGGTACTCATTTACACAGACCATTACCGAAAACATTTTAATACCGAAAACTGGCCCAAAGGTCCTGGACTTACAGCTGAAGCAGCTCGATATCTTGGTGAATTGAAGATTGCAGCCTTTGGTGTAGAAACCATGTCACCGGGAGTTCCAAAAATTTCTAATACCGAAGTTCATAAAATATGCGGCGAATTGGGCTTCACGCATTATGAAAATATGATTAACCTATACAAATTGGTTGATCGCGGAAGGTTTCAGTTTATTGCACTTCCTTTAAAAATAAGAGGGGGCACAGGATCCCCTGTAAGAGCTGTGGCGGTGTTTGATCAAGAAAACTAATTACTCCATCTTCGTTTCTAAGAGTACCGGATTTCTGGGATCAGAAGCATCCAGTATCTCAAGATCCAGAATTTCCGAGATATAACGTGCTTCTGCAAGGGCTTCTTCATAATCGAAAAATTTTTCAAATTGAACGTGACGTTTATTGGTAAACCAAATATTTAACTCAAAAATATCTTTCGTGTTTTTAAATATTCCAATTCGTTTTAAATCTGAAAAACTATGCCAGCTGCCCCAGTGAAAAGGTCCTATATAAAACTCAATTTTATATCGCTTTTTTGACAGATCAAAAATGATCAGCTTTCGCTTCATAAGATTTATTCCTAATCCAAAAGCAATTACGCTGAAAAATATAAAACTTGACATACCCTTTCCCCATTTAGCTACCTGTTTATCTTTCGTCCAATCGACATCCAATTCAAAGTTTATTACAATTGTAAAATACACCAGAACAAACCCGAGGGTAAAGAAAAGAGCGGCAATGATCTTTATGATTAAATGCCTGTCATACTGCTTAATTATTTTTACATCATTCGCTTCCACAAGGTCTAAAATAAAAAAAGCGCTTAATTCAGAAGAATTAGGCGCTTTTAAATTTATGATTATTTCAGCTTAATCAGCCAAAACAATTACTTTATTATCCTTCATTTCAACAGTGCCCGATTTAATCGCCAGAGTGATTTCATCGGCTTCCTTTCCGGCAGAAAAGTATTTTCTGGACTTATCAGAAAGCTTGGCTCCTTTAACCTTAACTACACCTTCGTCTAAAAGTGAAACGATAGCTGCGTGATTGTCGAGGAGTTGAAATGCTCCGTCAGTACCGGGAACGGTTACTGAAGTAGCCTCTCCACTATACAAAGTTGCTTCCGGACTTACTATTTCTAAATGCATATTATTTACAGTTTACAGTTTGCAGTTGCAGTTTGCAGTACCTTATACTGAGACTGATAACTGCGCACTTGTTTTAAGCTTCCGCAAGCATTTTCTCTCCGGCTTCGATAGCTTCTTCAATAGTACCTTTAAGGTTGAAAGCTGCTTCAGGAAGGTGATCAAGCTCACCATCCATAATCATATTAAAGCCTTTGATGGTTTCTTTGATATCAACCAATACTCCAGGAATACCGGTAAACTGCTCTGCTACGTGGAACGGCTGAGATAAGAAACGTTGTACACGACGTGCGCGACCTACTGCCATCTTATCTTCTTCAGATAATTCTTCCATACCAAGGATGGCGATAATATCCTGAAGTTCTTTATAACGCTGTAACAACTCTTTTACGCGTTGTGCACAGTTATAATGATCTGCACCCAATATTTCTTTGGTCAGGATTCGAGAAGTAGAATCTAGCGGGTCAACCGCAGGATAAATACCAAGCTCAGCAATCTTACGAGAAAGTACGGTTGTCGCATCAAGGTGGGCAAAGGTTGTAGCCGGTGCCGGGTCAGTAAGGTCATCTGCAGGTACATATACTGCCTGTACCGAAGTAATAGAACCTTTTTTAGTTGAGGTAATACGCTCCTGCATCGCACCCATTTCGGTTGCAAGAGTAGGCTGATAACCTACCGCAGATGGCATACGACCTAAAAGAGCCGATACCTCAGAACCTGCCTGAGTAAAACGGAAAATATTATCTACGAAGAAAAGAACATCTTTACCCTGACCGTCTCCTGCCCCATCACGGAAATACTCAGCAATGGTAAGACCGGAAAGCGCCACACGAGCACGAGCTCCGGGTGGTTCGTTCATCTGACCGAATACGAAAGTCGCTTTAGACTCTTTCATAGCAGCTTTATCTACTTTAGAAAGATCCCATCCGCCTTCTTCCATGGAGTGCATAAAGTCTTTACCATATTTGATAATACCAGACTCCAGCATCTCACGAAGTAAATCATTACCCTCACGAGTACGCTCACCTACACCAGCGAATACAGAAAGACCACCGTGGCCTTTTGCGATATTGTTAATCAACTCCTGAATCAATACCGTTTTACCTACACCGGCACCACCAAAAAGACCAATTTTACCCCCTTTTGCGTAAGGCTCAATCAAGTCGATTACTTTGATACCTGTAAATAAAACTTCAGTAGAAGTTGATAAATCTTCAAATTTTGGCGCCTCGCGGTGAATAGGAAGACCATTAGCTCCAGACTTTGGAAGATCACCTATACCATCGATAGCATCACCAATTACATTAAATAGACGCCCGTAAACTTCATCTCCAATAGGCATTTGAATTGGCGCTCCGGTAGCAACTACCTCAGTACCTCTGCTCAAACCATCGGCAGAATCCATTGCGATCGTTCTTACGGTATTTTCACCTACGTGAGACTGTACTTCAAGAACTAAAAGGCTTCCGTCTGCTTTAGTAATTTCAAGCGAATCATAAATTTTAGGCAGATCTGCATTGTTTGCAAACTCTACATCTACAACAGGGCCTATAATTTGGGCAACTTTACCTGTAACTTTTGACATTCTTAACTATTTAATGTTTAGCGAAATATGTAGCCGAAAAAAATGAAATTCGTAAAAATTAATCTGCTTTTTTTCGTCGTGCAAAGATAGTTTTTAATCTTTAAAAACCTAAAAGACTTTCAGTGAATTTATAAGCCAAAAAAGTTACCCGGAAAAACCCACTTACTAAAACAAAAAAAGACCATCACTGATGGTCTTTTGTATTCTAAATGAGTCCTTTTACTCTACCGTAACGCTCTTGGCAAGATTACGGGGCTGATCTACATTTTTACCCAGCATTACTGCAATATGATAAGACAGTAACTGCAATGGTATTGTAGTAAGCAACGGTGACATCGAGTCCATCACCTCCGGCACTTCAATCACATGATCTGCCAGTTCCTTTACCGTAACGTCTCCTTTAGTCACAATCGCGATAATTTTACCTTTTCGGCTTTTGATCTCCTGAATATTACTTACAATCTTATCGTAATGGCCACGACGGGTTGCAATAACCACTACCGGCATCTGCTCGTCAATAAGCGCGATAGGACCGTGCTTCATTTCGGCAGCGGGGTAACCTTCTGCGTGGATGTAGGAGATCTCTTTGAGTTTAAGCGCTCCTTCTAATGCTACCGGAAAATTAAATCCACGGCCTAAGTACAGGCAATTGGAAGCATCTTTATAAACCTCAGCAATCTTTTTAACGTGCTCGTTATTCTTAAGTGCTTCTTCTACTTTTTCAGGAATCAGGCGCAGCTCTTCGAGGTGCATATGAAAATCTGAAGTAGAAATCTTGCCTTTGGCCTTGGCTATTTTCAGCCCTAAAAGGGTTAAAACAGTTATCTGAGTCGTGAATGCTTTGGTTGAAGCCACTCCGATCTCAGGACCCGCGTGGGTGTAGGCCCCGGCGTGTGCTTCTCTAGAGATAGATGAACCGACCACGTTGCATACTCCAAAAACAAAAGCTCCGTTTTCTTTTGCCAGTTTCATAGCAGCCATGGTATCTGCAGTTTCTCCACTTTGAGAAATCGCGATAACCACGTCATCTTTATCAATTACCGGATTACGGTATCTAAACTCTGAAGCATATTCTACCTCAACCGGAACGCGTACCAGTTCTTCAATGATGTATTCGGCTACAAGACCTGCGTGCCACGAAGTACCGCAAGCCAGAATAACCAGACGTTTTGCATTTAAAAATTTATCGATATGATCGTCAACACCGGCCATTTTGATAATGCCTTTGTGCTCACGCATACGCCCACGGAACGTATCACGTATCGCCTGAGGCTGCTCGTAAATTTCCTTAAGCATAAAATGCGGGTAACCGCCTTTTTCAATTTGCTCTAAATTCAGTTTTAATTCCTGAATGTAGGGCTGACTCACCAACGCATCATCCTGAATGTTGAAGACCTTCACCTCCCGACCACGACGCACAATAGCCATCTCACCGTCTTCAAGATAAAGGGCATTCTGGGTATATTCAATAAATGGTGAAGCATCTGAAGCGATGAAAAATTCGTCTTCACCAATTCCTATCGCCAGCGGGCTACCCAAACGGGCGACCACAATTTCGTTTGGCTTTTTCTTATCAAAAACAGCAATGGCATAAGCGCCCACCGTTTCATTTAATGCGATTTGTACGGCCTTGCCCAGCTTTACATTTTGTTTAAGCTGAACATCTTCAATAAGATTAACCAATACTTCAGTATCGGTTTCTGAGGTAAAGGTGTAACCACGCTTGGTAAGCTCTTTTTTGATCGCATCGTAATTCTCAATGATCCCGTTATGAATGATCACCAGGTCACCGGAGTTGGAATAATGCGGATGTGAATTGACGTCATTAGGAACACCGTGGGTTGCCCAACGCGTGTGACCTATTCCCAAAGTACCTTCGGTAATACCGGCCTGTTCTGCCTTTTTTCTTAAATCTTCAACTTTGCCTTTAGTTTTGCAAAGCGAAATAGCTTCTCCATCATAAATCGCAATACCTGCACTATCATAGCCTCTATATTCCAGTCTTTGCAAACCCTTGAGAACTATGAGATATGCCTGTCTGTGACCTATATAACCTACAATTCCACACATAAACTATTGATTTGAAACTTCAGCAGAAAAAATTCTAAGCTTGATTTTTTGCGCCTCGGGCACATTAGCTCCCGTACCGTATAAGACTGTACCCTGTTGAGAGATGATTGATGTAAAAGGTAAGCGGTTTGGCCTGTCTTCATTCGTGGTATTTTCAATCATACCTGTCCCCGTAAAAATCAAATTTTGACTTACTACGATTCCTAATTTGGTCGCCGGGTTTTCGTTATCAGGATTCAATAATCCTTTAACATGCTCTGTTATTCGGATTTTATAACTCCTGTCTCCGTTATCAAGTTCCCTCAAGGGACCTAAATGTGAGGTACCAACAGCCGTAACAACACCCTGACCACTAATCGCTGCATCTGCATTAAAATCTGCCAATGGCTGATTGGTCTCGAGATTATAGATATAAATGCGCGGTGCAAGTTGAACCGCTGCGCCTGCAGTTGCCTGAACAAAATCATCATTCACAAAAAACTCCAGATTGGCCTCACGTACAAGACGCTCTTTTGCACGCTCGGTCTCCAAAATATCTGAAATACCGTCGCCATCAGAATCAGGCCCTGCAAATAGTTCGATCACAGCCATACTGCCCTGACCTCCTTTTAATAAAAGGTTGTCATCGCCTTCGGTTGTATTAATTGTGCCAACTTCTGCTTCAATTTCTGCTTTAAAATCATTTTGATAACCAATTACCGATGTACCGTCAAAAGTCAAACGGATGGAAGATTGCTGGCGATTATCGGTTTCACCGGAAGTGTATTTAATGGTAATCCCTGAATTAGCACGGTCGAATAAGAAGTAAGTTCCGCTGCCGTCTATAGCTTCCGCTTTTAAATAGATTCCTCTAAAGTAATTTCTGAAGCTGTTTGCATTGAAAAGCACATCGCTACCTTCCTGATCAAAAATTGCCTGTTTCCAAAAAGTTTTAGTATCCTCATCTGTTTGCTTCAAACGCAGTCGTGGGCTTACCAAAGTGGTATCTACAACACCGGTGGCACTTGCACCAACATTTGTTACAGCCTCATCAGAAGGAACGAAATCAGCTACCTCAAAAAGCATTTCACTTTCAATCCCTGAAAATTGCTGGAGATCATTAGAGTAATAGACAGCGTTCTCTGTAAAGTCAGGCGGTGCAGTTTCACTTAAAAAATAACCGGAACGGTATGCCGTCAGTTTGATAGGATTATCACCATAAACCGAATCTAAAGTATATTCCGTGACATTTTCAGCAGTAATGCTAGAGCTGCTGAAATATGTGATATCTACAATAACTGTATCAATAACAGGATCAGCTCCAAAGCTGGGGTTGTAACCACTTAAACCTACCTGAGTCAGGTAAGATGCTGTTGTGTTTCCGTAAAGTGTGTCTTGATAAAAACCAAGAGCACCAGCAGAAAGACCATTAGTCTGAACACCGGTTCCGATAAAAAATGGACGGTTATAGGCGACTACATCTAATTCTGAGCTTTCGGAGGTAAAATTGGAGGCATTTACAAGGCCATTGCCTACTTCCTGAAAATCATCCTGACAAGAAACCAATATAAAAATAAACATTAGAGAGCCTAATGTTTTAGACAGCAGGGTATTCAATTTCATTCGTTTGTTTTTTAATCTAACACTTTAGTCGTGTAGAATTCTTCATAAGCCTGGGCAAACTCCTCTTTTTTCTTGTAGGGAAGCACCGGGATTTTTGTTACGTTTAAATACTTGGTCAGCTCTTCGCTTAGATCTGCAGAACCAATGATTGCAGCATCTGAATTTTTAACAGCTACTTTCATAATGTTCTCGTAAGTAGGCTTCTCTAATTCTGCAATGTCATCTTTGTTGATCCCATCGAAAGCGATCTTGTCTATAAGCTGCTCATTTAACGTGTCATCAAAACCCGTATTGTAAACCGAAGTCACAATCTTGCTTTGTTTGAAGAGGGGCTCACTTGCATAATATTGCTTCAGGTATAACGGAAGCAACGATGCCAGCCAGCCATGAACGTGAATGATATCTGGTGCCCAGTTGAGTTTTTTAACCGTCTCTACCACGCCTTTGGCAAAAAAGATCGCACGCTCATCATTGTCAGGAAATAAATTTCCATCCTCATCTGTAAACGTTGCCTTACGCTTAAAATACTCCTCATTATCTATAAAGTATACCTGAATACGCTCTTTAGGTATCGAGGCTACTTTAATGATAAGCGGCATGTCAAAATCATTTATGACCAGGTTCATTCCTGAAAGCCGAATCACCTCGTGTAATTGGTGACGTCTTTCATTAATATTGCCGTATCGGGGCATAAAAATACGTATTTGCCCTCCTTTGCTGTTTACCATTTGTGGTACTTCAAAAGACATCGATGCGATCTCAGTCTCGGGTAAATACGGTATAACTTCAGATGATACGTACAATATCCTCTTATCTTTCATAAATGTGCTTCTAAGTTTCTGTTACGGCTAAAAAACACGCAAAATTACTAAAATTTATGCAGATTGCCAGTAATATAGTAATTTTGCCGCCTGTTAAATTAGTCCGGATGCACGTATATACACATAGACCGCAAATTTCTGCGGCTGTTGCAAACATTAAAAAAAAAGGCCTTAAAATAGGTTTTGTACCTACGATGGGAGCCTTGCATCGCGGGCATGCGAGCCTTTTTGATTTCGCCCAAAAAAACTGCGACGTGGTTGTGGTAAGCATTTTTGTAAACCCTACGCAGTTTAATAATCCTCAGGATCTGGAAACCTATCCCAGAGATTTACAGGCTGATTTAGCGTTTTTAGAAGGTATAAATCCTGAGATTCTTGTTTTTGCACCAGGCACTACAACGATATACGGCGCAAATGTAAAGTCGCTTGATTTTGATTTTGCCGGATTGGATTCTGTTATGGAGGGCGCTTTCAGACCCGGGCATTTTGAAGGTGTAGCAACTGTTCTTAAGTATCTGTTTGAAATTGTTCAGCCTGATCTGGCCTTTTTTGGCGAAAAAGACTATCAACAATTACAAATCATTAAAAGACTGGTTGAGCTTGAAAAACTTCCGGTTGAAATTATAGGCTGCCCCATTAGCCGCCACGAGGACGGCCTTGCAGAAAGCTCCCGCAATCAGCGCCTTTCTAAACAACATCGGGAAGCCGCGCCGTTTATCTACAAAACATTAATGCAAGCTAAAGCGCTGTTTAACGACAAAAGCACGAGTGAAGTTGAAGCTTTTGTTGAAAATGAATTTAAGGATCACGCGCTTTTCAATTTGGAATACTTTGAAATCGCCAACGCCAGCAGCCTTGCTCACGCTTCAGAAAAGAAAGAAAACGAGCACTACCGCGCGTTTATCGCTGCTTTTGCAGATGATGTGCGTCTTATTGACAACATCGCCCTAAATTAAAAACCCTATTTTTACACCATGTTAGTTAACGTTGTAAAGTCAAAAATTCACCGCGTAAAAGTAACCGGTGCCGAGTTGCACTATATAGGCAGCATTACCATTGATGAAGATCTTATGGACTCTGCAGGCATTATTGAAGGAGAGCGCGTTCAGATTGTAAACGTCACAAACGGAGAGCGTCTGGAAACCTATGCAATTCCCGGACCCCGTAAAAGCGGGGAGGTCACCCTTAATGGCGCTGCAGCTCGTAAAGTTGCCAAAGGTGATACGCTTATCTTAATTGTCTACGCCTTTATGGAACTCGAGGAAGCCAAAGCCTTTAAACCTTCTTTGGTGTTTCCGGATGAAGAGACCAATTTGCTGAAATAACCTGACTCCTTTTTAAATTGAGTAAAAAATCCCTGATTAAGCTTTTAAAAATCATCATCCCGCTGGGGATTGGGGTTTTTCTCATTTACTATTCCTTAAGTTCGGCCACTCCTGAGGAACGCGCCACACTTTGGGAAAATATCAAATTGGCTAATCCATGGTATGTTTTGCTCTCTCTGGTTTTTGGAGTTTTAAGCCATCTTTCCAGAGCTTACCGCTGGAAGTATTTGCTGGAGCCTATGGGCTATAAAACCGGACTGGCAAACCGATTTATGGCAGTTATGGCCGCCTATCTTGCCAATCTGGGTATTCCACGTAGCGGAGAGTTCTTGAGAGGCGCCTTGATGACGACTTATGAAGAAGTACCTTTTGAAAAGGCATTTGGCACCATCATTTCTGAGCGTCTTGCAGACTTTATTATGCTGCTTTTACTTGTGGCTCTTGCAATAGGATTACAAACCGATTTGCTGCTGGAATATTTCGCAGAGCAAAACATCAATCCGCTGTATACCCTGATTTTTCTGGTTGCCGTTGTTGCGATGATTTTTGTTGGTTTCAAAATTATTAAACGCGCAAAAAGTGGTTTCCTGTTAAAAATCAAAAGCTTCGCCGCCGGCCTCGTAGAAGGGATGCTTAGCGTCTTACAAATGAAGCATAAATGGGCATTTATCACTCACACCTTATTCATTTGGCTGATGTATGTGGCTATGTTTTGGGTGATCAAGTTCACCATTCCCGAAATCGCTGTTGCGCCTTTTAGCGTGATTCTCGCGGCATTTATCATTGGTTCGTTTTCCATTTCGGTGACTAATGGCGGTATTGGGGTTTATCCTATAGCCATTGGGGCTTTGTTCGTATTCTTTGGTTTTACCAAGCAGGGAGGCGAGGCTTTTGGCTGGATTATCTGGGGTTCTCAAACGCTTCTGGTTATTGTATTTGGAGCACTTTCTTTTCTTTTGCTTCCGCTACTTAACCGCAACCGTTAATTCTTTCACCCTAAAACTTAAGAGGTAGCTTCGGTTTTTATACCTAAATTCACAGTACCTAAAATCTACCTCAAATGAAAACTATTACCTACTTCCTGCTGTTTCTGGTATTCAGCAGTCAGGCACAAGTGCTTTATGAAAGTGTGCCTTCTAACTCGCTCAGCGAGCCCCGTAACATTAAAATTCAGCTTCCGCGCAATTACGAAACCAACCAGGACAAGAGCTATCCGGTTATCGTGGTTATGGACGGGGATTACCTCTTTGAGCCTGTTGCCGGTAGCGTTGATTATTACAGTTATTGGGAAGATATGCCACAGGCCATAGTGGTAGGCATTATGCAGCCCGATCGTATGAGCGACACCTATTACAGTGACGAGAACTTTTTGCCCGCCGAAACCGGAGCTGCCTTTTTTGAGTTTGTGGGGATGGACCTTTTTCCATGGCTCAGCAAGAAATATCACCTCGCGCCTTTTAACGTAGTTGTGGGACACGATGTTACGGCCGCTTTCAGCAATTATTATTTGATGAAAAGTCCGCCGCTTTTTAGCGCATACATTTCTTTAAGCCCCGATCTCGCTCCTGAAATGACTAACCGACTGCTTCCCGTTTTTCAGAATACTGAAAATCAACTCTTTTACTATCAGGCAACCGGTAGTGAAGATATTGAAAGCCTTCGCGAAAGCACCCTAGCCTTTGATCAGGAATTGAAAGCTATAGAGAATGACAGGTTTCATTATTACTTTGACGATTTTGAGAATGCCTCGCATTACTCATTAGCCGGCAGGGCAATACCCAATGCCCTTGAAAAAGTGTTTTCGGTATACAGACCCATTAGCAAAAAAGAGTTTAATGACGTACTCTTAAAAAGCGACTCCCCTTACGATTATCTGGTTTCTAAATACGAGACGATTGAGAATCTTTTCGGCTTAAAAGACCAGATCCGCATTAATGATTTTATCGCAGTAGCAGCAGCTCTTGATAAAAAGGCAGACTGGGAAGGTTTTGAAAATCTGGGAAAACTTGCACGCAAAGAATACCCCGAGACCATTTTGGGTGCTTATTATCTGGGGCGTGCTCTTGAAGGTCAGGGCGAGCCTAAAAAGGCCCTGCGCACCTACGAAGGAGCTTTGGTGCTTAAAGATGTGGCAAATATTAATAAAGACTTACTGATGATGCGTGCGCAGCGCATTAAAGATGATTTTGGATATTAATGGCAAAAGTAAAAACGACCTTTTTCTGTCAAAACTGTGGTGCTCAGTATGCCAAATGGCAGGGGCAATGCAATTCTTGTAAGGAGTGGAATACCATTGCAGAAGAAGTAGTACAAAAAGCAGAAAAAACCAGCTGGAAGGCCGAGACACCTACGGCAAAACGTGTGGCTAAACCCCAGCGCATTCAGGAGATTGACACCACCCGCGACGCGAGGCTCAATACCAAAAACAACGAGCTGAATCGGGTGCTGGGCGGCGGCCTTGTGCCCGGTTCGCTAACCTTACTGGGCGGAGAACCGGGTATTGGTAAAAGCACACTCATGCTTCAGATTGCGTTGATGTTGCCTTATAAAACGCTGTATGTTTCTGGGGAAGAAAGTGCTCAGCAAATAAAAATGCGAGCCGAGCGCATCAATGCTGAAGCCGAAAATTGTTTTATTCTGACGGAAACCAAAACGCAGAATATCTTTAAGCAGATCGAAGCCGTAGAGCCCGATATTGTTATTATTGATTCCATTCAAACCCTGCACAGCGATTATATTGAGAGCGGCGCCGGAAGCATTTCGCAAATACGTGAAACCACTACCGAACTTATCAAATTTGCGAAAGAAACTGCTACTCCGGTTATATTAATCGGTCATATTACAAAAGACGGGAATATCGCCGGACCGAAAATTCTGGAGCATATGGTGGATACGGTACTGCAGTTTGAAGGCGACCGCAATCACGTGTACCGCATTCTAAGAGCGCACAAAAACCGTTTTGGGTCAACTAATGAATTGGGTATTTATGAGATGCAGGGCAGCGGCTTGCGGGAAGTCTCCAATCCGTCTGAGATTTTAATCTCAAAGAATGATGAGGAGTTGAGCGGAACAGCCATAGCTGCCACCTTAGAGGGGATGCGCCCGTTGATGATCGAGATACAGGCTTTGGTGAGTACCGCGGTCTACGGCACGCCACAGCGCAGCGCAACGGGTTATAATGCCAAGCGGCTCAATATGATTCTCGCGGTGCTTGAAAAACGTGCGGGATTCAGACTTGGGGCGAAAGATGTCTTCTTAAATATCACCGGAGGAATTTCGGTTGACGATACCGCAATTGATCTGGCCGTAGTGGCTGCAATTCTCTCTAGCAATGAAGATATTGCTGTCGCAAAAGACATTTGCTTTGCAGCAGAAATCGGCCTTGCGGGAGAAATACGGCCTGTTACCCGCGTAGAGCAACGCATTCTGGAAGCTGAAAAATTGGGCTTCGGTACGATTATGATTTCGAAATACTGTAAAATTCCGAAAAACAACTACGGCATCAACATCGTGAAAGTCGCGAAGATGAATGATGTGGTAGAGTGGTTGTTTGGGTAGACTCTAATCATACTTAAGATTAAGGCATCTAATGCAGTTTTGGGATGACTTACAGAAAGCTATTCCCTATCTATTTTTGAAACACGCTCTAAAAAGACACTTTTGGGCAAATAATATTCACCGCTCGGTTCGGAAATAACTTCTAGTTGGAGTTTATCTGAGTCTAAACTTATTAGTTTCAATTGACCAGAAGTGTTACTAAAAGAGCTTCTGAATGTGCCCTCAAAAGTATTCGGCCCACTTTGGCGCAAATAGATATTTGGCGCTTCGGTGGAATCATTGCAGTCTACTTTATTCCCTTTTTGAAATACAGCACAATATGAACCCAAAAGATCCAATTTTGATTCTGTCGATAAAATTAACTCCAATGAATTTTCATCGTTATCCGAATCCCAAACCCAGGTGCCCGACACATCCTGAGAAAAAGAGCTAAACGCAGATATCACTAATAAAAGGCTGAAAACTGTTTTTTTCATTTGATTAAAAATAATAACACCTAACCTGTTTAAAGATAGTTAAAACAAAAGACCTCACAGGTTTTAAAAACCTGTGAGGTCAATTTTATAATTTCCGCTTTGCGAAAAAATTATCCTTTGCTTACTGCGCTTAAGTATTCGCGATTCATACGGGCGATGTTTTCTAAAGAAATACCTTTAGGACATTCGATCTCGCAAGCCCCGGTATTAGTACAATTACCAAAACCTTCCAAGTCCATCTGACGCACCATATTTTGAACACGCTCAGTCGCTTCTACCTCTCCCTGTGGAAGCAAGGCAAACTGAGATACCTTAGCTGATGTAAACAACATAGCCGAAGCATTCTTACAAGCCGCCACACAAGCTCCACAACCTATACAAGTAGCAGCATAAAATGAGTCGTCTGCATTTTGTTTTTCGATGGGGATTGCGTTTGCATCAACAGTGTTTCCTGAAGTATTAACTGAGATATACCCACCCGCTTGTTGAATGCGGTCAAAAGCAGAACGATCTACAATCAAATCCTGAATCACCGGAAATGCTGTTGCTCTAAAAGGCTCGATGGTAATAGTGTCTCCATCATTAAATTTACGCATATGCAACTGGCAGGTAGTTACCAGACGGTCCGGACCGTGTGGCTCCCCGTTGATTTGTAGCGAACAGCTACCGCAAATTCCCTCACGACAATCGTGATCAAATTCAACCGGCACTTCACCTTTATTAATCAAATCTTCATTAAGCACGTCTAGCATTTCAAGAAAAGACATATCTCCGTCAATCCCATCAATCTGATAGGTTTTCATCGCTCCTTTTGCCTTAGCGCTTTCCTGACGCCATATTTTTAACGTAAGTTTCATAAACGTTATTTGTTAATTGTTAAATGTTAATTGGATGCGCGTTTCAAATAATTGATATAACCATTCAAAACCGCTAAACAATCATACACCTGCTTTTTATATTTATCTAAAACTTCCTGATCTATATAACCCTCGTCAAAAGCAGTTATAAACTGATCAAGCAATTCGTGCAAAGAGCCACGTGAGGTTCTACAAAACTGTATATTCTCCTTGTGGTGAAACCTTCCGTAGCCTTCTGCAATATTATGTGTTACTGATCTTGAAGCTCTTCTCATCTGAGCAATCAATTCAAATTTTTCATGATCCGGGAATGTTTTCAAAAGTCTACTGATGTCATTTCGAAGTTTTCTTGCCATTTTCCAGCAATTTAAATCTTCAAAACTTTTGATATCACTCATCCCCAATTAACCATTAACACATAACTTTTAACTTCTATTTGTACGAACGGGTCTTAACTTCAATGTTTTCAAAAACCAATTCCTCCTTATGAAGTTTAGCTTCTCTAGGGTTTTCATTGTATTCCCAGGCAGAAACAAAACTGAAATTCTCATCATCACGCAATGCTTCCCCTTCCGGAGTTTGATATTCCTCTCTAAAGTGACCTCCGCAAGACTCGTTACGCGTTAATGCGTCTTTAGCAAACAATTCTCCTAATTCAAGGAAATCTGCTACCCTTCCGGCTTTCTCAAGCTCCGCATTTTTAGAATCCATCGTTCCGGGTACTTTTACATTTTCCCAAAAATCCTTGCGCAACTCAGCAATCTCATCCATCGCCTCCTGTAATTCTTTCGCATTACGAGACATTCCGCATTTATTCCACATGATTTTACCCAATTTTTTGTGGTAATAATCAACGGAATGCGTGCCTTTACCACTCATCAACTTCGTCATACGATCGCGTACATCTTTCTCAGCCTGATCAAACTCGGGAGAATCTGTTGGGATTTTACCGGTACGAATGTCTTTTGAAAGGTAATCTCCTATCGTGTAAGGCAATACAAAATACCCGTCAGCCAAACCTTGCATTAGAGCAGAAGCTCCAAGACGGTTAGCTCCGTGATCAGAGAAATTAGCTTCACCGGCGGCATAACAACCAGGGATGGTAGTCTGTAAGTTATAATCTACCCAAAGACCTCCCATAGTGTAGTGCACCGCAGGGTAAATCATCATTGGGGTTTTATACGGATCTTCATCAACGATCTTCTCGTACATCTGGAAGAGGTTTCCGTATTTGTTTTCTACAACCTTTTTACCGTAATCGTAAACCTCCTGATCGGTAGGATTTTGATTTCCGTTAATCAAAGCTTCTTCTTTTCCGTAGCGGATGATCGCACTCTTGAAATCAAGGTATACAGCTTCTCCTGTTTTGTTTACCCCAAAACCGGCATCGCAACGCTCTTTTGCAGCTCTGGAAGCCACATCACGAGGCACCAGGTTACCAAACGCAGGATAACGACGCTCCAGGTAGTAATCGCGGTCTTCCTCTTTAATTTCGGTAGGTTTTAATTTACCGGCACGTATCGCTTCAGCATCTTCTTTTTTAGCCGGAACCCAAATACGCCCATCATTACGCAGCGATTCAGACATCAAGGTCAGTTTAGACTGATGATCTCCAGAAACCGGAATACAGGTAGGGTGAATCTGCGTGTAGCAGGGGTTTGCGAAGTATGCGCCACGACGGTGCGCTCTCCACGCTGCCATTACGTTACTTCCCATCGCATTGGTAGAAAGGAAGAATACGTTACCGTAACCACCACTGGCTAAAACCACGGCGTGAGCCGAATGTCTTTCGATCGCACCGGTTACCAGGTCACGGGCAATAATCCCACGCGCCTTACCATCTACCAGCACCAAATCTAACATCTCGTGACGGTTAAACGGCTGAATCTTGCCCCGGTTAATCTGACGGTTCATTGCAGAATAGGCTCCTAAAAGCAACTGCTGACCGGTTTGTCCTTTCGCATAAAAAGTTCTGGAAACCAAAACCCCACCAAAAGAACGGTTGTCTAACAAACCACCGTATTCACGGGCAAAAGGAACCCCTTGTGCCACACACTGGTCAATAATATTTGAAGAAACTTCAGCAAGGCGATACACGTTTGCTTCGCGCGAACGGTAATCACCCCCTTTTATCGTATCGTAGAATAAACGATAGTTTGAATCCCCGTCTCCCTGATAGTTTTTTGCCGCGTTGATACCTCCCTGTGCTGCAATAGAGTGTGCACGACGTGGAGAATCCTGATAGCAAAATGTTTTAACGTTGTAGCCCAGTTCTGCCAGTGTAGCAGCAGCACTACCTCCCGCAAGACCCGTCCCAACTACAATAACATCAATGTTACGCTTGTTTGCCGGGTTGACGAGATTAATATCGTTTTTATGTTTAGTCCACTTTTGAGCAAGTGGTCCGTCTGGTATATTTGATTTTAATTCTGACATGGTCTAGTGATTAAAATGGTGAAACAACGCGATGAAAATAAAACCTGCAGGAATGGCGATTGCATAAACCTTGGCAAACTTCTTTAAGCCGGTCGCGTATTTGTTATTAAAGCCCACGGATTGAAACGAAGATGCAAAACCGTGAAACAGGTGCAAAGCCAGAAACACAAATGAAATCACGTAAAAACCGGTACGAAGCGGATCGTGAAATTTCTCTACCAACTCCCCGTAATAGCGGGTAGCATCTTCCGGATTCGATTCTACGTATTTGTGAACCATTTCCGGGAACCAAAAGTCATAAAAGTGCAGTCCTAAAAATGCAAGCACCACAAGACCGGTATAGATCATATTGCGACTTACCCAGCTGGAGTTTGCATTGCCTTTATAACTCACGTAATTGATACTACGCGCGGAACGGTTGCGGGCTTCCAGAATAAAACCCATCACAAAGTGAAAAATGACTCCAAAAATCAGAACGGGCTGTAAGATAGCCTGTACCAAAAAATTGGTTCCCATAAAATGAGACCAGGAGTTAAAGGTTTCCGGACTAAAAGTCGAGGTTACATTGATTGTAAAATGCTGACCTAAAAACAATACAAGGAACAAACCTGAAAGTGCCATGGCTACTTTTCGGGCGATAGAAGAGGAAATGATTCCCATTTATTTACGTTTTTAATTTAGTGATGCAAAAATACGGCTCAGCGCTTGTTTTCACAAACTTTGAGACCGCTTTTGGAATGGTTTTAAATAACCTGACAATTGTTCAAGATTTCTTCCGAAAACCTTTGAAATATAGGCTTCTCGTTAAACAGAGAATCTTAAAAGATTCTAAAAATCACTGCTGACAATCAATCTATTGAGATTCATTTAGCCGAAAGATTTAGCATTGAATTTGCGCGCAAGGAGCATTAATCTTCCATATCATTGAGTTGTATTCCCAAAGCTTTGGTACTTAATTGCACTTCTATAAACGAAAGACTTAAAGAAATCATCAATGCAACCAGACTTATCCCGAAAACCAGGTTGGCTACTATTTTCATTTCGATATAAATCAAAAACATCGTCACTACGGCCAAAATAAAGCTGATGATCGCCATTGCCTGCATCGCCTTGATAATTCCCAAACGTTTACGCAGTTGCTTGATTTGCTTTTTTACCGGACTTGAAGAATGATTTTGATACTGCTTATGCAAATCGCGAATAAGCGCTGCAATGGCCAGATAGCGGGCGTTATAGGCCAACATCGTTAAAGAAATGGCCGGAAACAACAAAGCCGGGATGCTCAGGTTTAATTCCATTGGGTTTGGGTTAGTCCTCTTCCGGACTGTTAGCGGCAGCCTGCGCAGCATCTCTGCGGCGGTTGCCTTCTTTCACTTCAAGACTGGTGGTTTTAGAATTTCCGTCCAACTTAACCTCAAGGATATATTTCCCTGGGGGTAGGTAATACAAGCTGTTATCGGCTTTCTTCATTTTAAGGTCTTTATTTGCTTTTTCGAGTTGGTTTTTACCGCTTTCGGTTATACTCAAATCGTAAGGCACATAATTAAAGCCTTTATCTACCGCTGCTTCCCAAGACTTAAGTGTTTTTCCGGATTCAGACTGAATGTTTAACGTTGCAGTTCCTGTAACCGGCGCATAAAAACCGATTTGAATTTCAGGCGTATAGGCCTCTCTCCAGGCGCTCCAGCTTCGGCCCCAATTGGTCGAAAAATCTACATCTTCTATTTTGAAAAGCTGTAAAGCTTCGGTCTTAGCGGGATCAAAACTTTGAATATCATTTAAACTGGAAATAAAAATCGAGCGGCCGTGTGTCCCCACCACAAGATCGTTTGCTTCGGTCTGCACCACCATATCGTGTACTGCCACGGCGGGCATACTTCCTTTAAATAACGCCCAGGATTTTCCGCTATCAAAGGAAACATAAGAAGCCTCATCAGTACCCAAATACAGGATATTTTCTTTTACGGGATCTTCAATAATTACGTTTACAGGAGAATCAGGCAGGTTAGCACTGATATCTTTCCAGGTTTTACCAAAATCTTCACTCACATAAACATAAGGTTTAAAATCGTCGTAACGATAACCGTTCAGGCTTGCATATACGCGGCTCTTTTTATGTTTGGAAGCCAAAACCGTACTAACCCACAATTCCTGCGGAAGCGTTTGAGAGATGACATCCCAGCTTCTACCGCCATCCTGAGTAACCTGAATGATTCCGTCGTCACTACCGGTGTAAATCAATCCAAACTGAAAAGGAGATTCAGTGATGGTGGTTAAAGTTCCGTAGGGCACATTGCCTTTTTTACCGCCGGTGGTCAGATCTGGCGAAATGGCTGTCCAGTCTTTCCCCTGATTCATAGAACGCATCAGTTTGTTTCCGCCCAAATACAAAATATCCTGATTGTGCGAGGAAAGCAAAATTGGCGTTTCCCAGTTGAAGCGATAAGGCTCTTCACCTAATGTATGACTGGGCCTTATGAATTCGCGGTCACCGGTTTCCAGATTGATGCGGTTATAATACCCAAACTGCGAACCCACGTAGATGATATCGCTGTTTCTGCGGTCTATTTGCACCTGCATCCCGTCACCGCCGCCTACACGCTCGTACGGATACTTACCTTCGGCCTCCCATTCTTTTGAAGCTTCATAGGTGCTGGGGCCTTTCCAGGTACCATTATCCTGAAGACCACCGTACACATTGTAGGGTTTTTCATAGTCTACATTAATTGCGTAAAACTGACCCAAGGGCATCGAATTCAGCTTAGACCAGGTTTTTCCGCCATCGTAAGACATATTGAGACCTCCATCATTTCCGTTAATGAGGTGATTCGGCATTTTAGGGTCAATCCACACCACGTGATGATCTACGTGCAGATTGGGTTCATCAATATAACTGAATGTTTTTCCGCCGTCTGTAGATTTTACGATAGGTACGCCTACCATATAAAATTCATCGGGATTTTGTGGGTTTACCGTCATTTCTGCGAAAACATAACCGTAAGAAAAGAAAAAGTCATCAATATACCCTTCATGGGTTCGGTTCCAGGTTTTACCGCCATCGGTGGTTTTAAAGACTTCAGCCCCTATCACCTCACCTTCTTCCTCGGGCGCATTGCGATCGTAGGTGTATTTAAAGAAATCGATTGGTTTGAGTTCGTCATTCTTAACCAGGTCTTTAACCTTCTGCACATCGTATTCTCTGGGGAAACGTTTGATTTGCAGGTAATCTTTCAGCTTTGCTTCTTCAAGTGCCAAAAATTCGGCTTTGGTCATTTCCTGAAATTGCTCAGGCTCCAACTCGTCTTTCTTTTTAGCTTCTTTCTTTTCACCCGCATCCCTATAATTCTGATTGTCGTGAACCGCATAAACGGTATTGGCATCCACTACGGCAAGCCCTATACGCCCGGTGCCCTCGCCCTGCGGAAATGCGGTATCTACGGTTACTAACTGCCAGGTATTACCCGCATCTGTAGATTTATAAATGCCTGAATTAACCCCAGCACCTCTGAAATTCCACGCGGCACGCTCGCGATCCCAGGAAGCCGCGTATAGCACTGAAGGATTTTCGGGCGCAGCAACAAGACTGATGATCCCGGCCTGATCGCTTACGAAAAGTGTTTTGGTCCAGGTGTCGCCGCCATTGGTAGTTTTGAATACGCCGCGTTCTTCGTTGGGCGAATACAAATGCCCCAAAGCCGCTACGACTACCACGTCCGGATTGCTTTCATCTAAAATAATATCGCTGATGTGATGCGAATCAAGAAGCCCTTTTTGCTCCCAGGTTTTCCCATTATCGGTACTTTTTAAAATTCCGATCCCGGCATAGGAAGAGCGGGAAGAAATGGTCTCACCGGTTCCTACCCAGATGATGTTCTCGTCCCAGTTTATGGCAATATCTCCCACATTTTGGGTGGGCGCTGCATCAAAAACCGACTCAAACGTAATTCCATTATTGACGGTGTGCCAGACTCCCCCGGTGGCGTAGCCCACATAAAACTCGGCGCTGTTTTGTGGATTGACATCAATGTCAACCACCCGGCCACTCATAATCGTAGGGCCTACATTTTTAAACGGAATATTTTTTACGATAGATTCCTGAGCAAAGCCTATAAGGGAAAACAGAAAAGAAAAAACAAGAAGAAACGGACGCATACTAAAGTGTGTAAAATTAAGAAGCCCTAAAATACCCTTTTTATGAGGAATGACCTAACCTCAAAATCTAAAACATCCCACCCCGGCCTCCCTTTCCCGAATGGCTCGGGAGGGAGGTTGGAGGGGATGTTAACTGCGCTCTTCAATTTCCAACTTGATGGCTGCTATCACACTATTTATATCCTTAAAGACCTGATCATTTGTAAACCGTAAAATTTTAACGCCATACTGCTCTATTTTAGCTGAACGCTCAGCATCCTCCAGAAATTGAGTGTCGTGAACAGAACCGTCCACCTCAATTGCAAGTCCAAGCTCGTGACAATAGAAATCAACAATAAAATCCAATAAAGGGATTTGTCTGTGAAATTCCACCCCCAGCTTTTTTCTCCTGATTGCCTCCCACAATAGCTTTTCAGCTTCGGTCTGACCCTTCCTCAAAGCCCTGGCAAGCTCTTTTAAATCTGATCGGTATGGGATGATTTTATTTGACATAATTAAATTTAGGAAAATTGCTTTTACATCCCTCCCAACCCTCCCTTCAAAGGGAGGGCCCGAAAACGTAAAGCCTCCCCTTTGAAGGGGAGGTTGGAGGGGATGTTCCTCGAATTTCCTGTACCTTTGAAAAAATTCAAATTCAATTATGAAATACGACCCTATAGACCGCAACTTATTTATCAAAAACCGTAAAAATTTTATGGAGGCTATGCAGCCAAATAGTCTTGCGGTGTTTAACAGTAACGACATTTACCCAATAGGTGCAGATAGCACGATGCCTTTTCAGCAGAACCGCGATTTGTTCTTTTTAAGCGGAGTAGATCAGGAGGAAAGTATCCTGGTGTTATTTCCTGATTGCCCGAAAGAAAAGCATCGCGAAATCCTGTTCTTAAAGGAAACCAATGACCATATTGCTGTCTGGGAAGGTGAAAAGCTTACCAAAGAGCATGCGTATGAAGTGAGCGGTGTAAAAACCGTTTACTGGCTTAAGGAATGGGATAAAATTTTCTACGAACTGATGACTCAGGCCGAAACGCTTTACATCAACACCAATGAGCATTACCGTGCTAATGTGGAGACCGAAACCCGCGAGGCGCGTTTCAACAAAACCGTAAAAGAGCAGTATCCCGCTCATCGCGTGGCAAAAAGCAATCCTATTTTGCAGCGCTTACGCTCGGTTAAAGATCCTATTGAACTCGACATTATGCAGCAGGCCTGTAACATCACCGAAAAAGGGTTTAAGCGCGTGCTTCAGTTTGTTAAACCCGGCGTAATGGAATATGAGATTGAAGCCGAATTTATGCACGAGTTCCTCAGAAATCGCTCCAGAGGTTTTGCCTATACGCCTATTGTCGCGAGCGGAAACAACGCGAATGTTTTGCATTACGTAGTCAATAATTCTGAATGCAAAGCAGGAGAATTGATCTTACTGGATATAGGTGCAGAATATGCCAATTACAGTAGCGATATGACCCGAACCATCCCGGTAAGCGGAAGGTTTTCAGAGCGCCAAAAAGAAGTTTACAATGCCGTGCTGCGTGTAAAAAAGGAAGCGACCAAGATGTTAGTACCCGGAGCGCTCTGGGGACCCTATCACGAAGAAGTGGGTAAACTGATGACTTCGGAATTAGTAGGTCTTGGGCTTCTTGATAAAGCTGATGTTCAAAACGAAAACAAAGACTGGCCGGCTTACAAAAAGTATTTTATGCACGGCACTTCACACCATATTGGTCTGGACACCCACGATTACGGATTGCTGCACGAACCCATGCAAGCCAATAATGTGTTTACGGTAGAGCCGGGTATTTATCTGCCCGATGAAGGTTTTGGTATTCGTCTGGAAGATGATGTAGTGATTCAGGAAAGTGGCGAACCTTTTAATCTGATGCGCAACATTCCGCTTGAGGTTGAAGAAATCGAAGACTGGATGAAACGTTAGACGTTAGACGTTAGACGTTAGACGTTAGACAAAATTAAAAACCCTATAAATAGTGCGCTAGTCATAGGGTTTTTTTATCTAAATAATTGGGTCTAAAATCTCACCTCTATTTTAAAACCAGTTAGACCAAGGAATGCGTGTTAGCATTACAATCAATGCAAGGGTATAAAAAATAGCCAGTAATTTAAACTTGGGCTTTGAGGTCAGTTTCTTTTTGTGTTTGCTGTAGCCAATCGTTATGAATACTACGGTTACAATCATCGCGAGCGGATGCTCCACAACGTACAACCTCAGATTAGGATCTTTCATTGCAGCGCTCATCCCTTCAGAAGCGATGGCTTTAGCGCCTAATGGTGAAACAAAGTAAAGCACGATTCCTATCAGCAACTGAATATGCGTAACAATCAATGTAAAAAGTGCTAGGCGAAAATCACGGGCGCCAAATTCTTTATTTCCAAAATAGGAAACAATCACATTTATAGTCGTTATAGTCAGTACGATGAGCACAAGATAGGCCCAATAGGAGTGTACAAATTGTATGGTGTTATACATGATTTAGTTTTTGGTTTTCAAAGATAACTTTTTGAGGTGAAACCCATGCTTTTAAAAACAGTGGAAAGCAAAAAACCCTTCCGTTTCAGGAAGGGTTTTTAAACTTTTCAGACATCAATTACTGCCAGGTATTCTCAGCAGGTGTGCCGCCCCATATCAAGGTTATCAAATACGGATTGTCAATAAATGGGTTACGATTGCCCTGAGCACCTTGAATTACGTTATTGCGCTGCTTTTCGAATTCAGACACCGGATCTTCGCGGTTCCATTTTAGAAACAAATCAAGGTTACCTACTCTATTAAAGTCTTCTCCATAACGAATATTTAGGTAGAGCACCATACGCGCTACATCTCCCTTCCACTCATCACCGGGATACCAGGAATTGTCGTTAACCAACTTGTAAATACCGCTTCCATCTACAAACGGATAATTGAGACGCAATGAGTTTATCGCATCATCTGTGGAACGTAAATGGTGTAAATCAGTCACCGCATCTTCGGTAGATAACAGGGATTGCGGGAAAACATGTTCCGTATTAAAGGTTTGTGGCGAATATGAATTTGCACTAGATGACCACTCCCTGCGATCGCGACTTTCACCTGTATACATCAGGATTACATTAGCAGAGTTTGACGGGTCTTCATCTGCGTCGTAAAGGTAATCGTGACGATCTGTATATTCTAAAATAGTTGTGTGATTATATCTGGTGAAAAATCTCAAAATATCAAAGTTCTCTTGAGTTGCTGATCTAAACGGAATATTCTCGTAATAGCTTTTCAATTCAGATGGAATTGTAAATGACTGCTGATCTGTGTAAACCTGCACATGAATAATTCCCTCCGAGCAAGAAGCATTAGGCTGATCATCATCACACAGAGAATAAGTTATTTCATCCATTCCATTAAAACCAGCCGGAGCAGTGTAGGAGATTGTCTGATCTTCATTTAATACAACACTTCCTGAACCGGAATAGCTTAAGCTTGTAACAGCAGCATCGTCTAGAAGATTGTCATTTTCTAAAAACCGAGATAGGGTTATAGTACTTGAACCTGCTTTCGCTATAAACTCATCGTTTACTGCTGTTGGATTCCCTTCATCAGTAACCGTAATTACTATATTTGCTGTCATACAATTAGGCGTGGCATCGTCATCGCACAGGCTATATGTAAAGGTATCTTCTCCCGTAAAACCATTTGGAGCAGTATAAGTTATTGAAGCATCTTCATTTAAAACAGCAGTACCTTCCAAACCGGTAATATCTATCGAAGAAACTTTTGCATTATCTAAAAGTTCGTCATTATCTGTAAAGTTTTTTAGAACTAGAGAACTGTTCTCCTCAACCTCATAACTATCATCAACAGCTACAGGCTCTGCTCCCGTAACCGTAATTGTGACTTTAGCGCTTGAGCAATTTGCAGGTAATTCAGCATCACAAAGTGTATATTCAAAACTGTCTTCTCCTACATAATTTACTGGAGGTGTATAACTGTAAGAATCATCACTATTCTTTTTAATAGATCCACCTTCTACTGAAGATGCATCAAATTCTGTTATTCTACCATAATCGTAGATCACATCATTTTCAAGCAAATTTGAAATTCTTAGCACTTCATTCTCTCCGGTAGTATAAGTATCATCAACTGCCTCTGGCGCTTTAACTTCTGCTTCCGGCTCCTGGCTTTGAGGGCTTTCATCACTACTACAACCCAACAAACCAATTAACATAAAGCCTAAAGCTATTTTGGAGTATTTCAATTCAACTTTTTTCATAATACAATTTTAATATAGAAAAGAAAACCTCCCACATGGCTGCAGGAGGTTTTTAAAATTTAATGCACTAAAGATTAACCTTGATATTTCCAAGAACCATCCTCAGTCTTTATTAAAGCATAATTAGCATTAACTGTAGAACCGTTATAAATGCTTACAACAAGCTGGTATTTCTGACCAACTTCTGCGTTAGGCGCAACGATATCAACTAAAATTATGTTGAATGCTTCTAACAATTCTGCGTCATCCCAGCTGAATGTATTAAAGTTACCATACTGACTCAAATTCGCAGTTTCAGAAGGATATTTTGCTCCAAGCTGATCAGCAACGTAATCATAATCACTTGCGGCAAGAACATAAACTATAGTATTATCTGGCAGCCATTCTCCATCTTCTTTACCAAATTGAAGTTTGGTTTCAATAACTTCAGGCAAGTATTTAAACGAGCCGTTAATAAACTCAAACCTTCCATATTTAGTGACCGTACGACTACCATTGTAATATCTAAACGCTACTGATTTATAATCACCAGGTTGAGCATAAGGAAATAACTGATCTAAATATAAGCCAATAAAATAACCTGCATCTTCTAAATCTCCGAAGTTGGAAAAACGTTGACCAAATTCATTTTGATACAAGCTACTGTCTAACTCTAGAGGCCTATTCCATTCGCCTTCTGTTAATGAAAAAACTCTTGTTACGTCCGCAACAATTATTGTCGGCTCATTATCTTCGACAAAATTCCCAGAATCTTTTATAAGTGAAATATTGGCTTCACGTGTAGCACCTCCAGGAAACTCTGCATAAGTAATATTGAATTTTGAACCATCTACAGCACTTGGGAATTGATCTTTCAAAACAACATTGAATGCTTCAAGAATAGCTTCTGGACGCCAGTAATTACCACTTGTTTCACGTATATCAAAACTACTAAAACGCGCAGCATTCGCCGCCGGACCAGGATAATCCGATGCCAATTCCACACCTATTAAATCATAATCAGACTCACTAAGAGTGTAAGATGTAGCCAATGAAGACTCTACGACATACTCACCATCTACAAAACGCACCCCTACATTCCTATTCACGTCTGAACCATCATAGGCATTATAAGAAACATTGTAGACCTTAGTCTCATCATTACCAAAATTTTCATCAATTATTAAACCTATAGCCTCAACAATTTGATCTAAACTCCAAGCACTACTACTATTATTTTGAATATTGAAATTACCAAACCTCGCTAAGTTTGAGGCTTGAGCAGGATATTCATCCTCAAGTTCAGTAGCCGCAAAACTATAATCTGCATCAACAAGTTCATATTCTATAACTTCTGCTTGAACTCTATAACTAAGTTCTACTAAATCCCCTTCAAGAGACTGCGAAAACTCATCCTCAAGAAAACCTTGAACAGAAGCAAAGTTTGGAAAATAATCAGTTTCCAACCCGGCTGCAGAATAATCTGCTTCTACAACAGTATAAAACGAAGGCTCGAGGGTGTCATTTACCATAAATGTAACTTCAACTAAAGATCCGTTCCCCAGAATAGGAAATTGTTGCTCTAATAAAGCAGGAATAAGTGCTCTTGCTTCATCTTCATCATTGAAGTAATTATCATCTAATTTAAGATCGCTATAGTCATCCTCAGTTAACGTATAAGGAACTGCATTCCCATCATTGTTGAATTCTGGCGCATTAGCCTCCAATTCTTCATTGATATCTTCTAGAGGCTCACAACCTACTGTTGCCAGGCTCAACAGGGCAAAAACCCATAAATAAATAAAATTTTTCATTTTCAATATTTTTAGAAATTAATTTTTGCACCTACAGTATACGTTCGCCCAGGGCCGTAGTATACAAGAGCCGTCTCTGCAACAGAACCAGAACCGTTCTGTGAATCTGAAAGATATTCTGTATCTAAAACGTTAAACACATTAGCGTTGATCTGAGCATTAAAACCTCCAAATTCAAAACGATGCGTCAAACCTAAATCCAGTAATCCATAAGCTGGCATCTCCCAGGTTTGTGGTCCTCTCTCATCACGCCCTAGTGGATTATAATCTGAGAAATAATCCCCAGCATAGTTAAAGTTGGCACGTATATTAGTAGATGGTAATATCGCGTAATCTGCGCCTACTGCAAAAGTAGTTTGAGCAGAGTTACCTACTTTCAATCCATCAATCAAAACATTTACTAAAACAGGTTCGCCCTCATCATCAACCAATTGATTCTGGTCTTCATCAAAAATAGGCACATCCTCAACATCGTTATCCCATTTCCAATCTCCTACGGAAAGCATACCGGTCAACGTTAATGCATCAACAGGACGATATTGCATTTCCAATTCGATACCCTGGTGTAATGCATCAATACCTAAGATGTTAGCGGTAAATTGATTATCATTAGGGTCAGTAAATCTTCTGGTAAATGTTCTATCCATCCATTTAGTGCGATATACGTTTAAGTCAGCTCTAAAGTTACTTCCTCTAAACCCATAACCCAATTCTGCACTAAAGATTTTCTGATTCTCGGCATCAGCGTTCACATCATTTTGAAAATTCTGGAATACGGCATCATTAAATGGTGCTCTTTCAAAATACCCAATATTTGCAAACACGTTATTTTCAGTGTCCAATCTATAATTAACACCACCCTTGGTACTGAAAGCCGGGAAATTAATCCAGTCAGTTTCACGTTGAGGATCGCTGTCTAAATAGTTAAAAAAGTCTTTACGCTTATATGCTGTATTAGAACCTGCTACAGATACTACTGCAGAAAGGGCGTCTTTATCATATTCAGCCTGAGCAAAGAAACCTGCCCAATTCGTATATCCAAAATCATAGTAGCTAAATTTATCACCTTCGCGAACTAACTTATTCGGATCGTTTTCATCATTATCATCAATATAATATAGTCCTCCAAGGAGATCTGTCACTTCCTGATAATGCTCTCCTTTATAAATACGTAAGTCTATACCTCCAGTGAAATCAATAAAATCTGAAATTTCTGTATTGAATTGGGATAAAGCACCAAGCCAATTGTGGTTATTTCGAGATGCTCTCAAGATTGTTTCAGATCCATTAATACCTGCTGCCTGGTTATCTGCAGCAATAGCATCAAGATCTACCGGTCCATATAATCCGTCTCGATAAGGAGAATTGGTGCCAAATTGAAATTTATTGTCACCAGACCAGCCACCGCCACCACCGGTACCAAATGAATAGTAAACAGCAGAAGAAAGAGAAGATTTATCATTAATTGTCCAATAGTGGTTTAATGACATTTGTGGCTTGTGATAAAAGTTATCTTCGATGCTTACAAACTGACCATTTCTATAACCCCAGTCAACATTAGTTTTAATTCCAGAAGGACTTCTTCTGTAATCATCTATCAAAAGACGATTTTGACGCTGACCGTGACGTTGTGGCGCTCCAAATGCGGTAAAAGATAATTCGTGATTTTCATTAATCTTTTTAGCCACATTCACAAAATATGAATAGGCATCGAATGGAGTTCCATCAACAAAGCCATTACCAGAAGTTCTGGACAAACTTACTGTCGCCGCCCAATCGCTGTCTAAAAGACCAGTTGAAAGTGTAAAACCATATTTAGTATACCCATCGTTACCGGTAGTCATCATTACATTTCCACCTTTTGCAATGTCAGTTGATTTAGTAACAATATTTACTGTACCTCCAATTGAAGGTAAAGCAATCATTGCAGCTCCAAGACCTCTTTGAACCTGCATTGAACTTGCAACATCAGAAAGACCAGCCCAGTTACTCCAGTATACTCGACCGTTTTCCATATCGTTTACAGGAATACCGTTAATCATTACCGCAACGTTCTCCGAGTTAAAACCACGTATACGCAATTCTGCATCTCCAAAACCACCTCCTCCTCGTGTGGCATAAACACCGGGGGTTGTTTTTAAAATCTCAGGAAATTCCTGATTACCCAATTGATTCTCGATAGTTTCAGCTTTAATTGTAGAAACTGCAACAGGTGTTTTACGATCTATAGCTAAAGAGTAAGAACGAACAATTACTTCATCTAAAGCATTATCATCCATAGCTAACTCAATGGTACCTAAATCAATAACTTTTTGACCCGAGAGGTCAAATGGAATAACCTTAGGAGCGAAGCCCACATAAGAAACACGTACAGAACCCGTGTTTTCTACTACCTGAATGGTAAACATACCATCAAAGTCTGTTGAAACACCGTTTGTGGTGCCTTCAATAACAACGTTAACTCCGGGTAGGGGTGTACCATTCTCACCATCTACTACAGTTCCACGAATAGTCCCTTGAGCCTGTGCCGCAGCAGTAAGCAAAAGAAACACAAGTGTAAGTAAACTTGTAATTTTTTTCATTGTGCTTGTTTAAGTTTAGATTTTGCGCAAAAGTCTTATAAAAGACCCATTTAAATATTAAGAGAACGTTAAGGATTATTTTCTCTTTTTTAACTTCTGCTAAAAATAACGCAACAAACAACTCGCTAAAAGCCAGTTCGTTGAATTAAATCTAAAACTTATCAACACCCGTTAATTAACTCTTAAAAGCTTTAATCAACTGCGTGGTTGAAGCATCGTGAGCAGCTACCTGATCTGAATTGAGGTCGTTCAGTACATTTTTGGCGAGTTGTTTACCTAATTCTACACCCCATTGATCGTAACTGTAGATATTCCAAAGGATACCTTCTGTGAAGATCTTGTGTTCGTACAAGGCAATTAAAGCTCCCAAACTTTCAGGAGTTAGCTTGTCAATCAAAAGTGTGGTCGTAGGCTTGTTTCCATCAAATACTTTAAACGGAACCAGTTTTTCAATGGCATCTGAATCCATCCCTGAAGATTGAAGTTCTTCGCGAGCCTCTGCTTCGGTTTTACCATTCATAAGTGCTTCGGTCTGCGCAAAAAAGTTTGCCATCAACTTATTGTGATGATCGGTATCGCCGTGAAGGGAATGTTTATACCCAATAAAATGGGTCGGGATAATTTTGGTTCCCTGGTGTATGAGTTGGAAAAAGGCGTGTTGTGAATTGGTTCCCGGTTCACCCCAAACGATTTGACCAGTTTGATAATCTACGTGTTTCCCATTACGGTCAACGCTTTTCCCGTTACTTTCCATGATTGCTTGCTGCAAATAGGCCGGAAAACGGTGTAAATACTGGGTATATGGAATAATCGCTTCACTTTCGGCACCAAAGAAGTTGTTGTACCAAACCGTAGTAAGCGCCATCATCACCGGAATGTTTTCGCCCAAATTAGCATTTTTAAAATGCCCATCGGCTTTGTGAGCTCCTGCAAGCATACTTTCAAAATTGCTGTATCCTACTGCCAGAGCTATAGAAAGGCCAACAGAACTCCATAGTGAAAAACGACCGCCAACCCAGTCCCACATCGTGAACACATTATTCGGGTCTATACCAAAGTCTTTCACCGCTTCCTCATTTGTAGAAACCGCAACAAAATGTTTAGCCACCGCTTCCCCTTCACTTGCTGCGCCCGCAACCTTATCTAAAAACCATTTACGAGCGGTATTGGCGTTAGAAAGGGTTTCCTGCGTAGTAAAGGTTTTTGAGACGATTACAAAAAGAGTAGTCTCCGGATTCAAAGATTTCAATGATTCGTGCACATGATCGCCATCTACGTTAGAGATAAAATGCACGTTGAGATGATTGTGGTAATAGGCCAATGCTTCGGCAACCATCACTGGGCCCAGATCTGAACCTCCAATACCAATATTCACCACATCGGTAATAGCTTTGCCGGTATACCCTTTATGGCTTCCGCTGATAACCGTATCGCAAAAACCTTTTATTTTTTCTTTTACGTCATTAACCTCAGGAATCACATCTTCACCATCAATGCTTACGTGCGCATCTTTAGGCTGACGTAAAGCAGTGTGCATCACCGCACGGCCTTCGGTCTCGTTAATTTCGGCTCCGCCAAAATAGGCTGCGCGTGCTTCTTCCAGATTCATTTCTTCAGCCAAATCAAGCAGTAACGATTTGGTTTCTGCAGTCATTCGGTTTTTGCTGTAGTCAACTAAAAAATCATCCCATTTTAAGGTGAACGCTTCCGCACGGCCGGCATCGGCAAACAAATTTTTCATTTGAAGATCTTTTACCTTTTCAAAATGAGCTTGAAGGGCCTTCCAGGCTTTGGTCTGTGTGGGATTGATTTTTTTCATGTCTAAATTGATTTATCGAAGGTTATTTCATCTAGTTGCGCTCGTAAAGGAGCTATGTGTTCAAAATATTCAGGCTGCAGTTCTTCTGCCAGGGGCTCTGAAGTAGGTAAATCAATATTGAATGGATCTACCTGCTTGCCATTTTTCCAAAAACGGTAGCAAACGTGAGGTCCGCTGGTGTTTCCGGTCATACCAATATAACCAATTACTTCTCCCTGGCGCACATACTCACCACGATTTACAGCTCGTTTACTCATGTGCAAATATTGGGTCTCATAGGTGCCGTTATGGCGGAGTTTCACATAATTACCGTTACCACCCCGATACTCTGAAGCGATCACGGTACCGTCTGAAGTCGCCATAATAGGCGTGCCAACCGGCGCGGCAAAATCGGTACCCTTATGTGGACGTATGCGGTTACCGTAGTAGGCAATTCTACGTTTCAAGTTGTAGCGCGAAGAAATACGCCCAAACTTAAGCGGACTCTTTAAAAAAGCACGTCTTAAATTATCGGCCTGCTCGTCGTAATAGTCAGGCTTTCCTTTTAGACTATCACTTATAAAACCGAAAGCATAAATGGGTTTACCCTTATGTTCAAACCAGCTGGCTTTGATCTTCCCAAAACCTGCCGGAATGGTGTCATTGATATATTTTTCTGTATAAATGACTTTAAACTTATCGCCGGGCTGAAGCTTGAAGAAGTCAATAGTCCAGGCATAAATGTCTGCCATTCCGTAAGCAACCAGAATATTCAAACCTAGATCATCAAAGGTGGTTGAAAGGTTGTCTTCAATAACTCCGTATGCGATACGTTCTTTTACGGTAACCGGTCTCTTTTTGGCCAAAGCCTGCACGACCTCATCTTTAAAATCAAGCACTACATAGTCAATCTTGTTTTGCTCGTAGATAAAGACCTGAGCCTGGCCGGTTGAATCTTTACTTTTTAAAAGCGTGTAGGGTTTACCTACAACGATCTTTCGGGTATCAAATACCGAAGCAACCGAATCTGTAATCTGCTGAATAGTCCCGTAATCAATTCCGTTTTCAAAAAGAATCTGCCCAAAACTATCACCGGGTTGAATGGTATCTGACACAACCTCGTAATCTTCAAGTATATAACCAAATTTTTTGGTTTTTGGTTTTTTGACCTCCTGTACAACGGGTTCTTTTTCTTTTGTTTCATCGTCGGCGCAGCCTATTAGGGTAAGCATAGCCATAAGTATGAGACTTAATTTTTTCAATTTTGGGCTTTTGATAGTTAAGGATTACGATTAAATGTTTTTACCCCAATCTGTGCGCTCTTGTTCAGACCACAAATCAGGAAAAAATATACGTTTTTGATATTTGGGATGCATGTATTTGACCCAGTCACTACCACCTGTGGCTTCCAGGGGCTCTTTGCCCTGATTTAAATAATGTACCGCAGTATGATAATGAGACATTACCCATTTAATATTTACCGTATGGTCATAATGACGCATCGCCGCTACCAGCGTTGCATCCTTTTGATCTTCGGCGGGCAACATTTTAAACTTTGACCACAAATTTAAGTTTTTGTAAGCTTTTAAGAAACGTATAAAGTCTTCCTTATATTTCAATTCAAAGTCTTTTAACGTGTACGTTTTCTCTCCGGTAGTGTAGTCTTTACCGGCAGCCTGCCAATACAGGTGCTCTATTACCTCATCGTAATACAATGGGTCCTGCTCATCTTTTGCTTTAAAGCTTTCGCGAAAGCGGGCATCAATAAGGTTTATATATTCTGTGGAAGCAAATTCTATCAGACGGTACTGGGCGCTCTGAAAACCACTTGCCGGACTCAGCGTTCTCCTGAATTTAAGATATTGCTCCATCTGCATCCCTTCGCGCATAATGGTAAAGGAAGTAGTAAGCATATCAAAATACCGACTGATGCGCTGTAGTTTTTCACTGAAATGCGCAACATTTAATTCCTGAGTATAAGCGACCTGCTCAATTTCCCAGAGAATCATTTTAAAAAGCAGTTCGTTGATTTGATGGTACATAATAAACACCATCTCATCAGGAACAAGCGTGCGCTGGTTTTGCAAACTGAGCAGTGTATCAACCTGAATGTAATCCCAGTAGTTAATGGGTTTACTGTGAACAAAACCTTCCAGCTGATGATCCAGGTTTTGGCCCATCGCATCAAACTTATTTTGTAGGGCTTCTAATTGTTCTTGAGTTTCAGGACTGCTTGTATGCGTCATTAATCTTGTATAATGTAGAATGGATGCTTAAGACCTTTGTACGCTTCAATGTCTGCTTTTAAAGAGCCTACCGCTAAATCTGCTTTGATTTGCAAAGGTATTTTATTTTGATCATCACTTATCCAAACCGTTAGACTTTCTTTCTCTTTAAATACACGTCCCGCCTGTACGTAGGGTCTAAAGATTAGGCTGTTTACCTTTCCAAATTTGGTTTTGATCACCTCACGCCCCAAAAACTTCAGCTTAAACTTAAAGTTCTCTTGATCAAAAAACATATTGATCACGGTCTCGTCACCCTCTTTCAGGTTTTTAGTGTCAATTGAATTGCGCAGATAGTAAAAACTGCTCACCATATCGTGAATGGAAGGCTCTGTCTTATACGTCGTGGTATTGTTGTGTTTTTTATCGTTTACCGTAGCTACGCGCGCCTGCTGATCAAAGTCGATAACCTTGTCTTTAGTATGACCGCCTTCATCAATTTTCCGAATAAAGCGATACGGTAGCGTGCTTTGTTTGTCGATATAGGTTTCGTAGTAGTCTTCTACACCAAAAAATAATTTGGTCATCCCGGTAGTGACTCCCTTTCCTTTTACGTGATAGACCGGCTTACCTTTATAGGTGTCGTTCACAACTCCCAAAGTTGCTTCTCCTGCCTTCCACCAGCCGCTATAGCTGATGCGAAAACGAAACCATTCTCCATCCTGAAATGCAGGTTCCTGAGCATAGGTAAAAGAAGCTGCCATAAGCAACATTAAAAGTATATATATCTTTCTCATAGTTCTTAGTTTGAAGCGTATACCTATGCTTTTACAAGAGTTGTTCCAAAAGTAGCCAAAAGTGTATTATTCACAGGTTATGCTATCATTAAAATGAAAAATCCCCGTTTGTACAACAGGGATTTAGCTTCAATAGTATATCTAAAACGGTTAAAGTGTTCCGCGTTGCGCCTGCTCGCGCTCAATAGACTCAAAAAGGGCTTTAAAGTTACCGGCACCAAAACCTTTCGCGCCCATACGCTGTATGATTTCAAAAAATAAGGTTGGGCGATCTTGTAGCGGCTTGGTGAATATCTGAAGCAAATAACCTTCTTCATCAGCATCTACCAGAATAGAAAGTTCCTGAAGTTTGGTTAAATCTTCTTTCATCGTATCCATATGCGCACCGAGTCTGCGTGGGATGTCATCATAATAGGCTTGTGGAGGTGGCGGCAAAAACTCAACGCCTCGGGCTCTTAGTGCTGAAACGGTCTTGACAATATCATCTGTTGCTACAGCCAGGTGTTGCACCCCGGGACCTTCGTAAAAGTCTAAATACTCTTCAATCTGTGATTTTTTAATGCCCTCTGCCGGTTCGTTAATGGGGAATTTAATACGCCCGTTACCGTTGCTCATCACTTTACTCATCAAAGCCGAATATTCGGTGGTGATTTGCTTATCGTCAAAGGTTAGGAAGTTAACAAAGCCCATGACTTCTTCATACCACTTCACCCAGGTGTTCATCTCGCCCCAGCCCACATTACCTACCATATGATCAATATATTTTAAACCGGTAGGCTCCGGGTTGTAATCAGATTCCCATTTTCTATACCCGGGCATAAACTGACCCTTATAGTTTTTGCGCTCTACAAACATGTGTACGGTCTCCCCATAGGTGTAAATCCCCGAACGTACGACTTCGCCGTGCTCATCGGTTTCTACTTTAGGTTCCATAAAGGGTTTTGCTCCGCGTTTTGTGGTTTCTTCGAAAGCGCTGCGCGCATCTTCCACCCAAAGGGCAACTACTTTTACGCCGTCGCCATGTTTTACGATATGATCATTAATCGGCGAGTCGCTGTTAAGCGGCGAAGTAAGCACCAGGCGAATTTTATCCTGCTTCAATACATAACTCACACGATCTTTTTGACCGGTTTCTAACCCGCTGTAAGCAAAAGACTGAAAACCAAAAGCGGTTTTGTAAAAGTGCGCCGCCTGCTTGGCATTACCCACATAAAATTCTACATAATCAGTGCCCAGAAGCGGTAAAAAATCCTGCGCTCCTTCAAATATTTTTTCTAGACCGTAGTCTACTGATTTTAGTTCCTTACCCATTTTTTATTCGGTATTTCTGATTTCTTGTTTAGTATTTGTTGAAGAGTGGAAGTGTCAAATAGTTTTAAAACTTTGTATTTCCACTTTCGTATTTCGTATTTAATTTGAATTGCTAATCAACCTAGCCCTGATTGCAGCGGCATCCTTTTTACCGGTTGCTGAGTGATTTGCCAGCGGCAAATTGTATCGAAGCACCGGGAAAAAGATACAGCGGAAAGCAGGAAACAGCTCCTAAAAATTAATGTGGAAGCCAGGATTTATAATAGCTTTCATCAGCAATAGGCATCGCGTCTTCACAAATCTGTAAAGGCTTAAACGTGTCTACCATGACGGCCAATTCTTCGGTTTCGGTCTTGCCAATGCTGCGCTCAGTCGCTCCAGGGTGTGGCCCGTGCGGAATGCCGGCAGGATGCAGCGAAATGTGCCCCGCCTCAATATCATTACGGCTCATAAAATCGCCGTCTACATAATACAAAACCTCATCGCTGTCAATATTGCTGTGGTTGTACGGCGCCGGAATACTCTGCGGATGGTAATCGTATTTGCGCGGACAGAAACTGCACACCACAAATGCACTGGTCTCAAAAGTCTGGTGCACCGGTGGCGGTTGGTGAATGCGCCCGGTAATAGGCTCAAAATCGTGAATGGAAAATGCGTAGGGATAATTGTAGCCGTCATAACCCACCACGTCAAACGGATGCGTGGCATAAATCATCTCAAACAGATCGTCCTGCTTCTTGATTTTCATCAGGAAATCGCCGGTCTCGTTATTTGTTTCTAACTCGTAAGGCCGTCTCAAATCACGCTCACAAAACGGCGAGTGCTCGAGTAGTTGACCAAACCAGTTGCGGTAGCGTTTTGGGGTATAAATGGGGTGGCGAGATTCTACAATAAACAGGCGGTTGTCGCTGTCGTCAAAATCCATCTTATAGATTGTGCCGCGCGGTACCACAATATAATCCCCGTATTTGAAATCGAGATTTCCCAGGTGACTGCGGAATTTCCCACTACCGCGATGCACAAACAGGAGTTCGTCTGCATCGCTGTTTTTGTAAAAATAGTCCTGAGTTTTATTTTGCGGAGCCGCCAAAATAATGGTGCAGTCGCTATTGGTCAAAACAGGCTTACGGCTATCCAGATAATCAGCTTCGGGCTTAATCTCAAAACCTCTGAAGCGGTAGGATTGAATGTGGTTTGCCTTGGCAATTTTGGGCTTTACATTTTTGCTTCCTTTAATCTCCTTAACCTGAGTGGGGCGCTGCTCGTGATACATATTGCAGTACATCCCGTCAAAACCGATGGTGCCAAAAAGCTGCTCGTAATACAGGCTGCCATCGGGTTTTCTAAATTGGGTATGCCGCTTATGCGGAATCTTACCGAGTTGATGATAAAAAGGCATAGTTTATATTTTTCTTCGAAAACGTTATCGTTATTTACAAATATCGTAAAACCGGAAGCGTTTTGGGCTAATTTTTTCTTAAAACCAAAAACCTAAACTGAAGTTCCAAAACACCCTATCGATCTCAGGAGAATACGACAGTTTCGTCTGCAAAGGTCCTACAAGACTTTCTAATCCGTAGCCCAGGAAATACCCGGTATTGTTAGGCGCAGAAAACCAGTTTCCGCTGGTGAAAAGGTCGTTTTCAATATTTGCTATGTTACCGCCAAAATTAAGATGATGCTTTTTATAAAAATTGTAATCAAACGTAATCTCAGATTTCACCAGACCATCACCGGTAAGACTCACATAATCATAGCCATAAAAAGAGACTATGTTATTGATGAAATCATTTCCCCAGCCGCCCAGAACATAGTCTAACGTATTTACGCCTGTACCGCCTATTTTAAAACCACCTTCTACACCCAGCACCATCGCAAAACGCGAACTCAGGCTTGCTGCGTATTTAAGCTGGGCACTCCCCATTGAAAATTCGTCAAAATTGTTGTTGTAATCTGATGAAAACAAATACAGATTGAAGTCTCCATTAAAATACCAGCCGGAAGTTGGAAAATATTTATCATCAAAGGTGTCAAGCAATAAATTACCGTAAGCGCTAAAATAATGGCTGTTATCAAAATAGACTTTGCTGTCGGGATTTTCCGCTAAACGCACGCTTTCGGTATCTATTTCTAAAAATTTATGCTCCAGGCCTATGCGCAATGCAAATTGCTTTTGAAACAGGGTTTGCAAATATATTTGGTTGGTTATATCCATATAATCAACCGTAAGGCTGTTGAAACTCTCTAGAGGGAGGTCACTCAACTGCTCCACAAAACGGGCATCTACCCGCGTTTCAAAACTGTTATATCTGGACTTCAGACCAAAACCCAGATAAAAACCGTTGTCGCTGTAATAATCAAAATCATAGCGAATGTTATCACCCAAACCGACACTCAGCGAAGCGATATCGTTTTTAAAAAGCGCCCGTTTCTTGGTAATATTTATGAGTGCTGCACTCTTATAAATATCGTCATAGTGCAAGCCCGCTTTGAGAGAGGTGGTTGATTCGCTCTCGGCAAGGTTAAGCACCAAATGATACTGACCGCTGTCGTATTTTTCCAGACGGTGGTTGATGCGCTCAAAGTTATTAGTAGCGGCAAGGTTATTTATACCTTCAAAGAGCTTATCGTAGGTGATCTCAGCAGGTAATTTGACTTTGAGTTTCCCTAAAATGTAACTGCGCGTATAATAGGTATTACCATTAATCGCAACACTGCGAATGCTCAGGGTATCGCCCTGTTTGAGTAAAGCCGGTGGCTTATGGTAAAGCGTATCTTGCAGGGCGGCTAGTTTTTTAAGCTCGTCGCCAAATTCGCGGGCTTTGCTAGTTCCTGCTTTGATAATACTGTCACCCTTTTCAAAATCCATCACCGTGTATTCTTCGATGTTGGGTTTGATGTAGATGTCTGTAAGTTCAGTTTTATCTTTCATCGCATTGATAGTGCGGTAATTATTTATTTGCATCAGCATCTCAGGCGCGCTTTTGAGCTCTTCCTTATCCCGGAGATCATCCTGCACATCTACGCCAATAATGAAATTAGCTCCCCGCCGTCGCAATTCTTCTACCGGATAGTTGTTAACCACGCCCCCATCAATAAGCAACTGCCCATCAAGAATCACCGGACTAAACAACGACGGCAAAGCCCCGCTTGCTGAGATCGCTTCCGCAAGGCAACCCTTATCCATAATGATCGCTTCCCCCTTTTCCGCATCGGTTGCTACGCAAAAGAATGGAATATCAAGCATGGTAAAATCATCAACTTCCTCAACGTGATGGGTAAGCCTGATAAATAGGTTATACACGTTCTGACCTTTTGATAAAGCAGAAGGAAAAGAGACTTTGAAATGATCAAAGGGAAGGCTTAAAGCAAATTTTTCGGCATCGGTACGTTCCTGTAACGATCGTGCACTACGCGGTATATCATCCTGAATGAGTTTTTCAAAATTAACCACCTTGAAAATGGAGTCTAACTGCTGCGCGTTGTAACCGGCAGCATACAGTCCGCCCACGATAGCGCCCATACTGGTACCGCCTATGTAGTCGATTTTGATGCCGGCTTCTTCCAGCTCTTTAAGCACACCGATGTGCGCGAGGCCTTTGGCACCGCCCCCGCTAAGCACCAGGCCTACTTTTAAATCCTTGCCTGAGGGAACTTTACTAAAATCCACGCCTGTTGTGTCCTGAGCATAAGAAGTCAGTGTTAAAAGAAGCAGGACTAAGGCAGTGTATTTTTTCATTCCGTTTGTTGATAATGCTCGTATATAATTTTGGCCTTTGCCGGGCCTATAACCTCTGCAAGGGCTTTTTCTGAAGCGGCCTTGACTTTACTTACCGATCTAAAGTGCCGCAGTAACTCCACCACGGTTTTTTCACCAATACCGCTAATGGTTTCCAGCTCGGTATTTAAGGCATTGCTGCTGCGCTTGTTTCTATGAAAAGTAATCCCAAACCGGTGGGCTTCATTTCGCAGTTGCTGAATCACTTTTAGAGTTTCACTCTTTTTATCCAAATAAAGCGGAATCGAATCTCCCGGATAGAACAATTCTTCCAACCGCTTTGCAATCCCGATTATGGCAATTTTACCGCGTAATCCTAAACTTTCTAAGGCCTTAACTCCTGATGAAAGCTGACCTTTACCACCATCTACAATAATGAGCTGTGGCAGGGGTTCGTCTTCATTAAGCAGGCGGCGATAGCGTCTAAAAACCACCTCTTCCATAGACGCGAAATCATCGGGTCCCGTTACCGTCTTAATATTAAATTTACGATAATCTTTCTTGCTGGGTTTTCCATCTTTAAAAACCACACAGGCCGCAACCGGATTAGTCCCCTGAATATTGGAGTTATCAAAACATTCAATATGCCGCGGCTCAACCGAAAGTCTCAAATCGGCCTTCATCTGCGCCATAAGCCGGTTAACATGACGATCAGGATCTACGATTTTAGTTTGTTTAAAACGCTCCATCCTGAAATATTTAGCATTGCGCTCAGAAAGCTCTACAATACGCTTCTTATCGCCCAGTTTGGGTACGGTAACTTTAAATTTTTCGCCCAGATCAACTTCAAATGGCGTGTAAATCTCCGGAGACTGCGAGTTGAAGCGCTGCCTGATTTCGATAATACCGATCTCGAGCAATTCCTGATCAGATTCGTCGAGTTTTTTCTTGAGCTCGAGCGTGTGGGAGCGTATGATCGCTCCGTGTGAGAGCTGTAAAAAGTTTACGTAACCGTAACCTTCATCAGACACAATACTAAACACATCTACATTGTTGATAGACGGGTTGACCACGGTGCTTTTAGCCTGATACCCTTCCAGAATATCTATTTTATCTTTGATGCGCTGGGCATCTTCAAACTCCATCGCATCTGCGTGTTCTTTCATTTTAGAGCGGAAACGGTGCAACGAGTCTTTAAAATTTCCCTTAACGATATCCCGAATGGCTTCAATATTATCATGATAGGTTTCCGCTGAAATCTTATCCTCACAAGGACCCAGACAATTGCCCAAATGATACTCGAGACAGACTTTATATTTGCCCGACTCTATTTTCTCTTTTGAAAGGTCGTAATTACAGGTACGCAAGGGATACAGCCCTTTGATGAGATCAAGCAGGGTATGTACGGTTTTCATACTCGTATACGGCCCGTAATATTCACTGCCGTCTTTAATCATCCGCCGCGTAGGAAACACTCTGGGAAAACGCTCGTTTTTGATGCAAATCCACGGATAACTTTTGTCGTCCTTAAGCATGACGTTATAGCGCGGCTGGTAATTTTTGATCATATTATTTTCGAGCAGCAAGGCATCGGTCTCGCTTTCTACCACAATATGTTTAATCTGCACAATCTTGCGCACCAGCATATGGGTGCGGGCGTTGTCGTGCTTTTTATTAAAGTACGACGACACGCGTTTTTTCAAATTTTTGGCTTTGCCTACGTAGAGCAGCTTGCCCTTTTTGTCATAGTATTGATAGACCCCTGGGCTGGAGGGTAAAGTCTTAAGCTGAATTTCTAAATCTGGGGTTTCCATACCACTCAAAATTACAGCTTATTGGTCGCTAAAAAAAGAAATACCCGTCAGCCGCAAACCAAATTTTGGCCGGGTCTCTTCCAAAATCACCATTAAGAATTTTGAATTGTTTTAAGATCAGCTTTCATGCAAATCAAACATGCTTTTTGTATTTTGCAAACCATGGAAAAGAAGGTTATAGGTCGTACCGATCAGGCAGACTTCCCTGCGCTGGGATTATCAGATATCGATATTAAAATCGATACCGGTGCGTATACCTCTTCAATACACTGCAATCACATACGCGAAGAAGACAACATTCTGTGCTGTACTTTTTTAGACCCTAAACATCCCGAATATAACGGGAAAGAAATGCGCTTTGAATCTTATGATATTACGGCTGTTAAAAGCAGTAACGGCGAGATTCAATACCGCTATGTGGTACAAAGCAACATCAGGCTTTTCAATAAAGTTCACAAAATATCACTTACACTGAGCTCCCGCGAAGACATGCGTTTTCCGGTTTTGATAGGTCGTAAATTTCTGACCAAAAAATTTGTAGTAGACACCGAGCTTACCGATGTTTCCTACTCACAAAAGCAACTATGAACATAAAAATCCTTTCCAGAAACTCTGGATTATATTCTACAGCCCGCCTGGTCGAGGCTGCCAAGAAGCGTAAACACGATGTCGAGGTAATTGATCCCTTGAAGTGTGATCTCATTATTGAAAAGAAAAAACCTTCGGTTTATTATAAAGGCAGGTATCTTTCTGAAACAGATGCCATTGTACCTCGTATTGGTGCTTCTATCACCTACTACGGTACTGCCGTGGTACGCCAGTTTGAGATGATGGGTTGTTTTACCACAACCGAATCTCAGGCGCTGGTGCGCAGCCGCGATAAATTGCGCAGTCTGCAAATACTTTCCCGTGCGCGTCTGGGTCTTCCCAAAACCGTATTTACCAACTACAGTAGAGATGTAGCCGAGGTTATAGATCACGTAGGAGGAGCTCCTCTCATTATCAAACTTCTTGAAGGTACACAAGGGTTGGGAGTTGTTCTCGCAGAGACTAAAAATGCGGCTGAATCTGTTATCGAAGCCTTTAACGGTCTCGAAGCGCGCGTAATCGTTCAGGAGTTTATTAAGGAGGCGAAAGGTGCCGACATTAGAGCGTTTGTAATTGACGGTCAGGTTGTAGGTGCAATGAAACGTCAGGGTAAGGAAGGTGAATTCAGATCAAACTTACACCGTGGCGGAACTGCGGAAGTAATTCAACTTAGCGATGATGAGGAAAATGCGGCAATTAAAGCCGCTAAAGCGATGGGGCTTGGTGTCGCAGGGGTTGATATGCTGCAAAGTGCGCGCGGACCACTTATTCTTGAGGTAAATTCGTCTCCCGGTCTGGAAGGCATTGAGAAGGCCACCGGAAAAGATATTGCCAAAAGTGTTATTCGCTACATCGAACGCGGAGTATAGCCTATGACGGGATTTGACGAGAAAAATGTGTTGCATATTTTGGGCGAAAAAATTCCGCCCGGAGCTAAACGCACGCTCAATTTTAATCTGGCCAAACTCTACACCACCACTTCTGTTGAAGTGCCTATAATCATTCAGCGGTCAAAGAAACCGGGGCCCTGCATCCTGATTACTGCCGGGATTCATGGCGATGAAATCAACGGAGTGGAAATCGTACGTCAGGTGATTTCGAAAAAAATAAACAAACCGGCTCGCGGCACTATCGTTTGCATTCCGGTAATCAATGTTTTTGGTTTTTTAAATATGGACCGGGCGTTTCCCGATGGGCGGGACCTCAACCGGGTTTTTCCCGGAACGCGTAACGGCTCACTCGCCAGTCGCTTTGCCTATCAGTTTACCAATAAGATTTTACCCATTGCTGATTTTTGCCTCGATTTTCACACGGGTGGCGGCAGCCGTTTTAACGTAGCTCAAATACGGGTAGACCCTGAAAAGGAAGAGTTGCTGAAATACGCGCAGATCTTTGGCGCTCCCTTTATTGTGTATTCAAAGAATATCACCAAATCCTATCGCTCAACCTGCGAAAAGATGAATATTCCCATTCTCCTTTTTGAAGGCGGAAAATCTCAGATTAGCGATAAAGATATTGCCCGCGCGGGAGTACACGGCGTAATACGCATACTGCATCACTTTAAAATGCTTTCAAAGGAACATCAGCCGCCGGAAGCAGACGGTAAAAAGGTGGTGACCATAAAAAGCAGCACCTGGTTACGGGCCAAATACAGCGGTCTCTTACATTTAAAGATTACCTGCGGTGATTTCGTAGAAAAGAATGAAGTGATTGCAACCATTACAGACCCCTACGGTTCGTTCAGACATAAAGTAAAGGCCCCAAACGACGGCTACATCATCAATACTAACGAAGCCTCATTGGTTTATCAAGGGGACGCCATCTTTCACTTATCAACAGCATTGGCAGAAGATGAAGAGTAAGGCCGAATTCAGAAAAAAGTATAAAGATTTACGCAGGCTACTTACGCCTGAAGAGCGGGAAGAAGCCAGTTTGCAAATCGCAAACAGATTGCTTTCGCTTGATATCTGGCAACACGAGTTTTACCATATCTTTTTACCTATAGTGAAGCTGGGAGAAGTCAATACCGAGTATATTCTCAATATTTTAAGCGGAAAGGACAAAAATATAGTGCTTTCTAAAAGTGATTTTGAGCAGCTCAGTATGAGGCATTATCTGCTCACTGATAATCTGGTTATAAAACCCAACGAATGGGGAATCCCTGAACCTCAAAATGGTCTGGAACTACAAGCCGAACAACTGGATGTCATTTTCATTCCACTGTTAGCCTGCGATCAAAAAGGAAATCGCCTGGGTTATGGTAAAGGTTTTTATGATCGATTTTTGGCAGCGTGCAAGCCTGAAGCCTTAAAAATCGGATTGAATTTTTTTGAGCCTGAAGTCGCATTACCTCATAATTCTGAAGACATAGCATTAACACACTGCATAACACCTCTTAATACCTATAGGTTTTAACAGAAGACTTATATTTTTGTTATCTTCAATCAAATTTTAATTTCCAAGCAGGATGTCAAAATCGCCTAATACCGGATTTTTCTCTTTTTTATCTAAATCTGAAGTTGAATCTCCCAAAGAGAAACAGGACAGCTTTTATTACGAGCAGGTCGCCAAAGTTGCCGAAGCAGGGGGTTGGAGTATCAATTTTATAGAAAAGAAAACCTGGTTTGATAAACAACTTCAGGATATTCTGGAAACACCGGAAAACTACCGGCCGTCTCTTAAGCACGGGCTTCACTTTTTTGATATGGAATTTCACGGTCTTGTTATCAAAACATTCCAGCAGCTGGGAGAAGGGGAGGCTGAATTTGACGGAATCTTAAAAATGGTTACGTATACCAATAAACCGTTTTGGGCACATTGCATAGCCAAGCCTATTAAAAACTCCAGAGGTCGCGTTACGGGTATTAAAGGAATCATGATTAACATCAATGAGAAAAAAGAGCGTGAACTGATGCTTCAAAAATCTATTGAAGTGGTAGAAGCAAACAATTCGCGCCTGTTCACTTTTGCGAATTATGTGTCGCATAACATCAAATCGCACGTAAACAACCTAGAACTTACCAGCCAGTTAGTTGACACCAATAAACTTCCGCAAGATCAAAAAGAACTTTTTGCCAATTACAAAGAGATCGCTGCCAGCTTAAACAGAACGGTATCGAGACTCAAAGAAGTTGTTTCCATACAAAACAAAGCTGCAGACCCATTGGTGTCTATAAGCCTGGAAGAAGCATTTGATCGGAGTAAGGAAGAATTGCGCCCACTCATTGAACTGGAAGAAGCTTATCTATACTCTGATTTCTCAGAAACACCGGTGATCAAGTACAATCCGGAGTTTTTACACAATATTTTCTGTACGCTGATTAAGAACGGAATCCTTAACAAAAGTCCAGATCGCAAACCCGAAATCAAAGCCTATTGTCTGGAAAACAAAAAGAAATTGTCTCTGATTATTGAAGACAATGGCAAGGGTTACGATTTGCAGGGCAATACCGATAAGATTTTTCAAATGTCTTCTAACGAGACCAGCAATTCAGACACCAGTCAGAATGTAGGCTTGTTTATCGTAAAAAATGAAGTTGAGGCTTTAGGAGGAAAAATTGACGTCACCAGCAAGCCCGGTTACGGCACCAAGTTTATCATTATGCTGTAGGCTCCTGCGCTTCCTGCTTATCCTTTGCAAATGCACGTTTATTAAATACCAGAAGCAAGCCAACACCGGTACTTATAGCCATATCGGCAATATTAAAGACCGCGTTGAAAAACGTAAAATACTTACCACCCCAGATAGGTAGCCACTCGGGCAAATAGCCTTTCCACATCGGGAAATAGAGCATATCTACCACCCTGCCATAGAATAAGGGTGCATAGCCACCGTATTCGGGCATAAAAGTCGCGAGTTGACCTGCACTGCCGTCAAATATTACTCCGTAAAATACAGAGTCGATTATGTTACCAAAAGCACCAGCAAAAATGAGCGCGATGCCGGTGATTAAAATTCTGGAAGCTCCCTTCTTCACACTGTCATACAACCAGTAACCTATAAGCGGCAGTATTCCTATTCTGAAAAGCGTTAGAATAATTTTACCATAGTTTCCGGGGATTTGAGCTCCCCAGGCCATACCTTCATTTTCTACAAATAAAATACGGAACCAGTCAAAAACAACTACTTCATCATGAAGCTGAAAATGGGTTTTAATATACAGTTTACTGATTTGGTCTATCAGCAAGATCAGGACGATAATCCCTATAGCTTTTTTTAGTGACATCTGCTTTTTTTAATAGCCGAACCCGGATTTGAGATCACAGGCTCCTTAATTTTTAATACCCACACCGCGCTTCTACTGGGTTAGTGAAGTGCTAAAGGCGGGTAAAAATACTCAAATTATTCAGATTGACTTACGCTTATATCGCCGTCAATGGTTTTCAGGTTAAGCAGATGGCTTCCGGCACTGGTTTCTTTAGTATTTACAATACCGTTACGGCTTTCGGCCAGCACACGCGTATCACTCACTGCTGCCGTAATGCTTCCGCGCAGCGTATTGACAATTCCGCTTCCGCGAAAATCATTCAGTATACAACCTCCTCCAGATAAATTGAGATTGATTTGATCAAAAGCACCCGTCAATTGTACCGAGGCGAGATCAGAATCTACCCAAACTTCTTTATTCAGAGGCATTTCAATATACAACACCACCGAAAGCACTTTGTGCGCCGCCAGCTTGTCGTCTATATTTTTAAAACCGTAAGTGCGCCCGGTTTCTATATGCCAAAGACCGTTTTCTACTTTGGTATCCAACTTAAGCGTTTCAAAAGTTTCGCCTTCCACTTCAGCATTTACGCTAAACCCGGAACCCTCAACCGCCTTAATAAACACCTCAAAAACCTGATCAGAATCTATAAAAATACCTTTAACAGCTTGCGAATCGAGCGTATTGAGCATACGTTTCTGGGCAAAACCGCTAAGGCCTTGCAAAAAAATGAATACCCAAAAAATTTCTTTTAATCGCATAGCACTTTAATCTAACAAAAAACGCTCCAGAACATTCTGAAGCGTTTTGTTTTAAGCCTGTACAGCGTATTATTTCTGCATATTCTTAGCCTCAATACTCAAGGTAGCGTGAGGTACTAACTTTAGACGTTCTTTATTGATCAGTTTACCGGTTACGCGGCAAATTCCGTAAGTCTTGTTTTGAATACGCGTCAATGCGTTTTTAAGATCGCGTATAAACTTTTCCTGACGGATGGCCAAAGCAGAGTTTGCTTCTTTACTCATAGTCTCGCTACCTTCTTCAAAAGCTTTAAATGTAGGTGAGGTATCATCTGTACCGTTATTACCGTCATTCATATAAGCACTCTTAATAAGGTCAAGATCTTTCTGAGCCTTATCAATCTTTTGTTGAATCAACACTCTGAACTCTTCAAGTTCGGCATCGCTGTAACGTTCTTTAATGTCTGCCGCCATAATTGTTTACTGTTTTTTAATAGCCAATATTGTTTCTACATCATCAAAAGCAATGGCTATTCCGTTAGTAACCTGCTCTGCAACGTCGAGTTTTGCGGTGAGCGTTTCCATTTTTATATAGTCTAAGTTCTCGTTAACGGCTTTCTCGACCTTTCCGTCACGCTGTAATTGTACTTCAATCTTGTCTGTAACCTCAAAACCACTGTCTTTTCGCAGGTTTTGAATACGATTAACCAGTTCACGGGCAATACCCTCATTTTTCAACTCTTCGGTTAAGGTAACATCAAGTGCAACAGTTAATCCACCGCCGCTCGCAACCAGCCAACCTTCAATGTCTTGAGAGGTGATTTCCACGTCTTCGGGCGCCAAAATAACACTTTTTCCATTAATGTCCACCGAGAATTTTCCTTCATTTTCAAGGCTTGCGATATCCTTGGCACTCATCGCAGTGATAGCGTTAGCTACCAGCTTCATGTCTTTTCCAAAACGAGGTCCAAGAACCTTAAAATTGGGTTTAATATTCTTTACCAGGATACCCGAAGCATCGTCAATCAGTTCAATTTGCTTCACATTTACCTCAGATTTTATCAAATCCTGTACCGAAAGTATCTCTGCACGCTGCCCTTCGTCTAAAACAGGGATCATAATGCGCTGCAGAGGCTGTCTTACTTTTATTTTTTCTTTTGCGCGAAGCGAAAGCGTCAACGACGAAATCGTCTGTGCTTTTTGCATTTTACGCTCCAGACTGCGGTCTATTTGCGAAGCATCACTCACCGGAAAATCAGCAAGATGCACACTTTCTGAAGTTTCACGCCCGGTTAGACCATTTAAATCTTTATACAAACGGTCCATATAAAAGGGAGCTACCGGAGCACCCAGTTTTGCAACCGTGATCAGGCAGGTATATAAGGTTTGATATGCCGAAATCTTATCGTGAGCATATTCCCCTTTCCAGTAACGGCGACGGCTTAAGCGTACAAACCAGTTACTCAGGTTTTCCTGTACAAAGTCTGAAATGGCACGGGTTGCTTTGGTTGGCTCATAATCGGCATAAAACGCGTCAACCTCAGCGATAAGCGTGTTGAGCTCAGATAAAATCCAACGGTCAATCTCCGGTCTTTCATTCCAGTCGATTTCTTTTTCAGCAAAGTTGAATTGATCCAGGTTGGCATATAGCGCAAAAAACGAATAGGTATTGTACAACGTACCGAAGAATTTGCGCTGCACCTCAGTTATTCCATCTAAATCAAACTTGAGGTTATCCCAGGGGTTTGCATTGCTGATCATATACCAGCGGGTCGCATCAGGACCAAAGGTATTAAGCGTGGTAAACGGATCTACCGCATTACCCAAACGCTTCGACATTTTTTGTCCGTTTTTGTCTAACACGAGTCCGTTTGAAACCACGTTTTTATACGCCACATCGTCAAACGTCATTGTGGCTATGGCGTGCAGGGTGTAGAACCAACCGCGGGTCTGGTCAACGCCTTCCGCGATAAAATCGGCCTTGCGCCAGGTTTCTTCAACCTTCTCTTTATTTTCAAACGGGTAATGCCATTGTGCATACGGCATGCTTCCGCTGTCAAACCAAACGTCAATCAAATCTGCCTCGCGACGCATAGGTTTTCCGCTTTGCGAAACCAGTTTGATTTCATCTACCACATTTTTATGCAGGTCGATCAAATCGTAATTGGCATCACTCATATCGCCCGGCACAAAATCTGCAAACGGATCGCTGTCCATCACACCTGCTTTTACCGCTTCGGTGATTTTTTCTTTTAGTTCGGCAACCGAACCAATAATGATTTCCTCTTTGCCATCCTCGGTTCTCCAGATGGGCAATGGGATTCCCCAATACCGTGAACGCGATAAGTTCCAGTCGTTGGCATTAGCAAGCCAATTGCCAAAACGGCCTTCTCCGGTGGCTTTGGGTTTCCAGTTGATACCCAGGTTGAGTTCGTGCATACGATCACGCACATCGGTTACCTTAATAAACCAGGAATCTAACGGATAGTATAAAATAGGCTTATCGGTACGCCAGCAGTTGGGATAACTGTGCACGTACTTCTCCACCTTAAAAGCTTTGTTTTCTTCCTTGAGCTTGATCGCGATTTCGACATCAACGCTCTTTTCGGGAGCTTCGCCTTCATCGTAATACTCATTCTTAACGTATTTGCCACCAAACTCCTTCAACTCAGGACGAAAACGCCCTTGCAAGTCAACAAGCGGTACGAGATTACCGTTTTCATCTTTAACCAACATAGGGGGTACAGGCGGTTCTGCCTGCTTGGCAACCAGCGCATCATCTGCACCAAAGGTAGGTGAGGTGTGTACGATACCAGTACCGTCTTCGGTAGTTACAAAGTCTCCGGCAATCACCCGAAATGCATCCTGCGGATTGTCATGCGGCTGTACATAATCAATCACCGGCTCGTAACGCAACTCAAGCAGTTCGCTTCCTTTACATTCGGCCACGATTTGATAGGGTATCTTTTTGTCTTTTTCGCTGAAATTGGTAAAATCTTCTTCACTTTCGGCAACAAAGAATTTTTTAGAAAATTGTTTCCCTACAAGCGCTTTTGCGATCACCACCTGAATAGGCTCGAAGGTATACTGGTTGAAGGTTTTGACTAAAACGTAGTCAATCTTTTTACCAACAGTCAAAGCCGTGTTTGAAGGCAGGGTCCATGGAGTGGTCGTCCAGGCCATCAGGTATTTTGTTCCTTCAAAAGTCGCTAAAGGAGAGGCTTTATACGTCTCGTCCTCAACTACTTTAAATTGCGCCGTTACCGTAGTATCGGTCACATCCTGATAGGTGCCGGGCTGGTTGAGTTCGTGCGAACTTAAGCCGGTACCGGCTTTAGGAGAATAGGGTTGTATGGTATAGCCTTTGTAAATAAGGCCTTTATCGTAAATGTTTTTAAGTAGCCACCACACCGTTTCCATATACTTGGGTTTGTAGGTGATGTAGGGATCTTCCATATCTACCCAGTAGCCCATCTGCTCGGTAAGGTTGTTCCATACATCGGTATAGCGCATGACCGCATTTTTACAGGCTTCGTTGTATTCTGAAACGCTTATTTTCTTGCCGATGTCTTCTTTGGTGATGCCGAGTTCTTTCTCAACACCCAGCTCTACCGGAAGTCCGTGGGTATCCCAACCGGCCTTACGTTTTACCTGCTTTCCTTTTTGGGTTTGAAAACGGCAGAAAATATCTTTTATCGCACGTGCCATCACATGGTGAATACCGGGCATCCCGTTTGCTGAAGGCGGACCTTCAAAAAAGATATAGGGCTCATTACCTTCGCGGGTTGAGATACTCTTTTCAAAGATGTGGTTCTCCTGCCAGTAGCTCAGGATTTCTTCGGCTACTTTAGGGAGGTCAAGTCCTTTATATTCAGGAAACTTTGTGCTCATGGTCTGCGTTTTCTAATAAGTGTGCAAAATTAGGGAATTTTGGTTAGAAAACAGGTGGTTAAAGCCTCTCCAAACTTGAACACTTTCAAATAGTAGGGTTGTATATATATAGTAACAATTTATTCTAATCCAGAATTAGCTAAAAAATATATCAGGCTTCATCATTTGTAATGTAGGATACTTTAAGAGATAGGACTTTCTACAGGAATGCGATGCTTGCTTTAAGCTCTCAAACACATCTCAACTTCGGTGCGTTTTTGTCTACAAATAAAAGTCCTAACAAATATTCTTAAAGACTCCTTTAGGTTCGATAGATAGCGAAATGTCAAAAAAATTTACAGAAATTACTTCTAACAAGATGCTCAACCAGAAATCAATTAGTTACTTCAAAAAATGATTTAACAAATACGGGCTGTCCAGAACCCGTAAAACCCGATACTACCACTTCAAACATTCCTGTAACATCAGAAGTATAACAATTTAAAATTTTTGAATTATTTTGAAAGAAGATTAACGGCTTCCATAACAGTTGGTATCTATAGTCAGGGATGTTGGACAAAGTCTGATTCTGATCATTATCATATCGTTGATGGAAATAATTCTTCTGTATAGCTACCGCATTAATGGATTTTGCTTGTGCAACCTGTGACATATATTGTCTTTTAAAGTCTGCATTAAATGAACGAATATCCAGAACACCCGAAAAACGCTGTGGACCAATATAATATTCTTCCGGCACTACGGTAATGCTTTCTATATTCCTCGCTGGATAGTTATATAGAAAATTGTTATCGGTTACGAAGATGCCATCAACCAAGAGTAATGTTTGATATTCTTCATTTCCTTTTATAAAATTGCTGGTTTCTACTTTGAATACCGGCTTCCCATTCCTCGTACGTACAGCCCCACCCTGTATTATCTCCGTAAAAGTTTCTTTTAATGTATCAAAACGAGTGAAATCTGCTAGTGTAAACGTCTTTCCGGCATCAATGTAAAAAGGCCTTTTTTTTGGGGTTTCAATTATGGTGTCAGGCTTAAATTGATAATAGGCGTTTTCTATTTGATTAGCTACACTCCGCCTTTCAATAAGATTTTTAAGGTCACGATCAATGCCTATAGATTGAAAAGTCAAATCTGAATACTCTGGTCTGGGATCTTCAAAAATTTCAAAATCATAAACATTTTCTATACCTATTGCTTCTCCCATGGTCTGACGGCTGGTTGGTAATTCCTCCAAAACCCATGTAAATCTACCTGCATCATCGGTCAATGCAAATTCTGGTGTCCTGTCTGCATCTAAAAAAGAAAGTACCACCGTCTTGTTCTCTTTCTCTCCGTTTTTGTCCGGAAGATTTAATTTACCCGATACCAAAGCTCCCCTCAGTTCAGGTGCCAAAAAACCATCGGTATTTAAATTCTGATTAAAATTCCAGTTTAGCTCCACTGATGATTGCATTTTTATAAAGTCCAAACTATCTATTTTTTTTACAGACAATGCATAGCTTCCACTTAATGCATCTTTACCTTGAGTCTTTAGCTCAATTTTTAAAGGCTGGCGAGGCTTAAGAATATTTTTATTTAAGGCAATGGAGAGATAGGGCGAAGTCATTTCCAGAAAGGAAATATTTTCAAGATATTCCGGGTAGTCGGAATATGGCTTATCTGCTTTACGCCTACGATACGGATTAATCAGGATTAAATCTTTTTCAAAGAAATGCTGCTTACCAAAATTAAGCATCCATCGAGTATATGCGATTAATTTGTAATGTCCGGTTTCTAAGCTGGTACCCAAAAAAATATCTCCGCTCCCTCTGCCTTTATTTAAAGCTATCTTTTGAAAATTTACCTCCTCACCAGTATCATCAACCAAAGTCACATATAAAATTTTACTAAGTGGCGAAGGGCGCGAAGAGGATCCTAAAAAAGAAAATGCGCTTATGTAGACCGTTTCACCTGAAAGAAAAACAGCCCCATTAGTCTGCAAATTGACTTCTTCCGACTCAAGCTTATTGTAATCAATTTTCTCTTGACCCCAAACCACTGAACTAACCAAAGTCATTAAGAGTTGGAGCAATACGCTAAGATTTATATATGATCTCATTCTATCCAAAAATCTGGTTTGATGTTGGTGCCATGAACGGTACAATCCATGCACCTTGTAGGTACTACTCTGTAGACACCTCCTCCTTCAGGATGATCAGGTTCTGGTATTATCATATCTTCTAAAAACTTTACAGACCCGCGTTCAAGTAGTCTTCCTAGCTCATCTGATAAAGGGCGGGTAGGATCACAATTTCCAGCAAAACTACCTTTTATCTTTTCATCCTCTTCACTAGGAAAAAAGTCCTCATAGTCAAAAAAAATACGCTTTTCTGCTAAACTGACAACGCTAAAAAAGCCTATAACCTTATTATCTCGATTTCCAACTTCATATAAATTGCCCTCTAAAAATCCCGGTTGATTTTGCACGAATACATTAGAAGATTGGCTAAGCTCTTTTAGTGTGGAATAAAATCGAAAAGTTGCATTGCTCACTACATATTGACTCACGTTGATACTATACCGATGAGCAATATTTGGGTTTTCTTGACTAAGGAAACGTAATTCAAAATCCCGAACCCTTTTGTCTTGAAGCCCCTCGGTAGAAGCTACAAGTATGCTGTTACCTATATTTGTGTTATAACATATTTTCTCCTCTTTTTGCTTAGGAACCAATTCAAAAACATAGGTGGAATTGTCAATTTTTGTATAAGTAAGATCCTCATTGACCTGATTTGGTGAAATTATTTTATAAGTCTCGGTATATTGATATAAATAAAAACCATTTTCCGCCGAACTCTGACCATCAACCGTAATGAGCACACCAGTCTCCCCATCTCTATTCTGTGTTCGTTTAGCATCTACATTATCTATCTCTGAAGTCCCAATAATCTGTTCTTCTTCAGAACGATAATTCTGACCATCCTGTGTTGTAATATCAAGCATATACTTTACTCCGGGTTGAGCTGCAAATGGACTATTGGATAAGTAGTTGCCTTCCGAAACTTCGCTAAAGATAAAGCTACTACCATCATCGCCAACGACCTTTACATTGGCATTTTCTTCAAACTCAGGAATGCTCTGTTCTAAAGTAAAAGAACGCGTTAATTTTACTTTCTGTCTTATTAACTTATTGCTGATGAGAGCTTCTACAACCAAAATTCCTTGAGAAGTATCTGCCTCCAAAGGGATCTCTTCTATACATCCCAAACTGAAAAGAACAAAAGCACACAGTAAATACTTTAAATTTTTCAATCTCATCTTCCCGTATTAAAATTTAAAATTATAAGTAATCGTAGGTACCGGCACTGAAAATATAGAGCTCTGATAAGCTTTTACTTCACCAGCGTCAGTCACAAAATAAACGGCATAGGGATTATTTCGTCCAAGTACATTATATACTGAAATATTTATAAAGCTGTGCCCCAACTTATTTTTCTTATGATTCCCTTCTATATTAACACCAAGGTCAAGACGGTAATAATCTGGAATCCTGAATTGATTGCGATCGCTATAAACCACATATTCAGCATTATTATAGATGTATTTCCCAATAGGGAAAGTTACGGGTCTACCAGTTTGATATACTATGTTCCCCGAAAAGCTAAAACGTTTGGTTAACCTATAGTTCGTTATTAAACTTATATCATGAGGCTTGTCATAATTGGTTGGGAAATATTCTCCTTCATTAATTCGATTCTCTCCAAAAAGACTGTCAAATTGCTGCAGGGATCGGGAAAAAGTATAACTAAGATAGCCATTAAAATCCCCTGCTTCCTTTCTTATAAGAAATTCGACACCATAAGATCTACCATTTCCCTGTAAGGCTTCGGTTTCTATATATTCATTAAAGAACAAAGAGGCCCCGGTTTTAAAATCAATTAGATTCGTAGAGGTTTTGTAGTAACCTTCTAAGCTTAATTCAAGCAAAGGCGCATCAAAGTTTTTGTAAAATCCAAGCGAAACTTGCTGAGATCGCTGCGGTTCTATGTTTCTATCGGATAAAGTATAAATGTCAATTGGTGAAGCAGCAGTGTTATTTGAAAGCGTGTGTATATATTGAAGAGTATTGTTATAGCTCGCTTTTACAGAAAAGGTACGACTCAACAGATATCTTGAAGAAATACGGAACTCTGGTCCTCCATAGGTCTGGGCGAATTCTCCACTCTCATATTCGATAACATCAGAAACGGTCTCATCGCTCTTAGGCAGGCCTTCTTCATAAATACGCTGTGTTGCAGGACCTACAAGATTGAACATACTTAAGCGCAAACCTGCTTCCACCAGCAACTTTTCATTAATTTCAAATTCATCAGAAAAATAAATGGCCGACTCAAACCCTTTTTTATTATCAAGTGTAATCGGCTGTAGGTTACTTTTACTTAATGGGTCTAAGCTTCCAGGATTTATAGAATATAGTTTGGTATTTAGACCATAACGTAAATTATGTCGTTCACTAGATTTTGAGATCATATCAAAACGTAAAGCGCTTTCGGCGATAGCATAATCCTGCGCAAATGCATTTTGATTCTGAGAATCGTAGTCTATTTCAAAATTGTAACGGCTGTGACTAAGGAGCGCCTCACCCCGACTTTTTTCGCTCAGACGAAAGGCATAACTCACATTAGCCATAATATTTTGATAAGCATAAACAGAGTCGGAGTTAATGCTAAAACGATCTTGGCTTGTGTAGGCTGAAGCTTTAAATCTTCCATAACGACCTAATTTGTGGTCATACTTAAGGGAAATATCATAAAAAGAAGCGCTACTGTTATCCAACGATTCCTCATCTAGTGCGCGAAGAATGTAATCAGAGTATGTAGCCCTTCCCCCAACCATTATTCCCGATTTTTCTTTAACAACTGGAATCTGTAACATTAAACTACTTGTTACTGGCCCTATTGAAGCCTCCCCATTGAAATCTGTGGTGGTAGGTGTTTTTGACTCAATATCAAAAACTGATGCCAATCGCCCCCCAAATCTAGCTGGCATGTGACCCTTAAAAATCTCAACACTTTCCGTAGTAAAGGGATTAAGCGCAGAAAAAATACCAAAGAAATGAGAAGGATTGTAGATTACGCCACCATCCAATAAAAACAAATTCTGGTCGCTTCGGCTTCCCCGAACATTGTAGCCCGAGGCACTTTCACCAACTGTGGAAATTCCAGGTAGCGTCGCGGCTATCTTAAGTACATCTCTTTCGCCCAGCACCAAAGGGATGTTTTTATTTTCTTCTACATTATATTTTTCTGAGCCTGCTGTTGCATCCTCCACATTGGCATTAGCACCGGAATTAAGTAATACCTCTCCCAATTGCTGGTAATTTTCACTCAGACTTAAATTCAATTCACCACCACTATACACAATTACTTTTTGTACAAGCGTTTGCATACCCAATAAACTTGACTTAACAGTGTGCTCTCCCTGCGGTAGGTTTATTTCATAATACCCATTCTCATCAGTGCTCGTGCCAATACCGAGATCTTCAACAAGAATAGAGAGATCCTGAAGGGGGTTGCCACTATCCTGATTAATTGCTATCCCAGAAACCGTGTAAGACTGCTTGGTACGACCGAGAACTTCTTTGCCGATACGAACGGTATTAACAAATCGTGTATCCTCTATTTTTTGACTATCATAAAAAAATGGGTCTGCTCGAGGTTGTTCTAATGCTAAAACTTGAATACTATCTTTTTGTTTTGAAAAAAAACCTTCTGGCAGGGAGCTATATATTAAATTGTTTTTGGTTATGATGACCCTCCTGTCCTGAGTTATGAAAAAATTTAGGGGCGTATCTTCCAAAATACCGGAAAGCACATTATACAGAGTTCCTTTAAAATCTCCGGTCACAGTCACACCTTCTATCCAAGAATCTGCATAAAAAAAAGAAACTTCTACCTGTGATTCAATAGATTCAAAAATATCAAATAGAGACTGCTCTTTGGATGTTACATGTACCATTTCTGTTGCTGTTTGCGCTTCCAGTACTTGCAGAAAAAATATATAGACTAAAAGAGATAGAAGTTTCTTCATTTAAGAGTGTATCGAAATATTTTTATAAATGATTTGTAGAAGTCGAGAATAATAAGCTGCAACATCTACTTTTGATAAATTTCGACTTTCTTTATGCCCCTGAACAATAACTTCGCTTAGCTGTGGAAAAAGTTGCTTCAGAATTTTATAACTTTTCAAATTGTAATATTTTCCATCGTACTTAAGGTAATAAATAGGTTTTCGATCATTGAATTCTGAATACTCGTATACTTTATTATTTTTATCATTGCGATTTTTTCTAAGTTTTCTATAAAGACCTAAATCCAAATCTTCAAATTGAACAAGCTGCTCGTAAAAACCTTTTAATTCTTCCCAGTCAATATGCACAAAAAATCTATCCTCCAAGCGAAAACATTCAACTTGCTGTTGCAATGGCTGTACTAAAACATTTCTGGAAGCCATCGGCAGACGCATCAAGATAAGATCGTCATAAACATTATAATTGATTGACACTCTGAAATACCATTGACCATCATAAAGTATTGACCCATCAATGTAATCAAAATAAAGCCTTGGAGTGAATTCATTTATACTTCTGTACTTTGAAGTGTATACGGTGCCTTTATAAAGATTAGTATTTTCAGGACCTATATTCGAATCAAAAAGTTCGTAATAGGTGCTTTCCAATGAAGATTTTTGAGCTAAACCAAGAGCAACATTAAGAAATAATAAGAATATGATCGAGTTATAGAAATTCAACAGGTCAAGTATTAGTATAACAGGAATTTAGAAAAAACACCTCTAAATAAAGAATGGAGCGTTGTTAAAGTTTTTGACAAGTGTAAGTTAAACAGGATTTTAAGCGAAAGGTTATCTATCATTAAACTTAGACATATCCTTCCGACGAAAACATTTTCAACAAAATAATCGCACTATTAAAAAGTATTAAGTGCTAGGCTGATTCTAAATTAATCAAAATTAACTAGCGTAATCTAAATAATTCTCAAAACCCAACCTTCAAGGCCAGGATAAAATTCCTTCCGGGAGCTGAGATTCCTGAAGAATAAGGTCGATAGCGCTGGTCCGTAATATTCTCTAAAGCGGCGGTGGCTTTCCAGTTTTTGGCAATTTGGTATTCGCTATACAGATTCAAGGTATACCAACGCGGCGAATAGGAGCTTAAATGAATAAACGCGCAGCTTGTATTTTAGGAAAAATTTTCGTCAGAATCGAATTTAATTGTTCAATGCTTCTATTCTATCCAAATGTTTCCAATTGCATAAAATTCCCAGTAATTTTTATATTGCTTTTTATAAACTACTAAGTCTCCTGAATATTTCGTTTCTATATAAAACATCGCGTACATCTCCGAGCTATCTATAACAGGTAATGAAATAAAAATCAAGTCATTTTCCTCAGATTCATTGAAATCAAGATTAGGACTAATTATCGACCATTTCGATATTTTATGCGAAACTTTCTCCTTCTCAAGTAAATAGTCTTGTGAATAAATTTCATTGAAATCAATTATATCGTTCGTTTTGCTTAAATGTAAAGGTTTTATCAGCCCTAAATGAAATTCATCAGTAATTTTATACCATTTGTCTGAATTATATGATGTAACTTCTAAAATTTGATTACTAATTTTAAAATCTTTTAAAATATAATCTTGAATAATTTTATTGGATACATTTACCACTAAAGAGTCTACATAATGGCTTCCCGAGGCATTGTTCTGTGCTCTACACGAAGTAACAACTATAAACGAGACTAAAAGTAAAAAACAGAGGTTTCTATAATTTATTGACATACACTACCTTTTGCTTTTGATGTAAATGAATTTTGCGCATCACCTTCTGCAACATTCGCGTCAAATACATTTTTTTGAAAGTCTGTACTTAATGATTGGTAAGCTGGACTTGCTAACATAGCTCCCGACCAAGATAGATAATCATAATAATTAGGATTAATTTGATTATTATCCCAATTTGCCAACGAATTTGAAATAGCATTTACAAATTCTTGCGACATAAGGTTATGCTGTGCCTTATCACTACTAAACCCACTAGCTTCTAAGAGTTTTCTCAAAGATGATGATAAATCCGAAAATGGTTGATCTTGGTATTTATATGATAAATAAGCATGTAACGATTCATGAATTATTGTTCTTGCAATAGCAAGGTCAGTAGCATTATTTATCAAACCTTTGTCTAAAGTAATACGAAAATTTATAATGTACGGATTATTTGGATCTCTTTCAGGTGTTGTCATTGCATTTCTTTTTTGGCCAGCACTATTCAAAGGCAGATATGCAGCGTCAAAAATCAAATTATACTTATTGGAACTATTAAAAATATCTAGAATATGTCCTGCTAGGTTAAGTTGTTCAACTACACTCTGATCCATATCTCCTAAATCCAGGTATGTCTTATCAATAATTAATTTTGAAATAATGCCAGGAGCACATTTCTCTACATCTTTCGTTATAATTATACCTTCTTCCCAGAAAACCTTACCATCATCCATCAAAACCCCTATCGCCTCTTGGGCAAAGTTTTTGGCTTCAATGCCCCATAAATTCTGGTCTAAAAAATTAATTATCTGAAAAGGTAAAAGCCTTAGATTAACATTATTTTGGGTATTCTGCAACCATTCCGCTTGGGTGGAATTGAGATTCAATTCAGTAGCAAGTGTCGCTATCATAGACTCATTAGGAGCAATAATTTCTTGCCAATAAGGATCAGGCTCTAAAGTACTTACTGGTTCATTAGAACCGTCATCAACTGATGGAGTTGACGTAGGAGAAGGAGTTGAAGTTCCACCACCCGATCCGCCACCGCCACCGCCACCGCTATAGGTTGGAATGTACATCCCTCCAGATGATGGGAAATCGCTATTACTTCCGCCACCACCGCCACCATCTGAACTGCTTATCTCAGCAACTACTGTAACTTCTGTACACAAACCCGGGCCAAAAAAGTCCTCGTATCCATCAAGACCATATTCCAATATATACTCAAATTGTGCTGCTGCACAACTCCCTTTATTTGTTGAATTTCGCTTTGTATTTAAAGCATAAGAAGTTTTTATTTTTTCTCCAAACTCATAATAGGAACTGGATTTAAACGCTCCAGTTAAATCATGAAAAAAGATATAGCCATTGAAATACTCTAGACTGGGTTTACCCACATAGGCCAAAGTAACAATTTGCGAAACCAATGTGTCATTGATTGTTGCCGAGGCGATAAAACTTTTAATACGTTTTGTACTGTTAAAATGAACAGGTGTATATAGGACATCTAAATTCATTTCGGGATTGAATTCAGTAGGGAAAGAGCTTTCCCAATCAATACTGAAATTCAAATCACTACCTGTACTAGACTTTGAACTATTTGAAGACTGAAAAAGTTTATTTATGGATGTTTTCGATTTAAAATTAATCTTTACATCTTGAAGGTCAGGAACTTTCAATCCACTCTCAGAAATATCATTTACCACTGCAGTTTCTGTAGAAATAAATTCTTCGTTTTTTTCACAAGAGAAAAATCCTAAAACAAAAACCAGAAAAAAGACCCAGACTAAAACGTAAAACTGTTTCATAACACTTATTTAAAATTATTTGTAGCAATCTAAATAACCTTAACTAATTACAGGGGGGGGGTAAACACCCTTTTTTCGCAGAAAGAGAAAATTTTTTCTAAAACCCAACCTTCAACGCCAAGATAAAATTCCTTCCGGGAGCTGATATTCCTGAAGAATACGGGCGGTAGCGCTGATCAGTAATATTTTCTAAAGCGGCGGTGGCTTTCCAGTTTTTGGCGATCTGGTATTCGCTGTACAGGTTAAGTGTGTACCAACGCGGCGAATAGGGGTTCCCATTAGCGTCAAGTGCGTACAAATAGGCATTGCCTACCTGAGACGGGGCGAGTTCATCAAAATCAAACTGCCCGTTGTAAACTGCAGAAGCATCAAACTTCCAGCGCTTCATGCGGTAAATGAGGTGGGTGTTCCCAAAAGTGGGCGCAGCGTGACGCAATGGAGCCTCGCTGCCATCATCTTCTTCCTGACTGCCATCGGTAATATTGATTTGGGAGGTAAGTTTCAGATTTTTGGTAAAGAGATATTCCAAACCGGCTTCCAGACCATAAACTTCTGCACTTGCCGCATTTTGTATGGCTTGCACCGTGCTGGGCTCACCCTGATAGTCAATCGTGGTTTCGCCATTCAGATTAAAATCGCGGCGCACTAGCGCATTATTCAATTTGGTGTAATAGGTTGCGAAGTCTAAACGCAATTTTTCGCCCAGACGTAAACCGGCGCCAATCTCCACATTATAGGCATATTCCGCTTTTAAATCGGGGTTGGGGACAACAACAGAACCGGGCTCGCTGTCAAAGATTTTCCCAATATCGTCAATATTGGGTGCGCGAAAAGCGGTACCCAGATTGAGGCGTAAATTTAGGGTTTCATTGGTCTGCCAGTTTAAGCCTGCAGAACCCGTGACATTCCCAAAATTCAAATCGGCTTCCTCGAACGGAAAATCATAAAACGCATCGTCAAAAGTAGCGTTTACTAAAATTTGATTGTAGCGCAATCCGGTTTGCAGTGTAAGCGCTTCGGCTATATCGAACTGGCCGCTCACATAAGCGGCAAACGACTGCCAACTCGAATCATCGGGATACCTGCTGGCCGTTGGCGTTTCTGATCCGTTAGTACTATCGGTCTGCTTGCCGTACGAACCAATTCTGTTTAAAACATATTCTAAACCGTAAAACAGGCGATGCTCTCGTAGTTTTTTAGTAAAATCTGCACTCAATGAATAGGCATTTACCTGCTCCTGAGTGGTAAATAAATCGGTTTTTCCGAAATCGCGGTCGTTTCGGCTTTCTTCAAAATACTGAATGGCGGCATTTAATCGGGCTTCATCGTAAAAATCACCATTTCCCTTTTTGTCAATCTGAAAATTCCCCATAAACCAGGTTTGTGGTCCGTAATACCACTCGGCTGCCCGCAACTGACCATCGCGCTTACGGGTAAGGCGGTCGTAACGTGCATAATCTGAGGTCGTGCTGTAATGTAATCCCAGATTAAAATCCCAAACCGCATTAGGCATAAAACGCACTTTTTGAGTCAGGTTCAACAGGTCAAAACCGGTGGGCACCTGCACCAGAGGATTTTCATTTTCAACGACTTCATCCACACCGTTTTGGGTAACCACATATTCCGGTCTCAGGTAGTCGTCGGGCCCGTGACTACCCATTCTAAGATCATCGAAATCAGAATAACTGATGCTGCTTAAAAAAGCCCATTTCTTCCGGCCGATATTGAACTCAACGTGACCCGTTTTTTCGTTGTTTGCCGTGGCATAACGCGTTAATGCCTGCCCGCTGAAACTGGTTGTTTCCTCAAAAGAAAACGCAGGTCTTTTAGTGTAAAAATTCATCACCCCGCCTACCGCATCACTCCCGTAAATTACTGAGCCCGGACCCAGAATAACTTCGGTTTGATCTACGGTAAGCGGATCAATATTGATTACATTCTGAAGATTTCCGCTGCGAAAAATCGCCGTATTCATTCGCACTCCGTCTACCGTAATCAGCAGGCGATTGGTTGAAAACCCGCGTATCATCGGGCTGCCGCCACCCAACTGACTTTTTTGAACGAACACCTGCCCGCTTTGGTCTAATAAATCGGCGGCGGTCTGCGGATTTTTCAGTTCTACATCTTCAGCGTCAAGCGAAATGATTTTCTGAGCCACTTCGCGTTCTTTTTGCTCAAACTTAGATACCGAAAGCACCACCTCGTTCAGCAGGTTTTCGTCATCTGCAAGATAAACCACATTCCCGGCTGCAATGAGGGCAGCTTTTGTCGTTTTTTTGGTAAGGTGCGATACGTGCGAAATAAAAATGGTTTCCCCATTGGTAAATGCCGAAACGTCTACAAAACCCGCTGCGTCAGAAACTGCAGAATGGCTTTTTTCGGTATTGTAAAGGCTGGCATTTTCAATAGGTTCACCGGTTTGAAGATCAAAAATGCGTACTTGCTGGGCAAAAATGCCGAAACTGAAAGAGGTAAAAAAAAGAAGCGTAAAAAGAATCCGCATAGTGGATTTTTAGTTGAACAAGCTGCTTAAAACCGCCAGAGACTTTGGTTTTCTAAAGCCGTGCAAATGTAATTCATAATACGCCAGCAGCATATTTACAAAGCTCGTTCTTCGTTTTTGGTTCAATTTAATCTCAGATAGAGCATCAAAATTTGTACCCAACAAAGCTTTAAGAGTGTCTAAATTTTCTTCGGAAATGCTATAGCGGCTCTCTGTGGTTTCAAAAATGCCGGTCTCGAGATTGAAGTATTCGTATTCAGTAGTAGAAGTGTCGGGGTAAAAACCAAGGTATTTGGTCAATTCCAGCAAAAACAACAAATGAAAATTAGCCGAATGCCCGTGCAGGTCGAGCCATAAGAAAGCGTGCTCCAAAAACGCGTATAACGGCCGGTTTGTTTCTTCTTCCTGAATGGAGTTGCGCAGCATTTCGGAAAGAAACAATACAATGCTCGACTTCAGAATATCGGTGTGCAAACTCACGTAAGGCTGTATGACTTTGGCCTCCCTGATACCCTCTAGCGTGCCCTTGTCTTTGTGCACCGCCACAAGCTCTAACTGCATCGCAGGCTGAAACATCGCGGTGCGCAATTTTCCTTTTTTCGATTTAAGAATACCGCGTAATAAATAGGATTTAAGCCCCGCCTCCTGGGTATAACATTTCACAATAAGGTCTGCCTCCCCGTATTTAAGAGCTGAAATCACCAATGCCTTTGTCGTTACCAGCATCAGCGTATAATCATTAGTTTGACCACTTTCGTCTCCACCGCATCTTCCGCGGTAATCAAAATAAAATACACCCCTGAAGCTACCCTATTGCCTCCAAAAACCGCCGTATCCCACTGAATGCTTCCACCCTCAGAAACGGCTTCGTGCACCAAATTACCGTTGAGATCGGTAATCTTCACATTGGCGCGTTCGGTTAAGCCGTCTACAGTTACCTGCCCGGTAAACTGCGGCCTTACCGGATTAGGAAAAACACGAGCTTCCTCGAGGGTTTCATTAGGTGCCACCGCAAAACCGGAATAAGAAACCAGTCCCAGCGGAGTTGCAAAATAGACTTCGCCACTTTCGTCATCTATCGTGATGTCCTGAATATTATTAGAGGGGAGCGGAGAATTTGATGTATTGAATTGTAATAAGGTTTCCTGACCATTGGCGCTGAAGTAAAATACACCGCTGGAAATGGTTCCCACCCACTTGTTGTTATTGCCATCAACGGCTATAGAACGAATAACCTGATCGTTGAGCAGCTCGACCGCCACACCGTTTTCTTCTATGATTATGGGTCGTGCCTGCAAATCAGGATTTTCAAAGATTTGTCCCGGTGAAAAAAGCACCCGTAAGCCCTGAGCGGTCCCTATCCAGAGACTTCCGTTAGCATCAACAGCAAGCGCCTGCACCGCATTTGAAGGTAAATTTGAACGCTCGGCATCCAGCCGTGCAAACCGATTGGCATCCGGATCATAAGCAATGAGACCGCGGTTTGAAGAGCCAAAATACACATTTTGCTGCCTGCCTATAACGAGTTCGGTGTAGCCTTCAACCATCGGGAAATCGGGAATTAGCTCAGCAATGGAGAAACCCTGAATCTTGTCTCCGGTTTTTCGTGCCAGGGCATTTTCAACCTGGCTGTTGGTCATCCACAGCGTTCCTTCCCGGTCAAAAGCAGCGCCGTTGATACGCACATCGGTTGGGTTGACCGGAATATCACTCAGGCCGGTATTGGTTTCATCAAAAATTTTTACCGCTACTTCTTCGACCACTTCAAGCAAACCCTGATTGTACGAACTTAAAAATACCTGCGAAAAGTCTTCCGGATTGTAGGTGATGTTAGTCAAATTATTAGCGCCCAAAAGTTCGTCATACGGTATATTTTGCCAGCCATTTTCAGAAGTCAAATGCGAAGCGCCGCGCTGTTTTAAGGGAAACGGATTATAATTTGCGGAATAATCCCCGTAAACTACCCAAAGCTGACCCGGTGCCGCTTCAATACTGAAAGGATCGTTGCGTAATGGGCCGTCCGGCAAAATTTGTAAAGGAGCGGAAGCATTTGATGGAACAAGCAACATTCCGCTTTGCGAAGTCCCGGCATAAACCTGACCGTCGCTAAAAAGTCCCGAAGTATAAAGCCCAGGAAATTCAGAAAATAGCGGAATGGTCGCACTTCGCACTCCATTTTGATCGTAGACCAAAATACCATCAGCAAGGCTAATACTCAGATGAGTGCCGTTACTTTGAAAATCAACCGGAAGTGCCGGAAGCGTTTCAAGGGTTGCAAAACCGGTATCATCGAATTCCTGAAGGCTTCGGTCTGTTTTTACTCCCACCAGCTTTTCGCCCAAAACCTGTATCCCTAGCCAACCTGCGGCGTCGAGACGTTCCCAATTGCGAAAATCAATCAAATTTGCGTTTGAGGCATTAGCGCGTTGTAAACCGGCCGTAGGCGAGGCGGCATAAATAAATCCATCAAAAATGGCGGTTTGTGCGATAGGAATGCGAGACCCGTTAGGACCTATAAAATAAGAGTCGTCAAATTCCAGACGTTGCAAATCAAATAAGGAAATACCAAAGCCGCTTGCTATGTAGAGTGTGTTTTCAAATTCCTGAAAGCCGTTGATGATTTTCTCCTGAGGAAGGATTACCGGTTTATCACGTATGGCGACCAGCGTTCGTACGTTTCCATCAGGGAGAACCAGATCCAGAAGTCCCGAAGCATAACCCACAAAGAGAATATCCTGAGCATCCGAATAATGCAAAGCGCTTATCTGCTCGCCCGTAAGCCCATGAATGGTGGAATAGGTTGTGATTTCATCGGCATTAAGGTCGTAACTAAAAACCGAGTTTTGAGCCGCGGCAAAAACCCGCTCACCACCCTGAGTCACCGCCGTGATCGAACTATAGGAAAAATAACCGGTCCAGGAATCTGAATAATCCTGAGCTCTGGCCAGAGTCACCAGTACCAAACAAAGAAATGTGAGCAATTTAGGTTTCATAACCGGTTTTGAAGCAAGCTAAAAGTACAATTTCTGACATAAAAAAACCCCGGGTGCATTTCCCGGGGCTATTTGATTTATGAGCAAGAGTCTGTTTATACGATTCCCTGTGCCAGCATAGCATCTGCCACTTTAACGAAACCGGCAATATTTGCTCCTTTTACATAGTCAACAAAACCGTCTTCCTGCTTCCCATACTCCACACATGATTTGTGAATATCGTACATAATCTCGTGAAGCTTTTTATCAACTTCCTCTGCAGACCAGTTGTAGCGGATGCTGTTTTGAGACATCTCAAGACCTGATGTTGCCACTCCACCAGCGTTAGAAGCTTTACCTGGAGAGAACAAAATTTTAGCTTTAAGAAACACCTCAATAGCTTCGGGAGTACAAGGCATATTGGCTCCTTCTCCTACGCTCATCACGCCGTTTTTAACCAGAAGTTCTGCATCTTCCTTATCCAACTCATTTTGAGTGGCACAAGGCAGAGCAATATCGCATTTTATACCCCACGGCGCTTTGCCTTCGTGGTATTCTGCATCAGGATATTTATCTAAATATTCTTTGATACGACCGCGACGCTCATTTTTGATTTCCATGATGAAAGCCAGTTTTTCTTTACCTATTCCGGCTTCGTCATAAATAAATCCGTCTGAATCAGAAAGGGTCACCACCTTAGCATCAAGCTGTGTGGCTTTTTCGGCAGCATACTGCGCCACGTTACCCGATCCTGAAATCACGATGGTTTTACCTGAAATCTTCTCACCGATATTATTCAACATATACTTGGTGAAGTACACGTTACCGTAACCGGTTGCTTCCGGACGAATTTTAGAACCGCCATAAGACAATCCTTTTCCGGTTAAAACGCCGGTAAATTCATTGCGAATGCGCTTGTACTGACCAAACATATAGCCAATCTCACGACCACCAACACCTATGTCACCCGCAGGTACGTCGGTATTAGGACCTATATGGCGGTACAATTCCGTCATAAAGCTTTGGCAAAAGCGCATTACTTCTGCATCGCTCTTTCCTCTGGGGTTGAAATCTGAACCTCCTTTACCTCCGCCCATAGGCAATGAGGTAAGGCTGTTTTTAAAAACCTGTTCAAAACCTAAAAACTTTAAAATACTCAGGTTTACCGAAGGGTGAAAACGCAAACCACCTTTATAGGGACCTATCGCCGAGTTGAACTCTATGCGATACCCTTTGTTGACCTGAGTTTCGCCATTATCATCTACCCAGGGAACTCTGAACAGAATAGCACGCTCTGGCTCAACCATGCGTTCTAAAAGTTTTTTGCCCTGATATTTAGGATTGTTTTCTATAAATGGAATAACCGTCTCTGCGACCTCCTGAACCGCCTGAATGAATTCGGGTTCATTAGGATTTGCCTTTTCAACAGAGTCGACAAACTTTTTTATGCTATCTGTCATTTTTAAGTTTTTTTAGAAATTATAATTTTTAAGGCTCTAATTCTGCACAAATATATGATATCGTCAAAAATGACCTTCATATTTTTGGATATTCTTAATATTGAAAATCCATTTTTATCAAATTTCAAATAAAAAATAGACGATAAACACAATTTTAGGTTAAATTGCAAGTTTTCCTATATTTGTGCACGAATATTTCCCCAAACCTAATGAATACCAAAATCTTACTTGTGGTATTGTCCTTTTGGCTTTTCATGCCAATCTCCGGTAAAGCACAATTGGGCTTTTCACATGAGGTGGGGATTATTGCCGGACCCTTATTGTTTCAATCTGACTTTGGACTGCGAAATGATTATGATACCAACATCAACAATCAGGGTGTGGGTGTTGGGATTGTGCATTATATGAACTTTGCTTATCGCGCTGACTGTAACTGCTACTCACGCGACACCTATTTTAATGATCACTTTAAGCTGCGTTCTGAAGCCGATTTGCATTATACTGAATTTACCCATGAGGGTTATGAGTCTGAGAAACAATCTTTAGGAGGTTTACAATTACGCTCCCACACCGGAAGCTCCTTGGTTTTTGAGCTGGGGATGCAACTGGAGTACTTTCCGCTGAGCATTAGAGATTTTCAGGCAGGGGCTTATAAAGTAGCACCTTATATCTCCTTAGGAGCACATTACGTGGGCTACCAGCCTAAATATAAATCGAGCCTTGATACTCCCGGGGCACTACCCGAGGATATTTATTTTAATCCATTTCTGGTAGGAGATGGAGAGTTAGGCGGTTTAGATGACAGCCCCGGCAATACCTGGGCGATAACAAGCAGTGTAGGTATACGTTATAAATTGAATGTTTTAAGCGACATCAACCTGGAGTTGCGCTATCACCGGTATTTTTCAAACTGGGTAGATGGTCTCAATCCTGACCCCCAATTTTATCCTCCGAATAAATACGACGACTCTATCGTATGGCTCAATGTAGGCTATATCTACTACCTCAACTTCTGATAAACTGCTCTTAACCTAAAGCCTGCTTTAAATCTTCTAAAAGATCTTCTGCATCTTCAATACCTACACTCAGACGAATGAGTGAATCTTTAATTCCGGTTTTTTGACGTTCTTCTTTAGGAATACTGGCGTGTGTCATACTTGCCGGATGGCCCGCAAGACTTTCAACCCCACCTAAACTTTCAGCAAGGGTAAATACTTTTAACTTTTCAACAACCTCAACCGCTCCCTGAAGCGAATCATTTTTAGTTGTAAAAGAAACCATTCCCCCAAAATCTTTCATTTGCTTTTTAGCCACATCGTGATTGGGATGATCTTCAAAACCGGGCCAGTAGACCTTGTCAACTTTGGGATGGCTCTTTAAGAAGTGTGCGACGGCTTTGCCATTCTCACAATGTCTTTGCAGACGCACGTGTAAGGTTTTAATTCCGCGAAGCGCAAGAAAACTATCCTGTGGGCCACAAACGGCACCGCTTGCATTTTGAATAAAATACAATTTATCTGCCAATTCCTTATCCCGAACAACCAGACCTCCCATCACCAGGTCGCTATGACCGCCCAGGTATTTAGTCACACTGTGCATCACGATATCTGCACCTAAATCTAAAGGCTGCTGCAAATAGGGTGTTGCAAAGGTATTATCAACCGCAAGGAGCAGATTGTGTGCTTTAGCCACTTTAGAGACGGCTTCAATATCTATAATATTCATCATCGGGTTAGTAGGAGTCTCTACCCAAATGAGTTTGGTTTTATCGGTTATTGCAGCTTCAATTTTTGAAGTATCCTGCATAGCTACAAAATGGAATTTCAGACCAAAATCTTCAAAAATTTTGGTAAACAAACGATACGAACCTCCGTATAAGTCGTTAGTTGAAATGATTTCGTCTCCCGGTTTAAACAGTTTCAACACTGCATCAATAGCGGCAAGACCCGAACCAAAAGCAAGACCAAACTCGCCGTTTTCAATACTAGCCAATGCATCTTCAAGAGCTTTACGCGTGGGGTTTCCGCTACGCGAATACTCAAAACCTTTATGCCCACCCGGAGTCGTCTGGCTGTAGGTTGAAGTTTGATATATAGGAGGCATTACACTTCCGTAAGCGGGATCTGTATTGTGTTGTCCTCCGTGAATGGTTTTGGTATTGAATTTCATATCCTCTAAAATTTCAGTATCTAGCACGTAAATGTAGGAAGCCCAAGCTCCATTCCCAAAATTGGGTGTACCTTTATTTTATGTTTAACACGAAATAAATCTGGTTTGAAAAAAGTAAGTCTGATCCTGAGTTTTTTTATGATTTTAGTTGCCTGTAAGAAAGAAGAGGCCAAGCTAACCTATGATTTAAAGGTTATCAAAACCGAAAATTTGGCTCTTTGCGATACCGGTTTGTGTCCGGATATCTCCATTGACCGGGTAACCATGGGCGGCGGTGCTTTTGCAGACACCATCAATAAGGCTGTAGACCAACACCTCGTTGATTTACTTATTATGGACCCTGACGAAGCTAAAAAATCACATACCCTGGATGAGGCGCTTGAAAATTTTGTACAGAATTACCGGGTTTATCGAAATGATTTCCCTGACGCCATTCCCGAATATGAGGTAAACAGCACCTGTTCTATTGGTTTTGACAACGGCAAGATACTCTGCCTGACTTTTGATGATTACACGTATTACGGGGGTGCTCACGGATACGGCAGCACCCATTTTCTTAATTTTGACAAAGATTTACAACAGGTTCTTAGCCCCGAAATGCTCTTTCAGGATCTAGAAGGTTTTAAGCGTTTAGCTGAAAAACGTTTCAGAAGTCAATACCAGCTGCAGCCTGAGGAAGATTTAAGCGAAACCGGTTATTTCTTTGCCGAAGACACCTTTACGTTGCCTCAAAACATCGGTTTTAAAAACGAGCAACTCATTCTGCTCTACAATCCGTATGAAATTGCCTCTTACGCAGACGGGCAACTGATCCTGAAGTTTGATCTTGCTGAGGTTAAAGACTTTCTTAAACCAAACCTATAGCGTGGCGTAAAGCCAGTACAGACCCCAAGTGGATGCCTTCGTGAAAGTTATTGTAGGCAATAGCCTCGTCAACATTAGTCAGCGTGCTGTCCATAGACGTGGTGATGCTGTTGTAGGTTTTAAACGTACCGGCTTCGTAATCTTTTTTGGTTTGATCTAGCGTGCTAAAAAGCAGTTCCCTGATTTCATCAACTTCGGCCTGAGTGACATCGCCTTCGGGCTTTGTGCCTTTTCTGTAGGCATTTATGATTGCATCTGAAACCAAAGCCGGAACCTCTGAAAATTTATACACCAAAATCTGCTGGGTAGCCACAAGATGCGCGATATTCCAAAAGATATTGTTGTTATAACCTTCGGGTATTTTATTGAGATCTTCTAGAGAAATGTTTTCCAGGTAATTTTTAAGGATCGCACGGGTTTTATAGGTGTTTGTAAGGGTGAAATCGAGAATTGGAGTCATAGTTTTAATTTGGAAAAATCTACCTCGGGACAAGCCTTCGGGGTCGTTGTTGGGAACCATTTTTAAATTTTAAGACAAGCCTCAGACATTATACCTTTGGCTACGCCGATAAAAGTACCGTTTTAGCCCAAAATGCGATTACTTTGCAGAGCAGAAATTCTAAAAAATTGAGTTTTGAAAAAAATATATTACCTCTCAACCTGTGATACCTGTACCCGTATTATGAAGGAAATCGAATTGCCTTCGGCCTTTATACAGCAGGACATTAAAACAGACCCGCTTACCGAAGAACAACTTGACGAGCTTTACAACCTTAGCGGAAGCTACGAAGCGCTTTTCAACAAACGCGCCCGTCTCTACCGCGAGCGCGGCCTCAACAATGAGCCGCTTGATGAAGAGAAGTATGCCGAATTGATTCTGGAGCATTATACCTTTCTCAAAAGACCGGTAATTGTAAACAACGATCAGATTTTTATAGGTAACAGTAAAAAAACGGTTGAAGCGGCCAAAGAAGCCATCCACAATTAAGCCCCGGCTATGAGCAAACGCACGCTGGCGCTCGTCGCAGCAACCCTGGCCGGAACGATCTACGGTATCAACCACACGCTGGCCAAAGGCGTTATGCCTCAGTTTATAAGTCCGTTTGGGTTTATTTTACTTAGGGTTTTGGGAGCTTCGGTCCTGTTCTGGATTGTAAGTCTGTTTACCAAATCGGAAAAAATTGACCGCAGCGATTACTGGCGCCTGCTGGGCTGCGCCTTTTTTGGCATGTTTATCAATATGCTAGCCTTTTTTACCGGTTTACAGCTTTCTACACCGGTTAACAGTTCGGTCATCATCACGCTCAGCCCCGTAATTTTGCTGGTGCTTTCGGCGCTATTTCTAAAAGAAAAAATTTCCGCTTTAAAGATTCTGGGTATCGCGATTGGTATGCTTGGGGCTTTGGTTTTGGTACTTTTTGGCGCTTCAACCCAGCAAAACGCACCAAATATTCCACTGGGGAATATTATGTTTTTGATCAACAGTTCGGCTTATGCCGTGTATCTGGTTTTGATTAAACCACTCACCAAAAAGTACAACACGGTCACGATGATGAAGTGGTTGTTTCTAACCGGTGTCTTCTTAAACCTTCCGTTTACCTATGGCGATTTTGCCGCGGTAGACTGGTTAAATCTACCAGCCTGGGCAATCTGGGTTATGATATTTGTGGTGGTAGGGACTACGTTTTCAACCTATTTCCTCAATCTGTATGCCTTGCGAACGCTAAAAGCTTCTACAGTAGGTGCCTTTATTTATCTGCAACCGCTTATTGCTGTGCTCTTTGCTGTTCTTACAGGCGCAGACCGAATCACTCCGGTACGTTTAATCGCCGGTCTGATGATTTTTACAGGCGTTTACCTTTCGACACGCACAAAAAAGACCGCCAAAACTAGCTAAGATCCTGTGGCTTTTTGCCGTATTTACGGGTATCTTCTTTGGTAAGGGTTCTAAAATCTTCGGTATGCTCTAAGGAAGATAGGTTTTTGAACAGCTCTTCCGGAAGTGCGGTAAGTTTACGTTCCTTAAGATCAATCCAGGCGCCCATCATTTCGCAGCTTGCAAAATTTCGACCTTTTTGATCGTAAAAATTGTGTACAAATTCAAAATACATTCCATCTTCAGCGAGGCCTTTTAATTGCAAAGACACCTTTACAGGCTTACCCGCAAACACTTCCTTGAAATAATACATATGCTCGTAAAACACAACGGGCCCTATGTTATGCTTAGCCATTTCCTCCTGTCCAAAACCGTTTTCCATTAAAAAAGCCATACGAGTATGACTCATAAAATTGATGTAAGCACTGTTGGCCAGATGGCGGTTAGCATCTATATCACTCCAGCGTATTTCAAATTCTTTGGTGTACATAAGCTCAATTTAGATTGCAAAATTACATAATATCTTGTGCGCGCATAAGACTTTACAAAAACCTTAATAGTCGAGAAAACCTCCCAATTGTGATATTTAGGGTATCTTCGACAGCAAAATCAAGCCTTTATTAGCCCTGAAATGCCTGTTGTTAAATCTACCTATAAAGCTCCTGCTCCCTTTAAGAATGCGCATTTCAACACGATTTTTGCTGCAAAGATCAGAACGGTAACCGGTCTTCGCTACGAGCGCGAACGCATTAACCTGCAAGACGGGGACTTTCTGGACATTGACTGGAGTTTTTCGCAGGGCGAAAGCAAAGCAAAACAGGTGGTATTGCTTTTTCACGGTCTTGAAGGCCATGCTAAAAGGCCCTATATGGCAGGCACCACAAAAATTCTAAATGCTCACGGCTTTGACTGTGCTGCTGTTAACCTTAGAGGCTGCAGCGGCGAGACTAACCTGCATCTGCGTTCGTACCATTCGGGCGCTACAGATGATGTTGCAGATGTGGTTGCTTTTGTAGAATCTGCTAAAGATTACGATCAAATTTTTTTATGTGGTTTTAGTCTGGGCGGAAATTTGGTCCTGAAATACCTGGGCGAAAACCGAAGCCGGCCGGAAAGCATCAGGGCGGGAGTCGCCGTTTCAACCCCGGTAGATCTGTATGATTCGCTGGAAGCTTTACAACAAAAACAAAACTGGGTGTACCGCTGGTCTTTTCTTAAAGGATTGCGCGACAAATACCGTCAAAAGCTGGGGCGTTATCCTGAAGAACTCAGCAAACAGGATTACAAAAACATCAAATCTCTACGGCTCTTTGACGAACTTTATACGGCGCCTGCCAACGGTTTTAAAGATGCGATGGATTATTATACCCAAAGCAGCAGCAAGCAGTTTTTAGAAGATATTAAAGTTCCCACCTTGATTTTAAACGCCAAAGACGACTCCTTTCTCAACGCGAGTTGCTATCCGGTTGAAGCTGCTCAAAACAATAGCCAGCTCTTCCTGGAAATGCCCAAAACAGGTGGACACGTTGGCTTTATGCTTTTTGAGCGCCACACCTACTGTGAGAAACGCAGCCTGCAATTTATTCAAGAGCATACATAATATTGTACTGCGCTAAAATCTTATGTATATTAGTCCTCCAATTAAAATTTTAAAAATGAAACTATTAAAAATAACCCTTGCACTTCTTTTCGCTGTATCACTAAGCGCTTGTGGTGACGACAAAAAGAAAGAAGAAAAAGAAACCGTTACCATTGGTGCCAAAAGCTCTGACACTGAAAAGAAAACCGATGAAAACGTAACCGAGATTGTATTACTGGCAGACGATATGATGAAGTTCAATATGAACGAGATTAAAGTTCCTGCAGGTAAAAAAGTAAGACTTACGCTAAGACACGTAGGTAAACAAGCTGTTGAAGTAATGGGTCACAATTTCGTGTTGCTTACTCAGGGAACCGAAATTCCTGCTTTTGGAGCTAAAGCTTCTGCCGCACGCGACAACGGTTACATCCCTGCAGATACAGACGCTGTGATTGTACATACTAAAATGCTGGGCGGTGGCCAGTCTGACACTATTGAGTTTGACCCTCCTGCTCCCGGAACCTACGACTTCATTTGTAGCTTTCCCGGTCACTACAGTGTGATGAAAGGTAAATTTATAGTAGAGTAATTTTAACATCTACTTCTAACACACATTAAGGCCCAAAAATTATCTTTGCCGATCAATTTTTGGGCTTTTTTGGCTTTAAAAACAAACCCATGAAAACCCTGTATTCTCAAATTCTCGCTGCCTTAGTGATCCTATCCCTATCCTCGTGTAAAGAAGAAAACAAGTCTGAATCTGTTGATCAACAGACTTTTGATTTTCCGAAGAAAAATGAAAATCCCATTGACCGCTATGGCGATTTGCTGGTTGATGTACAAATGCAAAGTGTTTTTGAAGATGGAAAAACCTTTGTAGACTGCGAGCCCCTGTTTCCTGCTGACACCATTTTGGCCAGATATCAAAGCGCTTCAAAAGAAACAGAATTTGATCTGAAAGCTTTTGTGCTTGAACATTTTAATCTGCCCGAATCGCCTACTGCCAGTTTTACTTCAGATACCACACGCACCACAGCAGAGCACATCAAAGCCCTTTGGCCTTACCTGAAACGTGATGCAGACGCTCAGGAAAACGGGTCGCGCATTGCATTACCCAATCCCTATATTGTGCCGGGAGGTCGTTTTAGAGAGGTTTACTATTGGGATTCGTTTTTTATTATGCTGGGGCTGAAAGAATCCGGAGAGATTAAACTCATTGAAAATATCCTGGACAATTTTGCCTACCAGATTAATACCATTGGTTTTATCCCTAACGGAAACCGCACCTATTACCTCAACCGTTCACAACCGCCGTTTTTCGCAGAAATGGTGCGCCTCTACGCCTCAACCGGAACCGAAAAAGACATCTACCTGAAGTATTTGGAACCTCTGGAAAAAGAATACGCATTTTGGATGAAAGGCGCTGAAAATTTAGCCGAAGGTGAAGCCGCAGCGCGCGTAGTTAAAATGCCTGATGGTTCTGTTTTAAACCGGTTTTACAGCAATCGCGCCGAGCCTCGTGCCGAAAGTTACCGGGAAGATATTCTTACAGCTGAAGAAGCAACAGGCAAGTCTCCTGAAGCAGTGTACCTCAACATCACAGCCGCTTGCGAAAGCGGGTGGGATTTTAGCAGCAGATGGTTTTCTAATCCCGATGAGCTGGCCACTATTCAAACTACCGAAATTATTCCGGTAGATTTAAATGCGCTGCTGTATAATATGGAAGAAATTCTTGCTGTGGCGCGACGCTTTAACGATGATCCGGAAGGCGCTCAGAAGATGGTTGAAGCCGCTTCTGCCCGTAAAGACGCTATTGATGCCTATCTGTGGAATGCAGATCAAAAGACGTATACCGATTATAATTTCAAGTCTCAGAGTCCTTCTGAAACACTTTCACTTGCGATGGTATATCCGTTGTACTTCAAAGCCGCTTCACCGGCTCAGGCTGAGCAGGTCGCAGGGGTTCTACAGCGCGACTTTTTAAAGCCTGGCGGTCTGGTGACCACGCTTAATAACAATGGTCAGCAGTGGGACAGCCCTAACGGCTGGCCTCCGCATCAGTGGATGGCGGTAAGAGGTTTACAAACCTACGGACTGAACGATTTGGCAGGGCAAATCAGTGACCGCTGGATTCAGCTCAATGAACGCGTGTACAAACGTACCGGCAAAATGCTTGAAAAATATAATGTGGTTGATACTACCCTGGTTGCGGGTGGTGGTGAATATCCCAATCAGGATGGTTTTGGCTGGACCAACGGGGTCTACCTAGATCTTAAAAAAGACTCTGAATAAACACTCACAAAAAAGGCTGATTTTAAATAATCAGCCTTTTTTAATTACGAATATTCGGTATGCTAAAAATCATCGCAGGTCACGTATGCGTCTATAACTGCCTGCTCTCCCGCAGCACCGGGCATTGAGTTGCCGTGCTCCATACCCACGATTCCAGTAAAGCCTTTATCGTGCAGGTGTCTAAATACATTCAGATAATTGATTTCGCCGGTGGTAGGTTCTTTTCTTCCGGGGTTATCACCTACTTGAAAATACCCGATTTCATCCCAGCAGGCATCAATATTCGGGATTAAATTGCCTTCCTGAATTTGCTGATGGTAGATATCAAAAAGTATCTTACAGGCCGGGCTGTCAACCGCTTTACAAATCATATAGGCCTGTGGACTTTCTTTCAAAAACAAACCGGGATGATTAAAGAAATTAAGCGGCTCAAGTACCATGGTCAGGTTTTCCTTCTCCAGGATTGCGGACGCCTGCTTCAAGCTTTCAATCACATTGGCAGTTTGATAATTGGCGTCAAGTCTTTGATCTACATAACCGGGTACGACGGTCATCCATTTGGCATTGACCCGTTTTGCAACTTCTACAGATTGTTTGATATCCTCAAGAAATTCAGCCCGCTTATCAAGATTTCCGCTGGTCAGGTTACCTTCGGTCCAGTAGATTTTATGCGCCACAAAAACACCCATTTGCAAGCCACGCTTTTGCATGGTATCGGCCATTTTTTGCTGCAATTCAACGGGACGGTTGCGCATCTCATTATCTTCAAAAGCCGTAAAACCCTGATCAGCCATAAAATTAAGCTGATCTACAGGATCATCACCTGCCATGTTTTTAAACATTCCTAAATGTGGGGCGTAGTTGAGATTAAACTCATGCAAAGGCTCCCGGTTTCCCGCTCCTGCAGCGTTTAAGGCAAACAGCCCCGTTCCGCCTAAAGCGAAAAAAGAGCCACTTAAGGCTCCTTTTTGTATAAATGATCTGCGTTTCATTATAAGGACATCGTTTTACCGCCTCCGGCTTCCTCAAGAGGCAGGCAGCCTTGATAAACTCCTGGAATGGGATCGTACCAAAGTACATTTTCACCTACTTCCTCGCTGTTCTTCCAGGCCCAGATTCCTAAATCACGTACAGCTGAAAGATATGCGTACGAACCAGCGTGAGCGTCAAAATCAACCTCAGGAGCTTCAGGGTCCTGTGTGGCTGATACTACTTTTACGTAGGCATCACGCGTTTCTTTATCAGCGCCTAAATATTTAGCAACTGCTTTTTCAAAATCTTCATGCTCGCCATCTTCTAAATTCTTATCGAAATTTTCTTTAAAGCTTAGGGCAAACGCGTTTGCACCAGACTCAAATTCCTTTTTCTGACCTTCCTCTGCAACTTCACTCATATAGGAATCAATAAATTGAGCTATATTCAAATCAGAAGCTCCCGGAGTATCGGTTTTTGGTAAAATTACATCCAGAATATGGGTTAGTGCCATTCCGTTTGTCGCATTTAGAAAAACAGGTTGCCACTCATTCTTAGGTTCACTTTTACAGCTTTGCAATAAATTGAAAGCGGCAGGAGCTACCATCACGTAACCTGCTCCCAGGCCAATATTTTTAAGGACTTGTCTTCTATTCATAACTATGCAAATTTTCCGTTCTTAAGTTGTTCTGCGGCGTGCTTCGCTGCACGGGCGGTAAATGCCATATACGTAAGCGACGGGTTCACGCAACTTGCAGAAGTCATGAATGCACCGTCTGTAACATAAACGTTAGGCACGGTGTGCACCTGGTTGTTTCCGTTAAGCACTGAAGTCTTGGGATCTCTTCCCATACGGGCAGTTCCCATCTCGTGAATACCCAAGCCTGGAGCTCCAGGGCTATCGTAGGTACTTACATTTTTATAACCGGCTTTGGTAAGCATTTCTGCAGCTTGCGCCTTCATATCTTTACGCATCTCCCACTCGTTTTCTTTCCACTCCGCGTCAAAAGTTACTGTAGGAAGACCCCATTTATCGAGTTTATCGTAATCCAAAGTCATTTTGTTTTCGTGATACGGTAAACATTCTCCAAAAGCAGTGAGACCAATGGTCCACTTACCGGGTTCTGATATAGCCTTTTTAAGGTCTGCACCATAAGACATTTCAGAAATAGCCTCAGTCCAGTCACCACGGCTTGCACCTCCCTGATACCCGTATCCGCGTTTAAAGTTAGGCTGTTCAGTCTCACCTCCTAAATTTCTAAAACGTGGAATGTATAAACCGTTTGCGCGACGACCCTTGTAATATTTATCATCAAAACCATCTACTACGGCAGAAGCACCTACTCTAAAGTGGTGGTCCATAATATTGTGACCCAATTCACCGCTGTCATTTCCTAAACCATTAGGAAAACGATCTGATTTGGATTGCATCAAAATGGAAGCGGAAGCAATTGCAGAAGCACACAAGAAAATTACCTTAGCGTTAAAAGTCATTTCTTCCTTGGTTTCGGCATCAATCACCTTAACTCCGGTAGCCAGCTTGGTAGTATCATCATAAATAACCTCACTTACAATACTGAAAGGTCTCAGCGTCATATTTCCGGTGCGCTCAGCAGCCGGCAAGGTAGAAGAGTTACTGCTAAAATAAGCTCCAAACGGACAACCGCGCATACAACGGTTACGGTATTGGCAGGCAGAACGACCCTCATACGTTTTTTCTGTAGAAGTAATATGAGCAGTACGACCAATAGTAAGTAAACGGTCTTTGTAGTTCTGCGCCATATTTTTCTTGAGGTGCTCTTCCACACAATTCAGTTCCATAGGCGGTCCAAATTTACCATCCGGTAATTGAGGAAGACCCAGATTTTCACCGCTTACACCAATATATTCTTCAACCTTGTCATACCAGGGCGCAATATCTGCATAACGCACAGGCCAGTCTACGGCAACACCTTCTTTTTGATTTGCTTCAAAATCGATATCGCTTAGACGGTAACTTTGACGCCCCCACATGATAGAACGACCTCCTACGTGATAGCCGCGCATCCAGTCGAAACGCTTGGTTTCATTATAAGGGTGTTCTAAATCATTAACGAAGAAATGGCTGTGCGCACGGTCTATAGTATAACCGGTACGTGCCTGTTTAAATTGCTTGGCTTTTTCTTCTTCGGTAGGCCGGCCCTTAAACTTAAAATCCCAGGGATCCATATTCATTGTAGGGTAATCTTCAATGTGTTTTACCATACGGCCCCGCTCAAGAACTAAGGTTTTAAGACCCTGTTCACACAATTCTTTGGCAGCCCAGCCACCACTGATTCCTGTACCCACCACAATGGCATCGTACATTTCTTCTGGTTTAATACTACTCACGCTTTATTTAGTTTTTGATAATATAATCTAGCCTATGCTATCAAATATATAAATTTTAAGTTATTTTTTGGTAAACCAAAAAAAGTATAATTTAGGGAACTAATAGGTTTTAGTCGCTTCTTGAGCGATTTTCGACCCTATTCTCAAACACCTAATTGACTAATCTAATGACAAGTAAACTCTACGCAGCCCTGCTATTCCTTTTTATACTGGCAGGCTGTAAAAATGAAAAAAAAGCTGAAAATCCGGCTGAATCACCTACTGAAACCGCTCAAACCGAACCTTTTTTCAATATTTCACTGGCTCAATGGTCGCTGCACCGGGCATTTCAAAGCGGGGATTTAAGCCCTATGGATTTTGCCAAAAAGGCAAATGAAATGGGTTTTGAGGGCATCGAATATGTAAGCCAGCTTTACAATGCCGAAATGGAAAAATACGAGAGTGCTCAGGTTGCACTAGATTCCATTTTACCCAAACTCAAAGCCAGTAGTGAGCAATACGGCGTACAAAATGTTTTAATCATGGTTGATGGCGAGGGCAATCTGGCTTCAGAAGATGAAACAGAGCGCAATACCGCTGTTGATGATCATAAAAAATGGGTAGATGCTGCAGCTTATTTGGGTTGTCACGCCATTCGCGTAAACCTTATTGGCCCTAAAGACAAAGAGCTTTTTAAACAAAGTGCCATTGATGGACTGGGCAAATTGGCCGAATACGGCGCTTCCAAAAATATTGAAGTGATTGTTGAAAATCACGGTGGCTACTCCTCTGACGCTGCTTTTTTAATGGAAATTATCAATGCGATCAACAAGCCTAATTGTGGAACGTTACCTGATTTTGGAAATTTCTGTATGGAGCGTGAAAACGGCGAAATGTGGGGTGCTCCCTGCGTGAAGGAATATCCACGTTATCAGGGTATCGAAGAGTTGATGCCAAAAGCACTTGCGGTTAGTGCAAAATCCTATGACTTTAATGAGAAAGGCGAGGAAACCTCGATGGATTATTCTAAAATTCTCCAGATCGTTAAAGATGCGGGCTACACCGGATTTATAGGTGTAGAATATGAAGGAGATGACCTTAGCGAAGAAGAAGGCATTAAACACACCAAAGAATTACTACTTAAATCTGCTCAAGAGCTTAACTAATTATTTATGAAACCATACGTTCGATTTCAACTGTCACTAATGATGTTCCTCGAGTTTTTTATCTGGGGAGGCTGGTTTGTGACATTAGGAACATTTTTAGGAAACAACCTGGAAGCCACCGGAGCACAAAGTGCGATGGCTTTTTCAACACAATCGTGGGGTGCCATCATCGCGCCTTTTATTATAGGTCTTATTGCCGATAAATTTTTTAATGCAGAGCGCATCTTAGGTGTTTTGCACCTGGCCGGTGCATTCTTGATGTACCAAATGAGTCAAACCACAGACTTCGCGGCCTTCTACCCCTACGTTTTGGGTTATATGATTGCTTATATGCCAACTCTGGCGCTGGTAAACTCGGTTGCATTCAGACAGATGAAAAACCCTTCCAAAGATTTTGGGTGGATCCGCGTTTTTGGAACCATAGGCTGGATTGTTGCCGGTTTTGCCATAAGCCTTTTAGGCTGGGATTCTCAGGAAGGAATTCAGGAAGGACTGCTAAGCAACACGTTTACAATGACCGCGATTGCTTCGGCGATTCTTGGAGTGTTCAGCTTCCTGCTGCCTAAAACCCCGCCCGTTAAATCAGATAAAGAACAATCTCTTATTGAGAAAACAGGACTTAGTTCAATCACGATGTTGAAGAACAAAAACTTCCTGATTTTCTTTATTTCTTCGATCCTGATCTGTATTCCGCTTGCGTTTTACTACCAAAACACCAATCCATTTTTAACCGAATTGAAAATGGAAAACCCAACCCTCAAGCAGTCGATAGGTCAGATTTCCGAAGTATTGTTTATGCTGTTGCTACCTGTATTCCTGCTACGTTTCGGCATTAAAAAAACCCTACTTTTCGGAATGATCGCCTGGGTGCTTCGGTATTTGCTGTTCGCCTTTGGTAACGCTGACGAGTTGTCGTTTATGTTAATAATAGGTATCGCTCTTCACGGTATTTGCTACGATTTCTTTTTCGTTTCGGGCCAAATTTATACCGACTCAAAAGCAGGCTCAGATAACAAAAGTGCCGCACAGGGACTCATCACGCTGGCTACCTATGGCGTAGGGATGCTGATTGGTTTCTGGGTTGCAGGCCAGATTACAGATACGTATCTTATTGGCGAGTTGCACGATTGGAGAACGATCTGGGTGTACCCCGCAGGTTTTGCCGCGCTGGTATTCCTGTTCTTCCTGATCGCATTTAAAAATGAAAAAATAGAATATAAAGGAGAAAAAGTATAACTCTTAAAAGGCACTTAACGTAAACTATTAGGTGCCTTTTCAATTTCTCTGACCAAAAAACAACTACAATGAAAAAACTGAAAATGGGAATGGTAGGCGGCGGTAAAGGCTCGTTTATAGGCGATGTGCACCGCAGGGCTTCCCGTATAGACGGAATGGTTGACCTCGTGTGTGGCGCTTTTAGCAGCGACCCACAACGCAGCCTTGAGTCTGCCGAAGAACTGGGTGTAGCTCCTGAGCGGGCTTACAAGAGTTTTGAGGAGATGATCACCAAAGAAAAAGAACTTCCCGAAGGCGAGCGTATGGATTTTGTTTCTATCGTAACGCCAAACCATATGCACTTTCCTCCGGCAAAACTGGCGCTTGAAAACGGGTTTCACGTGATTTGCGATAAACCGGTAACCCTAACGCTTGATGAGGCTTTTGACCTGCAAAAAGTGGTCAAAAAAAGCGGAAAAGTGTTCGCCCTTACCCACAACTACACCGGCTATCCTATGGTTAAACAGGCCCGCTTGATGATTCAAAACGGAGAGCTGGGCGAAATTCGCAAAGTGGTGGTTCAATACCTGCAAGGCTGGCTGTCGACTGCGGTTGAGGAGACCGAAAACAAACAGGCTTCCTGGCGGGTTGATCCTAAAAAATCAGGAATAGGGGGTGCTCTTGGAGATATTGGTACGCATGCCGAAAACCTTACCGAATACATCACTGGTAAAAAAATTGAGAAAGTGGCGGCAGACCTCAGCAGTTTTGGCGCGGGGCGCGTGCTGGATGATGACGGCAATATCTTGCTGCGTCTGGAGGGTAATACTAAAGGCTGTATGACCATTTCGCAAATTGCAACCGGTGAAGAAAACAACCTGGGCATACGCGTATACGGAAGCAAAGGAAGTATTGCCTGGTATCAGGAAAATCCGAATGAACTAACGGCTTACTGGCTTGATAAACCAAAACAGATTTATACGCCCGGCGGCAACGGCACCTACGAAGAATCTACAGCTTACACCCGCGTTCCTCCCGGTCATCCGGAAGGCTATCTGGAAGGTTTTGCCACTATTTACAGAAGCTTCGTAAAAGAAGTGGTCTCAGTAATGGAGGGTAACGCCATTTCAGAGCGACCCGATTTTCCTACCATCCACGACGGTTTAAGAGGCATGCAGTTTATTTATGCTTCGGTAGCCTCAAATGATAATAACGCAGCCTGGGTGAGTCTAAAAGAAGACTAAAATCCTAATTTAAAATTAAACAACTATGAAAACCATAAAAGGACCGGCCGTATTTCTGGCTCAGTTCATGGACGATAAAGAACCTTTCAATTCTCTGGATGGCCTGTGCAAATGGGCCAGTGATTTAGGGTATAAGGGCATACAGATCCCTACTTGGGAGAGCCGACTGATAGACCTTAAAAAAGCAGCAGAAAGCAAGACCTATTGCGACGAACTCAAAGGAAAAGTAAACAGCTACGGTCTGGAGATTACCGAACTGTGTACGCACCTGCAAGGCCAACTCGTAGCTGTTCATCCCGCATACGACGAGATGTTTGACAACTTTGCACCGGATGGCTATAAAAACAACCCTAAAAAAAGACAGGAATGGGCAGTAGATCAGCTCCTAAGCGCAGCAAAAGCAAGTAGAAATCTGGGTATAGATGTGCACGGCACGTTTAGCGGTGCCTTACTTTGGCATACCTGGCATCCATGGCCGCAACGCCCACCGGGGCTTGTAGAACTGGGCTTTAAAGAGCTGGCCAATCGCTGGACGCCAATTCTCAATGCCTTTGATGAGCAGGGTGTTGATGTGTGTTATGAAGTACATCCGGGAGAAGACATTCACGATGGGGTGACTTTTGAGCGTTTCCGTGAAGCCACCGGAAATCACAAACGAGCCAATATTCTGTACGATCCCAGTCACTTTGTACTGCAGCAGCTGGATTATATAGAATACATTGACAATTACCACGAGTTTATCAAAATGTTTCACGTTAAGGATTCTGAATTCAATCCTACCGGAAAAAAAGGAGCTTTTGGAGGCTATGGCGACTGGATTGACCGCGCAGGCCGTTATCGCTCGCCGGGTGATGGCCAGATAGATTTTAAAACCATTTTTACCAAACTAACCGAATACGGATGCGATGTCTGGGCCGTGATGGAATGGGAGTGCTGCATTAAATCTCCCGAGCAGGGAGCTCGTGAAGGCGCACCGTTTATCGCCAGTCATATTATTGAAGCTACTCAAAAGAAATTTGATGATTTCGCAGGGGCGAAAACCGATGAAGCTAAACTGAAACGCATACTTGGAATAAACTAAACAACTCATGAAAAAACTCATTTATCTTTCTGCCTTTACACTATTGGCGCTTACTGCCTGTAAGGAAAAAGCAGAGAAAACCGAAGAACCGGTTGCCGAAGAAACTGTAGAAACTCCACAACCCGAAAACGAATGGATTACCCTTTTTGACGGAAGCAATCTCGACAGCTGGCACGCCTATAATGGCGAAGCTCCCACACAGTGGAAAATAGAAGGAGAAAATCTGGTTTTTACTCCCGCTGAAAATCAGCAGGGGAGTCAAAATCTGGTTACTAACGAGACCTTTGAAAATTTTGAACTAAGCCTCGACTGGAAAATATCGGAAGGTGGAAACAGCGGGATTATGTGGGCTGTTCAGGAGAATGATTCCTTAAGCGAACCCTATCTGACCGGACCGGAAATCCAAATTCTGGATGACGAGCGTCATCCTGATGCTAAAGCAGGCACCACGCACCGCGCAGGAGCACTTTATGATATGATCGCTGCTCCTGAAGGCGTTGTAAAACCCGCCGGTGAGTGGAACAGCTACGTCATCACCATAGATTATGAAAACAACAAAGGTGTTGTGGTTTTGAATGACACCGAAGTGGTAAGCTTTCCGGTGAGTGGCCCTGAATGGGATGCTATGGTTGCAGAATCTAAGTTTGCAGACTGGCCTCTTTTTGGCAAATCTCAAACCGGACACATCGCGCTGCAGGATCACGGCAATATGGTTACATTCCGGGATATTAAAATCAAAAAACTTTAATTATGAATACCAAATTTATCCTTCCGCTTCTGGCTACAGGTTTACTTTTTTCCTGTAATACTTCCACAGAAAAAAGCGCAGATGAAACCGCACCGGCAACAGATACCACAGCAGTAGTTGAAGAAGCTCCTATTACAGATCCTGCCGCAACCGAAGTATGGGAACCGGAACCTGAAGTGGTCACTTTTAACGAAGCGGGGGTACCTTCTGACGCGATCGTATTGTTTAATGGTGAAAATCTGAACGCCTGGGAAAGCACTAAAGATTCTATCGTAAATGCGCCCTGGCTGGTGAACAGCGACGGCTCAATGACTGTTGCTGGCGGAACCGGGGATATCCAGACCAAAGAAAGCTTTGGCGACATCCAATTGCACGTAGAATGGCGTGCACCACAAGTTGTTGAAGGAGAAGGACAGGGACGCGGTAACAGTGGTATTTTTCTTCAGAATCGTTATGAAGTACAGGTTTTAGACAGTTACGATAACCGCACCTATTCAAACGGGCAGGCGACTGCGATTTATAAGCAAAGTATTCCGCTGGTAAATGCTACAAAAGCTCCCAGCGAATGGCAGGCTTATGACATTATTTACCATCAGCCGGAATTTGATGCCGATGGGAACAAAACCAAATCTGCAACCGTAACGGTAATGCATAATGGTGTTTTGGTACAGGATCACGTAGAAATACAGGGCACGACCGAATATATTGGGAAACCTAAAAATGAGGCTCACGGTGAGGCTCCTTTAAAATTACAGGATCATGGGAATCCTGTAAGCTACCGTAATATTTGGGTACGTAAGCTGTAACCGGCAAAACCTAAAAAACAAAAACCCCACACGATGACGTGCGGGGTTTTCTTTTTTAACGCATTTCTATTTTAGGTCTATTCTGCCAATAGCAGTAATCTGCCCACTAAAGGCGTCACCCGTGCCGGTGGATTTCCGCGGTCAAAAGAGGCGCTGCGGCTATAGGTGCCGCCTACAACAAGAATTTTAACCGGTACTGCTGCATCACGGTCAGCCGCGTCAGAAGCATTCTCAATATCATCTGCAGTTGTAGCGACAAAAGTTTGTGCCAGACGATTGAGTTCGCTTACCTGTGCAGTTGTAAGCTCTTTGGTAGTTCTATCGCTTCCGTCACGGGAATGCTCAGAGATCAGGGTATTTCCTTCTATACGTACGTGATGATAGACCCCGCGGGAAGCAGCCTCATAGTCAATGCTACTGTAATTAAATTGCTCCTCACAACCTTTCGCAGCAAAGAGAACCATAAAAAACCCAAGTATATAATTCATAAGTTTTATTTTAAGATCAAGGTAAAAAAAAGGTGCTCTTGAAGAGCACCTTTTCAGATAGTTTTAAGATGTTTTTGGCTTAGTTCAAAAACGCAGCGCGAGGTCCTCCGCTTGCAAAAAGAGCACGCATACGCACCTTTTGACCTTCAGAGAACATATACATACACGCATCATTCACGTAATCCATATAGTTCATCGTCATATCGTTTGAACGGCAATTTACAGTTGGATACGATGGGCAACCGTAGTTAGGGCCGTCTGATGATGGAGTATCTGCAACAAAATCATCCTGTCTGCAACGACCATCTCCCCAAATATGACGCAGGTTTAAGTAGTGGCCTACCTCGTGAGTTGTAGTACGACCTTCGTCAAAAGGAGCAGCTACAAAACCAGTGCTTCCAAAATACTGAGGACCAACTACAACACCATCTGTAGAAGCAGGTCCTCCGGGGAACTGCGCATAACCCAATATTCCACCACCTATATTACATACCCAGATGTTAAGGTGCGTAGAAGGACTTACTACATCGGAACCTCCGTTTGAAGAAAACTTCATTTCGTCACGCGTACCCCAGGAAGTACGAGTAGAAGACACACGAATGGTTTGTGCCAAAGTAAAATTGATATCAGAGTCTGCAACTACACCTGCAAACTCAGAAGGAACCTGGCTTACATCAGAGTTGGTAGCATTAAAGTCATCGTTTAGAACAGCAATCTGAGATGCTATTTGAGCATCGCTAATGTTTTCCTGACTGTTGCTGTAAATAACGTGTACTACTACGGGTATGTTGATTACACCAAGACCATCATCAACAGGAGGAGTCGTACCGCCGCCGTCTCCACCACCGGAACCGGGTTTTCCTTTCCCATTAGAAGATTTAGCCGCGATAAAAGCTCTGGAGTTTTTTTCAATGTTATACATTTTATCGTATAATTTATCATCCTCATCCAGTTGCCTGTTAAGATTTGCCATTGTAAAACACACCTTAGGACTTTTTCCTACACTTGATTTACCGTTAGTAAAATCGTCGGTATATAAATAAAAGTCACTCATGTCTACAGCAACTTCCTGATCTACACTTTTTTGAACTTCGTTAGACTCCTCAACGTTGTCTGCACAGGATAACATGGTTACACATGCTATTCCAAAAGCTAGTGCTGCTTTTTTCATAAAATATTTGTTATTAGGGTTAATGTTGCGGTGAATTTATAAATACTTAACAATAATAACGGTCATTATTTAAAATAATTTAATTCAAAGCTTAAAATTTTAACAATCATGCCTGGATAATTTCAGGGTTTCCAAGCCCGCGCTGATTTGCTATATTTGCCGTCTAATGTAGCCTCATGATTAAATCAATGACCGGCTTTGGGAAATCTGTAACCCAATTGCCTTCCAAAAAAATTACTATTGAGATTAAATCGCTCAACAGTAAAAATCAGGATCTCAATGCGCGAATCCCTTCGTTCTACCGTGAAAAAGAATTGGAATTACGCAATCTAATAGCCCAAAGACTTGAGCGCGGTAAGATTGACTTCAGTCTTTATGTGGAATTGAATGGCGAAGAAACCTCTACCGCAATCAATGCAGATGTCGTTAAACAGTACATCAAGCAGTTGCGTGAGGTTACTCCCGATGCCGATGCGGTTGAGCTCTTAAAAATGGCTATACGACTTCCCGATGCGCTTAAGACCGAAAAGGATGAGATCGACGAAGCTGAATATAAGGCGATTTTAAAGGGTGTTGAAGAAGCATTGCAAAGCATCGACAACTATAGAGCTGATGAAGGTCAGGTTTTAAAGGAAGATTTTGAACTACGCATCAATAACATTTCCAAATATCTCGACGAGGTTAAGAAATTAGACCCCGAACGTGTGGAAGGTGTACGTGAGCGCCTCAACAAGGCCGTTGCAGACCTTAAAACAACGGTTGATGAGAACCGTTTTGAACAGGAACTTACCTACTACCTGGAGAAATATGACATCACCGAAGAAAAAGTACGCCTGCGTAATCACCTGGAGTATTTTTCTAAAAGCCTTAACTCTCCAGACTCTAACGGAAAAAAACTGGCTTTCATAAGTCAGGAAATGGGTCGTGAGATCAATACCATAGGCTCTAAATCAAATTACGCGCCTATGCAGCAGGTTGTAGTGCGTATGAAAGACGAACTCGAAAAGATCAAAGAACAACTCTTAAACGTACTCTAATGGAAGGTTCAGGCAAACTCATTGTTTTTTCGGCGCCTAGCGGAAGTGGTAAAACAACCATTGTGCGCTGGCTTTTGGCCAAAGAAGAACTCAATCTGGAGTTTAGTATATCGGCTGCATCACGCGAACCCAGACCAAACGAGAAAGATGGAGTAGATTATTATTTTTTATCACTAAAGGAATTTAAAAGACGCATTAAAGCCGATGAATTTCTCGAATGGGAAGAAGTATACCGCGATAACTTTTACGGCACGCTAAAAAGTGAAGTTGAACGCATCTGGAAGCAGGGCAAACACGTGATTTTTGATATTGACGTAGTTGGCGGTCTGGACATCAAAAAACTATATCCTGAACGTACGCTGGCGGTTTTTGTGAAACCTCCCAGTATCGAAGAATTAAAAATCAGGCTTAAAAAGCGCAAGACTGAAAGTGAAGACCGCATCAATATGCGCGTTGCCAAGGCGAGTATTGAACTGGCAACGGCTCCGCAGTTTGACCATATCATCGAGAACAACGATCTGGATACCGCGTTAGAGGAGGCCTATGCCCTGGTACGCAATTTTGTAAAGGAGTAGCTATGAAGATAGGTCTGTATTTTGGCACTTTCAATCCGGTGCATATAGGGCATCTCATCATTGCAAACCACTTTGCCGAATACAGCGATCTTGATAAAATCTGGATGGTGATTACACCCCATAATCCATTTAAAAAGAAAAAAACACTCTTAGACAACCATCATCGTTATCAACTGGTGCTTGAAGCCGTAGAAGACTATCCTAAAATTGAAGCGAGCACCATCGAGTTTAATCTACCTCAGCCCAATTATACTTCAAACACCCTGGCGCATTTGCAGGAAAAATATCCTGATTATGAATTTAGCCTGATTATGGGTGAAGATAATCTGCGTACACTGCATAAGTGGAAAAACTACGAGATACTTCTTGAAAACCACGCGATCTATGTGTACCCGCGTATAGCAGAGCAGGCTAATCCAGATCGTCATAAGCTTTTAGAGCATAATAATATACATATCGTAGATGCTCCTGTGGTAGAAATCTCAGCTACTTTTATTCGTAAAGCAATAAAGGCCGGCAAAAATTGCCAGCCTTTATTACCACCATCGGTATGGCGGTATATTGACGAGATGAACTTCTACCGCTCTTAAGTTTGTTGTAAGCAACCCAATAAGAAGGCGTGTACGTACATTGCCCAGTTCTTACCTCCAAATGACTCTCCTTCGGCCCAGGCGGTTTCTTTACCTTTTGGCCCCTGTACCACTGCGTGAGCAGCAAAGCAAAACTCCCAGCTGAACGAATCCTGATAGATTGTATATTCTACAGTATCAATGTTGTTTTCGTGCGAGGCTGCATATTCAAACTTTCCAACCTTAGGGTTGCCTGTTTTGGTCACCGGAAATGTTGGATTTTCACAATCAGGACTTAAGCTCAAATGCGTTTCCTGCAAAGACCAACCCTCAAGGGTTTGGTAAGTAAGCGTCCAGCTACCATCCTGATTTACATTTATAGTTACCTGGCCCACTACCTCATTTTGACCTGCAATTAAATCTCTAGAAAAGCAAGCTTCTTCGGGTTCTTCTTCTGCACCTGAAAGGGAAGCTTTAAAGTCGGCAACGGTATAAGCAGCAACAACTGCATCGTCAGGCTCATTAAGTGTTTCAGTGTCGTCTGAACAGTTTATAAATAAAAGTGAAGTCAGGACTATAGCTCCTGCCTTCGTAAATAGGTTTTTAAATATCATAGCAAATTGGTTTTATACTTGTATTTACGAGCTATGTGGCACTGTGGTTTTCTTAACAAATAGCCGTATTATATAGCCTTCTGAGTGCAAACGCCTTAACCTGAAAGTTTAACATAAAAAAAACTCTGAGGTCTTAGTCTCAGAGTTTTTCAATACCATTTCAAGGTGTTAGTCAAGCTTGGGAATGCGCAGCATTTGCCCCGGATAAATTTTGTCCGGATCTTTAAGCATAGGCTTATTGGCCTCAAAAATCACCGGATATTTCATCGCGTTTCCATAGAATTTTTTGGCAATCTTACTCAGGGTGTCTCCAGATTCAACCGTGTGAAATTGCGCTTCAGGTTCTTTGTGCTCCACATCCATACGGTCGTCAACCTGAGCGATGCCTTCCACATTACCCACCACAAGAACTACTTTTTCCTTAGTCGTTTGATCTTTAGCCTTTCCGCTTACAACCACTGTTTCACCATTAATATCAACCTGTAGATTTTCTACTTCAAGACCTAAATCCTGAATGGTTTCTTTTAATGAGGCTTCCGCTTTGCGATTTGCAGCTTCTGCGGCAGCTGCTGCTTCCGCTTTCTTTTCGGCAGCTTCTTCAGCTGTACTTTTACCTATGCCTATTTTGGCTCCGGCATTTTTAATAAATGAAAATAATCCCATAATTTTTAAATTCTTTCCGGTTTCCCGGGATTAGTTAGTCTTAAATGAATTGAAAATTACAAAATCAACACTTAAGACCGGGCCAAGACTTCGGTAAAACTATGTGAATATTTAAGCTCCCGAAGTTCCATTTATCGTATCTAATGCTACTTAAAACACAAAATCGCCCTGCCATTTACACGACAGGACGATTTCAACTAACCAACCAAAAAATCTACTTACTCTTTGCTTTTTGCAATTGCTTTATACCTTGCTCAATCACACTTTGCTTTAATCTGCTCTTGCCTTCTTCAGGCGTTTTATAGGGCATATATCCTTTTCCTCTAAAGCGGTATTCGCTTCCCGATGCTGGGTGATACAGGGAGATTGTGCTATCATCCAGAATTGATAATTCAAAGAATTCATTTTCAAAATAGTCATAATCCAGCGTAAGCGTCTTTAAGAGCGCGTTTCCGGCAACATTTTGCACATCGTAAATTCCGGTATAATCCCAATACAGATTACCTACTGAAGTCCCTCTGGCATCCTGCGAACTCTGAAAGTTTCCACCCCCATTAGCCGGATAAAAGCTCAGAAAGTTTTCTGCATCAAACTCATTTGACACGCCACTTGCCGAAGTATAAATCTTTTCCCAGGCAGCATATTCCTGCAAGAAGAAATGGATGTTATCGTAAAAAATACGGTCGTAATCAAAGTTAGAACGCTGATAGCCTTTTAAGAAAAAGGAAGTCTGCGTAGGCCTGTGATAGAGTTCAATTGTATTTCTATTAACCGGGATTACTTCAAAAGAATAAAAACCATCTATATCGTGACTAATATCCAGATCGTAATCAAAAATATCATAGTACCCCACTTCAATACCATAACCCGCACCCTGATTACCTATACCGGCAAGGTTATTATTTGCCCAGACATCGCCGCTCAAAAATGAAAGCGTAAAGGCCTTCTCCATAAACGGAATGTTGCCGTTACCTTGTGTCTGGTTGATGTCTACGTACCAAAGTTCGTAGTCACTGAGTACTACAGATAAAGGTACTGCCGGTTCTATAATTTCATCTTCAATATAAATATCGCTCACACACGAAGTAAATACACTAAAAAACAGAGCCAGGCCTCCAAGTAATTGTATTGCTTTCATAATTGTTCTTCTTTAAGTTATTACCTCTGAAATCTTCTTTGCGCTTAGCGCGAAAGTCTTTCAGCTTAACTAATTCTTAGCCTTGACGTCTTGCCTGAATTGTATTAACAGATATTCAAAGGCTGTGCCAAAAAATTAAAGCGATGTTTTTCAAGATTTTAGGTACGCTTTAAAATCTGTACATTTAGGGAGAAGAAATTCCTTAAAAATCACAGGTATAAAATTGATTTTAAGGAAGGTACTTCGTTTGTAATCTACACCTCTTTTGAGGTAAATCTTTACGCGTTATGGCCTTAAAATTTGGTGTTATTGGAGGAGGTAGCTGGGCTACCGCCATTGTAAAAATGCTTTCTGAAAATCTGGATGAGGTAGGCTGGTATATGCGCAGCGTTTATGCCCTGGAGCATCTTAAAAAAGAACAACACAACCCCAATTACCTGAGTGCTGTGGAGTTTGACACCACCCGGCTCAAACTGAGCAATGATATCAATACCATTATTGATTATGCGGACTATTTGATTTTTGCTATACCTTCTGCATTTGTGGGCAAAGAACTTGAAAAAGTAAGCAGCCATTTTAAAAACAAAATTGTTTTCTCGGCTATAAAAGGTATCGTCCCTGAAAGCGGAAAAATTGTTGGCGTGCACTTTCACGACGCTTATGAAATACCCTACGAAAATATTGGTGTCATCACCGGGCCTTGCCACGCAGAAGAAGTTGCCCTCGAGCGGCTTTCGTATTTGACCATCGCCTGTGCAGATGAGGAGCACGCAAAAGTTATGGCCAAACATCTGGGCAGCGACTACATCAACACGACAATCACTGATGATACCATAGGCACCGAATATGCCGCGATGCTTAAAAACATTTACGCCATTGCTGCCGGAATCGCCCATGGTTTGGGGTATGGAGATAATTTTCAGAGCGTATTGATGAGTAATGCCATACGCGAGATGAAAAAATTCATCAAAAAAGTACACAAGATGAAACGCAACATCAACGATTCTGCCTACCTGGGAGACTTGCTGGTGACCGGGTATTCGGTATTTAGCCGCAACCGTATGTTTGGAAATATGATAGGTAAAGGTTACACCGTAAAAAGCGCGCAGATGGAAATGAGTATGGTGGCCGAAGGGTATTATGCAGCCGAAAGCGCCTATAAAATCAAGGAGAAAACCGGAGCCAAAACCCCTATAATAGATGCCGTTTACGAGGTTTTATACAAAAGGAAAGATCCTAAAAAGACTTTTAAAAAGTTAACGGAAAAATTGGATTGAAATCAATCTTTATCCTTGATTCTTCGCAGTTCCTGTATGTCTAACAAATCTTTAGGCCTTCCGGATTTCACTTTGCTGGTAATTAAATCTTTAAATGCCAAAACCCTCCAGTTGAGTTCAAAATCATTTTCAGAAGTAGCAACTATAGAATCTTCATAAGCCTCATCAAAAGATTTATTGACTGAAAAATTCGTGATTAGCTCAAGATTTAAAGATTCTGGAGAAAACTTTACCGAAATATTTTGCTGTTGCTTTTTTACAGCCTCCGGAAAATCTTCCAGATCGTATCCCATTTCATTAAAAACCTGAACTAAATTTTTAAAATTAGTCTCAGAAGTTTCTATCCAAAAATCGACATCGGCCGAATGCCTCTGGTAGCCGTGGAAATTTACCGCTCCGCCTCCCACCATTATCAGCCTGACTCTTTTACTCATACATAGCCTTAAGAAATCATGTATTTCATAATCCCATAAATTATTCATTTTGATTTCTTTTCTAAAATGAAATTAGACGGATTTGGCTGTCGTCTCTGCGCCACAGGAAATTGGTTTACATCACTGCAAAGTTTTAAAAAAGAATAAAAACGTTGCGAAGGACTCAACTTAAGAAATGCTTGCTCCTGTAAGGCTTTACTTTCCGCTTTTGTAGTGAATGTGATATTCATATCACTAAAGTTAAGAAATAAACTAGGATGCCAGCACCCCTTCTTTGGGCATCACCGGAATTGGCCCTGCGGTTTCATCAGAAATGGATGAAGCTTCAAAGACAAATTTCTTTTCAAAAAGGGTTCCCCCCAGAAAATAGGTGACTGCAAATTCATTAGTCAACTCGAGCACACTATCTTCTATAAATTCGATTTTAGCGTAGCCCTTAGCCGGAAGCAGTTGCAGTTTATGCCGCATCTGGCTGGTTACTTTTTGATCGTTATAACCGTTAGAAACAACAAGAACCAGTTCCAGTGGTTCGTTGAGATCGTTAATGATATAGGCATTCCAGTCATTAGTGCGGTGGGTTTCATTAAACTCCTTTACAGCAGCTACATAAACGCCATCGCTTTTTGGAATATCGATATCCTTTCGCATAATTAATCTGTTTTAACCTTCCACATTATCCATAATGCCAGTATCGCTATGGCCATAATGACCAGAAAAACGCTACCAATCATAATTTTAATAACACCAATTGCAAAAGTCAACACGGCAATTACCACTGCGACAAAAATGAGGAAACCTATAATGCCATACTTTTTCATAACCGGAATTTTAAGAATACATCCGGTACAAAAGTCGCTTTAAAAGCTATAGGGCACTCTTAAATTGTTCCAAAAACCTTAGGTCATTTTCGCTCAGTAGGCGAATATCTGATATCTGATGCAGTAGCAGTGCAATACGATCTATCCCCATACCAAAGGCAAAACCGCTGTATTCTTTAGGGTCTATACCGCAATTGGTTAATACATTAGGGTCTACCATTCCGCAGCCCATAATCTCAAGCCATCCGGTTCCTTTGGTCATACGGTAATCGGTTTCGGTCTCAAGCCCCCAGTACACATCTACCTCGGCACTGGGCTCTGTAAACGGAAAGTACGAAGGACGCAGGCGTATCTTACTCTTCCCGAACATTTCGGTAGTAAAATGCTGTAGGGTTTGCTTTAAATCTGCAAACGAAACATCCTTATCTATGTACAAACCTTCTACCTGATGGAAGAAGCAATGTGAGCGTGCAGAGATCGCCTCATTACGAAATACACGACCCGGTGAAATGGTACGTATAGGCGGCTTATTGGCTTCCATATATCGCACCTGAACTGATGAGGTGTGCGTACGCAATAAAATATCGGGATCTGTCTGAATAAAAAAGGTATCCTGCATATCGCGTGCGGGATGGTATTCGGGCAGATTAAGCGCGGTAAAATTGTGCCAGTCATCCTCTATCTCAGGCCCTTCCGACACATTAAAACCTATTCGGGCAAAAATGTCTATGATTTGATTTTTAACGATCGATATAGGATGTCTTGAACCCAATGAAACAATATCGCCGGGACGTGTAAGATCACCGTAAACCCCTTTTTCCTCAACGGTTTCCAAATCGGTTTTTAAAGCATCTATACGCTCCTGAACAACGGCTTTGAGTTTATTTATGGTCTGACCAAACTCTTTTTTCTGCTCGTTTGGGATGTTTTTAAATTCTGCAAAAAACTCATTAAACAGACCCTTCTTTCCCAAATACTTAATGCGGAAAGCTTCCACCTCATCTAATGAATTTGTGGTAAAGCTTTTTGCTTCGGCAATGCGCTCTTTTATTTTATCTAACATAGTTTAAGAGTTCAATCTAATGCCCTTTCTTCAGCATCAGAGCTGAAGTGGATAGTGACTTATTTATAAAATGTCCTTAGGACTTTTGAAGGCACAAATTTAGGAAATCCCTTCGGCTTGTGCTTTGTTGTCCAGAAAAATATAGTTGAGAATGCAAAACACGGCCATTCCGCCCAGAAGATGCCACAGCCAGTGCGTTCCCATCCAGAAGATATCAAACTCAAGACGCTGATCTATAAACCGAAAACCAATGGCACAGCCAAAGATAAAAAAGCCTGAAAAAGCCCACGCAGCGTGTTTCCAGTTGGTTTTGCTTAAATAGCCTACAACCGGTATTAGAATGGAAAGCGCGTTAATAAGATAACCCAGGTTATGTTCAATATTTTCGGGGACCGGTAAATAGCGTAAACCTATAAAAGCCGCTCCAATAGCGACGATAAACACTATGCGCTGAGGCCAGGTCTCTTTCCACTTAAAAATAAAATAGAGAACAGCCAGAAAACTCAGTCCGCGTATAGGCACCCAGTCTAACAACAGCCATAGCTCTGCACTGCGCAGACCGTGATAAAGCGTACCGCCCACATACCCTACAAAAATGAGCGGGATTGTGATCATTAAAAACCAGTGCCGTTTTGGTTTTTTGTAAATCTTCAAAAAGAAATACAGGACGATAAACAGAAAAATAAAATTGCTGTAGGTGTTAAAAGGCTCCACAGGAAATCTGCCGGCAACCGTCTCTTTGTAGATAGGCCCGGAATCGTTAGGAAACGTATTCTGTAACAGATTGAATAGCAGCAAGTCTATCGGATTAATGAATCAATTCTTTCTCTAAAAAATAGGTCACAATAGCCTCTTTCATAAGCACCGATTGCTCTCCCGCTTTTAAAGCAGGCAGTTGCTCAAGCATTTCATAATGAGGCCACCCATCTTCGTCCTGATAATCAAAACGGTAAAAGCCAAATGGCTCTAGCAAGCGGCAAATGGCGATATGCATTAAATTGACCTTATCATCTTTTTTAAAACGTTTGCCCGGTTGTCCCAGCTCCTGCACGCCTATCAAATAGATTATTGCGTCCAGGTCTAGCTGCTCACCGTCTGCAAAACGCGCTGATAATTTGTGCACTATCTGCTCCCAGCGTTCTTTAAGTTGTTCATCTCGTGCCATGCCGCAAATATAATCAAGAAGCCCTAGTATTGACTATCCTTAATGCAGTTAAGCCCGGGTTTCGCAAAATTTTAGCATATTTCCTGACTTTAGAAAAAATGTATCTTTAAACCCATGAACTATTTAGATATTATTCTGGGCGTTATACTGCTCATAGGTCTTTATAAAGGCATCAAAAACGGATTGCTTATTGAAATCGCATCTTTACTCGCTTTGGTTTTGGGTGTTTACGGTGCTATTCACTTTTCATTTTATGCTGCAGATTATTTAAATGACCGCACAGACTGGGAGCCTGCAACGCTTAATCTCATTGCCTTTGCGATCACCTTTTTAGTCATTGTGCTTATCATTACGCTGGCGGGTAAATTACTTACCAAACTGGCCAGCATCATCATGTTAGGAATTCTAAATAAACTATTGGGCGGAGCCTTCGGGCTTTTAAAAACAGCTTTTATATTGAGCGTCTTGCTGATGTTTATTTCTTCAATAACGGAACGCTTTAATCTCATCGACGAGGAAACCAAAGAATCATCGGTTTTATATCCCATTGTAAAACCTTTAGCTCCCGCAATCTTGCCTAATGTTTTAAACGAACTCGAAAAACTTCGGGACGAAAAGGAAAACAGGGAACCAATCGAAGTGGACGCAACGGAAACCCTGTAAACTACCTCGGAGCAAGCGCAAGAGGTATTCAAAAGAAACAAAATCCTGATTTGGAGCCGTCCTAGTGACTATCGGGCCGACTTGTCGAATCCCTTTGACGACGCCAAAAAAAATCCGTCAGATTGCGAGGAATCTAACGGATTATAAAATGAACATTTTCTAGAAAAATTAACCGGTTGTACGGTATTCTTCAATCTTGACTTCTTTAAAAAATGCCTCGTAACTCTCGGGGTTTTCAACAGTTCCGCGCTCTGAGATAATCTTAACGTTGATGTTTTTGTCTTTGGCCCTAAAGCGGAAATCATCCAGAATTTCAATAATATCGTGATCCAGATAGCGGGTTTTGCACACATCTATTTCCAGATACGAGTTGGGCTCCAGTTTATCAAGCTCTTTCAAAATCGCGCCCTTGTTGATAAAGGTAACTTCTTCGGCCAGGGTCATTTTCACGACTTTTATTCCAGTTTCCTTTTCATCACGAATGTGCAGAAAGTGCGAATTCTGATAGTTTTTGATGAGAATAACTACAATACCTACAGCCAGACCCATACTGATACCTATGAGCAAATCGGTAAAGACAATGCCCAAAACTGTAATCATAAACGGTACCCATTGCTTCCAACCTAAAGAAAACATCCGTTTAAAGGTAGCCGGTTTTGCCAGTTTATAACCTACCAAAAACAGGATCGCAGCTAAAACCGAAAGTGGGATCAGGTTTAAAATATTTGGCACTAAAATCACCGAGATCAACAATAGAAAACCGTGCAAAATAGCAGCCATCTTGGTTTGTCCGCCCGACTGAATATTAGCCGAACTGCGCACTATAACCTGAGTCACGGGAAGACCACCTATTAAACCGGAAATGATGTTACCGGTTCCCTGCGCAAACAACTCCCGGTTAGTAGGGGTGGTGCGTTTTCGGGGATCAAGCTTGTCTGTAGCCTCTACACAAAGCAAAGTCTCCAGACTGGCAACTAATGCGAGCGTAAAGGCAGTAACCCAAACCGCCGGTTGTCCAATTATGGAAAAGTTGGGAAAGGTAAACTGCCTGATAAAATCATCAAAATTCTGCGGCACCGGTACCGAAACCAAATGCGCTGCTTCAATACCCAAAGACTCTGAACCCTGAGTAACCAGATAATAGATGATTCCGGCAGCGACAGCCACCAGAGGGCCCTGAATCAGTTTAAAAATCTTTCCTTTTTTGCTGAGTACAGATTCCCATAAAATCAAGATCCCCATACCAATACAGGCGATGAGTGTCGCTCCCGGACTGATGTTACCCACAATGTTTCCCAGTTCTGAAAAGGTATTCTCGCCATCTACCTGAAAAAAGCTCCAGTCGCCTTCAGGATCTGCATCATAGCCAAAGAAATGTGGTATTTGCTTCAGAATGATGATGATACCGATACCAGTAAGCATTCCTTTAATTACCGAAGAAGGAAAGTAATATCCTATAATTCCGGCTCTCAGTACTCCAAACAGCAACTGAATCACCCCGCCCAGCACCACGGCCACCAATAGGTTTTCATAGCCTCCTAAAGTTGTAATTGCCGCAAGAACAATTGCGGTAAGTCCGGCTGCCGGCCCACTAACACCCAGGCTTGAGCCACTTATTGCGCCCACCACGATACCGCCTACGATACCCGCTATGAGCCCCGAAAATAACGGGGCGCCACTCGCCAGCGCAATTCCCAGACAGAGCGGTATGGCCACAAAGAAGACCACTACCGCTGCAGGGAAATCATTTTTTAAATGTTTAAACATGATGTTTTGGTTTTAAGGTTGTTTTAAATCTGTAAGGTCAGGACTGATTGCCGCTCATTAAAGGGCGTCCAGTCTGTATATTTCCATGATATTCTGAAGAATCTTCTCAAAGTCAATATTGAGGTCTATCAACTTGCCTGAATGAATGTCAAACACCCAGCCGTGAACCGTGAGTTTACGCGTGCGAATGGCTTTCTGAACATCTGCGGTTTTAATCACATTAACACACTGCTCCTGAACGTTGAGCTCCACAAACTTTTTATAACGCGCTTCTTCATCTTTGATGCTATTAAGCTCATCTTTATGAATGCGGTACACGTCACGTATATTTCGCAACCATGGGTTCAACAAGCCCAGATCTGCAGATTGCATAGCGGCTTTTACACCCCCGCAGTAGTAATGCCCGCAGACCACCACGTGATCTACTTTAAGATGTTCAACGGCATAATTAATTACAGACATCGAACTCAGGTCTGAATTGGGCACCATATTAGCAATATTGCGATGTACAAACACATCGCCGGGTCCCATACCCATGAGTTCTTCTGAAGTTACACGGCTATCGCTGCAGCCTATGTACAGAATCTTGGGCGATTGTCCTTCTGATAGCTTTTTAAAATAATCGGGCTCCGCTTTTAAGCGTTGTGCCACCCATTCTTTGTTATTTTCAAAGATTTGCTGAATATCCATAGATAAAATTGGTTTGTGGTTGCGAAATACTAATTATGAGCATGTAAGAGTCAGGAATCCCAGGCTTTGTTTTAAAGCTGCCGGTATTCAGGATCTAAGAAGGAAATTAGTCTTTTTTTGGAGGCGGCGAAATCAAATCGAGATAAATAAGGCTGAGTACCTCATCTCGTGAAGCTACCGCGGCCCGAAGGTTTTCGGCAGGTATAGCTTCAAAATCAAAAAGATGGGTGTTTTTTTTGAAGGTGTCTTTTAAATCTAAGAGATTGGAACAACTGTGCTCCCCATCTATACCATCTATCATACAGAGGTCGTCATGGGTTTCCATAGCGCGCACAAAGGCCGGACTGTTCAAAAAAAACAGAAACAGCGCGAGCAGAAAAATACAGTTGCCTTTCAAAAGTGAAAATTTTGTTAACAACTATAAATTTATAAAAGTTATAGCAAATTAGTACTGATAAAGTTTTTAAATCTATAAAATTTTAAGATCTGAAGCAGGAATCCATCCCTCTTTACCATCTGCCAGCTGAATACGGGCCCAATTGACATCCTGTTCAAGCACTCTGACCTTTGTCCCTTCGTGAAGTACAAAACTACTTTCCCCTGCCAGGTTTGGGGCATTTTTTATTTCGGCCTCCGGCGAAAAAACAATGGCAAAGTTTCGGTTTTGAGCATCAGCCTGAGCCTGAAAGGCCATGGTAAGACTCAACAAACCCAGCCCCAAAGCCAAAAATGAAACCGTAAAAAACCCTCGTTTCAGGGAAGTTGAAGTACTAAAATAATAAACCAGAAAACACAGGGTAAAAACGCCCAAAAGCACTACGGTTAAAATCGCCCAGCCGTTGAGACTGAATAATCCAAGCACTGCACGATACCATTTTTTAAAGGTATTTTGAGGTAAAGGAGTTATCGCGTCTACTGTCATATTCTGCGCGAACTCCAGATTGTTTTTTATTTCCTGATCATTGGGCTTCAGTTGGAGCGCTTTCTCATAATTGTAAATACTGGGCGCTATGCGATTGAGCTTGTAATTGGCATTCCCAAGATTGTAATATACGGCTGCAGACTCATAACCTGCGTCCAAAACTTTTTCGTAGTTCTTAATGGCCTCCTCGTAATTATTTTGCGCATACTGCGAATTACCGGTCTCAAAAAGCTGTTCTGGTGTTTGTGCCTGTAACCCAAATAGGGTTAAAAGCATAACAAATACAGGCAGTATTCTAATCCTATCTAAGCTAATGCCTGATGTTTTCGGTCTAAAAAATTCTATATTCTTAATCATTTTATAGCGATTTTAAAACCTACAATTGCTTATCAATATCTGAAATAACCTGTGAAGCCTGCTCATAATCGTGCTGCATCGCATCGCTGCTTGCCGGGGTGTAACGGGCAAATTCACAACTTTCTAAGAGTTTAAGAAAGCTTGCCGTAGTTTCAACCGTTACGCCGCGTTCCTTCAACAACTGGCTGATGCGTTCTTTACTCATCTCACTGGTTTGAATATTGAGCTTGGCCTTAAGGTAGTTGTGCAGGCACTTTTCAAGAGCCAGATAGAACGCAGTCTGGTCGCCCAAATTCTTTTTGGCATCGCTTAGGTATTTACGCGCCAACTTATCTGCCTTGCGCAACCTGTTGCCCTTAATGTCATTTTGATATTCGCGTCTCTTACGACCAAAGAATATCAGCAACGGAATCAATAAAGCCGGCGTGCCCAGCATACTCCAAAACAGGGTAGTACCAAAAAAGCTTTCCCGGTTTCTGGGAATAAGGTTAGCATCAGACTTGATATAACTAAATTGCTTTTGCGCTTCAACCGGCACTTTATTGTTATTTTGCGCAAGAGTAGCGGGACCATTCTCCACATCAATGATAATTTCATCACTGCTCAGGGTCTTGTATTGCTCGGTGGCAGGATCGAAATAGGAGAAATTTATAGACGGAATAGGATAATTCCCTTTTTGCTGAGGCACGATGGTATAACGCTGTGCATTTTTACCACTCATCCCATTAACAGAAACCCGAACGTCCTGCTCGTTTTCGGGCTCGTAAACTTCCAGGGAACTGGGTAATTTAGGCTTAGGCAGATTAAACAGTTTCAGGTTGCCATTACCTTTGGCACTTATCGTAAGGTCTAAAGCTTCCTGCGCATCCAATTTGGTTTTGCTGGCTGTAACGTCAAAGTCAAAAGTTCCTACGGCTCCGGTAAAGCTTTCGGGCTTGCCTGCTTCAGGAAGCGGCTTGACCTTAACTTTTCGTGTAGGCGCGGTAACCTTAATCTGCGCGGGACGCAGAATGCGCATCCCAAATATATCACGGCGATTGGTAGGCGCTTCCACATTGATATTAAGCGCAAGCGGCTCTATGGTCAGTTCGCCGGTTTTTTGAGGATACAACAGCGTACGTCTTAAAATCACATAGCGATAGGGCTTACCGTTGTAGCTGCCATCGTAAATTTTAAACTGCTTTTCATCAATACTTTGATTCCAGAAGTCTGAAAATTTTGGAGCCTCAACCTCATTCCAGCCGGTTACCGATGTTTCGCGGGAAACATACAGTTTGTAAACAACAGTAAAAGCCTCATTGAGATAGGGATCAGATTTGGAAACCTCAGCCACCAAATGCACATTTTCTGCCGCTGCAACCGCCGGATCATTTGGGTCTTTGGGTACATCAACGGCTCCTGTCACGGTAATCTCTACCGGAAGCGTTTTATACGTTGTACCCTCAATATCAATCTCGGCCTGGCCAATTTTTAATTTTCCGGTGGCATTAGGCTGTAAGAAGTAGGAGAAGGTCTTCGAAAAACTAGCCCTCCCGTTTACCCATTGTTTGCTGATGCTTTGGTTAGGACCGCCCACGACGGTAAAACCCTGAAAACCAGGTGGTCTGAAATTATCCCCGTCCTGGTTCATCTCAAAATCTACACGCAGACGCTCATTGACTCCAAGCGTCTCCTTGCTCACCCGGGCATCAAATTTTACCTGAGACCAGGCGGTAAATCCTGTGAAAATCAGGATCAGCAAAAGTTTTATCTGCATCTTCATCATCATTGCTGCTTTTACCTTAAACGTAATTACCAGTCTTTATCTGTTTTTACTTTAGCGCCTTTAACTTTCTCGGCGTTAATTTTTTCCTGCACTTTGTTCTCCTCATTCTTCATGGCTTCGAGTAAGCTTTTTACCTGCTGGGGTGAAAGCTGTCCCTGACCGGGCTGAGGCTTAGGCTGCTCTTTAGGTTTATCCCCGTTTTCTCCCTGATCTTTTTGATCGCCTTCTCCATCTTTAGGTTTTCCTTTATCTTCTTCCTTATCCTCGCCTTTGTCGCTCTCTTTGTCTCCGTCACCCTCTTTAGGCTTACCATCATCGCTTTCCTTGTCATCGCCTTCTCCATTCTGATCTTTTTGATCCTGATTTTGGTCCTGATTCTCATCATCCTTATTATCGTCACCGCCGCCACCGTTTTTCTCTTCTTCTTTTTTGGCCAGGGCCAAATTGTAACGGGTCTCGTCATCTGTGGGATCGTTGCGCAAGGCATTCTTATAGGCTTCAACAGCCTTTTTATAATCTTTTTGTTGGTAGAACGCATTGCCCAGGTTGTGATAGGCTTTATGTTTCTCGGCTTTGGTAGTGGCTACTTCAGCTGCCTGAAGGTAGCGCGTCATACCTTCATCGTACTTTTTGTTTCGGTAGTAGTTGTTACCCATATTGTATTTTGCCGCCACATTGGCCGGGTCTTTAGCGATGGCTTTTCGATAGGAGGTTTCGGCAGCAGAAAATTCTTCAGACACAAACTCCTCATTACCTTCAGCAACAAAATCCTGAGCTTCCAGAATTGCAGGGTTGGGCTTTTCGCTTTGCGCGAAAAGACTACCGCTCATCAATACTGCAAAAATTGCTATTAGTTTAATCGCTCTCTTCATCTTCAAAATCCTATTTGTCTTTTTTATTTTCGTTAAATAAGTTGAGTTTACGTACCCAGGCGGTTTTACGCTCAAGCAGAAACACATCCAGAAATAACAAGAATAATGCCGCGCCTACAAACCACTGAAACTGGTCTTTAAAGTCGGCAAATTGCTTGGCCTCAAACTCTTTTTTATCCATTTGCCCAAAGGCGGTGCTCATCTTGTCAACCACTTCCTGAGTGCTGTTGCCATTGATGTATTCTCCATTCGCCTCATTGGCGATTTCCTTCAAGGTTTCGGGATTTAACTTGGTAATCACAGTCTCGCCTTCCTGATCTTTTTTGTAGGACTGCACCACACCGTTACGCTTTATTGGAATGCGCTCTCCGGCTTCGGTACCTACGCCTATGGTAAAAATGCGAATGCCTTCCTCCTGTGCAGATTCTGCAATCCCGGCGGCATTGCCCGCATGATCTTCTCCGTCTGAAATGATTACCAAAACCCGGTTAGTCTGCTCGTCATCGTCGTAATAGGTTTTGGCCAACTCAATAGCGTCTTTGATTGCCGTTCCCTGACTCGAAAGCATATCGGTATTCATCGCGTTGAGGAACATTTTTGCACTGCTGTAATCGGTGGTGATGGGCAACTGGGGATACGCGCTACCGGCATAGGCAATAATTCCCACGCGGTCGCTTCCCAGATTGTTGATGATTTGGGTTACCAGCTGCTTTGCTTTTTCCATACGGCTGGGCGCAATATCTTCGGCATCCATACTTTTAGACACGTCAACAGCAAATACCACATCAACTCCCTCGCGTTTTACCGTCTCGAGCTTGGTGCCTATCTTGGGATTTACCAATGCAACCGCCATCAGGGCAATAGCCAGGCAAATCAAAACCAGTTTGAAAACCGGCTTAAAAACCGAGCGCTGCGGCGTAAGGGCACCCAGCAACTCGCGGTTAGCCACAAAGCGTTTTTGCGCGTTGCGTTTCCAGAGGCTTACTGCCAGAAACAGCAGTACCACCGCCGGAATGGCAAGCAAGGCCCAAAACCATATTTTTTCTTCCAATAAATACATAGAAACTTATCTATTGTTATTATTTATTTTTTTGAATCTGCTTCGATACCAAATTCAGCTTGTTACAACATTTGAATTTCACTCAGCAGCCCTTATAAAATCTTCTAAACAAAACTCCTGAAAACCGTGTAGCGCAATAGCAATTCAAACAAAAGCAACAGCCCTGCCAAAATCACCAGCGGACGGTACTTTTCTTCATAATTGGTGTACTTAAATTCTTCCACATCAGTCTTTTCAAGCTTGTTGATTTCGGCATAAATCTGCTCCAGTTTTTCATTATCAGTCGCCCGAAAGTAGAGTCCGCCGGTCTCATCTGCAATGGTTTTAAGCAGCTCTTCATCTATCTCAACCGGGATTCTGCCGTAAATAAAACTTCCGTCAGCACGCATATTGGTAGGCGAAAGCGCAGTTCCATTCGTACCCAGACCTATGGTATAGACCTTAATACCGTATTCCTGCGCAAGCTCGCTGGCAATGGCAGGTTCAATAAAACCGGCGTTATTCACCCCATCGGTCATCAAAATGATCACCTTGCTTTTGGCCTTACTGTCTTTTAATCGGTTAACGGAAGTTGCCAGACCCATCCCGATGGCCGTACCGCCTTCAATGATGCTGTTATACTGTACATCTTCGAGCGAACTCAACACAATGGCCTTGTCGCTGGTGATGGGTGTACGCGTGTAGCTTTCGCCCGCATATTCCACCAGACCAATACGGTCGTTGGGGCGCTGGCGGATGAATTCTGCAGCCACATCCTTTAATGCATCAAGCCGGTTAGGGCGTAAATCACGTGCAAGCATACTCGCCGAAACGTCAATCGCAATCACGATATCTATACCTCGAGTGGTTTTTGTACGGGTAGATACATCAACATTGCGCGGGCGCGCCAGAGCGGTTATGAGACAGGCTAAAGCGAGTAATCGCAAAATAAATAGAACGGGGCGCAGCTTTGCCAGCAAACCACTTCCTGCTTTAAAACCTTTGAGGCTAGAAAGTTTTACCTGTGCCGTGAGTTTATTTCGTTTCAGGAAATACCAAACCGCAGCAATTGGCAAAGCCAAAAGCAGCCAGAAAAATTCAGGATTTTGAAATTCAAAATTACTTAACATTAGTAGGTACTGTTTTTTGAAGTTCTACTGAATTGATGATGCGTTGCGCCATCTGAGCGGCATACTGATCGTCTTCACGCCAGGCTACCAGCACCTGCTGAAGCACTCCCGGAGTTGTGAAAAGCAGGAGTTCATATTCACCGGCATCAAAGTTTTTCTTATTTAAGGTCTGCGGGAACTCACCCGAGCCAAAGACACGCAAACCTTCCGTCCCTTCAGGGGTGGTGTATTTTTCGGTTTTAACAATCAGATTCTTAGCGCCGCTGGCTTCAAGAGTGCTAATCATTCCCTGAACCGCGCCATCCAAATTGGCTTCTTCCTTGCTGTTAAAACGCGCATTGTTAACGACCACGTAAAACTGATCAATAAGGCTTCCGTAGGCAAATGAATTCATATTAACCTGCATCGCAATGGAATCGGGAAGAGGCACTACGGTGCGCTCCAACACGCGGGGCGTGCTTACGATAATGGGTGGATAGCCGTACTCACTGCGCACCCAGTCGCCTTCCAGTAAATCTTTAGAAGGATGACCTATGAAGTTGTCTTTTACAAAATCAAAGCCTTTGGTGGCGATTAAAATTCCTGTAGAGATTACCAGAATGGCAAAGACTCCCAGCACGCCGGTAAGAATCAATTTGCGCTTGCGACGCTTGGCCAAAGCCTCGCGGTAGGCAGCATGGCGCATCAGTTCTTCTTCGGTAGGCTCGGGAATTGATTCTTTAGTTTCCTTAACAATTTCTTCAGCCACAATACGGTCTGCCTGTGCCTGGCCTTCACCGGGTGCAGTACGGGCGAATTTGGTAAGATCGGCACGCTTTAAGATCTGATCAAGTTTGAGGATAGTCTCTTTGCTCAGGTCAATTTTACCCTTCTGCTTCTCTTCAAGCAGGCGTTCAATAAGTTCGCCCGAGGTACTTTCCATCGAACGATCATAGACTTCCTCATCCAGATAATGCCGTACGATATCGGTAAGTTTGGAATAATAGGCTTTTGAAACCTCCTGATCAGAAAGTCCGCGAACCGGAGTTTTGTATTCCTCATCAAGCGCTTTTAGTGAAACCATTGCCTGCTCAAAAGGAGGCAGTTTGCGCTCGGCTTCCGCTTTTTTGCGATTGCGTCTAATGATGAAAAACAGGAAAACACCAATTACAATAGCAAGTATTAAAAAGTACAACAAATACTCCCAGATTTTACTGGTAGCACGTTCTACCTCTACTATTTCCTTAATATCATAAAGACCCTGTTTGGTGGTGTCTATAGCAACATTATTAACCTCAACCCGAATCGAATCAGTATAAAAAGGCTGCTGATTGATGCTGATTACCTGTCGCGGAATAGTATAACTTCCGCTGTCAAACTGGGTAAGCCCGTAGCGTTTGATCAGGTTCATTTTGGCTCCCGCAAATGAGGTGTCTGTTTTGTAGGTTTCGATTAACTCGAGCGGAACAAAGCTTTGACCTTCGGGAAACATAACGAGGTCTGTAGAGTCTGCCTCTACATTTACAGTATAGGTGATTTGCTCGCCAATGAGAATGTCTGTGCTGTCAACCGCAGCTTTTACCTGCTGCGCCTGTAAATCACTTCCGCTTAAAACAAGCAATATAAAAAGTCCCAAATAGGAAAATCTGGTCTTCAGGTTGCCAAAAATTAGGGTTGTTTTAGGCTTATCGTTCATCGTATATCTATCCTCTTCTTTTAAAATAACCTAGTAATTTTTTTACATAACTTTCATCGGTACGCACATCGATAACGCCTGCCCCGCTGCGGGTAAAGCTTTCTTTAAAATAGCCTACGCGGTCGCGGTAATATTTGGCGTAGTTGTCGCGCACTTTTCGCGAAGTGGTATTGACCAAAAGCAACTCGCCGGTTTCTTCATCTTCCATCTGCACCACACCCAAACTAGGGATTTCTTCTTCCCGGCGATCGTAAATGCGAATGCCGGTAATGTCGTGACGCTTGGCGGCAATTTTCATCGTATCGTTATAATCGTCTGCGATAAAGTCTGAAAGCACAAAAACAATGGCTTTCTTCTTCATCACGCTCGATAAAAACTTAAGCGCCTGAGCCACATCGGTGCGCTTACTTTTCGGCTTAAATTCAAGCAGTTCGCGAATGATGCGCAATACGTGTGACTTTCCCTTTTTAGGCGGAATGTAGAGCTCGATGCCGTCTGAGAACAAAATCAAACCGATTTTATCATTGTTTTGTAGTGCCGAAAAGGCAAGCGTCGCTGCGATTTCGGTTACAATTTCCGATTTAAACTGCTGGTCTGTACCGAAAAATTCGGAGCCGCTCACATCTGCAATAAGCATCATGGTGAGTTCGCGCTCCTCTTCAAAAACCTTTACAAAGGGCTCGCTGTAGCGGGCGGTGACATTCCAGTCTATATTACGCACATCATCGCCAAACTGATACTGCCGCACTTCACTAAAGGTCATACCCCGTCCCTTAAAGGTAGAATGGTATTCCCCTCCAAAAATATGATCAGACAGTCGCCTGGTCTTGATCTCTATCTTGCGTACTTTTTTTAAAAGTTCTTTAGTATCCATAATTCAGCAATCAGCAGGCAGTAGCAGCAGGCAGTTTATCGCGATATGCTGTATAAACTGAAAACTGAGACTGCGGTCTGGTTTAAGGTACTTCGATCTCGTTTACGATCTTGTTGATGATTTCTTCGGTGGTGACGTTTTCGGCCTCTGCCTCGTAGGTGATCCCGATACGGTGGCGCAACACGTCGTGTACGATGGCACGTACATCTTCCGGAATTACATAGCCGCGGCCTTTGATAAATGCATAGCATTTTGCTGCTGTAGCCAGATTGATACTACCCCGTGGAGACGAACCGAAACTGATAAGAGGTTTTAGATCGGCCAGTTTGTAGTTTTCAGGATAACGGGTAGCGAAGATGATGTCCAAAATATATTTTTCGATCTTTTCGTCCATATAAACCTCACGCACCGCTTCCTGAGCACGTAAAATCTGCTCTATAGAAACCACCGGATTCACCTTCTCATATGCACCTTTTAGATTTTGGCGAATGATGAGTTGTTCTTCGGCGTGTTTGGGATAGTCAATAACGGTTTTCAACATAAAACGGTCAACCTGAGCTTCGGGCAGTGGATAGGTACCTTCCTGCTCCACCGGGTTTTGAGTTGCCATTACCAGGAACGGAGCGTCCAGTTTAAACGTCTCGTCACCAATGGTCACCTGCTTTTCCTGCATCGCCTCAAGCAGGGCACTCTGAACCTTTGCCGGAGCACGGTTGATCTCATCTGCCAGTACAAAGTTGGCAAAGATGGGTCCTTTTTTAATGCTGAAATCATTCAGCTTCATATTGTAAATGAGTGTTCCCACAACGTCTGCCGGAAGCAAATCGGGCGTAAACTGAATACGGCTAAAACTCCCGTGAACAGCCTGTGAAAGCGTGTTGATCGCCAGCGTTTTTGCAAGACCGGGAACCCCTTCAAGCAGAATATGTCCCCGACCCAAAAGGCCTATCAAAAGTCTTTCGACCATATGTTTTTGACCTACGATGACCTTATTCATCTCCATCGTCAGGATTTTTACAAAAGCACTTTCTCTTTCAATCTTTTCATTGATGGCTCCAATATCAACAGATGCGCCGGTATTTTCCATAATTTATATGCTATTAATGTATATTTTACATTCTAAAGGTTAACTTTTCTTCAAAACGATTGCGTTAAGCTATCGTTAAAACCCCAGCCAGAGCACGCATTAGAAACCACTTAGCTGCAGTGCTTCTAATGACTGGTTTTAAAATAAAGTGTTGCAAAAAAAAAAGCAATCTTCTCAGATTGCTTTTCAAATATACAGTATTTAAGACTTATTCTTCAACTACGACAACCGCACCAACACTGGTTGTTTGTCCGTTTTCAACAACAACGTCTTCCACAATAAAGGTGGTGATAACACCTTCCGTAATCTCAGCTCTTACGGTTAAATCATAAGTTCCTTCAGGCAGACCTACTAATTCAAAGTCTCCATCAGCGTTAGTAGAAGTGGTAACTTCAGTTGTTCCAACTAAGGTACTTACCGTTGCTGGAATCACAACATCTCCGGTTGTAAATACACTACCCGAAACGGCTCCGGTTGCCTCTATCGCAGTCGCGCGAATAACCGGTTTAAGACTGTAACCACCATTACCCTGAGTTACGATTGATTTGTCAACATCAAAGTCAAGAACTACGGTGTAAAATACACCAGCCTCAAGGGTTTGATTGAATTGTACTTTTAAACCTGATTGTTGTGCACTTGGGGTTTGCAATGGATACGTTTCACCATCAACAACCACTGTATTATCTGAACCTAAGATAAGTCTGATTTGGTTAATCGCTCCGGCAGGAATGTCTTCGTCGGCAAGTAACGCGTAAGTACCTCCGGTTAGCTCAAGAAGGTCATAAATTTCCGGATCTACCAGTAGTTCATACTCATCTCTTTCGAAATCATCATCGTCTGTAGCATCATCTATATCGTCAAGATCTTCATTGTACTTTACAACCACAGCTTCAACATCTATATAAACGTGATCGTAATCACCGGGACCGTCTACCAGTCGCACAGACATTCCCGCGGTACCGCGGTCTGAAGAGTTAGAATCATCACTACACGAAGTAAATGCTATAAATGCTACAAAGAGCATACTTAATTTGAATATTGTTTTCATTGTTTGATTATTAAGATTAGATTTCCCAAAGATGATGTGCTTCGGGCTCATTATCAAATCCTTTAACGGCAATTAACGAAGTTTAGTATTGCTTTAAGGAATGCCGCGTAGGTAAAACCTTATTTTCATACGACCAAAAAAAATCAAATTATGAAAGGAAAAACAGCATTTATAACCGGCGCCACCAGCGGGATTGGCAAGGCAACGGCCACGCATTTTGCAGCTAACGGCATTAACCTCATTCTTTGCGGAAGAAGGCAGGATCGCCTCGACGCGCTTCAGGCAGCTTTAAGGAGACACGTTAAGGTTCATACTCTTAATTTTGATGTACGCAATAAAGAAGCGGTACAGCAAGCCATAGCCGGTTTACCCGAAGATTTTCAGCAAATAGACATTCTCATCAATAACGCCGGTAATGCTCACGGCCTTGATCCCATTCAGGACGGAAGTACCGAGGATTGGGATGCCATGCTCGACATCAACGTAAAAGGTTTGCTTTATGTGAGCGATGCCATCATCCCCAAAATGATCAGGGCAAACAGCGGCCATATCATCAATATTGGTTCAACCGCCGGGAAAGAGGTTTACCCCAAAGGCAACGTGTATTGCGCAAGTAAGCACGCTGTAGATGCCATCAATCAGGGGATGCGACTCGACCTGAATGGCTACAACATACGTGTGGGCGCCGTAAACCCGGGAATGGTAGAAACCGAATTCAGTGAAGTGCGTTTTAAAGGGGACGCTGATAAAGCAGGCAAGGTGTACCAGGGCTTTAAACCCTTACAGGCCGAAGACGTTGCAGACATCATCCATTTTGTCGTGACCAGACCCTATCACGTAAACATCGCAGATCTCGTGGTTATGAGTGTTGACCAGGCTTCGAGTACGGTGGTGAATAAGAAGTAACTATTATTATTTTTATTGTTATTATTATTTACTTTTTGATAAGGTACTGAATAATGGCGCATTATAATTCATTTGAAGATCTCGAGGTTTTTAAAAAAGCCCGTGAAGTTTCACAAAAAGTTTGGGTGATTATTCAAACCACAGAATTGAGACACGATTTTGAACTCAGAAATCAAATAAATGCTTCTTCAGGGTCGGTGATGGATAATATTGCTGAAGGATTCGGAAGAGGAGGTAACAAGGAATTTATTCATTTCTTAGGTATTGCCAGAGGCTCGTGTTGCGAAGTCAAATCGCAATTATTAAGATGTTTAGATCGAGGGTATCTTGATGAAAATTCCTTTTATAAGTTTAATGAGGAAACTCAGGATTTAATAGATCAATTGAGTAAATTTTCAAACTACCTTAAACATTCTGATAAACGCGGAAATAAATTTGATTAACCGAATAGCAATAAAAATAATAATTGCAATAAGCCAATGATCAACAAACGCCTTCTTATTAAAAACCTGCTCGCGCACAATGACGAGAACAGTTTTTATGACAAGAAGCGTAAAGTGGATATCAGCAACAAAGAGGGCAAAGCCAAATTTTTAAAGCACATCTGTGCACTTTCAAACTCCAATCCTAAAAACAACAGCTATATCGTCATTGGGGTTGAGGACGAAAGCAATGAGATTGTGGGGGTTCCGTTTTTTGATGACAGCAAGATTCAGAACCTGATTAACGCGTATCTCGATAATCCGCCTATTGTTTCTTACGAAAACATTCCGTTTCCACATCTGCCAGCAGATTTGGTTGTGGGTTTGGTGACCATTAGAGCTCTAAACAAGCTTACAGCGCTCAAAAAAAACATCTGGAAATATTGGGGAGGAACGGTTTTCTACCGGGACGGAAGCATTTCTATGCCGAAGTCTTTTAAAAGCGAAATCTTAGACGTTAACAGCGAAATCGTAGCTACTATTGAAAAACATTCGCACAACAGCATTGAGCATACACTTAATGGAGTTATTGACTTTATAAATGTGCGCCACGCCGATCTGCACACCCAATACAAGGTTTTTAAAGAACAGTTTGTAGTCTGCTGGGCCGGAAACAAAAAGGAAGTAAAGGGAGAAACCTACTTTAGCCGGGTAGATATTGAACTCATCAACGAGCAGGTGCGTATTTTTTATTCGGCACTCGACGAAGTCTCAATCACGATGACAGAAGATTCGTTTACCATCTTAGAATATGTGTTGTTGGGGCTTCAGGGCAACTACAAATACTATCCGCTTGAAGAATTGACGCTTCATTTTAACGAAAACGGCTCCTATTCTATTGACAGCGATCTGGTTTTTGAACCTCCGAAATACGACAAAAAATTGTTGCACCACATCTACAATAACAACAATACTATACTAAATAAAGTCTTGGCGGGAATTGAACTGAATAAAGGGGAAACTGCAGATTTGTATAACCTGCCTGCAACATATTTGCTATGTTACCTAAACGGTTTTGAACCGGCTCTCGAAAAACTGGAAAGTATACGGCCATTTCTGCGTAAGTTTGACAGTAAATTATATCAATCCTATAAAGAAAACATACGCATTCTGCGTAAAGTAAAATACAATTAATGGCACGTACACTGGCTATTGGTGACATACACGGCGGACTCAAAGGCTTAAAACAGGTTTTAGAACGGGCAGCAGTACAATCCGATGATTTGCTCGTCTTTTTGGGCGACTATGTTGACGGGTGGAGCGACAGCGCACAGACCATAGATTTTTTGATCGACCTTAAAACCAGGCAAAACTGCATCTTTATTAGAGGGAATCATGACGAGCTCGTTTCAGACTGGCTTAAAACCCATAAAACCAATGAAACCTGGCTCAATCACGGCGGAATAAGCAGTATAAAATCGTATCAATCCTATTCTGAAGCACAGCGGAAGGAGCACCTGGAGTTTTACGAGGCTCTTGAGAATTATCACATAGATGTAGCCAATCGTATGTATGTGCACGCGGGTTTTCAAAACCACAATGGACCCGAGTATGAGCATCACAGCACGGCTTTTTACTGGGATCGTACCTTTTGGGAAATGGCAGTAGGTCTCGACAAAAGCCTAAAGCCAGATGATCTGGAGTATCCCAAGCGCCTTACGCATCACCGAGAGATTTTCATAGGTCACACTCCCGTTACCCGAATCAACCGAGACGTGCCCACTCAAATGGCTAATGTGTGGAATGTAGATACGGGTGCGGCTTTCTACGGAAAACTTTCCGTCATTGATGTGGATACCAAAGAATTTTGGCAAAGTGACCCGCTTTACAAATTGTATCCTGATGAAGATGGCAGAAACGCATAAAAAAAACCGAAGCATAAAACTTCGGTTTTTTCAGTTAGTCAATTATGCGACTAGGCTACCACCTTATGCTTGTTTTGCCACTCGCGCAATTCTTCCCATTTTCCTTCATAGGCCAAGCGAGCCTGATCAGGCCAGGTAGCCGGTTGATGCGCATCTGTTGCACGCCCGCTACCGGTAAGAATTTCACGGCATCGTTCAGCTGAAGTAGTTGACAGTTCTTTCCAGGTATTTATACCATTTTGTTTTAATAACGAAGCAATTTCTATGTTTATGCCTTCAACGATAGTCAGATCATCCTGAATCACATCCTGACCATATGCAGCTTTGGCTTCTTCTGACCGAAAGTTATTCGGGGTTTCCGTAGTTCCGCTGGCAATATTCTGAACCGCATTCAGTTTAGATTTTGAACTGGCCAATTCAGATTCTACATTGCTCAAACGGGTTTGTAGATTTGATATGGTATTCTCTAGTTCTTTACGCTTCTCAAGAGAAGTATTGAGTTCGCGATTCTTCGCTTCATATTTGTTTTCCCAGGCTTCTAATTCCTTCTTTGAATCAGGTGATTTTTTAGTGGCATATCCCATAAGATACCCAATCACAATACCTAAAATTCCGGCTAATACCGGGCCTGCAATCATCCAATTTATTTCCATGATTATTATGTTTGTTTAGTTAATAAATGTAAAGCTAACAGGATGATCTCTTAAAATTTCAGTACACCGGGTTAAACAAAACCCAAATCAACCCGTTGATAATCAGTTAATTTTAAGATAAATAATCGTTTTATAATTCTATTGCAAACTTTAAAAATCCTAGTTCGCAAGCCAATCCCCTCCTCTCTGACAAGGCATAAAATTGAAACGCATACTCTTAAAACAGCAAAGGGTATATCAAAAAAAATTGAGTAGTTTGAAACAAATTCCGAATTCTAACAACTAATAACCAAATTCAATAACCGGTAAAACATCAATTATGGGACTATTTGACAAAATCAAAGAAAAACTCAGCCACGAATTTATAGACATCATCGAGTGGCTCGATTATACGGAAGACACCATTGCCCACCGGTTTGAGCGGTATCAAAACGAAATTAAAAACAACGCAAAACTCATCGTACGTGAGGGTCAGACTGCTGTTTTTGTCAATGAAGGGCAGCTTGCAGACGTATTTGGGCCCGGTACCTATACACTTAACACACAAAACCTTCCGATTTTAACGACACTTAAAGGCTGGAAATACGGTTTTGACAGTCCGTTTAAGGCCGAAGTTTATTTTGTAAACACCCATCTGTTTACCGACGAAAAGTGGGGAACTAAAAACCCCATTACGCTGAGCGACGAGCGCTTTGGTTTGGTAGAAATACGCGCGTTTGGTACTTATGCCTTCCGCATTGGCGATGCCGGAAAATTCATTAAAGATATCGTGGGCACCGATGCCAACTTTACCAATTTCGAAATCAACGAGCACCTAAAAAGCCTCATTGCCACTCGCTTTACCGATACCGTGGGCGAAGCCAAATTGCCTATTGAATTGTACGCGGCAAACACAACTGAGCTTTCAGAAACCTGTAAAGAGGTTATGCAGCCCGAGTTTAGCAGCGTGGGGATTTCACTCGAAAAATTCTTTATCGAAAACGTGTCGATGCCCGAAGAGCTCAAAAAGGAAATCTTTGAGTACAGTCGTATCGATAAACTGGATTTGGATAAGCTTACCAAGTTTAAAACCGCAAAAGCTATCGAAGCAGCGGCAAACAATGAAGGAGGCACGGCCGGCGCCGGAATGGGAATGGGAATGGGCTTTGCCCTCGCCCAGCAAATGGGTGCAGCAATGGCAAAACCTCAGGCGCATCAACCCGCAACTCAGGCCGCAACGCCACCCCCTATGCCTGCAGCCACGCAGTATTATTTCGCCCTTAACAACCAGCAGCAGGGCCCGGTAAGCTTTGAGCAATTGCAGTCTTTATTTGCGTCACGTACCATAAATCGTAATTCGCTGATCTGGAAACAGGGTATGAGCGAATGGAAAGCCCTGCAGGAGTTAGACGAATTGAAGCCCTTTTTAGGTGGAAACACACCACCTCCATTACCGGCTCAATAATTTGACAACAACCACACGGTGAGCGATTCTGTCATTCAAAAATCGGAACTTAAAAAAGCCTGTAAAAACTGTGGTGCCGAGCTTACCTACAAGCCCGGCACTACCCAGATTACCTGTGACTATTGCGGTCACCAAGAAGAACTCAACCTGAGTCTAGATACTCTAAAAGAATTACCCTTGCGCGAGTATCTGCGCGAAATGGGAGCTCAGGCCAATTCAGTAGAAATAAGCCTGCTGCATTGCAAAAACTGTGGTGCAAATCAGCATGTAGAAGAAAATTACAAGTCCCTGCACTGCGTGTATTGCGGCACTCCGCTCATTCGGGAAGATGCGGTAACCGAGCAATGGATTCTTCCGGGAGGGGTATTGCCTTTTCAGCTCACGCAACAGGAAGCACTCGTGCGCTTTAAAAAATGGGTAAAAGGCCTGTGGTGGGCGCCTAATGATTTACAAAAAGCCAGCCTTGATCCGCAGTTTACAAAAGGTTTGTATTTGCCATACTGGACTTTTGACGCACAGCTTTACGGCCGATATACCGGATCGAGAGGCGATTATTATTATGAAACCGAAACTTACCGCGATTCTAAAGGCCGAAGACAAACCCGTCGCGTACGTAAGACCCGCTGGTCTCCGGTCTCCGGAAACATACAGGGTTTTATAGACGACACCCTGATCAATGCGTCAAAACAACACACCGGTAAAGTGCCGCGTGGCGTAAGCCGTTGGGACTTAAAAAAGCTACAGCCTTTTGAAAGCGGTTTCCTCTCCGGTTTTGTTACCGAAAAATATACCATCCCCTTAAATCAGGGGCATCTGGAAGCTCAGGACGAAATGCGAAATATAGCCACGGTCTGGGCAAGACGTGATATTGGCGGCGACGAGCAGCGCGTTAACCAGCTCAATATTCAGCTTGAGGAGGAAACCTTTAAACACATTCTGCTTCCGGTGTACATAAGCGCCTATCGTTATAAAAACAAGGAATACAGCTTTTTTGTAAATGGCGAAAACGGAAGCATTTCAGGCAAGCGCCCGTATTCCTTTTGGAAAATATTTTTTGCGGTATTGGCGGGACTTTTGGTATTTGCAGCCCTTTATCTTTTCAGTAATTAAATCTGAAAAGGTTCAATTAAATAAAAAAATAAGTTTTTGTGTTAACCTTAGCCCGGATGTGATCATAAAGAGTAAAACTTAAATACTCTATTATGAAAACAAGCAACACACACATGAAACTGGCCACTAAACTTATGCTGGCCTTAGTACTCACTATCGGATTGCACTCCTGCTCTCCGGAAGATGGAGAAATCGGGCCGCAGGGGCCTCAAGGAGAACAAGGTCCTGCGGGACCGGCCGGCCCTCAAGGTACTCAGGGACCCGCAGGTCAGGATGGCGCTGATGGTCAGGACGGTGAAGATGGCAATGCCGAAGTCTATTACAGCGACTGGATTCCTGCAGCATTTACCGGTTCATCAGCTACTGTAAAATTTATGGGTATTGATTTTCCCGCATCTTTGCCCAGTGCCACAAGCATAAAAAACACGCACGTCGTTCTGGTTTACTTTACAGGATATGGTGATGGCAATGTGTATTTATTACCGGTACTCAATTTCAGGGGGGCTCAGTTTACCGCCGGTTTTGGTAGCGGTTCTGGAGCATCAGCAGATATTAATATCACCGCCCGATCAACCTCAAGCTCACCTTTGAGCGAGTTTGCCATAAGCCCCGATCGCGGTAACCGTTTTCGTTACGTAATTATTCCACCAACGGTGAATGTCAAGTCTAAAGAAGGAAAGAATAAGCTTGATTATTCTGATTACGAAGCTGTAAAACGCTATTTTGATATAACCGACTAGGTTTAAATACGAGGTCTATAAGCAAAACAGGCTGTCTTAAAACCAAGACAGCCTGTTTTGCTTATAGTATTTCAAAATCTTACAAATCAAACTTAATCCCCTGCGCCAGCGGAAGCTCAGTCGTATAATTAATGGTATTGGTTTGTCGGCGCATATACACCTTCCAGGCATCGCTACCGCTCTCGCGGCCACCTCCGGTTTCTTTTTCACCACCAAAAGCACCGCCAATTTCGGCTCCGCTGGTACCTATATTTACATTAGCGATACCGCAGTCACTACCGGCAACACTCAAAAAGCGCTCGGCTTCACGTAGATTGTTAGTCATTATCGCTGAAGACAGTCCCTGACGCACGCCGTTTTGCAGGGCGATGGCATTTCCCACATCTCCGCTGTATTTCATCAGGTATAAAACAGGTGCAAAAGTCTCGTGCTGCACAATCTCAAAATGGTTTTCTGCTTCGGCGATAGCAGGTTTAACGTAGCAACCGCTTTCGTAGCCTTCGCCTTCAAGGACTCCGCCTTCCACGATGATTTTTCCGCCTTCTTCAACAACTTTTTCTAAGGCTTTTTGATAGTTCTTAACCGCGTCGGTATCAATTAAGGGTCCTACGTGGTTTTTTTCGTCCAGCGGATTCCCAATACGCAATTGACCATAGGCATCAACAATCGCATTTTTAACTTTATCGTAAATACTTTCGTGAATGATTAACCTGCGGGTAGACGTACAGCGCTGCCCGGCAGTTCCAACCGCTCCAAACACCGCCCCGATTACCGTCATCTTTAAATCAGAATCTGGAGTGACGATGATCGCATTGTTTCCGCCCAACTCCAACAAGGATTTGCCCAGACGGGCACCCACCGTTTGCGCGACCTGTTTTCCCATTCGGGTAGAACCTGTGGCGGAGATTAAAGGTACGCGCTCGTCCTGAGTCATCAGCTCGCCCACTTTATAATCCCCATTTATTAAGCACGAAATACCTTCAGGCAGGTTGTTTTTAGCAAAAACACGAGCGGCTATTTTTTGACAGGCGATTCCGGTAAGCGGTGTTTTTTCGGAAGGTTTCCAGATACACACATCGCCACAAACCCAGGCCAAAGCCGTATTCCAGGACCATACAGCTACCGGAAAGTTAAATGCCGAAATAATACCCACAATCCCAAGCGGGTGGTATTGCTCGTACATACGATGCCCGGGGCGCTCGCTGTGCATGGTCAAACCATGAAGCTGACGCGATAGTCCCACCGCAAAATCGCAGATATCAATCATCTCCTGCACTTCGCCCAGACCTTCCTGATAACTCTTACCCATCTCGTAGGAAACCAATTTTCCCAAAGGTTCTTTTAGGCGACGCAACTCTTCATTAAACTGGCGCACCACCTCACCGCGTTGGGGAGCCGGCATTTGACGCCAAACCTTAAAAGCTTCCTGAGCAGTTTGCACCACCTGCTCGTATTCCTCAGGAGTGGTCTGGGTGACGCTGGCAATGTGCGAACCATCAACCGGAGAAACAGAGTCTAAAAGGCTTCCGCCATTCATAGATTTTGTACCGGTAGAAGTGCCCGGATTTTGAGCTTCTATAGCTAAAGCTTTTAATGCTTCAGAGATTGCTGTATTTGCTAGAGTTTCGGCCATTATTTTGTGCTTTTCGTATTAATTAAGTTTCAATTCTACGAAGTTAGTAAATCAAAAGAGGTAATTAAAGCATTTATTGACAGATTCATAAACCAAAAATGCACCTCCTTAAGGTGCATTGGCTCATTATTGAAAGTAAACTTAATCCTGCACAAATCGAGGGTCTGCTTCCATCACCGTACCGCAATTGTCGCAGGTGCGCAGTTCTTTGCTTCCGTAAAATTCTTTAAAGTGCTTTAAAAAATCTTTTTCGATATCATTTAGTGGAAAATAAACCTCATACAGTTTGTTGTTGCAATTGTCGCAAAACCACAAGAGACCGTCTTTACCTTCCAGATCAGCGCGTTTACGCTCTACCACCAGACCTATAGAACCCGGCTTGCGTACAGGAGAATGCGGCACTTTTGCCGGATGCAGATACATATCGCCCGGGCCCAGCTTCATCGTACGCTTCTCACCATCTTCCTGTATATGCACTTCAATCTCTCCTTCAAGCTGGTAAAACAGCTCTTCGGTCTCATTGTAGTGATAGTCTTTACGGGCGTTGGGGCCGGCAACAGCCATCACGATATAATCATCGGCGTCTTTATACAGATTTTTATTTCCTACCGGCGGCTTCAGTAATTCACGGTTTTCTTCTACCCAACGGGTAAGATTAAAAGGTTTTGCAATTGGCATAATCAAATTCTTTTAGGCTTAAAAATACGATTTTCCCAAAGATGCTTTGGCAGCAAAGAAACCGGAAAAAAGAAAATCCCTTCACACATGAGCTGCG
>NZ_KZ319288.1 GCF_002744755.1 Leeuwenhoekiella nanhaiensis | reverse complement strand
TAACTTACACAGTTAATAGGATAGTGTCTTACAAAATGTGTTAAGCTATATAAAAAATGGTAAAAATAAGTATAGTAGGATGCCTGATGCTAATAATAGTTATGAGAATGTTATAAAGTTTACTATTGAAAATGAAAAACCTGTTTACTATTCTGATAGTACTAGCCCACTTTTGGCAGTTTTAATTGAATTTATTGTTATTCTGGACTTAAAAAATGAATACAATGAAGTTAGAGAATTTGTAATTGAAAATAAATTAGATTTAGGATTGTTTGTACCTCATCACGGTGTATGTTCAAAATCAAAGGAGCTAATCGAAAATAAGGATGACGATTTAGAAGAGCAACTCTTTTCGAACCCATACTTCAGTGATGGTTATCAAAGAGATATAAGACTTTACAAGAATTTATATGATGATATGACCTTTGATGATTTTAGAAGTGAGTACGAAAAGCGGATTGATGAATTTAAATATGTTTATAGAACTGATAAGGCGGGTTATCCTTTTCTACGTAATCTCGCTCATATCTATTTTCAAATACCTTACTTTCCAGATAAATGGAGAACTTTAAATGTCAAATAATCTGGTAGAGTTTAATTTATTTATATTTAACTAAAATGTAAAATCGGTTATTTGTGGTGATTAATTAAGGCCTTGTGCCGATTACCCTCCTAATCGGCTCAATTTTTGATTATACTTGAGCCAATTAACTAATTATAGGGTTTGAGGTATAATTAAAAATAGCAGTCCGTAACCTTTAGGATTTGGCAGCAAAAAGACTATTTCTATCATTTGTTAGGGGACGCTGTAACGGTATGCAATCAACGTTAAGAATTAAAGCTTTTTTATAAAGCGTTTTACTTCAATCCTGCTCTTATTCAGGAATAACTCGTTAAAGAACTATGATCTCTGGCTTAGGAAATTTTGGAGATGGGAGACTTGTTGAGTTATCTGCCTTCAATGGACGATTAAGAAAAATGCGCTATTCATTGTTAATGAAATCTTAATTTTCTGCTTTTCAAAACCCGTTTTCATACACTCTTCATACTCTATCCTAGGCTTTGCTATGCCTTTGCCTGGGAGTTGCCCTGCCTGTGACCCGTCCTTGACCCGTCCTAAATTAGCTATACAGATTAGTAAATAAATCCTGTTATAGCTATACAAGGCTGTCCTCAACAAATTTACTTTTCCCAAATAATAATAAATTAAACACAAATTCTAGGTTTAAATAGCAGTATGAGCCGATTAGAAAAGCTAATCGGCTCATATTTTCACTATATTTGAGCCAATTAAATAGTTTAATCGGCTCATCATGTATAATTGGCAACACGAAGACTGGCCTAATTTTAAGTATACAACAACTGAAATAGAAAAGAAGCTCTTTGAATTTAGCCAAAGGGCTGGTCGCGTTAATGGTATATTGGAAGGACTTTCAGATACGATGCAAATGGAAGCTATCTTATCTCTAATGGTTGCTGAGGCTGTTAAAACATCAGAAATCGAGGGAGAATACCTGAGCAGGGAAGATGTGATGTCTTCTATACGAAACAATATGGGTTATGGTACACCTAAAGCGGTCAAAGATCCAATGGCGCGGGGTGTGGGGGATTTAATGGTGCGGGTTAGGCAAAATTTTGGAGAACCTTTGACAGACCTGGCATTATTCGAATGGCACAGAACGCTATTATCGAGTGCTAAACGCATTAATACCGGGCAATGGCGTAAGCACTCCGAACCGATGCAGATCGTATCCGGGAGCTGGGGCAGGGAGAAGATCCATTTTGAAGCTCCGCCTTCCCATTTGCTTCCGAATGAAATGCAAGCTTTTATAAAATGGTTCAATGAATCTCATCCAGAAGGAGCCAACCCTATTAAAAAGCCACTTATCCGTTCAGCGATTGCACATCTGTATTTTGAGAGCATTCACCCTTTTGAAGATGGTAATGGAAGGATAGGAAGAGCGCTTTCTGAAAAAGCGCTATCTCAAGACTTAAATCGCCCCATTCTGCTGAGTCTTTCAAAAGCAATAGAGCACGATAAACAAGCCTATTATAAGGCTTTAAAAAAAGCCCAGCAGTCCAATGAAATTACCGATTGGATTATCTATTTTGTCAATACTGTTTTAGAAGCTCAATCTCAAGCGGAAGAGCTTGTTGCTTTTACTTTGAGAAAAGCTCGTTTTTTTGATCGCAATAGAAATTCCCTTAATGAACGTCAGTTAAAGGTCGTTAATCGTATGCTTGATGAAGAACCGGAAGGGTTTGAGGGGGGAATGACTGCAAAAAAGTATATAGCACTCACCAAAACATCAAAAGCCACAGCAACGCGTGACCTTCAGGATTTAGCAGCAAAAAAAGTATTTATACCTATAGGGGAGGGACGTAGTACACGTTATGAAATCAACTTTGAAGATTGAATCCTTTTTAAAGGAGCTTTTGACTTCAATCCTGCTCACTGTAAAGTCCTTAGATTATTTTTTATACTTTTATAGTATCAAATACGATCAAATCAGATCATTTTGAATGTTCTTTAAAGTATAGTGAATTATTCGGTGAATAGACCCAATAATTCAGCTGTTAGATTCAGGAAATATAGGGGGTAAGGAGGTTTTTAAATTACCTGCCACCCCGACGATCCACATACAAGTGGAAATTAAAAACCAGTAAAATACATTTTTACTGGTTTTTTTTATGCCCAAATTTTAAGGGATTGAGAAGAAGAAATTTATGTTGCCTGAAGTGACATAAATGCATTCACTTCTTTCCTTAATACGTATCAACTCTCAATTAAGGGTATTTAGAATCAATCAAACACAAAATTGTAGGTTAGTGAGAATATTGGGCTGTTCATAATGGTGAGCTCGTAAGAACCCAGTGGACTTCCGCGAAATATATTGGCATTGGCGTCTCCACTTCGTTGCGTATAATATACATTGTATTGATTTTTTCTGGCGTAGACATTATAAATAGTAAAGGTCCAGTCACCAGCCCATCGTCGATTCAGTTTTTTACTGTAGTTAACTTTCCAGGAAAGATCAAGACGGTGATAGGTTTTTAAACGGACGTTATTACGTTCTAGAAAAATAGGTACATCAATATCTTCTATATCAAAATAGCCGTTGGCCGTAGTGTAGGGTCGTCCGGTTTGTGCGGTAAAGTTAAAGCTTAGCGTATTGTACTTGCTTCCCTCTAAATTAATGGTACTATTAAAAACATGGGGTCTGTCAAAATCTGATGGATACCACTGGTTATTATTAACGCGGTCTGCTAATCTTTCGCTTTCTGTCTTTAAAAAGCTCCTTGACCATGTATAATTAACCCATCCGTTGATTTTTCCTTTTGGCTTTGTTAAGCTGAATTCTACACCATAAGCTTCGCCCTTAGCCTGTACCAGATCGCGTTCTACAAATTCCTCTAAAAAGAAATCAGCTCCGGGCTTATAGGTCAAATTGTTTTCACTATTTCTATAATAGCTTTCTACGCCAAGTTCTACCGCGTTATTCAGAATATTCTGGTAGAGACCAATGCTGTAGCTGTTACTTGTTTGTGGTGCTATATTGACGTCCGATGTTTTCCATCTGGAAGTAGGAAGCGGGGTGGTGGCGTTATAGATATTCTGTAAATACTGGTTTAATCGCGCATAGCTGACTTTAAGCGATGTGTTTTGGTCTAACTTTAAATTGAGACCCAAACGCGGTTCCAAAGCGTTGTAGCTTTTTACCTTTTCTCCATCGTCAAATGTTGTGGTGTTAATGATTTCTCCGGTATTTTCATTAAACGTAGCAGCGGTATAGGGCCCTACGAAAGTAAAGTTTGTAAATCGTAACCCCCCGGAAAGACTAAGTGGTTCAAAGGGTTTCCATGTAAAATTTGTGTATGCCGAAACTTCATAACTTGTTTCCTCATCCAGAAGCACCGGAAGAATGCCTTCAGAGGTGCCGGGATCCAGTTTTCCCGGTTTTATTTTGTATCGATTGCCCTGTATCCCGACATAGTAATTCAGGTTTTCATTTACTTTTTTTCCATATTCTGAAAAGATACTGGCAAAATTGATCTGGGATTCATAGGCTATGACATTGTCTCTGTCCATTTCAGGAAACAGGGTTTTTGGCGTGTAGTTACTGAGCACGAAAACAGTTCGTAAGTTGGAATCATCATTAAATGTATGCGTCCATTGTAGCGTGTTGTTGAAGGTTTTAAAATCGTATTGATTGCTTTCTGCATTTACATTTTCAATTTTGGCAATCAGATCAAGTTGGTAAAAATCTGTGCTGAAAAAGTTGGTGAACGAAATTTGGTCTTTATCGGTGGGTAGATAAAGTAATTTGATCGTATGGTCGTAAAACCGGGCTTTGGTGTTTTTCAGCCTTTTAGAAAAGAGGGGCAATAAAAAATCGGTAAACCCGCCTCTGGTACCGGCATAGAGAAAGAGTTTATCTTTAATAAGCGGTGTTTCAAGAGAGAGTCGGCTGGAAACTAAACCAATACCGCCGCTTAGCTTCAACTTATCTACATAAGGATTTCTTACTTTTACATCGAGTACCGAAGTTGTTCTTCCTCCGTAACGTGCAGGAATATTGGCACGATAGAGATCTATAGAACCAAGAGCTTCGGGTGTAAATACAGAGAATAAACCAAATAAGTGGGTAGGATTGAAAACAGGGGCGTAATCATACAATACCAGATTTTGATCAAGAGAACCACCTCGTACGGAAAGCCCGTTGCTTACCTCACCAGCATTGTTTACACCGGGTAGTAAGGTCATACTTCGCAAAACATCAACCTCTCCCAAAGCGGCGGGCATTTTTTTAAGTTGGGCAGGAGCTAATTTCACAGCTCCCATCTGAGCTGTTTCCAATCGCTCACTAATGCGCTTAGCATTGAGCACAACTTCCGAAAGTTGCTGTTGTTCTTCGCGGAGTTTTAATTGGAAGGTTTTATCTTCATTAAGATTAACTTCCGTTTCCAAAGTGCTATACCCTACATAGGAGACCACAGCGGTATACGTGTCTTGTTGCAGTTTTAGTTCAAATACTCCATTAGCATCGGTAACACCCCCACAGGAACAGGGACTTAGGCTGATTTGAACATTTTCAATGGGACTGTTTGTAAGGTCATTCAGTATTTTGAAGGATAGGGTGTATTCTTGAGCAGAGATACTGCTTGTAGTAAAAACCGAAAATATAAAAGCGATTACCAAAACCAGCCTTAGTTTAATCTCTTTGATAATTAGTCTATCCATCCCTCAGGTTGTATTGATGTTCTGTGTCTGCTTTCATCACAAGGGGCGTATAGATAACTGGGGCCCGGGCCTGTAGATGGGGGCTCGGGTCTGGGAACTATCTCATTTTCTATGGGAGAGGCTTCTACTGTGGTACGATCTATCATAATAGATTGTGTAAATGCCGAAGCGGCAGTGAACCTTCCCAATACAAACTCATCAGGATCTTCCGGATTAAAAATATTTCCTATGAGCGTTGCCGGTAAAGGGGCGTTAAACCCACCGTTATTATCTACCAAATCCTTGATGGCCCTATAATATTCATAGGCCTTGGGTGTTAAAGCAAATTGTTGAATTTCAACCAGTACTTTGGTTTTTCTGGTCAGGGGAATCTGGGCTATGGGCAGGGAGGAGGTGGTGGTTCCGTTAGAAAAGCGATCTGAAAAGATATTGATGTTGTCTCCATAATCTATTTGCCAGCAGTCTGATTCGCACCAATAGGTGTAATATTCTACATTCTCATCGGGCACGCAGTCGCCATCTCTAAATTTACTCTCTACACAGACCTGACAAATACGAGCCTTGTCGTAGGTTTTATTACGCCAGTAATAGTAATTATCCTGATTAGGCGGATCATCAAAACTTATCAAAACCTCGTGACCCGGGATGTAGTCGCCATAGTCTTCGCTAAACTCCAGTTCATCATTAAATGCAGCGCTTATTGCTTTAATAGGGACAGAAGGATTGATGGTTTCTACTTCAGAGAAATATGTTTTTCCATTGGGCAGACTCGCTTCCAGATACCATTTATCACCAACCGCTCCCTTAAAGTTATTATCTTGAGGTATATACTTAAAATCTTCTTCAACTAACGCGACTCTTTCGCCTGTGGCATCATTAACAAAAAATACACTGGCGCCACTCACAAAAATATTCCTGTAGTAGAGTGCGACATCAGATTCTGTGATGTTGACGTATGAAGAGCCTTCAGTAGTACCTATAAATCCATCGATGTAAATTATTCCTTCTTTAAATTCATAGCTAGGTGTAAGCGGATTTGTACATTCTAAAAAGCTTAGCAGTATTAAAAATAGGAATAGGCGCAATTTAGCTTTAGGCGGAAAAATCATACCTGAAAAATGTGATTAACTTATTCGTTTTCAAGTGAAAGGTACTTATTTATTTTTATACGCAATCGATTGATTTAGTTTTAAGTTAAATTGCACAAGTAAGATATTTCACGATCTTAAACTGAATAACCCAGTTCTTAGATTGTTATTTGTTTAGCGTGATTTTTTTATGGAAAGAGCTGATAATTCATCAATCCCAAAGCTTCAGAAACTGTACTGACCGGATATTTACAACTGCGTTGCTCACAAATATAAATCAGGGTTTTACCGTTTACATACCTGCTTTCAAATACCGGAATCTCAGTTTCAATCTCTTCAAAAATCACAAGAGCATTAGGGGTATAGTATTTATGGAGATCGAGGCTTAAAGCTTTGCTTTGAGGTCCTGCAATTGCTACATCATAAAAAGGAAATATCTTTTTTAAAGCAACGTATTGCCAGTGTGCGTAGGCATCAGGAGCACTTTCAACTTCAGGCTGAATGGCTGCCAACATAGCGTTAGCTTTCGCCGCAAGATCGTCATCATAGAAAATATTCGACAGCAGCAATAGGTTATTTGCCAGCACTGCATTTGCCGATGGCATTACGGCATCATTAGTAATAACGATAGGAGCGATAAGATTATCCTGACTGTTGTATTTATAAAAAGAAGAATTTTCAATCTCAAATCTGGAGAGGGTTTGGGAGCTCAAATCTTTGGCTGTATGGAGATAATCAAATTTGCCGGTTAGGGTATATAATTTAAGTGCTGCAGCGCTTAAAAACGAATAGTCGTCCAGAAAGCCTGCTACGGGTTTACTTCCGGGTTTATAGGAATGAATCAACACTTCGTTTTTCCACGCCTTAGTGGTAAGCACTTGAAAGGTCTCTTCGGCTTGTCTAAGATAATCAGCATCTGCTGTTGCGGCATAGGCATCTCCAAGGGCTTCAATCATCATCGCATTCCAGGAGACAATTATTTTGTCGTCTTTCAGTGGGAATTGGCGTTTCTTCTTGATCGCTTTTAAGTCATTTTTCCACGAAGACTTAAGGGTATTGAATTCATCTCCTTTTAAATTATTTTCCTTCACAAATACCGTGTCGGTCTTACTTAAGTATAAATTATACAGCCCCTCATCAGTCTGATTTTTAGAGGCTATATTGTAATAATTTCGGAAAAGCTGGGGTTCTTCTGAGATCGTTTTAAGTTCGTCTTCACTAAATAAATAATACGCTCCTTCCTCACCCTCTAAATCAGCATCCAGAGCTGAGATGTAATCGCCGGCTTCGGTTTTAAAATAAGCATTTAAAAATTGTATTGTTTCGGTAACCCGTTGTTTGTAGAGGGGTTTTTTAAATGCCTTATAAGCTTTGGAATAAAGACTAATTAACTGAGCATTATCGTAGAGCATTTTTTCGAAATGCGGTACGCTCCATTCCGCATTAGTACTGTATCGGTAAAATCCACCATCAAGGTGATCATAAACACCGCCAAGCGCGATCTTGTCTAGAGTAAGTTCTACAAACGCTAATATCTCCTGATTTTGGGTAAGATGTGCTAAGTCTAGTAAATAGTTAAGGCTCGCAGGAAGCATAAATTTCTGATTGTTACCAAAGCCTCCATTTTTAAAATCCCAATTTTTCTGCCAATTGTTGACCCCGTCAGCCAAGGTCTCCTGAGTAATCTTTTCTTTGGAATTTGTGCTGTTGCCCGAGTTGAGTTCCTGAATGCGTCTTGTAACTTCACTCGCATATTCTTTCGCCCGCTTTGGATCTTCCCTGTAAAGACTGTCGATCATTTTTATGGAAGTCATCCATTCATCTCGGGTGTGGTAGGTACCTCCATAAACCGGATTACCATCTGGAAGTAAAATCATATTCAGGGGCCAGCCTCCTGAACCACGCATGAGCTGTAAGGCGGTCATATATACATGGTCAACATCGGGACGTTCCTCGCGATCAACTTTAACATTGATGAAGTTTTTATTCATAAAAGCCGCTACACTATCGTTGGAAAAAGTTTCTTCTTCCATAACTGTACACCAATGGCAGGATGCATAACCTATACTTAGTAAAACAAGTTTCTGTTGCTGCGTGGCGTAATCAAACAGGGTATCACTCCAGGGCTTCCAGTCTACCGGATTGTGTGCATGTTTGAGCAGATACGGGCTCGTTTCGTGGATTAAGGCATTGGTATGGGCAAATTCTTTTTGGCTATCGACTTCTTTTTTACAAGCCGTAAAAGATAGCACTGTCAAAACCAGAAAAAAGGGGTGTAAAAAATGAGTTTTCATCGGTTTAAAAGTAGCGAAAATGATAAATATTCAAGAACAAGTCGTTCTACTGCCAAAGTAGAATATTTTTTAAGATAACAACTCCTATTCCAGCTATAAAAACAGCTAATGCCAGATTTTTCGGGTAATGAGCGCTATGTATGCAACAAAATTTAAAGAGGTTGCATCATTTGTTCTATTGCAATTAGAGGGCTCCAAATACTTTTGTGTGGCATTGTGTTGAGTACGTTTTACGCAATCGATGTATTAACCAGTTAGAATTTTAATTTTTAAAAAAGTTAAACTCAAAATTCACCAATATGACCAAAATTAAACTTGCAATTTTTGCGTTTGTTCTGCTGCTTACCGGCGCAGATATTTTTGCGCAGACTAAAACCATTACGGGTACAGTAAAAGATCCTTCAGGTTTGCCTTTACCAGGGGCTTCTGTCGCTGTAATGGGTACTAATAAAGGAGCTTCAACAGACTTTGATGGGATGTTCTCAATCGATGGAGTTTCTGCGGACGATACACTTCTTATTACTTATGTAGGTTTTGAAAACCAGGAAATCCCGGTTGGTTCGCAAACTACATTTGATATTACATTACAAGAGAATGCTGAAGCTTTAGAGGATGTCGTCGTGGTAGCCTATGGTTCTCAAAGCCGTACTAAAGTTACCGGTGCAATTTCTACAGTAGATTCTGATGCAATTGATGCACTACCGGTTACCAATGCCGAGTCCGCTTTACAGGGTAGAGCTCCGGGGGTTACAGTAACTAACGCAGGTGCACCGGGTACATCACCCAATGTACGTATTAGAGGTCTGGGGACTTTTGGTAATAATGATCCGCTATATGTTATAGATGGTGTTATTGTTGGCAACCTTTCCGGGATTAGCCCATCAGACATTGAATCGGTATCTATCTTAAAAGATGCTTCAACTACGGCTCTTTATGGATCTTTGGGATCTAATGGTGTGGTTTTAGTAACTACCAAAAGTGGAAAACAGGGACGTGGGACACTTTCTTTTAGTGCCCAAAGTGGATTTCAAACCATCTATAAGCGTTATAATACCTTAAATACCGATCAATACTTGCAATTTGCTAATGAAATAGGTGCAACGATTGACAGACCAGCAGATTTTTTAAATAATTATACAAATTTCCAGGATGCTATTTTTCAGTCGGGTCTTATTCAAAATTATAACGCTGCTTATTCCGGCGGAAATGAAAATGGTACGTATAGATTCTCTGCCAACTATCAGGATCAGGAAGGTGCAGTTATAAATTCTGGTTTTGAGCGTTTTTCTTTTAGGGCTACATCTCAATATACGACCGGTAACTTCAAGATTGGAGAAACGATGTCGGTGGCATTTAGTAAATCGAAGCCCATTTTAGAAAGCGGTGGTCGTTCATTGATTGAACACGCTATAAAGGCAGCTCCATATCTTAATATTTATAATGATGACAATTTAGGTGGTTTTCAGGGGCCTAACAGTGCAGCTGACGGTCAGGATGCCGAAAATCCGGTGCGGGTTCAAACACTTAGTGATTTTGAAACCCGAAACGTAGCTGTGATTGGAAATGTTTATGCAGAATATGAGATTCTAGATGGGTTAAGTGTAAGATCACAGGTAGGTATAGACTTTTTTGATGGATTAACGAATCAATTTACTCCGGCCTTTAATGATGATAATTTAGGGGCAACGCATTTTCAAAACTTTGCCTTTGCATTACGCGGAAGTACAAGGGGTCAGGCAATTACCTTTGACAACAGTTTAACCTATAAAAAGACTTTTAATGAAGTTCACAACTTTGAAGCTTTAGCTTTGGTTGAGCAGTATACCAGTAAAACAGAAAGTTTTAGTGCAGAGGCGCGTAATACCATTACCAATGAAATTAAAGAATTAGGTAGCGAGCAACAATCTGCTGGAAGTACAACTTTTGAGAACAACCGTTTGAGCTATCTGGCCCGTTTAAATTACGATTATGATGATAAATACATCCTTTCAGCTTCATTCAGGAGAGATGCTTCTTCTCGATTTGGTGCTAATTACCGATGGGGTAATTTCCCTGCTTTCTCTTTAGGGTGGAATATTGCCCGTGAAGAGTTTATGAGTGATTCCAATATAGGTACTCTTAAACTGAGAGGTAGTTATGGTATTACCGGTAGTGACCGCATTGCAGATTACAGGTATTCAACGACATTATTTAGTGATTTTGTTTATCCTGTAGGGGGCTTAGCGGCTATAGGTACTACTCCTAACGGCCTGGCAAATCCTGATTTAAAATGGGAGGAGACCAGTATGCTAAACCTGGGTCTTGATTTTGCTGCACTAAACAATAAACTTACTGCATCATTAGAGTATTATAGAAATAAAAGTGATGAGTTACTTGTAGATATTCAGCTTCCGCTTTCTTTTGGGTATAGCAGCTCTACTGTTGCTTCTAATGCGGCTTCAGTTCAAACTAAAGGGGTAGAATTAGCATTAGGATATAACGATTATGATGGTGATTTTACTTGGTCTGTAAATGTGAATCTTGGAACCAGTACTAACGAGGTTCTGGATCTTGGTGGAAGTACAGAGCAGTTTTTCTTTGATGGTTTTGAAGGAGAGCGCGTAATAAGAGCTGAGCCGGGAGAACCACTATTTCACTTTTACGGTTTAGTTACCGATGGCATTTATCAAAATCAGGCTGAAGTAGATGCTGTTTTTACAGCAAATCCAGATCAGGATGTAGTGCAGCCTGGTGACATACGGTATGTAGACACCAATAATGATGGTACTATTAACTCTGCTGATAGACAGATTATAGGTAATCCTTATCCTGATTTAACTTACGGTTTAAATTTTGATGCCCGTTATAAGAAATTCGACTTCAATTTATTTATCAATGGCGTTGCAGGTAATGATATTTATAACACAAATATCTATGATTTGCAAGGTATGACTCGTTTGTTTAATGCCGGCGTTGAGGTGTTAGATCGATGGACTCCTAATAATCCATCGACTTCTATACCGCGTTACGATGGAGCTCCTCAAAACGTTGTCGCCTCAGACCGTTTTGTAGAGGACGGTTCTTACATGCGTCTTAAAAACTTAAGTATAGGATATACTTTTGATGATGGAGCTATTGATTTTATTAAACGATTAAGGGTGTATATGAGTGGTCAAAACCTGGTAACAATTACAAACTACTCTGGTTTAGACCCTGAAGTGGTAAGTAGAGCAGGAGAAGTTGGTTTTGATCGTGGGGATTATCCGCAGCCGGTTTCTGTATTACTAGGTTTTGATGTATCATTTTAAAAAAAAGAATTATGAAAAACTATAAAATTTTTGCACTGTTTGCCCTTGTTTTTGTGGTAACACAGTCTTGCGACGAAAGTAATTTGGAACTTACTAATCCAAATGCCTTAAGTCCGGAAACATTTTTCACAAACGAAGAACAGGTGAGATCTGCGGTGAATGCATCGTATGCTCAAAATCAAACCAATGCGCTTTACAGCCGATTGTTGTTCTATATGTACGATAATATGGGGCAGGATAACAGTCCAAATCCGCAGCAAGAAGCAAACAAATTAACCTATAGCAGGTTTACGTTTGACTCGAGTAATACAGAAATCGCTGATTTTTGGGACAGCTGTTTTAAAGGTGTGAATAAAGCGAACTTTGTAATTTCAAACATTGATCGCATAAATGAAATTCCGGAATCTATTTTATCAGAGAGACTGAAAAATAAATATATAGCGGAAGCACGTTTTTTAAGAGGACATTATTATTTCTTACTAGCCACACGTTTTGGGGGTGTGCCGTTGTTTAGTGGTCTTCCTGAAAGCTCAGAAGGTTTGCCACGTGCTACACGTGACGAAGTTTTTGCGCAGATTATTGAAGATTTTCGTTTTGCAGCAGATAATTTACTTGCAAGAGGTGAAGAATTGAATGGGCGAGCAACTAAAGGTGCGGCTCTAGCCTACCTGGGTAAAGCACTTTTGTTTCAAAAGCAATATGATCTGGCATATGATGCCTTTGATGATATCACCGGTTACGACTTAGAGGATAATTATTTTGATAACTTCAAGGAAGAAACCGAACACGGAATTGAGTCTCTTTTTGAAATTGAGTTTGACCGTGCCATCGGTACAGCTAATAAATGGGATTCTAATGTTAGTGCTCAGGGCTTTAATGAGTCTACCTTTAGAGGTCAGGACTATGGCGTATTAGATTGGTTTAACGTATACCCATCACAGGATTTATTAGATGAATACGAAGAAGGTGATATTCGTTCAGCCGAAAACTTTTACTTTGAAGGAGACACCTATAACAATGGCGAAGGTGTGATTGTAGAAAGTGATTTATCAACTACAGCGGGAATACGTCCTGCAGGATGGAGAAAATATCAAAACTACTACCGCCGTACAGCAGAAGAACAGGAATCAGGTATCAATTTTAAAGTGATACGATATGCAGATGTCTTGCTCATGAAAGCTGAAGCTGCAAACGAAACAAACCGCACTCCAGAGGCTATTACTCTTATCAATCGTGTACGAGAGCGTGCAGAGCTTGATCCTATTGCTGATAATTTGACCAAACAACAGGTTTTTGATGCGATTGTTCATGAGCGTAAAGTAGAACTAGCCGGAGAGCAGGTTCGATTTGATGATATTATAAGATGGGGTATCGCAAGTACAGAACTTGCCGGGACCGGTTTCCAACAAGGTAAACACGAGCTTTGGCCTATTCCTGACCGGGAAATAAGTGCCAATGATGCAATTAGTCAGGAGGATCAGAATCCTGGTTATTAATTTGAATTGGTTTTCCATTGAAGCAACACTATTTTTATAGTGTTGCTTCCTTGTTTATGAAACCTTTAATTTCTTTGAACCCTTAGACGTATGATTTTTAGGATACAGATTTTATCAAAGATTTTGATTATTGGCTTAGTGGCCCATTTTCTATGTTCTTGTGCAGAGACCGAAGAAAATCAAACTCCTGAGCTTGATACCGATTTTAAAGTCTTTGAAAGTCTCAGTGCAGAAGCCACCGGAATTTCATTCACAAACGCGTTGACCGAAAATGATTCGCTTAACTATTTCACCTACAATTACATTTATATGGGAGGTGGTGTTGCAGCCGGTGACATCAATAATGACGGACTTATAGATCTGTATTTTACCGGAAATCAGGTGCAGAATAAACTGTATCTGAATAAAGGCAATTTAAAATTTGAAGATATTACGATCCCTGCAGGAGTAGGAGGTGATGAACGCTGGTACACCGGGGTGACGATGGCAGATGTCAACGGTGACGGCTACCTCGATATCTATTGCTCGGTAAGCGGAAAGTTTGAACCGCGCACCAATCAGTTATTCATCAATAATCAGGATAATACCTTTACAGAGCGTGCTACTGAATATGGTTTGGCTGACGAAGGTAACAGCATACAGGCTACCTTTTTTGACTACGATAAAGACGGGGATTTAGATATGTATCAGGCTAATTATCCGCCTACAAAATTCAGTTCACCAACCTGGGTTTATGAGCAATATATGCGCGATCCTTCAGACCTGCAGACAGATCACCTCTACGAAAACACCGGCAACGGGTTTGTAGATGTCACCGATAAAGCTGGTTTGCGATCCTACAGCCTTTCGCTTAGCGCAACAATTGGTGATCTAAATAACGATAGCTGGCCCGATATTTATGTATCAAGCGATTTCAACTCACCAGATATGATGTATCTCAACAAGTGCGACGGCACCTTTACTGAAGTCGTTAAAGAGGCTACCGCACAGACTGCATTTTACGGGATGGGAGTTGACATTGCCGACTTCAATAATGATGGGTTGCTCGATTTCTTTCAGGCTGATATGGATGCTAAAATAAACCGACGCAAAAAGGCCAATATGGCCAGTATGAATATTGATTTGTTCTGGAGCGTGGTAGATGCGGGATTTCACTATCAGTACATGCATAATTGTATGCAAATGAATAACGGGTTTTTTAATGCGGAAGGCATACCCGATTTTTCCAATATTTCCCGAATAACAGGTACTTCATCTACAGATTGGAGCTGGGGACCTTTATTTGCCGATTTTGATAATGACGGTCTTAAAGATTTGTTCATCACAAACGGAACACGTCGTGAAATCAATGATAATGACTATTTCAACCGTATTGAAGAGCAGGGAGGAATCGCTCAGGATAGTTTGCTGTTTTGGAGCCAAAACATCCCCGAAGAAAAGCTCGACAATTTTATGTTCCAAAATAAAGGAGATTATGCTTTCGAAAAGGTCAATGACTCCTGGAATATTAGTTTTAAAGGTTTTTCAAACGGCGGTATTTACGCTGACCTCGATAATGATGGCGATCTGGAACTGGTAACTAATAATATTGACGATCCGGCTTCGATATTTAACAATAAATCTTCAGAGCGCTCAAACTATTTGAGAGTTAAATTTAAAGGCGAAACTGCCAATGCTATGGGTATTGGTAATCGTGTTTATGTCAAAGCAGGCGATACGACTCAGATGCAGGAGCTTACCCTTACCAGAGGTTTTCAATCTTCGGTAGCACCTGTGCTGTATTTTGGCCTCAACAAGATTGAGACCATTGATGAGGTTCGTGTGGTATGGACCAGCGGGAAAGAAGAAGTACTACAGGATGTTGCAGTAAATCAGGAGTTGATTTTTGAAGAACAAAATGCTTCAGAGCCAGATGCGAGTATTCAAAAACCGAAAGAAAACAGACTTTTTGCTCAGGCCGATGAAGATGCATTTCCCGTCTATTTGCATGTCGAAAACAGCTATGATGACTTTAAAAATCAGGTTTTATTGCCTCATAAAATGTCTGAATTCGGTCCTGCACTTGCCGTGGGTGATGTCAATAACGATGGTCTGCAGGACTATTTTGTAGGAGCCGCTAAAGATCAGGCAGCTTCTCTTTTTGTTCAGAATTCACAGGGAATTATTCAAAAAACTGTAGCCGCTTTTACCGAAGATAAAAGCTACGAAGACATTGATGCTACATTCTTTGATGCCGACGGCGATGGCGATCAGGATTTATATGTGGTCAGCGGCGGGTACGAATTCTTCAAAAATTCAAATTTGCTCAATGATCGGCTGTACCTTAATGACGGAAAGGGGAATTTTACAGTAGCAGGCAACGCTATACCTGATTTACACATAAGCGGTGCCAAGGTATACGCCGAGGATTTTGACGGTGACGGAAAGCAGGATTTACTGGTTCTGGGACGTCAGACGCCGGGGAAATATCCGCTTCCGGCTTCCTCATTTCTCCTGAAAAATAATGGAACTCCCGGTAATCCTAAGTTTGAAGTAGCTAAAAATTTGCAGCCTGAAGAATTCAAAGATTTAGGCATGGCAACCGCTGCTTCGGTTTCTGACTTCAATGGAGATAACAGACCAGACATCATAGTTGTAGGGGAGTGGATGCCCATTCGTTTTTTTGAAAATACTACAAATGGCTTTGTGGAAGTTTCACAGAAGGTTCTACCCAATCAGGATACTACGGGCTGGTGGTGGAGTATCGCTTCGGGCGATTTTGATGGCGATGGCGATACCGATTATATGCTGGGTAATAATGGCCTCAATTATAAATACAAGGCCTCTGAAGAAGAGCCTTTCGATATCTATGCGGGAGACTTCGATGACAATGAAAATGAAGACATTGTATTGGGCTATTACAACGATGGTAAGCAATATCCGCTGCGTGGAAGACAATGCTCATCTCAGCAAATTCCGGGTATCAAGCAGAAATTTAAAGACTACGCGAGTTTTTCGGAAGCAACCCTTGGAGAGGTGTATTCTGAAAAATTATTAAACAGTTCGCTGCATTATCAGGTAAAATCATTTGCAAGTATTTATCTGGAAAATAGAAACGGTAAGATGGTGATGCATCAATTGCCCAGAGCAGCACAATTGTCTAGCATAACCGGGATTGTGGTAAATGATTTTAATAATGACGGTAATCTTGATGCAGTACTCGCGGGTAATCTGTACCAGTCTGAAATTGAAACCCCACGCAATGACTCATCACGAGGAATTTTTCTTGCAGGCGATGGTAAGGGTAATTTCACAGCACTCAGTCCTGCAAAAAGCGGAGTTTTTATACCGGGGGATGTAAAGAATCTCAAAGCCTTTCAATTTGGGGAGACGTCCTATATTTTGGCGGCAAAGAACTCAGATTATATGCAGGCTTTAAAACTGAATTAGGCTGATCAAAAAAAGATTAACGTGTTTGATTCACACTAAATATTTTGTTTCTTTATATGCTATTTTTTAAGATTTTATTATGAATATTTTGAATTACAAAACGGGTTTTTTAATTCTTGCTCTACTGGTTTGCAGTGTTCCTTTTTATGCGCAGGAATACTTTCCGGTAATGAAAGTTGAAGACCGTCTGGAAGCTATTAAAGATCAAAATGTAGCCTATCAATGGTCTGAAATGGCGATACTTGGTACCGCAAACGATACTGATCGTATTGCGCCGAGACCCACGGTTACCTCCAGATTTTTGGCTTTGGTTTTTGTGGCTGTTTTTGATGCGTGGTCGGCCTTTGATGATGCAGCCATTCCGGTTTATATGGAAGCCTATGATAAATTTCCTGCTGGCAAACAAACTCTGGCAAATAAAGAAAAGGCGATTAGTTATGCGGCGTATCACACCTTGCGGGAATACTATCCTTATGACAGCCTTCAGTTTAAAAAATTTATGCTGCACCTGGGCTATGACCCAAATGATGATTCTTTAGACCCAACCACACCCGCGGGAATAGGCAATCTGGCGGCACAGGCTACGATTAAGGCACGGTATAACGATGGTTCTAATCAATATGGGGAAGTGGAAGGTTTCCCAGAGCCTTATCAGGACTATACCAATTATCAACCGGTGAATACCGTAGACCAGCTCAACGATTACGATCGCTGGCAACCCAAATACTTTACACGAGATACTGGCGAAAAATTTGCACCCTCTTGCCTTACTCCATATTGGCAGCTGGTTAAACCCATTGCTCTGAGCAGCGCAGACCAGTTTAGACCCGGTCCGCCACCCAAAGTGGGGTCAGAACAACTTCAAAGGGAAGTGGAAGAAGTGGTTGAACTGCAGGCTAATTTAACAGACGAGGAGCGTGCTTTGGTAGAATTTATGCGTGATGGTCCGCAATCTGTACAGCAGGCAGGGCACTGGCTCAAGTTTGCACAGCAGGTATCAAAACGCGATAACCATACGCTTGACGAAGATGTAAAAATGTTTTTTGCCAATCAGGTCACCGCGATGGATGCGTTTATCGCTTCCTGGGATTCTAAGATGTTCTACGACTCCGCCAGACCTTTTGCTTTGGTACATCACTATTTTAAAGATAAAGAGATCAAAGGTTGGAAAGGCCCCGGTTTAGGCACCGGAACCATCAAAGGTGAAGACTGGAGGCCTTACTCGCCATCAGCTTTTCTTTGTCCTCCGTTTCCCAGTTATACTTCCGGTCACAGTACCATTAGCGGTGCGTGTGCCGAACTCTTAAAATTATGGACAGGCAGTGATTACCTCGATGTACAGGTAGAATTGGTGCCGGGTGCATTGACAGAGCCTCAGGCGCTGGGAGAGCCTATTGTACTTGATTTCCCCACCTTTACGCAAGCCGCAGAAATGGCGGGAATATCACGTGTTATGGGTGGCTACCACATTCAGGCAGATAATATAGCAGGTCTTGAACTTGGTCGTGATGTGGCGCACCAGGTTTGGGATTTTTACAACTACCATGTAGGACAGAACAAATACTAGTAACAAAACTTAAAAGATGCAAAAAGCAGCCCAGACGTATTCAACTTTACTCATTTTATGTTTAACCCTTATCACCGGTTGCGTTTCAGAACCGTCTTCTGATGATAAAGGACTGAAAGAAGTCAGTTCGTTTCCAATTGGTGGCGCTGTAGAGATTCGACAGGTATTGCAGGATAGCAGTTTGAGAAGCATCATACTAAATAATTTCAATAGCATTACGGCGACTTCAGATATGAAAATGTACGCTATTGCACCACGGGATAGTGTTTACAACTGGGATAAGGCTGACAGTCTGGTTGATTTCAGCCAAAGAAATGATTTACGCCTTTTTGGTCATACGCTGGTTTGGCATTCGGGAACTCCACGTTGGGTATTTCAGAAAGCTTCAGAAGACAGCGTATGGCTGGGCAATTTCCTCAAAACCTATATTCAGGAATATGTAGGGCGTTATAAAGGAAAGGTTGCTGCCTGGGATGTGGTTAATGAAGGTTTTGATACCCAGGGCGGCGAGTACAGAGAAACCCTTTGGTACAACAAATTAGGAAAGGAATACATCGCCAATGCTTTTAGATACGCTCACGAGGCAGATCCTGAAGCAGACTTGTTTTACAACGACTTTAATCTGGAACGCGATACAGCTAAACTAAACGGAGTTCTTAAAATGATTGAAGAACTGAAAGCTGATAATGTACCCATCACAGGTTTAGGCGTACAGATGCACTTACGTATGGATATTCCCGATAGTCTGATACGCGAAAGTGTACGTAAAATGGCTGCTACAGGGCTTAAAATCCATTTTTCTGAGCTCGACATCATCTTCAACAGGCACGATGACACACGTGGAGGAGGGGAGCAGTTGTACAGCAGAGTAACCCCGGAAATGTTAGAAGAACAGGCACAGAAGTATGAAACCGTGGCACAAATTTATCGCGAAGAAGTTCCGGAGGCGCAGCAATTTGGAATCACCTTTTGGGATTTTACAGATCGTGATACCTGGATCAATCCGTTTTTCGATCTTAAAGACTGGCCAACGATTTATGACAGCGAGCTACAGCCTAAACCGGCGTACTATGGTTTTAGAAAAGGCCTGTCAGAATAAACTTATTTTACCTCTGTAGGCAGCTTTCCAAATTCAGATTTAAAACAGCGCGTGAAGTAGGAAGGGGTTGAGAAACCTACTTTGTAACCTACCTCACTCACCGATTCTTCGCCATTTTCCAGCAGTTCTTTGGCTTTCTCCAACCGTATTTTGCGTATGAATTCATTAGCCGTCTGACCGGTAAGCGCTTTGATTTTGCGATAAAGCTGGCTACGGCTCAGCGACAATTCCTCAGCCAGATTTTCAACATTAAGCTTAGGATCACTGATGTTTTGATAGATGTAGTTGATGACCTTTGCAATGAATTTCTTATCAATAGAACTGCTGTTAAGTTTCAGATCTGCCGTGCTCAGTTCCTGAAAATATTTGGTGAATAGCTTTTGCCTGTTAGCGATAAGCTGTTTGAGCTGTGACCGCACAATTTTGATATTGAATGGTTTGTTGATATAAGCATCAGCACCGGCATCAAGACCTGCCAGCCAGTCATCAGTTTGCGCTTTTGCGGTAAGCATCAGCACCTGGATATGACTGGTTTTTAAATCATTTTTAAGCTTTCGGCAGAAGGTGACACCGTCCATTTGCGGCATAAGCACATCGGTTATGATAACATCAGGAATGATCTTGCTGGCGAGATTGAGTCCTTCTTCGCCATTGATGGCTTCAACAATTTTATAGGAATCTTTAAGTTGTTCTTTCAGATATTTTCGAAGTTCAAAATTATCTTCAATAATAAGCAGCGTGTTGTTTTTATCTGCTGTCTTGATCTGCGGAAGATTATTGTGGGAGATAGAAATCTCTTTAGGTGTTTGATTTACCGGTTCTTCTTCCGGTATCAAATCTGCGCTGGTTGCGAGTTCGTTAGGAGAAAAATGAGCTTTACCCAGTCCCAGATAGATTCTAAAAGTAGTTCCTTTATTTACCTTACTACTTACTTCTATTTTTCCTTTATTCATAATCAGAAAACTGCGCACGACCTCAAGACCAATACCCGTGCCGCCATAGTATTGCTTGTTCATACCTTCAACCTGATAGAACGGGTCAAATACTTTTTCAATTTCCTCTTTCGGAATACCAAAACCGGTGTCTTCAACCTGAATCTCTAGCGCTTCAACCGGGGTTTCAGAAGAGATTTCCGGCAGAATTATGGAAGTGTCCGTTCGTTTGAGTGCAACCGAAACTAAACCATTATCCGGAGTTGCTTTAAACGCATTTGATAAGAGATTGAATATGATTTTTTCAAGCATTCCCGGGTCTGCGTATACGTGCAGGTCTTCTTCTTCAGAAGAAACTTCCAGGGCAATATTACGCTGATTAGCCTCCTCCTTAAAATGAGCAACTATTTGCTCACAGAAATGCGTAATGGCTATTTTTTCAACCTTTAACGTAGTTTTTTTAAACTGAAGTTTTCTGAAATCCATCAATTCATTGATGAGTCTGATTAGGCGTTCGGTATTGCGAAAAATACTTTTATGTTTTTCAGCAATAGACTTGGGAAAGGTGTATTCTTTATTAGATATAATATCCTCAATAGGATTTTTAATGAGCGTAAGCGGGGTACGAAACTCGTGCGATATGTTGGTGAAAAACTGAAGCTTTCTGTTGTTGAGTTCCTCTTCCTGACGCCTCTTGTCGCGCTCATATTGTATAAGTCGCTTTTCGGCAATCCTGCTTTGCGTAAATTGATAAGTCACATAGATCAAAATGAGCGCAAGCCATATATACAGAAGTATAGCCCAGGTTTGCGCATACCAGGGATGCAATAAGGTTATACTCAAAGCTATGGGTTTTTCGGTCCAAACCCCGTCATTATTGGCGGCCTTGACCTTAAAAGTATAGTTACCCGGAGGAATGTTTGTATAGGTGGCACTTCGGGTGTTTCCAACGTAATTCCACGAGTTGTCAAAACCTTCTAGGATATAGGCATAGTTGTTATCAGAAGGCCTGGTATAATCTATTGCGGCATACTCAATGGTAAATACAGACTGATGCGATTTTAAGGTAATTGCATCGGTAGAAAATAAAACCTCATTTAACGGAGAATTTTCGGTTTTGGGAGTCACCTTTTTATTAAATAAGCGTAGCTCTGCAAAATAAAGCTCAGGTTGTTGCATATAGGTGTTGAGAGCCGTGGGATCAAAATAGTTGATGCCTTTATAACTGCCAAAATACAACCTGCCCTGATTATCTTTTAAGACTGAATTGTTATGGAAATCATTCGCTAAAAGGCCATCATTGGCTGTATAGTTTATAACCTCTTCGCTACGTGGGTCAAAACTGGTGATCCCGTTATTACCGGCCAGCCATAGCCTGTTTTGAGAATCACTTATAATTGAGGCGATAGTTTGCTTATTTATGACCTCCTGAAACCAGATGTAGGCATCTGTTTTCTTGTCGTATTTGCATAGCCCTCCGCCATCTGTACCTATCCACACATTTTCCTCATCGTCCAAGAAGAGAGAAAGTATGTAATATTGTAAATCATCACTTTGTCTTGCAGCATACATTTTTGTGTTCTGGGCTTGTACTTCGTATCCATCCCGGGTCTTTTTTACGGTAAACAGACCCTTGGTAGTACCTACCCAAAGCAAGCCGTTTTTGTCTATAACCACTTTACGAACATCACAATTGGCCATTCCGGCACTACTGAAAGGTTCACTATCCAGGCGTATGAAGGTTTGAGTTGTAGGATCAAAAGTCAATAGGCCCGCGTTAAAAGTGCCAATGTAAATCGTGCCTTCTGAATCTTCAGCAAAGCAGATGGTACTTCGCGAAGCGAGTCCGCTTTCTCCGGTATAATTGATGAATTGTTTCGAGCCTTTTTTAAGAAAGAAGATTCCGGCGTTCCATGAACTCGCCCAAAGGTTGCCCTTACTGTCAAAAAACAGCGCCTGAATGTCTCCGCTACTTAAGCCCGTTGCGATGGTATTCTTGGGATCTATGAGGTGAGTAAAGTCACCTGTTTTTTTATTGTATACGTCAATTCCACCGCCGTCCATACCAATCCAAAGGCGTGATTGTTGATCTTCTATTATTGCAGTAACTGAGCCGTCCTGCAGACTTTCGTTTTTAAAAGGTATACTTTCAATGTCTTTAAACTTATCGTAATCGGGATCGTAAAAGCTGATACCGTCGCTGTAATAGCCTATCCAGATGCGATCATCCTTATCGGTAAACAGACTCCAGATTGAATTAGACTGAATCAGGTTTTCACCAAATTTACTGTGTGTATAATTGTCTAAAAGCCTTCCTTCCTGATTCAGGATAAAAAGACCGTCATTTTCAGTTCCTACCAGCATTTTGCCATAATCTATTTCGGCAATAGATAGAATACGTTTTGTGGTTATGGGAAGCTCCCGGTAGTTGTAGATTTTTTCGTTTAGGTCAAGTCTGAAAAGACCGTGACTGTAAGTACCTATCCACATATTGCCGGAAGAGTCTGTACACAATTTGCTTATATGATAGGGAATACGTGATCTAACGCCGTTTAAGAGAAATTCACAACGATCAATTTGTCCAGTCTGCTCGTTATACTCAAAAAGTCCAAATGAAGTACCTAAATAAATCTTTGACTGCAAGATTTCGATGCTGTTAAAGCGAAGCCAGTCATTTTTGATTGGAGTTTCAAAAGGAATTTTTGTGATTTCCCCGGTAGACTTATCTACTTTATACACCCCATTGTTATGAGAGCCAACAATCAATGTTTTAGCATCTATGCTCCCAATGCAATGAATGGCAAAGGGCTTTTCATTATTCTCATGGAGAAGGCTGGTATTTTCAAAGTCATCGGTCTCTGGCCGATAGCGGTTTAGCCCCTTTTCGGTACCCAGCCAGATATTACCGGCATCATCTGTATAAATCGCATGCACCAAAGAGCTGCTAAGCGATTCTTCATCTTTCCAGCTTTCTTTATAGGTTGTAAATGTGCTACCGTCGTACTTATAAAGACCGGCACCATAGGTAGAAAACCACAGAAACCCATTAGTATCCTGGGCAAAAGCCGTAACCGCCCGCTGAACCGGCAGGTTTTTAACTTCAGTAAACTGAAGTTTTTCTTTTAACTCCTGCGAAAACAAGCCGGTAAAAGCTGTTGCGCAAATCAAAAGCAATGCTATGATGAAGTTTTTGAGAGTCATAAATTTTTTGAGCCTTTGCCAGTAATTATTGAATGTGATGCATTTTATTTAATTACACTTTGAGCTTTCCATACCTGGTTGATTCTATGTAATAATGCCCTATTCTGCTTTTTAGTATAACAAAGTACGTGGATTATTTTTCTGTTCCGAAAATCACGATGTTACAGATAAATCATTGAGAGGGTCTGTTTCTAAATCTTTTTTGAATTAAAATGTTTATAATGTCAAAAATAGATGATTATCCTCAAAAATTATCCAGATTAAAGCTTTGGAAACCTATGCATAAATGTAATCAAAACACTTTTTGTAATTTACGCATTTTAGACTTATAGTCTTTTAAACCATTTGATATTTTTTTAGTCTAACCATAAACCGAATTATTTTGAACTGCTTTATGAAGAAAATTTTTAGCGCTTTTCTACTTTGTTTTAGCCTATTACTACAAGCTCAGCAAGAGCAGGTTTCCAGTCCGGAAGGATCGCTCAAGATGGAGCTTAACGTACTTGAAGGGAAATTAATGTATTCGGTTGCTTATGATGATGTGCTCTTAATAGATGGTGCGCCTTTAGGGTTTGTTACAAATGAAGGGGATTTCAGCAACGATTTGGTTTTTGTGGAAGCTGTAAAGGATGCTGTTTCTAAAACCTATGAGCAGGATAAAATCAAACAATCTCAGATTACTTATAATGCAAACACCCTTCGGTATACGGTAAAGGATTCTAAAGATCGCCGGTTTTCTGTTTTAGTTCAGGTGAGCGATAACGATATCGCTTTTCGGTATGAGATCGATAAATGGGGTGAGACCCGCGCTATTGTTGTAGAAAAGGAACTTACCGGTTTTAGCTTTCCGCAGGAAACTACTTCTTTTTTATCAAATGTGATGCGGCCTATGACCGGTTTTGCGCGTACCGCTCCCAGTTATGAGTCGGCCTACACGGCAGATAAGCCCATAGCTGAACAAACCGCTGCGGGTGGTTATGTTTTTCCCGCGCTCTATAAGGTAAAGGATGAATATTGGGTTTTACTTTCCGAAACCGGTGTGCGCAGTTTATATCCGGCTTCGCACTTAAGCGCGTATCAGGATGGTACTTTTTATATTGAATACCCCAATGAAAAGGAAAATAACGGTTTTGGCAGTAGCGGCGCTCAGTTGGGCCTACCGGGAATAACGCCCTGGCGCACAATTACTGTGGGTAAAAGCTTAAAACCTGTGGTAGAAACCACAATTCCCTGGGATGTGGTTGAGCCGCTTTACGAGCCTTCTCAGGAATACGAATACGGTAAAGGCAGTTGGAGCTGGATCATCTGGCAGGATGCCAGTATGAACTACGAGGATCAAAAGGCCTATATCGATCTGGCAGCGGCAATGGATTTTAAATACATCCTCATCGATGCCTGGTGGGATGAGCGTATCGGTTACGAGCGAATGGAAGAACTTATTGATTACGCAGCTTCTAAAGATGTGGGTGTTTTTCTTTGGTACAACTCCAATGGGATTGTAAACGACGCCTTCCAGACTCCGTTAAATAAAATGAATACCTCTATTGAGCGTAAAAAAGAGATGAAATGGCTTCAGAAAGCCGGTGTGAAAGGGCTTAAAGTAGACTTTTTTGGTGGAGATAAGCAGGAAACTATGCGCATGTACGAAGACATTCTTTCAGATGCTAATGATTATGGACTGATGATTATCTTTCACGGTACCACCCTGCCTCGCGGATGGGAGCGCATGTATCCCAATTTTGTGGGTAGTGAAGCGGTTGTAGCTTCAGAAATGCTGGTTTTTGTGGAAGATGTGCGTAAAAAAGAGGCCTATAACGCTACTTTGCATCCCTTCATTCGCAACGCTGTCGCCAGTATGGAATTTGGCGGCGTGGTGCTCAACGATTACTTAAATAGAGGAAACAAATCCGGACAAAAACGGCTGACTACTGATGCCTTTCAATTGGCGACGGGCGTGTTGTTTCAAAACCCGGTACAAATGTTTGCGCTTACGCCCAATAACCTGGACGATGCACCGAACTTTCAGCTTGATTTCCTCAAAGAATTACCCACAACCTGGGATGAAACCCGTTTTATGGATGGCTATCCCGGGAAGTTTTCGGTACTGGCAAGGCGAAATGGAGATACCTGGTATGTTGCGGGAGTAAATGCCGAAGCAGAGCCTAAAAAACTGAATTTGGACCTTTCTTTCTTAGCCGGTAAAACTGTAAGGCTAATAAATGATGATAAAAATGTAGAAACTTTTACCAAAGAAATAAAGATTCCTAAAAACGGAAAACTAAACCTGACCATGCAATCGGGAGGTGGTTTTGTAATTGTAAATGAATAAAACGATGAAGCAAAAAAATCTTTTTCAACTGTTAAGCTTACTGGCTTTTACTAGGGTTTTTGCCCAGAATCCCATTATACAGACCAATTATACTGCAGATCCTGCTCCTATGGTTTATAACGGTAAGGTCTACCTGTATACCTCACACGATGAGGACGATTCTACCTGGTTTACCATGGATGACTGGCGCCTGTATACCACCGAAGATATGGTAAACTGGACCGATCATGGTACCGTGCTGAGTTATAAGGATTTTGATTGGGCGCTACGCAATGCCTGGGCTCCGGTAGCTACAGAGCGTGATGGTAAGTTTTATATGTATGTGCCTATAACAGACCGAAATGGACAAAACGGGATAGGTGTTGCAGTGAGCGATAGTCCGTATGGCCCTTTTATAGACCCATTAGGAAAACCACTAGTTCAGGAAAGTCAGGCAGATATTGATCCTGCGGTGTTTGTTGATGATGACGGGCAGGCTTATTTGTTTTGGGGTAATCCGGTATGTTATTACGCAAAGCTTAATGAAGATATGATCACGCTGGGAAGCGAAATTCAGCAAATACCCAATACCATCGAAGCATTTGGGAAGCGGGAAGGGGAACCCAATGAAAGACGTCCCACAACCTATGAAGAAGGTCCCTGGGTGTATAAACGCGACGGACTCTACTATCTCTTTTTTGCCGCAGGGCCATTACCAGAGCACCTGGGCTATTCTACCAGCAAAAACATAACCGGACCGTATACCTACCAGGGCAAAGTGATGCCCAGACAGGGCGGGGCATTTACAAACCATCCGGGAGTGATAGATTATAAAGGGAAAACCTATCTGTTCTATCACAATGCGGCACTTCCCGGAGGTAGTGGTTTTACGCGTTCGGTGGCGGTTGAAGAGTTGAAATTTGATAAAGATGGAACCATCCCGGAGCTTCAAATGACCGATGGAATTGAGAAAAGTTTGCAGGTTTTAAATCCCTTTATCAAAACCGAAGCGGAAACCATTGCCTGGTCAGAGGGCGTCAAAGCTCACGAAAATGAGAGTGTTGGTGTTTTTGTGACCGCGATGAAGAATGATGCTTACATCAAAGTAAAGGATGTTGATTTTAGAGCAGAAGGAGCAACCCGTTTTACGGCTCGTGTGGGAACCACCCACAACAGCGATGTAAGTATGGAAGTTCACCTCGACAGCAAAGAGGGGCCGCTGGTAACTTCGTTCAAGGTGCCGATGACGGGAGGCGACGACCGCTGGGCTTTGGTTTCTCAGGAGATTGAAAAAGTAAGCGGCGTGCACGATCTCTATTTTGTTTTTAGAGGAAAAGCAGCAACTAAAATTATGTTCTTTGATTACTGGATGTTTTCAGAGAACTAAATAGAGAAAAACAATGAGGATTAAAAGTACCATAATATTGATTTTTCTGGGTATTTCCGCTTTTGCCCAACAGCCCGATATGACGCTGCGTTATGATGAGCCGGCTAAACTTTGGGTGGAGGCGCTTCCGGTTGGGAACGGCCGTCTGGGAGCCATGATTTATGGCGATCCGAATCACGAGATTCTTCAGTTGAATGAAAATACACTCTGGGCCGGGCAGCCACATCGAAATGACAATCCAAATGCTAAAGAAGCCCTGCCGCAGGTACGCCAACTTATTTTTGATGGGAAATACGCTGAAGCTCAGGATTTGGTCAATCAAAAATTCTTTAGCGGTAAAAGCGGAATGCCGTATCAAACGCTCGGGAAACTTCATTTGGACTTTAAAAATACAGGAGCAGTGTCCGATTATGAGCGCACCTTAGACCTGGAAACGGCTGTGGCGACCACGCAATGGTCTCGAGATGGTGTCGCTTATAAGATGGAAGTTTTTTCTTCTTTCCCCGATCAGGTTATTGTGGTTCAACTTACCGCAAGTGAACAAGGAAAACTCAATTTTACAGCTTCTTTAACCAGGGAAGAGCGAGCCACTTCTTTTGTTGATGATGAACATATACTTCGTTTACAGGGAACTTCGAGCGATCACGAGGGTGTTGCAGGTGCCGTGAAATTTGAAGCTCAGGTAAAAGCAAAAACCAGCGGCGGAAGCCTTTCGCAAAGTGAAAACAAACTGGAAATTTCCAACGCAGATGCTGCCACTTTATACATCTCAATGGCTACCAATTTTAAAAGCTATAACGATATCGGCGGGGATGCCGAAGCTAAAGCGATGTCTTTTTTAGACGCCGCTTCTCAACAGGAATTTGAAGATTTAAAGCGTGCACATATAGCAGATTATCAATCCTATTTCAATCGGGTTCAATTCAGTCTGGGCGAAATCACTTCCAACTCGGAAACCACCGATGCCCGCGTTGCTAATTTTAAAGACGGAACCGATCTGACCCTGGTGCCTTTGTATTTTCAGTTTGGGCGGTATCTGCTCATTTCGTCTTCGCGCCCCGGCGGCCAACCGGCCAATTTACAGGGTATTTGGGCAAATGACTTAAAACCGGTCTGGGACAGTAAATACACCATAAACATCAATACCGAAATGAATTACTGGCCTTCTGAAAGTACCAATCTTTCAGAACTGCACGAGCCCTTGATTCAAATGATACGCGAATTGTCTGAAACCGGAAAACAAACCGCCAGCGACATGTACGGAGCTTCAGGCTGGGTTGCACATCACAATACCGATATCTGGCGCATTACCGGTCCGGTAGACGGGTCCTTCTGGGGAATGTGGCCTATGGGCGGCGCCTGGCTTTCGCAGCATTTGTTTGATAAGTATGAATACACCGGCGATACGCAATTTTTAGATTCAGTTTACTCAATTCTGGAAGGTTCAGCACGCTTTTTACAGGATTTTCTGGTAGAAGAGCCCGAGCATAACTGGTTGGTGATCGTGCCTTCTATTTCACCTGAAAATGCGCCGTACAGCGATCATCCTGAATCGGTGACTGCGGGAGCAACGATGGACAATCAACTGGTTTTTGATGTATTTACCAAAACCCTGAGAGCTGCAAAAATTCTAAATAAAGAAAGCGAACTTTTAGCGCAGATTGAAGCGAGTCTTAAGCGTTTGCCGCCAATGCAAATCGGCAAATGGGGACAATTACAGGAGTGGATGTACGACTGGGATAATCCAGAAGATAATCATCGACATGTATCGCATTTATACGGCCTGTATCCTTCCAATCAAATTTCACCCTATCGCACCCCTGAGCTTTTTGAGGCGGCTAAAACGTCTTTGGTAGCACGTGGTGATGAGTCTACCGGTTGGTCTATGGGCTGGAAGGTAAACCTTTGGGCACGCCTGCTCGACGGCAATCACGCGTATAAACTGATTCAGGATCAGCTCACACCATCCATTCAGCCTGATGGCAAGCAACGCGGAGGTACCTATCCCAATTTATTCGATGCGCACCCACCCTTTCAGATTGATGGGAATTTTGGCTGCACGGCCGGGATTGCTGAAATGCTGCTGCAAAGTCACGATGGGGCCATTCATATTTTACCGGCCTTACCCGATGCCTGGAGCAAAGGCTCGATAAGCGGTCTTAAAACCCGTGGTGGTTTTCAGGTAGATCTGGAATGGGAAAATAATAAAGTGAAAACAATCAAAATTACTTCAGAATTGGGAGGTGTGTGTCGTGTTCGTTCGTATGAACCTTTAAAAGGCGAAGGTTTATCAGAAATTAATGGAGAAGTTGAAAATCAATTTTTCCAAACACCTGAAATCCCTGAACCCCTGATTGCAAATCCGCAGGAATTGACAAAGCCGGAACTCAAACCTGTTTTTGAATACGAATTGAATACGCAACCCGGTAAAACGTATACGCTAACGCTAGAACAGTAAAGAGATGAGCACTTTAAAGTTAACCAGAGGACTACTTTTTTTCAGTATGGTATGCTGCCTGATGTTGCCTGGCTCAGGTTTAGAGGCTTTGGCACAAAGTAAATTGTACTCCAATCAATTTGATCTGGATGAGGTAGCGCTATTGGAAGGCCCTATGAAGGATGGACGTGATCTCAATATTGAGGTCTTATTACAGTATGATGTGGATAGATTGTTGGCACCGTTTAGAATTCAGGCAGGATTAGAACCTAAATCGGATCCGTATGCAAACTGGGCCGGTCTTGATGGTCATGTGGGCGGACATTACCTCTCAGCTATGGCGATGAATTATGCTGCGACCGGTAACTCAGAATGTAAAAGCAGAATGGATTATATGATTGCCGAGCTGGATACCATTCAACAGGCGAATGCAGTTAATAATCCTAACTGGGGTGTGGGTTATTTAGGAGGAATGCCCGGTAGTGAAAAAGTATGGACAAACCTCAAAAAAGGAGATCTTTCAGCCTATAAGCAGACGTGGGCACCCTGGTACAATCTGCATAAAATGTATGCTGGTTTACGCGATGCCTGGTTGTATGCCGATGATGACCTTGCCAAAAAGCTTTTTCTCAACTATTGCGATTGGGGAATAGCGATCACCGCTGACCTTGATGCAGCCCAAATGGAAAAAATGCTTGATGAAGAACACGGCGGAATGAATGAGGTTTATGCGGATGCTTTTGAGATTAGCAAGGATCCTAAATATCTGGAAGCCGCAAAACGCTTTTCGCATAAAAGATTACTCAATCCGCTTGCGGAAAGGGAAGACATTTTAGATAATATGCACGCCAATACCCAGATCCCCAAGTTTGTAGGTTTTGCGCGTATAGCCGAGTTAGCAGAGGCTGAAGAATATGAAGATGCGAGTGAGTTTTTCTGGCAAACAGTAGTAGAAAACAGAACTTTGGCTTTCGGCGGTAACAGCCGCAGGGAGCATTTTCCCAGTAAAGCTTCGAGCATTGATTATGTTAACGTGATTGACGGGCCGGAAACCTGCAACTCCTATAATATGCTCAAGCTAACCGAAGATTTATTTCGTATGGATCCTCAGGCAAAATATGCGGAGTATTACGAGCGAACGCTCTTCAATCACATCCGCTCATCACAGCATCCGGAACATGGTGGCTACGTGTATTTTACGTCTACCCGTCCCAGACATTACCGCGTATATTCGGCGCCCAATGAGGCTATGTGGTGTTGCGTAGGTACCGGGATGGAAAACCACGGAAAATACAATCAGTTTATCTATACCCACAGCGATAACGCCTTGTACGTAAACCTATTTATTGCTTCAGAAGTAAACTGGAGCGAAAAAGGGATTACTTTAAGACAAACCACAGGCTTTCCGGAAGAAGAGCAAACAAAACTTGAAATTACAAAAGGACAGGCTTCATTTGACTTGAAATTGCGTTATCCGTCCTGGGCAAAAGCGAATAGTTTTAGCATTACTGTAAATGGAAAACCGGTTGAGGTTACTGCAGAAAAAGGCTCTTATGTTTCCATTAGCCGTGATTGGAAGGAAGGCGATGTTGTTTTAGTACAATTTCCTATGGAAAATACTGTTGTAGCGATGCCGAATGTGCCCGAATATCAGGCTTTTATGCACGGCCCCATTTTGTTAAGTGCTAAAACAGGTACTGAGGATTTAGGCGGTTTGATAGCAGGAGACGGCCGCTGGGGACAATACCCATCAGGGAAATTTCTTCCTGTTGATCAGGCGCCTATCCTTATAACTGAAGATCTTTCGGTCCTGGCGAATCAATTAAAGCCGGTTGCAAACAAACCTTTGCATTTTACATTAGATACCAGAGTTTTAAATAGCGACAAGACTCTTGAGCTAGAGCCTTTTGCGAATATTCACGATGCGCGGTATATGACGTACTGGCTTTCGCTTACGCCTGAAGGCTACACCAGTTATACCGATTCATTAGCCGCAATCGAGAAGCAAAAACTGGAAATCGAAAACCGTACGCTCGACTATGTGGCAACCGGCGAGCAACAGCCGGAAACCGATCACAACATGCAGGAAGAAAAATCCAGAAGCGGTAACGCAAACGAAGATTTCTTTAGAGAAGCCCCTGCAGAAGGCTATTTCAGTTATGAGTTGGCCACTAAGTCTAAAAAAGAGTTGACTTTGATGGTGCGTTATTGGGGAGCAGAATGGGGTGGTCGCAAGTTTGATATTCATATTGATGATCAGAAACTGGTGACCGAAGACAATACCAAACGCTGGGAGCAATCCCTGTTTAAAGATGTGGAATACGATATTCCCAATGCTTTGATTGAAGGCAAAGAGCAGATTCGGGTAAAGTTTCAGGCATTGCCCTACAATACTGCCGGAGCGGTTTACAGTATACGGCTTTTAGAACCTGAAAATTAATTCAGGCTTTGGCTTATTTATAACGAAATGCAAAAGTTTTAAAATGAAAATACATAGAATTCTTTTTATCCATTTACTGCTAACCGCGGGGGTATATGCCCAGGATTATCCCTATCAAAACCCTGCACTTTCGCCTGAAGAACGTGCTGAAGATTTGGTAAGCAGGCTCACGATTGAAGAAAAAGCAACCTTGATGTGTGACGTTTCTGACGCGATTCCACGTCTGGGTATCAAGAAATTCAACTGGTGGAGTGAGGCGCTGCATGGTTTTGCAAATACCAATGATGTTACCGTATTTCCGGAACCGGTAGGGATGGCGGCTTCTTTTGATGATGAGCTTGTCTACAAAATTTTTGACGCTACCTCTGATGAGGTTCGTGCCAAATACCATCAGGCGATGCGCAATGGCGAGGAAAACAAGCGGTTTATGAGCCTTTCGGTATGGACACCTAATGTGAATATTTTCCGTGACCCGCGTTGGGGGCGTGGACAGGAAACTTATGGTGAAGACCCATACCTGACTTCACGAATGGGTGTACAGGTCGTCAAAGGACTTCAGGGCCCTGAAGATGCCAAATACCGAAAATTACTGGCCTGCGCCAAGCACTACGCGGTACATTCCGGCCCCGAGTGGAGTCGCCACGAACTCAACCTAAACAGCATTTCACAGCGGGATTTATGGGAAACCTATTTGCCTGCGTTTAAGTCTCTGGTACAGGATGCCGATGTGCGTCAGGTGATGTGCGCTTATCAGCGACTGGATGACGAGCCCTGTTGCGGTAGTGACCGTCTTTTGCAACAAATCCTTCGCGATCAGTGGGGCTTTGAGCATCTGGTGGTATCTGATTGTGGGGCTATTCAGGATTTTTTCACCTCGCATAATGTTTCTTCTGATGCGGTTCACGCTGCCGCGAAAGGGGTACGTGCCGGGACAGATGTAGAATGCCAATGGAACAACCACAATTACAAACTCCTGCCGGAAGCCGTAAAACGCGGTCTGGTGCAGGAAGAAGAAATAGACATCCGCGTTAAGCGGGTGCTCAAAGGCCGTTTTGAGTTGGGCGAAATGGATCCCGATTCCATCGTGCCCTGGGCGCAGATTCCGGTTTCGGTGATCAATAGCGAAAAGCACCGCCAGCTCGCACTGGAGATGGCCCGGAAGTCCATGACCTTACTTCAGAATAAAAACAAGGTTCTTCCGCTTAATAAGACGCTAGATAAAATCGCGGTGCTGGGGCCTAACGCCGATGATGAGCCCATGCTTTGGGGAAATTACAACGGTACTCCCGTGCGCACCATTACTATCCTGGACGGAATAAAATCTAAAGTAGACGAGGAGCGCATCGTGTACGATCAGGCTTGTGACCTGGTGGAAGATAAGGTAACTGAAAGTTATTTTTCAAAAATTGGTATTGATGGCAAAAAGGGCTTCAAAGCGACCTATTGGAATACGCCCGATTACAGCGGACCGGTCATTGCTGAAACGTATATCACCAATCCGCTTAAACTCACCACTGCAGGGCAGCACGAGTTTGCTTCAGGCGTAAATCTGGAAGGTTTTTCAGCCAGTTACGTAACCGATTATACAGCAGATAAAGACGAGGAACTCGCGTTTAAATTTGGTGCTACCGGGCATTTTGAACTGTTCGTAAACGGAAAATCATTAAGACAAACCAACAACTGGCGAACGCTTCCTTCAACACTTCCATTTCCCGTAGAAAAAGGAAAAACCTATAACATTGAAATCAAGTACGCCCAATTGAACAACTGGGAGGCCAACTTGGAGTTCAATTTTGGGAAAGAAATCCCGGTAGACTTTACCGGTCTGATTGCTAAATTAGAGGGTATTGAAACGGTAATTTTCGTAGGCGGACTCTCCACCTTACTGGAAGGGGAGGAGATGCCGGTAAATTATCCCGGCTTTAAAGGCGGTGACCGCACCGATATCGAACTTCCTGCTGTGCAGCGCAACTGTCTGAAGGCTTTAAAAGATGCAGGGAAAACCGTGATTTTTGTAAACAACTCGGGTTCTGCCATTGGTTTGGTACCCGAGACTCAGACTTGTGACGCTATTCTTCAATCCTGGTACGGCGGTGAATCGGGCGGACAGGCCGTGGCCGATGTACTTTTTGGAGATTACAATCCTTCGGGAAAATTGCCCATAACTTTTTACCGGGATACGACCCAGCTTGCAGATTTTGAAGATTATGCTATGGATGGCCGTACGTATCGGTATATGAAGGAAGACCCGCTATTTAAATTTGGTTTCGGCTTAAGTTATACCACGTTTGACATAGGCGAAGCTTCTGTTCCAAAAACGGAAATCGCAAAAGGGCAGCCTTTGCAATTTACTGTTCCGGTTAAAAATACAGGGGATCGCAGCGGCACCGAAATCCTTCAGATATACCTAAGAAAAACCGATGATGCCGATGGGCCCATTAAAACCCTTAAACAGTTTAAACGAGTCAAACTTAAACCGGGAGAACAACAACAGATCACAATCGAAATAGCACCGGAATCGTTTCAGTTTTACAGTGAAGAAAAGCTTGAAATGGCAGCCGAACCCGGAAAATACCAGATCTTTTATGGCAACAGCTCTGATGAGGCCGACTTAAAAACATTCTCCATAAACCTTAAACAACTGCAATCATGAAAAAACTTGCTGTATTCGTGCTATGCCTGAATTTCTTATGGTCTTTTGGGCAGGAAGGTGTTAAAGACGACTTTAAGCCATCTACACTCAACCAACCCGGTCAGGAATACCCGATGGTCAACTCGCAGGGCTATGTGCGTTTTAAAATTAAAGCTCCCGCTGCTGACAGCGTTTCGGTAAGTCTGGGTCTGGGAGGCCGTGGCGGTACCAAACTCACTAAAAATGAAGAAGGTTTCTGGACCGGCACTACCGAAGGTCCTATGGATGAAGGCTTTCATTATTACCATCTCACCGTCGATGGCGGTACATTTAACGATCCCGGAGCAAAAAACTACTACGGCTCGGTGCGCTGGGAAAGTGGAATCGAGATTCCCGCTCACGATGAAGAATTTTACGCGTTGAAAGATGTGCCCCATGGTGCGGTACAACAGATCTTGTTTCCGTCACCCAGCACCAAGACTTCGCGTCGCGCTTTTGTGTACACTCCGCCGGGTTATCACTTAAATTCCGATAAGGAATATCCGGTATTGTATCTGCAACACGGTTGGGGCGAGGATGAAACCGCCTGGATGAATCAGGGGCGTGCCAATTTAATTATGGACAATTTGATTGCAGAAGGCAAAATCGAGCCTTTTATCATTGTGAATACTTACGGAATGACCAACGAAATCAAATGGGGTGGTATTCGCGATTTTGATATCAAATACTTTCAGACCGTTCTTACCGAAGAATTGATTCCTTATGTGGACTCACACTTCCGTACACTCGACAATCCTGAAAACCGCGCAATGGCCGGCCTTTCTATGGGTGGAATGGAAACACGAATGATTACGATGAACAAGCCCGGCCTGTTTCAGTATTACGGTCTCTTAAGCGGCGGAACGTATAGCCCGGAAGATTTAAAAGAGCACGAAGATTTGAAGCTTGTTTTTCTGAGTGCCGGAAGTAAGGAAAATCCGGACCGGGTAAAGCAGGCAGCAAAAGCTCTGAACGACGCCGGAATCAAGGCGGTTTCTTATGTTTCTGAGGGTACCGCGCACGAATTTTTAACCTGGAGACGTAGCCTGTATCAAATGGCTCCGCTTTTATTCAACGAATAACGTATGAAAACACTACAACACATTACCTGTCTTTTTTGGCTTGCCGGTCTCAGTTTAGTTCAGGCTCAGGAATACAAACCCTCGTCGGTAAATCAGGCCGGGAAAGCCTTTCCGCAGGTGAATGCCGAAGGCCAGGTGCGCGCGCAAATTTCAGCTCCCGAAGCTACTTCGGTTAAACTTGATATTGGCGGTGTCAAATATGAAATGACCAAAGACGCAGAAGGCGTCTGGACGGGCGAGTCGGCGCCTCAGGATGTGGGCTTCCATTATTACCAGCTCAATATAGATGGTGCTTCGGTACCTGATCCCGGTACCAAATACTATTACGGAGCAGGTCGTTGGGGTAGTGGTATCGAGATTCCGGCTCCGGACGATGCTATTTTCGCCATGCGAAAAGTCCCTCACGGAAACGTTGTGGAAAACCTGTATTTCTCTGAAATTACCCAGCAGTGGAGACGCAATTTTATCTATCTCCCTCCGGGTTATACCACTTCAGATAAACGTTATCCTGTGCTCTATTTGCAGCACGGAAGCTACGAAGATGAAACCGGATGGTCTTCACAGGGTCACGCCAATCTTATTTTAGACAACCTGATCGCTGATGGAGAGGCCGAGCCGATGATTATCGTGATGGATAACGGCTACGCGTATAAGCCTGACGCACCCAAAGAAGGCAGACCCGAATCGGTTTTTGAGGAGGTAATGCTTAAAGAAATCATCCCGATGACTGATGCGGAGTTTAGAACCCTTGCAGACCGCGAGCATCGTGCCATCGCCGGACTTTCCATGGGAGCTAATCAAACGATGCGTATCATTATGAACAACCTGGATACCTTCTCGTATTACGGTGGGTTTAGCGGTACGGCAAACTTCGGTATTGAAGGCGCCATTGATGTAGATACTTTCTTAAATGGTGCCTTTAGTGATGGTGCACAGGTTGATGAGCAGCTTAACCTGTTATGGCTGGGACTGGGCACCAAAGAACCGGAACGTTTTCCGAAGACGATAAATGCCTTTGTTGATATGCTCAAGGCTCAGGAAATAACGTACACGTTTTACGAATCACCGGAAACCGCACACGAGTGGCACACCTGGAGACGCTGTTTGCATCAATTTGCTCAAAAATTATTTAAAGACTAACCGAAAACCAATTCCATTATGAAAAAACACCTTTTACTATTCGGTTTACTTATTTTGTCTTGCAGCACCGGTTGGTCGCAGGATGAAAACTTTCACATCTACCTGGCTTTCGGTCAGTCTAATATGGAAGGTCATGCTCGTTTTGAAGCCCGTGATACTGTTGTTAATGATCGCTTTAAAGTGATGCAGGCGGTAGATTGCCCCGATCTGGATCGTGAAAAAGGCAACTGGTACACCGCCAAACCGCCTCTATGCCGTTGTAAAACCGGCTTAACACCCACAGATTACTTTGGCCGCGAACTCCTTGAAAATCTACCCGAAAAGGTAAATGTTGGAGTGATCAATGTTTCGGTAGGCGGTTGTAAGATTGAATTGTTTGACAAAGACAACTTTGAATCTTACGTAGAGACTTCGCCAGACTGGCTGAAGAATATGGTGAAAGAATACGATGGCAATCCCTATGCACGCCTGGTGGAAATGGCTAAACTGGCCCAAAAAGATGGTGTTATCAAAGGTATTTTGTTGCATCAGGGAGAGTCAAATACCGGTGACAGTCTTTGGCCCCAAAAAGTAAAGGGCGTTTACGATAACCTGATCAAAGACCTGAAACTAGATCCTAAAAAGGTTCCGCTTATTGCCGGTGAACTTGTGAGTGAAGGGCAGGGTGGGGCTTGCGCCAGTATGAATCCCATCATCAGGACCTTGCCGGATGTGATACCGAATTCGTATGTGGTTTCTTCAGAAGATTGCGAGGCGATTGCCGATCATTTGCATTTTTCCGCCGCAGGCTATAGAAAACTGGGCAGACGTTACGGCGAGCAGATGCTCGAACTTTTGGGTTATCCCAAACTGGTTAAAGAAGCTCCCAAGGGTTTTGATGTGCTTCAAAGCGAGATCAAACACGGAACTATAGACACCATTCAGTATCCTTCTAAAACGGTGGAAACAAACCGGAAAGCTTTGGTATATACCCCTCCCGGTTATACAAAAAGCAAGAAATACCCGGTGCTGTATTTGCTGCACGGGATTGGCGGCGATCATTTGGAATGGCTTAAAGGCGGGCATCCTGAAGTCATTTTGGATAATTTGTATGCAAACGGCGAGGCCGAACCGATGATCGTCGTGATGCCAAACGGACGCGCGATGAAAGACGACCGTGCTGTAGGTAACATCATGGCACCTGATAAGGTGGAAGCTTTTGCCACATTTGAGCAGGATTTACTAAATGATTTAATTCCGTATATCGAGAAGAATTATCCGGTGAAAAAAGACCGGGAGCATCGTGCCATCGCCGGTTTATCTATGGGTGGCGGTCAGTCGCTTAATTTCGGTCTGGGTAATCTGGACACTTTCTCGTATGTAGGCGGATTCTCTTCGGCTCCCAATACTAAAGCTCCTGAAGTTTTGGTCCCTGACCCAAAAGCAGCTCGTGAAAAACTGAACCTGCTCTGGATTTCCTGCGGAGATGCAGACCGTCTGTTGCGCTTTAGCGAACGCACCCACGAGTACCTGGTTGAAAATGATGTGCCGCATGTTTACTATATCGAGCCGGGTGATCACAATTTTAAGGTTTGGAAAAACGGACTCTACATGTTTGCCAAACTTATTTTCAAACCGGTAGATGAATCCCTTTTTACGAAATACAGTCTGCTGGGTACGCCGGCTTCGACCAATATGAGAAATGCAAAATATCCGCAGTTGATGCCGGATGGCAGTGCGATTTTTAGGCTGAAAGCTCCCGACGCCAAACGCGTACAGCTTGATTTAGCCAAAAAATACGATATGGATAAGAATACCGAAGGCGTTTGGGAAGTGCGTACCGATTCGCTAACGGAAGGATTACACTACTACTCGTTGTTGATTGACGGGGTTGCCGTTGCAGATCCTGCCAGCAAGACGTTTTACGGCATGGGTCGAATGGCCAGCGGGATCGAGGTGCCGTTTAAAGGCGATGATTATTATGCTTTAAAAGAAGTTCCACACGGAGATATCCGAATAAAACAATACTATTCGCCGGTGCTGAACAGCTGGCGTCAGTTTTATATGTACACGCCGCCGGGCTACGAAAGCAGTGATGAAGAATACCCGGTTTTATTCATTATGCACGGTGGAGGTGAGGACGAAAGCGGCTGGGCGATGCAGGGCAAAACCAATTTGATTCTCGATAATTTAATCGCTGAAGGCAATGCAAAACCAATGATCGTAATAATGCCCGATGGTAATATGCCTGCTTCAGCTTTTACGGAGATGGGCCTGCAAATGTTTACAAACGAACTGAAAGACGGTTTAATCCCTTTCGTAGACAAGAATTACAGAATTAAAGCGGGTTCTCAAAATCGCGCTTTGGCAGGCCTGAGTATGGGCGGAATCCAAACGCTTTTTACGGGTGTTCAAAATACCGATATGTTTGATTACCTGGGCGTTTTCAGCTCCGGTTGGTTTGCAAATGACGATTCCATTTCCGGGAAGCAATATGAGTTTATGCAAGAAAACGCAGACCCGATCAATGCTAATATCAAAGAATTCTGGGTTGCGATGGGAGGACAGGAAGATATTGCTTACAACAATTGCAATGTGATGCTGCAAAAGTTTGACGATATGGGCATTGAGTACACCTATTCGGAATATCCGGGCGGTCATACCTGGCCCGTATGGCGCAACAACCTGTATACTTTTGCGCCTTTGCTGTTTAAATAAACACGGAATATTATGGTATTTAAAAGACTTTCAATAAGACAGGTTCTTCTGGCTATAATCTTGTGCATTCTTGGTCATTCCGGCTATGCTCAGCGTGTTGAATTGACCTCACCTAATGATAAAATAAAGGTGTCGCTATTCAATACCCAAGAAGACGCTAAAGGCGAGTGGTTTTTAAAGGTTTTTTACAATACTGAAATTGAACAGGTAGAGATCATCCCGCAAATAGAATTGGGATTGGTACTTGAGGATCAGGATTTCGCATCGGGTCTTTGTTTTATTAAGGCCGAAAAACCGAAGTTGATTCAGGAAAATTATACGATGGTCCTTGGAAAGTCACACAAGCGTGAAAATGAAGCGAACGAAGTACACGTACACTTTAAAAATTTACAGGGAATTAAGTTCGACCTTATCTTAAGAGCTTATAATGATGGATTGGCTTTTAGCTATGCGTTTCCTGAAAAGTCAGATAGGCAAGTTGTAACTGAAGAAAAGACTGCCTATACCATTCCCGATAGCACGGTGCGCTGGCTGCAAAAGTTCAATCCGGCCAACGAAGGCTATTACCGAAAATCAAATTATGCAGAAGCACAAAACGATTGGGCGTATCCTGCTTTATTTCACACGCCGGATACGACAGCATGGTTTTTAATTCACGAAGCCAACCTGATGCGTAATTATGCGGGCACCAAATTGAACAACACTGCAGATGCCCGTAAGTATGCCCTAAGCTTTCCGGACGACTGGAATGGCAGGGGGCAGGGAGAACGGCTTCCAAAGATAACCGGACCCTGGCAATCTCCCTGGCGGGTAATTATTATAGGAGCACTTGAAGATATCGTTGCTTCAACTCTGGTTGAAGATGTCTCAAAACCCAACGTTCTGAAAAACACAGAATGGATCAAACCAGGTCTGGTCTCATGGAATTATTGGTCAAGTAATCACGGCACTAAAGATTATCAGGTAGTAACGCGTTTTGGAGATCTGGCGGCAACTATGGGTTGGCGCTATACCCTTCTCGATTGGGAATGGGATGCGATGGGCAATGGCGGTAATCTGGAAGATGCGCTCAAATATATTCATAGTAAAGGGGTGACCCCTTTAATGTGGTACAATTCGGGAGGTGATCATACCTGGGTGGGTGCCACGCCTAAAGATCGTATGCTTACGCACAAAAATCGGGTGGCCGAGTTTTCCAAACTGAAAAAGTTGGGAGTTGCAGGGGTGAAGGTTGATTTTTTCGAAAGCGAAAAGCAGGATATGATCAATTATTATTTGGATATTTTGGAAGATGCTGCTGCCTTTGAGATGCTGGTTTATTTTCACGGAAGTCTGGTGCCCCGTGGTTGGGCGCGTACCTATCCTAATCTGATGACCTATGAAGCGGTACGCGGAGCAGAGTGGTACAACAACGTACCCGATTTTACTTTTGAAGCTCCGGTTCACAACACCATTCTTCCGTTTACCCGCAATGTGGTGGGTTCGATGGATTATACACCGGTTACGTTCACCAATTCCCAGCACCCTCATCTCACTTCTTACGGTCACGAGTTGGCTTTGGGCATTGTTTTTGAATCGGCTTTACAGCATATGGCAGACCGCCCCGATGGCTATCTGGAATTGCCCGATGCGGCTAAAGTCTTACTCAGAAACCTTCCGGCAAGTTGGGATGCGGTTCAATTGCTTTCCGGCTATCCCGGTAAGGATGTGGTTTTGGCCCGAAGAGCTCAAAATAATTGGTACATAGGAGGAATCAATGCCGAAGACCGGGAAAAAAAATACAAGCTCTCGTTTTCATTTATTCCCCAAAACGCGTCCTATCAATTAACCTTAATTAGCGATGGAGAACACGATAAAAAGTTGAAAACCGAGCATCGGGTCGTTGATGCTTCCACAGAGATAGATATTAGAATGTTGCGCCGTGGCGGATTTTCAGCCTATCTCGAAAAAGTAGATTAACAGTTCACCAAAACTTTAAAATGAAAGCCGAGTTTTAGGACCAAATCTTATCGTATAGCCCTGTTAAACGACAGGTTTATAGCGATTAATATTTTTTAATAAATGATCAAAATAACAATAAACTGTCATCAGTCTCAATTATGAAGAAATTAAAATATGCCTGTTTAAAGTTGCTGAAAGTTGCTGTATTTCTACTCGCAGCAACGGGAATGCGATCACAGAATTACATAGCGGAAACAACAGATATTGATCAACCCGCTGTGCATCAAACTATGGGAAATCCGTATTTGCCACTCTGGGAGCACCTGCCTGACGGGGAGCCACGGGTTTTTGAAGATCCTGACAATCCCGGAAAATACCGGGCATACATCATAGGTTCGCATGATGTGAGATACACCAGTTATTGTGGTCCGGATATCCGGATCTGGTCTGCACCGGTTGGAAACCTATCTGAATGGACCGATGAAGGCCCCGTGTTTACCTACCAGGTTGATGGGGAATGGGATGTTATGTATGCTCCTGATTTGGTTGAGGTAAAAGATAAAGAGGGTAATAAAACCTATTACTTATATCCACATAGCCGGGGTTATAACCGGGAAGCCATGGTGGCTAAAGGAAGCCGTCCGGACGGTCCGTTTACACCCATTAACCTTACCGAAGACGGAAAAAGAACCGTACCCGGAAGTATTTTGGGCTTTGATCCGGCCATTTATATAGAATACATTGACGACCCGGCTGACCCGGATTATGAAATTGGCTTTAGGGCTTATGGGTATTGGGGTTTTCAGAAGTCTTCTGCTGCACAACTGGATCAAAATACCATGTATTCCTTAAGGCCGGGTACCGAGGTCATTGAACGCTTACTGCCCGCCAGCCGCAGATATGGCGTTATTCGGGATCCGGAAGGAACCGTGTTTCCAAAAATCTATGAGGGCGAGGATTTGGGCAGCTTTAATTTCTTTGAAGCGTCTTCCATTCGTAAAGTAGGAAATAAATATGTAACGGTTTTCAGCGGGTATTCCGGGCCAGATTATGGTGTGGGAAGTTCAAACTCCACCTTGCGCTATGCAGTGGCCGATTCGCCATTAGGCCCTTGGAGAAGTGGTGGGGTCCTTGTTGATTCGCGTGCGCCGGTACTTAATGAAGATGGTACGGCTATTCAGACCACCTATTCCGGTCACAATACCCACGGAAGTATTGAGAAGATAAACAATCAATGGTATGTTTTTTACCATCGCCCACCGCGCGGTTTCGGCTTTGCCCGTCAGGCAATGGTAGCGCCTATCACGGTTTCCTGGGATGAAGAATCAGTAGAAGATGGGGGTTCTGTTTACCTGCGCGGGTACGATCCCTATGCTGCAGACGAAATCTGGACGGCAAAAGCTTCAGATGAGTTGGAGTATAAAGGTGCTGAAGTTACTTCCGAAGGATTTCATATTTATGGACTGGATCCGTATCAATACTATTCTGCCGGTTATGCCTGTTACCTTTCTGATATAAGCATTCAGCAAGACGCCTGGGATATTTGGGACAACCATATGCCTATTTCCGGTTTGAAGAATGGTCATATTATTGGCTATAAATATTTTGGATTTGGTGGATTAGCGGAAGACCAGAAAGGTGTTACGGCTTTTGAAGGTACGAAAGAAGGCAATGAAACCGTGTTCAATCTTTTCCTTAAACCACAAACAGCAGAATCCTTCAAGGTACAGGTTTGGTTAGATGGTCCCTGGGATAACGTTACCTGGAACGGAACGCAAATAGGAGAAATTACTGTTCCGCCGAATACTGAAAACGAGATTACGCAATTTACACTTGATGTTTCCGAATTTGTGGATAAGCTGGATAAAAAACACGCACTATTCCTCAAGATAGTAGGGCCTGAAGCAGAATCGCTCGGGGAGCTTGTCGGGCTTGGTTTTAGTTCTAAAGACAAGCCGATTGAGCGTCCGGTTGTTCCTGAGGTATTCATCTCTGCAAACGACAATGCACTTGACTTACCCGAAACTCCGGTGAGATCGACCAAAGATAACGGCATTACAGGCTACGATATTTACGAAACGAGTTTTAACTTAGAAGAGACTACCTCAGTTCCTGTAATATCTGCAAAATCGGACAACCCGGAAGTTAAAATTGCTATCACGCAGGCATCATCTGCTTCAGAAAAAGCTGTTGTCAAATTTGATTACAAGGGCAAAGTGAAAACCTATTATGTAGGGTTTGACTAGTCTAGCCACATAATTTATAAATACCAAAAATTAAATACTCATATAATGAAAAAACAAAATCTAATACTTGCGCCGGCACTGGCGCTCATATTGAGTCTTACGAGTTTCGACTTAAAAAAGGAAAGGCCAGACCCACCTAAAAAGGGAGTTCCGGTATTCTCTAATGTCGTATATGAAGGAAATGATGCTGTATACAATGAAAATCCGCTAGAGACCAATGAATTTTACAATCCCATTCTTCAGGGTTGCTATCCTGATCCCGCAATCACCCGCAAAGGAGATGATTACTACCTGGTAGCTTCGTCATTTGCGATGTTTCCGGGTGTGCCTATTTTCCACTCGAAGGATTTGGTGAACTGGAAGCAAATCGGTCACGTTTTAGATAGGGTGTCGCAATTGGATGTACACGACACCGGGATCAGTCAGGGCGTTTACGCACCGGGAATTACCTACAATGAAAACAACGATACTTTTTATATGATCACAACTGCTTTTGCGGGTGGTCTCGGTAATATTGTTGTGAAAACCAAAGATCCGATGCAGGGTTGGAGCGAGCCTATTAAACTGGATTTTGCCGGGATTGACCCTTCCATCTTTTTTGATGATGACGGAAAAGCCTATGTAGTTCACAATGATGCGCCTAATAAAGGAGAAGAATTGTATCAGGGTCACCGTGTAATTAAAATTTGGGAATATGATGTTGAAAAAGATCAAATCATCAAAGGGACTGATAAAATCATCGTAAACGGAGGTGTTGATTTAGCTGATAAACCCATCTGGATTGAAGCACCACATCTCTACAAGAAAGATGGCAAATACTTCTTAATGTGTGCCGAAGGAGGAACCGGAGGCTGGCATAGTGAGGTTATCTTTATGAGTGATAACCCTAAAGGTCCTTTCGTTCCTGCACCAAGCAATCCCATTTTGACGCAGCGTTATTTTCCGAAAGATCGTGAAAACAACGTGGACTGGGCAGGGCACGCAGACATTATTGAAGGACCTAATGGTGAATGGTATGGTGTTTTTCTGGCCATTAGACCAAATGCAGCCGGCCAGGTAAATACAGGAAGAGAAACCTTTATTCTGCCGGTTGACTGGTCTGGAACCTATCCGGTTTTTGAAAATGGTTTAGTGCCTATAGAGCCTACTTTAGACCTTCCGGAAGGAGTGGAGAATAAGACCGGAAAAGAAGGGTATTTTCCTAACGGGAATTTTACGTTTAAAGAAGATTTCAGCGCAGATAAATTGGATTATCGCTGGATTGGTCTTCGCGGACCTCGCGAGGCTTTTATAAAGCAAACCAAAAAAGGTCTGGAAATCGAACCTTTTGAAACAGAAATTACCGAATTGAAACCCACTTCGACGTTGTTTCACCGTCAAATGCATAAGACGTTCAGTTTTAAAACTGATTTAACCTATACGCCAAAATCGGATGAAGATTTTGCAGGTATAACAGCTTTACAAAATGAACGATTTAATTATGCTTTCGGGGTGACAAAAAAAGGCAAGGAGTACTATGTTGTATTGCAGCGCACCGAAAAAGGGGAGTCAACGATTATTGCCAGTGAAAAAATTGATTTAGATGGTAAACTTTCATTAAAAGTAGAAGGGGATAATGCTGATTATAAATTCAGTTATGCCACAGACGGAGCTAATTATAAAACTTTAGGTGGAACTGTAAGCGGAGATATTCTATCTACCAATGTAGCCGGTGGTTTTACCGGAGCCTTAGTAGGATTGTATGCCACTTCGGGTAATAGTATTGAGCCGTTAGAATAGTTATTACATTTAAAAGAAAGATGAAAGAGGCCTTCGGGCCTCTTTTTTGTTGGATACTATCCTAAGATTTGATTTTAATTGAAATGCTGGGTAAATGCCTTGTGAATTAAAGCTTTGGGAGAGCTTTCATTCGATCACAAGTGGCTTAGAACTCCTAAGATCGTTTAGTGTAAATCTTTTGAGTGCAACCTTTTCTGTCGTATACGTAAGTTAATTGAAATAATAAAATTCGTATTCTTAAATTCAATTTTCAAGAATCAGATTTTTTAGTGATGGATATTTTTTGAGCCAATTATCAAAGTTCAAGGATAATACTAACGACTTACCTAAAAGCGCAAACCTATTCCTTTATTGAAAGGGAATAATACCGAGTGATTTGTTAAGCAAAATTCTGAATACGTCTTAGTCATAAAAAAAACTGCCCAAAAGTTTTAAACTTTTGGGCAGTTGCTATTTCAAACTCTTACTTTGAAATTAATAGCCTGGGTTTTGATAGGTATCTTTTTCGGCATCCGACACATCCATCGCATCAAGTTGGCCCTGTGGAACCGGTCTCAAATAATGATAAGGTTCTATTGTTCTTGTAAATGTTTGTGGTGTATGATCTCCATAAGCTGAACCTGCTATACTGTAGGTAGCTGCAACTTCAGCCCACTTTTGAGTACGTACCAGATCATACCAACGATATCCTTCACCAAAATATTCACGGGACCGTTCCTGTAGAATGAAGTCAATTGTGATTGGATTAGGAGTATTATTTACAAGTGTTGCGCTGTTATCCTCCATACGCACTTCTTGTTCCCCGTTATCAAACCTCCATTTACCCGCGCGGGCGCGAATCACATTGATAAGATCACGAGCGGTTTTACCACCCTGAGTCGCGGCACCTTTCACTGCAGCTTCGGCAGCTATAAAATAAAATTCTGAGAATTTAGCGATAGGGAATGGTCTGGTTAAACCGGCATTAGGAGAGCCTAATCCTCCGTTATTATCGGTTCTATAGGTTCCTAATTTCCACAATCCGGGATACACAACACGACTAATACCTCCAGGGTTGATTACAAAATCAGATCGCCCTGCAAGAGAACCTGCGCCAATAGAGGCTTTATTTCCTGAATAATCAATAGCAGGATCATCTTGATCCAAGAAAGTAAGTACGGCTTCACCAGGACCTACGGGAATGTTATTTGCGTTTGGATATTCAGTAAAGTCAGGAGGAGACAATTTATCACGGTTATTACGATAACTGGTTACAAACGTTCCGTCATATCTTGAGTCATTCTCCTTATCGGCAAAAGTGTTTTTAAATACTCCAATAGGCGGCGCCATACGTGTCCATGGACGCCCGTAGCTTTGTGCAGCTTCACGCTGAACAACAGCAACACCATCGGCACTTCTGATCTGAGTGTAATTCCATGTTGCCATCCAGACTGATGCATTATCCTGTGCCCCTGAAATACCAAAACCTAAACTCGCGCCATTGTAAATTTCACTTTCTTCAGTATGATCTGCATAAAGCATCATTTCAGCGTGTCTGTCATTTGGTGCCCAGTGCACATCGTAAAAATATTCAAGCAAGGAATACGGTCCCGGATTGTCAATGGCAGTAGTCGCAACATTATAGGCTTGTTGAAAATAGTATGCAGCATCGCGACCATCAGGGTCCTGACGTGGAGCTTCCGGATACGTTGGGATGTTATTGGGGTTTTGCAACCACCAGGCATAGGTTAAATACGCTTTAGCCAGATATAAACGGGCTGTATTTTTTGTTACGGTACCCGTTAAACGAGGCTGCTCAGGTAAATCTTGTACAGCTCTTTGTAAATCAGGAAGAATAGCTTTTGTATAGACCTCAGGGACCGTATTGCGTACCGAACCTCGGAAAGTTGAGGTATTAAAAGCCAATTCTCCAGAGCCCAGATCTAGAGGTACCCCTCCATAGGTTTGAACCAGAAGGAAGTAATCAAATCCGCGGAAAAACCGGGCTTCTGCAACCAAAGACTCTGCGATTCCCACAGCCTCAGCATTCTCAATAATACCACTTGCGGTGTTTATAGCGCCAAAGCAACTGAACCAGGGTCCGGCAGGAGGTGCAGAGGTCGAAATAATTGAGCCAACACCAGATAGGTCCATGTCTTTAAAGTTACCGTCAGCACTTTGTGCCCAGGTATATTCATCTGTGCCCGTTTCAGTTGAGTTATAATAATTCCAGGCACCGTATAAAAAGCGTAAATGCGTATATAATGCGGTGATTCCGCCTTCAACACCTGCCTCTGTTTGAAAGAATTCCGGAGTGAAAACACTTCTGGGGTTTTCTTCCAGAATATCATCTGAACAGGATGTAATACTGACACCGATAGCAAAAAAAGCTATACAGGCTATTTTAAATTGTAATCGTTTCATAATCACTTTTTTTTAAAATTTTAAATTCAATCCAAGAAGAAAATTGCGAGTGGTAGGAACGTTTGTTCCTATGGTTGCAATACCTCTAGAGATGTAACCAGCAGTTCCGGTTGCTGAGTTTTGAGCGTTTCCTGCACCATCTGATCCCGAGTTGGTTTCAGGATCCATTCCAGATTCTTTATGATAAGGTGAAAACAGAACAAATGGGTTTTGAACGGTGGCATAAAGGCGTAAACTCTGTAGTCCAGCTTGTTCAATTAGATTAGATTCAAAATTATAACCTAATGTCATAGCACGAACCTTCAAAAACGAACCATCAAAATATCCCATTGTTGTTCCATATTTCGGTCCGTCGCCTGCCTGAATACCTCCTGGAACAGGATATTTAGCATCGGTGTTCGTAGGAGTCCAGTAATCTACGTCAATATTGTTTCTTCTACCGGTAAGCAGGTTTAAGTAACCTCCTGAAGAGTATAAAGTACTTACTAAAGTACCACCGCTTTGAAAAACACCAACCATATTAAAATCAAAGTTTTTGTAAGCTAAGCGGGTGTTGAAACCTCCCTGAAAATCAGGAGTTGGATCGATGATCTGACGATCGTCTGCGTTTATCTGACGTACAGGTGAACCATCTTCATTGAATTCACCGGTGTATTCTACCTTGATCATACCCACATTTCCACCCGGTTCGTAGGTTTGTAAATACTGGAAATCAGGATCATCTTCATTCCAAAGACCTATGTTTTTGAAGTCATAAATTACGTTTATAGGAGATCCCACAAACCAGAGCTGACCTTCGTTTCTATCCTGACCACTCGCAAGTGAGGTGATTTCATTTCTATTCGTATAGAGGTTGACCCCAAAATCCCAGGTAAAACCATCTGGATTGTCTAGAATTGTAGCATTTAAAGCTACTTCTACCCCTTTGTTTTCTGTGGCACCAATGTTTCCAACAAAGGATCCCACCCCAGATGTTGATGGCAGACCTACGCGATAAAGAATATCGTTCGTTTTAGTCAGATAATATTCAACAGTACCAGAAAGACGGTTGTTGAACAAACCAAAATCGATACCGTAGTTATAAGTTTCTGAAAACTCCCAGCCTAATGTAGCATTAGGAAGTTCGTTTACAAAATATCCGGTAGCGAAAGTCTCTCCAAAGTTGTAATTGCGAATTCCAAGGTTTCCGAGTGTAGCATAGTTGTTAACCGCCTGATTAGAGGTTTCTCCATAACCTGCACGGAGTTTTAAGGAATTAACCCATTCTACATCTTCCATAAATTTTTCATTCGCAATATTCCATCCCAAAGAGATTGCGGGGTAGGTAACCCATTTATTTCCGGGTGCTAATCTTGAAGATCCATCTGCACGAACAGTAGCTGTTAACAGGTATCTGTTGTCATATTGATAGATGGCTCGTCCCATCACAGATTTTAAACCATTTTCACCATAATTACTTCCGTAACCGGTAATGTCTTCCAATAAAGCCGCATCAAGGTTATAGAATAAAAAATCCTCATTCGGAATATTTCTGGCGTTTAAAAAGGAATCTTCGAATTTTGAATTTTGAAATGAATATAAACCAACGATGTTAACCTTATGCTTGTCAGCAAAGGTTTTGTCATAAGTCAATAAATTTTCAACAACATAATCCTGAAATAAGCTGCTGCTGTTTCCAGCATTATTGGGCGACAATGGGTCAATATTTGCAACTCCCTGTCCGTTAAAGAAACCATCTCTACTGGTGCGGAGGTTTAAACCAATATTTAAACGGTACTTTAATCCATCAATTCCAGGAATACTAACTTCACCGTACAAATTATTATAGGTTCCAAAATCCTTTTGCAGGTTAACACGACCATCCCCTATAGCTTCTAGAGTACTACGCGTAGTGACCCAAAAGTCATCAGCTGGCATACTTACAACTCGTTTTAAAGAACCATCTTCATTATACGGATCTAAAATAGGTGTAGCACTTAAATTTCCGTAGAGTCCGGTTCCTGCAGCATTAGTGACGTTCCAGTTCATAATAGAATTCAAGCCAAAACGAAATGCACCTATTTGCTGATCGACCTGTACGCGAAGCGAATATCTTTGAAAATCTTCAACAGGTAAAACAGAAGTCTCTTTAAAATAACCCCCACCAAAGCTGTAGCTTCCATTTTCTGTTCCTCCAGAAACACTAAAGTCGTGATTGGTTTGCAAACCTGTTCCGTAAATTAAGTCCTGCCAGTCTGTGTTTACGTTGGGATCTTCATCCGCTCCTAAATTCTGATAGATAGGTACACCATCCCTTGTAATCCCAGTCGCTTCTCGCAGAGCTAGAAATTGAGGACCATTCATCATAGGGTATTTCGCAAAAACTTCTTTAGCAGCATAGTAAGTGTTGTAGCTAAACGTTGCCTTTTGTCCTTTTTTACCGGTTTTGGTAGTAATCAGAATAACCCCGTTAGCCCCTCGAGAACCATAAATAGCGGTTGCAGAAGCATCTTTGAGTATATCAAGACTTTCTATGTCATTAATACTGATATCGTTAATTCCTCCTGAAAAGGGAATACCGTTAAGTACAATTAATGGATCATTACTTCCTGATAAAGAGCGAACCCCACGAATACGAATTGATGCATTATTAGCTCCCGGTCTGGTGCTGGTGGTTGTAATTTGTACACCAGGCGCACGACCCTGTAAAGCCTGCTGAAAGTTTGCTACCTGAACCTCTTCAAGAGATTCACCATCAAGAGATACAACAGATCCCGTTACAGATTCCTTATTTTGAGTACCATAACCAATAACCACAACCTCACTTAAAGATTGCAGGTCATTTTCAAGTACCGCATTTACCTGAGAACGGTTATTTACCGGTACTTCTTTGGCCTCATAACCCACAAAGCTGAATACCAAAATAGCATCGCCGGGTACATTGTTTAAGGTATAATTTCCGTCGAAATCGGTAACTGCGCCGTTGTTGGTTCCTTTAACGATAACGTTTGCGCCAGGAATGGGACCAGTACCGTCGGTCACTGTACCTGTAATTGTTGATTGAGCATAAATTCCGGAGCAGAAAAATACACTTAAGAAGAATAGCCCAAGATACCTGAGAGTTTTCTTCTGAAAAAGTAGAACGCTTTCCATAAAACTTAGTTTAGATTGAATTAATTAGTCATTCGAGTTTAATTGAATTGGTTTTTTACATATAGAACTTGGAACTGGCGCTCGACCGAAATTTCTACTCAATCGATTTCGTGTATTTGTTCCATAAAGTCGATAAAGGCAAATTTAAAATGTACGACGGACGCTTATTGTCTTTTGTACTATATGTTATGTTTTCAAATGTATAGAAATCACACTTATAAAACAACCGATTGCGCAAAATTTTGTTAAGAATATACTAATCCATCAATAATAGGATTTAAACTATTGAATATCAAATAATTGGTAAGTTTTCCATTTTTTTAGATTTTCAAAATAAAATATTAGAGTACCGAATATCTGCAACCCATTAAACTCATAAGACTGTTTGATTGCGTCTCTGATTTTAAAGTAGGAATGCTCATTCATATAGAATGATATCTTTAATTAGAAAAATAGTTGTCTTAAAATTAAATCTGGACTATCATTTTGTTTATGTTTCTAAAAATGATGATAATGTGACAAATTATTTTTAGTTTGCAACCGATTGCGTAAATGCTTTCTGTCTTTTTATTAATAAAAATACTGAACTCCTTACCTGTGAATCGCATTAATTCAAATTGAAATGAACAATCTCTTTTATTACCGAATAGTTTTTTTTGTTGCTTGCCTGTTGACTCTGTCTTGTAATACAGATCAAAAACAATCTCCGCAAACGATTGAAAAAAACCAGTCTGAAAATCCTGAGTTCCCTTTTTATGATACTTCGTTATCTGTAGATGAGCGTGTAGCAGATTTGATCTCGCGGTTATCCCTTGAAGAAAAAGCGGCTCAGATGATGAATAGTACCCCGGCTATTGAGCGATTAAATATTCCTCCTTATGATTATTGGAATGAGGCCCTTCACGGAGTCGGGCGTGCTTCTGCTGCCACTGTTTTTCCGCAGGCGATAGGGATAGGTGCCACCTTTGATGCAGATTTGGCGTATCGAATTTCCAATGCCATTTCAGATGAAGCCCGGGCTTTATACAACGCAACCAGCGAAAAGGGAAATTTTAACCGTTATAACGGTCTCACGTTCTGGACGCCTAATATTAATATTTTCAGGGATCCGCGTTGGGGTAGAGGTCAGGAGACTTACGGCGAAGATCCGTATCTGATGTCATTGATTGGTGTTGCTTTTGTAAAAGGTCTGCAAGGTGATGATCCTGATCATCTAAAAACAGCTGCCTGCGCCAAGCATTTTGCAGTGCACAGTGGTCCCGAGCAGGTAAGACACGAGTTTAATGCCACCGCGACTTTAAAAGATATGTATGAGACGTATCTGCCCGCATTTGAAGCTTTAGTCAATGAGAATGTGGAAGCCGTTATGTGTGCCTATAACAGTACTAACGGCGAACCGTGTTGTACTAATAAGTACTTGCTTGATGAGGTTTTAAAGCAAAAATGGAATTTTGACGGACATATTCTTAGCGATTGCGCTGCTCTTGTTGATTTATATGTTGCCAAAGGTCAGGGTGGTCACGGTACTGCGCCTTCCAAGGCTGGTGCTGCTGCAATGGCAGTAAAAAGCGGAGTAAGCCTAAATTGCGGAGACACCTACAGTGCATTGCCTGAAGCGGTAGAGCAAGGTTTAATTACGGAAGCCGAAATAGACGAGCAACTAGCACTCTTGCTCAAAACCCGTTTTAAGCTGGGATTATTCGATCCTAAAGGAAGCAATGCATACGATGCGCTTTCGCTTGAGGTGATTAATAGTGAAGAACACCGCGCTTTAGCACGCGAAACTGCTCAAAAAAGTATTGTGCTTTTAAAGAATAATGGAATTCTTCCGCTTAAAAAGGACCTGCCCAAATATTTCCTAACCGGCCCGAACGCCACAAGTACGGAAGTTCTTCTGGGTAATTATTATGGTGTTAATTCAAATATGGTAACCATTCTTGAAGGTATCAGCGAAGCGATAAGTCCTACCAGTCAGTTGCAATACCGCCAGGGAGCCATGTTAAACAAAGACTCTAGAAACCCTATTAATTATGCAACCGGGAATGCGGCAAACAGCGATGTGACGCTAGTCGTTTTGGGTTTATCCAGCACGCTTCAGGGTGAGGAAGGCGACTCGATAGATTCAGATACAGCGGGAGATCGCTTGGATTATGGTTTGCCTCCTAATCAAATTCAATATTTGGAAGATTTGCGTGAAATGGCTGATAGAAATCCTGAAGATCGTAAACCAATTATTGCACTTATTACAGGAGGTAGTCCTGTAGATCTTGCTCGGGTTCAGGAGCTGGCTGATGCTGTGCTTTTCGTGTGGTATCCCGGCGAAGAAGGTGGTACTGCGATTGCAGATGTACTTTTTGGTGATGTTTCTCCGTCAGGAAGATTACCTATTACCTTCCCTAAATCACTAGATCAGTTACCTGCCTACGAAGATTATTCCATGGAAGGGCGTACGTATAAGTATATGAACGAGGAGCCCTTGTATCCGTTTGGTTTTGGGCTGAATTATACACAGTTTGAATACAGTAATGCCGCTTTAAATAAAACTCAGGTTACAAAGGACGAAAGTCTGAATCTTGAAGTGACCGTGACCAACACCGGTAAGGTGAAGTCAGACGAAGTGGTACAGGTATACATTTCAGACCTGGAAGCTTCGGTTCGGGTGCCTAATTTTCAATTTATAAATACCAAACGCGTTACTCTAGAACCCGGTGCTTCTGAGAAAATAACATTTGAGATCAAGCCCGAAAACTTTCAGCTTGTGCTTGAAGATGGCTCTAAGACTATTGAGCCTGGTACATTCCGGCTTTATGTGGGAGGTGCAAGCCCTATGAAACGTAGCGCGGCATTAGGAGCTCCTAAAATGGCCGAAATAGAATTTGCAGTAAACTAAAGACAACATGATTTTAAAAAGAATAAGCGGAATCATCCTTTTTATGTTCAGCCTGATTTTTTCTGTACAGGCCGAAATAAAATTACCTGTTTTAATAAGTGACGGGATGGTGCTGCAACGGGATGCCAAAGTGCCGGTTTGGGGCTGGGCAGATCCCGGCGAACAAATTACGCTTTCGTTTAAAGGAAAAAAGTATAAAACCACCACCCCTAAAGATGGAAAATGGAGTATCGAACTCCCAAAAATGAAAGCCGGCGGACCTTTCAAAATGACGATTTCGGGTGAAAACAGTGTCGAAATCGATGATATTTTGATTGGTGATGTGTGGTTGTGCACCGGTCAGTCTAACATGGTACATCAGTTGGATATTCACGATGTGCGCTACGCGGAAGAAATAGCGACTGCAGATAATCCTGCAATCCGGCATTTTAAAGTGCCCACAACTCCTGCTATCTCAGGTCCTCAGGAAGATCTTACCGAAGGCGAATGGCAAAAAGCAGTGGGGGAAGAAGTTCGTCCGTTTTCGGCTGTCGCGTATTTCTTTGCCAAAAAAATCTTCGAAAAATACCAGATTCCCATTGGCTTAATCAATGCCAGCGTAGGTGGTACGCCCATTGAAGCCTGGATCCCCCAGGAAGGCTATACCGATTATCCGGAAATCTTAAAAACTATCGAAGAAAATAAAGACACGGCGTTTGTAAATGCGCAGCGTCAAAACCGTCCTCAACCGGAAGAATCAGTAAAAGAGGAAACCGATAAAGGGCTTATGGGTACGCCGTGGTATAGTAATAATTTTACGCCTAAAAACTGGCGACGTATCAACATTCCCGGGTATTGGGAAGACCAGGGTGTACGAGACCTTAACGGCACAGTCTGGTACCGCAGGGAAGTCGAGATTCCCGAATCTATGACAGGCAAAAAAGCCCGACTTTTTATGGGCCGCATCGTTGATGCCGATGAGGTGTACATCAATGGCGTTCTGGTGGGTAACAAAACCTATCAATATCCACAGCGCCGCTATGAGGTGCCCGATACCTTACTCAAAGCCGGAAAAAATAATTTTACAATTAAAGTCACCAATTACAATGGTAAGGGAGGCTTTGTACCAGACAAACCCTATTATATTTTTACTGAGCAGGATACGGTAGATTTAAAAGGCTATTGGCAGTATAAAGTAGGCGAGGTTTTTAAGCCATTTGATCGATCCGCTTTTGCGGACAGAGATTCCGGAGCGCGCGTGCGCCGTATTAATCCACAAAACGAACCAACAGCCTTATACAATGGGATGATCGCTCCTTATAAGCAACTTCCGGTTAAGGGTATTTTATGGTATCAGGGCGAAAGCAATACCGGTAATCCAAAGGCTTACGAAGGATATATGGCGGCTTTGATTTCAGGTTTGCGCAGTGTTTTAGATCAGCATGAAGCACCTTTTATTTATGCGCAGTTACCTAATTTTATGGATGTGTCTTATCTGCCTTCTGAAAGCAACTGGGCCGAGTTGCGTGAAGCCCAGCTAAAGGCGCTGAAAAACCCGAACACTGCTATGACCGTAAATATTGATCTGGGGGAGTGGAATGATATTCACCCCGATAATAAAAAAGATGTGGGCGAACGTATGGCGCTTGCAGGATTGAAGTTGGCCTACGGCGAGGACCTGGTTTATTCGGGACCTGTTTACGAAAGCCATACCATTCAAGATGGAAAAGTATTTCTACAGTTTAAACACACAGGCAGTGGCTTGGTGAGCAATGATGGCGAAACCCTGAGCGAATTTGCGCTGGCAGGTGAAGACGGGAAATTTGTGTGGGCAAATGCCAAAATTGAAGGTGATCGTGTGATCGTCTGGAGTGATGAGGTGGCAGAGCCAAAGTATTTGCGCTATGCCTGGGCAGATAACCCGGACAATCCCAATTTGTACAATAAAGAAGGGCTTCCGGCGTCGCCATTTAGAATTGAGTTATAATAAGTTGAATTTTTTTGAGCAGTTTTTGGTATGCGTTTTCTATACTTTTTTAGCGTAATTGGTTTGTCTGCATTGACATTTTCCTGTAAAGATTCGGGTTTTGAGAAGAAGACGAGTACGGCCACAACGCTTTTTACCCAAATATCAAATGCGGATACCGGGATTCACTTTAAAAACACTGTGACCGAAACCGCAGCCTTCAACATCCTCAATTATTACGATATGTATAACGGGGGTGGCGTGGCTATAGGCGACGTTAATAACGACGGGCTCGAGGATGTCTATTTCACTTCAAACCAAAATGCCAATAAGCTGTACCTGAATAAAGGAGATTTTAAATTTGAAGATATTACCGATGCAGCAGGTGTTGCAGATGCCGAAGGCTGGACTACCGGCGTCACGATGATAGATATTAATAACGACGGCTATCTGGATATTTACGTTTGCAAATCGGCTTCTATGGGAAATAGCCTTGAACGTAAAAATAAGCTGTTTGTCAATCAAAAGGACGGTACATTTAACGAAGAAGCTGCCAAATGGGGAATTGCAGACGACGGTTTTTCCATTCAGGCATACTTTTTAGACTACGACCGGGATGGCGATCTCGATATGTATTTGATCAATCACCGGGATGACTTTTTAAATTCGGTTGACCTTAATGCAATCGTTAATGACGACCAGTTTTACCCGCAAACTTCAGATCACCTCTACCGCAATGACGGGTCTACTTTTACCGATGTTACTCCGGGTAGCGGTTTGATTAATAAGGAATTCAGTCTTAGTGCTTCTATTGGAGACTTTAACAACGACGGCTGGCCCGATATTTTTGTGGCTAACGACTTCATCACGCCCGATAAGCTTTACATCAACAACAAGAATGGCACGTTTGCTAACGATATCAATACCAAAATGAAACACATCTCCTACAGCAGTATGGGATCTGATTTTGCGGATATCAACAATGACTTTTTACCTGATTTACTGGTTTTAGATATGTCTGCGGAAGATCACCAGCGCGGAAAACAAAATATGGCCAGTATGAACACCGAAGGATTTTGGTGGATTGTTGAGGCCGGTTTTCATTTTCCGTATATGTCTAATGTGCTTAATCTAAACAACGGAAACGGTTATTTTACAGATATCGCACAGGTTTCAGGAGTGTCGAAGACTGACTGGAGTTGGGCGCCACTTATCGCAGATTTTGACGGTGATGGCTACAAGGATATTTTCATTACAAACGGGATCAAACGCGAAATTGCCAATCAGGATTTTAGCAGGTTTCTTGATGCCAACGAAGGTTCTTTGGAACAAATGCCTATCGATAGCATTCTTAAAGAAATGCCTTCAGATAAGCTTCAGAATTATGCCTTTAAGAATAATAAGGATTTGTCTTTCAAAAAAGTGATTGAAGACTGGGGCTTTACTCAGGCGGTGAATTCAAACGGAGTGGCTTACGGGGATTTGGATAACGATGGTGACCTGGATCTGGTTGTAAACAATCTGGAGGATGAGGCCGGTATTTACCGCAATAATTCCACCGCAAATTTCATCAGCCTTAAGTTGAAAGGCAATGCTAAAAACCCGCTTGCAATAGGCTCCAAGGTAAAAGTGTACACAGACAGTACGCAACAATATCAGGAGCTTTATTTATCCCGGGGATATCAATCTTCGGTTTCCCCGATTTTAAATTTTGGGGTAGGTGAAGAGCAGCAAATCTCCAAAATAGAAGTGGTTTGGAACACCGGAAAGGTTTCAATTTTAGAAGATGTTCAGGCTAATCAATTCCTGACTTTAAATGAGGCTGAAGCTGGTAATGCTGTTGAAACGCCTTATGAACGTCCTGAACATTTTGAACGCGTAGATCCGCGGGAACTTGGGCTGACCTATGCGCACGAAGAAAATGATTTTAATGATTTTTCAAGACAGGTATTACTGCCACAAAAGCAATCGCAACAAGGCCCCGCATTTGAAACTGCAGATGTAAATAACGACGGTCTCGAAGACGTATTTTTGGGTGGAGGTCTCGGTCAGGCGGCACAATTGTACCTGCAACAGGCCGGTGGGACGTTTACACAAACAACTCAGCCTGCATTTGCGGCTGATAAGGCCTTTGAAGATAACGGAGCGCACTTTTTTGACGCTGACGGAGATGGTGATATGGATTTATATGTTGCCAGCAGCGGTTATGAGTTGCAGGAAAATGACAGCAAACTGCAAGACCGCCTCTATCTGAATGACGGAAAGGGGAATTTTCGCGCTTCTTCGGCTTTGCCAAAAATGCTAACCGGTTCTAAAGCCGTGGTTTCCCTAGATTACGATCAGGACGGTGACTTCGACCTAATTGTGGGAGGAAGAATTGTTCCCGGTAAATACCCCTTGTCGCCACGTTCCTATGTTTTAGAAAATCAGGTTGGAAAATTTAGCGATGTAACTGAAAAAGTTGCCCCTGCCTTTGCAGAAGCAGGCTTGATTAATGATCTGATCCTTTCGGACTACGACGGTGACGGCGATCGCGATTTGTTGGTAGCAGGGGAGTGGATGCCTGTTACAGTTTTCAAAAATGAAAACGGAAGCTTTCAGCCTTCAGAAATTGAAGCGCTAAAAGAAACCTCCGGCTGGTGGAATACTATTTCTGAAATTGATTTTGACCAGGATGGCGACCTGGATTATTTCGTAGGAAACCTGGGCGCAAACAATAAATTTCATCCTTCCGTAGAAAAACCCTTGCATATCTATGGGAACAACTTCGACAGCGACGGCAATTACGATATGATTTTAAGTAAGGTGTATAAAGGCAGTTTAGTGCCTGTACGCGGTAAGGAGTGCTCTACGATGCAAAATTCGTTTGTGAGCGAAAAAATCAAAACCTATAAGGAGTTTGCGAACTCAACACTGACTGACATTTACGGTAGCGAGCAGATTGCCAATTCCTACCACAAACAAGCCAAAGAATTTGAATCGGTTTACCTTGAAAATCTGGGTAACGGAAACTTTAAAATCAAACACCTGCCTGTTCTGGCTCAGCTGGGCCCAACGATGTCATTCACCTTTGCTGATGTAAATAAGGATGGCCATCTGGACGTAATAGGTATAGGTGCAATTCATGAAGCGGAAGTGGAAACTGTAAAGTATGATTCTAACGTGGGTTATGTTTTGCTCGGCGATTCAAAGGGTGGAATGAAACCCTTTAAAGACATCAGTTTTTACAACGATCTTAACGCGAAACAGATGAAGCAGGTGGTCGTTGGCAGTAGTCCCTATCTTATCATTGCCAATAACGACAGGCCGCTTACCCTGTTCAAAATCAAGTCATAATCTTCCCAATTTATTTGGATACTTCTCGGGTTTATATGTATTTTTGGTTTTAAATGTAAAATAAACATTTAAAAGCGTAATCGATTTCGTAATTCGAAACCTTTCGCCTTGTCAAATTGTGACTTCTAAATAGTGTGTTTTCCGCATTAAGTTTTCACATAAAACTAGTTAAAATCATGAAATCCATTTTCTTTTGGGCAATCTGCTTTTTATTCATTTGTGGAGGTTGCGCCAGTAAATCCTATGAAGTTTACGATTCTGGCATTAAAACTCAAACCGCTTCATTAGCTATACAGATCGAATTTGTCTCGCCTTCCATTGTACGCATCAGGAAGCATCTCAAAGATCATGCTTTTGAAAAAAGAAGCCTTTCAGTAATCAAAGAACCCGAAAAGCTTTTAGTAGAGGTTGAAGACCTTGCTAATGGAGTTGCTTTGAAAACGGCCGGGTTGCGGGTGGAGTTTGATACCATCGCAAAAGCGATCAGCTTTTTTAAACCGGACGGCAGCCTCTTGCTTCGCGAGAACACCACTTCTTTCAAACCCTTTGTTGATAATGGCGAAAACACGTTTACCGTGGGACAAAGCTGGTCTTTAGAGGCAGATGAGCCCATTTACGGTCTTGGAATTTTACAGAATGGTAAAATGTCGCAACGCAATCAGAAGGTTGAAATGGTACAGAACAACACCTGGGATTTTTCGACCTTTTTTCAGTCTCCAAAGGGATATGGCGTTTTCTGGGACAATTATTCGCCTACAACATTTGCAGATGCTAACAATGAAACCTCGTTTACCTCTCAAGTAGGCGATGGGATTGATTATTATGTTATGGCGGGCGAAAATGCAGATGCGGTCATTGCCGAAATGCGCGATCTTACCGGGCAGGTGCCTATGTTTCCGCTATGGACGTATGGGTTTTGGCAAAGCCGCGAGCGTTATAAAAGTCAGGAAGAAACTGTAGGTGTAGTTCAAAAGCACCGCGAACTGGGCGTTCCGCTTGATGGAATCATTCAGGACTGGCAATATTGGGGAGATAATTACCACTGGAATGCAATGGATTTTGGAAATCCGGCATTTCCCGAGCCTCAGAAATTTGTAAATGACGTTCACGATCTCAACGCGCATTTGATTATTTCTATATGGTCTTCTTTTGGTCCCGAAACGCCTCAGTTTAAAGAACTAAAGGAAAAGAATATGTTGATGGACTTTCAGACCTGGCCGCAATCAGGCAAGGAGGGTTGGCCGCCGGATATGAACTATCCTTCCGGAGTTCAGGTGTACGATCCGTATAATCCGGAAGCACGCGATCTGTATTGGAATTACCTGAGTAAAAATCTTTTCTCATTAGGTATTGACGGCTGGTGGATGGATTCTACAGAGCCCGATCATTTAGAGATTAAAGATGAAGATTATAACAACGAGACCTATTTAGGTTCGTTTAGGAAAGTGCGCAACGCTTTTCCGCTGGAAACGGTGGGAGGCGTTTACAAACACCAGCGGGAAGAATCGTCCGCTAAGCGCGTATTTATTCTTACACGTTCGGGTTTTGCCGGGCAGCAGCGTTATGGTGCCAATGTATGGTCAGGCGATTTAGGTTCGTCCTGGGAGTCTCTACGCAACCAGATTCCTGCCGGTCTTAATTTTACACTTACCGGAAATCCCAATTTTAATACAGACATCGGTGGATTTTTCGCAGGGGCTTATAACAAGTCGTGGAATGACGGCACGGCTTCTAAAAATCCCTTGTTTCAGGAATTGTATGTACGCTGGTTGCAGTATGGTGCATTCACGCCGATGATGCGCTCACACGGTACCGAAATGAAGCGTGAGATCTATCAGTTTGGTGAAAAGGGTGAAGCTATTTACGATGCGATTCAAAGTGCGATTGAATTACGCTATAGCTTATTGCCGTATATCTATACCACCTCCTGGGAAGTCACGCATAATCAGGACAGTTTTATGCGTGCGCTAGTGATGGATTTTCCTCAGGATAAAAAAACCTGGGATTTGAAGGACGAGTATATGTTTGGCGATGCGATTTTGGTCGCACCGGTGCTTGAAGCGCAATACACCCCGGAAAAAATTGTGAAAGTAGATGAAGAAACCGGTTGGAATAAGGGAAAGGAACGTGGTGAAGAAGGATGGCCTGTTGTAGATTTTACCGAAACTAAATCTGCAGGCGTTTACTTGCCGCAAGGAAGCAGCTGGTATGATTTCTGGACCAACGAACGCTTTGAAGGCGGCCGGGAACTAAGTAAAGAAACCACCATAAATACAATACCCCTATACGTAAAAGCCGGAAGCATTTTGCCAATGGGCCCTGAAGTACAGTATGCCGAAGAAAAGCCGTGGGATAATCTGGAGATACGGGTTTATGAGGGAGCAAACGGCAGTTTTAGCTTGTATGAGGATGAATTTGACAATTATAATTATGAAAATGGAGCATATTCTACCATAAGCTTTACGTGGGATGACGCAGCAAAAACTCTTAAAATCGCAGACCGAAAAGGGGAGTTTGAGGGGATGCTTCAGGATCGCCAATTTAAGATTGTAAAAATTGGAAAAGATGGATCTATTTCTGAAGTACAGACTGTAGACTATTCCGGAACTACAATTGAGATACAGCTTTAGGAGTACGCTATACCGGAAATAAAAAATCCCTTTGAAATAAACTTTCAAAGGGATTTTTTAATGGGTTAAAAAAGGAAGTTTAGCCTTCTCCTAAAAGTTCCTGCATTTTAGAAACCAAAGCTTCTCCACGCAGATTTTTTTCGATAATAGTACCTTCAGAATCTAAAAGATACGTTGCAGGGATTGCAGTTACGCCATATTTACGGGCAACAGGATCCTGCCATTCCATCAGATTTGAAACGTGATACCAGGTCATCTTATCGTTTTCGATTGCGGCCAGCCATTTGTCACGGGCAGAGGCACGGTCTAAAGAAACACTAATGATATTTAAACCTTTTTCGTGGTACTGGTTGTAAACATTAACCACATTTGGATTTTCTGCGCGGCAGGGCTTACACCAGCTGGCCCAGAAGTCGATGATGGTGTATTTTGACCCCATAGCTTCCTGCAGCGATAACTCGTCACCATCAGGAGTAGGAGCAGTAAACATAGGAGCTTTGTTACCCACTTCGGCAAGTGAGGCAGCCGCTTCACGCTCTTTAGCCTGAGCAATCATTTCTTTCAGTTTTACTCCTTTTTGCATTTCCTGCAGGCTTTTATCAAGCTTATCAAATAAAGCTTCCGCTTGATTCGCATCTATAGCACGCGTACCCACCAGGTCAGATAAGACGATGATGCTCACAAACTTGTCTGTGTTTTCTTCTATCAACTCTATGCGTCGTTCGGTATCCTCGGTGTTGATTTGCTCAAACTCAGCGCGTAATGCGGTAATTCCAGCCGTATCGCCGGTGCGTTGCAGGTTCATCGCCTGTTCCTGCAATTTGTTTTTCTTCTTATTAGATTCAACAACATCATTGTAATACAACTTGAAAAAGTCATTTTCTTCGCCGCCATTTACTTTTGAGGTGTACAGACTGTCTTTATAGGCACGAACGCTGATGCTTTCATTTTCAGCAATAAGAATAACTGTACCCTGAGCAGCCTCAAAACCTAAAACCATCATTTCAGGATTTTTTACTTCAGAAGGGTCGAAGCTAAACTCTCCCTGTTCAATCACCGTGGTGTCAACACCCACAAGGCGGTTGTTTTCGTCTATTTTTTGAAGGTAAACCTTGGTATTATTGTCGATATCAGGAGTAGTCCCCTTAATTTTAAAGTCTGCTTCTTCAGCACAGGAAATTGCTAATACCGAAGCCAAACCGGCAAGAATTAATTGTTTCATAAGTTTTAAGATATAATGCCGCAATATACGGGATTTGTAGCTTTTTGAAACAGACAATTCGTGTATTCACGGGTAGATCTTCAAAAAGGAGCGCTAAAGAAATTTAGAATGTTCTTAAGAATACACAGCACCTGTAAGTTTAAACCTATGTTAAAGACTAACTACCTGTTATTTTTGTAATCATTTTTGATTAAATTCTTTTAAAATTAGTCTAATGGAGGAGTTACAGGATTTTCCCTTGCAGGTACAGCTAAGTCTTACCAAGGTTTTTGAGATGCTGAAAAAACGTATGAAGCAGTCTCAAAACCCCATTACGCGTGAGTATATGAAGTCTATTTTAGACTATGCGGAAGGATATCCTGAGCTGGCTGAAGGGATAAAAGACTTTGACAACCTTCAGGAATACGACGAGCCTTTAAGTACGTTACTTGACAATCTTTTTCCTGCGGCTTTGACTAAAAATGAGATTAAAGCAGCGACCATTCCTTTCCAAAATAAAATTTTCAATCCCACACGCAGATTTGCAACGATTCTCGAAGAAGCAGGGCCTGATTTTGAATTGAAAATCAGAGATCTGGATACCGAGTTTTACTACATTCTGGGGTGTGTTATAATTCTGAATTCGTATTACGGTTACGAGGTGGACATCAGCAGACCCCTGTACTACGAAATACCAGATAAAAACGGAATTATACGCAGTTATCGTGCGGCAATGAATGCTGATTTTACGTTTTGTGAACCCACTGACAAAGCGATTGAAATTACTACTGAAATTGCAGATAAGCTTATCGCTAATGGTTACGATTACGATCTGTGGAAGGAATACTTCCCTCCTCAAAGCTGGATTTTAAAAGGAATCACCATTTTAAATCTTACAGACGTTACCGTTGACGATTCGATTTCAGATTTGAAAAGCACGCTTCTTTCTAAAAAAACACTCAACGAAAATACTTCACAGCAGTTTCAGGAAATCTTTAGTGCAATATTCAATATAGCCGACCTTAGAGTTGGTTTTACCGAATTTGACAAGAGTAACGATCTTTTTACCCAGATCTCTGATGAGACTATGCTTACGAGCTTTATCCTGAATAAGGACGCCCGAAATGATTGCCGTAAGAGTATGTGCGATAGTGCCTATAACGCTTTGATAAAGGATAAAAGCTATTTTATCATCCCCGACGTTGAGGAATATGCACGTAAAAATAAGCATAACATACTGGCTGAAAATTTACTCACTCAGGGAGCTAAGAGTTGTATTCTTGCGCCCATTGCTAAAGGCAATGAGTTGCTGGCTGTTTTAGAACTGGTCTCTGAAACCCGCAACAAGCTGCACAGCCTAAACGCAACCAAGCTTGATGATGTAATGCCCTTTATCGTATCTACCGTTGAGCGCAAACGCAATGATTTGGAAAACCGAATCAAAGCGGTTATACAAAGTGAGTGTACCAGTATTCATCCGAGCGTATTATGGATTTTTGAAGAGGAAGCCAAACGCTTTATCAAAAATCAGGATGCCGGCAAGTTTGCTGCCTTTAAGGATATTGCTTTTGAAGATGTGTATCCATTATACGGGCAGATTGATATTGTGGGTTCTTCTGATGAGCGTAACAGTGCAATCCAAAAAGATATTCTGATTCAGCTTAAAATGGTTGACACCATTTTGGAGCTGGCGCTAAAGGCTCAACCGATGCCTATTTATGAGCAGGTAAAATTCCGTATAGAAGAATTTACCAATGAGATTAAAGATCAGCTTAATGCCAATAGTGAAAGTGAAGTTTTCGCTTTGCTTAAAGAAGAGGTAAACCCGCTGCTCAATCATTTAAACACCAAGATACCCGAACTTAAAAAGGCTATTGATAATTATAAAACGGCCATAAATAAAGACACAGGCCTTATTTATGAGAACCGAAAACATTACGACGAGACGGTTCAGCTTATCAACCAAAATCTGGCAACTTTTATAGATCGTAAACAGCAGGAAGCACAGGAGATCTTTCCGCATTATTTTGAGCGGTATAAGACTGACGGCGTTGATCACAACATTTACATTGGCGCCTCGATGACGCCCACCAGTGCCTTCAATGAGGTTTATTTGTACAACCTTAGATTATGGCAACTGTCTACCATGTGTGAGATGGAAAATCATTTTTATCACAAACAGGAAGGGGCAGAGCTTCAGCTGGACGCGGCTTCACTGATTTTGGTATTCAGCACCACGCTTTCCATTCGCTATCGCATGGATGAGAAGAAATTTGATGTTGATGGTACTTATAATGCGCGTTATGAGATAATTAAAAAGCGCATTGACAAAGCCTGTATCAAGGGTAGTGATGAACGTGTCACACAAAAAGGAAAGATCGCCATCATTTACTCGCAGGATGCTGATGCTGAAGAATACACGCGTTACATAAATTACCTTCAACGCAAAAAGTATCTGGGTCAGGAAGTTGAATACGTTGAACTCGAAGATGTACAGGGTGTTGTAGGGCTTAAAGCGATACGGGTAAATGTGCTGTATACTTCTAAACTACCCCGGTCTAAAGAAAATCAGACCATCACGTATGATGATCTGATGGAAGTTTTAGACTCATAAAACGGTTCAATTACATTATTGAAAAGGCAATTATAAAGCTGATTACCGATACGATAATACCTACCATGAACACGGTGTAGGTGCGTCGTAAGAGCATATACTTTTTATTAAGCACAACGCCCAGCAGGTATAAATCCTTGGTGAGGGCTTCATAGATATAGTCCTTATCGTAGATAATTTCGTTGATTGCCCATTGATACTGGTCGTATTTCATTTTGTGGAAATTTCCAAAAAACAAAATATTGACCTGCTTCTTCTTAACCTGTTCGCGGGTAAACTCTCCTGAGGTCACATTAGGACGGGTAGAAAGAATAGACATAATTATCGAAGCTACGCTAAATAGAACCAAAATTAGGGTAGGCAGCAACAAGTGACGGTTACTGGGCGCATCTAATTTTGGAATCATATTAGACAAGGCCAGAGAGATGATAATGGCATTTACCGAAAGCAGGATGTTTGCCTTGGTATCTGCAATATCACTCAGTTTGATATGGTTACGCAAGGTAGTACGGTATAAAGTCTGCACACCACGATCCGGACTTTCGTCTTTGTATTTGGCTTTAAGCTTAGCCTTGATTTCTTCTTTCTTGTATTTTTTCTTTTTCTTTTTCTCTTTTTTAAGCAGGGAAATCAGGTTTTCATCTTTCTGTGATTTCCAATTACGGGCGGCGTAGTCTGTATAGAATCGATGTTTATTGGTAAACATATCTATATTCTCTTCCCGCCATTGCGCAGGGGAGAAGTCGGCACTTCCGGTAAGCATCAATTCCTGACGTAAAAACTCGCTGGTTTGCTTGTAATAGTCTTTGGCAAAATGGGAGTTATCGGCATCCTTTAATATGCGCTCCATTTCATTTTGAGGTTCTACACCCATTTTGGTGGAAGCAATCAGATCAATGACCATTTGCTGAATTTCGGGATCTGTACCTTCCTTTTTCATGTAGTCTTTGGCAATCTCAATACTCGCATCTTCATGCCCTTCACGAGTCACGGTATAACCGGTGTCATGCATCCATGCGGCCAGTACCAGCGCCTCTTTCTGTTTAACATTAATTTCAGAGTTATCGGCGATTTCTTTAGTACTTTTAACCACTCTGACCGTGTGATCGTAGTTATGATACAGATAACTATTTGGAAGTTTTTCCTTAAAAAGTTCGAGTACAAATTGATCTGCTTTCGAGATAGATTTAGATTCTTTTTCTGCAGTTTCAGCCATGTGGATAGTGATTTAATCAAGTTATGAAAAGTACAAAAAAGAATCCCGAATAAAATTTTCATGATAAAAAATAACATACTTCTAACACTTGTTAGCCTCCTGCTATTATCGGCTTGTGCCACGTATACCAATCGTTACCGGGATGATGTTGAACAGGACGTTTATCCTGAAGATAAAGAAATTGAGCGTACTTTTTACCTCATAGGTGACGCCGGAAATGCAGAGCTCGGGGAGAGTACAGAAGGGCTTTTAATCTTCAAGAAAATACTGGATCAGGCAAACGATCCTAATTCGTTTGCAATTTTTCTTGGGGATAATATTTATCCCGTTGGGATGCCTCCTGAAAATTCTGAGGAGCGCGCTCTTGCAGAACACCGCATAGATGCTCAGGTTGAGACTTTCACCAATTTTAAGGGAACGCCTATTATCATACCCGGTAATCACGACTGGTACAATGATGGTCTGAACGGTCTAAGCCGTGAAGAAGAATATATCAAGGAAATTACCGGTAAAGACGACATCTTTTTGCCACAGGACGGTTGTCCTTTAGTAAGCTACGATGTTAGTGATGAGGTGCATCTCATTTTATTAGACACACAATGGTATCTTGAAGATTGGAACAAAAACCCCAAGATTAACGATAAATGCGACAACATCAAAGACCGAGAAAAGTTCTTTATTGAGTTTCAGAACGAACTCAAGAAGAACCAACAGAAAACGGTAATCATTGCTATGCACCATCCTATGTTTACCAATGGGGTTCACGGAGGTAAATTTGCATTAGATAAACATCTTTACCCATCGCAGCAAAAAGTTCCGTTGCCTATTTTGGCATCATTGGTAACGCAGGTACGTACTCAGGGAGGGGTGTCAAAGCAAGATCGTTTTAATGAGAAGTATAATGAACTGATGAAGCGTTTGCGTCTTTTGGCGGAAGATGTTAAAAAATCGGTCTTTGTTTCAGGTCACGAGCACGGTCTGCAGTATATAGAACACGAGGAGGTTCGGCAGATTGTTTCCGGGTCAGGTTCTAAATCTTCGTATGCATTTTTAGGAAATGACGGCCTTTTTAGTAGTGATTATGAAGGTTTTGCCCGTTTAGATATTTTTAAAGATGGCTCTTCTTTTGTCCGCTATTATGGGGCAGATCAGGAAACCGGAAAACTTGATTTGTTTTTTCAAAAGCAGGTTTATGCTCCTGATAAGCTGGTAGACTATTCCAATCTAACTACGGAATACGATACCACGGTTCAGGCTTCGGTATATACCGTTGCAGAGACAGAAAGATCAGATCTTTTTGAAAATGTCTGGGGCGAACAGTATCGGGATGTTTATGGTAAAAAAGTTACGGTTCCGGTAGCTATTTTAGATACGCTTTATGGAGGGCTGAAGGTCATACGACCCGGTGGCGGAAAACAAACTACCTCATTGCGTCTTGAAGATAAAGACGGAAGGGAATACAATATGCGGTCTTTACGCAAAAGCGGTGTTCAGTTTTTACAGAATACCGTCTTAAAACAAAATGAGGATATGGAGGAGGACCTTGAGAATAGTCTGCCCCGTAGCCTTATTCAGGATTTTTATACTGCGGCACATCCGTACGGGGCTTTTGCAATTCCTACGCTAAGTAAAGCGGCTCGTGTGCTGAGTACGACTCCGGAATTGTTTTATGTACCCAAACAACCCGCGCTGGGCATTTATAATGCAGATTATGGTGATGAGCTCTATATGATTGTGGAGCGTCCTGCAGAGGAGTTTGATGGCGCAACGTTCAATTATCCGGATGATATTGAAAGTACGGATGATATTCTTGACAAAATACGCAGCGACGAAGAGAACGTTGTTGACGAGGTAACCTACATTCGTGCGCGTATGTTTGATATGCTTATAGGAGATTGGGACCGGGATAACGACCAGTGGCGCTGGGCTGAATATAAGAATCAAAATGGGAAAGATGTTTTTGTACCCATACCACGTGATCGGGATCAGGTGTTTACCAACTTCGATGGTACCATTTTAAATATCGCTCAAACGCTTTTTGGTGCAGCTAAACAATTTCAAGCTTATGATAAAAACCTGAAAGACATCAAATGGTTTAATAAGGAAGGAATAAAATTAGACAGGGCTCTCGCGCAACAGTCGGGACGGGAGGTTTGGCTTGAACAGGCCCGCTCCTTGCAAAATGAAATTACAGATGCCGTTATTGAAGAAGCGTTTAATCAACTACCTGAAGAGGTGCAAGGCGGTAAATCAATAACAAATATTAAAGAGAACCTTAAGGGGCGTCGGGATAATATTGTGGAAATTGCAGAAACCTATTATGAGTATCTGGCCGAATTACAAATGATTATTGGTACAGATAAAGATGATTATTTTGAAATTACACGGGGTGATAATCAGACAACCGTAAAGGCCTGGCGTATTAAGGGAGGCGAAAAAGCCGATGTGCTCATCGATCGTACTTATTATTCTGACGAAACCAAACAACTCTGGATTTATGGACTGGACGATGATGATGTGTTTGAAGTAAATGGAACCGGAAACAATCCCATTTTCACCCGAATTATAGGCGGGCAAAACAATGATATCTATCGCATCTACAATGGCCGAGAAATAAAGGTTTACGATCACGAGACCCTGCCCAATACTATTGAGTCCCGGGGAGGTGCCAATTTCAGACTTACCGATGTCTACGATTACAACACGTATGACTATAAAAAGGACATTCTACGGTATAATGTTATTACTCCTGCCATAGGCTACAATCCAGATAATGGTTTGACTTTGGGATTAAGCGATTCGTATACGGTAAATGGCTTTAAGCAGAATCCCTACAGTCAGCAGCATCGTTTTAAGGCCAATTATTTCTTTGCAACTCACGGCCTTGATTTACATTATGAAGGTGAATTTGCAGGAATTCTAAACGACTGGAATCTGGTCCTTCACGGGAGATATACAACACCTAATTATACCCGTAATTTCTTCGGTTTTGGAAACGAAAGTGTAAATCCCGATGATCAGCAAGGTTATGATTATAACCGCGTGCGTATGAGCGTTGCTGAAGTTTCAGGAGGACTTTTACGCAATTCAGACTACGGAAGCACCTTTTCGGTAAAGGCGCTTCTTCAAAGTTTTGCGCTTCAGGAAAATGCGTTGCGTTTTATTGAGCAGGTAAATGTAATAGAGCTGAAAGAAGCTAAATATTTCGCCTCTCTCGATGCAACCTATGAATATCACAGTAAGGATAACAGTCTCGCACCGACGAGGGGTATGGACTTCGTTTTAAATGGTGGTTTTACAAATAGTCTGACTAACACCGGGAATCGGTTTTTATACCTGAATCCCAGCCTTGGCTTTTACAATGCCCTCAGTGCAAACCGTAAATTGGTTTTGAAAACAACCGCCCGGGCACAATTCAGGTTTGGTGATAACTATGAGTTTTATCAGGGAGCTAGTCTGGGAGAGAATAACAATCTGAGGGGTTATCGCTTTGACAGATACATCGGAGGAGAGGCTTTTACCACTTCGGCTGATTTGCGGTATGCTTTTGATACCTTTAAAACCGGACTAATACCCTTACAAATTGGTATTTTTGCGGGTTATGACGTGGGTCGCGTGTGGTATGACGGTGATGCAAAATCAGAAAAGTGGCACGACTCGTATGGCCTGGGTTTTTGGGTAAACAGTACCGATGCCCTGAGCGGAACCTTCAATATGTTTAGAGGCTCAGAAGGCTTTAGGGTATCTTTTGGTTTCGGTTTTAATTTTTAAAGAACAATTCTTAAATACAGTATGAAAGAAGTAGAAAACGTAGATAATATCGACAAGCGGGAGCGTGTAGATACCATTAATCTTGAATATTTAGACATCAAGGATTTTCAGGAATTGAAGGAAATTATGATTGCGGTTTATCCTTCTATTCCAGATCCCTACTGGGAGAAAAAGCACCTTAAAAAATTGATGACCGTTTTTCCGGAAGGGCAGGTTGTGGTTAAAGTGAATGGAGAGATTGCCGGTTGTGCGTTGTCTATCATTGTAGATTACGATAAGTTTTCAGACAAGCATACCTATATGCAAATTACGGGTAACGAGAGCTTTAGCACCCATACCCCAAAAGGAAACGTTTTATACGGAATAGACATATTCATTTCGCACAAATACCGCGGAATGCGCATTGGTCGCAGACTTTACGATTACCGGAAAGAATTATGCGAAAACCTGAATTTAGAACGAATTGTCTTCGGAGGGCGTTTGCCTAATTACCATCAGTATGCAAAAGAATTAACGCCGAAACAATACATTGAGAAAGTGCGGACTCGTGAAATTAACGATCCGGTTCTTGATTTTCAGCTCAGCAACGATTTTCACGTAAAACGAATTATTACCAATTATCTGGAAGGGGATAAGCAGTCTAAAGAATATGCGGCTCTTTTAGAATGGGATAATATTTACTACCAAAAGCCTGAAAAGCGCCCTGCCAGCGTAAAAACGGTTGTACGTCTGGGGCTGGTACAATGGCAAATGCGTACCTACAAGAATTTTGAGGAACTCATTGAGCAGGCTGAGTATTTTATTGATACCATTTCGGGTTACCGATCAGACTTTGCCTTATTCCCAGAATTCTTCAATGCTCCGCTGATGGCGGCATACAATCACCTTTCAGAGCCTGATGCCATACGCGAACTGGCAAAATATACCGAACGCATACGCGACCGTTTTTCTGAACTCTCGGTGAGCTATAACATCAACATCATCACAGGTAGTATGCCGTATATTGAAGATGGTAAGCTCTATAACGTGGGTTTTTTGTGTAAACGCGACGGTACTATTGAAAAATTTTACAAGCTTCACGTAACTCCTGATGAAGCCAAAGCCTGGGGAATGAGCGGGGGCGAAAAGCTCAAAACCTTCAATACTGATTGTGGTAAAATAGGGATTCTTATTTGCTATGATGTGGAGTTTCCGGAGTTGAGCAGGTTGCTTGCAGATGAAGGCATGGACATACTTTTTGTGCCTTTCCTTACCGATACGCAAAACGGTTACAGCCGTGTAAGACACTGCGCGCAGGCACGTGCTATTGAAAACGAATGCTACGTGGCCATTGCGGGTAGTGTTGGGAATATTCCCAAAGTGCATAATATGGATATGCAGTTTGCACAGAGTATGGTGCTTACACCTTGTGATTTTCAGTTCCCGACTAATGGGGTTAAGGCTGAAGCTACGCCAAATGCCGAAATGATTTTGGTAGCCGACGTAGACCTTGATTTATTGAAAGAACTCAATCAATTTGGTAGCGTACACAATCTGGTAGATCGTAGAAAAGATCTGTTTACACTAAAGTGGAAGAATAAAAAATAACTAATCTCGCGGTAGGAGTTGGTAATTTTCATCATCAACTTCTATCACCTGATAGGTTTTAAATAACCAGCCGCTTTGATCTTTGTTGAGCTGCATAATAGCATCTTGTTCAAAATTCTTATGAACACGCGCATTCTTAAAGCTGGCGCCACTAATCTTTGTTTTTACCAGGCTTACATTACGCAAATCGCTGCCGGTAAGATTGGCTTTAGTAAAATCAGAACGGTCTAAAATGGCGTTTCGTAATTGTGCATTTTCGAGATCAGCATCAGTAAAACTGGTATAGCTCAGGTTTACCTGTTGCAGGCGTGCATTTGATAGGTTTGCATTTTTGAAATCGGTACCCGTAAAATTAGAGTTTCTGAGATCTGAATTTGATAGATTGATTTCTAGCAAATCGGCTCCTTTGAGCGTAATATCCCGCAATTCTGCATAGGTAAAGTCAAGACGGGTGATCAGTTTCCCGTTGCTGCGACTGCGTGAGGTAGCGTTGAGGTTTATGCCGGTTTCCAGTAAGGATACCAGAAGATAGCCACGTTCAGGGCTAATTACGCGTTCTATGAGGCTGTCATTTTCAAGATATTTATAAGGTTTAAGCATCTTGCTTAGCGAGATCAGTCTGCCCGCAGTCGCATCATTGATGTTTTTTTGCGAGTTTGACCGTACATCGTCGCTTATTTCTTTTAGCATAGAATCCATAAGCAGAAGCGTCTGTCCCCGGCGTTCGGCTTCCTGAAGGTAGGTTTGCTGATCAAGACGGTTGTTTTGTTGTTTAAACATTTCGCTCTGCCCGGTAATCAACTTGTTTTGCTGCGAAAGGTAATAGGTTTGAAAAATAAGCAGAATAGAGGGGAGGATGGCTGTTATCACCAGCAGAAAACCTACTCGTGTAAGTCTGATGATGATTGCGCTGAGTAAGTCAGACAGCGTCTCTCGCGATACACGTTGCTGCTCTGAAAGTTCTTCAAGAAAGCGTTCAATACTTTTTTTAAGCTTGGCGCCCAGAATAAAGCCCGAAGATTGTTTGAGGAAGGTCCAGCCTAATTTCCGGCGTTTCTGTTTAGACTGTTGCTGTTTTTCGAGTTTGGCTTTTAATTTTTGGTTTTCGGCCTGCAGGCGCGCAAATTCTTCGGGACTCATATACTTGATCTAATGGTATAAAAGTAGTAAAACGAAAATCAATCACATATCTTATAAAATCCAGGAAATTGTAATATGTGTTATAGAATTGTATTCGACTCTTAATGATTTCGCATAAGCACAAAAAAACCGACATCCATTAGGAAATCGGTTTTGATCATTTTTAAAATGTATTCGGTATTTAGCTCTCAGCGCTTCCGCCTCCAGAGTTTGCAATGGTGATGGTTTCTGAACGGAATTTATTCTTGCCAAAATCCAGCGTACGTATTGGGAACGGAATATTGATATCGTTAGCATCAAAGGCTTTCTTAATTGCAATAATGGCCAAATCCTGAGCGGCTAGCATATCTTTACGTTTGGTAACCGGTGCCCAAAAACGCGCTACGAAGTTTATGGAACTGTCTCCGAAGCTTTCGTAGAAGAATTCGATCTCTTCAGAATCTTGTTGCTCAAATTCCTTTTTAAGCGTTTCCAGAGTAAGCTTTTTCACAGCTTCCAGATCGCTTTCATAACCTACTCCGCAATTAATAAAAACACGGCTTCTGGCCGTTTGCGACCAGTTTTTAAAGGGGGAATCTACAATACTGGCATTGGGAACAACTACATAATTATTGTCTGCCTGTTTGAGAGTAACATTCCGTAAGGTTATATCTTCAACAAAACCGGAATAATCATTGGTCTCTACCCAGTCTCCTAACTGCAAACGGGGCATAAAGCTTAAAATCACACCACTAAAAGTATTGTTTAATGTGCCTTGTAAAGCCAGACCAATTGCCAGACCTACCACACCAGCACCAGCAAGTACTGATGTTAGGACTTTATCTAAATCCATAACACCCAGCGCGACAAAGAAACCAATTAAAACGGTTATTGCGAAGGCGGTTTTACCAGCCATCACCCTAATAGAGTCCTGTTTAACCCCTCGCATCATTATATTGCGTACAAATTTGGAAACATATTTTGCCGCAAACCAGAAAAGAGCAAAAACCAGTATAGCTATAACAAAGTTGGGCAGCTTAAGGATAAGGCTTTCGCCCCAGCCCTGTAATTTTTCGATAAGTTTATAGAAGTCGTACCCTAAAAACGTCCATTCCGGATGATTTTGGGTTTCGGTTTGTAAAATTGATAACATAAAGTTTAGGGTTGGTTAGTACTATTTTATTTCTGGTGATTTTCGGTCTTATTCATGCGCCAGGTATCCAGCATCCAGCTTGTTTTTTCAAGCTCTCTGATATAAGCGCCGAGAAGATCAATTGTTCCTTCGTCTCCACCTTTGTCTGCAGCCTCAACCACTTTACGCATTTGAATTAAAATTTTACCGTGATCCTCCAGTAGAATGTTAATCATCTCAAGATCATTGGTTTCACTGGGGGATTCTTTAATATTAGAAAGTTCGAGATAGCGCGTGAGATGACTTTCGGGTTGATGACGTAGCGTTAAAATGCGCTCTGCGAGTTCATCGATTTTGATCAAAGCATCATTATACATTTCTTCAAACTTGGCATGAAGGTCAAAAAAGTTTTCACCGATTACATTCCAATGAAAGTTTCTGAGCTTTTGATAATATAGGTGATAATCTGCCAACAGGATATTGAGTTGTGTGACGGTTTCCTGCGTCTTCTCTGAGTCGAGATTGAGGTAATTCATAATAACTTTTCTTTTTTCGTTTTTGTTAAAATTACTAATGTTTTTGCGCTAATGGCAGAATTGACAGGCGTTTAGTATAAGTTTAACTTGTGAAAAAGCTAATATTTGCAGATAAATTAAAATTTTGTTAAGGAAACATCCGCTAATTCGGAATTCTTAATTTAATTTAGAAAAAAATACCTGACCCCTATGAATTCGTCAACCATCCCTAGCGTTGCCGGTATGCGTATTTTAGTTACCGGAGGAGCCGGTTTTATCGGCTCACATCTAATTGACAGAATGCTTAATCTTGGAGCTCAAGTAAAATGCCTTGACAACTTTTCAACCGGAAAACACGAGAATCTGCTGTCCTTTAAAAACCATCCCAATTTTGAATTGCTTGAAGGCGATATTCGGGATTTCGAAGTGTGTAAGGAGGCAGTTAAAGGTTGTGATTCTGTTTCCCATCAGGCAGCATTAGGCTCAGTACCCAGAAGTTTAAATGATCCCATCAGCTCTCACGCGGTTAATGTTTCAGGTTTTTTAAATATCCTCGAAGCTAGCCGTTTAGAAAACGTGAAGCATTTTGTTTATGCCGCGAGTTCGGCAACTTATGGGGATGCCGATGCTTTGCCAAAGATCGAAAGCGAAATTGGCGAGCCGCTTTCACCTTATGCGGCGACAAAACTATTTAATGAAATTTACGCAGGTGTATATTTTAAAAATTACGGTTTCAATACCATAGGTCTGCGTTACTTTAATGTCTTTGGTCCCAGACAGGATCCTGATGGCTCTTACGCTGCTGTAATTCCTAAATTTATTTCCAGTTTAATGGTAGGAGAATCTCCGGTAATTAACGGAGATGGTTCTTTTTCCAGAGATTATACCTATATAGAGAATGTGGTTCAGGCTAATTTGTTAGCTTTGACCGCCACTAAAAAGCATACCTTAAACGAGATTTATAACATCGCTTACGGTGAACAAACCACTTTAATCGAGTTGGTTAGAGAGATCAAAGAGCGCTTACTTAATTACAACCAGAAAGTAAGTGAGATCGAACCGGTTTTTGGTCCCGAGCGTAGAGGTGATGTGCCGCATTCTTTAGCATCAATTACCAAAGCGCGAAATCTCTTAGGTTATGATCCCGCTTATGATCTTAAAACAGGTTTGACAGAGACGGTAGAGTGGTACTATAAGAATTTGAACTAAAAAACATTTAATGAAAATTGGGGTTATCGGCCTGGGATATGTGGGTCTTCCGCTGGCGCGGCTTTTTGCAACACAATACGATGTGGTAGGTTTTGACCTTAAAAAGGAACGTGTCGCAGATCTGCAAAACGGAAATGATCATACCGGAGAAGTCGATCCTGAGCAACTCAAAGCGGTTTTAAAAGCGCAGAATTCAAGCGGAAATGGTCTTTTTTGTACTTCAAATCCAGACGAACTTAAAACAGTTACCGTTTTTATCGTTACCGTACCCACGCCTATAGATCACAACAACAATCCGGATTTAAGCCCCTTAATCAATGCCAGTAAAACTGTTGCAGCTCATCTTAAAAAGAGCGACGTGGTGATTTACGAGTCTACGGTTTATCCGGGCGTTACCGAAGAAGTTTGTATCCCCATTCTTGAAGAAAATTCAGGACTTCAGTTTAATGTTGATTTTTTTGCGGGGTATTCTCCGGAGCGTATCAATCCCGGGGATAAAACGCATACTGTAGATAAAATTCGAAAAGTGACCTCAGGCTCAGACGCGGCTACGGCAGATCTGGTAGATAACCTTTATGCTTCTGTCATAAGTGCCGGTACTTATAAAGCTGCTTCAATCAAAGTAGCCGAAGCCGCTAAAGTGATCGAAAATTCCCAGCGTGATATCAATATTGCCTTTGTAAATGAACTGGCAAAGATTTTTAATCTTCTCGAAATAGACACCCAGCAGGTGCTGGAAGCTGCGGGCACCAAATGGAATTTTCTCCCCTTTAAACCCGGTTTGGTAGGCGGACATTGCATAGGTGTCGACCCCTATTATTTAGCACAGAAAGCCAAGCAGGTGGGATATCATCCTGAGATCATTCTTGCAGGCAGACGCCTCAATGACAGTATGGGAACGTATATAGCATCTCAGGTGGTAAAACTGATGGCGCAACGAGATATCAGACTTAAGGATAGTGCCATTTTGGTTTTGGGGATAACTTTTAAAGAAAACTGTCCGGATGTACGCAACACCCGTGTGGTTGACATTATTCGGGATTTGGAAGAATATGGCGCGAGGGTTTCGGTTTACGATCCGCAGGCAGATGCAGCATTAGTTCGTGAGGAGTACGGCTACGATTTAATACCAAATCTGGAGGGTAAAAAGTATTCAGCCATAGTACTTGCGGTAAGTCATTCGGAGTTTATAGATTTAAATCTCGAAGAATTGAAAGCCGAAAACGCCGTTGTTTATGACGTGAAGGGTTTTTATAAAGAGGGAGTCGATGGCAGATTATAAAGGCCGAAAGAAAGTTTTATTTGTTTTTGGAACACGTCCGGAAGCTATTAAACTCGCTCCTGTAATTCGGCTTTTTCAGACGGATGCGGTTTTTGAGACTCGAGTTTGTCTAACCGCCCAGCACCGCGAAATGCTTGATCAGGTTCTTGATTTTTTTGAACTTAACGCAGATTATGATCTGGATTTGATGCGTAAAAATCAGGATCTGTTTGATCTTACAGCCCGAATTCTCACCGCGCTTAAAGAACCCTTAGCAGATTTTAAGCCTGATTTAGTCTGTGTTCACGGTGATACCACTACAACTATGGCGACTAGTCTTGCTGCCTTTTATGCGGGTTGTAAAGTTGCGCATATAGAAGCCGGTCTGCGTACCTTCAATAAACAATCTCCTTTTCCTGAGGAATTAAACCGTCAAATCACAGGTCGAATTGCAGATTTCCATTTTGCACCTACAGCGAGAGCCTCCGCTAATTTGAAGGCTGAAGGGATAGCCGTCGAACAGATTTTTGTCACCGGAAACACGGTGATAGATGCCTTGCAGCTCACGGTTAAAAAGGTGGAAACGCTAAAGCCGAATTTTTCAGAATCGATTCCATTTCAGGATAAAAAGATCATTTTAATCACAGGTCATCGCCGGGAAAATTTTGGCGATGGGATGAAGCGTATATGTGAAGCTTTAAAAATTTTAGCCCGGGAGCGTCCTGATATTCATTTAGTCTACCCCGTTCATCTCAATCCCAATGTAAAAAATACCGTTTTTGATATTTTGGGAGCTCTTGACAATTGCTCATTGATCGAGCCGTTGCAATATCCTGATTTTGTATGGCTCATGAACCAGTCCTATCTAATAGTTACTGATAGCGGCGGGGTTCAGGAGGAGGCACCCGGACTGGGGAAACCGGTACTCGTCACACGCGACACCACAGAGCGACCTGAAGCTGTAGAAGCCGGTACAGTACTACTTACCGGTACAAATCCCGACAAATTGAGACAAGGTATCTTAACTTTGCTAGATAATGAAGAACATTACCATACGATGAGCAAAGCCTACAATCCCTATGGTGACGGGAAAGCCGCTCAGCGTATTTTAGAGCATTTAAAAGTCAGATTATGAATATTTTAATCACAGGAGGAGCGGGTTTTATAGGTTCTCATGTTGTACGCCTGTTTGTAAACAACCGGCCTGAAGATGTGATTTTTAATCTGGATGCATTGACTTATGCCGGTAATTTGGAAAATTTAAAAGACCTTGAAGATGCTGACAATTATCAGTTTTTAAAAGCAGACATCACCGATGCCGATAAGCTGGAAGCTCTTTTTGCGGCCCATAATTTTGACCGGGTTATTCACTTAGCGGCAGAGTCTCATGTAGACCGCTCGATCAAAGATCCTCTGGCTTTTGTAAAAACCAATGTGCAGGGGACCGTAAATCTTCTCAATGCCTGTTTAAAGTTTTGGGAGGCTCCCTATGCCAATAATCTGTTTTACCACGTTAGTACTGATGAAGTTTACGGCTCTTTGGGCGAAAACGGGTTGTTTACTGAAACTACTACCTATGATCCCAATTCACCCTATTCAGCTTCAAAGGCAAGTTCAGATCATTTTGTGCGCGCCTACGGCGAAACCTATAAACTTCCGTATATAATAAGTAATTGCAGTAATAATTACGGGCCTAATCAGTTTCCCGAAAAATTAATACCGCTATTTATCAATAATTGCATTGAAAATAAGTCGTTACCGGTTTATGGCGACGGAAATTACACGAGAGACTGGCTCTATGTACTTGATCACGCGCGTGCAATAGAACTGCTTTTTGACTCCGGTAAAACGGGAGAGACTTGCAACATAGGCGGTTTTAATGAGTGGAAGAATATTGACCTGGTTAAGCTGTTGTGTCGGGTAATGGATGAAAAGCTCAACAGACCGGAAGGAAGCTCAGCTAAGCTTATAACCTATGTAAAAGACCGTCCCGGTCACGATAAGCGCTATGCGATTGATGCAACCAAAATAAACAGGGATTTAAACTGGAAACCTTCCGTTACTTTCGAAGAAGGCTTGCGTTTAACTGTAGATTGGTATCTTGCAAACCCCGTTTGGCTTCAGGGAGTAACCAGTGGCGCCTATCGGGAATATTATGCAGCGCATTATTTAGAAAAGTAATTTGTAGATAACAAATTTTAATTGATGAAAGGAATCATTTTGGCAGGAGGTTCGGGAACCCGATTATATCCGCTCACCGTGGCGGTAAGTAAGCAATTGCTTCCGGTTTATGATAAACCTATGATTTACTATCCACTATCTACATTGATGTTGGCAGGTATTCGGGAAATTCTGATCATCACTACTCCTCAGGATCAACAAGCCTTTAAAAACCTACTGGGCGATGGTACTGCCCTTGGTTGCAGCTTTAGTTACGAAGTGCAACATGAGCCTAACGGTCTTGCAGAAGCTTTTATCATTGGGGCTCAATTTATAGGTCAGGACTCCGTAGCGCTGGTCTTAGGGGACAATATTTTCTATGGAAACGGTCTGAGTAAAATGCTTCAGCAGCAAACCCATTTGACCGGCGGATCTATTTTCGCTTATCCTGTAAAGGATCCGAATCGATACGGAGTCGTGGAATTTGACGAGGACGGAAAAGCGATTTCTGTTGAAGAAAAACCGGAGCATCCAAAGTCAAAATACGCGATTCCCGGCCTGTATTTCTTTGATAATCGTGTGGTTGACTTTGCTAAAGAGGTGAAGCCTTCCGCCAGAGGCGAAAAGGAAATCACCAGTATTCAACAGCGCTATTTGGAGCTCGAAGAACTTCAGGTTGCGGTTATGAGCCGTGGGATGACCTGGTTTGATACCGGTACCATTGATTCTTTAAACGAAGCCACAGATTTTGTACGCGCTATTGAGCACCGTCAGCAATTTAAAATCGGGTGTATTGAAGAAGTCGCTTTTTTAATGCACTATATTAATGCCGGTCAGTTGAAAAATCTGGCTGATAAGTACGGCAATTCTCCTTACGGAAACTACCTAAAAACATTAGTTTAATGCAGTTTATTGAGACCGGATTTAAAGATCTTTGGCTCATAGAGCCCGACATTTTTCAGGATCAAAGAGGTTATTTTTTTGAAGCTTTTAATGCAAAGGAATTCAAAAAATCAACCGGGATTGATACTGTTTTTGTTCAACAGAATCAATCTAAATCCACAAATAACGTCTTGCGCGGTATGCACCTGCAAATTGGTGAAGCTGCTCAGGCAAAATTGGTCCATATTCTTAAAGGCAAAGTACTTGATGTGGTGGTAGATCTGCGCAGGGGTGAACCTACTTTTGGCAACTATTACAGTGTCGAATTGAGTGGGGAGAATCAGCGACAACTTTATGTTCCGCGGGGTATGGCTCACGGTTTTCTGGTACTTGAGGAAGATACCCTGTTTACCTACAGCTGCGATAATTATTACAATCCGCAGGCTGAATTGACTTTGCGCTACGACGATTCAGATATTCAGATCGAATGGCCCAAACTTGAAGGGCTTAAACTTTCGCCTAAAGATCAGGCAGGTCTTGATCTCAAAAAGGTATTAGAAAAAATGTATGGCTAGCGAGCAACTTTCCGTATTGATTACCGGAGCCGGAGGCCAGCTTGCACAGTGCATAAAACACGTGATGGCAGATTTTGACTACGCCTTTTATTTTAAAGATCGAAAAGCGCTTGATATAACAGATAGCGATTCAATAAACAGGGTTTTAGATGAAACGAATTCTGATATAGTCATCAACACCGCGGCATATACACAGGTTGATCTTGCAGAGACTGAAACGGAACAGGCTTTTGCCATAAATCATCTGGGGGTGGCAAACCTTGCTAAACTTTGCGCCGAAAAAGGTATCAAACTCATTCATATTTCAACAGATTATGTTTTTGATGGCAAATCAGACCAGCCTTATCTGGAAACCGATCCAACAGCGCCTCAAACTGCTTACGGCAGGTCAAAATTAGCAGGAGAATTAGCCATTCAACAAGCAGCATTACCGGCATTTTGGCTTATACGCACCGCCTGGTTGTATAGTATTTACGGGAAGAATTTTTATAAAACCATTCTTAATCTGGCGCAAACCCGAGACGAACTCGGTGTGGTAAACGATCAGACGGGAGCACCTACTCAGGCTTTGGACCTAGCGCGATTTATACTTGAGAATTTATCGAAGCTTGATCGTGAGAATTCGGGAATCTATCATTTTGTAAACTCAGGGCAGGCAACCTGGTATGACTTTGCGTGTGCCATAATTGATCAAAATGCTCTGAAGACAGCTGTCGTCCCGGTAAGCAGCAATCAATATCCTACAGCGGCAACTCGCCCTCGATATAGCGTTTTGGATAATTCAAAGATTCAAAAAACCTTTAATTACTCAATAAGACATTGGAGAGAAGCCTTGCAAGGTTAAGCTTGTGTTTTTGTTAAGTTTACGAGCTTAAAATCTTTCTTACCTTTAACCTATGGATTTTTCATCAAAATTATTGGAGCAGGCCGTTTACGAGATGTCGCAATTGCCTGGCATTGGTAAGCGCACCGCTTTACGACTGGTATTACACCTGTTGCGTCAAAATGAAAACCAAACCCTGCAACTTGCCGAAGCACTGACCAATCTGCGTACCGGGATCAAATTCTGCAAAAACTGCCATAACATCTCAGATACCGAACTCTGTGAGATTTGTGCCAACCCTAACAGGGAGGCTTCAATAGTCTGTGTGGTTGAAGATGTGCGCGATGTAATGGCTATCGAGAACACGAGTCAGTATCGCGGTCATTATCACGTTTTGGGCGGAAAGATATCTCCATTAGATGGGGTAGGGCCTCAGGATTTGACCATTCAGTCTTTAAAAGAAAAAGTAAAATCTGGTGGAGTTGAAGAGGTTATTTTTGCCTTGAGTTCAACGATGGAGGGTGATACCACCAATTTTTATATTTATCGGCAACTGGAAGAATTTGGTATCAAAACTTCTACAATTGCCCGCGGAATAGCAGTGGGTGACGAGCTGGAGTATGCAGATGAGGTGACTTTGGGTCGCAGTATTTTGCACCGTATCCCGTTTGAAAATTCACTTAAAAATTAATTCATGCGGCTTTCGGTAATTATTGTGAGCTACAAGGTGCCGCATTACCTGCAGCTCTGCCTCGAAAGCGTCACAGGTGCTCTTACCGATATCGATTCTGAAATTATTGTTGTAGACAACGCTTCGGGGGACGCTACAGCTGAGATGGTTCAATCAGCCTTTCCTGAGGTAAAATGGATTGCAAATACTGAAAATGTTGGCTTTTCTAAAGCCAATAATCAGGGAGTTGCAGCAGCCTCCGGAAAATATATTTGCATTTTAAATCCCGATACGCTGGTGCCGGAATCCTGTTTTCATAATGTTTTAGCTTTCGCCGAAGGCAAAAAACAAATTGGAGCTGTGGGCGTACGACTGATTGACGGTACCGGTAACTTTCTCCCTGAAAGTAAGCGCAATTTGACCACACCCAAAGTGAGTTTACAGAAATTATTGGGTAATGGTAAATCGTACTATGCTACAAATCTCGCGGAAACAGATACCGGAAAAGTTGCGGTTCTGGTAGGTGCTTTTATGTTTTTGAAGAAACAGGTCTATGAAGAGGTGGGTGGTTTTGATGAGCGTTTTTTTATGTACGGTGAAGACATTGATTTGAGTTATTCCATCACGCAAAAAGGTTACGAAAATTACTATTTAGGCTCTACAACTGTTTTGCATTTTAAAGGGGAGAGCACGGTTAAAGACCGGGAATATGCAAAAAGGTTCTACGGCGCCATGCGTTTTTTTGCCGGAAAGCATTTTCATAACAGTAGGCTTGTTGATCGGGCTCTGAGTTTGGTAGTAAACGGTATCAGTTATACTTATGATAAAGCTAAACCTGATCAAAATTCAAAACCGGGTTTTGACAAGCACTATTGGGTAAGCGATACCAATTACCCGCCTGACGCATTGAAAGAAAAGGCTGTTGCCCTTAAATGGAATGAGCTAGCCTCTTGTCATTCTGATAAATGGACAGCTTCCCGTTTTGTTTTTGATCTTGAGGGAAGCACGATCGCTCAGATTCTTGAAGCTATGCAAGGGTTAAAAAACCGTCAAAATACATTTCGCATACGCCCTTCAAATTGTAATTTTAGCTGCGGCAGCGATTCTGCAGCCGGACGCGGTGAAGTAGAAAAATGGGTATGATTGATTATTTCAAAAATATATCTGTTTATTTTTATTAAATTCGCAAAATATATCAACCAGAAACTTTTCTATTAATAATATGGCAAAATTTGAACTTAAGTTACCCAAAATGGGAGAAAGTGTTGCTGAAGCTACAGTGACTAATTGGCTCAAAGAAGTTGGGGATACCATTGAACTTGATGAACCCGTTGTTGAGATTGCCACAGATAAGGTAGATAGCGAGGTTCCCAGTGAAGTTTCGGGTACTTTGGTTGAAAAGTTTTACGAGGCTGATGATGTGGTTAAAGTGGGTGAAACACTGGCGATTATCGAGATTGACGGTGAGGATGCTCCTTCCGAAAGCAATTCTGAACCGGAGCAGGAATCTTCAGAAACTAATCAACAACAAAATGAAGAGCCTAAGAGTAATGAGGTAGAAGAAGCAGAAGCCATGGTAAACAAAGCCATGGAAGCAGCTTCAAAACCATCGATTTCCAATTCAGAAGATCGCTTTTACTCACCATTGGTCAAGAATATAGCTCAGCAGGAAGGTATTTCACAGGAAGAATTAGATACGGTTAACGGAACAGGTCTTGAAGGTCGGGTTACTAAAGACGATATTCTGGCTTACGTGGAAGAACGTAAATCCGGTAAAAAACCGGAAACTAAACAACCTGTGCAACCTAAAACCGAATCGAAGCCTGCAGCTCAGACTCAGGCTGCACCGGTTAGCGTAAATGGAGGTGACGAGATCATCGAGATGAGCCGTATGGGTAAAATGATCGCGAAGCATATGGTTGCTTCTGTACAAACTTCAGCACACGTACAGTCGTTTATTGAGGTAGATGTAACGGCGATTGTAAAATGGAGAGAGCGGGTTAAGAATGAGTTCCAAAAGCGGGAAGGGGAGAAGCTGACCTTTACCCCGATTTTTATGGAAGCGGTAGCAAAAGCCATCCGTGATTTTCCAATGATCAATATTTCAGTAGACGGTGACCGCGTTATAAAGCGTAAAAATATTAATCTGGGAATGGCCGCGGCTTTACCTGATGGAAACCTCATTGTTCCTGTTATTCGTAACGCAGATCAGCTCAATCTGGTAGGAATGGCCAAAGCGGTTAATGACCTGGCAAACCGTGCGCGAAATGGTAAACTTAAGCCCGATGATACTCAGGGTGGAACCTATACGGTTACTAACGTGGGAACCTTTGGCAGTATTATGGGAACTCCTATTATTAATCAGCCACAGGTAGGTATTTTGGCTTTAGGAGCCATTCGTAAAGTTCCTGCGGTCATAGAAACCCCCGAAGGAGATTTTATAGGCATTCGCCACAAAATGTTTTTATCGCACAGTTATGATCATCGTGTAGTTAATGGCGCATTGGGCGGCCAGTTCGTACAGCGCGTTGCGCAGTATCTGGAGGACTGGGATAGTGACCGTCAGGTTTAATTGTAAGTTTTAATCAATTCCTGAATTAACTTTAATTCAGGAATTGCCTTGTTCTTAGCTTCAATCCCGGCTAGCAGAAATCCTGCTTTAGGATCTGGGGTGTCTGTAAAGCTTTCAAGGGCTTGCTTATTAAGTTTGCGGTAAGCCATATTCCATGTGGCAAATGCATTTTTTTCAATATAACCTTCCCCCACCAGAATGAGATTAGTATGTCTGGGATCTTTAATGATCTTTTCATACAGACTGTTCAGCTTTTCTTCAGGTCCTTCGATATATTGAATAAATCTACTTTCGATATGTATTAAAATACCCGTGATAGAAGCACGCTCATTTTTTCTGCGAGAATTCTTCAAAAGCAGTTCCAGGTCGGCATCTTTCATAATGTGACTTTGGTCACTTAAGTACACAATATACTTGATCATAGTGCAATATAAATAAACCGCTTTAATTTCATTTGAAGTTTTTAGCAGAGTTATTTGGATCGAAAAGCATGCTGAAGTTCGTTTTTTAGTAGATAGCTGGGTAGTTTAATTCGGTTAACCGTACTTTTGCAGAAACAACCTTATCTATGAATTTAAACCTCTCCAGACCTATTTGTTTTTTTGACCTGGAAACTACCGGAGTCAATGTTGCAAATGATCGAATTGTAGAAATTTCAGTTTTAAAAGTTTTCCCTAACGGAAAAGAAGAAAAGCATACCTGGCTGGTAAACCCCACAATTCCTATTCCTCCTGAAACTACTGCGGTACACGGCATAAAAGATGAGGATGTGGCAGATAAGCCCACCTTTAAAGAATTGGCAAACGAGATTAACAATCTGATTAAAGATTCAGATCTGGCCGGTTTCAATTCCAATCGTTTTGATATCCCCTTATTGGCTGAAGAAATGCTTCGGGCTGATATTGATTTTGATATGAAAAACCGAAACGCGATTGACGTGCAGACCATTTTCCATAAAATGGAGCAACGTACGCTGAGTGCGGCATACAAGTTTTATTGCGATCAAAATCTGGATGACGCACACAGTGCAGAGGCAGATACAATCGCAACTTATGAGGTGCTCAAAGCACAGCTGGATCGTTACGAAGATTTGGAAAACAATATGAAGAGCCTGGCGGAATTTAGCGCGCGTAAGAAATTTGCCGATTTTGCGGGTTTCATTGCCTTTAATAAGGAAGGAGAAGAGGTTTTTTCCTTTGGAAAACACAAAGGGAAAAAAGTGGAAGACGTGCTTGAAAATGAACCGGGTTATTTTGGCTGGATTCAAAATGCCGATTTTCCGCTCTATACCAAAAAAGTGCTTACCGGCATCAAATTGCGAAAACTCAATACCAAGCTTGGATAACGATGCGTTTTCGGCTTACTATCCTAATTTTACTCGTCTTTACCTTTGGGCTTCAGGCTCAAAAGCTTGAGGTTCAGGCTCAGATAATCGATGCCGAATCTCAGCAGGGAATACCGTATGTGAATTTGTGGTTTGTAAACCTCAAAAAAGGAACATCGGCAACGGCGCAGGGAAAATTAAGTTTTTCCGTAGACCGGGCGCTGTTAGAAAAGTTGGTAGTGTTGAGTTGTGTTGGTTATAAGCGGGATACCCTAACGGTACAAAAGCTTATGAACAGCACAGTTTCGTTAGAAAAATCAACAGATGAACTTGACGAAGTAAGAATTCAGCCTATTCGAGGTGATAATCGCAAACGGGTAAACTCATTTAGAGGTAAACGCATTGTGGGTCTGGGTAATTTTAGTGGAGGTGCTTACCCTTCTGCGTTGGCCCGGTTTTACAGTAAACCACAGGATTTTGATGCGTTTTGTTTTCTTGAAGAGGTAGAGGTGCAGTTCTATCAGGTTTATGGAACACTCAATCCTGCCGGGAAATTTAGATTGCGCGTTCTCGAGGTAGGAAAAGACGGCATACCGGGAGAGGATTTGTTAAGTACAAATAAAATTCTTTCGCGCAGCGAAGACCAGCGAAAGTTAAAGATTGATTTAACCCCTTACCGTTTACAGGTTCCCGAGGAGGGAATATTTATTGCGGTAGAGCATCTTTTTATTGAAGAAAATGCTTTTATTGAAACCGTACCGGTTCGCGTGAATGATACTGCTGCCGTGACGATGTATGAATTGAAGCGGTACGGTCCTGTTTTTAAGGGTGTTGAAACGTATGCTAACGAAAAAAATCAGCGTTCTTTTTACCGAAGTATTGATGGCTGGAAACCTGTAAATTTGCTCAACACCAAAGGGAGTACATTAGAGGGTAAATTTCCGGCTCCCGCATTTAAAGTAACGTTTACAGATTAGTTTATGAAAATCATTTGCATCGGGCAGAATTATAACGAGCACGTTAAGGAGCTTAATAGTAAACCGGCAGGCGAGCCCTTGTTTTTTCTAAAGCCGGATTCTGCGATACTGCTCAACAAACATCCTTTTGTAATACCCGAGTTTACTAACGAAGTACATTATGAGGTTGAAGTGCTTATACGCATCAATCGCCTTGGCAAATACATTGAGCCTAAATTTGCTCATAAATACTATGATGAGATTGGTCTGGGGATTGATTTTACGGCACGTGACCTGCAACGCAGCTGTAAAGAGAAAGGACATCCCTGGGAAAAAGCCAAAGGTTTTGACGGTTCTGCAGTCATAGGATCCTGGCTTCCCAAGGAAAAATTCAAAGATTTGAATAATATCAATTTTCATTTGAAAAAAAATGATGAAATTGTACAACATGGAAATACCGGTGATATGATATACGATATCGCGACGCTTATTGCGCACGTTTCCAGGTTTATGACTTTAAAAATAGGAGACGTCCTCTTCACCGGAACACCGGCTGGAGTAGGACCTGTCGCCATAAATGATCGTTTGACAGGCTTTCTGGAAGATCAGGAGCTTTTTAGCGTAACTATTAAATAACCCAAATTACAGGATTATGCCCAAACATTATGACCTTTACCAACTGGAAGACATGTCTGGTGGAGACAAAGAATTTATGCAAACTGTTGTGGAAACCTTTCTAACTGAAATTCCGCCAGATCTTCAAAGTATGAATATGGCCATTGACAACGACAATCATCGTATGGCTTATCAATTTGCGCACAAAATGAAACCCAATCTTGAGATGTTTGGTATTGATTTAATTCGTGAGATTTCGGCGATGGAACGTTGGGCAGACAGCACAAAACCTACATCTGCTATCAGGCCGCAGCTTGAAACGATAAATAGAATGGTTTCTGATGCCATCGAAGAGATGCGCAAAGACTGGAAAATGTAATGCAGGCACATATCATTACAATTGGTGATGAGATTCTCATTGGCCAGATTGTAGACACCAATTCCGCCTTTATTGCCAAAGAACTTGATAAAATTGGCATTGAAGTTTCGGAGATTTCTTCCATTTCAGATAATAAGCAGCACATCATTGATACCTTGAATGCGGCCAGAAAGCACGCTCAGGTAGTTTTAATTACAGGTGGTTTGGGGCCTACAAAAGATGATGTGACCAAGTATACCTTTTGCGAGTTCTTTAAAGATGAACTCGTTGAGGATGCGTCTGTTTTGGCCAATATTGAACGTATTTTTAAACATCATGTAGGCAGGCCTATGCTTCCGGCAAACCGATCTCAGGCATTGGTGCCCAGTACTTGCACGGTTTTAATGAACCAAAATGGTACTGCCCCAGGAATGTGGATGAAAATGGATGATACCGTGTTCATCTCGATGCCCGGAGTGCCGTTTGAGATGAAAGCCTTAATGACCGATGAGGTGATTCCCCGGCTTCAGAAAGAGTATAGCAGGCCCTATATCCTCCATAAAACCTTACAAACTTACGGACGCGGGGAGAGTGAGATTGCAGACACGATTGAGGATTTTGAGAATAATCTGCCTTCTGATATCAAATTGGCTTATCTGCCCGCTTTAGGTAAAGTGCGATTACGACTCTCTACCAAAGGTCCTGATCGTGAGGTTTTGGAGCAGAAATTGGGTGAACAGATCGCAAAGCTGCAGGAATTGATAGGCGACATCATCGTAGGTTATGATGATGGCGAATTGATCGAGGTCGTAGTAGGGAATCTTTTTAAACAGAAGAATAAAACGCTGGCTGTCGCCGAAAGCTGTACCGGAGGACAAATTGCTGCGGCTATAACGGCTATTCCGGGAGCTTCAGGCTATTTTAAAGGCGGAATGGTCACCTACGCCACACACAGCAAGGTAGAACTGCTTAAAATCGATCAAAAGCTAATTGACGAGCATTCCGTGGTGAGTGCCCCTGTGGCCGAAGCAATGGCTTTGGCAGTTAAAAATTGGTACAAGTCAGACTTTGCCGTTTCGACAACCGGCAATGCGGGCCCTTCCAGGGGAGATTCTGATGCAGATGTGGGTACTGTTTTTATAGGAATCGCCACTCCAGATGGGGTTTTTTCGCAGGAATTTAAGATGGGAAGTCAACGGGAGCGGGTCATTTCAAAAAGTGTAAACAAGGCTTTTGAAATGCTTCAAAAAGAAATTTTAAAAAACTAGGCTTTTGTGTTGGTCAACTTGTTTTAGTTCTGTAAATTTGCACCCTGTTTTTCAGTAACACATTATAAAGTTAAGAATCATGTCAAGAGTTTGTGAGCTTACGGGCAAAAAAGCAATGGTAGGAAACAATGTTTCTCACGCGATGAATAAAACCAAGCGTAAATTTGATGCCAATCTAATCAAAAAACGTTTTTACATCCCTGAGGAAGATAAGTGGATCACACTTAAAATTTCTACAGCCGCTCTTAAAAATATAAATAAGAAAGGAATTACTGCTGTGCTTAAGGAAGCGCGCGCTAAAGGCTTTCTTACTAAGTAATAACGGTATAACGATTAGGAATTATGGCAAAGAAAGGCAATAGAGTACAGGTAATTTTAGAGTGCACAGAGCATAAAGCTTCCGGAAAACCGGGAACTTCTCGTTATATTACCACTAAGAATAAGAAGAACACCCCAGATAGAATGGAGTTGAAAAAATTCAACCCAATCTTGAATAAAATGACTGTTCACAAAGAAATAAAATAAGACATGGCAAAGAAATCAGTAGCAACATTACAGACCGGTTCAAAACGTTTGACCAAAGCCATTAAAATGGTAAAATCTCCTAAGACAGGTGCTTATACGTTTGTAGAAGCCGTAATGACACCAGAAATGGTTGGAGACTTTTTAGATAAAAAATAAAACATTGTAAATGTTTAGCTGGAGCCGTTGCACATTGTGTGACGGCTTTTTGTATTTTCAGATTTGCACCGTCTAAAGGTATATAGACTGGTGCGTGTTGAGAAACGGGAATTAGGTTTCCTTAGAACACTTCTGTGACTTGCCCTGAGGTTATTTACTTTTAGTGATTTCAAAATCCTTTTAAAGGCAATACCTTTGCGCAGCTAACCAATGCATCCTGAATACGATGAGTTTTTTTAAAAATATCTTTTCCAAAGAAAAAAAGGAAACTTTAGACAAAGGTCTGGAGAAAACCAATACCAACTTTTTAAGCAAACTGGGTAAAGCCGTTGCAGGTAAGAGTAAGGTCGATGATGAAGTGCTTGATGATCTGGAAGAAGTACTGGTGTCTAGTGACGTAGGCGTGGCAACGACTATTAAAATCATCGACCGAATTGAAGCCCGTGTTGCTAAGGATAAATATCTGGGAACCGAAGAACTCAACTCCATTTTGCGAGAGGAAATCGCAGGTTTACTAAGCGAAACCAATGCCGGTAATGCAACCGAATTTTCGGTTCCTGCTAAAAAACCTTATGTAATCATGGTCGTAGGCGTTAATGGTGTGGGTAAGACTACAACCATTGGTAAACTCGCGCACCAGTTTAAACAAAAAGGATTAAAGGTAGTTCTCGGAGCCGGCGATACCTTTAGAGCGGCGGCAATTGATCAACTTCAGATTTGGGCAGATCGGGTAGATGTACCTATCATCAAGCAGCAAATGGGCAGTGATCCTGCTTCCGTGGCTTACGATACCGTGCAAAGTGCAGTAAAAATGGATGCCGATGTGGTAATCATTGATACCGCGGGACGTTTGCACAACAAAGTAAACCTGATGAATGAGCTGAGTAAGGTAAAACGGGTGATGCAAAAGGTAATTGCCGATGCACCAGATGAGGTACTACTTGTTTTAGATGGCTCTACCGGTCAAAATGCTTTTGAGCAGGCCAAACAATTTACGGCAGCTACCGAAGTGACTTCGCTTGCAGTTACCAAGCTTGACGGTACTGCGAAAGGTGGCGTGGTTATCGGTATCAGTGATCAGTTTCAAATTCCCGTAAAATACATTGGAGTAGGTGAGGGTATTGAAGATTTACAGGTATTTAATAAGATTGAATTTGTAGATTCATTTTTTAGGGTCTAGGAATTAGTAAATACATCAAAATAGAAAGGCATCCACATTAGTGAGATGCCTTTTTGTATTTTTAGTGGAAAATTTACTTCATACTATGAAAAAACTAGTACTTCTTTTCACAGCTCTAGCTGTCCTTTCGTGTAAAGAAAATCAATCTGCATCAAAAGTTGAAGAATCTACAGAAACTGTAAAAGACACCACCGTCAAAGAACGCGAGTATGTCGTGCTCGATTCTAAAGTTCTAAATACCGAAGCGCTCTGGGCACCATTTCAAGATGCATTGGAAAAATTTTCGGAAGCTGATTATAAAAAAGTAAAAGCACTTGCTTTCGAAAAAACCATACCCGAAATTCAGGAGGCTGTTGCAACGGGTAAACTTACCTACGAAGAACTGGTTCTTTTTTATTTAAGCCGAATTAAAAAATACGACCGAAATAACGAGCTGTCGCTAAACTCCGTTATTGCCTTAAATCCCAAAGTTTTGGATGAAGCACGGGAATTGGACCAAGCAGGTAAGGAGTCTGTAGATCGATATTCCATCTACGGAATGCCTGTTTTGCTTAAGGATAATATCAATGCCGCCGGTATGCCAACCACGGCCGGTGCAGTAGTATTTGAGAATAACAATACGGGTGATGCATTTATAACCCAAAAACTAAACGAACAGGGAGCCCTGATTCTAGGAAAAGCCAATCTAAGCGAGTGGGCTTATTTCTTTTGTAACGATTGCCCCAGCGGCTATTCGGCTGTTGGCGGACAAACCTTAAACCCCTACGGTCGTAAAATTCATGATACCGGCGGTTCCAGTTCGGGGAGCGGAGTTTCAATGGCAGCCAACTTTGCCGTTGCTGCGGTAGGATCAGAAACCAGCGGATCTATTTTGTCACCGTCCAGTGCTAATTCGGTTGTCGGGCTTAAACCTACGATTGGTTTGCTTTCCCGCGGCGGTATCGTGCCTATCTCGAGTACGCTCGACACACCGGGCCCAATGACACGCTCGGTAATTGACAATGCAATTTTGTTGCAGGCGATGACGGGGCTCGATCCCGAAGACGAGAAGGCGGTTAAACTGGCAGCAACAAAAACTGATTATGTAAAGTCTTTAAAAGATTTGGATGCCAAAGAATTCCTGAAAGGTAAACGCCTTGGGTATTATAAAAGTTACGAGGATACCTTATATATTCAAGCGGTTGCGGCATTACGGGATGCCGGTGCTACCTTGGTAGAACTGGAGCGTCCTGAGATTGGTCTTCCGCAGTTTTTACGCGTACTCAATCTCGATATGCAAAAAGATCTACCGGCTTATATAGCTGCGTATGGAGCCAAAGATCTTGCAGTGAAAGATCTAAATGACATCACGGCTTACAATAAAAAGGATTCCTTAGTTCGCGTGCCTTACGGTCAGGGTTTGTTGTACGGCGTGCTTGCAGATTCGACTTCTGCTGAAGAATTCACCGCAATTAAAGACACCTTAGAACGCAACGGAAGGCAGTTTTTTGATGAACCCATGAAAGCGAATGACCTGGATGCAGTATTGTCTATCAATAATTATATGGCAGGTTACGCGGCAGTAGCCAAATATCCGGCAATTACGGTGCCTATGGGCTATTCTGAAACCAATCAGCCGATGGGACTTACCTTTATCGCACCAACCTTATCAGAAGAACTCTTGCTTCAGTTGGCTTATGCCTATGAAAGCATTTCGCAAAAGCGAAAGACTCCGGGAGATTTTGATGAGTAAGTTTAATTCTAAATCATTCAATGATATAAAAATCAATCCCTGGGGTTTTGGTTTAATATTTTTTATTGTGGGAGTTTATTTTATGGCTAATGATTTTAAGCTGCCCAGTTTTTTTCTATTTGAAAAAACCAATGAGGTAAGGGCAACAATCGTAGAAATCAAACCAACTTACGGAATTAAAGGTCGTGTATTGCAATTACTAATTTACGAATATAAGGTGGAAGATAGCTTGTATCAGGATCGTGTAAAAGCAGGTTTTGGATATGGCTATAAACACGTTGGTGATCAATTGCTCGTTGAATATTCGGTTAATAATCCGCAAAAAAATGAGGTCATAGGGCAGTACTAACAAATAGCAGAAATGAATTTAGCAATAGTCTCAAATTTCATTTAAAAACCTCCTTCAACAACCCCCACAACTCATTATCAAAAGTCGTAGGTCCCAGGTCGTCGGCATCAGCTGCGGGACCCAGGCGTACAATAACCCGGTTTTGACTGGGAATTACGTAGAGCTTTTTATCGTTGGCCCCCAGACCGGCAATGAGATCATCCGGAGCATTGGGAATTAATTTCCCGGTAAAGCTTTCTGTAAGGCTGGGAAGTTTGAAACTGCTTTTTCCATTTAGCCACCAAAGATATCCGTAAGCCGGGTTAAGCGACTGTGACGTATTGGTCATCGCATCCCAGTAGTCGGTATTCAGCAGCTTGTTTTCGCCCCAGGTTCCTTTATTTAAATTGAGAAGTCCAAAGCGCGCCATCCCACGGGCTGTACTAAAATATACATTATTGTAGCCCAGACTTACCCAGCGACCGTCCATACCTATTCGGTCTTTCAGCTCTGCTTTAAAAAAAGCCTCAAAACCATTTGGAGCTGCGGCATCAAGTACGGGCTGAAGCAGGGTGTAATACGCATTGTAATAGTACCATTCGGTTCCCGGAGCTGCGCGATAGTACAGGCATTCCGGGTCATAGCAATGAATGTCCCCCCTCGTGAAGTCCCCACCCGAAGTCATCGTAAGTTGGTTTTTTATGGTAATCGCATCTTCCTGAGCCGGGGTCATAGAGGTCCAGCCTCTGCCCAGATAATCGGTGGTTTTGTCATCAAGCTCTAACAATCCCTTTTGTTCAGCCAGCCCTACCGTAAAAGCTGTCAGGGTTTTTCCGGCAGAATTCCAGGGAAAGAAATCTGTCGCAGTTTTTCCGTTGTAATAGGCTTCAAAAGCTATTTTTCCGTTTTCTAAAATGATAAAGGCTTCGGTATTGGTGTCTGTAAGAAAAGTATCCAGATCATTCAATGCTGCAGTATTCCATCCCAATTCGGCGGGGCTTACCGTCTCCCAGGATGAACCGGTCAATGGTGGAAAGTACAGGTTTTCATCAGGGGCGGGACCTTCGGCATCATCAGAGCCCGAAGAACAGGAGCAAACCAAAAGCGCAGCAAAAAGATATAAAAGAGTCTTCATAAACAGGGATTTACGGCTTTGACCAAATTACACATAAAATGGTTTAATCAGAATGGTCACTTTTTAAAATAGAACAAAAAATCGACTTATTCCGGGCATGCAGATACCTTGGTTAGGAGCTTATAGATTGACGAATTTACCGTATCTTTGCGCCCCGAAATAAAGAGCCTTATGCGTACTAAAACCCTTAAGAAGAACAAAATAAACGTGGTAACCCTGGGTTGCTCAAAGAACGTTTATGACAGTGAAGTGTTGATGGGCCAGCTGCGTGCCAACAATAAAGAGGTTGCGCACGAGGAAGAAGGGAATGTTGTGGTAATTAATACCTGTGGTTTTATCGCTAACGCGAAAGAAGAATCGGTGAATACCATTCTGGAATACGTACAAAAGAAAGATGACGGCCTGGTTGATAAGGTTTTTGTTACGGGTTGCCTTTCTGAACGTTATAAACCCGATTTGCAAAAGGAAATCCCTAATGTAGATCAATATTTTGGTACTACCGAACTTCCGGGATTACTGAAGGCTTTAGGTGCAGATTACAAGCACGAACTCATTGGCGAACGCTTAACGACTACGCCAAAAAATTACGCGTATTTAAAGATTGCTGAAGGTTGTGACCGTCCCTGCTCGTTTTGTGCAATCCCATTGATGCGTGGGGGGCATAAAAGTACGCCTATTGAAAATCTGGTTATCGAAGCCGAAAAGCTAGCTGCAAACGGAATTAAGGAACTTATTCTAATCGCTCAGGATCTTACCTACTACGGGCTTGATTTGTACAAGCAGCGGGCACTTGGCAAGCTTTTGCGCGAGTTGGTAAAGGTGGAAGGCATTGAGTGGATTCGTTTGCATTACGCGTTTCCTACCGGCTTCCCGATGGATGTGCTTGATGTGATGCTCGAAGAACCAAAGGTTTGTAATTATATTGACATTCCGTTACAGCATATTTCAACCAAATTGCTGAAGTCGATGCGTCGAGGGACTACCTACGAAAAAACCAACGCTTTATTGAAAACCTTTCGGGAGAAAGTACCGCAAATGGCGATACGTACAACCTTGATTGTGGGCTATCCGGGTGAAACTCAGGAAGATTTTGAGCTATTGCGTGATTGGGTTAAAGAAATGCGTTTTGAGCGTTTGGGTTGTTTTACCTATTCGCATGAAGAAAATACCCACGCGTATAATCTGGAAGACGATGTTCCGGAAGACGTAAAGATGGAGCGTGCCAACGAGATTATGGCGTTGCAGTCGCAGATCAGCTGGGAATTGAATCAGGAAAAAATTGGGAAGGAGTTTCGCATTGTGATTGACCGTAAAGAAGGAAACTATTTTGTGGGTAGAACCGAATTTGACTCACCGGATGTGGACAACGAAGTTCTGATAGACGCCACGAAACATTATTTGAAAACCGGAGAATATACCCGGGTTAAAATTACAGACGCTGAAGATTTTGATTTGTACGCCGAGCCTGTAACCAAATAATTGGTTATTTTAGAAGTACAAACCATTATTATGAACACAATTACTTCTAAACTGCATAAAAAGCAACGCAACTACTTATTGATTTTTGGCTGTTTGTATTTGATTTTGGGAAGTATTGAATATGTGTTTGATTCTGGCTCTGTCCTAAATTGGTCGTATCTGGTTTTTGGTATAGTTATGCTGATCGTACTGGGCTACCAACTCTACAATAAGCGATTATTTTCTGTAATTAAGTGGAATTCTAAAAAGCTGATATTAAAAGCACCTGAGCAAAAACCGATTGTTTTTGACAAGAAAGCAATTAAATCAATTAAACTTACCGATAAAAGCCTGACCATCAACGCAGGTTTAGGTTCTGGTGAAATGTTTGATCTCGATTATTTTAAGGAAAAGGATCTTAAATTTTTTAAAGAGGACTTTCTTCACGATGAATCTACAGCTTATAATTTAGCGGAAGCATCGTAGCAATTCGTCGTATCCCCATATCTCCGCCAATGATTATTGCAGAAGGTGGAAAGTGATTGCCAAATTTATCAATCTGAAACGGCCTTTTAGCAGTTATAGTAGACTGCTCATCATTTTCAAAAAGAATCGAAAGCTTGTCTGCTGTTTGCTCCACGTGCATATTTTCTTCTCCCTCCTGTAAGTTGAAGTATTTATAAGGTGGTACCTCAAAACTTTTATAAAAAATGCGGAAACCGTTTTCCCGAAGCTTTTGAGTTCCCAATGAGCGCATAAAGTGAAGAGTCGAACCTTCAAAGGCTTTATCGCGGTTCTTTTTAAAACGTCGCGGTACTTTAGATTTAAGTTCCCTAAAAAAGCTGGTACCCTCGTAATAAACCATATATACCAGATTCAAATCAGAGGTCAGGCTCTTTTCGTAATCGGCATAAAAATCCCCTAATTCATAATCAATAATATAACCCAGGTATTTATTTTCGATCTTAATAGGTTTGTTGGCCCAGACAACCAGTCTGTTTTTGGAAGCGCTGTAATGCAGTTTTATAACTTCTTCATTGAGGATTTTAACTTGCTGAGATGCCTGGGTTCGGCCTAAAAACTCCCGTTTAAATTCCCGCATTTTATGTTCCCGCGACCAGGGATCGGTTTCCAGAAAGACTTCGTCTAATTGCTCGGTGCTTTCTGTTAAGTAAACATCAGGAAGTTCACCGCTATTTTGATAGTTATTTATGTAGACCGGATTGTAGCCCAGCATACTAATAACCAGCGCACTCTTTACTCCCGGCTGTATAGCAATCGAGTAATGGCCGTCCCTATTGGTAATCGTACCTAAAGTGGTTCCGTCAAAATAAATGGAAACATCTGCCAGTGCGGTAGTATCCTGAGCGCTATAAACGTAACCCGTTAGTTTATTTTGGGCGTAGCCCGAAAGCGAAAACCAAAGCCCAAATACAAGTATGAAAAACCTCATAAAAATAAAAACTATTAGTATAGTTATAAAACTACACTAATAGTTTTCAAATAGCGAAACTTCTCGACCTTATTTTTTCAAAGCTTGCTGAGGTTCGAGATTTTCTGTTACGAGTTGCACGTCAAGACCCAGATCTTTCACTTTTTGAAGCTGAGTTTTGGCATCCCCTACGATTACATAAATCATCTTATCAGGGTCGGCGTAGGCTGTTGCCAGCGACTTGATTTTATCAAGCGTGATAGTTTTCATCGTTTCCTGTTGTTTTAGGATATAGTCTGGCTTGTAGTTGAACGTAGCGATTTCGCCCAGATAATTTAGTTTGGCGCCGGGGGTTTCAAAACCACGGGCCTCACTTTTCAAGAAATAGCCTTTGGTGAGTTCGAGATCTTCCTCGTCAAAATCAGTCGCATAGCTGCTCATAATATCACGTACAAGCTGCGTACTTTCTGCAGTTACATTGCTGCGGACTCCGCTGGTCACCATGAAGGGACCGGGCAGGGCAGAACCCTCAAAACGGGAACGAATACCATAGGTATAGCCTTTGGTTTCGCGCAGCATTTGGGTAAGCTCACTGGCAAAACCACCACCACCCAGACGGTAATTCATCATCGTTGCCGGTAAATAATCAGGGTTTGAAGCGGCAAGGGCTATATAACCAAATCGCAATTGAGACTGCTTGGCATCAGGCACGTCCAGAAAATAAACAACCGGTTTTTCAGGCGTTTTATCAAACTTTGGAGCGGGAATGTTTATTTCCTTACGAGACCAATTGGTTACAAGTGGTTCTAATGCCGAAAGGGCAGCAGCTTCATTTAATGCCCCTACGAGTTGCACATCGGTGAGATTAGGAACCAGATTTTCGTAGTAGTTCTTTAAATCTTTAAGCTGAAGGCCTTCAACAGATTGCGTGGTGCCCAGAATGTTTTTGGCCAACACATGGTCCTTTCCGTATATGGCTTTCGCGAAAGCGAGATCGGCAATACTACCGGGATCTGCTTTTTGCTGTTGAATGCGGGTGAGCACTTCTTTTTTCTGAAGTTCAAATTCTGAAGCATCCCAGCGTGGTTGTAAAAGCATTTCAGAGACTAAAGCCATCGTCTGATCAAAATTGCGGGCCAGAGTAGTTCCGCGTAACGTGATGCTTTCAGAGCCGGCATATACGTAAACCGAAGCACCCAGCAAATCTAAAGCTTCCTCAAGCTCGGCTGTGGTTTTGGTTGCGGTACCTTTGGTCATTAATCCTGCGGTAAGATTGGCAACTCCGTTTTTATTTTCGGGCTCCAGGAGCAAACCGCCTTGCATTTTAAATTCAAAATTTACCAGAGGCACTTCATCACTGAGAATGCCATAAACCTGCATTCCGTTTTCTAGTTGTTGCGACCAGACTTCCGGAACTTTAACCTCAGGTGATTTGCCGTAAGGTGGTTCAACGCTGCGGTCAAATGAGGAAGAAGTACGCTCGTATTCGGCAGTTAGGGATGGATCAAAGCTTTCTTCGGCACCGTTTACGATTTGCTCTTCCACAACTTCAGCCGGCTCTGCTCCTTCGAGAGCCAGAACAGCTTCGCCTTTGGGCACAAAACTGGTTACTACATAATTTTTGCCTTTGATGTAGGTATCGTAGGCTGCCTTTACGTCAGCCGCAGTAACCGCGTGTATTTCTTTAATATCCTGATTGATGTAGCCCGGGCTTCCGGCGAAAATCTGGTATTGCGCCAGTTGAAACCCTTTGCCTAAAACACTGCTCAGGCTATTGAAAAAGCGGGTTTCCTGTGTGGCTTTGATGCGCTCCAGATCGCGCTCGCTGATTCCGTTTGCTTCAAACAGTGCAAAAGCCTGCTCAATCCCGGTTTTTACGGAATCGAGATCAACGCCGGCATTTGCACGTACGCTAAGACTGACTTCCCCGGCCAGTTCAGAACCGGAATAGCGCATAAACGGGTTGGTTGCAAGCTGAAGCGTATCAACAAGGATGCTGTTAAGCGGTGCTTTCTTCCCTTCAGAGAGATAGGTTGTAAGTACGCTCAGCGCGTACGAATGGGGCGTATATTCTGCAGGAGCCGGCCAGGTCATCGTAAGCTGTGGCAGGCGAGCGAAATTGTCTTCGTAAAAAAGACTTTTAGTAGTCTCTAAAGTTGGAATACGTTTTTCGAGCGGCGTAACTTCTTCGCCACGAGGGATTTCGCCAAAATACTTTTGAACCCATTCTTTAACCTGAGCGGGGTCAAAATCTCCTGCAATGCTCAGCGTTACATTATTGGGCACATACCAGCGGTTGTAGAATTCTTTCACATCGGCCAGGGTCGCGTTTTGTAAATCTTCAAGCGAACCAATCACCTGCCAGTTGTAAGGATGATCCTTCGGATACAGATTTTTATGAATCACATAGCGCTCGTGCCCGTAAGGACGGTTATCGTAGCTCTGACGCTTTTCGTTCTTAACCACTTGCTTTTCTTTAGCCAAAACCGGTTCAGTTACCGTATTTATGAAATAGCCCAGCTTATCCGCTTCGGCCCAAATCATCTTCTCCAGCGCATCGCTGGGCACGGTCTGAAAGTAATTGGTACGATCCCGGTTGGTCGAACCATTAGCTCCGCTGCCACCTACACGGGCGCTCAGTTTATCAAGACCGCCTTTACCCAGGTTTTCAGATTCTAAAAACAGAAGGTGCTCAAAGAGATGAGCAAAACCGGTACGCCCTTCTTTCTCACGGGCAGAGCCCACGTGCGCCGTAAGTGCGACTGCTGCCACAGGATCTGAGGTGTCCTGATGCAGAATCACCGTAAGCCCGTTATCTAAGGTGTATTCTTCATAGGATACTTCAAAGTCAGACTGGACTTCTTCGGTTTTTGTTTCGGTTTTGCAGGCTGTAAAAGCACAGATAGCAAGTAACAGAACGCTAATTTTCTGGATCATCATAAAGGTGTAAGTGTGTTAATCTTCTATTTGAGAACGGTTGGCATCCCCATCGTCCTCGTCTTCGGTGGGGTTTTCTTCAAAAAATTCTTCGGGCTTCATAATGCGCATGGTTTTCTGAGCTACTATGGTATTGGCAAGTGTATAGACGTGATTGTCTTTATTCCGCAGGTGTAAAAAGAAGAGGGTAATATTTTCTACACGACCGGCCATCGGAAAGTCCTTATCTACAATTTCCACATAATCCCCAATTTTTAGCGGATGATTGAAAAAGAGTATAAGTCCCGAAGTGATATTGCTCAACAAGGACCATTGTGCAAAAAAGGCAACGCCTAAAATAGTCAAAATAGAGCCAATACCCGCGATAATCTCATTACCATCCAGACCCCAGATCATTGCCAGAGAAAAACCCAGAACCACAAAAAAGATGATGTTGAGTATTTTTATGGTAATCTGCTTGCGGGTGATATCAAAATTTGCGCGCAGATAGCGTTTTACAATGAGTTTAGATACTGCATAGCGCACCAAAAGCAGTACGACAAGCAGGATTGTACTTTCAAGTATTTTGAGTTCTATGAAATTCACAGCAAATTAATTTCTATACGATGAAGGATTAGCAATGAACAGGGCGTTTACAAAAAAGAGTTTTCCATTTTCCCAAAAGGCTCGGAATAACGGATCATCGGCCAGATAAATCAGGCTCCCGCGTCCCATAGGTTCCTGACCAAAAATCAGGGAGTTTTTTAAACCGGCAAGGGCGTCGGCACCTGCAAAACCTGAAACATTTTTAGGGTTTTCACCCAGATAGGCCACATTATAACCGGCATCGAGTAATTGATAAGCCTGATCTCCAATTTTTAAACTGTAGTAAGTGTCGTCATAACCAAAAGCCAATGGATGCGAGTTGTCCACCTGAGTTTCAAAAATGCTTCCGCTTATAAGATCTTTTGAGCTTTGCATTTCGCGATCTTTATACGGAATCAGTTTCGAAGCGATTGAATCTTCCGCATGTTCTTCAGAATCCTCAGCTCTTTTAAGACTGAAACCGTCCTGGTCTGCAAAAGCTCTAAGTGCTCCGCGTATGGCAACCACATTTCCACCGGAGCGAACCCAGCTTTTAATTTCGTCTAAAGTATCATCTGAAAGCGAATACCTTCCGTCAGGCATTACCAGCACATCGTAATCATTTAGATTGACGCGGCTTAATTCATCTGCGCGAATTGAAGTCACCGGGTAGTTTAATTGTTGCTCAAAGAAATGCCAGGTAGCACCGTAGCTTAACGAACTTGTCTGCTCGCCGGTGAGCATCGCGATTTTGGCTTTATTGATGAGTTTAATATCTGGAGAACCAAAGTCCGGCCCCGCGCTGGCAAAACTGGTTGAAGATGGCGTTAAGCTTCGTTCAAATTGATTAGCGATCTCAACCAGTTTCTGATCAAATGCTGAATGATTCATATTGTCGCTTCGCGTAATCACCAGGCTTCCTGCCGGGTAGTCTTTATTCTCAAGGCGAAAAGCTTTTTCGCTAAAACGTACTTTGATGTTTTCTTTCAACAAAGCGGCCAAGAAACGTGCATCCTGCATACTGTTCCATTTGCTTATATAGCCTGCGGCATTGGTATTTACGGTATTGGACACTGCATTTACTGCTGAATCTGCAGTAGATGAGCCGGCAGAACTGCTTGCAACCGCATTAAGTCCATAAGCGTAAGGCAAGCTCCAGGCAGTAATATCATAGGTTAAGGGAGTCGAAAGTGCGGCTTCAGGTTCAAGCAATACGTGAACCAGTTTTCCTTTTGGCTGGTCTGTATTGACCACAAGAGCCCGGTCGTAAGACAGGCTTTCGTTTTTCTGAGAGGTGTAATTGTAACCACTGGTTTTGCCTTTTCCGGTAAATTGATACTTGATTCCGTGAATGTCAAACAAATCGGCTAAAGCCTGTAAATGATCTGCCTCACCGCTAAGGGTAAAGCTTTTGTACGCCACATCAGGAGCACTAAAGTATTTTTTGAATTCCGTATTCAGTTTTTCTGCATTTTGTGAGGCGATTTCCACAGTTGAAATTCCGGTAGTAAAATGATGCTGCACACGATCTACCAGGGTGAGTACTTCGCCATCTGATGTTTTAATACCCAGACCCGCACCGCCATTACCGGCCTGTTCGTAGGTCATTCCAATCGCACCCGTGTAGGTAGGGTAGGTATCGCCGTAGCTGGGATACAGCAGGTCAAAACGCTCCCGGGTAAAAAATAACCAACCATTTTTATCAAAATATTTGGCATGGTTGGCACCTATTTGAGTTTGAAAGTCCCGTTGAAACGGAGTTATGATATCGTGAAAAGGTTCTGCAGCAGGTGCAAAATAATACGGCTGGTTAATACCCTGTTCGTGAAAATCCACGTGAATATGCGGCATCCACTGATTGTAAACTTTAAGGCGCTGACGGGTTTCTACCTGTGTCGCCCAGGCCCAATCGCGGTTGAGGTCAAATAAATAATGATTGGGACGACCACCGGGCCACGGCTCGTTGTGCTCAATCGCATCAGGGTTGGTATCGTAAGGGCTGGCCCTAACCTGATTGTACCAATTTGCGTAACGATCTCTTCCATCCGGGTTGACACAGGGATCTATAATTACGACGGTGTTTTTTAGCCATTCTTTTTTGGAGGTGATCAGGTCATAAAGGGTAAGCATCGAAGCCTCGGTACTACTGGCCTCATTACCGTGTACATTATAACTAAGCCAGACTACGGCCTTGTCTGGACTGGCGGAGCCACTTTCTAAACCGGCATTTTTCAACTGATTGGTGCGAATGGTCTCCAGATTGGCCAGATTTTCAGGTGTTGAAATCACGGCATAGGTAAGAGGTCTGCGTTCGTTTGTTTTTCCATATTCCTGATAAGTAACCCAGTCAGACTGCTCTGCTACGTGCTTAAAATAGGAAACAACATTGGCGTGACGGGTAAACTCGGTGCCAATCTCATAGCCTAAAAATTCAGACGGACTTTGAAGGTTTTGTGCCGAAAGAATCGTGCACGTTAAGGTGAACAGGAGGAAAAAAGATCGAATCATCTGCGTTGTATTTTAGAAGCTTTAAAACTACTAAAATTAGAGCGAAGTCATCTGTGCGAATTAACGTAAATTTGGGGCTGTTAACTCCCTATTCGTATTATTTTACCCTGTAAAAAACAGTACATGTCCACGCATAAAATTCCCTATTCAGACACCGGTTATTTTTCAAAGCTTATTTGTGATTATTTGAATCAGGAAGAGAATCTTTCGGGATTTTATGGACAGTTCCCTACGCTGGAAAATTTTAAAGCTCAGATCGAACAAAAGAAATTTTCTGATGAAAACCGTAAGGTTTTGGTTTCCGCTTTGCGAAATCAATATGCAGGGTTTGAGCAGACGGCTGAAACTCAGGAGGCGCTTGATCTTTTGGCCTTGCCCAATACCTATACCGTCACGACCGGGCATCAGCTCAATCTGTTCACCGGACCGCTTTATTTTCTGTATAAAATTATCAGCACCATTACGCTTTCGCGAAAGCTAAAAGAAACTTACCCTGATTCGAATTTTTTGCCGGTGTATTGGATGGCGACCGAAGACCATGATTTTGACGAAATCAATTACTTCAGACTTCACGGTAAGAAGATACAATGGAACCGCGAGGATATCACAGATAATGATAAAGGTGCGGTTGGCGCGCTAGACAATGAAGGCCTTGCAGCTGTTTACGAGCGTTTGCAGGCAGAACTGGGAACCACACGCATCGCTCAGGAACTGGCTCAGCTTTTTGAGACGGCTTATTTAAAAACAGATAATCTGGCAGATGCGACACGATTTTTAGCGCACCGGCTTTTTGGCGAATACGGTCTGGTGATTGTAGATGGAAACGATCGCGATTTAAAAGCGGTTTTTGCGCCCTATATGAAGCAGGAATTGCTGGAGCAGAAAGCCTTTGACCTGGTATCTGCTCAGGCTGAAAAATTAGAGGAAAACGGGTATTCGGTACAGGTGAATGCCCGGGAAATCAATTTATTTTACCTGGCGGAAGGTCTTCGCGAACGTATCATTAAGCAAGACGGAAGCTATTTTGTAAAAGATACCGAGCTTCAGTTTTCGGAAGCTGAGCTTTTAGAAAAACTACAGACTACGCCGGAAGCCTTCAGTCCCAACGTGATTATGCGACCGCTTTATCAGGAAGTGATTTTGCCGAATCTGGCGTACATAGGCGGTGGAGGAGAAATAGCTTACTGGCTGGAGCTCAAAAGCTTTTTTGATGCGGTTGAAGTTCCATTTCCTATGCTGATGTTACGTAATTCAGCCTTGTTAATTACCGAAAAGCAAAAGGAAAAACTCGAAAAACTGGATATAAGTTTAAACGAGTTGTTCCTAAGTCAAAATGATCTGGTCAATCGAAAAATCCGTAAGATTTCAAATATTGACATTGATTTTTCGCCTCAAAAACAACATTTGGTAAAGCAGTTTGAGGCATTATACGAACTGGCCGAACAAACCGATATATCCTTTTTAGGAGCTGTAAAAGCACAGGAAGTAAAGCAATTAAAAGGTCTTGATAATCTGGAGAAACGGCTGCTGAAAGCACAAAAGCGAAAATTAAGCGATCACGTACAGCGTTTTACGCTGATTCAAAACGAACTCTTTCCGGCTCAGAATTTACAGGAACGGGTGTTTAATTTTTCGGAGTTTTATGCAGAATATGGGGCAGATTTGCTTCCAAAGTTGTTCGATGCGTTAGATCCGCTTGATTATCGGTTTACCGTTATTATCCTTTAAGAAGTTTTTTCCCTTCTATACTTATGGCTGAACCATCCATACACTGAATACTGTCGGGTTCACGCGTAGAAAGTTCATCAAATGCTTCCCCGTAGAATTTTCCGAAGTCAAAAACGATCTCGTAATCCAGAATGTCATAGCTTTTCCAAAGCGGATGTTTTACTTCATACTCCCAGCTTTGGGTGTCTGATTTTTTGCTGTACCCCCAAAAATGCTCTGTAATAAATGCAGTGATGCCGTTTGGATCGTAAGTTTTTGGTTCAGGAGCTGTCGCGACCTGTATCAGATTCCAGTGATCTTCCAGGTGAATACCGTAACTGAAGAAGTTTTCATCTTTGGTAAGATCGTGCTTGTAATGCATTTTATAAACACTGTACTTTTCGTTATACAAAGTATTAGCAACCCAGGCGATGGCCGGTTTGTTTACAATTTCAGAAATGAAAACAGTACCGCGCTTCCAGTTGTTTCCGTCTTTGTAACGTACATAAAACCGAAGATTAATTTCTTCAAAACTGCGGTGAAAGGGAATAGGAATACCTTTGAGTTTAACTTCATCAAACAAAAAGCCCACAAGACTCACATAACATTTGCCTTCAAAAAAGTCAAGCTCTGTATGAGGTGGGAGGTAGGGCTCCAGAATAGCGGGATCGATTGCGTAATTAGCAAAACAAAGGTTTTTCCAGGAAGCCGTGAGGAAGCTCATTTATTTTTTAAAATATTTGAGCGGCGGAACGAGCATTCCGAAACACTCTCCTTCATCTTTACCCAGATGTTTGTGGTGTATTTTATGCGCTCTGCGAATGCCTTTTGCATACCAGTTGTTGGCATTTCTAAAAAGCTTAAAGCGCTGGTGAATGAAGATATCATGCACCATAAAATAGGTTATTCCATAAGCGAATATACCCAGACCAATAGGTAAACCTATCCAAACATTTTCATATTGCCAGAGCAGGAAACAACCTATACTTACCAGTGCGTAAAAAATAAAGAAGAAGTCGTTTCGCTCCCACCAGGAACCGTGGTCCTTGTGATGGTGATCCCGGTGCAGTACCCACAAAAAGCCGTGCATCACGTATTTATGTGTAGCCCAGGCCAAAAATTCCATCACTAAAAAAGTAATTACAAAAACAGCAATCCAAAGTAATGCTTGCATGTTAAATAAGATTTAATCGGTATTTTACATAGCTGCGCGCCAAGAGAGAAGCCTTCACGTAATTGGGAACCCGAATGCGCGCATTTTTAATTTCGAGCGAAGGTGTACTTTTTAATTTACTGAGCAGCTTTTTATAATAGCGGTATGCCGTATAAACTCCAAATTTCGCTTCGACAGGCAATTTACAAATACCGGCGAGACCCTTAGCGAAATCTTCTTCAATTTCCGCAATAATGCGTTGCTTGGAGACTTCATCTAATTCGTTAAGATTGGTGTTGGGAAAATACGTGCGGCTCAGTTCTTCGTGATCTGCTTTAAGGTCTCTAAGAAAATTGACTTTTTGAAAGGCCGAACCTAAACTCATAGCACAACCCTTTAGTTCTTCATACTTCTCACGGTCACCCTTAACAAAAACAGTGAGACACATTAAACCCACAACATCTGCAGAACCGTAGATGTAATTTTTATATTCCTCTTCAGTAAGGTATTTACTTTTGCTCAGGTCGAGACGCATGCTATTCATAAACGCATCAACCAGGTGTTTTTCAATTCCATAGTTGTGATACGTATGTTGAAAGGAGTTTAAAATCGGGTTCAGACTGATGCGGTCGTTCAGCGCATTTTCGAGATCGATTTCAAAACGTTTAAAAAGAGTCTCTTTGTCATAGCTGTGAAAGGTGTCAACAATCTCATCTGCAAATCGTACAAAGCCGTAAATATTATGTATGTCCTTACGTATACTGGGAGCCAGCATACGGGTAGCTGTTGAAAACGAAGTGCTGTAAGAGCGGGTAACCGTTTCAGAACAGGCAAGTGAGACGTTGTCAAAAATTTGTTTCATTCTTTTTCAATTATGCTTTTTGGTGATTAGTCCTGCAGTAAGTTTCCCCGAAATTAATGCAGGAGGCACTCCGGGACCGGGCACGGTTAACTGACCGGTAAAATATAAATTAGCAACTTTTTTACTTTTCAACTTAGGTCTTAAAAATGCCGTTTGCAGCAGTGTGTTGGCCATTCCATAGGCGTTTCCCTTATAAGAATGATAGACTTCCTTAAAGTCATTTACACAAAAAGACTCTTTAAATATAATATTTTTTTTAAGCTTTTGACCGGTGATCCGTTCGAGTCTGCTGATTATGATATCAAAATACTTGTCGCGTAATTCTTGTGAATCATAAAGACCCGGAGCTAATGGAATCAGGAAAAAACCGGCTTCTTTTCCTTCGGGAGCCATCGTGGCATCGGTCTTTGAAGGAAAATTGGCGTAAAATAAAGGCTCGTCAGGCCATTCGGGTTGGTCGTAAATATCTTTGGCGTGTTGCTCAAAGTCCACATCAAAAAATAAAGTATGGTGATCTACGTGTTCTACCTTTTTGTCAAAGCCTACGTAAAAGAGCAGGGAAGAGGGCGCGAAAACCCGACTGTCCCAGTATTTTTCAGAATACTGTCTCAGTTTTTGTGGCAGCAAGGTTTCGGTATGATGATAATCTGCTCCGCTTAATACGATGTCTGCTTCAACAGATTTGTTGTTTACCTCGATACCTACGGCTTTATTGCCTTCGGTACGAATGCGGCTTACCTCGCTGTCAAAGTGGAAGGTAACCCCCAGCTCTGTCGCCAGACTGGTCATAGCCTCTACCACTGCGTGCATTCCGGTTTTAGGGTGAAAGGTTCCAATACCGAAATCGGCATAATTCATAAAACTGTAAAAGGAAGGCGTATCCTGAGGCTTCGCTCCCAAAAACAACACCGGAAACTCCAGAATCTGTATCAGTTTTGGGTTTTTAAACGATTTGCGAACGTCTTTGCTTATCGTGCTGAAAAAGCTTCCTATTTTTTTGATGGTAGCCGGTGTTACCAGCTCAAGTGGGGAAACTCCCGGTCTGTAAACCAAATCTTTTATTGCTACATCATAATTCTTACCGGCCTCATCGATAAAGCGCTGCAGTTTTGCACCGCTTCCGGGTTCTTCATTTTCAAAGGTAAGTTTGATTTTTTCGAGGGTATCTGCGATACTGATGTAATCTTTATCACCAAAGTACACCCGGTAGGCCGGACCTAATTTTTCAAGCTGGTAATAATCGGATGTGCTTTTACCAAAATCATTAAAAAAACGCTCAAATACGTCAGGCATCCAGTACCAGGATGGTCCCATATCAAAAGTGAATCCTTCGCGTTTAAGTTGTCTGGCTCTTCCCCCTGCAGTACTGTTTTTTTCGTAGATATGTACTTCGTGACCTGCTTTAGCGAGATATGAGGCCGCAGCAAGCGCAGAAAATCCGGATCCTAAAACAGCTATTTTTTTTGACATAGTATTAGTTTAAAAGCGTCTGAAAGGCTTCGATAGTTTTTATGAGTTTCACATTTTTGGGCATATCTTCCTGTTTTTCTTCCTGAATCAGGCGACCCAATAGGTATAGCGGCACGTGGTCATCTTTGACGTCCTGGTTAAACTGCTTTGCAAATTCCAGAATGCTTTTGCCGCTGCTGTTTATAGTAAGATAGCTTACAAAATTTACGTTGTTAAGCGTAGAAACCAGGTATTGCAGACTTTCGGTTTGAATGCTTTGTCCCAGGTAAATGCATTTATAGCCTTTTGCAGCCACTTCATAATGCAGAAATATAAGGCCCAGATCATGAATCTCATTTTCCGGTAAAAACAGAACAAATGTTTTTGAGGAATTTAAGGCTTTTGCAGCCGTAGCCTGTTCAATCCTTACCTGCATTTTTTGCCGGATAAGATTGGAGATAAAATGCTCGTGAGCCGGATTAATGGCATTTGACTGCCAGAGCAAACCAATTTCTTCAAGTAAAGGGATAAAAACCTGAAAGAAAATCTTTCGGAAATCCATTTTATCGGAAAGCGATTCGAAGGTTTTCGTAAACAGATGATGATCAAAATTCATCATCGCGATTTTGAAGGTGCTTATGACGTGGTAGTTGCTACCCGGCCGCTCTTTTTTAACCGTCTTTTGTACTAAATCTGAGATTTCACTTGTGCTGTGTTCCGCTATTTTTGAAATCTTGTAATCGTGTTGCAGTAAGAAAGTGACGTTGAGCAATTTTTGCAGATCACCCAAATCGTAATATCTGATGTTAGTAGGTGTGCGCTTAGGCTCCAGAAGATTGTAACGCCGCTCCCACATGCGTATGGTATGCGCTTTTACCCCCCCGAAACTTTCTAAATCTTTTATACTGAAAGTAGTCTTTACTGCATCCATAACTGGTTATCAACCGAACATGGATCAAATTTAATTTTTTGTTCAATAAAATGGGTTAAATCTTATACAAAAGCCTGAAAATTGGCAGTAAATTAAGATTTAGCTGGGTAAGTATGAATATTTGTTAAGGAATTGCCAATTTCTAATTGGCAGGTTATGCGGGTTTTAGAGTTTAAAGGTGAAACCTTCTTCGATTTTCTGATCGTATTTTTGCTTGTCAAACTGATAGAGATACGAGCCTTTTCGGGAAGAGGTCATATCCTTTTCATCAAGTTTGATCAGGATATCAAGAGCATTTACCTTATTGATGAAATTACGTTTATCAAGCTTTTCATCTAAAATGGCCTCGTATAATTTCTGAAGTTGAAGCATCGTGAATTTTTCAGGCAGGAGTTCAAAGCCAATGGGTTTTGTAACCGCGCGGCGTCTGAGTCTTAAAATGGCTTTTTCAACCATTTGACCGTGATCAAAAATAAGACTTGGAGCTTCTTTAATATTAAACCATTGAGCAGAATAGGCTCCGTTTGCAACCTGTTTGTGGTTTTCGCTGTTAATTAAAGCATAGTACGCGGTAGACAGGGTACGTTCTCCGGGATCCCGGTCTACTTCACTAAAGGTATACAACTGCTCCAGATAGATATCGTCTAAACCCGATAGATGCTGCAGGATACGGTTTGCAGCTTCGTCAAGGGTTTCGGTACGTTTTAAAAAGCCACCAATGAGCGACCACTTGCCTTTTTCAGGCTCAAAATCCCTTTTGATCAATAAAATCTTGAGTTCGTGCTGGTCAAAACCAAAAATGATACAATCAAGAGCCAAAAGGACTTTATCTGCGGTTGAATAGGTGCTTAGCATTTTTAATATTTTTCCAAATATAGAATTTATTAAGAAATCACGTTTTAGCTTCTAAAAATTGCGAATTGGCTAATGCTTTAACCATACACGCTATATGCGTTTGATTTTTAAGAAAATTTTACGTTTATTTGTTAAATGTGATTTAAACACTTAAATTGGTAAGTGTATTCGAAATCGATTTCAAAAAAATAAAAGTTTATGAACTCTTCCCTTTCCTTTAAAGCAATACTCCTGCTGTTGCTTACTCCGGCAATCGCAATGGCTCAGGCCACAGTATCTCTTAATCCAACAGATGAAGCGCCTGTCATTGATAAAAATATTTACGGTCATTTCGCAGAGCATCTGGGCCGCTGTATTTATGACGGTCTTTATGTGGGCGAAAAAAGTAACATCCCAAATACGGAAGGCGTACGTAATGATATTATTACCGCGCTCAAAGAACTTAAAATTCCCAATCTGAGATGGCCGGGTGGTTGTTTTGCAGACACCTATCATTGGAAAGACGGGGTAGGGCCACAAAGTGAGCGGCCTACAATCGTAAACACCTGGTGGGGTAACGTAACCGAAGATAACAGCTTTGGTACGCATAACTTTTTAAATCTCTGTGAGGAGCTTGGTGCAGAACCCTATCTGGCCGGAAACGTGGGAAGTGGTGAAGTACAAGAACTGGCTGACTGGGTACAATACGTGAATTTTGACGGGATCAGCCCAATGTCTGACTGGCGAAAGGAGAACGGCCGTGAAAAGCCCTGGGGTGTAAAATACTGGGGGGTAGGAAACGAAGCCTGGGGTTGTGGCGGAAATATGAGAGTAGAATATTATGCCGACATCTACCGTAAGTATGCCACTTTTATGTCTGATGCAGGTATGGAAGGCGGTTTGTATAAAATAGCTTCGGGTGCCAGCAACGACGATTACCACTGGACGGAAGTTTTGATGCGCGATATTCCACATAACCTGCTGCAGGGTGTTGCTTTACACCATTATTCGGTAATAAACTGGAATGCAAAAGGCCCTTCTGTAGGCTTTTCGGAAGAACAGTACTTTAAAACTATGGAGCAGGCGTGGTTAATGGAAGAACTCGTTACCAAGCATGTTGAAATCATGGATAAGTACGATCCTAAAGGTAAGGTAGACTTAATCGTTGATGAGTGGGGCGGTTGGTATGATGTTATGGAAGATACCAATCCCGGCTTCTTATTTCAGCAGAATACGATGCGCGATGCGATGATTGCTGGGATGACTTTAAACATCTTTCACAATCATGCAAGACGTGTAAAAATGGCCAATCTGGCTCAGGTGGTAAATGTGCTTCAGGCGGTTATTCTTACCGAAGGAGAGAAAATGATTTTGACGCCTACCTATCATGTGATGAAAATGTACAACGTGCATCAGGATGCGCAGCTTATTCCTATCGAATTGAATACGCCAGACTATGAGTTTAATGGTGAAAAACTTCCGGCGGTAAATGCTTCGGCTTCAAAAGATGCTGAAGGTAAGGTTCACATCTCTTTGGTAAATATCGATTCTAAAAAATCAAATACAGTCAGCGTAGATGTAAGCGCTTTAAACCTGAAAGATTTCACAGCGACTGGTTTAACTTCAAAAACACTTGAAGATCACAACACATTTGAATCACCGGAAAAAATTCAGCCTGAACAATTCAAAAAATTCAAGCTTAAAAACGGAACTCTTGAAGTAGAGTTACCTCCGTTTTCGGTAGTGGTACTTGAAGGAAAGTAAAAGTCTAAAAAGAAATTAAATAAGGACTTATGATCAAAAGTCTTAGAATAGCATTTTTCACTTGTCTGTGTTTTGTGATGACCGGTTCCGCTCTAGCTCAGAATCAGCAACGGGGGGAAGAACTTTTTAAAAAGCTGGAAAGTTCGTTTAACAATCCCATCATTACCGATAAATACACGGCTGATCCCGCAGCTTTGGTTCACGACGGGCGGGTCTATCTGTATGTAGGGCACGATCAGGCACCCGAAAATGAAGAGCGCTACATTATGGATGAGTGGCTACTCTATTCTTCAGACGATATGGTCAACTGGAAAGAACATCCGGTTCCATTAAAACCCACAGATTTTGATTGGGCTATCCATTCGGCCTGGGCTGCTGAGGTTGTTGAAAAGGATGGTAAGTTCTACTGGTTTGTGACCGCAGAACATAATGATTCAAAACCCGGAAAGGCTATAGGAGTAGCCGTGGCAGACAGCCCCGCAGGTCCCTGGAAAGATGCCATCGGTAAAGCGCTCATCACAAATGATATGACCACGCAAACGGATATCAGTTGGGACGATATAGATCCTACCGTGTTCATCGATGATGATGGTACGCCGTATCTATATTGGGGTAATCGGGTTTGCAAATACGTTAAGCTGAAAGACAATATGATTGAAATGGATGGTCCCATACATACCGTTAACCTTCCCAAGTTTACCGAAGCTCCTTACATCCACAAGCGCGGCGATTGGTATTACCTGTCTTACGCCTATGATTTTCCTGAGAAAATAGCTTATGCGATGTCAAAATCTATCACCGGTCCCTGGGAGTTTAAGGGGATTTTAAATGAAGTGGCCGGCAATAGCAATACCAATCACCAGTCTATCATTGAGTTTGAAGGCAAGTGGTATTTTATTTATCACAACGGGAGTATACCTACTCACGGAAGTAGTTATCATCGTTCAGTGTGTGTAGATCGTTTGTATTACAATGAAGATGGAAGCATCAAGCGTATTGTGATGACTTCAGAAGGAATTCAACCGGAATAAAAATGAAAAAGTACCTTGCACTTTTAGTATTCCTGATCTGCGGAAGCTTTCTTGCTCAGGATATACGGGTGCATGATCCGGTGATGATTAAAGAGGGGAATACGTATTACCTGTTTAGTACCGGTAGGGGAATTTCGGTTATGAGTTCATCAGATTTAAAGAACTGGGAACGCCAGCCTCAGATTTTTCAGGAAGAGCCGGTTTGGGCAGATGAGGTTTCTCCAGATTTTGACAATCATATCTGGGCTCCAGACATCAGTTTTCATAACGGAAAGTACTATTTGTATTATTCGGTTTCCGCATTTGCGAAAAATACATCAGCCATAGGCCTGACAATAAATTCTACCTTAGATGCAAACGATCCTGCCTATAAGTGGGAAGATCAGGGAATAGTAATTCAATCGATCCCCAATCGCGATTTGTGGAACGCCATCGATCCCAATTTGATCTTTGATGAAGAAGGAACACCTTGGCTTGCTTTTGGAAGTTTTTGGGAAGGCCTCAAAATGGTCAAACTTGCTGAAGACTTAAAATCATTAGCAAAACCTCAGGAATGGTATACGATTGCGAGAAGAGAACGTTCTTTTGAGTTGGCAGACGATAACCCGGGTGATGCGGCTCTTGAGGCTCCGTTTATCTTTAAAAAGAACGGTTGGTATTACCTGTTTCTATCCTGGGATTTGTGTTGCCGGGGAGAAAACAGCACTTATAAGGTTGTTGTGGGCCGTTCTAAAAAAGCAACCGGTCCTTATGTTGATAAGGAGGGTAAAAGCCTTAACGCAGGTGGAGGAACGCTTATCCTTGAGGGCAATGCGAACTGGTATGGAGCCGGGCACAACGCTGCGTATACCTTCGATGATAAAGATTATATCGTTTTCCACGCATATGATGCGCAGGATCATGCGAAGCCAAAACTGCAAATCGCTCAACTTTCTTGGGACGACACAGGCTGGCCGGGTTTAAAGAATAATGTATTAGAATAGTATGAAAAAAATACTTGCAGTATTAGGAATATGGAGTTGGGTTCTTTCTGCGCAGCAAAGCGTTGATTTATTCCCACTCAATCAGGTTGAGGTTACTTCAGGAGTTTTTAAAGAAGCGGCTTTAACCGATTTTGAATACATCAAAGACCTTGATGCAGATCGCTTGCTTGCTCCTTTTTTACGAGAAGCCGGCCTCGAGCCTAAAGCCAAATCCTATACCAACTGGGAAAATACCGGTCTTGACGGGCATACTGCGGGACATTACCTGTCTGCTTTGTCTATGTATTACGCGTCTACCGGCGATCTTGAAGCTAAAGAATTGCTAGACTATTCACTTTCTGAATTGGAAAAGGCACAACAAGCTAACGGTAATGGTTACGTAGGCGGGATTCCCGGAAGCAAGCAGCTATGGGATGAGATTAAAGCCGGGAAAATCAATGCATCAAGCTTCGGTCTCAACAACCGCTGGGTGCCTTTGTACAATATTCACAAGACCTTCAATGGACTCAAAGACGCGTGGCTTCACGCCGAAATTCCACTGGCGAAAGACATGTTGATCGATTTGACCGATTGGTTTATGGGCGTCACTGAAAATCTTTCGCAGGAACAAATTCAGGATATGCTGCGCTCCGAACACGGCGGCCTAAACGAAGTTTTTGCTGAAGTCTATGCGATTACCGGCGATAAAAAGTACTTGAAACTAGCTAAAGACTTTTCCCAACTGGCTTTATTGGAGCCTTTGGCTGCTAATGAAGACATCCTAACCGGAATGCACGCCAACACTCAAATCCCGAAATTCATCGGTTTTGAGCGCATCAATCAGTTGGAAGCAGATCAAGAGTACCACAACGCCGCTTCCAATTTCTACGATATTGTGACTGAAAAACGCAGTCTGAGTATCGGCGGAAACAGCGTTCGGGAACATTTCAATCCTGTTGATGATTTTTCTTCAGTGATGAGCAGCGAGCAGGGGCCTGAGAGTTGCAATACCTACAATATGCTTAAACTCAGCAAACTCTTATTTGAAGACACGGCGGAAGAAAATTATATCGATTTTTACGAGCGCGCGCTTTACAATCACATTTTATCAACTCAGAATCCCGAGGGTGGCTTTGTGTATTTTACCCCGATGCGCCCCGGTCATTACCGCGTATATTCTCAGCCTGAAACCAGTTTCTGGTGCTGCGTAGGCTCAGGGATGGAAAATCACACCAAGTACAACGAACTCATTTACGCAAAAGCGGAAGACAAGCTTTATGTAAACCTGTTTATACCTTCTGAAGTGAAATGGGAAGAAAAACAGGCTTCCTTAAAACAGGAAACCCGATTCCCGGAAGCTAATTTTACAGAATTGATTTGGCAAAGCCGAAAGAAAACCAAAGCAACGCTGATGTTGCGCTATCCGGAATGGGTCGCGGCCGGCGCCTTAAAAGTTTACGTAAACGGAAAGCTTCAGGAGCTTGAAGCCAAGCCCGGAAGCTATATTGCTTTAGAACGCAAATGGAAAAATGGCGATCGCATTAGGATGGAAATGCCAATGCATCTCAGTCTTGAGCAAATCCCGGATGAGTCGGGCTATGTCTCTGTAAAGTATGGCCCGCTGGTTTTGGCGGCTGTGACCGGAGATGAAGATCAGAAGGGAATGTTTGCAGACAATAGCCGTGGCGGTCATATTGCTAACGGCCCGTTTTTGCCTTTGACTAAAGCGCCCACATTTGTTGCAAAAGCTGATGAATCTCTGCTTGACCAGATCAAACCAATTGCGGGTAAGCCTTTAAAATTTACCGCTTCGCAATTGCTGTATCCTGATGCGTATACGGATTTGGTGCTTCAGCCATTTTACAAAATTCACGAAAAGCGCTACACCATTTATTTTAAAACCGAAACTCCTGAAAGTCTTGCCGAAATGCAGCGCAAACTCGAGGAGCAGCAAAAGGCAGAAGCCTATCTTAGATCAATCACACTTGATTATGTGGCTCCGGGTGAGCAGCAACCCGAGTCTGATCACGGTTTTGATTCTAAAGATTCTAACAGCGGTGTGCATCAAAACCGCCACTGGCGCGATGCGACGGGTTGGTTTAGCTATGATTTAAGAAACAAGGATGCTTTGGCTAAAACCTTACGAATTACCTACTACGGTAAAGATGCGGGGAGAAAGTTTGATATTTTGGTAAACGGGCAGGTGATCGCATCTCCTCAATTTGATGGGACGCAGGGCAATTCATTTTTTGAAGTTGACTATGATTTGCCAACAGATTTAGTGAAAGAACACGAAATTCTAAATGTACGCTTTGAGGCCGCTCCTAACGCTGTGACTTCAGGAATTTATGGCGTGCGTTTATTGAGTGAAGACCTAAAATAGAATAGTTAAAATTATTTTAAATGTATCTTTTACATTTTTAATTTGAAAATAGTAGATTTGTCAGATAACAGCAGTTAAGTTTATGAAGAAATATGTTATAGGTCTGGATTACGGCTCAGATTCGGTTAGAGCAGTTCTGATTGATGCTTCTAACGGTCAGGAAATCGAAGCTGAAGTAAGTTATTACAAGCGCTGGAAAGAGCGTTTATATTGTGACGCTTCAGAAAATCGTTTTCGCCAACATCCTTTAGATCATTTGGAAGGTTTAGAAGCCACGATAAAAGCAATTGTTTCCCGAAGTGGAGTAGAAGCCGAAGCCGTAAAAGGAATTTGTATAGATACCACCGGTTCGTCTCCCATTCCCGTTAATGAGGAAGGTACTCCGCTGGCTTTAACTACCGGGTTTGAAGAAAACCCCAACGCCATGATGGTCTTGTGGAAAGACCACACCGCTATTGAGGAAGCGAATGAAATCAACGACCTCGCCCGAAGCTGGGGAGGTGAAGACTTTACCAAATACGAAGGCGGAATCTATTCTTCTGAATGGTTTTGGGCTAAAATTCTACACGTTGCACGTGAAGACGAAGCTGTAAAAAATGCAGCCTATTCCTGGATGGAGCATTGTGACTGGATGACGTTTACCTTGCTTGAGAATGTTTCGTTAGCCGACTTTAAACGCAGTCGTTGTGCAGCGGGTCATAAAGCGATGTGGCACGAGAGCTGGGGCGGCTTGCCACCCGAAGAATTCTTAGGAAAATTAGATCCGTATCTGGCGCAATTGCGAGATCGATTATATACTGAAACCTATACCTCAGATGAGATTGCCGGTACCTTAAGCGCAGCCTGGGCTGAGAAATTAGGTCTTACAACAGATACGGTTATCGCCGTGGGTACTTTTGATGCACACGCCGGCGCAGTAGGGGCCAAGGTTGAAGAGCATACGCTGGTTCGGGTGATGGGAACTTCTACCTGTGACATTAGCGTTTCGGCTCCTGAAGTTACGGCAGATAAGACCGTTCGTGGTATTTGCGGGCAGGTTGAAGGTTCGGTGATTCCTGGCCTTGTAGGTTTGGAAGCCGGTCAGTCGGCTTTTGGAGATTTATTGGCCTGGTTTAAAGATGTTTTGAGCTGGCCTATAGATAACCTTGTTCTGACTTCAGATATACTTTCCGTAGAACAAAAAGAAAAACTTAAAGCCGAAATAGAATCAGACTTCATCAGAAAATTATCTGACGCGGCTGAGGCTATTCCGCATCAAGAGGCCATTCCGGTTGCTTTAGACTGGATCAACGGAAGAAGAACCCCAGATGCGAATCAGGAACTGGAAGCAGCGGTTACCAATCTCAATATGGGTACGCGTGCTCCGCACATCTTTAAGGCTTTGGTCAATGCGATTTGCTTTGGCTCTAAGAAAATAATGGATCGCTTTGCCGATGAGGGTATCGAGATCAAAACCGTTGTAGGTATTGGTGGCGTTGCCCGCAAGTCTAAGTTTATTATGCAATCGCTTGCAAACACGCTTAATGTGCCCATCAAGGTCGCAGCATCAGATCAGGCGCCTGCTTTGGGAGCTGCCGTTTACGCCGCTGTAGCTGCCGGTATTTATCCGGATGTGATCACTGCCAGCCAAACTTTAGGAAGTGATTATGAGGCCGAATATCAGCCACAACCGGAATATTTAGAAATCTTTTCCGAGCAGATGGAGCGCTACGAGGCACTGAGTGCTTTCGTTGAAAAATCTATTGTAAAATCAAAAAAGACATTAGAACATCATGTATAAATCCCTGAAAGAAGAATGCTACGAAGCAAATATGGAGCTAGACGCTTTAGGTCTGGTCATTTATACCTTTGGTAACGTAAGCGCGGTTGATCGTAAAAATGGAGTTTTCGCCATAAAACCAAGCGGTGTACCTTACGAAATTTTAAAGCCGGAAGATATTGTTATTGTTGATTTTGATAACGAAATCGTTGAAGGAACCAAGCGACCATCTTCAGACACCAAAACGCACGCGTATCTCTACAAACACTGGGAAAAGATAGGTGGTATTGCTCATACCCACGCTACCTATTCTGTCGCTTGGGCACAGGCACAAATGGATATTCCGGTATTTGGAACCACACATGCAGACCATTTAACGGCAGACATACCTTGTGCCGCACCTATGCACGACGATTTAATCGCCGGTAATTACGAGCACAACACCGGTATTCAGATTTTGGATTGCTTTAAAGAGCGTAATCTGGATTATAACGAGGTAAATATGGTTTTGCTGGGTAACCACGGACCTTTTGCCTGGGGAGAAACCGCGGCAAAAGCGGTTTACAACAGTAAGGTGTTAGAAGAAATCGCGCGAATGGCGCAATTGACGCTTCAGATTAATCCAAATGCACCCAGACTGAAAGATTCTCTGATCAAAAAACATTACGAGCGTAAGCACGGTAAAGACGCCTACTACGGGCAGGGTTGCTAATTTTTTAAACTAACTATTTACATTTTTATACTATGGGACTAATCACTTTTGCCGCGTTTACACTGTTAGTGGCGGTTATTTCGTATTTCGCGTCGCGCACGACCGATGAGACCACCTCAGACGGATACTTCCTGGGAGGACGTAGTCTTACCGGTCCGGTAATCGCGGGATCTTTACTGCTTACTAACCTCTCTACCGAACAGATCATCGGTACCAATGGTGTAGGTTTTAGTGAAGGGATTCTTATTGCTGCTTATGAGATTATCGCGGCTGTTGCAATGGTCTTTACGGCGTTTGTGTTATTGCCGAAATACTTGAAGGGTGGTATTTCTACCATTCCTCAATTTTTAGAAAAACGCTACGGAAAACTTACGAAAACGATTGTGTCTATCCTGTTTCTGATGGCGTATGCGATCTCGATGCTTCCCACCGTATTGTACTCGGGTGCACTGGCAATAAATACCATGTTTGATCTTCCTGAGCGTATGGGTATGTCGCCTGAATCTGCCCTTTGGGTAACCGTTTGGGGTATTGGTCTTATCGGTTCGGTTTATGCGATTTTTGGTGGATTGAAAGCCGTTGCAGTTTCTGACTCGATCAACGCCGTAGGTCTTATTGTAGGAGGTTTGCTGATTCCTGTTTTTGGATTGATGGCTGTAGGTGACGGAAGTGTCATTGAAGGTATGAACGTATTGACCACAAACCTGCCTGAAAAGTTTGACATTCTGGGAGGGCCTAACTCTTCAGTGCCGTGGACCACTCTATTTACCGGGATGTTGATTGTAAACTTTTACTACTGGGGTACCAACCAGGCGATTATTCAGCGGGCTTTGGGTGCAAAGAACCTTGCTGAAGGTCAAAAAGGTCTTTGTCTTGCCGCTTTTGTAAAAATCTTAGGTCCTATTATCGTGGTATTGCCGGGTATCATTGCCTTCCAATACTTCAACGGAAATCTGGACAATGCTGATGAAGCGTATCCCATGCTCGTAAAAGCGGTGCTTCCCACTGCTTTTGTCGGGTTCTTTGCAGCGGTACTTTTTGGTGCGATTTTGAGTTCATTTAACTCGGCTCTTAACTCGTCTGTGACTCTTTTTGGTCTTGACCTGTACAAACAATATTTCAACAACAATGCTTCAGAAAAGCAGGTGGTACGTGCGGGTAAAATCTTCGGTATTTTGCTAGCTATTTTCTCTATGGCGATCGCTCCGCTTTTATACGGAGTAGAAGGAGGTATTTTCAACTACCTGCAAGAACTTAACGGTTCGTTTAGTGTACCTATCCTTGCAATTATTTTGGTAGGGTATTTCTCAAAACGCGTTTCCGGCAAAGCCGCAAATATTGCGATTGTTTTCGCAGTGGTAACGTATCTGGTAACGCTTTATGTTATTAAACCCATCATCACGGGTAACGCGGTTACGGCTGCAGAAGCAGGAGGTATTACTGATGCTTCAGAACTGGCTATTATTGCTAAGGAAGCCTTCCCAAGTTTCTTACACATTATGGGAATCATCTTTGTCCTGGTACTGGGTATTCTATTTGGAGTAAGTAAAATCTACCCACGTGAAACCGATTATCTGGAGGAGTACACCCGTCAGGTGGATATCACTCCGTGGAAATATTTAAAACCGGCCGGTATTGCGATCTGTGCAATGGTAGCGGTGGTTTACATCTATTTCTCTTAAACTGAAAAGCATCTTAATAAAATTTATACGATTACAACCTATTTTATGAATTACACTATTGAACATCTAGAGGTCTGGTTTGTTACCGGAACCCAGCATTTATACGGTGAAGAAACCCTGAAACAGGTGGCTGCCCACTCTCAGGAAATAGCCGCAGGTCTTAATAATTCGAAAGACATTCCGGTAAAGATTGTTTACAAAGACCTGGTAAAAACTCCAAACGAAATTACCGACCTGTGTCTGGAAGCAAACGGAAACAAAAACTGTATCGGTTTAATTTTATGGATGCATACCTTTTCGCCTGCTAAAATGTGGATTAAAGGTCTGAACCTGCTTACCAAGCCGGTTTGCCATTTGCATACGCAATTTAATGCGGCCATTCCGTGGGATAAAATCGATATGGATTTTATGAACTTAAACCAGTCGGCTCACGGAGATCGGGAGTTTGGTTTTATGATGTCGCGTATGCGTAAAAAGCGCAAAGTGGTTGTAGGTCACTGGCAGGAAGCCCGTGTTCAGCAAAAACTCGGCATTTTTACCCGTGTTGCTTTAGGATGGAATGAGTTCCAAAACCTTAAAGTAGCCCGTATAGGAGACAATATGCGTGAAGTGGCTGTGACCGAAGGGGACAAGGTAGAAGCGCAAATGCGTTTTGGTTTTACCGTAAACGGTTTTGATTCTTCAGACATTGTGGCTAAAATAAACGAGATCAAGCAGGAAGATCTCGATGCACTGCTTAAAACCTATGAGAGCGAATACAATTTGGCTGATAAAATTAAGGAAGGTGGCGAGCAACGTCAATCTCTTGTAGATGCTGCTAAGATTGAATTGGGACTTCGTGCCTTTTTAGAGGAAGGTGGTTTCGGAGCTTTTACAGATACGTTTGAAAATTTAGGTGAACTGAAACAATTGCCCGGTATAGCAACTCAGCGCCTAATGGCTGATGGTTACGGTTTTGGTGGAGAAGGTGACTGGAAAACTGCTGCTTTGGTACGCGCTATGAAAGTGATGGCAATTGGTCTGGAAGGTGGTACTTCGTTTATGGAAGACTACACCTATCATTTTACGCCAAAAGGTTCTTATGTTTTGGGATCACACATGCTTGAGATTTGTCCTTCTATCGCAGACGGAAAGCCGAGTTGCGAAGTGCATCCTTTAGGAATAGGAGGAAAGGAAGATCCTGCGCGTTTGGTGTTTAATTCACCCGAAGGTCCTGCAATCAATGCTTCTTTGGTAGATATGGGTAACCGTTTCAGACTTATTGTAAACGAAGTGGAAGCCGTAAAACCGGAAGCTGACCTGCCGCATTTACCGGTAGCTCGCGTGCTTTGGGATTGTAAGCCAAACCTTGATATCGCTGCAACAACCTGGATTTTAGCGGGTGGTGCGCACCATACCGTGTACAGCCAGGCAGTTACGACAGAGTTTATGGAGGATTTTGCCGATATTGCAGGTATTGAACTGGTGGTAATAGACGATCAGACGCGTGTGCGTGACTTTAAAGACACACTAAATGCGAATGAAGCTTATTTTCACTTGTTTCAGCATAGAATGTAATTAACAACTTAGCTTTTATCATTTATGAATGTAATTAAAAGATTACTGGTCGTTCCTGTTGTTTTGGGAATGGCGTTTACAGCAGTCAACTGTAAAAACGACACCAAGAAAGACGAGACAGCTGTAGTGGAGGAGATGCCAGAGGCATCGATCACCAAATCTGATTTCGGGATGTTTCAGGATAGTATTCCGGTAGCTAAATATGCTTTGGTTAACGCAAATGGAATGCAGGTAGATATCATTACCTACGGAGGTATCATCACCAGCTTAAAGGCTCCAAGTAAAGACAGCACTTTTCAGGATGTGGTTTTAGGTTTTGACAGTCTGGATAAGTATGTGGAAGGTTCGCCTTATTTCGGCGCAATCATTGGCCGCTACGGAAACCGTATTGCTAAAGGTACTTTTGAACTGGAAGGTCAGACCTATCAGTTACCAGTGAATGATGGTGAAAACAGCCTTCACGGAGGTACTGCCGGTTTTGATAAAGTGGTTTGGAATGCCGAAGAAGTAAAAGACGGCGATAATGTAGGTTTAAAACTTACCTATTTGAGTCCTGACGGGGATATGGGATATCCCGGGAATCTGGAAACTACCGTTACCTATACCTTACAGGCAGACAATACCCTTATGGTAAAATATGAAGCAACGACTGATAAGCCAACTGTGGTAAATCTTACCCAGCACTCGTATTTCAATCTTTCCGGGGATTTTGACAAGACTATTTTAGATACCGAAGTGATGATCAATGCAGATCAGTACCTTCCGGTTGATGCCGGTTTAATCCCTACCGGAGAGCTTCGACCTGTTGCTGGGACTCCTTTCGATTTTAATACACCGAAGAAAATCGGAACCGAAATCAATGCTGAAGACGATCAGTTGAAAAAAGGTTTGGGCTATGACCATTGCTGGATTTTAAATGGAAACGGCGGAGAAATGACATTAGCGGCTACCGCTCTTGATCCGGAAAGCGGAAGGTTTATGGAAATTATGACTACCGAGCCTGCGATTCAGTTCTACACGGGGAATTTCCTGGATGGAACCCTTACACAAAAAGACGGGGAAGGCACCTATGCTTACCGAAGTGGTTTTTGTTTAGAAACCCAACATTATCCTGATTCACCAAATCAGGCTGATTTTCCTTCAACGGTTTTAAAACCCGGAGAGAAATACGAGACAACCACTTCTTTTAAATTTTCAGTAAGAGAATAGTTGTAGAAGAATTTTTAAATCAAAAGCCCGCTTCATTACTGGAGCGGGCTTTTTTATACTGAGGGTTTTCGTTTTAATTAAAATTGAAGTTATATACGTAACCCAGACTGATTTCGGTAAAATCTGCCTGACCTAAATTAGCATTGATGTGTCCACCCAGGTATACATTATTCCTGCGTGGTTTTGCAGTAGACCAGAAATAGTATTTAAGTCCCATACGTGCCGAAACGGTACGTTTAAATTCATAATACCAGTCCAGATTTTTATAGGCCAGTTCAGTAGGAGGCTCATCGTACTGAATAATGTAAGAATAGGACTTATTGATGCGGTAATCGAGCGCATAAAACGGTTTGTAAATATTCAAACCAACATTTACTTCAAAACCCACGTGATTCATCAACAATTCACCTGATCCAAATACACCCAGATTAGTAGCATAACCGTAAGGATTATTTTTAAACTCGGGATAGTTTTCCTGAGTAAGCTTGTTGTCAGATTCAATAAAATCCTGATAGTCTTTATAATATCTGTAGTAGGCACCCACGCCGATTTTAAAGGTGTTGTTGATGACTTTTCCGTATGCGATGTTCAGATTATACACCGGCTTTTGCGTATTGAACAGGGGAGCTAAAACGCGTATTCCCAGTCCGGTTTCGGCGTTCAGGTAATTATAGGTTGAGCGCTTAAAGCTTGAAGAATCTTTCTGTTTTTGGGATTCGTCAATCGTGGTATAATTAAGCTGTGCCGAAATTCCACCCATAAAAGAATTCAAACCCTGGTTTGGAAGGCGGGTATGCCCGTTTGAATTGTGGATGTAGCCGAGCCCTAAACGCCAGTTCACTTTGCTTTTTGGCGTGAGCCCGTAATACATAAAAAGTTTGAAATTCCAGTTGAGGTGAGTGCTGATTGCCCTGTTGTATTTATTGGTTTCAAGGTCATAAGTTTCGGTAAAATAAGAGGCACCGGTGCCTACCTGTACATTGAGATCTTTAAATGTTTCCGGTAGCAATTGAAACTCCGCAAACGGAAGTACCGAAATCCCGTAGCCTAAAGCTTCGGGGTTGCCCAAGTCGATAACCCCCAGACTGACACCTGTTTTGGGTCGGTTGAGCCGGTATGCCCACTCGTCTTCGTTATCGGCGTTGGTACTACCCAGGCTGAGGTAAAGCGATTTTTGCAGATCGGTCTCCGGAAATCGGTAATTGGAAGGTGAGGTGATGCCTGCGTTTAATTCGGTTGTAAAAAAACGCGAATACAGGTGATTTTTGGATTGGTCTTGAGCTTTACCTGAGTTTTGGAACATCAGGCAAAGTACTAACGGGATTAAATATCTGTAATACAAGGGACTATAATTTGTGCAAATAAGCAACTTTTAACGTTTAGAAGCAATCTAAAATGTTAAAAAATTTATGCTTTTCACCCCCGGTGTTTTTTATTTTGAGCACAAAGCTTTACAATTTCTTCGACCCGTTTTTGACGGGTTTCTTCCCGCTTGGCCTGGTTTAGCCAATAGAGGTAACTTTTGCGATACCCTTTTGCAAACGAATTATAATTAGATAGCGTTTCTGGATTTTTGTCAAAAGCTTCTCTTAAATCATCCGGAATAATACCATTTTCCACATCATCCAGTAAAGACCACGAACCGTTTTGTTTTGCAGTTTCAATAGCTTCAAGCCCACTGCTGTGCATAAGTCCGGCTTCGGTAAGTTGGCTAACATAATCCTTGTTAATCGCACTCCAGCCACTGCTTGGATTGCGCCTGCAGAAATATTGCTTTCTGCGTTTATCGTCAATTTTTCTAACGGTACTATCTATCCAACCGTAGCAAATAGCAACCTGCACTGCTTCTTCCCAGCGCATACTTTCCTCTTCACTATCTACTCTATAAAAAATCAATTCAATGCCTTCACTACTTGCGTGATTTTCGTGCAACCAGGTTCTCCATTCTGCTGCATTTTTAAAATAATGTAAAGGCCTTTTAGACATGTATTAATTGACTTTTTTGCTTTCTAAATAAAAATTACGGTCTACTGCTACGTCTTCAATAGGGTTTTGAAATTCTTCAGTTTTCCATTCAGCAGTGGGATAAATCCAGCTTTCACTACCATTTACCTGAATTTTTACAGGCATATCAAAACCATCAATAATATCAAGATATCTGAATTTGAGTGTTTTGCCCTCAGTCTTGTATTGCAATAAGGGTATTTGAGTCGTACGTAAATATTGATCCCAGAATTGCGATAAATCAATCCCGCTTTGGTCACTGATGTATTGTTCAACCTGTGCGGAGGTCACGGTTTTGTGATAGAACTCCTTATTTAAACCGCGTAGAATTTCACGCCATTTTTCATCATCTTCAATAAGCTGGCGCACGGTGTGTAAAACATTTGCACCCTTATAATACATATCACCACTACCTTCGTAGTCTACGCCATAAATACCGATGATGGGTCGGTCGTTGCGTATAGCATTGCGTGTACCTATCACATAATCAGCAGCAGCTTCTTTGCCGTAGTGATAATCCAGGAACAGATTTTCAGAATAGGCGGTAAAGCCTTCGTGCACCCACATATCGGCCACGTCCTTGTTGGTGATATTATTGGCAAACCACTCGTGTCCGCTTTCGTGAATTATAATGAAATCAAACTTCAATCCCCATCCGGTTCCTGACAGATCACGGCCTAAGTAGCCATTTTCATACTTATTACCGTAGGTGACATTGCTTTGGTGTTCCATACCCAAATAAGGCACTTCAACAAGTTTGTAACCATCCTCATAAAACGGGTAGGGGCCAAACCAATGCTCAAACGCCTGAAGCATACGAGGCACATCTTTAAAATGACTTTTTGCTTTCTCCAGATTTTCTTTCAGCACGTAAAAGTTGAGGTCAAGCGTTCCGTTTTCGCCCTCATAAGAATCTGAAAAATGCGCGTAATCTGCAAGATCAGCGCTCACAGCGTAGTTGTTTATGGGGTTTTTCACTAACCAATGATAGGTAGATTTGGTTTCAGTTGAAGACGAATCAACCAAACGGCCATTACCTACACCCATAATATCTTTTGGAACGGTAATGTAAAGATCAAGACTGTCTGCCTCATCATAGGGAATATCTTTGTTTGGCCACCAGATCGATGCGCCTATACCTTGGTTGGCATTAGCGGCAAAGGTTTTTCCCTGGGCGTCTTTTTGCCAGGTCCATCCGCCATCCCAAGGTAAACGGGCTCCAACGCGGGGCTTACCTTCAAATTTTAAAAGTAATTGATACTGCTCGCCTTTCTTTTGTTTTTCTTTAAGGGAAATAAAATGCGCCAGACCCTGCTTATCAATTTCGAGCTCTTTACCGTTCTGTGTGGCTCTCAGGAGTTTCATAGGCTCCTGCAAATCAATCTGAATTTTTTCATTAGGTTCTAAAACCGTGTAGGTAACCGTGTTGCTTCCGGAAATGAATTCGTCTTCAGGATTGATGTCAACCTTTAAATCGTAATGATTCAAATCCCACCAGGCACGTTCCGGAGTTATACTTCCCTTTAAAATGTCCTGCTTGCTGAATTCTTTTTTTAGGGATTGTGCTTCGGCACAGCTGAAGTTTAGCAGGCTGAAAACCATAAGCATTACACAGCTAATGGAAGAGACGCTTGTCAAGCGGAAAATGTGTTTGAGATTGAATTTTAATGTCTTTTGCATCGGGATGATTCAGATTGATTAAATAATTAAAGTCACCTTGTACGACTGCCGAAGGTACTTTTAAAATAGCAAATTTGCCATCAGAAATAAACTGGTCGCCAAATTGCTGCGTGTTTAGGTTATAGGGAAAATCGTTCCAAAATTTCGGTAATTCAGAAGCAGGAAGGGTTTTGATGGCCAGGGAGTCCGGAATTTCAATTTCAAGCATCATAAAATCTTTTGGCAAAGCCGAAAGACTCAAATGCACAGCTATTTCTGCAAGCGCTAAAGCTCTGCTTTGGGCCGTGTACAGGATTTCGACACCTTTGCTATTCCATCGTGCGCCGCGTAAAGCAGCCCCTTTACCCGAAAGGCTGTCTGCATATTTTTCACGGGATAAACGGTAAACAATCATTAAGCAAAAATACCCTGATCTATATGATGTAGCTCGTCTAGAACCAGATTTTTGCCGAAAGAATTGCTTAGAAGATCTATAGGCTTAAAATTACCGAGCGCAAAGCTGGGCGTGTTGAGCCAGTCGTAAAATTGCTTACGAGAGTCAAATACCTGAGCTCCTAACTGGGTGACTTCTGCTAATTCAAAGATTTTCTCGGCATGTGCAGGTTTAAAAATGTGATCACCTGCAGCTTTAAAGCGATCTAAAGAGCGTTTTGAAATATTTAAAAAATTTGCCCAGTCCTCATCATCAAAAGGAGACTCTTCCTGGATGAGTTTAAAAATACGATAGGGAACACCGCTGTTTATGGCGTGAACCACGCGCATAGGACTGTCGAGAAAAGTACTGTAAGCCATTGTCGACTCATTTACAGTGCCTTCCTGAGTGGAAATCTCAGAATAGTAGGAATTGATCTCCTCGTCTAAACGTTTGTGTAAATCGCTCATTGGTGACAAATTTCCGTAAAATTAAGACATTTGTCTTTGTTTTGCAATTTTTAGCGCATAATTCCATTTGGGAAAACAACCGGACTTTCGTGACCGTTTGCACCAACAGCCGAAACTCCAAAGAAGTAATTATCAATAACAATCCCTTCTAAGCTGGTTTCTTCAACGTCACCCACATAGCGACAGTAGTCCCATGTGGGAGAGGTGGTATCTCTCCAGTACACTTTATAGCCTATTGCACCGTCTACTTTTGTCCATTTTAGCTTTACATCTGCTTCTACAATTCCGCCAATTTGTACTGTTTTGGGAGCAGGTGGCGCCCAGGCCAGACTGGCCAGATTGATCGCGTTTACTGCGGTGAGTTTTGCTGCATACGGGAAGTTTACGTGTTCTACCACGTCGCCGTAATTTATGCCATCTTCGGTACGAATATCCTGATGTTGCTGGGTATAGTTTTCGTGCGCTTCCATTATGCGTATTCCGGCGAAGCCGAGATCATTAAAAGGACGGTGATGTCCGCCGCGTCCAAAACGATCCAAACGGTAGATCATCATCGGGTTCATTTCGGGCATATATTTTTTAACATTGCCATAAACGTAACGCGCGAGTTGTCTTGAAATACCATCTACCTCGCCTCCGTAAAAGCGACGGGCATTGCGTTCTCTATCGGTTTCTTCCTTAGCGGTTATAGCTTCCGAAAAAATTCTAAAATCGCGGTTGCTTATCACACCGTCAACGCCTTCAATATTACCAATCATATCATTGTTTAGAATCCCAATGATATCCCAACCTTGTTTTACCGCATATTCGGCCAGTCCTTTACCACCAAATAGTCCCTGTTCCTCGCCCGAAAGCCCTACGTAGATAATGCTGTTTTCAAATTTGTATTTAGAAAGTACGCGTGCTGCCTCCATCGTGCCGGCCATCCCGCTGGCATTATCATTAGCTCCGGGAGCATCGGTCTCAAAATCCATAGTATTGCTGGCTCGCGAGTCAATATCTCCACTCATAATGATGTAGCGGTTGGGGTATTTGGTTCCCTTTTGAATAGCCACTACATTAACCACATAGGCTTCTTTTGGGATGCGATTACCCATATCTGGTGTAACCAAATCTTTTTGATAGAAAACATCCAGACAGTCCCCACAGGCTTCTGAAGTTTTATCAAATTCAGCCTTAATGTAACGCCGCGCCGCGCCAATACCGCGTGTATCGCTTAAGGTATCACTAAAAGTGTTACGGGTTCCAAAACCGGCCAGCGCCCGTACATCTTTTTCTATACGATCTGCCGATACCGAATTGATAATACCGTAGATGCGTAAATCGGTTTCTGATGGAACATTGTTTTGAGCCTGGACACTGTAAATACCAAGGGCAACGAATACTAGGGGGAAAATCTTTTTCATATATTTTTTTAAAAGGAATATAAAGAACGTTGAAAATTAATTATCAGCAAAGCGTTTCAGAAGATCGCGCACGCGGTCTGTGTCATCCACATAAAAACGGGCTGCTGTCTTCTGAAGTCCTACTTTAATACTATAGGTATCTTCCGGTAAATCCTGAAACATGTATTCATCGGTCCAGTCGTCGCCAATAGCGAATTTGAAATCGTAATTTTTATCAAAAATATGCTTGGTCGCCGCCTTGCCTTTATGAATGGTACTGTCTTTAATCTCTAACACTTTATTACCATCCAGCACACCGAGTTTGTTATTGGCCGAAAGCTCTTTTAAAACGGTTGAAAGTTCGCTTGCGCGTTTTTCACCCAAATCGGGGTCAGCATTGCGATAGTGCCAGGCCAGAGAGTAGTTTTTTTCTTCAATAAAAGTACCGGCGGTTCGGTCTACAAATTTCTCCAGAATAGGCTTTACGGTTTCCATCCAGTCGTTTTTCAACGCTTCGGTTACGGCCCATTCTCCGCCGATAGGACGTTTCCAGACTCCGTGCTCGGCAATTAGCGTGATGGGTACATCCTGCCACCATTTGCCCAGTGTATGCCGGTCGCGGCCGCTAATGATGACCACTTCGGTGTTTTCCTGACTTTCTATTCTGCGTACCAATTCAATGAGTTCATCATCGGGACTCGCATCATCGGGATTGTTTACAAAAGCTCTTAAAGTCCCGTCGTAATCGAGGAACAAAATACGTTTGTTGGCTTTTTTGTAGTCTTCGAGCATTTGATCTTCCCGCTCACGCTGCATACGCACCGCTTCTACAATATCAGATTTGTGTGTGGTCTCGTGAAGCGCGTGCATAAAATCTTCGGCCCATTTTTCTACATTGTAGCGCTTCAGTCTTTTTTGGAGGAATTTATTACGTTTAATTTGTTCATCTTCGGGCATTTCTATGGCCAGCTTCAGCGCATCGGCGATTTCTTCAAAATTATTTGGATTGATTATGACCGCCTCGCTCATTTCCTGCGCAGCTCCGGCCATTTCGCTTAGAATCAAAACCCCGGTTTTATTGGTTCGCGTAGCAATATATTCTTTGGCGACCAGATTCATTCCATCCCTAATAGGCGTAAGCAATGCCACTTCACAGGTGGTGTACAGGTCAATAAGATTTTCAAAAGGCATAGAGCGGTAAAAGTACCAGATGGGCGTCCAGCTTACCGAAGCAAACTTTCCGTTGATACGCCCCACGAGTTCGTCTACTTCCTTTTTAAGCAATTGATACTGCGGAACGTTAGAACGCGAAGGCACTGCCAGCATTACCAGACGTACTTTTTCTTTAAACTGAGGATATTTCTCCAAAAAGTATTCATAAGCCCTGATCCGGTTTGCGATTCCCTTACTATAATCCAGGCGGTCTATAGACAGGATCATCTTTGCATCAGGGGTTGAATCAATATGCAAATCAAGACGTCGCTGCAATTCAGACTGATTTTTTGCCGTGTCGTGCTTTTCAGCTGCGTCTGCAAACTTTTTGTAGTCAATTCCCATTGGGAACGAGTTGACGGTAATCATTCGGTCTTTTAATGTAATCTCGTTAAAACTGACCTCGTGTCGCAGGATTCGGGAAACCGAACTCAAAAAGTGACGTTGATAATCATAGGTATGAAAGCCGATAAGGTCTGAACCCAATAATCCTTTTAAAATTTCTTCCCTCCAAGGAAGGATTCGGAATACCTCATAGGAAGGGAAGGGGATGTGCAGGAAAAATCCAATCTGCACATCAGGTCGTTCTTTTTTAATCAATGCCGGTAAAAGCATCAGCTGGTAATCGTGAACCCACACCGTATCGCCTTCTTCAATATTATCGAGTACCACTTCGGCATATTTCTCATTTACCCTTTTATAACTCTGCCAGCTCTCTTTTTCAAATTCGGCATATTCAATAAAATAGTGAAACAGCGGCCAGATGGTACGGTTGGAGAAGCCGTAGTAAAAGCCATCTATATCATCCTGATTTAAGGAAACGGGAACACATTGTTCTTCAATTGTAGCTTCAACCACATCATCAACCAGGTCTGCGGGAATTTCTTCTTCGGTAAGTCCGGTCCAGCCTATCCAAACGCCGTTGCCGTCTCGGTGTACCGATTTCATACCGGTTGCAAGACCACCCACACTGGGAGTGGCTTCAATTTTGTTGTTTTCGATTTTTAACTGGAGTGGAAGTCTGTTAGATATTATGATCGTTTTGCTCATAAAAAGAGTTAATGGCGGGTTAGATTTTTCGTTAATGCTTAAATTTCGGAAAAACTAAGCGGTTACGCCACCCGTTTAATAGAACTTTAGAATTTCAAACGTTATATGAATAATTTAAACTACGGTATTATAGGGAATTGCAGGAGTGCTGCCCTCATTTCTGATAAAGGCTCTATAGATTGGTGCTGTTTGCCCAAATTTGACGCTCCTTCGGTTTTTGCGAAATTACTGGACACCAAAAAAGGAGGCTCGCTGGGATTTGAGGTAGACGATGACTACACCAGCACGCAAAAGTATATGTGGCAGACTAACATCTTGCGTACGATGTTTGATGATGGTAGCAATGCTTTTGAAGTCTTTGATTTTATGCCGCGTTATGAGAAGCGCGGCGGAAAGTTCTATGCGCCACCAGATGTGATCCGTTTTATTAGGTTGGTGAAAGGTAAACCAGTATTTAAGATTATTTATGACCCCAAACTCGAGTACGCCGGTTGTGAAACGATTACGGAAGATAAAGGCGGGTATCTCGAAAGTTTTACGGAAGAAGGCAAGTACGACTCGGTATATTTGTACAGCAACATTGAAAATCAAAAAATCCTGAATGGCGAATCGGTTGAGATGTCCGGTAACGTGTATTTGTTGTTGTCCTATCACGAAAAGCTGGTACCGCAAAGTCTGGATCGTGCCTATCTCAAATTTCAGCGTACCAAGGTATACTGGATGAACTGGAGTGACGCGACTACCAAATACCCCAATTATCAAAATGAAATTATGCGTAGCGCTTTAGTCTTAAAGGCACTCACGTATGAAAAATCAGGGGCTGTACTGGCCGCAGCAACAACCTCCTTGCCCGAAGCTATAGGTGAAGAGCGCAACTGGGATTACCGCTTCTGCTGGGTGCGCGACGCCTCGATGGTGATTCGTGTAATTGCAGGACTGGGACACACTAAATCTGCCCGTAAATTTTTACAGTTTATCATTGATACCATTCCTGATAAGGATGAGAAAATACAGATCATGTATGGTATTAACGGCGAAAAAACCCTGACTGAACGCACACTTGATCATCTGGAAGGTTATGAGGGATCAAAACCTGTACGGGTAGGTAATGCGGCTTATACGCAGCGGCAGAATGATATTTACGGGATATTGATGGAAGTGATTTACCATCAGTTCGTCAAATTTGAAACCAGTCTTGAAAACAGCGAAGCGCTATGGACCATCGTTCGCGGCATTGTCAAAATCGTAGAACAGCACTGGAAAGAGCCCGATAAAGGCATCTGGGAGTTGCGTACCGAAGACAAGCACTTTACATTTTCAAAATTACTCTGCTGGGTGGCGGTAGATCGTGCGGTCAAAATTGCCGATGTGATTTCAAATACCCGGGATACCGAACATTGGAAAGACTTGCGCCAGGAGATTTTTGAAGATATCTGCGCTAACGCCTGGAATGAGGAAGTACAGGCCTATACGCAAGCCTACGGCTCAAAAGATCTGGATGCTTCAACTTTACTGATGGAACAATATGGCTTTCTTGACGCTACAGATCACCGCTATGTATCAACGGTACGTGCAACCGAACGTGAATTGTGCAAAGACGGACTCATGTATCGCTATAAAAATAAGGATGATTTTGGCGAGCCCAGCAGTTCGTTTACCATTTGTACGTTTTGGCTGATTGATAGTCTGTATAAAATAGGGGAGTGCGATAAGGCCAAAAAATACTTTGATCAGCTTCTTTCGTACAGCAATCATCTCGGACTATTTAGTGAAGATATAGACTTTGAAACCAAGCGTTTGCTGGGGAATTTTCCGCAAGCCTACTCGCATCTCGCGCTTATCAAAACCGCAGAAAACTTCTCTAAAACGACCAAGCTCGAAGAACCCTTTAAATCAATTTTCTATTAAATAATGGGTGGTTATCAAAACCACCCTTCATTTTTTTAGTACCTGGCGTCAATGATACGCTTCATACTCACGTCTTCATAATTGCGTTTCACAAAATCAAGCGCCGTTTTTACAATCTGACCCATTGAATTAGCACGTTTAAATTTCATATCGTGCGTGTAATCGTAGAGTTGTTTTTTTAACGACTTTAAATTCTCTTCGGTAGAAATGGTGTCTTTAGACATGCATTTTAGCAATCTGCGCAGCCGGTTTTTTGAGGTGATGATCCGTTTGGCGAGTACGGCACGTTCCTCTTCCCGGTATTGCTCGATGGAATTGTCCCTAAGCCTGTTAGAAACCAATTCCACCATTTTGAAATTCTCTTTAAAAATATGAGGTTTATAGACCTTATAATTGCCTTCGTAAGCCTGCTGATCGAAGTCTATCGCTCGTATTTTGTATTTGATATGATCAAAGTCGTGCGTGGGTATCACCACATAATTGTATGAACGCATATCGCCCAGCAATAAGATCATACAACGTTCATTAAACTTTACGAACTCCTTGGCCAGCTGGGCCTTGCCCACATCATCACAATGCGGAAGGTACTCAGATATAAAAACATCACCCGGTATGCCGTGTATATGTTCTTCAATTAGCGTGTCTCTGTAAACCAAAAAGTTGATGCGGTTAGGCGATAATATATGCTCTAAATCAAGCCCATAGATGCGACTGGCATCGGCTTTTTTTACATAGAAGTAAGTATAGTTGTCATTAAAAATATTGTTGATTTTAATGCGGAAGGGCTTTGAATTCCCAAACGTACAATAGTCAATAGAAGCGACTTTTAGGAAGGGTAAAATGTTTTCGCTACCGTCAGAATGCAGAATGGCATACACCCGTTTCAGGCTCTCTTCAATCTCATCGCGCTCGTGTTCCGGATAGTACACACTGATCCATAAAGTGTCGTTATCATTCTTATCGTAGATATTGATTCCGCCCGAAAAACGCAGCAAATCGTCGTAAAACACCGGAATTTTTATTTCCCGGTTGTATTTGGTGAGGTATTCCTTCAGCCTTTCATTGATAGGGTATGAAGGTTTTTTCTTTGACATTAATTTCTCTTCCATCGCAGTGGGGTTTCGGATAAAGGTAAGAAGCTTTTGTAACAAAACCAGCCGCTCACCGTCTTGTTGATGTACGTTAATTCTAAAAATACACTTTTGGAGACAATTCTTACTTTAAATAATCTTACAAAACATTACGGCAGGGTAAAGGCGGTAAACGACCTCAGTTTCACCATCGAAAAAGGTAATGTGTACGGCATTCTGGGACCTAACGGAAGCGGAAAATCAACTACACTCGGGATGGTGCTTAATGTAGTCAATGCGACTTCAGGAAATTATACCTGGTTTGATGGCAGTGACACCACGCACAATGCGCTTAAAAAGGTCGGTGCAATTATCGAGCGACCCAACTTTTACCCGTATATGACCGCCGCCCAGAATCTAAAGCTGGTGTGTACGATTAAGGGAATTGATCCATCCAAAATAGACGAAAAGTTAGAAACCGTACACCTGCTCGATCGCAAAGACAGTAAGTTTAGCACCTTTTCTTTGGGGATGAAACAGCGTTTGGCTATTGCTTCGGCGTTGTTAAATGATCCCGAAATACTCATTCTTGACGAACCTACAAACGGACTTGACCCACAGGGAATTCATCAGATACGGGAAATCATTAAGAAAATCGCTTCAGGTGGAACAACCATACTTTTGGCTTCTCACTTACTTGATGAGGTTGAAAAAGTGTGTTCGCACGTGGTGATTATACGCAAGGGCGTGAAACTCTATGCAGGTCCTGTAGATGAACTCAATGCCAGTCACGGCTTCTTTGAATTGCGCTGCGAAAAGCATCAGGAACTTTTAAAAGCTCTGGAAGCCCATCCCGATTTTGCCTCTTTAAAAGAAGAAAACGGACTTATTACTGCCTTTCTTCAAAATCCACTTTCTGCTCAGGAACTTAACCGCTATCTGTTTGATCAGGGTATTGTACTCTCGCATCTGGTGATGCGCAAGCAAAGTCTTGAAGAACAATTTTTACAACTTACTTCCCAATTAAACTAAGCTTTTTATGTTACGACTTTTAACTATAGAATTTTACAAACTCAAACACAGCCGTTCTTCAAAGGTGCTTAGTATTGCTTACTTTGTAATTTTGTCCTTCATCGCTTTGATCGCTTCGATCGAGTTTAATATTGGAGACATTCAGGTGCGTATTGCAGATCAGGGAATTTTTAATTTTCCCTTTATCTGGCATTTCAACACCTGGGTCGCGGCTACTTTAAAGTTTTTTCTGGCGATTGTGATTGTTTCGATGATTTCTAATGAATACAGCAACCGCACATTAAAGCAGAATCTTATTGACGGTCTGAGTAAAAAGGAATTCATCCTGTCCAAGTTTTATACTGTGGTAGCTTTTTCACTGCTTTCTACAGTGTTTATTCTGATTATGACGCTTATTTTGGGTTATTCTTTTTCAGATTATACCGAGTTTAGTATCGTAACCCGGGAGATGGAGTTTTTAGTTGCTTACTTCCTTAAACTGGTAGGTTTTTTCTCGTTCTGTTTGTTTCTGGGAGTCCTGGTTAAGCGATCGGCTTTTGCGTTGGGCTTCTTGTTTGTATGGTGGATATTTGAAAACATCACCTACGGCATTTTACGCTGGAAGATTTCTGAAAACCTTGCCGATACTGTGGTACAATTCTTTCCGCTGGAATCGATGAAAAACCTGATTAATCTGCCTTTCCAACGCCTTAGTTTTATTGAGACTGCGGCAAATCAATTGCAGGCGGATATCTCTATAGATTATGCGGTGCATTGGTATGAGGTAGCCATTGTTTCGGTTTGGATTTTCATTTTTATATATACGTCTTATGCCTTGTTAAAAAAGCGGGATTTGTAAAGTGAATTTGAACTGAAATATTCAGGCTTTCATCCAGAGGCTTTTAGGTTTTGATACTTAAAACGTACCTTACCAGAAAATTGCTGTCCCTTGAAGTTTAAAAGATTACGATTTGCTTTTTCTTTGGTTTGTGCCTGTATGTTGTTGGTTTGCAGCGATGCTTTCGCTCAGGGTCAGGCTAACAATTGGTATTTCGGTTACGGTGCCGGTTTAAACTTTAGCACGGGTAGCCCCAGACCGCTTACTGATGGCAGTCTTTATACTTTAGAAGGTTGTGCCAGTATTTCAAGTGAAAACGGAAATTTGCTTTTTTATACTGATGGAATTACCGTTTACCGTGCCGACCACAGTATTATGCCAAACGGAAATGGCTTGCTAGGAGACCCTTCAAGCACCCAGTCTGCCATAATTATTTCTCAGCCTGATACTCCGGGGATTTACTACATTTTTACGGTAGATACCGTGACGCAGGAAGGAGAGGTTAATGAAGGGGTGAACTATACGGTGGTTGATTTTAATCAGGATCCTGAAGGTGTTGTTACGCAAAAGAACGTTAATCTTTTGGCCTACGGGGCCGAAAAGCTAAGTGCTGTAATCAAGAGCTGTACGGATAATAGTGTCTGGATTGTGATGCTGTCTTCTTCAAATGGAAACCAGGGACTTCTGGATACTTTTTATGCCTATGAGTTAAGCCGAAACGGACTCAGAACTACTCCTGTACGATCAGCAGCCGGATTTTCGGTAGAGGATCCAAGAGGAAATCTGAAGTTTTCACCCGATGGAACCCAATTGGCCTGTGCGAATAGCGCAGAAGGTTTATATTTGGCAGATTTCAATTCGCTTACCGGAAGGGTTTCAAACTCCAGAAGACTGGTTATTGATGGCTTTAATTATGCACCTTATGGTGTGGAGTTTTCGCCTAACAACCGCTTTCTCTATTGTCACAGCTCAAATAACGAAAGTGCTCGCGAACCTGCTTCCAGTCATTTTTCATCACTGATACAATACGATACGCAAGCAGCAGATATTAGTGCCAGTCAGGTCTTGCTTGATCAGCAAAATCTATATAGAGGAAGCCTGCAGTTAGCCCCGGATGGAAAAATTTACCGTACCCTAAGCAGAGGTTATCAGGAAGGTTCAACCTATCTAGGGGTTATTGACGCTCCTAATGAGGCCGGTACAGCAGCTATTTATAGAGATCGCGCCATATTTTTAGATACCGGTATCAGCCATCAGGGATTACCTCCTTTCAATCAGTCTTTATTTAATGAGCTTGATATTATTCAAAACGACGTAAGCTCCCGCCAACTTGCTTTGTGTGACGGAGATGTATATACCTTGCAGTATGAGCCTGTAATGGGAGCGACTTATTCGTGGTTTCGTAACGATAATGAGCTACGCAGCGCAACTGATTACCGGTTGACAATCCGCCAGCCGGCAGGGGTAAGCCTGCCTTATACAGAAACCTATAGATTTGTTCTCGATCTGAATGATGGAAGCTGCGAGAAAGTAGGTATCGCTGAGGTTACTTATTATCCCTATCAGCGTGCCGTGCCAAATGTAAGACTCGTGCAGTGTGAGGATTCTGAAACAGCAGATGGCTTCAGTATTTTCAATTTAGATCAGGCTAACGACCAGCTTACAGATGGTCTTGACGGATTTGATGTAACCTACCATTACACACAGAGTGATGCGACTAACGATCGTAACCCCATTGATCCTTTTGGCTATGAAAACACGGCTCCGACTGAAGTACTTTGGGCTCGTATTTTCAGTCCGGCGGGTTGTGCAACCGTAAATTCGTTGACCCTCGAAGTGAGTTCGACTCAGGCCTCAAACGCTTTAATCGAGCAATGTGATTTAGATGATACCGGTTTTGCGGAGTTTGATTTAAGTCTGGCCGATGATCAGGTTCTGGGGACTAGCAGTGGTACTCTAGACGTTAATTATTATTTATCAGAGCGGGGCGCACTCCTTGAAGATGAAGACGAACTTCTTCCGGTTTTATATACCAATTCTGTAGCCTATGAGCAGGAAGTTTTTGCCCGTGTTGAAAATAACAATGCCTGTTTTGCTATTAGTCCGGTTAACCTTCAGGTTTTGGCCAGACCTCAATTCAGCCTTCCTCAAAGTCAGTTTTACTGCGCTACAAATTTCCCGGCATTGCAAACCTTTAGTCCTGATTATTCTGAACTGGATCCATCACAGAATTACAGCTACGAATGGATGCCGGAGGGACAGACCACACCGGAGTTGTCCACCAATCTGACCGGCGAGCATACCCTCCGCGTAACCAATTTGGCCACGGGCTGTTTTCGCGAGGAAAGCTTCTTAATTGAAGAAAAAGAGCTGGCAACCATTGATAACATAGAGGTTACTGATGCTACCGAAAACAATATTGCCATTATCTCTTTCTCGGGGAATGGAGAGTACGAACTGGCTCTGGATGATCCGCTTGGTCCTTATCAGGAGGACAGCACTTTTGAAGGGCTACAGCCCGGTTTTCATACGGTTTACATTCGGTCTAAAGAAGGTTGTGGTATTGTGGAGCAGGAATTCAGCATTATTGGTTTTCCCAAGTTTTTTACTCCGAATGGAGACGGTTACCATGATTACTGGAATGTAAAGGGAATTAGCGATCTCGTTCAGTCGGGAACTTCGGTACGGGTTTTTAACCGCTTTGGTAAACTGATTAAAGAACTGGACCCAACCTCTTCAGGTTGGGATGGTACATTTGGCGGCGAGAATCTTCCGGCAGATGACTACTGGTTTCGGATTCTGCTTGAGGATGGCCGGGAATTCAAATCGCATTTTACCCTCAAGCGATAATCGCTACATCATCTTTTAGTATTTCTTTTCGGCTTTAAAAAGTTTAAGTGCGTAATTTTAAACAGCTTGTAAAACCCTATGTTTTTTCAGGTTTTATGTAAGGTTTTCGCCCTGTGGCTTACTAATTTTTAAAAATTCAGCATCTTGAAATTCAACATACAATCCGAATTTAAACCTACCGGCGATCAGCCTTCTGCAATCAAACAACTGGTGCAGGGCATTGATTCCGGCGAACGCTATCAAACGCTTTTGGGAGTTACCGGTAGTGGTAAGACTTTTACCGTTGCTAACGTTTTGCAGGAAGTGCAAAAACCCACTTTGGTACTGGCACACAACAAAACACTTGCTGCCCAGTTATACAGCGAATTCAAGGCTTTTTTTCCGAACAATGCGGTGGAGTATTTCGTTTCCTATTACGATTATTATCAGCCGGAAGCCTATATCCCCACTTCAGGAACGTATATCGAAAAAGATCTTTCGATCAATGAAGAGATCGAAAAACTGCGTTTGAGCACCACGTCCTCCCTTTTGAGCGGCCGTCGTGATATTATTGTAGTTGCTTCGGTTTCCTGCTTATACGGTATCGGAAACCCAGTGGAATTTCAGAAAAACGTGATTTCCATTGAAAAAGATATGGTGATTTCGCGTACGATGTTGCTCAAGCGACTCGTACAAAGTCTCTACAGCCGTACCACCGGCGAATTCAATCGGGGTAATTTCCGCATAAAAGGAGATACGGTTGATATTTTTCCGGGATACGATGATCACGCGTTTCGCGTACATTTCTTTGGTGATGAGATCGAAGATATCGAAGCTTTTGATGTCACAACCAACGAGATTTTGGAGAAATACGACCGCCTTAATATTTACCCGGCCAATATGTTTGTGACGAGTCCGGATCGTTTGCAGAACGCGATTGATCAGATCGGTTTTGATATGGTAAAGCAGGTGGAGTATTTCAAGGAAATTGGTAAGCATTTGGAGGCCAAAAGACTTGAAGAGCGCACCAACTTTGATCTGGAAATGATACGCGAACTGGGTTATTGCAGCGGGATTGAGAATTACTCGCGCTATCTGGACGGAAGGGAACCCGGCACCAGGCCGTTCTGTCTGCTTGATTATTTCCCCGATGACTATTTGATGGTTGTGGATGAAAGTCACGTAACCGTGTCTCAGGTGAGTGCGATGTATGGTGGTGACCGAAGCCGTAAGGAAAACTTGGTGGAATACGGATTCAGACTTCCTGCGGCGATGGATAACCGGCCGTTAAAGTTTGAAGAATTTGAAGCTTTACAAAATCAGGTGATTTATGTGAGTGCGACTCCGGCGGATTATGAGTTGCAAAAGTCTGAAGGAACCTACGTGGAGCAGATCATACGTCCTACCGGATTGTTGGATCCAATCGTTGAGGTACGTCCCAGTCTCAATCAGATAGATGATTTGATTGAAGAAATTCAGAAGCGGGTGGATAAAGACGAGCGTACGCTGGTTACAACCTTAACCAAGCGTATGGCGGAAGAATTGACAAAATACCTGACCCGGGTGGACATCAGAACCCGTTATATTCACTCCGATGTGGATACTCTGGAGCGTGTGGAAATTATGTCTGACCTGCGAAAAGGGATTTTTGACGTGTTGGTAGGCGTAAACCTCCTGCGGGAAGGTCTGGATTTACCTGAAGTTTCCCTTGTGGCTATTTTAGATGCCGATAAGGAAGGATTTTTAAGAAGCAACCGTTCGCTGACGCAGACCATTGGTCGCGCTGCGCGAAATATCAACGGTCTCGCCATTATGTATGCCGATACGATTACGAAGAGTATGCAGGAAACCATTGATGCTTCCGAATACCGACGTCAAAAGCAAATCGCATATAACGAAGCGCATGGTTTGAAACCTATGGCGATCAAGAAATCACTGGAAAGTGCTTTGGCCAAGAAGGAAAAGTTCAAATTTGAAGCGGAAGAACTTACCAATATGGCTGCCGAACCGGACACGGCCTATATCAGCAAACCTAAACTCGAGAAACTCATTAGAGATACTCGTAAACAAATGGAAACCGCTGCAAAAGAGCTGGACTTTATGGAAGCCGCTAAACTGCGAGACCGCATCAAGACCTATCAGGAGCAGGTTAAAGAAATGGCTTAATTTAAGACCAAAGCTTTCAAGTCGTTTTCTAAACCTCACAGGTCTCAAAGAGCTGTGAGGCTTTTATTTATTCGTATTTGGCTAAAAATTGAACCACCGTGTCGCGGTAACTACGGCTGATGGGCAAAGTTTCACCTTCGATCTCGATGTGTTCTGCCGTATAGGCTTTGATAGCTGAAGCCGCGACAATAAAAGAGCGGTGAATGCGTAAAAACTGATCGGGAGGTAATTTAGATTCAAAATTGGAAATGGTCTCCCGGGTGACATGCGTCTCTGTTTGCGTATGGATTTTGATGTAATCGCTCAGACTTTCCACATAGATAATTTCGTCAAAATCAATCTTAATCATCTTGCGGTCGGAACGGACAAATACAAAAGGATTTGCAGTTTTATCGAGCACTAAAGGCTTTTCCAGGGTTTGTTTTTCAGATTGCCTGCCGGTGCATTTGTAGACAGCCTGAACCAAACGTTCAAACGAAATGGGTTTGAGCAGGTAATCTACGGCCTGCAATTCAAAACCTTCAACCGCATATTCCCGATGGGCGGTGGTGAAAATAACCTGGATTTCTTTTTGAACAAGTTTAGCAAATGAGAGACCGGTGACTTCGGGCATATTGATGTCAAGAAAAACAAGATCTGCGGGATTATTCTTTAAAAACGAAAGCGCGTCGATGGCATTTATAAATTCGCCCTGAATCGCTACTTCGGGAATGCGCTGCAAGTGCGTTTTCAGAATTTCACGTGCAGCGGGTTCGTCGTCAACAATTAATGCCAGGAGTTTTTTAGTCATGCAAGCTGATTTTTAAATTTACCACATAGCTGTTTTTAGGTGTTTCCACCCGCAAATCATAGTGATTGGGATACAACAATTCGAGTCGCTTCCGGATGTTTGTAAGGCCGATCCTGGCTGTTTCAGTCTCGGTTTCCTCATTTCTCGTGCTGTTTTCAATGTGGAAGAACAACTGTGTCTTAGTAACTTCAAATTTCATATGAATCTGAAGTTTTCCGTCTACGATAGCCCCGTGTTTAAACGCATTTTCCACAAACGGGAGAAACAGCATGGGCGGTACTCGAATGCTTTCGTCAAAATCATTTTTAGCAATAGTAACCTCAAGCGTATCCTGAAAACGTATTTGTTCCAAACTTATGTATTCTTCTATGTGATCGAGTTCCTGTTTAAGAAAAACTTCTTTCTCGGTCACCTGATACAGGATGTAATCGAGCAAATTTGACAGTTTCAGAATGATATCAGGGGTTTGCAAGGATTGTTTGAGCGCGAAACCGTAAATGGTATTGAGTGCATTAAACAAAAAATGGGGATGGATTTGCTTTTTCAGGTAATGCAGTTCCTGATCCTTAAGATGCAACTGCGCATCGAGAATTTTATTCTCCAGATTTTTATTTCGGGAAAGGGTGTTGAAATTGTGATTGAGAATATAAACAAAGCTTACTAAACCTACGACCAGATAGATCAGGATCAGGATAAACACCAGATTGCGGCTCATCACCGGAGTATTTTCGACCTGTAGATTGGAGATAAAGATAAAGCTGCCTATCATCGTCACCGTAGTGAGAAAAGCGGTGAAAATGACAACATAGGTACTGTACAAACCAAAAAGCCAGTATTTACGATTCATCAAATACCTTGGGATCAGGTAGTAAACCGTAGTGTAGGTGGTGAGCATTGTTATAGGCAATAGAATGCTTGAAAACCAGGTGACGTAGAGCGTGTTGGTGGTATTATAGCTAAAGAAATACACATAAAAAAACCAGACGCCCACCCATAATAAAAAGTGCGAGGCAAAGAGTTTAGTCTGGTTAAACTTCAGCAAATCCATAGCTGCAAGATGCTAAAAAAGCCCGAAACCCATAGCCTTTTGAGACGAATGACTGTTTTTACGGGGTTTTTGACCGGGTCATCTATAGCGTTGAATCCCGATAAAAACCCGTTAGCCGTCGCAAATAAAATTCGGCTACCTTTATTCCAGTTAGTTTTGAAGGGTAATCTTTTAAAAACCAAAGTATGTTACTAGACCGAATTCAGGAAGGTGGTCCTTTTTTTATGTGGCCAATCGTTATTGTATTTATAGTGATTGTCGCGCTGTTTGTGCGTCAGTTGCTCAGCAAAGCTGATAAAGCCCAAACCATCGTTTTAATCAGCAACATCAGCCTGTTTATCCTAAGCTGGGGGATTTTGGGCAGTGTGATAGGCCTGATCGAAGCCTTCGATGCGGTTGAAAGTATGGGCGATGTGTCTCAGGGTATGATGGCCGGCGGATTGAAAGTGGCTTTCCTGACTACGGTTTTTGGTCTGGTAACCTTTATTTTTGCCCGTTTGTTTATTCTGATTTTAAACCTCCTTAAGGGCTAGAAGCTTCAAAATACTTGAATAAAAAAATGTCAAACTGAGCCTGTCGAAGTTTTTTCGTGAATGGTCTTCGACAGGCTCAGACTGACAAATAACTCAGAATGAGTGAGTATTAATTTTTAAGATTTTTGCTCTTTATTGAAATACACCAGGTAATAATACATCTGGCGTTCTTCATCCCAGCCTTTTTCGACAAATTTCTCGGCGCTCTCGGGATTGATAAAATCGAGTTTTATCTGAATATTGGTATCGAGTTGGATTACGCTTTTGATTTTCTTTCGTGCAGCGGAAACAGCTGTGTTTGAAATAGGGAAGGAGGTGAGATCCTCAATTTTATATTTAGGAGCTTTCTCCAGCTTGTAATTGTTGAATTCCGGAATCAGCGCCGGATTTTCCATCACCTCATTCATAAAGTTTTGCTCTACAAACTCATCGTTTTTGGCAAAATGATTTACCGCACGGTTCATAAACATCACTTCTTCTTTCTTGTCTTCCGCCGGTAGCACCACGTCTTTGGCAAAGTCCTGACAAAATTTTAAATACTTTTTGGTATGAAAGTTTTCATCGGCTAAAATATCTACGCCTAAGAAGCTATCAAGCCAATATTTGGCATCGTAACGGTTAGAATCTATGGAAAGAATTTTATAACCTTCTTCAGCATTTTTATTAAAGATCAGACAGCCTTTATCCAGTTTATTCAGGCTTACTCCCTGCTCCAAATGCATATTGAGGTTGCTTTCACCTTCCTTAAATTGCAGAAAATCCTGTTTCAATTCCGATTTAAAAACGCCAACAGCATCCACTTTTTCATTGTCTAGCATTACATTTTCAATATGCGCGACATAGACTTCACCCGGTTTGATGTGCGGATGTTCAGACTGCTCGTAAAGTAGTTTTGCGATAGCTACAGAAACCTCGTGAGAGCGCGATGGGTTCTCAAAAATGGATTTTACAAGGCTAGACAACTCGTGAAACTCCAGATCGCTCTCGTGAACGAATTGATAGTAATTTTCTTCTTTATCACGGAACGGCTTAAAGAAAAATTCTTTGATAAGCGGGGTAATCTCATCGTTAAGCTGGTAGCGCTCTTTAGATAGAAAAGCGCCTTCAGAACGGCTTTTGTTACCTACGCGATGTATAGAAAGAGACTCAATCTGAGCCGAATATAAGTTGATCATTGTTTAGATGTAAGATTTGAGATTTTAGATGTGAGACGGGAGATATAAGATTAAGTCTAAATTCTTAATATCTAGTGTCTAAAATCTATTTAATTCCAATTTTCGTCAAAGTCAAGCCCTTCGTAATCTTCGATGTCGTAGTCATCTTCATCGTCTGCAAACGGATCATCATTAAAATCATCCTCATCACCTGAAAAATCAGCTTCAGGAGCCTGCGCAGGGATTTGACCGTGGGCAAACATCAGGTTGGGATAGGACTGCCCGTCATTGGCTTCTGTAATTTCTGCGAGTTCTACAAAAAACGTCCACAGATTGAAGAAGTCATATACGTAAATCATTCGGGTTTGATCTTCAGAAAGAACATCCTGTAACAGGGTTTCGCTCATCGCCCGCAGTGGGTTTTCAGACTCGCTCATATCAAAAAGCGCGATTTCTTCTCCCTGGCGCCACTCATCATCACTGATGTAAAAGGATGCCATCTCGGTGCCGTCAAAGCCAAAACTTTGGGTTATGGCATTGTGAAAATCCTCACAGGTGGCAGTTTGTTCAATTTCAATATCTCTGAAAATATCTTCCTGAGTGTCTAAGATGACTCGAAAACGGTAAATCATGGTCTCAATTTTTAGGCCGACAAAGATACAATTTACTGTAAAGATGTGCTTGAGAGCGCCTCTTTTTCTTTAAATGCGGTAAGCAGTATATAAAACTGAAAACCAAATAAAACGGATGCAATTACCAGATGCAACGGTTGTGTTAAAAATGGAAATTCAAAATAGTTCATCAATACACCGGTGAAAATTTCCGCCAGAATTAAAATCACCACCCATTTAAGATTTTTATGCCCTAAAATAAAACGCTTGTTGCGAATGAATAACCAGGCATTAAGCAGTAAAACCAAAATGGAAAAAGATCTGTGTATGTAAAAGGTAACAACCGGGTTTTGGAGCCAAAGTTCTTTGGCCTCGTAGCCTACAACGTCGATGGTTTCATCAATATGCTGGCGAACCTGAGTACCCAAAACAATCTGAATCAGTGTTAAAATCACTGCGATAATCATCCCGTTTTTAAACGCCTTATCAAATTTGAAACTTTTGTTATAAGGACTCGCTTCGATAAGCATGTAAATCAACAGCGCAACGATGAGCAGTGCGATTACCATATGAATAGTGATGCGAACTGGGGAGAGTACCGAATAAACTACAGTGGCGCCAATCCATCCCTGAAAACCGATGAGGCCAACCGCTAACAGCGATAGAAAAATACGTTTGAACTTGCGCTCTTTAAATATCGCGATGCCTAAAGTCACTAGAAATGAAAGTCCGGCAAGTGCTCCCAGGAGGCGGTTTATATATTCAATCCACGTATGCCAGGGATTGAAAATAGCATAGCTGTGTTTGTCGTAACCATTCCAGTTTTGAGGATTAAATTCGCTATCGGTGGTGAAATCACTTTTTGCGACGCGCAGGGTTTCATCAACAATAATAACCTGACCTTTTTGATAAGATTTTTCAGGAGTCCAGATTAATTCGGCTTCATTAGTAGGAGGAATGATGTAGCCGAAACACTTTGGCCAGTCGGGGCAACCCATTCCGCTGCCGGTCATACGCACCACAGCGCCTGCAATAATTACCAGGTAAATGAGAACAAGCGAGATGAAAATCGATTTTTTGTACAACTTTTATTGCTATTAATATTGTTATTATTATTTCAATTGTAATTGTATTTACCTTTTTAAGATGCTTTGGGCGCTTTCTTTCCCTTATTTAAGTGCCACATTTCGCGATAAATAAGAAACTGTATTTATCATAAATAAAAAATAATAATTATAATAACAATAGCTTAAGCTATTAATCCCAACTCAGCGCCCTTCTCAAGCATAAAGGCGTATGCGGCATCGTATTCATTGGGAATTTCTCCTTCTAAAATCGCTTCCTTAATCGCTTCCTTGATAATACCAATCTCGCGGGAAGGCTTCAGATTAAAGGTTTCCATAATTTCCTCACCACTTACCGGTGGCTGAAAATTACGTACATGGTCACGCTCTTCAACTTCCTCAATCTTTTGACGGACGGTCTTGAAATTGTTATGATACCTGCGGTAGCGCTTTGGGTTTTTGGTCGTGATATCGGCTTCGCAAAGCGTCATTAAATCTTCCAGATAATCCCCTGCATCAAAGATAAGCCGTCGCACCGCGCTATCGGTCACAAAATCTTCAGCAATTACGATGGGTCGCGAGCTCATTAAGACCATCTTCTGAACGAATTTCATCTTTTCGTTCAGGGGCATTTTCAGTCTCTTAAACAGTTTGAAGACCATTTTTGAGCCTACAAATTCGTGTCCGTGAAACGTCCATCCCACTTTTTTATCAAAACGTTTGGTAGGTGCTTTCCCGATGTCGTGCAGCAAGGCAGCCCATCGCAGCCAGAGATCCTCTGTGTTTTCAGAAATATTGTCTACGACTTCAAGCGTGTGGTAAAAGTTGTCCTTATGCTTTTGACCTTCCTTCTCTTCGATCCCTTTTAAAGCCGTAAGTTCGGGTAGGATATACTGAAGCAAACCGGTTTTTTCTAGCAACAAAAAGCCTGTTGAAGGCTTATCGCTGAGCATAATTTTATGCAATTCGTCAACAATGCGCTCATTGGTGATGATTTTGATACGTTGGTTGTTTGCGCTGATGGCTTCCAGTGATTTGCGCTCAATAGTAAAGTTGAGCTGAGAAGCAAAGCGAATGGCGCGCATCATACGCAAAGGATCGTCGCTATAAGTAATATCAGGGTCTAAAGGTGTCCTGATGATTTCGCGCTCCAGGTCAATAATCCCATTAAACGGGTCAAGCAGATTGCCGAAGCTTTCTTTATTCAGGCTTAGTGCCAAAGCGTTAATGGTAAAATCCCTTCGGTTTTGATCATCTTCGAGGCTTCCGTTTTCTACGGTAGGATTACGGCTATCTTCAGAATAGGATTCTTTACGGGCACCAACAAATTCAATTTCGGTATCCCCATCACGCAACATTGCGGTTCCGTAGGTTTTAAATACCTGTACTTTGGGTTTATGCGGAAGCAGGGAAGCCACTTTTTGAGCCAGCTCAATTCCGCTTCCTACCGCGACAATATCTATGTCTTTGGCATCGCCGCGTTTCAAGAGAAAATCGCGAACGTAACCACCAATAACGTAGGATTCCAGATTGAGCTCTTCCGAAGCCTGAGCAATTACCTCAAAGATGTTTAACTCTAGAGCTTCCGGAAATTTTAAAAGGGCCATGTACTTCTATTTGCGTAAAATCTTCACCTGACCATCGCTGCTTAGGCGTATTACGGTCGAAGATTTGGTCGATTTGTGTTTGCGCTGCAAATTTACGACATAGTCCACTCCTTCCAAAACCGCGGGGCTTATTTCAGGATAGCGCATTGGGGTGGGTTCACCACTTAGGTTTGCAGAGGTAGAAACCAGCGGTTTGCCCAGTTTACGAATTAAGGCCTGGCAAAACTCATCCTGCACGATGCGAATTCCCAAAGTGTTGTCTTCAGCAACCAAATTCTCTGCAATGCGAATGGGATTGTCATAGACAATTGTGGTGGGCTGGTCTGCATATTTTAAAATGTTGTAGGCCACCTCCGGAATATCTTCTACATATTGCCTAAGCATTTTGAGATCGCTAACAAGACAGATTAAAGCCTTGCTTTCCGGACGTTTTTTTAGTTCGTAAACCTTATCTACAGCCTCGGCATTGGTGGCGTCACAACCTATTCCCCAGACGGTATCGGTAGGATAGAGCAGGAGTCCGCCGCGTTTAAGAACCGTGAGTGATTCATTGACTTCGTCAAGAATGCGCTGATCGTATTTTTTCTTTGCCATTACTTATAGATTGAGATAGTTACCTACTTTTTCATAAAAACCGGTATTCAAAGTTCTGCATTCTTCCAAAATTCCACTATAAGCCTCAGCATTTTTTAGGTCTGAAAGAGCGCTTTCAAAATTGGTGAAGACGGGTTTGTATTTGAAATCGTAAAATTTAGAACTGTTGGGAACCACAGCTACTTTTTTACCCAGCAACATGCTCCAATACATAGCGTGATAACTGTCTGTGATTAATGATTCTTTAGAGCCGATAAAATTGAGCAGTTCCTCAAGATTGGTCGTATTTGAAGTGCAGGGATAGTCTGCAAATTTGTTTACCAGATCATTCTTTTGAATTGTATCTCTGTGAAAAATAATCCCTATTTCATCAGTTACCTCATACGATTTATCGAAAAGTTCGTGCATACAGCTTACGCAGGGTACATACTCTCCCGGCATCGAATAATCCCGGGTTCCAACAAGGCCAAATTTAGACACGTCAGTTGAGTAGGCAGTAATCTTACCAAATTCAAAAGTGTTTTTTGAATTATGCCCAAGACCCCAAAGAACAGTTTTCTTTCCGCGATCAGCAAGATGTTCGAAAAGGTCTATCGCAAACTGAAAGGCATTTCTATTGAGCAAGCCACCACCACCTACGATAAGTTGTTTTTGAAGCAAATCATTTAGATAATGTTCGTTCCGGTTGTCATGGGTCACATAATAATCCCTAAGATCAACGCCCGTATTGTTTAATTTATCAAAATAATTGTGCGGCGCGCAAAACAAATCCCCCACATTATCAGTATCCAGGCAATGTAAATTAACTACCCCTTCATTATGGATAGGTTGATTGCTCAAAACACGTTTGGCTTTAGCTCTGGTTGTTTTTCGGTGCCAGGATTTTTTAATTTTTTCAAACATGGTTTTTGCTTGCTTTTAGCAAATTAGTTTTTCTTAAAAAGAAAATCGTCAGACTTATCGTTTTGGTCCAGATAATCTAAAAAGGAAATAAAATCAGTTCTATTTTCTGTTAGGCCAAATTCTTTTCCTGTTGCCTGTGAAACAGCTATCGTGAAATAGGGTACAACGAGATCAATAAGTTCGGTGTTTTTAATGTTGGAAACATTTTTTAAATGATGCGGCACATATTCCATATAAAGAAAACGTGCAGATTCTAAGGTGTTTTTCATACCCTGAAGGGCAAAGTACTCAGCACCCTCAATGTCCATTACGATGCCACTTGCAGCCGGCAGGTCAAACTCTTTGGTGTGACTGTCAAGGGCGATCATGTCTACCTCAATTTCTTCCGGGTTATCAAACTTGTATCTGAAATCATTGATTATGGGTTTGACTTTACTACCACCGGTATTCATTCGGTTTTGAATAAAACACATCTTTTTTTTGGAATCACCCACAGCCAGATTGAAAAGTTCTACGTTTTCCAGATCATTAAAAACCACATTCTTTTTCAGAAACCAAAAGGTCTCCGGGTTGGCCTCATATCCTATTACTTTTTTGCAATGCGTGGCGATGGGAATTAATAAGGTTCCCACGTGGGTGCCTACAAAATATATGATATCATCAGGTTGCACGATTTTTCTAAGCGAATCGATTTCCTTGGAATTCCAGGATCCCTTACGCCCCAGACTTTTGCCAATCATCATATCTTCGTGAGACATTGCGATAATGCCATTTTCGGTATTGTAAATAATCCCTTTTGTGTAGGGCGCAAACTTTTTGCGCCGGTGTTCAAACTTTTTGCGTTTGATAAAATATTTCAGTTTTTTGAGCATTAGGTTAGTTGTTTGATCTTAAAGTGCCTTGTAGACTTTAATATAGTTTTTTGCGGTTTCAAGCCAGTTAAAAGTTGAAGCGTGGGCTTTTACACGATGAACATAGTTAGTATCTGTTTTAGATTTTTGCAACCCATCACGTACAATTTGCGCCATATAATCGGGGTCATAATGATCCCAGTAAAACGCCTCCTGACCACCAATTTCGGGTAAAGAGGTGTTTTTGGATAGGAATACCGGTTTTCCGAAAGTCATAGCCTCAATAGGTGGGATGCCAAAACCTTCGCGTAACGACGGGAAAACCAAAGCTTCACAGTGAGCCAGATAATACCGCTTGGTATGTTCATCTATTTTACCCACGATATGAATGCGATTTTCGAGATTATATTCTTTTATAATTTCCAAAAGTTGGTCGTGATAGGGGCGATCTGTGTTCCCGGCTAATACAAGATCATAATCGGGCAGGTTTTTTAGCATAGGTACCAAAACACCAAAGTTCTTACGCTCTGTAAATTCACCAATACTAAAGAAATAGGGGCGTGATGGTTGATGTTTAGGTTTAAAATCTTCAGCAAGCTTCGTATCGAGTATAGTATTGCCGTTATAAATTACATACTCGGGAACTAAAGGCACGTCAAAATGCGCGTGAGTATCCTTTTTGGCAAATTCAGAAATGTAAACAATAGCTGAGCTTCTTTGCAGTTTCGTTTTAAAACGTTTCGTAACCTCGGGATCCTGCGCCTGTTCTTTCGCAAAATGGATGTCATGCACGGTTAGCACGTAAGGTAAATCCCGTGCAGGTTCAATCTTAATATTTTGATTAAGACTGTGCCAGACATCGTATTTTTTACGAATACGGAATAAGGGATACCGGGTGATTGAGCGGTATTTTCTATAATCGAATGTTGGCCCAAATTCACGTTTGAGGCTATCAATATCCTTTGCGTGCAGAGTGAAACGTATTTCAGGATCGTTTAATGAGGCAAATGCTTTTATTAAATGGTAGTTAAACTGGCCAAACCCAAAATAAGGATTCTTGATGTTATGTGACTCTAGAAATACGTGTTTCACACTCTTGATATTGGTTTTGGTATAAGAATAAACTTTGTTTTCAACTACTTGATGTGCCGTTGCATCAACCACACCTTAAGGAATTTTTCAACTTGTGCAAAGCCAAGCAAATAAGCCTTAATATATCCCTTTTTACCTTTAAAAATCAAACCTTTTATCAAAAACTGATACCAAAATTGGCCAAAAGGTTTCAGCATAAAATCAATGAAATCAGGTTTGTACCCCGACTCGTATAATCCTAAACCAGCATGGTGACTCTTTCTATGCAGGCTTTTGAGATACGCTTCATAGGTATCATTCAACTCAAAATCAGCGTTTTCTAAATAGGTTGTTTGTTTGTCCTCGGTAAAACCTTTTTGTATCAAAAATAGTTTGACATAACGCTGAAAAACGCCGTAGGCATTCACTGAGGCTACCGAAAAACCAGGAACTCCATCGCGTAAGCCTCCTTTTAAAATTAATGAACTAAAAAACCGAAAAGCAGGTTTAAAACTGAGTTTAAACAATGAAGCCTTTTCATTTTTAGCATAACGTTGCCTCGCCTGAAACCACGCGTAGCTGTCTTTTTTGGCAATATAGGCTTCAAGTCCTTTATAGGTGTAGTGTAAAACGGGATTTTTTAGCGTTTTTATTTTGCCTTCAACAACCAGTTTCTCGTGTACATTTCCTTCAAAACGGGCATTTTCACGACGGGCCACACGTAATACCGTGTCACTGTGGTGGTATAAAAACCGGTTCATATAAAAATGAGGGAAATTTAGTTTTAGGCCATCAAATTCCTCTTTTTCAAGAGTTTCCAGTAATTCCAGTTTGAGGGAATGTGTGATGCGTTCATCAGCATCCAGAAATAAGATCCATTTACCGGTAGCGAAGGTGAGTGCGTAGTTTTTTTGGGCGGAAAAATTATCAAAATCCCGAAAAACTACCTGTGCGCCAAATGCTTTAGCCACTGATGCAGTACCGTCTGTGCTGTTGCTGTCAACTACGATGATTTCATCTGCAAAATCAACCGATTTTAATGCATCTGCGAGGTAGGCTTCCTCGTTAAATGTGGGAATAATAACCGAAAGTGTTGACATCGCGCAAATCTACAAAAACTTATCTTTGCGCTTATGAATGCACGAGATACTTCTATCATCATCAGTACCTACAATTCAACCGAATGGTTAGAGAAGGTTTTATACGGTTATGACAATCAAACCTATCGCATGTTTGAGGTGGTTATCGCCGATGATGGCTCAGATGAACGAACCAAAAACCTGCTGACGAAAATCCAGAAAGAAGTATTTTACCCGATTGTTCACGTATGGCACGAAGACGATGGATTTCAGAAATCTAAAATTTTAAACAAGGCCATTGAAGCCTGTTCTACTGAATATATCATTATGAGTGACGGGGATTGTATCCCGCGTAAAGACTTTGTAGAACAACACGTGAAGTTTCGGGAAGAGGGCTATTTTCTTTCGGGTGGCTATTTTATGCTGCCACTTGATATTTCAAAAGCTATTACTAAAGACACCATTTTCAGTGAAAAGTGTTTTGATCTTAAATGGCTGAAACAGCACGGTCTTAAAAGTAGCTTTAAAAATAATAAACTAACTGCAAGTGGTCTGAAGGCGGCTTTTCTCAATTTTGCTACTCCTACAAATGCGAGCTGGAATGGACATAATGCATCCGGGTGGAAAAAAGACATTGTGGCGGTGAATGGTTTTGATGAACGTATGCAGTACGGCGGGCAGGATCGCGAACTCGGCGAGCGCCTGTTTAATCTGGGGATCAAAAGTAAACAGATACGCTATAATGCCGTGGTTATACACTTAGACCATCCGCGGGGGTACAAAAACGAAGCTTCCATTCAAAAAAATCAGGCGATCCGGAAACATACCCGGGAGCAGAAAGTCATACGCACACCTTTTGGAATCAAACAGGAAGCTTAGTGCGCTTTAAGTGGTAAGTTCCGCTTTTTGAGATAGGGTTTCAGCTTTTGTAGAATAAGTTCTGGCGTAAGTTGCTGATACAAATACTCCGGATTTTTTTCAATCTTTTTAGTGGTTTCCCGGTCAAAACTGTTGTAAAGTTCGGGTTGTTCTTCCTTGAGATGTACCGACTGGTGAAAGCTTCCGTCTTCAAAACTATTCCAAGCGTCCTTATCTATATAGGGCGAATAAATGGTAAATGTGGGTTTGCTCAAAGCCTTGGCTATATGAACGCTTCCACCTTCATTAGCAATCAGGATATCGCATTGATTCATCAACACCGCAAAGTCACGGATAGACCCGGCATACACGTCAAGATTAATAGCGTCTTTATGATCGCAAAGCTCATAAATGTCGAGCGCATCCGCTTTTTGATGTGGGGCGTAATTAAAGAGAACCGAAACCTCGTATGTTGAAGTAACGTAGTTTACCAGCTCTGCGATGTAGGCTTTTGGCATAGACTTCTTGGGTACACTGCCCAAAACTCCAAACATAATCACCGGCTTTTCTTCCAGTCCGTTGATGTTTCGATTTAATTCTTCCTCCGTTAAGAAAATACGTGGATGGTAATCTGGTTCGGGTAGCTCAAAGGCTGTCTCGATCATATTAATCCGATCTTCGATGGCCCTTCCACAAGGTAGTGTCGCTTTTTCTTTAAAATTAATCGCTTTGGTATAAAAAGGAAGCTTTAACTTTTTGTTCTTTCGCTTAAAACCCAAACGTTGAGGAGTGCCGCTAAACAGACACATCATTTTACTTTGAAACTTGGCATACGGATCAAAAATAAGGTCGTACTTATTCTTGCGTACCTGAATCAGGGTCCTAAGAAAATAACCCTGATTTTTTAAATCTTTCTCGCTTACCAGCCATAACTCATCAATATTGGGGTTGTTTTCTAAAACGCCGGAAGTATAATCATAAGCAAAAAAGGTAACCTTGCTTTTAGGAAATACCGTTTTGATGTTATTTGCAATCACCGAGGTAAGCAGGGCATCGCCTATTCTTTTATTCTGGATGATGAGTATGTTAGTCGCTTGCATTACCTTCGCAAAGTATTTCTTTTTTGAGAGTTATTAAAATTTACATGCGTATCAATTTTGTTCTTAATCCCGATTTTGAAAGTTATCGCGAGCAATTGCTCACAACGCTACAGGATTTTGATACACAAGGGGAATATGTAACCAAAGGAAAGCGCAATACGATTAAAAAAATCAACCTTAATGGAACTGTTTTTAATATCAAACAGTTTAAAAACCCCGGTTGGTTTAATGCTATTGTTTACAGGTATTTGAGAGCCGGAAAGGCCAAAAGATCTTACGAATACGCCAATTATTTAATCAAAAACGGACTGCAAACTCCAACCCCGGTGGCTTATTACGAAGAGCTCAATGCAGGTCTTGGTGAAAGCTTTTATATTTCGGTACATCTGGAATATGACTTTGACTTTCGGGATTTGATTCACAATCCAAAGTGGCCCGAACGGGAGCTAATCTTACGTCAAATGACTGCTTTTACTTACAAGTTGCACGAAAATCAGATCGTTTTTCAGGATCACTCGCCGGGCAATACATTGATAAAAAAGGAATCTCCCGGATCCTATCAATTTTACCTGATAGACTTAAACCGCATGGGTTTTAAGAAATTGAGCCTGAAAGAACGTCTGCACAACTTTAGACGTTTGTGGCTTTCTAAGACAATGATTCGCATAATGGCAAAAGAGTACGCATCATTATACGGGGCTTCTCCACAGCTAACCGAATCGCTTTTATCAGAGTCAAGCAGGTCATTTCAGCGGAAAAAGATCAAAAAAAAACGCTGCAAGCAGCGTTTTAAAAAGATGTTTTAGAAAGAAAGTAGCTTACACCGCCACATCATACTCACGTAACGCGTCGTTAAGCGAGGTTTTCTTATCGGTACTTTCTTTACGGGTACCAATGATCAGCGCACAGGGCACCTGATACTCACCGGCAGCAAATTTCTTAGTATAACTTCCCGGAATAACCACAGAGCGTGGTGGAACATAGCCTTTGGTTTCTTTAGGCTCGTCGCCGGTAACGTCAATGATTTTAGTTGAAGCGGTAAGCACCACATTAGCACCCAAAACGGCTTCTTTGCCTACGCGTACACCTTCAACGACGATGCAGCGTGAACCAATAAATGCATTGTCACCTATGATTACCGGAGCAGCCTGTAAAGGCTCTAAAACTCCGCCTATACCCACACCTCCCGAAAGGTGTACATTTTTACCTATTTGTGCACAGCTACCTACAGTTGCCCAGGTGTCAACCATAGTACCTTCATCTACATAAGCACCGATGTTTACATAACTGGGCATCATAATCACCCCTTTAGAGATATAGGCTCCGTGGCGGGCCACTGCGTGAGGTACCACACGTATTCCTTTATCCTGATACCCGCGTTTAAGCGGCATTTTATCGTGGTATTCAAAAATACCCACTTCCAGTTTTTCCATTTTTTGAATAGGGAAGTAGAGCACTACGGCTTTCTTAACCCATTCGTTTACCTTCCAGTCATCACCATCGGGTTCTGCAACGCGCAGGGTGCCTCCGTCTAAAAGTTCAATCACTTCGCGTATCGCATCCTGAGTGACTTGGTCCTGTAATAACGAGCGATCTTCCCACGCTGCTTCAATAAGATTTTTTACCTGTTGCATGTTGTAAGGTTGGTTTACTTTTTTATTGGCAAAGCCAAAGGTATAGTACCTCTGAGGCTTGCCTCGAAATTAAAAATTCAGTTTTAAAGAATTCCTCGAGGGCTTGCCTCAAGGTAGATTACTTTGCGGGGCTAAAGATAACCCAGCAGTTTTGAAAAACCCAAGATAGCCTTCAGAAGTTTAGATATATGAAATGAACACAGCGGTTCTATTTAATTTTGGGTCATAGCAGCCGAGTTTTTGGTTCATCTTAGTTGAATACCTTACTTTTGCCAAAAATTTACATGGCTCGCATTCTGGCATTAGATTATGGTACCAAACGCACCGGTATTGCGGTAACCGATGAGCTACAGCTTATCGCTTCGGGTTTGACGACTGTAAATACTTCAGAATTGCTTCCGTTTCTAAAAAAGTATCTGGAGACCGAAGATGTGGCTTTGATAATTTTAGGGGAACCAAAACGCCTCAATAATGTAGCTTCTGATGTGGAAGCAAACATTCAGAAATTTCGCGAAAGCTTAGAAAAAATAACCAGTATTCCTATCAAACGTGTGGATGAGCGGTTTACTTCTAAAATGGCGGCACAGTCGATGCTTGATGGCGGAATGAAAAAGAAACAACGTAAAAACAAAGCACTTCTTGATGAAATAAGTGCGACCATTATACTTCAATCTTATTTGTACAATCAATAAGCCTGAAGCGCCCATTTTGGGTTTTAAAAAGTAACCAGTAGATATGATTTTACCTATAGTGGCTTACGGAGATCCCGTACTTAGAAAAAAAGCAGAGCCCATAACACCAGATTATCCCGGTCTTGATGAGTTGATCGAAAATATGTTTGAGACTATGTATGGTGCCAGCGGTGTAGGTCTGGCAGCACCGCAAATAGGCCGCTCTATTCGATTGTTTGTGGTAGATGCCACCCCTTTTGCTGATGATGAAGATTTAAGCGAGGCCGAACAAGAACGATTAAAAAGCTTTAAGCAACCGTTTATCAATCCTGAAATTTTAGAAGAAACCGGTGATGAATGGGCATTTAATGAGGGTTGTCTCAGTATTCCGGGCGTGAATGAAGATGTGTTCAGATGCCCGAATATCAAGATCAAATACCAGGATGCCGATTTTAATGAGCACATTGAAGAATTTGATGGTTTGCTGGCCCGCGTGATTCAACACGAGTACGATCATATTGAAGGTGTACTGTTTACAGACAAACTGAGCAGCCTTAAAAAACGCATTATTAAAAACAAACTGGGTAACATCAGCAAGGGTAAGGTCAATGCAGATTACCGCATGCGTTTCCCGGACATCAAGCTGCGATAGTTAAAATCAGATAGGCGTGCTTTATTTATTTTGAAAATTAAAAAAGAGCCTAGATATTTGCCCCCTTATTCAAAATAGCATTAACATAGTAATCCCGTTTAAAGCGGTTAAATAAAACGTATGAGTTTAGATAAAATAGTTTCAATTTCTGGTAAACCCGGTTTATATCATTTACGTGCACAAACCCGCACGGGTTTCATTGCAGAGTCCCTTACAGACGGAAAGAAAATGCCGGTAGGTCTGCGCCACAACGTGAGTGTACTTTCAGAAATTTCTATTTATACTTTAGATGGAGAAACTCCCTTGCGTGAGGTTTTTGCTAAAATAGCTGAAAAAGAAAACGGAGGTAAAGCCATTGACCATAAAGGGTCTAAAGATGAGTTGGAGGCGTATTTCTTCGAAATTCTTCCAAACTTTGATGAAGACCGCGTGTATGCCAGTGATATTAAGAAAGTAATACAATGGTATAATTTGCTACAGGAAAACGATTTGCTTCCTGCTCAAAAAGAAGAAGAGCAAGCGGCCGAAGAACCCAAGGAAAAGCCTGCCGCTAAAGCAGCTCCTAAAACCGAAAAAGCGAAGCCTGCCGCAACTAAAGCTGCACCAAAATCCTCTTCCGCTAAAAAAGGAGGTACTGCAAAAAGCACTGCAGCCCGTAAAAAATAAGCGTTTGAAACGCACAAAAAACCACAATTTGAATATTCAGATTGTGGTTTTTTTTTTGAAATCAAATCAGGATCTAAATTGATTTGGTCAGTACGAACGTTAATGTGGCAAGATGCCTAACTTTATAGTTTAAATAGGTCTTAGACCTGAATTTTTCCAGAAAATGAATACGAGAGAAGATCAACTGCAAGCCATAGACCGCCTGCTCACCATAATGAATGAATTGCGCGAGCAATGTCCCTGGGATCGCAAGCAAACGATACAGACTTTAAGGCATCTTACTATTGAAGAGACCTATGAGTTGGGCGACGCCATTCTCGATAATGATCTTGGTGAAGTTAAAAAGGAGTTGGGTGATTTGCTGTTGCACATTGTGTTTTATGCAAAAATAGGCAGCGAGACCGGCGATTTTGATATCGCAGATGTTGCTAACGGAATCTGCGAAAAGCTCATATCAAGGCATCCACATATTTACGGCGATATAGATGTAGAAAATGAAGAAGACGTTAAGCGTAATTGGGAAAATCTAAAACTTAAAGAAGGAAAAAAATCGGTGCTTGAAGGCGTGCCAAAATCCCTGCCGGCTCTGGTTAAGGCCAGTCGCATTCAGGATAAAGTGGCGGGAGTAGGCTTTGACTGGGAAGAACCCCAACAGGTTTTTGAAAAGTTACAGGAAGAACTCGCAGAATTGCAAGAGGAAGTAAACGCTCAGGATCCGGAAAAAATTGAGGCCGAATTTGGCGATGTTTTATTCTCGATGATCAACTACGCTCGGTTTTTAAAAGTAGATCCTGAGAGCGCACTCGAGCGCACAAATAAAAAGTTTATAAAACGTTTTCAATATTTGGAGGCTAAGGCCAAAGAAAAAAATAAGGATTTACGCGATATGACCCTTAGAGAAATGGATGTATTCTGGGAAGAAGCCAAAAAGCTTTAAGTCTTATAAATCGTTAATAATCAGAAACTAAAAGAATTTAGTTGTTGCTAATTTTTCAATTATAGTTAGTCTTTGGTCCTGAGATTAGAATATTTCACAAATTTTTAAGATTTATTGGATAATTAGATGGGATTGTGCCCGGCATTCGGTATGTTTAGCGCCTAAGCCCACTTTATGGATTTTACAAACCCGTTGATTTACGGAGTTCCCTGCTTTTTAGGATTAATTTTAGTCGAGCTCACCTACAGTAAGCACAGCGATCACGACCATATTTACAACTGGAAAGATCTTGCTGCCAGTCTTACAATGGGAGTGGGGTCAACACTGATTGCTCCGCTCATAAAAACCATAACGGTTATTCTGCTTTTTAACTGGGTGTATGAATTGTTCAACCCAATGGTTGATGGGGTTCGGCAGAATATTATGGGCTGGGAGTCCTTTGGCTACGCCTGGTATGTGTGGATTCTCTGTCAGCTTGCAGATGATTTCTCGTATTACTGGTTTCACCGGCAGAATCATATGGTCCGTTTTTTTTGGGCCGCACATATCGTACACCACTCGTCAGACAATTTCAATTTAGGAACCGCCGTGCGTAACGGCTGGTTTACCATTTTCTACAAACCTTTATTTTATGTGTGGATTGTCGCTATTGGTTTTCCGCCCGAAATGTTAGTGGTCTGCCTGGGGATTGAAGCGCTTTGGCAGTTTCAGCTGCATTCGCAATTTGTACCAAAACTGGGTATCATCGATAAAGTTTTTAATACGCATACCATGCATCAGGTGCATCACGCCCGAAATTTGGAGTATATGGATAAAAATCACGGCGGATTCCTCAATATTTTTGACCGTATGTTTGGAACGTTTAAAGAGCTCGATGACGATATTGATATCGAATACGGAGTCACACACGCTCCAAACAGTTACAATCCGTTAATTATTCTTACCCACGAGTATAAAGACATCTGGCAAGACACCAAAAAGTCACCCAAATTCAGAGACAAATGGATGTATATTTTTGGACCTCCGGGATGGAGCCACGACGGGAGTACACTTACCATAAAACAACAGCGTCGTCAATTACGGGAAGAGCACAGGCTTGAACAGCTCGAATTGGAATTGGCGGAGTGAACTAAGTTTAACCGGACTAAAAAAATATGCTTCAGGAAACCATTAGTATACTTTTTGTTCTAGGATTTATACTCCTGATACTTTCTTTCGGCTTTCGGTTTTTTGGTGCTTTTTATTTTTATTATTCTGATCATTTACTGGATGCTATAAAATACTGTGAATCACAAAATTTAATTCTAATCGAATTGAGTACGCCAGATTCAACGAGTATCAAAAGAAATCCTTTTAAAAGGAATAATAGACCTCCCATAGCTTTTCCCCCTTGGCCCGGAACAGTTTTTATAGATCATAAAGTGCTTATCTGTAAATCAATAGATGACAGAGATGTCCTGATCTGGAGACAAACCTATGCTTCCATCTTTGGCAAGAATCGGTTGAAGTACAAGATCGAAGATGGATTTTAGAATATAGACCATAATTGATTCTAATTTTAACCCGCATATTCTAATGGCCTTTATGCTTAATGTAATACTTTTTAAGTGTTTCCTTATTTTTATCAGCATATCGCACGGCATAATAGCCTATTTGCATAGCTGTGGTAAAAGGAAAAAAGCGTTTGATGAGTTTGTGGCCTTCCATAGTATTTATTTTTTGATCATTCAATATTAGGAGTTTAGAATTAGTCTTTAGGTTAAAGAAAGGCCAAGTTTTAAACTAGTTCTCAATGGTAGACGCAATTGAACAGTTTGAAATTGAAAGAAAATCAGTATTTTACAACTATGACCAATCCTTCTAAAAAATTAACTCCTGAACTAGTCGAAGTGGAACCACGTAAACTCATTGGCAAATGCGTTACCACAACGCTTTCCTTTGATGATACCGCTGCCTTGTGGAAGGATTTTATGAGCAGACATAAAGAAATTGTGAATCGCGTAGATTCCGGGTTTTACTCCATGCAGGTGTATCCATTCGGGTTTAAAGTGGAAGAATTTACCCGGGAAACGGAGTTTGAGCGCTGGGCAGCTGTTGAGGTTGAAAATTTCAACATGGTGCCTGAAGGAATGCAGACTAAGGTTTTGGCTGGTGGACTTTACGCTGTTTTTACGCACGTGGGGCCGGTTAAACAATTTGTAGAAACTTCTAACTACATCTACGCCACCTGGCTTCCACAATCAGATTACCAGCTTGACGATCGGGCTCATTTTGAACGCCTGGGCGAAAAGTACTACGGTCCCGAACATCCCGAGTCTGAAGAGGAAATTTGGGTTCCCATTGAGCGTAAAAGGTGAGGGGTGTTATAAGTTAATTGTCAATGGGGTTTTGATTATTGAGTTATTTTGAGAATTATACAACTACATTTTTTACTTTGCACTAAACGTTTAGCATTCAATATTTATAATCCTATTTTCACTAACTGCCTACTGATACTGCTTACTGTGACTGCCCACTGATACTGCTTACTGTGACTGCTCACTGATACTGTTACTATTAACCATTAACAAATAACAATTACCGGTGGTGGTAAGGTTCATTCCTTAAAATCGTAAACGCACGATACACCTGCTCGGTCATAAAAAGCCGAATCATTTGATGGGAAAATGTCATTTTTGACAGAGATACTTTTCCGCGGGCGGCGGCATAAACCTGAGGTGAGAAACCATAGGGTCCGCCGATTACAAAGACCAGAGTTTTAATCCCGCTGTTCATTTTTTTCTGAAGGTAATCTGCAAATTTTACACTGCTAAAGTCCTTTCCGTTTTCATCAAGCAATAGGAGTTCGTCTTGCGGCTGTAGTTTGTTCAGAATGAGTTCGCCTTCCTTTTCTTTTTGTTGTTCTTCCGAAAGGTTTTTGGTCTTCTTAAGATCGGGAATGATTTCAAATTCAAAGTTCACGTAAAACTTGAGCCGTTTGGTATAAACAGCGATGAGTTCATCCAGATTGCGGTCGTCGGTTTTGCCGATGCAAAGCAGTTTAATATTCATTGGGTAAAAATACTATTTTTCAATTCTTGGGGACCAAGTAAAATGCCTCTTGGCCTGCCTACAAAGTATTCAGAAGAAATAAACTTGAATTTGATCCAGTACTCAAGGGTTATAACTTTTGGTGGAGCAAATAAAGGCTAGACTAGCTTAAATTAGAAAGCGGAATTGTAAATTGAAGATGTGTTTGCATAACTTAGCATCATAAGAAATTTAAAGATGATTACAGAAGCTCAGCTTAATTTAGAGATAGAACGAATTATTGAAAACGCCATCCGTGAAGATGTAGGCCCCGGTGATTACAGTTCGCTGGCCTGCATTCCGGCAGAAGCTACCGGTAAGGCCAAATTACTGGTTAAGGAAGCGGGAGTTATTGCCGGTGTTGCTTTCGCCCTAAAGGTATTTGCATATGTAGATGCAGACTTAAAAACAGAAGTACATATTCAGGATGGCAGCTCTGTAGCCGTTGGTGATATTGTCTTATATGTTAGCGGCAGTTCTCAAAGTATTTTAAAGGCCGAACGTTTAGTTTTAAACGCGATGCAGCGCATGAGTGCAATAGCGACAAAGACCAGGCATTACGCCGATTTGTTAAAGGGCACAGGAACCAAAATTTTAGATACCCGAAAAACCACTCCGGGATTCAGGGCATTAGAAAAAATGGCCGTTAAGATAGGAGGAGGGGAGAACCATCGTTTTGCATTGTACGATATGGTGATGCTTAAGGATAATCATATTGATTTTGCAGGAGGAATTGACAAAGCCATTCACAAAACCCAGCAGTATTTGAGGTCAAATAATTTGGATCTTAAAATCATTGTGGAAGCCCGCGATCTTGAAGAAGTACAGGAAATCCTTGAAGCGGGAGGGGTTTATCGCATCCTGCTTGATAATTTTAATTATGAAGATACCCGTAAGGCAGTTGAGCTCATCGGTGATCAATGCCTCACCGAATCTAGCGGGGGTATCAATGAAGAAACCCTGGTTGAGTATGCAAAATGTGGGGTAGACTATATCTCAAGCGGAGCGCTCACCCATTCGATTTATAATATGGATTTAAGTCTTAAAGCGGTCTAGATGAGCGACGAGTTTGATGACAAGCTGCTTACCATAAAATTTTTATTGCCTGTTGTAAAATGGGCAAAAACGGTCATCATTCCCGGTTTTGAAGGTTTATCCTTATATGACTTTTGGGAACTTTATGCTGTAGGCATTCTCAAAGGGACGTTTGCAACCCGCGCCAGTGCTATAGCCTACAGCTTTTTTATGGCGCTTTTCCCGTTCTTTCTGTTTATTCTTAACCTAATACCTTATGTGCCTGTATCCGGTTTTCAAACCGAATTACTCGGCTTTATAGATCAATTATTACCACCCCAGACTCAGGATTTTTTTGAGCCTATTCTTTTAGATATTGCAGCTAACCCCCGAGCCGGCCTTCTTTCATTTACGCTGATTTTTGCCATTTTTCTTATGGCTAATGGGGTGAATGCCATCTTTACGGGTTTTGAATACAGTTTTCATACCGTTAAAAAGCGCGATTTATTTAAACAGTATGCCGTTGCTTTAGGTGTCTCTTTAATGTTGGCATTGTTGTTGTTAATAGTGGTTATAGGAATACTTTATTTCCAGTTTTCGGTACAGGAATTGAAAAACAGGGATTTGGTATCTGAAAGTTCTTTGACGCTAATTTCACAGCTTGGAAGTTTTCTGGGATTGTTGATTTTGATTTATGGAGTCGTGGCTAATTTGTATTACTTCGGAACGAAAGAAGGTAAAAACTGGAATTTTTTCTCGATCGGAGCCACAGTAACTACCTTTTTATTCATTTTGACAACCTACTTATTTGGTTTATATATCAATAACTTCTCAACGTATAACGAACTCTATGGTTCTCTTGGAGCATTGCTTATTTTGATGGTTTACATCTGGCTTAACTCGAATTTATTGTTGCTGGGTTTTGAACTGAATGCTGCAATGTACCGTCTGAAACGCAGGAGAGATTCAAAAAAAGCAAGTGCAAAAGCTACGTCAGAGATTGAGAATTCTGTAAAATAAGCGTATACTTGTTGCAAGAATACTATAAATTAACCCTTAATTATTAAATATGAAAAAAATAACTGCTTTTTTAATGTTTGCTTTGTTTGCAACTGCCGGGCTTTTTGCTCAAGATGTAACCGGTAAGTGGAAATCTATTGATGACGAGACCGGAGAAGCAAAATCAATTATTGAAATCTATAAGAAAGATGGAAAGGTTTACGGTAAAATCGTAGAAATTCTAAATAAAGATCGTCAGGATGCCAAGTGTACCGAATGCGACGGTGCTAATAAAGATAAGCCGATTCTTGGTATGGTAATTATGAATGGTCTGGAAAAAGACGATGATGAATATAATGGAGGTACCATCTTAGATCCACAGAGCGGAAAAGAATACAAGTGTCTTATAGAACTTGAAAATGCCAACAAACTTAAAGTACGTGGTTATATTGGCTTCTCACTTTTAGGAAGAACGCAGTACTGGACACGCGTTCAATAAGCTGATAAAACACAATAAACAGAAGGCTGTTTTCAATCTTGAAGACAGCCTTTTTTTTATCTTTACCCGGTGTTTTTTGTAGACGTAATCTTACCTATTCCTGTTGAGCAGGCTTTTACCTACCGTATTAGTGAAGCAGAATACAGCTTTATTAAACCGGGTATGCGGCTTGCTGTTCCCTTCGGAAAAAGCAAGGTGTATACTTCCCTTGCTATTCGGGTTCATCGTGAGGAGCCTCGTATTTATGAAGCCAAGGAGATTGAGCAGATTCTTGATGAAACACCTGTAGTTGGCTTATCTCAATTGAGTTACTGGAAGTGGATGGCAAACTATTATATGGCCACCTTAGGTGAGGTTATGCGAGCTGCGCTTCCGGGAGCTTTTCTTCTGGAAAGTGAAACTATTTTAAAACGTACCGGAAATCAGACTTCTGAAGATTTTGATCTTGAGGATGAAGAGGCCCTTGCAATTTTGGAAGCTTTTGAAGGTAAAAGTATTCTTCGTATTAGCGAAGTGATGCAGCTTCTAGACCGTAAAAAAGTACTACCTATTATCAATAAATTGATTGATAAGAATCTGGTAGCACTTGATCAGGAGATCTACGAAGCCTATAAACCGAAGCTTGTAAAATATGTGCGCCTGGCGGAAGCTTATAAAAGCGAAGAGAAAATGCACGAGGCTTTAGATGATTTAGACCGGGCCCCCAAACAGCGCGAAGTCCTGCTTACGTTTTTCTCATTACAGGCTGGCTCTAAAAAACCTGTAAAGACCAAAGAATTACAGGACCGGGCTCAGGCCTCAACTGCACAACTGAAGGCGCTTATTGATAAAGGTATTTTTGAGCTTTATGAAATCCGTCAGGATCGTATTTCTTATAAAGGAGCTGAAGACACGGAAGTTAAAAGTCTAAATGAAGCGCAGGCTGGTGCCCTAGAGGCTATTCAAGAGTCGTTTAATCATCACGATGTCTGTTTGCTTCACGGCGTTACAGCTTCGGGTAAGACAGAGGTTTATGTCAATCTCATAAAGCGGTATCTTGATCAGGGTAAACAGGTTTTATACTTACTTCCGGAAATTGCGCTTACAACCCAGCTTGTTTCGCGTTTGCAGGAATATTTTGGTAATAAATTATCTGTTTACCATTCAAAATACACAGTTCACGAGCGGGTAGAGGTCTGGAATAATGTCTTAAATCAGGCAGATAAAGCGCAACTGATTTTGGGGGCGCGTAGCGCTTTGTTTTTACCCTTCAGTAATCTTGGACTCGTCGTTGTAGATGAGGAGCACGAAAACAGCTACAAGCAATACGATCCGGCGCCACGCTATCAGGCCAGGGATGCCGCTATTGTTTTAGCCCACCAGCAAGGCGCAAAAGTGTTGCTGGGTTCGGCCACACCCTCACTGGAGACTTACTACAATGCCACAACCGGTAAATATGCGCTGGTTGAACTTAAAAAACGGTACGGCAATATTTTAATGCCCGAAAATACAATCGTAGATATTCAGGATCGTCATCGTAAGAAAAAGATGAACGGGCATTTTAGTGAAGATTTACTGGGTGCGATAAATGATGCTCTTGCAGAAGGCGAACAGGTAATTTTATTTCAAAACCGAAGGGGGTATTCTCCGGTTTTAGAATGTAAAACCTGCGGTCACGCTCCCCAATGTCCCAATTGCGACGTGAGTTTAACCTATCACAGACATCGTGAGCAGTTGCGCTGTCACTATTGTGGTTATCATATCGCAATGCTTCAAAAGTGTATGGCCTGCGGAAGCGCGGAGTTAGACACTAAAGGTTTTGGAACAGAACAGGTGGAAGCAGAATTAAAGGAGCTTTTTCCCGATCTCAATATCGGCAGGATGGACTCAGATACCACCCGTGGTAAATTTGGTTTTGAAAAAATCATAACGGCATTTGAGCAGGGAGAGATCGATATTCTAGTAGGAACACAGATGTTAACCAAAGGGCTTGATTTTAGAAATGTCACCCTTGTAGGAATTCTCAACGCAGATAATATGCTTAACATTCCTGATTTTAGGGCTCACGAGCGTAGTTTTCAATTGATTCAGCAGGTTTCCGGAAGGGCTGGCCGTACCCAAAAACGCGGTAAGGTTTTGATACAGAGTTATAATCCACATCACCAGATTTTGCAGCAGGTTTCAGTAAATGATTATGAAGGGATGTATCACGAGCAGCTCGAAGAACGGCATATTTACAAATACCCGCCGTTTTGCCGTCTTATTAAAATCACGCTTAAACATCGGGATTTTCAAAAAATAGAAGAGGCTTCAGCCTGGATGGGACAAGCCCTTAAAAATGTGTTTAACGACCAGATTCTGGGCCCTGAGCCGCCACCCATTTCGCGTATACGCAATGAGTACCACCGTAACATTTTGGTAAAGATTCCCCGAAAGCAAAGTCTTGAAAAAACGAAAAAAGCAATCCTGAAAGTGCGCACCACCTTTTCAAGCATAGCTCAATTCCGAAGTATAAAAATCGTACTAAACGTAGATAACTATTAGGTATAAAAAAATCCCGCGAGTAGCGGGATTTCTAATGTATTCGAGAAGTCTTTTAGTTAGAAAGAGCTTCCATGAGTTTGGTTTTCTTATGTCTGCTTAAAGGAATTTTATCTCCTTCAATCTCAATATTTCTACTGTTGTATTTTTCAACCTTGTCCAGATTGATGATGTACGATTTGTGGATGCGCATAAATCGCTCGGCAGGAAGCTGAGCTTCAAAAGCTTTCATCGTAGAAAGTACAATGATCGGTTCATTGTAGGTCACCAGCTTCACATAATCACCAAGAGCTTCAATAAACTTGAGGTCATTAAGAAAGACTTTTTTCTTTTTAAGATTGCTCTTTACAAAGATATAATCGTCATCCTCGACATTTCCTTCCGTCTTAAGACGGTGCAGATTGATAGCTTTATGCACAGCATTTAAAAAACGATCTTTAGTAAGAGGTTTTCTTAAATAGTCTATAGCATTGTAGTTAAATGCCTTATAGGCATATTTAGTCTTGCCGGTTACAAAAATAATTTGTGGTTTGTGAACCAAATCATCCAGGAGATCAAAGCCGGTAAGAATAGGCATTTCAATATCCAGAAAGATGAGGTCAACCTTGGTTTCCAGCAAACCGTTTTTGGTCTCTATGGCATTGTTGTATTGAGCAGCTAGTCTAAGGTTGGGATGATCTTTAATCATCTTAACAATAGCCAGACGTTGCAGGCTGGAATCATCAACAACAGCACAGTCAAGTATAAGTTCTTCCAAAATTATTTTTTAAAATAATGTTAATACAGACAAATCTAATTAGAATTACGATACAAACCAACTTTTTTGTGTAGTTCATCGATTATTTTATGGAATACGTTTTTTTATTATTGATCTAGCCTGTTTATTATCGAATTAAATGCGCTAACTTTTGTATTTTCTATAATTTAGACTACTTTTGCACTCCTTTTAAATAAACTATAAATATGAATCATTACGAAGCTGTTTTCATTTTGAATCCCGTTTTATCTGATGATCAGGTAAAGGAAACAGTAAAGAAGTTTGAAGATTTACTTGTTTCTAACGGTGCCAAGATGATTTCAAAAGAAGATTGGGGGCTAAAAAAGTTAGCCTACACGATCCAAAACAAGAAAAGTGGTTTCTACCATCTTTTCGAATTTCAGGTACCCGGTGAGGCTATCGCAACATTTGAATTAGAGCTAAGACGTGACGAGCGCATCATGCGTTTCTTAACCGTTAAGCTTGACAAGTATGCAGTAGAGTGGGCCGAAAAACGTAGAAAAAGAAACAAAGAAAAAGCATAGTTATGGCATCATCTATTGAGCAACAAGCAAAAGCTAAAAAAGATGGGGAAATCAGATATTTAACCCCATTAAATATTGAAACCTCTAAGGCAAAAAAATACTGTCGTTTTAAGCGTTCTGGTATTAAGTATGTTGATTATAAAGATGCAGACTGGTTGGCCTCATTTGTAAATGAGCAGGGTAAATTGTTACCTCGTCGTCTTACCGGGACTTCTTTAAAGTATCAGCGTAAAGTGAGTGTTGCTGTTAAACGCGCACGTCACCTGGCTCTTATGCCTTACGTAACTGACTTGTACAAATAAAAACTAGATAAGAGATGGAAGTTATACTTAAGAAAGACGTCGACAATCTAGGATTTGTTGATGATTTAGTAACTGTGAAAAACGGTTACGGACGTAATTACCTGATTCCTCAAGGTTTTGCTATTTTGGCAACTCCTTCAGCTAAGAAGGTTTTAGAAGAAAACTTAAAGCAACGTGCTTATAAAGAGAAGAAGTCTGTTGACGCTGCTAAAGCTCAGGCTGAAAAACTAAACGGTCTTGAAATTAAACTTACTGCTAAGGCAGGTGAGGCTGATAAACTTTTCGGTTCTGTAACTGATGCAGACCTTGCTGAAGCTTTGGCTAAAGAAGGTGTTCAGATTGACAGAAAATTCATCACTATCGCTGGTGGTAACATTAAGCGTTTAGGTCAATACGAGGCTAGCCTTCGTTTTCATCGTGATGTAATTGCAAATCTTACTTTTGACGTTGTAGCAGAAGCTTAAGACTTTTGAATTCTATAGAAAAGCTTCCGTAAACGCGGGAGCTTTTTTTTTGGCGCTGCCGAAAGGTTTTTAAACAGTTCTTATATTAAAGTTTGAATACCTTTCTTAATTTTTTGGACAGCTTAATCCTGTTTTGGTTTTTCGAATAAAATTTTAGTAATGAAATACATAAGACTTACAAAAGAACAACTTGATGAGATGCATCAGGAGTTTATTAATTTTTTAGCAACACAATCCATTACCGCTGAAGAATGGGAGTCTATTAAGCGTGATAAGCCTGATGTTGCAGAGCAGGAACTGGATGTCTTTAGCGATCTTATTTGGGAGGGTGTCTTAAGTAAGGTTGAGTATCTGGAGCATTTTTCGCCTCAACATATGTTCTTATTCAAGGTTGATTCGCTTAAAATCAGTATGATTTCAGTAGAGGTTGAAAATGAAAGTATTGATATCACTACTGCGCAAGGTTATAAATGGCTACAGGAGAACTTTATGAAAGACGAGGTCAATCTGTACAGCTCCAGTAAACTGCTGTCTGATGATCGTAATAATGATATTTTCGTTTTGATCAGACAAGGGGCAAACATTACCCAGGGCGATTTGTACAAATGGTTTGAGAAGTTTGTTGAAGTAGATTAACTACACGACTATTCTCTGTCTATTCATAGCGTAAGGATTCTACAGGGTCAAGTTTTGCTGCTTTTATAGCGGGTAACAGTCCGGCTACGATTGCAACCAGAAGCGTAACAGCTGTAGCAGAAAACATAGCCAGCCAGGGCGTGGTAAAATTAAAATTGGCGACTGTCGAAATCAAAATTCCAATAGAGATCCCTAAGATAATTCCCAGAATTCCTCCAAACTGGCCAATCATTATGGTTTCCATTAAAAACTGACCGGCAATGGTCGTTTTTTTGGCGCCCAGAGCCTTGCGTACCCCAATCTCACGCGTTCGCTCAGTAACAGATACCAGCATAATGTTCATAAGCGCAATAGAAGAGCCTAAGATGGTTATCAGGCTGATTACCCAGGCGGCGATAGAAAGATAGGTGCTTATTTCGCTTATTTGATTGATCAGGTCATCACTACGACCTATGCCGAAGTTATTCTCTTCAACAGGTGCGAGTTTTCTTATATTTCTGAAAGTAATAATAGCTTCATCCAGAGCACCTTCAAAGGCATCTTTATTATCTACCTTGACACTCACTGAATAATTGATATTGGGCTGTGTAAAGAGCGACCGGGCGACCTGAACGGGTATAATTACACGTAAATCCTGATTGTTTCCAAAGGTGGAGCCTTTTTCTTCAAGCACTCCTATGACTTTAAACCGGGAGCCGCGAATACTGATGGTTTTATTTAGCGGATTTACATTTTTGAGTAGTCCGTTTTTAAAATCGCTTCCCAAAATACAGACGCGACTATTATTCTGTACATCAAATTGGGTAAAATCACGTCCCATTGCGAGTTCAAGGCCTGAGTTTTCCAGGAAATTTTCATTAGCACCCACAACTGTTACTTCGGGATCGGTTTCTTCATTTTCAAACTTAACTTCTGCTGTGGTTGTGCCGGTAAAGGATACAGAAACCTGACTCGACGGAAAGAGATAATTCTCTTCAAAGTCTTTTACCTGCGTATAACGAATCACCGGATTGATTTTCTGCTCTTCACCACTTCCGCGTCTGCGTGTAGAAAACTCATACTGCTGAATGTTGAAGGTATTGGCACCCATTGAAGAGAAGTCGCTGCTAATCGTATTCTCCAAGGCTTTTACAAGACTTAATATGGCCACAAGTGCCGTAATGCCTATGGCAATGATTAATACGGTAAGTATGGTGCGCAGCAGTTGTGTACGTATAGAATCAAAGGCAATGCGCACATTTTCACGAAAGAGAGAAAACATAAGTACTAGTTTGTAGCCATAGGTCTGCTAAAGTGCTAAAAAGTTACCGTTTTATAAAATAAAGAAGCGCAAACCCTCAATTTTTAAGATATTTGCAGCCCCCTAAAGGGCGTTAAACAGAAAAATAAATCATTCGCATTTTCAAGATTACTAAAAATGGCTCAAAAACCCAGTATACCAAAAGGAACCCGTGATTTTTCACCGGAAGAAGTATTACGCCGCAATTACATCATCAACACCTTGCGTCATAACTTTGAGTTGTTTGGTTTTCAGCCTATTGAAACTCCGTCTTTTGAAAATAGCAGCACGCTGATGGGTAAATACGGCGATGAAGGCGACCGGTTGATCTTTAAGATTTTGAACAGTGGAGATTACCTGAGTAAAGTTTCGGAGGAAAACTATTCCGCAAAAGATAGCAATGCGCTGACTTCTGAGATCTCCGAAAAAGCCCTGCGTTACGACCTTACGGTGCCGTTTGCACGTTATGTAGTGCAGCATCAAAATGAGATTGAGTTTCCGTTTAAGCGTTATCAGATACAGCCGGTATGGCGTGCAGACCGTCCGCAGAAAGGTCGTTTCCGTGAGTTTTTCCAATGCGATGCAGATGCGGTAGGTTCACAATCCCTGCTTCAGGAAGTGACTTTTGTACAATTATATGATGCGGTTTTTACAGATTTAGGTTTGAAAGGCACCACGGTAAAAATGAATAACCGTAAAATTCTTTCCGGCCTTGCCGAAACCATCGGAGCTTCAGATAAACTGATCGATTTTACGGTAGCTCTTGATAAACTCGATAAAATAGGAGAGGAAGGCGTGATCAACGAAATGCTTTCAAAAGGCATTACTGCTGAAGCGATTGAACGCGTAAAACCCATTTTTAAGGTAAGCGGAAGCTTCTCCGATAAACTTTCCGTTTTAAATGAGTTGCTAGCTGATTCCGAAATAGGAAAACAGGGAATTGAAGAACTGCAATACATCAATGAGAAGATTGAAGCTTTGGGACTTAAGACCGTCACCCTTGACCTGGATGTCACATTAGCCCGCGGACTCAATTACTACACAGGAGCGATTTTTGAAGTCAGTGCACCTAAAGGCGTTCAAATGGGAAGTATAGGCGGTGGTGGTCGCTATGATGATCTTACCGGGATATTCGGTTTGAAAGATGTAAGTGGCGTAGGGATTTCCTTTGGTTTAGACCGCATTTACCTGGTGCTCGAAGAGTTGAATCTGTTTCCTGAGCAGGCGATTAAAGGCACGCGACTGTTGTTCCTGAATTTTGGTGAAAACGAAGCCTTGTATTGTTTAAAAGCCGTGCAAAGTTTACGCGAAGCAGGCATCACAGCAGAACTTTATCCTGATAGTGCCAAAATGAAAAAACAGATGTCTCACGCAGATAAGCGTAACATTAAATTTGTCGTTCTGGCCGGGACTCAGGAAATGGCAGAAGGTGTTTATACCTTAAAAGATATGAAAACAGGCGATCAAAAGCGTCTGGATTTACAGGGGCTTATTGAAGCATTAGCATAAAACAAAACCGGGTCATTGACCCGGTTTTGTTTTTAAGCTTCTTCTTGCTCTACCGCCGGCGGCGTGTAGTCAAACAATCGCTGATCTTTTATTTGCTGTGCGATACCGTTAGGGAGCATAGCTTCCCAACCCGGTTCGCCGTTTGAAATCATTTTGAGTACCTGTCTGGAGAATACATTCAAAATATCGGGGTTATAATCTTCAATATCCACCACACGACCGTTGTATTTAAAGAATTTGTACAGCTCTTTCATACGTGGATGCACCTTCAGGTTTTCGCTGGTAAAGAACTCTCCGGTTTCCGGATCGCGCATAGGATACAGATATACACGTAAATCTTTAAAGAAGAGTTTACCAAATGCTTCCAGGATTCCACCACTGAGGTGACGGTAGTACGACTCGTCAAAAATATCGATCAGGTTATTAACACCCATCGCAAGTCCCATACGTTCTTTGGTATAGCGCGAAAAGTATTCAACCAGTTTGTAATATTCCTGAAAGTTTGAAATCATTACCGTATGGCCCAGATTACAGAGCAGACGGGCACGATCCATAAAATCTTCTTCGTCAATTTCTCCTTCGGCACGTAGATTTGAAAGGGTGATTTCAAAAATAACTTCAGTATTGTCTTCGCTTACCCGATTTTCATTCAGGAAAATCTGAAGCGATTTGCGATACATATCGGTATTTACCTTGGTCACAGGTCTAAAACTTCCGCGCAGCGCAAGAATGTTTTTCTTGTACAGAATTTTAGCGGCCAGCACGTTGTTTCCATCCGGGCCAAACATTACCGCATCGGTAAATCCGTTTTTTACCAGCTGTAAACTCATGAGACGGTTATCAACCTTGGCAAACTCAGGACCGGCAAAATTGATCATATCAATCTCGATCTGATCTTTATCGATATGATCGTATAGGTAGCGCAATAATTTTTTAGGAGAGTCATATTTGTAATAAGCCCCGTAGATCAGGTTTACACCCAGCGTTCCCAGTGTAAGCTGTTGCAAACGTGCGTCCGTTTCGTGAAAACGCACGTGCAGGATAATTTCATTAAAATCACCGCCCGGCTTGGTTTGGTATTTTATACCTACCCAACCGTGGCCTTTGTATTTTTTTGCAAAATCTATAGTCGCAACGGTGTTGGCGTAGGTGAAATAGATTTTGTTAGGATGTTTTTCACGGGAAATTCGGTTTTCAAGCAGATTAGTCTCGTGAGCGAGCATCTTTTTGAGGCGGGATTCCGTTACATAGCGCTGGTCTTCTTCAACTCCATATACTGCATCACTAAAGTCTTTGTCGTAAGCAGACATCGCTTTGGCGATGGTACCGCTGGCCCCTCCCGCTCTAAAAAAATGCCTTACGGTTTCCTGACCTGCACCTATTTCGGCAAAAGTACCGTAGATGTTTTCGTTAAGATTAATTCGTAGGGCTTTATTGTTGATCGAAGGGATGTTTTCAAACTCTTTGTCACCTTGAATCGTGATAGGCATAGCGCTTAGTTTTTGGGTGAGTACTGGTCGTTTTATTGATGGGTTAAAGATACCAAAATGGTAGGGCTTAGAAAAAATAAAGTGTAGTTTTGTGTTAAATTTCACAGGTTTGAAAATCACGTTTCTCGGTACCGGAACATCTCAAGGAATCCCCATTATAGGCAGCACGCATCCCGTTTGTAAAAGTGATGATCCTCGTGATAGGCGTTTGCGTGTATCGGCACTTATTGAACACGATGGATTTAATTATGTAATTGATTGCGGGCCAGATTTTAGACAGCAAATGCTTCGCGAAGAGGTAACGCATCTGGATGCTTTACTTTTTACACACGAGCACGCAGATCATACTGCAGGTCTTGATGACATTCGGCCTTTTTTCTTCAGACAGGGCGATATTCCTATATATGCGCATCATCGGGTTGTAGGCGAACTCAAAAAACGCTTTGATTATATTTTTAAGACCGAAGACCGCTATCCCGGAGCTCCTGCTGTAGCGATTACTGAAGTGGTAAATAATGAATCATTTGACCTGAACGGTCTTAAAGTACAACCGGTAAATGTAATGCATGCTGATCTTCAGGTTTTTGGTTACCGTTTTGAAAATCTGGCTTATCTCACAGACGTCAAAACGATTGCTGAAGAAGAAAAAGCAAAGCTCAAGAACCTCGATGTTTTGGTAGTTAATGCACTCCGGGAAGAACCGCATTATTCGCATTTTAATCTTGAAGAAGCATTAGATTTTGTTGCCGAAATCAAACCGAAAAAAACCTATTTCACCCATATTAGTCACCTGCTTGGTTTTCACGCAGAAGTAGAACAGAAGCTTCCTGAAAATGTGCATTTGGCTTATGACGGGTTAACCTTAGAATTATAAGTAGTATGCGCCGTAGCATTTTTATGTACCTCTTTCTTTTCGCTGCTTTATGGATTGTCTTTCAGTATGTAAATGCCAGTAAATCGTATGATAATCAGCAAGATAAAATAGAACGTCTGGAGGCTAAGTTGGCAGAAGCAAACGATTCTCTTGCCTCAATTGATGTGAATGCCAGTCGTTATTTTAAACTAACCGGTAACGAGAATGCGTACGATTATTTTGATCGCTTTGGGGTAGATATTATTGATTTGGAAAGCCGAATCGAAACCGCGCTGGTTTCAAAAAATTCAACTTCAGGGAATGATTTAATTCCTTACGAAAATGCCACCGGGGTTTTTCAAATCAATAAGGTGGAAGTGCTCAATCACAAATGGGTAATTGCCGATTTTAGCGATGGTGCCCGTTGGGGTGAGCTGATCTTGCTTTATGATGTGGAAAAAGACGGAAGCATCCGTTTTGAAACCCTGCAGAGTGTGATTTATCCTTAATGCTTCAGTAACCAGTCGCGCAGATCGTAAAAATTTTGTGGAGCCACACCATGTCCTACGGGATATTCACGCAATTTGCCTTCAATTCCCAGTTTTTCAAGATACGCGGGTACTTTCCGCGCAGCGCTAACCGGAATAACCTGATCTACGCTCCCGTGTGAACTAAAAATTGAAAGATGTTTGTAAGCACTCAAATCCGATTTTGGCTCTGTAATAGCCTCATTGACATAGCCGCTAAGACCAATTAAATTCTTTACCTTTTTAGGATAGGTGAGTGCCACCGCATAGCTCAAAATACAACCCTGACTAAAGCCGAGCAGGGTCACGTTTTTAGCATCCAGCTCGTAAGCTTCTACCGCTTCATCTATAAATTTCACGAGCAGGTCACGTGCTGCCAAAGCCTCTTCGTCGTCAGACCATTTGCCGTCTGTCGCATCCCAATGAATGGTGTACCAGGCATTGCCATAGGGTTGCATAGCCAGTGGTGCTTTCGCAGAAATGATGAAATACTTTTCCGGCAACTCGGGAGCAAAAGAAAACAAGTCCTCTTCATTGCTTCCATACCCGTGTAGTAACAGAAGCAGAGGTGGTTTAGAATCGGTTTGTACTTTAGGTTTTTGTATAAGGTGTTCTAGAGATAAATTGCTCATATTATTCTATAAAGGTGAACCATTTTTGAAAATACGTTCCAAGAAGTGGTATCGGTATGATGTTGCCTTGAAATGCATTAGCGATTCCATAGCCCCAAAGTGTAATGATAAAAATGTAGAAAGCGATTGAAACTCCCCAACTGTCAAAAAACGGAACGATAAACGTAAGCGCAAAGAAGGTTACGAATATTCCAAAAGCCTGCCTGATGTGAAATCGTGCAAAGGGATTTTTTGTTTCGAGATTCATAAAAATCGCTATGATAGCACCAACAACGGTGATGTAGGCGATTATAGCTTTGGTTTTTCCGGATTTTACGTCTTCTGCTGTCATATTTTACGACGCTATAAATTGATTTTTGGCTATAATACCATAGACTTTTCCTTTCAGTTCTGAACCTAAAAACGCAGCATTCTTAGATTTGGAACGGATGTGTTCTTTGGTAAAGATCTGAGAACCCTCAGTCGTAAAGAGCGTTAAATTGACCGGCTCACCGGTTTTAATCTGAGCTTTATTACCGGTAAATCGTTCTCTTCCATTGGTAAGTGTTTTTACAGCTACTTCAGGGGAAACAAGTTGGAGCAGGGCTCCAAGCGTTGCTTCCTGAGCAATCGTGCCAAATCTGGCGTGATCAAATTCGAGCTTTTTCAACTCAATATCCAGCGGATTGTGGTCACTGGTCACCATATCAATGGTACCGTCTTCAAGACCGGCGATCAGCGCTTTTCGGTCCTCATTGGTACGAAGCGGAGGCAGTACTTTAAAGCGGGTGTCAAAATCGTTTAGGGCATCATCTGTAAAAAATAAATTGCTTATCGCAACGCTGCAGCTTACATCAAGCCCTTTTTCTTTTGCCGCTTTTATCAACGCTACGCTCTGCGCCGTTGAGATCGTAGGGATATGAAGTTTTCCGCCTGCGTATTCCAGTAAATACAAATCCCTTGCAATTTGCAAATGCTCTGCAAGAGCAGGTATACCTTTTAGACCCAGTTTAATCGCAGTTTCACCTTCATTAGCCATACCCTTGATGACCAAATCATCTTCCTGCGGAAAGGATAAAACAAGACCATCAAAACCCTGAGTGTACTGAAGCGCCAGCTTTAATAAATTGGGATTCTTTACGGCGTGCTGATAATCTCCAAAGGCCACCGCACCGGCCTGCTGCATGTCATACAATTCAGCCAGATCTATCCCGTCTCCATTTTGGGTAAGGGCGCCAATAGGGTAGAGGTCTACCGCGTGACCAGCCGATTTATTTTTTAGATAACTTATTACCGAACTATCGTCAGCTACCGGTTTGGTGTTGGGATTTACGGCAACTGCAGTAAATCCGCTTTTTGCAGCGACTTCAAGTCCGTTTTTGAGGGTCTCGCGTTCTTCATACCCGGGTTCACCCATACTCACACTAGAGTCAAACCAACCCGCAGAAACCATGAGGTTTTCAAACTCAAGAGTTTCTTCGCCACTTTTAGCAGAAAGCGTTGTTCCTATTTCAGTAAGCGTCCCGTTTTCTATGCGTAGATCCACTTTTTTACCGTGGAGCTCGTGATGTTCGTCAAGAAGTGTGGCCTGGACTATGCGTGCGTTCATTTAAAGAATTTTAAGATGAGCATTTCAGCGAGAAATGCAAACAGTGCAAAAATAACAAACCATTTGGAAAGAAGATTAAGATTTGAAGCTTCCTGAAGCTCATTTATAAGACCTGCAACTTCTTCTGAGGTTTGATCATTTGCGAAAGTTTGTTCGCTAAGTTTACTTTCTAAGCGGTTGTAATTATAGGCGACGAGCGCCAAAGTATCCTGCTTGTATTTTAATGCGTACACACCAGCTTTGTTAAGTCCGGGGGTTTCTGAAATTGTAATTTTTGAACCGCGTTTTTCCTGAAGCGGAATGATTTGAGCATCTTCACGCTCAAGAACTACTACCGCGTCCTCAGGTAGATCGGCTTCAATTTCGAAAGCAGAATCGGCACCAAAAGTATAATACAATCTTGGGGCCTTTAAAGCTTCGGAAGCAATCTTATCAAAAGTGGGTACGATAAGCTGACCGTTAATAAAATTGCTGTTTGCTGTGCTTAGCGCGCCTGTAAAAACGTAAAGTCCATTTCGCGCAGCGAGAAAAGCGGCTCCATTCTCCAGACCCAGAATGCTTTCGCTGCTGTTGAGCGGAAAATAAGACTGCAATACGTGAGACTGCAGGTTTGAGGTTCTTCCGCTAAAGACATCCTGATAAAGTGGGTGATCGTAATTTATAGTTGTAATGCGTTGTGCAGCTGTGTTTTTTTCGCCAAATGGCGCAAACCCATACGCGCCAAGTAAGGGGGTGTAGACTTCCTCTCGGGCATCAGCCGAAGGAATCAAAATCAAAGTTCCGCCCTGAGCGGTATGCGTCTGAAGCAGGTTGACCAGTGCCGAAGGAACGCTATTCAATTCATTTAAGATAATCAGGTTTTGATCTGCTAACATACTATAATCCAACTCTGTTGACTGAACCACGCTAAGATCATAGTCAGGAGCACGAAACAGACGGTTAATGAAATCAGAATCGGCATTGGCAATGGCTAAAACCTTTAATGGTTTTTGCGCGCCGGTGGCAAAATAAAACTGATTGTCATAGGTAAGATTTGGGTCTTCGATACTTAGTTTTCCTGCTATTGGACTCTGATTTTCAAGACTGAAGGAAACCGAAGCCGTATCTCTGTTTTTAAAGTTAGCTGTAGCCTTGGTAAGCAGTTGATTTCCATTGTAAACGGATACCGGAACCTGAGTCTCAAGTGGCACTGAAGAAGATAAGGCAACACTAAACTTTAGAGTCGTTGACTGCATTTCAGAACTCAGACTGTCAATAGCAATATTAGTGTATTCTACCGGCTTAAGTTGTACGTTATGAATCGTTAATCCCGTTGAGTCTTGATCTTTAAGAGGTTTTAAGCTCTGAAAGTCACTCAATACTATTAACTGCTTAGTGGTTGTGAGATCGTCTGAAAACAGGGACTGCAACTGCAGCATCAGATTCTCCTGAGATTTTGTTGCAGCAGCATATTCTAAATCCAATAATTCTGAACGGTCTTCGGCAGGATCAAAGTCTGTATATACTTCATCCCAGGTCGCAAGCGTAAGTGTTTTTCCCTTAGGTAAAGCAGCGATTAAATCCTGCTTAATTTCATTCAGAAGGCTTCCCTTTTGGCCTTTAGCCTGCATACTGAAGGAATTATCAATAAATAAGACCGTTTCCTGTTTTTTTAGGGCGGTCTCGGTCTCCGGAATAAAAGGTCGGGCAAAAGCAAAAACGACACCTGCAATAGCTAAAAGTCTGGTAAATAGAATGAGCCATTTTTTTAGCGTGTTACTCTTTCGGGTATTTTGTACCACATTTTCTAAAAAAACAACATTGGTAAAAGCTGTTTTTTTAAAGCGTCGCAGCTGAAATAAATGAATAAGAATAGGAATTAGCAGTAAAAAAAGGAAGTAGAGAATTTCGGGATTTTTAAACTGCATAGAGCGGGCAATTGACAGGCCTAAATTAGGAGTTTTTAATTTAGGAAGATACTTTTTTGATCGTAAAATCAAAGGTTGCGCCTTTTCCCTCTTCGCTGCTAACACTAATAATTCCGCCAAGGCTTTGAACCAGGTTTCTAACGGTTGAAAGCCCTATACCATTACCTTTTTTTCCTTTATTATCTGCTTCGGTAGCTGTACTGAATAAATCAAAAATGCTTTCCTGCTTATCTTTTGGTATTCCCTTCCCATTATCAGATACCTGAATGTAGTAATAGGCGTGATCCTGAGTACATTTTATGTTTATAATACCGGTTTCCTTGTCGTTATATTTGAGACTGTTGGTAATTAAATTCAGCAAAATCTGGTTGACGGCAGATTTGTTAGTTACCAGCTCGAAAGGGTTTTCGGGCAGGTTGATGATGTAATCTTCGTTTATATTTAGAAGGTCTATGAGCTCTTCTAAAAGATCCTGCAGTTCAAAAGCCTCAGCTTTTTCAATAGACTGCTCCTCACTCTCGTAATAAGAGAGCAGGTTGTCAATATAATCACTCAATGAAAATGAGGATTGTTTGAGGTACGATAAATAGTTATTACCCTGCGTATCGAATAGCGGAGCGTATTTGGCTCTTAAGATATCTGTAGTAACGATCATATTGGCCAGAGGCATTTTCATATCGTGAGAAACAGTGCCTGCAAACTTTCGCAATTGCTCATTCTTCTTCTGTAGTAAAAGCTCAATTTCAAGTAATTTGAGATTGTTTCTACGCAACTCAAAAAGGTTTTCTACCTGGCTTGCCAGGTCACGAAGTGACGCTATCTGCGAATCTGTAAGTGTTCTTGGTTTACTGTCTATTACGCAAAGCGTACCCAGAGGATTTCCTTTTTTGGTAAGCAAAGGTACCCCTACGTAAAAAATCACGGGAGTTTCCTCTTTCGTGAGCGGGTTGTTCATAAACCGCGGATCTTTACGCGCATCATTGACAATCGTAATTTCTCTTGGATTTAAAATTGCATGGGAGCAGAAGGAAATATCGCGGTCTGTATCGCAAATATCTGTACCTATTTTTGATTTAAAATACTGCTTTTCAGAATCTATAATTGTGATTAGCGCAATAGGTGCATTACATATGGAGGAAGCCAGACGGGTAATAACATCATAGTTAGCATCAGGCTCGTGAGAGAGCTGAAGTTCTTCCAGTTCAATAAGGCGTTCAGATTCAAAAGTAGGTAAAGCCGGTATTTGCATGGTATTGGTTGGTTTAAAAGCAGGTCACCTCTTTCTAAAATTATGCCACAGAATTTAATTAGAGCCATACTGACACATTTTTCTTTGAAATTTGTGTTTTAGGCCTAAAATAATTCCTTTTCAAAGGCACTTAGGCCGAATAGGGCAAAATCATATTTTACAGGGTCTTTTGGATCAAATTTTCTGAGATTCCTGTCAAGTTCAGCTAAAGCTGAGGCATCGTTTTGTTTCCGCTTTAATAATCCCAATTGTCGAGCTACTCTGCCTGAATGCACATCAAGCGGGCAGGAAAGCAGGGCAGGAGAGATGCTTTTCCAAATCCCGAAATCTACTCCGGCATCAGCAGGGCGTACCATCCATCTTAGAAACATATTGATGCGTTTTGCTGCTGATTTCTTTAAAGGATCGCTTACGTGTTTGCGCGTACGCGGAAGATGGTCAACTTCAAAAAACCGGTTTTTAAAATGATGTATGCTGGTCTGCAAATTTTTGTTTTCAATAGTGTTACTAAAAACGGATTCTAAGCCATCATATTTTAAATAAATATGTCTAAGAGCTGTTATAAAGGTCGAAAGATCTTCCCCATTAAAGGTTCGGTGTACAAAAGTTTGCAGCGGTTTTAGATCATCCTGAGAATGATTAATCACAAAATCGTGAGGATTGTTTTCGAGAAACTCAACCAGCTTATTGCTGTTTGTGATAATACTTTTACGATTACCCCAGGCGATTGTGGCTACCAGAAAACCAATGATTTCGATGTCCTCTTTCTTGCTGAACCGATGTGGAATCTGAATGGGATCTGTTCCTATAAATTTTGGATTCTCGTAATAGTTGGCCTTTTCGTCCAGAAATTCTTTAAGCTCACTTCTTTTGAGTTTAAGAGATGATTTTGCCATCTACCATAGTAAGTTTGCGATCTGCCATTGCAGCAAGATCTTCGTTATGCGTTACGATTACAAAGGTCTGATTGTACGTGTCGCGAAGTTTGAAAAATAATTGATGCAGATTTTCTGCAGACTCGCTGTCCAGGTTTCCGGAAGGTTCATCAGCCAGTATCAGTGCGGGTTCATTGATTAAAGACCGGGCTACAGCTACTCGTTGCTGTTCGCCGCCAGAGAGTTGTCCGGGTTTGTGGTTTATACGATGTGATAAGCCTAAGAAGCCTAGAAGCTCTTTGGCACGTTTTTCAGTCTCTGCTTTGCTCTTTCGGGCGATAAATGCCGGAATGCAGACATTTTCAAGTGCAGTAAACTCAGGTAAAAGCTGATGGAACTGAAAAATAAATCCAATATTCAGATTGCGGAATTTACTCAGTTCCTTCTGGCTTAGTGCCGGTATGTTTACATCATTAATGCGCAAATGGGTATCCTGATGACGGTCTGCGATATCAAGAGTACCGAGTATTTGCAATAGGGTTGTCTTACCCGCGCCGCTGGCACCTACTATAGACACAATCTCTCCTTCAGAAATTTGTAAATCTACTCCTTTGAGTATTTGTACATCTCCGTAGGATTTATATATATGTTCTGCTACAATCATCAGCTAGATGTTTATTAGGAAATCTGTCGTGCGATATCAGCTTAGTAAGTTCAGAAGATGCTAAACGACTTAACTTCGGCTATTCAAACCGCTTTTTATTTTGGTGCCAAAGATACTATTCGGCATAATAATTAAAGATGTATATGCGGTTTTTATACTATTTTGTTTAATCTTTTGAAGAAATGTATTAACAAAAGGTTAAACTCGTTTTAACCTGTTAATGAGATTTTATCTTTGTTTAGCTATGAAAAGAAATTTAGTTAAGGCTACGTTCGCCAGCGGTTGCTTCTGGTGTACGGAAGCTGTATTTCAACGATTTACCGGAGTCTATAATGTGCGTAGCGGTTATACCGGTGGTCAGATTAAAAACCCACCCTATCGCGAGGTTTGCCAGGGACGTACCGGTCACGCAGAAGGCATTGAGCTTGAGTATGACCCCAGCCTTATTTCCTATAAAGAATTGCTCCAGATATTTTTTACCACACACGATCCTACAACTTTAAACAGACAGGGTAATGATGTGGGTACGCAATACCGAAGCGCTATTTTTTATCATGATGAGAGTCAAAGAAAAGAGGCTGAAGGTTTTATAAAATATCTTGAAGAGGAGCAGATCTTTGATTCTAAAATAGTAACCGAGGTGACGGAAGCTAAACCTTTTTACTATGCGGAAGAAGAGCACCAGGAGTTTTATAATAATCACCCCTTACAGGGCTATTGCCAGTTTATAATAGATCCTAAAATCAATAAGATTAAAAAGCTGTATCAGCATAAATTATTGCCCGAATACCGTTAGGATCTCGCCTCAATAAAATTTAAAACCAAAAATTATGTCACCCTATCAAAAATTTGAAGAGTATAACATCGAAGTTCAGGAAGATGTTAAGGCCCGTTATAAATCTATAATCGCTGATTTGGGCGAAGACGTAGATCGGGAAGGAATAGTTAAAACTCCTGAGCGCGCTGCAAAGGCCATGATGTATCTAACCAGTGGTTACGATGTAGATGCTTCCGAAATTTTGAGAGGCGCCATGTTTAAGGAAGATTATAACGAAATGGTAATCGTTAAGAATATTGAGTTGTATTCGCTTTGCGAGCACCATTTATTACCTTTCTTTGGAAAGGCGCACATTGCCTATATTCCAAATGGTCATATAGTTGGTCTAAGTAAAATACCCCGTATTGTCGATGTATTTGCAAGGCGTCTTCAGGTTCAGGAGCGTCTTACACATAATATCTTAGAGTGCATTAATCAAACTTTAAAACCTCAGGGTGTTGCAGTGGTGATTGAAGCTTCACATATGTGCATGATGATGCGCGGTGTTCAAAAACAAAATTCAACAACTACCACTTCAGGATTTAGAGGGCAATTTGAAAATAATGAAACGCGTAATGAGTTTCTTAAATTAATATCAAACGATCTGTCTTAAACTTTGGCAGGTTTTTTGGTACTCATATTGTAAAAACTAAGACTATGAGAGTACTTAATTATAACTTACTATTTAAAGGAATTTTATTTGATCTAATAGGTGTGGCCACGATGTCAATACCTGTTGTAGGTCCTTTTTTAGATCTGGCCTGGGCTCCTTACGCTGCTAAAAAAATGGGCGAAATGTATCCCGGCAGAAACGGAAAAATAGCTTCGGTATTGGTTTTTATTGAGGAAATATTACCATTTACAGATATTATTCCATCATTTACATTGATGTGGGTGTATACCTTTCTCATCAAAACCGAAAAAGATGTACGAACAATACCCATTCGGGTGAAAAATTAACAGAGTAAAAAAGATGCTAATTAGCATCTTTTTTTTGGTTCGGCCAGAGGGTTATACTATGTTCAGGCTTCTTTTGAAATAAAGTCTTTGTGTTCGTTGAAAGCAAAGTGACTTTCTATCAAGATAGTTTAATTAGTCAGGCTTTATCTGTTGTGTCATCCACTTCATAGCTTCAGATTGTGTTTCAAAAATACCAAAAAGCTTTTTGTAGAATTGCCCCTCCAGTTCTGCATTTCCCTTGCCCACTTTAGAATAATACACAACGGCAAAAGCCTTCAGAGATTCAACTTTATTCAGTTCCAAATAAATCAACGGATCAATACTGTAGGAGAAGGTTCTAACAGAAATATAACCGAAGGGCTTTTCTTTAAAGTGTTCTAAACAGGCTTTTAAAAATAGTAAACGTTCCTTTTGACCAAAATTTACATCAGGGTTAACCAAACCAATTACAAAATGATCATAGAATTCTAAAATTCCAATTTCTAAATCCAAACGTGTAGTCATTCTACCTCATTGTTTTCTTATGATTTGGCTTTATGAAATTACATAAAAAAACCGCCTAAATGGCGGTTTTTAAATTTTTAAAAAAACGTCTGTTTACGATTGAGCTGAATTTTCAGTTTTCTCAATCCGAATACTGAGTTCTTCTTTTCCTTCTTCAATGTCCATATAAATGGTATCACCTTCCTGAAGGTTAGCAGTTATAATCTCTTCGGCTAGAGCATCTTCAATATATTTTTGAATAGCTCGCTTAAGAGGTCTCGCGCCATAATCCTTATCAAATCCTTTATCGCCTATAAAATCTTTAGCTTGATCTGAAAGCTGAAGATTGTATCCTAAAGCTTCAATACGCTTGTAAAGCTTTTTAAGCTCGATGTCGATGATTTTGTGAATCTCTTCACGCTCTAAGGCATTAAATACGATAACGTCATCTACTCGGTTAAGGAATTCTGGAGCAAATGCTTTTTTAAGTGCCTGCTGAATAATTCCTTTGGCATTTTCATCGGCCTGTTCTTTACGCGCCGCGGTGCCAAAACCAACTCCCTGACCAAAATCTTTGATCTTACGAGCTCCGATGTTTGAAGTCATAATGATTACCGTATTCCTGAAGTCGATTTTTCGACCTAAAGAGTCGGTGATATAGCCATCGTCTAAAACCTGAAGTAGCATATTAAATACGTCAGGGTGTGCTTTTTCTATCTCATCAAGCAATACTACAGAATAGGGTTTTCTGCGTACTTTTTCAGTAAGCTGACCACCTTCTTCGTAACCTACATATCCCGGAGGCGCACCAATAAGTCTGGAGATTGCAAATTTCTCCATATATTCACTCATATCGATACGAATCAATGAATCTTCATTGTCAAACAATTCGGTCGCCAAAATTTTAGCCAATTGAGTTTTACCCACACCAGTCTGACCTAAAAAGATGAAAGAACCAATAGGTTTTTGAGGATCTTTAAGTCCTGCACGGTTACGCTGTATAGCTTTCGCTACTTTGGCAACAGCTTCATCCTGACCTATTACTTTTGATTTTATAGACTGTGGCAATTCTGCAAGTTTATTGCTTTCAGTTTGAGCAATTCGGTTTACAGGAATACCGCTCATCATAGATACTACATCAGCAACATTGTCTTCAGTAACGGTCTCACGATGCTGTTTTGAGTCTTCTTCCCAGCTTTGCTGAGCTGATGCAAGTTCTTTTTCAAGATTCTTCTCATCGTCTCGCAGTTTAGCAGCTTCTTCATATTTCTGTTTTTTGACAACAGAATTCTTACGCTCACGCACTTCTTCTAACTGACGCTCCAGATCAAGAATTTTCTTTGGTACATCAATATTAATAATGTGTACTCGTGAACCGGCTTCATCCAGTGCATCAATAGCTTTATCCGGTAAAAACCGATCGGTCATATAACGACTGGTCAGCGTCACACAAGCCTTAATCGCTTCGGGCGTGTAAATTACATTGTGGTGATCTTCATACTTATCTTTAATGTTGTTAAGTATTTCAATCGTTTCTTCTTCATTAGTAGGTTCAACAATAACTTTTTGAAAACGACGCTCTAGAGCACCATCCTTTTCGATGTACTGTCTGTATTCATCTAATGTGGTTGCACCGATGCATTGAATTTCGCCACGCGCAAGAGCCGGCTTAAACATATTACTGGCATCTAAAGAGCCTGTAGCGCCTCCGGCACCTACTATAGTATGAATCTCGTCAATAAACAGAATGATGTCAGAGTTTTTCTCTAGTTCATTCATCACTGCTTTCATACGCTCTTCAAACTGACCTCGATACTTGGTACCTGCTACAAGACTGGCCAAATCAAGCGTTACAACACGCTTGTCAAAAAGAATACGGGAAACTTTTCGTTTTACAATGCGTAAAGCAAGACCTTCGGCAATGGCAGATTTACCAACACCGGGTTCACCTATTAGTAGCGGGTTATTCTTTTTACGTCTGCTCAAAATCTGAGAAACGCGCTCTATTTCTTTTTCACGGCCTACCACCGGATCTAATTTGTCCTCTTCGGCCAGCGCAGTTAGGTCCCTACCGAAGTTATCTAAAACCGGAGTTTTAGATTTTTTATTGGCTTTATTTCCCGGCGTATTAAAAGGATTCTCTTTTTGCGAGTCTGCGGTATTGTCATCGTCGCTAAAAGATTCTGCTTTTATAGGCTCTATATAGTCGTCATCACTAGTCATCATAAGCTTAAATTGATCTTTTACGTTATCATAATCTACTTTGAGCTTGTTTAGTAATTTAGTCGTAGGATCGTTTTCATTACGTAACACGCAAAGCAGAAGATGCGCCGTGTTTATAGAAGAACTTTGAAAAAGTTTAGCTTCTAAAAATGTTGTTTTTAGAGCACGCTCGGCCTGTCTGGTGAGGTGCAAATTTTTCTTTTCATTGCTGGCCATTCCGGTTCCCGGATTTGCGGGGCTCAGTATTTCTACCTTGCGACGCAAATGATTAAGGTCAACGTCAAGTGCCTGAAGTATTTCGATAGCCTTACCACTGCCATCACGCAAAAGCCCAAGCATTAAATGCTCGGTGCCTATAAAATCGTGACCCAGTCGCAAAGCTTCTTCTTTGCTGTAGGCGATTACATCTTTAACTCGGGGTGAAAAATTATCATCCATATTCGCTCCTGTCTTTTCTTAGGTTTTCAATAATTAAGTCAAAAACCGTTCCGTTTGCAATGCTGTTAGTAAATTGACAAAATTACTTTGAAAGCTACAATGGAAGTTAAGCATACTTATCAAAAACGAAAACTAATTTTTGTTAATAAAAACTGAGGTTGGCTGTTAGCATATAGCCCGAAAACACTGTCAAAATGCGTATATTGCCCCTTAGTGTTTAAACCAATATTTAAATAGAAATACATATGGCTGAAGGAGAGAAGTTAATTCCTATCAACATTGAAGATGAAATGAAATCAGCCTACATTGACTATTCAATGTCGGTCATCGTGTCACGTGCCTTACCAGACGTACGCGACGGTTTAAAGCCTGTACACAGGCGTGTTTTGTTTGGTATGCACGAGCTGGGAGTTCGCTCCAATTCGGCTCACAAGAAATCTGCGAGAATTGTAGGAGAGGTTTTGGGTAAATATCACCCTCACGGTGATACTTCGGTTTACGATACCATGGTACGTATGGCTCAGGAGTGGAGTTTGCGCTATATGCTAGTTGATGGTCAGGGGAACTTTGGTTCTGTTGACGGTGACAGCCCTGCTGCAATGCGATATACGGAGGCTCGGATGCGTAAAATCTCTGAGGAGATGCTTGCAGATATCGATAAAGATACAGTAGATCATACCCTCAATTTTGACGATACGTTAAAGGAACCCACCGTTCTTCCAACCCGTATTCCCGGGTTATTGGTTAATGGTGCTTCCGGTATTGCTGTAGGTATGGCGACCAATATGCCACCACACAACCTTACGGAAGTGGTTAATGGTATTGTCGCGTATATCGAAAACCACGATATCGAAATAGACGAGCTTATGCAGCACGTTACAGCTCCAGATTTCCCTACAGGTGGAACCATCTACGGGTACGAGGGTGTTCGTGAGGCATTTAAAACAGGTCGTGGTCGCGTTGTTTTGCGGGCTAAAGCCACTATCGAGGAAGTTAAAGGTCGCGAGTGTATTATTGTAAGCGAAATTCCATATCAGGTGAATAAGGCTGATATGATCAAGAAAACTGCAGACCTTGTTAACGAGAAAAAGATTGATGGTATCGCGTCTATACGCGATGAGTCTGACAGAAAAGGAATGCGCATCGTTTACGTTTTAAAACGGGATGCTATTCCAAACATCGTTCTCAATACCTTATATAAGTATACTGCGCTTCAATCTTCATTTAGCGTAAACAATATTGCGCTTGTTAATGGCAGACCCGAAATGCTGAATCTAAAAGATATGATTCATCATTTTGTGGAGCATCGCCATGAGGTTGTTGTACGTCGTACGGAGTTTGAGCTCAAAAAAGCGGAAGAGCGCGCACACATCTTAGAAGGTCTTATTATCGCTTCAGACAATATTGACGAAGTGATTGCACTCATACGTGCCAGTAGCAACGCTGATGAAGCCCGAAGTAAGTTGATAGAACGCTTTGAACTTTCTGAAATTCAAGCAAGAGCAATCGTAGAGATGCGTTTACGTCAGCTTACCGGTCTGGAGCAGGATAAATTGCGCGAAGAATACGAGGAGCTGTTAAAAACAATTGAAGATTTAAAAGATATTCTGGCTAAGAAAGAACGCAGAATGGAAATCATCAAAGAAGAGCTTATTGAAGTGCGTGATAAATACGGTGATGAGCGTCGTACCGATATAGACTATGCCGGAGGAGATGTTACCATTACCGATTTAATTCCTGATGAGAAAGTAGTTCTTACGATTTCTCACGCGGGGTATATCAAGCGTACTTCCTTACAGGAATACAAAACCCAAAATAGGGGAGGTGTTGGTCAAAAAGGGTCTACAACCCGTAATGAAGATTTCCTGGAGCACTTGTTTGTGGGAACCAACCACCAGTATTTGATCTTCTTCACCCAAAAAGGAAAATGTTTCTGGATGCGGGTTTTTGAAATTCCGGAAGGAAGTAAAACCTCAAAAGGTAGAGCAATTCAGAATCTGATAGCTATTGAACCAGACGATAAAGTCAAAGCCTTTATTTGCACCAATGACCTTAAAGATGAGGAATACATAAATTCCCGATATGTCATAATGGCAACTAAAAAAGGTCAGGTCAAGAAAACCTCACTCGAGCAGTATTCCCGTCCACGAACTAATGGTATCAACGCGATAACCATTAAAGATGGCGACGAATTATTGGCTGCAAAGCTTACCACAGGCGACAGTCAGGTAATGCTGGCTGTTAAATCAGGTAAGGCTATTCGCTTTGAGGAAGAGAAGACCAGACCAATGGGAAGAAACGCTTCCGGGGTTCGTGGCATAACTCTTGCAGATGATAATGATGAAGTTATAGGAATGGTAGCTGTTAATGATCCGGAGTCTAATGTACTGGTGGTTTCAGAGAACGGTTACGGTAAGCGTTCACTGGTTGAAGATTACCGGGTTACAAACCGGGGTGGTAAGGGTGTTAAAACCATTTCCATTACAGAAAAGACCGGGAGCTTGGTTTCTATTAACAATGTTACCGATGAGGATGATTTAATGATCATTAATAAATCGGGTATCGCTATCCGAATGGAAGTTTCTGAACTTCGGGTAATGGGTCGGGCCACACAGGGTGTCAGACTTATTAATCTGAAAAATGGAGATACCATTGCAGCAGTGACCAAAGTGAAGAAAGATGAAGACGATATTGAAGATGAAGATGGAATTGTTGCTGAAGGAGATGAAAAAGTAGAAAATCAAAATATTGAAAAGCCTTCTTCTGATGAAGAGGAATAAATAAAGTTGAATATAAATTAAATAGATAATGAAGACTAAATCAATAGTTTTTGCGGCGCTTTCCCTTACAGCCGTAACCTTTGCGCAGAAAAAGGAAATTAAGTCTGCAGAAAAAGCCGTTGAATCTGGAAGTTATGCCCAGGCACAAACCGAAATTGAAGCGGTTTCCGGGATGATGAGTCAGATGGACGAAAAAGAAAAGGAATATTATTACTTCGTTAAAGGTAGAGCATACCTTGGTGGAGAGGATAATAAAAATGCCGATCAGCTTTTAAAGGCTATGGAAGCATTTACAACCGTTTATGAATTCAATGACGGTGATAAATACGGAGAAGAAGCAAAGCAGTTTAAGCAACAAGCTATGAATGCTGTTATTTCTTCTGCTGTAGATGACCAAAATGCTGAAAAGTATGGCGAGGCTGCAAATAAGCTTTATACGTTATATACGCTTACACCTAAAGATACCTCTTATCTTTATTTTGCGGCATCTAACGCCGTAAACGGTCAGGATTATGCAACTGCACTTAACTATTACACGCAGTTAAAAGACATGGGGTATACGGGTATTGAAACACAATACACGGCAGTGAATAAGGAAGATGGTAAAGTTGAAACTTTCCCATCTAAGCAACAAAGAGATTTATTTGTAAAAGCAGGTTCTCACGAAGATCCTAAAGTTGTTGTTACCGAATCTCGTGCAGGTGAAATTGCAAAAAACATCGCTTTGATCTACGTACAGGAAGGTGAAAATGACAAAGCAGTAACTGCAATTCAAGATGCTCTTGCTGAAAATCCTGATGACGATGCACTATTGCGTTCTGCAGCTGATGTTTATCTAAAAATGGATATGACAGAAGAATATGAGGCTGCTATGGATAAAGTAATTGCTAAAGACCCTAATAATCCTGGATTGTATTTCAATCTTGGTGTAGGTGCGGCAAAAGCAGGAAATACTGAAAAAGCAATGGGTTATTATAACAAAGCTTTGGAAATTGATCCAAATTATGCTGCTGCGAACTTAAATATTGCTGCTTTGATGCTAGGAAAAGATAAAGAAATCATTGAGAAGATGAATTCTTTAGGGAATACCAAATCAGACAATGCTAAATATGAAGAGTTGAAGAAAGAGCGTCTTAAACTTTATGAGGATGCAGTTCCTTATTTAGAAAAAGCAATTGCAGGTGATGAGCCTAATATCGAAGCTGTGCGTACTTTGTACAACATCCACATTCAATTAGGTAATACTGCTGATGCTGATAAATACAAAGCTCAGTTAGATGCTATGGAAGGCAAATAATCAAAAGCCTTATAAAAAGTAAAAGTCCGGTTCATCACCGGACTTTTTTTATGCTTAAAACTAAAAGATTTAGAATTATTCGGTACGCTCGTATTTTTCCATATAACGCTTCCAGAGTTCGGTTTGATGACTTTCAAGACTTATTTCACGTCCTGAGATCATTGCTTTAGTAAGGTTGTTTCCTTTCATCTCTAAAGCATTTCCGGTACTAACAAATAATGTAGCGTCTTTTCCGGCTTCTAAAGTACCCAACTGATCTTCAACTCCTAAAATGACAGCAGCATTTTGGGTAATTAATTGAAGGGCCTGTTCAAAGCTTAAACCGTGAGCAGTAGTTTGACCTGCATAAAAGGGAACATTACGAGACTGCCAGTATTCACCGCTATTACCTAGAGCAACTGTTACTCCCGCATCCATAAGATCTTTCACCATTTTAAAGCTGATGTCGTAATCATCATCTTCAGAACCCGGAAGGCTGTGTACACGGGTTAAGATCACCGGAATTTGTGCTTTCGCAATTTCGTCGGCTACTTTATAGCCGCGATACGCACCTACCAGTACAACGTTCTCTACATTCATCTCTTTCTTAAACTTGATTACATCCAGAATTTCCTTTTCAGAATCTACGTGTACGTAAAGATTTTGACTACCATTTAAAACATCCTGCATTGCAGCATAGGGTAAATTCATCACGGCTTCCGAATCCCCTTCAAAAGCTCCAGCCTGCTTCATAAAATCTTTGACTTCAAGAATATCAGAAGCATAGTCTTTATTTGGGCTATAACCCGGGTCTTCACCCAGCCACCAGCGACCACGTCTAAAACTGTTGGGCCAGTTTAAATGAATACCGTCACCGCGTTTAACCACCGCATCTTCCCAGTTCCAGGCATCTAATTGAACCACTGATGACTCACCTGAAATGGTACCACCCTGAGGTACGGTTTGAGCCAGTAAAACCCCATTGGGACGCATACTTTCTACCACCTTAGACTCGGCATTGTAGGCAATAATAGCTTCGATATGTGGATTGTATTCGCCTATTTCATCCTGATCTTCTGTGGCGCGAACCGCCGCGATTTCAACAAGTCCAAGCGTAGTGTCAAGGGCTATAAATCCCGGATAAACGTGCTGCCCGTCAATTTTTATAATTTCTCCACGTAAAGGTCTTTTGGTGGTTAAGGCGTCGTAAACCCCGGTTATTTTTCCGTCTTTGATAAAAATAAGGCTGTTTTCGATAACCTCGCCATTGCCAATATGCGCAATACCGCCGGTAAGCGTTATTTCACCGCTAGCCGCAGGAGCGGGTGTTTGCTGTGCCTGCAGACTCACTGTTAGCAATAAAAACAGTATATAAAAGCTTTTAAGTGTTCTCATAATTAATTAAGTGTTTCTAAGGTGTCACAATCCAGACGCTGTTTCTCTTCTTTTTTAGCCGGCTGCGTCTTCAGACCTTTATTCTTATCTCTCAGCATCATCGTACTGAGTTTATTTTTCTTTTCCTGTATACTCTTGCGAAGCGCTTTATCTTTTTCAAGGTCAAAATAGACCGCACCTTCAATCAGTGTTTTTTCTGCAATTGCGCTTACAGACATGGGGTATGTAGACCAGAGTACCAGATCAGCGTCCTTGCCTTCTTTAATACTACCGGTACGATCATCTAAATGAAGCATCTTCGCTGGATTTAGCGTTACAAACTTCCAGGCTTCTTCTTCAGGAACTCCCCCATATTTCATGGTTTTAGCAGCCTCTTGATTCAATCTGCGGCTCATTTCAGCATCATCACTGTTAATTCCTGTAAGTACACCCTCGCTCCACATTATCGCGGCATTATAGGGTATTGCGTCATTTACTTCATATTTATACGCCCACCAGTCGCTAAAGGTTGAACCGGCCACGCCGTGCTCTGCCATTTTATCAGCTACTTTATACCCTTCAAGAATGTGTGTGAAGGTATTGATTCTGAAATCAAAATCTTCTGCCACTTTCATCAGCATATTGATCTCACTCTGTACATAAGAGTGTGACGAGATAAAACGATCTGCGTTTAGAATTTCAACTAGTGTTTCCATCTCGTAATCTTTGCGATAGGGTTCACCGCTATTCTTTGCTTTTTCGTATTCACGTGCCCGCTGAAAATAATCGGTATACATTTGTTGTACACCCATACGTGTTTGCGGGAAGCGGCTGTAGCTGCCCCAGTTGGACTGCTTTACGTTTTCGCCCAAAGCAAACTTGATGAATTTTGTATCATCTAAAACCATCTCATCAATACTTGATCCCCACTTGAGTTTCATCACAGCAGATTGCCCGCCAATTGGGTTAGCTGAACCGTGAAGTAACTGTATTGTGGTCACACCGCCTGCAAGATCGCGGTAGATGTCAATATCGTCAGGATTCACAACATCTTTCATACGTACTTCGGCAGAAGAGTTCTGGCCTCCTTCATTGATTGAGAAAGCTGCAATATGTGAATGTTCATCAATTATACCACTGGTAAGGTGTTTTCCGGTCGCGTCAATTACTTTGGCACCACCAGAACTCAAATTTTTGCCAATAGCTGCGATTTTACCGTTTTTGACCAATACATCGGTTTCTTCCAGGATTCCAACGTCTTCATTGGTCCATACTGTCGCATTTTTAAACAGAATAGTCTCCTGTTTAGGTTTTTCATCATAACCATAAGCGATATTCGGGTAGGTAAGGGGCATTACGAAAGGCTCATCTGCTTCTTTCTCATCGTCTTCCTTATCTTCTTCGTCTTCAGCTGTATCCGCTTCTTTTTTGGTCATAGTAAAAGAAGTTTCACTTCCGTTAGGCTGAATAGCTTTACCGCTCCACATTTGCGCATCTGAAACCTGAGTTACTACCCGGGTAAAGTCTTTGCTTTCTGCATCTTTGGCAGTAAACATCAGGTTTAACCAGCCGTTATCGTAATTAATTTTAGAACCTAATTTAGTATCACCACTCTTAACGGTTACTGAAGGTTTCTCCGTTGACTTGGAAATACTGACATCATAAGTAGAACCGCCCAGACTCAATGCGTAGGAACCATCAATATCCAAAACATTGGAATCTTTGATAACCTGCTGATTGCCCTGCACCCAATTCTCATAGAGTATGGTGTCCTCTTCAAACAATTCACCTGAAGTGACCAGAAAATTGGCCCAGGCATTTTCTTTAAGGGAGCCCAGCTCGTCACTTTTACCTAAAAGTTGAGCAGGAACTGTTGTCAATGCTTCGAGCGCTGTTTCTTTACTTAAACCATACTTAAATGCTTTTTTAAGCATGTCCATCATCTTTTCTGGAGATTTTAAGGAATGGGTTGTAAGAGCGAAGGTAAGTCCGGCCTCCTGCATTTTGGCAGGATTGGTGGGTTCCTGATTCCACTCAAGCATTTGACTTAAGCTTACATAATCTGCCTGGTAGGGATCTTCAACATCATAAGCGTCCTGAAAATTCACCGGAAGTATATATTGAGCACCGGTTGCCTTCACTTCGTCTATGCGCTTGTATTCATCCCCCCCTCCAACAATGATAAAGGGTACGCCGGTTTCTTTGGAAAGACTGGCGATGCGTAAATCGTCATAAAGACCTTCCCCGTAAAAAATCTGAGGTAGACTCATATTGGCATTAAGAGCTTCTAAAGCAAGATCGCGGGTTTCTACATTACCCTTTGCATACCAGTCTGCATCTTCAAAAAGTTGACGGATTAAGGCAGTAGCACCCATTTTAGAAGAGGGGTAAGCCTGCCCCGATAAGTTACTTTTGTCAAAAGAGAAAAATTGTGCTGATTTAGTATCTATAAGACGATCTGCTGTGTTGCCACCTGTATTAAGGGCTACAAGAATACCGTTTCCTCGCGCGATAGCATCGACCTTATGCGTGTTTACCGCACCAAAACCTGCCTCTACGAGTTCTTTAGCGGCCTTGCTATCGTAATCAAAATCAGCAAGCGCATCGGTTTCTGCACGTACGTGGTCGTTCCAATAATAACCGGAACGTGAAGCTTCATACTCACCACTTCGGCCACCACTTGAGCGTTCGGGCTTTTTAACCCCAAATGAAGAATACATTTCTATAAAAGAAGGATAAACATGCTTACCCTTTAAATCAATGACCACAGCATTTGCAGGTTCTTTTACTGATTTACCTACTGATACGATTTTACCATCTTTAATAAGCATACTGCCATTATTGATGGTTTTTCCGGGAGCCGGATGCAGCGTAGCATTCTTGAAAAGCGTGTAGTTAGAATTGACCGTTTTTACACCGTCATTTACCGGGAAGTATTCCTGTGCGGCGAGTGTAAAACACATCAGGAACAACCATCCGGCTAGGAATAGTTTTTTGTTCATAGTTAGCTAAATTTAGACTTTGCCTAAAAATAACTGTTATGACGTTTCTTTAAGAAAATTTAAGATTGTTTAAGAAATGTTTAACGAAAATCCTTATTTCCCATTATTCTGAGGAAGATTTTCATTAATAATTCGGATCAAGAGTTGTTGATTTCTATAAGGTTTATCAAGTGCCAAATTGAGATATTAGATTGTGTTTATTCATTAATGAAAATTGATTATAATGGATTAAATAAGTCTGAGAAAAAACCTTTCGTATAGAAATGCCGATTTTTTAGAATAGTTTTTTTAAAAAATACCCCAGGTTTCAGAGAGATATTTATAAAAAAAGGGGGGTATTTTCCCCCTTTTTTGCATTATTGCTGTTTTTCCTTCCAAGCTAATAATGATTTTTATCGATTTAAATCTCACTCACATCTTGATTTACGGACAAAACTTTCTGGTTAATAGTACAAATCGTCTTTTCTAGTTTCCTGAGTAAATTAGGCAATGATTTTTCATTCAGTTTTTATATTACCTTTAAATATCTGAAATGAAGTTAGTTGTGTTTTTAGTTTTAGTATTTTTTAAGATTTTAATTAAACTTCGATTAGCCAGCGATAACGATTGAGAACAATCAATCCATCCATATGTATTTATTAACCAATAATATATTAATTAAACTCTTTTATTATGAAAAAAATGATTTTAACCGTTGGAGCACTAATGTGCGGTGCAATGATTTTTGCCCAATCCAACACCAGTGATGTAAATCAATCAGGAACAGGACACAGTGCTGCTGTCAATCAGGTTGGTACGGTAAATAATTCTGACGTAGATCAGATGGGTACTTCAAACACTGCTGCTGTTGATCAGGCGGGTGCAACTAACAATGCTATAACGTATCAGGATGGTGGAAGTCAAAGTTCTGCAATTGATCAGTCAGGGGAGCGAAACACCTATCGTACAACCCAGTTTGGTACTGGTAACTCCTCAACAGCTTCTCAGGATGGTAATGATAACTATGCAGGACCACCAACAACTACTTGGGGAACTTATCAAAGTGGTATGGATAACTCATCTGAAACCAATGTTTTAGGTAATAATAATGGTACAGCAACTCTTCAGGTTGGAGATAATAACTCCGCTTCAATTTCACAGGTTGGAAATAATAACATTGCTATTGGACAAACTAGTTTATTTTGGGGTATTCAGCAGGAAGGTTCTGATAATGATGCTGCTATTTCTCAAACAGGAAATTTCAATGTAGCATCAATCGAACAGCAAGGTGATGCCAATGTTGGAGAGACCGATCAGGCTGGGGACAGCAACTTCTCTGATACCGATCAAACTGGAGATGGTAATTCCTCTGATACCGATCAGGTTGGTATGTCAAATAATTCAGATGTTGATCAAATCGGGGATATGAACGAAGCGATCACAGACCAGAATGGAGGTAACAATGACTCTGACATTACCTCTACTGGAAATGGCAATTTTGCCTGGACCAGACAAGGTTATTTTGGCGCAGGAGGTAATGATCACGTGAGTGATATTGATCAAATGGGTGATGATAATTCTGCTATAGTTGGACAGGATGGGACAGCTAACTTCAGCGATATTGATCAAATAGGCAATAACAATAGTGCTATTACGTATCAAATAGGATTAACCAATAATTCTGTTGTAGATCAAAATGGAGCTGGGAATAGTAGTTTTGTTGATCAACAGTTTCAGAATAACGGTATAAGTGATGTAGACCAGGATGGAACTAATAATAGCAGCACAGTGATTCAAAGAGTAGAGGGAAACAACTCTGCAGTAACTCAAATGGGTAATGGAAACACTTCAAATGTTACTCAGATTGGAACTTCTAATATGAGTACTGTTTTTCAAGATGGTATGATGAATATGAGCACTGTTAATCAGAGTGGTATGACTCACGTGAGTACCGTCACTCAAATTGGAAGCTCAAATACTTCAGTTGTAAGCCAAAGCAACTAAGTTTAAAGGAAAATATCAAGAATGGTTTTTTGATAGAGCGAGGATGCTGTAAAAGGCTTCCTCGCTTTTTTTAATTAGCTCTTTGTGCAGCTCCTAATAATGAGCGTGTAGCAGGGTTGTTTATAAATGGGAGAGAATTCTTTCATAATGGTCTAATCCAATATAAGGGACTAATTTTAAATAGAGGAAAACAAATAAATACAACTTGATATTTCTACGGCTGCAGCTCTTTAAAGCGAGTGATAACAAAATACATTTCAAGTTTTTAGGGTAAATAGCTAAGGGTATTTTTCCCCTTTTTTTATATAGTTTTTCCCTTCTTCATTTTGTCAGATTGAACTTCGACGAAAAAAAAGATATTTACATCATAATTACTTACATAATTTGATTGTGATTAGTACAAATGAACTTCTGAGTGGTCTTAAGGAGCTTGACAACTATTTTTTCGTTCATCTTATTTAGTATATTTAACTATCTGAAAAGAAGCTAGTTGTGTTTTAAGTTTTATTATTTTTTAAGATTTTAATTAAACTTGGATCAAGCAGCGAAAACGATTGAGAACTATCAATCTATTCATTTGTATTTATTAACCAATTATATATTAATTAAACACTTTTATTATGAAAAAAATGTTTTTAACCGTTGGAGCACTGATGTGCGGTGCAATGATTTTTGCCCAATCCAACACAAGTGATGTAAATCAATCAGGATCAGGACACAGTGCTGATGTTAGTCAGGCAGGTAATGCTAATGATTCAGATGTCGATCAGTTTGGCTCTTCAAATGATGCCGATGTTGATCAGGCAGGGGTAACTAATTTTGCGGTAACTTTTCAGGATGGTGGAAGTCAAACTTCATCTATCAACCAATCTGGAGAGAATAATACGTATAGAACAACTCAATATGGCACCGGTAACTCTTCAACAGCCTCTCAGGATGGTATTGGCAACTATGCCGGGCCACCAGCGACTACTTGGGGGACCTTGCAAGACGGACAGGATAATACCTCATCAACTACCGTAACAGGGAACAATAATGGAACAGCAACTTACCAGTTAGGAAATAATAACACGGCAATGATTACTCAGGTAGGTAATGATAACATTGCGACCCTTCAAACTACTTTAAATTGGGGTATTCTACAGTTTGGTGATGGTAATGCTGCCGACATAGGTCAATTTGGAAACGCCAACACTGCTTCTATCGAACAGCAGGGCAATGATAACGATTTTGAAATAGATCAGGCAGGAAACGATAACTATGCTAAATCCTATCAGGAAGGTGACCGTAACTTAGGAGGTGGAGCAAGTTTAAGATGGGGTATAAATCAAAGAGGAGATAACAACGATGCCACTAATGATGCTTTTGGTAATGATAACAACAGCGGTACCTATCAGAATGGTACAGGCAATACTTCAACTATTGAACAAATAGGTGATGGTAATATCGCTAATGGTCTTTCACCACTTCTCTACGGTACAGAACAAATAGGTGATGATAACAATTCTGATTTGCTTCAGATAGGAAATGGTAACAGCGGTTCAACGTATCAAAACGGAACTCAAAACCAGGCTGATACCTATCAATTGGGTGATGCTAACACTAGTTCTGTCTCTCAGCTAGGAACTCTAAATGAGTCTGATGTAGATCAACTAGGAGATGGTAATACAAGCAGCGTTAGTCAGGACGGTATGATGAATATGAGCACCGTTCTTCAAAACGGTATGATGAATATGAGTACTGTTTCTCAAACAGGAAGTACACACATGAGTATGGTTACTCAAGCTGGTAGCTCTAATACTTCAACTGTAACACAGAGCAACTAATTAAATAGAAAAATCAAGAATGGTTTTTTTGATAGAGCGGGGATGCCTTATATGGCTTCCTCGCTTTTTTCTTTTAAAATATTAGGGAATGCAAATGACATCACAAAAAAGCACCCTGCTTATTTTTTGATTACTGAACAGTAATCATAATGAGCTGATCGCAAACCGGTGAATGGAACTCTAGAGCAGTATTGGAAGGGTCAAAATATTATATTTGGTTTTTAAGACGTATTTGACTGATGGATGTACTCTTCGTGATACTTTTACAAATGTCATATGATAAATATTTTGGGGGTGTTTTCCCCCTTTTTAATCAAATTACATTCTTTATTTACAGTCAAAATTGCATTTAATCGATAAAATAAGGTTTACATCCTTAAATACATAGCCGCATTCGCGTTTAATAATACAAATAGCTAACGCTGCAATGTTTTAGGTGCTTTTGGCAAATATTTAAACTACCTTTAACTGTCTGATAAAAAGTAATTTGGATTCTTGATTTTGCAAAAAATTAAGATTTTTATTTTGCTCTTCAAAATCGTTTCTATCGATTTCGTGTAATCCATGTACTCTACTAAATATGTATTTATTAACCAATTATATATTATTAATTAAACACTATTATTATGAAAAAAATGATTTTTACTGTTGGGGCACTTATGTGCGGTGCAATGATTTTTGCACAGTCCAACGTAAGTGACGTCAATCAATCGGGGTCAGGAAACAGCGCTGATGTGAGTCAAGTAGGTACGCTTAACAATTCGGATGTAGATCAATTTGGAACCTCAAATGATGCTGCCGTAGATCAGGAAGGAGCAAATAATACAGCTACAACGTATCAGAACGGAACGAGTCAAAGTTCTGAAATTGACCAATCAGGAGAGCGCAATGCATATCGCACCACTCAACTGGGTTCAGGTAATACATCTACTGCTTCACAAACTGGTAATGACAATTGGGGTGGACCGCCTATAAATACCTGGGGAACACTTCAAAATGGACAAGATAATGAATCAACAACTACTGTAACTGGTAATAACAACGGTACTGCAACATACCAGTTAGGAAATGATAACTCGGCTAGTATTACACAGATAGGTAATGATAACATAGCTACACGTCTAACCTATTTGGATTGGGGTATTCTTCAATTTGGAAATAATAATAATGCAGATATAAATCAAAATGGCGACGCTAACAGAGGTTCAATAGAGCAGCAGGGTAACCAGAACACAGGTTTTTCACAACAATTAGGCAATACCAACTTCTCGGATACTGACCAATTTGGGGATGGGAATTTTTCTGATACTTTCCAGTGGGGTAATTCCAATAGCAGTTCGGTTTTACAAGATGGTAATTCCAATTTTTCTGACGTAGACCAATGGGGAAATAATAACTTGAGTACATCTGCTCAAACAGGGGATGATAATATTCAGTATACCCATCAGGGTGTTTTTGGGGATAGCAATACTTCCGCAACAATACAAACCGGTAACAATAATTTAGCTCACACCGACCAATATGGGAGATTTAGTGGTGGTGCCAGTAACAACAGTCAGTCTACTATTACTCAGGTAGGTGATTTGAACGATGCTTTTACCTTGCAACAAGGTGACTTTAATGGTTCTAATGTTTGGCAATATGGCACTAATAATGATAGCGACGTTCTTCAAACAGGTAATGGTAATTTTTCATATAATTATCAGGGAGCCCCATTTGATGCAATAACAGCATCTAGTGATAACAATACGAGTAGTGTTACACAAACAGGAAATAATAACTGGAATGGTACCGATCAATACACTCCTGTAGGTGACGGGTCTGACTTTAATTCCAGCGCAGTTGTACAGACCGGGGATAGAAACTACAGCTTTACGGCTCAGTTTGATGACAATCACGTATCTACAGTAGATCAAATAGGAGATGACAACAGAAGTGAAGTACGTCAGTCTGGAGATGCAAATAACTCAGATGTAGATCAGACGGGTGATGGTAATACAAGTATCGTTAGCCAAAATGGAATGACCAACGTGAGTACTGTGCTTCAGAATGGTATGATGAATATGAGTACTGTTTCTCAAACTGGAAGTACACATATGAGTATGGTTAATCAAGTTGGTAGCTCTAATACTTCAACTGTAACCCAAAGCAACTAATTCAAAGAGAAAATAAAGAATAGTTTTTTTGATATAGCGGGGATGCCTTTGTGGCGTCCCTGCTTTTTTATTTACGGTAAATCACTTTTACTTTTAAAATAATTGACCAAAAGAGCCACCACATAACTATAACTCTGCATACCTCCGGGCTGATTATTGGCTTTTAAATAACCTCCATAAAATTCAGCCAAAATGGGCTCTAATGGATTCTGATAGGCAAGCCAAAAATCATTCGACTGTCGATAGTTGGCGAGAATTCCAGGGCGTATTTGATTTTTTAAGAGCTCTCCTGCATCGGGATTACGCATATACACATCGCTTAAACAATAGCGCAAAGCGAAAATATACCCGGAGTATTTAAAGTAGGGATCCGGATGGTTTGTTGTGGCCATAACAGCGATAAAATTGGCTTCGTTTTCTTTGGCAAAACCCAATTGATGGGCTTCTTCATGACAACTTACAAGCGGCCAGCGGTGCGCCGGTTGCATACCGTTAACCTGAGCTTCCTGAGTAATAGGGTTGAGGTACCCGCCAAATCCCATATAGGTAAGTGGAAGCCTGAAAAGCGAGTTTTTAATGCTGGTAGGAGCGTAGTTCAGTTTCGGGAAGTTGTCTTCCACAATCGCATAACCTTCCGGGGACTTTTTAAAGATTTCGTGAAGTGAATACCTAAACTCCACCGGCAGGCTGTCAATTTCCTGCAATAGCGCGTGAAGTATATTCGATTCTTTAATCAATCGCTGGGTAAGGCTGATGAGTTCTTCAGTTGTATACTCTTTATCAATCTCAAGTGCCTCGTGTAAAGGCAATCGGTAATAATTCAACCCCCATAAAAGGTGAAAACTGAAATAAATTAGATTGGTAAAAAGCAGGGCTTTGGTCAGGAAATTCAAAAAGGTTCTAAATCGGTTTTTGATCAGCTTATAAACGGAAACAAAGGCGTAAACGATCACAATCGCATACATCACATCTCCAAAAGAAAAAGGAATCCAGCCTAAACTAAATCGGAAAAGCTTTGAGATGTACAGATAAATCCCATTGCTATACCAGGTTTCTACAACTTGTGGAAACCGGGCAATAACCCTTAAAACCAGTATCTGAAAAATCAGTAGAAGAACGTAAAGTACCGGTTTTTTAAATTTCATAAACTAAATTTTAAAATACCTGAGATTCTGCGAGCACCTCTTCATTAGTTATCGCTAGATGCTGCGGCAGTTTGTTGTCTTTGGGTAAAACCGCCAGATACCGGTCAAAGTTTGAAGTATACACCATCTTGTATTGGGGTTTGATATTCAGATTGATTTTGCGCACAATCTCCTGAATAAATTCCTGATGGTGAATAAGGTCATTACTACCCAGGTGAAAAATACCGCTCAGCTTCCGGTTGATTATATAGTGTATTTGTTGCCCCAGCTTTTTGTCTGTTGTAGTGTTCATAATTAAATGCGGAAAAACTTCAATCTGCGCGTGAAGCAACAATGCATTTTTGATTTCGCGAACACGTGGCGAATTGGCCCCAAAAACCATAGGAAGCCTGATAATGGCATATTGAGTTTCGGGCAGAAAGTTTAAAAAGTAATTTTCGCAACGAATTTTAAGCTTTCCGTATTTACTATCAGAAAGGGTTTTATCAAACTCATAGCTGGGATAATTGGTGAAGGCATCAAACACATTTGCCGAAGAAAGGTAAATTACGAAAATCCCGGTGCGTAAAGCAAAATCACACAAATCTTCGTGCGCTTCTACCTGACCCTCAAAATCACCCCGCAACGCGGAAATGACTACCGTGGGACGTACCTGGTTCAACACCTCATAAATACTGTTCTGAGTTACATCAAAGTGTATGAAATGCTGGTTATCTGAATAGATTTTACCGGTATGGTAGGTGCCATAGGTATCGTAGTACCGGTGTAATTCTTTATACAGGGTACCGCCCAGAAAGCCGCTGGCTCCCAGGATGAGGATTCTATGTGATTGCGCCTGTGCGATGTACTTTAAAGATTATCCTTTATAAAAAGGAAGTTTAACCACTTTAGCCGGTATGTTTTTGTTGCGCACTTTTATAAAAATGTCGCTATCCGGCTTGCTGTATGCAATTTTGACGTAACCCAAACCAATTCCTTTCGAAAGGGAAGGGGACATGGTTCCTGAAGTTACAATACCTATGTTGTTGCCTTCTGCATCTACAATTTCATAATCGTGACGGGGAATACCGCGTTCGGTAAGTTCAAAACCTACCAGTTTGCGCTCAGGTCCGTTTTCTTTTTCAGCTTTTAAAGCTTCAGAATTGATAAAATCTTTAGTGAATTTGGTAATCCAGCCCAGACCGGCTTCTATTGGCGAAGTTGTATCATTGATATCGTTTCCGTAAAGGCAATACCCCATTTCTAAACGTAACGTATCACGTGCGGCAAGACCTATGGGTTTAATGCCGAAATCTTTCCCGGCTTCAAATACCTTGTTCCAAAGCTGCTCTGCATACTCGTTATGGCAATAGATTTCAAAACCGCCGCTTCCGGTGTAACCGGTGGCGCTGATGATCACGTGATCGATGCCAGCAAACGGAGCGACTTCAAAATTGTAAAATTTAATGGCTGAAAGATCGGTGTCAGTAAGGGATTGCATCGCCTCAATGGCTTTTGGTCCCTGAATAGCCAGAAGAGAAAAGTTGTCTGAAATATTCTTCAGTTCTACCCCAAAGCTGTTGTGGCTGCTGATCCAACCCCAGTCTTTCTCAATATTGGAAGCATTTACAACCAGCAAATATTCGTTTTCGCGAATGCGATATACAATTAAATCGTCAACAATACCGCCTTCTGCATTAGGCATACAATTATACTGCGCACCACCTACCTGAATCTTAGAAATGTCGTTGCTGCATACTTTTTGAAGCAGATCGAGCGCCTTTTCGCCAATGGCTAAAAACTCACCCATATGTGACACGTCAAAAACCCCGACGCCTTTGCGCACGGTTTCGTGTTCGGCATTTACGCCTTCATAGGAAACCGGCATGTTGTACCCGGCGAACGGAACCATCTTAGCCCCAAGGCTTTCGTGAATTTTGGTAAGTGCAGTTGTCTTCATCTCTGTTTTTTAGGAGCACAAATGTATCAAAACTGCACAGAAAACCGAGTGTTCTAGCTTATTAAAAAGGCCTTAAATTCATCGTAGTTTTTAATTGCGATAGCCTGTTTCTCTTTGTGCATCACGGCTTCAATTTGCGGTGGAATGGCAATCTCCGCATCAATCACGGGGTTGACAACCGGTAGAAACTTAACCGGATGCGCAGTTTCTAAAAAGATTCCGTAAGCATCAGGATGGTCTTTGAGGTAGTTTTTGAGCCCCAAATAACCAACCGCTCCGTGCGGATCTGCGATATAGCCGGTCTCTTTATAAATGGCTTTCATGGCCTCTTTAGTTTCTTCGTCATCATACGAGTACGAAGATAACTTCTGCGAAAGGGCTTCGAGATCGTTGTTAAACAGTTTTTGAATACGGATAAAGTTGGAAGGATCACCCACATCCATCGCGTTGCTTATTGTAGCTACGGAAGGTTTTGGCTTGTACTCTCCGGTTTTCAGGTATTCGGGTACGATGTCGTTGCGGTTTACTGAAGCCACAAAATGCTTAACGGGCATCCCCAGTTTATGGGCTACCATCCCAGCGCAGATGTTTCCAAAATTCCCGCTGGGAACCGAAAATACAAGTTCTTTTCCTTTTGATTTCGCTTGTTTATACGCAAACAGGAAGTAAAACAATTGCGGTAACCAGCGCGCGATATTTATTGAGTTGGCAGAAGTAAGTTTGCGTTTTGAAGTGATTTCTTCATCCAGAAAAGCGGTTTTTACCATGGCCTGGCAATCGTCAAAGACGCCATCTACTTCCAGAGCGGTGATGTTTGCGCCCAGCGTGGTTAACTGCTTTTCCTGGATGTCGCTCACTTTTCCGGTAGGGTAGAGGATCACTACATCCACACCTTCCACATTCAGAAAACCACGGGCAACAGCGCCACCGGTATCGCCACTGGTCGCTACCAAAACGGTAACCGGTTCCTGAGTTTCTTTTTGCGCTGAGAAATACCCCAGACAGCGTGCCATAAAACGGGCACCTACGTCTTTAAATGCCATTGTAGGGCCATGAAACAATTCTAAGGTTGCTACATTTTCTTCCAGTTCTACAACCGGAAACTCAAAAGACAACACATCGGCGATGATGTCTTTCAGGGCTTCGTCAGGAATCGCACCAGCTACAAACTGTCTGATGGCTTCAAAGGCGATTTCGTTATTTGAAAGCTGCTCGATGTTTTCAAAAAAGGAAGCCGGCAAGGGCTTAATTTCTTCAGGAAAGTACAATCCCTTATCAGGGGCGATACCGCGAACCACGGCTTCTTCTAATCCTACATTTGGGGCTTTTCCGTTTAAACTGTAATAGTTCATGATGCTGTATTATTCAGGTTGTTTGGTTGTTGTTTATCGGTTTTCCTACAACTAGGAATTTTTCCGAATCAACAAAATAATGCGATTAGTTTTGTTCTAAAATTCGGTTTCCGTGTTTAGAAACCGGTGAAACATAACTATCGCTTTCCATATTTTTAGTTTTTAGAGCTTCTTTAAGTGCAAGTTCAACATTACCAGCATTTTCCTTTCCTTTGCTTAAGGTAAACATTGAAGGTCCTGAGCCGCTGATTCCAAAAGCTAAACCACCGTTTTTGAGGGCAGTTACCTTATAAAAATCAAAATCGGGAATCAGATTTTTACGGTAGGGTTCTACCAGAAAATCCTGCGTACTGTTCCCGATCAATTCGTAATCGGCTTCGTAAAGTCCGGCGATGAGTCCGGCCAGATTTCCGGTTTGTTTGATCGCATTTTGAAGCGAAACTTCTTTAGGCAAAATCGCCCGGGCTTCTTTGGTCTTGATCGTAATATGCGGGTGAATGATGGTTACATACAATTCTTCGGGCACCGGAAGCGAAACAATTTTAAGCGGTTCATAACCGGTTATCAAGGTAAAGCCACCATAGATACACGGAGCCACATTGTCTGCGTGCTCATTGCCGCTGGCAACCGCTTCGCCTTTCATCCCAAAAGCAGTCAGTTCAAGATTGGTAAGTGGTTTTTCTAAAAATTGATTGATCCCAAAAACAATTCCGGCGGCACTTGCGGCACTGCTGCCCACACCGCTTCCCAATCTGATGTTTTTGTAAATTTCGATTTCAAAACCAAAATCCAGATCTAAAGCTTCGATCATCGCAAGACCGGCGACACCCACAACATTTTCTTTAGCTTCGTAAGGCAAGTCTGCGCCTTCAATCCTAGTGATGGTGATTCCTTTTTGCGGAACTTTTCTTAAAACCATCTCGTCGCCCAGACCGTCCAGCGCAAAACCCAAAACATCAAAACCACAGTTTACATTGGCTACCGTTGCCGGTGAAAAAACACGTATTTCGTTCATTGTTAATTCAAGATTGAAAAATCAAAATTTAAAGTCCGTAGCAATGATTAAGTACTACTAGCAGGACTTCGTACTTCTGATTTTGTTTTTTCCGATTTTAATAAGTAGCTGTTCTGATGATGTCTGCAAACAAACCTGATGCGGTAACGTCGCCACCGGCACCTGCACCTTTGATCTGCATAGGTTGCTCGGGATAGCGGTCTGTAAAGAACAATACGATGTTGTCAGACCCTTTCAGATCGTAGAACGGATGTCCTTCAGGAACACTTTGTAAACCAACGCTGGCTTTGCCATTATCAAGCTGTGCCACATATTTCAGGCGGTGGTTTTTGGCTTCGGCATCGGCAACCAGTTTTTCAAAATGCGTGGCATCTTCCTTAAGCGTTTCAAAGAAATGCGGAACATCGGTACTGTTTAGGTTTTTTTCAGTTAAGAAAGGTTCGTTGGCAATATCTTCCAGATTTATTTTGAGTCCGCTCTCGCGTGCAAGGATCAAAATCTTTCGGGCAACGTCCACACCGCTCAGGTCGATACGCGGATCGGGTTCGGTATATCCTTCCGCTTTTGCAGCCTGAACCACATCGTGAAAGCTTTCGCCCGACTTAAAGTTGTTGAACACAAAATTCAAACTACCGGACAACACCGCCTGAATGCGATTGACGCGGTCACCCGAAGCGATCAGGTTATTTAGCGTGTCAATAATGGGTAAACCGGCACCCACGTTGGTTTCAAACAGCAGCGGAGCGTTATACGCCTTGCTCAGACGCTTGAGTTCGCTGTACTTGCTGAATTCAGACGAGGCAGCGATCTTGTTGCAGGCCACCACAGCGACACTTTGTTTCAGGTATTTGCCGTACATATCGGCCACATCTGCGTTTGCGGTGATGTCTACAAAAATACTGTTACGCTGATTCTGGTTAACCACAGCTTCGTGAAAACCATCTAAAGTCGCAGGTTCTCCCGCCTCCAGTAGGGCTTTCCAGTTGTCCAGGTCGATTCCGTTTTCATCAACAAGCATTTTTCGGGAGTTGCTAAGCCCCAGCACGCGCATATTGATGTTAAGGTGTTTCTTTAAATACTCCTGTTGCTGGTTGATCTGGTTGAGCAATTTTTCGCCCACATTACCCACACCGGTGATAAACAGGTTAAGCTGCTTGCGCTGTGCCTCAAAGAAACGCTCGTGAAGGCTGTTTAGAGCCTTTTTAACGTCTTTTTGCGCGATAACCGCAGAGATGTTCTTTTCACTTGCTCCCTGCGCGATAGCGCGTATGTTTACGTTGTTTTTGCCCAGGGTACTAAACATCTTCCCGCTGATGCCCTGATGACTTTTCATCTGGTCACCCACCAATGCGATGATGCTCAAACCGATTTCCAGGCTTAAAGGATCAATTTTATTGAGTGAAATCTCATACTGAAACTCCTCGTCAATGGCATTTTTGGCTTTCCCGGCGTCTTCTTCCATGACGCCCAGACAAATGCTGTGCTCGCTCGAGGCCTGTGTGATCAGGATGATGTTGATGCCCTGATTGCTCAAGGTTTCAAACAAACGCTTGCTGATTCCGGGTATGCCTACCATTCCGCCGCCTTCAAGCGTAAGCAAGGCGATGTTGTTGATATTGCTGAGCCCTTTTATGGGGTTGTCGCTGAAGCCTTCCTTGTTGTGGATTAAAGTTCCGGCATCTTCAGGAGCCATAGTATTTTTAATGCGAATGGGAATGTTTTTACTCATTACCGGCACAATAGTGGGCGGGTAGAGTACTTTGGCCCCAAAATGCGACAATTCCATCGCCTCGTGATACGAAATGCTTTCGATGGGTTTGGCCTGTTTTACCAGTTTTGGGTTTGCGGTGTACATGCCGCTAACGTCGGTGTAGATTTCTACCTGATCTACGTCAAGTGCAGCAGCAACAATGGCTGCAGTAAAGTCAGAACCTCCACGGCCTAGGGTAGTGGTCTCACCGCTGGCCGAACTTGCAATAAACCCCGGTAATACGGTGATTTGCTGTTTCGCTTTTGCGAAATAGTATTCCAGCTGACTGTTAGTCACTTTGTAGTTAACACCGGCTTTGGTGTGCTTGTCGTTTGTGGTGATCAAATCGCGGCTGTCTTTACGGGCAGCATCCAGACCCTGCGCATACATAGCGCGGGCAATGATCGATGATGAAAGAATTTCGCCGTAGGCTAAAAGTTTATCTACCGTTTTGGGAGATAATTCGTTTATCAGGTAAATCCCGTTCAATAAAGAGTTCAGGTCGTTGAGAAGTCCCTGTGTTTCTTCAACAGCTTCGGTGTCGTTGGGAACGAGTTCGCTTACAAACTGAAGATGTTTGGCTTCAAGTTCTTTAAAAACCGGATTATAATTTTCTTTTTTAGCTGCCTGCAGGCCGCATTGCATAAGCATATCGGTTACGCCGCCTACTGCAGACACAACCACACAGATGCGGTCGTTTTTAGCTTCCTCCGAAACGATTTTTATGACTTGATTGATGTTTGCGACGCTTCCTACAGAAGTACCGCCAAATTTTAAAACACGCATGGCTTTTGTGTTTGAAAGGTTTTAAAAATGAGTTTTTTTCGTGTAAACACGAGCAGTTGAGAAGGTTATATGTTATTACGATACCCCAAAGGGGTAATAATAATGAAAGCAATCGCAAGACCGGTGGCCGCGATGTTAGAAGTAAACGTTGTGTTAATTGCTTTCATAAGTGCTTAACTGTTGGTTTCAAAAGTATTATTTTTACGGGTAAGCACAAGCTTAAACTGTCATTTTTAGGGATTTTACAAGGATATCCATTTAAACCGAATAATCCGTAATTAAATGCAGACTTGCCGCTTATCCTTACGAAATTTTTAATCCGTCACACTTTTCTATAAATTCCGAATCAGGTGGTTAATAGATTAGCTGTTCCTAATAAAATCTTATAAATGAAAATACTGAGTAAAGATCAGGTTTATGAAGCCGATAAAGCAACTATAGAAGCCGAAGCAATCCCGTCAATTAACTTGATGGAACGCGCAGGTGGCTATGCTTTTGAATATTTGCACCAGCGTTTGCAGGGTCAGCCGGTTAACATCAAGATCTTTTGCGGAATAGGAAATAACGGGGGAGATGGTCTCGTCATTGCCCGTAACCTCATTGAACATAACTACAGCGTTACGACTTACGTGGTCAATTACAGCGACAAGCGCAGCAAAGATTTTTTGCAGGCGCTGGAAGCTTTAAAAGGAAAGACTAAAAACTGGCCGCAGGTTCTCAAATCTGCCGATGATTTCCCCGAAATCGCTCGTGAAGATCTGATTGTGGATTGTGTTTTTGGGATTGGTCTTAACCGTCCCGCAGACGACTGGGTGCAGGAGTTGTTTCAGAAAATAAATACCAGCGGTGCTTATGTGTTGTCTGTTGATGTGCCTTCCGGGATGGCAGTAGATCGGCAGTTTCCCGAAGATACAATGGTACATCCCACAGTGGTGCTCAGCTTTCAGACACCCAAGCTTGCGTTTTTTCTTCCGCAAAGCGGAAAATACATCAATAACTGGGATGTGCTCGATATTGGTTTAGACCGAAATTACCTCAATTCGGTAAAGACCAAAGCCCAATTGATCGATAAAACCGAAGCCCGCCAAATGTACCGACCGCGGCAGAAATTCAGCCATAAGGGGACTTACGGTCACGCACTCATCGTCGCCGGAAGCTATGGCAAAATGGGAGCAGCTGTCCTGAGCAGTAAAGCCTGCCTGCACGCCGGTGCCGGCCTCACCACGGCTTATACCACGCGCCAGGGCTTACCCATTTTACAAACTGCACTGCCTGAAGTGATGGTCGTTACCGATCGTCACGACGGCACTTATTTAGAAGAGCTGAAGTTTGATCTGGAGCCTGATGTGATTGGTATTGGTCCCGGTTTGGGAACTGAGAAAGCCACGCAAGAGGCGTTCAAAGCCTTTTTAAAGTCGAATAAAACGCCTCTGGTTGTTGATGCTGACGGCCTGAATATGCTGGCAAAAGATCGTGATTTGCTGAAGTTACTGCCAAAATATTCTGTTTTAACTCCGCATCCTAAAGAACTGGAGCGCCTGATTGGGGAGTGGAACGATGATTTTGAAAAACTGGAGAAGGCCGAAGCTTTTTCTGCGGAATACAATTGTGTTTTGGTGTGTAAAGACGCGCATACCATCGTGGTTTTTGAGGGTAACTATTACGTGAACAACACAGGCAATCCCGGGATGGCAACTGGTGGAAGTGGCGACGTACTTACCGGCGTAATCACCGGACTCATCGCTCAGGGATACGACCCGCTTACCGCGGCTATTTTTGGCACCTACTTACACGGTAAAGCAGGAGATCTTGCTGTAAATCATACTGCCTACGAAGCACTAACCGCTGGAACAATTGTTGAATTCCTTGGAGCAGCAGTGCTTGATTTGTTTGAGCAACCCGAGCAGGGGAAGAAGTGAGAAGTAAGAGATTTATTGTGAAATACAGTGGGCAGTAGCAGTGGGCAGGTTTGAAATACGAAGTACGAAATTAGAAATACAAAGCAAAATGTACTATAAGCTTAAAACGGTAAACAGAAAACCGCAAACCACAAACCGCAATCTGAAAATAGCAACACCAGAATAATAAATAAGAAATCTTCAATCACTTAAAAAGAAACCCAAGGCCCATACGGCTGAGCATTTTCTTTTCAAACTGGTAGAAGAATTTGTATTGCCCAAAAATCCACGCTACGATGAGCAGGAGTATTTGATAGAGCGGAAAAATCAATAAAATACGCAGAGGCCAGTAGAGCCAACCCGAAATAGCATCACTCCCCAATCCTAAGAACTGCATTACGGGGCTTGAAATGCGGCCTGCAGTGCTTCCGGTTATGGCAAATACCATGAAAACAGCTATAAACTGCCAGCGGTATTCTAAAATCCAGCGGTTTTTCAGTTTTCTAAAACAAAAAAGACTGATTACAATAAAGATATAGGTTAGGATCAAGGTAACAGCGGCCAGAAAAATGCCTTGCTGAACGGGTTTGCCAACCAAAAAGCCGTCAAAACGCGTGGCGATCAGTAAACCAAAGCCTAAAGCTAGCAAGATGCCCAGCGCAGGATAAATGAGTTGCCAGTTTTGGGTAATCTCCCAGTTTTCTTTGAATTTTTTCACGCGGCAAATATACTATTCTGTCTTTGAATAGCCTTGCCTAAATGCGTGTGGGAACTCCAAACCGCTGATTGTATTGCCGGCTGAAATACACAAAGTAATTGTAGAGTTTATAATTTACTTCATACCCATAGTCAATCTGGCTGTTGTAGTCAATTTGCTGCGGATAGAGGTTCGGGTCAAAGCGGAAAGGCTGCTGTACCCGCTGGTTATATTCTGTAACGAGGAACTGGTTTTTGTTCTCCAGATAGGATTGCGAATAATAGCCTTCCGGCCGTGCAATGGAGTTGAGAAAGGTGTTGAAACCGGGCTCTATAATAATGATTTCATACTCTAAACTGTCGTTGGCAATACGCACGGTATCGTTAGCAGTTGCCACAGGGTCTGAAGAGCCCATTTGTTTATCATTTTGGGTACTGGCACAGCCGTACACAAATGCTGCTACTACAAGGAAGTATATAAAGGTTCTCATTTCTTTTTCTTTTAAAAGTACAAAAATTGGATTTAAAGTCTAGGCATAAAAAAAGCCGCTACTGGAGCGGCTTCTGATAATTCAGATTTTTTATTTACCGAAAAGTCCGCCCAGCATACCGCCCAGGCCGCCTTTCTTTTTATTAGACCCCAATACCATATCGGCTACATCATCCTGTACACTGCCATCGCCGTCAGCATCTATGAGTTTTTCAATAAGGCTTTGGTTTTCGCGGGGCTGACCTCCCAGCATACTGCCCAGAATCCCAGTAAGACCGTCTGAGTCGTTTACATTATTCTGTTTGGTCTGTTTACCGATTATTCCCAGAAGCACCGGAGCTGCAATCTTCAAAATTTGAGCTACTGTGCCGGCATCTAATCCGGTTTTTTGACTTAGAGTATTTTCTACAACGGGTTGTTTTCCGCCTAAAACGTGACCTAAAATTCCGGCTCCGTCCTGCATCACCTCCCGGTCTACACTTCCGCCGCCTAAAATACTACCCAGATTGTCCAGAATACTGCCATCGTGTTTTTTACTGAGCGCACCCATAAGTCCGGAAGCGCCCTCCTGAGTAGAGGCATTTTTTTTCATGGCACCCAGTAATACAGGCAGGGCCATGCTTAGTACGTCTGCTGTTTTACTTTCGGAAGCGCCGGTTTCTGCGCTTGCTCCACTGATAAGCTTTTTACCCAGATCGCTGTTTAATAAATCTAATAATCCTGACATGTTTTCGATTGGTTTTAGTTTCTGTTTTAAAGATACTTATAATCGTTAAAAAATTAACAGATGCGCATAAAAAAAGCCGAATAAAACTATTCGGCTTTTTGTTTTTATATGTTGTGAACTAGTCTTTTAAGATCGAAGCGATCTGTTCAGCAAGCTCGGTACCAATGCGATCCTGAGCTTCGTTTGTCGCGGCACCAATGTGCGGAGATAACGAAATTTTAGGATGCATCAGAATTCTAATTTCAGGTTTGGGTTCGCTTTCAAATACATCTAAAGCAGCAAAGGCCAGTTTACCGCTGTCTAATGCATCGATGAGTGCAATCTCATCAACCACACCACCACGGGCTGCATTTACCAGACCGGCGCCGTCTTTCATCAGTTCCAATTCGGCTTTGCCAATCACATATTCCTTTTGTGCAGGAACGTGAAGGGTGATAAAGTCAGCTTCCTTAAGAACGTCTTCTTTCGATTTGCTCTCAAATTTAAAAGTCACTTCCTGTCCGTCGAAGAAATCAAGTTTTACTTCGGCTTTTTCCATATACGGGTCAGAATAAATCACCTTCATTCCGGCACCTAAGGCCACCTTGGCAGTCGCCTGACCAATTCGGCCAAAACCAATAACACCTAAAGTCTTTCCGCGAAGCTCAACACCGTTTGCATACGCTTTTTTAAGTTCACCAAACTTAGACTCACCCTCTAAAGGCATGTTGCGGTTAGAATCGTATAGGAAACGTACCCCACCGTACAAGTGAGCAAAAACAAGTTCGGCTACAGAAGCTGAAGAAGAGGCAGGCGTATTGATCACGCTCAATCCTTTGTCTTTAGCGTATTGTACGTCAATATTATCCATACCAACACCACCACGACCTATTAACTTCAGGCTTGGGCAGGCATCGATAAGATCTTTACGCACTTTGGTAGCGCTACGCACCAGCAGCGCGTCTACGTTATGCTCGTTGATATAGTTTTCCAGCTGCTCCTGAGCAACTTTTGTGGTGATCACTTCAAAACCGGCTGCTTCCAGAGCATCTACGCCAGATTGAGAAATCCCATCATTTGCTAAAACTTTCATGTTTTTATTTTGAAATTTAATAGTTGGTTTTTAGGCTTTGCGCTCTAATTCGCTCATCACATCTACCAGAACACCTACACTCTTAAGGGGAAGCGCGTTGTACATCGAAGCGCGGTAACCCCCTACACTACGGTGACCGTTAACACCACTAATGCCGGCTTCTTTTACCATCGCGTCAAAGGTTTCCTTCAGGTTGTCTTCAGAAAGATTAAAGGTTGCGTTCATTATAGAACGGTCCTCTTTAGCTGCAAAACCGGTAAACAACGGATTCAGATCAATTTCGGAATAGATAAGCGTTGCTTTTTTCTCGTTTTCTTCTTCGATAGCGCTGATACCACCTTTGCTCTTTAACCAACGCATAGTTAGTAAAGACGTGTAAACGGCAAAAACCGGAGGCGTGTTGTACATGCTTCCTTTAGAAACGTGCTGCGCATAATCAAGCATATTGGGGATCTGGCGGGTTACTTTACCCAAAAGATCTTCCTTGATCACAACTAATGTAGTACCTGCAGGCCCCATATTTTTCTGAGCCCCGGCGTAAATGATTCCGAATTTTGAAAAGTCGATGTTGCGTGAGAAAATATCACTACTCATATCGGCTATCAAAGGAACATCTGTCTGTGGAATTTCTTTCAGTTGGGTACCAAAAATGGTGTTGTTAGTCGTTACGTGCAGATAATCTAAATCTGAAGGAACGCTGTAGTTTTTAGGAATGTAGTTGAAGTTTTTGTCTTTTGAACTCGCTACTTCTACCACTTCGCCAAAAAGCTTAGCTTCTTTAATGGCTTTATCACTCCAGGTACCTGTGTTCAGGTAACCGGCTTTATTTTCCAGAAGATTGTAGGCAGCCATAACAAACTGCATACTTGCACCTCCCTGTAAGAAAAGCGCTTTATAACCTTTACCTTCAAGACCCATAAGCTCAAGAGCGAGTTCGCGGGCTTCTTCCATCACATCCACAAAGTCTTTGCTGCGGTGTGAGATTTCCAAAAGGGAAAGATTAAGGTTGTTAAAATTTAATACGGCGTCAGAGGCCTGCTTCAGAACTTCCTGTGGAAGTATACTTGGGCCGGCACTGAAATTATGTTTTTTCATGGGTTGAATATTTGGTCTGATCCAATTAGTTTTCAGGTCGAAAAATTACGGCTTTTCGCACACAATGCGTGAGAATTTCAAGGGAATCTCTGCAAACGCAACTGCGTTTTAAAAAGCCATGCAAAGATGTGGAAAAGCTTGTCAAAAGAGCTTAAGAAATCAATAAATTATGTAGGTAATTCAATTATATTTTTAATAAAAATGCAACGGTATCCACACCGTCTGCATAATCGTGAAGTTTGGGTTTTTGAGCCTGCCCAAAAGCAATTTCGCCGGCATCAAAACCGGAAGCCACAACGCACTGTATTTCTTCGGATTTGGCATTTAAATGTGCTCTGAGCGCATCTTCTGATTCGTAGTATCCATAAAAGATTACGGAGATGGGAGAAGAGAAATTTTCATCTTCCTTCAAAACCATAAACTCATTGTCCAGAATAGGGAAGAGGCTCATTAAATACACCGCTTTATTGTAATCGTAATTGTTGGCGTATTTGTGATGTTGTATTACTTCTCTATGCTCATACATCGCTTTAAAGAAGGCATCGAAGTTATACGCTTTTGGCACAAACAGTTTGGAAACACTGCGACATCCCATTCCAAAATACGTGAAAATGTCATTCCCCAAGGCTACCAGCTGCTCGTGAGTCTCATTACCGGTAAGCACGGCTACGGCGTTTCGGTTTTTGCGGATGATGTGGGGCTTGTCTTTAAAGTAATATTCAAAATAGCGAGCAGAGTTGTTACTTCCGGTGGCGATAACCGCGTCGTAATCGGTGAGTTTTTTATCGGTAAAGCGTATTGCTTCGGCAAAGCCCGGCTCAAGCTGAATTAAGACTTTCGCCAGAAATGGCATCAGCAGCTTATCGTCGCTTGAAAGTTTGGCTAAAATGTGATGTCCGCTCAGCAAGACGCTCACAAAATCATGAAAACCCACCAAGGGCAGATTACCGGCCATAATTACGGCAACAGTTTTGGGATTTTGGGTATTTATAGCATAAGGCTCGAGCCAGTTCTTCAGGTTTTTCTGCTTTAATGCATCTGCCCAGGAATGTAAGGCGAGATTTATATGCTCTGGCGTAAACCAGGAATTTGCGCGGTAAGCCGCATCAATTACCGCCTCCAATTCTTCGGTCAACAGGTTGTAATCTGCTAAGTTGAGCCCTGTTTTTTCGTCCTTTGACAGAAAACTAGTTAAAAATTGTCCGAGGTTTGCGAATGCGGTAATTCTTTGTTTTAAATCCATAAATGGTTTGGTAGAGTTCTACTCAGGTCTTAATTTTACACACCGAAAAAAGGCTAAAGCCTATTTATTAGGTAGGATTAAGAAAAATCCTTTTCAAGAGTGCCTTCAGGCGCCAAAATTACACATTAGAAAACGATTATACTATGGCAATTATAATAACAGACGAATGCATCAACTGCGGAGCTTGTGAGCCGGAATGCCCAAACACCGCTATTTATGAAGGAGCAGATGACTGGCGTTATGCAGATGGGACTGATCTGAAAGGCAAAGTTGTATTGCCTAACGGAAAAGAAGTCGATGCAGAAGAAGCTCAGGAGCCTATAAGTGATGAGGTGTACTATATCGCACCAGATAAGTGTACCGAATGTATGGGCTTCCACGAAGAGCCTCAGTGCGCGGCGGTTTGCCCGGTAGATTGCTGTGTGCCTGATGAAGATCATGTGGAGACCGAAGAAGAGTTGCTGGGCAAACAAGCTTTTATGCACCACAACTAGAAGGTATTCAAAAAATATATCGAAAACCCGGTTTTATCGGGTTTTTTTATGCCTGAAGGCACAGCAAAATCTAAAGGATTAAGCAGAGTTCGTATATGTAACACCAGGTATAGTATCTTCTGACTGAAAGGAAAGAGTTGAGAGCGATTTATAGGGATGTTTTAAACCATAACCTGAAATACCGAAATCTTCGAATAGCTTGCTCAAAATCCAACTCCAAACCTCTTAAAACACTTATTAATTAATAGGGCTGAGTTTTAACGAAGCTTCCTATATTTGCGCCTCAAAAATCGAGCGACATGAAAGCAGGTATCGTAGGATTGCCTAACGTAGGTAAATCAACACTTTTTAATTGTTTGTCTAATGCCAAAGCGCAGAGTGCAAACTTTCCGTTTTGTACCATTGAGCCTAACGTAGGGGTGGTAAATGTGCCTGATCCTCGTTTGTCTAAGCTTGAAGATCTGGTAAAACCCGAGCGTGTGGTTCCGGCCACGGTAGAGATCGTAGATATTGCCGGTCTTGTAAAAGGAGCGAGCAAGGGAGAAGGTCTGGGAAACCAGTTTTTGGCTAACATACGCGAGACCGATGCTATCCTGCACGTATTGCGTTGCTTTGATAACGACAATATTGTTCACGTGGATGGAAAGGTAAATCCCATTCGCGATAAAGAAACCATCGATATCGAGCTGCAGCTCAAAGACCTGGAAACCGTAGAGAAAAAGCTTGAAAAAGTTAAGAAAGCTTCCCGAACCGGAAATAAAGATGCCCAGAAAGAAGAAGCCGTTCTTACCCAAATTAAGCAGGGTCTGGAGCAGGGAAAATCCATTCGCGCGCTGGAGTTTTCAGATGATGATTACACAGATTTCGTAAAGCCCTTGCAGTTTATCACAGATAAGCCGGTGATGTACGTGTGTAATGTAGATGAAGGTTCGGCCGTAAGCGGAAACGCTTATGTAGAGCAGGTACGCGAAGCGGTTAAGGAAGAAAATGCTGAAGTTTTAGTACTTGCGGTGGGTACTGAAGCAGATATCAACGAATTAGATGATTTCGAAGAGCGCCAGATGTTTTTACAGGATATCGGTCTTGAGGAGCCGGGTTCGGCAAAGCTCATTCGTGCCGCTTATAAATTACTAAAGCAACAAACTTATTTCACCGCAGGTGTCAAAGAAGTGCGGGCCTGGACCATCAACATCGGTTCTACCGCGCCACAGGCAGCCGGAGTGATTCATACCGATTTTGAAAAGGGATTCATTCGTGCCGAAGTAATTGGCTATGAAGATTACGTAAAATACGGTAGCGAAGCCAAAGTAAAGGAAGCCGGTAAAATGGGCGTTGAAGGAAAGAATTACATTGTAAAGGACGGCGATGTAATGCACTTCCTGTTTAATGTATAATTCAGTTTGCAGACTGCAGTCGCAGTTGGCAGTATACTGAAATTGATAAAAATTGAAGAATCCCTTTGGTAGCAATGCCGGAGGGATTTTTTTATGTTTAATCGTTTAAAGGTTGAATCATGAATTTTTTTTCTACCTGTTCCCGATTATCGATTCTTATTTTGAGTAATAATTTTAAAGGGAAAATAAAAGTTATTTGAGATTACTTCATCATCTGGAGTACTAATTTCCGGAAAAGTCCTAGATTATAGGTAATAGAAAAATAAATAGCGAGATATGGAACCAAAGCAAAAATGGTACAACCGATATATTGTAGGATACTTATTAATATTAATTCCGCCGCTTGGACTTTATGGGGTCTATAAAAGTGAAACGATTCCGGTTAAATGGAAAAAAGTAACCTTCGGAGCTTTTGCACTTGCATTGTTTGGGGGGATTTTAATTCATTCGATATAACTATTTAGTGATTCAGTTTTTTGAGTAATGAATAACGCCCAACTTATCAAACGTTTTGATTCTGGTGAGAATCTCAAATTTCTCTTTTTCTGGAGACATCAGAAATCCGATTCGGTCACCAAATCATGTTTTAGTCAGTGGTATGAGGTTTCTTTCGAGATCGAGGATGTAACCTATCATAATGCAGAGCAGTTTATGATGGCGCAGAAGGCGTTATTGTTTAAGGACCACGACATCTATAACCAAATTATTTCCAGCTCTAAACCGGGTAAAGTAAAAGAACTAGGCCGGCAGGTGCGTAATTTTGACCAGCAGGCCTGGGAAGAGAATCGCCTTGATATAGTGGTAAAGGGTAATTACCATAAGTTTTCTCAAAACAAAGAGCTCTCAACTTTTTTGATAAATACGAAAGACCGCATTTTAGTAGAAGCCAGTCCGGTTGATACCATTTGGGGTATTGGTTTAGCTCAGGATGATGAACGGGCTTTGAACCCAAATCTTTGGAAAGGTCAAAATTTATTGGGTTATGCGTTGATGGAGGTACGGGATCAGCTTAAGTAAATCAATTGCACCGATACCCTATATTTTAGGCATTTTAGTAACAACTTTAAAGTTGCCAATTTTCATGTTTTTTAAGAAAAGGAGGTTTATCGCAAATGTTCGAGAATTGGAAAAATCGCTTGTAACCATTTTGGGTGAGCAGTTTCCACTTCTTTTAGAAAATCAAAAAAACGGGGAGCTTTCTGCAGCTTATTATTTCAATCATCAGGAAAAATTTATTCAGCTTTTGCGCAAAAAAGCTACTAGAAGTAGTCTTGACTTTGTTGAAAATAAGGCACTTCAAAATTTTAAAATTTCAGGCTTGCAGATTTATAATGTAAAAACTAATAGTCTTCTAAAAGTGAAACTTGTCGTTTTTAAAAACCTAATAAGCAAAATTTACCTGGATATTGATAACAACCCCTTAAAAGTGCTTGATTTAAAAAACATAAATGTTGATCATTTAAATGTGAAGTTTTTTGAGGGCGATAATAATCTAACAGAGAAAACGTTACGAAGAATTTTAAAAGATTTGAACAACAAAAAAATAGACTTATTAGACCTTGGTAACACTTTTGATATAGAATTTAAGGAGAAGATACTCTATGTTATTTTAGATATGCAAGACGGAAATTATATAACTATTGACGACAATCGTGCAGTTTACCGAATTATTCATGATCATACTGAGCCGGTGAAGCAAATATATCCTGACATCGGTTTGTTTCTCAATTCCTATTCGGGTAATAAAAATGACTTAAAAGGATACTTTGACTACTAGCGGTTGTACTTTCTTCAAAAGCTTATAGTTGAAAACCCCAAACCGCCTTACACCGCCAGCTCTCGTTCCAACAACTGAATATTACTCTGAATACGCTCCTTTACCAGATTCATCATACGTTTGTTAAGCGCAGAGGAGTTTTGAATATACCTGCGGTATTCCTCAACCGTGAACTGGCCAATCACCATTCCTTTTAAACTGTTTCTAAACTTGATGTCTTTCTGAATCGCATTTTCGATGTAATTCATACGGCGCTCAATGGTCAGGTTGTAAAACACATTTTTATGCTTGGCGATGTAGTTGCGAAAAGCTTCCAGAAGCAGGTCGTTTTGCAATTTAACCACCGGTCTGAGTGTACCGTTTTGAAATTGCTCGTCAGCGCTCATCGAGTCGTTTACCTGAGCCGATGGAATTGAAGGTCTTAAAGCAAGTAACTGGGTATCCCGGGTTTCCATAAAGTGAAGTTTTCTAAAATTACAATTATATCAAACGCTTCAAGTACGATGCCAAAAGAGTTGTAAACGACTTATAAACAAACTAACCTTCTTGACATTCAATCTCCTTCCCTTTGAAGTGTAGGCCGGGATGGGATGTTCCGTTAAAGTGCTCTTAATCCGCCCCCGGCTTTAGCCTGCGGTTGCTAACTTTAAGGAAAATATTCGCATAAACACTATGATTCAGTCTATAAATCCATACAATCATGAGGTTGTATTTGAAACCAAAGAATTCACCAAAAAACAAACCAGCGATGCTATCGATGCCGCCCACGAGCGGTTCTTATCCTGGCGGAAGACATCGTTTTCTGAGCGCAGTAAATTGATGCAGGCTGCGGCAGACGAACTCAAAAAGAACAAACAGGAATATGCTGAAACCATGACCCTCGAGATGGGAAAACCCATCAGCCAGTCAATCGCCGAGATTGAGAAATGCGCCTGGGTTTGTGAATACTATGCCGAGCACGCTGAAAGTCACCTGGCAGACAAGACCATTAAAACGGATGCTTCAGAAAGCTATGTAAGTTATGCGCCCATAGGTGTTGTGCTTGCCGTAATGCCCTGGAATTATCCATTTTGGCAGGTCTTCCGCTTTGCAGCTCCGGCTCTTATGGCAGGCAATATTGGGGTGCTGAAACACGCCAGTAATGTGATGCGCAGTGCAGATAATATTCAAAAGGTCTTTGAGCGGGCGGGCTTCCCCAAAGGTTGTTTTACGCATATGCCCTTAAGCAGTTCGAAGATTGAAGACGTGATCAAAAATCCCAAGATTAAAGCGATTACCCTTACCGGAAGTAAACCGGCCGGTAGCGCTGTTGCGGCAACTGCCGGAAGCGAAATTAAGAAGTCGGTTCTTGAGCTTGGCGGTAGTAATGCCCTGGTGGTTTTTGAGGATTGTGATCTGGACGAAACCCTGAAAACCACGGTACAGGCGCGTTTCCAGAATACGGGACAAAGCTGTATCGCCGGTAAGCGCTTGATTGTACACGAGAATATTGCCGAAGCATTTACCGAAAAATACGTCAAAGCCGTACGCGAACTCAAAAGCGGCGATCCAATGGCCGAAGATACCTTTATCGGGGTGATGGCGCGACCCGATCTCGCCGAAGAACTTGAAGAACAACTGCAGGCCAGCGTTAAAGCCGGAGCTAAAATACTCATTGGTGGGAAACGGGATAAAGCCTATTTTGAGCCTACCGTAGTTACCGATGTCACACCTGAAATGTCTTTGTTTAAAGAGGAAACCTTTGGTCCGGTTATAGGCATCACCACTTTTAAAACCGAAGAAGAAGCGGTAGACCTTGTCAATCAATCCGCTTTTGGTCTGGGTGTTTCCATTTTTACGGAAGATAAGAAACGCGCTAAAAAACTCGTTCCTCAGTTTGAAGACGGGGCCGTATTTGTAAACGAACTCGTGAAAAGTGATCCGCGTTTACCTTTTGGCGGCACCAAGATTTCCGGCTATGGCCGTGAACTCTCCGCAGACGGAATACAGGAGTTTGTCAATAAGAAAACGGTTTATTTTAAATAAAGAATAAAGAATAAAGAATAAAGAATAAAGAATAAAGAATAAAGAATAAAGAATAAAGAATAAGGAATAAGGAATAAGGAATAAGGAATAAGGAATAAGGAATAAGGAATAAGGAATAAGGAATTCATTTCTTACGATTCAACGATTCCACCTTTTAACTCTTCTCTAAAAAGTATATCTTTTAATCATTAAACACCCTAAACCTGAAAAGCATGCCCGATATCAACATTCGCCGCGTAAAAAAAAGTGACACCGATTTCATCCTGAATTTATTGCCAAGCCTGGCAGACCCTGAGCTGCCGCATTGGCGCGATCCCGATGTGATGCTTGATATTGATCAGCGTATTTTAAAATCGGAGATTCACGACGGGAGTGAAGACAATGCCATTTTTATTGCTGAAGATGTTGAAACCAAACAGCAACTCGGTTTTATCTTTCTGGAAATAGGCACCGACTATTACCATCGCGAGCCCCACGGTCATATCGCAGACATCATCGTTTCGCCTGACGCCCGTGGTCGTGGAATTGGTAAAATGCTAATGGCAAAAGCCGAAGAATGGACCAAAGACTGCGGTTACAAACTGCTTACGCTTAACGTCTTTGATGACAACAAAAAAGCCCGAAAACTCTACAAGTCTCTGGGCTTTTCTCCTGATTTAACCAAATATGGGAAAATCCTGGAGTAAAAAATCGGAAATACGAAATTAGAAATACGGAGTTGTTTTGAGAATTGAGAACAATAAACAATGCATTTATTTGTCCACCTTCCAACTATTCAAACTTCAGCTTTAAACCTAATAACAATAAAAATAGAAATAATAATATTTGAATTTACCACCTCTGATGCACATCAGCTTTGATATACTCTTTATAAATCGCATTCATCTTTTTGATTTGCACCTGAGTCAATTTTTTTCGGTCGAGAGCAGAAAGGTTAGACATCAAATGCGCTTCTTTGGAGGCACCGGGGATGATGGTGCTTACTTCCGGATATTGTAAAATCCATTGCAATGCGACAGGAGCGAGATTGTCAGTATCGGGAAAAAGTTGTTTCAATTCATTCACCGCTTCGATGCCTTTTTCATAGTCAACACCTGAAAAGGTTTCGCCTTTATCAAAAGCTTCGCCATCCCGGTTGAAATTACGGTGGTCTTCCGCATCAAAGGAAGTGTTTTTATCAAACTTTCCGGTAAGGAGACCGCTGGCGAGAGGCACCCGCACAATCACACCTACATTATTTTTTTCCGCCTCGCAAAAAAATAACTCAGCCGGACGCTGTCTAAACAGGTTAAAGATGATTTGTACGGTGGTGACGTTGTCGTATTGCATCGCTTTGATACCTTCTTCTACTTTCTCAACGCTAACGCCCAGGTTTGCAATTTTTCCCTCTTTTTTCAAATCGTCAAAAAGTCCGAAAATCTCCGGTCTGTAATAGGTGTCGGTAGGAGGGCAGTGCAGTTGTATGAGATCGAGACGTTCCAGCCCCGTATTTTTAAGGCTGTCTTCCACAAATTTGCGTAGCGCTTTTGGCGTATAGCCTGCATCCAAGTGCGGATTGATCTGCCGCCCGCACTTGGTTGCCACATAAACGTTTTCTTTTCTGCTGCGAACCACACGGCCTACAGCTGCTTCGCTCATTCCGTTTTCATATACATCTGCCGTGTCAATAAAATTCACTCCGCTATCGATTGCACTATGGATTATTTTTTCAGCGTGAGCGTCGTCAAAACCCGAGCCCCATTTGCCGCCAACCTGCCACGTACCCAATGATAGTTCAGAAATTTTAAGGTTGGTTTTGCCTAAAGTGCGATAGTTCATAAAAATGTGTTTTAAAATTTGCATTAAAATTACGAAACCACTTCAGTTCTGCTAACAGAATCCTCTTAAAGCGGTCTTAAAATAGTGGATTTTGAAAAATTGCCGCAATCCGGCTCTTTTTCAGCTTTTGCTAAGGCTAACCGCCAATTAATAAATAGTTTTACAGGGTATGAAAAAACAAGTGGTAATCATCCGTTCTATTCGTGTCATCAGGCAAGCTTGATGCGGAACGGTATACAATAACTCAAAACCTTCCGCTGGCCGGGAGGTTTTTTTTTGACCGCTTTTTTTCAAACCAAAACAAGCTTTTTTGCAGTATTGAACGTAGTAGTATTTTACATTCAAATATCTGCAAATCAGTATTTTATTTAGTTTTTGAGATTTTTTGGTATATCCAAAGGTTTTTAAGACTAAATCGGTAAACATGAATGAATAACTAATTTAGACTTAGAATTATACTAATGGAATTGAACAAATACAGTAAAACTGTCACTCAGGATCCCACATTGCCGGCAGCACAGGCAATGCTACACGCAATCGGTCTGACCGATGAAGATTTGAAGAAACCTTTTATAGGCATTGCAAGTACGGGTTACGAAGGTAACCCCTGTAATATGCACCTCAATGATTTGGCTACTTACGTCAAAAAAGGCGCTGAGCAGGCCGATATGGTGGGTTTAATTTTTAATACCATTGGCGTAAGCGACGGGATCTCTAACGGAACTCCGGGAATGCGTTTTTCGCTGCCTTCGCGCGACATCATTGCAGACTCTATTGAGACCGTGATGCAGGCGATGAGCTATGACGGTCTGGTGACTGTGGTGGGTTGCGACAAGAATATGCCGGGTGCCCTGATGGCGCAGTTGCGATTAAACCGTCCGTCGATATTGGTGTACGGTGGTACCATCGCTTCCGGTTGTCATAATGGGAAAAAACTCGATATCATTTCTGCTTTTGAAGCCTATGGTCAGAAAGTAGCCGGAACCATCGACGAGAACGAATATAAAGAAGTGGTACACAAAGCCTGCCCCGGTGCGGGTGCTTGTGGCGGGATGTACACGGCAAACACGATGGCTTCAGCGATTGAAGCTTTAGGTATGTCGCTTCCGTTTAACTCTTCAAACCCTGCGGTTACAGATAGTAATATTAAAGAGCAGGAATGTGTAAAAGCTGGTGAGGCGCTTAAACTGCTTTTAGAAAAAGATATTAAACCTTCAGATATCGTTACCCGTAAATCGCTTGAAAATGCGTTTAGACTGGTAACTGTTTTGGGAGGTTCTACAAACGCGGTGCTTCACTTTTTGGCAATAGCCAAAGCAGCACAGGTTGAATTTACGCTGAAAGATTTCCAGAAAATCAGCGATAACACCCCGCTTTTGGCTGACTTAAAGCCTAGCGGAAGATACTCGATGGAAGATTTACATGGAGTAGGCGGAATTCCCGGTGTATTGAAGTATATGCTGGACAATGATATGCTGCACGGCGACTGTCTTACCGTAACCGGAAAGACTTTGGCTGAAAACCTGAAAGATGTTCCCAATCTGATCGACGGTCAGGACATCGTACGCACTTTAGACAAGCCAATAAAAGATTGCGGTCACATCCGTATTCTTTTTGGTAACCTCGCTACTGAAGGTGCTGTTGCTAAAATCACTGGAAAAGAAGGTCTGGAGTTTAGAGGGACTGCCAATGTTTTTGACAGTGAAGCAGCGGTGAATGAAGGCATCAAAAACGGGAAGGTTAAAAAAGGTGATGTGGTGATCATTCGCTACGAAGGGCCAAAAGGCGGACCCGGTATGCCCGAAATGCTGAAGCCTACTTCTTCCATTATGGGAGCCGGTTTAGGTAAAGACGTGGCGTTGATTACCGATGGTCGTTTCTCCGGTGGTTCTCACGGTTTTGTGGTGGGGCACGTATCTCCCGAAGCTCAGGTAGGCGGTAACATCGCACTGGTTGAGAATGGTGATATTATTGCCATCGACGCAGTTAAGAATACAATCAATATTGAAATTTCTGACGAAGAGTTAGAAAAAAGAAGATCAAAATGGACAGCTCCAAAACTTAGATTTGAGCGCGGGGCACTTTATAAATATGCTAAAACGGTCTCGTCAGCTTCTAAAGGTTGTGTGACAGACGAAATGTAGAAGGCTTATGGATACACAAACAATTAAATTGCAGGACACAGCTGTAGAAGCTACACAGCGCATCACTGGTAAAGAGGCGATTATCAAGTGTCTGCTTGCAGAAGGCGTTGATACCCTTTACGGTTACCCGGGAGGGGCAATTATGCCGGTTTATGACGAGTTGTACAAATACCAGGATCAGTTGCATCACGTGCTTACCCGCCACGAGCAGGGAGCTACTCACGCAGCTCAGGGTTATGCACGCGTAAGCGGTAAAGTAGGGGTGGCGATCGCGACTTCAGGTCCCGGTGCGACCAACCTGATTACCGGTATTGCCGATGCACAAATAGACTCTACACCTATGGTATGTATTACCGGGCAGGTAGCTTCGCACTTGTTAGGAAGTGATGCCTTTCAGGAAACCGATATCATCGGTATTTCTACTCCGGTAACTAAATGGAATTACCAGATAACCAAAGCTTCTGAAATTCCTGAAGTGATGGCCAAGGCGTTTTACATCGCGCGTAGCGGTCGTCCCGGTCCGGTTCTTATTGACATCACCAAAGATGCACAGTTTGAGGAGTTTGATTTCGCTTATAAAAAATGTACTGCAGTACGCAGCTACAAACCGGTTCCCAAGTTGAATCCGGAGTCGGTACAGGCTGCCGCAGCTATGATTAACGCAGCAAAAAGACCTATGATCGTTTGGGGTCAGGGTGTGATTTTAGGCAAAGCCGAAGAAGAGTTTAAGGCAGTTGTTGAGAAATCAGGAATTCCTGCCGCATGGACCATCCTTGGTGTTTCTGCAATCCCAACCGAGCATCCGCTTAACGTGGGTATGGTGGGCATGCACGGAAACTATGGGCCTAATATGCTGACCAATGAATGCGATGTGTTGATCGCAATCGGGATGCGTTTTGATGACCGGGTGACCGGGAATCTCGCGACCTATGCGAAGCAGGCTAAAGTGATACACTTTGAGATCGACCCTGCTGAGGTAAATAAAAACGTAAATGCAGATATCGCTGTTCTTGGCGATAGTAAAGAAACCCTTGCTGCATTACTCCCTTTATTGGAGCAAAAAGAATATCCGGAGTGGCACAACCGCTTTAAGGAAATGTATAAGATTGAATACGATAAAATCATCAAAAACGATTTGAAACCAGAAAAAGAAGGTCTTACCATGGGTGAGGTGCTTGAGGGTATCAATACGGTTTCAAAAGGTGAGGCGGTTATCGTTTCAGACGTGGGTCAGCATCAAATGATCGCCTGTCGTTATGCCAAATTCAACAAGTCTAAAAGTAACGTGACCTCAGGAGGTTTGGGTACTATGGGCTTTGCGCTTCCGGCAGCTATAGGTGCAAAAATGGGAGCTCCAGAGCGTCCTGTGGTTGCAATCATAGGGGATGGCGGTTACCAGATGACCATTCAGGAATTGGGAACTATTTTCCAGACTAAAGTTCCGGTAAAAATTGTGGTGTTAAACAACGATTTCTTAGGGATGGTGCGCCAGTGGCAACAGTTGTTCTTTGATCGTCGTTATGCTTCCACAGAGTTGATCAACCCTGATTTTGTGGCTATTGCAAAAGGGTACTACATTGATGCCCAGCGCGTGACCAAACGTGAGGAACTTACCGGAGCTATTGAAGAGATGATAGCTGCAGAAGGGCCGTATTTCCTTGAGGTTAAAGTAGAAAAAGAAGATAACGTATTCCCGATGATCCCAACAGGAGCATCCGTTTCAGACATAAGATTAGAATAGCGATGAGCGAGATAAAAACCTATACCGTATCTATTTATACCGAAAACAATATCGGTTTGCTAAACCGTATTTCGGCCATATTTCAGCGTAGAAAAATCAATATCGAAAGCCTTAACACTTCGATCTCTGAGATTGAAGGGGTGTCGCGCTTTACCATTGTGATCAACCTGACTGAAGAGCGCATGAAAAAAATCATCGGCCAGCTTGAAAAGCAGGTGGAAGTGATCAAAGCGTTTTACCATACTGATGAAGAGACGATTTTTCTGGAAACATGTCTGTTTAAAATCAAGTCAGACTTGCTTTTTGAAGAACGTCAGATTCAGAATATCATAAAAGAAAGCAATGCGCGCATTGTTACTGTAAACAAAGAGTTTTTTGTTTTGGAAAAAGCCGGGCGTCGTAGTGAGATCGAATTGCTGTACCGCGAGCTCAGTGCTTTCGGCATCATGCAGTTTGTGCGTAGCGGCCGCATTGCCGTGACTAAAGACGAAATGAAAATCTCTACGCTCTTAAAAGAATTTGCAGAGTAAATCAATTCCCTATCCAACAGAAATTAACGAATCATAATCAATAAAAACAGAATCAAAATGTCAAATTACTTTAACACCTTGTCTCTTAGAGAGCAATTGGCTCAGCTGGCGAAATGCCGTTTTATGGAGTCTGATGAATTCTCAAACGGGATCGAAGCATTACGCGATAAAAAAGTAGTTATCGTGGGTTGCGGTGCACAAGGTTTGAACCAGGGTTTAAATATGCGCGACAGCGGCCTGGATATTTCGTACGCATTGCGTGAAGGTGCCATTAATGAAAAACGCGCTTCCTACAAGAACGCGGTAGATAACGGATTTAATGTAGGTACTTACGACGAACTCATCCCAACTGCAGACCTGGTATGTAACCTTACACCAGACAAGCAGCACACTTCGGTAATCAACGCGATTATGCCTTTGATGAAAGAAGGAGCGACTTTGGCCTACAGCCACGGTTTTAACATCGTTGAGGAAGGCATGCAAATCCGTAAAGACCTTACCGTAATTATGTGTGCGCCTAAATGTCCCGGTTCTGAGGTTCGTGAGGAATACAAGCGTGGGTTTGGTGTACCAACCCTCATCGCGGTTCACCCGGAAAACGATCCGCAAGGAAAAGGTCTTGAGGAAGCTAAGGCTTATGCTGTAGCAACCGGAGGTAACCGCGCGGGTGTTTTAGAGTCTTCATTTGTTGCCGAAGTGAAAAGTGACCTGATGGGTGAGCAAACCATTCTTTGCGGAATGTTGCAAACCGGTTCGATCCTGTGCTTCAACAAAATGATTGAAAAAGGAATTGACAAAGGCTATGCTTCAAAATTGATTCAGTACGGTTGGGAAACCATCACCGAAGCTTTAAAGCACGGTGGTATTACCAATATGATGGACCGTCTGAACAATCCGTCTAAAATCAAAGCTTTTGAACTGGCTGAAGAAATTAAAGACATCACCCGTCCGCTGTTCCACAAGCATATGGACGACATCATCTCCGGTCATTTCTCAAAAACAATGATGGAAGACTGGGCTAATGATGATGCCAACCTATTAAAATGGCGTGCCGAAACCGGAGAGACTGCTTTTGAAAAAACTCCTGCCGGAAGTATGGAAATCAGCGAGCAGGAATACTTCGATCACGGGGTACTTATGGTTGCAATGGTTAAAGCCGGGGTTGAGCTTGCTTTTGAAACCATGACCGAAGCCGGTATCATCGAGGAGTCTGCGTACTACGAATCCTTGCACGAAACTCCGCTTATCGCAAACACCATCGCACGTAAGAAATTGTTTGAGATGAACCGTGTGATTTCAGACACTGCTGAATACGGATGTTACCTGTTTGATCATGCCTGTAAGCCTATGCTTACCGACTTTATGAAGAAAATAGATACTAACGTAATCGGTAAAGCTTACGCTACCGATAATGGCGTAGACAACAAAACCTTAATCGCTGTTAATGACGCTATCCGCTCACACACTGTAGAAGAAGTGGGTGCCTGGTTGCGTGAGTCTATGACTGCGATGAAGGAGATTAAGACCGTAGCCGCTGAAGAGGTTACTGCCTAATCAACCCAGAACTGAGTTTAACTGCCGGGCTTTGGTGAAAACCCTGAAGCCCGTGCAGTCAATCAAAATAAATGCATTTTGAGCGACTTAAAAACCACCTATTTCCCCAGTTTAGAAGACGTTAAAAAGGCTGCACAAACCCTTAAGGGTGTTGCAGCCTTAACGCCTTTATTACCCAGCCTGAGTTATTCTAAAAAACTCGGGGCAAACATCCTGCTCAAGCGTGAAGATTTGCAGCAGGTGCGATCCTACAAAATACGGGGTGCTTTCAATAAGATTAGTTCGTTAAGCGAAGAAGACCGCGCCAAAGGAATCGTTTGTGCCAGCGCCGGGAATCACGCTCAGGGCGTAGCTTTCGCCTGTGCGAAACTTAAAATAAACGGGACTATTTTTATGCCTGCGCCTACACCTAAGCAAAAGATTGAGCAGGTTGAGATGTTTGGTGGTGATTATGCCAAGATCGTGCTTACCGGTGACACTTTTGATGATGCGTATAAAGCCTCAAAAATTGAGTGTGATGCGTTGGGTAAGGTCTTTGTACATCCTTTTGATGACGAAAAAATCATCGAAGGGCAGGCTACCGTGGGACTGGAGATTATTGAGCAGGCTGCCGAAGAGATTGATTATGTTTTTGTTCCTGTGGGCGGAGGCGGATTGGCTTCCGGCCTGAGTACGGTTTTTAGCTTGTTATCGCCTAATACTAAAGTAATCGGGGTAGAGCCCGAAGGTGCGCCTTCGATGAGTACTTCGATCTTCAATAAAGAAAATACTACACTTTCGTTAATCGAAAAATTTGTAGACGGCGCAGCTGTACAACGCGTAGGGGATCGCAACTTTGCAATTTGTAAAGAAAACCTTCATAAAATGGTAACGGTGCCCGAAGGTAAAGTGTGCCAGACCATCTTAGATTTATACAATAAAGACGCGATAGTGGTAGAACCCGCTGGGGCGTTGACCCTTTCGGTTTTAGATCAGTTTGCTGACGAAATTAAAGGTAAAAATGTGGTGTGTATCGTAAGCGGAAGCAACAACGATATCACCCGTACCGCAGAGATCAAGGAGCGTGCGCTCTTATACCGCGGCCTAAAACATTATTTTATTATTCGCTTCCCGCAGCGCGCGGGCGCCTTGCGGGAGTTTTTGAATGAGATTTTAGGGCCTGAGGATGATATTACCTTTTTTGAATACAAGAAAAAGACCTCACGCGAAGATGGTCCTGCCGTCGTAGGTATTGAGATCAAAGACCGTGCAGACCTCGATCCTTTGATCGCGCGCATGAAAAAGCGCAACTTTTTTGGGGAATACTTAAATGATAAACCCGACTTGTTTGAATTTTTAATCTGATAGTTCGTTTGATAACCAACCTAACCATGAAACCATTAACTACAGAAATACCTGCACAGTTTAGCGTGCAGCCCATAGAACAAAAAGCCTATCTCATCAACGGAAAGCTGCTCAACTGGGAAGGGGAGACAGCAGATGTGTTTTCAAGTATTCATACCGAAGTTGACGGCGAGCGTAAACCTACCCGTCTGGGATCCATCCCAAGTCTTGGGGAGGCAGAGGCTGTCGCCGCAGTAGATGCAGCGCATCAGGCGTATGAACGCGGGCAGGGGCTTTGGCCAACCATGAAAGTCGCAGACCGCATCAGTTGTATGCAGACTTTTGTTACCAAAATGAAAGAAAAGCGCGAGCTGATCGTAAAACTGCTGATGTGGGAAATAGGTAAAAACCATCCTGATTCTCAAAAGGAGTTTGACCGTACGGTAGAATACATTCTCGATACTATCGAAGACTATAAGGATATGGATCGCGACAGTGCCAAATTCCACAAGGAAGCCGGTATTCACGCGCACATTCGCCGCGGGCCCTTGGGCGTGGTGCTGTGTTTAGGGCCTTATAATTATCCGCTAAACGAAACCTTTTGTTTGCTAATTCCGGCCCTGATTATGGGAAATACGGCGGTATTTAAACCTGCAAAACACGGGGTTTTGTTGATCACGCCGCTACTCGAAGCCTTCCAGGAAAGTTTTCCTCCGGGCGTTGTAAATATTTTATTTGGAAGAGGCAGGGCAGTAGCTACCCCCATCATGAAAACCGGAAAAGTAAATGTACTGGCTTTAATTGGTCACAGTTCGTCTGCAAACGCGCTACAGGCATTGCATCCCAAACAAAACCGACTGCGTTTGGTTTTAGGTTTGGAAGCTAAAAACCCGGCGATTATTCTTCCCGATGCTGATTTGGACCTTGCAGTGGCAGAGTGTATCGCGGGAACGCTTTCCTTTAACGGACAACGTTGTACGGCGCTTAAAGTTATTTATGTACATGAAAATATCGCGGAAACCTTCAACCGTAAGTTTGCACAGGCAGTAGATGCGTTGAAATTTGGTTTACCCTGGGAGGAGAGAGTAAGTCTTACTCCGCTTCCGGAGCCTTCAAAACCGGCTTATATTCAGGGATTGATTGACGATGCAAAAGCTAAAGGCGCTTCCATCTTAAATGAAAAAGGCGGTACGCATTCCGAGAATTTTATCTGGCCTGCGGTTTTATTTCCGGTAACCAAGGATATGGAAGTGTATACTGAAGAGCAGTTTGGTCCGGTAATCCCTGTGCTTACCTTTAAGCATATTGATGAACCGCTTGATGATATGGCAGAGTCTAATTACGGGCAGCAGGTGAGTCTGTTTGGTAAAGAGGTCAAAGCACTTGCGCCGCTTATAGATACGCTGGTGAACCTGGTATGTCGCGTAAATCTCAACAGCTCCTGTCAGCGTGGTCCCGATGTATATCCGTTTACCGGAAGAAAGGATTCTGCAGTAGGAACCCTGAGCGTTCACGATGCCTTGCGTTCGTTTTCGATACGCACCTTTGTGGCTTCAAAAGACAACGCCTATAACAATGCCATTTTAAATGAACTTTTAGATACTAAAAAATCAAATTTTGTGAGTACCGATTACTTATTGTAATTCGGTATTCCGGGAAGATTGATTAATAAATTAGCAGTGATTATTGAAATTTGGACGAAATTCTGAAGAAATCATAAAAAAGTAGATTTATGTGATATTTACCTTTAAAAAGGGAGTGTCATTTAAATCTACTTTGTATTTTAGCACAACAAATGAAGGGAATAACAATACATATGGAAGAATTTAAACAAGCCGTAAGTGCCTTGTTCCATTCTTTATATCCTGTTGCTAGAGAGACCCACAATTCTTTAGTATTTATCCCCGTACGTCGCCATGAGCGTCGCCGCCCCTAGTGGGTGCAGTTTTATTGGGAACTTAGGTGAGTCCGGTTCCGTCTTCAAATCAAATTTCATTTTCACTTTTTTTCTAACTTCCAATTCTAAAGAATATGGAAATTACCATTGCTAACAAATCCCATGCGGGATATGCACAATACATTTGCGACACGATCGCAGAATCTGCTAAAGTACGCGGTACCGGTATCGCCAAGCGCACTCCAGAATATGTAATTACCAAAATGGAAAACGGTAATGCGGTTATCGCTTTAGACGGCGACAAGTTTGCCGGTTTTTGCTACATCGAGGCCTGGGGACACGGTAAATTTGTAGCCAATAGCGGTCTTATCGTACATCCTGATTACCGGGGCAGCGGTCTTGCCCGGCAGATTAAAGAAGCCATTTTTAAACATTCGCGCACAAAATATCCCGATGCCAAAGTTTTTGGGATCACTACCGGTCTTGCAGTGATGAAAATCAATTCAGAACTGGGTTACAAACCGGTTACGTTCTCAGAGCTTACCGATGACCCTACCTTCTGGAAAGGCTGTCAAACCTGTCGTAATTACGACATTTTACAGCGAACCGAGCAGAAGATGTGTCTTTGCACCGGGATGCTTTACGATCCGGCCAAGGAGGAAAAGAAGAAAGCAGAAAATCCGGAAGAGCTTAAAAAAAAAGACAAAAAACTAAATCCGAAGGCTTTTACACGTCTCAAAAGCATCAAGGAACATCTCTTTTTGAGAAAAGAAAAAAAGGAACACCATTAACCCGGTTTTTACGCAACACGTTAAAAACCTCAAATTAATACGTTTTGGATTCAACAACGCATTCACAAACTACAGATACAAAAATACCGGCGGCAAACCCTGCCGGAGCAAAACTCGTACTGGCCTACAGCGGTGGTCTTGATACCAGTTATTGCGCCAAATACCTTTCTGCCGATAAAGGCTACGAAGTACACGCCGTGAGCATCAATACTGGAGGCTTTTCGCAGGAAGAAATTAACGAAATCGAATCAAAGGCTCTAAAAATCGGAGCTAAGACCTATAAAAATATTCAGGCGGTTGACCGCTTTTACGATAAGGTAGTGAAGTATTTGATTTATGGAAACATCCTTAAAAACAATACCTATCCGCTTTCGGTAAGTGCTGAGCGTATCATTCAGGCAGTTGAGATTATCAATTATGCCAAATCAATCGGTGCCAAATATGTGGCACACGGCAGTACCGGCGCGGGTAACGATCAGGTGCGTTTTGATATGATCTTTCAAACTTTGGCCCCCAAAATAGAAATCATCACCCCAATACGGGATTTACAGCTTTCGCGCGAAGCGGAAATAGAATACTTAAAAAGTCACGGCGTAGAAATGGCCTGGGAGAAAGCCAAGTATTCGGTAAATCGCGGACTTTGGGGAACCAGCGTTGGCGGTAGTGAAACCCTGACTTCACACAAGGGTCTGCCGGAATCGGCTTATCCTTCACAAGTTCAAAAAAGTGAAGCTGAGCAGGTGACTCTGACTTTTGAAAAAGGCGAACTCAAAGCCGTAAATGGCAAGACCAGCACTCCGGTAGAAAATATTGAAGCCCTTCAAAAACTTGCTGCTCCTTATGGAATTGGCCGCGATATTCACGTAGGCGATACCATTATCGGGATCAAAGGTCGGGTAGGTTTTGAAGCTGCTGCGCCCCTGATCATCATCAAAGCGCATCATTTGTTGGAGAAGCACACGCTTACCAAATGGCAAATGCAGCATAAAGACTATTTATCTAATTTCTACGGAATGCACCTGCACGAAGGGCAGTATCTCGATCCTGCAATGCGCAATATGGAAGCCTTTTTGACCGATAGCCAGAAAAATGTATCCGGTGAGGTGTACGTAACCCTGCAGCCGTATCGCTTTACGCTGGAAGGTATTCAGTCTAAGCACGATTTGATGAACGCTTCTTTTGGAGCCTACGGCGAAATGAACAAAGGCTGGACCGCCGAAGATGCCAAAGGCTTTATCAAAATCACCGGTAACCAGAATAAGATTTACAACCACGTAAACGGAAACTCATGATCAAAGCCGGAATAGTTGGAGGAGCCGGATACACTGCAGGAGAACTGCTGCGTATTTTGTTAAACCATCAGTATGTTGAATTGAGCTTTGTCTACAGCACCTCAAATGCAGGAAATCTGTTGAGTGACGTGCATCAGGATTTACTGGGAAGTACGCACCTGCGTTTTTCGGGAACTATTGATTTTGACGTGGATGTTGTTTTTTTATGCCTGGGTCACGGAAATTCGAAAGCTTTTTTAGAAGAAAACCTGTTTACCGAAAGCACCATCATCATTGATTTAAGCAATGATTTTCGCCTCAAACCCGATGCGGAGTTTCAGGGACGCGAGTTCGTTTACGGTCTCACCGAATTAAACCGCGATGCCATAAAGCAGGCCGGTTCTATCGCAAATCCGGGTTGTTTTGCAACGGCTATTCAGTTGGCTTTGCTTCCTTTGGCCGATGCCAAAAAAATAAAGTCAAACGTGCACATCAATGCGGTAACCGGTGCCACCGGGGCAGGAACTTCGCTTTCGGCAACTACGCATTATACCTGGCGTGATAACAACTTTTCGTATTATAAGCCTTTTACGCATCAGCATATGGGCGAAATCAACCAGACGGTAAAGCAGTTACAGGGAGCGTTTGATAACGAAATTTTCTTTTTGCCGAATCGCGGTAATTTTTCACGTGGGATTTTCGCAACGGCATACACCCCTTTTGAGGGCGATCTGGCTGAAGCGAAAAAGATCTACGAGGATTTTTATGCTGAAGCACCATTCACCTTTATTTCAGATTCTGAAGTACATATGAAACAGGTGGTGAATACAAACAAGTGTCTGATTCACCTGCACAAGCACGGCAATCAGTTGCTCATCACGAGCTGCATTGATAACCTGCTTAAAGGAGCATCAGGACAGGCGGTAGAAAATATGAATTTGATTTTTGGCCTTCCGCAAACCGAAGGCCTTAATTTAAAAGGGAGTTATTTTTAGGTCCCCAAACCCCCAAAAGGGGATTTTAATGAGAAATTATTCAAACTCCCCTCTCCTTCGAATAGGAGTTAGGGGGGAGGACAAAAGATTTCCGTCTTCACGGAAATGAAAATAAAATTTTAAAAATAAATCCAACTCCCCTCTCTTTTGGAGAGGGGCTGGGGGTGAGGATTATGAAAATAGCAATTATAGGAACCGGTAACCTAGGTTTGGCAATAGCCAAAGGTTTAATTACCAATAACGCGATCACCACGCTGTATATGACCCGGCGTAATCCGTCGGCGATTGAGTCGTATGCCGAGTATAAGAATGTATTTGTGACTTCAGATAACGTAGAGGCGGTACAGAAGTCAGACATACTCATTTTTGCAGTGCAACCGGCACAATTGGCAAATATTCTTAATGATATTAAAGACGAACTTACCGATAAGCACGTGCTGATTTCGACCATTACCGGCTACGCGATTTCGCAGATTGAAGCCATAGTGGGGACCGATCAGTTTATTATCAGAGCAATGCCGAATACCGCGATTGCTGTTGGAGCCTCGATGACCTGCCTGGCCAGTAATGAAAAGGGAATGAAACGCATAAAAGTAGCTGAAGCGATTTTTAATCGTCTCGGAAACAGTCTGATCATTCCCGAAAATCAAATGCAGGCCGCGACTGTGGTTTGCGCAAGCGGAATTGCCTTCTGGATGCGCCTTATACGCGCAACGACCCAGGCTGCGATTCAATTAGGCTTTGATGCGCACGAAGCTCAGGAACTGGCGATGCACACCTGTAACGGTGCCTCAAAACTGTTAATCGAATCGGGTAACCACCCGGAAGAAGAGATAGACCGTGTAACCACTCCAAAAGGCTGTACGATAGAAGGACTTAACGAGATGGAACATAAAGGCCTCAGTTCATCACTCATTCAGGGAATGGTGGCCTCATTCAATAAAATTAACGTGATTAAAACCGACCAGAAATAATGAGTTTATTTGATGTTTATCCGTTATACGACGTGACGCCGGTTAAGGCTCAGGACGTTTGGGTTTATGATGCCACACCCACTAAGTATCTGGATTTATACGGGGGGCACGCGGTGATTTCGATTGGTCACGGGCATCCCAAATACATTGAGAATCTTACCAAACAACTGCACGATATTGGTTTTTACAGCAACGCGGTTCACAATCCGTTGCAGGAGGCTTTAGGCGAAAAACTACCCGCTCAGGCAAATACACCCGGCTATCAGTTGTTTATGTGCAGCAGTGGGGCAGAAGCGAACGAGAATGCCCTGAAAATGGCCTCTTTCGTTACCGGAAGAAAAAAAGTTGTCGCCTTTAACAACAGCTTTCACGGAAGAACGTCGGCAGCCGTCGCAGCCACCGATAATCCTAAAATTGTAGCGCCTATAAACGCGCAGCAGGAGGTCGAATTTCTACCCCTGGGAGATCTGGATGCTTTGGCAGCGGTTTTGGCTAAGGAAGATGTGTGTGCGGTGATTGTGGAGTTTATTCAGGGCGTAGGCGGTCTTGATATCAGCACGGCTGAATTCTATGAAGGTGTTGATGAATTGTGTAAACAAACCGGAACCTGCCTCATTGCAGATGAAGTACAGGCCGGTTTTGGCCGTACCGGGAAGTTCTTTGCTTTTCAGGAATACAACGTAAAGCCGGAGCTGATCTCAATGGCCAAAGGTATGGGTAATGGCTTTCCGGTAGGAGGGATTTTGATTCATCCTTCGATAAAGGCAGAATACGGAATGCTGGGTACCACTTTTGGCGGAAATCACCTGGCCTGTGCCGCAGCTTTGACTGTGCTTGAAGTATTGGAAGAAGAAAATCTGATGGCTAACGCCCTGAGTGTTTCCGATCATTTTAAGGCCAAAACCTTAGATATTCCGCAGATAAAAAACGTAAAAGGCCGCGGCCTGATGCTGGGTCTGGAATTTGATTTTGATACGGCTGCCATCCGCAAAAAACTGATTTACGATCAGCATATTTTTACCGGAAGCGCTAAAAACAAAAACCTGATTCGTATTCTACCGCCATTGACGATTCAAAACGAACAAATCGATCAGTTTTTTGAAGCATTAAAAATAGAATTGGATAAAATGTAAATAGAACGTCAGTCTGTCCCGAGGGATCGGGACAGTTTGACAAAAGAATAGAACATAGTACTACTCAAACCCCCTCTCTTTTGGAGAGGGCTGGGGAGAGGACAAAGCAGAGATTTCGGCTGCACATTATAAACCTGACAGGAATCAACAAATGAAAAAATACACCGGATTAGACGACATTACAGATCTAAAAGAATTAATCGCGGAAGCCCGCGAAATCAAGAAAAACCCCTATGCTTTTGAGCATTTAGGAAAACGCAAACGCTTAGTAATGTTGTTTTTCAATTCCAGTTTGCGCACGCGCCTCAGTACAGAGAAAGCCGCCTGCAATCTTGGGATGGATGTTACGGTGATGAACTTTAACAGCGATGCCTGGAAGCTCGAGTTTGAAGACGGTACCGTAATGAACGCAGACACCTCCGAGCACATCAAAGAAGCCGCACAGGTCATTTCCCAATACGGGGATGTGATCGCAGTGCGCGCCTTTCCAACCCTTACCGATAAGGCCAAGGACGAAAGCGAGTATGTGATTTCAAGTTTTGAAAAATATGCTTCGGTGCCTGTTGTCAATATGGAAAGTGCCACGGCTCACCCGCTTCAGGCGCTGGCCGATGCGATTACGATAACCGAACTTTCGCAGCAATCCAAACCTAAAGTGGTCCTCAGCTGGGCGCCACATCCCAAGGCCTTGCCGCACGCGGTGGCCAATTCCTTTATAGGGATGATGCAGAAGATGGACGTGGATTTTACCATCACACATCCCAAAGGTTATGAGTTGAGTGCTGATGTGGTTAAGAATTCTAAAGTGGTTTACGATCAGGATGAAGCTTTGAAAGATGCCGATTTCGTTTACGTAAAAAACTGGAGTAATTATAAAGAATACGGAAAAGTTATTGCCACCCCGGAAACCCATTCGGACTGGATGGTCACTTCCGAAAAATTGGGAACTGCGCAATTTATGCATTGCCTGCCGGTGCGTCGCAATGTTATTGTGGCTGATGAGGTTTTGGATGGCGACCAGTCGGTGGTTATTGAGCAGGCCAACAACCGTACGTTTTCGGCACAGGTGGTACTGAAGAGGATATTGGAAAATTTAGCTTCCAAATCCCAAAAGGAGAAGTTAGAAAGTAGTCGTTATGAGTACTAAACAGATTTCCCCTTCGGGGGATAGGGGGGCAGGGCTCCACGTCGTCAAAGTAGGCGGAAACATCATCGAGAAAGAAGAAGATTTACAGGCTTTTTTGGATGCGTTTTCGGCTTTGCCTGAACCTAAAATTTTGGTTCACGGCGGTGGAAAGTTAGCTACCCAACTGGCGGAGCGTCTCGAGATCCCGGTACAAATGATTAACGGGCGTCGCATTACCGATGCCGAGACGGTTGAGGTCATTACCATGGTTTACGGTGGTAAAGTCAATAAAAGCATCGTAGCCGGCCTGCAGGCGCGGGATTGCAATGCGATTGGATTTTCGGGCGCTGATGGAAATACGATTCTCTCGGTTAAGCGGCCGGTTAAAGAGGTAGATTTTGGCTTTGTGGGTGATGTGGTAGGCGTAAATGCCAAACTAATTCATGAGCTCACCCAAATAGGGATTACCCCCGTTTTCTGCGCCATAACGCACGATGGCAAAGGACAGCTGCTCAATACCAATGCCGATACCATTGCCTGTGAACTCGCAATCGGTCTGTCTGAATATTATGAGGTAACGCTCAATTATTGCTTCGAAAAAGCAGGTGTTTTACTGGATATTCAGGACGAAAACTCGGTTGTTAAAGAGATTGACACGAAGAAATATGCCGACTTGCTGAAAGACGGCATTATCGCAGACGGCATGCTGCCTAAACTGGAAAACTGCTTTTATGCACTGAAAGGCGGCGTTCACAAAGTGCAACTGGGCAAGCCGGAGATGTTAGGTAAAAAGGACGTAAACCATACAACCTTAACTCTGTAATAAACCAACTTTAAAATGACTGAAATTCACGTTGATACCGATTGCGGAAATTCACCGAAGCGTGAATTCATAAAGGCGTTCAACATTGCTTTTGCCAGGCAGGATTTTAAATTTATTCTGGATAGTATTACCGATGATGTTATCTGGAACATTGTAGGTGATAAAAAAATTGAGGGAAACGAGGCATTTAAAAAGGAATTAGAGCTTATGCAACAGCAGATAAGCAGTCTTCATTTACATCAAATTTTAAGTCACGGAAAAGAAGGTGCCGCTAATGGGATTATCAAAATGGAAAATGGTAAAAAATATGCCTTTGCAGATTTTTACATATTCAGTAGTGCAAAGGGGGCTAAAATCAAAGCTTTAACTTCATACATTATAGAAATAGCGTATTGATAAAAACGGACAGATTAAAACAGACTGGTCTATGACTATAGAAACACTTACGCAAGAGGCGATAGCATTATTAAAAAACCTGATTTCAACACAGTCTTTTTCTTCAGAAGAAGAAGGAACGGCTGCACTTATTGAAAACTGGTTTAAAGCGCACGACATACCCTTTAAGCGCCAGGCAAATAACATCTGGGCGACCAACAAGCATTTTACGGAAGGTAAAACAACACTTTTACTAAATAGCCATCACGATACCGTGCAACCAAATAACGGCTATACCCGCGATCCCTACAGTCCGGATGTAGAAGACGGCAAGTTGTATGGGCTAGGCAGCAATGATGCGGGAGGATGTTTGGTTTCGCTAATTGCAACGTTTACGTATTTCTACGCTGAGGAAAACCCAAAGTACAATCTGATTATCGTTGCCAGTGGCGAGGAAGAAAGCAGCGGACCTAATGGGCTCAACAGTATGCTTAATGTGATTCCTCCTGTTGATGTGGCAATTGTCGGCGAACCTACCTTGATGAATTTGGCTATCGCCGAAAAAGGTTTGGTGGTATTTGATGCGAAAGTGCTGGGTACTCCGTCACACGCCGCACATCCTAACGAAAACAATGCGATTTACAATTGCATCCCCGTGTTACAGTGGTTTAAAGAGTATACTTTTGAAAAAGTCTCCGAAGCCCTGGGAGCGGTAAAAATGACTGTGACGCAGATCAAAGCCGGAAAACAGCACAACGCGGTTCCGGCAGATGTGGAACTGGTTATTGATGTTCGGGTTAACGATCAATACAGCAATCAGGAAATAGCCGATTTGCTACAGGCCGAAGCGCCTTGCGATTCGATTGTACCGCGCAGTCTGCGGTTGAATTCCTCTTCAATACCAAAAGATCACGAACTCGTAAAAGCCGGCATCGCTTTGGGTAGAAGCACTTACGGTTCGCCAACTTTGAGCGATCAGGCGGTTTTGAGCTGTCCGTCACTCAAACTCGGGCCCGGCGACAGCACGCGCTCGCACAGCGCAAACGAATTTATTTACGTCGCAGAGATTGAAGAAGGCATTCAGATTTATATAGATTTGCTGAAAAGCATTCTGTGAGCCCCCTAGCCCCCGAAGGGGGAATGAATGGGGAAAGAAAATAATACTAACAACCTTAAAATCGCTAGCGATTTTAATTTCACTAAATAAAGGTTCCCCTCCTTGGGAGGGGTCAGGGGAGGACAATGAAACTTTGGGATAAAGGAGCAAACATAGACGATAAGATCATCCGTTTTACGGTAGGTAATGACCGGGAAATCGATACGCATATTGCGAAATACGATGTACAGGCATCACGTGCACACGTGAAAATGCTGAATAAAATTGGCATTCTGACTGATCAGGAGCTTAAAGATTTGTTGCCCCAGCTCGATATTCTGGAGGCACATACGCAAAACCCCGATTTCTTTATCGAACCGGAATACGAGGATATTCACTCGAAGCTGGAGGCCGAATTAACGCTTATTCTGGGCGAAACCGGGAAAAAAGTACATACGGCACGCTCACGTAACGATCAGGTGCTGGTGGCTCTGCAATTGTATTACAAAGAGCAGTTGCAGCAAATCAAGGCGCGTACGGTTTCGCTTTTTGAAACGCTGATGCATCTGGGCGAAAAGCACAAAGATCAATTGCTTCCGGGATATACGCATCTGCAGGTGGCGATGCCCAGCAGTTTCGGACTTTGGTTTAGCGCTTATGCCGAATTGCTTATCGACGATACCATCCTCATCAATGCCACGCAGGATATTGTAGATCAAAATCCTCTGGGTTCTGCGGCGGGATACGGAAGTTCGTTTCCCATAGACCGTGAGATGACCACCAAAGAATTGGGCTTTGCCACGATGAAATACAATGTGGTTGCCGCTCAAATGGCACGTGGTAAAAGCGAGCGTACGCTGGCTTCTACCTTAGGAAGTCTGGCCAACACGCTTTCGCGCTTTGCGATGGATGTATGCCTGTATATGAGCCAGAATTTTGGCTTTGTAAGCTTCCCCGAGCAGTTAACTACCGGCAGCAGCATTATGCCGCACAAGAAAAATCCCGATGTGTTTGAATTGATACGCGGTAAGTGCAATAAAATTCAGGCATTGAGTACCGAAATGATTTTGATTACAAACAACCTGCCCAGCGGTTACCATCGCGATTATCAGTTGCTAAAAGAAAACACCATCAATGCGGTGGAGTCTATGAAAGACATTCTCGAAATCTTTGATTATGCAATCAGTCAGGTGCAGGTTAAAGAGATTGACCTGAATGACGAGAAGTACAAATACCTGTTTACCGTAGACAGCATCAACGATCTGGTAGTTGAAGGCAAGTCGTTCCGAGAAGCCTATCAGGAAATAGGAGGGCAGGTACAGGCCGGTACGTATAAGCCAGAGCCGGGCAAAAAACATACGCACCTGGGGAGCATTCACAACCCCGGTTTCGATGAAATCAGGGCAAAAATGCGGAAGGTTTCAACCGCTTTGAATATCAAATAGGCGGAAGTCGCTGTCACAGATAATTCAATAAATTCTTTAACAGCCCTTTTTATTATCGAAAAGGCCTGTTTTATTTTGTGCTTTTGTCAATTTGAATCGGTGTATTTTGTTTCTTTAATAAAAATGCTACTCAGCCAACTAAATCGATAAACTTTTTTAGTCTATTCGTTGTGGGAGATTATTCCTTCCCATACTTTTGCTGCATCTTTTTCAAGATATTATGAAGGTAGCCCTTTCTATTTTCAGTTTACTTCTGGCCGGGATTTTAAATATTTCCGGATGGGCGCTTACACCTCAACAAGCATCAGATTCATCCTGTACATTTGAAGAGCAGCTTGCTATTCAACTTTATGATTCGGGATTTCAGTTAACCCCCAATCATAAAGAACATACTGAGTTTAAAGTTGCTGAGTTTGAGATCGAGGAAGATTCAGAGAAACTATCCCGATCCAGACAGGAACAATTAACGCAACCGGTTATTACCGGTGCTCAATTGGAAGGGGTTTGTAATTTTCATCTAAACCTTCCGTTTACTCCAACACAGGCCCGTGCAAACCTTGCCGGTGCCGTCAAGCCGTATATCCTTTTTCAGGTATTCAGACTTTGATTTAAAACTTAAGCTCGCACTCGCGGGCTAAACGCATTTCCTGTAGCTGGTTTACCTCACACTATAGCAGACCAGGCAGGGAATTCTGTGTCTTTTCCATCCCGGAAGAGCACCTCACATCAAATCATTTATCGTAAAATTCAAACACATGAAAAAAATTCTCATGATGCTAGGCCTGGGTGCGCTTTTGTTGCACATAAGCTGCAAAACTGAACACCACAAAGAAGAAGAAAAAACCACTTTTTTAGTCACCAACCCCATTAAATTAGATACGGTAATCACCAAAGATTACGTAGCGCAAATACAATCAAGCCGCCATATCGAACTGCGTGCTCAGGAGCGCGGTTACCTTCAGAAAATATTTGTAGATGAAGGTCAGGCTGTTAAAAAAGGGCAGTTGCTGTTTCAAATTATGCCCAAATTGTATGAAGCCGAAATGCAAAAAGCAAAAGCCGAAGCGCGTTTCGCAGAAATAGAATATGAAAACACCAAAAAGCTTGCAGACAGCAATATTGTTGCGCCAAACGAACTGGCAATGGCCAAAGCCAAACTGCAAAAGGCCAATGCCGAATTGTCCCTGTCTCAGGTGCACCTTGAGTTTACCCAAATCAGAGCACCTTTTGACGGTATCGTAGACCGGTTTCACGTAAGACTGGGAAGTCTGGTAGATGAAGGCGAATTGCTTACAAGTCTTTCTGACAATAATATTATGTGGGTCTATTATAATGTTCCCGAAGCCGAATATCTGGATTATCAGAGTAATTTAACCACTGCTGAAAAGCCCGAGGTTAAGCTTTTGATGGCTAACAATGCCTACTTTAAACACCCCGGAATCGTAGAAACCATTGAAGCGGATTTCAATAACGAAACCGGAAACATTCCGTTTAGGGCGACCTTCCCAAATCCTGAAGGTCTGCTAAGACATGGGGAAACCGGTAATGTGCACGTGACCATTCCTCTTAAAGATGCGCTATTAATTCCGCAGAAATCCACCTTTGAGGTACTCGATAAAAAATATGTTTTTGTGATAACCGATGAAGGCATCGTGAAATCACGGGAAGTGCAGATCGCTAACGAAATGCCGCATCTCTATGCAATTGCTTCCGGTCTTTCTCCCAAAGACAAAATCCTGCTGGAAGGCTTAAGACTGGTACGTGAAAATGAGCAGATAATATTTGAGGTAAAAGACCCTAAAGCGGTCATTTCCGATTTAGATCTATACGCCGAGTAATCTCACCCCAAAAACACAAAACATGTTTAGTAAATTCATAAAGCGACCTGTATTTGCGATCGTAATCTCGATTATGATCGTCTTTGTAGGTGCGTTATCAATAAAGCAACTGCCTATTTCGCAGTTTCCGCAGATTGCCCCTACCACCGTAAACATCTTTATCGCCTATCCCGGTGCGAGTGCAGATGTACTGGTAAAATCAACACTTATTACCCTCGAAAATGCGATCAACGGGGTGCAGGATATGCGCTATATGGCTACCGATGCGACCAGTGCCGGTGAAGCCACCCTCCGTATCATTTTTGAACCCGGCGTAGACCCCAACGATGCGGTGGTTCGCGTGAAAACCCGGGTTGATCAGGTTATGCCTTTGCTGCCCGAACTGGTGCAGCGCGAAGGGGTGATCATTACGCCCATTCAACCCAGTATGTTGATGTACGTAAACCTGTACTCTAAAGACAAGAGTATGGATGAAAAATTTCTCTACAACTATGCTGATGTGAAGATGATCCCGGAGATCAACCGTCTTAAAGGGATCGCGCGTTCACAGATTTTAGGTAGCCGTCGTTATGCGATGCGGGTTTGGTTAAACCCAGACCGTATGCGGGCTTATAATATTTCGGTGGAAGATGTAATGGAAGCCGTGCAAGAGCAAAGCGTGGTGGGGCGTCCCGGACGATTGGGGCAGAGTTCGGGTATTGATGCCCAGTCTTTAGAATATGTATTGACCTATAAAGGACGTTTCAACGAGCCCGAAGAATACGAGAATATCATTTTAAGAGCCAATGCCGAAGGAGAAAGTATTCGTTTAAAAGATGTAGGTACTGTAGCTCTGGGTAGCGAATTCTTCGATATTTATTCGAATCAGGACGGGCATCCTTCCGCAGCTATTGTATTGAAACAAAACTACGGCAGTAACGCGAGTGAAGTTATTGAAGAGGTAAAGGAAAAACTGAAGGAACTTGAAGCCGATTTCCCTCCCGGAATGGAATACAGCATCAGTTATGACGTATCCAAATTCCTTGATTCTTCGATAGAGCAGGTGGTAGATACCCTGCGTGACGCGTTTATTCTGGTTGCTTTGGTAGTATTTATATTTTTGGGTGATTGGCGTTCGACCTTGATTCCAATTATCGCCGTGCCCGTATCGCTTATCGGGGCCTTTTTTGTGATTCAGTTTTTTGGACTCTCCATAAACCTGGTGACCCTGTTTGCTTTGGTACTCGCTATTGGTATTGTGGTAGATGATGCGATTGTGGTGGTAGAGGCGGTGCACGCCAAGTTTGAGCAGTACCCAACAATTACGCCCTATCAGGCGGTGAAGCGGGTTTTGGGCGAAATCACCGGTGCGATTATCGCAATTACCGGGGTGATGGTTTCGGTATTCTTGCCCATTTCGTTTATGTCTGGCCCTGTGGGAACCTTTTACAGGCAGTTCTCAATCACGATGGCGAGTTCGATTGTTATTTCGGCATTGATTGCGTTGACGCTTACTCCGGTATTGTGTGCAATGTTGCTTAAAAACCACCATGCAAAGCCGCATAAACAGAATATACTCACCCGTTCGCTTGACAAGTTCAACCACGTGTTTGACAAACTTACCGGAAAGTATGTGGCTTTACTCCGCCGAATTGTAAGCCTGAGATGGCTCACTTTTGCGGTGCTTCTAATCTTTTGTGCGGGAATTTACTGGCAGAGTCAGGTATTGCCTTCCGGTTTTATACCAAGTGAAGATCAGGGTACAATCTATGCGATTATTCAAACCCCTCCCGGAGCGACTTTAGAGCGAACCAACAAGGTTTCTCAGGAGCTTCAGAAAATCTGCGAGGAGATTGAAGGCGTAGAGTCGGTATCATCCCTTGCAGGTTATGAGATTATGACCGAAGGTCGCGGTTCTAACGCCGGTACCTGTTTGATCAACCTCAAACCATGGCACGATCGCGAACACGACGTAAAAGAAATCATGGAAGAGCTCGAAGAAAAAACAAAAGGTCTGGGAGCGGTAATCGAGTTTTTTGAACCCCCCGCGATTCCCGGTTTTGGTTCATCGGGTGGTTTCTCACTTCGTCTTTTAGATAAAAACACTGAAACCGATTATCAGGACTTTGATAAGGTGAACCAGAAGTTCCTAGACGATTTAAAAGCCCGTCCTGAATTGACCGGTCTGTTTACCTTTTTCGCAGCAAACTATCCTCAATACGAACTCGAGGTAGACAACGACCTTGCTATGCAAAAAGGGGTGACCATTGGTAAGGCGATGGAGAATCTGGATATCATGATTGGTAGTACTTATGAGCAGGGTTTCATCAAGTTCAACCGCTTCTTTAAGGTATACGTGCAATCTGATCCTCAGTATCGAAGATTGCCCAGCGATGTACTCAATATGTATGTGAAAAATGATGAGGGCGAGATGGTTCCGTATTCGGCGTTTATGAAGCTGAAAAAGACTCAGGGACCTAACGAGGTTACCCGATACAATATGTACAATTCAGCCGCAATCAGAGGTTTGCCAGCCAAAGGCTATTCTACCGCAGATGCGATTGACGCGATCAAAGAAGTGGCGGCAACCAGCCTGCCCAGAGGTTATGACATCGCCTGGGAAGGTTTGTCGTACGATGAGGCCGGCCGCGGTAATGAGTCGGTGTTCATATTCCTCATCGTACTGGTGTTTGTGTACTTTGTACTGGCAGCACAATACGAGAGTTTTATCATCCCGATGGCGGTGGTGTTCTCGTTGCCTGTGGGAGTTTTTGGTTCGTTCTTATTGCTGAAATTGATGGGACTTGAAAATGACATTTATGCACAAATCGGTCTTATCATGCTGGTAGGTCTGCTGGGTAAAAACGCGGTGCTTATCGTGGAATTTGCAGTGCTGAAACGTTCGGAAGGTGCTTCGATACTGGAAGCAGCCATCGAAGGAGCCCGGGTGCGTTTCAGACCTATTTTGATGACTTCGTTTGCGTTTATCGCCGGGTTGATTCCGCTTATTTTGGCAAGTGGAGCCGGAGCGATAGGTAACCATACCATCGGGGCTTCAGCTTTGGGAGGGATGCTGTTTGGAACTATTTTCGGGGTCATTATCGTTCCCGGATTGTATTTCATTTTTGCCTCTCTTGCCGACGGGCGAAAACTCATCAGAGATGAAGAAGATCATTCGCTTACCGAAGGTTTCGTTCACGAAATAGACACATTCACAAAATCTGAAGATGATAATTATGATAAGTAATCGTTATAAATCCCTATACGTTCCCATCCTGCTTTTAATTTTAGCTTTTTCAAGCTGTAAAGCTCCGGGACTGATAGAAAAAGACGTTGATCTGAGCGCGCTTCCCAAACAATACGCCGGGAAAATGCAGCGGGATACGACCAATACTGCGCTTATAAACTGGAAGGATTATTTTACCGATCCGTATTTGGCGAAGCTGATTGATTCTGCTTTGGTACACAATCAGGAACTGAATATGATGCTTCAGGAAATCGCGATTTCGAAGTCTGAAATTCGGGCCAAAAAAGGAGAATACCTGCCTTTTGTAGGTTTTGGAGCAGCCGCCGAAACGGAAAAAGTAGGTCGCTATACCAGTCAGGGCGCTAATGACGCCAATACTGAGATCAAAGAAGGTGTGGAGTTTCCGGAGCCTTTGCCTAATTATAAATTTGGGCTTCAGGCGACCTGGGAATTGGATATCTGGGGTAAGTTGCGCAATGCGAAAAAAGCGGCGGTACTCAATTACCTGTCGAGTGTTGAAGGTCGAAACTTTATGGTTACCCAACTGGTAGGGGAGATCGCGCAGTCGTATTACGAGCTGCTGGCGTTGGATAATCAGTTGGCTATCGTAAACCGAAACATCGAGATTCAGGGCAATGCCTTTCGTATTGTAAAACTTCAGAAGGAAGCGGCAAAAGCGACCGGACTTGCCGTAAGTAAGTTTGAAGCTGAGGTGCTTTACACACGCAGTCTGCAGTATGAAATTCAGCAAAAAATTACCGAAACGGAAAACCGAATCAATTTTCTGGTAGGCCGTTTTCCACAACCTGTGGAGCGTACTGCGGTTTCATTTATGGACATCAGGCCGGCGATGCTAAACGCCGGGATTCCGGCTCAATTGCTCGAAAACCGAACCGATGTAAAACAGGCCGAACTCGCTTTACAAGCGGCTAAACTCGATGTTAAGGTTGCCAAGGCTCGGTTTTATCCTTCTTTGGGTATTTCGGCAGGTGTGGGCTTCGAAGCCTTTAAACCCAAGTTTTTGTTGAATTCGCCCGAGTCGCTGTTATACTCGATAGCAGGCGAACTCACCGCTCCGTTGATCAACCGGAACGAGATTAAGGCTGCCTATATAGGTGCCAATGCGAAGCAGGTTCAGGCGGTTTACGAGTATGAGCAAACCGTGTTGAATGCCTATATCGAGGTGGCCAATCAGCTTGCAAAAGTTTCCAATCTGGAAAAAAGCTATGATTTAAAGACGCAGCAGGTAGAAGCGCTTAACCGCTCGGTGGATATCGCGGGACAGCTTTTTGGATCTGCCCGGGCAGATTATATGGAAGTGCTGATGACCCAGCGCGATGCTTTAGAATCCAATTTTGATTTGGTCGAGACCAAAGTCGCCCAGCTTAATGCCTATGTACAGTTGTATCAGGCACTAGGTGGTGGCTGGAACTAGAATTTGATTAGTGTTGAGGAGGTTGTTGACTTTTCACCCCTAAAATTAGAAGTCAATAAACCTGAACCGCCCGGATGTGATGTCCCGGGCGGTTTTTTTTTAGCCTCATCCCCAACCCTTCTCCATCCCGATAGCTATCGGGAGAGAGGAGAGTTCAGAGCTCAACTGCTGTGATTGCTCCCTGCAATCGAAATGACTCGAGCATTCAAAATTCAAAGTTGAAAATTCAAGGTTAGTTTGTACTACAGATTTCGTATTTCCACTTTTGTATTTTCAGAATTTGGTTGATGTGATTGCTCCCTGCGGTCGAAATGACGACAACTAAATGAGAACAATCTCAAACTCCTGTCTTCCCGAGCGCAGTCGAGGGGTATTATTTAGACTATTTTTGTCTGGTAAACGTTAGCTTTAAAAATGCCTGTTATGTCAAATTTTGTAGCCAAAGATTCTATCGTGCGTAAAATCTGGGGAACCAGTGATACGGTCCTGCTCATTTTTGCAGGTGCCGCCGCCGAATTTGCGTTGAATAAAGCTGTAGACTGGTTGTATTTTACCGGGAAGCTTCCGACAGATCCTTTAGGGCGTTTGTTTTCGACCGTGACTTATGCGCGCAGAATTATTTTTGCAGAAGAGACCCGGGCGCATCAAACCATTGATTCCATTTATCACATTCATAAAGCAGTAGAGCAGGAGCGCTCGGCGCAAATTCCCGATTGGGCTTATCGCGATGTGCTGTTTATGCTTATTCATTATTCGATTGCCTCTTTTGAAGTTTTAGAACGAAAACTTACCGCTAACGAAAAGCAGGAGGTTTATGATGTATTTTACCGGTTTGGGAAGCGTATGCAACTCAAAGATTTGGCCACAGATTATAAAAACTGGTTGCCGCAGCGCGAGGCACATCTGAAAGAAAATCTCTATAAAAGTGATTATACGAAAGACTTATTCAAACAATACAGGAAGCATTTAGGACCAGTGCGTTATACGGTTTTGGTAGAAAGTCAAAAGCTTCTGGTCCCTGAACCTGTGCGGAATTTGCTGAAGTATTCCCGGTTTTCAGCGTTAGAGCCGCTGATTCCGGTTTATAAATTAAGCCGAAAATTGAATGCAGATGCCCTGATCAAAACACTGCTTCTTCCTAAAAACTACAAAGAGGAAATTGAGGCATTAAATGTGGTCGTCTAGAAATCGTATTTGAAATTAAAGTATATTAGATTGTTCATTTTCAATCTATTATTATGTGGTTTCTTTATATCCTTTTGGCTTTAGCAGTACTAATTCTTCTACTCGCTATCACTGCGAAAAAATCTTATCGGGTAAGTCGGAGTATCAACATTCAACGGCCGGCCGCGCAGGTTTTTGAGTATTTAAAATACCTGAAAAATCAGGATCAATGGTCTCCCTGGGACCGGAAAGATCCCAATATGAAAAAATCCTATCAGGGAACCGATGGAGAACCCGGTTTTGTCGCACATTGGGAAGGTAATAAGGAGGTAGGTACCGGAGAGCAGGAACTCAAAGCAATCATTCCCGGAAAGCGGGTAGAGAGTGAACTTCGCTTTTTAAAGCCCTTTAAAAGTACCAGTGATGCCTGGCTTGAAGTGAGTACTCCCAATCCCGGGATAACTACAGTAGAGTGGGGCTTTACAGGTAAGAATACATTTCCGTTTAGCGTAATGAGCCATTTTGTAAGTATGGATAAAATGATAGGCAAAGACTTTGAGGAGGGGCTCCGAAATTTAAAAGAACAACTGGAGGAAAAGGGATAGAATATCTGCTGCGATCAAAATGACCAAAAATAAAAAGAGCGATCTCAAACGAGTCGCTCTTTTTTCTATTCTCTTTTTTCTATTCTCTTTTTTCTAAATTCTCACATCTCACATCTAAATGATCGTGCTCTGTCCCATGTGGATGTTCTTAAAGTTGCGATTGGTATCATCGGGATGGGTTAAGAAATCTGCGATAAAATCGCCCACTTTTGAAGTAGAAAAAGGTTTCTCAGGGTTAATGTCGCCGGTGGTTATCCCTAATTCCAGAGATTTCTCAACTGCTTTTTCAATCGCGTCTGCTTCTTTATGCAGATCCAAATGGCGCAACATCATCGCTGCCGAAAGAATAGAAGCTAGCGGATTAGCAATGTTTTTACCGGTTGCCTGTGGAAAGGAGCCGTGAATAGGCTCAAACATCCCTACCGTGCTGCCCACCGAAGCAGAAGCCAGTAAACCTATAGAACCACCTATCACCGAAGCTTCGTCTGAAATGATATCACCAAACAGGTTTTCAGTTAAGATAACGTCAAACTGACTGGGGTTTAAGATCATTTGCATCGCCGCGTTGTCTACAAACAGGAAGTCGAGTTGAACATCGTCGTATTCTTTAGCGATTTCGGTAACGGTTTTTCTCCAAAGTCGTGAAGTTTCCAAAACGTTAGCCTTATCAACCAGCGTTAATTTTTTTCTTCGGTTTTGAGCTTCTTTAAAAGCCAAATGTGCGATACGCGTAATTTCTTCTACCGAATAGGAGCAGCCATCACTGGCTACCTGACCGTCTTCGCTGAGGTGTTTGTCCCCAAAGTAAATTCCGCCGGTCAATTCGCGATAGATCGAAATATCAGTTCCCTGAATGATTTCTTTTTTAAGCGGCGAACGATCAATCAACCGGTCAAAAGCCTTTACCGGTCTGATGTTGCAAAAAAGACCGAGTGACTTTCTAAGCTTTAATAAGCCTTGTTCAGGTCTAACTTTAGCTGAAGGGTCGTTGTCGTATTTAGGATGCCCGATAGCGCCAAACAGTACCGCATCACTGTTTTTACACAGCTCAATCGTCTCATCGGGTAGTGGATTTCCGGTCTGGTCAATCGCAATAGCTCCCACGGGAGCTTTGGTAAACTTAAACGTATGATCGTAAACGTCTGCAATGGCATCCAAAGCTTTAACCGCCTGGTCTGTGACCTCCGGACCAATTCCATCACCTGCTAAAAGAGCTATATTAAATTTCATAATCTTTATGTTATCAAACTCAGAAAATTTCCTGAGCGTGGTTTTATATTTTTCTTCTCGATACATTTGATTTCCGCTCAAGCCTCAATCAAACACTCGAAGTGACATTAGAAGCTGCGCTCGCGCTCAAAAGCTTCGATTTTATCTTTTTTACTGATTAAAAAGTCGATGTCGTCATAGCCGTTAATCATACACACCTTTTTATACGGGTCAATCTCAAATTCCAGTTCGCCTGCGGGAGAGCTGAGGATTTGATTTTCCAGATCTACAGTGAGTTTGGTTTCCGGTTTTTCCTTGATGGTTTGAAGTAAATCTTTTAAATATTCGGGAGTTACCTGAATAGGAAGAATTCCGTTGTTCAGCGCGTTTCCTTTAAAGATATCTGCGAAAAAGCTGCTGATCACCACTTTAAAACCATAGCCAGCAATAGCCCAGGCCGCGTGTTCCCGGCTTGACCCGCAACCAAAATTGTCCCCTGCAACGAGGATTGAACCGCTGTACGTAGGATCATTCAATACAAAGTCCGGGTTTTTATTGCCTTCGTGATCGTATCTCCAGTCTCTAAATACATTGTCTCCAAAGCCCTGCTTATCGGTTGACTTTAAGAAACGTGCGGGTATAATCTGATCGGTATCTATATTTTCAATAGGTAAGGGGACTGCGGTATCGGTAAGTTTTGTGAACTTTTCCATTTTAATTCAATTGTTTGGTAATGTCTGTGATTTTTCCGGCAACGGCGGTGGCTGCTGCCATAAGCGGACTCGCTAAAATGGTACGGGCGCCCTGTCCCTGTCTTCCTTCAAAATTTCGGTTTGAGGTTGAAACGCAATATTCACCTTCCGGGATTTTATCGTCGTTCATCGCTAAACAGGCCGAGCAACCGGGCTGTCTGAGTGCGAAACCGGCTTCGGTAAAAACTTTATCAAGACCTTCTTCTACCAACTGTTTGGCAACCTGCTGCGAGCCGGGAACCAGCCACGCATTTACGTTAGGCGCTTTCTGCTTGCCTTTCACGTAGTTTGCCGCAATGCGGAAATCTTCAATACGCGAATTGGTACAACTGCCTATAAACACATAATTAATGGGTTTATCGATCAGACTTTCGCCTTTTTTGAAATTCATATAAGCCAAAGCCTTCTCGAGGTTGACATCATCCTTATCCGGAATTCTTCCGGTTACTTTGATTCCCATTCCCGGATTGGTTCCGTAGGTTACCATAGGCTCGATGTCTGCCGCGTCAAAGGAGTATTCCTTATCAAAAACCGCATCTGCATCGGTGGGAAGGGTTTTCCAGTATTCCAATTTTTGTTCCCACTCAGCTCCTTCAGGTGCAAACTCGCGTCCTTGTACGTAGTCAAACGTAGTCTGGTCGGGAGCGATCATTCCTCCGCGGGCACCCATTTCGATACTCATATTGCAAACGGTCATACGGCCTTCCATAGACATTTCTTCAAAAACGTTTCCGGCGTACTCACAGAAATATCCGGTACCGGCGTTGGTTCCTATTTGCGAGATCACATAAAGAATCACGTCTTTAGGCAGTACATTCGGCTTTAATTTTCCGTTTACATTCACCCGAAGACTTTTCGGCTTTGTCAATAACAAGCACTGGCTTGCAAAAACCTGCGCCACCTGGCTGGTACCAATTCCAAAAGCAATCGTACCAAAAGCCCCGTGCGTAGAGGTGTGGCTGTCGCCACAAACCATCGTCATGCCGGGCTGGGTGATCCCAAGCTCGGGAGCCATAACGTGTACAATTCCGTTGTATTTGTGTCCTAAACCGTAAAGCGTAATGCCGTGTTTTTCGCAGTTTTCAGTAAGTTGTTTCAACTGATTTCTGGAAAGTACATCGCGCACCGGTAAGTGCTGATCTACTGTAGGGGTATTGTGGTCTGCTGTTGCCACAATCTGATCGGGACGTGCCACAGGGATACCGCGCTCTTCAAGCTCTGAAAAGGCCTGCGGACTCGTCACCTCGTGAATAAGGTGTTTGTCTATATACAATACCTGCGGACCGTTAGGCACCGTATCAACCACGTGCGCGTCCCATACTTTGTCAAATAATGTTTTTCCTGCCATTTTATTGCAATTGGTTCTTTACGAACTGTATGTATTCTAAAAAATAAGGATTCTAAACTAAGAATCCTTATTTAAACTATTAATTTATAATGTGTTAAGCTTCTACCTGAGCCTGAATGTTTGCGACTTTCATAATCTCATGAATGTCTTCATCATGAATTTCCTTTTGTTTGTCTGCAAAGCTAAGAAAGACCTCGTAAACCTCGTCTAATTGTAGCTTGGTTAACTCATAACCTACTTTTTTAGAGCGGTAAGCCAAAGCAGCGCGGCCACTGCGGGCGGTAAGAACAATTGCGCTTTCGGTCACACCCACTTCTTCAGGATCCATAATTTCGTAAGTCTCGCGGTTTTTGATCACACCATCCTGGTGAATACCCGAACTGTGCGCAAAAGCATTTGAACCTACCACAGCTTTGTTAGGCTGTACCGGCATTCCCATCTTGTCGCTTACCATCTTACTGGTATCCCACAACAAACGCGAATTGATGCCCGTATCCAAACCTAAATCGGGGTGCTGACGCAGGATCATCACAACCTCTTCAAGAGCTGTGTTACCGGCACGCTCGCCAATACCGTTGATGGTACATTCAATCTGGCGGGCACCATTAATCACCCCGGCGATGGAGTTTGCTGTGGCAAGCCCCAAATCGTTATGACAATGGCAGGAAAGAATGGCTTTCTCAATGCCTTTTACGTTCTCTTTAAGGTATTTCATTTTTGCCCCGTACTCTTCCGGAAGGCAATATCCTGTGGTATCAGGAATATTCAAAACCGTAGCACCGGCCTTAATAGCAGCCTCGCAAACACGAGCCAGATATTCATTATCGGTACGACCGGCATCTTCTGCGTAAAACTCTACATCCTCCACAAAAGTTTTGGCGTAGGCCACAGCATCATAAGCACGTTTTATAATCTCCTCGCGGTTGGATTTAAACTTATATTTAATGTGTGAATCACTGGTGCCAATACCGGTGTGAATACGCGGTTTTACGGCATATTTGAGTGCTTCTGCAGCTACTTCAATATCTTTTTTTACGGCGCGGGTAAGGCCGCAAACCGTTGCGTTTTTTACCAAACGGGCGATTTCTTCAACAGATTTAAAATCCCCGGGGCTTGAGATCGGGAAGCCGGCCTCAATAACATCAACTCCCAGCAGGTCGAGACGTTCTGCAATAATCAGCTTTTGCTGGGTGTCTAATTTGCAGCCGGGAACTTGTTCCCCATCTCGTAATGTGGTGTCAAAAATCTGGACTTTGTTGTCGCTCATAAGTGCTTTTTTTCTCAATTTAAGTGTGAATATAGATATAGGTAGTACTTTTGATGTAACCTGCGACAGAAAACCTACGATGTTTAATTAATTTTGTCGTTATTTAAATTGTTGATATTCAGTTTTTTATGCGTAAAATCATTACAACAGCAAATGATTCAAAAGATTCACTTTATGTTTTGATCAAGTCGTTGTCCAAGTCTGAAAAGCGTCAGTTCAAGCTTTACGTTGGGCGTCTTGATGGGAATGCAGATTCTAAGTATTTGCAGCTTTTCAACCTGCTTGACAAAATGAATACGTATGATGAAAACGAGATATTCAAAAACAACATCGTTAAGAAGCAACAGCTTTCTAACCTGAAGGCGCATCTCTATAAGCAGATTCTCATTTCGCTTCGCTTAAGCCCCGCGCACCAGAATATTCGGGTGCAAATACGGGAACAGCTTGATTTTGCTACGGTTTTGTATCAAAAAGGCCTGTATCAACAAAGCCTGAAACTCCTTGAGAAGGCTAAGCATATGGCAATTGAAAACGAAGAGAAAAACGTAGCCTATGAGATTGTCGAACTCGAAAAGGTAATCGAAACCCAATACATCACGCGCAGTATGAGTACGCGGGCTGAGGAATTAGCTCAGGAAGCGAAATCTTTAAGCCGGCAAAATCTGATGACCAGTAAATTGTCCAATCTGTCTTTACAGTTGTACGGATTGATGCTGAAAACCGGTTATGTGCGTAGTGATGCCGAAAAGCAGGAAATCACGACTTTTTTCAACAAGTCGATGCCCAAATACGATTTAAACGAACTCGGTTTTCGCGAAAAATTGTGGCTGAATAAGGCCTATTTGTGGTACAGTTTTTTGGTTCAGGACTTTTTATCCTGTTTTAAATACGCCACGCGCTATGTGGAACTTTTTGAGGAAAGTCCAGCGATGATTGCCCGTAATCCGGTTTTTTACCTGAAAGGGAATCATTATTTGCTTGAATCGCTGTTTTTTCTGAAACATCATACCAAATTTCAGGAAAGCCTGGAGCGTCTTGAAGTTCGTCTGGCTTCAGATGATTTCCCGAGCAGTGATAACCTGGATATTCTGGAGTTTCTTTACGTCTATTCCCACAAGCTGAATCTTAAATTTATGGTTGGGGATTTCAGTACCGATGATGGTTTGATTACCAAAATTGAGAAATACCTCAAGCAAAACGGTCAGCGTATGGATGAGCATCATATTATGGTGTTTTACTATAAGATCGCCAGTTTGTATTTTGGTAATGGGCAGTATAAAAAATGCATTGAGTATCTGGGGAAAATCATCAACAATAAATCGCTTAAGATGCGGGAAGATTTGATGTGTTTTGCGCGAATTCTCAATTTAGTCGCGCATTATGAAGCGGGTATGGATTATCATCTCGAAACCCTGCTAAAAAGTACTTACAAGTTCCTGATCAAGATGGATGATTTGCACGAGGTACAGAAAGAGATGATTAAATTTTTAAGGAATTTGGGCGAAATATTCCCCGGTGAACTTAAAGCCGAATTTAAAAAGCTGCGGAGCAGACTTGAGGTTTATGAGGAAGATCCTTATGAACGTCGCGCTTTTCTGTATCTTGATATTTTATCCTGGCTTGACAGTCGTATTGAAAACCGCCCGGTAGCTGAAATCATTCGGGAAAAAGCCTTGTTGTTGAACAGGTAGGATTTAGATGTGAGATTTTAGATTTTAGACCTGAGATAAAAGAATATAGAATAGAGAAAAAAGAGGTGAAAAGTGAAAAGTGAAAAGTGAAAAGTGAAAAGTGAAAAGTGATTTTTATACTTTACGATTCAACTTTTTTACAACTTTTGAAACCCGAAACCCGAAACCCGAAACCCGAAACCCCTTCCTTTTGCCAAACCAATCCAACTCTTTTGTAAAAAATCTGCTTCAACTCAATCTGGCCATGCTCCTGGTAAGTACCAGTGGTGTTCTGGGCAGGGCGGTGACTTTGGCTCCGGTGGTGACTATTGGTCTAAGAGCCTTACTGGCGTTGGGTTTTCTCGTGCTGTTTTTAAAGTGGAAAAGCATCTCGTTTAAAATTCAAAAGAAAGACCGGTTACAGGTAATTCTGGGTGGAATCTTAATGGGGATTCACTGGGTGGCGTATTTCAAAGCGCTGCAGCTGAGTAATGTCGCTATTGGCATGCTCACTATTTTTACCTATCCGGCGCTGACGAGTATTCTAGAGCCGCTGATTTTAAGACTTCCGTTTCAAAGAATACACCTGTTTCTCGGTCTTTTGGTTCTAGCCGGAATTGCGTTTTTAATCCCAGATCTGGATTTTGAAAACCAATATACACAGGCAGTTGTTTATGGATTGGGTTCAGCATTAGCCTATGCCTTGCGGAATATTTTGATGAAAAAACAGGTAGCCCGTTACCACGGCAGCCTGTTGATGATGTATCAGGCGTTGATTATTGGGGTAGCCCTGCTTCCGTTTAGCACTCAGGTTTCTACCGAAGCTTTACAGGAAAATCTTGTTTGGATTCTGGCTTTGGCTTTGCTTACTACAGCTTTAGGCCATACCTTGTTTTTACTAACCTTCCGGTATTTTTCAATTACGACAGCAAGCATCATCAGCAGCGTACAACCGGTTTACGGGATTATGCTGGGTATCTTATTCCTGGGAGAAATGCCACAAATAATGACCATTGTAGGTGGATTATTGATTATAAGTGCAGTGGTTGTAGAGAGTTTACGAACGGCGCGGAGTGGGAAGGAAGTTAAAAGTTAATTGAGGAACTTAGGGAGTAAGAGGTTAGAGGTATCAGGTAAAAGGTTTTCTGTTTTTTTGGTTATTGAGTTATTTTAAACCGCAACCCGCAACCCGCAACCCGCAACCCGCAACCCGCAACCCAAACTAATTCGATTCAATCACAGCACCTTCCTCCCGGTATAAATCTACTTCACCATCCAGTAACAGTGCGAGTACCGTCATATGTTCATCTAAAACATAATCAGGAACTTTGATGTACGTGATCCCGGGATATTGACTCCAATACACTTTACCTACAACCTGATGATCAAGCTTAGTACCTTCGCCTACGACGTAAATGCGATTAATTTTATTTTTCAGTCCGCGAACCACGACTTCTCCATTGGGATTTCCCTTTACAAAGAGATATAAAATATTCCGTTCTTTATTGAGGGTTGACGGGCCGTAAAAATGCTCTTTGGGGATCCCGGCGCGTGTACCATAAATAGCTTCGGCGTGTTTGTCTGTCCAGCGTTCCAAATCTTTCAGTATTGATTCCTGCTCTTCAGGAATGCTTCCGTCTGATTTTGGCCCTATATCGAGCAATAGATTGCCCCCGTTACCAATAACATCGGCAAAAATCCCAATCACCTGGTTGGTCGTTTTGTAATTAGTATCGTTGGGCTGATACCCCCAGGAGTTATTCAGCGTCATGCACAACTCCCAGTAGGTGTCTTTAGGTCTAACAATAGGCATTCCCTGCTCAGGCGTAGCGTAATCTCCCTGATTAGCCAGCCGTGAGTTGATTATCGTCTGAGGGTTGTCTTCAAGCAGCATCGCTTTTACTTTTGTAGCCTGCCATTCTTCAGCATTGTGTTCCCAGTCCCCATCAAACCACCATAAATCAGGTTTGTACTGTTTCGACAATTCACCTAACTGACCCTGATAGTGGTTCAAAAAAGTCTCCCAGCGCTGGGGTTCTTCTGTGATTTTATACCGAAGGGAATCACGGGTAAAATTGGTATAATCGGGATAAGACCAGTCGGGTAATGAATAATATATACCCACTTTAAGTTTATGTTCACGAAGCGCTTTAACAAATGGAGAAAGCACATCTTTTTTTGCAGCACTGTTTTCAATTGCGTTTAAATTGCCATATCTGGTGTTCCAAAGTGCAAAACCATCGTGATGTTTAGAGGTAATAACCGAGTATTTGGCGCCACTTTCAGCTATTAAATCAACCCAGGCTTCGGGATCATAGGCTTTGGCAGTAAAACCTGCGGTTTGCTTTAAATAATCCTCGTGCGAAATATAGCCGTTGTAAAACGACCAGGATTCGTCAATTCCATTCACAGCATACAATCCCCAGTGAATAAAGATTCCCAATTTTGCGTCTTTAAACCAGTTCATCTTTTGAGTCTGATTGAGCGTGTCTGCTTGCTGTGACCAAAGTGAAACGGTCAGGAGCAGCATAAGGAGCGTAGTGCATTTATTCATCGCAAGCGCGTTTAGAAATTTATTTTGGGCTAAGCCCAATGAAATTTACTAAATCACACCAACTTCTAAAACTCTAAATACAGGCTTTCCAGATCGCATCGCCTGTGGGAGGCGGGGCGATAAAGGTCATTTCTTCTTTTTGAACCGGGTGGGTGAGCACCAGTTTTCGGGAGTGCAGATGTATACTACCGTCGGGATTGCTTCGGTCGAAGCCGTATTTTAAATCGCCTTTTATGGGGCAACCAATCGCAGCCAGTTGCGAGCGAATCTGATGATGTCTGCCGGTATGTAAGTCTATTTCCAGCAGGTAATAATTATTCAGTTCCTGGATGACCTTATATTCTAAAATGCCCTTTTTACTGTCGGGCACCTCGTTAACATGGCTGTAGGATTTATTCTGCTTGGGATTGCGTTTTAAATAATGCACCAGGGTATCCTGAAGTTTTGGCGGGGCATTTTTCACCACAGCCCAATAGGTTTTTTTAGCCTCTTTTTTGGCAAATAGCTTATTAAGTCTGGGCAAGGCTTTTGAAGTCCGTGAGAAAATCACAATCCCACTGGTAGGGCGGTCCAGGCGATGTACAACACCTAGATAAACCGCTCCCGGTTTGTTGTATTTCTCGCCGATGTAACTTTTGACCACCTCGCTTAACGGCTTATCGCCGGTTTTGTCACCCTGCACAATATCTCCCGGGCGCTTATTGACCACGATGATGTGGTTGTCCTCATAAAGAACCTGCAGGTTGTCTTTATTACTGTGCATCTTCTGGAGTTAAGGGTTAAAAGTTAGAAGTTACTAGTGTAAAATGGAGATTAAATAATCTAAATAATAGACCTCCTTTTAAATTTGATCTTCTAGTTACTCAAGTCTTACATCTAATGTCTAATATCTCAAATCTTAATACTGCTCCTCCTCATTCGGGAAGTCCACCGCTTTAACATCTGTGATATATTGCTCGAAAGCGCCGGTCATCAGCGTATGTAAATCGAGATAACGTCTTAAGAAGCGCGGACTAAACTCCTTGCTCATTCCCAGCATATCGTGCATTACGAGTACCTGCCCATCAACCCCATTTCCTGCACCGATTCCAATTACCGGAATGGTAAGACTTTCGGCGACTTCTTTGGCCAGGGCGCTGGGCACTTTTTCAAGCACCAGTGCAAAACAACCCAGTTTTTCGAGTAACAAGGCATCTTGTTTTAGTTTTTCGGCTTCAGCCTCTTCCTTAGCGCGTACCGTATAGGTGCCAAATTTATAAATAGATTGCGGAGTAAGACCCAGATGTCCCATTACCGGAATACCCGCATTCAGAATACGTTTTACCGATTCTTTGATCTCCGAACCTCCTTCGAGTTTTAAAGCGTGACCTCCGCTTTCTTTCATAATGCGTATGGCTGAGCGCAAAGCTTCTTTAGGATCACTCTGATAACTCCCAAAAGGTAAATCTACCACCACCAGTGAGCGTTTTATAGCGCGTATTACCGATGAAGCATGGTAAATCATTTGGTCTAAAGTAATAGGAAGTGTGGTCTCGTGCCCGGCCATCACATTAGAAGCCGAATCACCCACCAAAATCACGTCTATACCGGCACGGTCTACAATTTTGGCCAAAGTGTAATCGTATGCGGTGAGCATCGCGATTTTTTCACCGTGGCTTTTCATTTCGGTAAGTGATTTTACCGTTATTCTTTTGTATTCTTTTTTTGCTGCAGACATATGCCAATTTTAAAATGCGGGTAAAAGTAGTAAATTACTCACGCATTCACCATAAAACTACAAACACAGATGCGTACCGGCTTTTTAACTTTAGCATTGCTTTTTTCACTTGTTCAGGCGCAGGCTCAGTTCTTTTCTGAACCTGAGGAAGTTGTCATCGCATTCTTCAACGCTTTTCACCAGCAGGACACCCTTGCTATGCGCGAATTAGTTCACAGCCGAATAAAAATGCAATCTCTTGGGGTAAAGAACGAAGAGGTGCGATTGAGCACGACAACATTTGATGATTTCCTAAAATCCATTGCTTCGATACCTGAAAATATGGTTTTTGAAGAGCGTATTCTGGATTATAAAACCCAGTCAGACGGTTTAATGGCTAACGTTTGGACGCCCTACGAGTTTTACATTAATGAAGAGCTGAGCCATTGTGGCGCTAATAGTTTTCAGATGCTCTATGAAGAAGACCGCTGGAAGATTTTTTACATTGTAGACACCCGCAGGGGTGAAGGTTGCGAATAAGTTTTTCCTTTTTAGAACTATTCCCTATCTTCAAACTCCCTTAGCGAATACCCCTAAATTAATAACGTTTTTAAACCAATTTAAAAGTGGGGCTGCGCCTGTATTTCTTTATTTTTCTGGCTGTTTTTTCTGCTTCAGGTGTGTTTTCGCAAGATGCGGAAGCTCAATTGCCGTTACAACCGGGTTTTACGGTTGATATTCGGTTTGCAGACGGCTTTGACCTGGGGCAGAATTCTGTTATTTCAGAGCGTGCAATATCGGTGTTTACGCAAAATAAAACCCAAAAGCTTTCTACTACGAAATTAAAAACTCAATCAGCTTCAAGTCTCAATTACTACCTGCTTCATACTGCACACGTGTTTGAGCAACAAATTCTTCAGGCTGATACTTCAGACCGGGCTTTTTCGGCACGTTTTACCAAAGCTTACAATACCAATGTTGATGCTGCGCAAAAAGACAAACTCATTTTTGTATATACCTTGCGGAAAGTACCGCTTTATGATTTACGTCTTTCAAACAATAGGCTTTCTGAAGCATTTATTGATGCAGTAAAGCGCCTGGGCAGGGATCTTTCGCCCGAAGGTTTTATTTCCTGGTTTGGTACGCATTACACCGATCACGTTACCTACGGCGGAATCTTTTTGACCCGAAACTTCGTGAGCAATGCAGATTTTATTAATTCGCCTTATACCGAAGACGAATTTAAAGAAGAACTTTTAAAAGAGGTTGGGCGGCAACAGCGTGGTGATTCGCTTACCAATCCGTATATCAAAATGGGGCCTCCGCAGCGATTTACCCGTGGTGGTGATGTCAATGAAATCTGGGATGAACGCTGGGCACAAAGCGTTACCAAAACTAATGCTGTGATTTTAGATGCTAATCTGGTAGAGCTTACTAATTTGCTTTCGACTAAAAATTTTCCCGATGTTCCAGATTTGGATCACCGGCGCTATCTGCTTCAGGCTGCGATAGATCGTGCTAAAAAACAATCTGTTTCCTGGCAGGCGCAGGAAGAAGCCTCAGACTTTTTTAAAAAATACAGTTTGCAGTTTCGGCAAAAGGTACATTCGATAGTAAAGGCCAGCGAAGGCAAGGCTGAAGAGCAGGAACGTACAGAATACATAGGTGATTTGTTCTACGGCAGTTTTAATGCTCATGGTGAACCTATGAATACTGCTGCTTTGATCGAATATCAGGGTATTGATCTAAACACGCTGCTTACTGACGAAGAAATCACTTTAAATAAAGTATTGGACTTTACGATTTCACCGGAAGAGTTAAAAGCGGCTTACGTAAGCGTTTGGGACGATACTAAAAAGTTGGAAAAAGGGCAGGGGCGTACGACGCTTTTTGTTTCCGGGCCACCCGAAGCCCATGCCTATTTTAAGGATGCCCTGGTTGGAGTGGTAGAGAAGGAAGTAGAAATTACAACCATTGACGGGGATGTGTTTAAAATCACCTACAGTCTTGAGCAGCAAAAAGCACAGCAACCTCTGGGCTCGCAACCCAGCTCCTACAATTATGCATTGAGTTCAGAAGTGGTGTCCGCAGCAGCTCGAGGAGATCTCGATTTGTTGCGTGATTTGTATTTTCAGGGCGTTTCTACGCGCACTGAGGCCGTGGTAAAAGCCGCTGTTCAAAATTTTGACGATGCGGAGGTGCTCAATACCATTTTTGATTTTGGGGTAAAACCTACCACCGAAGATCTTGATGTAGCTTTTGATCCTGAGGTATTCAGCAAAGTGAAAGCACTGACCTTGCTCGAACGTGGCGCCAAGCCCAAAAACAATATGATTTATAAGGCGGTTGCCTATCAGGAGCCCGAGGTGATTTACGCACTGTTGCGTGAAGGTGCGGAACCGCGAAATAATGATGTGGCCTTCGCTGTAGAACTCAACAATTATGAAGTGACTAAAGCCCTGATGAGTCTGGAGTATGCCGAATTTAAAGCAGATCGCGAAATGCTGGCTCTGGCAGTTATCAATGCAGATACTGCCCTTACCGAAAAATTTATCGACTATGGGGCAGTTGCCGATCCCCAGATTCTAAAGCTGGCTACCGGGACTAAAAATCAGGAAGTCATTGACCGCGTTAAAGCGGTGACGCCCACTTCTGCTGAGGCGCTTGAAGTGGTGGCAGATGCCAGCGATACGTCTTTATTCCGCTATTTTCTGGAAAAGGATAAAGTTCCTGTAACTGACGCGGTGTTAAGCAGTTCGATCTCAAAAGATAATCTGGAGCTTTTGGAACTGGCTCTTGACGCTGGCGGTTCAGCTGATTTCTCCTTATCGAAGTCCATATTAGAAAAGAATACACCTGCAGTAAGGCTCAGTCTTAGAAAGGGAGCGCAAGCCGATCCGGTTTTTGAGTATGCATTGAATTCAGTAGATTTCGAGCTGTTTCAGGACGCGCTCGATGATTTTTCCGGCGGTCCACAGCTGGCGTTGAGTACGGCGGTTGCAGCTAACAACCTTGATTTTTCGGCTTATGTGCTTAAAACGAAAAAGAACGCGGTTGATGCCGATACGCAAGTGGCTCTGGCAGCACGTAATGAAAACCTTGAGCTCGTCAAACTTTTGGTCACTAATGATGCGAAACCTCAGACTGCGATTGAAGAATCCGTAAGTATTGGAAGCGTACCGATTACTCAGTTTCTAATTGGGGAAGGGGCTTCGGTTAAAAATCCTGAGCTCATACGCCGTGCTGCACGAACACAGAATGTGAAACTGGCTTCGGTGCTTTTAGACACTAAAGAGATTGATCCCGATTCGATTATGGTTGACCTGATCGTGCTTAAGGATCAAAAACTCATCAATCAGAACCTGTCTTACGGGGCTCAACTCGATGAGCGTGCACTGCGTAGTGCTATTGATACCAAGGATGAAACCATTGCTCTGGAATTATTTGAAAAAGCACCTGATGATTTGGTTACTAAAAGTCAGCTGTTTTACGCGGTAACCAATGAGCTTAATGAGGTAACGCGTTATCTGATCAAGCGTTTAAAGAATCCGGATTATGCTTTACAGGCTGCTTTTGAAGTGAAAAATACCGAAGCCTTAAAACTGGCATTAGAGGCTGGTGCATTACCAAAGGATGAAGATTTAATTACAGCCGTAAAAGCTCATTTTAATCAGGCCATTCAACCGCTTATCGACGCAGGTCTTAATCCCGTAGTGACCGATAATGAGGATAACACACTCTTGCATTTTGTGGCCTATCGCTACGATACCGGTGATGAGGAGTTGATCAAGACCCTGGTCAAAGCCGGTGTTAATGTCAATGCCAAAAATAAAATAGGCGAAACACCGCTTCATTGGGCGGTAAAATCCGGAATGGATAATATGTCTTCCATTAAAGCGCTTTTAGGGCTGGGAGCACTTCCTGAGGCACGTACTATAAAGCGACAAAGCGTACTTGATTATGCCGAAGATCGCGAGATGCGTCAATTGCTGAAGACTACGTTTTTGCGCTAGCAATCACTCAAAGCTACATTGATCGCAAGACCGCCTTCACTGGTTTCCTTGTATTTGGAGTTCATATCTTTTGCGGTCTGCCACATCGTCTCAATCACTTTATCCAGCGGCACTTTCGCGTTACGCGCGTCGGTGTCCAGAGCCATTTCGCAGGCATTAATAGCTTTAATGGCACCCATCGCATTGCGCTCTATACAGGGTATTTGTACGAGTCCGCCAATAGGATCACAGGTAAGCCCCAAGTGATGTTCCATTGCGATTTCGCTGGCCATAAGCACCTGCTCGGGAGAACCACCCATCAATTCGGTTAGTGCACCGGCTGCCATTGCACTTGATACGCCAATTTCGGCCTGACAACCGCCCATAGCGGCTGAGATGGTTGCTCCCTTTTTAAACAGACTTCCAATCTCTCCGGCGACGAGCATAAACTGGCGGACATCCTCAAAATTGGCATCGTGATTTTCAATCACCATATAATACATCATCACAGCAGGAATCACCCCGGCACTACCGTTTGTAGGTGCCGTCACCACACGACCCAGCGATGCGTTAACCTCATTAACGGCGAGCGCAAAACAGGAAACCCATTTCAGGATCTGTCTGAACTTCACTTCGGTACCGCGAATAGCGGTAATCCATTCTTCTGCGTTAGAATAGGGCGAGTCGCCAATCAGCGTTTTATGCGTATCAAAGGCCCTGCGGCGCACGTTGAGACCACCCGGAAGCTTTCCTTCGGTATGGCAACCCGTATACATCGAATCGAGCATCACATTCCAGATGTCTTTCAGGCGTGAATTGATTTCTTCTTCACTGCGCAGGGATTTTTCGTTAGCCAAAACCAGCTCCGAAATTTTCAGATTGTGTTTCGCACAAAACGCTAAAAGTTCTTTTCCTGATTGCACGGGATAGGGAAACTCCTGCAGTTTTTGCTGCTGCTTCTTACTGTTTAAACGTTCTTTTTGAACTACAAAGCCGCCGCCGATGGAGTAGTAGGTCTCTGAAGTGCGTTTTCCGTTGGAAAGCTGCGCGCGAAAGGTGATTCCGTTAGGGTGAAACTCTTTAAATTTTTTATTGAAAACGATTTGCTCGGAAGGGTTGAATGCGATTTCCCGCTCCGAATTGAGCAGCAACAGGTTTTTAGTTTGAATGCGTTCGGTAATCTGCGGAATCTCTTCCACCGGAAACTCTTGCGGGTCTAAACCTTCAAGACCCAGCAATACCGCGATATCTGTGGCGTGGCCTTTACCGGTGAGCGAGAGGGAGCCATAAAGTTCCACCTGAATTTCGCTTACCTGATCAAAATAAGCTTTGGCTTTTAGCTTCTCAATCCAACGCAGTGCGGCCCGCCAGGGACCCAGTGTGTGTGAGCTTGAGGGACCAACGCCTATTTTCAACATATCAAAAACGCTGATGCTTTCAATCTTACGCATAACTTCAATTTGGGGCGCTAAGTTAGGTTTTTTTAAAGAGTGCTACACCGTTTTCGCCCGGCTGTTAATTAACAGGAAATATTCCATTTAAAAGGAATATTTCCATAATTTTGGAATATGGAATTTGATTATGTAGCACCTGTAAGAGTACCTGATGAGGTTCATCAGGCAGGAACCTCAGAGCAGACCGGTTTTCCGAGTCCGGCAACACATTACCTCGAAAGTCGCATCGACCTCAATCGCATACTCACGAAGAACCGGGATGCCACTTTTTTCATTCGGGTAAAGGGCGATGGATACCGCGAGCACCACATCCTGGATCGCGATGTGCTTATTGTGGACCGCTCGTTGCCCACATGCGTGGGTAAGTTGGCCGTTGTGGTTGAGGACGGTAACTTTAAAATTGAACGTCTGGCCTCAAACCCCAAAGACCGCGAGGAACTCACGCTTTGGGGAATGATTACGTTTATCATTCACGATGTCATATGATTGCTTTAGTAGATTGCAACAGTTTTTATGCTTCCTGTGAACAGGTTTTCAGACCTGATTTGTGGGGCAAGCCTGTGGTGGTGCTCAGCAATAACGACGGTTGTGTGATCGCGGCCAACAAAGAAGCCAAGGCCCTGACCGAAATACCTATGTTTGAACCGGTTTTTAAAATCAAAAAGCTGCTGATTGAAAACCGGGTTGAGTTTTTTTCGTCGAACTATACCCTGTATGGCGAAATGTCTCAGCGGGTGATGAATACCTTGAAATTTTTCTCGCCGAATGTAGAGATTTACAGTATTGACGAGTCTTTTGTAGATCTGTCGAATATGCGTTTTGTAGATCTGCGCCGGCACGGTTTAAACATCAAGGAAACTATTTTAAGGCATACGGGCTTACCGGTAGGCGTGGGGATTGCGCCCACCAAAGTTTTGGCGAAGCTGGCCAACAAAATGGCTAAAAAAATCAAGAAGTATGACCACGTCTGCGTTTTGGATACACAGGAGAAATGTATTCAGGCACTCCAGGCAGCCGAACTCAAAGATATCTGGGGAATCGGGAAAAAGCACCGGCAGCGTTTGCACAACAGGGGGATTTTTAAGGCCTATGATTTTGCTTACGGAGTTTCGGTAGACTGGGTGCGCAAACATATGACCGTGGTTGGCGAGCGTATTTGGAGGGAACTGCGGGGCGAATCCTGCCTTTCACTCGAGATGCTGCCCCGGGCTAAAAAGGCCATTGGTACCGCAAAATCCTTTGGCTCTAAACTGACCAGTCTTGATCTGATTGAAGAAGCCTGTGCCTATTATATCGCTGAGGTAAGCGAAGTGTTGCGCAAGCAGCATTCGTGTGCGCAGTACGTTCAGGTGTTTTTGCAAACCAATTACCACAGTGAGCGCGACAGGCAGTATTCTAAGAGTGTGACGGTTACCTTGCCTACTGCCTCGAACAATACCTATGTACTTACCCGGGAAGCCAAAAAGGCCCTGCATACCATCTACAAACCCGGTTACCGCTACAAAAAAGTGGGAGTGAACCTGTGCGGACTCATTCCTCAGGAATACGTGCAGACCAGTTTGTTTGATGCCGAAATTCCGGCCTGCCGGTCTGATCTGATGAAAACCATAGACAAGATTAACCAGAAGTTTGGGAAATCTACGGTGTCTTCAGCTTTAGTAGGTAACCGAATGAATCAGTGGGAATTGATTAAAAAAGATCGCAGTCCGCGATATACCACGCAGTGGAGTGAGCTGCTTACGATTGATTCGGATTAGATTTTAGATGGCAGATGTGATATTTTAGACGAAAGAGAAAAGACAAAATTAGAAATACTAAATACGAAGTCGGAAATACAAAATCAGAAATAACATTCCTTGAATTTTGAACTTTAAATTTTGAATTCTTAAGTCATTTCGAGCGGTAAGGAGAAATCGCATTAGCCGGTTTTATTATTTATTTTAATCATAAAGCTCATTAACGCATTTAATGCTGCTCAGATCAGTTATCGACTCAATCTTTCGGGTAACAGTATTTACTTGCCAAGCCGCATTAATGCGTTCAATTGAAATACTGTAAGTCTTGTCAACAATTGCGATTAGGTTTTCGTTTTGCTCATTTTCAAATTCACAATATCCAATTGTAATAAACTCGTTTTGTTTAAGGTTTTGAATAGCTAGCATGTCAAGAATTGTGTAGGTTCTATTTTGAAAAGAGTCCAAAGTAATTTTATTGAAAAGTATAAGATCTACATTTTCTTTTTGAAGATGGAGAATACCGAAACCAGGAAAATTAAGGTTACCGTACAGAACAGTATCGCTTACTTTATTATAATTTAATAAAGGTTCAATCTGATTAAAGTCTGTAAATTCTTTTGTGATAATAGATTCAGAAATATTTTTATCAGTGTTTTTGCAATTGAAGAAAATAGCGAGTAGTACAAGGAGGAAGTAGTTTTTCATAATATGCTTTGATGATTAATATGAAATTTCGAGGATCAATTATTAAGCCAAATAAAAACGACCGTTCGAATACTCCGGACGGTCGTTTTGTATCTTCTTGAAAATCTTCTTTAAGGAACCAAAACCACGCGGAAACGGGCTTTGTTGTTCATCATTTTACTGAAGGCTTCTTCTACATCGTCAAATTTGAAGGTTTCAATCATGGGTTTGGTGCCGGTGAGCGCGCTGAAATTGAGCGTGTCTTCGCTATCCATCGCGGTACCGCTTGGCCATCCGGAAACCGATTTGCGGGCCATAAGCAACTGCATAGGAGATACCTTTATCGGATCGCCGGTTGCACCAATACAAATGAGTTCGCCATCAATGCCCAGACCGTCAATTACTGAAGTAATGGCATCCGCATAAGGTGCGGTGGCTACAATAAGTTTGGCACCGCCCAGTTTTTGTAATTCTTCAACCGCATCCTGATCGTCTGTAGCGATAAAATGATGCGCGCCCAGATCGTGTGCTAGTTTCTTTTTGTCATCTGAAGTAGAAATCGCAACCGTGCGCATTCCCATTTTGTTAGCATATTGAACAGCCAGGTGACCCAAACCACCTATTCCCTGAATGGCAACCACGTCTCCGGCTCTGATGTTGCTATTACGCATCGCATTGTACACCGTGATACCGGCACAAAGCAAAGGAGCAGCTTCTTCCGACTTTAATTCTTCGGGGATAGCCGCGATGGCTTCCTGCGGAGCGGTCATATATTCGGCATAACCGCCATCGTAGGAGATACCCGCAATTTTGGCATTTTCGCAGTTAATAAACTTACCGCGGCGACAGGGTTCGCATTCAAAGCAATGCCCTCCATGCCAGCCTACGCCCACGCGCTGTCCTTTTTTCCATTGCTTAACGTTGTTGCCTACCGCATCAACAATACCTACAACCTCGTGGCCGGGCACCCGTGGATATTCGATACCCGGGAAGTGTCCTTCCTTGACCATATTGTCACTGTGGCAAATACCGCAGGCTTCCACTTTAATTAATACTTCATTTTCTTTTGGGGTTGGGATGTCAACGTCAATAATGTTGAAGTCTGCACCCGCTTTAGGGACTTGTATCGCCTTCATAAATATAATTTTTTGGTTTACCTACAAAGTACGAAACCCCAAACGTATTAATCGCCAAGGCTTTGTTAAAGCAGTATGGCGCAAAGCTTACGAATTCAATTGATAGAGCAGTACGAGGATAATGAAAGGAACGAGATTGTTAAGCGCATGTGCGGCAACAGACCACAGGATATGCCGGTTTTTAAGCTTGATATAGCCGAATATAAAACCGGAAGCAATCCGCGGCAGAATATTGAAAAACAAAGGAAGGTTTATGGTAAAAACGGCTACATAATTGGTGATGTGCATCAAGCCGAAGCTTACGGATGTGATCATCCAAATCCATTTGTAGTGCCGGGTAAGCCAAACCCTTAAATGACGCAATTTATAGGGATTTAAAAGCTGAACGCCAATGTACGTCAGGCAGCCCAGAAAGATGAACAAAAAGAGAACGCGTACCAGCCAGTTTACATCTTCAGGGATAAAGAGGTTGGTAGCGTAAACGATCCACGAGGAGCAGAAGAGCACGACATCCAGATGCGAGGGTTTCAGCAGGCTGCGGTGCATACACTCTTCAACCATAGGTGCGACCAGTAGTATCATCACGGCAGCTTTAAAGGGATTGTTGCGCAGCATTTCGGTTATTCCGCTTTGCGAATAACCGGATGTTTCCACTCCGGGGAACATAGTGGCAAGCAGTGTTTTGATCAGAGCGATGAGCAGATAGATACCAAAAAGCCACAACAGGCTGCGGTATAAAATCTTTTTTTTAGAAGAAGAATGTAGGTTTGCCGGCACAAGCAGGGGTTTAGAAGATCGGGATCACGGTTGATCGCTTTACTTCATTCAATACAAACGTACTTTTTATTTGAGAAACATTGGGTAGAGCTGCCAGCTTCCCGGAAGAAAAGGTATGATACGCCTGTAAATCTTTAACCACCACTTTTAGTAAAAAGTCGTTAGCGCCACCCATAAGATAGCATTCAACCACCTCAGGAATGTCTGCAACGGCTTTGTCAAAAGACTCAAGGGCGTCCAGTTTTTGGCTTTCCAAAGAAACGGAACAAAAGACGACCATAACCGTGTCTAGCTTAGACGGGTCGAGTACGCCAACATATTTGCTGATGATACCTTCCTGCTCATAACGTTTGATACGCTCATAAATAGGCGTTTTAGTCAGATTTAGGCGGGATGCGATGTCTTTTATTGGGGTTTTACTGTCTTCCTGTAGGATGGCAAGCAGTTTTTTATCGGTGTCGTCGAGTTTCATAAAGGGGAATTTTTCCGTTATATCGCTTATGGGGACGAAAGATTGATGGTTGTTTTCCTGTTTTATTTTTAAAAATAGGAAAAATTATGGATTTTATGAGGTATTCCAAATCTGAGTCTGGTTATTGGTAGTTTTACCAAACAATTAAAACTAGACTCCTATGAATCCCGAAAGCTTAATGATGACCCACGGTTACAAACCCGAACTTTCTGAAGGTGCGATCAAACCACCGGTATTTCAAACTTCTACTTTTGTCTTTAAAACTGCAGAAACCGGAAAGGCTTTTTTTGAAGTGGCTTACGGGCTGCGCGAAAAGGCAGACCAGGAAGAACTGGGGCTTATTTACAGTCGCATTAATAATCCCAATCTGGAGATTCTTGAAGACCGACTGTCGCTTTGGGATAAGGCAGAGCAGTGTGCGGTTTTTGAAAGCGGAATGTCTGCCATAAGCACGGTAATGCTCGAGTTTTTAAAGCCAGGTGATCTATTGCTGTACAGCCGACCCACCTATGGCGGAACGGATCATTTTATCAATCATTTTTTAAAGGAAATAGGAGTAGAGGCTATTGGTTTTAGACCCGATCAGGATGAGGCGGATATTGCAAAACTGCTTGACGAAAGCGGTAAAGCCCATAAGCTGAGCTTAATTTATATTGAAACGCCCGCTAACCCCACCAATGAGCTGATTGATATCGCGATGTGCAGAAGACTGGCAGACCGCTACAGCAGGAGTGACAAAAAGGTACACCTGGCGACTGACAATACCTATATGGGGCCGTTGTGGTGCAGTCCGCTAGAGCACGGTGCAGATATCGTGATTTATTCGGCTACCAAATATCTGGGCGGACACAGTGACTTGATTGCCGGGGCGGTGCTGGGTAATGCTGCGGTTATGCAACGCATCAAGGTATTGCGTACGTTTTTAGGGAATATGGCGAGTCCGCACACCTGCTGGTTGTTGTTGCGCAGTCTGGAGACTCTAAAAGTACGTATGGAACAACAGGCACGCACCGCAGAGCGGGTCGCCGCGTATCTTAAGAAGCATCCTAAAATCTTAAAAGTACATTATCTGGGCTGCCTGCCGGAAGTTTCGGAAGCTTATGCGCTGTATAAACGACAGTACACCTCTCCCGGAGCTATGATTGCCTTTGAAGTAAAAGGTAAAGAAGCCGAAGCTTTTAAATTTCTCAACAGTCTCAAACTGGTAAAACTGGCGGTGAGTCTGGGCAGCACCGAAAGTCTGGGGCAGCATCCCGCCACGATGACGCACGTGGGTCTTGATCCTGAAATGAAAGAATTCATGGGTATCAATGAGCGCCTCGTGAGGCTGTCTGTAGGTCTGGAACACGAGGAAGATCTTGTTGCCGATATTGAAAATGCACTGAGCCTGGTTTAGGGTTCTCCGTTTTTCGGTTTTGTTTTATAGCTGGCTGTTTACGCTATGGGGTTTGTTGTTTTCTATTCTCTTTGTTCTTTATTCTTCTCAGGTCTTAGGTCTCAGGTCTAAAATCTCAAGTCTGATATCTAAGATCTCCTGTCTCACTTCCGCAAGAGGGATAGCAGCGGAAATCCTTGCGGGGACTTTAGCCCCACAAGATTGCAGCGTATAGCCCGACAGCAAGCGCTCTTTGAAAGCGATTGCTGACTTGCCCAAAAAGAAATTCTGACAGCTTGTCAGTGATTTTGTGGTGGCACAAAGATTGACTTTAAGTGTGCGAACAAAAATTAATAACACTTAAAATTATATATAATGAGTAAAATCATAGGAATCGACTTAGGTACTACAAACTCGTGCGTTGCCGTAATGGAGGGTAACGAGCCTGTGGTAATACCTAACGGCGAAGGAAAAAGAACAACACCTTCGGTAATTGCATTTGTAGAAGGTGGCGAAATTAAAGTAGGGGACCCTGCAAAAAGACAAGCAGTAACTAACCCAACCAAAACGATCTCTTCGATCAAGCGTTTTATGGGGAATAAGTTTAGCGAGTCTTCAAAAGAAGTAGATAACTCTGCTTATAAAGTAGTAAAAGGAGACAACGATACGCCTCGTGTAGATGTGGATGGTCGTTTATATACTCCGCAGGAATTGTCTGCAATGATTCTTCAGAAAATGAAGAAAACAGCAGAAGATTATTTAGGTCAGGATGTGACTGGGGCGGTAATTACCGTACCTGCCTACTTTAATGACTCGCAGCGTCAGGCAACCAAAGAAGCCGGAGAGATTGCAGGTCTTAAAGTAGAGCGTATCATCAACGAGCCTACTGCTGCAGCTTTGGCTTACGGTCTAGATAAAAAAGACAGCGATCAGAAAATCGTAGTATTTGACTTTGGTGGTGGTACGCATGACGTGTCTATCCTGGAGTTGGGTGACGGTGTATTTGAAGTATTGGCTACAGACGGAGACACGCACTTAGGTGGTGATGACGTGGATAGCAAAATCATCAACTGGTTAGCTGAAGAATTTAAGGCAGAGGAAGATATGGACCTGCGTAAAGACCCAATGGCTTTACAACGTCTTAAAGAAGCTGCTGAAAAAGCGAAGATTGAATTATCATCTTCAAGCCAAACCGAAATCAACCTGCCTTATGTAACGGCTACTGCCAGCGGACCAAAACACCTGGTGCGTACGCTAACCCGTTCTAAGTTTGAGCAATTGATTGACGATCTGGTACGCAGAACGATTGAGCCTTGTGAGTCTGCACTTAAAGCTGCCGGACTTTCTAAGAGTGATATTGACGAGATCATCTTAGTAGGTGGTTCAACCCGTATTCCTGCAGTACAGGAAGCTGTTGAGAAGTTCTTTGGCAAAAAACCAAGTAAAGGAGTGAATCCTGATGAGGTAGTTGCTGTAGGTGCTGCGATTCAGGGTGGTGTTCTTACCGGTGACGTGAAAGATGTATTGTTACTCGATGTAACTCCGCTTTCATTAGGTATTGAGACTATGGGTGGTGTGATGACCAAGTTAATTGAGGCCAACACAACTATTCCTACGAAAAAATCTCAGGTATTCTCTACCGCAGCAGACAATCAGCCAAGTGTGGAAATTCACGTATTGCAGGGTGAACGTCCTATGGCAAATGACAACAAGACTATTGGTCGTTTCCATTTAGACGGTATTCCACCAGCACAACGCGGTACGCCACAAATCGAGGTTACTTTTGATATTGATGCTAATGGTATCATTAAAGTAAGTGCCGAAGATAAAGCGACTGGTAAGAAACAAGACATCCGTATTGAAGCTTCTTCAGGTCTTACCGAAGAAGAAATCAAAAAGATGAAAGCGGAAGCGGAAGCAAATGCGGAAGCTGATGCTAAGGCAAAAGAAAAAGTAGATAAATTGAACGAAGCCGATCAGATGGTATTCCAAACTGAAAAGCTTTTGAAAGAGTCTGGCGATAAGCTTTCTGCCGATAATAAATCGAAAATTGAAGGTGCTCTTGAAGAATTGAAGAAAGCACACGCTACCGGAGAAGTTGAGAAGGTGCAGCCTGCATTAGACAACTTAAATGAAATCTGGAAGTCTGCTTCTGAAGAGATTTATAAAGCACAGGCTGAAGGTGCTCAGGGTGGTGCACAACCGGGTCCTGACGCAGGACAAGCCGGAGGTAAAGCTGAAGGTAATGCAAGCAGCGATGTGGAAGATGTAGATTTTGAAGAGGTGAAGTAAGCAGAGAGCCGCATTCGCCTCTAGGTGAATGCGTGTGAATTGCTTATCCCAAACTTGTTTTGGGATCTTTACCACAGAAGTTTATAAGCTTAAAGAAGTGAAGCAAAAAGCACTGCTAAAGTGTAAACAGTAGCTTCTTTAATTAGAAAACCCGATGCGGATAGCATCGGGTTTTTTTATGAGTTAATTTTTGCTTTTATGAGGAGGTAAAGAATTCTTTAAGTTGATAATGCAAAGGCAACATTTAAATAATCATTACATAATGCCTGTGGTGCCAGATGGGCGGGCTTTTGAGGCATATTTGCACGATCAATCAAAAACTAAACTATCGTGCAAAGAGCTTTACTTTTTCTTTTTATTCTAAGTGTTCAATTTACAGTTGCCCAAACCGAAGAAGAGCAAATAAGTATCATCAAAGGAACTCAAAATCTAGAACTGGATTTTAGATACTCCGGCTCTGTAAATGAGGTTGGTAGTTATGGTGATATTATCGACCAGGGTAAGTCAAAACTCTTTGGGATTTCCAGTAGTTATGGTGTTGCAGTTGCCAAAAATTTTGTGGTAGGAGCAAACCTTCAGTTTAGGTATGAAGAAGAAATAAACGTAAATCAGGGGGATGATCAGATAGCACGTATTGAGCGCTTTTACGGCTTTGGACTGTATGGAAAAAAATACTGGAATATTACAAATCGTCTTTTACTGAACGGAAGGGCAGAGGCCAGTTACTCTATTTTACAAATAACAGATATGTATAAAAAAGGAAGTCTCTTTAGAGTCGGACTCAGACCTGGTCTAACCTATTTTTTAAGCAAACAGATTGCTTTGGAAGGCACGCTGGGTTTTATAGGCTATTCCAGTATCCGGCTAGAAGATCCTGAGGGATCTTACGACAGCTATTCTAAAATTCAAAGTTTTGACGCGCAATTTGACACTTCAGAGCTGAGTTTGGGGGTTTCATATTATTTTTAGGAGTGGGTATTAAGTAAGGCACGATACCAAAAATTGATTTTAGTTATTAAAATCAATTGTATAATCTAATGTTTCCCCGGCATTAATGAATAACGTATCATTGTCTCTAGTGATTATTCCATCTTTATTTCTGGTAATTTCTAATGCTAAAGCTTGATTTCCTGCAATTTCGATGAGTTGAGTGCTTTCATATTGATTATTCCATCCACGAACTAAACCATTAATTGATTGGGAATAGCCTTCAGGACTAATGTATCTAAAACTTGTCCAGAAATTATCACCCTCTTTGATGTCTTCCAGGTTTAATAAATTTAATTTAAGATATGCTTTTTTGGGGATGTTGTGATTTCTAAGAAAAATAGTATCTCTTACCGTTGGATAAATTGATATATTATTTAGATCTGCCCTAAGAAACACAGTTTCATTCAACTTATCATAGTACATTCTGTGGAGACCTTCTTCCAGCTCATCATCGCGTATATAAAATTTTAGATTAAAATTACCATCAGCGTCCGTTCTCGTAGTGGCCTTAGTTCTAACTACTCCTGATGTAAAATACGTATTATCCCAAATGACAGTGACTTTGCGGTTTGCTATTGGGGTATTAGCATTATCAGTCATTAACTTTCCGATTATTTCGGTACAATCTGTTTCGCAATCCTGGCTAATCAGATCGTCTTCTCTTTCAACACAACTGATACTAAAGAATAGAATTAAGAAAAAGGAGATTAGACGCATTTTCATTTTTTGCTTATTAACACGGAGAACTACATTCATTCGCTGCATCTCGGTTTTATCGGTCCTGTCACTTATATGTTTACGCTATTTAGGTGTATTTAAAAGTTATAGTAAGAATACCGAAAAAGTTTTTGCCTCTTAGATTTTATTATTTATAAAGGTTTAATTGTTTTAAAGATTCTAGTTAATTTGTTTCAAATTTTCATCATAGAGACCTACCAAAATACTATTACCGTCATTGTCAATTTTAATACCGCCAAACTGAGCTTCTTCATATCGCTTATCGGAGCCTTCTTCAAAAAAGAAAGATTCAGCACCTATATTGATATTCCAAAAATCTGTGATAGTATAGGCAATAAGAAACTCATTAGCATTCAGGGGAGTTTTGTCTGGTTGAAATCTGACTTTATTGGCCCGGTTTTTTTGATCAAGAACAATAACACAATAACCTCGTTTTGGCATCGCATCAAGATCTAAATCTTCAGAAAGAGAATAGCGTAATGCCATATAATCACCTTGCATTAACGATCGTGGATCAACAGGAGCAAGCTCTAATAAGGCAAGCTGTCCATCTTTTATTAACTCCTCTTTATCTACAACGGAATAGCCAAAATAGATTAGCAGGATTACGAGATTAAGTATAATTGCAATCTTTTTATAAGTCTTCATAACCAGACAAATTTTTACGGGTCAACACATAAAATAGAAGGAATAAAATTCCTGCGGAAAACATCAGGATCGACTTAGTAAGCAAGTTGAAGTTGAGGTCATAGTAGTATTGCCCTACAAAATAGATAAACGCTATTATGCCTATTACAAATCCTGTTTTATAGTTAACTAGATGACCCAAAAGCGTAATTAGCAAGGCTCCAGATATCGCTGGGGATAATGCGGTTGCAATTAGTAAAACCAGAACAATACTATAAATAAACCATTTGTGTTTTACTTGAGTCACATTTAAAATTCTCAAAATTTTTGAAACTAAATACATGATTGAGACCGTACTTACTAAAGAAGAAAGCCATATGTAATTTGGAGATAAACTCAATATTCCTTTTACGCCAAGTAAAAATAGTCCGATTAGAAGAGAAAATAAAAAGCCTATTCGCAGTGGATTGTATAGTTTAGAAAAACCTTTACAATATGTAATAATTTGTGCCTCTTTAAGAAAAAAATAAACATTTAAAAAAGTAAGAATAGATACGTATAGGTGTAATAAGTCAGTTAAATTATTTTGAAACAACAATGCTAGAAGACTACTATTCAGTAGCAGTATAGAAATGAAGGTTAGTATGTAATTTGGTTTAAGAGCTATACATGTTAGAGAACTAAAGATGAATATAAAATTAATAATATTATCTGGCAAACTGGTAGTATTAATGGCGATGCCAATTAAGACGTAACCAGATAAATAGACTGATGCACTCAGCGTATCATATAGAAACTTACCAGGTAATCGACTTATGTATATGGAAAGGCATATTCCTATTACACCAAATACGAACAACATAATTTCTATATCAAAGATTCCGGTAAGGACAAGAAATGCAAAAAATGCAAGGTTAGCCAATATACTTCCAAAGACTGAAAGAATTTTTACAGCTAAGGGTTGATTGTCTTCTTTTATATAGGCCGATTCAATTTCATTTTCATCAAAACTTATAGACTCGTTAGGGTTGCTTTTAAAATAGTCAATGACTAGTTTGATATCTTCTCTAGTTTTCATTTTTCCATTTTTTTTGAAGATCAATCATTTTTTTTATCGAAAAGGAAATACTCATTATAATAAATACGCTGACTAATATTAATACTTGTTCAGATTCTGTGACTTTAATCATAAACGCTGCAATAATGATTGTCAGACTTAAAGAAATCAGGGAAATATTATAAATGTTCTTTGTTTTCAAATCTCTCAAGACGCCTGCAGAATAAATTATGAGTATGAAAACTAAAATCAGAAAGAAAATTAAATGGTCATTCTCATATAAGCCAAAAATGAAACCAATAGTGGCATAACTTACCGCCATTAGTGCAAGGACATTATTAAACCAATCGGGTGACTTTATTTTTTTTGTTGAAGAACTTGTTATCAATACGATTGTATTAAAGATAAATAATAGTAAACAAATTAAGGTTTCAGACCAGTCGTTTGCTACTTGCTGATAATAAAGAATTGATGTTGTGTTTATCAGTATTATAAACAGTAACCACAATGGAGCAAAATTTGAAACGACAACCCATATTGATATAAATATTGTCCAGGCTAAAAAGAAATCGTATGCGTTTGCTCCTGTCTGATAGATTTGCCCATATACAGCGAATAAAACTCCAACTAAGACGGAAGCCCCAGTAATCGTAATCTTTCGTAAAAAAGTGTTTATTTGAGGCCAAAGTGCTAATAGTGATGTTCCTATTAAAAGACCTGAAATTAAACCAATTTTCACAAATTTGTGAAGATCTGCCCAATTGTAGGCAAAGAAGAAAATGACCCCAGTTAATGTAAAGCCTAACCCAAGGCTTATAAAAAAAACCTTAAGAAATTTTTGCCAGGATTTTTTGTTGCTGTAAACATGTTCGTCTAAAGCTTTAGCGACTTGCTTTTCAGAAATAGTGCTATTTCTATTTATGATGTGTATGTCTTTCCGGTTCACGATTAGAAATCATTTGTAAAAAAGGCGCTTTTTTCAAAAGATAGTTTGGAAGATAGTGAATTATGTATAGCGCATATATAATTTATACTAAGGTTTTTTTACATTAGTTGGATGACTCAAACCACTTTGATAATTCCATTTCTAGATCTGCTTCATTAGCAATTTCATATTGAGGTGTAATCCCTTTCCAATATTCTTTCTTTTTGTAGTCAGTCATTACACCAGAAGTAAGAATTAATACATCCCCATTTTTCAACGAAAAACTTTTATTTGACGTAGTATAACCAGCCGATTTATTTCCGATAAGCGAAACATTTGGATTACTCATTAAAGAGATTGCGGTTGCTTCTCCTGAACTCGCTGTATAGCGACTGATCAAAACAGCTATCTTTAAATCATTATTTTTTAACTGATAAGAAATAGGCTCCTCCACGAATTTTTTTGTTTGATTTGAAGAACCGTTAAATATTTGATCATTCTTTTTGCTCCATTCGATCAACTTATCATTTTCTGAGAAGTAACCTAGTACTTCGCTTTTTAGGAATGGTGTGAGTGAAATCAACATAGGCCACATATTACCACCTCGATTTTCTCTTAAATCAATAACCCAACCTTTTAATTCTTTAGAGTCTTGACTTTTGATATCGGCTATATTTTGGAGGATATAATTCTTTCCTTTCTCTAGTGTTGCTTTTTGATTTTTCCTTGAGTTAATAAATGTCTTAATGCTTAAATAGCCCAGGTTTTCTGGAATCTTGACAGGTTTTATTTTTTCATACGTGTGGGTTGAATTAAATTCTCCAACGATATATGACTTTGAAGTGTTATCGAAATAGTTTGTATGTTTTTCTCCATTTAAAGTTAAAGCTGTAATTACAGCAGAATCTTTAGATATAGTTGCGCTATTCCAGACTTTTTTCTCAAATGAATCCCAATCAATTGAATCCTTATGGATTGAATACTTTTTAAAATAGTTTATCATTTGCTTGATCGATTTTTCATCGTTTTTGCTCAATCCGGAATTTTGGAAATAAGCAGTTTGAATTGAAAATATCGATACCAATAAATACAGAATTACTTTCATGAATTGCAATATTTAAGCAGGGTAAGTTGCTTCGCTACCTAAACATACAAGTAGACAGCAATTTTGTTGGAAGCCTGAGGTATAATTATTTTCTGAAGTAGAGAGAAATAGAATTCGACCTTACGATTTTTATACGCAATTGCTTTACTATTACTAAAACAATTAAAATAGTATCTCCTTTGAGTTGACAACAATGGTTTTATCGTTGTTAAATTCAAATGTTACTCTAAAAATATAGGAATTGGCTTTTGTCTCTTTTTCATCAAAAGATATCAAAACGTATTCAGGAAAAGAATTAGCGTAACGTGTGCTAAATTCCTCAATGGTATGCTCGTACCTGGCAAAAGTGTGTTGACTAGTTAATTCGGGAGCTGGAATAAGCTTAACACGATCCGAATCGCTTTTTAATTTATAGAACTCTTCATCATTCTTTTTTATTTCGACCGAAATGTTTTCTATTTTATCGTAATAACTGATGATATATTCATAAATGTAGCCGTCATCCAGTTTTTCTATCGCTAGCTCAGAGAAATATTCTTTTAGCGTTTCACGGCTGCCGGATTTAAAATCAAAATAGATTAATATCTCATTCTTGTCTTCAAATTCATTTATGGGATTGGGTTTTATAACCGGAAAGTTGTCGGTGCTTTGATATTGAGTCGCATAAGCAATACTTATGGAATCGACAGTAACTCCCTTGTCAATTAGGGCCTGAATTTCAGGTGATGGAGCGGTTTCAAAACTATCATCATTTTTTTCATCACACGATAAGAAAAATAGGAAGGCAATAGCAAATAGTACGTTTTTCATAATAGAATCTTCTGTTTACATCTATAAGATCAAAAATTAACCAAATGGTTGCGTGTAATTCATGACTAACTTATCAGAAACACGTTTCCTGCTCAAAAACTTACTGAATTGAGCCGTATGCTACCAGAGCAAAAAAGAATAGGTTTACTTCGTAATTTAACCTTAATTAAGCTGTATATCGGTTATCACCAGCGTGTACTGCGCATCGTAAGTCTCCAGCTCTTCAAATGTCCAAACGTCATTGTCTATGGGCTGTTGCTGGTAAACTAAAACCAGTTCGCCCGAACTATCCTCAAGGTATAGTTGAATTTCATCGACAACAGAACCGGGAGAGACAAAGGTGTCTGAATTGGTATTTACAGCAATAAACTGGCTTTGGCCTACAGGGATCACCACCTCACCGGCAGTTTCAGAAGTGTATACCAGTTCTAGTGATGAACTGTTTTGAATGAAATATTCGGTTCTAAATATGGGATCTTCATCATCGCATTGCGTTGCCATAAGAAGGGGAGCCAAAAAAAGGAGTAGTACTTTTTTCATAATTTTTGTATTAATTATTTGATAACTAGATACTAAAATATTGAAAAGGTTGCGTGAATCTATTTTTCTGACTGCGAATAATTGGATTTTATATTTAACGCCCCGTTAGCGCCCGCTTTACGTCAGGCATCAGATCTTTACCTTTAGCCATTACCAAACCATTATCTTTTGACGAGTCTAACACATAGAGAAAGCCCAGATCTTCAGCGATTTTTGTAACCAGTTCGCGGGCTTTGATACGTATAGGACCGTAAAGCAGTTCTTTCTTTTCGGCGATTTGCTTCTCAATATTTTGTTGTGATTGTGCCAAATTGCGTTCCATCAGTTCCAACTCGCTTTTTCGCCTGGCGTCTTCTTCAGGGGACAGGGTAGGGGCTTCATCTTCATATTTTACAAAACGCGCCTGATATTCGCGGTAGGAGGTTTCAAAATTTTGCTGATAGGCTTGTCTGAGACGGCTGAGTTCAATCTCTGCCTGATTGTTTTCGGGCATTAGGGTATAAAGGGTTTCCATATCAATATGAGCTACCGTTCCCTGTGCAGAAGTCGCAGTAGACCCTAAAATTCCAAATAATAAAGCTATAAATAGGTTTTTCATAAAAAGTGTATTCAATTCAAAGCGATTAAGGTAAAAATACGGCTTATACTTTGATCTCATTAATAGACCGTTTTAAATCTCTGACGTTTCATAAAGTATACCATTTAACAAACTTTTCTTAAAAAAAGAGTCAGTGATAGGTCTTTTCGCAATTTTGTGGTCTAAACCTACGTATTATGCGATTACAATTATCCCTATTACTCGTTCTTGCAATTGGTGTAAGTTCACTTAAAGCCCAAAAGCTTGAATCTAAAGGATTCAAAGATTATTTTCCTATTGCTGAACGGCCCTTCTTAGCAGGAGGAAGTGGAAATAATGCCTATGAAAGTATTTTACTGGAGGCCAAACCCGTTGTGTATTATAGTATTTACAATGACATTCGCAGTGCTTTAAACCGGGATACAATTACCAATGGAGACGCGGTGTATTTAAGTATTCAGCCGCATTTACGTATCTATGACGAAAATTCAAAACCGGTTAAAACACCATCGTACAAATTTTTTATTGGATGGCAGTCTATCATTAAAACCGAAAACGACAATTTTCTTACCGCTGCACTAGAATCCGGGCATTACTCTAATGGTCAGAGCAAATCAGCATTCAGCACCGATTTTGCCGATAACAGCCCCGAAAGCAGGGCGCTATATGATGATATTACCGATGATACTGATCTTGCTGCCCTTCTGAATAGGGAATCCGGTAATTTTTCAACCAATCTTACGCGCCTATCTCTTAATTACCGCATCAATACCTTTGATGCGCGCAATTATATGCAAAAAGCGCATTCGTTTACACTTACGTATCAACTGTATCACAATCGGTTTTTGGGAGCTTTCAATTTTGGGGGTTATAATCCGGAGGATATTGATATTTATGGGAGGCATCAGGTGGAAGCCGGTTATGAATATACCGCTCACTTCAATAGCTGGCGCTATAGTGTGACCCAAAGGCTCTATTGGCATCCAGACGTACATCCTTCTGCAGATCCTTTTCGTTCTGAAACCAGTTTCTCTTTATATCCCTGGGATTCTGATTTTGGATTGATGGCGCGTTTTGTCTTTGGTTATGACGACTACAACTACCGCTTTGTAGATAGCTATCCCCGTTTTTCTGTAGGCTTCACCTGGGACTGGTTTACACCCTTTGTTATTAAACCGACTAAATTACAGGTTGAAGAAAACTAAAAGAGCTAAAAATAAGGAAGCCCGCACTTTCGTGACGGACTTTCTTGACCAACTTAAAACTAAATAATTATGATTTGGGGTATCGTTTATTCGTTTGAAGCGATAGTTGTTTTAGACTCAAATTTATTAAGTGCATAACCATCTGTATTGTTGTCAAAGTTATTTTGAGCTAAAGCGATAGACTTTAGATTAGGCATAGCATTTAAACCTTCTGGAAGAGCACCATACATTTCATTGTTTGAAAGATTAAGCTCTTTAAGATTTTGCAGTTTTAATACAGCCAAAGGCAACTCGCCGTTAATGTTATTGTCAAACAGATTTAATACCTGCAGATTACTTAAGTTTTCAAGTTTATCGCTTAAAGAACCACTTAAGTTATTGCTGGTAAGCATCAACTGCTCTAATTTATTTAACTGGTAGATAGATTCTGGTAATTTACCGTCAAGAAGATTACCGTTTAGAACAAGAACTTTAAGATTTTTAAGGTTTCCAATAGAAGAAGGGATAGTACCCTGTAATTTGTTGAAGAACATTTCTAAAGTAACAAGAGACTCTAAATTACCTAAAGACTCAGGTAACTGACCTCTCAAATTATTCATACTTAAATTAAGTCCAACTACAGTATTGTTTACAACACGTACGCCATACCAGGTAGACACATCAGCGTTAAGATCCCAAGTGTTATTCCACTCAGCACCGTTAGTTGCGTTGTATAAATCAATCAAAGCTTGTTTTTGAGAGTTATTAACCTCAGCAACAGCATTAAAGCTTAAGAAAGCGACTGCGATAAAAGTAATAATTGATTTCATATTGGACTTGTATTGTTGTTCTATAGCGTAAATATAATGCAGTTAAACCTTCAAATGCAAAAATATTCGTTGAAATACACAATTAGGAAGCAAAATCTTTACAATAGTTATATTTTACAAGTATTATTATATTGAAATTAGGAGTTTTTAGGTGTTTCATCTGGATTTTAACTTCGTCAAAATACACTAAAGAGTATTTCAAAATGATTTAATTAAAGAAAATTCCTACTTTAAAACTTTTCATTTACTGTGAAATAGGAATTGTCCTACTTTTTAATTTCCTCCTTTATATAATTGACCGTATTATAGTCTGAAAAGGGGTAAAAAAAAAGAGTCCGGCAACCACCCCGGACTCTCAACCAACTAAAAACTAACATGAAACAAAAAAACTAATCTAGTATGAAGCCATTATAACAGCGTCTGTTTGTTGAGGACGCTGATTAAGAAGTTTTTGAAATTCGCTTTGATTTTGAAAATTGTTATCGGTAAGAATCAATGTTTTGATTTCTGAAGCCTGTGCAAGGCTACTAGGTAATTTGCCCGTAAAATTATTTGCGGCTATGTTTACTTCCTTGAGTTCTTTAAGACGAAGCAGCGCCATTGGGAACTCACCGCTCAGGCAATTGTCAAAAACATTAAAAATTTGAAGTTTTCGTAATTTTAGAACATCACCGTGTATGGTACCGGTAAAATGATTGCTTGCCAGAAGTAAAACTTCAAGATTTGTATAGTCATATATATAATCCGGAAATTTTCCGTCAAAGTGATTTGAATTGAGCACCAAACGTCTCAGATTGTGAAGTTCACTCAACGATTGGGGTAATTCTCCTTCCAGTTGATTGAAGTATAATTCAAGAAAATACAGATTAGATAAATCTCCGAGACTTTCGGGTAAGCTACCTTTAAGATTATTACGACTCAGGTTAAGGCCTGTAACGCGATTGTTAGTAATCTGTACCCCATGCCATTGGGAAGGCTCGGCGGTAAGATCCCAGGTTATAAACCATTCGGGGCCATTGGTAGCGTGATAAAGTTCAATCAGGGCATCACGCTCAGCTTTGGGAATCTGAGCTTTCAGACTTAAGGCCATAAAAAAAGCCATAAGCATAAGTAGGTATCGGTTCATTCAAGTTGGGTGGGTTTGTTATGTTCCTCTAAGATACATACTTACATCTTTCATATGCAAATAAAATCGACAAAAGACACAATTTTTAACGAAATTATTCTTTCAGTAGTAAATGACATACCTACTCAGAGGCTTAATATCGGTCTAAAGCCGGTAGCTTTCCGGTATTCTGCTAGCGCTTGATGTTCTTCAACTTTTGTGTGATATCAATGAGTGTGGGCTCATGTACTTCGTGTGCACCTTCAAAATGTATAATCTCGGGGCCATTTGAAAAAATATGGTTAGCATAATCTACCTCATCACGTAGTCGTTCTTTGGTGATCAGGGGATCTTTTTTTCCGTAAACCAAAAAGGGATTATGCTTGCATAGGTTGGAAAAAGCATTTTCAGCAAACTCTCTGGGTATGCTTCCGGAATGTAAGATTATGTGGTCGAAGCAAATATTACGATGCTTTAGCCAACGCATCGCTACCGAAACTCCCTGAGAAAAACCCATAATAATAAGACGATTACCGGTTTTTAATTTCGGTTTTAATTCTTCCTCATATAAAGCATCAAGATACGCGTGATTATTGGTGATACCCAGTTTTCGATTTTCACGAGTGAGCCAGCACGCGCCAATATACGTGTAGCGTTTATCCTGATAGTACAAACTGGGAGCCTGTGGCGCAATGATATAGTTTTCCTCGGGATTAAGCTTTTCAAAATGTTCTATAAAATACCGACTCAAGTGACCCAAACCGTGAAAGACCACCCAAATATTCTCTGTTTTTTGAGTGAATTCGTTACGGGTTTGGTACGTGTTTGTAGTTCTATAGCTTAGTGATTTTTCTTCGTTCATCCTTAATGATTAAGTATCTTTACCTGCCTGTGCAAGTTAGTGAAATAGGCTTTTTATGAGCATTAAGAGCGCTTGTTAGGTTTTAATTATGAATTCAATGCTATGAATCAAGATACTAAAGAACAATTACTCAAAAAGGCCAATGCGATTTGCAGCAATACACTGATGGAAACATTGGAAATTACGTTTGTAGATTTAGGCAGTGATTATCTGGTTGCTAAAATGCCGGTTAGCCCAAAAGTGCATCAACCGGATGGTGTTTTGCACGGTGGTGCTTCGGTAGCCTTAGCCGAAAGCGTGGGAAGTGCTGCCAGCTATATGTTTTTGGACGCTGAAAACTTTATGATACGCGGCCTGGAGATTTCGGCTAATCACGTTAAAAGTATACGAACTGGTTTTGTATATGCCAAAGCCAGCATTTTGCATAAAGGCCGTACCACCCAGCTTTGGCAGATACGTATTACTAATCAAGAAGACCAGCTCATTTCGTTAGTCAAACTTACCACTATAGCATTACCCAAATCCTGATATGGACGCCTCATCGCTTTTTAATCAGTTGGATGAAGATTTTCTTCAAAACAGACCATTTGTAGCCTATCGCAAACCCGCTGCAGACTCCATTAATTACCTTGCCCAGCAGGATGATGAGCTGCAGGTTACAGCAGATTTTACCGAAAGCGGATTTGTTTTTGCACCATTTTCAGCTTCTGAACAGGCGGTTCTGATACCTGGGAAGCCTACAATCATTGCCTGTGATCAGTTAAAGGCCGAATTACCCGTCGACTCTTTAGAATTAGTAATTTCTGAAACCGAAAGGCAACAGCATTTGCAGCTGGTAGAACGTGCCGTGCAAGAGATCAACGAAAGTTCTCTGCAGAAAGTAGTGCTTTCGCGAAAGCAAATCGCCAAAATTTCAGATAGTTCTCCGGTTACCTTGTTTAATAGACTACTGAGTAAATATCCGGAAGCTTTTGTATATGTATGGCATCATCCTAAAGTAGGAACATGGATGGGTGCCACCCCGGAAACCTTATTGTCGCTAAACGGATATAAATTTGAAACCATGGCGCTTGCGGGTACGCAAAGATTTGAAGGTGATCTTAAGGTTAGCTGGGGTTTAAAAGAGCAGGAAGAGCAGGATTTAGTGACCCGGGATTTGATCTCAAGACTGAAAACTTTTGACCTGAAAAAACTGAATATTCAGGAACGCGAGACCTACAGAGCCGGCAGTTTATTGCATTTAAGAACCTGCATCACCGGAAGCTTCAATCGGGGATCGCTTGATCTCACACAACTTATTAGAGCTTTACATCCCACACCTGCCGTTTGCGGTTTGCCTCGCCTGGAAGCGCAATCCTTTATTCAGAATCACGAAGGCTATCCGCGTGGTTTTTACACGGGTTTCCTGGGCGAACTAAATATATTGGAAGATCAATCAAAAAACCGCAATCGCCGAAATGTAGAAAATCTTGCTTACAAAACCCTGAACCCGGTTACGCGTCTTTTTGTGAATTTACGTTGTATGCAGTATAAATCTGAGGCAAGTGAAATTTACGTGGGCGGCGGAATCACTAAAGATTCTATACCCGAGGATGAATGGCAGGAAACTGTAAATAAAGCACAAACTATTGCCAGTATTCTCTAGAGCTTTTGCTTTGTTGTAAATTTGTTATGGAATTATTCTGATCTTTTCAGAGGCGTTCAGAAAATTCTCATTGCCTTAAATTTTACCGGCAGATTAATCTGTTTATATGAATTACTCAAGTATACCTATTGCCCAGTCTGTAGTTTTATTATGCCTTGAAAAGGGCGTTGACCATGTGGTGATCTCACCGGGTTCGCGCAATGCCCCGCTAACGATTGGGTTTACTCAGCATCCCGATATTAAAACCTACAGTATTGTAGACGAACGAGCCGCAGGTTTTTTTGCTTTAGGTCTGGCGCAGCAACTACAAAAGCCAGTTGCGGTAGTTTGTACTTCGGGAAGCGCGGTACTCAACTATTATCCTGCGGTTTCTGAAGCATTTTACAGCGATATTCCGCTGGTGGTAATTTCGGCAGACCGCCCCATTGAGCGTATAGATATAGGCGATGGGCAAACTATAAGACAGCGTAATGTCTTTGAAAATCATATTCTGTATTCTGCAAATCTGTATTCGGAGTTTGTTACCGAATTCAGCATTGAAGACACCAAATTCAATCAAAAACAGCGCGAGGCGACCAAGCATAATCAACAGGAGATCAACAAGGCTCTAAATGAAGCTATAGTAAATCAGGGTCCGGTTCACATCAATGTACCTTTTTACGAACCCCTATACAATACCACCACAAAACGTCTGGTTGATCCTATTTTGGTTGATAAAGAAGTCAAAATTCAGGAATTGCAAGCCGAGCAGGTTAAGTCATTTACCGCAAAATGGAATGCCGCAAAGCGGAAAATTGTTTTGGTAGGTGTCTTGCAACCCAATACGATTGAGCAGGAGTTTTTAGACCGCCTTGGCTCAGATCCCAGTGTTTTGGTTTTTACCGAAACCACTTCAAACCTGGATCATCCTAACTTTTTTACACGGATTGATAACATCATCGGCTCGCTTGATGCAGACGGATTTACAGCCCTACAACCTGATATTCTGGTTACTTTAGGCGGAATGGTGATTTCTAAAAAGGTAAAGGCCTTTTTACGTAATTATCAACCTGAAGAGCACTGGCATGTAGATCCCAAAAAAGCCTACGACACTTATTTTTGTCTGAACAAGCATTTTAAGGTTCCGGTAAATCATTTCTGGGAACAGTTTTTAGCCCATACGCAACCTCAGGATAGCGATTATCAACACTATTGGCTTAAAATTCGGGAGCGTCGCGATCTGATGCATAAAAAATACATCAATGAGATGCCTTGGTGCGATTTTAAAGCTTTTGATCTCATTCTTTCTCAATTGCGTCCCAAGAGTTTATTGCAACTGGGTAACAGTTCTACGGTGCGCTATGTGCAGTTATTTGATATTGACAAAAGCTTAAAAGTATATTGCAATCGCGGTACCAGCGGTATTGACGGTAGTACGTCTACAGCTGTGGGCGCCGCGTTGGGAAGCGGTCTGCCCACTACTTTAATAACTGGAGACCTTAGTTTCTTCTACGACAGCAACGGTTTATGGAATCAATACATACCAAAGGATTTTAAGATCATACTCATAAACAACAGTGGGGGAGGGATTTTTAGAATATTGCCCGGGGATAAAACTTCAAACGCTTTTGAAACCTATTTTGAAACCACGCACGACCTCGATGCATCACACCTTTGTGCCATGTTTGGTCTTGATTACTTCTATGCAGATTCAGAAGACACTTTGGAAAATGCCCAGATGGCCTTTTATAACCAGACCGAAAAGCCCTGTTTGCTTGAAATCAAAACGCCCCGTACCGTGAATGATGAAGTTTTATTGGGTTACTTTGATTACCTGAGATAAGTGTTGGATTAGGTTTTTATTTTTCTGTATATTTAAAGACCTTAAACTTAATTAATTAAAAATTCCACATTCTTATGAGCAAAAGAGATGAAATGATCGCAAAATATGCGGCTGATTTAAAAGAAAAATTAAATCATAATGCCGATATGGACTTACTTACCAAAGTTACTATAGGCTGTGGTCCTTCAATTTATAATAAAGACTCTTCAACGATCTCTGCGGGTAGCGAAAGCGAACTGGAGACTGTAAAAAATAATTTCCTGATCAAAAAGTTAGGTCTTAAAGATAGTCCGCAACTTATGGAGGGTCTTCATAAGGTTCTTGATGACTATGGGAAATCAAACCGCAATAAGTACCGTGCTGTAGTATACTATTTATTGACTAAGCACTTTGGCAAAGAAGAAGTTTACAACTAAATCTCTTCGTAATAGAATAACGAGCCGTCCTTTTTGGACGGCTTTTTTAGTTTATATGGTTTTCGACAAAGCCGAAGGACTTTAATCCTTCGGTTTTTGCTAATTTTGAGCTCTTAAAAGAAGAACTATGCTGGCATTAGGAGAATACCACGATTTGATCATAGACCGCGATGTGAGTCCGGGTTTGTATTTGCGTGACGAAGAGGAAAACGAGGTGTTATTGCCCGGTAAATACGCGCCTGATGGTTTTCAGCTTGAAGATCAAATACGGGTTTTTGTTTATCTGGATAACGAAGAACGCCCGGTGGCTACGACCTTGTCTCCTTACATACACAAACAGGGTTTTGCCTACCTCGAGTGCACCGCAGTTACTAAAATTGGAGCTTTTGTAGACTGGGGTCTTGACAAGGAGTTGTTCGTACCTTTTTCAAATCAGGCTACCGAAATGAAGGAGGGTTCCTGGTACATTATTTACCTGTACCTTGATGAGCAAACAAACCGTTTGGTGGGTTCTTCAAAATTCAAGAATTTCCTAAGCAATGCCGAAGTCACTGTTGAAAAATTTGATAAGGTAGATTTACTGGTCTCTCATTTTTCAGAATTTGGCGCTCACGTGATTATTAATGAAAAGCACGAGGGACTCATTCATAAAAACACCATATTTGAAGATATTCGGGTCGGAGATCGTCTTCCGGGTTACATAAAGCGTGTACGGGAAGATAACAAGATTGATGTCCTGCTTCAGCCGGAAGGCTACAAAAGTGTAGAACCTAATGCACAGTTTATTTATGACGAACTTAAGCGCAACGGAGGCAGCCTGCCTGTGCACGACAAGAGTAGTCCCGAAGATATAAATGCCTATTTCGGTATTAGTAAAAAGTTATTTAAAAAGGCTATCGGTAGTCTCTATAAAGACCGGCAAATCGATATTACCGATACCGGTATTCGCCTAAAAAATCAATAAAACAACTTAATTTTCGTTTTGCGAAAGGAATAAACTTCCTCAGGATAAATCAGGAGGTATTCATAAAATAAAACTTTATTATTTTGTGTCCGGCTCAAGATTTTATTTGCTTTTGACGGAGCTAAAAAACTTCAACTATGCAGCAACCCGAGTGGAAAACGGTTAAAGAATACAGCGATATTACGTTTAAGAAATCAAATGGTGTAGCGCGTATTGCGTTTAACAGACCTGAAGTGCGCAACGCGTTCAGACCAAAGACTACTTCAGAACTGCTCGATGCTTTTCACATCGCGCAGGAAGATACTTCGGTTGGAGTGATTCTACTATCGGCTGAAGGTCCTTCGCCTAAAGACGGCGTTTATAGTTTTTGCAGCGGTGGCGATCAGAAGGCACGTGGAGATCAGGGTTATGTGGGTGAAGATGGATACCATCGCCTGAATATTCTTGATGTGCAGCGCCTCATACGTTTTATGCCAAAAGCGGTTATTGCCGTGGTTCCGGGCTGGGCGGTAGGAGGTGGGCACAGCCTGCACGTGGTTTGCGATTTAACGCTTGCCAGTAAAGAACACGCGATTTTCAAGCAGACCGATGCTGATGTGACCAGTTTTGATGGTGGTTATGGTTCTGCTTATTTGGCCAAAATGGTGGGGCAGAAGCGTGCTCGTGAGATCTTCTTTTTAGGGCGAAATTATTCGGCTCAGGAAGCCTATGAGATGGGGATGGTTAATGCCGTGATTCCGCACGACGAGCTGGAAGCTACCGCATACGAGTGGGCTCAGGAAATTCTGGCTAAATCGCCAACTTCCATTAAAATGCTCAAGTTTGCGATGAATCTTACCGATGACGGTATGGTGGGGCAGCAGGTTTTTGCCGGTGAAGCTACTCGACTGGCCTATATGACTGAAGAAGCAAAAGAAGGCCGCAACGCATTTCTCGAAAAGCGTAAGCCCAATTTTGATAAAAAATGGATTCCATAGACGGGAAATTGGTTTGTTTCCGGTATTTTTAGAGGGCATACTAAATTGTAATCTATGAATGTGACCTTTACAAATGCTCCGGTTGACCTCGACAGTCTTCCGGATTATCAGGAAATTGCCTACACCAAAGTTTCGGTTAAACGTCTTTATAAAGTGCTTTGCATTCAGGGTTTTTTACTCATATTGGCCTTAATAGGACTTTTTTTACTGCGAGAGGTTACAGACGTTCCGTATCTCATACCGGGACTTGGAGCCGGGATTCTGCTTCTTTTTCTGCTGTTAATGGCCTATCAGTATAAATTGCAGGGTACTTTGGGTTATGCTTTGCGGGAGCGGGACATCGCCTACAGACGCGGTTTTATTTTTGAGAAAATAACCATTATACCTTTTAACCGCATTCAGCATATATCAACTTCTGCAAGCGCCTTAGACCGAATTTTCAAAATCTCAAATCTCAACATATTTACCGCAGGAGGCTCAGGGAGTGATATCGATATTCCAGGCCTGACTCCTGAGTTGGCCGCGCGTTTAAAAGATAAGGTTGCCAATCATATTATTGACGAAAACGATGCCTAAAGCCTTTTCACAGCCTCAAACACAGTCTAAACTGGGTATTGTATTCATCTTCCTTGGGCAGTCTGTAAAGTTTGTGCGCATCTTTGGTGCGGCAGGGATCTATTTTATTTTAAAAGGTTTTGAGGCCGAAGCCAGGCTAGTGACTATTGCGCTTAGCATCTTATTCGGAGTTTTACTGCTTTTGCTGGGGTTTAGTTATGTGTCATTCCAGCGGTTTCGGTTTCACATTGATTATGTCAACCGGGAATTCATTTTGCAAAAGGGTGTATTTAATACCGAAGTAATCAGTCTTCCGTTTTCAAAAATTCAGCAGGTTTACTTTAAACGTTCACTGTTGCAGCGTCTTATTGGTGTTTACAGTGTCATTCTTGATACTGCCGGAAGCAGTGCGCAGGAAATCAACATTAAAGCCCTGTCTGAGTCTGAGGCCCGGGATTTACAGAAAATCCTAATGGAGGAAGTAGCCGCTGAAAAACAGGAGGAAACTACAGTACTCGAATCTACGCAGGAACAAAACTCCAGGGAAGATGCCGTTGCTGTACATAAGCTATCCGTAATCTCTTTGCTCAAGCTCGGTCTGACCAGCAACTACTTCAGAGGGGTTTGGCTCATTCTTATTTTTTTAGGTTCGATCTATCAACAGGCTGGCGATTTTCAATTAATAGAAGAGTCTCAGTACCAGGAAGGAATACGCGGTTATCTGGAGGCTTACAGTAAACCAGTGGAATTGTTAGTACTCACAGCACTGGTTTTTGTGGGCGTTTTTCTATTGGGGATTCTCATCTCAAGCATCGAGATTTTTATCAAGTATTTTGATCTCACGCTAAGGCAAACTAAAGATTCGTTAGAGCTGGAGATGGGACTGAAAACCAATACCAAAATCAGTCTAAAACCCAGAAGGGTCCAGTTGATGCGTATTGTGACTAATCCTGTTCAAAAACGATTGAATCTCAACGAGGCACAAATAGCCATTGCGAGTAGTCGTGATGATCTTCAAAAGTCACAAATCAGCATTCCGGGAATGCAACGTATGCAGCTTGAACGCGTAAAAAAATTCCTCTTTACCTACCGTATGCGCCCGGGAAGGGTATTTAAGCCGGCTTTTATTCTGTACATAAGGCTGATTATCACTGCCGGAATTCCACTACTTCTAACTGCAATTGTAGGATCTATTGTAGTGCCTAATTATATGGTAGAAATTGGGCTGGTACTAGTGATTATTTACGGCGGATTGGTTTTACCCTATCAATTCTTTTGGTACCGTGCATTATCCCTTGAAATCACACCCGAATTTGTAATAAAGCGCAAAGGCGTATGGACGCAAAAAACCGAAATTCTGGAGTTGTATAAACTACAGTCGGTAACGGTTAGCCAGCCTTTTTGGTACAAAAGTAGAGGATTATACAACTACACATTTCATACTGCCGGAGGAGATGTTTCCTTCCCGGTAACTACTTCAAAAATGCAGCGTTATATCAATTATGCGCTGTATCGGGTAGAGATTGATAAAAAAGCCTGGATGTAAAAGGTTATCGGATCGTTGGATATTTCTCCGGATTTACCTCGTGCATAATCTCATAGATTTTTTCAAAAATATCTTCTGCGGAAGGTTTAGAGAAGTAATCTCCATCTGTACCATAAGCAGGTCTGTGAGGTTTAGCGCTTAGTGTTTGCGGAGCACTATCCAGATGTCTAAAGGCTTTTTGCTCATCAAGAATATGCTGCAACAGGTAAGCTGAAGCACCACCCGGCATATCTTCGTCAACAACCAGAATGCGATTCGTCTTAGCGATACTTTTTACCGTATCGTGATTTAAATCGAAAGGCAGTAGCGATTGAGCATCTATAATTTCAACACTGATACCACTCGACTGAAGCTCTTTTGCAGCTTGCTCTACCAGTCTAAGCGTACTTCCATAAGAAACGACCGTAATATCAGAACCTTCTCTGATAAGTTCTACCTGACCAATGGGTGTTGTAAATTCTCCGAGGTTTGAAGGTAATTGTTCCTTTAGGCGATAGCCATTGAGACATTCAATAATTACAGCGGGTTCGTCGCTTTGCATCAGGGTATTGTAAAAACCTGCTGCTTTGGTCATATTTCGAGGCGTGAGGATGTAAACCCCGCGTAAAAGCCCCAGTAAAGCTCCCATTTGAGAACCACTATGCCAGATACCTTCCAGACGGTGACCTCGGGTACGTACAATAAGCGGAGCTGTTTGTTTACCGTGCGTACGGTATCTTAAAGTTGCCAGATCGTCACTAAGTGTGGCGATGGCGTATAAAATATAGTCAAGATATTGAATCTCAGCTATTGGACGAAGTCCGCGCAAGGCCATTCCAATTCCCTGACCTACAATAGTCGTTTCGCGAATACCGGCATCGGCTACGCGTAACTTCCCATATTTATTTTGTAAGCCCTCGAGCCCCTGATTTACGTCGCCAATGGTACCAGTATCCTCTCCAAAAACCAGACTTTCGGGATATTTGGTAAATAGGGCATCAAAATTATCGCGTAAAACAATACGTGCGTCAACCTTTAAAGCCTCGCTGTCATATTGTGGAGCAACCATAGGTACTTGAGTTGCCTTGTGGTCAAACTCATTATACACGTGACTGCTGTAATTAGCCTGTTCTTTAGAAATATAGGTGTTCACCCATTCTTTTAGATCCGTAATGCTTTCGCTTTGCTCCTGAGCCACAAATCGTAGTGCTTTTCTAGCTGCAGTAAGAACGTCAGACTTTAAGGCATCCTTTTCGTCAGCCAGGGTCTTCTTAATCGGATTTATAAATTGTCCGTTGGCACTTTCATTAACCAGAGCTTCAAGTAACTTTAAAACCTTCTTTTTTTCTTCTTTTATTGGGTTTAGGAACGCATCCCAGGCTTTACGTTTGCCTTCACGCACACTGCGTTTTATCTGCTTTTCCAGTTCCTGTAACTCATCATCTGTAGCGATCTGGTTATCAATCATCCATTCACGCATCTTCACATTACAGTCGTTCTCGCGTTCCCACTGTAAGCGGTCTTTACTCTTATAACGCTCGTGCGATCCGGATGTGGAGTGACCCTGAGGCTGTGTTAGTTCGGTAACATGCAGTAGGACAGGTACGTGCTCTTCGCGAGCGATTTTACCTGCCTGCTCGAAAGCATCAACGAGCGCCGGATAATCCCAGCCTTTAACGCGAATAATTTCAAAACCGGCTTCGGTTTCGGAACGTTGAAATCCACTCAGGATTTCAGATATATTTTCTTTGGTTGTCTGGTGCTTGGCGTGAACGGAAATACCATAATCATCATCCCAGATACTGATTACCATCGGAACCTGTAAAACTCCGGCAGCATTAATGGTTTCAAAAAACATCCCTTCAGAGGTACTGGCGTTACCAATAGTTCCCCAGGCGACTTCGTTTCCGCTTTGCGATAAACCTTCCTGATTGATACCTTCCACATTTCTAAAAATCTTGGAGGCCTGAGCCAGACCCAGTAGTCTGGGCATTTGGCCGGCAGTGGGAGAGATGTCGGCACTGCTGTTGTATTGTTCCAACAGGTTTTTAAGCTTTCCGTTTTCGTCAAGGCTGTGGGTTCCAAAATGCCCGCCCATTTGCTTTCCGGCACTCATAGGATCGCAATTGAGATCTGTATGAGCGTAAAGACCGGCAAAAAAGTTTTCGATTGTAAACTCATCTATCGCCATCATAAAGGTCTGGTCGCGGTAGTAACCTGATCGCCAGTCGCCTTTTTTAAAGGCCTTAGCCATGGCTAGCTGCGGTACTTCTTTACCATCGCCAAATATGCCAAACTTTGCTTTTCCGGTAAGTACCTCGCGACGTCCAAGCAGACTGCATTCTCTGCTGGTAACGGCAATTTTGTAATCATTGATTACAGTAGCTTTGAAGTCTTCAAAAGAAAGATCTGAAATAGGCTCTGGCGTTGTTTGCATATAGATGATGTCGTTTTTGTAAAAGTACAGAAAAATCCCACTACATACAATTCAATAATTTTTTAATAAAATGATAATTTTTTAATAAAAACCAATAAAAATGATTTTTCATCAATGTTAGTGGTGAAGCTGAACTTTTTAATGCGATAATGTAAATTCTAAGCCTTTTACGGAGGATGCGCTGTAATGATTTAATTAAAGTGCTTAAAAAGCGTGTTTTAATACCATTTTCGGGTGAAAAGTTTCAGCATTGTGCGCAGATCAAGTGTTACAATAAAACGAATCTTCTGATCGTAATTGGGTTGCGCAATTTCCCAACCCTTAGAAGAATAGACGGGAAAAAATAATTCGAAGTAATCTTCCACAAGTACCGTACGTATACCGCTATCGTATAAGAAACGTGCCGGATCGCGCTCATTTTTAACCAAACCAAAATCAACGTAACCGTGTATAAAACTCCATATTGTAGTACTGGCGTTTACCGATGTAAGCCATTGGTTTCCAAAAGGAGTATCTAATTTAGATTTAAAGCCTCCTTCTGCGATAATAAGTTGTTGACTGTAAATCCCGGTATCTTCAGAGCGTCCGTAATAATTATAACTGAAAAGATAGTCTGTAGGGCGGTCCAAAGCAAAGCTGAAATAATCCCCTTGCGAGCGGGTGTCATTATAGAGGAAGGTACCTCCAAAAAATCGAAGATCTAATTGGCGGTTGTTCAGGAATACTCTTCTGTATTTAGCAGTCACGGAGAATTTGCTAAACTTCTGAGAAAGCTCAAAATCTGCATTATAGGTTAAAGCATTAATTACTCCAGGGCTGCTGTTTGTGTATTGAACGTTAAATACACTGTAGTTGGGATCATCATTCTGAATTACATTAGATTCGTCGCGATACACATTTATATTTCTTACCGTCAGATATTGTCTGCGGTCTGATCTAAAATCGGCCTCCCGAAAGGCAAAAGTCAGAAATGGACTAAAGGTTTTGTACAGCGCATCGGGAGCATACGATGAAAGCGAGCCTCCCGCACCAAAACGAATAGCAAACAGATTACCTTCATCCAGATTCTGCGTATAACTGAAACCGGCACTTCCGGTTAGCTGATTGGATTTAAGGCCATACTGCGGCTCTATCTTATAACTAAAAGGTTTCTGCAGGATGGTTTTGTTATACATCTTGGCTCCCAGCTTGAGTCCATCGTAAAAGTTGTATTCTGCAACTGGCATAAAGAATACCTGGTTTTTAGCCGGGTCTTCCAGATCCTGAAAGAGCTTAAATTGAAAGGGTTTATTGACTCCTAAAAAAGGATTGACTTTTTTATAGTTATTCCGTCTGTTAAATTCAGGTATAAAACCTTCCTCATTTAAAACCACCCGATCTGCTCCTGGAGCATAGATCACAGTGTCTTTTTCTCCAACAAAAGGCTCAACCCAGGTTTCCGAAATCACACTGTCTTTATACATCGCGTAAACCGGCACGGGAACTTTGGCTTTGGTTTTATTGCGTACCTCGATGGCGATGGAGTCGCCACGCCGTTTTACCTCATTAAATTTAAAATCGATGGTTTTGCGTGTACTTACAAAATCATCAAAAAACCAATCCAGATTCTTGGGAGCTTTTTCACGCAGAATGGCTTCAAACACTTTAGAAGAGGTAAGCTTCAGTTTATTTTGGCTGTAAAAAGCATCAATACTCTCTTCTATAATTTGATCGGAGAGGTATTCTGAAAGGTAATTGAAGCCACTTCCGGCTTTATACGCGTTGGCAATATTCTTATTAAACTTTATCAGCGAATCGCTTGGTGTGGTGAGTGGCTGATCAAGATTCATACGTGCCATATGCAAATATAACAAATTGAATTGCTCGTTAAATTCCATCTCCGAAAGATGAAATTGTCTGGCTATCCAATATCGGTTTAAGGTGCCCACCACTTTAAGATTGGGATAAAAATGATCCATATACTGCATCATTGTATACATCTTAATGGCATCGGCTATCCAGCGGTCTTTACGCGGATTTATGTAGAGCGTACGATCTACATAATTATCTATGGTTGTCTTTAAAATCTTGAGTTCGTACTTGAAATCTTCGGGAAACGGACTCAGAAAATCGGGGAGCTGATTGAGACCGTAAACAGGATTGTCGCGATAGTCAATAACCGAAATCACCAATTTTTCAAACGGATAATCGCCTAATTTCTCGGTTAGAAAACCGGTAATCTTATCGATGATGATGGCTTCACGCTCCGGAATGACCTTTTTGTCTTTGATATTGGTAACTATTGTAAAGGCATCAGTCTCGGTAATATCGAATTCTGATTTTTTCCGCAGGTAAATCGTAGTATTGTTGCGGTTGTTCCCTTCAAGATGTACGGTTTTAAACTGGGCATTAGCCGAAAACTCTTCAGGCTGCATATCGAGCTCATTGATCAATTGAAAATCACTCTGAAACGAGAAGTCAATTGATAAATCGGTAGGGGCCATATACAGGTCATCCAGATTTTTATTGCTGTAGTACTGCCATTCTCCGTTATAAACGGCAGGTGCAATAAACCAATATTTTAAATTATAATCCCCGTTATTTAATACGCCATAACCCGTAAACCTGCTGTCAGGTACGCGTATGTTGTAGTGCATTTTGATTTTCTGAGACTCACCGGGCAACAGAGGCTTGTTCAGATTTACCCGAAGTATATCTTCAGCATCTGATAGTCTTTTGAATTTCAGGTTTCTGAAATTTTCATCAATGACATTGTTAATTTTTGATGAACCCCGGTCTTCCTCTGGGGCCAAATGAAACCTTCGGTCGTAATTTTCTTCAAAGCGCAGTCCGAGCTGGGAACGTTTGGAAGCAAAACTATTTGCCCAGTCGTTAAAATAAATAACATCCAGGGTGTCTGAAGAGGTATTGACAAAAGTAACGTCCTGCTGAATGATTAAAAGCCGGTTGTCCTCATCAAGTCGTACCGAAATATCCAGTCTGTTTTGAGCTATTCCAAATTCAGGTAGCACAAGCAACACCAGTAATAACGTCAAAGAAAACGCATTAAAGGATTTTTGCATAGAACAGAAGTTTGGGGTTATCAGAATAACAAATGAGTTTCAGATTATGTATCAATTAGTATACCTAACGCAAAAGAAACGGCTTTGGTTTTAAAATTAAAAGTTTGGACTCAGTTTATATTCCTTGTAGAAATTGTTAAGCACCTCAAGAACTTCATCTTCGGTATCCACTAAGTATAACAAATCAATGTCGCCAGGACTTATAGTTTCAAACGAATCGCGCAAGGTATTTTTAATCCAGTCAAAAAGCCCCTGCCAGTATTCGGTGCCTACCAAAATGATCGGGAAACGGTCAATCTTATGCGTCTGGATCAGGGTGATTGATTCAAACAATTCGTCAAGCGTACCAAAACCACCCGGCAGCACCACAAAGCCTTGCGAATACTTTACAAACATCACTTTACGCACAAAAAAGTAATCAAAGTCAATGCTTTTATCGCTGTCGATATAGGGATTATCGTGCTGCTCAAAGGGCAGATCAATGTTTAATCCTACCGAAGTTCCTCCGGCTAAGTGAGCTCCTTTATTACCGGCTTCCATAATACCGGGACCGCCGCCGGTGATTACACCATAACCGTTTTCCACGATTTTTTCGGCGATAGCCACAGCCAGCTTGTAGTACTTTTGATCAGGTTTGGTACGTGCGCTACCAAAAATAGAAACACAAGGCCCAATACGGCTTAGTTTTTCAAACCCGCTTACAAACTCGCCCATAATTTTAAAGATGGCCCACGAGTCGTTTGTTTTTATTTCATTCCAGCCTTTTGGCTTACTTTCATTTCTCATAATTAGGTATTCTCAATTTTAAAGCGGCTCAATTTAATTCATTTCGAAGGAATTTTGCCGTGTAGCTCTTCTTATCTTTTGCGACTTCTTCGGGCGTACCGCTGGCGACGAGCTGTCCGCCGTTTTTTCCGCCCTCATAACCAATATCGATAATGTGGTCTGCCATTTTTATCACATCCATATTATGCTCGATGATAAGCATGGTATTGCCCTTATCGGTCAGTCTATTTAAAACATCCATCAGGATGCGTACATCTTCAAAATGCAGCCCTGTTGTGGGTTCGTCGAGAATGTAAAAGGTGTTTCCGGTATCTCGTTTAGACAGTTCGGTAGCCAGTTTGATGCGCTGTGCCTCACCACCGGAAAGCGTCGTAGACTGTTGTCCCAGCGAAATATATCCCAATCCAACATCCTGAATGGTTTTCAGTTTTCTAAAGATTTTAGGGATGTGTTCAAAAAACGGCACCGCTTCGTCAATGGTCATCTCCAGGACATCTGCAATACTTTTACCTTTATACCGAATCTCTAGCGTCTCGCGGTTGAAGCGTTTCCCCTGGCAGGTCTCACATTCCACGTAAACGTCGGGAAGAAAGTTCATTTCAATTACACGGAGTCCGCCACCTTTACAAGTTTCACAGCGTCCTCCTGCCACATTAAAGCTGAAACGTCCCGGTTTGTAACCACGTATTAACGACTCGGGGATTTTGGCGAATAAACTGCGTATTTCGCTAAAAACTCCGGTGTAGGTCGCCGGGTTAGAACGCGGGGTTCTACCTATGGGCGACTGGTTGATGTCTATCACTTTGTCACATTCATCAAGGCCTTTGATGCTTTTATACGGCTCCGGTTTTTTGACGCCGTTAAAGTAATGCGCATTCATAATAGGGTAGAGGGTCTCATTGATGAGCGTTGACTTGCCACTACCCGAAACACCGGTTACGACGATCATTTTGCCAAGAGGAAATTCAACATCTACCTTTTTTAGGTTGTTACCCGTAGCGCCTTTGAGCACAATTTTCTTACCGTTGCCCTTTCGTCTTTTCTCGGGAACAGCGATTTCCTTTTCGCCGTTTAAATACTGCGCGGTTAGTGTATGCTGTTTTAAAAGTTGTTTTGGAGTACCCTCGCTGATTATTTCACCACCGTGTTTACCCGCGAAAGGACCAATGTCAATTACATAATCGGCACGCTCAATCATATCTTTATCGTGTTCTACTACGATTATAGAGTTGCCAATATCCCGAAGCGAAACCAAAGAATTGATCAGCTTTTCATTATCGCGCTGATGTAAACCTATACTGGGCTCATCTAAGATGTACAATACACCCACGAGCTGCGAACCAATTTGCGTCGCCAGGCGTATGCGCTGCGCCTCACCGCCCGAAAGGGATTTGGAGCTACGATTTAGGGATAGATACGTAAGACCTACATCTACCAGAAACTGAATACGAGTATTGATTTCCTTTAAAATTTCAGTAGCAATTGCGGTTTGCTTTTCGCTTAAATGTTTGGGGAGTTCCAGAAACCAGTCTTTAAGCTCCAGAATATCCATATGCGCAAGCTCGGCTATATTTTTTTCGCGTACGCGGAAGTATAACGACTCTTTACGCAGTCGCGATCCTTCACACTCGGGGCAAACCACTTTTTCCATGTATTCTTTCGCCCAGCGTTTCAGGGATGCCGAATCATTCTTATGATAGGTGCTTTCTATAAAGTTAGCTACCCCTTCAAAATCAATTTTATAATTGCGGCTAACTCCCAGGGTTTTAGATTCTACGGTAAATTTTTCATTTCCGCCATACAGAATCATATCCATCGCCTCCTTTGGGATGTCTTTTATGGGATCAGTCAATTTAAAGTCGAAGCGCTGCGCGATGATCTCTAATTGTTTGAAAATCCAGTTGCTTTTTTGGTTTCCATGAGGGGCAAGGCCGCCACCCTTTATTGAAAGTTCAGGGTCCGGAATAATCTTATCTACATTCACCACGCGCAACGTACCAATACCATTACATTTTGGGCAGGCACCTTTGGGTGAATTGAAGGAAAAATTATTTGGTTCGGGGTTGGGATAAGATATTCCTGAAGTAGGACACATGAGGCTACGGCTGAAATAACGACCCTCATTGGTATCGTGATCAAGCACCATCATCACATCTTCCCCGTGATACATCGCGGTATTGATGGTTTCCAGGATGCGCTTGTCAATATCCTGATTGTCTTCGATTTTTAAACGGTCAATTACAATCTCAATATCGTGGGTTTTGTAGCGGTCAATTTTCATGCCCTTTACAATATCGCGCACTTCACCGTCTACACGAACTTTCACAAAGCCCTGTTTGGCGATTTGCTCAAAAAGTTCGCGATAATGACCTTTACGGCTGCGAATAACCGGTGCCAGCACATTGATGCGTTTGCCCTGATATTCGGTTTTGATAAGATCTTTTATTTGCTCATCGCTGTAGCTTACCATTTTCTCGCCGGTCTCGTAACTGTACGCGTCACTGGCGCGCGAGTAGAGCAGGCGTAAAAAGTCGTAAATCTCGGTTATGGTACCTACGGTAGAGCGCGGACTTTTACTGGTTGTTTTTTGCTCAATTGCAATAACGGGGGAGAGCCCCTGAATTTTATCAACATCAGGTCGCTCGAGTCCGCCTAAAAACTGGCGGGCGTATGCTGAGAATGTTTCGATATAGCGGCGTTGCCCTTCGGCATAAATGGTGTCAAAGGCCAGCGAACTCTTTCCACTGCCCGATAAACCGGTTATCACCACTAATTTTTCCCGCGGAATCTGTACATCGATATTTTTAAGATTATGGGCGCGGGCACCATAAACCTCAATATATTCTTGTGTTTCTGCCATTTTCTTTTTCAAGTGTGCAAAGGTACTGTAATTGCGTGAAATTTAGTAGTCAACCCCAAACGGACTTAGTAGAAATCCGTGTTACGAATAGGTTAAAAATGTAGTTTAAATAGAAACCTCGTAGTTGCTGAGCATTTCTGCAATAACCTGTTCGGTTTTAGAGAAATTTTTCCGGTTTCTGAGGGATTTGTCTTTGAGTTTTTCAAAAGATTTAGTGATGCTTCCATCCTGATAAGCTTCCGGAATTACCGGATGCACATAGTAGTCACGGCACACACTGCGGGTATTGCCTAATCCCTCTGCTGTAGCATCGTAAGCTGTGATCAGGTTTTTGGCGTTTTGCTTTTCGTCCTCGACGTAACCCAAATCTCTGAGTGATTCAAAAAAGATCTTGGTCGCCGCCCAGGTTCTGAAGTCTTTTGCCGAAAACAGGTCGCCGCTCAGCTCGTGAATGTACTCATTAACCATCCCGCTGTCGATGTGATCTTTGTTTCCGTTTTCGTCATAAAACTGAAACAACTCCCAGCCGGGTATGTCTTCACATTGATTGACCAGCTCAATGAGTTGCTCGTCAGTAATAGCGATGTCGTGCTCCTTTCCTTTTTTACCTACAAACTTAAAACGCATTCCGCTTTCAGTGGTTTTTACGTGCCGGGTGCGCAGGGTTGAAAGTCCGTAGGTCTCATTATGCTTGGCATAATAGGCGTTGCCCACGCGTATATGTGTTTCTTCCATAAGCCGAATGACCAGTGCAAGGACTTTACGCCGCGTCATTTCGGGATCATCAAGATCAGCATCAACCTGTTTACGCAGTTGGGGTAAAACATTGGCAAAAGCAGCGAGTTTTAAGAATTTCGTTTCGTTGCGCAACTTATTCCAGCTCTCGTGATAGAGGTAGACTTTACGGTCTTTTTCGTCACGACCTACCGCCTGTAAATGTCCGTTTTCAGGTTCTGAGATCAGTACATCCTGCCAGGCCGGCGGAATCACCAGCTTTTTTATACGCTGCAACAGCGGCTTTGACTTTATGGTAATATCATTTTTGCAATAGCGAAAACCCTTGCCGTGCTTTTTACGGCAAATGGTAAGGTGCTCATCGGTCACGTAAATGAGATTGGCAAGTTTGGCAGCCTCTTGCGGGCTGTCGAGAATCTCCTGAAGTGTATCTTGGGTAATGGTCATAACCCAAATATAGCATCAATTAAAGCCTTGTCTTACTAATGAAATGATAATAAAACCCGCTCTTCTGCCAAGAAACTGTGAAATAACTTTCAGTAAAATTGAAAGTTGAGGTCTGATCATTTAGGCTAAAAATGAAAATACCCAAAGCACGAGTTGTGACTTCGGGTATTAGCATTGATGGTTAGCGTAAGCCTAAGTTAGTCAAAATAACTAAAACTCTGACCGTCTTTAATTTTAAGTACGCTTTCATAAATCATCTTAATCACATTTTCCACATCATCGCGATGCACCATTTCTACTGTAGTATGCATATATCGTAGTGGTAAACTAATCAAGGCTGAAGGTACACCGCCGTTGCTGTATGCAAAAGCATCTGTATCTGTACCGGTGGCACGGCTACAGGCAGCACGTTGAAACGGAATATTTTTCTCTTCGGCAGTCTCAATAATCAGATCGCGCAGCTTCTGCTGAATTGCTGGTGCATAAGAAATAACAGGACCATCGCCTATAGCAGCGTGGCCGTTAGTTTTCTTCTCGATCATTGGGGTAGTGGTGTCGTGGGTCACATCGGTTACGATGGCCACGTTCGGTTTAATGGTCTGGGTAATCATTTCCGCTCCGCGAAGACCTATTTCTTCCTGTACCGAATTGACCACATAGAGGCCAAAATCTAATTTATTGCCGTTTTCTTTGATTAAACGGGCTACTTCAGCAATCATAAAGCCACCCATACGGTTATCTAGCGCGCGGCAAACAAATTTATTTTTATTGAGGATGGTGAACGTATCCGGGTAGGTAATCACACAACCTACGTGAACGCCCAATTCTTCTACTTCCTTTTTGGTTTTGCATCCGGTGTCGATGAAGATATTGTCCTGTTTTGGAGCTTTCTCATCGCTTTTGTCGCGGGTGTGAATTGCCGGCCAGCCAAAAACGCCTTTTACGATTCCGTTTTTAGTGTGAATGTTAACCAGCTTTGATGGGGCAATCTGATGATCGCTACCGCCGTTACGTATTACGTAGATCAAACCATCGTCTGTAATGTAGTTTACATACCAGGAGATTTCATCAGCGTGACCTTCAATCACCACTTTGTATTTTGCGTCCGGGTTGATAACACCTACCGCTGTACCGTAGTTATCGGTGATAAATGTGTCTACGTAGGGCTTCAGGTATTCCATCCATATTTTCTGGCCTTCCCACTCGTATCCGGTAGGAGCGGCGTTATTGAGATAGGATTCTAAAAAGTCGAGGGACTTATCGTTTAAAATGCTTTTTGACATAATTTCAATTTTGTACGAAAGTAAGAATATTCATGCCAAAAGCATAAAGCAATCTGAGCGATTGTGTACTTTTGGAATGGTTTTCGATCTAATTAGTGAAAAGGAAAATTTGAAGAATTCTATATACATACTTTTTCTGCTTTTAGGCCTTGTTACAAGTGCTCAGACGACACCTCCAGAAGTTGAAACCGATACGGTTGAACCGCTTTATTATTATGTGGAAGGTGACAGTATTGCACGCTCAGCGATCTTTCTGGATGATGTGGTGGTGCTTGCACGTTTGAAGTTTAGCGACAACGATGCCAGACGCAGGTATTTGATTTTAAGACGCAAAACCCGAAAAGTTTGGCCCTATGCAAAACTGGCAGGTGAACGACTGGTGGAGCTTAATGCCCGGCTGGATGCAATGAAATCTAAGCGTGACAAAAAGCGCTACACCAAGATTATTCAGCGGTATGTGGAAGATGAGTTTAAAGAAGAACTTAAGAAATTGACCCGCACCGAAGGTCAGATTTTAGTAAAATTGATGTACCGTCAAACCGGTCAGACTACTTTTGAGCTGATCAAAAACTACCGAAGTGGTTTAAAAGCATTTTTGCTAAATACAACGGCCAGCTTTTTTGATATTTCGCTTAAAGAAATCTACGATCCGGTTAATGTGGAAGAGGATTACCTCATTGAAGACATTTTACAACGATCTTTTCGCGATAAGATACTAGAGCCTCAGGATCCGGCGATTGAATTGAATTTTCTGGAGTTGACCAATAAATGGTATAAAGCTAAGCCGAAGCAAGGTATTGATTGATGAAGCGTATCTTAAAAGAGAACTGGCTTTATATCGTCGCAGCACTCATCACCTTGTTTGGCCTGATAACCGGCAAGTATTTCTTCCTGTTTTTCGTGATTCCATTCGGATTCAATTTCTTTAAAAGCGATAAAAAAGACAAAGATGCCTGAATTTAAAGTCTGAGCGCCATTTCTCACATTCCGTTTTTAAACTCGCCCAGGCGTTAAAATTTCAATAAAAAAATAAATACCTTTGCGCATCCAAACACCGTTGACCGTACTATGAGCCAGAAAACGCTGCTTAACGCAAAAGAAATCAATATCATTCTCAATCGTCTGGCCTGTCAACTCATTGAAAATCACAAAGATTTTAAACAAACCGTTCTTATAGGGATTCAGCCCCGGGGAATTTATGTTGCTGAGCGTATCAAGAAGCTTTTGGAGACCGAATATAAGATCGAAAGCATCAAACTGGGATATCTGGATATTACTTTCTTTAGAGATGACTTTAGAAGAGGGGATAAACCTCTGGAAGCTAATAAAACCCGTATCGATTTTGTGGTTGAAGATAAAAACGTGGTCTTTATTGATGACGTTTTATACACCGGCCGAAGCATCAATGCTGCGTTGACAGCAGTACAAAGTTTTGGCAGACCCAAAAATGTAGAACTGCTTACCCTGATAGACCGGCGTTTTAGCAGGCATTTGCCCATTCAACCCACATACAGAGGGCGGCAGGTTGATGCAATTAATGAAGAAAAAGTCCTTGTAAAATGGGTTGAAAACGGAGGCGAAGATGCGGTTTACCTGGTTAATAAATAATTTAAGCCTAAAGAGATAATTAAAAATGAGCGAGCTTAGTGTCAATCACTTATTGGGAATAAAGTACATCACAAAAGCAGATATTGATCTCATTTTTGAAACGGCAGATCATTTTAAAGAAGTGATTAACCGTCCGATTAAGAAAGTGCCTTCACTTCGGGACATCACCATTGCCAACCTCTTTTTTGAAAACAGTACCCGTACCAAGCTTTCTTTTGAACTCGCTGAAAAACGGCTGAGCGCAGATGTAATTAACTTTTCTGCGGGAGCTTCATCTGTGAAAAAGGGAGAAACACTTATAGATACCGTAAACAACATTTTGTCTATGAAAGTAGATATGGTTGTGATGCGGCATCCCAATCCCGGAGCCGGAGTATTTCTGTCTAAAAACATTAAGGCCAGTATCGTAAACGCCGGCGATGGTGCACATGAGCATCCCACTCAGGCGTTGCTTGATGCGTATTCCATAACTAAAAAACTGGGCGAGATTGCCGGTAAAAAAATCGTCATTGTAGGCGATGTTTTACACAGCAGGGTTGCGCTTTCCAACATTTTTGCACTACAGCATCTTGGAGCCGAAGTGAAAGTGTGCGGACCAAAAACCTTAATGCCTAAGTATATTGAATCACTTGGTGTCAAAGTAGAATTAAATCTGAGAAAAGCTCTGGAATGGTGCGATGTGGCAAATATGCTTCGTGTTCAAAACGAGCGGATGGATATCAGCTACTTTCCTTCAACCCGCGAATATACCCAGCAGTACGGTTTAGATAAAGAATTACTTGACTCACTCAACAAGGAAATCGTAGTAATGCACCCTGGACCCATTAACCGTGGTGTAGAGATCACCAGTGATGTGGCAGATAGCAGTCAGTCTATAATTCTCAATCAGGTTGAAAATGGTGTGGCGATACGTATGGCTGTCATCTACCTGTTGGCTTCAAAAATTAAACAACAATGATTGTAACCGAAAAAGATACCTACACCATTCTGGGGGATGAGGAGGACGGAATCAAAAGCTTTGCTTCCTTCTTAGAATTCATTATTCCTAAGGCTTATTCTGAAAAGAATCTGGTAATTGATTTGTTGAAGTATGAAAAATTAAGTCTGGAAGATTTGTTGCTATTCCTTCCTGTTTCTAATGAGCAGCGGGCGGCTAACAAGTCTTTTGTGATTGTAAATAAGGCTGTTCATATTGACCGTGTTCCTGAAGAAATTATGGTTGTGCCTACTTTGGGAGAGGCTAAAGATGTCATTGAGCTCGAAGAGATACAGCGTGATCTTGGCTTTTAATGCTGCGGGCTAGAGGTTTTCTTGTCAAACACCCCGCTTTACCTTAACTTACCTCAAAAATAAGTGCTATTTTTAGATGAAGCTTACCATTCTGGGCTGTTATGCAGCCACTCCACGTACGTTTACCAACCCCACTTCTCAGGTTCTTGAAATAAGAAACCATCTTTTTCTTATTGACTGTGGTGAGGGAACTCAGGTTGAGCTACGCCGGAACAAGGTCAAGTTTTCAAAAATCAAGCATATTTTTATTTCGCATTTACACGGCGACCATTTTTATGGTCTGGTAGGTTTGATCAGTACCTTCAGATTGCTTAACAGAGAGAAAGAACTGCACGTATACGGCCCAAAAGGAATTAAAAAAGCTATAACCCTTCAGTTGAAGCTGGCTAATTCCTGGACTAACTACCCACTTTATTTCCACGAACTTGAAAGTAAAGAATCTCAATTGTTGTTTGAGGACGAAAAGGTTTCCGTAGAAACCATTCCCTTAAAACACCGTATCTACGCCAACGGTTTTCTGTTCAAGGAAAAGCCGGGAGAACGTAAATTGAATATGAGCGCGGTCCTGAAGCGAAAAATAGATGTTGTGTATTACAAAAAGCTTAAACGCGGAATGGATATGACCCTCGAAGACGGAACGGTGATTCCTAATGAAGAACTTACTTTAGATCCCAAGCCTCCGCGTAGTTATGCTTTTTGCAGCGATACGATCTACAAACCCGATAACTTACCACAGCTGCAAGGCGTAACGGTGCTGTATCACGAGTCTACTTTTTTGGAAGCTCATGCTAAACTGGCTCTGCCAACAGGGCACTCTACCGCTATTGAAGCCGGTAAGATGGCCCGGGATGCCGGTGCTCAGCATTTGATTTTAGGCCATTACAGTACAAGATATCCTGATTTAACGCTGTTTGCAAATGAGGCAAAAACGGTTTTTGATAACGTACTGACAGCAGATGACGGGAAGGTTTTTGACTTCAGTGAAGACTAAAAACCGGAGTTTTAGCAGCAAATAAATCTAAAGATTATAATCCATTTTAATTTATTGTAAAAGATACCGTTCTGCTTTATAACTTTAGGGCATTAATGTAAATTGCCAGAAAATACAGTTATGGCCGAAGATTTAAGCGACTACAGGAAATCCTATGAATTTAGTGAGTTAACCCGCGAGCAAAGTGCTTCAAATCCTTTTGAGCAGTTTCAGAAATGGTTTGAAGAGGTTGAGCAGGCTAAGGGTATAGATGAGGTCAATGCAATGACCGTTTCTACAATAGGTCTTGACGGTTTTCCAAAAAACAGGGTTGTGCTTCTTAAGAGTTATGATGCTGATGGCTTTATTTTTTACACCAATTACGATAGTGAAAAGGGTAGAGCATTAGCCGCAAATCCCAATATTTGTCTGTCTTTTTTCTGGCCCAATCTGGAGCGCCAGGTGATCATAAAAGGAACTGCTTCACGTGTAGATGAGGAGACGTCAACACAGTATTTCCATTCCAGACCTGAAGGCAGTCAGCTGGGTGCCTGGGTTTCCCCGCAAAGCGCAATTATTCCGAATCGTAAATTTCTTGAGGAACGTCAGGAAAAATTTGAAGAAGAGTTTAAAAATCAGGAAATTCCTAAGCCTCCACACTGGGGAGGCTACCGGGTAGCCCCTAATTCATTTGAATTTTGGCAGGGCAGACCAAACAGGCTGCACGACAGATTATTGTATACGCTTTCAGAATCGGGTTGGGATTGCAATCGTCTGGCACCGTAAATTTTAGTATTATGAAAACAGTTTATCTGGTAAGGCACGCCAAGTCTTCCTGGGAATATGATCTTCAGGACCACGAGCGTCCGCTTAACGACCGCGGCTTGCACGATGCACCCTTGATGGGAGCATATATTCGTGAAAGGATCGAATTACCTCAGTTAGTACTCAGCAGCGATGCGGTACGGGCAAAAACCACAGCAGTTCTATATCTTAAAGAGCTGGGTATTCCTGAAGAGCAGTTAAAACTTGATCACCGTTTGTATGATTTTGGCGGTACAAAACTGGATAAAGTCATTAAATCCTGTGATGATTCGGTCGATCGCCTAATGGTTTTTGGCCACAATAATGCCTTAACCTATTGGGTAAACCGATATGGAGATCAGGAAATTGATAATGTATCAACCGCTGCCTTTACAGCAATTCAATTCAAGGTAACTAGCTGGGCTGACATCAGTAATGGTAAAACCATTCTCTATGTTAAACCGAAGCAACTTAAATAATGGATAACAAAATCAATATGTCAACGCTAGAAGCAGATGAATCCCGATATATTAACCGTGAAATCAGTTGGTTGCAGTTTAATGCCCGCGTATTGCAGGAAGCGGCAGACGAGACGGTACCGCTCATTGAGCGCCTGCGTTTTGTAGGGATCTTTTCAAATAATCTCGACGAATTTTTCAAAGTACGCTATGCAACTGTAAAGCGTATTGTTGAAGCTGGAAAAAAAGGTCGAAGGGCTCTAGGTGTCTATGCAGCAGATGAGTTGCTGGAGAAGATCACTAAAATTGTTATCAAACAGCAGGAAGAAAGCCTGAATATACTGGATGACATTCACCAGCGATTGAAGGATGAAGGAATTTATGTTATCAAGGAAAACGAAGTTCATTTCCCGGAACATTCTGAATACATCAAAACATTTTTTACCGAGAAGGTGAGTCCGGCGCTTGTAACTATTGTACTTCGCGATGATCTCGAACTGCCGCGTATACAGGATCTGGAAGCCTACCTGACCATCAAAATGCGGAAAAAAGGTGTAAGAAAGCCTATTTACGCTTTGGTGGAAATTCCAAGTGAGTTAGATCGCTTTGTAGTACTTCCACAGGTAGATGGTACCGATTATATTATGTTGCTTGATGATTTAATTCGGTACAATCTGGATTCGGTTTTCAGCATATTTGAGTACGACGATATTTCGGCACACATGATTAAAATTACACGTGATGCCGAGCTTGATTTGGAATCTGATCTGGGTAAAAGTTTTATCGAAAAGCTATCTAAAAGTGTAAAGGGCAGGGAAGATGCAGAGCCGGTACGTTTTGTCTACGACCAGACCATAGACGATGCTACGCTTCAGTTTTTATTGACCAAACTGGGCATTGAGCAGTCAGACAGTATTATACCGGGCGGGCGCTATCACAACCGAAAGGATTATATGGATTTTCCAAGCTTAGGCAGAACCGATTTGCTCTATGCCAAACAAAAACCCCTGCTCATAAACGGAATCAGTCTTAATGACAGTATGTTTAAACGCGTTGCAGAAAAAGACTTTTTGCAGTATACGCCCTATCATACGTTTGCTTATGTGATTAAATTCTTAAGGGAAGCCGCATTAGATCCAAAAGTAAAAACCATTAAAATTACCATTTACCGTCTAGCGAAGCTAAGTCACGTGGCCAGTGCGCTTATTAATGCCGCTAAGAACGGGAAGGAAGTGACCGTGCAAATTGAACTGCGCGCGCGTTTTGATGAAGAATCTAATATGCGCTACGCGAAACAGATGCAGGATGAAGGCGTAAAGCTCATTTTTGGTGTTCCAGGGCTCAAAGTGCATAGTAAGGTTTGTGTGATTGAACGCCAGGAAGGACCGCGTCTTAAGCGATACGGGTTTATTAGTACCGGAAATTTTAACGGGATGACCGCACGTATTTATACAGATTATACCCTGTTTACCGCTAATAAACAAATCTTAAAAGATTTGGCTAAGCTATTCAATTTCTTCGATACCAATTACATAGTAAACACCTATCAACACCTTATAATTTCGCCACACTACGCTCGTAACAGCTTTTATAAGCTCATTGAAACTGAGATTAAGAAGGTGAATAATGGGGGCAAAGGTTACATTAGGCTGAAGCTCAACAGTATGTCTAACTACGCCATAATAGATCGTTTGTATGCGGCCAGTCAGGCGGGAGTGAAAATTGATCTTATCATTCGTGGTGTTTGCTGTCTGATTCCCGGAGTTAAGGGGATGAGTGAGAATATCGAATTGATCAGCGTGGTAGATAAGTTTTTAGAACATCCCCGGGTCATGATTTTTGGTGAGGAAGGCGAGGAGAAGGTGTTTATTTCTTCTTCAGACTGGATGACCCGTAACCTAGACAACCGGGTTGAAGTTACGTGCCCAATTTATGATGAAGATATCAAGAAAGAAATCATTGAGACGTATACCATTTGCTGGAATGATAATGTAAAAGCACGTCAAATTACTGCGGCTCAGGATAACGCGTATCGTAAAAATGATGAGGCGCCGCTTAGATCTCAGTTTGCCACCTATGATTATTACCTCAATAAACTCAGTTAAGTTATGCTTCAGCTAAAAAAATACGGTGCAATTGATATAGGCTCTAATGCGATCCGTCTCCTGGTGGCAAATGTCATTGAGTCTGACGGTAATGATCCGGTTTTTAGAAAAAATTCGCTGGTACGGGTACCTATTCGTCTGGGGGCTGATGTTTTTAAAGAGAAGCGTATTTCCGAAGAAAATATTACCCGAATGATTGACACCATGGAAGCCTTTAAATTGCTCATGCGATCCCATAAAGTGTCTGAATACAGAGCCTGTGCGACCAGTGCTATGCGTGAAGCGGAAAATGGCGATGAGGTTGTCAAGATCATTAAAAAGAAGACAGGTGTTCACATTAACATCATAAATGGAAATGATGAGGCTGCGATTATTGCGAATACGGATTTACAATCCCTAATCACTACAGACCGATCGTATTTATACGTAGACGTAGGTGGGGGTAGTACCGAATTTACGCTGTATAGTGGAGGAGAAGTGGTTGCCTCCCGTTCCTTCAAATTGGGAACGGTTCGTATTTTGGAAGGTTTGGTAGGTCATACGATTTGGGAAGAGGTTGAAAACTGGATTAAGGAGGTAACTAAAGGACACACTAAAATTGACCTAATTGGATCAGGGGGTAACATCAATAAAATATTTAAACTCAGCGGAAAGAAAGAAGGAAAACCCTTAACCTATTTCTATATGGTTAGTTTCTATGAATTCCTACAATCGTATACTTACGAAGAGCGGGTAATTGAGTTGGGTCTTAATCTGGATCGCGCTGATGTAATCATCCCTGCTACAAGGATTTACCTCTCTGCAATGAAGTGGAGCCGGGCTAAAAATATCCACGTTCCAAAGATTGGATTGTCAGACGGCATCATAAAATCGCTCTACAACGATAAAAGACAGGTTGTTTAGTACGAAACTAAAATTTATATTAATATTGTTTCGCCCAACTTATTGACTTTCAATAAACTTAAAACTTTAATTATGAAAAGACTTTTACTTGGAATTGCATTCCTTTTTGCGGTGGGTACTTATGCCCAAAACGTAAGATATGGAGTAAAGACGGGCATTAATTTTTCAACACTTCAGGGAGATGATTTTGACAATGCATCGGGGCGTTATGGTTTTGCTGCTGGATTTTTTGCACAAATACCATTAGGAGAAACACTTAAATTTCAACCTGAACTGTTATACTCAGGCCAGGGAATAAAACCGAACTCATTGCCGGGTAGTGTTTATGCAGAGCGTGCAGAGTTAGATTACCTGCAACTTCCTTTGTTGTTAAGCTTTAATGCAGGGAAAGTATATTTTCAGGTAGGTCCTCAGGTAGGTTTAGGAATTTGGAACTCATTTAACAATGAGACTTATAAAAACTACGACATTTCAGGATTGGCTGGTATTGGTTATCAGATTATGGATGGCTTGTCGCTTGAAGCACGTTACAGTATGGGCTTTCTCGATGTAGTTAATGGTCCTGCTGAAGGCAAAAACAGCTATTTTGCAATTATGGCTGCTTACCGTCTGTAAAACGAAATTTACCTTATAAAACAAAAAGGAGCTGTTTAACAGCTCCTTTTTGTTTTATAAGATTTACTTACCCGTGTATGGTTTGATTCTTACCAAGATCTTTCATGATGTCGGCTTCATAAGAGAGTAAATCGTTCCACTTAGCGTTGACTTCTTCTTCGTTGCCATATTTACGTGCAAACTTTAAAAACATCGTATAGTGATTGGCTTCGCTCACCATAAGGTTGTGGTAAAAAGTACGCAGTTCAGGATCTTCTAATTCTTTAGATAAAAGTCTAAAACGCTCGCAGCTTCGCGCTTCTATGAGAGCTGCGTAAAGCAGGCGATGTACCAATTGGGTGGTTCTGCTTCCGCCTTTGGGGAAAAATTGCAACAATTTGTTTACATAGAGATCTTTACTATCGTGACCCAGGGTATTGCCGCGTGCAATAATTTTATCGTGTACCAGTTTAAAGTGACTAATTTCTTCTTTAACCAAAGCAATCATTTCCTGCACAAGCTCAGTGTATTCCGGAAATGAAACGATCAGGGAAATAGCTGTAGAGGCCGCTTTTTGCTCACAGAAAGCGTGGTCTGTGAGAATATCATCAATATTCATCTCTACGATATTGACCCATCTGGGGTCTGTGGGTAATTTAAGTCCTAACATTAGATATCGAGGTCAAAAGTTTTACGTAACAATTCTAAATCGGGATTCTTATCCTTTAATTTTTCATACTTCTCGCGGGTGGTGTACGCGTATTTCCGCTCTGCAGACTCATTTACAGTTATGGCAATAACAATGTCGTAATTGCGCAGTTTCCGCTTTAAAAATTCCAGAAGACCTCCCTGTGCACGTTCCAGTTCAATCTTCATGGTTTCATTAGGAAATTCCAGATGAATGGTGGTACCTTCAAGTGTTGGAGTGTCTGTTTCCAGATTTGAAGCCAGAATTTTTTCACCTTTCTTCTGAAGTCGGGCCACATATTCCTTCCAGGCAGCCTGCATAGCTATTTCGCTAAACGGTTCTCGTGGGAGTTTACTGGCGTCAACTTCTTCAACCGTTTGTTTTTCAAGAATTTCCTTTTTCCGCTTTAAACCTTTTAGTGAAAGACCGGATACCGGTTTTTTGGCTAAAATAGGAGCAGATGCCGGTTTAATCGGTTCAGTAGGCTGAGTCTGTTCAGCATTACTTTCTACCTCTTTTTCAATAACTGCCGAAGCAGCTAAAGGTTCTTGAACTTGTTTTTGAGAACTGGTTGAGGCTTCTGGCTTTTGTGGATTTGCCGGCCGCACCGGAACAGCGTTTTTAAAATAACGCGCCGGAATTATGAAATCAGAGGCTTTTTTTTTTCTCCATCAAAAGTGATAGAGGCAAGCTGCATCAGGCAAAGTTCAACCAGTAACCGAGGATTGCGGCTGGTGCGGTATTTTAAATCACATTCGTTAGCCTTGTCTAGCGCCTGCATTAGGAATGAGGCACTTGTTTTTTCAGCCTGCTCCTTATATTTTTTCTGAGTGCCTTCACCAACCTCAAGCAGCGGGATCGTAGCTGTGTTTTTACAAACCATCAGGTCTCTGAAGTGGGATGCAAGCCCAGCGATAAAATGATGCCCGTCAAAACCACGGGATAGGATCTCGTTGAAATTAAGTAAAAGCTGCGGGATGTTATTTTCAAGCAGTAAATCGGTAATCACAAAATAGGTGTCGTAATCGAGTACATTAAGATTCTCGGTCACAGCCGCACGGGTAAGATTATTTCCGCAAAAACTTACTACGCGGTCAAAGGTAGAAAGTGCATCGCGTAAAGCACCATCTGCCTTCTGAGCTATGATGTGTAGGGCTTCTTCTTCGGCAGTAATCCCCTCCTGTTTTGCGATATCCACAAGATGCTCTCGAATATCTTTAACCGTAATTCGCTTAAAGTCGAATATTTGACAACGCGATAAAATGGTAGGGATGATTTTATGCTTTTCAGTAGTTGCCAGGATGAAAATAGCATGCTTCGGCGGTTCTTCAAGGGTTTTCAGAAATGCATTAAACGCAGCTGAAGAAAGCATATGAACCTCGTCTATGATGTAAACCTTGTACTTGCCCACCTGGGGTGCAATACGTACCTGATCTATCAAATTACGGATATCATCTACCGAGTTGTTTGAGGCCGCATCGAGCTCAAAAATATTGAAGGCGTAGTCCTCATTTTCATCTACCTGCTCATCAGCTTCCTGATTGATTTTTTTGGCTAAAATACGGGCACAGGTGGTTTTACCTACACCACGTGGACCTGTAAAAAGTAGAGCCTGAGCAAGGTGATTGTTTTTTATAGCATTTTCAAGCGTATTGGTAATCGCCTGCTGGCCTACTACATCTTTAAATGTAGCTGGGCGGTACTTTCGGGCTGATACAATAAACTGTTCCACAAATGCTGTTTTGAATGATTACCATTTAAGAAAATGGACTTGTGGGCAAATATAAATATACCCCGGGCAATATGCATAAGTAAAGGCTATTTTTACTAATGTCTTATCAACAATCTGCGCAAAAACGGATGCTTTAATAAGCTTTCAGTTCTTAAATAAGACTTACTTTTGCGGCAAGCAGACCGCCTTATCGCTTCAGGTCTTTTTGGGCTCTGAGGAGGAAAGTCCGGACACCATAGGGAGGCATAGCGGCTAACGGCCGTCTGGCTTAGTTTAAGTCAAGGACCAGTGCAACAGAAAGGATGTACAGGTAATGCTGTAGTGAAATCAGGTAAACTCTATGCGGTGCAATGTCATGTAAACCGGCAATTAAGTGTTTCCCGCGCGATGCCGGAGGGTAGACAGATAGAGCTTTTGAGTAATCAAAAGTCCAGATAAATGATAAGGTATTACTTCGGTAAGAACAGAATCCGGCTTACAGGTCTGCTTTTTTTATTGTGCCTCAACAAAGGTGTTAGCCCAATCAATCGCTTCCTTTAATGTTCCAAAAATCCGTGTTTTTTTGGTCATGAAATTCTTTTCAAAATTTGCCGTTTGCATTTTTGAGGCTGTTTCTGTAACTAATGCAACTCCAATCATATTATCTATACCCGAACAGTTTAGATAATCGATAGGGTTTACGTTAAAATCGTATTTCCGATTTGAGATGTAGATGTAGGGTTTTGACCTCCCGTAGTATTCTTCTAAAATGAGCAGCACTTCATCAAACAACTCCCGAGTAAGATAACAGCCTTCCTTTACCTCAGAAATCACATAATTTTTAGAGCAGGTAAGTTTTGTGAAACTCAACTCATATTCTTTTATTGCTACAGCCATAAAGCAAGAACTGAAAATTAAATATCGTTATTGGTATCGGGGTTCTTGAAAAAACTAAAGGCACTACCGCCGTATTTTCGAAGTTCATTAAAGTTACGAATATTCTGTAAATCAGTGTGTTTACTATGTTCTAAAATTAATGAGCCTTCCGGTTTTAGTAAGTTATTATCGAAAACAAGATTTACGATTTCAATAAACTGGCTGTCTTCAAAATCATAAGGTGGATCTGCAACGATGATATCATACGAATTGCTTTCGCGACTTAGAAAGACGTAAACATCAGACTTAAAAGTTTCTATCGGCATTTCAAGCTCTGTGGCGGTCTTATTAATGTATTGTATACAACCGGAATGGACGTCAACTGCGGTAATGTGTTGAACCCCTCTGGATGCAAACTCATAACTGAGGTTACCGGTTCCTGAAAACAGGTCTAACACGCGTAACGTACTGAACTGGTATCGATTTCTAAGAATATTGAACAGGGATTCTTTAGCCATATCAGTAGTGGGTCTGACCGGTAGCTTTTTTGGAGCGATAAGACGTCTTCCTTTATGAATTCCGCTAATAATTCTCATAGTTTAAAGGTATTGCAGGTAGGTGTTCTTCAATAAATTAGACTCGATTGCTGTTTGTTCTATACCTACGTGTCTGATGTAGTCATAGATGAGTTTGTAAACTTCATCATTTTCGGTAATTGAACCCTTAAGAATAATAGGATTTATTTCCGGATCAAGTTGTAGTTGCTCGTAGCAATACAAGATGTAATAGACACAATCTGCCGCGTTTTCATAATTAAATCGATTATTCAGCAGTAACTGATCGTTTTTTCGGGCAATGAGTGCGATTGAAGTTTTCGAAACATGAACAAACACTTCCTTTACATTTTCAGAAGCATTAGTATCACTTAAAACCGATTTTAAGAAAACAGTCTGGCTGTGATAGAACGTAAACGTTCCAAAATGATCAAAGAAAAAGTTGTTGATGTTCGAGAATGGGATGTAAACATTAATAAGCTTAAGTGCTTCCAATTCATCATAAACCGTGAAATCAGTTTTTAGAATTTTGGTATTGAACTTAAGGTAATCTGCGAGATTGTTCTGATCAAAAAGATATTCCGGTACTATAGTAAAAAGTTCATTGTCGTAGACAACAACAACTTCCTGAAAGGTATTGTTGAGTTGAGGCAGGGTGCTAAAAACTTCTTTTATTTTAACCAGAGCCTGCTCGGGAGAATGGATGTGTTCAAAATGAAAACGCTCTGAATCAACCAATCTGGAGTCTGAAATAGTTTTGATACAAAAAGAAAATCCATCCAAGCTAACTTGGATGGATAGTTTATGATTTTCAGGATCTTGCAGATTTTTATTCATCAGCATCCCCGTAACTCTTAGGCCAGTTACCGGCTGTTTTAACTTCGGTCATAGAACCAACGGTAAGATAAGCTCCGTTTACACCTTCAACAGAAAGAACCTGCTTTTCTTTAGCTACATAATCTTTAGGTTGATCGGCAAGTAAAATATCTTTTGAAACTTTGGCTTCAAAAACAGGAATTGGCACGTCACTTTTAATAATAGTACCGGCGTCCATTTCAAATTTAGCGTCAGCAACAGGACCCGGAACATTCATCATGGTCTTATAACGATCAGTTCCCTGGAAAAGTGAATCTTTAACAGAACGGAAACCTAAAGTATCAATGATTGTGATTTCCTTACGTGTATCTACACGGTATCTTCTGGTAGCTTCTTCATCCAATACCAAAGTATCGCGACGTTCAGTTAGTGTGAATTCTGCAGTATCAATAAATTCAATCAATTGATCAAAATCTTTAGCAAACTTACCGGTAAGTTGTCTATATGCTAATTGAGACTTCTGGATGTCTTTTAGTTTATCTACCGCTTTTTGATAGCGAACAACTTTAAGATCATTAAACTTGACTTCGCCATAAACAGAGTCAAAAAGTAAATATCCCAATATTCCGATCACTACCCAAAGTACTAACTGAATTACTATTTTCATTCGATGTGTGGTTTTAAATTTAATTAAGGTTATAAGCAAATCTACAATTTTTTTTTAATCGCTAAAGGATATCAGCCTAAATTTCCTTAGTATCTTTACAATCAAGATAAGCATACATGAAGCTAGACGAGCACGCATTTTATAAGCTTTTACTTCAGGATTTTCCCTTTCAACCTACCGAAAAACAAAACCTACTGCTGATGCAGTTGAGTAACTTTTTGTTTGACAGCAAAAAGGATAATTTATTCGTTTTGAAGGGTTATGCCGGTACGGGTAAAACCACTCTTATAGGGACTGTGGTCAAAAATTTATGGCACATTCGTATGTCTTCCATACAGATGGCTCCTACCGGAAGGGCTGCTAAAGTTATTTCGAGCTATAGTGACAAACCCGCTCAGACCATTCACCGTAAAATTTATTATCCAAAAAAAGAGCGGGGAGGAGCTGTTTCATTCACCTTACAGCGCAACAAACATCGCAATACCTTATTCATAGTAGATGAAGCCTCAATGATTTCAGACAATGCATCAGAATCAAAGCTCTTTGAAAACGGATCGTTGCTGGATGACCTGATGCTTTACGTATATAGCGGTCACAATTGTAAGCTGCTTTTAATAGGTGATGAAGCGCAGCTGCCGCCTGTTAAGATGGAACTCAGTCCTGCTTTAGACACCCAAAATCTCGGACTTCAATTTAATAAGACCGTGAAAAGCATAGAACTTGACGAGGTCATGCGACAGGCAGAAACCAGTGGAATTTTAAAAAACGCCACGCGTATCCGGGAATTTATGAATGATGGGCTTTACGAGGATTTTCGGTTTGATTTAAGTGGTCAGGACGATGTGGTGCGACTCATTGATGGACACGAAATTATGGATGCTTTGGGCGACTCCTATCGGGAGTACGGGAATGAAGGTACAGCAATCATCGTACGTTCTAATAAGCGGGCCAATCTGTACAACCAGCAGATTCGGTCACGCATTTTGTTTAAGGAAGAAGAAGTGAGTGCCGGAGATTATTTTATGGTGGTTAAGAACAATTATTTTTGGCTTGATGCCAAAAGCGATGCCGGTTTCATTGCAAACGGAGATATCATTGAAATTCTTGAAATATTTAGCATTAAGGAACTGTATGGTTTCCGCTTTGCGGAAGTCAAGGTCAAGATGACCGATTATCCCAATCTCGCACCCTTTGAAACGGTTCTTTTGCTCGATACCCTTACTTCTGAAACTCCTTCGCTACCTTATGAAGATTCAAACAGGCTTTATCAGGAAGTGATGAAAGATTATGAAGAAGAAACTTCTAAGTACAAGAAGTTTATGAAGGTGAAAAACAACAAGTTTTTCAATGCCCTTCAGGTAAAATTCTCCTATGCCATTACCTGTCACAAGTCTCAGGGCGGGCAATGGGACACCATTATGGTCGAGCAGCCGTATTTGCGTGACGGTATGAATAAAGATTACCTGCGCTGGTTGTATACCGCTGTGACGCGTGCCCAGAAAAAACTGTATCTTATAGGTTTTAAAGATGATATGTTTTTAGACAGTTAATTTATGGAGATCATTCTTAGTATATGTCTCGGGATTGGTCTGGCCGCAGCTGCCGGTTTTAGAATATTCCTGCCCTTACTGGCTTTGAGTATTGCATCGTATTATGGCTGGGTTGATCTAAATGAAAACTGGTACTGGTTGGGTTCCTGGCAAACTTTAATCCTTTTAGGTTTCGCCACAGTACTAGAATTGTTGGCCTACTACATTCCCTGGTTTGATAATGCACTTGACACCATTGCTGTGCCTCTTGCCAGTGTTGCGGGTACGATTCTCTTTTTTGTAACGCTGGGTGATTTTGAGCCCTGGGTTTCGTGGTCTTTGGCAATTATTGGAGGAGGTGGAACCGCCGGCCTTATTGCCGGAACTACGGCAACGGCACGTGCAGCCTCAACCACAACCACTATGGGCTTTGCAAACCCGGTCTTTTCAACTATAGAGGCTATTTTTTCTACAATCCTGTCTATTCTTGCTCTTATATTTCCTATTCTTGCGCTCTTTTTGGTCGTCTATATTATATACCGATTGCTGCGCTTTTTTAAAAGAAGAAAGCAAAAAATCGGCTACTAAGCTTTAAGATTTAATGAATACAAAACTGAGAACCATTGCGATGATTCCTGCCCGCTACGAGGCAAGCAGATTTCCGGGTAAGCTAATGCAGGACCTGGAAGGCAAGCCGGTGATTTTACGTACGTATGAGGCTGCTAAAGCAACTGCACTTTTTGACGAGGTTTATGTTGTTACTGATAGTGAAGAGATCAGGAATGCTGTTGAGCAGGCTTCTGGTAAGGTTATTATGAGTATTGCAGAGCACAGTTGCGGCAGCGACCGTATTGCAGAGGCCGTACAGGATCTGGATATTGATATTGTTGTGAATGTACAGGGTGATGAGCCGTTTACAAATGCGGAAGATATGCACAATGTACTTCAGGTTTTTTATGAGGAAGGAGCAGAAGATATTGATCTGGCATCCCTGATGACTCCTATGCGCGCAGAAAGCGAAATTGAAAACCCCAATAATGTAAAGGTTATTGTTGATCAGCATAATTTTGCATTATACTTCTCCCGGGCGCCCATTCCATATCCCAGAGACCGGGATATTGAGGTAACCTATTATAAGCACAAGGGCATTTATGCTTTTAGAAAAGAGGCGGTGCTCGATTTTGCCAGATTACCTATGCGCAATCTGGAGGCTTCTGAGAAAATTGAAGCCATACGCTATCTCGAGTATGGTAAGCGCATTAAAATGGTACATTCAGACAGCCCTGCAATAGGTATTGATACGCCTCAGGATCTGGAAGAAGCTCGTAATATACTCCGAACAAAAAAACAACAATGAAGTTTATAGCAAAAACCATTTACCGCCTTTTGGGATGGAAGATAGTAGGCCGGTTCCCGAAGGAAGTACAAAAAATGGTTGTTATTGCTGCTCCTCATACCAGCTGGCATGATTTTTATATGGGATTGCTTTTTAGGAGTATTATAGATGTGAAAGTCAATTTTCTTGGAAAGAAGGAACTTTTTCGTCCACCTTTTGGCTGGTATTTCAAAAAAGTAGGAGGGACCCCATTAGACCGCACGCCGGGACAGAATAAGGTCACCTACATTGCTTCACTATTTAAAGAACGGGAAACATTTCGGCTGGCACTTTCACCGGAAGGTACCCGCAAAAAAGTAACCGAATGGAAAACCGGGTTTTACTTTATAGCTCTTGAAGCCGGTGTTCCTATTTTGCCTGTCACGATGGATTTTGGTCAAAAGCAGCATCATATAGGAGATCTGTTTTATCCAACCGGAAATCTTGAAGCCGATCTAAAAACGCTGCGTCAATTTTTTGATGGGGTTGTGGGTAAAGTTCCTGAAAACAGCTAGAAACCGGCTTATCCCAGGTCATTACTTCAGGCTCTACGAATTTTGACAAAGCTAAAATTCCGTTAAAATTGAAATTATAGAAAACCGCAATCCGAAGCCTATACGTAGATATTCAAAATTAAATGTTTAACAAACACCAATTAATTATGAATACTAAGAACATACTGGTTTTAGGAATGATAGGAATCTTCGCATTGACTTCATGTAGTGATGATGATTCAGATGACATGATGCAGGAAGAGGTTTCTGCAAATCTTTACGCGACAAGTCACGCAAATGGAGACGTTACCCGCTACAATCTTACTACAAATTCGGTTACAACAATAAGCACTTCGGCATCAGATGCTGAAGGTATTTATTACTCCCCAGATGATGACAGCTTTACCCTTGCATCAAGAGGAATGACCCAGACTTCCCTGCAGACGTATGTGGGTATTAGTGATATCATTACAGCTACAATAAATTTAACGGTTGATATTTCTAGCCAGCCGGTGCTGCAAAACCCTAGAGATCTTGCTGTAAATGGTAACTTTTATGTAGTCGCTGACAGTCAAAATGCAAATGCCGGTCGATTTTTTGTATTTGAAAAATCAAATGGTTCTTTGACACTAAGCAGAACAATTACTACTGATTTTTCGGTATGGGGAATTGAATTTATAGGTAATGACCTGTATGCGGTAGTTGATAACACCAATGAACTTGCTGTATTTACCAACTTTTTAAGCAGTAATACGGCAGATGCAACTGTAAGTGCTTCTAAGCGTATCGCTATTGAAGGAATAGGACGAACTCACGGAATTGCTTTTGATGGCGGAACGTTAATTATGAGTGATATCGCAGCGGCTTCAGGCCCTGGTGCAGATACCGATGGTGGATTTCACGTGATTACCAATTTTATGTCAAAATTTAATGCTGTGGCAAATGGCGGAACTTTAGCTGTAGGTCAACAGATACGCTATGCTGGTGCAGCTACTATGATGGGTAATCCCGTAAATGTGGAATACGACGCCGCATCTGATACGGTGTATGTAGCCGAACTGGCCAACGGTGGTGGTCGTGTTTTAGCTTTCGGAAACGTTTCAACCGCAGGTGGTGGTAATGCTACTCCGGCGATTAATAACAGTTTAAGCGGAGTTTCTTCCTTATATTTTTATAGAGGATAGAATGTGTTAAAATTCAAAGGAAAGCGGTCTTTAAGGGCCGCTTTTTTCATTTGGCATAGCCAAAGCCTAATATACTCAGATCCTTTCCTAGGTATCAAAAATTTGTTTAACACCGAATGCTGAATCCACTTACTATAAAATCGTTTACTTGATGAATTGAAAGAAGTTTTTATTGAATTTTAATTCCGAAAATTTAAAACGGGCTTTTATGAATTCTAGGGCTTCTGATGTGTAGAAGAAGCTGTGCGTAAAATCATTTTTATACCACCAGTGTTCAAAATCAAGTTCGGGTTTCAATAAGTTGGTTTTGCAATACAAACAGCCACCAGGATTTAGTAAATCAGCTAATTGCTGAAAGCTTTCACCTGGATTATGAAAATGCTCTATGACTTCGCAGCATATAATGTAGTCATAGGTTTGTTTGAGGGCCTCTTTATTGGGACTGAAAAATAAATCGTAAGCTGTTATACCATATCCCTTTTCCTGAAGCAGTTCGGTTAAAACGGGATTGGGACCCGAACCAAAATCCAGACCAGCTTCATCTACGGAATGATTACGCACTATGGCATCGAGCAATGGCTCTAAGAAATCAATGTATCCGCTGTTAGCTTTATCGTTTTGATGATGTTGATAGCGCTTTTGTTCTGCATTGGCGGAAGGTAAATATTCAGCATCTAAAAAAACCGATGCACAATGAGTACATCGGTTATAGTTTCTATTTTGAAAATTTCCGAAAAAATAAGCGGGATGTTTACACAGGGTGCAAACCATAAGACCGAAGGATTAATACAGTGTTTTTAGCTTTTTGAGTTTGGCCTTCCAGATTTCGAGGGTTTTCTTATGCTCAGCAATATTCTTGTGCACCTCTTTTACCATTGGATTGTCATCGGGAACATGCTGAAAGAAGCCCAAGTTATTTTCCAGCTGATTAATTTCGGCTTTTACTTCATCAATTTTCTTAGAGATAAAATACCGCTCTTTATTAAGTGCCTGATCACCGTCTTCATCTGCAATCGCAGCAACACGGTTGTCGTATTTGATCAACTCAGACTCTTTTCGGCTTAGATCAAGTTTTTTAAACAAACCATCAAGTACTTTGTTGAATTCCTGCTCGATATTCTTTTTAGAATGCGGCACGCGACCCGTGTCTTTCCACTCCTTGATAACAGCCTTTATGGTTTTAAGATCTTCTTCAGGCTTACCGCTCAGTTTAAGTTCTTTAACCTTCTCTAATAAAGCATTCTTTTCTTCAAGATTGGTTTTTTCTTCCTCAAGGATTTCCTTTTTCTCAGCGTGCAGTTTATCAAAGAAATGGTTGCAGGCTTTTTTAAAGCGCTTCCAGATCTTGTCGCTGTCTTTGCGTGGTACGTGTCCTATTTTCTTCCAATCTGCCTGAATTTTTTTCATCAGGTCTATGGTAGCTTTTATGTCTTCGTTATCCTTGTTTTCTTCAGCGATTTTAACAAGCTCCATTTTTTTCTCCAGATTGGCATATTGCTCTTTTTTCTGGTCTTTGTAAAAGCCGTTTTTAGCACGGTTAAATTCGCGGGTAGCTTTTTTAAAGGCTTTCCATGTAGGCTCATTTTCCTTGCGGGGAACTTTTCCTATCTTAAAGAAATCCTCACGAAGTTCATTTACCGTTTTCATTTGCTTTTGCCACTCTCTGTGGTTTGAAGCAGGATTTGCAACAACTTTTTCAATAGCTGCGATAACTTCCTGTTTCTTCTCCAGATTTTGCTCGTGGATCTTATCAATATTTTTAAAGTAATCCTGACGGGCATCGTGTATTTTACGCGTGGCAGCACTAAATTTTTCCCAGATTTCCTCACGGTATTCGCGGGAAACCGGTCCTACCTCTTCCTTCCAGATTTTGTGTAGCATCTGAAGCTCTTTAAAAGCGCGATTCACATCGGGCTCCTGAGTAAGTTCTTCAGCCTGCTCAATTAACTTGAGCTTTTTGTCCAGATTTTCCTTAAAATCCTTGTCTCTGAACTCCCGGTTTAAATGCAGAAAATCGTAAAAGTTCTCAATATGATGATGGTAATTATTCCATACGAGATTATAGCGATCCCGGGGAATATTACCGGCATTACGCCAGCGCTCCTGAATGTCTTTAAACTTTTCAAAAGTGGTGTTGATGCTGTCTTCGCCTCCTAATTCATTCTTGAGCTCTTTGAGTTCTTCAATAAGCGCATTGCGGGTCTCCAGATTGGCATTAAGGTCTTTGCGTAAATTTTGATAGTACTGATTGCGCTTATCGCGGTACTCAAAATACAGGGAGTTAAATTCTTTCTTAAGCGGACTGTAATACCTGAAATCTATAATATTGCCACCGTCTTCAAGAAAACGCTCCTTAGCCTCTTCCTGCTCATCTTCAAACTTTGATATAAAAGCTGCGCGTAATTCGGATACGTGCTCTTTTATAGCCTGTATTTTATGATTATTGAGGAGGTATTTAAATTCTTTGATGAGCTCTTCCTTACTCATCTTTTCGTAGTCTTTCTTAGGGATTGAATGACGCTCTGCAGCAGACTCGTCCTCGCTGTCTTCATTTAAGGCGTCTTCCAGGTCTTCCGGGCTATCATCTTCATCAGAATCGTCTTCGGCAATAAAATCTTCATCTTCTTCGCCGTCCTCGTTTTCCTTTTTTGCCTCTTTTACGGTATCAACAGATTCTGTAACCAGCTCCTCTTCTTTATTTTCTTTGGTCTCGGTCTTTTCAGTAGGAATTGATTTTTCAGACTCAGGGGATTGTGCTTCTTCAAGACTGGCATTGCCGGTATATTCCTCAACCTCTTTAGGCTCATCTACGTCTTTCGCATCCTGAATTACATCAATTGATTCGGTTACCAATTCCTCATCAGTACGCTCACTATTTTGATCTTCAACTTCTTTGACTTCCGATTTTACAGGTTGCTGTTCCTGTTTTTTATAGGTTTCAGAAGTATGCTTTTCGTTTTCCTTTGTGCTATTCTTTTCTTCAGACATCTGTTTCAATGTTAAGGTTCTTTCTGGTTTATTTTAAGCTAAATTGATTACTAAAGCATCAATTTTCAGCTCAGGAGCATTTATTTTTCGCTAAAGTGAGCGAAAGAATAAAGCCTGCGTTGGAATGCTAAAGATACCATTAACTGTGCAAACCACAAGTAATTCTGACCGCTAATCCCGGTAGGGAAGTGGTAGCTGGCAGCAGAACAATTACCGGTGTTAGTTAAGTAACGTGTAAAAGTTTAGTATGTTTTGAAGCGTAAAATTATTTCCAAATTCTCCAGGCAGCTTCGGCTTGTTGTTTTAACATACTATAGCCGTTTGTAGTGATTGCACCCTGTGCTTTTCCATTTTTAAGAAACTGGGTTTCTTCAGGATTGTAAACCAGATCGTATAATAAGTGTTTTGGGGTAAGCTGTCTGTAAGATAGTTTAGGACACTCGGTTACATTAGGATAAGTACCTAATGGAGTAGTATTAATGATCAGTGTGTATTTGTTGAGAATTGCCGGGGTTAAATCTTCGTAGGCTAATTGTCCTTTCTTAGGGTTTCGGGAGACGTATTTGAAGGAAATGTCCTCCAATTCCAATGTATAAGCGACGGCCTTTGAAGCACCGCCTGTTCCCAGAATTAAAGCGCATTTATGACTTTGCTGAGAAAGAAAGGGTGCGAGTGATTTTCTGAAGCCAATATAATCGGTATTATATCCTTTTAGCCTGCCGTTATTAAGTCGCTTAATCACATTGACCGCTCCTATTGCGCTGGCATGTTTGTTCATCTCGTCGAGATACGGAATGATGGTTTGTTTATAGGGAATGGTAACATTGAAGCCCAAACACTCGTCTTCACGATCCTGAAGTACCTTACGAACATCAGCAATATTCTGACAGTCAAAATTTACATACGAAGCGTCAATATCGTTTTTCTCAAATTTTTCGGTGAAATACTTCCTTGAAAAAGAATACTCAATGTTTTTACCAATGAGGCCAAATTTTAGCATAAGGGCTTGGGGTTCTTGTAACTGCATGCGAAAATATTAAAATATTTAAGTAAAGCTCGACAATTTTAAGAAATCATACACGGGTGTTTTCCCCGTATTTACTTAAAGCCATTACACTTATAATTCCTAACAATATAAACAGTGCAGCAGTTATATTATGAGTTGAAAATTCGTGCGGAATATAGCGGTCGTAGTTTTGCAAAATAGGATCACCTACACGATCGTATTGAATCTCCCCCAAAGCATCACGCTCAAAAATAGGAGTCTTCCAGGGCCAGACGACACCAAGTGAACCCGCGATGAAACCGATTATTCCGGCATTTGTTTCATTTTTAAAATGCTTAAGCAGATAGCCTAAAAAGTTGGAAAGCGTCACTAAACCCGTGACCGATCCCAAAGTAAACATGGCCAAAACCTTGAGCAGACGCACGCGATACGGATCATCAATAAATGAAAAATCAGCCTGAACCAAGTCTGATAGGGTATCGTAAAGCGCATTAACCGAATCGACCAGCAACAGTACATAGTTACCCAGTAAAATAAGAATAAACGAACCTGATAAACCCGGTAGCGTCATTCCTGAAACTCCAATAATTCCGCAGAAAAAGACAAAGATAAGGTTGTCGTTTTGTGTAGCCGGCTCAAGTAGGCTAATGCCAATACCGGTAATAACACCCAGCGACAAGATTAAAATATTCCGATTAGACCAGTCATCAAAATCTTTGGCGATGTAGTAAATACTCCCTATAATCATTCCGAAAAAAGCACTCCATACCTGAAGCGGGAAGTGGTCTATGGCCAGGTCTAGCACTTTAGAAACACTAAAATAACTGATGACCATTCCCAAAATAAGCAGACTGAGAAACCGGCCGTTAGTGTAGCGTACAAAACTGCGAAAACGCCCGCCAATCAATAGTTTAAAGGCATTTTTATTAACGCGCTGCAAAGAATAAATAAATTCTTCGTAAAAACCGGCTACATACGCCACAACACCTCCTGATACACCAGGTACCTTATTAGCCGCGCCCATAGCGAGACCTTTGAGCACCAACCAGATTTTATCAGAAAGGGAGCGGTGTTTAAATTCCATGCTCGTTTTTCGCTTTTGCAAATCGTTCAAGCAGAAAAATAGTCAAAAACCCGATAATCATTAGTACCACAACCAGTATAATCTGCGGATTGCCATCAAAATTTTGTGGCAAAATGCTTTTTTCAATAAGAGGAACCTCGTGTCCTTCAGAATTTACGCGATACGACAGGACTTCTTTCCAGGGCCAAACTTTATTCAAAGCACCAATCATAAAACCGGTAAGCAGAGCCAGAGTAAGGTTTTGAAAATTTTGGAATAGATAGGTAAGCACGCGTGAAAAGGCTTTCAGACCCACGACGCAGCCTAAAACGAATAAGAGGAGTTTAAGAGCGGCATCTTTAAGGGCTTCAAAGTCAAATTGTAAGATAGCATCCACAAAATTGCGAACGGTACCCAAAACAATAGAGTAAGAACCCAATAATAATAAGATAAAAGAACCCGAAATCCCCGGTAAAATCATCGCGATTATCGCTATGAAACCCGATAAAAATATAAACCAGTAACTGGCTTGTGTACTTAAAGGTTCAGCAATGGTAATGTAGTAGGATACGGCAATACCGATTATTCCGGCAATAAAAACACCAACGGTATACGAGCTTATTTGCTTTCCGATATAAACAATACTTGCCACGATCAGACCAAAGAAGAATCCCCAAAGTAAAAGAGGATGATGATCAAGCAGGTAGGTGATAAGTTTGGCTAAAGAAAGGATACTCACAAGAATCCCCAGAAAAAGAGCCCCCAGAAACTTTAAATTGTAAGTCTCAACCACTTTTGAGAAGCCTTCCTGTTTCCAGACCGTAAAGATCCCCAAATCCAGATTGTCAATGGTTTTAATGAGCTCTTCGTAAATACCAGCAATAAAGGCAATAGTTCCTCCTGAAACACCGGGTACTACATCTGCAGCTCCCATCGCCAGGCCTTTTAGAGTAATGACTGCATAATTAAGCAGTGATCTGTTTTGAGACATGGATTCTTGGTTAGGTCTCAAATGTACTAAAGAAATCTATAATGGGAAGGTAATCGCCAGGTGAAGTGTCGGCTAAAAATTAATCCTGAGACTTTAATCGCTTACTTACCCGATGAATTGCTTTTCGCGCGCTTTATTTTTTCTACTACAGATTTTTTAGCGTAAACAAACGGAAACAGTTCTTCTAAAATGATATCGTAATCAGACTCCAGACGCAGCCCGTTTTCTAAATGAAAATGACCTTTGTTCTCCTCATTTGTGGAAAAGTAAAGTCCGGCAAGGCGAAATTCAATCTGTGCAGAATCGGGATAAAACTCCACAGCTTCTAACAGATTAGCGATTGCAGCTTCATTTTCGCCAAGATTAATCAGAATATCACAACGGGTAAGCCAGGTTTCCAGCTCATAATTGCCCAGTTCGAGGCTCTTTCGGTATCCTCGTTCTGCTTCCTCGTAGAATTTAAGGCGGTTGTTTATTTTAGCATAACGTTTCCAGTATAGCACATTTTCACTATCAATGTTGATCGCTTTATTGATGTAATACAGCGCATTTTGATAGTCCATCTTGCGCGTGTAGAAATCGGTGATTGCAATCCAGCCTTTATCCAGTAACGGATCTTCTTTTACTGTTTTTAGAAAATATTTAATGGCCAGATCATCACAGGCCAATTTTTGATAACACTTACCCATTCGCAAATAAGCGAAAGAAGTAGGATCATCAAGCGTTAAGGTAATCTGGTAATTTTCAATAGCCTCGTTATACCGGCCCAATTTTTCTAGCACTTTTCCCTTTTCAAAATAAGCACCAATAAAGGTATCATCACTTATAATGGCAAATTCATACGCGGCCAGCGCTTTTTCGTATTCTTTTAAATCGAAATATTGTTTACCTACCTGATGCCAGGCTACTTCGCAATACGGATTTTTATCTAAAAACATATTGAGGTAGTCAATAGCTTCCTCGTGTTGCTCCAGAAAATCGAAGCAGTAAATCACATTGTATAAGGCTGAATAATCTTCTTCGTCAACCTCAAGACACTTCATAAAGTTGATTTTCGCATTTTGAAAATCGTCCAGAAACAGGTATTCCATTCCAATTAATGAATAGATATCTGCATCGTCTTCGGTGATTTCAAGCGCCATCTCCAGCAATTCGATAGCTTTTTGATGATCGTCGCGTTTGGAATAAATATTTGCCTTTTGAATAAAAACTTCTTCGTTTTGGGGTTCAAGCTCATAGAGCTCTGCTAACAAACGGTCTGCCTCATCAAGTTTATTTTCAAAAATGAGAATTTCAATTTTAAATAACTTGAGATTTGAAGAGGAGGGATGCTGATCCAGACCCAGTTTTACGGCTTTCTTAGCCAAAGCAATCTTACCATTCTCGAGATAATGGTTCACAATATTCTCAAATTCATCCGAATCGAAAAAAAGAACATGATTGGTCTTTAACATAGATTCAAAACGGGTGAGCGGGAAATTGTCTTCTTCGTGTTCTTGATTGAATTTCATACACGTTGCTTTTAAAATTTCTGCCTTTATAAATTTAACAAGGATAGCAGGCGTACCTTGGTGACCTGTATATTGTTGTTAACAAATTAATCAACAACCAGGCCTAAAGCTTATTTTCAGGTTAAGTTAGACGTGATTTTGTCTAAAACCTTTATTAAAGTACGACATCCTTTTTCAATTTCTTCCTTAGAAATTGTTAATGGTGGCGTAATGCGAATAGCGCGGGCTTCAAACAAAAGCCAAAATAAAATAAGGCCTTCATCCTGAGCCTGAAGAATGGCCTGAGAGGTGATTTCAGCTGATGGCGTTAGTGCTGCAAGCATAAGTCCTTTCCCGCGAATTTCTTCAATCAACGGGTGAACCAAAAGACTTCTGATTAGCTTTTCCTTTTCTAAAGCCTGCTGCATCAAATTTTCTTCTAAAATCGTTTTGGTAGTGGCTAAGGCCGCTGCCGCAATGACAGGATGCCCGCCAAAAGTGGTAATATGGCCCAGTTTGGGGTTGTTTGATAACAATTGCATATGCGCTGTAGATGCGGTAAAGGCGCCAATAGGCATACCGCCACCCATACCTTTGCCCATAACCACAATATCTGGAACCACACTGTAATTCTCAAAACCGAAAAATGTTCCCGTACGGCCGAAACCCGGCTGTATTTCGTCAAGTATAAGCAGGGCGCCTACTTCTTCACAGCGTTTTTTTACTGCCGAAAGCCAACCTGAAGCAGGCTCAATAAATCCCGCACCTCCCTGAATGGTTTCAAGCACCACCCCGGCTGTTTGGGAAGTGATCGCCTCTAGAGCATCAAAAGAGTTGTAGTCTATATGTTTTATTCCCCCCACTAAGGGTCTGAAGGGTGCAATGCGCTCTTCAAAATTCATAAGGCTCAGCGCCCCAAAGGTATTGCCGTGATAAGCCTGATTTGCTGAAATAATCTCCTGCCTGCCGGTGACGCGTCTTGCAAGTTTCATTGCGCCATCTATAGCTTCGGTACCGCTATTTACCAGATAGGTTTGTTCCAGCGGATCGGGGAGGAGTTCTGCAAGCAATCTGGTCAACTCAACCGCGGGACTTTGAGCATACTCCCCATAAACCATAACATGCAGGTATTTTTCGCTTTGCTCCCGTATCGCATTAATCACATTAGGATGCCCATGGCCAACACTGGTAGCCGAAACTCCGGCGACAAAATCCAGGTAGGCCTTGCCAACGGTATCATAGACATAAGAGCCCTTGGCGTGAGAAACCTCCATAGCCAGCGGATGCGGTGTGGTCTGTGCCTGATATTTCAGAAAATCAGCCTTCATGAGTACCGTTTATAGAGTCTTTGACTTTTTCCTTTGGCAACTCCCGCAGTTGCGGAGTATCGGTATTGTCCTCCTCCTCATCATTTGCGCCGGGTTGTAAAGTGGCTTTGTCATTAACAGGCACACCAATACCCGGGGCGTCTTCCTCCCGGTTTTTAAAGTCGGAAGGTTTGAGTCGCGATGCTCCAGGAATATCTAATTTCTCTTCGGGAATGCTGTTGTCAAAGAAATCCTCTTCGATTTCAGGCAGGGGAATTCCCTGAATCTTGGTTAGCGTAAAGGGAGCTTCTCCTTTAAAAATATCTTCTTTGGTCAGCAGGCGTTCGTCTCCGCGCCAATTGAGCCCGGGAAACTCGCGCTGATCCTTCGGGAATTTAGTCAGTGGAAAAACATCTCCGTCTACCTGCCGCCATTTGGTCACTTCAACAAGTGCATTTTCTTCCAGAATTGCGGTAATGGATGCCGATTTACTTTTGTCAACCCCCTGAAGCACGCCGTCCTCACCACGCATAAAATTGATGCTTTCCGCATTTTTTACAATATCAATCTGATGCAGGGCATTGTCTTTAAAAGTACCAAAAAGCGTAACCCCCTTTACCTGATTATATCCTAACCTATCAGGTTGATCATATAAAGGAATGGTATCCTGCTGCGCCAGAAAGGCATTTTCAAACACGCGAAGCGAATCGAGTTGCTCGGTTTTGGTATTGCTTTTTAGATGAATGCTGTCACCGGTCATCTGGCTGAGACCGCTCCATAAAATGGGTTTGCCAATCATTTGGGTAAGGCCTGACTCCTGATTGATGTGTATTGAATCGCACTTACCGCTCAGGTCACTTTTAAACAAACGCACATTGTAATACCCTCGAACGATTCGTTTATCGGGAACTCCGGTCACCACAAGGCGGTCGCCGTGTACATAGACCGAATCCTGTTCCTGAACGGTAATCGCAACGGCTCTTTTGGTAATAAAAACCGAATCTTTCGCCTTATACACTTCGGCATAATGCCCTTTTATGATACTGCTGTTTGCTGTGTCAATTACCCGGATATTGTTTGTTGCCGAAGCAAAATTGGTAGGCCGGTCAAAGTAGAGACTGTCTCCAAAGACCGTCCGATTGTCATAATCAATACGCGAATTTTTTACAAAATACCCGTTATCATTGCGCGTATCGTAATAGCCTCGTTCGCAGTAAACCGTGCTGGTCTCGCTGGTAATGGTGGAAGGACCGTATAAATAAGCAACCCCACTTTCGGAATAAAAGTCAAGTTGTTCGCTGTCTATGACGTATTCCGGATTGGTGACTTTTACATTTTGAATAAACGAATATTTATCCTGATCTAAAAAATAGCGACCTATTTTACTGGTAATTACACTGGCTGTATCTCTAAGGGTACCACCGCTTCGGTAATAAGCCTGTTGTTTAATGCGGTCAAAGTAAAGGGTGTCTGTATCGAGGGTAGCTGTAGGCGTCTGTAGATTTACCTTCCCTGAAGCCCAGGCAAATTGCGTATCACCATTGTACTCGGCATAATTACTACGCATACTGATGGTGTCTCCCTGATTCATACGGACATTGCCAATGGCCCGTACAAAATTTTCATCTTTATAGTGAAAAGCCAGATCACACCACATCTCAATTCCTTCGTGAACGATGTATACCTGCTTGGTGTTTTTGTACATCACTAAAGCTCCCGGATATTTTTCTTCATCTATTTGTGAAATGTCTGAAGTGATATCCAGTTCTTTTCCTTCCTGTGCGAAAACCGAAAACGAAAGAAGAAAACTTGAGATTAAGAGGAATTGTCTTAGAAAACCGGGCATAGCGTATTTTGAGTTGCAAATATAACGGAAAAACCTCCGCCTGAAGTATGGCTTCTATCCAAAATTAGACCGTAAAACCTGATTTGAAAACTAAGCTCTTTTGGCACGAGCTTCTTTGATCATTTCGATATAGAAATCTTCAGTGAGTTGTTCTTTTGAAATCTGAAGTTGATCCAAAAGGCTGTAGAGTATTTCAAACAGGGAATCGGTTTCTGCCTTTTCAGGAGTTTGAGTTTCGATCTCAATAAACGAATCTTCTAATTCGTCAAAGCGTACCAAAGCGATTTCAACAGCTATTTCCTGATAGTACAAATTGAAAATTTCACAGTGCTTGGCATAATGAGCGGTTTTTACGTAACCCAGCTTAAATAGAATTTGTTCGGTATTGCCGTGATCAGTTACCAGAGTCTCATATTCGGGTTTTGAACGGGTGCGTCTTTCAAAGGCTGTATCTTTAAACGTAAGATAGTGCCTGGCTTCACCGGTATCGATAATGATTTTAGTACGCAGTCGAAACTCCTGATCTTCGCCTGTTAGCTGGTTATTTTTGTCGTAATACCGGTCATCATAGTCTAACCGCATTTGCGAATCTATCTTCAGTTTGAGGATTTCATTTCGGGTTTCCTGATAGTTCTTGAGGCGGGCAGTAAGTTCTACTTCGTACATAAATACATTTTGGGTGCATAAAATTAAAACTTTCGCCGTAAGGCTAAAAACCTATAATTGCACGACGTTGTGAATAAACTCGAGTTTTTGAATGACCGGTTCAGAAATCACAAAGGGATACAAATCTGCTTTACCCATGCTTCGGCTTAAGGAGTTTACGACATAGGTGAGTGGCAGGTAATGCTTGATGATTTTACGCATAGATACGCCTTCATAGGGATCAAAATCGCAGCTGATGTCGAGATTGTTATTTTTTTTCAGCTCGGGATCAATCTCAAGACCGAAATGATACGCAGTCTCCAGCATATCCATAATGTGTAAATAATGCGACCAGGTTTCTGCCCAGTCTTCCCAGGGGTGCATGGTAGCATACGAACTGATGTGACTCTCGCGCCAGTTGGCAGGTGGACCATCCTGATAATGCTTTTGCAAAGCCTCGCCATAATCTAAAGTGTCATCACCAAATAATTTTCTGAATTCACCAAGCACTTTTGGTTTTGGTTTAATGAGCGCATCCCAGTAAAAGTGTCCCACTTCATGCCTGAAATGGCCTAAAAGCGTACGGTAGCGTTCAGAAAGCTGTTCTTTTACATACTCGCGGTGTACGGCGTCTGCTTCCTGAATATTTAGTGTAATAAGACCGTTGGCGTGACCGGTTTTTACCGCGTTGGGATCGTTAGGATCTGATGCCAAAAAATCAAAGGTAAGATTCAACGTGTTGCCATCAATCGCAAATTTAACAGGCAGATTGAGACGATGCAGGTTGTAAAATAAGCGGCGCTTGGCGGCTTCGATCTTTTGCCAGTCGAGTTTATTCTCCGGAAAACTAAGATCTGGGATCATATGATTGGTGGCGCAGGCTTCGCAATACGTAGTGGGCGAATCTTCGGCTACCAACCAATTACAGGCATCCAATTGATAATTTGAGCAATATTTGAGATTTTTTGCGGTCTTGCCGGGTGTTTGCGCAGTCTCTGAAAAGGAAATCATTTCTTCGGCCTCAGGCAAATACCCAAGTTGATTACCACATTTTTCGCAGGACGTATTTTCAAAATACACCGGATTCTTACAATTAGAGCACTGAAAAATTTTCATAGTTGGTTGATTAAAAGCCTCGTAAATGTAGCCTTTAGCTTGTTAGGGTACTCCCAAAAGCCGCATAAAATCAAGCCAAAAAAAAAAGCCTGAACTCAGTATGTTCAGGCTTGTACTTTATGATTTAGCAGACCTATCTGTGAATGGTCTGGGTACGATCTGGTCCTACCGAAACAATTTTGATAGGAACATGAAGTTCTTTTTCCAGAAAATCAATGTAATCATTGAGTTCTTTTGGTAATTGTTCGTCTTCCTGCATTTTAGTCAGATCTTCTGCCCAGCCTTTCATTTCGGTATAAACAGGTTCTACATTTTCAGGCTCTATGTTGTATGGAAGGTGGTCAATAACTTCCCCTTTATATTTGTACTGGGTACAGATTTTAAGCGTGTCAAAACCACTCAAGACATCTCCTTTCATCATCATCAACTGCGTAACACCATTTACGCGTACCGCATATTTAAGCGCGACCAGATCTAACCAGCCACAACGACGTGGTCTACCGGTGGTGGCACCAAACTCATTACCCACACGGCCCATTGTCGCACCTACCTCGTCAAAAAGTTCAGTAGGGAAAGGACCTGATCCTACGCGCGTAGTATAGGCTTTAAAAATCCCGAATACTTCAGCGATTTGCCCCGGAGCAACTCCAAGACCTGTACAGGCTCCTGCAGCGGTGGTGTTTGACGAAGTTACATAAGGATACGTACCAAAGTCAATATCCAGCAAAGATCCCTGAGCACCTTCAGCTAAAATTGATTTTCCGGCTTGTTGTGCCTGATACAGATATTCTTCAGAATCGATAAAAGTAAGCGACTTCAATACTTCGACAGCTTTAAAGAATTCGGTTTCCAGTTCGTCAAGATTGTATTCAATCTTAGCGTCGTAGAAATCGATCATATCAATGTGCTTATCGCGTAAAGCGGTGTAACGATCTTTCCAGTCATCGAGTTCCAAATCTCCTACACGAATACCGTTACGCCCGGTTTTATCCATATAAGTAGGTCCAATTCCTTTAAGGGTTGAACCAATTTTGGCTTTGCCTTTTGAAGCTTCAGAAGCTGCATCAAGCAAGCGGTGCGTTGGTAAAATAAGATGCGCCTTACGGGAAATAAGAAGCTTTTCTTTGATATTGAGTTTAAACTTGGATAGGTTGTCTAGTTCCTTTTTGAAAATCACAGGATCTATAACTACGCCATTACCCACCAGGTTGATCGCGTTTTCGTGAAAAATCCCTGAAGGAATGGTGTGTAATACGTGTTTTATACCATCAAACTCTAAAGTATGTCCTGCGTTAGGACCTCCCTGAAAACGTGCGATGATATCGTAATTTTTAGTAAGTACGTCAACTATTTTGCCTTTTCCTTCATCTCCCCACTGGAGACCAAGTAGTAAATCTACTGCCATCTATGAATTGTTGTCTTCGGTTGTATTTTTTGTTGAATCTTCCGGTTTACGGTTACCGTAAAAATAAAGGGAGTGCTTGTTGATTTCGATATTGAAAACCTCTTCGATCGTTTTCTTGATCGACTGAATACGCGGATCACAGAATTCGATCACTTCACCGGTATCGGTTAAAATGACGTGGTCATGCTGCTTATCAAAATAGGATTTCTCGTATTGAGATTGATTTTGGCCAAACTGATGTTTGCGCACCAATCCGCAGGAAAGTAAAAGTTCAATCGTGTTGTACAGCGTTGCGCGGCTTACCCGATACTTTTTGTTTTTCATGCTGATATACAGCGTCTCGATATCAAAATGATCGTTGTAATTGTAAATCTCCTGCAGAATGGCATAACGCTCCGGAGTTTTGCGATGTCCATTCTCTTCAAGAAACTTGGTGAAGACGTTTTTAACGACTTCCTGATCTTTATTTATTGTTGCTTTAGGTACCATAATAGAGGGTGCAAATTTACGCAATTACAAGCGTATGACTTTATCGATACCGTTTATTTTTTTCAAGTTTTCCATCAGCCTGCGTAAATGCTCTTTGTTTTTAACAATAACCGTGATTTTTCCGTTAAAAACGCCATCATTTGTCGTAAAATTTAGATTGCGCATGTTCACGTGCATATGTTCTGAAATCTCACGGGTCACGTGATTTACCAGCCCAAGGGTGTCAATACCGGTAAGCTCAAGCTCCGCCTGAAAGTCCTGGGCAGAAGAATCTATCCATTTTGCCGGAATGATGCGATAGGCATAATTACTCTGCAGGGACAACGCGTTGGGGCAGTTTTGTTTATGAACCCGTATGCCTTCTGAAACGGTAGTAAAACCAAATACCTTGTCTCCCGGAATGGGATTACAACAGGGAGCAAGCGTGTAATCAAGCTTTTGCTCGTCTTTGCCAAAAACGAGCATATCAAACTTCTCGGTAATCTCGTCTTTGTCTACGTGCTCAGCAACCGGTGGTTTTCTGATTTTATTTTTAAAAAAACTGACAAAAGCATTGCTGCGTGAAGCAGCATACTCCTTAATCATCTTATTATCTATCGTACCTATTCCAACCCGGTAAAATAAATCGAGGCTGGTCTTAAGTTTAAAATAGATTACCATCTCGTTGATTACATTCTCATCAAGGGTAATTTTTTGAGAGCGCAATTTACGGGTGAGGATTACTTTGCCATCTTCAGCAATAGTTTTCTTCTCGTCTTTAAGGGATGATTTAATTTTAGCCCGGGCACGTGCCGTTGTGGCGTAATCTAGCCAGTTATTGTTGGGTCTTGCATGCTCGCTGGTAATGATTTCAACCTGATCACCGCTTTTGAGTTCGTGGCTCAGGGGTACAAGTTTCCCATTCACGCGTGCACCACGGGTGTGCATGCCTATTTCGGTATGTATGCTGAAAGCGAAATCAAGTGGCGTCGCAGCCTTTGGAAGGGATTTTAAATCTCCCTGAGGCGTAAATACAAAAATCTCTTTGTTGTACAGATTCAGCTTGAATTGCTCAACAAACTCAATAGCATTGGTCTCATTACCTTCAAGGGCTTCCTGAAGACGGTTTAACCACTGGTCGAGGGTACGATCTTCTTCGCTTTCTTCGGTGGTACCCTGCTTGTATTTATAGTGCGCGGCATAACCTTTTTCGGCGATCTCATTCATTCGGTCAGACCGAATTTGTACTTCGACCCATCGTCCTTTAAGACCCATAACGGTGATGTGCAGGGCCTCATAACCGGTTGATTTGGGTGACGAAATCCAGTCCCGTAGTCGGGTGGGATTAGGTCTAAAGTGATCGGTTATGATAGAATAAATCTTCCAGGCCAGAAATTTCTCATTTTCCGGGGTTGATTTATAAATGATACGAATCGCAAATTTGTCGTAAACCTGATCAAACGGAATGTTTTGCTTCAGCATTTTACGACGTATGCTGTAGATAGATTTTGGTCGGCCTTTAATATCGTAGTCTAAAACCTCTTTATCAAGCGATTGTTTAACCGCATTGGTAAACTCTTCAATGTACTGATCCTGCTGCTCTTTGGTCTCTTTCATCTTACGCGAAATGTCTTTAAACACTTCGGGCTCGGTGTATTTAAGGCCCAGATCTTCCAGTTCGGTTTTGATGTTATACAGACCGATTCTGTGAGCTAACGGAGCATAGATATACAGCGTTTCACTGGCGATTTTGACCTGTTTATCAGGCCGCATCGAGTCCATCGTCTGCATATTGTGCAAACGGTCTGCAATCTTGATGATGATTACCCTAACGTCGTCGTTTATGGTAAGCAACATTTTTCTGAAATTCTCAGCCTGCAACGAAACGTCTCTATGCTTCTTGAGATTGGAAATTTTGGTAAGACCGTCAACAATTCGGGCGACGGTAGGACCAAATAAATCTTCGAGATCGTCAAGGGTGTAAGAGGTGTCTTCAACCACATCGTGAAGCAACGCCGCAGCGATAGAAGTGGCGTCCATCCCAATCTCACTGGCGACAATGCGAGCCACGGCAAGCGGATGGAATACATAGGCTTCACCTGATTTACGGCGTTGATCTTTATGCGCGTCAACAGCCACCTCAAACGCTTTTCTGATCATTTTTTTATCATCATCAGAAAGGGTGCGATAGCTTATGCGCAGCAACTCTTTATATTGCCGGGTGAGCTCTTTGTTTTCTTCTTCTAATTCAACAGCAGTCATATTCTAAAAGTACAATTATATCGTAAAAAAGCAAGTGCATTTGCGACATCTCTTAGTCGAAAGATAAGCGGTTTTTTACAAACTAGGCTTTTAGATTTCGATACCGCTGAAGTAGGGTAGGGTGCGAGTAATGCAACTTTACATAAAGGGGGTGAGGAGTAAGGTTGCTCAGGCTGTTGCGCGATAATTTTTTTAATGAAGTGATGAGTGGCTGCGCCGCGTAGGTGTTTTTTGCAAAATCATCAGCCTGATATTCAAACTTTCGGGATAGTACGCTCATTAAAAATCCGGTAATTCCTGAAATGGGTGCGTATAAAATTCCGAAGGCGATAAGACCGGCGTGAAAACTGGGCTGCTCAACCCCGATAGCTAAAGAGAATACTTCCTGACTTACGAAAAGACCCAAAAGCCAAAGCGTAAAACCGGTAAGAAGCAACGACATAACTAAATTTATGACGATGTGATTTTTGCGGTAATGGCCCACCTCGTGCGCGAGTACAGCTACAATCTCTTCCTCTTCAAGATCGTTAATCAGGGTATCGTAAAGGGTTATACGTTTTTCTGATCCGAAGCCCGAAAAATAGGCATTGGCCTTTGTACTTCGTTTTGAACCGTCTATGACAAAAATATTGTTGAGTTTAAAGCCCACCGAGTTTGCGTAGTTTTCAATTTTATCGCGTAAACCACCAGCTCCTAACGGAGTTTGTTTGTTGAATAGGGGTACAATTAGCCTGGCGTAGAACATATTTGTTACCACAGCAAATACCGCAAAAAGAATCCAGGCATAGAGCCAAAAGAGATCACCGCTAATCTGGTAGAACCAAATCACCAAAGCCAGCAAGCCGCCACCCACCAAAATAGTCATCAGCAGGCCTTTCAATTTATCCATAAAAAACAGGGCAGGGGTCGATTTATTAAAACCGAAGCGCTCCTCGATCACGAAGGTTTTATAATACCCAAAGGGTGTGGTCAAAATATCAGAGCCCAGCATTATGATTCCAAAGAAAATAAGACCAACAACAATCTCATTAGTACTTACTGAACGGGCCAATTGATCTATAAAACCAAAACCATCAGCAAAGAAAAAGATCAGTGTCACCAGCAGCATAAAGCTTGATGTTAAAGCGGAAAAACGAGCATTTGCCTTTTTATAGTCCTGAGACTTGCGATAGCTTTCTTCATCATAAACATCGCTCAATTCCTCAGGAACGGGATCGTCAAAATGTTTTGCATTTAACCAATCTAGAAACTGGTCTACTACAAAACTAATAACGATAAAAGCGATGATGATGTAAAAAACAAATTGTGGGGTCATGGGTATCTAAAATTAGATGAAAAAGCCCCGTTGTCTTCGGGCTTCAAAAATGAGTATCGCTGCAGCTACCGAAACGTTCATGGAGTCGAGACTGCCCTGCATCGGGATAATGATATTTTGTTTTGATTCGACACGCCAGGTTTCTGAAAGTCCGTCAGCCTCAGTGCCCACTACAATGGCGCAGGCTTCGGTAAAGTCTTGCTTTTCATAGGAAATCGCTTCCTGTAAGATAGCCGCAAAAATGTTAATATTACTCTTTTTTAGGAAATTAATGATCTCTGAAGTACTTCCTGTTGCGATGGGAACGGTAAAGACGCCTCCCACACTAGAGCGTATGATGTTGGGATTGTATAGGTCTGTACGCGGATTAGCCAAAATAAAGGCATCGACACCGGCTGCATCTGCGGTACGCAATAAAGCGCCGATATTCCCCGGTTTTTCGGGCGCTTCAGCAATTAAAATCAAGGGATTTGCAGGTAATTGTAAATTCTTCAATTGATTGGTTTTCGCTTTCGCGGAAGCGATAATGCCTTCGGTTCCGGAGCGGTAGGCGATTTTACGGTAGACTTCCTCAGTCAGTTCAATTACTTCGGCCTTGCCAGAAAGTGCATCGAGTAAATCTTCCAGAAGCTGCGTTTCGACAATAGTTTTACAAAAAAACACGTGTTGAAAATTGTAACCTGCCTGTAAAGCGAGATTGATTTCGCGCATTCCTTCAATTAAAAACAAACCGCTTTTACGGCGCTCACGGGACTTTTCCTGTAGGCTTACAAGCTTTTTAATTGTAGGGTTTTGGGTGCTGCTGATGCTTTTATACATAAATGCAAAGATAGAAAACTAGCGATCAGACCGGCTATTCAATCTTCGAAGCTTTATGCAGGGTATAATGCTCTTCTAAAACTTCCAGAAGTGCTTCCCGGGAATAGCCCTCACCAGTCTTGCTATACAGTTTCAAATCAAGACGGTCATTATCGCGTACTTTAAGTGAATCTTTGGCATAAAAATGATCAATCAGCTCCTGAAGTTCATAGTTTTGGGCCTCCAGGCAAAGCAAGTTTCCTTCAGGGCTGCTGTCATACGTCATTCGGGTTGACCTATCGACTTCGAAGGCGATACCGGTGGTTTTAATAGAAACCTGCTCATCATCAACCAGTGATCTTTCCACATTGTGAAAAACCAAAAAAGAAAGCATAATCAGACTAAAATTATGCAGAAAATGACCTAAAAGTGCCCAAACAAACCCCAGCTTCAGTCTTAAGAAACTGAAAATTAAGCCCGCTACTAATTGTGGACCGGTAATAATAGGGGCCAGAACAAAAAATACCCAATCTACGTTTTCATAATTGCTTAAATGCACCAGGCCAAAAACGCTCGAAAACAGATAGACAATGACCCTCAGATGTTTTTTCCAAAAACCGGAAAAATCGGTTTTAAAAAGATAAGCAAGTCCGCGAAAGAGGTAATTACGCCTGTATTTAAGCGGAAACCTGAAAATAGTCTCCTCAATCAGCGGCGGCAAAATGGTCATGATTACAATCGCTTTCCAGAAAGGATACAAATCCTGATTCAGGAGGTTTTCATAATCTGCAGTAAGCGGCTCCAGAAAGCTGAGTAGGATGACAAAACCTATAGCCAGCAGTAAATCGTAGAAAATACCGCTAAAGAGAAACTTTAGTTTTTCCCAGAAAGAGACCGGAAGAACGGTGTCGTCTGGCTTGCTTATAAAACGGTTAATAATGCCTACCCTCGAAGCAAAACTCATAGACCTGGATTTCTATTTCTTAAAAATGGGAAGTAAATAACTTATAGAATATCCATAACCCGCGCCGTATACGTTGTCAAAGGTTATTTTGTTGAATCCCGGAGCATATAGGTTTGTGAAATCATCAGGTGCCTTTTGCGAAAGCATACGTTTCAGCTGCACATTCATACCCAGGTATAAGTTGTTGAGCACTTCTACCTGAATTCCCATTTGCAGCTCACCCCAGATCGCATTAAGCCCCGAATATTCTCTGGAAACCGTGCGTACATCGGGTTCAAAAAAGGTGACAGGATTGTAAATCGTGTACTGGTTTAAATCGGTTTTAAAGGAAGATACACCCACGTGAAGTCCTACGTAGATGAGGTTTGACATCCCCGCCCAGTTATTATAGGCGTTATAATTGATACCACCTTTAAGATACGTTCCTTGAATTTTTGCATCAAAAATGGCTTCGTCAAAGCTTTTGGTTTCACGGCCTATTTCTGCAGCGATGTAATACCGGTCTTTGATTCGAAAATCTCCAACCACAGCAGCGCCTTCATAATTGTCTTCTAAAAATGTGCGCAAGATTTTGCTCAGATCAATACCGGCACGCAGGCCGTACTTTTGGGTTGGGTTTTGGTCTACCAAAGTATCTGAAGCTCTGGTCTCCAGAGGTTCTTCAACCACAATTCCCTGATTTTCCTGAGCCAAAGCAGTGCTCAGGCTAAAGGAGCATAGACTAATGACTAATATATACCTGTGTAGTATCTTCATTTTCTACAGTTCTCAAGTTAATATTAATATCATCAATCCAGCGGGTTGCACCGGCATTGTTACGAATTTCAAGATTTGTAAAGATCACTCTGTACCCACAGGCTCTGCTGATGAAAACTTCCTGAGGAGTGTAAGTAAACGTCAGTTCGTCTACATCTTCAGGATCTTCTGCAGCGTCCGGGTTATCTGGATTTTTCTCAAAAAGCAGTACGGTAGCCGTAGTATCTGTGCGTAGCGGAACGTTTATGGTCGACGCATTACTATACGGAATCACTTTTGTGCGGTCTTTATTATAAATCGCAATATTGAGCGGTTTGCTTTCCAGCACATTATCGTTGCTCCTGAAACCAATGGTAAGGGTGGGAGTAGTGGGTGTACTTGCAGCACAAATATCATCCCGTTCACACGAGAAGGCGATAAGCGCAACCAGCAAGATCAATACGATTCCGTTTCTAAGCATTATTTAAGTTCTAGTAAAACAACATTTTCTACGTGATGCGTTTGTGGAAACATATCAACCGGCTGAACCTTTTTTATAGTGTAGTAAGGATCTAACAAAGCCAAATCACGAGCCTGAGTTGCACTGTTACAGCTTACATATACGATGCGCGGAGCTTTGATTTTAATAAGCTGCTCTACCACATCTTTATGCATTCCATCACGGGGAGGGTCTGTAATTACCACTTCGGGTTTGCCGTGTTGAGCCACAAAAGCTTCATTGAAGACATTTTTCATATCTCCCACATAGAACTCAACGTTTTCAATTCCGTTTAATTGCGCGTTTTCACGGGCAGCAGTAATGGCATCGGGTACGGCTTCAACCCCGATTACTTTTCCGGCTTTTTTGGCTACAAACTGAGCGATAGTCCCGGTCCCGGTGTACAGGTCAAAAACCGTCTCATTACCGGTAAGACCTGCAAAGTCGCGTGTGATTTTATACAGTTGGTACGCTTGTTCAGAATTGGTTTGATAGAAGGATTTGGCGTTGATTTTAAACTTCAGGCCTTCCATTTCTTCGAAAATATGATCCCTTCCGGCGTAGCAGATTACTTCCTGATCGTAAATGGTGTCGTTTCCTTTTTCGTTGATCACATAAAGGAGCGAGGTGATTTCCGGAAAGCTTTCTTTAAGATAATCAAGCACCAATTCACGGGATTCTTTTTCGTCAGCAAAAAACTGAATTAAAACCATCAGTTCACCCGTACTGGTTGTACGAATCATCAAGGTTCTCAAAAGGCCTTCCTGATTACGGGTATTAAAAAACGGAATGTTGTTTTTAGTAGCAAACTCTTTTACCCCGTTGCGAATGGCATTACTGGGGTTCCGCTGCAGCCAGCATTTATCAATATCTAGAATTTTATCCCACATTCCGGGAATGTGAAAGCCCAAAGCATTGCGATCTTCAATAATTTCATCGCTTTTTATTTGCTTTAGGGTGAGCCATTTGCTGTCGCTAAAGCTAAATTCCATTTTATTGCGGTAAAAATAGATGTCTTCACTGCCTGCGATTGGAGTAACCGGAGGAAGCTCCAGTTTCCCTAGTCTTCTGAGGTTATTTTCTACCTCGCGCTGCTTGTATTCAAGCTGAGCCTCGTACTGCATATTTTGCCATTTACAGCCTCCACAAGTACCAAAATGCTTACAAACCGGCTCTGTGCGTTTAGGAGATTCTTTATGAATGGCAATGGCAGAACCCTCGTAGTAGGCTTTGCGCTGCTTGGTAGTTTGTACATCAATAATATCGCCGGGCACTGCGTTGTTGATAAAAATAACGCGGCCGTCCGGGGCTTTTGCAATTGCTTTTCCCTTAGCGCCGGCATCGGTCACCGTCACGTTAGAAAAGACTTTTCTGGATTTCTTTCTTCTTGACACGCGGCAAAAATAGTATAATTATGATGATCTGCATCAAGCTTCAGCCCCGCATTTAAGGAAGCTTTAGCACTAAGTAAGCTAGAGAGTTACCGAATTTTTAATAAATTGCGAAAGCTTAAACAGGATGATTTCTCTCCTTTTAACAATGTTTTTAGTGATGTTTCTTCTGAAGTTATACTGAAATGTACTGAAGGCATTATCCAAGCAGGAATCATAGAATGCTTACCCTAAAATTTTTTACAACATGATTACTGAAGATCAACTCACTTCACAGGAAGCGATTGCCCTTGAAGAAAAACACGGCGCGCACAATTATCATCCGTTACCGGTGGTTTTAAGCCGGGGAGAAGGTGTTTTTGTGTGGGATGTAGAAGGTAAGAAGTATTATGACTTTTTATCTGCTTATTCTGCGGTAAACCAGGGACATTGCCATCCTGCCATCGTTGATGCGATGAACAAACAGGCACAAACGCTTACCCTGACTTCACGGGCTTTTCACAATGATATTCTGGGTCGCTATGAAGCTTTTGCGACAGATTATTTTAAGTTTGACAAGCTGCTGCCTATGAATACCGGGGCAGAGGCGGTTGAAACTGCGATTAAAATCGCACGTAAGTGGGCTTATGAGAAAAAAGGCGTGAAAGAACAGGATGCCCAAATTATTGTATGTGAAAATAATTTTCACGGAAGAACGACTACGATCATCTCTTTTTCTAATGATGAAGGTGCCCGTAAAAACTTTGGTCCTTACACCCCCGGATTTATAAAAATACCTTACGATGATCCCAAAGCTCTCGAACGTGCTTTGATCGAAAATAAAAATGTTGCCGGTTTTCTGGTTGAGCCCATTCAGGGAGAAGCTGGGGTGTATACGCCATCAGATGATTTTATGAAACAGGCTAAGGCGATTTGCGAAAAGCATAATGTGCTTTTTATCGCTGATGAAATTCAAACCGGAATCGCACGTACCGGTGCTTTACTGGCAGTTTGTGGTAATTGTACCTGTGAAGGACATTGCGAGCGTCAGGAAACCTATAGTCGTCCTGATATTTTAATATTAGGAAAAGCGCTTTCCGGAGGTGCCTACCCAGTATCTGCAGTACTGGCAGATGACGAAATAATGAATGTGATTCAACCCGGTCAGCACGGTTCTACCTTTGGGGGTAATCCGGTGGCGGGAGCGGTGGCAATGGCTGCCCTTAACGTGGTTAAAGACGAAAATCTAGCACAAAATGCCCGCAAATTGGGTGAATTATTTCGCGCTAAACTGAATGAGTATATTAAAGACAGTACTATTGTAAATCTGGTGCGTGGCCGCGGATTACTCAATGCGATTGTGATTAACGATACCGAAGACAGCAGTACAGCCTGGGATATCTGCGTAGCCTTAAAAGAAAATGGATTGCTAGCTAAACCTACTCACGGTAATATCATTCGTTTTGCACCTCCACTGGTGATGAACGAAGAGCAGCTTCTGGATTGTGTAGCAATTATTACGAAAACACTGGGTGATTTTGAAAAGTAGAAACCTGTTTTAAGATTAAATAAAAAAAGCGCCTCATAGGCGCTTTTTTTATTTAATATGCTTGGCAATTACTCAACGATTTCGATAAGTTCCACGTCAAAAATTAATGCGGTATTAGAGGGTATTCTTGCATTGCCAAAAGCACCGTAGGCTAATTTTGCAGGTAAAAATAAAGTGGCTTTTCCACCGGTTTTCATCAATCTGATGCCTTCACTAAAACCGGTAATAACATTGCTTAAATTGAATTCTGCCGGTGTTGTAGTCGTCTGGTCAAATACCGAATTATTCAGAAAATAACCTTTGTAATTTACCCTAACGGTTGAAGTAGCTGTGGGAGATTCTCCTGTTCCTTCCTCCGTAATGATATAATGCAGACCACTGGAAGTTGTCTGTGCGGTCAAATCATTAGCTTCTAAATAGGCTGCTATTTCTTCCTGGTTACGGGCAAATGCTTCGGCTTCGGTTTCTGTAGGTTGTGTGGGCCCTGCATCGTCACTTAATGAACAGGAAACAAATAAGCTGATAAACAGTAATCCTAAAAATGATTTCATAAAAAATTTAATTTTAAATAAGGTTGAACCGCATTCCGTCTATACCGGAATACTTAGCCTTTAGATACAAGCAGGTCAAAAAGGTTGCTTTTCAATCCTTATTTTTTTGCAGCCAATTCGGCTATTTTAATAATAACTTCAGTTGCTTTAAGCATACTTTCTACCGGAACATATTCAAATCTTCCGTGAAAATTATGTCCTCCCGCAAAGATATTAGGACAGGGAAGTCCCATAAATGAAAGTTGAGATCCGTCTGTGCCACCACGTATGGGTTTAATTATAGGTTCAACACCTACAGCTATCATAGCCTCTTCAGCCAGATCTACAATATGCATTACTTGTTCAATCTTTTCACGCATATTAAAATACTGATCTTTAATCGTGAGGGTAATCAGTTCCAGACCATACTGGCTGTTAATCTCTGTCGCAAGATTACTTAAAACTTCTTTTCGGGCCTCAAAATGCTCGCGATCGTGGTCTCGTATTATGTATTCAAGAACAGTTTCTTCCACATCACCTTTAATTCCGTTTAAATGAAAAAAACCTTCCCGATCTGAGGTGTGTTCAGGCGTTTCAAGTCTGGGTAAGGAGTTGATAAAGTCCTGTGCAATGTAGATGCTGTTAATCATTTTGCCCTTTGCATAGCCCGGATGTACGCTTTTTCCTTTTACAAATACCTTTACGCCTGCGGCATTGAAGTTTTCGTATTCCAGCTCACCAATTTCACTACCATCCATTGTATACGCCCAGTCTGCACCAAATTTCTTTACATCAAATTTATGTGCACCACGACCTATTTCCTCGTCTGGCGTGAAGCCTATACGAATAGGACCGTGCTCAATTTCAGGATGGTTTTTCAAATAGTTTACGGCCTCCATAATTTCAGTAATCCCCGCTTTATCATCGGCTCCCAGAAGGGTAGTTCCATCTGTGGTAATTAGCGTTTGGCCCTTATAATTTTCGAGTTCCTCAAAATCATCGGGACTTAAAACGACACCCTGCTCTTCGTTGAGAACGATGTCTTTCCCATCATATTCGCGAATAATCTGAGGTTTTACATCAGTTCCGCTAAAATCTGGGGTAGTATCGTAATGCGAAATGAACCCAATCACCGGGAGCTTTTTTGAACTGGTAGCGGGTAAGGTGGCCATAATGTACCCATTGTCATCAATTGTTGCATCGTCAAGACCAAAATCCAGAAGTTCCTGATGCAGTTTGCGAGCCAGGTCCCACTGTTTTTGCGTACTGGGAGTGTCAGAACTTTCGGGGTCACTCTGGGTGTCTATGGTTACATAACTGATAAAGCGATCAATGAGCGATTTTCTCTCTATTATAAATGTATTTTTCACACTATATTGGTCTTTTTGTTTATTTATTTCAAACGTTTACGTTAAAAAAATAGTTTTTTCTTAAAATTTCTTGAAAAAATAGCTACTTTAAACTCACTATTTCAAACTAACACAAAATTATAATTATGCAAAGAAACTTCACCATTACAGTTCTCTTTTCTTGCTTTATTTTATTTGTAGGATATGCACAGGATATTCAAGTATCCGGAACGGTTATAGATGACCAATCTACTCCGCTTCCTGGCGTGTCTGTTCAAGTGGAAGGTACAGACAAAGGAACCATCACAGATTTTGACGGAAACTACAGTATCGAAGTAACCAGCGGGGTCAATCTGGTTTTTTCTTTTGTAGGATTTGAAACCCAAACACTACGGGTAACAGGACCGGTACTTAATGTAACTATGACCTCGGGTGTAGCTCTGGATCAGGTTGTACTTATTGGTACCCGTAATCCAAGCCGAACAGCTGTAAACTCAGCAGTACCAGTAGACGTGCTGAGTGTTTCAGAAATTGCCGAAAGCTCACCGCAGATTACAGTAACCGAAATTTTGAATTATGCAGCACCTTCTTTTTCATCAAACCCACAAACCATTTCTGATGGAACCGATCACATTGCACCGGCTTCTTTACGAGGACTGGGACCTGATCAGGTTTTGGTATTAATAAATGGAAAAAGACGCCACAAAACGGCGCTGGTAAATACTAACGGTACTTTTGGTCGTGGCTCTGTAGGAACTGACTTATCCGCGATTCCAACCAATGCTATTGAGCGTATCGAAATCCTGAGAGACGGTGCCGCCGCCCAATATGGTTCTGATGCCATTGCAGGGGTGATCAATATTGTGCTTAAAAAAGCTACCAACCAGCTTGCTATAGATATGACTACAGGGGCAAACTTCACCAGTGAAAATTATGACGATAGTGTTGACGGCGAAAAAATTAATATTGGCGCTAATTACGGTTTGCCTATCGGCGAAAAGGGCGGATTTGTAAACTTTACGGGTAACTTCAACTTTAGAGGAGCCACAAACCGGATGCGTTCATTTAGCGGACAGATTTTTACAGGCTATAATTCAATTGAACGTGTAGCTAATAATGATGGTTTTGATCTTCTTGATTTACAAACCGATGTAGATGCAATCAAAGATTACGCTCAAAGTGCAGGATTACCGGCAGATGTACTTGCTCAGGTTAATGCAGCTAACAGCATCCCAGATTTGCGAACGGCGCTTAATTATGACAATACTGATACCGAGCTTGGTTTTAGAGGCCTTGATCGTAGCGATTTTAACATGCGAGTAGGTAATTCACAATTAAGAGGAGGTCAGTTTTTTGGAAACCTTGAAATCCCTTTAGGAGGAGAGGGTGATTTTAAACTGTATTCTTTCGGAGGACTCGGGTTTAAGAACGGTAATGCCGCCGGTTTTTACCGCTTACCTTTTCAATCCCGAAACGTGACTTCGGTTTATTTAAATGGTTTTTTACCGGAGATCAATTCAAATATAAAGGATAAAGCAGTTGCCGTAGGAATTCGTGGTAAAGTGGGAGAATGGAATGTGGACTTAAGCAACAATACGGGTATTAACGAATTTACGTATCGTATTAGTAATTCACTGAACGCTTCCTTGCTTAATTCAACGCCATTTGAAGCTGATGCGGGTGGTTACAGCTATCAGGAAAACACTTCAAACCTGGACGTAAGTCGTTTTTACGAAAATATTATGTCTGGTTTAAGTATTGCATTTGGTGCTGAATACCGTGTTGAGAATTACGACATCATTCCTGGTAAAGAGGTTTCTTATGCCCGTTATGATACTCAGGGAAATGTTTACGATCCTACCGATCCTAACAGTGTAGTTCCTGTAGACTTTTTTGGTAGCGGTCGTCCCGGAGGGATTCAGGTATTTCCGGGTTTTGCGCCGAACAACGTGGTAGATGCCTATCGAAACTCAGTTGCGGGATATCTGGATGTGGAAGCAGATTTTACCGATACCTTCCGTATGACCGGTGCTTTACGTTATGAGAATTTCTCGGATTTTGGCGGAACCTTAAATTTTAAATCTTCCTTTTTGTGGAAACTCAATGAAACCTTCAATCTCAGAGGTTCGGTACAGTCGGGCTTTAGAGCTCCATCGCTACACCAGATTTATTACAACTCTACATCTACCTTATTTGTAGATGGGGTTCCTCAGGAAGTTGGTATCTTCTCCAATACCTCCCGAGTTGCCCGTGTGCTCAACATAGCAGAGCTGAAAGAAGAAACCTCTCTGGGCTACACTGCCGGGTTTACGGCTAAAGTTCCAGATGCAAATCTTTCCTTTACAGTAGATGGTTACTTGATCAATATTGATGATCGCGTGGTTTTAACGGGTCAGTTTGGCCCCAATGGAGATCCCGAATTGCAGCGTTTATTCAGTCAGGCAAATGCCACACAGGCGGCGTTCTTTGTAAACTCTGTAGATACTCAGACTTCCGGTATTGATTTTGTTGCAGATCACAGTGCTAATTTGGGAACAGATCTTAGGTTAAAAAACACTCTTTCTTTTACACTGTCAAAAACAACCATTGAAAATATCAATATTCCGGGGCCGGTGCGGGATGCAGATCTTGCAGAAACCTATTTTGACCGAACCAGCGAGTTGTATATAGAGGCTGCTGTGCCTCGTACTAAAGGAAGTTTGACTAACAGTCTTTTTGTAGGTGATAAGTGGAATGTGTTTCTACGCAATACTTACTTTGGTGAAGTGGAAGAGGCAACCAATAATGTTGAACCAAATATTGATCGTATTTATTCCGGAAAAATAGTTACCGATTTAAGCGCGAGTTACCGCTTTTCAAAAGCGCTTAAATTTACCGTAGGGGCTAACAACCTGTTAGACGTCTATCCAGATATGGCAGACCCGGCATTTCAATCAGATGGGCGTTTTCTGTATTCCAGAAGATCTACACAGTTTGGTATAGATGGTCGATATCTGTTTGCCCGTATGAATATTGTATTAGACTAAAGTTTTTCAGAAACACCATTATTTAAGAAAGGCTCCTTTTTAGGGAGCCTTTTTTATATGTCTATTTCTTTTTGATTCTAAGAGAGGCACTGTATTTTTGAGCAGTTTTAGCACATACCTATGTACAAGTCAATCATTCGCCCCTTGCTTTTCAAATTTGACCCCGAAGCGGTGCATCATTTCAGTTTTAAAAGCATTGGCTTGATGCATAAACTGGGGGTTACCAAACTCCTTAAAAATCAGTTTCAGCTTGATGATCCGCGATTGGAACGGGAGGTTTTCGGTCTAAAATTTAAAAATCCGGTGGGGCTTGCAGCAGGTTTTGATAAAGATGCTAAACGCTATAAAGAACTTGCTGATTTTGGTTTTGGCTTTATTGAAATTGGTACACTTACCCCAAAACCCCAACCCGGAAATCCCAAAAAGCGACTATTCCGCCTTAAAAAAGATAGCGCCATCATTAACCGAATGGGATTTAATAATGGAGGAGTAGAGGCAGCCGTTGAACGCCTTAAATCAAATTCTGATGTTTTGATAGGGGGCAATATCGGTAAGAATAAAGTCACCCCTAATGCAGAAGCTTTTGAAGATTATAAAATCTGCTTTGAAGCGCTTTATGATTATGTAGATTATTACGTGGTTAATGTGAGCTCGCCAAACACACCTAATCTCAGAGAACTACAGGATAAAGAACCACTAACACAATTGCTTAGCGGACTTCAGAATCTAAACGCTAAAAAGCCAAAACAAAAACCCATTCTGCTAAAAATTGCACCAGATCTTACGGACTCCCAATTGCTCGATATTATTGACATTGTAAAAGAGACTCAAATTGCCGGAGTTATAGCCACAAATACCACCATAAGCCGTGACGGACTTCAATCTGAGGCAAAAGACGAAACCGGTGGATTAAGCGGTAAGCCTTTGACGCAGCGTTCAACAGCTGTTATTCGCTTCCTGGCTGAGAAGAGCGGAAAAGCTTTCCCTATTATTGGCGTAGGTGGAATTCATACTCCACAGGACGCCATAGATAAACTGGAGGCAGGAGCAAGTCTTGTTCAGCTTTACACTGGCTTTATTTATGAAGGTCCGGGACTTATTAAACGCATAAACCGCAAAATTTTACAGAAACTATAATAGCAGTTCTCGAAATTCGTTTAAATTTATAATTGCGAAAAGCGACCCCCTTTCATATTTATAATTACGTGAATTACAATTGTAACGCATATCTCAGTATTGCTATAGGAAGGGTATTTCTTTTTTTTACGCTCCTCATAAGTCTGTCAGCATTAGGGCAAACACGTCCTATAGATTCTCTTCTCCAAAAATTATCAGAAACTAAATCAGATTCGAGCCTGGTTCACATTCTCGAGCGTTTGAGTTACGAATATCTGTATTACAAGCCCGACTCGGCGTTGGTTTACATTGACGAGGCTCTCGAACTTTCTAAAAAGAACGAATATCAACTTGGTCTTGCCAAAACCTACAACCGCAAGGGAACTTATTATATCGTAAAATCCCAGTATCCTCAGGCTATTGAAGAGTTCCAAAAGGCTTTACCCTATTATAAACAAATAGCTGACAGCACGGGCATAAGTGAAAGTTTGGGAAATCTGGGTGTTTTAGACTTTTATCTTAGAGATTATGATGAGGCGCTTTATAATTTTCAGGAAGCCATTACATATCTCGATACAGTCGCTCAGTTTGAAACCTATACCAAGTATTTATCAAATTTAAGCGGGGTATATCGGGAGAAAAAGCAGTTAGACAGTGCGCTCTATTACGCTCGACGCTCTTTGAGCTATTCCGAAAAACTGGATGACAAACGCCTTTTGTCTGTTTCCTATTTCAATCTGGGTACGGCTTATTTTTTTCTGGAGGATTACGATAAGGCCATCTCTAATCTTGATGAGGCCATTAAACTGGATCGTATTCCGATTCAGTTTTCCATTTTGGCGAAATCCTACAAGTCTCTCAGTTATACGATTCTTGGAGATAAGAACAAGGCCGCGGCAGAATTAGAGGGTCTCGAGCAAAAGGCATTGGCTATAAATGATCAATATGTAACCTTGCGATTCTACGAAGCAAAGCAAAAGCTTTTGGAGACTGAAGGTCGCATAGCGGAAGCTTTAGAATATGCTCAGAAGTACATTAAACTTAATGATGAAATTCACAACAGAGAGCAAATCAATATCCTTCAGAATATTAAAGTAAAGTACGCGACCGAAGAGCGTATCTACGAAAATAGGTTGTTGAATCAGGAAGCCGATTTACGAAATCTGCAATTGCAAAATCAGCGTTATGCTATTTGGGCAGTAGCTATTTTGGTTTTTCTGTTTCTGATTTTATTCCTGATCCTGTATCAATTGTACAGCTATAAGTCTGACGCGAACAAGAAGTTGAAAGAGAAGCAGGAAATATTAAATGAAAACAACAGGAGTCTGGAGCTTATCAATACGCAAAAAGACAACCTTTTTTCAATAGTTGCACACGATGTGCGCAGTCCTATATCTTCCATTTTAAGCAGCACGCAATTTTTGAATAGTCATTTTGAAGAATTTACTATTGAAGAAATCAGACATTTGGCCAAAGGATTAGAAGATCAGGCCGAAACGCTTAATAGTTTAATTCAGGGCGTGCTAATATGGGCAAAATCTCAGATGAATGGTTTTGATTTCCACATACAGGAAGTTAAAGTAGATGAGCTTATTTCAGGAACTTTAAAAGCAGAAGAGACTGCCCTAAACCGAAAAAATCTTCAGATTTTTCAGAAAATCGAAAAGGATCGAATCATAAAAACCGATTATCAGGTTCTGCAGGTCATTGCCCGTAATTTTTTAAGTAATGCGATTAAATTTACTCCGGTAGGAGGAAACATCACTTTTGAACTCTTGGAAAAAGCCAATTTCTATCATTTCCGAGTCACCGATACCGGAAGAGGTATGACTTCTGAAGAAATCAAAAAAGTACTTGTTGATCAAAAGCGCTATTCGATTAAGGGTACAGAAAATGAGCCCGGAAATGGAATTGGGCTAATACTGTGTCAGGAGATCGCAACTAAAATTGGTGGCCGTCTGGAGGTCGAAAGCAGCCCTGGAGAGGGTTCAACCTTCGTGTATGTTTTCCCTAATAATTACCAGCCCGAGAAGAACTAAAACGGTATTTGAAGGCGTGTTTTTAATTGTATCTTTAACTTCCTTTTATTACGATAATCGATAATAAATGTCTTGAAGTAATTTTTCAATGAACTCAAAAATCAAAATCATAGAATGTCCACGTGATGCCATGCAGGGAATAAAAACTTTTATCCCTACCAAGCAAAAAGCACAGTACATACAATCTTTATTGCGTTGTGGTTTTGATACCATAGATTTTGGAAGTTTTGTCTCGCCCAAAGCCATCCCCCAGATGGTAGATACCGCTTCGGTTTTAGATCAGTTAGATTTGTCCCGTACGCAAACAAAACTTTTGGCCATCATCGCTAATTTACGTGGAGCGCAAGACGCGGTAAAACACAAGCAGATCGATTATTTGGGGTATCCTTTCAGTATTTCAGAGAACTTTCAAATGCGTAATACGCACAAAACTATAGCAGAATCTGTTGGCTTGCTTCAAGATATTCTTGATTTGGCTTACAAACACAATAAGCAGGTGGTTACGTATATTTCAATGGGTTTTGGTAATCCTTATGGCGATCCGTGGAGTGTGGAAATTGTAGGGGAGTGGACCGAAAAATTAGCAGAAATGGGTGTTTCCATCCTGTCGCTTTCAGATACTGTGGGAACTTCAGATGCTGAAACTATTGATTACCTGTTCAGCAATCTCATTCCTAAATATCCACATATAGAGTTTGGAGCGCATCTACACACCACGCCCAATAAGTGGTTTGAAAAAGTAGATGCTGCTTATAAGGCAGGCTGTCGCAGGTTTGACGGTGCCATACAGGGGTTTGGCGGTTGCCCGATGGCTAAAGATGAACTCACCGGCAATATGCCTACCGAAAAGATGCTTTCCTATTTCAATACGGTAAAGGAAGATAGTGGCATACGCCCCATGAGTTTTGAATCAGCGCACAACGAGGCTTCAAAAATCTTCCAGAACTACCATTAATTGGCACCGCCAAAAGATATAATTCCTCAAGGCATTCCTCGAAATTTTTAATTTATTGAATTAATGCCTCGCGTGCTTGCCCGAGGTCAATTCCTACAATTTAAATTGAAGCGTCGCATACCAGGTTCTAGGCTGACTCGGGATAATACCGGGCCCGGGATAACCGGTGGCTCTGCGTACAAAGTACGAGTTGTCTAGCAAGTTGTTAATACCGGTTTCTAAACGGAATTTCTTATAGGTATACGATAGCGAAAGATCCAGAATATCATAAGCCGGGATTTCTCCTATAATTCCTGAGGTATTGCTAAAATCACGTTCTGAGTTGGTGGCATCAGTAAATTGTTTGCTGAGGTAGGTGTACTGAAGGCTTCCCAAGAGGTTTTTAAAGCCAAAATTAATTCCGGTTTTTAGGTTTACATCCGGTATAAATTCTACTTGTTTGCCAGCTACATTAGGTTTTTCAGAAGCGGTATATTCTGATTGGGTCAGTGCTAAATTTCCAAAAAGTCTAAGGCTAAAATCCCGGTTGCTGCTAAAGGTGTCCCAGATGTTGTAATCCACAAAAGTTTCGACCCCATAAATGGAAGCATCCCCAATGTTACCCCTTCTTTGAACGACAAGTATATCACTCTCTTCCTCCAGAACTATACCCAGCCTGTCTTGATAGCGTAAATAGAACGCGCCTACGTCGTAGCTGAGTAAAGAACCTATTCTTCCTCGTGCACCCAAATCAAAAGTATAACCATCTTCGTCAGTAATACCTTCATCTATCTGAAATGTAGGGTTTACAATACGAATGTCATCAAAAGTAACTGACCGGTAATTTTGACTGATATTGCTGTAAAATTCCAGAGCCTTTGAAGGTTTATAGCTCGTACCCACACCGAGTAGAACAAATGTGCGTTCAAAATTTCTATCCTCTTCAATATCCTCATCCAGAATCACATTTCCGGCGTTATCGGTATTTATACGTTTAAAACTTCCTTGTGCACGTGTATTTATATATTCTAGTCTGGCACCCGGAGTTACACTGAATTTTTTACTCAGGTTGATTATGGTCTCGCTAAATGCCGCAAGATTAAGGTTCGGAAACGTATAGTCTGACTGACGCTCATAGTTCGGGAAATCAGCCGTGGCAAAGTTGAAATCAGCATCACTTGCCGTTGTTCCGGGACCTTGCTGGCTTTCGTTTCGGGATTGATAATATTTACTACCTACTAAAAACGTATGCTCTTTACCAAACAGGTTGTATCGTGTAAGAAATCGTGCTTCGGCTCCCCAGTTTTTAAAATCACCTACAATCAAATCGCGAGGCTCACTAAAATCATCAGGTTGATTCACCCGGTTTACCCGGAAACCAACTGTTTTCCGCGAAGCGTCAAGGGCAAATAACTGCAGGCTAAAATCCGTTTTTTCTGAAAAGGCGTGCTCCAAACGGAGGGCAAAAAGTTTCCAGTCTACGGCAAACCAGTTACGGCTGCGGTTGCTAAAGGTGGGGTCTTCTTCAAACTGTGAGTCGGTGAGTCCGCCTGCCTGCTGAGCCAGGTAATACAGGTAACTGCCTTCAAAAATCAGCTTGGTTTTATCGCCTATTTTTTGATCGAGATGCAAATAGGCGTTATAAGAATCAAAACCGGAGTTCGGTCGAAAACCGTCTCCTTTTTTGTAATTAAAATAGGCGTAGTAGCCCGTGTTGTCTACCGTGCCGCTCAGGCTGTTAAACGAGGTAAACAGATTATAGCTACCTAAAGTTTGCCTTGAAGTCCACTCCAGTTTTTTGTCGGGGTTGGGTTGTTTTAATTTGAAATTGATGAGACCGCCAAACTGCGTACCGTATTGCAGAGAGGCTGCACCGCGTACCACTTCGATACTTTCTAAAGCCTCGGCGGGTGGCGTGTAATAACTCTCGGGATAACCCAAAACATCTGCCGAAATATCGTAACCATTTTGACGCGTATTAAAATTAGCCGAACGGTTGGGATCCAGCCCACGTCCGCCGATGTTGAGCTGCAAACCGGCGTCGTTATTTTCGTAAATATTGAGACCTACCACCTGTGCGTAAATCTGCCGGGCAGTTCCTGAAGCTAAATTGGCAGTCAGGTTTTCTACCTGTACCACCTCGCTCTTTTTTCCGGCGTAAATGGCAGTTCCTTCTACGGGTTTGAGTTGTCGCAAAGCGAAAATTTTCCGTTTGCGGGCCGTGATCATCACCTCGTTCAGGTTTTCGCCCAAAGAATCGAGCGCAAAATCAAGACGTGTATCTGAAGAAAGCGTGATACTTTTTTCAGCCAGTTCAAAAGCGAGGGCAAACACATTTAGGGTATAACTTCCTTCAGACAATCCATTAAAGGTATACGTACCGCTTGCATCGGTTTCGACCTTTCGGCCAATTTCAAGACAAAATACTTCGGCATTGGAGATAGGCTCTCCGGTATTTGCGGCAGTCAGGGTGCCGGTAAGATTGTACTGCGTTTGTTGCGCCTGTGCAGTTTTCGCGAATGCGAAAAAAACAATTAGCAAAGCGAAAAATTTAAAGTCCTTGTATGGTATCATCAAAAGGGAGTATAAACGTTTTGGGCTTAAACGAGCGCGGCTCATCAAGCAAATTTACATTAGGGTCTATAAATGGCTGACTCAGTCTGCCGTTGAGTGCAACATAACTTTCTACATATACCGCCAGGCTTTTATGTCCCTGCGCCGAAAAATGGTCTGCAAGATACTGCGCGTATTCGAGAATAAAGTCGGGCTGAGTGCTCATTTGCTTTTCCTGAAAAGGCGTCAAAAAATCGCTGTTATCCACGTAGAAATTTTTGCCCGTTTGCTCATCAACCACCTTAAATTGGGCATAGCCTGCCTTTTCCATCAGCATTACCCGCCACGAAAAGCGATAACCTTCTTCGGTCCAGAAGAGTTCGCCGGGATAGGCGAGGTAGCGCCAGGGCAGCAGCAGCTGAATCACAAAAAATGCAGCAACTGCCATAAGTGCCGGTTTCGAACTCATTTTTGAAACCCGGACTGTCGTTGCAAGAGTTTTTAGGCGGAAGGATCTTCTCAGGAAATGGATGATTTTTTGATGGAAACCGGCGTCAAAGAAAATCAGCGCGCTTACAATCATAATGTATGGAAACATCCCAATAGGGAATAACACCCGGGTAAGCAAGTGGAAAATGACTACCAACACAAAACCCAGTTTACGCGTGGGTTTGTACAGCAATAAAAACGGAATGCTGAGATCGTAGATCGCTCCAAACCAACTGAAGCTGTAATGTACCCACTCTTGCTGCATTAGGTTTCCTAAAAGCGGTAAATCGTATTTGGAAGGCAACCAAATCTTAAGTGGCATCGCCCGTAGAAGCCAGTCGCTGTTCAGTTTTGCAAGGCCGGCATAAAAATAAACGATACCCAACAGCAGTTTGATGCTGTCTATATTCCACTTCGGGATGTGGGTAAATGCTTGTTTTCTACGGTACGAATCCAGAGAAAAATAGGCGCTACCCTCTAAAAATAGCATTAAAAATGCCAGGCAGCTGATGAAATAATAGTGATTGAGGTAGGTGGTTTTATCCATCAGCTCAATATAGGTAAAGCTCAGAAAGAACAGGAGTACAGACCATTTGTAGCGATAGCCCAGCGCAATACCCAGAGCAGCAAGGGCGCAAATGCCAAAAATCACGTAGGTAAAGTTGCCTAAAGGCTGTACCCAGCTAAAGCCGTAATAGGTAAAGTGAAAATCGGGCTCAAGGTAGAGTTTCTCAATCCAGCCGTTGCTCCAAAATCGGATAATGCTCAACAGCATCATCACACCAAACAAAATACGAAAGACCGCTAATGGAGCGGCCTCTGTATTTTTAGTAAGATATTTGGAGATTGACTTTTGCATTAATCGCCGTCTGCATCTACATAATCGACACTGATGTCAAGTGCCTGCAACATATCGATCTTCATCAAAATCGTATTTCGCTGTAGCTCATTGTAAGTTTCTAACAAGGCATCGTTGTTGGTCTCAATCTGCACCACAAAACTACTGTTTAAGGTGTTAGCTTTAGCCCGTGCGGCGTCAAACTGGACATTGATAAGACCACTAAGATCACTACCGTTTTTAATGGTATTTAGATAATCGAGATAGGCTTTGAAAGAAGCTCCGGTGGCCGAACCCTTGTAGGCTTTCCCGTTGAAGAAATTCTGGGTTGCATTTAGGGCTTCAAGCAACAACGCTTTAGATAAGTCTTCCTTATAATAAGCTTCTACTGTTTGCGGTAGTACCTCATTTGAAAAAATTCCGGCAGGAATCCCCACTTTTCCGGCTCTTAAAAGCTTTTCGTAATAAAAAATGTAATCGTTAGCCAGTTTATCAACAGAACCAGAAGCCGAAGACGATGTGTTGCTCACAAAGCTTCCGCGGAAACTGTTTTTCCAATCGGCCAGTACCGTTGTGGTTAACTGTTCGATACTTCCTGTTATGTCGCTTAGGTACTTCTTATAATTTTCAGCGTTTGCATCTGTGGTATAAAAAGCAAGGACTTCGGCGTCGCTATCTCCCAATCCAAAAAGCAAGTAATCAAGCGCCGGGAAACCCTGTGCATCAACTGCAGAAGGTAGCGCCAGGTCGTAATTTCCACTTTCTACAGCCGAAGTGATTTCGGTAGCATTGGTAGGGTAGGTGTTCAGCCTGTAACTGTAACGTACCTCTTCGGCTTTGCCTATATCAAACAGTTCAACATTTTGAAACGAAAAATAAGCAGATTCCCAGGCTGTGCGCAGTGTACCAAGCGTACTGGTATCCGGAGTCGCAACAAAAGCGGCTGCAGCAGCATTCAAGGCTTTAGCTTCAACATCAAAGGCCTCGTAAGACGGAATGATGATATTATCTGCCCAGTTCACGAGCATCGCACCGCGGTCAAACTGATCGGTCTGTCCCTGCCCGGAGTCATCTGTGCTGTCTGAGGTACAACTCATCAAGCTGACCAGAGTAATTAGGGTTAGAATGGAAATAATTTTTTTCATCTTTTCTTTTTTTCTTTTTCTAATCTATGCCCATTTATGGGCTTTCATTTTTTTGGATTGCAAAGATACTTTAAAGCGTGTAAATCACTAGTCTACACTTGCAGCTTGAGCTACGGTAAAATCAAATTCTGCTGCAATACTTTCTGAAATAGCGTCAATGGTATCTGCGGTAAGATCCCATAAGCCGTTGGCCCCATCGCCCATAAGCTGGCCTAATAAACCGGTTACTTCAACAGCACTTAAATAAGGAGCGTCAGTTTGTGGATTACGGGTAAATTGTAAGCTGTATATAAATCCATAAGCCTCAGACAGACCGTGGAACGCTCCGGTTTGATTCCCCGCTTCGATTTTCGTTTTGGCCTGTTGCAGGTAGTAGATGCCACGTACCGCGATAGCTTTAGAAACTTCGGCGCGAATGATTGCTGCCTGCTCGTCACGGGTAACATAGTCACCGGCCACGATAGCGGCACGACCGGTTTTAAAAGCGTCAAAAATCGTTTCAGCAATGGTATTAAAATCAGCATCATCATTTACGCGACCCACATATTCATTTAAGAATCCATCATCTTCACCAATGGTTGCATTGGGATTTGTAGGATCCTGAGAAGCACCGTAAATGTAACCGTAAGCCTCATCCCATTTGTGTTCCATCGTGGTGTAATTTGAACCTTCTGCGGTAACGCCTGCCGAGTTATTTGCGCGGTTGTCACCTTCATCAAGAACAGCTACGCTTAGGTAGTTATTCAGCATTTGATCAGTCATCAGCGCTCCAAGAAGTCCTTTGGCAAAAGCCTGATTGTATTCTAATCCGGTAGCAGACACGTAACGGGTACGGGTTCCGTCTGCGATTTGACCGGCAGTTCCTGCAATCGCTACTACATTTTGATTCGGGAATACTTCTGAAACCTGCTTGGCGATATAATCGTCAAAGGTACTTTTGATAGCCTGACTCTGTACAGCATTGGTATTGTAATAGTCTACAGAAGCAGCAACTTTACTTCGTACATTTTTATCTGAAGCATTAAGCGCTGCATCTTCAAAATCAGCATCCCCGGCAGTATGCGTAAATTGTGCCATTATGGAAGCTTCAGTCGCATTGTCAAAATCGAGCAGACTTGAAGAAATGGCTTCAGCCATCGCGATACGCGTGGTTTGTCCATTGAAATCAACCGTAGAATTACCTTCACGAGTAAACGTATAATTCTGAGGAACCTCTAAAACAGGGTTTGTTGTATCCGCATCATCGTCTGATGAGCACGAGCTTAAAATCACGGTTGCGGTTAGTAAGATGGAAAGCGGTTTGAACATTATTAATCTTATTTAGACTGAATATTGATAATTTTATTCCGGCAAAAATAACAGCCACAAGCAAACCTTCCAAATTTATTTAGACTTATTTCAAATAAAAATAGTGCAATCGTATTCAATTTTTATTAAATGCCCACAGTGCTTGAGGTTTGAGAATTTAGCAGTATATTTGCACGCAATTAAATCCTAATTGCAATGACTGCTCACGAAACAAAAATCTTAGGAGAAGGTCTTACTTACGACGACGTACTCCTGGTCCCTGCTTACTCTGAAGTACTTCCCCGCGAAGTCAGTATTCAGTCAAAATTCACCCGCAACATCACATTAAACGTACCTATCGTTTCCGCTGCAATGGATACGGTTACCGAGTCGCGCATGGCTATTGCCATTGCCCGGGAAGGGGGTATAGGTGTGTTGCACAAAAACATGACAATCGAGCAGCAGGCAGTTAAGGTGCGCCGCGTTAAACGTGCAGAAAGTGGGATGATCATAGATCCTGTTACCTTAAAGCGTGATGCGTTTGTAAAAGATGCCAAGCGTCTTATGGCCGAACACAGCATTGGGGGAATTCCCATTATTGATGATGAGGGTCGTCTGGTAGGAATTGTTACCAATCGCGATCTGCGTTTTGAAAAAGACGACAAGCGTCCTATTGTAGAAGTCATGACTTCCGAAAATCTGGTAACCACAGCTGAAGGTACCTCTTTAGGACAGGCTGAAGTTATTCTACAGGAAAACAAAATCGAAAAATTACCCGTGGTAACCGATGATAATAAATTGATCGGTTTAATCACGTTTAGAGATATTACAAAACTTACCCAAAAACCTATTGCAAATAAAGATACCTACGGAAGGTTGCGCGTTGCAGCTGCTGTTGGTGTGACTGCAGACGCGGTGCAGCGGGTAGAGGCTTTGGTTAATGCCGGAGTAGACGCCGTGGTCATTGATACGGCTCACGGGCATACTCAGGGTGTTGTAAAAGTGCTTAAAGCGGTTAAAGATAAATTTCCCGAGCTTGACGTTGTGGTGGGTAATATCGCTACGGCAGAAGCTGCAAAATATTTGGTTGAAGCCGGTGCAGATGCTGTAAAGGTTGGTATAGGACCCGGTTCTATTTGTACCACACGGGTGGTCGCCGGTGTAGGTTTCCCACAGTTTAGCGCTGTACTTGAAGTTGGAGCCGCTCTTAAAGGTACTGGTGTGCCTGTAATTGCAGATGGAGGTATTCGCTATACCGGGGACATTCCTAAAGCAATTGCAGCCGGTGCAGACTGCGTGATGTTAGGTTCGTTGCTTGCAGGAACCAAAGAATCTCCCGGAGAAACCATAATCTATGAAGGCCGAAAATATAAAACCTATCGCGGTATGGGTTCTGTGGAAGCTATGAAAACCGGTTCTAAAGACCGTTATTTTCAGGATGTGGAAGATGATATCAAAAAACTGGTGCCGGAAGGTATCGTAGGTCGCGTACCTTATAAAGGTGAACTTTACGAAAGCGTACATCAGTTTATCGGCGGACTCAGAGCCGGTATGGGATATTGTGGTGCAAAAGATATCGCAACGCTTAAAGAAAACGGTCGCTTTGTTAAGATTACCGCCAGTGGTATTCATGAGAGCCATCCGCACGATGTAACAATTACTAAAGAATCTCCTAACTACAGCAGATAATTTATATCGGTCTATAACTAAAAAAATCCGCCTCAAATCACGAGGCGGATTTTTTATTGGTACTGCCAAAAATAGGATACATCGAGGCTTACCTTTTGGTAATATACTTCAGTCGAATCTGAATGCAAGACATAAAAAAAGACCGCTTTTGCGGTCTTTTATATTTTTGATAATCGGAAAACTACTGTCCTCCGGTTTCTTCTCCTGATTTAAGTGTGACTCCAAGTTTTTTAGCCACGTCATCAGTAATATCTAATGCAGGGTCAAAATAAGCAACACCGGCGTTAAGCGTAAGTACCTGAGTATAGTTTTGCTCACGTGCAACAGCGTCAAGGGCCTGACCAACTTTTTGATAAAGCGGCTGCATCAATTCGTTTTGCTTGATTTGAATTAATCCCTGAGAATTTTGTCTGAAGCGTTGAATATCCTGCTCCATTCCTACAATCTCCTCCTGCTTCTTTTTCTTATCATCTTCAGTAGCAGTAGCCTCTACTTTTTGATAAGCTTCCACGGCAGCCTGGTATTTACTAACTAATTCTTTAAACTGTCGGTCAAGATCAGCGCCATAAGCTTCCAGATCTTTTTGTACCTGAGCCACTTCATCAAGACTGGCAATAACCAGATCACTGTCTATGGTACCTACTTTGGACTGAGCCATTGCGCTCAGACTCACAAAAAATACTACCAGAGGTAAAATAAATTTTTTCATTCTTTTGTTTTTGTGCCTTTTCAGGCGTTTTTGTTTCTAATAATCAGGGCTTTTTAAAAAACCATCGGCAAAGATAAAAAAGCGCGCTACCTGTCAAAGTTTTTTCTTAGTAATAAATGCGCATTCAATTCTTTAGAGGCTTCTTTGTATGCCCATTACATTTTTTAATCGATATACTCTCCGCGATGTGGGCGAAGCGCATCCCGTACTGCCGGCATGTTTTCTTTCTCTACCACAAAAAATGCCAAACTATATAAAGGACTCTGTTTTTCTACTCCCGTTGCATGTTCATTCAGGCCATTTGCAGATGCGTATTCTTTTAGGTGTTTTACGTGGTGTTCGGCAATTTGATGGGCATCAGCACCTCTAAAATCCCAAATCAGTTTTATTTTATCCATAATTAAGCTGTTGTTCCGTTTTCTGCGAAAGCTTTAAAGGCTTTCATATATTTTAAAGATTGTTTTTCGAAGCTTTTGGGAAATAAAAGACCTACCAGTTTCATCCCTAAACCTTCAAATTTAAACGTACTATCAGACTCCCAGATTGTTTTTCCGTCTTTTGTAGCCCTGAAGCGGTTGTGTTGCTCATTATAAACGCCCTTTGTGGTATACGATGCCACAAGCTCGTGAGGCATATTGGTCTTTAATATGGTTTCAATCAGCGTCATTTTACGCGAACCAAAATCGTACTTCAAACACGTTTTAGCGCCTTCTTCCCCAAATTTTCCTGAAATCACAGTAGCTTCAACAAGGCCTTCCTGCCATTTCTTAAGGTTTTCGAGGCTATCCATTTTAGACACGGTATCTGCCAGAGGGAGATCAATGAGAATTTTATGTGAATAGTTCATAGTCCTGATTTTTAAATTGCAAATGTAAGTTTTAGTAATTTGCTGATTCGGGATCAATTGTTTTTAACAGCAGTTTTAGACTCAAAGAACTTCCGTCATATCACTGGTTTTATGTGAATTTGTTCTTTAAATGGAGTTTGTTTTGTAATATAAATTAGCCCGCAGACTGCAATGCTGCGTTTCTACAGATATTGTTTAATTTTGCCAAATTAAAAATTATGCAACAGCAACTTTTCTTATCGGTCTTTAGGAAGAATCAAAGCTGTCAAAAAAGACCCGGACTTGCTTAAGACTATGAGATATCGTTTTGCATTAGTTATTTTGGGATTGATTATCGCTGGTTTTTCAAATTCCTGCGAGTATTTTCAAACCACAAAACCGGTAGGGGAGCCTGTCGCCCGTGTAGGAGACGAGTATTTGTACCAAAGTGACATTGACGAGTTGATCGTGCCGGGAATGAGTAAGGAAGACAGCACGCTGGTAGTGTCGAGCTTTATTACGCGCTGGGCAACTCAAAAGCTGCTGATGAAAGGTGCTAAGCTTAATATTTCGGTTGAGGAGCAGCAGCGTTTAGAAGATCTTGTGGCCCAGTATAAATCAGATTTGTATGCTCAGGCTTATAAAGATGCTTTGGTGGCGCGTAATATGGACAGTACGGTGACTGATGCTGAAGCCATTGCTTTTTATGAGAAAAACACCGAAAATTTTAAACTGAATGAAGAATTGCTGAAGTTGCGCTATATTCAGTTGAATGAAAATGACTATAATATTGAAACGATAAAAAGTAAATTCATTCGTTTTAATGCTGACGACCGCCGCTATCTTGATTCGATTGCCGTGCAGTTTAAGGCACATTATTTGAACGACTCCACGTGGATACGTCTGGATAAAGTGGTTGCAACCGTCCCTCCTGTAAACCTGGAGAACAGCGACCGGCTTTTAAATAAAACCGATTTTATTCAGCTGCGTGATTCATTAGGGCTATATTTGATCGCCGTAAAAGACCGTCTTAAACGCAATCAGGAAGCCCCTTTAGAGTATGTAAAACCTACGGTTAAGCAAATTTTACTGAATCGTAGAAAACTGGAATTGATTAAAGAGTTAGAAAAGGATATAACGAAAGATGCAATTAAAAATAAACAATTTGAAATCTATAATTAACGGAGCATTTAGTTTGCTTGTTTGTCTTGCCGCAGGTTCGGTGAGCGCGCAGGAAATCATCAATACCGAAGTAGAAGAGGAAGTAGCACAGGCTACTGACAAACCGCTAACTACCGGAACCACATTTAAAGTAGATGGTGTTGCGGCGGTTGTGGGAGAGTATGTTATTCTTGAAAGTGACATTGATCAGGCCATCGAATCCCTGAAACAGCAAAAGGTAGAAACTCAGGATTTATCAAACTGCAAGGTTCTCGATAAACTGATGGAAGACAAGCTTTATGCGCATCACGCGGTTATTGACAGTGTAAGTATTTCTGAAGATCAGGTGCGCTCGTACACCCAGCAGCAAATTGATTATTTCATCAATCAGTTGGGTTCTGAAGAAAAAGTATTGCGTTTTTACCGTAAGGAAAAGATGTCTGATTTGCGTAAAGACCTTTTTGAGTTAAACCGCAATCAGGAACTTGCCAAAGCGATGCAGCAAAAAATTGTTGAGGAGATCGAAGTAACTCCTGAAGAGATACGCGAGTACTACAAACAATTGGAACAGGATGGTTTACCACAGTTTGGAGTAGAACTTGAGATTTCAAAAATTCAAATCATTCCGGAAGTTCCACAGGAAGAAAAAGACAAAGTGATAGAGCAGCTTAACGGCTATCGCAATGATATAGTAGAAAACGGAAGCAGTTTTGCAACCAAAGCCGTTTTATGGTCTGAAGATGAATCAACCCGTGGAGACGGTGGTCTTATCCGTGATGTAGACCGAAAGTCTCAGTTTGTAAAAGAATTTAGAGATGTGGCGTTCAGTCTTCAGGAAGGTGAAGTGAGTAAGCCTTTTGAGACTGAATTTGGTTACCACATTATAAAGGTTGAAAAAATACGCGGTCAAAAAATTGATTTGAGACACATTTTGCGTATCCCAAAGGTTACTTCTGAGGCCGAAGCTGCAGCAAAAGAGAAAATAGACAAAATTAAGTCGCGTATCGAAGCCGGTGAAATTACCTTTGAAGAGGCAGCCAAAGAATTTTCTGATGAAAAGGAAACTGCCAGCGACGGGGGGATAATGATTAACCCGGTTACTCAGGATCGTATGTTTGAATTGAAAAACCTGCCGACTGAATTGTATCCTAAAGTTCAGAATCTAAAAGAAGGAGAGGTTTCCATTCCTTTTAACAATCCTACGCGTACCGGCAAAACCCGTTACGAGATTTATACCGTATCTGATCGTATTGAAGAACACGAAGCTGATTTTGTGATCGACTACGTGAAAATTAAAAACTTCGCGTTGCAGGCTAAACAAATCAAGGCTATCGAAAAGTGGCAGAATGAAAAAATTGCGGAGACCTATATCAAGTTAAACGGCGATTACAGATCTTGCGATTACACTAGTAACTGGAAAAAGAATTAATATATGTCTGACGCCAAGGCAATCGACTCTCTTGTACATCGCTTTAAAGATCTTAAAAAGGAAATTGGCCGTGTAATCATCGGTCAGGATGAAGTTGTTGAGCAAATAATCATATCTATTTTTTCAGGGGGTCACGCGCTGTTGATTGGGGTTCCCGGTCTGGCGAAGACCTTAATGGTTAATACGATTGCTCAGGCTTTGGGTCTTGATTTTAAACGAATTCAGTTTACACCAGACCTGATGCCGAGCGACATTGTGGGTTCAGAGATTTTAGATGAAAACCGAACCTTTAAATTTTTAAAGGGACCGGTTTTCTCAAACATTATTCTTGCAGACGAGATCAACCGTACTCCGCCTAAAACTCAGGCGGCGTTGCTTGAGGCGATGCAGGAAAAAGCGGTGACCGTTGCCGGTAAGCAATACAAGCTTGATGCTCCGTATTTTGTTTTGGCAACCCAAAACCCCATTGAACAGGAGGGAACCTACCCTTTGCCCGAAGCACAGCTTGACCGCTTTATGTTTGCCATAAATCTGGTATATCCCACCTATGAAGAAGAAGTAGCCATCGTAAAGTCAACTACCGCAGATCAGACTACTTCTGTAAGCCCGTTATTCAAAGCGAATGAAATTATAGACTATCAGCATCTTATACGCCGTATACCTGTAGCAGACAATGTGGTGGAATATGCGGTAAGACTGGTTGGTAAAACAAGACCGGGTGCAGCCGATGCGCCGCAACTGGTAAAAGATTATATCGACTGGGGAGCTGGTCCGCGCGCTTCTCAAAATTTAATTCTTGCTGCCAAAACTCATGCTGCGATGCATGGAAAATATTCTCCCGATATCGAAAACGTGCAGGCCGTGGCTCAGGGAATTTTAGGGCATCGTCTGATTAAGAATTACAAGGCAGAAGCCGAAGGTTTGACGCTTCAGGAGATTATAAAAGCGCTTCTTTAACTAATATAGAGCCGCTCTAAATAAAGCCGTTTTTCAGACTTTTTGAGAAGTTAATCATCTCATTAACAAGTATTGAAAATCAATCAGCGAAATCGATTTATTTTTTAGTAAATCGAAACGAATACGGGCAATTACATAAAAACAGGTTATCTGCTTAGAGGCTTCCTATTTTGAGGGGTTTTTCGTAATTTTCGCACGCTCTCGGGCAGACACGAAATTCAATTTTATATTAAACTAAACTTTAGATATGGCATTTGATATCGATATGATCAAATCGGTTTACAGTAAAATCGCTGAGCGCGTAGATGCGGCTCGCGAAGTTACCGGCAAACCTTTAACTCTGGCAGAAAAAATATTGTATTCTCACTTATGGGATGGTAAAACAGATAAAGCCTTCGTAAGGGGTAAAGACTATGTAGATTTTGCTCCAGATCGTATCGCTTGTCAGGATGCGACTGCCCAGATGGCCTTGTTGCAGTTTATGCAGGCGGGTAAGAAAAATGTAGCGGTGCCTACCACTGTACATTGTGATCACCTGATTCAGGCAAAACAGGGAGCGCAAAAAGATTTAAAGCGTGCTAACGAGACCAGTAATGAGGTATTTGATTTCTTGGAGTCTGTCTCTAACAAATACGGTATCGGTTTTTGGAAACCGGGTGCAGGTATTATTCACCAGGTTGTTTTGGAAAACTATGCATTTCCGGGTGGAATGATGATAGGTACAGACAGTCACACGGTAAATGCCGGTGGTTTGGGAATGGTAGCTATCGGAGTAGGTGGTGCTGACGCGGTTGATGTAATGGCAGGTATGCCGTGGGAACTTAAATTCCCGAAACTAATCGGGGTTAAATTAACCGGTGAACTTAACGGCTGGACGGCTTCAAAAGACGTTATCCTAAAAGTGGCCGGTATTCTGACTGTTAAAGGTGGAACCGGAGCTATTGTTGAATATTTTGGCCCGGGTGCCCGCAATCTTTCTGCAACCGGTAAAGGAACCATTTGTAATATGGGTGCCGAAATTGGTGCAACAACTTCTACTTTTGGTTACGATGAGTCTATGGAGCGTTTCTTACGTGCTACAGACCGTGCCGATGTTGCTGATGCAGCAAACGAAATTAAAGAATACCTTACCGGTGACGACGAGGTGTATGCAAATCCTGAGCAATACTTTGACCAGGTTATCGAAATCAATCTTTCGGAATTGCGTCCACACCTTAATGGGCCGTTTACTCCAGACTTAGCTACTCCGGTAGGTGAATTGGGTAAAAAAGCAAAAGAGAACGACTGGCCAATTAAAGTAGACTGGGGTCTTATCGGTTCGTGTACCAACTCTTCGTATGAAGATTTATCACGTGCTGCTTCTATTGCCCAGCAGGCTATCGATAAAAAATTAAAACCGAAGTCTGACTTTGGTATAAACCCGGGGTCTGAACAAATACGTTTTACCGCTGAGCGTGATGGTTTACTGGAGGTTTTTGAAAATCTTGGTGCTACCATATTTACCAATGCCTGCGGACCATGTATAGGTCAGTGGGACCGTAGCGACCGTAAAGGGGACGAGAAGAACACCATTGTACACTCGTTTAACCGAAACTTCTCTAAACGTGCGGATGGAAACCCAAATACCCACGCCTTTGTAGGTTCACCGGAAATGGTTGCAGCAATCGCGATTTCAGGAAAATTGGATTTTGATCCGATGAACGATACGCTGATCAACGAAGATGGTCAGGAAGTAAAACTTGATGAGCCACAAGGCCTTGAGTTACCTCCAAAAGGTTTTGCCGTTGATGAAAACGGATACCTTGCGCCAACTGAAGATGGTAGTTCTGTAGATGTAAAAGTAGCTTCAGATAGCGAACGTTTGCAATTATTGACTCCGTTTGAGCCTATTCAGGATAGCGAACTTAAAAATGTGAAATTGTTGATTAAAGCATTTGGAAAATGTACAACTGACCACATTTCTATGGCCGGACCTTGGTTACGTTACCGCGGTCACCTGGACAATATTTCAAATAACTGTCTGATAGGGGCTGTAAATGCATACAATAAGAAAACAAACTTTGTTAAGAGTCAGTTGACCGGTGAGTATGGCGGAGTGCCAGATACGCAACGCGAATACAAGGCGAAAGGAATCAAGACCATCGTTGTGGGAGATCACAACTACGGGGAAGGTTCTTCACGTGAACACGCTGCGATGGAGCCTCGTCATCTTGGGGTTGCTGCGGTATTGGTAAAATCATTTGCACGTATTCACGAAACCAACCTGAAGAAACAGGGTATGCTTGCGCTGACTTTTGTAAACGAGAATGATTACGATTTGATTCAGGAAGATGATACCTTCAGCTTTGTAGATATCGAAAAATTTGCTCCTGATACTCCATTAACCATTGAGGTTACTCATGCTGATGGAAGCAAGGACACTATTAAAGCAAATCATACTTATAACGATGCACAGATTACCTGGTATCGTGAGGGCTCTGCCTTAAATCTGATTAAGAAGCAGAACGCCTAGTTACTTTGCTAAATCTTTATTAAAACCAGACTACTTTCGGGTAGTTTGGTTTTTTTATTGAAATTTTTAAGCGCTCTTTGCGTTAACAAAGCAGAACAACTTAAATTAAAAACTACTTATGAAAAAATTAAACCTTATCGCTTTACTTGCCGCCGGTCTTTTGGCAGCCTGTTCAGGAAGTGATGATACTATTGATCGTACAACTGTGACTCTTGAGTCGGTTACTCGTCTTGAGCAACTACCCGCTGATGCTGAGTATCAGGTTTGGCTGGTTTCGGGAGGTGAAAACATTTCACTGGGACGTTTCAGGAGTTTACGTGCAAATCAGCAGTTTTCAGCCCTAACCGGACAAGTTGACAACGCATCAGGCATTAAGATTAGTATTGAAGCGGGTAATGACCCTTCTCCTGAGATTAGTAACACGGTAATTCTTTCCGGTACCTTTAACGGGAACTCTGCAGACTTATCGATTGATGGTTCTTTAGGAAGTTTCTCAAATGCATCGGGTGTGTTTACCTTATGGACACCAACAGATGATAATGTAAATAACAACCAGAATGGTGTTTGGTTTTTAAGGCCGAATAGTGGTAATCCTCAGGCTGGTCTAAATTTACCAACATTGCCGGAAGGTTGGAGATATGAAGGATGGGTTGAGACCAGAAACGCTTCAAATCAAACAGTTTTGCTTAGCACAGGTAAATTTAGAGCTCCCACAGGTAAAGACAGTTCTCCTGCTTTTAGTGGCACTGATAATGAAGCCCCTTTATTTCCGGGTGAAGATTTTGTGAACATGACTATTCTTTCGGTTGAGGGCTTTGGTTTCAATAACCCACCAGATTTAAGATCTAAAAAGATATTTATTTCGGTTGAACCTTTCCCGGATTTCGATGATCGTAACCCATTTGTAGTTCAACCGTTAGTTAATCCTGCTGCAGGTAATGGTTTGTATCCGGAGACTCAGGGGATGGATCTGAATACGCTTTCCTTCCCAAGAGCTGTTGTTTCCAGACAATAATCTCGAAAACATAAAGCATAAAAAACCCGGCAAGTTGCCGGGTTTTTTATTTAATCAAGAGTTGAACTAAACCAGTTTATTGATTTTTTCGATGAGTTTACTCATATCACTCTGTAGTTTATCTACCTGACTTTCCAGATGCTTAACCCGGTTGTTGGCATCCATATCGATCACATTCAGAGAACTGGTAATTTTACCACGTACAATAAGTATTTCGAGTATGTTGTCAAGTTCGTATGAAATGCTTTCGTACTTGCTGTTGTCGCTAATTAAGATTACAGCGTTATTTGATAAGTCTTTTTTAATACGTTTTGTAAGAACTGATTTTGGAGTAACGATTACCGCAACAGAGCCATCTAAAATTTCGGTAAGATCGTCTATGTGCTGTGTGATTAAAATGTCACCGTGCATTAGGGTAGGCATCATACTATCGCCTTCAACTTCAAAGAGTTTTTGACCTTCAACAGGCTCATAACCGGGTAGCTTAAACATCGCAAGCGTAGAAAGCCATTGCTCGTTATCTCTGTTCTCAATAAAGCCCGCGCGAGCCTCAACACCTATAAGAGGTACAAAACCGTTTGAAATATTGATCATAACCGAATTGTGGGAACCTTTTAAGATGCGATCAGTAGGAACACTGTACAGACGGCTCAAAGTAAGTAAATGATCGGTCGTGATAGAATTTTGACCATTTTCAATGAGCGAGTAGGCTCCCTGGGTAATACCCAGTTCAGCAGCTACTTTCTTCTGCGACAATGCAGCCTGCTCCCGAAGGGATTTAAGTTGTTTAGATATAGACATTTAAGTTAGCTTAGGGACTATTGAGTTATATTTTAACAAATATAGTTTTTTTAATTGGAAGTATTGTTTATAGTTATATTTTTACACATTTATTCTCTTTAAATGAATTATTAGGCTACGGTTTTGCTTTTTTCGGTATTATTAGGCTTAAATACTGAGCTATTCGCAGTGTAACTGAATAATCTTTATTGATTTTACACCATTATCTTCTTCCATTTTTGTTTAAATAACGCTAAAAATCCATTTTAGAAGCTTTTTTTTTACCTGTAATACGGATATACGGTTATTTTCTGCCGATAACGAGCATTGGAATTCACAAGCCCGGTGATCATCGTTTTCATTACCCTATTGAGTTCAGGCAATTCTTTCGGCTGTGTAAATCTTCTTAAAATTTGACCGCATTTTCAGACTTTCAGATTAGATAGAAATACTATTTTTGCCTATGCAAAATAACGTACTCATTCTAGACTTTGGTTCGCAGTACACCCAATTGATTGCAAGACGCATCAGGGAACTCAATATTTTCTGCGAAATTAAACCCTACAACAAATTACCTGAAGATTTAAGCAGCTACAAAGCCGTTATACTTTCGGGATCACCCAGTTCTGTACGAGCAGAAGACGCTCCGCACCCGGATCTGTCGCAAATACGCGGTAAGAAACCGATGCTCGGTGTCTGTTACGGAGCGCAATACCTGGCTCACTTTCACGGAGGTGAAGTAGGGCAGTCCAATACCCGTGAATACGGGAGGGCTAACCTCTCTTCTGTAAAAGAAAATGAGGCCTTTTTTGAGGGTGTTGAAGCCGGTAGTCAGGTTTGGATGAGCCATAGCGATACCATAAAAAAATTACCCACCGGAGCTGTAAAATTAGCCAGCACCCACGATGTGGAATATGCAGCTTATCGCATTGAAGGCGAAGAAACCTACGCGATCCAGTTTCACCCTGAAGTATACCACTCGACAGATGGTAAGCGTATACTGGAAAATTTTCTGGTAAACATCGCCGGAGTCGCTCAAAGCTGGACGCCTGATAGTTTTGTTGACACTACAGTAGACCAGTTGAAGAAAAAGCTGGGCGATGATAAGGTGATTCTAGGTCTATCAGGAGGTGTAGACAGTTCAGTTGCTGCAATGTTGTTGCACAAGGCTATTGGCGAAAATCTGCATTGCATTTTCGTGAATAACGGCCTGCTTCGAAAAAACGAATTTACAGACGTACTCAAGCAGTATGAGGGAATGGGATTAAACGTAAAAGGGGTAGATGCCTCTAAACGCTTTCTGGATGCCCTCGCCGGTAAGAGTGATCCCGAAGAAAAACGCAAAACCATCGGTCGTGTGTTTATTGAGGTATTTGACGATGAAGCCCATCAGGTAGAAAACGCAAAATGGCTGGCTCAGGGAACTATTTATCCAGACGTTATCGAGTCGGTTTCTGCTACCGGAGGTCCTTCGGCAACCATTAAATCACACCATAATGTAGGTGGTCTGCCTGATTTTATGAAACTACAGGTTGTCGAGCCTTTGCGCATGCTGTTTAAAGACGAAGTACGCCGTGTGGGTGCCAGTATGGATATGAACCCTGCGCTGTTAGGGAGACATCCCTTCCCGGGGCCCGGTCTTGCCATTCGTATTCTGGGCGATATCACTGCCGAGAAAGTGCGCATTTTGCAGGAAGTAGACGCGATATTTATAAACGGCCTTCGCGATTGGGGACTTTATGACCAGGTATGGCAGGCAGGAGCAATGCTGTTGCCGGTAGATTCGGTAGGTGTGATGGGTGATGAGCGTACGTATGAGAAGTGTGTGGCATTACGTGCTGTTGAGAGTACAGACGGGATGACTGCAGACTGGGTTAATCTGCCTTATAACTTTCTTCAAAAAGTTTCTAATGATATAATAAATAAAGTTAAGGGCGTTAATAGAGTAGTCTATGATATCAGTTCAAAACCGCCTGCAACTATTGAGTGGGAATAATTTGATGTAAACCGCGTTTACAGCTCCTAAAAAATTTAGGTATGGTATTGGTACTGTTCTTTAGAAATAATTTGAAAATAATGAGAAACTTAAGTGTTCTGTTTCTATTGCTGTTTTTGGTTTACAGCTGTTCCAGTTTAGGTCAGAAAACCTATTCAAGTCACCGCGTACAGGAAGGGGAGACCATTTCGGCAATTGCCAATAAATACAATGTCACCGTTTACGAGATCTATCGGTTGAATCCGGAAGCTAAAAACCGGGTCTACCCGGGGCTGGTTTTGATACTACCGGGAGGGAAGTCTGAACCTGGCGCTTCTGAAGTTAGCGCAGATGGTAAATTTATTTTGCATACCGTTGCTAAAGGCGAAACCTTATACAAGTTGTCTAAAAAGTACGAAGTTTCAGAAACCGACATCAAGCGCTATAACAAGCATTTATATGCTGCCGAATTGCGCAGTGGTGAGGTTGTAAAAATACCAAACACCAGTACGCAAAGTGAGGCTGCAGAGGAAACAGGCAAACCCGCAGTAACCAACCGGAAGCATATTGTCAAGCCCAAAGAAACCAAATACGGTCTGGCAGCGATGTACGGTATTACCATTGAGGAGCTCGAAACGATGAATCCTGAAATTAAGGACGGACTAAAAATAGGAGCGATTTTAAATGTTCCAGATAAGTCGTATTCAAATGATGCGGTTCTTGAAGATGATACCTACGCGTTTTATGAAGTAAAGCCAAAAGAAACCCTTTTCAGTCTTACCCGGCGTTGGGATATGACCGAAGAGCAATTACTCCGCTTAAACCCGGTGCTTAAGGAAGGTCTCAAAAACGGAATGATTCTTAAATTACCGAAAGGCAAACTCACTGACGAAGTAAGCCTTGATGTAAGTGGTGGTGCGGTAAAACTTTCTGATAACCTTACCAATCTCAGTACTAAGAATGTCGCGGTAATGCTGCCTTTCAACCTGGGTAAAACCCAGACAGATACCAGCGATATCGCAAGACAGGTATTGAAGCGTGATCGGGTAATGAATATCGCCTTAGACTTTTACAGTGGGGTTCTTATGGCTGTAGATTCCGCGAAGGCGTTTGGGATATCAACTAACCTACACGTGTATGATACACAGTACAATCGTGCTGATGGTCAGGCGACAAATGATCGTAAAATAGAATCGATCATTCGCAACAACAATTTTGATAAGATGAATGTGGTCATTGGTCCCTTGCTTACCTCAAACGTGGAGAAGACCAGTCGTCTGCTTCGTGAGCGTGCGATTCCGGTGGTTTCTCCAATTGTTCCCGAGATCGATATGCAGGCTAACCTGTTTCAATCTAGACCGGCAGATAAGATTTTAAAAGAACAAATGCTCCGCTTTATCAAGCAGGAGGGAAGAGGTAAGAATATCGTAGTTATTGCAGATGGTAAAAATCAGGCTTCTAAAAACCAAATATTGGCCTTGTATCCGGATGCTAAGGTAGTTTTTCCGAAAGGAGAGAACGGAGCCGGTTATGTGAGTGCTTCAAATCTTGCTTCTAAATTGTCTGCAACTATTGAAAACTGGGTAATTCTGGAAAGCAACGATATCGCGCTGATCAGTAATGTAACCACAAGTCTTTCCACCCAGTTGGGAAGTAAGAAAATCACCTTACTTACAACTGATAAAGGTTCGGCTTATGAAAGTGATGATGTTTCAAACATAACATTGATGAAACTCAATTTTCATTTCCCATCTGTAGACCGGGCCTATACCGAGGGTCGGCTTTCCTTCATCAATGCCTATAAAGCCAAGTACGGTTATGTGCCCAGCAGCTATGCGGTAAGAGGCTATGATCTTACTTTTGATACGCTCCTTCGTCTTGCTGCTGCAGAAAGCTTATATGCTGCCGCAGATGCCGGGTATAGCACACAGTACGTAGAGAATAAATTTCATTATATACAGGACCCTGTTTCTTCAGGATACTATAACAATTCAGCCTATATCTTAAAGTTTGGTGAAGACCTGGAAGAGATTGTGGTTGAGATCCCTGAAAACACTACCAATACGTATTTAAAGGATTAATCTATGACAAGTAAAGTAGTTTATCTGGGTGATTTGCGCACTTCGTGTGAGCACTTAAAATCAGGCAATACTTTTATTACCGACGCTCCTGTTGATAATAACGGAAAGGGAGAAGCTTTCTCACCTACAGACACCGTAGCTACTGCCTTAGCCAGTTGTATGCTTACTGTTATGGGGATTAAGGCCAATCAGATGGAAGCGTCAGATTTAAAAGGTTCAATAGCTGAAGTCACCAAGATTATGGCTGCAGAGCCACGCCGTATTTCGCGTATTGAGGTAAAATTAACTTTGTATGGCATAGCCGAAGAAAAACAGCGCAGAATCCTGGAAAACACAGCAAGAACCTGTCCTGTTCTGCAAAGCCTGCATCCCGATATGGAAAAAGTGGTTTTCTTTGACTGGAAATAAAATTAAATGTATACGGTTTAGAAAGTGGGTGTAACCGTTTAAGTAACCGCGATTGACTTATCAAACACACTAAACCTACAAAAAATTATAGCCTTTGGCGCAGCCAATAAAAAACCCGGTCGATTGACCGGGTTTTTTGTTCTAAGCGGAGTATTGTTAATTAATTAGGCGTTAGCCCTATTTTACTTTATTTACGATTGCTTCAAAAGCTTCCGGGTGATTCATCGCTAAATCTGCTAATACCTTACGGTTAAGTTCGATGTTTGCAGCTTTAACTTTACCCATAAACTGAGAATAAGACATACCGTGCATACGGGCACCTGCATTAATACGGGCAATCCATAACGAACGGAAGTTTCTCTTCTTTTGACGACGGTCACGGTATGCATAAAGCATAGCCTTTTCTACCGCGTTTTTAGCAACGGTGTAGACGTTTTTACGTCTTCCAAAGTAACCTTTGGCCTGCTTCATTACCTTTTTTCTTCGGGCTCTAGAAGCAACTGAATTTACTGATCTTGGCATAATTTAATTGTTTTTGTAGCAGGCGAACCTTACGGTCACTTTCAAAACGTATTACCGTTTTGCCCAACTCCAGGGTTTATAAAATAGTTTGAACCGGTTACGTGCTTATTTAAGACGTAACATAATTTTTACGTTATTCTCGTCCGCTTTGTGTACCAAAGTATCGTGAGTTAACGCAAGCTTACGTTTCTTAGACTTTTTAGTCAAGATGTGACTCTTAAACGCATGCTTTCTTTTGATTTTACCAGTTCCGGTAAGCTTGAAACGCTTCTTAGCACTGGATTTTGTTTTCATTTTAGGCATAATTCCTAGTTTATTTAATTATTCCGCTTATTGTCTTTGATTCTGTAGCAAAGCGAATTTACTATCAAAATCAATCCCGGCCTTTAAAAAAGGTCGGGATTTAAATTTATAAAGGGCCGTTAGGCTATTTTGTCTTTTTAGGAGCCATAAACATAATCATACGTTTACCTTCTAATTTTGGCATTTGCTCCACTTTACCAAAATCTTCAAGATCCTGAGCTAACCTCAATAATAAGATCTGACCCTGATCTTTATAGATGATTGATCGTCCTTTAAAGAATACGTAAGCTTTTAATTTTGCTCCTTCTTCAAGAAACTTCTGCGCGTGCTTTTTCTTAAATTCATAATCGTGATCATCGGTATTCGGACCAAAACGAATTTCCTTTACAACAACTTTAGAAGCTTTAGCTTTGATGGCTTTTTCACGCTTCTTTTGCTCGTAAACAAATTTCTTATAATCCATCACCTTACATACCGGTGGTTCGGCATTTGGTGAGATTTCAACCAGGTCAAGCTCCTGCTCCTGAGCAATTTCTAATGCTTTGCTGGTTGGATAAATACCCATCTCTACATTATCCCCTACGAGACGTACCTCACGGGCACGAATCTTTTGGTTGATATTGTGTTGGTCTTGTTTTTGGACTCTTGCCGGTCCTCTTGATCTTTTTCTACGTATTGCTATGGCTATAAAATTTTAATTAAACTTCGAATTTTTTTAGTGTTTTGCTGATTTCGGACTCAATAACGGCAGAAAAATCTGCCACTGACATCGTTCCTAAATCTTCACCACCATGTTTACGTACAGAAACCGTACCATCTTTGGCTTCTTTCTCACCAATTATGAGCATATAGGGCACTTTTTGCATTTCGGCCTCCCGAATCTTGCGTCCCATAGTTTCTCCACGGTCGTCAATGGTAGCGCGAATTTCGTGATTTTCTAATAATTCTAAAACATTTTGAGCGTATTTCTCATAATTCTCGCTGAGCGTGAGTACGATGGCTTGTTGCGGCATTAGCCAAAGCGGGAAATTACCTCCCGTATGCTCTAGTAAAATGGCCACAAAACGCTCCATACTGCCAAAGGGTGCACGGTGTATCATAACCGGGCGGTGTTCCTCATTATCACTGCCTTTGTAGCTGAGTTCAAAACGTTCAGGCAGGTTGTAATCTACCTGAATGGTTCCCAGCTGCCAGCTTCTTCCCAGGGCATCTTTCACCATAAAGTCTAGCTTAGGCCCGTAGAATGCGGCTTCGCCGGTTTCAATAACGTAATTAAGGCCTTTGGTCTTAGCGGCATTGATAATCGCGTTTTCGGCCTTTTCCCAGTTGGCATCAGAGCCGATGTACTTTTCTTTATTCTCCGGATCGCGTAACGATACCTGTGCGGTAAAGTTTTCAAAGCCCAGAGAACCAAACACATAGAGTACCAGGTCAATCACTTTCATAAACTCCTCATCCAGCTGATCTGGAGTACAGAAAATGTGCGCATCATCCTGAGTAAACCCACGTACACGTGTAAGACCGTGCAGTTCACCACTTTGCTCATAGCGGTATACGGTACCAAACTCAGCAAAACGTTTCGGTAAATCGCGATAGCTCCACTGCTGTGAGTTGTAAATTTCGCAGTGATGCGGGCAATTCATAGGTTTTAAGAGGAATTCTTCCCCTTCAGCCGGAGTGGTAATGGGTTGAAAACTGTCTTCCCCGTATTTGGCATAATGCCCGGAGGTCACGTATAATTCTTTTTGCCCGATGTGTGGAGAAACCACCATTTCGTAGCCGGCTTTTTTCTGCGCAGCTTTTAAAAAGTTTTCGAGACGCTCCCGCAAAGCGGCACCTTTAGGCAGCCATAATGGCAGTCCCTGACCTACTTTCTGCGAAAATGTGAACAGCTGAAGTTCTTTACCCAACTTGCGATGGTCCCGTTTTTTAGCTTCTTCAAGCAATTCCAGGTATTCTTTTAGATCTTTTTGCTTGGGGAATGAGATTCCGTAAACCCGGGTAAGCTGCGGCTTGTTCTCATCACCACGCCAGTAAGCACCGGCAACACTCATCAGTTTAACCGCCTTTACAAAAGCCGTGTTGGGCAGGTGACCGCCGCGGCACAAATCGGTAAAGGTATCGTGATCGCAAAAAGTGATACTTCCGTCTTCAAGGTTTTCTATCAATTCAACCTTGTAGGGATTATTCTGTTTTTTATAGAAATCAAGCGCATCGGCTTTAGAAACACTACGCATGCTAAACTCGTGCTTGCCGCGCGCGATTTCGAGCATTTTGTCTTCAATCTTTTTAAAGTCGTTTTCGCTTAGCGAACGATCTCCCAGATCAACATCATAATAAAAGCCCTTTTCAATGGCGGGACCAATGGTCAGTTTGACTCCCGGATACAATTCTTCAAGCGCCTGCGCGAGAATGTGTGCCGAAGAGTGCCAAAAGGCTTTTTTTCCTTCCTCATCGTTCCAGGTAAAAAGAACCAGCGATCCATCCTCGGTTAGGGGAGTGGTGATTTCAACGGTTTGCCCGTTGTATTTGGCAGAAATCACGTTGCGCGCAAGCCCTGCACTGATGCTGTTTGCCACGTCAAAAGGAGTGACGCCGCTTTCAAATTCTTTTACACTGCCGTCTGGCAAAGTAACCTGGATCATAGTACAAAATTTAAGGCAGCAAAGATAAGGGCTTTCGGGCGAAAAACGGATGCCTGTTTTTAAAAATTAAAAAGGTCTGAATGGCCGTTATTTTAGTTTATGAAAATCTCAATAAGATACAGCAATATAGTCTAAACAGAAACGAGCCCTATGAAGAGCTCGTTTCGTATTGGCGGAATGCTAGATTTCCTATTCCAGTGGTCTGATGAAATTCATCAATTCCCGGTCGTGGTTGTATACGATTTTGCATTCGTTATCAAAGTACATCGTAGCTCCGTTTTCTGCAGTATAGGGCTCCCAAGCCGGAAGTACACCTTCAACATTTGGGTTTGCGGTTTTTACAAAGTTGATCCAGGCCGAACTCATCTTATCTGCCAGTTCCCAGGCTTCTTCTGATTCTCCGGTCCAATCGGGTCTGAGATCAACCGTATTAAAGGCCAGCGGAATGTCTAAACCGTGAAACGAACCTTTGGAGTAATCCTCCACCGGACTTTTCCAGGTGAGTATATAAGCATATACCGGCGCGCTTGATTCTTCGGCTCTGGCGTCTGCGGTACGGATGGTAAAGGGGCGAAAGGTCTTATCAATAGAAAGCAAATCCTGCGGGGTAAAATCAGGGTAGGCATTGGCGTAGAGTTCAACGTATTTGTCCGTGCGGTCGCCGTATTGCTGAGCTAAGGTGTCTTTGGCCTGTTCTAAAGTAAGAGTTTTATTGCCGTAAGCGACCGGCATAATTTCATTTAAGGTAGAACCGATCATCACCGGAATGTCTTTGGAGATATCTGCAAAACCGGGACTAAACGGCTGCTGTAGTAATACATCGCCATCAGCTGAAGGAGCGAAGCCAAACATACCTGAGGACCCCGGAGTTCGGGCGCCCCCCATTTCGGCTACGGCTTCATTACCCCCCTTAACCAGTGCCTTGTAATCTAGCGTGTCAAGTTTTTGTAGTTCCTCAGGTCTGATGTTCAGTTTTTCCAAAACTTTGGCTGCCAGTGCCTGAGATTTTTCTTTGGTCATTGAATTGATTAGCGTACCGCTCTGAATGATGGCTTTATTAAATAGGCCTTTCGCCGCAGGCATACACATCAGGGTGCCCACTTTTCCGCCGCCACCTGATTCGCCCACAATGGTTACATCTGCGGGATCTCCGCCAAAATTGGCAATGTTATTTTTAGTCCATTCTAAAGCCTTCACGATATCGAGCATACCTACGTTGGCCGAATTTTCGTATGCATCTCCATAAGCCGAAAGATCCAGAAAGCCCAGAATATTCAGGCGGTGATTTACCGAAACTACAACGATATCGCCTTTTTTAGCCAGAGCTTCGCCATAGGTCATGGGATCGTTGCTTGCACCCACAAAGAAGCCGCCACCGTGCAGCCACACCATCACCGGACGTTTTTTACCGTCGTTGATGCCGCGGCTCCATACGTTTAAGCTATACAGTTCTTTCTCACTTTGTACCGAATCAGGATACCAGGGCACCACCTGCCGGGCTACCGGTCCAAACTCGGTGGTTTCGCGTACCTCTTCCCAGGCCTCAGGATCCTGCGGAGGCATAAAACGCTCGGCCTGAGCATAAGGAATGCCTTTGTAGGCATAAACGCTGTCGTTTAAGCTTCCTTTAATTTCGCCGTTAGTGGTTTGTACAACCAGACTTTGTTCTTTCGGTTTCTCGGTTTCCGTTTTACAGGCAGTTAAACCGAATCCTGCTGCCAGGATGCAAAAAATAATTTTAATCGATTTTGATTTCATAATGTGTTTCTGGTAAATGAATTAAGTAGTGTTAAATTAACACTAAAAAATCAGATACCCACATTCCGGCAATCGTAATGTATGTTTTCCAACAAATCATGTTTTTGAAGGCGGTTAATAACGCACATCTGCAAGATTCTTGTCTTTGTCGAATTGAGCTTTGGCAAAGGGGCAGAGGGGCAGAATTTTTACTTCTTGTTCCCGGGCGAAAGCGACTGCCTGTTCCAGTAGTTTTTTACCAAAACCTTTGCCGTTAAAGCCTTCTTCAATACCGGTGTGATCAATGATAAATTTGCCGGTTCCGGCCCAGGTGTAGGTCATTTCTCCAGCAAAAACAGCGTCCTCGTAAATGACAAAGCGGCCTTTGCGCTCGTTTTGTTCGTGTTCTACTCTGGTCATCGTTTTAGTTTTTGATGCTCAAGGCTCCGGAAGGACACCGGGCAACCTGACTAATTAACTCTTGTGAAGTGGCATTTTCGGGTTTGATCCAGGGTTTTTCTTTGGGGTTGTACACCTGCGGAAGGGTTTTTACGCAAACGCCGGAGTGGATGCATTTTTCAGGTTGCCACAGGATGGTGACGTCGCCGTTGGTATAGGTTTTAGATGCCATAACGCGATTTTTTAAGTAAGGATTAGACTGCTTTAAATTAGCACTAAAAACCGAGTTTTTTGGTTTTTGAGAGTTAATGGTTTTTCCTTACCGGGTTTAATTCAGGTTAGGAAATAGCAGGCTGAATACATAAAAGTAAATGCTTCCAATAATTACGATCAAAACGAAATTCTTTTTCAGGCTTATGTTTTTATAGTCTTTCCTAAAGCTGCTCAATTTTTCCTGTGGAGCTCTGACAACTTTGGTATGCGCTATTAAATCTCCGATGCGTATCTGCAGATTAATAAGGGAAACAAGCACTTCTATTGGCCAAATTAGAATGATAGGCATATTTCGTATAAAACATTGCAGCTCTGATGCTGGTTCCAAGGTTTTAACGTCAATTACCTGATAACCCAATAGCCGTTTTCCTGCACTTTTAGCCCTAAAAAAGTCTTTGTTGAGATATACAAATCCCAAAAAAAAGAAAGCGTGCACAGGTCTTAAAAAGGGGAGGTGCAGAATACCATTTAAAATTAAAAATGTTATCAGGAAGACAGGAATCAATATAATTACAGACATGATACAATGATCAAGAAACATACTGGCGATTCGGTGAAATTTCAGACTAATCCCGGCTAGCTGCTTAACTTCTTTATGCAGAAGTCCATTGTATTTAATTTCCTCAGGATTGTTCACAGCTTCAGACCTTAATAGTATTCAATATCAAAGAGTAGGGTAGTTCCCGAATAATCAGCGTTAACCCTAATGGGATAATTGTCAGTATCATAAGAATAGACCATGGTGGTAGTGTCGGCGCCTGATTTGCGTATAGATGTTATGTTATTTTTCGTGTACGGAAAATTATATCCCTCAAATCCCCCAATGTAAATCCCATCAAATTCCCAGAAGAACTCTATAAATCGCTCGATGTATATAGATTGAAGCTGCCCGTAAAAGGGATTTACGTTGTTGTCGTATTCCAAAGTGTATTCAGCAAGAAGCTCGTCTGTATTATCATAGGATTTTGCTGAAATCAAATTATCGTTAGCATCGTAGCCAAAGTTTGTATAGTTATCACTTTCTATAAGTTTGACAACCAATCCATCAGCATTTAATTCTAAAACAGCCTGAGCATTGGTGTCTCCTTCTAGCTGACCACTCAGAGTTGCTGTATTGCCATCGTAGGTAATGATCACATTTTCAGTATTTGCGGTATATGCGGAAAGAAGCCCATTTGAATTGTAGGTGTAGGTATACGTGTCACGGTAGGTTGACGAACCTGTTTCGCTATAATCCCAGTTTGTAAGTTTATTATCTGAATTGTACGAAAAATCAGAACTGTAATCAAAGCTGCTGTAACTACCTCTGATACCTGAAATAAGATCATCAATATTATAGGTATAAGAAACCTGCCGGGTATCTGAAATCTTCTCACTTTTCACCAGTTTGTTTGTCGCAGTTTCAGGTTCTGGATTAGCAGAATCATCATCTGAAGAGCAGGAAAGTAGTATTAAGCTAAGAGAAATTAGGGTCAGGATTATTTTTGATTTATTCATAGTTAAAATTTCAGTAGCAGGATCTATTTGAATGTGTCAATTAATGATTGTAGTGGGCTAGTCGTATTAGTGTTCTTTAAGATTAGTAGTGAAATGAAAGGTTACTGCTTTCATATACTGTCAATTAATTTTTATCCAGCAATGCCGCTTCCTTAAATAATATGGCGACTGAGGTTATAGGCTCAATACCTTGATTAATTATACTATTATAGCTTTGTACAGCCAATTCATATTCGCTTTTTAAATCGTAGGTAAGGGCTAAAAAGAAGTTTGCCATAAGATGATTTGACTTCTTTTTTAAACAATTCTGAAAGAGTTGCAGGGCGCTATCGTGATGGCCTATAAACAGTTCATTTATACCCACTAGTAAAATTTCGTCAGGCGAAGCATTACCATTTGTATAGGCTTCTTGCAAATCTTCAAGTTTAGATTGAGTCACACCTTTTATGGAATTACTTACCAAGACATTTTTCAGCTCCTTTACAAATCTATAATACGAATCGCAGGTTTCAATTAAAGGCTTTTGGACTTCATTAAAAAGCTTCTTACCGTAGTCATATCCTACTTCATAACTTGTTTTTGATCCAATATCGGAAGTATCAATTTCCTGAACAACAATTTTCTCCATAAGACTTTTGTATTTGTCTTTAGTAAAATCAAAACATTCTTTCAAGTTTTCAACTTTAAAACCCGTTTCTTCCGGTATGTTATCAAAGCAGGCACAAACCTCAGTAATTAGTTCCTGTCGTGCTGATTGCGCATCGAGAAATTGAAAGAAAAAAACGGTAAGGAGAAGTAAAAACTTTGCTTTCATTTGAAGTTTATTAAATTTATTAATTGGGGGTCTTGTCTGGTATTAGTTGCTTTTTTTACACTTTGTTTTGCAAGTTTACTAAATCCCGAAGCCTCATTACGTAAAGAATTTCTCAAGCTTGTGTAAGTTTTGGTATTTTCCCTTGATATAGGAGTATCGATTATTAAATTCTAACAATATTGCACTTAAAATGAGTTGTAGGTATTTTAAATTTTTAGTCCAATTCCAATCTTCAATAAATTCACATTTCTGTTGAATTTTATGTCAGGAACATCGTCAACATTCAGCCTTGTAAAATCATATTGAACCTGGGCGAAAATTTTATCACTAATATCGTAAGCAACCCCAAAATTGAATCCAATACCACTTAATTTTTCTGATTCACCAGACAGGTCCATGCCATTGTTAGAACCTGATAATTGAAAATTCATAAACGTGTAACCTAAACCTAGAAAGGGGTGAAACTTATCAATCGTTTCCAGATCAAGTTCAGTAAAAATTTTAGTTTGAATGATATACGTTGTCATTAAATAGTCTTGACGAAAACCATTCTGATTTGAGTTATCGATTAAAACGCTTCCATTAAGGCTAACACCAATTTTTACGGGATTTACTTCTGCAAATCTGTATTTCAACCCAAGGTCTATTATTCCGTAGGAGTCTTTACCTAAAAAATTGTCGTCAATGATTATTGGATAGTTGGCCTCAACGCTAAATTTTGAGTTTTGAGAAAAGACACTATTTAAAGTAAATAGTACTAAAAATCCAAATAGTAATCCGTGTTGCATAGTTCAATTTTAAATAGAATTTTGATTTAAGTATTTTACCAGTTTTTACCTCTTAAAAACAAGAGTCGTACTACCGGCTACGGTATAATCTGCAGAGCTGGACGCTGATTCATCGGTTTTGAGTACCAGTTTGTTATCGGTAAGTTCTACAATGTCGGTTGTTAGTGTATACGATCCTTCTTCGTTGGGTTCATTATCATAAACTCTGGTAATCAGATTGCCACCTTCTATACTCCAGGTACCAATAAATACCCCTTCCTGTTGATTTTGATTGGAATTTATGACATAGCTAAAGCTACTGGTCTCATTTTGAGGGGTTGTTTCTGCTACATTTACGGTATAGCTTCCGCTTGTGTTTATAACCTGAGGTTCCTCTGTAAACTCAATACTGTAATTATAATCGCTGCCGGTTTCCTTAGTTGAAATTCCGCTTTGTGATACCTCGTAAGACCCACTGTGGCTGACCAGGGTCCAATTTCCCAGGATTTCTGTTTCATAATTTACCGAATTCCCGGTGTCAGCATCATCAGTACTGCACGACTTGAGAAATACTGTAAGTACCAGGACAAAAAGGCTGATTGTGATGTGTTTTAATTTCATGTTTCTATTTTTCAATTAAGTCTTTGAGGTTATAAGCGATCTTTTCGATTTTTATTTGGTTATCGCCCTTTAAGTCGTTTATGGTGACAATGAGTTCTTCAATTGGTTTAGAAGTTAATGGAAGTGTTTTCAGGTTACCATTATAGTTGAAAACAAGGGGAGATACAAGGTCTGAAGTTGTAAAGCTGCAATTTTCTGCAAAAAAGTCAATGGAACAAAGCAGTTTGTCTTTTTGAAAAACCTTTAGATCAAAAACAGGATGGTAGTTATTAGTGAAGCTTACCCGAATCGATTGCCCTTTAATATCTGTATCTGCAAACTTAACAGCTATGTCTTCGATTGGGTTTTCATCCCTAAAAAGTAGTATCAGTTTCTGATTCTCATATTTATAAAACCCATAATTTTGATAACTAACCTCTGAAATTCGAAGCCCACATATTGCCTTGCCCTCTTTTGTTATACTAATGACGTTAGTACTGTCGGGATAGCTTACTTTCCCTGAAACTTCAAGTAATACGCGCTGGTCAGCTAACAACATTATGATTTTACCATCTGCGGTTTCATATGTTTTCAAGATATCATTGCTTTGGCAGAAGTTGATTTGACTGCAAAGCAGTATAAAATAAAGGATACAGGTTTTGAGCAGACCGGGCTTGATGAACATAGAAGGTGTATCGAAGACTGGCATAAGCCGGTATTCAAAATTAAAATGAGTAGTTTCCTTGATCATAACACTATTTCATCTTTAGGCTTAGACCCAGTTTTTCCATTTTTTGAGCCTGCTCACCGGTCAATTGCGTTTCAGTCTCTGAGATAACATACTCCAGATGCTCAAATGCGCAAGTATATTCCCGGTGCTCTAAAAAATCTGAGATAATCAATTCGGCGTCTTGAATTCCGAGGCTTTTGGTATTCTTATTTGAATAGTTAGCTTTCCAATCATCCGTTAAAATCTCTTTGGTTAATTCTTTGATTTTGGTTTTGAGTGAATCAGCAAACATGAATTTTATATTTAAAGGTCCAGAGGGGAACTCTCAGCCCTACCAAAACCAATCTGTATTTATCTATTATAAATTTTATCCCAGGCTTTTTTACTCATAATCAATAAAGTTTCCTTTTGTAAATCAAATACCGAGACCGCTTTCTTACTCATCACAATATGTTGATTCCATTCCACATAATTTTTATAGAGTAATAAGGTGCAGATGTCAGTTGATGATATATGCTTCGTTACAATATGGGAATGCATTGTTGTAAGTATTTTTTCCGGATTCTCAGAGGATGCGTACGGAATTTGTAACATACTTTTGTGTATGCGCTCCTTCTTTACAAATTCATTGGTTTTAGTATAGTTTAGTTTGTAGTCGTTACCAATGAGCACTACACCATTGGTTTGAGGTCCGGTAAGCACAAATACGCTTCTCTGATTTTGATCGATAAGCGGTATAAAATTTAATGAGGTGTTTTCGTAGAAACTAAAAAAACCATCTTCATTTAAGGCAGCTTGATCTTTGGCATCCTGCCTTATTGTAATCAGGTCTTTTTCCAAATTAGTTGCCAATGGATTGAGCGTATCTACTTTAATAGGCTGTGGTTTCGGCAGGCTGTCAAACTCATATCTTACAAGAATCTCTTCAGGATTAAAGCGGCTGAAAAATATCGTGTTGATTTTGTGTTCATCGGTCTCATAAGACAGGTATCCTCCAACAGAGTCTATTTTCGTTTTAAATCGAGCTAAAAGGTCATCGGTGCCATACCAGGAGCCCTTTTCTAATCTAAATAGTAACTTACCTTCTTTTAAAATTTCGTCAGCTTCTTTACTCTGGCTATAGGTGAGGGTACTTAGAAGAAATACTACGAAAAAGAGCACTTTATGCATGATAGTGAATTTAAATATTTTTGAACTGAGCTGCTTCTAACTATAGATACACAGAATTACTTATATCAAGCCGTTATTTATTTCTGGATCAGGGTTAATCCAATATTGGACTTATGAACTCAGCTAATTTCTTTTCGTTAATTTTATTTACTTCATCCCAGGTCATATTAGCAGAAGGAAATGCTGAGCCGCGAATTAAATCAATAATTTTTTTGTTTTTGTCAATAAGATAAGCTGCCGGGTAGTCAAGCTTATTATTAAATCCACTAATCACAATTGAAGACTTATCAATTGGTTCATTTTCAGAGGGTATTAAATAAATACGCTTATCGTAATTACTAGCTATTTTTTTAAGTCCTTTTTCTTGTTCCCAAAAAGAACAAAAAGTTCTAATTCACCATCGTACTTTTTGGCCAGTTTATTCAGCGTCGGGATTTCACCCCAAAAGGGAGGACACCAGGTTGCTGAAGTCAGTAATAAAATGGGTTTGTCCATTTTATTGGTACTTAGAATCTCATTTTTAATTGTTTTAAAATTATAGTTAGACAGATATTTTCCTTTTATACATTCTTCTTAATTGTTCAAAGAGCTTTTTTGCTTTTTCGTTTTCCTTATCGGCCCAGGCTTGATTGATCTGCTTGTTAATATCCTCTACGCAAGTGTCAACAACATCTTTGTAATAGGTTTTAGTCTCGGTTTGAGCATAAAACGAAATGGTAAAGGTTAATGATAAAAAAAGTGAAATAAGCTTTATAATCTTTAAAAAAATGGGTTTGTATTAGAGATAGTAAGCGTTTTAGTGGTCATATGTTGCTCTGTAACTCAAAACCTCATCTTTTAAGTCATTTATCCCCTCGTTTAGAGTTTTGTAGTCACCTGAAGGGAACTCAATAAATTCTAAATTATAACTTCTTTTATACGATTCTTTAATTGCTGGATTTAAATCATCACCTGTTACTATATAGTGGGGGTGAGCACTTCTAGCTGAAATACTAGAGTTTTCAAGGATTAATTGTATATCAGGATCACTAAGTGAATACCCAAGGAATAAAATTGTATGGGTTAGAAATAGGGCTTCAAGCACTTTAAAAAAGTTACCGTGATCCTGTTTTTCCCTGAAATACTGAGAACGTGATAGAACAATTTTTGATGGATCAGAAACACAGCCGTGAATTTTTAAAATTAATCTAACAGGAGATCTTAAATCTGAAACAATATGATCTTCGTAGTATTTGCATATGTTATAACCGTCAATAGCAGACCCCTGTCGGCAGTATTTGTCATAAATGTCATCATAATTTGTAGTCACAACAATTTTAGGATCAATGTCTAATACAGATTCATGTATAGATGATTCTTTGTATCTAGGTCTTACAAGTTCTTCACGAATGTATGCTGAAAAATCAGCAGCAGGGACTCCGTGCAAAATTACTTCAGCAGCATCTAAATATTTTTCTGAGTTTATTAGATTGTCCACCGTAGTTTTATCACCTGTGGTCATCTTTGCTTTTAAGTCCTGTAGAAATTTATTCCACGTTGCGGGCGATTTAGTTCCATCAGCAGATATGGAACCAGCGGAAGCTCCTGACCCAATAAAAATAATGCATCTTCGAGATGCTAATTCGGCTGTAAGTGCTTTAGGCCAGTTCATGAATTGGGATTTAAATTGTATAAAATATTATTTGCAATAGAATCTATAATTTCTTCGTATTCAGCTTGTTGTTTGAATTGTGTGCCAACTAGTCCATCTGATGATTTGAGTTTCAGGATTGGAGATGATACTGATTGAGCCAATGGAATTAAACTATACAAATGCTTAACATCGCCAAGCTTCAAGTCATCTGAATTTAAATTCGTGGCGACAAATTGATTGAGTGATCTCGAAATCTCATCAGGAATCATGTTTATTATTTCTTCAAACGCTTTTGTTGGCCTTCTTACACCTTCTTTACTTTTCGTTATATATTGTTGGGAAGTGTAACCTATATATCCTTTTGCAATGGCTGGACTTAAAGCTATCTCGTATTGTTCTAGCCTGCCCGGGGTTCTATTTTGTGTTAACTCTAAAGAATTTGTATAGATTTTCATCCAAGAACTAAGCCAAGCAGATATGTTTCTAACTCCAAGGATGCTGAAAATATCGGTACCCATTGGTGTTATAAAATGTTGACAACCAATAAGGATACTTCTGTTTATAGAGCCGAGACTAGGGCCAAGATCAAAAAAAATGAAATCATACTGTCCTTTTAATTTGTCAACCAGGCTTTTATTCCAATTTGTTTTACGAATTCCTCCTAAGTCCCCCCCTTTTAACTCATGCCAAGCCGATCCTAGGCGGTCTTCGATAATAGAAAAAGTTGGATGACCAGGAATTAAATCCACATTAAATCTATTGGTGGATTTATTAATTGGTACGATAGTGTCGATTATTGAAGAGTCTCCGTCTTCAATTGGTTGTAAAACATCACTAATAGTTGTAATATTTTTATAATTTTCAGAATTATTGTCCCAGTATAAATCAGTTGCAAATTCTGAACCCATTATAAGTTGAGTAGCATTGCACTGGGGATCACAATCTACCACCAAAACCTTTTTGTTATGGTAATCGGCTAAATAATTAGCCAAATTACAGGTAAGGGTGGTTTTTCCCACTCCTCCTTTATTATTAAACATTGAAATTGTTTTCATATAGGTCGTATTTCTTTAGATTCTTCTAATAAATGTGAATTATGGGTTAAAAGCTTTAATTTCCGCTTTCTTATTAGCGTTAGCAATTTTCATTGGATTCGGAGTTAGTCAAATCCGCCGTAATAACAGTTACATCGTTGCCACTAATTTTTTCTTTTGCTGCTCTCATATCTTTCTCGGTTTTATTATTAAAGATGTCTATCAAATCACTCCAAAAAACAATCAATGACATTAGAAAATTGGCAAAATCAGATAGTGTTTTTACACTAATTGGTTTGTCAATTAATTTTAAGTTCTCAAAATAGGCTTCAAAATTTTCATCGTAATGAGCTCCGGCCTTATTTCTGAATGTTGCTATTATTTTATCGTATTTATGCTCTTTCTTAAGCTTCCTTAAATTTTGAGTAATTACTTTATATCTATGTTCCAATTGTGGAAAGTCAGATTTTATTAAACTATGTATTTCCTTCTGATGTTTTCCAAAGGTTTTTACTGATTCGTAAATAACAACAAATCCGTTTTTTAAATAAAATTTTCTTTCCCAATGAGTGTCACAATCAACAAGTCCTCTTAAAGATGAAGCTATATCAAGAAAACAAGAGGTGAAAAAGCATATAAATTTTATATGTTTAATAACTTCTTCAATACTAGATTGTGCAACACTTGTATTCCCCTTAACTGCACCACTTTCTAAAAAGCCCAGTAATTGGTAGGATTCAGTCAATTCATTTTCATAGTGTTTGATATGAAAAAGGATGTCTTTGCTAGTATACATTTTAGGGAGCGTGAAAATTAATAGAATTAATTATATAAACTTACCAAACGAATTATTATATCCATTTGAAAGCATTAGTAAACAGATACTTATAACATTATAACCGTAAATATAACTATCCCCGCCAACTTCCCCTTACGGAAATCCTCATTCTAACCTAAAAACCTTATAAAATCCCCCGGGCTTTGATCTCCAGGTATTTGTTGATGGTGTTTACGGTAAGGTCTTCGGGTTTGGTAAGTACGGTTTGTATGCCATGGCGTTCCAGTTCTTTAACCATACGTTTTTTCTCATAGTCCATTTTCTGGGCGATGGTCTTGTGGTAAATCTCAGGGGTGTTTGCGGCCTTTTTAGCGATCAGTTCGGTAAGCTCGGTGTTTTCAAAAAAGATCACGACCAGTACGTGCTTTTGAGCCAGGCCTTTGAGGTAGGGGAGTTGGCGCTGCAGGGCGCTTTCGTGTTCAAAATTGGTATACAGCAACAACAGGCTGCGGTGGGTGATTTTACGTTTGACTTCGGCATACAGACGGCCAAAATCACTGTCGAGAAAACGGGTTTGTATGGAGTACAACACCTCGAAAATGGTATTGAGGTGGGTTTTTTTACTGCTGGCAGCCAGATGGTTGATGATCGTGTTGCTAAAGGTAATCAGCCCCGTTTTATCGTTCTTTTTAAGCGCCACATTGCTAAAGGCCAAAGTCGAGTTTATGGCGTAATCCAGCAGGGTAAGGCCTTCAAAGGGCATTTTCATCACCCGGCTGGCATCGATGATCGAGTAGATGGGCTGGGATTTCTCATCCTGAAACTGGTTGACCATCAGATCGCCGCGTTTGGCAGTAGCCTTCCAGTTGATGGTGCGCACATCATCGCCGCTTACGTAGTCTTTTATCTGTTCAAACTCCATCGTATGACCTATACGGCGTATTTTCTTAAGGCCAAACTGGGTCAGTTTGTTGTCTATGGCCAGAAAGGCATATTTTTTCATCTGTATAAACGACGGATAGACTTTTACCGGCTGCCCGTTGTCAAACACATAGCGGCGCTTCACCAGCTTTATGGGGCTCGTTACAAAAACATTCAACCGCCCAAAGGTATATACCCCGCGTTCTACCGGGCGTAGGCCGTAGGTAATTCGGTTTTTTTCACCCGCTGAGATGCTTCCGGTTTTGAGAAAGTCCCGTTTTTGAAACTGTACCGGGATCTCGTCAATCACTTCAAAAGCGACTTTAAAGGGATAGCGGTTGGTGAGTTGCAAGGGCACCTCATTGACATCTGAATTGGAAAATTTCTCGGGGAGTTTTCGCGTAGCGCTAATGCCTTCCTTTTTCTTGTAGAGGGTGATCGCGTCAAAAAGTACGGCGATTCCCAGCAGCAGCATCCCTACCGAAGCGATGGGAAACAGGCTGTGGTTCCAGTACGAAAACAGGAACAGCACCACCAGCGCGCTCAGCACGTAAAAGACCCTACGGTCAAAATACAGACTTTTTATGAAGGCTATAAGGCGCACTAGCGGGGTACTTCTACAGATTGAACAAGCATATCAATCACCGTTTCGGGCGTCATCCCTTCCATTTCGCGTTCGGGCGAAAGGATTACTCTATGCCGCAATACCGGCGTTACCGAGCGTTTTACATCTTCGGGCGTTACAAAGTCGCGGCCGTTGATGGCTGCAAAAGCTTTAGCCGACTTTAAAATCGCCAGGGAAGCACGTGGCGAACCACCCAAATACAAATGCGGATGCGTTCTCGATTTTACCGTGATCTGCGCGATGTAGTTGAGTATTTTTTCTTCGACCAAAACCTGACCCGTCTGCTCCCGGAATTCCTGAAGCTTCGCCGGAGTGAGAACCGCATCGATTACCGCGGTGGCCGCGCCACTCAGCTGATTCTGACTTTTTAGAATCGCGATCTCATCTTCCAGATCAGGGTAGGTCACCTTGATTTTGAAAAGGAAACGGTCGAGCTGGGCTTCGGGAAGGGCATAGGTACCTTCCTGCTCGATGGGGTTTTGGGTGGCGAGAACCATAAAAGGTTTTTCCAGGTCATACTGAGTCCCGTCTATGGTGATCTGGCGTTCTTCCATCACCTCAAAAAGCGCAGCCTGGGTTTTGGCCGGCGCACGGTTAATCTCGTCAATCAGCACAATGTTTGAGAAAATAGGCCCGTGTTTAAATTCAAAATTGCTGGTTTGCATATTGAGCACCGAAGTTCCCAAAACGTCACTCGGCATCAAATCTGGCGTAAACTGAATACGGCTAAATCCGGTACTTAGGGTTTTGGCAAACAGCTTGGCGGTTACCGTCTTGGCGATTCCGGGTACGCCTTCAATAAGCACGTGACCATCAGCAAGCAGGGCGACGATAAGCAGTTCTACAAACTCGTGCTGGCCTACGATTACTTTGGCCAGTTCGGCTTTAAGTGCGACAACCGAGTCGCGCAACTCATCAAGCGGTATGCGGTTTTGAAACTCCAGGTTTTCAGAATCCGATGTTTCTTGTGAAGCTACCGGAGTTTGCTCAGGCGTGTTTTGCGGGGTTTCTTCCGGGTTATGTTCAGGCGTTTGCCCGTTTTCTAAAGGCGTTGAATCTTCCATCAATGGGTAGTTTTAAAATTTTCAATCAGGCTGTTGAGGCGTATGAGTTCGTCTTCACTCAATTCGGCCTTTTGCCTGATGGTTACGATATAATCTATAGTATTTTGAACCATGTCGAGGGGCTTTCCGCTTTTCGCCGTGAGGCGCTCTATAAAATCACGGTTAAGCCGGTCTGTCGCCAAAACATAAGTGCTGCGCAGGTATTCCATAAAATGGTTGATCTGGTGCGTGGCGATCTGGCGGTTTTCTTTTTTATCTAAATACATCCCGGCAATGGTGCGGGTATAGTCAAGGGTGTTGTTAGGCAAAGGCTTGATCACGGGGATGCTGCGCTGTTTGCGCTTGCCTTCAAAGATGACCCAGATCAGGGCACCCAGCAACAGCGTGTACCAGGACCATTTGAGGTATTTGTTTGTCAGAATCAAAAACAGCGGCGACACGGCGATGGTCTTGCTGTTTTTATAGTATTGATCGAGGTAAATGGTACCGTCTTTAGGCAAATAGGACAAAACGTTTGCCGTATAGTCTGCATTGCTGTCGTGCAGCATAAAGTAGTTGGTAAAAGCCTGCGGAAAGGTGCTCAGAATGATCTCGCCTTTTTCAAAAGGCAGTTTGATGAAATTGACTTTGGGTTTTTTAATACGGGTGGAATCTTCGTCGCGAATGATGTCTGCAACTCCCAGAACGGTAGTATTTAAAGTGTCGATTTTATTAAAATAGGCTATAGAATAATCCTTGTCTAAAATATACGGAAGCTTGCCGCGTAGCGCCGGATTGCTCAGGTTTACGAGCGGGCGTTTGATCAGATCGTCGTTGTCGTAAGTATATTCGCTTTCCAGATTTAGGGTGTCTTCCAAAACTTCACCAAAGCCATCAGAAGCCATAAACAACGTATTGCCCTGAGCTACCCAGTTGAGCAGTTTTCGGGTTTCAAACTCATCGTTATAGATATACGAGTTTACAAAGAAATAGGTGCCTTTGGGCTGATTGAGGCTATCCATCAAAAACTCATAAGGCGGAATGTTGACTTCCTCGAGCCGGTCTTCCTCAATGAGCGAGGAGAGCTGCTCGTAAAATACATAGGTGCCGAAGGGAATCTTATCCTGCTTTCCATACGACTCATACCAGTTTAGAGGCTCTTTTTGAGAAGCTTCGGCATAGACCAGAAGACCCAAAAACACGATCAGCAAACCGGCGAGTATTTTATAGCGCTTACTCATAAGGTGTTGATGCTCTTTTTAAACTCGGTTTCTGCTTTAGCAAAATCGGTTTCGTTTACTTCAAAATTCCCATACCAGATAAAATCATATACCCGTGTGAGCCGGGTAAAGGTATTGCGCAAGCCGGCGTCTTTGAGCTCGTACACATAATCGGCATTGGTCTTTTGCACTTCCCAGTCAATGAGTTCTTTTTGCGCCAGTTTTTGCAGCAACAGCAAATAGTAAAAACGCACGGCCAGACGGTAATTCTTTTCGCGAAGCGCGGCTTCTATGAGTTCGTCAATATTTTGATTTTCGATGATTTCCTGTTCATCGGTAAGGATTACTTTATTGAGGTCAGGGCCTTTAAGCGGCGAACCACCCAGATCAACTTTCATAAACAACCAGACCAACAGGGCGACCACCCCGGCAATCAGTAAATAGGGGAGTGCGCGAACCAGAAATCCAAAGAATCCGGTAGCTTCCTCTCCCTGAAGAATCCAGTTAATAAATTGGCGCCAGATATCATTAATCCAGGCTTTAAAGCGCGTCCAGATATTGTCTGGTGCTTCTTCTTCCACATAGTCAAATTCTTCCTGAGCCGTATAGTTTTCAATCTGATCGGTATCAAATTTTAAAGGTGTGGCGGGAGTCTTATCGTATTCTATTTCCTGAACAATTTTCGGTTTTTCAACCACAGTGGAATCCTGTGCCATCGCGATATTTTGCAGGCCAATACATACAACTATGTAGAAGAAAATCTTACGCATTAGCGGTCTGTACCTATGCTGTCAATGGTTTCAAAAGCCCCGGTTTGATTGGCTTTTTCGTTTAAATGATAATAGATAAAGGCAAGACCAATGGGATAGATCGCAGCGATTATATACTGTGCGGCTGACGAAATCACATTGAGGGTGATAGACACCCAGTCTACCAGACTGCTCATATCGCCTGCTGAAATTTCGGCTGCTGAAGTTAATCCCTTGATGATTCCGTAAATGGTTGCCGGCAAGGCAAAAACAACGTTGGCAACACCTAAAATCAGGCTGAGAACGAAAATAGTGGCAAAGGTCATCCACCATTCGCCTTTAATGAGTTTAAAACAGTCTGAAATTACATCACCCACCGGTTTGTTTTCAAAAACCAGCATAGCCCAGCCCAAAGAAAGCGGGATAGCGAGGTAAATACCAGGTAGCACACAGAGCATTAATCCAAAAAATACAATGATGGCAATAAGAAAGGTCAGGGAAATCAGCGAACCGAGTTTAGAACGTACTTCAGATTTGAGTACTTCCTGATCTACAGTGCCGTGGTTTTCAATATAAAGCCTGATGTAGCCCAGCACTGTGCCGTACATAACCCCATAGTAAAACAAGGCGGTTAATAACAGAAAAAATACGGGTATCAGTATATTTGCCGCGCTAAACATACCATAGCTAAACGGATTAAATTCTGCTGAAATACTAGCGTAATAGGCAGCCGCCGCGACCAGTAAAATAAAAGGAATGATCGCGTTGCGCACCAAAGCTTTAAAAAGGCCTTTGTATTCCTGTCTTACAAATTTGAACGTATCGCTCAGGGTCTCACCGAGTTCGCGTTGTCTTTTAAAATTAATGTAATTGTTCATCGATAGATTCTTGGTGTTTTTTGTTAGCTATTCGGGGGTATAGGACGTAATAAAACAGAATTAGTAACAGCGAAAGGCTGATGATCATAATCGCAAGCCAGTCCGGCATTTCGGTGTGGCGGGTCACAAATCCCTCGAGAAATCCTGCAATAATAAAAAATGGAATGGTACTGACCACGATTTTGAGTCCGTCTTTCATTTTCCGTTTAAATGATTCGAGTCTGCTGTAGGTGCCGGGAAATAAAATACCGCTACCTAGAACCAAACCCGCCGCACCGGCAATCACAATCACCGAAATCTCAATGGTACCGTGTATCCAGATAGTGCGTACCGACTCCCACAGGAATCCCTTTTCGTAGAAAAAATACTGAAAAGAGCCGAGCATTACGCCATTGCGCATCATTATATATAAGGAACCTAAACTTAAAAAAATGCCGTAAATAAAAGCCATCAGGGCTACTTTGATGTTGTTAACGGTGATCCCCAGAAACATTTCGATCTCATTCATCTCCTTATAGACCCGCATTGGGTCACCACGTTCCATATTTTCAAGCGTCATATTTACATAACCATCACCCAGAATACTGCGCACGTAAGCCCCGTCTGTTGCGGCACTGTACGCGCCAACGATGCAAAAAAGAGCAAAAACCAGAAACGAAAGCAGGAGTTCACGCTGGTAACCGTACATCAGCAGCGGAAATTCTTCCGTAAAAAAGGTGATAAACCGGCGGCTTGATTCCCGTTTAGTCTTATAGATTTTTTGATGCGATCTGGAAGCCAGATAATTGAGGTATTGCGTGGTCTTACTTTCGGGATAGAAGGTGCGTGAGTAGCTCAGGTGGTCTGTAACTTCAAGATATAAGGCCGAAAGTTCATCGGGCGTCAGCTCGTTGTTATTCCCCAACAATACGTTTTCAAATCTTAACCATTTATCTTTATTTTGCCTCACGAAAGCAGCCTCGCGCATAGTTTTGGGTTTTAAAATGAATTCTGAAGTATTTCGGACTCTGCCCAAGCATTCAGAACAGCTTTCTCAAATTTTAAATAACCGTAGGGCAGTAATTTAAGCTAACATACTGTTTTGAGGCAAGCTTTGGGACCTATAAATCCCGATTTTCGAGTAAAGAAAAAGAATTCATGGATAACTTTCAAATTGAAACCGCACAAAATATCAGCATTCAGCAACAGGTTGCGGGCATTGGCGATCGCATACTCGCTTATATCATTGATGCTCTGCTATTAATAGGTTATTGGATCATTTCACTCTTTCTTGTATCGGCTTTTGGGTTAGACACTAACGAAAGCAGCTCAATCATGATCTATTTTATGATCATTGGGATTCCTTCTTTTCTGTACTTTCTGCTTTTTGAAGCCTTCTGGGACGGGCGTACACCGGGCAAGTCGGCCATTGGTTTGCGTGTGGTGAAGTTAGACGGTTCTAAACCCGGTTTTGGAAGCTACTTTGTACGCTGGCTGATGCGTATTATCGATATTAGTTTTAGCAGTGGCGGGATTGCGGTTTTTACCATTTTGCTGAACGGAAAAGGACAGCGTTTGGGGGATATCGCTGCCGAGACCACCGTAGTAAATGAGCGTAAAAAGGTCACTTTAGGGCAGACCTTATTAGAAAACATCCCTGAAGATTATGTACCTAAATATCCGCAGGTAACTGTATTCACCGATGCCGATGTGCAGAAAATCAAAACGGTTTACAGCAAAGCGAAACGGGAAAGTAAACACAATGTCATTTTAAAGCTCAGTGAAAAAGTGAGCAAAACCATGCAGGTAACGCCTGATGAAACGCCGTTTGCTTTTATAGACCGCGTGCTTAAGGATTATAACTACTACACACGCGAATAATGGAATCTATTGCTGACATCATTGATATTCTGGGAACCATTGCATTCGCGATTTCGGGTGTGATCACGGCGACCAAAAAGCGTATGGATCTCTTCGGTATCCTTATTGTCGCTACGGTAACGTCAGTGGGCGGTGGCACGCTGCGGGATTTGTTAATCGGCAAAACTCCGGTAGGCTGGTTGCTCAATACGACTTTTGTCTATACGATTTTGGTTACCACAGTTGTTGGAGTGGTTTTTAGAAAACAACTGCACTACGTACGCAAGTCGCTGTTTTTGTTTGATACCATCGGGATCGCCCTATATACCATCACCGGTGTGCAAATGGGTATACTCATTGATTTGCATCCGGCTATTTGCGTGGCTTTGGGGACCATAACCGCTTGTTTTGGAGGGGTGATTCGGGATATTTTGTGCAATGAAATCCCGGTGATTTTTAGAAAAGAAATTTATGCCAGTGCCTGTATTTTAGGAGGTGTGGTTTATATAGGTCTTATGCATTTTGGAGCAACAGCCGGAGTTACGGCGGTAATTGCCGGACTTACCGTGATTGTGGTACGTACCCTGGCGGTGGTTTATGAACTGCAATTACCCAGTATTTATTCTCAGGCGGAGCGCGAGGAAATCAATTAGATTATGGGAAAGCAATTACCGGAGCTGACCAATCAGCTTATCAAATTCATCGAAGAGCAGCATATCTTTTTTGTGGGTACGGCAGCTGCCGAAGGACGTGTAAATGTTTCCCCTAAAGGAATGGATACGTTTGCCATGCTTGATGCTAAGGAGGTCATTTGGCTCAATCTGACCGGAAGTGGAAATGAGACGGCCGCACATCTGCTGAAGGATTCGCGGATGACGATCATGTTTTGTTCGTTTGACCGTAAACCGCTTATTCTGCGATTATACGGCAAAGCCGAAATGTACCATCCGCGGGATGCAGCTTTTGAATCCTATATAAAGTATTTTGGCGATACCGAAGGTGCCCGCCAGATTTATAAACTGAAGATTGATATGGTTCAAACTTCCTGCGGTTTTGCAGTACCGTTTATGGAATACAAGGGGGAGCGCGAAACCCTAAAAACCTGGGCAACTGAAAAAGGCGACACCGGAATCAAAGACTACTGGACCGAGAAAAACCAAACAAGCATTGACGGTTTTGAAACCGGGATTTTTGAGTGATTACTTAATCAACAAAGGTTTCTTTGATAATTGCCTTACATTGGGTAATCTCAGAAGTGTGAAGTTTACCAATAACTTTGATAACACGTATTCTATCAACTGTACGAATCTGATCTAAAGCAATCATTACTCTTTTGTTATTGTAGTTTACCTCCACCCTTGTAGGATATGCTTTTACATTTGTAGTCATTGGGGCAATGACTACTGTTTTTAGGTGCTTATTCATTTCATTTGGAGAAATAATCGCACATGGCCTTGTTTTTTGTATTTCGCTGCCAACAGTAGGGTCTAAATTGACAAGAATTATCGCGTACTGCTTCAGTTCCATTCGTCGAGATCTTCGTCTTCAAAAACATCATTCAAAAGTAATACGTCATCGCCTTCCAGGTGCATTTCCTTAAAAGCTTCTTCCCAATTTTTTCTGGGTTCATCAATAGGCTTTAGTATAATATGCCCTTTCTCCAGAATCAATTCCACTTTGTCTTTAATGTTATATTTCTCAAGTATAGTTTTACTTAACCGTAGCCCTTTAGAGTTTCCAATTTGAATGATTGATGTTTCCATAAGATAGAATTTAGGAATTACAAAGTAATTACATTTTTCAATTCAAACAAAATATTCCGAAAAACTTTAATTTACTACCGCAGAGAATTCAATTTCAAGAAGAAAATAATCAAATTAAATTAACTGAAAGCCAAAGCATTACTTAATCAACTCAACTTTTTCCAGATAAATATTTTCAATAGGCCATTCATTATCATCAACTTCCACCTTGTTAATTTGATCTACCACGTCCATTCCTTTGGTCACACGGCCAAACACGGTATGCTCGCCATCCAGATGATGGGCGCCCCGTTCGGGCACAACAATAAACCACTCAAAAGGGGAGGAGGCATCGCTGATGTTTTGCTCGGTATATTTCGCAGCCGAAAAAGCGCCGCGTACGTGCGGGTGCGCCGGTGAAGCTTCGTTAGGAATCAGGTAATTACCAATTCGCATCCGTTTGCGCGGTGTTTCATACCCGTCGCTGTTACCACCCTGCACGACAAAATCAAGCGCATTGCGGTGTATCATGGTATCTTCAAAATAACCCTGCTTCACCAAAAGGATAAAGTTGGCTCTGTGTAAAGGTGTGTCCCGGAATAATTCAATTTCAATATCCCCGTACTTGGTCGTAATGCGCACGCGGTTTTCAGGATTTTTTTTGCCGTATTCGGTGAGAAAAGGAATGAGTTCGGCCTGTGACTCTATGATAGAACCGGCTTTTTTCTTAAGTTTTTCGTTCTGAGCTTTAGCCTTATCTTCGGCCGTGCTGTCCCTGGTTTTTTCGGTAACCTCGGTTTGTGTTTCCTTTTCCTTAGATTTTTTATCTTCACAGCCCGCCATTACAAGGACTAAAGCAAGAAGACTTAAACGTATATACTGACGCATAGATGCAGTTTGAAGAATTTTTAAAACAGATTTCAAAATTAAGCATTTTGGACTTACCGGGGCAAGAGGCTCATTATCTGATGGCTCCTGAAGAGCGCATTCAACAACTTTCCAAATTAGATATCGAAAAACGGAAACCCCGGGAGGCCGGTGTTATGGCTGTTTTTTATCCGGATTCCCAGGGCGAAACCACGCTGGTGCTTATTTTACGCCGCACCTACAAAGGGGTGCACAGCAATCAGGTGGGCTTTCCCGGAGGCAAGGCAGAGCCTGTAGATGCTGATTTGGAAGCCACAGCGTTACGGGAGACCGAAGAGGAGGTAGGTCTAAAAGCCGAAGATATTAGGGTGCTTAAAAAACTTACGCGTTTGTACATCCCACCCAGTAATTTTTGGGTACAACCCTATATAGGTGTTGTAGACTATACGCCAGAGTTTATTCCCGAAGAAGCTGAAGTAGCAGCCATACTTGAAGTCCCTTTAACTGCTTTTCTTTCTGAAGACAGCCTCATCAGGCGACAGATTGACACCTCATACGGCAGTATGATTGATGTGCCCGCTTTTGACCTTGCAGGTCATGTGGTTTGGGGAGCTACGGCGATGATGCTGAGCGAAATCAAATGGGTACTACAGCAAATAGATGCGTTTTAAGGCGCATATTCGTTACATTTAGGTTAAATTTCGCCTCTGGCAAAACCTTCAGATTAATTATGGGACTTTTTAAGACCAATCCATTTGGGCATTATAACTTTTTGAAGAAATGGTTGATACGCATTGCGGGTATGATGACCCACAGGCGCTATCGGGGTTTTAATGAATTGCAAATAGACGGTTCAGAGATTATTAAAGAACTGCCCGATACCGGTGTGCTTTTTGTCTCCAACCACCAGACCTATTTTGCCGATGTGGTGGCGATGTTTCACGTCTTTAACGCGAGCCTGAGCGGCAGGGTAGACAGCATTAAAAATATAGGCTATCTCTGGCAACCCAAGCTTAATATTTATTATGTGGCCGCCGGTGAGACGATGCGTAGCGGTCTCTTACCCCGCATTATGGCCTATGCCGGCGCGATTACCGTAAGTCGTACCTGGAGGGAGAAAGGGAAAGAAGTAGACCGCCCTGTAAACCTGAGCGATACCGAAAACATAGGTATTGCCCTGCATGACGGCTGGGTGATTACCTTTCCACAGGGAACTACCAAACCCTGGAAACCCATCAGAAAAGGAACGGCACATATCATTAAACAGTACAAACCTGTGGTGGTGCCCATTGTCATTGATGGTTTTAGACGCTCATTTGATAAGAAAGGGATCCGTATTAAAAAGCGTGGTATTCTTCAGACTATGGAAATCAAAAAACCATTGGAGATCGACTACGAAAACGACAGTATCGAAGACATCGTAGAACAGCTTGAATATGCAATTGAGCAGCATCCTTCTTTTCTTAAAGTTATTCCGCAGGAAGAATTGCAGAAGGAGGAAGAACTCAATAAAACCCGACAGTGGGAATATTAAATCTTTTTTCTTTAACATTTCTTTGGCAAGGTGTTTGAACAATTTAAGATGGAAAATTGTTAAACTTTGGGTTTAGGTAAAATTTAATGCAACTTTTACATACTTTGGAAGTACTTAATGCGTTAGAGCCCCAAACCCCTTAAGACCAAAAAAATATATGAAAAAATTCACTTTTGTCGCAGTACTGTTCACACTGGCACTGTTCTCAAAAATACAAGCTCAGGAACTACCTTTTAAAGATTGCATTGATGCCCCTCTTGAAGACTTTGAAAGTTCCGTTTTAAAAACCCAACTCTATAATCAGATTGCTAAAGATCCTCAGATGAAAAGTCTGATCGATCGTAAGAAAATGGCAGTAGGTATCGTAAGTCTTGACGATCCTAAAGCCATTCAATACGCCGGTATCAACGGTGAAGAAATGATGTACGCGGCCAGTTTGCCTAAAATCGCTATTCTGCTCGCAGCAATGGATGCCATTGAGAAGGGCGAACTTAAAGAAACCGCAGCTGTACGCAATGATATGTGGCTTATGATTAGTAAATCAAACAATCAGGCCAGTACCCGTATGATAGACCGTTTAGGCTACGATAAAATTGCAGGTGTTTTAACCAATGATAAATACAAGCTTTACGATAAGGAGCACGGTGGTGGTCTTTGGGTAGGTAAGCGTTATGCTGCTGCCGGAGAACGCAGACCAGATCCTATTAAGGGTTTAAGCCACGCAGCTACAGCGGAGCAGGTTTGCCGTTTCTACTACAAACTGGTTACCGGTAAACTGGTAAGCCCCGAGCGTTCCAAGCAAATGCTTGACATTATGGAAAACCCTTCTTTACACCATAAGTTTGTAAACACTTTAGAGCGCATAGCTCCTAATGCACGCTTATTCCGTAAGTCCGGTTCCTGGAAATCGTACCACTCAGATTCCATTTTGGTATGGGGAGAAGATGGGCGTAAGTATATTTTGGTTGCCCTTGTGGAAGATCCTAACGGCGAACAAATTATCAGAAATTTAGTATTTCCGGTTGAGAAAGCTCTTCAAAAATCTCGAACTTTACTGGCGAGCGCTACAAAAGGTGCCGGCCACGTAGGTGATTAGAAAGTTCCTCAAAAAAACGTTTAATATAAGAGATGGTGAAATCACCATCTCTTTTTTCATGCAGTTATACGTTTTTTTAATAATCACGATACTGCTTATTGTTAAACCTATTGTAAACGCCCTCTTTCTGGAAGGTTTGGGCGCAGACAATCTGGCTTACGGATATCTTTTAATCGCGGGTACTGCAATAGCAACCACCTATTTTTACAATCAGGCGGTGCGGCGGTATTCACTAAGACGCATTATAGTTTTTTCCCTGCTCTTTTTCGCAATCGCCTTCAGCGTACTGAGTTTGCTCTATAAATTGCGCGTTATCAATGCTGCTTCTCTTTATGTGTTTTACGTCATCAGCGGCATATTTGCGGTGTTGACCACCAGTCAGTTCTGGCTGCTTGCCAATATGGTTTTTAATGCCCGCGAGGCTAAACGTTTGTTTGGTTTTATAGGAAGTGGAGCCATTGCCGGCGGGATTTTTGGGGGATACCTCACGACTATTTTGGTGCCTTATATAGGCAACGGGAATATGCTGCTTATCGCCGCCGGACTCATCCTGTCCTGTATTCCGTTACTAAGCTTAATTTACAGGAAAGGCTACGTAAGCCGTGCTTCGCGCTCCGGTGCTGCCGAAAATATTGGCGGGGAGACCGCCTTTAAATTGGTTTTACGATCTAAACACCTCACTTATTTAGCGCTTATTATCGGGATTGGTGTTATTGTAGCCAAACTTATTGATTTTCAGTTTAGTGATTTTGCCAGTAAAGCCATACCCGATGCAGATCGTCTGGCTTCCTTTTTCGCATTTTGGTTTTCAACCTTCAATCTGGTCTCCTTGGGAATTCAACTGTTTTTGACCAATAGGGTAGTGGAAAAATTAGGAGTAAACAGTTCGTTACTCATCTTACCATTAGGCATTGCAATAGGTTCACTGCTTTTTTTAACCTTTCCCGAATTGTGGGTGTTGGTTTTGATCAAAGGAATAGATGGAAGCTTCAAACAATCGGTAAATAAGGCAGCCACAGAGTTGGTAATGGTTCCCATTTCGCTGGAAGTAAAAAATAAAACCAAATCATTTATCGATGTGGTGGTAGACAGCTTAGCAACCGGTCTGGCGGGTTGTTTGCTTATTTTCGTCATAAAAGCCCTAGACCTGCCGTCAACCTATGTGACGGTCATTATTTTATTTCTGATTCTCATTTGGATGGTCGGTATTTTTAAGGTACGCGACTCGTATTTTAAAAGTTTTAGGCAAAGCCTGCGCGAAGCCATTGAGCACGCTGAGGAACCTTCGGGCCGCAAGCGAAAATCTCCTCTGGAAATAGGCAAACGCATTCTTTCATCTGATGACGCCGAGCAAATTGTAAAGTATTTAGGAGGTTTAAACGGAAGAAAATCGCGCTTGCTTAAGGCCAAGATTCTTCCGTTACTGGAGCATCCCGATGATGCGGTAAAGATTGAAGCAATTAATCAGTTATACCATTATCCCGAAGGCACAGCATTAGAGACTGTACGCCAACTGGTCTATCAGAAAGATGACGAGGTGGTTTTCGCAGCAATGAACTATCTTATTTTGCACACCTCGCTTAACGACAACCGCATTTTTGATTCGTATCTCAATCACAGCAGTGATTATATTGCGCACGCCGCTTTATTATGTTTGGCTAAAGAAGGCCGAACGAATAAGAAAATCGCTGCCCGCTACAATCTGGAATTACGTATTGAACTTTGGATGGCTGAGTTTGAGCTTCCTAATAGTGAGCATCGCCCCGAAGAATTGTCGTTTTTACTGGAATCAATAGGTTACGCCGGTATCCCCAGGTTTCTGTCTTTTATTTCGGCCAACTTCAATAACCGAAACCCCATGATCGTAAAGCACGCCATTATCGCTGCCGGAATTTCGGGGGAGGAATTATTTGTAGATGCTTTAATTGATTTTCTGAAGGTAAAAGAATACCGTGAAGAAGCCATTGAAGCCCTCATCGCCTATGGCGAATCGATAAGCGAATTACTTCTGGCACGTGAAGCCGCAAGGACTTTGCGCAATGATGTAAAAAAATACATCCCGCAGGTTATTCAGAAGTTTGAAACCCAAACCTCTGTACGGGTGTTGCTGCGTTTGTTGCAAAGCCGGGATAATCTCATCAGGCTAGCCAGTGCCAAATCCTTAAATCGACTGAAAAATAAAAATCCCAAGCTCAACTTTTTTCCAAAAAGTATTTTTCGGTTTATCCTGACTTATTCGTTTGAATACCGGGATATTATAAGTTGCCGAAAAGTCATTAAAAGCAATTTTAGGGCAGAAAACTACAGCGGTCTTTCTGAAGATGATAAGACTGAACTTTTTCAGGCACGGGAAGGCTTGCTTGAAATTTTAGACGTTCAGCTCAGTAAGCGTATTGCCACCATTTTTCATTTATTGGCGGTGTACTACAGCCATAAAGATCTGGATGTGGCTTATAAAGGTTTTAAAAGTGAAGATCGGGATACCCGTGCAAATGCTATTGAATTTCTAGATAACATCCTTGCTCCAAAACTAAAACACGTGCTCTTGCCTTTACTGGAATTAGCGATTATTGAAGACGCAGATGTCTATCAGGAAATTTTGGAAGACACCGACATCAGTTTTAACCGGGCACTTATCAACCTCATTAAAGTAGGAGATGGTAACCTAAGACTTCCGGTGATTTACCTCATTCAGTTTTTAGGAGATACCAGTTTCTCACCGCTTTTAGCGGAATTACAGATCACGGCTAAAAACAGAGATGTACGCTCTTTTGCTTCTTTGGCCTTAAAGAAATTGCAGCCTGCTCTGATGCAGAAGGAGGAAAATTCATAAAACTGATTTTGCTATTCTAGCTCCTCCCTAAAAGCTCTTTGATCATTTTTTCCATCTTTTTTGGCTTAGTGGTCGGGGCAAAGCGCTTTACCGGTCTTCCGTTTTTATCGATTAGGAATTTTGTAAAGTTCCATTTGATTTTACTGCCCAGAATGCTACCCAGTCTTCCTTTAAGCCATTTAAATAAGGGATGGGCGTCAGAACCGTTAACCTCTATTTTTTCAAACATCGGGAAACTAACGCCATAATTTACCTGGCAGAACGAATCAATCTCGGCAGCGCTTCCGGGTTCCTGCTTGCCAAATTGATTGCAGGGAAAGCCCAAAATGACCAAACCGGCATCCTTATATTTTTCATATAGTTTTTCGAGCCCTTCGTATTGCGGAGTGAGCCCACATTTGCTCGCGGTATTCACGACAACGACCACCTTTCCGGCATAGGTGTTCATAGAGAGGTTTTCGCCCTTTAAAGTTTTGGCTTCAAAATCGTAAAAAGTCATAGTTTTTTGAGTTTAGGGATGATTTCCTCAAAAATACGATTCTCAAAACGATTAAAAGTTCCTTGCTTCTAGCAAAAAGGTATTCAGCAGCGCTTGATCAAAACATTTTTTCTTCCTTTTGATACTCGCGCTTCAATCCTTTAATCAGGTTCTGACTGTCAATTTCAAGCGTTTTACGATTCAGGGCATTGAGACAACTGTAGTGCACTACATTATTGATGTTAGCACCGGTGATATCGTAGGTTTTAGCCAGTGATTTAAGGTCAATATCTTTCGCAAAGCGGAAACCTTCAGGAAGTGCCAGTTTCCAAAGTTTGAGACGTTCATCAAAATCTGGTGCAGTAAATTGTACGATCGCCTGAAAACGACGGGTAAAGGCAGCGTCGATGTTTGATTTAAAATTGGAGGCCAAAATGACGAGTCCGGGATGTTCTTCCAGACGTTGAAGCAAATAGGAAACTTCCTGATTGGCGTATTTATCGTGGGCATCGCGCACCTGGGTGCGTTTCCCAAAAATGGCATCGGCCTCATCAAAAAAGAGAATCCAGTTTTTATAGCGGGCTTTGTCAAAGAGTTTAGACAGGTTTTTTTCAGTCTCCCCGATGTATTTTGAAATCACAACCGATAGATCAATGCGGTAGACTTCACGGCCGGTGTATTTGCCCAAGAGGCTTGCGGTTAGTGTTTTCCCGGTTCCCGGCGGACCGTAAAAGAGCGCCCTGTAGCCGGGTTTGAATTTTCCGGTGAGGTCATGCTCCTTTTTCAAAACCTCGTGATGCTTAAGCCAGATTTCCAATTCTTTGATTTCGCTAAGCGTTTGTTTGTTTAAGACCAAATCTTCCCACGACAGATTGGTTTTCAGTTTTTGAGCAGGAAATTCGATGCTCAGCTCCGGGTCTGGAATGCTTCCCGTGAGTAGCAGCTGTACATAATCTTCCTGCAACACCAGATTTCCGCTTAAAAAGGGTTCGTGAGCCGCAGTTTTTTCCAACTGAATGACTTTATTCGATCGCAGGGGTGCTTCCGGAAGCAAAAAACTCAGATTTCGCATGCGTTCCTGCACATTATTGCCGGAGAGCAGAAAAAGTACGGTTTCACCGGTAGGGAGAATCCCGCGATGCTTGGTGCCTTTTGTTCCGCCCAGTTCAGGTAATTCGGCTCCTTCGGGATATACTTCATTTACACAATTTTTAAGCAGGGCAGGAGCGAGATGTGGCGCAAGAGCTAAAAATAGAATAACCTGCTCTTCAGCCTGCAATTCTAAAATGCTGATCAGTTTTTTTAAATACGAATCAGGCAGGCTGTCTGCATCAAAACGCGGCGCCGACTTAAACGAAACATCGGGGTTGTGTAAACGCCAGAGCAGCAGTTCCTCTAAATACTTTATGGCCAGTTCAAATGCTTTAAATTCAGGCATTGCTGTATTTTTGATAGGCTTTTTCCAATTTGATATCGTATTTGTTCTGCGCATAACCCGGCCCGTTATAGCCTTTGGCAAAGGCAGCCCAGTTTTTAGATTGTAGGTGCCTTAGCAGGTTATTGGCCTTTAAAAATTTACCAAAAGCTTCCAGATGTGCCCGTTCGTGCGTATACATATGCGCCACAAAGGCATCAACGCTGGGATAGCCCAGGCTTTCGTAATGAAAACCCATAATTTGATACGAACCGTAGGAAGCCGAGGCATAAGCGGTATCGTGCACGGCATCGAGATCGCTCATTCCTGCCGCTTTTTCCAAGCGCTCGTATTCTTCAGCACCGCCTTTGTAATGCGACCGGGTCCAGGTTTCGTAGAGCACATCTTTGGTGTAGTCTGTCACAAAATCAGCCGGATTGAGTCCGCGCTTTTTAAGCTGTCGCCAAAAAATGTGGCCTTCAAACAAGATACGCGGCCTGCCATCAATCAAAAATCCCTTACCGCTGCTTTCAACCTCATTCACCGCTTTTACCGCAGCCAGCTCCACATCAAAGTCTTCGGCAAACTGTTTTAAATCAGCTTCGCCCAACAATTTATCGCTAAAGCTGAAGAGGTTATCACGAGCCGAAAGCAGTTTTGACCAGGTTTTAAGCCCTACAACACCATCTATAACCAGATCGTTCTTCTTTTGAAAATCCCTAACAGCGGCATCGGTGTCTTTCCCAAAATAAGTGGAAACGTAAACCGAATAGCCCAGTTGTTGTAAAACTTCTTCGAGGAAATAAACTTCCTGATCCTGTGAGCGGTAGCGTAGTGTTTTCATAAATGAGGGTTATTTTCTTTTGATAATTTCTAAAATTTTTGTGTCATACTCAGCATCTTGTCCCACAGACAAATCAACAGAAACACCCTGAGTGTTTCCATCTGTATAACTTGTAGTTCCATCAAGATTATAATGCACTCCCATAAATTTACCGGGTAATGCGTGTAAATCAGGTCTTATTAAAGTTAATAAATCCCGCTCCATCGCGTCTTCAATTGAAGGAATGTGATCTGTATTATCTTTCTTGGCTTCTTCATTTAAGGCTGCAAGTAATCCTGCGCTTGTCGACTTCTCCTTAACAATATTAGCTGAAACCTCCAGATTGAAATTATTCTGATCTTTTGAACCTGATTCCAAAATACGAGCAATAGCATCTTCTTTAGACTTCATCTCTTTAGTATTGTATCGAGGTGTGCTGGGATGAATATTTTCTGCAGAATTACTTCCTGAACCACCAAAACGATCTGCTATTAAGTGGGCATTATGAAAACCCGCAGTTGCGCTATCTGTAACTCCACGAGCGCCTCCTGTAGCTTTAAGTTTTAAATTTCTGCCTGAAACGTGACGGGTGATATTTTCGTCTTCATTTGCAGCTAATACACCTGCATGGCTGATATTGATTTGGAAGTTTGGTCCTTTCTCTCCCGTATCTGTAAGGGTTGTATAGGCCACTTCATATCCCATCGCGGTTTCTGTTTTAGTAATCTTATCTGGTATATAATTTTTATGTTCGGCTTCACTACCAGAGGATGAACCTCCTAATTGTAATTTCCCTTCGGCATCAAAAGAAAGCTGGGGGACACTATCATTGGCTTCTTTACGACGAATGTATTTTTTGCCTGAGGCTGATGTGGCATAATGATAACCGCTGGTCTCTAGTAAGGTCTGTTTTCCATTCCCGTAAGAGGTTAGAGTTGTATGGTCTTTTGAAGCGTACTCCTTCCCTAGTTCCTGAAGCATTGCATTGTCACCGGTGCCCACGGATCCCGGTTCCACTCCTATAGTTTCCAGATCGCCGGCTATACTGTTGAATTTTTGTTCTATTTCACTTTTCCAGCCTTCTATTTTAGCAGAATCAGGTGCTGATTTAGCTTCTTCGGTTTTAATTTTTTGTAAAGTTGCCCGGGTCTCAGAAAGATAACTGGTGATTCTACCTTCGGCTGCAATCCTATTGGTTTTGATTTCCCCATCAGGCAAGGCCTGTGTTTCCTGCTTGGCTTTAGTAAGACGATCACCTACCTGCTGCTTTTCACTTTGCACCATCAATTGGGGCTTACCGCCACTTTCTTCTAAAAAGAGTTTATGATTTTTACCGTCTTTCGTTTTGAAGCGTTTTTTAATGCCTAACCAGTCGATGAATTTTCCGGCCGCTTTTTTTCCTTTACGTACCAATTTCGAAAACGCCTTCTTGGCTTTTAAAATCAGTTTATCAATCGCTTTATCAATACGTTTTCTGATTTTACCGATTAGTTTCTGCACCTTTTTAGCCAAACCGCTAATGCCCAGTAAGGAGGCGAGAAAGCCAATGATTACCGGTACGGCCTTGCCCAGAGCATTTTCAATTTTGGTAGCGATCATACCCACATTACCTGCCGCCACGGCTTTGACTCCTTCGATAAACGCATTGATGAGTTCCATAATCTGGCTGCCGCGCTCAATAAAGAATTTTACTATATCTATAATCATCATTGCTGCTTTGACAAAGGCTCCCGCAGGGCTCATCAAGCCCAATACCCACTTGATGCCCGCATCAACCACGGTAGAAATGATCATTTCCTGAATGCTGTCTATGACGGTCTCTTTAAGATCGTTAAATTGCTCTTTGATGTATTCCCAAATACCTGCGATCCCTTCGGTACGTATAATCTGAAAGAGCTCAAAACCCATTTCGAGTGCCTGTACTACGGGCTCGCCAAGAAGTTTTACCGCCTTTTGCCGCATATAATCCCAGGTAAGTCCCAAAACCTGCATCACCAGGCTAAAAATGCCTTTGAGACTAAAAATATCTTCAGGGATGGTGATGCCCATGGGACCCAGGGCACCGGTAAGCCAGGTGACGAGACCACTCATCAAATGCCTCATAATGTTATTACCAAAATTGACAAAGCCCTCTTTAACGCCCCGAATAAGGTTGCTCAAAAATCCGATAGGATCTGAAATGATCGCGCCGATAGCTTCCAGCGCAGCGCTCAGCAGGTTGGTCAGCATATTTTTAATAGCGATGATGGTATTGATGATGCCCATTACCAGTCCCATCGCCATATCGATGAGTCCGCGGTTTGCGGCCTGCATTTCTTCAATACGCGCGTCTACTTCGGCCAGACTGTCCTGATACTGCTGTGCAAGGGAGTCTATGAGTTCGTCCTGCTTGCTATTTACATCCTCTTCCAGGCTGTCAAACTGCTCCTGAATGTTTTCTGCAGCTTCCTGAGCTATACCCCGCAAAGCTTCCGGCTGTGAATCTACAAAAGTCGCTACCTCTTGTTTGCCCTGGGTAATACGCTGTTTGGCTTCGGTAAGTTTTTGAGCGATATACTCGGCGATTGTAGTAAGCTCGCCATCCATCGCTTCAATATATTTGTTTCGGCCTTCCTCAAAAAAGGCATTGACTTCATCAGGCAGGCCTGTAAAAGCATCACCAACCCAGGTTAAAGCTCCGCCAACGCCGCTGTAACGCTCGTCTTTATAGGCATCCATCTTTCGCTCTACGTAATCCTCAAAGACTTTTTTAGCCCTAGTTGCAGCAGCTTCAAAGCGGGTTTCCACTTCGGCCTCCAGATCGGCCAGCAAGGTTTCCACATCGGTTTTGGTGGCTTCAAAAATTCGGTTGATTTCCCCTGCGATACGCTCACGCTCTGCACTGTCTGACTGGGCGCCGGTTTCCTGATGGGTCTGCATTGTACCCAGCGTTCCGGTGCGGCTGTTGTGCATGGCCTCAAGCCCGGCAGTACTGCTGTTTTGCGCCTGCTCTCGGGTAGCTGCAAGACTGTTTTGCTCGGTTTGTCTAAATTCCTGCGGAGCCTGCTCGGTATGCGTTTGGGCTTCCTGTTTACTGTCTAAAGCCTGCGTAAAACTGGGTTCGTTACTGTTTGCCAGCATCTCATCGGTAACCTGATTATTGGCCATCTCCGAATCGATACTTTGCATATTCTCCTGAAGCGGAGCACTTACCTGATCTTCGGGACGGGGAGCAGGCATCGCCTGATCTGCCCGCACAGGAGCAGGAGGGGAGCCATACTCGGGTTCGGGAAGGGGTTGCACCTCTCGTGCCGGGACAGCGTCCGGGTTGGGTTCGGTTTGTGTAGCCTGATCAATAGCCCCGGCGGCCTGTTGCCGCTCTGCCGAAGCCATCGCGGTACCGTCTGCGGTAACTTCATCTATGTTATTGTTGTTTTCAAAATCATCAGCTTCTTCTTCGTTTGCCGGTAGTTGCATAGCCTCGATTCGTTCCATCAGGCGAGCTTTAAAGGCAACCGCGTCAAAAGTACCGGGTTCCTGTTCTTCCATTACGGCAACCTGACCCGCTTGTGCTTCACTCAGTTGTTCATTGGATGCAGCAGGAGCAGCTGCCGATGCTGCCGCAGCTGCCTGTGAAGCGGGTTGGGTGGTCTGGGCGGTTTCCGACCGGTCTTCCACCTGATTTTCGGTCTGTTGAAAAGCTGGGTCCTCCTGCGGACTGCGTGGATAGGGCGTCACGGCAGTTTGTGCCTCGCCGGGTTGTGCTTCTGCATTTTGCGGTACTTCCTCCTGTGAATTGGCTGGAGCTTCTGCGTTTGCCGGAGTTTCAGGAGTTGTTAACCTTGTATTTTCTGAGACCGAATCTACTGCTGTAGTTGAAGTCGCAGGGGCCGAAGTACTACCGTTTGCGTTGCTTTGTGGTGCCTGTTGCGGATCAACCGCACCCTGCTGAATGGTATGTGTTAATTCGTGGGCTAGAAGCGCATCACCCTGCACAGTACCGGGATTAAAGCGCCCCTGATTAAAATAAATATCGCTTCCGCTGGTAAAGGCCTGAGCTCCTATGTCCTGAGCCATACGCTGCGCCCGCTGATCGGTATGTACGCGTACTTCGCTTAAATCGGTACCAAAACCGGATTCCATTTGATTACGGGAAGTTTCAGGAAGGGGAGAACCTGCCCCACGGGAACTTTGTAATTCACTGCTGATGTCGGTATTGCGTTGTGTCGTCGCAGCCCGCATTTGTACTTCTTCCTCGTCTTCTTTTGATTGAATGGCCTCTTCTTCTTCAGCCTGGGCTTGTACTTCCTCTTCCTCACCTTTAGATTGAACCGCTTCTTCTTCCTCCTGCATTTGGAGTTCGTCATCGGCTTTAGACTGAATGGCTTCCTCTTCTTCCTGCATTTGAAGTTCTGAATCAGACTTGGCTTGTACCGATTCGTCTTCTAAAGGCTTGAGTTGTACACCCGTGCTGATGCTTTTAGCCAGAGGTTTTGCCTGCACGGCAGGCGTATTTGCATCTGCCGAAGTATTCTGAATGACACGTGCAGCCACATTGTCGGCCTCGGTCTCATAGCGATCGCCGGGTTGACCGGTTTTCAGCTTTGACTGTATGCCAAAAAAAGGCGTCTTCCCGGTTTTGCCGGAAGCCTTCTGAGAAGCAGGTTTAGTTTTGGCGAAAACAGGCATAACCTTAATTATTTTGAGTTCGTTGCTGTGTACTTAAATAGCGCGTACGCAGTACATACTGGTTTATAGGTTCGTATCTGGCCGGAAGTCTCACCTGTTGAAGTTGTTTAGCGGCAGCGCTGTCAATGGCGGCTGCGGTCGCGGTATACCGGTTAGCAATCTTCAGTTCTTCCTGTACCTGCGCGACCTGCTTCAACTCTTTAGCGGTCTCGGAGTTTTGATTTTCAGAAAGGGCTTTTTCAGCAAAATATTCGGCCTCTTTGGGTTTTTGAAGCAGGATTTTAGAATAAGTAATGCTGTTCAATTGCTCTTCGGTATGTGCACGGGCTTCAATTTTGTTAGTAAGGGCTTCCACTTTTTTACGTGAAGCACTATCTGCAGGATTTTCAACCAAATCCTGTTGGGATTTGTGAAGTTTGATCCAGATTTCCTGATATTTTATCTCCTGAATACTGGGATAACCAATCATTAAAATCGGCATCAGGAAAAACAGGAGTAAAGGTTTAAGTTCTTTTCCCTTGATTACAAAAAATACCAGCGAACCCAGCAAAACAAAAAACATCAGGATGCCGAGATACATAAAAACCTGTTCGAAAAACGTAAGACTTTCCATGGTTTTTTAATTTAAATGAGTGCCGTAACGGTCTTATTTACAATGATTTTTATGGCTTCGTTCTTAAAAAGGCCAATTTTGATTTTAGAAATTCCGGCACGTTGCAGGCTTTGAATCACCAGTAAGTCCTTTTGACTTTTAAGCAGCAGTTCAAATTCAGCAGGAGTCAGGGCACCTTGTTCCAAAAGTGAGGTCCAGCGCATCAGTTTATCTTTAGACCCTTCCAGAAAATCTTCAATGTCTTTACGCACCTGAGTTCCCTCTTCGTCAAAACGGTCTTTTACCAGCTCAAGAATGTCTGTTTTCAATGCTTCAAATACGTTTTTAAAATCCATAATCGTCGTTTTAAAGGGTTATCAGGTCAAGCAACAGGCTTTTTGACTGTGCATCTTTTTGGGTTTCATAATTGGCCATCAGGTCAAAGATTTTCTCAACCTGAGGTCTGTATTCTTCCTTAAAAACCGGACTTAACGTACCTTGTTGCTGCCAGAGTTTTAAAAACTGCTGCAGACTGCAGTCCTCATTTTGAAGGTATTGCCACATCTGTACGGTGATTTCATTTTTTGATTTGGCGCGCTCGTAAGTCAACATCAGGTCTATCTGACTTTTTAAAGCTTCTGCAGCGGCTTTATGATCTTCAAAATTTTGATCAGAGACATTAATCAGGCTAATCGCGGCTGCTTTGGTTTCCAGCGTTTGGGTGTAGCTGTAGTGATCGTAGAGACTGGTGCCGCATGAAAGCAAAATCAGGCCCGTAAAAAGGGTAAGTAAGGTGTGTTTTAGCGAATTCATAGTGTTCAGTTTTACCAGTTTATGTACAGTATTTTTTTGAGCCATGGCAGTCGCATCATACTCAGTCCCCAGGGGAGCTGGTCTAATAAAATGTCTGCCGTTACCCGCTCCAGTTGGAGTTGATCCCGCTCGCTGTCAAAGCTTAGTTTACCGGAGCGAATAAGAAATTGTCCCCGTAAACCCGCCGGTGATGTGTTTTTTAATACAGACCAGTGTTGGATGGCTGTTTCCAGCAAATGGGTAGCTTCAGTTTTTTGCTTTCGCGAAAGCTTGACATTCCTTTTTACCGGAAATTGCTGCGGAAGACCACACAGGTATTTTTCAAAACCCAGTTCAGCTTCGAAAGGCTTTAGGTTGCCTGTGGCTAGAAAGTGGAGCACATGAACGGCTTCGTCTTGTTTCGACTTTCTTAGTTGCTTAGCTTCGTCTAAAAAGTTTAGCTCTTTAAATAATACCGGTAAGAATGGATGCAGTAAAACCAGACCTGCCTGTTGAACAATCAGCGACCCGGCATCAGCTTCTGTAGGGTGCTCTTGCTCGCTATTTTTAGGATAAAATTCTTTTGCAGTTAACTCATTTTCGAAGGGCTCAAATACCGGTTTTTGCGGTGAAACCGAAAGTTCTTCCAGCTTTTCATTAAGCACTTTATCGGGATTTACTATGTACTTTAATTTTCTCTTTTTTAAGTTTTTAAGTCCTTTTACCGAAAGCGTTACTTTGTTTTTATTTAGAGTTACAAGAAGTTGATTTTCGGTAAGTTGCGATAAGGTCATCAGGTCCGTGAAAAGCAATTTTTCATTAGACCGAAGCAATACGCTCAACACCCGATTTAATGCCTGATCAATACGAGGTACCGGTGCCTCTGCAAAGCTTTCCAGGATCAGGTTGAATACCGATTCTCGATAAGCAGCATTGGTGTTTTTGGAATAGCCGGTTTCAGAAGCACGGATTGATTTGGAATTACCCTGTACCAAAACCGGCACGAGTTTTTTCAAAAATTCCGAGTTATTAGCATATTGAAAAACCAAACGTTTTAAGGCGAACGGGTGTTCAAGCAAGAGTTTTTTGAGCTTAGGAGTCATTCGGTTTAATGCTGTCGCAACCTCCTCAAGGTTTAGTTTTTCTCCTTCATTGAAATACCAGGGTAAGCTTCCGGTTTTTAAGAAGTGAAGAAAAGCTTCCGGATGACGTTCCTGTGGTTCCAGAAGCTCTACTTCACTTGATTTCTCGGCGGAATTCTTGTGCTGAATGGTTTTGCTTATGCTTTCCTGAATCTTTTCGCAGAGTGTATCTGCTAAGTCTGAATTCAAACCTGAAGTCGTTGTGCTTAAGTCCAGATCAAGCGTTTCCAAACGGTAAAAGTTCTCAGAATATAGTCCCTGAGTCTCCAACCAGGCTTCCAGTTTTGGGAAAACCTGTTGCTGCAACACCTCATCAATATGATCTTTAAGAAACAGCGCACGCTCCATCGAGTTGCAGCTTACTTCTACAACCACTTTATCTATGATATGAGCCTGCGCTGTCGCCATCACTTACTTAAGATTTTCGATTAACAGATTAAAATGCGTCTCGTAGCGCGGCGTGTTGAAATGCTTCTGCAGCTCCAAATATTTGGCTTCCAGATTATCGGGGAAGCTTACTCCATCCTGATTGCCAAAGGCGCCGTTTTCTTTACGGTTAAAGTGTTTTTCAGTCGCTGAGAGAATAGGAGCGACCACCGTTGTACTCCAAAAGGTCGACTTCTTGCAGCGCATCACGCCGTAAAATAAATCCTGAGCGAAGATGTAAAGTCTTACAAACAGCGGTTTTTCCGTGCTTTTTGCAGCCAGGCAGGCTTCGTGAATACGGTCTAATGTCTGTTGAATGCGCTGACCGAGTTCGCTGCTGAGTCCGCTTGTAAGTATCGCGGGATCTGCCAGGACATCGCGGTACAGTTCTTTGACCAGAGTGCCTGCTCCAACCAAATCCATATTCTGACTTCCTTTTAGAAGACTGTTAAGTGCCGGAAGCTGAGCTTTCAAATATTCGGTTGTTTTGCTGCTACAGGTGGTATCATCGGCAGGTGGGTCTCCCGGCTCCTGCACCTTGATCTCGACACGGGTGGGCTTAGATCGCAAATTATCGCAAGGCGGAATACTAACCTGTAAGACCAATTCAGCTGAAAGCGCCTTATCTAATGCAAAGGAGATTTTATTGTCTTTAAAGTCGTCGAGTGCTTTACCGTCCAGAAGCCAGGTATAACTTGCGTTTGTGTCGGTTATATTGCTGGTATAAATACGATTTCCATTTTCTTCTTTGGGAGTGAGAATTACGTCTCTGCCGGAAGGAGCCCCCACACGTATAGTGATAGACTGTCCGCCTTCAGGTTTAATTTCGTAGATATTGGGAGCCAGACCCAAAGGTATAAAGCCCCATTTTTCATTTTCAAAGACAACTCCCTCCCCGGTAATTTTGGTTTTAGGATCACCCGATACGAAAGTGATTGAATACGTGCTTTGATCGGTATTGCAGTATTGCGTTTCTTCCATAGCAATGACAACTGTTTCTACCTCATCAGTTTCCAAAGCCGGAATTTCAATACTGATAATCTCTGAACGTATGCTACCGCAAGGCTCTATCACAGCATCTACAAATACTCGCGCTGTTAAAGCAGTTTGACTTTGCTTAATTATCAACTGTCCATCCTCAGTAGTTTTATGCGGTTTACCATTAATAAACCATTCAAACGGTGCCTTTGCATTAGGATCGTCAACGCTGATGCTAAGCTGTTTATTTGCGGAGTCAAAAACAGGTTTGAGGCCAAAGGCTTTGGGAACATCCTGCACTGTCACGCCAATTGAATTTCCGTCTTTTAGAAGGATCTGATGAATACCCGGACCTGCTTTTGCCGGCATAAACGTCCAGCCCTTGTCGTTTTGTTCAACACCAACTCCACCAATTTCAACTACGGCATCTTCCGGAATTACGGTGATGGGATAGGCAAACTCGTCATTTGCGCAGAATAGGCGGGGTTCAATATTGATAAAGGTTTGCTGAGCTTGCTTTATTTCAATCAGCAGATTAGTTTCCTGAGTGACGCTTTCACAAATAGAACCCTCAAGTCTCAAACTTACTGGAACTTCAAACATACTGCCGTCAAATTCTTTAGGCACAGTAACCCGATAGGTAGGATTTTTACCGGAAAACTCCTGATCACCGGCCTTCCAGTTGAATTCGAAGACGCTGGTATTGAATTGATTGGTGTTTTCGATATCTAGTTTCAACTCAATAGATTCACCCGGTGCAGCGCTGAGTTGCTGCGGAATGGTCACAATTTCAAAAGCCGGTTTTTTGATTACCGTTAAACTGGCCGTAGTGAGCACGCCATCAACTGCAAATTGCAGGGGCGTATCGTAGGCATTGTATTCCGGCGGACTGATGCGCAGCGCGGTTCCCTGAATGCTGATTCCTTTTATGGTTTTATTGATGAGGCTTACTTCTCCATCTGAAGGACTGACAGTAAGTGTTACTTCTACCGGATCTTTACTTGCAGGATCAAGACACAAACGGTTGGGATTAACAATGAGCGAAGCACTATCTACAGGCTCCGGAATTATGAACCCAATAGGAGCACAGTCTGAGCAGCACATATAAGGCAGTGCAAAATCGGCCACTACCGTGTTTGGAGCTATGTTTGAATCGGCCTGTTCTCGTGTGATGCCTGCGTAAAGCATTACAAATGTGCCGCCCATAGGTACCCCGGCTTTATGCTCTAGACCGGGATGTTTTCGCACGAAGTTTTCAAAAATGAGTTCGTCAAGAATTTGAGCTTTTTTGGTTTCAATCTCTTCCAGAATTACCTCCAATTGCTCGGCAGCACAGCAGTTTTCCTGCAAGCGGTCTAACATAAACGTATATATGGTCTCGTAGCCATAATGTGTATAATCAACCTGCGGATTATTAAAAATCTCATTGACAATGGCACGGGCCTCTTTTACAAACGCGCAGAGGTCTGCCATTGCTTTGACAAAATTTTCCTTGCCTTCTTTGGTCACCGATTCCAGATCTGGTGGAATGTGCGAAGCCGCAAGTTGTAATCGGGATAAGATACCAGCAGGAATCTCCAGACCTACTTTGAGATCGTTGGGATTGGTTGGGGTTTCTTTAGGGAACAATTCTTTTTGCCTTCGCAGAATATCCCTAATAAGTTCAACAGCACTGGCATTGACACGATCTTTAGAAACGAAATCCACCACAGAGCCCAGATCTTCGGGTTTGGTATATAAACTCGCCGTTACCGTTTTATTGACTTTAACTTCCTGAGTAAGTGGTGCGATGGTTTTGAAAGCACTTTTCATACGCACTGTACTGTCTTTTGCAGTAGACGTGGCGCTGCTATCGGTAATACCACCCAGAATGCGGAAGCTATCTGTTTTTGAGGATGTAGATTTTTCGGTAAAGAAGTCCATACGTACGGCATCTTCTGCCAAAAATTCCTTGATTTCACCTTCGCCTTGACCACCGGTGATTTTAGTAATCAGACTGGTAACCTGTTTTTGATAAGATGCCAAAACCGCCTGAGTATCTCTTGCTGTGGTTAATTTTTGGCGAATCTCTTCCAAAAGTTTTTGCAGCTGGTCTAACTGAGCTCTGGGGTATTTCTTAAGCGCTTCAACATCAATCTTGTAATAGTCAATGATGAACTTTTGGTCTGCTGCCATTTTTGATGAATCGCGCAAATCAGGTCGTATAACAACCTCTTTGTCTAACAAATCTTCCCGCCCAAACTGCTCAAAACTGTAATTGTGACTGCCCAAATCTTTAATATTGAATCCGCTGAAAAAGGCGGTCACCTCACTGTTTAGACAATCCTGCTCAGCCATCCACGATTTTAGGCTGGTTGCCAGATAATCAAAATTGCAGGAGTAGGCATCCAGTTCAATATCCTCAAGGCTTGCATTGATGTTTATCGCCTTGATGTCAAAAGCCAGATTGTATTCTTTTTTTAGGTTTTCGAGACTTTTTAGCGCCTGGCTGAAGGGTTTACCCTGAATACCTTCAATTCTGAGGAAATTAAAGCCTGTGAGTTCATACGCCAGCGGATTAGTAATCGTAGGGGCTTTGTCTAAGAAGTCTTTATGATAACCCAGATTAAATTTCTCCCGAAAAATTGACGTTTTGAAGTAATCCCAAAGTGCAGTCAGTTGCTCATTCGGTTTATAGTAGAAAGGAATAGCCCGGGCATCTTCTTGTTGTTGTGCAGGGTTGTTTGAAGGTGTAATGACGATTGCAGGCTGCACAGGCAAACTGAAGGATTCACTTAAAACCACAGCCTTTTGAAGCAAAAAGCGCGCTTTTTGAAATGCCTTATCTCCATTTGCAGTTATAGGCGAGTTGTAAAATTTATGCCTGTTTTTAGCAAAACGCAGGGAAGCATTAGGCTTGCCCAAAAGCAGATGCTTCGGAAAGGCATCAATGGGTGGACAGCACACGTGTTGAATGTGCAAAATCAAGTCCCGAACTTCGTTGTACACAGCAGTCAAATCAGCCAGGTAATCGTAATAATACTGAACCTGTTCCTGCGGAATTTGCTTGGAAAGCGTATTCAAGTTTTGAATGAGACTGTTTAGTTTTATAGATTCTATATCAAGAAGTTGTCTGAAATTTTCCTGTACTTTAAGGAAACCATTTGCCAGTTCACCGGCAAGCCCCGCGCATTTCACTCTGTAGTCTGAAGCCAGAGCCGAATAGGTTTTGGTATTTACAGGTTTAAAGTTGGTATTGATGCGCAAACCCGATAAATCTCTGATCTCCGGAAAAACCGGTTTTAAAGGTTTGATTTCTTCGGCAATCGAGAAGCCGGGAGAAAACTTAATGGGTGTTTCTGCGATTTCTTTGGTGGTTTTAAGACTTTCTAAGCCATTAACTTCTTTAGGTAATTGGATCAGACTTTCATCAAAAAGCAAATCTTTACGCAGATTGATAAAATCGAGCAGGGCAGAGGTATCCAGTCTCGGCGGTTCTTTTATTTCTTTTGCTCCTGTTTTAAGAAGAAGTCTGGGTACTTTTATTTCTGGCAGACTTTGATATGCAACCAGGTTGTTGTGAACACCGTAAATGGAATCTTTCTTTAATAGTACGGGGACGTCACTCTCGTTAACAAGTAACACTCGCAAATTAACCGCCTGTCGTTCTCCCTGATTGTCACAATTGGTTTCGGTACAGATATCAGGTGTTTGCGGGTAGGTTTCCAGGTATAAAACCACCACTTTGTCTTTGAGTTCTTCAGCAGTAAGTACGTTGTCTTTCCCGGTTTCTTTAGTAGCCTCTGTTCGTAATTCAAGTAAAGGAATTTGTGTCGCCGTTTCGCCAGCTCCGGTTCTGAAATAGGGATATTTGGCATAGGCGTCCTCAAACTCGCGGTAATGTGTGTAATGTAAAGCCTGGCCGGCCAGTTTTTGATACACATCGCTACCGGTAAGTTGTTCACCTGCTTCGGTTTCTTTTACCGGTTGCAAGAGTTTGATCAGGTCACCATCGGTGGTAATGCCACACCCGGGTTTTACGATTAGTGTGGTTCCTGCTGTTGAAACCTCAAATCCACAAACGATGCCTACACCGCTCAGGCAAATACGAGAGAGTCTATCCTGGTCCTGAAAAAAGTCTAAAAACTCATTGAGTTGACCCGCGGTCAATACCTGATCATCAACAAACGCGCGGTAATCGGGTGTTATTTTGGTTAATAGTGCTTGCATGATACGTTGTTTTTAGAGTTTGCCAAGATTGGTTCTTCCCAATATGACATTTCGGTTCGTTTGATTCTCTTTGGTTTCTGCGCTCTCAGGCGTCTGGTTCTGATCTTTGGGTCTGCAGCGGTGCAGTCTGCCCTGATGATAGATGGTATGTAAACTGCTTATGGCCTTGTTCAGATTGATCAAAGCGGTCTCGTCCTGAGCCTGTTCATTTGAAGTACGGCTGAGCAGCCAGGCTTTGTAGGCTTCTTCAAGAATCACCATCTCATTTTCTTCAGGTGGATTACCCGCTTCATCGGTATAATTTTTGGCGTAACCAATCCAGCAGATTTTGGCAACAATGTGCGCCGGTAATTCGCGGCGTATCAGGTCTTCAACAAAGCGTCTAAAGTCGATGTTGCTAAAACGCTCGGTCCAACCCGGGAGCACGATACTTACTCTAAAGCTATAGGGATCAATAGATTCGCAGCTATCCGCCTCACAGGCATCTGCACAAATGGGTAAAAAGGTTTTGGTATTTGTAGTTTCCAGATTTACATCGGGTCTGAGCAAAATATGCTCTATGAGGTACATGCCTTCATTGCCTTTAAGCGAATTGATGAAATTAAGCACGGCTATTTTGGCTTTCGTTGCATTTTCTTTGGTCTTAAAGGTCGAAATGCGTCGTGCAATGATGTAGGCTTCAGAACCCGGCTCTTCATTAGGGTTGACCAATACGAAATAAAACCCCGGTGTCTTATTGGGATCTTTAGGCCTGGTTTCTTTAATTATAAAGTTGTCTGGATCCTGAGCATAGCGTTTCACCAGTATCAATTCCTGATGCAATTGCTCCAGATTTTCATAATGCTTGGTAGCCGAAGACAATATGGTTTTAGAACCGTCTTTTATACGCCAGCGGTATTCTAAAATGTCATCGGTGTCCTTTTCTTCATAAATCTCGATATAATCTTCAGACAGATTTCTGCGGTTGATATCTGTAATGCCCAGCAACAGATACAGGCGTTTTTGCAGGGCCGAAATATTAGGGGTATCCCATAAATTTTTAGGTTTCTGATTGAAATAATTGAAACTCAAAGCACGTGCGCTACCGCTTGTGGCATATTCCTTCAGAAAACGTTCTTTAGTACTGATAATCGCTTCTTCAGCAAATTCCCCGTAGATTTTTCGCATTAAAAAGGCGTAGTCCCCGAAGTTTTCGGCAAAGCGTGCCAATAGATGATCGAGAACTTCATTGCGCTTTTTTAGGTTTCGGTCTTCAAAATTGGGGTAGAAGTGTGCAGTAAGCTCTTCATCATCGTTAGGATCGAAACTGGTATCCGGACCTTCAAAAAGTTTGTCGCGACCTTTCAAATCATTTACTGCCTGAGCAAAATAATGATTGCGGGATTTCCCGGTAACCGAAAATAAAGTGCCCACTTCTTCTAGGTGTTTGAAGTAGTTTGCTAAAATCTGATCAAAGAACAGCAGATAGGCCTTAAGTTGTTTGGCCTGAGCCCGCTCAGCCTCGGTTGCGGTAGACTTAAGCCCGTAGGGACCAATGCCGTAAACCTCCGGGAAGTCATTTTGTATGCTGGTAGTTTCACCGAGCTTATAGCTGTTTCCGTTAGGCAATTTCAAGCTTTTAGGAGCTGCTGCAATTGCTTCAAGATCGGCAGCACGATTCTCTAAAAGTTCGATCTTAAACTGATTGACCCGTTGCTCATCAATATTCAGCGGAATAAAGCCTTTAAAAAAGCTCCACGAACTCTTGTCACACACTACCGGTTTTTTACCGGGATCGATACAGAATACCCAGTTGCTGCCGTCAGGAGTCTGATCGTTACAGGCACCTATGCTGATGTCCCTGATGTTTTCGACGCCATCAAGATCCATAATGATATTGATAAGATCAGATTGACGCACTTCGGTTTTTAAAGTCGCTTTGATCACCTCATCGTCGTCCAGAAAACCGTTTTCAAGCTGTGGACCATTGAATATTTCGAGAGGTGATTTACCCGAAGCTGTAAGTTCGCCCAATGTTTTTGGGGTGATCTCCGGTGTAAAATAGTCTTCAACCGCAAGCAGGATTTGCGCTTTTACGGCATCTTCATCAGCTTTAGGATGCAATTCGATTTCGGCACATATTTTCACGGAATGCTTTTCGACTTCTTTGATTTCAATCAGATCTTCACAGAGGTTTCGGTTTTCGTGGTATTTAGCACGTACCGCTTCTTCAATAGTTTCCAGCTTTATGCCTTCTTCCAGATCGAGCAGCAACGTGTATAGACCATTCAGGTAAAAATGCTTTTCGTCTTTTTGTTGTAAATATTCAAAGCCTTCTTTCTCCAGGAATGAATCATAATTCAGCAGTTTGTCTTTGCAGTTTACGAATACCTTTTTCTCGTGGCGTTGCAACCAGGCATTGCGAATACCCGGCATATCGATAAAAATCTTACGGTAATCGAGATGCGTAACCGGCTTCGTGCTTAAAATCTCGTGTGCCTCGTGAAACTGAGCGTTAAAACCCGAATCTCCGTCTGTGAGCAGGTCGGCCATCGGCAGGTTGAGCCGATTGGCCAGATCGGTAATGGCATAGGAGAGCACCTCGAGTATGGTAATGCCGGGATCGTGGCTGTTAAAGTCAGTCCACAGGCTACCCGCGAGCTTTTCGATATAGGCGATGCCCTGTTGTCTTAAGAACTCAAAATCCAGATCATCGCGACTGTTGGCGTCTTTAGGTATGCTGATATGTTCATTAAAACTTAACATAGACTATCAATGGAATTTGAGGTATTGGCAGCGCAATACTGTGGTGCGCGCGTTACGCTGTGTGTTTTGGCAGAAACCAATATGGCTTTGGGATTAGAAGGTTTTACCCGTTTCTTTTCGACCCCCTGATGCGTGATGATCAAATCAGTAATAAAATCCACATAATCAAGCTCCTCGATGTAGTTGACCAGCGTATGTTGACGCAGTTCTACGCTAAAAACGATTTTCGCTGTCTCGGAATAGGCCCAGGGCGAAAGAAATTTCTTAAGATCTTCTTCCAGACGTTTGAGGTAGTAATTTTCGTCCATCCCTTGTTTGATTCGGGCTTTAAGCGCAATATGCACCGCTTCATATTCGGGGTTGATCACCTGCGGAATTACAAAGAAAGAGGTGCGGGCGATTAAAAACTCCTGAATAGCTTTGAGTTTTGCGGCGCTCACGCGGGGCTCAAAAATGTCGAACACATTTTGATTGATGATATCCGGGATAACAACCACAGTAACCTTACCCGCAGCGCTAAAGCGATTACCACAGGTATGGTTAAGGCATTTCACTTTATAGACTTCTTTAAAATGCTCCAATACCAGATGCTCATAATCCCACAGACTTACTGCGCGGTCTTTATGACGCAGGCGTTCACTCACTCTGCGGTAGTAGGCAGCGTCGTTTTCTTTCGGGCTTCCGCCAAAACTGGAGTAAGGCTGCTCTACCTTTTTAATTGCTGCTTCCCGGTTTATCAGTTTTGAAATAGTACCGGCTTCAAGTCCGTTTTCCAAATGATCAAGTGCGTTATCGCGGTCTGTAAATTGAGCCAGGACTGCCTGAGCCCGCACGTCGAGAAAGCGGCAAACCACATCATAATCTTTAATCGTTTGCGCCTGCAACCAAAGTAGCCCCGTTGGCATGAGCTGATGCCGGGTTGTCGCTTCGGCCGGAATCGCAATACGCACAATACCGGTTTTTAGGAAATTGCTAGTATTATCCTCCAGAATAGAAGTTTCAGGAAGTGGCAGCCATTCATTTCCGCTTAAAACGGACCACGAAATACCCTCGTTAAGCGCAAAACCGGGTTTTGAAGTGTTTTCAGTTCCTTCCAGAAGCTGTATAAGCATACTGATGTTTTGACCTGCAACGGCATTTTTAAGACCTATGTAAAGCCTTCCACCTTTATCGTAAGATGGAAATAGACTTTGGGTTGCTACAGTTCCGAAGGGATGTATGTGATAAAGCTCAATGGCTTCGACATCAGGAGTTGTCGTGACGTTTCCGCTTACAAAACTGATTTCCTGAGCCGCGAGATATGAGAGACTCAGTTGCTCAACAAAAGGAGTGTAGGGCTCGTTGGGTATCACCACGTCATTTTCGGTGCTGGTGATTGCAAGGGTGTACAAACGCGGATACAGACTGTGGTAAAAGGAGTTGTTGAGGCTCAGCTCCAGCGGACCGCTACCCGGTTTTTGACCCTGTGCAGCAGCCGTGTTGACCACGAGGCTCGATTCTTCAAGTGTTTTACCTTCTTCCTCAGCAAATAATGGGGCAGAAGCGGGGTCTAAAACGGCAGTTTCATCATTATCTAAACTGAGGTTCACGCTGAAATGGGAAGCATCGTTAACGATGAGGTTTTTTAAGCTATACGATTTCTGCTGAACATTTTCTGTGAGCTGCTTTTCTATTCCCGAAGCTTCAACACCATCCCGGAGCTCGCGTAAATCTCTGACAGCTGATTTTTCGACTTTCAACTCTTCAAAATCGTAAAGGATGTTCAGGTATTGTAAGTTGCTGCTGATGTAGCCGTTGGATGCACTGCGATAGGCTTCATAATGGTTCCGGAAGCTTTCAGGCAGATTAAGCCAGCTCAACTGCAAACCGATCGCTGACCAGCGTTTGCTAAAAAGTTCGGGATAGTCAATTTTAAAATGGGAGCGCTTATAAGGTCTGGGACCAAATGGTAGAAAGGGCTTTTTAGTATTAATTGCACCCAGATCGTTTTCCAGCTTTAAGCTTGTGATACCGGTAACTTCTACTTCCAGTTTTAAACTAATGAGTTGCAGTTTGCTCAGACTTTGTGCTACCTCATAAGCCTCGGCAGTATCGTGGTCAATCATCAGTTTTAGGAGCGGATGGGCAGTTTCAAAGTCCGGGCCGTGCAGCTCAGGATTGTATGAGATGACCGCTTTTTCTTCCTGCGGAATGGTGAATGCCAGATTGAAAACCGCCGGGTTAGACAAAGAAAGCACACCGGTTCCCGGAAGGTTGTCTGAAGCATTTTCGCGCAGCTTAAAAGGACCTAACCAGCCTTTTTCACCCGTGAGATAGATTTTTGCGTGGTTTCGCAAGAGCGAAAAATCCAAATCATTGAGTTCTGCCACCGTGCAACGTACTGCGATGTTTCGGTTACCTTCCTGCAGCTGAAGCAGCGGGGCGCTAATGGCAAGACCTAAAGAAGCATTTGCTAAAGGCGGACGCTTATCATAGGTCTCAGGATAGCCAAAGGGCCACCAGGATTTATTCTCCTTTAATGGCTTTTCAACACCGTCAAGGGTATTGGTGCTTTCTGCAACCTTTATCACGTTTAGCGCAGGGTCGTGGTAGATACTCTTTAAGCTTTCAACCTTTGCTTTATTGACGATAAGGTCGGCGGTTGTGGCGTACTGTCTGGGTTTGTTAAGCGCGTCCTTTTTGGCATCTACTAAACTTCCCTTAAATACCGCAGCTTCGGTAAAATTCTTAGCTAATTCAAATAAGAGGTGTACCTGATCGGGTTGGGCCTTTTTACGGGGAATCTGTAAAATTTCAGCATAATAAAACTCCAGATGTCTGCTTGTCAATCGGTTGAAACGCTTCCGCGAAAACTCCATGAGTTTCAGAAAACACACAAAAAGCGTTAGATGTGGTTCCAGGTTTTGTTCTAATTGGGCTTCGGCCAAAAAGTTTTTGAGGGTATCAAGATCGCCTTTAGGGAAGAAATTTTCCCAGTTGCCTTTAGGCTCATCCGGATTGTCAATTGGGTAATACTGAATATGAACGGCAAAATCACGAGCCAGCTGTAACCATTCCACCACATCCAGATCCTGCAGTTCAAAAGACTCCGGATTGAGTGCAGATGCCCAGCGCGCGGCCTGTGAAGTGCCTGCACGCCCGGTTAAAAAGCTGGTGTCGCATTTTTTTGCCATCGTTTCTAGTTATTAAAACCTTCTTCCTTGTAGAAGGGGTAAACCATATTGCCCCGAGCATTGGTTTGCCTGATGTTGTATTCTATAAGCAGGCGTACTTCACCTTCCAGTTCGCGGCTGCGGTCATAACTCACACCCAGCAGATCAATACGTTTCTCGTGGTACAGAATCGCGGTGCGTATACGTTCTTCGATATAGGTGCGCGTTGAGAGATCAAGGGATTCAAAAATCAAATCCTGCATCGCACAGCCGTATTTGGGCAGCATCACGCGCTCACCCAGTTTGGTGCTCAATAAAATATGCAGGCTGGCATTGATGTCTTCTACACCCGAGGTCATTTTCGCTTTCCCCGACTCTTTATCAAAGTGCGGGGGAAATGCCCATCCTGTACCTAAAAATGCCAGATTGTCTTTCATTGTATTTTCTATTGACATCGCAAAAAGATCTAATATCTCTAAGCTTGCTTATACTTTCTTTAAATTTTAAATAGCCAAACAGGTTATCAACCTGCGGTTATCCTATTAAAACTGTGGGGTCACCTGCCATTATCGTCCCGCCGTGCGCTGTGGAGTCACCCATACGTGCTGCCGGCATTCCTTCAATCAATACTGTTGCAGAGCCCGCGATGACACTATCTGGCGGACCGGTACAGACCGCCATATCTCCCACGCGAGCAGCCGGTAGGCTTCCTATGAGCACAGTGGGTGCTCCCGGAGGTAAAATGGGTCCGCCTACGTGGGGTACAGGCGTTGGGCCGGGAATTACCTGTGGGCAAACGTGCATATCGTTAATACGTGCTGCTGGTGGCATACTTCTAATTTATTTGTACCAAAGAGCCTTTAAGCACGGCAACAGCGCTGGTAGAGAGTTCTGCTCCCGCGCCACCTTCCGCTTTAAATTCTGCATTGGCTTTGATGTTTACGTTAGTTCCTTCCAGATTGAGATCGCCGGAGGCCTTGATGTTGATATCGGCACTGCTGCTGATCTCGATTCCGTCTGTATTGAGAATGATGCTGTTGGCCCCGGCATCATCTATTTTGATTTCTTCTGCATCATCGTCTATCACTACGATGCGACCGGCCGGAGTTTCGATAGTGACGGAAGATTTTTCGTCATTGAAAAGCAATTTTATCCCGCTGCGGGTCACAAAACCTTTTTCGTGATTGTCGTCTGATGCGGCTAGCGGTGCCGGTTTGCTGCTGCTGTTCACACCGCCCAAAACCACCGCATAGTTGGGATCATTATTAATAAAGCCTACAATCACTTCGTCGCCTACTTCAGGTCTGAAAAAGCTTCCTCGGCTGTCTCCGGCATCAAGTGTGGCAACCCGTGCCCAGATTCCTTCTGAAGTCGCATCAATGATGGGGATGTTGACTAGAATACGGTCTTCACCCTCCGGATCTTCTTCCAGCTGAGTTACAATACCGGTTTGCAGGCCCTGTACCGCTGCGACGAGTCCTGCTGCGGGTTGAGAGTTTACGTTATAGGTTTCGCTAAACCATTTAGGCTCCAGACCAAACTGCGCATCAACCGTCCAGGTACCGTCTGCGATCTCGTGACGTACGCCGGTGATGTAGGCGTTGCCATTAAACCGGTTGCCTACGCCTTCCAGTTTTATAATGGTATCAGGCTTTACCTGTGGAATCCCAATAAACCGCACTCTACCGCGATTGCGGGCGAGTTCCTGTATTTTAGCTTTGGCATCAGCCCACTGTTGCAGTTGATCAGTGTTTAACTGTCCCCCGTGCTTAAGTGTCAGATTTTCGAGATTGATTATTTCTGAAAGTTCGCTTTTAGAAAGATTTCCGTTTAGGTTGACGTTAGCATCTGCGGCTTCGGTCTCTATGAGCTCCTGATCACCGGCATTCCAGCTGTAGGCGGTAATTTTTTTGAGTTGGTCACGGGCATCGATCTCACCGTCAAAAGCAAGCATGGTAGCGCCATAAGCCACGGTTTCTACCGGCTCCTGAGAAAGATTGGGTTCTTTGATCTGAATGTTTCCATTTTCTACAAAACCCAGTTTTCCATTTGCCTGAGCCCGCAGCATCAGGAAATCCCAGTCTGAAGTCTGGTACTGTACGAGCTCTTTATGAGTCACGTTTGTAGCTTCCACATCCGCAGAAAGACCGCTGTAGTTTGCAACGAGTTGTTCAATAATATCGCTGTCACTGCTTTCGTAGAAATAAGCGCTTTTAGTGCCCACGGTCATTTTAACCGCAGGATCTTTGCATTCTACGATGAGTGCCGAAGCAGCATCGCGAATTTTAATCCCGTGGCTGATGACAATTCCCTTGAAAATAGATTCTTCGTCACTGTGGTAACCGGCTTTGATTTCAATTTCACTGCCTGGAATAAACAAATCGGTGTTGCTCAGCTCAAATTCCTGACTGGCGGCTTCTCCATCCAGAATGATGAGTTGGGCATAGGGTATGCGGTTGACTTCCCGGTTGACCAATATGGATTTTACCGCATAAGCCGCAGAGAGCTGCTCGCCATTTACCAAAAGGGTAGTGGTAACCAAATCGGGATTTTGTGCGGTTGCTATGCTTCGGGAAGTATTCATAGATTACTAGTTAGTTTTTGATCTTCAGACGTGTTATGCTTTCGCCAGAGGCGGAAAAAATAACTGCTGTCCGGTTGTTAGTTTTCTAAAGTTGGTGATTCCGTTTACCCGGGCGACTTCCAGATAATACTTGCTGTCGCCGTATATTCTGTAGGTCATCAGCGGAAGCGTATCACCATCTGCTACGGTACGCATATGGGTGAGGTCTGGCGAACTGCTGTTTTCCTGAGCCAAACGTAATTCTTCGTCAACAGTTTCTTTAAACTTAGCTTTAATGACTGCCCGTAATGGTGTGCCATCAGGGCTGAATAGTTTAAACTCAATACTCATATTGAGCATCACACACTTAAAGATGAGGTTACCCCAGCGTATCTCCAGGTAGTAGGGTTTATGCTCTTCACCGGCATAGTCAAAAACCACCTTTTTAAACAGCTTAATATCATCAATGATACCCTGATCGCTACCCTGATCGTCGTGGGCGATGATGCCGGTGCGGTCAAAGAGAAACTCCAGATCCAGCTCTTTAGGCGCGATTTTATCAAAAACGGGTGCCGTGGCGCTACTGCCCGAAGCCTGCTCTTCCTTGTACTCAATCTGGTAATTGAGCACGTATTTCTCCGGATTGAGCAGCGTGGTAAATTGCCCGTCGCCCACCTTTTCTGTAAACTCAGGATCTTTGTAAGCCGAAATCTTTAATTTATCGTGTGCTCCGGTTGTCATTTAGCGTTCGTTTTTACGTTTTTCGATATGCGCTACCTGCTCTAAACAAGCCTGAATAATCGCATCTTTCTTGTCTGCCGGTGAACGTGAGGCTGAAGCGGTACTTTGCGCATCATCACTCACATTGATTTTGATATGTAGTTCTTTAATGGCTATGGGCATGGCTTAACTTTTAAAATAGTTGTAGGCGAGCTCAATGGTTTCTATCACCAGACTGTTCTCTTCGGCATTAAAGTCGCTTACGCTCCATTTAACCGGGTAGGCGTGAACCACATTCCAGGTTTTCAAAGGCTGATGCTCTTCGTTTAGCAATTTGACCATCACCCCGGTAGGTTTAAACTGAAAATCTTCAATCGCGTCCCGACACCAGGCAATCAAATCAGAGTCTGTGACAAGCCCGCGCTTGAGAACCAGATTGGGGAACTTAGTACGCACCGGCAACTTATGCTTAAAGCGATTTTCACCACCTTCGGCAAACTCTTCGGTCTCAATATCTACCGAAAGCCCGCTTACCGATTGAAACTCAAACTCACTGTCTTGCGTGACTCCAAATTCAACCTTAAAGTGAAAACCAACCGGCGGATAGTAAGTTGCCATTAACTTCCGTTTTGAATGGTTAGACCTTCGTGTGCGATTTCCATAGATTCAATAGCGACTTCATTGGCATCACCTTTTAGGTCTGTTGACTGAACCTTGATGGGGAACGCGTTTTTGACTTTCCAAACCACAACGGGAGCGTGCTCCTCGTTGAGCAGGCTGATGGTGATATCGCGTCGTTCAATGGTATTGAGTTTGACGGTATTCCACCAGGCGTAGTATTCATTATCAGCCAGAAAGGTGCCGCGTTTAAGCGTAATATTGCTGTATTTCTGCATTCCCGGCATTTTGATTTTACTGTACTCCGGGCTCGCTCCCTGGCGGTATTCGATGAGTTCGGTTTCAATATCAAGACCTGAAACCTCGGTAAAGCCTACGTTTGTACCTCCCCAATCTACCAGGAAATGAAATTTTACTAATGGATATGTAGCTGCCATCTTATCTGTTTTTAGTTATTGATTTTTTAAAGCTTGAAAATTCTAAGACTCCTGCATTTTGTGCGAAAACTTAAGAATGATGAATTCTGCCGGTCTTACTACCGCCATCCCGATCTCAATGTTCATAACCCCGTTTAGAATATCTTCGGCGGTCATCGTTTCGCCCAGACCTACGCGTACAAAGAAGGCGTCATCGGGTTTGGCACCGGCAAGCGCTCCTGCCCGCCATTGCAGATTGAGAAAGTTTTCAATCATCGCACGCACTTTTACCCAGGTGTTAGCATCGTTGGCTTCAAAAACAAATTGCTCTGTGGCCTTTTTAACCGATTCTTCAACCATATTGAAAAAGCGACGTACCGAGATATAACGCCATTCGTTGTCGTTACCGGCCAGCGTGCGGGCACCCCACACCATAATGCCTTTACCGGTAAAGGGACGGATTGCATTGATACTTTTACCCGCGACCACATCTACATTGATGTCCTTTTGTTGATCGTGATCTATGAGTTCGGTAACACCCACCACACTGTTAAGCGAAGTATTCGCGGGAGCTTTCCATACCCCGCGGTTTGCGTCAATACGTGAGTAAACACCTGCCATTGCAGCACTGGGCGGAAGAGTCAGATATTCACTTGCAATAGCATTCTTTATCGTTTTAAGTGCGGGAATACTTTCAACGGCAGAGTTTTCATAAATGCTTACATAACTGGTAACCGTGGTTCTGATATAATCTATAGCCGATTTGATTTCGGAATAGAGCGCGACTATAGCCGAGAGGTGAGCGGTGATCCCTGCTGCCTGATTAGCTGCACCATTAAAGTAGGTTCCGTTTGCTGTTCCCGTAGCATAATCCAAACCGGTAACAGATGCATTCAGCGCTAAAGTGGTTGAAAATTCATCTTCAAAGTCGGCTTTCATTTGCTGTATGGCTGCGATAACCGTATTTATTGAACCGCTGTTTACACTATCATCTAATTGAGCTTTAAGGTGTGTTAGTAAAGCTTCATTAGGTGGTGTAGCGGCGGTGTGCGTCAGGGCAAAATTGCTTGTGCCAATTTCCAGAGTATCGCGAACGAAGTCAATACCTTCGATATAAAAGTTTAATAAATCCTGGAATTTGCCTTTGGTGGTATCCTGCTTGAGAGCGGTCACCAGACTTTCGTACCGGGCATCAGCAGAGTTAGTCCCATCAGCAAGTGCGGTGAGCTGAACATCAATAGTCGCCTGGTCAGTTACGAGTTTGTCGAGTTGATCTGCCAGAGCTTTGGCACCGGCATCGTCAATAAGATCGGCAAGATTTACCGAAGCTCCGTTACGGCTTATTTTTCCTTTAAGACTGGCATAGCTTACCTCACGGGGCAGGTTTGCTTTAAGCCAGGGGGTATAGGCTGCACCGTATTTCAGGTTGTTCATTCCAATACCGTTTCTAAAATTTTGAATTTCGTCATCAAGGCTTAGAGCAGGATCATTTTGCAGATCAAGAATAGCGAAACGATCGCCAAGTTTTCCGCACTGCGCGAGCATTGCCTGATAAAAGCTATTCATGTCACTCTGTCCCATTAAACAGGCATCAGGCGCTACCAGCAGGGTAGGTTCATCAACTTTTGCAATGGCATCAAGGCCTTTCTTTAGAGCTGTAAGGGTAATGTTTACTCCGTCTGATTTACCCACACTAACCACATAACATTTACCGCCACCGTTTGCATAAAAAAGTCTCATAGCCTCATAGAGGTAGTAGTTGTCCTCCAGCTTGAGGTCGGTAACCTGATTGAGGTTGTTAAGGGTAACCGAATTGACTAAAATCTTCGGTGCTCCGCCAAAATGGGAGACAAACTCAAGCATTGAAGTTATTTTTTGAGGAGTGTCATCGAGTGACTTCCCGTTACGGTCTTTTGCCATATTGGTGTACCCAATAAAAGCCGGAATCGCAGTCTCGACCTGAGCAACGGAAGGAGGGAAGATGGAAATTTCTTCGACATAGACCCCCGGTGTTTTGTATGCAGATGCCATAATTAGTGTATTTAGTTAATATAGATTTTAGAATATGTTTTTAGTAGATTGCCAACAGAGTCACGCTCCCAAATAATATTTTGTGGAGATGCCGAAGGATAATCGGTGTTACCCTGACTAACCTCAATAATTCCATTTTGAGTGAGTGGCTTCGTATCAGGATCGGTGGTGTGAATTAGACTTTTGTCCAGCCCTGAGTAATAGTTCCAGATGGTTCTCCGGTTATCAAACCGAATATTGAAAACCGGTGTTTCCTGCGGAAGATTACCATTGGCCAATATAAGATGGTGACCGTTACCTGCACCGCGCATTTTCAGGGAAACTAAAACTTTAGACTGATTTAAGCGATCACTCGGATTGTTTTCAAACAGGTGTTCTTGCAGGTCTTCGCTTATGGTAAAATCTCCGGCCTCTCTTGTTTCAGAATGGGTATTGATAAGCGGTAATGAAGGATCGAATAAGTCATTATAATTTCGAAATAGCAATGGATACCGGCTAACATCATCCAGATCGCTGTAATTAAAAAAGACAGGATCTGTTATTTTAATTATAAAATGAAGTTGAAGATTTTCATCTAAATCAATAAGGGGTCTGTAACTGGTTGCATTGGGATTTTGTGCAAGGGCCTCAATAAAAATTTTAAAACCAGTTGCAGTGTTTTTAACAAAAAGCCTGTGGTTAACCAACTTGTGTCTGGTGGCTGATGTTGGACTAGCAAATGCAAACTGAGACCAGTCGTACTTTTTAAGTCGGGCAGTTTTAAGCGCAGGATTGTGATCAAAAACGGTCTCGCCATCATCCAGAAAATACCGGTGATAAACCTGTATTTCTGCTAACATTCTGTATGTGGCTGTAGAGCTCATTAGTTGATGTGTTTATACTGCGTTTGTACCTGAGTAAGTGGTGCACCCTCCTTAAGACTGTGTTCGCGCTCGAGGCTCAATAAATTCAGTTTGTAAAGAGCTGCCGGGTAAGCCTTACCACCGTGCATACTCCAGATGTAGTTGAGCTCTTCAAAAGTGGGCGTATAGAGATCTAGCGTAAAGTAGAATTCGGTTACATCACGCATCACCTGGGTATTGCGTGAAAACACGGTATTCTTATGGTTAAAGATGTTTTTTCCCTGAAAGAATGCAATGATCGCAGCTAAAGATCGCAGTGAAAATGCATAATCACTGCGGTTGCAGGTAAAAAGAATATAAGCGTGTACATTAACCGGATTGTTGGTGTAAACCGGATTTCCGTTTTGGAATCTCATATTGCGCTGGTTCTTGAGGCTGGTTTCTTCCTGAAGACTCAGCAAGGAGAGAATCACCTTATTATCTAAAGCCTCATTGTCTTTATTGGGATTGTCTATAAAATGCGCAATAGCGTCTAGCGCTACCTTATCGCTACCCAGGCCGCTATCATTTAGATAATTTGCCAGTTGTTCCCGTAGTATTTCAAGGGCTTCGTAAAGCATATTTTGGAGAGTGGTTTTTTTGTCTTCCTCAAATGTATTCAGGATAGCAGAAGGAGAGAGGCTGTAAAACCCTGAAATTCAGTATCTGATTTCCCTGTTTTTCAAAAGTGGTATATCCTTATCGGTTGGGGGTATTTCCCCCTATTTCGCATCCAGAGGCAGTAGGATGTGGTTTAAAACGGTACTTTAGAAACTGTAATTAAAAAATTAGAATTTATGAGTTTTATAAAATCAGGATGGGTTTTAGTTGCGTCCGTTTTATTTTTTAGCCTAATTGGTTGTGCGGAGCCGGAAACTAAAGTGGTAAAACCACCCAAAGGAGTTATTCCGATTAAAGAAGCTAAAATGCTTGATCGCACGTATGGTGAAACCCGCCACGCGCTTATTTCGGAGCAGTTAGGTATTAAAGATAACCGCTCCAGCTGGTGGTCAATTCAGGATCTTGAAGATTATATAGCCTATGCCCGGTCTCAGGCAAAAGAAAAAGGTCAGGAGGTAACTGGTCTTCGGGTGTATTTTGGGGCTTATCCCCGTTCATATGGCAATCAGGAAGTTGCGGGCTATTCTACGCTTTTTATTGTGCCTACAGGGACTTCCACAACCCAGCAGGGTAGTCTTAACCTCTTTAGTTCCTTTCAGGAGGATGCAGACCTTGAGATAGCCCCTTTAAATATGGGTCATTCGCGAACTCCGCCGGGAACAGGTTACTAATACATTTAATTTAATCGTGTATTTAATGCAATCCCTATACAGCTTGAGATGATTTATAAAAAATCAATCTAATACTTTAGTCATGAAAGAGTTGGGCGCGTATTCACAATACCTTGAGTTGATAGCGGTTGTTATTGGGATCGTAAAGTATAGAGAGTTTAAAGACTTTCAGTTGAAGTATGTATTTTTTTTTCTCATTTATGTAGCAATAAATGAAATCCTTGCCGGCATATCTTTCCCGGTTTTTGGATTGCCAAACTATGCCTTGTATAATGTTTACGTTTTAATACATTTCTGCTTCTTTCTTGCCTGGTATCATAGTCTATTAGATGGTGCTAAGCGGAAACTGGTACTGAAAATCTTTTTTTTCATCTTTCTACTATTTTGGACTTTTGAAAGCTTTTATCTTGACAATTTTTTAGGTGAGGATGTGACCTTATCTTTTACGCTTGGTGTGCTTTTTTTAATTGTAGCCGTTGGTTTTTATTTTATGGAAATGCTAACCCGTGAAGTTATTCTTCACATCACCCAATCGCCTTATTTCTGGATTTCCTTCGGTATTTTAGTGTATTGCGTAACTTATTTACCATTTTACCTGACCCTAAGTTTTATTAACCGTGAAAATCCTGTAATTCTGAATGTCACTTTGTTTTTGATCAATTGTATACAGTATTGTTGCTTCTCGATAGCCTTTATACAGGCCAATCGGAATAAAATAGAACATAAGTCTTAAAAGGATTTATAAATCTGAAAGATTAAAATTAACACAAGGAGGTATGAACCCTTTTTTTGAACAGGATGTATTGCCAACAATGGAGTTACTGGTCGTAGTATGCTCTCTTGTACTGCTTTTACTTTTGATTCTGGTTATTGTGTTGTTTTCTATTTTTCAAAAGCGCAAAATCCTATTTATTACCGAACGGAATAAGGCCGAATTGCGTTATCAGGAAGAATTAACCCGCACCCAGCTTGAGATTCAGGAAGCTACCCTGAAGAATGTGAGCTGGGAACTTCACGACAATATCGGTCAGCTGCTTTCAGTAGCTAATCTGGAGCTGAATATGCTTCACCGAAAGAATGAAATTGACCGGGAGAATACACTTGACGACATACGCGGACTGGTGAGTAAATGCCTTATGGAAATACGCGCGGTATCCCGAAACCTGAATAATGAGGTCATTACTCAGGTAGGTCTTGCAGAAAGTGTACGCTATGAGCTTAATCGCCTTGATAAACTGGGTATTTTAAAAACTTCGCTAATTGTAGAAGGTGATAACTGGAAACCTCCGCAAAATGATGCTTTAATCCTGTTCCGAATCATTCAGGAGTTTTTGACCAATGTGATTAAACATGCAAAGGCAGCTCATTTGCAGGTACTTTTCCGGTTTACCCGTGATCGTTTACATATTCTGGCAAAAGACGACGGAATCGGCTTTAATATAGAGCAGGTAAGTTCCAGTTCCGGTCTTATCAATATGCGCAGTCGCGCAGCACTTATCAATGCTGATTTTGATTTGTCATCCCAAAAAAGCAAGGGCACTTCTTTAATAATCAATTATTTGAGAAAATAGAAATGGCTTTGCTTCGTTATTTAGTTTTATATTTGAATAACCAAAAAGTCCCAACAACTAACAAAAATCTGAAATGATGACTAACCGCCTAGTAGGTGTTGTTGACGATCATGTTCTATTTGCGCAATCCCTTCAAGGGCTGATAAACAGTTTTGATGGTTTTGATGTAGCTTTTATGGCGCGCAATGGCAACGACCTGATCAATAAACTAAGCACCGTAACCCGTGACCCTGATATCATTCTCCTGGATATCAATATGCCCGTTATGAATGGTTTTGAGACGATTAACTGGCTTAACGAGCACAAACCAGACATCAAAACCATCGCCCTTTCTATGGATGACGATGAAGAAACCATCATACAGATGCTCAAAGCCGGCAGTAAGGGCTACCTGCTTAAAGATATACATCCAGACACGCTACACAACGCGTTAAAAGAAGTGGTAAACAAAGGGCATTTTTATACAGATAATGTGACTTCCGCTTTACTGAGTGGCTTTTCAAAACGAGATGATGAGGATGGGATTGCTTCATTTTCAGAACGTGAGCTCGAGTTTATGGAGCTGGCCTGCTCTGATAAAACCTATAAGGAAATCGCCAGTGAAATGTGCCTGAGCCCAAAGACCATAGATAATTACCGCGACACCCTGTTCAAAAAACTCGAAGTGCGCAGCCGCATTGGTCTGGTACTTTACGCATTGAAGCATAAGATCGTAGAGACCTAAAAGTATTTTCTTAAACGTTTAAAGATTTTCAGCTTTTTGGAATAGGGGGCATACCTGATGTTCAAATCGATCCAGGTTGCCTTATGTACCATAGATTTATTATGTGAAAAAGTATCAAAGGAATGTTTACCGTGATAAGACCCCAGACCACTGTTTCCTACGCCACCAAAGGGAAGCCGGGGATTTAAGAATTGCGAAACCACATCATTGATAACGCCGCCTCCAAATGCCAGTTCATTAAGTATTTTATTTTTCAGTTTTTTGTTTTTCGAAAACAGGTATACGGCTAGCGGTTTATCGTATTTCTCGATCCAATCCTGCACATCTTCCTGATTTTTATAGGTTAAGACAGGTAGAATGGGACCAAAAATTTCGTCCTGTAAAACTTCAGGTAATTCGTTGAATGCAATATCCGGATCAAGCATTCCCATATCCAGAATAGTAGGAGCTATATAGTTTTCTAAAGCATCGGAATCACCACCATATAGTACCTGTTGATCTTCAAGCAGGGCTTTGAGACGTTTAAAATTTGAGTTATTTATAATTCGGGCGTAGTCTGGTGACTTTTTAGGGTCAGAACCCAAAGCCCTCTGCAATTCTGTTTTTAGAGCTAAAAGCAGTTTGTCTTTTATGCCTTCCTCAACAAGAAGATAATCAGGCGCTATACAGGTTTGTCCCGCATTTACGATTTTACCCCAAACTATACGTTTTGCACTGAGCTCCAATGGTGCAGTCTCGTCTATGATACATGGGTTTTTACCACCCAACTCTAATGTGACCGGAGTAAGATGCTTTGCAGCTGCCTCATAAACAATTTTACCTACACGAGAGCTTCCGGTAAAAAAGATATAGTCCCATTTTAGGTTTAGCAGGGCTTTGGCTACCTGTGCATCTCCCTGAACCAGATCAACATAGCCCGGTTCAAAAACTTCGGCTATTATTTTTTCTAAAACGGAAGCCGTATTCGGCGTGAGTTCGCTGGGTTTGATAACAGCCGTGTTACCTGCAGCTATTGCCGCGATTAGGGGAGCCATTACCAATTGAAACGGATAGTTCCAGGGAGCGATAATCAGTATGCTGCCAAAAGGCTGTTTGTAGATTTTTGAAACTGAAGGGAAGTTCACCAGACTTGGCAGAACATATCGGGGTTTTGCCCAACTCTTGCAGTTTTTAATCAGGCTTTTTAATTCAAGCAGAACAATTAAAAATTCGCTGAGTTCCGTTTCATAAACGGGCTTTCTAAAATCCCGGTGCAGCGCGTCACAAATTTCATCTTCATAACGCAACAGCACGTTTTTTAAACGTTTTAAATGCTGAATACGGTAATAAACATCACGGGTTAATCCCTGATTATAAAAGTGTTTTTGTCTCTCAGAAATAGCCTGGAGATCGTTTGGAGCATTTTCTACTGTCGAGGTCAAGGTGTTGTTTTAATGATTTAGGGTCTTTCATATACGTTTAAACGAAAGATTTGGTTTTAATCCTTCGGTTTAAAAAGGCTCGCCGTCACTACAATTTGTCCTAAATGCCTTTGGCTGTGCTCGGCAGCGTGAAATAAAAGTCCTAAAGTAGTAGAAGGTAAGGCTTTTCTGCCAACTTTTCGCTCCTCAAGTAAAATGGAAGTTTCCAGCGTTTTAAAATAAGCCAGAGCTTCAGTTACTTTTTGCTCAAAGGCCGCGATTAATTCGTCAACACTGCTAGTTTCCTGCTCAGTTCCTTCGTTTCTCAAGTACTCGAATTGGGCTTCCGTTAGTTTTTCAGCTTTGGCATAAGTCATCATTCGGTCTAAGACCCCTGTTAAATGCTGAAGATGAAAACCCACGCTGGCTCTTCCTGCAGGTTTTGTCCACAGTTCCTTCTCGTCAAAACCTTCTAGCCAGACCGGTAACTCTTCACAAGTCTGCAATAGAGCGTGAGCTGCAGGTTGCAGAAGTTGAGGGACGTCTGGGACAGGTCCACGCAGCCAGACCTCAGGTTGCCGGTTCTTTTTCATCTACACAAGATTTTAGTATATACCAATCATCAATTTTTAAATGCTATTCGTGATGTAATTCCCTTTATGGGCTTTCCGAATTAATTCGTTGAAAGTTTAAAGCCCAAAACAACCGCCTGCTCGCTTCCGCCTCCAAAAAAAGAATGCACATAATCAAGCCTGAAAAACTTAAACTTGCCAAGGCCCAGATTGTCTAGGCCCAGGTTTAACTCGGTATAGGGCTTGTTTTCTAAAGTGGAGAGCGTATGCACGCCACCAATTAGATTAAGATTTAACGCGCGTATTCCCGGAATCTTACCCAGGATAAAACCTTTAAAGTTGTGCTCAACATGTACTTCAAAAAAGCTGTTTCTGGTGCTGTACTCATAATAGGGCATATTGTTGAAGCCTGTAAGACGCGTATCCCTGAAATTGAGGTAGGTGCGATTGCCGTTAAAATGCTGATAGTCCACAAAACTGATTCCATCTGCATTAAAAAAGGTACCGCCGCTGAATGCATATCCCAATATCCCTTTATTCCCCAGACTGAGTTCCTGGCGCAGCTCGGCTTTTATTTCGGTGAAATTGTACTGCTTGTCGCTACCTGCAAACGCCTGCTCAGCGCCTACAATTAAAGTAGGGTATTTAGACTCATCCAGATTGAATTTACCATCAGGGTAGCTCATATATTTTTGGTCAAAATGAATCACCGCCTGAAGGTTTAACTTTGCCAGACTGTGTTTATTAAAAGCCGCAGTGTTGAAATCATCCGGTGCCAGGGGATTGTTTGAAGTGTACCCAAAATCCCAGTCAAAAAAGGTCTGATCTGTGGTGTTAAATAGCGGACTGCGCTGCTCATAACCCAGTTGGGCGCTCAATTGCAATCCATTTACCAATTCTTCGCTATAGGCCAAACGCACAAACTCCAGATCATAGAGTTTTATATGATTACGCTTCCAGATGAGGGTAGAGAAGGAGTTGCCCAGTCTGGTGATGGGTTCTTCAGCATTAAATTGCTGCGCTTTGATACCTCCTGTAAGTGACAGCACACTTCTGCTGGTTCGGTTAAAGCGTTTGGCAATACGCCCCGTAAGCCTTAAGCGCTCATCATCCAGTCCATAATTAGCCTGCGCCGATACACTAAAAGCCTGCTTGTAATCTTCGGTCCAGCTGTTGTAAGATAGGCCCGCAAAGGCATTAAAACCCTGAACCGTATTGAAATTGATAGTCGTAATAGGGCCTTCGTAACTCAGCCTCCATCTCTTATATGAATTTTGATAGCTGTAACCCAGAATAGGATCTGCAAGACTAAAACGGTTCCTTACGCTGTCAACGGAATCTTTATATGGTTTTGAGTTGCGCTTTTCCTGCAAGCTGTCTTTAAACGTGTAGTCGTTGCGCTCCTCAAGCGTAAGCGGCACCGGGCGTGCCAGTTGCCAGAAAACCGAATCTTTTTTATTAGCCTCGGGTTTAAAACTCAGGACTTCGCGCGTAAAGGTGCCCCGCTCGAAATCCGGATTAAAATTGTAATTGCTGTAAACTGCGGTAAATCTTCCGTTACCACCAAAGCCCAGCATTTTAAAACTAAAGTCGATATTCTGGGAAATTTTAACCCATAAGTCCAGATTGGCGTCGTATTTAAAACTGTGTTTAAACCCTAAAAATTCAATAAACGGAACCTGAATTGCAGCCCCATTGGTAGTAAGGTCAACGCCATAAAGTTGCCAGTCATCCTCCACAATGTAGAGGGTTCCCCTAAAAATGCGGTCGTTTTCCCGTTTTGGGCTTACCGTGATTTTATTGATGAGCTTATCGCCTTCGCGAAAAGCACCTTCCAGCTTATAGGTGTAGTAATTAAAGGCATTGTCGGCCAGAGGAGAGACCAGCTCGGTGTTGACTTCAAGGGTGTTGTCGTAGAAAGAAAATTCGGCTTCCTGAGCGCTGTTAAAACTAAAACCGTTATCATCGCCACTTACTTTACTGGCCGTGATGGTTTCTTTAAAATCGTCCGGCTTTCGCACAGCGATTTTTGAAAGGGTTTCGCTCAAATAGACAATACCGCTTCGGGTAGAATCGAGCCCTCCGCCCAGATCGCCAATGTCCTGCCCAAAGAATTTTTCAGGGGCATTTTCTACGCGCCAGATTCCGCGGGAATAAAAATCTGCAGTATAGGCGTTTTTCTTTTCCAGAATTTGAGATTTTTTGGCAATAACAGCCCGTATAATGCGATCTGCAGGATTAGACTTTGCATCTACAACCACTTCATCAAGCGAAGTAGTTTCCGGCTTTAAAGTCACATCGAGCACATAGGGGAAGCGTTGTGGGTTGATTTCAATTTCCTGTTTGGTAAAGCCTAAAAATTGAAATACCAGTGTATAGGTTCCCGGTTTATCAAGTTGTAATTGGTAGGTTCCCGAAGCATTTGTCGTGGTGCCCAGAGTGGCATCTTTGACGTACACATTTACGTAAGGCAGGCTGTTGTTGTCTGCATCGGTAACCAGACCGGTAACCTGAGCCTGCAACGTAAAACTTAAAAGCAGCAGCGCGAAGAAAAGTAGTTTTTGAATCATAAATACCTGTTAGGCACCCTTAGGAAGGTGTAATTAAGTTAAATCTCTAATTTAAAGACGTCTGCCTCAGGTATAGGTTGCAATTAATTATTAAATGCCTTTTTAATTTGTCCCAGTCTCTTCTTACTATCCCGTTCTTTAATGGCTTCACGTTTGTCGTAAAGCTTCTTACCTTTTGCCAGGGCAATCTGCATTTTGGCCAGACCGCGGTCGTTAATAAATAGCCGAAGCGGTACAATCGTAAGACCGCTGGTGCGTACTTCTTTCAGCAATTTATTCAACTCGCGACGGTTAAGCAAAAGCTTCCGGCTTTGTTTGGGATTGTGATTAAAGTAAGTGGCGTGTGAATACTCCTGAATGGTCATATTGATCACAAAAAGTTCATCACCTTCAAACTCGCAAAAGCTTTCGGCGATAGAAGCTTTCCCTTCGCGTATCGATTTAATTTCGGTTCCTGCCAGTTTGATTCCCGCGGTGTATTTATCGAGAATCTCATATTCAAAGCGGGCCTTTTTGTTTTTTATATTTATGGTATTCGTTTGTTTCATCTTTGCAAATTGATAATACAGGCTTCTAAACTGCTTTTCTGAGTATATATCCCGTGGTGCAGCCTAAAATACACACAAAAATACGATTTTAACAAGGTCTGAGGTCGTTGCTTTAAAATCCTTTACTTTTGTTGTGTTGAAATTTTTGGTTTAAAAACCTAAATCTAATCCCTCTGCAACATTTAAGTTGCGGGTTTAACGGGTGTTTGTGAAAGTCCAAAATGGGCTTTAACTAATTAATTGCCATCAAAATAATTACAACACAGATTATTTGAGGTTAACACTATTTGAAATTGATGAAACCTATTTTTCTCATTCTTTTGATAATCAGCATCAGCGCCTGCAAGGAGCAAAAACCTGCCGAAGACCTGTCGTCATCGGTAATTATTGATAATGCTATTGAAAAAGCAGGAGGAAACATTTTGGATACCGCAATAGTTTCTTTTCGCTTTCGGAATCTATTTTACCGAGCCAGGCGCGATAATGGTCTTTACGAACTGGAGCGCTGTACAGACGCGGCCTGCAAAGACACGCTAGATCAGCTTACGAACTCAGACTTTAAACGTTTTATAAACGAGAAGCAGATTAAGCTGGCTGATAGTCTTATTGCCGGGCTTTCGGGAAGCGTCAATTCCGTGCACTATTTTTCAGTATTGCCTTATGGTTTAGATGCCGAAGCCGTTCAGGCTAAAAAAATAGGGGTAGACACCATTAATGGAAAGACCTACTATGAGGTTCACGTAAGTTTTGCCGAAGACGGAGGCGGAGAAGATTTTGAGGACGAGTATATGTACTGGTTTAACACCGAAAATTTTGAGGTTGATTATTTGGCGTACAATTATCACGTGAATGAAGGCGGAACCCGTTTTCGGGAAGCAATAAACCCACGGATTGTAAACGGGGTTCGCTTTGTAGATTACATCAATTACGAGCCTGAAACCACATTTCCTCCTTTAGAAGATTTAGACAGCCTTTTTCAGGCCGGAAAACTTAAAGAGCTTTCGCGCATCATACTTGAAGACGTACAGGTCAATTAATCAAAAGACCAGTCGTTATATTCCTGCAATTCAACCTGTGTCTGGCCGTCCTTGATTTTTACGATGTACAGATTGCCAAATACGCTGTCGTCAATTTCACCATATTTTTCTTCGCCCAGGATGCTGTTTACAAAAGCCGGAGTGGTATTGCTGTGTCCCACAACTAAAACCGTTTTTCCTGCAGTTTCCTGCTGAAATGTTTCATCATAGAGATTCTGCGCATCGTAGATAGTAAGTGGTAAATCATTTGCCTGTGCTACCGGCAATGCCGTTTTACGCGTGCGTACATAATCAGTACTGTACACCGCATCAAAATCAACATCTTTCAAAGTCTGCGCCCAGAACTCGGCACGCGCCAGTCCTTTATCGGTAAGATCAGGATCTGTACCGGCATCAGGACCTCGCTCTTTATCTGCGTGGCGTATAAGATAATAGGTTGCATCAGTTACCGGGGTTTCAGCGTTTGCGGTTTGTTCAGTGTTGTTTTTACAGCTTAGAAGGCCTGCCAGCAGCAGAATAAAAAGAGCTATTGATAATCGCATAGTGGTTGTTTTAAGTAAAATTAACGCTTGTCCTGCAAAGATTAGCTTTTTGTTGGCGCAAATACCTCATTATTCTGGGTAATTTTATTTTAGTACTAATCAATAAATACAAAGCTATGAATAGTGATCAATTAGAAGGAAAATGGAAACAGGTAAAAGGAAAATTTAAGGAAGAGTACGGTGACGTTACTGATGACGATACCACACACGCTGAAGGTAAATTTGACCAAATGCTTGGAAAGCTTCAGGAGAAAACCGGAAAAACCAAAGAGGAAATCAAAGACTGGATTGACAAACAATAAGTTAATCCTCTTATTATAATTGGTGATTGGGCTGTCTGATAGGGCAGCCCTTTTTCATGCAGTTGTTTTATGATCAAATTGCAGCCGATCGCATTCGTTTTTATTGGTTTTGATGCTGTATTTTCGCAGCATTATGCGCGCGGTTAAAACTTTCTCGGTTCCCCAAAACGATGATCTCCCGGAGCGTCTGCTTCACTGGGCATCGCAGGATTCCGTAAGCTGTTTACTTACTTCAAATGCGCACAAAAGCCGCTACGGCAGGTTTGAATTGCTTCTGGGAGTAGGGGTAAAAACCGATTTGAACTGCTCAACAGGAACCGCATTTCAACAACTGTCAGAGTATCGCAGGCAAACTCGGGATTGGATTTTGGGTTTTCTCACTTATGATTTAAAAAATGAAGTGGAACAGCTTAAGTCTGATAATCCTGATGCACTTTATTTTCCCGATCTCTATTTTTTTCAGCCTTTAAAACTCGTAAAACTTACTGTAGAAGGACTTCAGTTTTTGTATTTACCGGAAGTGTCAAATGAAATTGAGTCGGACTACGAGACTATTTTTTCCGCAGCTTTTCAGGATTTACAAACCGAAGCTTTAGAAACACCTAAAATTAAAGTGCGTTTCAATAAAGATGCCTATTGCGCTCAGGTATCGCAAATGCTGGAAGAGATTAAACGCGGCACGATTTACGAGGCAAATTTTTGTCAGGAATTTTACGCGGAAGCTAAAATCAATCCTATCAAAAGTTTTCTCAAACTGAATGCGATGTCCCGGGCACCTTTCGCAGCTTATTTCAGGCTGGGGGAGCAATATGCCCTGTGTTCTTCTCCTGAACGCTATTTACAAAAGGCAGGAATTACGCTTATCAGCCAACCTATAAAGGGTACTTCCAGACGGGGCCAGACTCCCGAAGAAGACCTTAAGCTTAAGCAGGCTCTGGAAAATGATCCTAAAGAGCGCTCTGAGAATATTATGATTACCGATTTAGTGCGTAATGATCTGTCACGGGTTGCCAGCAAAGGCAGTGTGCAGGTAAAAGAGTTGTGCAGGATTTATACCTTTGAGCAGGTGCATCAAATGATTACCACCGTCAGCGCTGAGATTTCAGCGGGTACAGATCCTGTTTTGTGCTTGAAACATACCTTCCCAATGGGCAGTATGACCGGAGCTCCCAAGATTTCGGCTATGCAAATTATAGACAGGCTAGAAAACCGAAAGCGCGGTTTGTACAGCGGTTCTATAGGCTATTTTACACCTGAGGATGATTTTGATTTCAACGTGGTGATACGCAGTATTCTTTACAATGCAGAACAAAAATACCTGTCGTTTACGGTGGGAAGTGCCATAACGGCACAGGCAATTCCTGAAAATGAATACGATGAATGCCTCATTAAGGCAAAAGCTATGCGAAAAACTCTGGAATCCTAATCCAGATTAAGCAACTGTATTTTATTGCGCTGTATATTTATGCGCCCTTCCAACTCCAGTTTTTTGAGCAATCTTGAAATCACGACGCGCGACGTATGCAGTTCGTAAGCAATATCCTGATGTGTGCTGTTGAGTTCGTCACTCTGCGTGAGTTTTTGCTTATCACGTAAATAGCGCAACAGGCGCTCATCCATCCGCATAAAAGCAATGCTGTCAAGAGTATCGAGCATTTCTTTCAGGCGGTTTTGATAGCTGTCAAAGATAAAATTGCGCCAGGTCTTGTATTTAGAACTCCATTCTTCCATTTTCTGAATGGGAACCATCACTAAAATCGTATCAAGTTCTGCAATAGCACGTATCTCACTTTTGCGCTGGCCACGGTTAAAAGATAGGGTCAGGGCGCAGGTATCTCCTTTTTCCAGGAAATAGAGCAGGAGTTCGTCACCATCGGGATCTTCACGTAAGATTTTGATCGCTCCGGAAATGAGCAGCGGCATCGCGGTAATATACTGACCTATTTCCATCAGTTTATCGCCTTCCTTTACCTCGCGTAAACTTCCGGCTTCATTGATTTCTTTCAGCAATTCCGGCTCAAAAAGATGCCCGTAATGCAGTTGTAACAATTCTTCCATAGGCGTAAAAATAACATGAATGTCATGATTTACATTGAAATTATTCCGCCTTAAAATTTAAAAAAGGGTTAAAATACTGGCAAAAAAGCTTCAAAATTTTATATTAAACTGAAACCAAATTGAATATATATGGCTGGTCACAGTAAATGGGCGAATATCAAGCATCGTAAAGGCGCACAGGATAAGAAGCGCGCCAAACAGTTTACCCGCGCAATCAAAGAGATTACGGTCGCTATTAAAGAAAATAATCAGAATGGCGATCCTGATTCGAATCCTGCATTGCGCAATGCGATTCAGAACGCTAAAGGAGTTAATATGCCGAAAGACACCATTGAACGTGCGATTAAAAAGGCGAGTGGGGCAGATGCAGACACATATGAGCAAATGACCTTTGAGGGTTACGGGCCGCACGGTATCGCTTTTTTTATTGAATGTACGACTGATAATGCCAACCGCACAATTTCTTCGGTGCGTTCTATTTTCAGTAAAAATGGAGGGAGCCTGGGAACTAATGGTTCGCTGGAATTTCTTTTTGACCGAAAAGGCGTTTTTACTTTAGATAAAACTGAAATAGACCGGGATTTTGAGCTGTTGCAACTCGAACTTATAGAAGGTGGTGCCGAATCTTTTGAAAATCACGAGGATGTTTTTGTGATTTATACTGAATTTACTGATTTCGGAAAAATGGCGCAACATCTGGAAGAGTTGAATATTGAAACCAAAAATGCCGAATTGCAGCGCATTCCGCTTAATACGGTTGAGCTTCCGCTGAAAGAATCCCGCCAAATCCTCAATTTAATCGAAAAATTCGAAGATGACGATGATGTGCAAAACGTCTTCCATACCTTAGAGTTTACTGAAGAACTGGAACTTGCTTTGGACGAGGAAGAATAGATTAGTCTTTAGACTTTTTTTCGTTTTGGTCCGCTTTTTCTCCAGTGTCCTGTTTATCTTTTTTCTTTTTCGACTTTTTATCGGTCTTCGATTTTTTCTTCTTTTTGGTCTTGTCTGAATTTTCTATTTTAGGCTCATTTTCAAACTGAAGTCGGGTTTTAGAAAGGTGTTTTCCATTTTCAAGCTTGCAAATAAAGCGCACCAATTCTTCGCGAAGTTCACAATGTAAATCCCAGGTTGTAGAGGCATCTTCAGCACTGCATAAGGCTCTGATTTTAATGCCTTTTTCGGTGGTGTCAATAACCTGTACCTTGGGAGGATACTCCTCATCCCAATTCTCATTATCCTTTAAAATCTCTTCAAATTTCGCCCGTATTTTAGAAACATCAATCTCATAATCGGCGTGCAGAATAATAGGACGTATTTGATGCGCGCTGGTCATAGACCAGTTTTCAAAGGTATTGGAGATGATATTTTTTAAAGGAACAATAAGCCTTCTTTGATCCCAGGTGCGAACCACCATATACGTAAACCGAATATCTTCCACATAACCCCAATCGTCATTAATGATCACCGTATCGCCTATACGTGCGGGGCGGGTGATAGCAATTTGAATCCCGGCAATGATATTACCCAGGGTGCTTTGAGCTGCAACACCTAAAATAACGGTTGCCAGTCCGGCAGAAGCAATCAGGGATATACCCAGCTTTTCAAGACTTCTAAACTGCGAGAGAATCACGGCAAAACCTACGATGATCACAATAAAGGTAATGACTCTGCGCGCTACCGAAATGTACGTCATCATCATACGCGCTTCGCTGTTTTCTTCAGGATCTGCATCGCCAATTTTGGTTTCGGCTACATAAACCATAAACGAGTCAATAAAACGCATAATAAACCAGGTAATGGTCCCTATCACTGCAATAAGCAATATGGCATACAACGTACTGGCAAATGAGCCGCCAAACGAAATCAGCTTATTAAGTGTTACGTAAAAAAACAAAACCCCAATTGCCCAGGCAGCCGGTGTGGCCAGTCGTTTGGCAATAGTCTTGACCCAAATTTGCTTTGATTTTCGAAACAAACGTCTTAAGATGTAAAGACTCAATCTACCCAACAAATACGACAGAAAAATGAGTAAAAGCGTACCTGCAAATTTCCATACCGGCATATTCAACCAGCGTATGCGAGCCCAGTCTGGCATCATACGGTCCAATTGCCGCGGACCGTATTGCTCATAAAGCGCATCTATATTTTCAACCGTGTTTGCAGATATGAGCCAGAAGGCACCAAATTCTTTGTATTTAACCCGTTGCAGGCGCAAAACAATATCCCGACCATCGAGACCCACTTCACCAAAAACCACACTGCGCAAAGGCTTTCCGGAGATTGATTTGTTAGTTGCCGTGCTGATGTCAATTTGCCCGTCAGGACGATCTGAAAGACTTCCCCAGTCAATACTTACACGTTGATTTAATATAAAATAGAGTTTTTCGGCAAGGGTAGCGGCCTGTTCCGGGGTCAGGCTGTCTGGTAACAGGTTTAAATTTAAAGCGTAAGCAGCATTTTCGTAGTTTCCGCTTCGAGCGCTAACCACAAAATGTTCGAGCGTTGCCTGTGGAGATTGAAAATTGAATTTATTGGGTGGCAGTCCTATTGCTTCGTTTAGACGGTTTACCACATAATAAGCTTCGTTATATTCCCGCAGCGCATTTACTCCATAATCCCCATCTTCAGGCACGGTTGCATCTCCTGAGGGTAGAAGTCTGCCATTGGTTGTTGCTGTACTGTCCTGTTCCTGGGCGCAAATTGAATTAAAAGCAATAAATAGTAAAAAAAGAATAAAAAATTGGTTGTTTTTCATAATCTGAAAGATACCAAGGATCAATGTGTTGAAGTATTAGCATTTCGTTAAAAGAAGGAGATTTCAGTACTTTAAAAAGATATATTTTAAAGAAGTCAGGTTCTTCAAAAAGCTCTGGTGTATTTTAAAGACGTACCTCAAATACTTAAAAATTAAATGTATTATTAACGTTTAATTAATGATTTTGTGTTGAATTAATTTCAAATTAGTAGGCGCTAAACCTTAGTGATTATTCTTTTAGTTTATTGATATTTATTAGGTTTACCTCTTACAAAGTATGCTCGTCATTTTTCCAATTTTCAGAGAACAGAACCCTGCATCCGTTTTCATTTGTGTTTATTAGTTAAGGCGACACATATTTTTTAAGAAAGCGAAAAAAGCAAAACAGAAGCCCGGTAGGGCAATGGTTAGTTTATGAAGAATTTTTTATTTGTTTCAGCCGAAAATGACGCTCTGGCAAACTGCAAAGCCGGCGGAATGGCTGATGTGGTGCGCGATGTGCCCAGGCAATTAGCAGCAACAGGTGATCAGGTACACGTTGTGGTACCGGCCTATAACCGACTTCACAAAACAGGACGATTCATCACCGAATTAAAAATATGCATTCAGGGAAAGGATACTGTTGCTGAGATTTATGAGGTAGCACCTAAAAAGCAGATTGATGGTATCACGCATTATGTAATACATCACCCCCAAATTGTAGAAGGGAATATTGCCCATATCTACAACGATGATCCCGAAGAGCCCTTTTTTACAGATGCTGTCAAATATTTTATCTTCAATACCGCTGTAGCCCAGGCTGTAAAACAAAATATTTTTGATCACGTAGATATCGCACATTTGCACGATTGGCATACGGCACTACTGGTTTTTCACAGGGAATACAATCCGGCGTATGAGGTTTTAAAACAGACACATTTTGTATACAGCATTCACAATCTGAGTCTTCAGGGTATACGGCCGCTTCGCGATAATTACGCTTCTGTAGAAGGATTTTTTCCTGAGATTCATTTTGATTATCACCAGATCAGCGATACCCGTTACCCCGATTGCATTAATCTTATGGCGGTGGGAATACGACTGTGCGATCAGGTGCATACCGTGAGTCCGTCGTACATGCAAGATATTATGAAACCCAGTAATAAACCCGAGTTTATAGGTGGGGAGGGGCTTGAACATGATCTGATAGCAGCACATCAGCAGGGCAGGTTACATGGTATTTTAAACGGAGTGAATTATGCCAATATGCGTGTGGCCCAAAAAGGAAAGCTGTACACAAATATTTTAAAGCAGATTTACCGGTGGATTCAGGAAGAATCTAAAAAATATAAAGCTGATATTCTGGCTAATACGGGCGAAAAGGTGGTCGAGTTGCTTGATAATCCGCCTTCCTTTATCGCTTCGAGCGTAGCCCGGATGACTGAACAAAAATTTTATTTCTTTAAACGGAATCCCTTAGCGCTGAAAGCCATTTTAGAGAAGCTGAAAGCCAATAACGGTATTTTTATTTTGTTAGGTACCGGAGAGCCGGAATATGAAGTCCTGATGCGCGAGATCAGCTATCAGCATTCCAACTTCATATTCATAAACGGGCAGTCTGAAGATATTATTGATTCCATTTACCTGGAGTCTGATTTATACTTTATGCCCAGTTTGTTTGAACCTTGCGGCATAAGCCAGATGCTTGCGATGCGCAATGGCGTACTTTGTCTGGTGCATCATACCGGTGGTCTCATTGATACCGTTCAGGACGGTATAGATGGTTTTGCTTTTAAGGGCGAAAGCATCAACGAGACGATTAACAACATGGTAACTTCATTTGATGCCTGTCTAAAGATTTTTAATGAGGATAAAACTACCTGGAAAAAGATGCGAAAGAAAGCTAAAGCAGCGCGTTTTTCTTGGGAAGACTCCGTTAAGGAGTATTACGCGAAGCTGTATACGTATTAATTTTTGTTTGAAGTAATTAATTACCCACCTATAGCAATCATACTTCGGTTGTTGTTGTGCAAGTCAGGATTGGTGAGTTGGTCAAAATCGGTCATTCCGGCGCGAACGGCTTTCTTTTTATTTAGGGCTTTATCAATAAGTGTTTCCAGGTTTTCGCCTGCGCGAAAAGGTTTCAGCAAATCGGTTTCTGCATTAGAAAACAGGCAGTTTTTGAGCTTACCATCTGCTGTGAGCCTGATGCGGTTGCAGCTGTCACAAAACGGATTGGTCACCGAACTGATGATGCCAAAGCTTCCGCGATAGCCTTTAATCCTAAAGTTTCTGGCCGTAAAATTTTGTTCATTGGGAAGTGGTTGCAGGGCTTCGACCCCAAAATGATCGTTTACGCGATTTAAAATTTCGGCCTGACTCACGAGCTTGTTTTTGTTCCAAAGGTTTCCGTCAAAAGGCATAAACTCGATGAAGCGCACATTGATGTTTCGGTCTTTGGTGAATTTTACGAAGTCGACGATTTCATCTTCATTAAAATCTTTCATCAACACGGCATTCAGTTTTACGTCAAAACTTTCATCCAGAAGCTGATTGATGTTGTCAAAAGCCTGCTTATACTCATCACGGCGCGTGATAAACTTAAACTTTTCGGGATTTAAGCTATCAAGGCTAACATTGATCGCGTTGAGTCCAAAACGTTTAAAATCGTCAATAAACCGGTGGGTGAGGAGCGCGTTTGTGGTTATCGATAATTTCACCGGAAGCTTAGCCAGCCTTTCCAGAATAGCTGTGAAATCTTTGCGTACTAAAGGTTCACCACCCGTCAACCGAATTTTGTCTACCCCGTTAGCGACAAAGATTTTTGCAATGGCTTCAATCTCATCTGCCGTCATCAAATGCGCACGCGGTGTCAGTGCAATCCCGTCGTGGGGCATGCAATAGGTACAGCGCAGGTTACACTTTTCGGTGAGTGAAATGCGCAGGTAATTGTGCGTGCGGCCGTGGGAATCGGTTAATATGGGAGTTATTTTAGTCATTGGCATTGTGCTGGGCACCTCTTAATATTTTAAAAACGTGTAGTAAATGCGGAAAAACCGCATCCATAGATTCTTTTGCTCCGTTTGTCGAACCGGGCAGGGCAAGTACCAGGCAATTGCCCAGCGTACCGGCAACGCTACGCGAAAGCATCGCATACGGCATACGATCCTGACCGTATTTCCGGATGGCTTCTTCAACACCGGGAATACGCCGTTCTAAAATAGGTTCCAGCGCTTCGGGTGTAACGTCACGTATACTCAAACCCGTACCACCGGTATAAATAAGGAGGTTTACCGTGTCTGAAAGCTCAAAAGCCTTACTGCGTATGGTTTCCAGATCATCGGGGATGATCTCATAACCCTGAATCTGCACGTCGTGTTTTTGCAGCTTTTCAATAATGGCCTTACCTGCGCGATCTTCTTTTTTACCTTCTGAAATCGAATCGGAACACACAATAATATGCGCGCTCAACCGTGCCGGATTTTGGTCTTTAAAGCTGCTTTTTCCGCCTTTTTTATGAAGCAGTTTTACGGTGCTTATTTCAATCTCCTTATCGATGGGCTTGAGCATATCGTACATGGTAAGCGCAATAATTGAAGCACCGTGCATCGCCTCAACTTCAACTCCTGTTTTATAAACCGTCTTCACCGTGATTTCAATAATAACCGAAAGATCTTCAATTTTATAATCAACAGCCGTGTACTCAATGGGCAGGGGATGACAATCGGGGATGCTGGTGTGCGTATTTTTTACTGCGAAAAGTCCGGCGGTTTTGGCCATTTCAAAGACGTTCCCTTTGGGTACCGTATTTTTCTGAAGGGCCTCAATCGTTTCAGCTTTGCTAACCTTTACAATTGCCTGAGCTGTCGCGCTGCGTAAGGTGTTTATTTTATGGGTAATGTCAACCATGTTTTATTTTTATTGCTATTATTATTTTTATTGGACACTACGGAACTGAGACTTCCTACTTGTAACTGTTAATGGTTAAACGTTAAAAGATTAATGAGTTATTTGAAATCATTTATAACTGACTTTTAACCTTTCACTTCTCACTTCTCACTTCTCACCTGCAACTTGTAATCTGCCAACTGATACTGCCAACTGAAACTCAACTAAGAATTCACTTTCCACTGATGGCTTTGGTCTTCAAAAATCTCTTTTCCGAAGATGGGTGTGCGGTCTTTAACCTGATTAACGATCCACTCTGTGGCAGAATACACTTCTTTCCTGCGCTTCGCGGAAACGAAAACGAAAAAGCATACTTCCCCGGTTTTGATCGTACCCAGGCTGTGGTATATATGCATACAGATCAGATCAAATTTTTGAAAGGCTTCTTCTCGTATTTCGTGCAATTTTTCGTTAGCCAATTCCTCGTAGCAGGTGTACTCAATTGCAGCAACGGATTTGCCTTCCATTTCATCTGCCCGTACCTGACCCAAAAAGATATTGTGCGCACCGATGCTGGTTTTGCTTTGATGCTTGGCGATAGCATCTCCTATAAATGTACTGCTGATGGGCCCTTCTATAAATACTTTCTTCATTTTGTAGTTTTTTGTTTAATCTTTAATCTACCAGGGATTTGCGGAGGGCGTTCGCCACTTCCCGCGCTCCTTCCTGTAATGCCGTTACTCTGGTAAAACCCCTATCTCTCATTTGTTCCACCGCAAGCTTCGCCCGTTTTCCGCTTTGGCAAAACACATAATAGGTTTCGTTCTGATCCAGTTGTTGTCGTGCGGTTTCGAGTTCGCCTAGCGGAATTTCAATAAGCCTGGGCATTTGCAATCGCGGTTGTTCATCGGATTGTCGTACATCAATAAAAATCCCCATTTCAAGCAGTTCCGGGTGAAAATTCAGGGTTTGAATAGCTTCTTTTAAATGTTCTTTCTTATAAAAAGTCTCTGTAATCTGTGGCGTTTCTTTTTTTGCAAACTGAAAGCGTTCCTGAGTTGCATTCAGGCAATTGTAAATCAATAATTCACCTGAAAGTACCCTTCCCGTACCTAAAATAATCTTCATCACTTCCTGCGCCTGAAGCATTCCAATCAGGCCGACAGCAGTTCCCAATACTCCGGCCTCAGCGCAACTGGGCGCTTCAACAGCATGTGGAAATAAGCAGCGATAGGTAGGCCCGTTTTCATAATTAAATACCGAAACCTGACCTTCAAAACGGTGAATGCTTCCGTAAACCACGGGCTTCTGCGTGAGAACTGCCGCATCATTGATCAGGTAACGCACGCCGATACGATCTGTAGCATCTACGATTACATCAAAATCAGCAAACAACGCTAAGGCATTTTTTCCGCTTAAAAACTCAGTTGTAACTTCAATTGCACAGTCCGGATTTTGCTCTTCTAAACGTTCTTTTGCGATTTCGGCCTTGAACCTACCCACATCTTTTGCAGCGTACAAAACCTGCCGGTGCAGATTGCTTTCTTCAATACGATCGCCATCTACAATCCCCAGTTTTCCGACACCCGAAGCGGCCAGATAGGGCAAAAGCGCACAACCCAGACCCCCGGCGCCAATAACGAGCACGCGGGATTCAGCCAGTTTGTGCTGCCCGTTTTCCCCGATCTGAGGTAGAATGATTTGACGTTGATAACGACTCATAGGTGCTTAAATTACTATAACAAGACGCTGTCTTGTGATTCTCTAGTTCACCTCCCTTTTGGGGAGGTCGAAATTACTTTGTTAATTTCGGGTGGGGTAAAATTTCCCGGCTCTATGTATTAGAGCCGGGAAATTTTATCCACCGGCGTAAGGTGGAAGCAGAGCTACCACATCGCCTTCATTTAATTTCACATTTTCTTCGGCATCCACCAGCTTTTGATTAATCGCAAGCTGAAACGGGATGTGACTTATAGCGTACTGCGCCTGTAAGTGTTCCAGTAATTCCTGAGTGTTTTGAGCTTTGATGCTGCGGATTTCCTCGTGACTGCCCATCACGTCAACCAGCTGGCCAAAGTATTTCAGTGTTACTTCCATATTAAATAATCTTTTGTATTTCAACCAAAGCTTCGGGCGTATTAACATTGGTCAGGCTACGCGTATCGGCAATGGCTATTTCTTTATAAGTTTGAGTTTTAATAAAATCAATCAGTTTTAAATTGTTTTGCTGCAAGGCGAGTTTTAAATCGGGTAAAATTGCTTTAGCATACACTCCTATTAGCGGATGCCAGTTTTCGTTTGCTGTTGCGAAATGAATGTTTGCATCGGGATTTGAAAGCGCGGCGTCTACAAGCCGGGTCAGGGTCTGTGAATTGATCAGCGGAATGTCACAACTTAAAATCAAAACACGTTCTTCCTGTGTATGGTTTAAGGCCGCATGAATGCCTCCCAGCGGACCTTTATCTTTATAAATGTCTGCAACCAAAGGCAGGCCAAATTGCTCGTAATTCCGGTTTTCGCTTACCAAACAAATAGCAGTTGTTGTTTTATTTAACGCATTGACAACGTGCTTGATAAATGGTTCTTCCTGAAGCAAAACTAAAGCCTTATCGCGCTTCATTCGGGAGCTTTTTCCTCCACAAAGAATGTATGCCGGTATGGTATAATTTGCGCTCATAAATGTTTACAGACTTTGCTTTAAGGCGTTAAATTGTTCGTTTAAGAAAGCTTCACAGGCAGTATTCAGCGTTTCAAATTTGATGATCATCTGCCTGCCGTATTGGGTCAAAAATGTGCCGCCGCCGTCTTTTCCGCCGGTATTCGTAATGACCAAAGGCGTGTCAGAACAGCTGTTCATCGCGTTGATCAGCTTCCAGGCCTTTTTATAAGACATCTGCATGGCTTTGGCTGCAGCGCTTATCGATTGGGTTTCATCTACTTTTTTAAGCAGCTCGATTCGGCCAAAACCCAAAAAGACTTCGCCTTGCTCTTCAATCCAAATTCTGCTTTTTACCTGCTGCATGCTTTAAAAATTTAAATCAAGATAGGTGACTGTATCCCCTTGTTTTACTTCGGTTTGATGCGTCTCTATAACAAGGAGCGCGTTGCTCACCGCATAGGTATTGAGCATCGAACTCGCCTGCCCGGTAAAGGGCGTAATGCGATTCTGGTCAACTCCGGCTTTGAGAAACAGTGTTTTATCGTGCGGATTGAGTAAATCCTGCTGCAAAATCGCCTCACGTTCCTCGAGAAAGGGCTTTTCGCTTCCCATGCGTAATCGCAAATGCGGCAAAACATAGACGTAAAAACAGGTGAGGCTTGATGCAGGATTGCCCGGCAAACCAAAAACCGATTGGTCTGCCTGAGTACCAAACCATAAGGGTTTTCCGGGTTTTTGATTTACTTTATAGAAGTGTTCCTGCACACAGTTTTCGCTCAGGGCTTCCTGTACAAAATCATAATCGCCCACCGAAATTCCTCCGGAAATCAGCAGCACATCGGCCTGTTCCAGAGCTTTTTTTACCGCTTTTACTGTGGCTTCCAACGTATCGGGAACCTTAATTTTTTCAATTTGGCTAATGCCAATGCGCTTTAAAGCCATTTCCAGCATAATGCCGTTGCTTTCATAAATATGATTGGGCTTAAGCGGAGCTCCACGTTCCTGAAGTTCGTTTCCGGTAGTCAATAGCGCAACACGGGGATTTTTATAAACCTTCACGCTGGTAAATCCCAACCCGGCAAGGAAACCTATAGCCGCTTCGTTTATATAATGTCCTTTAGTTAAAGCCAGATCACCGGCCTTCAATTGTTCACCCACAGGTCGCACATTTGCGTTTTTGGCGGGAATTTGATTTAAAATCAGGTTGTCTCCTTCTCGAATCGTATGTTCCTGAATGATTACGGTATCTGCTAACTCAGGGACTGGAGCACCGGTAAAAATACGTATGGCCTCCCCCGGCTTAAGGACGGGAACCTGCACATCTCCTGCCTGAACCTGTCCGGTTATTTTCAAATTTTTAGATTCCGAATGTATGATCGCATAACCATCCATCGCCGATTGGCGAAAGGAGGGTAGCGAGATCGGAGCTTTTAAATCTTCCGCTAAATAGTGTCCAAAAGCCTCTTCCAATTCCACTTCGATTACCTGAAGTGTGTTGGAATGGGCTTCAATAAGTTTTTGGGCTTCAGAAACAGCTATCATACAAAATGCGTTATGTCTTAGCGAATATAACGAAATGCGATTTAAACGGAAGCTTTAAGCACGGCAGATTAACAGCTTTTTAGTCTTTTTAGACCAAATGGAAGATATATAGCAGTTTTAGATTTTTATTAATAGATGCTGCCTTAAAGTTTCGGTAACTTGACGCTAGAAAATGGAATAACGCCAATTTTCAGTAACGATCACAGTACTAATCATCTTAAGATTTTATATACCATGTCTGATTCCTTTAAACGAAATGTTTCTATAACCGGTGCCGAAGAATTCACCAATATTAAGCTTGGCCCGCGTGTAACCGATGCCGCAGGGATGCTGGGCGTGAAAGAAGCGCTGAAGCACGGGTTTAAGGAAATGGGCGTGTTGCGCTCTATGGGTGCTTTGCTCAAAATGAATCAGAAAGACGGTTTTGACTGTCCCAGTTGTGCCTGGCCAGATCCTGAAGACCGCTCGCCGGTAGCCGAATACTGTGAAAATGGAGCCAAAGCGCTTGCTGATGAAGCGACCACGTCTCACGTAGGTTCAACGATGTTTGCTAAATGGACGGTTGAAGAGCTTTCGCATCTTTCTGATTATGAACTCAATAAATTTGGTCGTCTGGTAGAGCCTCTGGTTTTACGTCCGGGCAGTTTGCATTATGAACCTATCACCTGGCAGGAAGCTTACGGTTTAATCGCTAAGCACCTGCATAAAATGGATAATCCTAACGAAGCGATTTTTTATACTTCGGGCCGAAGCAGCAACGAGGCTGCTTTTACCTATGGGATGTTTGCCCGCGCTTTGGGAACTAACAATATGCCCGACTGCTCCAATATGTGCCACGAGTCGAGTGGAGTAGCTTTGGGCGAGACCCTGGGGATTGGAAAAGGATCAACCGTGCTGGAGGATTTATACGAAGCCGAAGTCATCATCATCGCAGGCCAAAACCCTGGGACCAATCATCCCCGGATGATGTCTGCACTTGAAAAATGTAAAAAGAACGGCGGGAAAATCATCAGTATCAATCCGCTGGAGGAGCCGGGATTGGTGAATTTTAAGAATCCGCAACATCTAAGCGGAACCCTTGGAAGCGGCGTACAGATGGCCGATTTACACCTGCCTGTCAACATCAATCAGGATATTCCTTTGATGAAACTGATTCTGAAAAAACTGGCAACGCTTGATACCATTGATCGTTCGGTTTTTGATCACGAATTTATAGAAAAATATACTACGGGTTATGACGCTTTTCTGGAAGATCTGGCGCGTTATGACGAAGGCGATTTGTTGCGCAGGGCAGGAGTTCAGGAGTCTGACGTAAATAAGGCTGTTGCGATGCTGCGCAAATCGAATCGTATCATCGTATGCTGGGCAATGGGATTGACGCAGCACAAAAATGGAGTGGAGAACATTCGCGAGTTTGTGAATTTGTTATTGCTCAAAGGCGCTTTAGGGAAACCCGGCGCCGGGACTTGCCCTGTGCGTGGGCACAGTAATGTGCAGGGAGATCGCAGCGTGGGCATTCAGCACTTTGTGGATGAAGAACTAAATGAACGCATTAAAAAACACTTGCAATTTGACCCGCCAACAAAACGAGGGGTAGATGTGGTAGAAGCCATGGAAGCAATGCATAATGGCAAAACCAAGGTTTTTATGTGCCTGGGCGGAAATTTCCTGATGGCTGCATCAGATACGCAGTACACGGCAGAAGCCCTACAAAACTGCGAACTCACCGTTCAGATAAGCACAAAACTGAATCGCACACATCTCGTGACCGGCAAAACGGCTTTGATTTTGCCTACGATAGGACGTTCAGAAAAAGATGAAATAGATGGTACCAAACGCTATTTTACGGTTGAAAACAGTATGGGTAAAGTAAGCCAGTCTAAAGGAATTCTGAAACCGGCGTCCGATCAGGTACGCAGCGAACCACAGATTATTGCAGAGATGGCAGATGCGTATTTTGGAGGAAATCATTCAGTAGACTGGAAAGCCTGGAGCCGTGATTATGATATTATCAGAGATCATATTGATAAGGTCGCCAAAGGATTTGAGGAAACTAGCAAGCGGTCAGAAGGTCACGGCTATTATCTACCCAATAATGTACGTAATCTTGACTTTAGCATGTTGCCCGGGGGTAAAGCTCAAATTACGATTAACAAATTGCCTGATCACCGGCTGGCGGAAGATGAGTTTATGCTGATGACCATACGATCACATGATCAGTTTAATACTACGATTTACGGGCTTGATGACCGGTATCGCGGAGTTTACAATGAGCGTCGGGTGTTGTTTATGAATAAAAAGGACATGCAAGAATTGAAATTGCAAAAATTGGACGTTATTGACATTACCAGTGAGTATGATGGCAAAATTCGCACTGCGCATAAGTTTTTGATGGTTCCCTATGACATTCCACGAGGTAATGTGGCCGCCTATTTCCCGGAAACCAATGTGTTGGTACCCTACAACCATTTCGCAGAACGCAGTCAAACACCCATAAGTAAGTCGGTTCGGGTGCGCATACATAAACGACAGGATGCGATTGTAGAAACCGCCTAAAACAAAAAACTCCGAAGTCTTAAAGCTTCGGAGTTTTTTTATGGATTTATTAGTATCACCAAAGTGTATTATAACACAAGGCTTAACTCAAATTTAGGTTACTTTTCCTCTAGATGGCTCGTTGATTTATTCTTAGTTATTTTACATTTTTTTTAGCTTCCAGCTATCGGACTGCCAAAAATACCAACTGCGATTTCGGCCCAAAGCACGAAAAACAGAAACAAGGCAATTCCACAAATTAAAACGCGATTCTTAAAGCTTTTTACCTTTCGCAGGATGAATTCACACAAAATTGCGGTCCCAAAAAGCAAAACCGCCATCACCGAAAAGTCAAAACCCGTCCAGTTGACCTCTCTGCTAAACTGCATCGCGACTAATGGAATAAGTAATAGCAGTACGACTACACTTAGCAGTATACACAATCTTATGTTTTTAAGAAGTAGTTGATTCATAGATAGTACGTTTAAAAGACCTTAAAAACATAGCCCAGAAGCCAGTAGAGTATTAGAAATACAACGATAGTTCCTATACAGCCACAACGGCCGCCACCTATTTTTTTTGCTCCGTATCCCGCTAGAAGCGCTCGCAATAAATTTTTCATAGTAATTTGGTTGGTTGTTTCAACTAAATTACGCCATTTCAATCAGGCGATTTTTTGATTTACTGCAGCTTAACAGAACTTTAGTACGGCTGGTTCAAATCTTAATAATCGATTTTGCTTGCGCCTCCTTAAGATATAGTCGCAACTTTCACCGGTTGATAGGGTAACACCACTGTAAAGGTTGATCCCCGACCGGGCTTGCTACGCACTTTGATGTTTCCGCCCATAGCTTCGATTTGATTTTTCGATATGAATAAACCTATCCCTTTAGCATCTTTATTGCCGTGAAAGGTTTTATACATTCCAAATAAATTAGCGCCCATTTTGTCGAGATTCATTCCTAAACCATTGTCTTCAAAGCTAATGTGCACCGAGTCATTGATTAATGACGAACTAATACGCACATAACTTTCCTTATCCTGAGCACGATATTTGATTCCATTTGAAATCAGGTTATAAATAATCGAATCGATATAGGATTGTATTCCCATAACTTCAATATTGGCATCTATTTCATTAATAAGTGTCACATTGTTATCCTGAGCCAGGAAGCTCAGGTTTTTAATAGTCTTCGCTACAGATTCGTGCAACTTTATAGGATTGAGCGAATCTTTAAGTCGGGTGCCGGGCAGGATTACTTCATTTAAATGCGTGATGGTTTCCATCAGATTTTCAGACGTGGTCTTGAGATGCTGAAAGAGTTCGTTCTCTTCAATACCCGGAATTTCCTGAGCTGCCATTTGCAAAAGCATCTCAAAATTACCTGAATGTGCCCGTAAATTATGAGAGACGATATGGGTGAAATTCTGAAGTTTTTCGTTTTGCTCACGCGTAATCTCGACTATTTTGCGCAGTTCCTCTTCCTTTTCCTTAAGATCGGTTACTTCGGTATGGGCGCCAAGCATACGTTTGGGAATACCGTTTTCATCTCTGATGGCGATACCGCGGCAGCGTATCCATACGGTATGTCCCAGCTTGTGTTTGTATCGCACGACCTGATCGTAAGGATAATCAGGATCTTGAAAATGACGTTGAGCCTTTTCAATAGCAAGCTGTAAATCTTCGGGGTCAATGATACTCTGCCAGGAAGCTACTTTGTGGGGCATTTCTGCAGGGTCATAGCCAAGGGTTGTCCAGAATTTCGCATTCATCCATTCTTCTTCGGGATTTTCAAGATCCCAGTACCACATTCCGTCAAGAGATGATTCCTGAATAAACTCAAAAATTCTAGGATCATCTGCTACCAGTTGGTAGAGTTCTTTTTTGAGGTAATTCATCAATGTTGGTTTTGAGGTAGTTTAAAGATAATTCATTTTTTAAATGGAATACAAAAAAATGAAACACTGGTTAAGGGATTTAGAACGAAAAGTATTGTTTGACTTAACAGAAATTTAGGTGTTGAGTAGTAAAAGTCCCACTTGGGCTTTTGTATTTTTAGTAAAACCCGAAAATCAAAAAATATGACAACAGATATGCAAAGCTTTAAAATGCCACCTCTGGTTTTTGGTGGAAATGTTTTTGGCTGGACAGCAGATAAAAAAACTTCATTCAGACTTCTGGATGCCCTTATGGATCGCGGCCTGAATTATATTGACTCTGCAAATGTGTATTCCTATTGGGCCGAAGGGAATAACGGGGGAGAGAGCGAGACCGTTTTGGGAGAATGGATGCAGGCCCGTAAAAACCGCGATAAAGTGATTATCGCTACTAAGGTTGGAAGCCCTATGGGCAAGGGAAGCCCCGATCTTTCTATTCCCTATATAACAGAACAGCTCGATCTGAGCCTGAAACGCCTGCAAACTGATTATATCGATGTGTATTACAGTCACAAATACGATGACAGCACGCCGCAACACGAAACATTAGCAGTCTATCGCAATGCTATAAAAGCGGGTAAGGTTCGTGAAATAGGAGCATCCAATTTCCCACTAGCGGTTATGCGGGAAGCTCTAAAACTGGCAGAAGACGAAAACCTTCCTAAATACACTTTTATACAACCGGAGTACAACCTGATGGAGCGTGATGCTTTTGAAGATGCTTATCGGGATTTTTGTATAGAAAATAATCTAAGCGTAAATAGCTATTTTACCCTCGCGAGTGGTTTTCTTACCGGTAAATATGATGATGCGGCTGATGCTTCGGGAAAAGAACGGGAGCGTTTTGTTAAAAAATACTTTGATGATCGTGGAAAGGCTGTGCTGAAAGCATTGCAACAAACAGCTAAAAAGCACGGTGTTTCACAGGCCGGGATTTCCATAGCCTGGACGATGGCTCAACCGGGTATTTCAGCTCCTATTGTAAGCGCTACCAGTGAGTCTCAGTTAAAAGCTTTTGACGAAGCATTAAAACTTCAATTGGATCAGGAGGATTTGCAACTTCTGGATGATGCAAGTCGTAGAAAATAAATCAGTATTTAGGTAATACGCTTGCTTTTCATTCATCAAAATCATCTAGCGTCGGGCAGTTGTTGCATTTTTTGAAAAATTAACAAAACCTGTTAAGAGTTTCTTAACAGGTTTTGTTTTAGCATAATTCTAAATTGGGGCGATCAAAAAAATACTTTATGAAAATAAAAATGTACCCAATTCTTGCTTTTGCTTTCTCAGTGATGACCGTGGTCTCCTGTGCAAGTACCAAGCAGGCTAAAAAAGGAGCTGCCTCAGCTTCCAGTGAAAAAGAAGAAAAATCAAAAAATGGTCTCAAACCTTATGATAAGGTAATTACCAAAGACGCAATCTCAGATGCCGGTCTATTTACCGTACACAAGGTAGATGACGATTATTTCTACGAAATTCCTGACAGTTTGTTCAACCGCGAGATGCTGATGGTAAGTCGTATTGCCAAAACCGCTACAGGACTTGGTTTTGGTGGAGGTAAGGCTAATACTGAAGTATTACGTTGGGAAAAGAAAGATAAAAAGGTATTACTCCGTGTTGTATCACATCAGATTGTTGCTGCAGACTCCTTGCCTATTCACGAGGCGGTGACCAATTCTAATTTTGAACCGGTTTTGTTTTCTTTCGATGTTAAAGCGATCAGTAAAGATTCAACAAAAACGGTTATTCAGGTTAATGATCTGTACAGTGATGATGTTCAGTCTTTAGGTTTACCGGGATATTATCGTGAAGAGTATAAAGTTTCTTCGGTAGATAAAGGCCGAAGCTATATCGAAAGCCTCAAGAGTTATCCGCTGAATATTGAAGCACGTCACGTAAAAACCTACAATTCCAAGAATCCACCCAGTAATGAAAGCGTAGGCTCAATTACGGTTGAGATGAATGCCAGTATGGTTTTATTGCCAAAAGAGCCCATGGAGCGACGTTATTTTGACGAGCGCGTAGGCTGGTTTGCCAGAGGGCAGGTAGATTACGGGCTGGATGCTCAGGAAAGTAAAACCGTGCGTTATCTGGATCGCTGGAGACTTGAAGTAAAGCCGGAAGATGTAGAAAAATTCAAAGCCGGTGAACTGGTAGAGCCTAAAAAACAGATCGTGTATTATATAGATCGCGCGACCCCTGAAAAATGGAGACCCTATATCAAACAAGGTATTGAAGACTGGCAGGTAGCTTTTGAAGCAGCCGGATTTAAAAATGCGATTATCGCAAAAGATCCTCCATCAAAAGAGGAAGATCCCGAGTGGTCTCCTGAAGATGTACGGTATTCTGTTGTACGTTATTTAGCTTCTCCAATCCCGAATGCTAACGGACCGCACGTAAGCGACCCTCGTAGTGGTGAGATTTTAGAATCTGATATCAACTGGTACCACAACGTAATGACCTTATTACGCAACTGGTATTTTGTACAAACCGCAGCAATCAATCCGGATGCTCGTGGTGTAGCTTTTAAAGATGAGATTATGGGGCGTTTAATTCGCTTTGTATCTTCTCACGAAGTAGGTCATACCCTTGGACTACCCCACAATATGGGAAGCAGTGTAGCCTATCCTGTAGATTCGTTACGTTCTAAGAGCTTTACCGAAAAATACGGTACCGCACCTTCCATAATGGATTATGCCCGTTTTAATTACATCGCTCAGCCGGGTGATGAAGGCGTTTCCATGATGCCAAATATTGGTATTTATGATAAATACGCTATCAAATGGGGTTACAGACCTATTTTGGACAAAGAAGGAAAGGAAGAAAAGCCAATTCTTGATGAGTGGATTTTAGAACACGCCGGTGATCCTATGTATCGTTTTGGTGCGCAGCAATGGGAAGTTGTTGACCCAAGTGCACAGACCGAAGACCTGGGAGATGATGCGGTTAAAGCCAGTAATTACGGTATTGAAAACCTAAAACGCATTGTTCCTAACCTGATCACCTGGACGGCAGAAGATGGTAAGAACTACGATGATTTGGAAACCTTATACGGTCAGGTTCTGGGCCAGTTTAACCGCTATATGGGGCACGTGAGCAACAACATAGGTGGTGTTTATGAGTATTATAAGACTTACGACCAGGAAGGTCCCGTATTTATTCCTGTGCCTAAAGAACGTCAAAAAGAAAGCATGGCCTTCTTAAATGAGCAACTTTTTGAGACTCCAGAGTGGATGATAGATACTGAAATTTTAAACCGAATTGAGCACGATGGTATGGTTGAGCGCATTCGCAGCACACAGTCTCGTACGTTGAATAACGTGCTTGATTTTGGAAGAATGGCGCGTATCATTGAGAATGAAACCCTCAATGGAAATGAAGCATACACGCTAACTGCAATGATGGATGACCTGAGAAACGGAATATTCAGTGAATTGCGTCGTGGTGCAAAAATCGACACCTACAGACGTAATTTACAACGTGCTTATGTTGATCGTCTGGAGTACCTGCTTACCAAAGAGCAGGAGGGACGTCGCAATGCGACTGATGTAAACGTAAGTCAGTCTGATATCAGAGCGATTGCCCGCGCAGAATTAAACACGCTTCAGCGTTTAACTGCTAGCGCTGCAAACCGCACGGGTGACAGCCTAAGCCGTTACCATTTACAGGATTTAAATAAACGTATTGATCTTATTCTTGATCCACGCTAAATCCTGAAACATGATGTAAAATGAAAAGACCGGCAATTGCCGGTCTTTTTTTTAGTCTTTTCTGGGATTTATAGTTACCCCTCCTTTCGGTTTGTCTTTTTTAGGTTTTTGATCTTTACTTCCCTCTGCCCTTTTTGAAGTTTTGCTTTCTTTTTTTGGATCTTTTGACATATCGTTGGTCTTTATTTGTTACACCTTAGTATATTACTAAATAAATTGTTAAAAATCAATAATTTGATGACTTATTTTAACAAATCTATTTCCTATTTTTAACAAATGAGGTTTAATGCGTTTTTAAAAGAATGTCAGGATAAGGAAGTTTTCAAGAAACTTTCTATTTATGCAGTATTCAGCTGGCTGGCAATTCAGGTGATTTCTACATTGCAGCAACCTATGGGATTATCGCCCCGTGTGGTAACCTATGCGCTTATTCTTTTACTAATAGGGTTTCCGGTGTATATCTTCTACATATGGAAATTTCAGATTGCTCCCATTCATAAAAAGCATATGGCTGAAACGGGGAGTTTGCCTTCTAAAAGAGGCTTTTTCGGCAGTAAAACCCCTTTTCAACGCTACTATTTTCTCTCCATATTTATTGTAAGTTGTCTAATCACACTGGTGTTATTCTTTGTAGTGCGCAACAACTTCTTTAAAAATCAGGTACCCAACGAGGCCGGTCTGGCCGGTCCTATAACTCTTAAAAACACGGATAAAATTGGAGTTCTAAAATTTGAAAATAATACGGGTAAAGATACGCTGGATATTGTTGGAAAAATGGCGGCAGATTGGATTACCCACGGAATCACCCAAAAAGATATTGCTCAGGTGGTAACTCCTCAGGTTGTAGAAGATTATTCAAACATTATTAAGTCTCAGCTCAGCGGAAGTAAAAAAAATACCGTTTTACAGGATTATTTTAAACCCGCCCAGATCATAATTGGTAATTTCTTTCTGAATGGTAACCGGCTCATCTTTCAAAGTAGCATTACAGATGGTAAACTGGATAAAACCCTTATCTCGCTTGATCCTGTTGAATGCGATAGCAATAATCCCTTAGACTGTATTGAAGAACTCAAGCAACGTTTGTTAGGTTTCCTGATAACTGCGGAAGAAAAAGATTCTGATTTTGAAGAAACTCCTCCAAAATATGCGGCCTATGAGACTTTTCTGGAGGCAAAGAACGCAGCAGTATATGATGATGGCACTCTTGAATTAATTGAAAAAGCCATTGAAATTGATCCTAAGTACTTTGAACCTCGCCTGTTTCAGCTTACCTATTATTACGATCAGCTTCATTACCGAAAAGCAGATTCCATTTTGAAGATCATTACTAAAAATTTCAGTTCAAATCCCAGACAGCAGAATATAGTACAGATGTATTCTTCGTTGTTAGAAGGAAATAACCGGGAGGTATACCGGCATTTAAAGCGGGAGTATGATCTGGCCCCTTTTGAATTGAACACCAACGCAGCGATGCTTGCAGTAGGTTTGCAGTACATCAATCGTCCTGAAATCATAGATACGGTGTTTCAGGAAATTGACACCAAAGACTCTGATGCTGAGAATTGTTTTTACTGCTCCAACCGGGTTTATATTAAAACCTATTCAGATCTTGCTTTAAAGCGGTTTGATTCGGTCATTAAGTATGCAGGCGCTTTGTACCGGTTTAATGATCAGGAATATTTTTTGAAACCTTTGGCGGTAGCCTACATGGCTAAGGGTAAAGATCCGTTGGAATTATTGACGGCTCCAGGTCTGAGACTCAGTGGGGAGCAAAAGAGCGAGTTTCTCTTATATACGGGAATACAAAGCCTGATTAATCAGGGAGAGGATTCAGCTTCGGTCTACTTTAAACAGCTTTTAAAAATGCCCGAAGGAGAGGCTGCTGATTTTGATATCGCAAGAGCTTATTACTACTCGAAGGCATACGGTAAAGCTTTGGAACAATTTGAAAAATTAAAAGAGCAGGATCCTGAAGATTTAGCAGTCATAGGCTTTTTAGCCAATATTTACGCGCTACAGGACAATCCTGAAGCCGCAAAAGAGGAGCTTGAATTACTCAAAAGTTTAAGAGGCGAGTATCAATTTGGACAAATTGATTATTTACTTTCCAGATACTATGCGGTCATTGGTGATAAAGACCAGGTATTTAATTACCTGAAACGTGCGGTAGCTGCAGGCTATCTGTATACCTCTTCAAAATATCAATACGATCCCCACTTTAAACCCTATCTCAATACCCCCGAATTTAAAGCGATTATGACCTACTGGCATTAAAACGGAATAGAAAACAAGTCAAAAAATTAAAAACCAACTTTAGTATGACTGTGACTTTTGGAGATTTGGTACAGCTGATTAGTGTGATCATCTGGCCGCTCACCCTTTTGATAATCGTCTTCAAGTTTAAGAGCTTCTTTGGCGGGGCAATCAACCGCATGCAATCGCTTGACGCGAGTGCCTCGGGAATCTCGATGACCTTTCAAAATAAGCTAGATGAGGCCAAAACACTTTTAAGCAAGATGGCGCCTCAACTGCGAGATTCAGCAAAGTCTGTGACAGTTTCAGCACAGGGCTCTCCATACGAGCGGGTGCTTAAAGTTAAAAAAGAGCTTGAGGAATTTTTAAACCAAAAGGCAAGGAATCACGGCATTGAAGCCACAAACCAAAATCCGAGTAATCTGTCTTCCCGGTTATCTGAAATAGGTTTAATCACCTTTCAACAACAAAAAGTCATCAACGCAGCCCTTGATCTGGCTAATTCTGCAAACCCTTCAATAACCGATGATCAGGCGCAAGTAGTTGAACAATTGTATGCAACGGTAAAATAAACAACTATGAGTAAACTTTCTAAAGCATACGCGTTACTCATAGGAGTTGGTAACGATTTACCTACCACCGTTCTTGACGCTACCGCTATTTATAATATTTTGGTTGATGAGCAACTTGCGGGTTACCCGGAGGAGAACATCATTCTACTTACCGAAAAAAATGCGACCCGTGAGGGCATTCTTAAAGGCTTCGATGAACTGATAGGGAAGATTGACGAAGATTCCTCTGTGATGCTGTTTTACTCCGGTCACGGCGGATTTTACGAGCCCTGGAATCAGTTTTATTTGGTTCCCAATGATTTTGACCCGGATAACTACGACACGACCTGGGTAAAGGCTGAAGAACTAAGGGAAAAAATAAACAAGATAAACTCCCGCAGGCTGATATTCTTTTTAGACAGCTGTCATGCGGCTGGTATGACCCGGGGAGAGGTAGGAAGCGGTGTGTCAAATACAGTTAGCAAGCTTCAAAATCCGGAAGGCCTGGCTCAGGAGGTTGACGACGGTAAAGGGATGTCTATCTTATCTTCATGCCGCGAAGATCAGCTTTCCTGGATTCTAGATGGCGATCATAACAGTTTGTTTACCAAATGTTTAATAGAAGTTTTAAAAGGAAGGCATAAAGAATCTTTTGATGAAGAATTTGTGCGTATCTCTGAAGTCTTTCAATACATATTTAAGAAAGTCCCTGAGCGTAAGCCTGAACAACGACCGTATGCCAATCTTCAGATTTACGACGATTTTGTATTGAGTTATATTCCTCAGGAGCTGCGCACCAAAGTGAACACCGAAGCGACGCCCCAGAAGCGCACGGTTGATAAATCGCACAAACCAGAGGTGGTTACGGCATTCAGAAAACGGGAGGATGCCCGGGCTGCGATTCTGTTTGTTCACGGTTTTGTTGGCGAAGGTGCTGCAAGTTTTGGCGAAATGCCTCAGTTTTTGATGCAGGATGCGCGTTTTGAAGAATGGGATCTCTTTCCTTTTGGTTTTTCAGAATATGTAGCCCCGCATTTAGGAAAAAGTATTTGGGCAGATGCTGATGATATTGAAAAGCTTGCCGATTATTTAGCCACCTGCCTAAAATTCCGTTTTAGACAATACGAGAAAATAGCCATTTTGGCTCACGGCACCGGCGGACTCGTCGTACAAAAAGCTCTGATTGATTTAAAGGAAAACAGACTCAAAGATCTTAGTCATGTGTTGCTCTTTGGTACACCCAGTGCCGGATTGAAATCGGGCTTTCTCGACCGAATCTTCAATAAAAAATACAGGGATCTGGATGCTTCAGGCGAATTTATAACAGGTTTACGTGCAGATTGGTCGCGGCGTTTTGAAGAATATCCTTTTGATTTTAAGGTGATTGCCGCGGTTAACGATGAGTATGTTACCTCAGAATCTGTTTTCGGTCCTTTTCGGGAAGAGCATACGCTAATGATTCAGGGCTCACACTTTTCGATGATTAAACCCAAATCAGAAGACGACGAGGTGATGAGTCTTGTGCATAGTCTTTTCTCGGCAGATGCGACTTCCGAACAAACTGACGCTATTGATAAAAATCTGGTGACGGGCGAGTTTCAGGCGGTTGTTGAGAAATTTGAACCCAAAGCACAGGAACTTGATAAACGCGGCCTGGAGCAGTTGGTTTACGCTTTGGAAGAATTGGGAAGGGCAGACGATGCTATTTCCATTTTGAGCAAACATCCCTTGTCTCAGGCAGATTCTGATGTAATGGGAGTTTTAGGCGGTCGTTTTAAACGGAAGTATTTAAAGGAATTTAAAACCGCTGACGGCGAAGCGGCAACAAAATATTATAAAAAGGCACTGGAGCTCGCGGAAGCCAATCAGGATTGCCGTCAGATCTATTATCATGCAATCAATCTGGCGTTTTTAAGTCTGATTGTAAATGACGATCATTCAAAAATGACGGGTTATGCCAAGAAGGCTTTAAATTCCTGCGATGAGGATAATTTTGACAGTCTTTGGAAACTGGCCACTTTAGGCGAAGCGCATATCTATCTGGGAAATTTTGAAGAGTCCCGAAGTTTTTATGAAAATGCAGTCGTGTTGGCAGGTCCGCGCGAAAAACATTCTATGTACACCAATGCGTATGCGGCCTATACCCAGCTGATGGAAACGAATAATCCGAAAGACCCGTTCATTCAATTCCTGGATACAAATTTTTTATTGTAATTTACTAGTGCCTAAAGTTTTATAGGTCTATAGACCAATCAGCAGTCTTAACATTTAATGGAATACCCAATGAAAACCTTCAGTAAAAAATCTGATGTTGCTGGTGACTGGCAAAAAGCGGTTAAGAAACCCATACCTGTGAACTGTGTACAGATTCACGAAGCTTTTCAGGTTAAAACTCTTGAAGGAATGATGCAGGGTAAACCCGGTGACTGGTTGATGGAAGGTATTCAGGGAGAGCTCTATGCCTGCGATGATTCGATATTTAAAAAAACCTATGATTTAAAATAAAAGAGTACCCCCAAATCTGATAATCACCATTTTAAATGCGTGTCGCCCTATAAACACGTGTTTTTCGGCTGCCTGGTAAATAAACAAAGCAGCCAACTAACAGAAACGATTATGAATACCGGTACTATTTTTTTTAGCTATTCACGGCAAGACTCTGATTTTGTCATTCATCTTGCTCAAAGCCTCAGGGAAGCAGGGGCAAAGGTCTGGCTTGATCAGTTGGATATTCAACCCGGTTCGCGCTGGGATAAAAGCATTGAGCAGGCGCTTTTTAAAAGCAATACGCTGTTGATTATACTCTCTAAAGCTTCGGTAGAATCTCCTAACGTAATGGATGAAGTTTCGTTTGCTTTAGAAGAAAATAAGCGGGTTGTACCCATTTTGCTTGAAGATTGCGATATTCCGTTTAGACTGCGCAGACTTCAATTTGCAGATTTTACCGGGAATCGCAATCGGGCTTTAAACACGCTGATTGCATCTCTTGGGCTTGAAGATCAGGTAGCTTCAAAGCTTTCTGATACTGCGGCAGACCACAATCTGATTGACAAAGCGGAAAAGGAGTCTAAAGTTGAAAATATTACACCGCCTAAACCGGTTATACCTCCGCCTACAGACACTAAAAAATATCAAATACCCGCTGCGTCAGTTCAATCTACAGCGACCTCTTCTCCTAATTCTGAAAAGAAATCATCAAAAAAACTGTTTTATATGGCTGCGGCCGTTGTGGCTGTAGGAATTGCCATTTGGTCTTTAATTCAGCTTCAAACACAGCCTGAAGAAGAACAACAAATAGCCGAAACCGCCGATGAGACCGATTGGAAATTGATTCAAAATACAGATGATGCGCAGCTTTTTGAAGCGCATATTGCAAATTTTAAACCTTGTGAGCACCTGGCTCTCGCGCAAACAAAGCTTGATAGTCTTAAACCTACTCCAGATGTAGCACTAGTTGACGAGCCTGAGCCCGAACCGGAACCCACGCCTGAGGAGCTTGCACGGGCCGAAGAACAAAAAAAGTGGGAAGCGGTTAAACTGCTGAATCAATATGCAAATTATCTCAATTTCTATAAAACCCATACCGAATCTGAATTTAGAGAAGAGGCAAGAACTAAATTGATTGAATACCTGGATCAGACCGGCTATGTGTACTACGGCAGTAAGTTTAGTAATTATTTTGATTTAGCCTTTGAACCCCAGGGAGACGGTGTGCCGGTGGTTGACAAATTTTACGTTGCAACACAGGCGAGAACCATCAGAGGCGGTAGTGAGTCAAATTCGCCGGCGGTGGGATCTACAAAGTCAAAGTCTTTAGTCTTTGTTGAAGAAGTAATTGAGAGTGGCAGCTCGTACTGGATTAAAATAAAATTTTCTGAAGACCGATTTGTCAATTAACAGACCCAATGATTACATGAAGTCTAAAACGCTTTTTATCAGCTATTCGCGTAAGAATAAAGAAATTGCTCTCGAGTTAGCGCAACGCCTTCAAGGGCATGGCGTAGCCGTCTGGCTTGATCTGCTCAATCTGGAGCCCGGTACGCATTGGGATATTGCGATTCAAAATGCTCTGGAAGAAGCAAATGCTGTACTGGTGCTTTTATCGCCGCCTGCTGTGGCTTCTACCTATGTTTTGAGCGAAATAGACTGCGCTCTGGAACAAAAGAAAAAGATAGTGCCGCTCTTGCTCGAAGAGTGCCGTGTCCCCTTATTGCTTCGCAGGGTACAGTATATTGATTGCAGCCAATCCTTAGAAGAAGGGTTTTTGGTACTGCTTGAGGATTTAAAGCAAAGCAGGGAGGTAGATACAGATCGTTTGGAAGGAACAGCGCAAGCCGTAAATCCCACTCCACAAAAGCATTTGGACCCTGATTTTTTAGAGGAACGGCTTATTTCATCGGAAGAGATCGCCAAAGCAAAAAGCCTTCACCTGTCCCGGGTAAAACGATTGTATCATCTGCTCCTTGGTCTTGGCGTACTGAGCCTTGGTGTTATTGGGATCTTTATGATTAATTTTTTCAATAAAAATCTTGATTTTCAGGATACACAGCAGCAGATCTTAATAAGCGTTCTTGCCATTTTAGCGATGCTCGGTTTATTTATCTACCGGAAAATAGGCGACCGGGACAGTCGCATTCAGCTTATTGAACTTTTTGAACTCAAAAGAAACCGTTTGGAGCGCGCCATTTCAAAGCTTACTGAAGCTGATATCGAAAATATGAACTCCGATTTTATTAGACTAGCCAGCATTTAACCTATGAAAACACTTGACCAGGCCATCGCCGAAGTAGAAAAGCGTGATAAGCGAAGTAAAATCTTCTACATCATAGCAGGCATCATCATCGCGTTGCTACTTGCACTGACTTTTAGTTTGAATCATAAACTCTCAAGATCAAATGAACGCCTGGAGCGTACTAAAGACAGTCTGCAAATCATAGATAATCAGACCATAGGCTATGTATCTATGATTGATACTATTTACGATTCAATAGGTGATATGGAGCTAAACAATACCCGATTAACCCGTAGTCTCGATAAGATTGGTTTGTATTTTGACAGCATAGCACGATTGCGCCAATTGCCCTTAGATACCCTTTTAAAACTGGATAGCTGGAAAATTAAAGCGAATGAACTGGGGTTAAACTTCGAAAAAGATCGGGATTTTAGGGTTGTTTTTTTGTTTGATAAAAAAAATGCCTCACAAGAACTGAAACTCTTAAATGCTGTAGAAGAAGATACCTTAATACGCGCTAACCCCGTGTATCTGGATAAACGGAACCGAACACTTTATTACTACGACGACGGCTTAAAATCAAAAGCAGATAGTTTAGCAAACCGAATACGGGATGTTATTGACCTAAAAGTGGAGCGAGGAAGCGATAGCAATCTGGCTAAAGAACGCAGATCAAGTACGTTTGAGATTTACATCACAGGGGATTAATTCTCGTGAATTTGTCTAATTTGAATAGCAGGTTTTTTAGAAGCCGTAATTTCAATATCTGAGTTGCTGTATTTACGTTTGCGGTAGAAATAGCGCGCAATTGGGTAAGCAGAACCACTTAGAACAAGACTTAAAGCCAATACTAACAAACTTGATAAACTTGCAAATTGAGTTCCTGTTGCTAAAATTCCCAAAATAAGCAGCACCGAAAGCGGAAAGGAAATTGCTAAAATATTGATCGCATAATTTTGATTGAAGGTTTTTCGCAAATTATTCAGTTCCTTTTCCTGAGAAGCAACCGCCGCGATATGCGCAAAAGGCCAGAAACTACAGGCGCTTAGCCCGAAAGCTAAAAGTAACAGCCGGTCCTGTGCAATTGAAATGTTACCCAAATAACAGACAGCCAAAGCAAAAAGAATTACAATTCCGGCGCGTATTAAGAGAAGCGAAAGAATTTGCAAAAACTGATTGCGTTTCACACTTACCGAAAGCCCTATAAACAGCAATACCAGTGGCGTCATCAATAAACTGAGCTTTAACAATCCTTCCGAAAAGACAAAAGGCAACGTGTCCAATCTAAATCCTGCAAATAACAGGATTAAGGCCCCGGCAATAAAGAGATTTACCGGCTCGGTGACCATAGCGAGCATTAAGTTCTTCAGTTTACTGGAGTTTGAGGTTCCTTTTACTTCCTGAGTTTTATAATGCCAGCGCATCGCGATCAGATATAAAACCAAAAGGACAAAAACCTTATTTCCTAAATCTGCCATTGCCGCTTTGGCCAGATAGCTTTCGCCCAGATACTCGAGAATAAAAGGAAAACAGCTCAGTCCCGGCGCAAGAGAGGGTATGAGCAAATGGGCAGTCCGAAAATTTGCCGTGCCGCGTTTCAGTCCTGTAAAGCTTAGAATGGCAGGAGCAAGAGCAAAAAGTACAACATTAAGCGCCAAAGCCATGAATGGTAAAATCAGCAATGATAATTCTACATCTATACTTAGGAGCGCAATAAATATGGTAGCAGGAAGCGCAAGATTGAGAATGATCATCTTGATACCGGCCAACTCCTGTTTATTTTTAAGCTTTACTTTAAGCAGTAATCCCAACAGAATAAAAGCCAGAAATAAAATGGTTTTTTGCAGATTGTGATCCATACTTAAACCAGAATTTCATCTATTGCATCTGTAAAATGCTTCATTTCTTCCATGGTGCCCAGACTTACGCGACACCAGTTCTGATCCCAGAATTTAAAGGCTCTAACGACCACTTTACGCTCATAAATTTGCTCCAGGAAATCGTCACCTTCCATATCAATGGGGAAAATGATAAAGTTTGTCGTAGAGGGCATAGGAGTAATCCCCTTCTTGTCTAAAAACGCCATGGTGTAGCTTCGGGCTTCATCAAACCTGGTTTTACACATCTCCAGATATTCGGTATCATCCATACTCGCAGAGGCTGCGGCAATCGTGGGGCCGCTAATGCCCATTCCACCCCGGGTGATTTCATTTATGGCAGCAAGAGCGTCTCTATGCCCCAGCATATAGCCCATACGCAGGCCGGCCATCCCGTGAATTTTAGAAAAAGTACGCGTAACAAAAACGTTTTTACCTTCGGCAACCAGTGGAGCCATACTGCCTTCGAGTCCGCCCGGAGCCAACTCCAGATAGGCCTCGTCAACAAAAACAGGTACCCGCTCAGAAACGCGGGAGCAAAAGTCCTTGAGTTTTTCGGTATTGGTGATTGTGGCTGTAGGGTTATTAGGATTTGTGATATAAACGAGTTTGGTATCGACATTAATCGCAGTTTCCATAGCATCAAGGTCATGCTGATAATCTTCGGTAAGTTTTACCGCTTTCCAGCTACCGCCAGCGGCTTTAGCTACACTTACTAAAGACATATAACTGGGGTCTGCACTGATGACATTTCCTCCATCCTGAAATAGCACCAAAGCTGTCTTTTCAAGAAGGTCTGAAGAGCCGGGTCCCATCATAATCTGATCCGGACTCACCCCTTCAAAAACTGCAATTTTTTCGACCAAATCATTCAGGGTAGACCAGGAGTAATGATTACCATCCCAAACCGCTTTTTGGAATGCCTCAGCCGCCATTTTTGATGGGCCGTGGGGATTTTCATTCCAAACTAAACGTGCTTTTACCGTACTTAGGTCGGGAATTTTAGGAGGTGTAAATTCGTCAAAAACCGGATTCTGATACAAGAATTTTTGATTGTTGCGTCTTGCGGTTTCAACGGTATCTGCCCAAAGTGCAGTGGGTGCTACGGCAACTGCCCCGATTGAAAGGGCTAATTTCTTGATCCAGTCTCTTCTGGGAAGTTCTGAAGTGGTCATAAAAAAACGATTTGATTTCTTTAAATATATGAAAATCAAATCGTTATAATCATATGGACTTGCTAAAAAAGCGTCCGTTAAATTCTTAATCTGCTAATTATTTAGCTTTAATTTTGCGTATTTCAAAATCATTCTACCCTGATTATTGCAGTTTTGTAATGTCTTCCAGTTGCTGAAGATCTTCAATAGTTCTGTAAATCTTTGAAAGCTGATTGTTGATTACCGTACGTAAATGCTGCGGAAATTGAATGTCTTCAAGCACCTGTTCATATTCTTTGGCACTGGTTTCTTCACCACGCAGGCATTCTTCAAGAATGGCAGATTTGTCATTGAGGTTGAGTGCATCGCGTAAATCCATCCAGGTTCGGTGCAAACTACCCGCCAGGCTTCCATCAGACTCCGGTCTTTCGTTGATTAAATGCAACTCGTGATCCAGTTCGGTTGCAAAACCATTCCGCTTTGCGGCCTGTCTTTGCATAAAGCCGCGCAATGCCGCGTGATCAATATCCTGCATTGCCGTTATATAGCCTTTTTCAGCATCGTAATTCTTAATCAACAGGCGCTGCAGTCCTTCAGTGATTTTCTCGTGACTAGAAGTCGTTTCCATTTCGTAAATAAATGAATTTAATTAATGTAGTTCCGTAAAGTTAGGGCTCTTAAAGCTTATGCGCCTGTTGTTAAAAGGCTTTTAGCAAGAGGTTAACAATCTCAGCTAAAATTATTTGGTACAAATCAAATTAATCGTAATATTGCGATAAATATTATGGGAGCAACTAAAGAACAATTATTTACAGATCATCAGACCAGGCTTGCGGCTTATGCAAAAGCCCTTGCACACCCCGCGCGTATTGCCATTTTACAGCAACTTTCAAAATTAGACAGTTGTGTTTGCGGAGATTTGGTAACTGACATTGGTCTGGCTCAGGCCACCGTTTCTCAACATTTAAAGGAACTGAAGAAAGCCGGTTTAATTCAGGGCACTATTGAAGGTGTCCGCGTCTGTTACTGTATTAATCCCGAAGCCCTAACCCTTTTAAAAAAGGAATTGAATCTGTTATTTGATTCGCTGCAAAGTTGCGCATCGGACGAATGCTGCTAAAACGAAATACTATGAAACTATCTGAACTTAAAAAAATCACCTCCAAAGCCCATAAAATAGGTTTTGAATTGCCTGACGGAAAACTAGTGCCTGCGCACTTTCACGTAACCGAAGTAGGGCAGAGCACCAAGCGTTTTATTGATTGCGGCGGAACCTTACGCACTAAGGAAACTATCGTTATGCAATTGTGGAATGCTCAGGATTATAACCACCGTCTACATCCTGACAAATTGCTGAATATTTTAGAAATTTCTGAAAAAGCGCTCAACCTGGAAGATTTAGAAATTGAGGTTGAATACCAGGCAGAGACTATTGCTATTTATGGTCTTGACTATAATGGTAAGTATTTTAAGTTAACTGCTCTGGCCACCGATTGTTTAGCGAAAGATGCCTGCGGAGTGCCTCAGCGTCAGACTACACCGCTCATTAATGCGGCATCAGATCCCTGCATTCCCGGTAACGGTTGTTGTTAATCCACTTTTTGAAATACGAAGTATGTATACGGAACTAAAAGCCTTTATCGATTCCCTGAAAATAGAAACTATTACAGAATCGCGTAAAGAAGAACTTCAGGCTCTTATTAAGTATCTGAAATCTAAGAACGATTCAGCTTTACCTGCACAACTCAATTTTATTTGTACCCACAACTCCAGGCGCAGTCAGCTTTCTCAGATTTGGGCTCAGGCGATTGCTTTTTATTTTGGAGTGGAGGCGAAAACCTATTCCGGTGGAGTAGAGGTTACTGCTTTTAACAAAACCGCGGTAAATACCTTAATCAGGCAGGGTTTTAAGGCTGAAGATGATGGAAATGACAATCCCGTGTACCGTTTTAAATATGCTGAAAAGCAACCGGAGGTAAAAGCCTTCTCAAAATTATATGACCATCCAAATAATCCACAAGATAATTTTGCAGCGGTAATGACCTGTTCGCACGCTGATGAGAACTGTCCTTTTATTCCGGGGGCCGAAGCGCGCATTGCGGTGCGTTATGACGATCCCAAAATAGCAGATGGCACGCCGCAGGAGGAGGACGTTTATGCCTCACGTAGTAAAGAAATCGCCACCGAAATGAAATACATCTTTCAATCGGTAAAGAGTTGATACATTCCTTTCCGGAATAAATCTATATTCTGCTAATCTAATACCGTTTGAGCCTTTGAAAATCCTACATTTGTAGCGCATTAAACCTACTAGTTTCGGATTTTCATTATGGCAAAAAACGATCCCTATGCAGCCCTGAGATACAGGGAATTTAATATTTTTCTTTTGGTACGCTTTGCAATGGTTTTTGCCTGGTCTATGCAATTTGTAGTCATCGAGTGGGAAGTGTACAGCATAACCAAGAATCCCTTATCGCTAGGCATTATTGGCCTCATGGAGGTAATTCCGGCGGTTTCTCTGGCGCTTTTTGCAGGCCATATCGTTGATCAGCGGGAAAAGCGCAGTTTGCTTTTTAAATGCATTTTTGGATTTTCGGTGGTAAGTGTTGGTCTGTTTTTATTGACCTGGCCCATCGTCACCCAACACATAAGTACCTCACTAACCTTATATTGTATTTATGCCCTGGTATTTATAGGTGGTATCGTGAGGGCGTTTTTGGGGCCTACTATCTTTTCCCTGTTTGCTTTGATTGTTCCCAAAAAAATATACCCTAACGCAGCTACCTGGAGCAGCAGCGTATGGCAAATGGGTGCCGTTGTAGGTCCTGCTGTAGGTGGGTTCCTTATTCATTTAATAGGTGTTCACTGGTCTATGTGCGTGATTTTTGGGTTTTCCCTTTTTGCACTCATCGCCCTTACTCAAATTAAAAAGAAGCCCATTTTAAATCCCAAAATAGGGGAGCGTGTATGGGAGAGTTTAAAAGAAGGGATTGCGTTTGTGCGTAATAGTAAGGCGGTATTGGGCGCTTTAAGTCTCGATATGATTGCCGTGCTATTTGGCGGAGCAGTGGCTTTATTACCTATTTACGCGCAGGATATTTTAAAAGTTGGTCCACAGGGCTTTGGAATTTTACGCGCTGCACCGGCAGTAGGAGCCTTGATTACAATGTTTACTTCGGCATACTTTCCGCTTTATAAGGCTGCAGGGATGAAATTGCTGGCGGCGGTTTTCGGTTTTGGGGTTTGTATTATAGTTTTCGGACTTTCTACGATTTTCTGGCTTTCGGTTTTTGCCTTATTTATGAGTGGCGTTACCGATGGTGTTTCTATGATCATAAGACAAACCATTCTTCAGTTAAAAACGCCGGATTCTATGCGGGGCCGGGTAGCTTCGGTAAACTCTATGTTTGTGGGGAGTTCTAATGAACTTGGAGCTTTTGAAAGTGGCTTAACTGCCAAATTAATGGGTACTGTGACTGCCGTAGTTTTTGGTGGAAGTATGACGCTGATTACCGTAGTTGCAACGGGAATCCTTTCGCCCAAATTCCGAAAACTGGACCTGAGAAAGGATTTGGAAGAGCACGAGAATATTGAAAGTTAGAATCCGGGCGGCTTGCTTAATGTGCCTGATTCTATCTGATACATATTTATACCATAACTAGCAACTTCTTTAGCAATAAAGCGCTTTCGATAAATAATGAGATTCATATAAATATCGAGATTTGCGCTTGTATTAGCCCCTTCAAAATAGCCATCATTAACCACACATCTAATGAACCAGGTATTTGTTCCCGTATTCTTATAGGCATAAACCTGATAGCCTTCAACAACGGTATTCCCTTTATTACTTACAATGTGCGTACTCGTATTGTTAGATCCATTTTCCCGGAAGTAATAACCCTGCACGGAAACCGTATAATTCGCCGTACTCATTTTTGTGTCATAATCAGTAATACCGGCTTTTGGAGTGTTTCTAAAGACAAATTCTGCGTAGTTAATCGGCCCGTATTTACTCGCATTAATGTCATATTGCACGATAGACTGATCAGCTTTTTCAATAATGAGTTTTGAACCACGTATTACATCTGAATTACCGGGATTTTCCAGAAATAATTTTCCATCAATTTTTCCGGAGCCTACGACATCTAAAGTTGCCTGAGGCGTATCCGTATTGATTCCCACCTGGGCAGATACTGATATATTCAGTCCCAGAAACAACAACAGCAAGTATGTTTTTGTCTTTAACATCAGTATACGTCAGGGATTGATGAGGCTGTACCGGTATTACTACCGTTAAGATTTGTCGTAATGGTGGGCAGTTGTCTGTAAAAACTGGTATCATAAATGATAAATGTTACCTCATAGTTCACAGCGTTTGTTTGATTTGTTGTATTCAAGAAACGATTGCGTATTTCCAGGTGCCAGGTTCCCCCACTTTGAAAGGTACGAACCACAAATGCACCTATCGAGTCATCACTGTTATTAAGCATTACTTTATTAACAGGGTTACCTATGTATCTGAAGTCTGCGATGCCTACGATGTATTTTGAGGTCTCAAAGCTTAAATTCAAGTCAATGATATTGTCATACCTTAAATTATAGAAGTAGTATTTAAAAACATTGATAGGAGCGACGGTAAGCTCATCTACATCAAGTCTTGTTATTTCACCATTTATGGGTGTGGAATTGGTTTGTCTGGTAAGTAATTTAAAATCCTCATCCGTATTTGTAACTGAAGGAAGGACACCCAACTCGAGTTCTTCCTGTATAATCACATCACCGGCAACATGGAGATCAGCTTCCGGATTTACAGTACCTACACCAACCTGAGCAAAGCAGGGTGTAGTAAGCAGTATTAAAAGTAATAGTATTTTCATGTCAATCAACTATTGGGTTTGTAGCAGCACCAGTAGAAGAGTTGTTCATAGGGATTTCAATTCGTCCAAACTGTTTAGAAAGATCTTTAGAGTAAATTAAGCAGGTAATCGTCCAGGTACCCAGTTCAGATGGGTATCTGTTATTTGCTTCGGGGAAATCGGCTGTTATATGCCAGGTTCCATTTTTTATAAATGCAGAATAATAGGGTATTGAAGCATTTGAACCTATGTCTAATTCGCGGTCGTAAGAAGCTGAAATAGCATTAAGTACAAAATCGGTTGCGTTCACTTGCGTGTCAAAATCTAAAACCCAGTCTTCGTTCGGATTGTAAATTTCATAAACCTGTATATAGCCCAAGGCCGCACCCGTAGGATTGCTCACGTCAAGGGCTTTAATTTTATTGGTTTGTTCCTGTATTAAGAAAGTAGACGTCTCGTCATCTTCAAGATGTTCAATAACTGCTATCTCAAGTCCCGTAGTAATTCGGGTATCACCGGCCACTTCTAATTTAGCTCTGGGTTGAGTAGTTCCAATACCCACTCCCTCGGTCTGACAAAAAGCAGAACCGCCAAAAAGCATAAGAATTGCAAGTAATTTTGTGGTCAACCTGATTTGGGTGTTGGTTTTAAGTGCCAAATATACAAATTATCCAGTTAAAATGCATATAATCAGGATAAAATGCGCTTGTGTAAGAATAATTTTACATTAATTTAATATTTAGAGTAATCTCAAATCATCTCTGGTCTGAAACGCTCAATATCCATTGCAAATGCGTATCTTTACAATCGTCTCAGTCTAAGCTATCTGCTTAAGCCGTACTTGAAACGCCCGATATAAGAAAGCTTCTCCAATATTCTTCGTATCCCTCGTACAGTATACTTCTGATCTTGACCTGGGGCAAAGTATCTATTCACTTAAATTATTAAATGGGAAAATCACAACAAACCTATAGTAAAACAGAACGCGAGAAAAAACGCATTAAAAAAAGAGAAGAAAAACAAAAACGTAAAGAGGCCAGAAAGGCAAATTCTACCGGTGGAAATTTTGAAGATATGATCGCTTATGTTGATCATAATGGAAACCTTACCGATACTCCTCCAGATCCTTCTATGAAAGTAGAAGTAGATATTGAAGATATTCAAATCAGTGTTCCTAAAACTACTGAAGAAGACAAGATCGCTGCAGAAGAAGCCAAATTTAGAAAAGGTAAAGTATCGTTTTTTGATCACTCTAAGGGCTTTGGGTTTATTATTGATTCTGAAAATCAGGAGAAGTATTTTGTTCATGTAAGCGGAATTCTTGAAGGTGAGCTTAACGAAAATGATAACGTTTCATTTGAATTGGAACGCGGTCAGAAAGGAATGAACGCTGTACGCGTAAGCAAAATTTAGATTGTTTACCACCAGCTGGCAAAATGACGCTTAAACTGCTGCGTTTCTGCTGAATACATCCAAAACAAAACAGAGCGTTGTTCGTTAAGAGTAGCGCTTATTTTTTTGTAAAAAGTTTTAAAAGGCTCAAACATATCTGCGCTTTCAGGCTGTGCAACCCAGTCATTTTTAAATGGAATGTAGAAACAAAATTCCTGCCTGTTTAAATTATCAAGTTCCTGAAAAGAGAAGTAATTTCCTGAGATTGCATCAGTAAAAGGCTTATGCCCTAAAGAATCGTTGTAATTAACGGGTACAAAGATTTGTGCTTTAAAAAAAAGATTTTGCTCCAGTTCATCGGGGTTTAGGCCTAATTCTTTTAGATAGGGGTGTGCTTCCGGCTCGTGTAAAAGTGGAAATTGATGCCCCTGCATTTTCTCAAGTTTAAGCTTTAAATGATCTCTGCCATTTGGCCCCTGCAATTGATCAATCCAGTTTCCACCGAGTTCCGGTCTTAGGAAATAAAATTTATAGACCATTTCCAGATGAATAGGTTTGCCGCCGTCTTTAGACCGGATTATAAAATCAAATTCACCCAAAGTTCTCTTTTCGTGAATGATCTGCAGGTTTTTGGCCAGAACTTCGTATTCCAGCGCAAGAGCTACTTCCATAAATACTTCCATTCGTTGCCCTAAACGAATGGGATGCGGCATTTTGAAATCTTTTGGTAAAGCCTCTGGAAACCGGTTTAACCTGAATAGCCCATAAGGCAATTCAGTTTCTGCGAAGCTTAATTGCGCAGTTTCTATAAAGCCTTTGTATTGTCTTTGCAGACTGTTATGCGAATTGAGCTCAATCAAATAGGTCTGATGATAAATAGCGATCTCCGCGATCACAGATTATAGAAACCACAAGGCCCTCTTCGAGCTTTTGGCAAAGGCGCAGGGCTGCAACGGTAGCTCCGCCGCTACTCATTCCGCTAAAAATGCCTTCCTCTTCCGCTAATCTTTTTGCCATAACCCGTGCGTCAGCTTCACTTACTTCAAGAATCTGATCAACCTTTTTGGCGTCAAATATTTTTGGCAGATATTCCTGGGGCCATTTGCGTATTCCGGGAATGCTGGATTCATCTGTAGGTTGTACGCCCACAATCTGCACCTCTTTGCTTTGTTCCTTTAAGTAGGTAGAAGTTCCCATTATAGTCCCTGTAGTTCCCATAGAGGAAACAAAATGCGTGACCTTTCCTTCCGTATCTTTCCAGATTTCAGGTCCCGTAGTCTTGTAATGTGCTTTCCAGTTATCGGGATTGGCAAACTGATTAAACATAAAGTACCCCTCATTTTTAACTTTAGCTTCCGCAAAATCTCGAGCTCCTTCTATACCTACGTCTGCCGGAGTAAGAATAACGGTTGCACCGTAGGCCCGCATAGTTTGTACACGTTCTTTAGTAGCATTTTCGGGCATAACAATTTCAAGATCGAGGCCGTACATAGCCGCAATCATAGCCAGTGCGATCCCTGTGTTACCGCTGGTCGCTTCAATGAGTTTGGTTTCTTTGGAAATTTCGCCACGTTCTAGTGCGGCAGTGATCATATTATAGGCTGCGCGGTCTTTTACACTACCACCGGGATTTTGCCCTTCAAGCTTAAAGAGCAGTTTTACCTTAGGATTGGTATTTAAAACTTTCGATTCAACCAGTGGAGTATTACCGATTAAGCGTTCTATAGAAAAATTCATGAATGATTTTTTGAGGTAAATTTATTTTTCGAGCTCTCTGATGAGAATCTCGGGCTTATGTGAAACCAGGGAATAGGAGGGAACCGACTTGGTAAGCCATACGTTACCGCCTATAATGCTGTTTGAGCCAATGACGGTCTCACCGCCCAGAATGGTCGCATTAGCGTAGATGGTCACGTGATCTTCAATGGTAGGATGTCGTTTAACAGATTCCAGCTCTTTGGCAACACTTAAAGCACCAAGGGTTACACCCTGATAAAGTTTTACGTGGTTTTTAATCACAGCTGTTTCGCCAATTACAATACCCGTGGCGTGATCCATAAAAAAATGTTCTCCTATGGTCGCACCGGGATTGATGTCAACACCGGTCACGTGATGGGCATATTCGGTCATCAGACGCGGCACGATGGGAAATCCTTTTTTATAAAGCGCATTACTCAACCTGTAAATGGCAATGGCATAAAATCCCGGATAGGCGAGGTAAACCTCTTCAATACTTTCCGCAGCGGGATCGTTTTTATAGATAGCTTCAGCATCCAGATTGAGCATTCTTAAAATCTCAGGGAGTTCGGCTACATAATCGTCCCATACCTTACTGCATTTTTTATCAATCTCCCAGCACGCCAGTTCTACTAGTTCTTCGAAAAGCCTTTCAAGCCTATCAAGACCGGCATCCAGATCGGTAGGATAATTAAATAAGGTATTGAAAAGCTCTTTGGTGAAAAGTTGCGCGTCTTCCTTGAGTTTATAATTGAGTTTGGCGTTTTTTTTATGCGCCTTTATTTGCTGAATGATACTGAGTTTATTTACCATAAATGGTTCAAGCTTTATCGGGTGGTTGTGACCCGTCTTTACAGACTAAACGAATTTTATTGGCATCGCCTAAGAAAACGTTCAGGGTTCACCTCAAAATCGAAAATTTACGTTACCATACTACCTCTTGGGATTACCCCGAAGTAGTTTATTTGTCGGCTTTACTAACAGACATTTCAAATTTAGATAAATGTTGTTGTATAATTCCCCCTTTTAAAAAGGGAAATTACCCGAATTCAATAAAGCTTAGATTCTAAATCCTCTCTGATTTATGATTTAAACCAAGTGGCTTGGTAGAAGATTATTATTTTTGAAGCATGTTTAAAACGGAACACTACTACCTTTTAAAAATACAATACCTGGGCTTCCGGTATCACGGCTGGCAAAAGCAGCCCGATTTATTGACGGTAGAGCGCATGATGCAGCGTACCTTAAAATATGTACTCAACCACAACAACTTTAAATTTATCGCGGCAGGGCGCACCGATGCAAAAGTTTCGGTAAATGAAACCTATGTCGAATTGGTGCTGCGGGATGAAGCTTTGGATTTAGATACGTTTCTTCAGGTATTTAACGCGAACCTTCCGCAGGACGTGCGTTTGCTTGAAATCAAACAGGTTCAGGAGCAGACCAACATCATTCAGGCACCCAAGCTTAAAGAATACATCTATTTGTTTTCTTTTGGAACCAAAAATCACCCGTTCTGTGCACCTTTTATGATCAATTTCAGGGATGATTTAGATATCAAACTGATGCAGGAAGGTGCAGGTTTGATGGAAGGAGAACACGATTTCCGCAATTATGCCTATAAGGCGAATCCCGAGACTCAAACTACTATGACTGTTGAGAAAGCCGTAGTCGAAAACAATACCCTGTACTCGGCCAGTTTTTTTCCTGAAACGTCTTATGTCTTTAGAGTCGTAGGCGAGGGTTTTAAACGCCATCAGGTACGTTTAATGATGGGAGCTTTATTCGATCTGGGCTCTGGGGTACTTAGTATGGCTGATTTTAAGCGCAGTCTTGATGGATCTCAGGAATTTAAACTTACCCACATAGCGCAGGCTTCAGGACTTATTTTGCAAAGCGTGACACTTCAGGATTAAAGCTTGTGCTAAATTAACTTAAACCAGTCCTGATTTAACAAAGATTAACCCTATAGACACAGGGTTTAACCCGCTCTTAACCCTTATAAACAGGGCTTTACGCTATCTTTACATTAGTAATTAAGTATAACCAAAAAATACAACGAGATATGAAAAAGATAGCAATATTAGCCACTAACGGATTTGAAGAAAGCGAACTTAAATCCCCATTAGAGGCGATGAAAAAAGAAGGTTTTGAAGTACATATTATTAGTGAAGAAGCCGGAAAAATAAAAGGATGGGCAGATGGAAATTGGTCTAACTCCTATAATGTAGATAAAACCTTAGACAAAGTGTCTGCTAAAGATTATAATGCTTTGGTATTACCGGGCGGAGTAATCAATCCGGATAAATTAAGACGCAATGAAACCGCGCTGGTATTTGTACGTGATTTCTTTAAACAACATAAGCCCGTAGCAGCAATTTGCCACGGACCACAAACACTAATCAGTGCAGATGTTGTTAAAGGTAGAACAATGACTTCATTTCCTTCAATACGTAAAGACTTAGAAAATGCAGGAGCATTATGGGTTGATCAGGAAGTAGTTACTGATGAGGCATTAGTAACCAGCCGTAATCCAAACGACTTACCCGCATTTAACGCTAAATTAATCGAAGAGATTAAAGAAGGCAAGCACGAGTTGCAACACGCATAAGAAAATCATAATTAGATTTTGTAAAGTCCGTCTTTTGACGGACTTTTTCTATTTTTAAATCTGATAGATTCTAATAATGAACAAACATATAAAGATCAAGAAGCCTAAGCTTCCACGAATGCCGCGTATTCCCAAGATTAAGAGCGCACATAAAATGCTCAAGAATGATGTTCCGGGCACGCTTACCTACACCGGTAGTAAAGAGCAAAAGCACGTTTCGGTTGAACTCATTGAATATACACCACATGATTATAAAATTGAGCAGGGTAATGATATTTCGATAGCCTTTGACAAACAGAAACCCGGTGAAATTTCGTGGATAAATATTAACGGACTTGCACATACTGATCAGATTGAAAAATTAGGACAGCACTATGATCTTCATCCCCTTATTCTCGAGGATATTGTAGATACCAATCAGCGTCCTAAAATTGATGAATACCCTAACTACCTTTTCGTGGTTTTTAAGATGCTTTATTTCAACGAGGATGGAGCTTTTATGAATGAGCACATCAGTTTAGTTTTAGGAGAAAATTATCTGATAACCTTTCAGGAAGCAGACGGTGATGTTTTTGATTCCCTGCGTATGCGTATAGCAAATGCCAAAGGTCGCGTGCGCAATGCAGGTGCTGATTATTTGATGTTTGCTATTATGGATGCGGTGGTGGACCATTATTTTACGCTGATCGAGACGATGAGCGACCGTATTGAGACGCTTGAAGACATTCTGTTTTCAAACCAGGCAGAGCAGGATATCACGCAGGACATTCAGGATTTAAAACGCGAAGTATTGCGACTTAGAAAGGCGGTGTTTCCTTTTAGGGAAGTGGTAAACCGGCTTGAGAAAATTGACAGTCAGCTTATTGATGAGCGTACGGTTACGTATATCCGCGATTTATACGATCACGTAGTGCAGGTTTCTGATAGTATTGATATTTACCGCGAGATGACCTGGGGTCTGATGGATATGTATATGACAACCATCAGCAATCGTATGAACGAAGTCATGAAAGTATTGACCATCATTTCAAGTATATTCATACCGCTTACGTTTATGGCGGGGATCTACGGGATGAATTTTGAATACATTCCTGAACTGAACCTGCGTTACGGTTATTTCTATCTTTGGGGACTGATGTTTATCATTTTCTTTTTGCTGCTTTATTATTTCAAGCGGAAAAAATGGCTATGACGAACGCCTCAAATACCCTTTTGCGGCACACCTTCTACTGAAAATATACAGATAGACTGCTATTATAACTACAAACAAGGGTAGCAGCAATCCCTGAAGAATTCCATATACCTGTAGCGCGTTTGTTGCAAACAGCGAATACCCCATCTGTATTAACACGCCTACCAAAGAAATGAGAAATAGGGTAGTTGCAGCGCTGCGAAGTAAAACCAATAGAAAACTGCCTAAAAGACCGGTGATGGTAGCCACGGCAAAAACGCCTTTTAACCATTGCGGCGTTTGACGAATGAGTTCAGCCTGATCAGGAGGTAATTCTGCCAGCATAGCGCTACTCATAAATGACTGGCTTGTAAAGGCTATAAAACCCATTAAATTCCAGAAAATAGCTAGAGATGTGATAATCCAAAAACTGCGGGGCGGTCGTGTAGCACTCATAATTAGGTTATCTTTGGTTGGCATCTAAAATACTAATTTCAATTTTAAATGATCAATTGTGTACTTCGCATTGGTTAATAAAACATCTTAAACGCATCGATTTCTATGTCTCAACACGAGTTTCAGGCTTATTTTGAATTTTTAAAAGAATTAAGGGAGAACAATAATCGCGATTGGTTTGACGCCCACAAAGGCGAATTTAAAAAGCACGAACAGGGGTTTAAAAAGTTCTGTAAGAATACGCGCGACCAGATGCAGCAATTTGATGTAATTGAGCGCGAAAAAGTATTTCGCATTTATCGTGATGTGCGTTTCAGCAAAAACAAGCAGCCCTACAAAACCAATCGCAGTGTTATATTCTACCGGGAAGGAGTGATGCGCAGAGGAAGTTATTATTTTCAAATAGCGCCGGGTAAAAGTTTTGTTGGAGGTGGATTTTTTGCTCCCGAATCTGGCGATTTATTGCGAATTCGTAAAGAATTTGAAGTTGACGCTCAGCCCATACGCGACATCCTTTCTCAAAAGGAATTTAAAAAAGCATTTGGAGGCTTTATGCAGGATGATGTGGTTAAAACCGCACCAAAGGGTTTTAGCAAGGAAGATCCTAATATTGATCTGATACGCAACAAGAAATTTGCAGTGAAGCACGATTTTACAGATGCTGAAGTGCTTCAGCCCGATTTTCAGGAGAACTTACTGAGCCATTTCAAGTTAATGCTTCCGTTTTTTAATTATATGACCGAAGTTTTAACCACTGATCTCAACGGCGAACCTATAATCTGATTTTCAATTTATAAGAAATCATTTTTCAATTCTTGAAAACTTTGTTAATTACTTTGATTTTTTCGGCTTTAAAAACCGTCGTTGAAGTCCTATATTAGCAATCATCCCGCTCCTCGATAATCGAGACTAAACCGGTTGAGGTTTACCTCACCACGTTTAACTTAATGCATTTTTAACGCCTTACAACCGGCTTTTAAGGCAATACACGTATGTCAGAAGAAACTAAATACACCGAAGATAATATCAGATCCCTTGACTGGAAGGAACATATTCGTATGCGTCCCGGTATGTACATCGGTAAACTGGGTGACGGTTCCAGTGCAGATGACGGGATTTACATTCTACTCAAAGAAGTGCTTGACAACTCGATTGACGAGTTTGTTATGGGCGCGGGTAAGACCATCGAAGTCAGTATTCAGGGCACCCGGGTAATTATTCGCGATTACGGTCGTGGGATTCCATTGGGTAAAGTGGTTGATGTGGTTTCTAAGATGAATACCGGTGGTAAATACGATTCAAGGGCCTTCAAAAAATCGGTAGGTCTTAATGGGGTTGGTACCAAAGCGGTAAACGCGCTTTCGGAGTATTTTAGGGTTGAATCTACACGGGATGGCAAATCGGCAGCTGCTGAGTTTGAACGTGGAAACCTCAAAGACGAGGAATTTTTAGAGGAAACCTCGCGCAGAAAAGGGACCAAGGTAACCTTTGTACCCGATGAGACGATTTTTAAGAATTACAAGTTCCGGAATGAGTATGTAGCACGTATGCTTAAAAACTACGTGTATCTCAATCCCGGACTTACCATCGTTTTTAACGGTGAAAAGTTTTATTCGGAAAACGGCCTTAAAGACTTGTTGGGTGACCGTATTGCGGAAAATGACGTACTGTACCCCATAATTCACTTACGCGGTGACGATATTGAGGTGGCGATGACCCACAGCCGCACGCAATATTCCGAAGAATACCACTCGTTTGTAAATGGACAAAACACGACGCAGGGTGGAACGCACTTGGCTGCTTTTCGCGAAGCGGTAGTAAAAACCATACGCGAATTCTTCAATAAAAACTACGATGCTTCAGATATTCGAAAATCTATTGTTTCGGCTATAAGCATCAAGGTGATGGAGCCTGTTTTTGAATCGCAAACCAAAACCAAACTGGGCTCAACCGATATGGGCGGTGACCTTCCGACGGTACGTACCTATATCAACGATTTTCTAAAGACTAAGCTTGATAATTACCTGCATAAAAACCCCGAAACGGCTGATAAAATTCAGCGTAAGATATTACAGGCAGAGCGGGAGCGTACTGAACTGAGCGGAATACGCAAACTGGCCAAAGAGCGCGCTAAAAAAGCGAGTCTGCACAATAAAAAGCTACGCGATTGCCGAATTCATTTGACCGACAGTAAGAAAGAGCGCAATCTGGAGAGCACGCTTTTTATTACCGAGGGAGATTCGGCTTCAGGGTCAATCACCAAGTCGCGTGATGTGAACACGCAGGCGGTATTTAGCTTACGCGGAAAGCCGCTCAACTCATACAACATGACCAAGAAAATCGTGTATGAGAATGAAGAATTTAATCTGTTACAATCGGCTCTCAACATTGAAGAATCGATGGAGGACCTGCGGTACAACAATATTGTGATTGCTACCGATGCCGATGTTGACGGGATGCACATTCGTTTACTGTTGATCACCTTTTTCCTGCAGTTTTTCCCCGAATTGATTAAAGAAGGACACCTGTATATTTTGGAAACACCTTTATTCCGGGTTCGTAATAAGAAAAAAACCATTTACTGCTATAGCGAGCAGGAGCGCAGGGATGCTATTGAAGAACTCAGCGGCAAACCGGAAATCACCCGATTTAAAGGGCTTGGTGAGATTTCGCCAGATGAATTTAAACACTTTATTGGCGACAGCATACGCCTGGCGCCTATTATGCTTGATGAAGCGATGTCTATTGAAGAGATTTTAGCTTTTTATATGGGCAAAAACACCCCGGACCGTCAAAAGTTTATCATCAATAACCTGAAAGTAGAACTCGATCCGGTTTTAGAGAATTAAATGTGAACCCCCAATAATCTGCCAGTCAGATCACTATGAGCGAAGAAAATTACGAAGATCCTAATTTAGACCCATCTGAAGAGCTTAATTCAGGAGAGACCATCACCCGTGTGACCGGGATGTTTAAAGACTGGTTTCTCGATTATGCCTCGTATGTAATTCTGGAGCGCGCTGTTCCCGCCATTGAAGACGGTTTTAAACCGGTTCAGCGGCGTATTATGCATTCCATGAAAGATCTGGATGACGGGCGTTACAACAAGGTTGCCAATATTGTAGGGCATACCATGCAGTACCACCCGCACGGAGACGCCAGTATCGCTGACGCGATGGTACAAATGGGGCAGAAAGATCTGCTCATTGACACGCAGGGCAACTGGGGGAATACCCTTACCGGCGATAGCGCAGCGGCTTCGAGATATATTGAAGCACGCCTTTCGAAATTTGCACTCGAAGTACTTTTTAGTCCGAAAATTACCGACTGGCAGGCTTCGTATGATGGTCGTCGCAAAGAACCTATAAATCTTCCGGTAAAATTCCCCTTGCTGTTGGCTCAGGGAGCCGAAGGTATTGCGGTAGGTTTAAGTACCAAGGTTTTACCCCACAATTTCATCGAACTCATCGATGGTTCCATAAAGCATTTACAGGGCAAGAAATTCAAACTATTACCCGATTTTCCATCTGCCGGGGAAGCTGATTTCAGCGATTACAAAGATGGAAAACGCGGTGGTCGCGTTCGTGTTCGGGCTAAAATCAATCAGTTAGACAAGAATACTTTAGTCATTACCGAAATACCGTTTAGTACCACAACCACTTCGTTGATAGACAGTATTTTAAAAGCAAATGATAAAGGAAAGATTAAAATAAAAAAGATTGAGGATAATACCTCTTCAGAGGTTGAAATCCTGATTCATCTGCCACCCGGTCTTTCTCCCGACAAGACTATAGGTGCCTTATTTGCATTTACCAATTGTGAAGTTTCCATATCGCCACTGGGTTGTGTTATTGAAGATAACAAACCCTTATTTGTTGGCGTAAGCGAGATGCTTCGAATTTCAACAGAACGTACCAAAGATCTGTTGCGTCAGGAATTGGAGATTCAGCTTGAAGAACTGGAGAATCAATGGCATTATGCTTCTTTGGAGCGTATTTTTATTGAGAACCGAATTTACCGGGATATTGAAGAAGAAGAAACCTGGGAAGGAGTGCTTAAAGCCATTGATGAAGGTTTAAAACCACACATCGCGCATTTAAAGCGACCGGTTATTGAAGAAGATCTCGTGCGTCTTACCGAAATACGTATCAAGCGTATTTCAAAATTCGATATTGATAAAGCGCAGCAAAAGATTGAAGCTTTAGAAGATCAGATTGCTCAGGTGAAGCATCATTTAGCCAACCTTACCGAGTTTGCTATTGACTACTTTAAGCGTCTTAAAAAGGAATACGGAGCAGGGCGTGAGCGTAAAACCGAGATCAAACTCTTTGACGATATTGAAGCTTCTAAAGTGGTTATACGCAACACAAAACTTTACGTAAATCGTAAGGAAGGCTTTGTGGGGACTGCGCTTAAAAAAGATGAATACGTCACCGATTGTGCAGACATTGACGACATTATTGTTTTTACCAAAGAAGGTAAAATGATGGTGACAAAGGTAGATAGCAAAACCTTTATAGGTAAGGATATCATTCACGTTGCGGTTTATAAGAAAAAAGACAAGCGCACCATCTATAATATGATTTATAGAGACGGCAAAGGCGGTGCGACCTATGTAAAACGCTTTAACGTGACGAGTACAACCCGGGACCGGGAGTACGATATGACCAAAGGAAAAAAAGGTTCACACGTCTGGTATTTTTCAGCAAACCCAAATGGGGAAGCTGAAGTCGTATCGGTTTATTTACGATCTATAGGTAATGTCAAGAAGCTCAAATTTGATCTGGACTTTTCAGAAGTGCTTATCAAAGGACGTAATGCAAATGGTAATATTGTAACCAAACATGCTGTGCGTACTATTGAGCTTAAAGAAAAAGGCGTATCAACCTTAAAGCCACGTAAAATTTGGTTTGATGATGCTGTGCAACGCCTTAACGTTGATGGCAGAGGAGAGTTGCTGGGCGAGTTTAAAGGGGAAGATCGCCTGTTAATCATTACTCAGGATGGCGTCGCAAAAACCATTATACCGGAGCTTACTACCCGTTTTGATGACAAGATCATTGTTTTGGAAAAGTGGATTCCGGAAAAACCAATCTCTGCAATTTACTGGGACGGAAACCGGGAGCGTTATTACGTTAAGCGCTTTTTAATTGAAAACCCGGAAAAAGAGGAGACTTTTGTTTCTGAGCATAAAGACACCCAGCTTGAGATCGTTTCTACAGATTACAGACCTGTTGTTGAAATGGTTTTTTATAAAGAGCGTGGAAAAGATCAGAAACCGAATGAAACCGTTGATGTTGAAGATTTTATAGCCGTTAAGGGAATTACCGCTTTAGGTAATCAATTCTACACCGAAAAATTGAAACAAATCAATCTTCTTGAACCTTTGCCTTACGAGGAAGAGCAGGAGGAAGACGATGAAGAGGTTGAGACATCAGATGCTGCAGACGATCATGCTGATGAAACTACAGATGCGCCAAATTCTGATTCTCCTAAAGGTGATGGCACACAGGGATCACTATTTTAAACTATGGGATTAATTCAGGAATTTAAAAAGTTTGCCGTAAAAGGCAATATGGTCGACATCGCCATTGGGGTGATTATTGGTGCGGCATTTCAAAAGGTGATTGACGTACTGGTTAAGCAGGTTATGATGCCTCCGTTAACCATGCTCACTGACGGCGTTAATTTTGAGAATAAGCAAATTCTTTTACGAGAGGCCTACACCAAGGCAGACGGCAGTTCCGTTGAGGCAGTAGCAATAGGTTATGGTGAGCTTATAAGTGTTTTTATTGATTTCTTTATTATTTCAATCGTCGTGTTTATTGTAGTGAAATTGATGAATTCCCTGAAAGATAAGAGTGAAGATGAAAAGAATCCCGAGGTTGAAACGCCAAAAGACATTCAACTAATGGCACGTATGAATGAATTGCTCGAAGAGCAAAATCAATTACTCAGAGAAAAAAGGCAGAACTAAAGCTCTTTTTCATTCAAATCACGTTCTGAAACGTGTAAAAGAGTTCATTTTTACTTGGATTTTTCTTGGAATTGCGCATTTAATCGATAAATGGCGCAACAGCTTGCTAAAATGCGTTAAAATTCAATATTTTAGCAGTACCAACCTCTGGAGTAACTTTTATGACTACACCCAAACTATCAATGAAATCGTACTGGATTGCGGGTGTTTTCTTCCTTGTACCTCTCTTAATCTGTCTTACGCTTTACAGTTATTTCCAAAAGCAGCTACCCCAAAGACTTTCTGATCAGATTCAACTTAGCGGCAGTCTGGCTGCGCAGGATTTTAAGCGAACGGTAGAGAAAAACGTTGCAGCACTAAGGGATATTACCGAGCGCATAGAGGAAACTGAAGGTTTGTATTTCGAATATTGGAAGGAAGATGCTGGCCGTTTGCTTGAACAAAACGCTTCATTAGAGTTTGTCGAGTTTATAAATCGCGATGGTATAATTGAAGAAGTGGTACCATTCGAGGAAAATAGAACCGTACAGGGTCTTGATATTAAGAAATTAGATTGGCGTTACGGGGACTGGCAGCGAACCGCTGAAGCTGATGATGTCAATATAACGCATTGGACGAGTCTCACTCAGGGAGGCTTTTCGTTTCTCATAGATGTACCGGTTTATTACAACGGGAGCTTTCAGGGTACCATCACCGGTGGAATGAATTTTAAGGAAGAATTCAACAGGCTGAGTTCATATCTTAATGATTATGCCATTAAAATAGAGGATGAAGAGGGAACCCGCTTTTACGATTACAACAATTACGATCTTGCTCAAAAAGAAGAGCAGTATATCTTTGAAAGCAATCTGGTACTCGATGCTGATCTTGATGAATCCTGGAATTTTGAACTTACCTTCGCAGATCCTGACATCGTGGTGCAATCTTCACGAATTGCCGATTATGCCTTAATTTGCGGAATCTTTTTAGCTTTAGCAATAGGACTGCTTCAGTTTTTTAATAGTAAAGCACGTCACGCTACTAAAATAGCGCTTCAGGCCAATAAGAATCTGCTTATTCTCAATCAGGAGCTGCAGCAGCAAACCGAAATCGCCCAAACTGCCGCTCAGGCAAAAGCTACTTTCCTTTCTAATATGAGTCACGAGATACGCACACCGCTTAACGCCATTGTGGGTATTGCAGATCTTATGGAAAGTGATCCTGAAAAAACGGAAGATCCCAGATACAAAGCTCTTTTACGGGATAATTCTAAAAAACTTTTGGGGCTTATCAACGATCTCCTGCGGATGGATAAGCTGGAATCCGGAGCTGCAGAAGTATATAGTGTAGAGTTTTCCCCGGTATCTGTCATTGCAAATATCACTTCCTTTCATCGAAAACGAATTGAAGAAAAAGGCCTTGAATTTCACGTGGATATTCAAACCAAATCCAAGAATTTTATAAATGGAGACCGCAGCAAGTTTGAGCAGATCGTGGGTAACATTCTCTTGAACGCCATAAAATTCACGCAAAGCGGAAGTATTAGTCTTTGTTATAAAGAGCAGGAAGAGGACAAAAAGCTATTTACCACGATCAGTATAAAAGACACCGGGATAGGTATCCCCAAAGATAAGTTGAGTACTATTTTTGATCGTTTTACCCAGCTTGATGCCGGTATACGTAAGAAACATGCGGGTGGCGGGCTAGGTCTGGCTATAGCGGCAAGGCTGGTAAACCTTATGGGAGGAAATATTGAAGTTGAAAGCGATGAAGGTAAAGGTTCAGAATTTATAATTCATCTGGATTTTAATGATTTACACAAGAAAGAAGAAATTAAACTCAATAGCAAGCTTGTAGAAGATTTACCTCCTTTAGAGGTGTTAATCGTAGATGATAATAAACTTAATGTCATCATTCTTACCGAATTACTAAAAAGGCTTGGCCTGAGTTCTGAAAGCGCTAAAAATGGTCTAGAAGCTGTAAATAAATGCAATTCCAAAACCTTCGATCTTATTTTTATGGACGTGCATATGCCCGAAATGGACGGTTTTGAAGCTACGCGTAAAATTAAGGAAGAACAATCTGATGTAGTTGTTCTGGGACTTTCGGCTGATACAACTTCTCTTTCCATCGCTGAAGGATTGGAAAGCGGTATGGATAATTACCTGACTAAGCCTATTGATAAAGGTAGATTGATCGCCATTTTAAAAGAAAAGTTTAAAAAGCCACCTACACGCACAGCCATTTAACTTAAAGGTAAATCTAAACGAACCTGAGTCCCGGTGGCTTGCTGATTCGCGTCATACAAATCAATGATCTCCAACCTGTAATTATGGTCTAAATTCTTTGAAAAGGCCTGTAAGCGCTCCAAAGTAAGATCAATTCCTATAGATTTTTTTTGAGTGTTACGTTTATCTTTCGGCAAGTTCATAGTTCTTGCTCGACCTATACCATTATCGGTAATGGTAATGTTTACAAATTTTTCATTCGTTTTATGGACCTCGATCTTAAGTTTTTTAAGACCTTCTTTAGCCTGCAATCCATGCCAAAGCGCATTTTCTACAAAGGGTTGTAAGATAAGAGCAGGGATTTTAACCTGATCGAGATTTAGTGAATCATCAATATCGAGCTGGGTTTCAATTTCATTACAAAACCTGATGTTTTCAATATTGATATACAGCTGCATCGTTTCAAGCTCTTCCTGAAGCGTATTTTCTTTGGCCAGCGAACTGGACAAAATAGACCGTATGAGTTGCGCAAACTGCCCCAGATAATTTATGGCTTCCTCCACATTATGGTTCTGCAAATAGATGCGTATAGAGAGAAGGGCATTAAAAATAAAATGCGGATTCATCTGAGATCGCATCAATTTTTGTTCAGCCTTGAGCTGTTCTCTCTGGTTTTTGAGGCGGTACTGGCGGTATCCAAAAAATAAAAGCAGAAGAATCAGAGAAAATAAAACGATTATAAAAATATTGTTTTTTTTTGCCTGATTAAGTTTTACCTCGGCCAGTTTGTTTTTTTGTTCCAGGAGACTGATCGTATTTCGCTTTTGCTCGCTGTCGTATTTGAGATTGAGGTCAGACACATATTTATGATTGGCTTCATTCAAATATTCAGCCTGTACATCCTGTGACAATCGCTGGTATTCAAGTGCCTTTTTATAGCTGGACTGTGCTTCATTCAGCTGCGACAAATGCATATAGGCCATACTTAGAAACTGCTTAAAGTTTTTCTCCTTTGACAGTTGCATACCTTCCTGCAAATAGTTTTCGGCTTCCATATAATTTTGAAGCTTACTGTGAGCCCACCCCAGGTTGATGTTAGCCAGAGCTATATAAAACTGATCTCCTATCTGATTTACCTTATCCATCGATTTCTCAATAAGTTCAAGAGCTTCCCGGGGTTTGTTTTGCTTTAAATAAACCTGAGCAATACTGTTGTTACAAATAACACGTCCCAGATCACTGTTTATTTTATTGTTGTAATCCAGAGACCTGCGGTAGTTTACTAGGGCTTCTTCGTATTGCTCGCGCTCCTCGTATGCAATACCCAAATTGGCAAAATTGATCGCCAACCCCAGGTCACTTCCTAATTCCTGTTCTCTAATGATGGCACGTTTGAAATAGCTTTCGGCCATACCATAATCGCGGAGAAGGAGGTAAATATTCCCTATGCTGTTTAAAGAAATAGCAATCCCCTTGAGCAGGTTGTTTGAAGGATTCAGCTGACTTTCGGCAAGCTCTAAAGCGGCATTGTGTTTATCAAGCGCAGATCGTACGGCATCAATACGGCGATAGACGACACCGGTCATATTAAGTGCGGAAACTTCAAGCTCTATATCATCAAGCTGGCGGGCTATTTCTAAAGCATTATCGTGATGAAAAAGTGCCTCCCTGTATTTTGAAATATCCCGGTATAAAATACCCAGGGTATTTTCTGCTGAAGCCTCACCATAACGATAGTCAGCCTCTTGAGCGTTTTTGATAAATGCCTGGAGCGCTAACGAATCTCTCGAAAATGCCCGAAGGTATTTTTGAACAGAATCGTACTGCGTGAATTTGTTCTGAATGAGATAAGCCGCGGGCTCTGCAGCCGGCACTTTTTGCTGTGCCCACAGATTTATCCCTGAAAAAAATTGAATTAGAATTATGTATAAACAGAAGTAAAAGCGTATCGGTTTGCTCCGGAACATAAAAGCCTCTTTAAAGTACTAAATATACTGATATTGAATAAAGTACAACAAAAGGGCTGCTTTTTATTGAAGACGCCCTTTATTCAGATACTTTTTTTACCGAGCCTTTTTGCTTTTTGGTCTCGCCTACAATCCCATATTCAAAAGTATAGGAATCCTCAGAAGTGCTCAGGATTTTAAAATGCAGCGCTTTACGCTCCATCATACTGTTTGGGTTGAGCTTGTTTGCAATATACTCGCAATCATTGATCCAGCGTATACTCGAGCTGTCAGCTTTCCCTTCAAAAAAATCAATTTCCAGAGTATCGTTACGTACAAACGTGGTTTTTACGAGTTCGCCATTTAAATAGGTTTCAAATTCAAACTTACCCGTTTGAAAAGACTTACAATCGCGCTCTGTATTATAGCACGAAATGAACAGGAAACTTAGAAGAACAAAATAGAGGTATTGACGCATAGTGCTGCAAAATTACTACTATTTACAGTTTTGATAGGCTTAAGGCAAAAAGCTTTTAAAGGTTCCATCTTTATAAAAGATGACAATGCGTTCTATTACCGAACCTTCAGTAGTTGAAGTTTTCGGCTGCTCTGGGTTAGTGTTGGTCACTTTAGGCGTTTCTGCAGCAGCGCTTTCAAAATCCAGTTCGTAATTCTGTTTAACAGGGGCAGGCCCGGTTTGGGCTGCAGTCTTTTTAGGGAAGCTGCCTTTTCCGTTGAGAAGCCAGTATAACTCAACTTCCGGAAAAGCCTCAATAATTTTCATCACAAATTCTAAGCTGGGCTTATTTCTTCCCGAGATTATATGCGAGATAGAAGAGCGTCCCACATCAATAGCATCAGCAAAAGAAGTAGCATTTAAATCGTACTCATCCATGATTTTTTGGAGTCGGTCTGCAAATTTCTCACTGTTTACCATTGTAACACCTACTTAAGTTTTAAGTGTTACAAATGTAACTATTTCAATTGAAAATATGTTTTTACATTTGTAAACAAGTGTGAAAAGTAATAAACCTTTTATTTATATGAATGCATATAAAACATTGTATTTTAATGTACTAATTATGTGTAATTAGTTTAAAGGAATATTTCCGAAAGCCTGTTTTACAATAGAAAACACGTGTTTACAATAAGAAACAGAAAATTACTTGCTCCCTGTTTACATTTGTAAAAACTGCATTGTTTACATTTGTAACTCAATACAAAGTATGGATTATTCGGCATTAAAAGACTGGCATCAGTCACATAAAGAACCTGCACTTTTTGGCAGATACATCAATCATTCAGCAATAACTCCTCTAATCAAAAATTTACCAGATGACTTCAGGGTTGAGCACCTGGGTAAATCTGTAAAGAAAAGATCTATAGAAGCGGTTTCCTGGGGGAATGGTCTGACCAAAGTTTTGGCCTGGTCTCAAATGCACGGAAATGAAAGTACCACCACAAAAGCCCTATTCGATCTTTTTAACTGGCTAGATCAAAACAAGGAAGATGAAGTGGTAAAGCAATTGCAGAACGGACTTACGCTTAAAGTTGTTCCTATGCTTAATCCTGATGGTGCAGAGGTCTATACGCGTAGTAATGCCAACCAAATTGATCTGAATAGAGACGCTCAGGACCGGTCTCAGCCCGAAAGCCGAATATTACACACGCTATACAGCAAATTTAAACCTGACCTCTGTCTCAATTTACACGGGCAGCGCACTATTTTTGGTGTTGGAGATCCTGCGAAGAGTGCCACGGTTTCATTTTTATCGCCATCACAGGACGAACTGCGCACTGTGACTCAGTCCCGCAAAAAAGGAATGGCTGTGATTGCCAGACTCGCACAAATGCTTGAGGAGTTTATTCCTGGACAAATAGGCCGTTATGATGATGGTTTTAACCTGAACTGCGTGGGCGACACGTTACAACAACTTAATATCCCCACAATACTTTTTGAAGCAGGGCATTTTCACGAAGATTACGATCGGGAAAAAACCAGAGCTTTTATGTTTTTATCACTTTTAGGCGTTTTGGAATCGGTTGCATTGCAGGATTGGGAAGAAAATATCAATTACAAGCCTTATTTTTCGATTCCTGAGAATAAAAAGTGCTTTTATGATGTTATTTTTCGCAATCTAAATCATCCCAATAAAGGACATTTTGATTTGGCAATTCAATATGAAGAGCAGCTCAGGAATTCGAGGATTCAATTTGTTCCAAAAATTGCACAAGTATCTGATTTAAAGGACTTTTTTGGGCATAAAGAATACGATTGTAAAGGTGCGCAGGTTGCATTTTCGTCTGATTTTGAGTTAAAAGAAGGCGTAATTCTTGAAGAATTACAAGTGAAAGGGGCTTTGTCTACAACGTTTTCGCTAAAATCCTAAGATTTATTGTGAATTATTCAGTGATTTTGTGTTATTTTTGATTTATATATAATTAAATTAACTAATAATGGCAAAATTCAAATTAGACGAGGTTGATCACCAAATCTTGGATATGTTGATCGAAAACACACGCACACCATTTACCGATATCGCAAAAAAATTGCTTATTTCTGCAGGTACAGTTCACGTACGCGTTAAGAAAATGGAAGAAGCCGGCATTATCGTAGGGTCCTCGTTGACACTTGACTATGCTAAACTGGGCTATTCCTTTATAGCCTATGTAGGTATCTATATCAACAAAACAAGTCAGACTACATTTGTTTTGGAGCGTATTAACCAAATTCCTTATGTTACAGTAGCTCACGTTACCACAGGTAAATTCAATATTTTCTGTAAAGTGCGTGCTAAGAATACTGAACATGCTAAGAACATTATCTTTATGCTTGATGATATAGAAGGTGTGTATCGTACAGAGACTATGATTTCCCTTGATGAGAGCATAAACGATAAAAAGCGTTTAATGCACAGTATTTTTCAAGATTTATAAAGAAGACCAAAGAACTTATTGTTAAATAATAGGAACCCTTTGGCAGCTTTGTTAAAGGGTTTTTTATTCTAAATACCAACTAATTTTATGTCAAGACAACCCAAACTGGAACGTTTTAACAACCTTGTAAAGTCAAAATTTCAGGTGTATAACAGCCTTTTTATGACTTTGCCTTTTAATGGGATTACCGATACCGGGGTGCTTTTACCTCTTTTTGACCGTATTTGCATTCGTGGTTACGATAAGAAGTACAATCCTGAGAAAATTGTAAGCTACTTTTTTGAAAAGTATCAGCGTGATGTGAGTGAATCTGAGCGCTATGATTTGCTGTTTAGATTTATACAGTACATAGAGCGTCAGGTTGTGCTTTTTGATGCCATTGAAGACTCTGCCTATCGTATTGTGAACAATATGGACGGTAGAGGTACTCTTCGTAACATTAAAGAGGAGGCAGAAGCGCAATCCAAAACAGGGGAGCTGAAAGCTTATCTGGAGGATTTTAGAATACGTCCGGTTCTTACTGCGCACCCAACTCAGTTTTATCCGGGTGCAGTTTTGGGGATTATTAATGACCTGAGTAAAGCGATCAACGATAATGATCTCGAAATGATCAAAAAACTACTTTCTCAGCTGGGTAAAACGCCATTTTACAAGAAAGAGAAGCCTACACCTTATGATGAAGCCGTAAGTTTGATCTGGTATTTGGAAAATGTATTTTACAAATCTGCCAGTTATATCTACAATTATCTGCAGCAAAATATTTACAAAGGAGATAGTCTTGATAATCACGTAATCGACCTTGGTTTCTGGCCGGGTGGTGACCGCGACGGGAATCCTTTCGTAACTACCGAAATTACCCTGAAAGTTGCTTCGCGTTTGCGCAATACCATAATCAAAAATTATTACCGCGACATACGTAACCTGCGTCGTCGTATCACTTTTGTGGGTACCGAAGCGCCACTTGCAGATCTGGAGCGTCGTTTATATGACAGCATTTTTCTGGAAGGCGATCAGCTTAAAATTTCACTTGAAGAGCTACAGTCTACCTTGCTGCGAATCCGCAACTTGGTAATGGAGCGTCACGAAGGTTTATTCGTTGAAGATATAGATGATCTTCTAAACAAGATACGCATGTTCGGGTATCACTTTGCTGTTTTAGACATACGCCAGGATAGTCGCGTTCACATGCACGTGATGGAAGAAATTGTCAAGCAAAGCCAAAAAGACAATCTGGGTATTTTCCCTGAATATTACCTCGAGCTCGACGAAGCTGAGCAGATTGAAATTTTAGCAAAAGTGCACGGAAAAGTAGATCCTGCAACTTTGGAAGATGACATCGCTCGCAAAACGCTGGAGAGTATCTACGCGATGCGTGATATTCAGAAATACAACGGGGAGCGTGGTTGCAACCGCTACATCATCAGTAATAACCAGACCGGGCTTAACGTGATGCAGGCATTTTCGATGTTCCATCTCACCGGTTGGGATAATCCTACAGTTGATATTGTACCGCTTTTTGAAACCGTACCCGATTTGAAAATTGCAGGGGAGGTGATGCGTAAGCTGTACACAAATCCGGTTTATGCCGCGCATCTTAAAGAACGCGGAATGAAACAAACCATTATGCTTGGCTTTAGTGATGGTACTAAAGACGGTGGATACTTAATGGCTAACTGGAGTATTTTTAAGGCGAAAGAAGAACTGACTAAAGTTTCAAGAGAATTTGGTATTAAAGTGATCTTTTTTGACGGTCGTGGAGGACCACCGGCTCGTGGAGGAGGTAAAACCCACCAGTTTTACGCTTCTTTAGGCGAAACAATTGAAGATGAAGAAATCCAGTTAACCGTTCAGGGGCAAACCATAAGTTCCAATTTTGGTACAACCGATTCCTGCCAGTACAACCTGGAGCAATTGTTGAGTTCGGGTATCGTAAACGGGGTGTTCCATCCTAAGAAAAAAGCCTTCCCAGATGCTGATCGCAAGACCATGGAAGAATTAGCCGAAATCAGCTATAAAACCTATTCCGACTTTAAGGCGCACCCTAAATTTTTAGGTTATTTAGAGCGTATGAGTACGTTGAAGTTTTATGCTAAAACCAATATTGGTAGCCGCCCAAGTAAGCGTGGTGGTGGTGATAAACTCAATTTTTCAGACCTCAGAGCGATTCCTTTTGTAGGCTCGTGGTCTCAACTTAAGCAGAACGTACCCGGTTTTTATGGGGTAGGCACTGCGATTGAAGCCTTTGAACAAAGAGGTGAATTCGATAAGGTTAAATCCTTATACGACAATAGTTTATTCTTTAGAACTCTCTTAGAGAACAGTATGATGAGTTTGACTAAATCCTTCTTTGGTCTGACAGCTTATATGCAGGATGATCCTGAGTTTGGAGCTTTCTGGGACTTGATTCACGAAGAGTTTGAGCGTACCAAACGCATTTTGCTGAAGCTTACCGGTTACGACGAATTGATGCAGGAAGAACCGGCAGGTAAAGCATCTATTCAGGAGCGTGAACGTATCGTGCTTCCTCTGCTAACCATTCAGCAATTTGCCTTGAAAAAGATTCAGGAAATGCAACGCGAGGAAAATCCCGATCAGAAAAAACTGGAAATGTTTGAGAAAATGGTGACCCGTTCGTTATTTGGTAATATCAACGCCAGTAGAAACTCAGCATAAGCTATGACGCGAGAAGATCTGGATCACAATGAGTATAATGCCTACTATAAGAATTACATCGAACTTTTACAGAAAGATGTAAGTCTTATAGAGGCTTTAGAAAACGGTCTCAAGAAAAGTCTGTCTTTTTACAAGGCAATTCCGCAGGAAAAATGGCAGTACGCCTATGCTTCCGGTAAATGGACTATTCTCGAGATTCTGCAGCACGTGATGGATACCGAACGTATTTTCGCCTACCGGGCATTGTGCATCGGTCGTGGGGATCAGACGCCGTTTCCCGGTTTTGAGCAGGATGACTACGTTTTGCCATCAAAGGCAAATTCCAGAGATTTGACCGATATGCTTGAGGAATATACAGCCATTCGCAAATCAAGCATCAGCCTCTTTAAAAGTTTGAGCGAAGAAGCTTTAACTACTAAAGGAATGGCAAGCGGTAGTGGTCTTTCGGCACGAGCAGCGGGCTTTATCATTTGTGGTCACGATTTGCATCACGCCAATATCATTCAGGAGCGTTATTTATAGCCTGAAAATTTAAATTTATTATAAAGAGCTGCAACTTGGGTTGCGGCTCTTTTATTTTTAGGGAATACTGTCCTTTAAAAATGTGGTATTGCCATAGAAATTGGTATTTTAGAACTGTAAAATCATTTGTATGCACGCCAATTCGTATCTGATTCCTCCGCCGTTTCCTGAAGTATTTAGAAATGGAATTGTTCATCCGCAGTTGTATCTGTGGGACTCCTGGTCTTATTTTGAAGATGGAACTTTTCATTTGTATTGCTTGGCTTTATCCCGGGCTAAAGCCGATGGGATGCCCCTCGAAAGCAGCGGTCGTAATGAGTATCCTTTTCACATTCGCCATTTTTCGTCAACAGATACAGGCAAAACCTGGAAAGATGAAGGTTGCTTTTTAAGTCCGAAAGATTGGCGAAATGTATCCGATTCTTATACGGTTTGGAGTGGAGGTGTTGAATTACTACCTGACGGAAGAAAGCTGGCTGCATTTACGGCTCTCGATAAAACCGATGCTAAACATCCGTTTATTCAAAATATTGGATTGGTCGTTTCTTCTGACGGTTTTCAATTAGATTCGGAGGTAAAGACCAAAATTTCTTCACCTGTAACAGACCGTAAAAGAATTCTTGATAAAGGCTACTATTTAGGTCGGGAAGAAGAGCTGGGTAATGACGAAGGCGAGGAGGGAGGCCCTATTCTGGCCTGGAGAGATCCTTTTGTGTTTGTGCACGAAGATGAAACGGTAAGTTTGTTGTGGGCTGCAAAAGTAAGCGCTTTGCGAGGCGCAGTAGCCCGCGCCCGACTCAAAAAAACCGGAGATTCGTATGAACTTGACGAGTTAATGCCTGCTGTTGCTATGCCAGATCAGGAAACCTTTACACAACTCGAATGTCCTAAAGTGGTTTTTGATACGAATTCACAAACCTATTACCTGCTTATTTCGGTGTGTAATCGGGTAGATGAAAGTCAGCCCGAGTCTGAGGTTGGCAAGGGAATCAATGTCTATAAATCAAAATCTATTGACGGACCCTGGGAATCTTGCGGGCCTAAAATTCTGGGAGATCGCAATCTTTTTGGTCCCACAGTCTTAAAAACCGATTTTGAAAACGACAGGCTTTTGTGTATTGCTCCTTATACCGAAGTTGCCGGACCTGTTAAAGCACTGACTTTTGCTCCTGTATTTTATATTTACCTGAATCCCTTGCGGGTAGATTATCTGGATTAAATCTTATGTCTGAAACCCATACGTGTTTAAATTGCGGTTCAGTATTTACCGAAAACTATTGTTCAACTTGTGGGCAGAAAAAGGTTTCGGAATCAGATTATGGTTTAAAAAGTTTACTGGGTCAGGCATTTGAAGCATTTACCAATCTGGATTCAAAATTTCTAAAGACGTTTCGGGTTTTGCTGCTAAATCCTGGACGACTTTCCTTAAAATTTATTTCAGGAGTTCGTGCTCCCTACTTAAAACCTTTTCAGGTATTTCTGCTTTGCAACGTATTCTTTTTTATTTTCCTCTCTGAAACAGACATTTTCAGATCTCCGTCAGTCTGGTTTTTCAATACAAATGTGGATTTTTTGGGAATTCAGGTGATGGATTTAGCAAATGATGTGATGGAAGCGAATCAGTGGAGCCTGGAGGAAGTAAAGGTTAGGTATGATAAACTGTCTACCGATTTATCTAAGTCGTTGCTTATTTTGCTAATACCTTTTATAGCTCTTGTAAGCTTGTTGTTTAATCGAAAAATGCCATTTGGAAAGCATTTGGTTTTTGCAACGCATTATTTTTCGGCTTTGCTTCTGGTTATGACCTTATGGTATTTAATTGCTACGAGGATTTTAATGCCTAATCGCTGGTATTATCTCGTGCCTATTTATTTGGTAGCGGTATTTTATTATTTGCTTTCAATACGAACCTTTTATTCTAAAAAATGGTGGATTTCATTGGTTTACGCTGTCTTAGGAACATTTTGCATTGTTATGCTCATCAGTTTTTACCGTACGTTTATAAACCTGCTCACTTTTGAAATCCTGTAAATAGCTAGTGTTATTTCTTTAAAGCAGCATCAAAATCCTGCATCCATTTACCCTGTACTTTAAGTACTTGCTCAATCACATCACGCACACAGCCTTTACCACCTTTTTTGTGCGAAACGTATTTAGCAACTTCCTTAATTTCTTTTACCGCATCCTGAGGACAGCAGGGAAGGCCTACTTGCTGCATCACGGGGTAATCTGGAATGTCGTCGCCCATATACAAGACATTTTCAGCCTTAATGTTGTTCTTAGCCAGGTAATCCTTGAAAAATTCAATTTTGGCGTGTGCGCCCAAATGAATATCGCTAACCCCCAGTGCTTCCAGGCGACTACGTACCCCTTCATTAGTACCGCCACTGATGATGCACATATTAAAACCTTTGTTTATTGCTGTTTTTAGGGCATAACCGTCTTTAACGTTCATAGTACGCAGCATTTCGCCCTGCGAATCAATAATTAGAGAGCCGTCTGTCATCACGCCATCCACATCAAAAATAAAGGTGGTAATCTGATTGAGGTATTCTTTATAGCTTCTATCGCTCATAATGTGCAAGTATAGCCTTGGTTAGGCTGGTGTATAATTCTTTTTGTTGATCAGAATGCAAGGCATTCAATTGCTTTTCAATAGTACTGGTGTCTCTGCGTTTGGCCGGACCGGTTTGTGCTGCTTGCGGACCTATATCAAAAGCCTTGCGAATGGTTTCCTGCATCAAAGGTTTCAACAATTCAAAAGAAACGTCGCGCTCTTCGCAAATCTGCCGGGCTTCGGTTAAAATATGATTTCCAAAATTATTGGCAAACACGGCCGCAAGATGTAAGGCCGCTCTTTGGTCTGAATAAACCTGGAAGGATTTGGCCATTAATGCTGAAGCCAGATCTTCAAGCAGTTGAAAATCAGATTCAAGTTTTGCTTCAATACAGAAGGGTATATTACTGTAATTCAGATTACTTGATTTTGAAAAAGTTTGTAATGGGTAAAAAACTCCATAACGTTTGTGATCGCTTAATGCGTCAACTGAAGTGCTTCCGGAAGTGTGTACGATGAGCGCATCATTATCCTTCAGCTTCGCGGAAACCGTCTTTATAGCAGTGTCACTTACAGCAAGAACAAGCACATCAACCTCGGGAATTTTGTCTGAATGGGTAAAAACAGGTGCAAACTCCTTAAAAGCCTCCAGTGATTCCCGGCTTCGACCTGCAACCGCTTCCAAATGAACCTTTTCGGCCAGATGAAAAGCCTGCGCCAGATGAAAGGCGACATTCCCGGTACCGATGATTGCAAGTTTTATCACGCCTCAAAAGTACACAAATTCAGGAAAAGCTCTGGGTAATACGACGCGTTAAAGCTTTATTAATGGGCTTTTGTTTCGTAACTTCGCGCCGTAAAAAAATTGCAATTCGTATCATGCAAAAACGCATCGCAGATTTCCTGTTTTCTACCCGTTTAATGGCCGTTTTATTTATTGTTTATGCTGTAGCTATGGCTACAGGAACCATTCTTGACGCCGGCCAGGAAACTTCTCCAACTCCGTATACCCGTGAACTGGTTTATGAAGCCTGGTGGTTTGAACTGATCCATCTTTTATTCATCGTAAACTTTGTTGGGAATATCTGGCGTTTTAAACTTTGGCGTAAAGAAAAATGGTCAACGCTGGTCTTTCACCTGGCGTTTATTCTGATCATTTTTGGCGCCGCCTGGACACGTTATATGGGTTATGAAGGAATAATGCCTATCCGTGAAGGGGAAACTGAAAACACATTCCTAAGCGAAAAGACCTATTTACAGGTTTTTATTGACGGGGAACGCAATGGCGAACCGATGCGCCGCAAGCTGGAGCCAAGACGTATGAATTTATCTACACGTTTGGACAACAGTTTTGAATGGGAGACCGATTTTGATGGAAAACCGGTTTCCATTTCATTCTCAAAATTTATTGACGGGGCAGAAGAAGGCCTTATTGAAGATCCCGACGGAGTTGCTCAGCTTAAAATAGTTGAAGCCGGTGACGGGACCCGCCACGAGCACTATCTGGAGGAAGGTCAGGTTTCAAGCATACACAATGTTCTGTTTTCGTTGAATAATCCTACCGAAGGAGCCATTAATATTGGTTACGATGGTGAAAACTACACGATTCAAACACCATTCGCCGGTTCTACACGGGTTATGGCTACTCAGGAGGATTTTGAAGTGGCTAAAGATACCGTGCAAGAATTGAAACTGCGGGCACTCTATCAGGTTGCCGGAATGCAATTTGTATTCCCGGAGCCTGTCTTGAAAGGTAAAAACGGAATTGTAGAAGCTTTTCCGAAACAAAAAAATCAGCAGGATGCGCTCTTTGTTACCATTAAAACCGACGAAGGTCAGGAAACCGTGGGCTTATTAGGCGGTAAAGGCTACAACAACCCGATGACTGATGCCGAAATAGGCGGTTTAAAATTCCATTTGGCCTACGGCAGTAAAGCGGTAGAATTACCTTTCGCAATCAAGCTTAATGATTTTATAGCCGAGCGCTATCCGGGTACCACCAATGCGTATTCCTCTTATGAAAGCGAAATTACCGTAATCGACACTCCTGAAGAGCAGTTTGATTACGAGATTTATATGAACCACGTGTTAGATCATAAGGGCTACCGCTTCTTTCAGGCCAGTTTTGATCCTGACGAACTGGGTACGGTACTTTCTGTAAATCACGATGCGGTGGGTACCTGGATCACGTATATCGGTTATTTTCTCCTGTATCTGGGCTTGATGATTATTTTGTTTGATAAAGGAAGCCGTTTTGGCGACTTAAAAGTGCGTTTAGATAAGGTGAAAGTTAAAAAAGCTAAACTTAGCGTGCTTGCTGTTCTCTTTGCTTTGGGCGGAACGCTCAACGCTCAGGAACAAAAAGTAATTGTTGAAAACGGAAACACCAAGGTGGTAGAAGAGCAACCCCAGGATTTCATTCCGGGGACTGCAACAATTGCTGAAGAAGAAGAGCATCAAATGCCTACTAAAGCGGAGATCGACTCCGTTTTGATGGCAAATAAAGTACCGGCTGAAGAAGCGGCTAAATTTGGGAAGCTGGTTATTCAGGATGACAGCGGTCGTATGATGCCGGTCAACACCTTTTCAAGCCTGCTATTGCGTAAATTGAGCCGAAGCGATAAATACGAAGGCCTTACTGCAGATCAGGTTTTTCTTTCTATGGTTGAAACTCCGTTTTTTTGGTACAATGTCGACCTGATTTACCTGAAACCGGCTAACGACAGTATTCGTGGGATCATTGGGGTGCCTAAAGATCAAAAGTTTGTGAGCGCCCTCGATTTTATTGACAATATGGGCCGAAATAAACTCGATCCCTATATCACAGCTGCATACCAGAGTGAGGTTAAAAACAATTTTGATAAAGACTTTATTGATATCGCTGAGCGCCTGGGCCTCTTAAACCGGGCTGTAAGTGGTGAAATATTGAAAATCTTCCCGTTAATTGGAGATGAAAATAATAAATGGGTCTCCTATCCCGAGCTCAATGAAGCCGGGTATAAGGGAATGGACTCTTTATATACCAAACAGATTCTTCCGCTGTATTTTTCTGCTTTGCGGGAAGGAAATCAAACAGGTGACTACTCAAAAGCGGATACGTTTATAAAAAGTATCAAGAGCTTTCAGCAGAAATACGGCAGCGAGGTTATGCCCTCAGAAGATAAAATTGATGCCGAAGTGTACTACAACAAGCACGACATTTTCACCAAACTTTACTGGATGTATATGTTGGCTAGTGTGGTTATGTTCATTTTTGTGATCATTCGCATTTTCAAAGAGAACCGATTCCTCAAGACCATGGTCGGTATTAGTGGGATTGCGGTATTGATTCTGTTTGGGTTGCATACTTTGGGACTCATCTGGCGCTGGTATATTTCGGGTCATGCGCCCTGGAGTAATGCCTATGAATCTATATTGTATGTTGGTTGGGCTACGATGTTTTTTGGTTTGGCCTTCGGCCGAAAGAGTTCGCTTACCATTGCGAGTACCGCTTTTGTAGCCGGTTTTATTTTGTGGGGTGCGAGTATGAACTGGTTGAATCCGGCGATTTCAAATCTACAGCCCGTACTTGACAGTTACTGGCTGATGATTCACGTTGCGGTTATCGTAGCAAGTTACGGTCCGTTTACACTTGGAATGATTCTGGGTCTTGTTGCTTTGCTTTTGATTTTACTTACTAACGATAAGAACAAAAAACGGATGGATCTCAACATCCGTGAACTAACAATCATTAATGAAATGGCGCTTACCGTGGGGCTTGTAATGCTGACTATAGGAAACTTCCTTGGCGGGCAATGGGCTAACGAAAGCTGGGGACGCTACTGGGGCTGGGATCCTAAAGAAACCTGGGCACTCATCAGCATTATGGTCTATGCATTTGTAATTCACATGCGTCTGGTTCCCGGTTTGCGTGGCAAGTGGCTGTTTAATCTAATGGCGATACTCGCTTATGGCAGTATCCTGATGACCTATTTTGGGGTAAATTTCTGGCTTTCAGGCTTACACAGTTACGCAAGCGGAGATAATATCCTCAACTTAAACCGAGCTTTGATGATCTTTGGTGGAGTAGTGCTGTTTGCCTTAATCGCCTATCCCAAATACAAGAAGTATTACAAGAAGTAGGCAGTTTATTGGTTATTACTATTGCGGTAATAGGTTACGGGGGTGGGTAGTTTTTAAGTTGCAGGTTGAAATTTTCTATGTTGTATTGAAATCACATTTAGTATAAAATAATTTACACCCGTACCACACACCTGAAGCCGCGTCCTGCATAGTAGGATTCGGCACCATTGTGGTAGAAAAACACGCGCCCGAAGCGGTTATCCCCAAATAAGGCTCCGCCCAGTTTACGCATTTCTTCAGGAGTATTGATCCAGCTTGAGGTTTTGATATCGACTGCCTGTATACTTTGCAGTTTCAGGTATTCCTGTTCGCTGATCAATTCGGCACCCATTTCTTCAGCTTTGGCTTTAGCGCTTCCGGCAGGCTTAAATTTCTTGCGGGATTCCAGAGCTTCGTCATCGTAACACAGACTGCGACGCTCTGCCGGACTTTCCGCAGAAAAATCGCAAAAAATACAGATATCTTTTTCAGAATCGTATTCCAGCAGGGAAGGTTCGCCACCGGTTTGCTCCATTTGAAATAGACGGTTCAGTGTTTCGGGATTCTGAAGCAGTCGGTTTTCAATTTTATTCCATTTTATATTCTCAAAATGCGATGAATAGGCTTCAAAACGTTTTTGAAGAAGCTCTAAAAATGAATCGGAATCGCTAAGCTTTTGTTTTAATGCCATACCTGTTACTTTTTAAACATAAAATAAACCGCCCCAATCAGAAACAAAAAAGAAATAATGTGATTAAGGCGGAAGGTTTCCGTCTTAAAAACAAGCAGGGTGAATATAGCAAAAACCACCAGTGTAATCACTTCCTGAATAACCTTGAGTTGAATTAACGAAAAGGGTCCGCCGTTTTCCTTAAAACCCATTCGGTTTGCCGGTACCTGAAAGATGTATTCAAAGAGCGCAATGCCCCAGCTGATGAGAATAATGGCGACGATACCCAGTTTACTGAACCATTTCAGTTCGGCAAATTTTAAATGGCCGTACCAGGCAATGATCATAAACGAGTTGCTTAAAATGAGTAAACCTATGGTAGTTAGTGCTTTCATAAAGAGAATACGAATTAAAATGAGGAATTTGCAGCGATAATAAACTGATTTTACAAGGGGTTGTCAGCCTCTATCTTTTTCTGAATGGCTTTCAACATTTCGAGCTGCCTGGCCTGAGAATTGAAAAGAATCTTAAACTGATCTTCAACTAGCGCATCGAGTTTCTCATTAAGAGAGCGGATCTCGAGCTCGGCCTTTAAATTAATGAGGTAATCGTTTTCCCCACGCTTTCGGTCTTTTTCTTCCTGCCGGTTTTGACTCATCATAATTATAGGCGCCTGCAGGGCGGCGATGCAGGACAAGACCAGATTCATCAAAATAAAAGGGTAGGGGTCAAAGGCATCTCTAGTGGGTGCAGTGGCGTTGAAACCAATCCAAATCACCAGAATAATAAAGAAGGAAATGATAAAAGCCCAGCTACCTCCAAACCTGGCGACTTTATCTGAGATTTTCTGACCTTTGGTCAAAATTTCTTTCGGTGGATTGAGCAGGTTTTGAAGTATAAGATTCTCATCTTCAACGGTTTTCTTTACAATTTCCTGAAGTTTTCTAATGTGCTCATTTTCAGCATTTAATAACTCTTCAATTTCAGTATCCATTTGGCTGGTTTTTAGAATGAAAGCATTAAAGCAGCATTCTGTTGATCATTCTAAATGTACTTTAAGCCAAAGTCATGTACAATAGGCGTTTGAGCATCCTGATCAATCTCAAAAGTTTCCATAAAAAAAGCGGTCCTGTAAGACCGCTTATAGTTCTATGTTGAAAATACAAACATTTAAAGTTCGCCCACCATATCTTTAGGATTAACCCATTCATCAAATTCGTCTTCGGTAACGTAACCCAGGTTGACTGCTTCTTCTTTAAGCGTAGTACCGTTTTCGTGCGCAGTATTTGCAATTTCTGCAGCCTTGTAATAACCAATTTTAGTATTCAAAGCCGTAACCAGCATCAATGAATTGTCAAGCATAGTTTTAATACGGGAATGATTAGGCTCTATTCCTGCAGCACAATGCTCTTCAAAAGAAACACAGGCATCTCCCACCAACTGGGCACTGTGCAACAGATTTGCAGCCATAACCGGTTTAAAAACATTCAATTCATACTGTCCCTGCATCCCACCAACGGCGATAGCCATATCATTACCAATTACCTGAGCACAAACCATAGTAAGCGCCTCACATTGCGTAGGGTTTACTTTTCCGGGCATAATAGACGATCCCGGCTCATTAGCAGGAATGGTAATCTCTCCAATACCCGAGCGCGGACCGCTGGCTAAGAGTCTGATGTCGTTTGCGATTTTGTTAAGAGATACTGCAAGTTGTTTCAGAGCTCCGTGAGACTCAACAATAGCATCGTGTGCTGCCAGCGCTTCAAATTTATTCTCAGCCGTTTTAAAGGGTTGCTCTGTGAATTTAGCAATATAATCAGCCACAAGTTTGTCGTATCCTTTAGGTGTGTTCAGTCCGGTTCCCACAGCGGTGCCTCCCAGTGCCAGTTCTGAAAGATGATCAAGGGTATGCTCAACAGCTTTAATACCGTGATCCAATTGAGATACGTAGCCCGAAAATTCCTGTCCTAAAGTAAGGGGCGTGGCGTCCATAAGGTGTGTACGCCCAATTTTTACAACTTCGCGAAAATCATCCGATTTTTTCTTAAGCGTATTTCTAAGTTTGATTATTCCCGGAAGGGTCACCTCCATAATCTTTTTATAGGCTGCGATGTGCATGCCGGTAGGGAAGGTGTCGTTAGAAGATTGCGACTTGTTGACATCGTCGTTCGGCTGAAGGGTTTTTTCGCCTTCACCCAGTTTTTTACCCGCGATGATGTGTGCACGGTTTGCAATTACCTCATTAACGTTCATATTACTCTGAGTACCTGAGCCGGTTTGCCAGATTACAAGCGGAAACTGATCATCGTGTTTCCCTTCTAGAATTTCATCACAAACCTGAGCAATGAGATCGCGTTTTTCTTCAGATAAAACACCCAGTTCACAGTTGGTATACGCCGCAGCTTTCTTGAGATAGGCAAAGCCGTAGATAATCTCTATTGGCATTGAAGCAGGACTTCCAATCTTAAAGTTATTGCGTGAACGTTCGGTTTGTGCACCCCAGATTTTATCTGCCGGTACTTTAACTTCACCAAGGGTATCTTTCTCTATTCTGTATTCCATTTTTCGGTAGTTTTATTATCACAAAAATAACGGTTTCGCCTTAATTACCACGGTTAAGGCTTGTTATAAAAATGTTTATAAATTAAAATTAGTCTTGCATTTTTAGAGACAGAATCCCTAAATTTGCGACCAGACAAAAACCATATTATGTTTGAATTTGATCAATACTTAGGCTTCCTTGCATTCTTAACCATTTTAACCATCGGTTTCTGGTTGATGATTTTTTTAGTTTCTATTCTTCCGTACTGGATTTTTGGCGCAGCCAAAGAACGTTTGGAAGAAATGCGTGAGGAAAGACGTCTTAAACGTGAGAATTCCTAATATTCAATTATAATTTTAAGTGAAAAGCCCGCTCTAAAAATAGAGCGGGCTTTTTTATTCAAGGCCTTGCATTCAAGGCATCACTGTAACGGTAGATTCCGAAGCCTTCAATTTTTAGAAATTCTTTATTTGTAATAGCCGTACTTGAATTAAATTCTGAACTCCAGGAAGCAAAAGCTTCTTCAAACTCCATATCCATTCCGCTGGTTGCAAAATAATTCCAGATCTCGGGTGAGGCTGACATCTGATTTATATTAAACAGGATTACGATATGAACTTCTTTACTGAGTTCCATTCCGGCCTGGGCCAAAAGATTTAATTTATTTAATATGGAATTCTCTGCCATCGAGCCTGAGAGTAACCAGGCATCTGTATGATAATTAGTCAAAAAAATCTGGTCATGATTAAGCACTAACTCTTTGGCAATAGTAAGACTGGGAGGGAAGCCACTGTCTTTGATCTGACCAATATAAAATTGTCGGGTTATACCCGCGTTACGAGGTGTGACTTCTCCCAGAGGTACTGTAAACTTAAGATCATTAACGCGGTCAATCCAGGGTGCGTAGTCATCGGCATAATTCATACTGCCGTTCCAAAATTCTATTTCGCTAACAATACCATCTGGCTTACTGTCTTTTCGGCCATCGTGATACTGCTCCAAAGCTGTAAAAGAGTCTCCAAAACCGGCGGAAACAAAAGAAACCCGTACATACGGATTTTGATTATGAGCTTTATTTACAAATGTGCGCAATTCATTATCCAGACCATCTGCCAGGATTGCACCAATATTATACAGATAGATGTCTGTAAAGTCATTTTCATCAACCCAGTATAAGAGGGCATCTTCAAGAGCAGGGTCGCCTAGTATTCCGGAAACGTAAAAATCATTGATATATACTCCCCGATGATTTGCCAAAAGACCAACAGAAATGGTATTGTCATCATCATCGCAGGAGTAGAGGACACTTAGAATAAGTAAAATGGAGACCAGCTTTTTCATCATGATGACTTTAAAAACATGACATAAGTTACTGATTTTGTATTTATTATATATTTATTTGAATCATTAACCTTTAAGTAAAGTTGAGTTTTTTTAGCAAATAGCATTTGGTTTCGCGATACTGCTCACATTGTAGAACAGATTTTTGCAAAAAAAAAGGTCATTCCAAATAAATGAAATGACCTGAGATTATGACTGATGAACTAATTATCCCTCAAATTCACCATCATCATCTCCATATTGTCCTTCTCTTGGTCTCTTACGTTCTTCACGTTGCTGATTGAAACGGTAGATCAATGAAACATTGATTTGTCGTTGTCTCCACTGAAATTCACTGTCTTGTTCAAAGAATTCGGTAGTGGTAAAGCTTTGTCTTTTTCTGGAGTTCAATAAATCACTCACGTTTGCAGAGATGGTCGTACTACCATCAAACAGTTCCTTACTTAAGGCGAGGTCAATAGATAGAATTCCATCCTGACGTCCCTGTATTTCCTGAGAAGCTCCACGGTAGAACATATTGGTCTGCCAGTCTATAGCTCCCGGAAGGGTAACTTTTGAACTGAAACGACCAAACCAGCTGGTATTTTTCTGGCTGTAATCCTCCCCGTTAAAATCGCCATCCAGATTAAATTGGAAGAAGTTTACACTACCATTGAGACGCAACCATTTTGCCGGATTATAAAGCAATCCTGCTTCAGCACCAAAACGGTCGTTAGTGGCCAGGTTAATAGGAATACTACGTATTACCTGAGTAGGATTACCTCCTGGACCGGTAATGGTAACATCCTCCTGTACGCGTTGAAAGGCATCAGTCTCATGCTGATAGTATACTGAAGACGTAAAAGTCAGTTTCTTTCCCCAACGTTTTAAGTATCCCACATCAAAGGCGTTTGAAAAAGCTGGTTCCAAATTGGGATTCCCCTGAAATACGTTGTTACGGCTATCTCTTGATGGGAACGGATTTACAAACCATCCGTTCGGTCTGTTGATTCGTCGGTTATAACCAAAAGAAAGGTTTTCTTCCTCACCAAACTCAAGTATTAGGTTAACGGTAGGGAAAAGTCCCAGATAATTGTTGTTAAAGTCGGTGTCAATAGGGAATGAAAATTCTTCTTGTAGTTCCTGCTCAGTAAGTAATGAAGTAATGTTTCCTTTGATAGTTGTATTTTCCATACGCAGACCCACAAGCACATTTAGCATATCAAAAAACTTGGTTCCATACTGGGTATAGAGTGCATGAACGTTTTGCGTATAGTCAAAAATATTGGTCTGATTTTCATTGATTACTAAATTCCCATTTCCATCTTCCTGACGCAACTCATAATCGGTTACTTCATTTTCCAGATTTCCGCGGTATCCGGCTTCAAATTGAGAATCTTCTCCTAAGGGCAGCACATAATCGGCCTGAAAAAGATATTCTTTTTGTTTTTCAGTCGTATTCGTTTCTTCTCGGGGTAACGTAATATCATTTACAGAAGAATTATTGTAACGAACGGGTTCATTGATAAAAGTTCTCTGATCTTCCTCGTCCACATCATACTGTACATCAGCAGTTAACTGGTGTCCTTCATCATTAAAGCGATTGATGTAGTTTAGTGCAAACTGGTAACTTTGATCATCTTCGTTTTCAAGTTCCCGGCGGGTTGTCCCAATTCGAGGATCATCCCCAAGAATATAGTCGTTACGGTTCGTAGTTAAATCGTCGTCGTTCCCTTTTCGGTAAAATACTGAACCGGTAATCGAAGATTGATCATTTAGATAATATTCTAAGCCCAGGTTACCATTAAAGCCGCGATCGAGACGATCGTATTGGCGGTCTTCGATATTACGATCGTAAGGTACATTATCTAAAAAGGCATCCTGACGGGCTTCAAAATAACGCGTATCAAAAAAGGCATTACCGGGACTTTCGCGATAGCGGTAACCTAATGTGTTGAAAATATTAAATTTATTGGTACGGTAGTTCAGGTTTGAAGAAACACTTGCGTTGTCAGGATGACCAGCGCTTAACTGAAATGAACCGTTAAAGCCCAAGGTTTTTTCTTTACGTAAGATGATATTCAGAATACCGGCTGTACCTTCAGCATCATAACGGGCAGAGGGTGAAGTAATTACTTCTACACGTTCAATAGCGTCTGCAGGAAGTTGGCCCAGCACGTCTGTGCTTCCAAAACCGGCAAGTGCAGATGGTTTCCCGTTGATAAGAATACGCACGTTTTCGTTTCCACGTAAGCTGATTCCTCCTTCCACGTCAACTGACACGGACGGTACATTATTAAGCGCATCGCTTACCGTACCACCGGCAGTAGTAAGGTCTTTACCTATGTTGTAAATCTTTTTGTCAAGTCTTACATCTACGGTTGTGGTTTCTGCAACCACGGTAACTTCTTCCAGATCTGATGCGGCAAACTCTAATTGAATAGTACCCAGATTAAGGTCACTGTTAATACTTCGGTTCAATGTAAGCGGCTGAAAAGAGATGTATTCAATTTTTAGGGAATAATCTCCGGCAGGGACTTCAACTCTAAAATTACCATCCATATCGGTAATTCCACCTTCAACATCCTGTGTGCTGTTTTTATCTTTCACCGTAATAGTGGCATACTCCAGAGGGACTCCCGCTGCTTTGTCAACCACTTTACCGGTTATTACATAATCTGAAGATTTTTGAGAAAATAGGGCATAACTGCTTAAACACAGTAGTGTTAGCAAAATAAATTTATTCATAGTCATTTTTTGGTTTCGCAAGTTAGACTAGAATAATAGCATTGGTTTAACCGCCATCCGGTTAAAATTCTGTTAAATGAATTTCAAATTATTTGAACAGTTTGCTAATGCTTTCGGGGGGTCTGCCTAAAACCGCCTCGTTATTCTTAACAACAATAGGCCGCTCGATAAGTTTAGGGTGGTCTACCATAGCCTGAATGATTTCTTCATCTGAAAGTTCCTTACCTTTAAACTGTTCTTTCCAAATGGCTTCATTCTTACGAACCAGCTCTATGGGTTTCAGGTTTAATTTTCCCAAAATGGCTGCGAGCTCCAGATAGGAGGGTGGAGTATCCAGGTATTTGACAATTTCGAAATCCTGACCGGATTCTTCAAGTATGGCAAGCCCTTCCCGGCTTTTTCTACATCTGGGGTTGTGATAGATTTTAAGCATAATTAAAGTTCGTTACTGGTTTCTTTTTGGCCGGTCATCATCAGGTAGGCCTTGAGGAAGGCATCAATATCACCGTCTAATACCGCATCGGTATTTCCGGTTTCTTCACCCGTGCGCACATCTTTTATCAACTTGTAGGGGTGCAACACGTAATTGCGGATCTGAGAACCCCATTCAATTGCTTTTTTCTCGGCTTCAATTTCATCTCGGGCAGCCTGGCGCTTTTTAAGTTCAATCTCATACAATTGTGATTTTAACATTTGCATCGCCTTTTCCCGGTTTTCTAGCTGTGATCGGGTTTCCGAATTATGAATAACGATTCCGGTAGGGTGGTGGGTAAGAATCGCTTTGGTTTCTACCTTATTGACATTTTGCCCACCGGCGCCAGATGAACGCGCAAAATCCCAACTGATATCCGCCGGATTGATATCAATCTCAATACTGTCATCTGCAAGGGGGTAAACATATACCGAAGCAAAAGAGGTATGCCGCTTGGCATTACTGTCAAAAGGCGAAATGCGTACCAGACGGTGCACCCCGTTTTCACTTTTTAGCCAGCCAAAGGCGAAAGGACCATCGATTTCAAGAGTAACCGTTTTTACACCGGCCACATCTCCTTCCTGATAATTGAGCTCCTTGATTTTGTATCCGTTTTTTTCACTCCACATCAGGTACATGCGCATCAGCATAGAGGCCCAGTCGCAACTTTCGGTACCGCCGGCACCCGCTGTGATTTGAAGCACTGCGCTTAAATCATCCCCCTCTTCAGAAAGCATGTTTTTAAACTCAAGCCCTTCAATAAGGGTATTGGCGCTCTCGTACTGCTTTTCAACTTCGGCTTCTGAAGCTTCGCCTTCTTTATGGAATTCAAGCAAAACCTCAAGCTCCTCCGTTAAGGTGATTCCCTTTTCATAATCCTGAACCCAGTTTTTCTTTTCGCGCAGATTGCGCATAAAAACTTCAGCCTCCTTGGGATCATTCCAAAAGTTAGGATCAAAGGTTTTTTCCTCTTCGTTCTGTATTTCAATACGTTTCTGGTCAATAGCCAAATGCACGCGTAATGCTTCTAAGCGTTGCTTGAGATCTTTGACCTGATCGCTTGTAGTCATAATGATTAATCTTTTGCGAAAGTTACTGTTTTCCACAGAAAAGCCGGCCTAACAAAATGCCAGGCTTCCGTAGAACCTACAAAATCAGACTAGAATATAGTGCCTGACTGCTCGCGTAATTGTTGTTGTTGCTGTTGCTGCTGTTGCTGCCACTGCATCTGAAAGTCTAATTGTTGCTGATTTGCACGCTTACCAAATCCCTGAGATTGCGATTGCGTAAATACATCAGGCGCGTTTTCTTCGCGGGCAAAAACTTCAACGCTGTATTCGGTAGTGTTGGTTGAAGACGAAGTGTATAAAACTCCTTTGATAGGCGCACAATCACTGTAGTCTTTACCGTGAGCGACTTTAATATGATTTTCAAGTGCGATAAGGTTATTGGTAGGATCAAAGCCCAGCCAGCCTTTTTCAGGAATATAACATTCAGCCCAGGCGTGCATTTGAGAATCCCCTTTATATCCATTTCCCTGATGTAAATAACCGGAAGTATAGCGCGTCGGTATTTTATTATGACGAGCAATGGCTAAAAATAAATGCGTAAAATCCTGACAAACACCCGCACCTCGGGATACAAAGTCTTCGGTAGTGCTTCGGGTATCGGTAACCTGCTGCTTGAATTTAAAGTTTGAAAACAACCAATTGTTCAGCTGCTGCAAATTGTCAAAAACCGAACGATTTTCTTCAAATTCAAAGTTTATACCTGTTTTGGGGAATTGGGTAAGCTCGGTAGCATTCAGAAATTGCTCGTGAGTAATTCTAAAATCAAGACTATTGATCAGCTCGTAGTGCTCAGCATTGTAAATGCTGTCTAAGGCCGAGAAAGGATTTACTTCTTCTTTACGAACAATAAAATTAGCCTCAAATTCAATGGATTTGAAGGCTTTACGCTGTATAACGCGGTATATATTAAAGTTGAGGGAATTTGTAGACTCCTCAGTTGCTGCATTCAGGGAGTTTTTAAACTCAGCCAAACGCAGTTTTTGAGATTCGTTATCCTGCGGAGCGATTAAAAATTGCCATAAGGCGTCAGTAACCTCAGTCTCATAGCTATTCTTCGCCTTATATTTTATAGTGTATTCCAATTTTCGGGATTTAAAAGTCTACAAAAATACGGAAAACAACGGCTCCGTTTTAGTTAATTCGACTAACAACAAGTACCTGAAGACCGAAGTTATAAACAATTCGTTAAGAGGTACTTTAGGCCTTTGATACTATTGAAGTTAATGATCAGAAATTACCGAATCTGGAAATACTCTTTTTCTATTTTTTTGGCGATTTCAAACAGGGTATTCTGAATGTCTTCAATAAAAGACTCAATATTTCCCTCAATGGTATCAACCGTTTTATAGCAGTACTCCGCGTGGGTTTTTCCGATTAAAAAGGCAGCAGAATCCTTTTGTGGATTTTTATCCAGATTGAGCTGCTCTATGTGCTTTTTGACCTGTACGAGGCTATTCATTACCGAACGTGGACAATCGTCATTGAGAATTAAAAATTCAAGCGTGGTGATGCTTGTAGGGGTTTTACGATAATGCCGGCGCATCATATCATAAGATTCGATGCATTTGAGCAACGTAGTCCATTCATAACTCTTACTGAATTTATCTTCATAACCTCCCTGCGCATTAAGTGCGTCATAGTATTTCGCCTGAATGATTCGCACCACCTGAGTAGCCCGTTCAATATTGACTCCCAGCATAATAATGGCATACACTTCATCGTGTAGCAGGGTTCCACGTATTTTTCCGCGTAAAACTGCAGTAGCTTCGGTCACCTGAGTTGTAAAATCATAAAGTCCTTTCTTTACAAAAAAGTCTGAATCATAGCGCAAAACAAAATGATAGAATTTGTTCAACGACTCGTACAATTCGGTTGAGATAAGATCCCGCGCTCCGTTTGCATTTTCACGCGCGTACTTTACGGCATTTATGATAGAATAGGGGGTCTCCGGATTTAGGCCTATGTCGTAAAAAACATTTTCTTCCGTTAACTCATAGTCTTTATCAACGGGACCATTTGCCATAAACAACAAACTGTGAAGTACGTGTTTGCGGGATTGGGATTTATCATTGGGAGCATCTAGTGATGAGAAATAATTTACGTTTAGATAGCGCGCAAGGTGTTCAGAACGTTCAATATAGCGTCCCATCCAGAATAAATTATTAGCGACTCGTGCAAGCATAAGTAATGAGTTTTAAAAGAAGTTGTTGTTAGTTGTGTAATTAGTTAGGATTTGCTTTTTAAAACCCATGTATCTTTAGACCCGCCTCCCTGAGACGAGTTTACAATAAGATTTCCTTTCCTAAGCGCCACCCGGGTAAGTCCGCCTTTAAGAACAAATTCTTTATTGGCACCCAGCAGGCAAAAGGTTCTGAGATCTACGTGCCGCGATTCAAACGACTCGCTTTCCTCAATGTAGGTCGCGTGTACCGAAAGACTCATAATAGGCTGCGCAATATACTTTCGCGGACTGGCCTGAATGGTTTTCTTTACTTTTTCAATTTCTTCTTTAGTAAGCTTATTACCAATTGAAATACCATAACCTCCGGCCTCATCTACAGGCTTTATGACTAATTTATCAACATTCTCCAGCACGTATTTCAATTCATCGGGCCTGCTGCAGTGGTAGGTGTGTACATTATTGAGAATAGGTTCTTCATTAAGATAGTACTTGATGATTTCGGGCATATAGGTATACACCGCCTTATCATCTGCAAAGCCTGTTCCCGGCGCATTTACGAGGCAAACGTTGCCTTTTTTGTAGGCTGAAAAAAGTCCCGGCACTCCCAGAGCAGAATCGGGTCTGAATTCTAAAGGATCAAGAAATGCATCATCGATACGGCGGTAAATAACGTCTACGCGCTCTGGACCTTTGATGGTTTGCATATAGACAAAGTCATTTTCTACAAACAAATCCCGACCTTCTACAAGCTCAACACCCATTGCTTTTGCCAGATAGGAATGCTCGTAATACGCCGAATTGTAAACTCCGGGCGTGATTACCACACAATTGGGCTCATCTACACCACGGGGCTTTACGGTTTCCATCATTTCAAGGAGATTCTGCGCATAATCAGTTACCGTATGCGCATTGTAATGATTAAACACGCCAAAAAGCGCCCGTTTTAAGGCGGTTCGGTTACATATCACATAACTCACACCACTGGGACAACGTATATTGTCTTCAAGCACATAATATTTTCCATCACTGTGTTTTATAAGGTCGGTGCCCGAAATGTGGTTGTAAATCCCTCCAGGAGGATCAACTCCTATCATCTGATGCAGGTAGTTTGCGGAAGACGTGATCAGATCAAGCGGCACGATGCCCTGCTTAATGATTTTCTTATCGTGGTAAATGTCCCAGATAAAATGGTTGAGGGCCTTACTGCGTTGTAAAACACCACGCTCAATATGCTCCCATTCTTTAGGGTCTATAATCCGTGGAAAAAGATCAAAGGGAAAGATTTTCTCTTTGGCTTCATTATCGTTGTATACCTGAAAGGTTATACCCTGATTGAAAAATGAAGCTTTGGCCTTATCGTTTAGCCGGGCATAATCCTGACTGCTGTGGCCGCTATACAAATCAAATAAGGTCTGGTAAACCTTTTTTACGTTTCCGTCTTCATCAAAGATCTCATCATAAAATTTAGAATCTTTTTCATAAGAAGAAAAAATGGAGTTAGTTTCTGACATGGGAGTGATTAGTTTGTTGTTAAAATAAGGATTTATTGGCAAATGAGCTCCTGTGTTTCACACATTTATAACAGGTATTTTTTTCGGAAAATGCAATCTTAACCTCTTAAAATTTCAATTTGACAATTTTTAGGAATGCTGCGTCTCCTGCATTTTTAAAGGATTTTTGGTTACTTTTAAAGCCAACTGACTTTAGATTATGAACAAACTATCACTCGTATTCCTGCTCTGCTGCGTGCAGATGCTTCAGGCTCAATTTTTAGACTCCAAAAAAGACCTCAAATCCTACGAGGGCTTTTTCAATTTTCATTACGACACTAAAAACGATGCAATTTATCTGGAAGTCGATAAACTCGATGAAGAATTTATCTACGTCCATGCCCTTAAAAGCGGACTCGGTTCTAACGACATAGGTCTTGACCGGGGGCAGCTGGGGGGCACCGCTGTGGTAAAATTTAAAAAGGCGGGGAATAAGCTCCTGCTTATACAACCCAATCAGGATTACCGGGCGATTACCGATAATTCGGCCGAGCGTGAATCGGTAAAGGAAGCTTTTGCATTCTCGGTTCTTTATGGTTTTGAAATTAAAGAGACAAAAGATGATACCTATATCATTGACCTGACTCCGTTTTTAATGGAAGACGCGCACGGGGTTGCAGACCGAATCAAGGCCAATAAAGAAGGAACCTATAAACTGGACAAGGAGAAAAGTGCTCTGGCCCTTGAAAATACAAAGGCTTTCCCGAAGAATGTAGAGTTTGAAGCCTTGCTTACCTTTGAAGGAAGTCCGGAAGGAAGAATGTTGCGCAGTGTTGCACCTGATGCAGCGGTTGTTTCTACTGTACAACATCATTCTTTTGTGCAATTGCCGGAACCCGGCTATGAACCACGGGTTTTTGACCCAAGATCAGGTGCGATTTACATTCAATACAAGGACTATGCGACTCCCGTGCAGGAGCCTATAGACAAACGCCTCATCATCAGGCACCGGCTTGAAAAGAAAAATCCGGAACTTGAAGTCAGTGAGCCGGTAGAACCCATTATTTACTATTTGGACCCCGGTACGCCTGAACCGGTGCGCTCAGCGCTGCTCGAGGGGGCTTCGTGGTGGAATCAGGCCTACGAAAGTATAGGGTATAAGAATGCCTTCCAGGTAAAAATGCTTCCCGAAGATGCAGATCCGCTTGATTTGCGCTACAACGTCATTCAATGGGTGCATCGCAGCACCCGGGGCTGGAGCTATGGCGCCAGTGTAACCGATCCGCGTACGGGTGAGATTCTTAAAGGGCACGTAAGTCTGGGAAGTCTGCGTATACGGCAGGATTTTATGATCGCTCAGGCCTTGATGAATCAACCTTTTGCAGCTTCTGATGATAATTATGAACCGATGCTAGAGATGGCTTTGGCGCGCATAAGACAACTTTCGGCGCACGAAGTAGGGCACACCTTGGGGTTTGCGCATAATTTCGCAGCCAGTGTAACCGATCGTGCTTCGGTGATGGATTATCCGCATCCTGCGATACAGCTAAAAAATGGAAAAATCGATTTTAGCGAGGCCTATGCCACCGGTATCGGAGCCTGGGATAAAGTCACTGTAGCTTACAGTTATGGTGATGCTCCTAAAGGAATGAACGAATCCTGGTATCTCAATCAGGTGTTGGAAGAGGCCGAAGCTCAAGGTCTTCGCTTTATTAGCGACAGTGATGCCCGTGCTGCTAACGGAGCGCACCCTGACGCGCATTTGTGGGATAACGGGGCTAATGCTGCTGACGAACTCGAATCGGTTTTAGCGCTTCGCGAAAAAGCAATTGAAAATTTCAGTATTGATAATATTCGTACCGGTGAGCCGCTCACTGTGCTTGAAGATGTTTTTGTGCCACTCTATTTTTACCACAGGTATCAAACTGAAGCCGCTGTAAAAAGCATCGGAGGTGTTCGTTATACGTATGCGGTAAAAGGGGATGATAAACAATCCATTACCGATGCTGTTTCCGCAAAAGAGCAGGAACAGGCTCTGAGCGCTGTTTTACAAACCTTAAAGGCCGAAAACCTTGCTATTCCGGCCGATAAATTGGCCTTATTTCCGCCAAGGGCTTTTGGCTATGGCCGTACCCGCGAAAGCTTTAAAGGCAATACCGGAGTCACTTTTGATCCATTGGGCGCAGCAGAAACCGCAGCCGATTTTACCCTTGATTTCCTGTTAAACGCGGATCGCGCAAATCGTTTGGTCGCACAATACGCTACAAATACGGATTTACCCGGCTTTGATGCGGTGCTTCAGGAGCTGATTGATGAAACCTTTGAAACCAATCCTAAGGAGGCCTATTTAGCCGAAGTACAACGCAGTGTAAATAATCGGGTTTTAGAACACCTGAAGCAATTGATGGTGAATCCGAATGCCATTCCACAGGTAAAGGCAGCCGTTTTTAAAAGCCTCACCGACCTTGCGCAGCAAAATATGCGGGCGGAAGATGCAAACACCCGCTATATGGCGTGGAGTATTGGTAAATTTTTGGAAGAGCCTGATGAATTTAAGCCGGTCTCTGCACCTAAAATTCCGGATGGATCGCCTATTGGCAGCTACGAATGCTTAAATCTGGATCGCCATGACTAAAGAGGAAATTGTAGCTAAACTGCCGTATGGCGATCCGTTTTTGTTTGTTGACCGCATTACCGAAGTATCTCAAACGCACATCAAAGGCGAATTTACATTTAAAGATACCTGCGATTTTTACAAGGGGCATTTTGTAAATTTTCCGGTGACACCGGGAGTGCTGTTGCTCGAATGTATGATGCAGATCGGTCTGGTGAGTCTGGGTATTTACCTGCTGCGGGATAAAGGTTTTGATTTGCGCTCCAATTCTACCGTTGCAATGGTAGAAAATGAAGCCCGCTTTTACAAGCCTGTTTTTCCAAATGATACCGTAACTGTAGAATCTGATTTACAGTATTTTAGATTCCATAAATTAAAGTCAAAAGTGAAGATGCTAAATGAAGCCGGCGAGGTGGTTTGCCAGGGCATATTTTCAGGAATTTTAAAACCCGGCGATGCAGAATCATAGAGTGGTCATTACAGGTCTGGGCGTATGCGCGCCTAACGGAGTAGGTGTTCCGGCATTTAAAGAGGCTATTGAAACCGGAAAAAGTGGAATTCGTTTTTACAGCGAACTCGAAAAGCTCAAATTCTCCTGTCAGATAGGAGGGATGCCCCTAATTTCGGAAGCGGTAAAATCCAACTATTTTACGCCCTTACAACTGCGCAATTTTAATGCTGCAGGTATTCTGTATGGCGTGGCAGCAGGTGTTGAAGCCTGGCGGGACGCGGGTCTTGAGATTTCTGACGAGCAATGTGATTTTGACAGTGGAACCATCTTTGGTGTAGGCACCTTAGGGGTCGACAAATACCGCGAAAGCATTTATAAAGTTGATGAGGGCAACACCCGCCGTTTAGGCAGTACCAGCGTTCAGCAAACGATGAGCAGCGGCGTGAGCGCTTATTTAGGCGGAATGTTAGGCCTGGGAAATCTGGTCACGACCAATTCATCTGCCTGTACCACCGGTACCGAGGCCGTATTTTTGGCTTACGAGCGCATCAAAGCCGGCAAAGCCAAGCGGATGCTCGCCGGAAGCACCAGCGATGGCGGACCCTACGTGTGGTGTGGTTTTGACGCCCTGCGTATTTTACCTTCTAAATACAACGACAAGCCCGCAAAAGCCTCACGGCCCATGGATGCCGATGCCTCGGGTTTTGTGCCGGGCAGCGGAGCAGGAGCTCTGGTGCTTGAGACTTTAGAAAGTGCACAAAAGCGCGGTGCTACTATTTATGCGGAAATTATTGGCGGGCACAGTAACAGTGGCGGGCAGCGACAGGAAGGCTCTATGACGGCACCCAATCCTATCGCCGTTAAACGCTGCATTACAGAAGCTGTTCAGGATGCCGGAATCAGCGCCACAGAAATTGATGCCATTAACGGGCACCTTACTGCCACTTCAAAAGACGATTTGGAGATTGAAAACTGGAGTGAGGCTTTGGGTAGAAGCGGAATGGATTTTCCGTATATCAACTCTTTAAAGGGAATGACCGGGCATTGCCTGGCCGCCAGTGGCAGTATAGAATGTGTGGCTTCGGTTTTACAGCTCAAACATCAGTTTTTGTTTCCCAATATCAACCTGGAGCGCTTGCATCCCGCTATTGCTGAGCGTGTTGCAGAAAGTCGCATTCCAAAAGTGAAAACCCCGGCAAAGCTGAATATTTTGGCGAAAGCCAGTTTCGGTTTTGGTGATGTAAACTGTTGCCTTATCTTTAAAAAATTTCAGTAAACAGACTTTTTACAAATACTGAAAAATCCGGTATACCTAAAAATTTGATTTACTGATTACTAGTTTAAAAATTGATTTCGCCTTACGAAAAAAACAACCCTATGAACCAAGAGATTTATCCTAAACTTACCGAAATTATCACACCTTATCTTCCCGAAGATGTAGACCCACAAAGCATTGAGCCGTCCAGCCATCTGGTTAATGACCTCAATATCAACTCTACCCATTTAGTAGATATCGTTCTCGATGTGGAAGATGCTTTTGATATCACCATTGAAGACGACGAACTCGATAAAATGGATACGGTTGAAGCTTCCATAGCACTTATAGAGCAAAAGTTAGAAGCTCGTTAAAATTATCCGGTGGCGCGTTAAGGGTCGTTAAAAACAGGGCTCACGAGGGGCAAATCGGTTATCTTTCCTATAAAAATAACCATGCAAAAACTCGAAAAAACGACACCAACAGACTACGACATTATGGAAGAAATCAAAACACGCTGGAGTCCGCGTGCGTTTGATGATGAACCCATTTCAGAATCTGAGGTAAAATTGCTTTTAGAAGCCGGAAGATGGGCTTCCAGCTCGTATAATCAGCAACCTTGGCGTATTATTTATGGTCTAAAAGGAGATGCGGTTTACGATCGCATTATGGAATGTTTGATTCCCTTTAATCAGGATTGGGCCAAAAATGCTCAGGTCTTGATGGTCACGGCTTATAAAAAGACCAATAAAGATGGAGACGACTATTTTCACGCGCTTCATGATTTAGGATTGTTTATGGGCAACGTTGTGATACAGGCCAATCATACCGGTATCGCTGCGCACCATATGGGCGGAATTGACCAGGAAAAAGCACACAAGACTTTCGGTTTCACAGATGATTTTGGAATTGCAACTGCGGTGGCTTTTGGCCGCTATGGCGGAGATGTAAAGCAATTGCCCGAGTCGTTGCAGGAGCAGGAACTTGAAAAGAAGCGCTCCCGAATGAAAATTGAGGAGTTTGCCTTCAACGGAGATTTTAAACCTAAACAATAAGATATGAAACGTATATTATTTGGATTGATGCTGTGTTTTTTCAGTTTCACCACGTTCGCTCAGGTGCAACATTATGAAGTTAAGCCTAAACATATTGAGAAAGCAGCAGACTCGCTTACTCAAATCTATTCGGCTAAACTGGGAATGACGCCAAAGCAAGATTTGCTTTTTAAATCAAGTCTGGAAGACTTTTTACTCTTAAGAGAAGAAGTCTCGGAAAAAATGAGTGGAAAGGCCAAACTTGATGAGCTTGCCCGGGTGTATGTTGAGGAAAGTGGTACGATGAGTGAAATTCTTACCGAGTATCAATTTGAATTATACGAAAAAATAAAACCCGGAATTCAACCTATAGAAACGGTTAAGAAAGAGGAGTAAATTTCCGGATATTGCATTAAAAAGCCCCGTATGTTTCGCATACGGGGCTTTCTTAATTTGTAAAAGCAGCTTTTTTAATTGTGATCGCCGGTTTCAGGCTTGTCAACAAAATGCTCCTTTTTGGTTGTGTTACTGATTGTAGGCTCTTCGTGCATCATCTTTTTCTCGAGACCGGCACTGTCAACGCCTAAAAATTCCTGAGCTTCTGTAGGATTAGTTACCTGCTTCATCTTATCATCGTGAATGAGAATAGGATGAGCCAGCAGTTCCGGACGGTTCTCAATGATTTTGATGTAATCATTCTCATCAAAATCAGCAGTTTTCAGTTCGTCATCATCACTTACGTTTTCAAAACTCAGCAAACCTTTAACTGTGGTATTTAAACCATCAGCCAGTTCAGCCCATTGCGTTCCGGTAAGGGGAGTTTTAGCAATATCAATGGCCTGCAACTCTTTATCCTTGATGGCAGACGCGTGCGCGTGCGTACGCTCGCCTACGTGATTTTCGCTGTTGTAAATCAGCGTTATTTGATTTTCAGATCTTGCAATAGATTTCATAATCCGGTTTTAGTGGTGAGACTTCATTTTTTCTTTACGCTTCTTCAACTGACTGTCTAATTCGCGTACTGCGGTTTTAACCGACTCGTAGAAGTCTTTTGAGCTGTGCTCGGCAAAAAGGCGAGGACCGGGAGCACTTAGGCGTATTCCGGCAATTTTTCCGGTTTCATCACTTGAGGTATTTTCCATCTTAAAGAAAATATCTGCGCGGATGATAAAATCATATTTATGCACGAGTTTTTCGATCTGCTCTTTTGCAAAATCTTCAAGGGCACTGCTTGCCGTTACATCGTGGTATTCAAAATTAATGTTCATATATAGAAATTTTTTGATTTTTCTTAAAGTTACACATTAGCAATGCCTACTCAATGCACTTTAGGCTTTCTTTATAATCCCGGCGTTAAGAATACTTAAAATTTAAGGTAGTTCTTCGGCCTCGGTAGTTTCATTCTCGGGTTCATCACCACTTTTGATGTAGATGGAAGCTAAAATTCCGCTTACCAGCGCAACCACAATAACCCCGAGTGATAACCATTCGGGTACTTCTATCATATGCGAGAAGATCATTTTAAGCCCCACAAAGGCGAGAATGACCACAAGACTGTAATTGATAAACCGGAATTTCTGAATCATTCTTGAAATGAGAAAATACATAGAACGCAGTCCCAGAATCGCAAAGATATTTGAGGTAAATACGAGAAAGGGATCTGCCGTAATGGCAAGAATCGCAGGAATACTGTCTAAAGCAAATAACACATCGGTTAACTCAATAACAATCAACGCCAGAAAGAGGGGAGTGGCTGCTTTTTTTTCGTTTTCCTCCAAGAAAAAGGCGTGTCCCTCAATACGGGTGGTTACGGGAAAGAGTTTTTTAACCGACTTGTATACTTTAGAATCCTGCGGATCGTAATCGCTATCGTCAGATTTCAGCATTCGGTAGGCCGTAAAAAGCAGGAAGGCTCCAAAAACATAGATAATCCATTCAAATTTATTGATCAGCGCTACACCAAAGACAATCATCAGTGCCCGGAAGATGATAGCACCCAGAATTCCCCAGAATAACACCCGATGCTGAAATTTGGGTGGAATAGCAAAAGAGGAAAAAATCACAGCGATCACAAAGACGTTGTCAATACTCAGCGAGAGTTCTATGAGGTAACCGGTAATGTACTTTAGAATAGCCGTGTTTGCGGTGATGTTGGTTGGGTTTTCAACCATTTCGGCACTGTAAAGCCAGTAAATGATGCCGCTAAAAGCCATCGCGATACTAAACCAGACCGCGGTCCAGATCCCGGCTTCTTTACTTTTAATGACGTGATCTTCTTTATTAAAAACGCCCAGATCAAGCGCAAGACAAATGATTATAAATCCTATAAATAAGGCCCAGATAAGCATACAATTCAATTAAATAATTAGGGTTAAGCAGTTTTATGCGCAACGGGCTAAACCTGACCGATTTAATCCCGTGAGGGGGCATACCTACCACGTGGTTAAATATACTATAGTTTACAGGCCTTAGGCAGGCTCAGATTCTAAATTGCTGTTAAATAATTGCCGCTTCTGGGCTTTCTCTCTAAATTTTATAACCAAAAAATTAAAACAATCTATGAAAGCCTTAAATGTTACTCAAAAACTCATTAACGATCATCTTGTAGACGGTGAACTCATTCCGGGCAAGGAAATCGGGTTAAAAATCGACCAGGCCTTACTTCAGGATGCTACCGGAACGCTGGTACAACTGGAGCTCGAGGCGATGAATCTCCAAAAAGCCAAAACCGAAGTAGCCGTGCAGTATGTAGACCACAACCTGCTGCAAACCGATTTTAAAAACGCCGATGACCACGCCTTTCTACACAGCGCTGCTCAGAAGTTTGGACTTTGGTTCAGCCGCCCCGGTAATGGGGTAAGCCATCCTGTACATATGGAGCGATTTGGCAAACCCGGCAAAACCCTGGTAGGTAGTGACAGTCACAGTTGTGCAGCCGGTTCGCTGGGAATGCTCGCAATAGGTACCGGTGGTCTTGATGTGGCAGCTGCCATTGCCGGTGAACCCTATTTTGTTAAAATGCCGAAAGTAATGGGCGTTAAACTTACCGGTAAATTACCGGATTGGGTTAGTGCCAAAGATGTCATTCTCGAAATGCTGCGCCGTCACGATGTAAAAGGAGGCGTAGGAAAGATTATAGAATATTATGGTGAAGGTTTGAAGCATTTAAGCGCGATGGACCGTCACGTGATTGCCAACATGGGGGCTGAACTGGGCGCTACGACTACCGTTTTCCCTAGTGATCAGGAAACCAAACGATTTTTAAAGTCTCAGGATCGCGAGCAGGATTGGATTGAACTCGTAGCCGATGAAGGTTGTGATTACGATTTGCACGAGCATATTGAGTTGGATAAATTGGTTCCATTAATTGCATTGCCTACCAGCCCCGGTAACGTGGTTCCGGTCAGTGAAGTAGCCGGAAAATCCATTTCTCAGGTGGTGATTGGTTCTTCTGCAAACCCGGGATTACGCGATTTTTGGATTGCCGGAGCGATCGTAAAAGGCAAATCGGTTAACCCGGATGTGTCTTTTGATATCAATCCTACCAGCCGCCAGATCATTCAGAACATGATAGACACCAAGGCTTTTGCCAATTTGATCACAGCTGGTGCTCGTTTCCACCAGAGTGGGTGTATGGGCTGTATCGGGATGGGGCAGGCGCCTGCCAGTGGTACTATAAGCCTGCGTACCATGCCGCGTAACTTCCCCGACCGTTCAGGTACCAAAGACGATCAGGTGCATTTATGCAGTCCGGAGACCGCCGCCGCTTCCGCATTGACCGGTAAAATCACCGATCCTAGGGATCTGGAGAAGCTGTACGATATGAAATACCCGCAGTATAAAGACCCCGAATTACACATCATCAATATGGATATGCTGGTGCCACCGGCTGAAGATGGCAGTAAAGTCGAACTCAAAAAAGGCCCGAATATCAAGTCATTACCACACATTGACGCACTTCAGAATGATTATGAAGTGCCGGTATTGCTCAAAATGGGTGACAATATTTCTACTGATGAAATTCTTAAAGCCGGTGCCGAAGTGCTTCCGTTTCGGTCTAACCTGCCCGAAATCAGTAAATACAGTTACACCGTGATCGATGAAACCTTCTACGACCGCGCGATGGAAACCAAAGAGCAGGAGGGAGGCCACATTGTGGTTGCCGGGGAGAATTACGCACAGGGAAGTAGCCGGGAGCATGCCGCTTTGGCCCCTAAATATTTAGGACAGGTAGCCGTAATAGCCAAGAGCTATGCGCGTATCGCGTGGCAAAACCTGGTGAATTTCGGTATTCTTCCGCTGGAATTTGAAAACCCCAGTGATCTTGAGAAAATTGAGCAGGGGGATACCGTTCGGTTTAAAAACCTGCGCCAACTCGTTGAAAACCGGGATACCATTGAAGTGATCATCAAGAAAGAAAGTGGTGAGATTTCAATCCCTACCAAACATACCCTGAGTGATCGCCAGATTCGCGTGTTGCTTAAAGGAGGTATTATCAATGATTTTAAAGAGAAACTTTCGGCGTAAACTACCACAGGGCGTGTAAACGAGGCAAACTAGAGAAATTAAAGTCTTGATTTCAGGGCAAGCCTCACATTATATAGCCTTTGGCGAAGCCAAAAAAATCATTTGATAACAAAATTTAGGGACGGATGCTAAATAACCTGACGTAATTTAGTGTCCGTCTTTATATATAAGACCAAAAAAACTATGGAACAAAACCAACACGAAACCTTTATGCGAAAAGCCATCAGCTGGGCCGCTAAAGGCAAGGCAGCTGAAGGGGGCGGAGCTTTTGGTGCGGTGATCGTCAAAGATGGAAGCATCATTGCCGAGGGCCATAATCGGGTAGGGGCGAGTACAGACTGTACCCAGCACGCCGAACTCGCAATGATACAGGAAGCCTGTAAAAAACTAAACTCAAAAAGTCTTAAGGGCTGCGTATTGTACACCAGCTGCGAACCCTGCCTGATGTGCCTGGGAACCACCCGCTGGGCCGAGCTCGAGATGGTGTATTATGGCGCTTCAGCAGAAGACGCCAAAGCCGCCGGTTATGTGTACAGTGATTTGTTTTACAATTCGCATACCGGCAAACGTCACGTAGAATTTAACTTAAAACAGCTGCTGCGCGATGAAGCCGTAGCCGTCTGGAACTCCTGATTATGAGCGAAGAAGAAGAAAAAAAACAGCAAAATATTGACAAAGAGCTTGACAAGGCAGAAACCAGTGAGGTTACTCAGGCCAAAAGTCACGGCGAGATTCTTAAAGAACAAATCTGCGAAGGGCAGGAGGTGTACAAGCGCAGCACCAGCAGCATTTTGCTGAGTTCGCTTACCGCCGGGCTTGAGATTGGCTTCAGTTACCTGCTGATGTGCAGTATGTTTTACTATTATACCGATAAGGTTCCCGAAGAAGGACTTTTTAAAATTCTGGCTTTTGTTTATCCATTGGGCTTTATTCTTGTGGTTTTGGGCCAATCAATCCTCTTTACCGAACAGACTTCGCTGCTCACCTTACCGGTACTCAACCGTCAGCGCGATCTGATGAGCCTGTTACGCCTGTGGGGGCTGGTGATTTTAGGAAACCTGATAGGCGGATATTTGATGGGTATGGTACTGATCTGGATAGGTCCTAAACTGGGCATTTTTGATCACGAAACCATAGTCGCCATTGGGGAGCACGTCGCGCATTATGAGAGTTGGGTGATCGTGGTAAGCGCCATTCTCGCCGGGTGGATGATGGGGTTGCTCTCGTGGCTCATCACGTCATCAAAAGATACCATCAGCCGTATTTTCATCATTTTTCTCATCACGGCAACGATGGCTTTTACCGGTTTACACCACAGTATCATTGGGAATATCGAAATTTTTTCGGCGATGATCGTGGGCTCTGAAGTGACGTTTCCCGAGTATTTGCGGGTGCAAAGTCTGGCTTTATTAGGTAACGCCATAGGTGGCGCATTTTTTGTGGCTTTGCTCAAGTACCGCGCCTTTGTCTTTAATGTAAAGGATTATTAGGGTGGAAACCAAACGCAAAAAATGGTGGTTTTACGGGGCTTTTGGAGCTGTTTTACTGGGTAGCGGCTTGTCTTTAGCTATCGAAAGCAGCTGGTGGAAGCATTCAGAAATGCCGGATTGGTATTGGATTACGGGCGGAACAGCCGGTTTAGGCCTTTGCCTGAGCGGCGTGGTGTTGCTCATTAAAGCCGGAATTATCAATAACGAATTAAAAAAATAGAATTATGAAAACACTTGTATTTACGATGCTTACGCTGGTTTTAATTTCCTGCGGAAGCGCCTCACAAGCCGATGCCACCAGCAATGCCGAACTCAACGCATGGGTGAACAACCGCAATTTTACGGTGGAATCTAATTTTGCAATGCCTATGGCGACCACAGCCGTAAATGCGGTGCTTAACACGGGGATTTTAGGTCCCGGAAACACCGGCGCACAAATCAGTCTTATTGGCAATCCGAACCACCTGACCATCAAAGGAGACAGCATTACTGCCAGTCTGCCGTTTTTTGGCGAGCGCCGTATGGGTGGAGGCTATAACAACCGGGAAAATGGGATCACTATAGACGGACTCCTAAAAAACTACAGCGTTGAAACCAAACGCGGTATGTACGTTATTCGGTTTTCTGCAAAAGACACCCAGGGCAACGAGTTTTATGATTTTGTACTCAATTTAAGTCCGGGATTAACCGCAAATATGTCGGTAAACAGTACACAACGCACCAACATACAGTATCGCGGTTCAGTAGAAGCTGTGCAGGAGCCAGATGAGGAAAGTTTATAGTTCGGAGTTCCGGGTTTCTGATTTATTAGTTTTGATTGCTTGTTTAGGATTCCTGATTTGTTATTTCTGATTTCTTGTTGGGGAGCTTACATCTAATAAACTAATATTTTAGTTTATTGGGTTCAACATTCAAGGTTTGAAATTCAAAGTCATTGCGACTGATAAGCAACAAATATACAAGTCGGTAAAATTTGATTTGTCATTTCGAGCGTGGCAGGCTGAGCATGTCGAAGCCCAGTCGAGAAACTGGTTAAAAAGTCCCAAAAACAGCTTTGCTCAAAATTTGCGTATTCAGGACTTAGGTCAGAAAATTTTCAAATACGCGATTCTCAGCGATTAGAAAATTCAATATTTAAAGTTGAAAATTTGAAGTCATTTCGACTGATAAGGAAAAATCTCACAAGCCGGTAGACCTATATAATATTACGGATGCGATTTCTCAGTCGCTGAAAAAGCTCCTTCGAAATGACTATCCGTTGTCATTTCGAGCGTGTCACGCTGTCCCGAAACTTCGGGAGTCGAAGCCCAGTCGAGAAACTGAGAGGTACTATAACCCAGTAGAAGCAAAATATATAAATACAGATTTCATTGATTAGAGGGTAGCGGTATTATTGTATCGTTTGGCTTAATTGTTATTCTATTTTACATAATATAAATTATAGTACGATATGATTATTCTAAAATTAAATTTACAGACGTTTGCATTATTCATTTGAAGCTGACGACTAATTCTGCACGGGTGTTGGGCGAATACCAGACTTTGTCCAGAAAATTTTGAAATAAACGATTCACAGCAATTCTAGATATTCAATATTTAAGATTCGAGGTTATTCTATAAGTCATTTCGAGTTCTAAGGAGAAACCACACTAGCCGATACAGCGATTAAGCCTTACGACGGCTACCTCAAGCGTAAAGGCATTGCCAAAGACCAAGGGAGCACCTATTTAAATCAAAGACATTGGGAAGATAATCACAGGAGTATTAATTGATTTAATACAATGATCATGTGAAAGATATCTACGCTAAAAGTATATATTATTGAAATACACCAACCCCAAAACGTATTTCATCGATTAAGTAATTCCTTAAACAATTATTCGTATAATTTATAACAACAAATCTTTATTTTTATATATTTGTGGATTGAAAAAAAACTCTGATGGCACAGAGTTCTTTTTTAAAGTTCTTTGATTTAAGGTGTCAAAAAATAATAACAACATGGCAAATATACCATTTTCTAATTATTCCGCAAGAAGAGGCGGAAAAAGGAGGCAGGTTTCAAGAGAAGAATGCCTTCACGACCTAAAGGATGAACTACCGAGAATATTTATGGCTTTTAACAAAGCTGTAAAAAAATATAACAAGGTAGCTTCAATGTTCAACCCTAATGCCAAAGTCAGATTTGATGCGGCTGTACTCAATACTGCGATAATTGAGAGCTTACAGGATGCATTTTCTGATTATTGTAGATGGGGTAAATACAAAAGGTTTATTCTAAGACTTAAGGACTATATTTTTCTTGTGAAAAAGTTCAACGGTCACGATAAACCAATGAATATTAAAACTCAACACGTTAATACTATATCTAATCAGTTGAGTTTGCCATTATTTAATGATGAAATCTATCAAGATGACCCTATAATATTCTTTGGTTACAAAATTGATAGGTCAGGTGAAATTTTTTCACCACAAATAGTATATATCGATGAAAATCAGGTTAAATGGATTGTTTCAGAAGATGATATATTTAATGTAGAAAACTTGTTTGTTAACGAGGATTCAAAGAAAGAAGTAAATGTATCTTGGAAAGGGAATTCTGAGAGAAAGGCTTCAAATAATTAATAATTAACCCGGCACCTTAAATCTAAGAATTACATATCTAAACTATAATTTGACTTATATGAAATTTAATCATAATCAATTTGTATTTGCTAGAGAGTTTAGAGGAATTAGTCAAACTGAACTTTCAAAAAATATTGTAGGCCTGTCTCAATCTAATTTATCTAAGTTTGAAAAGGGTTTTGACGTATTATCTACTAGCGCTATCGAATCTTTGATTGATTTTTTAGGCTTTCCAAAATCATTTTTTACAAAAAATATTGATAATACTATTGAGAATGCTCATTACAGGAAGAGATCAGGCATATCGAAAGGTTTAAAGACTCAAATTGAGGCTAATAATAGGCTTTTAGGATTTGTGGTTGATCAATTAAACGAATCTGTTGATTTCCCTGAGTTTTCTTTCAAACCTCTTGATCCCGAAGACTATTTACCAGAAGAAATAGCTAGGTTTACCCGTAAACTAATAGGAATCAATAGGAAAGAACCTATACTTAATATTTTTAATTTACTTGAGGCAAATGGCATTATAGTAATTGAATCTGACGACGCAATTGATAAATTTGATGGTGTATCATTACGATCAGATAAAGGAGTTCCTATCATTATAATAAATAAGAATTTTCCAAATGATAGAAAGCGCTTTACACTGGCACACGAACTTGGCCATATTTTAATGCATATATGGGGTGACTTTCCAATTCCTAAACACAGAGATGAGAAAACAAAGGAAATCGAGGCAAATCGATTTGCTGCTGAATTTTTAATGCCGGAAGAAGGCATTAGAAATTCTTTAATCGGATTAAACCTTTATGACCTATCACCACTCAAAAAATATTGGCATACTTCAAAACAATCAATTATAAGAAGGGCTAAAGACCTAAAAGCCATAAACCAGGATCGATATCAATATTTTATGATTGAATTGAGTCGTATGGGAGAAAGAAAGATTGAAAAAACTTTAGTGGATATAGATACTCCAGTTGCCTTTAAAAAAGCTTATAATATTCACAAGGATGTATTGCATTATACTGACCAAGAATTGGCCGAGGCTTTTTCTTTGACACCTGATATCATTAAGAAATATTTTAATTTCTCTGACAACTCTAAACTTAGAGTTATAGTTTAAATATAATTCAATAAAGCTTTAAATAATTTGAAAGAAAATAATAAGAGGAAACTTCAGCGACTTCTTGAGTATAGAAACCTTTCTTATGACGCTATGGTTTATAGCCAGCAGCGAATGGATTTATTGATAATTTCAATAAGTGGGGCTGGGATATACGGAATACTTGAATCAAAGAAGATTGTTATAACCGACGTTGACATTTTAGATGAAAATTTGGACAATCTATTTTCTTGGGGTTTTGCCCTATTTGTCTTTGCTATAATTATCAATTTCGTATCTCAATACTTCAGCTATAAATGCCATCGTGCTGACTACAGAATGTACGGCGATGAAATTTATGTTCTAGAAAATCCAAAAAAAAAGGAAGAAGTAGAATTTGAAATTAAGGAGCTAGACAATATAGCTGCATCATCAAACAAGATTACAAGAATCTTAAATGTTGCCAGTATTCTATCTTTATTTGCAGCTTTAATATTAGTGACAATAATTTTCCTCAACGTCTAGAAGGTGGTACTCTATCTACACCTTTATTAGGTGGATTGTTACGAGTTCCTGGCTGTGGCCTATTGGTGTTTGGTTGCCTTGAAGGTGGCACGTGGGGCTTGGAAGGTCTAGGAGGATTTGGTCTGTCTTGATGAGCCATAATTATTTGTTTTACTATTTGCTTATTAAAAATAAGTAGAAAAATATTATTACAAGACTATTTAAACTTTGCTGGTATCAATTCCTCCCACTCATCAATATTCTTAATGCGATGGGTTTTGAACTGGTGAACACGTACAAGGTAAAAGTGATTACCTTCCTTTTCGATTGAGAGTTCTTGTAAGTACTTAGGTGGCACCACCTCAAAGTGATGCTCAGGATGTTCCCCGGTAGTTATTTAAAATTGTTTGCCAACCAATTTTTTTGAGTAATTCTCGCATAGTAAGGAAATCAGTAAAGAAAGTAATCCATAAAGTTGTACCTTGAAATTAAATTATTATACATGAAAAACTACGCAATATTCTTTTTATGGTCTTCTGTTGGATCTGATCTTGGCAGGGCGGGAATGACATTTATTAAAGGTGTAGAATCTATGCCTTCTCATGAGGAATTTGTTAAGGCAACCCAAGAGCATTTAGATGGGCAATCTGGAAAGGCTTTTTTTAAGGGGCTGACTGGAATTACAGAATTGTCTGATCTGGAGTTAAGTAATTGGTAATTAAAATAAGATGACTGAGATACCGAATGTAACCTGTATAAATTTTGAACTTGAATTTATCGATAATTCAAAGTCCGATTTCATAGGTCAAAAAATAGAAATATTTATTCCAAGAGATACCCCGTATAATTTAATTTCAGTGAGTGTGACATTAACAAAAGAAAGCCGCTATCTAGTAGTCGCAGTTGTACAGTTACTATAAGGGAATAATAATTAATTAAAAATTTATGAAGCCATTTAGTTGGACTTGCCCACATTGTAATTCCCCTACTACAATAAATAATCACGATTTTCACTCAACAAAGTCTACTTTAGATATATCAAATACTAACGGCTATAGGAGTTTGGAGGTTGTTTGGATTGTTTGCCCTTCCCAAAGGTGTAAAAAAATAAGCCTATACATTGATATATATGAAGCGGTAAAAAGTTCGCTCCACTCAGGTTATGATAGAGGGAGTTTTATTAAAACTTGGACTCTTTTGCCCGATACAAATGCGAAAGTATTTCCTGAGTATATACCCTTAGCTATTAGAAATGATTACGAAGAGGCACACGCAATTCTCGAGTTGAGCCCAAAGGCATCAGCTACGCTTTCCAGACGATGTATTGAGGGCATGATCAGAGATTTCTGGAATGTTAAGGAAAACTCTTTATACAAATCAATTAATGCGATCGAAAATAGAGTTGATCCTTTAACCTGGAAGGCAATTGATTCTGTCCGTAAGGTTGGTAATATTGGCGCTCACATGGAAAAGGATATAAACCTTATTATTGATGTTGAGCCAAATGAGGCTAAATTATTGATTGGCCTAATAGAATTATTATTGGAAGAGTGGTACATTCATAGGCACGAACGAGAGCAGAAGTTGAATAGTATTATAGCGATAGCCGATGATAAAGAAGAAAACAGAAAGAAAGACTAAGATGAAAAACTACATAATCGGAAACGGAATAATCTATAATTTACTTTTTGTTTCGCACAATTCTTAAATACGTATGCATCCTATTTCTCAAAATACTGAACCAATAAAGTAAATGAAAACGCTGCTAAAAGTGTATAGACAACTAAAGATCGTTCCCAAAATCCAAAAAATCATTCTATATCCTTCAACTCCTAATTTGTTTTTGAAATAATACCAATCAAAAAGTTTAACCAAAATCCCTAAAGAATACAAAATATTAGCTCCTATTCCCCAGATGATAATGCCTAGTGTATCGCTAAACGTCCAATAATAAGTTACCTGGCTCAACATATCCCACAACGCGAATGCTCCGGATAATCCCACAAGCGCATTGTATATCCACCTTTTGGATTCCCACCATTTGATATTTGATTTTAATTCGTCTAAGGTCATTCTTTAACTTATAATGATACTTAAAGTTTATTTTCCTACTAAGTAAATTCGGCACACTAAGTATATATCAAAATATTGAAATACGTAAGTTAGCGTTTCTCCCACTTTTCCTTCGTTCAGGATATTTGAAACTCTTTTTCACTCATCCTAATACTCCACCCTATCCCCTTTTCGGGTCCATTCTTCAAAAGGCTTGATGGCAATCTCGGGAGCCAACTGTTTAAAAGGGATACTGCGCATGTTGTAGGGTAATTCTAATTCCTTATAGATAAAGGCATCATAAAAGCCAATGTCTGCCGCATCGGTTTTGGTACTGCCGTAATACACTTTATCGGGGCGTGCCCAATAGATCGCGCCCAGACACATGGGGCAGGGTTCGCAGGAGGTATAAATGGTACAGCCGGTAAGCTGAAAGCTATCCAGGTTTTTACAGGCATCGCGTATGGCGGTGACTTCGGCGTGCGCAGTCGGATCATTGGTTGACGTGACTTTGTTGTTGCCCTTGCCTATGATTTTTCCGTCCTTAACGATCACACAGCCAAAGGGTCCGCCCTCGTTGTTTTGCATTCCTTTTAAAGCTGCGTTTACAGCTTCCTGCATAAAGTTTTCGTCAGTCATCGTTTTAGGTGTTTAGGTAAAGATAGGGGATAGATTTTAGACTTTAGATGGGGTTTTTGTGAGTTGAAGTATTGATGATGCTACGTGATATAATTTGAAATATATTAACTTCCATTTGTATTACTATTCTTTTGCCTTGATGCAAAAGAACCAAAAGATCAAGGCTGACAAAACTTTATCTAAATTTATCATTCCCTCGCTAAATTTTAGAAACTCGCTTGTATAGCTGTGCTTAATATTAAAATTCGTGCAGCTCAAACAGTCTAAAATTTTACGCTCACTCATTTCAAATTTTACGATAAATTTTTGTAGGCCGGTACTGACGTTTTAATAGGCCTATTTAGAAATAGAAAATTTTCAAGCCATATAAGTAAAACAGACTACAAATTTTTCTATTTAAAATCTATTCATTAGTTAATGTAAATTTTATTCTTTAGCCGTCTTTTCTTGTGTTTCGCCTGCCCTGAGCGGAGTCGAAGGGTTTCTTTGGACGAGCAAAGAAAAGTAAAGAGGTTAAAGACTAATAATACATTCTAAAATCTAAAACTTTGCAGGCGGTGTAATGCTTTTGGTGCAGCTCCTCTACCACATTAAAGAGGTCGTCGTCTTCATTAAACAGGTTAAAGAAGACTTTATCCAGATTGGAGCTGCTCAATCCGTCAACGGCGTTCCCATAGCCGGAAACGGCTTTTGCGTTTGTAATATCCAGAAAATACTGCGCTTCTTCCTCGTCGAGATCCAGCACTTTGGCATTTGAAAAATGCAGGATTTTCCCTCTTAATTTTCCTTCAAACAGCTCTGCAATTTCCTGAAAACTATAGTAGTAGTTATTTAAACAAATGCTGTTGGCCTCACCAGTCATGACGAGGTAAATGATTTCGTATTCCTTAAAATAGTGATCGTCCATGATCAGCGTGTTTAAGCTCGCTTCCAAGCCTTCAATGGTATCGCAGGTTTGGTAAATGCTGGCCACACCAAACTGAAGCGCCAGTTCTTCCAGACTTTTCTGAACTTCGGTAATTTGATTGGTGTCTACATCGGCAACGCCTTCTAAACAGTAAATAAACTTGTCAGGATCGGCATCGTATTCCCCGGGTACTTGTGTTCTTTTTTCCAGCACTTTTTAAACTTTTTTTTTTAGCACCGGCAAAGGTAAAAATTCACAGGATTCTTTTTCCTGACGGCTAAAAAGGCTAAGCCATTCAGCTTGAGCCCACTACCCTATCCCGCTTTAAATTGTGAATATCTATCTGCTTTAAAAGCTTGCATGGCCTTGATGAAATCCTATTTTTGGCGTCCTAAAATCTGAAAAATTATGAGCGTAACCTGGTACGAATGCAAAGTAAAATATGCCAAATTTGATGAGGCTTCCGGCCTTAGAAAGCTAAAAACCGAGCCTTTTCTGGTAGATGCGGTTTCCTATACCGAAGCCGAGAAGCGTATATCTGAGGAGATGCGTCCGTTTCTCAATGAAGGGGAAGGTATGCTGATCACCAACATCAAGGTGGCTAATTTTGCAGAGGTACATCCGTTTGAAAATGCAGATCGCTGGTTTAAATCTAAAGTGGCGCTTATCGCCTACGACGAAAACAGCGGGAAAGAGCGCAAAATGAACCAGTATCTACTGGTGCAGGCTAACGATGTCAGGGAAGCTTACGAAAACACGCAGCACGTGATGCGCGATACCATGGGCGAATACAGCATTCCGGCCATCGCAGAGTCACCGGTGGTTGACGTATTTCCATACTTTACGGGCGAAGAAGAAGATGCCGAGCGTATCGAAGAATTTAACCGCCTTAAAGAGTCTGTCCCCAACTACAACACCGAAGACGAAGCCCTCGCGCTTGAGGATTCACTGACGGAGTAGGTCATTGAGACGTGAGATAATAGACTTGAGATATTAGACGTAAGAGGTGCGTTTGGGGTTTGTGGTTTTCTGTTTTCCGTTTTTGCTGAATCCCAATTAACGATTAACAGTTAACCTAATACTGAGGCTAAGAGGTGTGTCCTCGTTACTATTAAATTTTCTGTGTTTTCGTATTGATGTGTACATCCTTTTGAAAAACAGTAGGTTACCTATTTGATATTTCGCTATTTTTAATTGATGTTAAAAATAGTTCGTCGACATTTTAGTTTTCTGATCCTGCTGCTTGCGGTGGTGCTGGTCATCGTGGGTTGTAATGACCGCATGTCAAATCCTTCAGTTCCCATAAACACATCAAAAACGGGTGTAGACAGCGTCAAAGCACAGCAACTTATAGCGCTTTGGCAAGACTCACTCATGCAAAATACGGAACTGAGCAAATCATACGCTCAAGACTTATTGAATCTGGGTCAAAAGCAAGGCGATTCCACATTTATTGCCAGGGGATTTCAAAATTTGGGTGTAAGCGAGTTTTACGTCGGTAACCTCGACGTTTCACTCAGATATTATAAAGAGGCAGTCTCGATTTACCGGCAATTGGGCGATCAAAGGCTGGAGGGCTCTATGTATCATAACATCGCTAACAATTTTAAGCAGCAAACCCGTTACGATAGCGCTTTCGCATACAATTCAAGAGCTTTGGCGCTGTTTCAAAAACTGAACGACACCTTACGTACAGCTGCCTCCTATGATTTTGCCTCGGGAATTCATCTCGAGCTGAGCAATACAAAGCAATCTTTAGAATATGCGCAAAGGGCTGCCAAACTGTTTTCTCAGGTGGGTGATACCCTGCGCTACACCGATGCACTGTCTAAGATAGCCGACAACCAGGCGTTTATGGGGAAAGACAGTCTGGCGTTGCAGGTTTATCGAGAAGTAGCTCAAAACTACCGTCGGGCTAATGATTCATATTACCTGGCAGGTGTGCTGATAAAAATGGGGAGTTCCCTGGCAAACCTAAACCAGCTGGATAGCGCTGTTTACTATACCCGTGAGTCCCAGCGTATCAATGAAGCAGGAAATTTTAGTTACAATATGCTTTCGGATTTGGATATTTTGGGTAATCTGTACATCAAACAGGAAGACTTTACAAAAGCTGCTGAAAATTCACGGAAGCTCATAGCCCTTGCCGATGCTCAGAATTCTGTTTTTTATAAGGTAAACGCCCTGTTGAATCTGGGTGAAGCCCAACTGAAACTTAAAAACTACAATGCCAGTATCAAAGCTCTGGAAGAAGGACTGGACCTGGCAAAACGCAATCGCATCTCGGCCAACCAGCAACGCGCCTATTTGTATTTGACTCAGGCCTATGAAGGGCTTGGGCAGTACGACAACGCTCTGGCTACTTATAAACTCTTTAAAAAGTCTGATGATTCCCTTTTTGGAGTGGAAAGTCAGCGCAATTTTGATGAGCTGCGTACCCAATATGAAACCGAAAAAAAAGAACAGCAAATTTTTACCCAACAAAACGAGATTGCGTTACTTGAAGAAAAAACCACAAGACAGCAACTGCAACAAACCCTGCTTATAGGCGGCGTTGTTGTGCTGCTGCTGCTTCTTGGGGCCATCACTTACGGTTACAGGCAAAAAAGTAGATTAAAAGCTGTTGAAAGTGAAGCTATTGAGCAGGAACTCGCATTTAAAGACAAAGAGCTGGTTACCCACGTGCTTCACCTGGCCAAAAAGAACGAGGCTTTAGAAACCATACTGCAACAGGCGCAACTGGTGCACGAGACCAACGACCATCAAAAACATTGTAAAAATCTGATTCGAACCATTTCAGGTGAGTTGCAAAGCGATGCGTACTGGGAAGATTTTACCCGGTATTACGAGAATGTTCATAAAGATTTTAATCTGGCCATTCAAAGTAGGTTTCCAGATCTTACTGCAAATGATCTTCGGCTCATCGCGCTGCTTAAAATGAATATTTCTTCTAAACAGATCTCTCAAATTCTGCATATTTCGCCTGAAGGAGTTAAAAAAGCACGCTACCGCCTGCGTAAAAAACTCAACCTCGCTACCGAAGATTCTCTGGAAAGCTTTATACATCAATTCCGTTAATCGTTTTAAATAGGGGCTGTCCACACTTTGTCCACCGTTCAAATTCGCTTTTTAATCCTGAAGCCGGTAGTTTCGACCTATCAATTGTGCAACAGTAGTTAGACCTGTTTAGGGTATCTAAATACGAATATGCATAGCGTGTCTAACCCGTATAAAAACGAATTATGAATGCAAGACTAACTTTTCGATCCCTCATTTCTCTAACATTTCTTTTCGTCCTCACAAATTGCAGCAGTACCGATGATGAACCTATAGATTCTGGTAAAGAAGGAAAAGTAGAGATTCTTCCCTCCCCCATTGAAACCGCAGATTTTGAGACCGATCCCGGTGAAATTGGTATCAGCCTCAGTACGCGGGATATTGCAAAATTGGGGTATTCTCCTTCTAAAATGCGGGTCGAATTCCCGGAAACCGGCGACCTGGCAACTAAGGAGTTAAATGTCGACCCTTATTTTAATATCTGTCAGATACGACTTGATAATGAAAATTTAAGTGAAAGCCTGAAGTCGAAACTGGAAGAAGGTATACCCGTAAAAGTTACGGTACTCGATGCGACAAATACAGTTATACAAACCGAATCCTTTCCGAAGTATTCGTTTAAATCAAATGCTGCCTCACGTGAAGTTACTACGGCTACCCTACCCGATAAATTTACAGACATTCGTTTGGCTTCAGATCATTTATACTATGTTCAGGCCGTAGGCGAGAACAATCAGATTTTGGGAGCTCCTAATGCGAATGCCTATAATTCTTCTAATATTGATGTTCCACTCAACTTTCTCGATCTGAATTCTCTGGATTATACTAAACAGGCCACTAAAAAAGCTACTACCTTTTATTTTGATGAAGTTGATGACGGGGTATACAACATCAGCGTACGGGATGGGGACAAGATTTTTTATGCTTATGTATCTTATAATGCTACGGCTCGTCTTCATGTGCAAACCTTTAGAAACCATGCCATAAACGGAGGTAATACCAGTCCTGCCAACTTTAAAAATTACCGCTTTAAAATTCAAAAGGCCGGTAATGGCTTATACAAACTTATTTCGGAATTTAACAATGAAGCCTTAAGCCTGAGCAATAACATCTGGTATGCAGACAGCAGTAAGGATGCCGCCTACTTCAGATTTATGGACTTTGAGATTGAATGGAATGTGGAAAGCGTAGGGTTTAGCTATTTACAACCGGTGCTTCCTCCCAGCAGTACTCAAACCTCCTATAACAGTACGCTGCGGAATTGCAGTACAGGATCACTGGTTCAAACGGTGGGTTCATCCCGTACTATTGAAACCACGGAGGTTGCCGGTTGGGAAGAGAGTTTTTCAGTAGCAAGCAACACTTCGCTGAGCACAACTCTTACGCTGGGTATGGAAGTGGAAACACGTTTCTTTGGAAATGCCGCAACCGCTAAAGCCGAAGTTTCCGGTACCTACGCCACCAGCAATTCGGTAACTTCAACCTCAAGCACCAACGGGGCTTTTTCAACTTCAGAATCACGTAGCCTGTTTCAGGATCGCGAAATCACTGTACCTCCAAAAACGGCCATAGCGGTAGCCGATGTGTATCAGGAATATAACAATATCATGATCCCTTATGTGCAGCGTTTTCGAATATCGGGCCGCTACGATAAAGGCAATGGAGCTGCTTTAAGCGGGGAAGAAATGCTTACGCAATTTGCCTTTAATAAATTCACCGGTCTGGTTACTAATGTTCAGCCTGAATATATTGAAATAACCGTACGGGGAACCACCAGTATTAACACTCTTGTAAACACCACTACCGAAACTAAAGATCTCCCCGGAGCCTGTGATTAGGTAGATATTAGACGTTAGACTTAAGATCTGAGAGGGGTGTTTGCGGTTTTCTGTTTACTGTTTTTGCACAATCCCTATTAACGATTAACAGTTAACAAGAAAACCGGAAGCTGTGTGCGTGTGTGAAATTTCAGGAAAAACACCCTTTTTGATGTTTTACACCTGATTTGGTCCCTCCTTTGGCGAATTTCCCTGCTTTTTACTTGGAAATTACTGTAAATTAGAGGGTTCCTTAAACCAATCAACCCGCCGCTTGTGGATTTTAGACAATTACGGTATCAAAAAAAGCATCTTCTTAAACGTATAAACCGGTCTGTGTTCAGGTGTGGTATCATCCCATGTCTGCCGGTGCTTTTTTGTCTTTCGGTTTCGGCTCAAAACACCACATCAAATAAATCACTTGTAGACAGTATTGTTAGGCTTCCTGTTGATTCGACCCTGGTCTGGTTGCAAAAAAATGAGACTACAGATCTTGAGAACTTTCAGCAAATCGGTCTAAATACGCTTCAACGCGCCAAAACCAACGCCAATCCCTTACAAATCGCCCGTGCGCATCAGACCCTGGCAAACTGGTATGGGTATCACGGTTTATTCGCGCAGGATTCGACCTTGTATCACAGTGAACAAACGCTGGCGTATTATGAAAAGACCGGAGATCAGTCCGCGATCGCTAAGGCCAGTCGCACGCTGGCCATTGATTACCTGAGAACCAATTCCTTAAAAAAATCTCAGGATGTTTTGTTTAAAGCTTTGGCTATCTACTAGGACCTGGAAGATGAGCAGGGAATGGCCGGCATCTACCGGGTTTTGGCGGTTTTACAGGGCGAAATGAACAAACCTCAGGAAGCCATTAAATACGCCTTACAGGCTATTGATTTGTATGAAAAAGGGAGCGATTATGCAGCTTTAGCTATCGCCCACTTTGACCTTATCAAAGGCTATACGAAAACCGGGGAGTACGACCTTGCATACAAAGCGGCAGATCGCTGTATAAATTTAGTCGAAACCAAAGCGCCGGATGAAGTTTTTGTGGCTATTCGCGGGTATTCATACCGTGGGGATGTTTCGCTGGCTACACGGGATTATAAGCAGGCGCTAGCCGATTATACCACAGCCTGGAAACGCTGCGTGGCCCAAATTGGTGAAGAACGCTCCCTCACCTACCGCACCGAAATAGGTAATACCTTAAGGTTGATGGGGAATTACGAAGCCGGACTGGAGCATCTTCTCGCCGGAATCGAAGCCTACGAAGAGACCGAAAATGAACGCATTTGGCCACTTTACGATCAGATTGCAGATTGTTATGAGCATCTGGGTGATGCCGAAAATGCCTTGCTTTACTTTAAAAAGTCTGATACAATCAAACAAACTATTCATCAAAATCAAATTGCCACCCTCGAGTCTGAAGCACTTGTTAAATATGAAACCGGGAAAAAAGATGAGGCGCTTGCTGCTCAGGCTGAACTTCTTGATCAAAAAAACAAGGTACAGCGCCTGATTATAGGTATCGCAGCCCTACTCCTGCTCTTGCTGGGACTGCTTTTTTACTTTCTTAGAAGAAGTAAAAAGGCCACACGAAAAATCCGTGCTAAAAATGCCGAAAATGAATTGCTGCTTAAAGAAATACACCATCGGGTCAAAAACAACCTGGAGATGGTGAAAAGTCTCATCGCCCTGCAGTCTGCACAATTGGAAGATTCGGCTACCCGTGACGCGATGATCGCGAGTCAAAACCGGGTTCAATCTATGGGTATCATTCACCAAAAGCTATATCAGGGGACCAATCTGGGCAGTATTGAGATGAAAGACTATTTTATAAATCTGAGTGAAGGTATTTTAGACAGTTTTGATGCAAAAGACCAGATTCAGATTGTTTGTGTTATGGAAGACCTGGAATTGGATGTAGATACCGCAGTCCCCATTGGGCTTATCGTTAATGAATTACTTACAAATGCCTTGAAATATGCTTTCCCTGAAAAGCATAAAGGACGTATTGAAATCAGTCTATACAAGCCCAAAGCAGATCTACTGAGCTTATTGGTTAAAGATAACGGCATCAGAAAATCAGTCACTGCACCGGTACAGGGAACCGGTTTTGGCACGCAACTCATACAATTACTTACCAGACAGCTTAACGGCGCTATGCACGAGGAAGTCAACGACGGTACCTGTGTTTCATTTCAGTTTAAACTAGATCAGGTCGCCTAATGGAAAACCCTGTAAAAATTACTGTTGTTGAGGACGAAATGATCATCGGTGCGAATATTGCTCTGCAACTTACCGGTCTGGGGTATGCAGTGACAGGAATTTTGCCTCGTGGCGAAGAGGTTTTAGAGCACATAAAAAACAATCAGCCTGATATCATTCTTTTAGACATCAATCTAAGTGGAAAATTAGACGGTATAGAAACCGCACAACTGATTCATAAAGACTATTTCATTCCTATAATTTACCTGACTGCCAATGCCGATGATGCGCATTTTGACAGGGCTAAGTCCACCCGCCCGTATGCGTTTCTTTCCAAACCTTTCAAAAAGTTAGATTTGCAGCGCGCGGTGGAATTGACGATCAATCAGATCCAGAATACGCAGACGGAAAAAGTAACCAATCCGTTTGTATTGAATGACAGCATTTTTGTGAAGCATCACGAAAATATGGTAAAGGTTAGTATTCAGGATATTTTATACATTGAGGCAGACCGCAATTATTGCCGTATTCATTCTAAAGACAAAGAATACCTGCTCGTGATTACTCTTAAAGAAATTGATGAAAAATTGCCGGATAGGCATTTCATTAGGGTTCACCGCTCGTATATCGTGAATATTGCTCAGATAACAGAAGTGGGAAGCACGCACGTTGTGATAGCCCGCAAGACCATACCGGTAAGCAAAGCATTTAAACCTGAACTTCTGAAGCGTTTGCAAACCATTTAGGCCTCTTCTTCACTTTTCAAAAAAGCTTCGATAACAAAAGACCTGCGTTGGGACAGTAATACCGGTCATTCGTCCGTGTTCAGTATATTTTAAAATTGATAATCAGTTACTTAGGGTTTATCTAACAAACTCAATTTAAATACTTTTTATCATGAAAAATGTACTCAACTTTTTCAGATTCTGTTTAAGTGAATCTGAATTACCGCAAAACAAGTTTCGAATTTCGATACTTTTCGTTCTACTAACTGCAACGCTCGCAGCACAAAAAACCTATACGGTTAATGATTTCTTCTACAGAGCGGTTCCATCGGCAAGCGAAAGCAATGAGGTGGAAATCTTTGATGGTTTTCTTAACGGCGAATCGGCAAAATATCCCGTGGGAGAATACCATACGCTGGGAACACTCAATAACCGGGTTACCTCGTTTATCGTGCCCGAAGGTCTGCAGGTTTCCTTTTATTTTGACCGTGGGTTTAGGGGTAATAAAACCACATTTTTACCGGGTTCTTATGTGAGCAACTGGCATTCTGGCGACAACGCCGAATCGATGAAAATAGAAAAACTGGGGAATCTGGACGGCGCCTATTTTCTGCAGTCCAATACCAAACCTACTGATGCGGGATGGGGAGGTAAAATTACTCAGGGTGTAGGTCCGGGTCAATACAATTATCTTGAAAATGAACTCATTTGTAACGACTGTTTTACCTATTTATGGGTAGTGGGTAATGTGCAGGTAATCGTTTATGATTATGCGAATTTCGATACAAACGGCGCGAACAGTGCAAATAACCCATTTTCAGATACATCTCCCAATAAAACGGGAACAATGTATAATCTTGCTGATTATGGATTTGCAAACACGATATCATCGGTTGATGTCGCTTTGCTTAACTATAGGCTGCACCATGTTGATCGCGTTCCGGTAGGTATTGCAGAAAATTTGCCTGACGAACAGCTCAACCTGAATTTTACAGAATGTAACCAGAACGAAGACGGAACTGTAAAAACAGTTACTAAAAGTTTTAGTGCTGAGGTAGCCAAAACCGTAAGTACCTCTCTGGCAACCGGTGCCAGTCTGGATTTTGGGATAGCGCATACCACCAGTGCTACGGTTGGCGTTCCCGGTCTTGCCGAAGCCAGTGTTTCCATAGAAGTTTCTGCCAATGTAGGCACCAGCATCAACTGGGAAGATTCTAAAACAACCACCATCACAAGATCTCTTGGTGGGGAATCTCAAAATCAAACCATTTTGCCCGGGAGAGCCATTGTAATCGATTTTAAAACAACTCCAAAAAAACAGAAGTATAAAGAAACCTATTACTTTAGACCCGTGAAATCAAAACCCAATAGCCAGGGTGAATATGAGTTTATTCAAAATGCGGCAGCCCGGGAGAAAAAAGTCGAGGTTGATGTGGTTGAAATTACACGAAATGACTTTGAATCTGTAGTTAAGTATAGGGATTGCAGACCTGATGAATTAAATGGTGTGATCATTAAACCGGCGGCGTCAACGACCTCAAGCACTTCTGCAGAAACTGCCTCAACGATGAGCGCCGAAACTACGAATACAGCGATGGAAGCCGCGGCTTCTACGGAATCTCCAACAAATCAAGTTGTAGATGGCAATACCGTAAAACTGGTCTTCTTTGAAGACGGATCTTTTGCTCAGGAAGATAACCAAACCTGGTATGAAAAAGACAATGCGGGCAATACCAAATTTGTTTTCGAGGAAATAGGCAGAGATGACTGGTCTGTCTATTTATTAGATGAAGACCGAGGCATTTATATCATGCTCAATCTTTGGAAGAAAGACATCTCTTATAAAACCGAAGATGCAGCAGCATACAACACACTCTATGCGATAACAGACTCAAAATAGGAGTAATTAAGTTGAGTTGTGAGTACCCTTTGAAGGCAACTTCAAGGGGTATTCTATTTATAGTATGTTGTTTACCGCTTTTATAAAACTTCATTAACCATTAACTTCCTTTCTGAAAAACCATACAATGCTGCCAGGGCAGATTAGCTATGTTCTCAACCAAGGTAAAACCGGCAGCGCGAAGCTCTTTAACGGCCTGGGCTTCGGTCATTTTATGAATGGTTTTAATGGGAATATCAGGATCTTCGCCGCGGTATTCAATCAGGTAAAGCTTAGCATCAGCTTTCATCGCGTTTTTAATCGATGCCAGCATTTCTAACGGAAATTCAAACTCGTGGTACACATCTACCATCAGTACTTTGTCTGCTTTGTTTTCGGGAAGGTTGACGCTTTGCGTGCTTCCTTTGACCAGGTTAACATTAGTAACACCGTTTTTCAGCTTTACGCGTTTCATTTCGGCCAACATTTCATCCTGAATATCCACGCCATATACCATTCCTTCCGGTGCCTGGGTAGCCATTTTAAACACGTGATAGCCGGAGCCTGCACCAATATCAGCGATAACATCATCAGCCTGAATGTCCATATTTTTGAGCAGTCGCGAAACGTTTTCTTCCTGTTCGCGTTCAGGCCGGTTAAGCCATTCCATCCCCTGAAAACCCATAACGTGCGCGATCTCACGACCCATAAACCATTTCCCGATTCCGTTTACACTTCCGGGCTTGTAGGTGTAGGCAGTAGTATCACTTCCCTCCTGCTTGCTTTCGGTATTCTGGCCTTTGCAGCTTTGGAAAGCAAATAGCGCAAGCATAAGAACAAGTGCTTGTAAGGATTTTTTAAAGTATGGACCTGTACTTTGCATCAGTTTCGGTTTTACAGTTTTAATACACAATCACATTCTTCCCAATACTGGTTCCGCTTTCCTGAAGTTCGTGGGCCTTTTTGAGATTTTCAACACTAAAGCCTTCAAATATGGTGGTGACGGTGGGTTGCAGGGTTCCGTCTTCAAACAAATCTGCAGCCCTGTTCAAAATATCATGCTGCCGCTGCATATCGGGTGTTTGATGCATAGATCGCGTATACATCAACTCCCAGGAGAACGTGACACTTTTGTTTTTGAGCAGGTTGAGATTGAGTGGATCGCTGCTACCCGTGATTGAAAGTATATGCCCCTGTGGTTTGATCAGGTCAGCCAATTGTTGCCAGTATTGCTTTAAGTCAACAAAATCAAGAATGTAGTCAATCTGTGTATGGCCAATTCCTTCCAGTTCTTCTTTTAAATTGTGATGATTTACTACGAAATCGGCTCCCATTTTTAGGCACCAGTCCCGGGTCTCGTTACGCGAAGCGGTGGCAATCACGGTAAGACCGGTGAGTTTTTTGGCCAACTGAATCGCAATAGAACCTACTCCGCCGGCTCCATTAAGAAATAAAATGCTTTTACCCTTGTCTGCCGCTTCGTTATACTTAATACGGTCAAAGATACTCTCCCAGGCCGTTAAGGTCGTCAGCGGCATTGCTGCGACTTCAGCCAGACTCAAATTTTTGGGTTTACGGCCTACAATGCGTTCATCGATGAGTTGATACTCGGCATTACAACCGCTGCGGGTAAGATCACCGGCATAGTACACGGCATCCCCGGCCTTAAACAGGCTTACCTCCTCGCCTACTTCCTCTACAATACCCACGGCATCCCAACCGATGATTTTAGGGGTGTCCAGTTCCTGATCTTTAGCGGCATTTTGACGTATTTTATAATCTACGGGATTAACCGAAATCGCCTGAATCTGTACCAAAAGATCGTGACCTTCAGGCTTTGGTTTTTCGGTTTCAAAGGCGATAAAACTGTTGGGTTCGCTTATGGGTAATGATTTTTTAAATCCTATTGCTTTCATAATGTCTGTTTGCTTTTTGCTAAAGTTACGGGCTTCGCAGCAAGCTTGCAGAAGGAAAGAGGTTAAAATGTTATTAATGTGTGCAGGCTATTCATTATTTGTGATTTGTTATTTCTTATTGGTGTGCGGTTTGGCGTTTTCGGTTTTCTGTTTACCGTTATGACAAAATCAGGAATCAGAAACAAGGAATAATAAATAAGAAACCAGAAACAAAAAATCCGTTGCCGAAAACAAAAAACCCACACTCTATTGGAATGCAGGTTTTGATCAAAAATGGTTTTATCCCCTATTCTAAAACCGTTCGATCATTTGATTGTCTTTAAATAGCGCCGCTGCAAAGAGGTTTTGCTTCAAATTAAGCAATACATATTCCCCATTGGCTTTGGCACCTATAGACATATAAGCCGCTTCATTGGTGCCATTATCGGTACCGGTGATGGAATATTTAAAGTATGGGGTCTGAAACGATTCTTCAACCGGCGGCATAAAGAAATCTGAGGTATTGGTGTCTATATGTACCATTTCCCCGGCTTTAAACGATCCGTCTTCAAACTTACCCGATATCAGCGTCCGGTTTTGATAATAAATTCCATAGCCATTAGTACAATCACCGCTGATGCAGGTTGCTTCGGTAATTTCGGCAGGAATGTACATTTTTCGGGATGTTTCGGTACCATTTTCATAAGTGATTAACTCCCGTTGTATCCCACCTTGCTTTCGAATTTCACGCACGTGATCACCGGTTTTGACTCCATTTACAAAAATGCCCCAGGTTCTGCCCTGACCTTCATCGTAGACCGTAAAACCGTTTGCTTTTCCGTCTTTGAACTGAGACCAGTAATAGTCATTCTTGGCATTCTGGGTATATCCAACGCCGTTGTAAGCTCCGTTTTTATAAAAGCCGTGGTATACGTCACCGGTTTCCTTGTTGTAATAAAAGCCATACCCGTTTTGGCAATCGCCTTTAGAACAAGGATTGGTCTGTGCAAAGCTAAGTGCTCCAAATAGCAATAAGCTGCTGAATAGAAGTGTTTTCATAATTGAGGTTTTTTACAGAATCAAAACTAGCGGACAGGGCTTTTGAAGTCTATAGGGCAATTGCCCTATTTTTGAGGATTACTTCCTGAAGCTTGCCATTAGCATAGATTCCTGCCTGTTTAAGCTGCCCGTTCTCATATTCGGCTCCCGCGCCGTCTTTAGCACTCGAGTTATTAAACATCCCGGTGTACCAGTTATTGGCATTTAAAATCACAGCCATACGATGCCCGGTGTCATCAGGTCGGTAGCTCAAAAAGCCCACATTCCCATTATCTTCCTGCAATACCATAATCTCGCTAAACTGATTTTCGCTCATCTTCGAAATGATGGCGTAGCCCTTATCCGGAAAAATACGTTGGGACCAGCCGTTTTTACAATCTCCTATTTTGCAGCCCGAACCGTCTGCATTAAGCGGCATCGAGGGGAAAACCAGTATTCCTTTAAAGCTTCCGTGCGGGTTATAATGCGCGAGTTGAAAATCTCTGTTTTCAAAAACATGCAATTCGTAATCTGTAATTTTTCCGTTTACCCAGTGGGCTGCCTGATACTCCTTTCCGTTGCGTGATATGCCAAAACCATGTTTGATTCCGTCTTTAAAAGCACCCCAATACACGCCATGTGCACTTTGAAGTATTCCGCTTCCGTTAAACTTTCCATCTTTAAAAAAACCGCTGTAGGCTTCGCTTTCGGTCTTGTATTCTCCAAAACCATTTTCACAATTTCCCTGAAGGCATTGCGCTTTCGCTAAAGCGTAACCGAACAAAAACAGAAAAATCAGCTGCGTCCTCAAAACCCCTGTCATAATCAAAATCTATTTGCCGGTATAAATAAAAGGTGCCCAATACTGCGGATGCGATAAATCAAGCTGCTTGCTGTAATCACCACGGATGAAAGCCCGTTTCACTTCGGTACTGGCAGTTAGATAGTCTTTATTCTCGTTAAAAATCTTATTATACAATTGGGTCGTATAAATCATCGTGCCGTAGTCGTTTACCGACCATAAAGTCGTGAGGGTCGAATTGGCACCCGCCATTAACATCGCCTGATTAAGCCCCTGTACGCCTTCTCCGGGCACCAGTTTACCCAGGCCGGTCTGGCAGGCGCTGAGGAACATAAAATCGGTTTGAATATCCAGATTTGCCATTTCACTTACGGTAAGCATCCCATCTTCGCCATCACGCGGATTTGCATAGACCGAAAAAGCGATTGCGCTCAAATCAAAAATATAGGGATGCACCATAGCGTGGCTTGACAAATGAATGGCTTTATACTTGTGAAGCGCTCCTGCTGCATTAAGTTTTTTAAACTGGTTTTCGGTCATTTGGGTATCCAGAAACAAATCGGTTTTGGGGACGAGTTCGTTTATCGCCAAAACTTCGGCTTTGGCTCCCTGTAAATACTTCATGGCTTCTTTAGAAAAGGTGGCAAACGCATAATCGAGCGGTTCTTGAAGCTGTAGTGATTTTTCTACATCAAGTTCCAGGCGTTTGATGTCTGCTCCTGATTTCACTTCGCGACCCGCACGGGCATACTTTTCATATTTGGCATCACCAAAAGCGAGCACATTCTTCTCATAGGCCGGAGCGGTACGCTTGCGCAGGTCAACCAGCAGACTGCCGCTGGGCACATAGCCTATCTCATAATCTTCGACCAGATACCGATTTAAGGGGTTTTTAAAACTTTCAAAAGGCAAAAAATTAAGTATGCCGTCTGCGCTTATATATAAGCGCTTCTTACCTTCAAACCAGGGTTCGAGTCGGCTAACAAGATCGGTATAAAAAGCGCCGGCTATGTAATCTCTATAAGCTGAATCGGTAAACTGTTGCTGTACCTCGCCGCCTTCAGTGGGATTGAGAAAACTTCGATACAATTCGGCCAGCAGAACAAAATCCCCTTTTTTATATTGATTATAGCCGGCTTCTTCCAGATTTCGGTAAAGGGTATAGTGTGGCGGTCTCAGCTCTCGCTGTGCCATTTTCTTTTCGATCGCACCGATGTCTGCATTGCGGTCTACATACACCCGCATCAAGGCACCTGCAGCGTTTACATAACGGTAATTGAAAGTGTTGTTTGTAATCACAGCGGCCATATAAACCCCTTCATTGGTATTGCCGCGCATAACATCAGTGTAATACAGGAGGGCTTCGTCCGGTTTGAGGCTTTTTTGAAGTACAGGCAGGCTTACGGGTGTTGCGCCAGATTTTGAAGTGAGTAAGCCGTTGGCTTTGAGTTCTTCCATCACCGGAAAAATCTTATCGGTTTGTTTACTTTCAAAAAGGCAGGCGATCAGGTTCCCTCCTATTTTGGTATACAGATCCAGCAAATTGCTGCGTTCACTGCCGGTTGCGGCTTTTACTTTGGGTTTATAAAGCTGAAAGGCTTTTTCATAAAATGGAACCGCTTCGACATATTTTTTCTGCATTCCCAATCGTTGCCCGTAGTCGTAGAGCTCAATCACGTCATTTGAATTAAGATCTGTTTCAACGAGGGTGCTTTTATCCTGAAACACGTTCAAAGCCTGAAGATTTTCCGGTAAGGTCTTACCAAACTGCGGATGCGATTCATTGCTGGTGTTTTTCATATACGCGACTCCGGCCTCGGCCAATTGTATACCTCTGGCTTTATCCCCTCCATAGGTGTAAGCCCGTGAGAGGTTGTAGTACCCGTTCATTTTGACTTCGGGCTGGGTTACTTTCCCGAAAAGGTTTTCTACCTGTTTAGCAAAGGCATAAGCCTCTTTAAATTGCTCGCGCTGAATTAGGGAAAACAAATAATTGTTTGCAGCGAGCATTATTGCCGAATTGGAATAAGAGTATTTCGGCAACTCGTCAAGCATTATGGTTGCAAGGTTAAGGTTATCTTCATAATTGCGGTTTACTTCGTTGATTTTTGAAAGGATATCGTAAATCTTAAGCTTCATCATCGGTGTGGTACGCGCATTTGAAAATTGCTCTTTCAGTTCGGGAATTAGGATTGCTGCCTGATTCCAGTTGTTCCAAAACGTCCGTGTGGCAAGGGTTTCAAGGCTTTGATTGTAATAACTCACCGGAAATGCCCCCGCCTGCATCTGTTTTTTGACGGGTGCAAGCAGGTTGAGATAATGGGCCGGGCCCTTTTGAACCATTTCATCAAGAGTAGCGCTGTAGACGGGATTGAAATGTTCCCAGAAATACTTCATATTTTGCGTGGCCTCGCTTCGATGCGCATTAAGCAGTTGCTGAGCTGTATTGGCCTGATCAGCGGTAAAGGATGATTTGTAATAATTCAGTGAGCCCGTGAGGTAATTCATCGCGGCGTTAAAATCTTCGGGTGGACGCGGGTAAAAACTGTACTCCCACAACAACTGCTTTGCTCGCACTAAATCTTTGGTATAAAAGGCATACGAAATAGCCGCCTGAGCCAAACGGTCGTAAATGGGCTCCAGATCGTAAGCCTTTTGTACCATTGCAGCACCTTCCTGGGGAGCATTAGGCAAAGCCGCGCGGGCTATACCCAAATCGAAATACAGATCGGTATGAGTATAATACGCGTCCAGGAGTTCGTAGCCCAGTTTAAAAGCTTCCCGGTTATTGCCTGCCTTTTTAAGAGCGGTAAATTTCTGGAAATTTTGATTCCTGTTGATGTCAACGGGAACGGCCTGCTGTTGTGCCCAGAGCGAAGCGCTAAAGAACAGCCAAAGTACTAGAATTCTCATAGATCATGTGGTTTTTACGATCTAAAAGTAGGCCCAGACAGCACCCGTAATCAATAGGGCAATTGACGTATTTGTGGGTTTGCGGTGTCTTGTTTTCGGTTTGCAGTTTACGGTTTTCTGTTTCGGTAAAAAACCAATTAACGATTAACCATCAACTAACCTATCATTATAATCAGAAATCAGAAACAAGGAATCAGAAACAAGGAATCAGAAATCAAAAAATCACTTCCCTAGTCGCTCATTTTCAGCTTTGTTTTTGCTTCTTCCGGTATTTATGAAGTATACGCCGGTGATGAGAATGGCAGCAGCTATACCCGATTGAAGCGTTATTTTTTCGCCTAAAAAATACCAGCCCAGAAACAGCGCGATAACCGGATTTACGTAGGCTGAAGTGGTCACTTTTTCGGTAGCCACATTTTTTAGCAGATAATTAAAGGCCGAAAATGCGGCGATACTCCCAAAGAACACCAGACAAAGCATTGCAATTTGCGTACGGGATTGCCAGTTTAGCGGACTGCTCCACTCCTCGCCGATCACCAGACTGGCTAAGATTAAAATAAGACCGGCAGCGGTCATCTGATACGCGGTGCTTACAAAATGATTTTTCGGGGTATCTACCTGAGCAACCATCAGGCTGCCGCAGCTCCAGCTAAAAATGGCCGTTACCGCAAGACCCACGCCCAACCAGAAATTGGGCTCTACCGCAAGTTCCCGCTGACTAACCAGTAAAATCATTCCGCATAAACCCAAAACAACGCCAAAAACAGTCATTTTTTTCAGCTTTCGCTTTTGAACTAGCATCATAATCAAAATGGTAAATAAGGGGTACATCGATGCGATGAGCGAGCCAAAACCACTGTCAATGTATTTCAACGCCCATACGAATACTCCGTTCCCCACAGATAAAAACAGAATGCCGGCTAAAATAGAATTTCCCAATTGTTTCCAGCTGATACGTAGGGAATGCCCCAGGGCAGCTGCTAAACCAAAAATGAGCAGACCCGCCGTGCAAAACCGCATTCCGCCTATCATAAACGGAGGAAGCTCGGTAACCGCCATTTTGTTCCAGAGATAGGTAGATCCCCAAAAGACGTAAATGGCTATAAATGACAAGATGATAAGCGTTTTCTTTTGGGACAGCACAGGCAAAAAATTAAGGTGCAAAACTCAGCTATTTTCGTGAATTCTGCACCCTGGTCGTTTATTTAAAATGTGGGGAATCTAGATGCCCAATATTTTGGCATCTACCCTAAAAACGCTCAAAATATCAATATCAATATCGCGGTCTAAAGCCTCGTCAGTCACGCTTTCTACACGCAGCGTAAAACTGTCTTTTTTGATGTACTCGCGCAACTCAGCGTTTGAGGTTTCCAGATTAATTCGACCCGAAGCATCGCCGGCAACAGGATCAAGTGCGGCCAGTGGAATTTCATCGAGTCCATCTGCTTTGATAAATACCTGAATGGACTCTAAAAAGCTAAAATCTTCGTCAGAAGGGCTGGTGATCGTAAGAGTCATTTGGGTAAGCTTTATCGACTCAATCAGGTCTTTTCGGGTATTGTTAGACTCAAATTCCGTTTCACTATTGGTGTGCATAGGTGGCGTTCGAACCACAAATGGCAAATCAATCAAGGTACCTGATTCTATGGTTACCCGGCTGGTATAGTCGAGATCAAATTTGGTGAGTTCATCTACTTTATCACAGGCTGCAAAAGCCAAAAAGCTCAATACTACAAGTATTTGTTTCATAGGGGATATTTTAAAATTGTCAACATTTACGTAAAACTACTGGAAATGGTTCTAAGCAAAAAAATCTGCCCTCTTTTTAAAAAATCGGGCAGATTCTCGCTGTGAACTATAAAAATACTTATTCCATGGCCTCCATCACGATGCGTTCTTCCGTAACTCCAAGAGCTTTTAAATCTTCAAGAACCGAATCCATCATAGGTGGCGGTCCGCACACATAAAATTTCTTTAGCGTGGTGGTGTTGATGTGTTTCTTGATAAACTCCTTATCGATGTAACCGCTGGCGTAACGCGTATCCTCCTCGTCTGAAAGAATATTGATAAAATCGTCGCCGAGCATTTTCTCGAGTTCTGCGGCATAAATGATATCTTCTTTCTTCTTATTACCAAAAATCAGCTTGTTTCCACCCAGTTTTTGCTCTTTATCGAGCTTTTTAAAAATGGCCAGAAAAGGGGTAATGCCCGCGCCACCGGCAAGAAACACACCCGGTCCCTGATAGCTGATAGCTCCCCAGGAATCACCTATGATCAATTCATCTCCCGCAGTAAGCTTGCCCAGTTGTTCGGTTACGCCATCGTGCTCGGGATAGGTTTTAATCGTAAACTCCAGATTTTCGTTCTCGGGAAGATTGGTAAAGGTAAACGGCCGCTTTTCATCTTTCCAATTGGGTTTGTTAATGGCTACTTCGGTAGCCTGACCCGGTTCAAAACTGAAATTTTGTGGCTTTTCGGTCGCAATATGCAGGACGTCGTGGTTTATAAAATGAATTTCCTTGATTTTTACAGTACTCATAGTTTTCTTTTTTCCTAAATATACGCAGGCAAAACCGGCTTGAGTACCAAGGTTTTCTTAATATAGGCGTTAAAAATTTATCAAAACGAAGTTTCCTTCAACGGATATAAGACCTGTCAAAGAAATTGCTAAACTCTTGAAGTAAGACTTTAAGTTTTGGCGTTATACAATTAACACAAAAGGGTTTATCAGGATCAGATTGGTAATAGTTGTGCAGGCTTTCGCGTGAGGCTTTAAATGCCGAAAAGTCTAAAACCCGGGTTACCAGCGGTTCTTCAAAATGCTGCTGCAGTGCTTCCAGAATACCTTGTGCTTTCGTTTTTTGTATAGCCGAAAATGTATAAATCGCAGAGCGGTACCGGTCTCTGAAACTATGCGCCGAAGTGCTTTTGTGCGTACGCAAGTGCACTTCCAGCAAAACGGGAAGCGGGAGCCTTTCGGCATCAAAATGCACGATCACACCTTCTGAAAACCAGGCTTCATCATCTGCGGCCGCTACATAGCCCTGCTCTACCCGGCTTACTCCAAGCAAAGACTGAAATACTGCTTCAGTACACCCCCGAAGCTTCGGGGGCATCCGCCTCCCAGGGCTATTTTTTGCATGTTACTCATAGGTATTGCTAAGTCTTAGTTCTAGCTTAACCTTACAAATAAGCTATCTTGTTTTGGTGTAGGTGATGATTAAAGGTACTGCATTGGTATCAGCTTCCTTTTTAGGCCAATCCAACTTCGGACGCGCTTTTATCACCTGTCCCTCGGTTGCTAACAGAGGTCCTGAAGCCTTTGAATCAGTGGGTTTTGCATCTTTGGGAGCGATTATGGCGGTAAGTTTCAAAGCAGGATTACAATTTTCGACTACAGTCATTCGGGGTGTTCTGTTATACTTGAGTTGTTTTTCGGCTTTAATTCCGATAGGTAGGTATTTAGATCCACTTTTATAGACGATTTCAGCATCGGGGTTGTGCAGACGTAGCTGTACTTTTTTATTGTCTTCTACGGTCACGGGACCGCTGTAATTGAAGCTGCGCACCACAGCTCCGGTCTCCAGACTGATATAGCGTACTTCATAATACGGGTACCAAAACTTGAGAAATACATCCCGGTATTGTGCATTTTGCCAAAACCAAAAGCCTGCCTCCTGAGTCATTTGCTGACCAAAGGGAATAATCTCCTGATGATATACGGGTGCTCTGCAATCGGGCGAATCGGAAGTGTCACGCCTCAATTCAAAATCCCCATTGATTGACAGAATACGGCCATCCTGCGTATTCTCGCTAACAGTGACCCAGCCGGCATCCGGGTTAAGTGGCAGGGGCGTTTGTTCTCCCTGCCATTCGAGGAAATCGATTTCAGGATTGTAAGGTTCGTAGTCTGCAAAAACTTCCAAATCCTTGCGATTACAATAGTCCGGATCGGCTCTACAATCTGCAATAAGCCTTGCCAGGAGGTTCTTAGACTGTGGATAGATACGGATGACTTCTTCACTTTGGTTTACATCTTCTTCCGAAAACAATTCGGTGTGCTGCTGTACAAAATCTGCCGTATTTCTATCTTCTGTCAGGCTGGTTACCAGATAAGAAGCAAGGTCCAAAAATTGTTTTTGAACAACCCGAATTTTGCTGAAATCAAGCTTGGGAAAACCGGCAATATTCTCATAGGGACTCAACTCAACATATAAAATCACAGCGCGCTGATCTGAACCTACCTGCTCTTTAAAGTCTGCCGCATATTTAAGAAAATCACTCAATTCAATTCCGTCAGGAGTGCGGCCGCCACCTTCGGTAATGATACTGGTTTTGATATTCTTTGTGTTTTTTATTTTCTCATCCACAGTTTTTGCATCTATACTTGCCGTAAAACTGGTTGTCAAATAGGTGTTTGCACTTTTAAAGAAGAGTTCATTTTGTGTTTTTTCGTTACTGTCCTGACTGCTCAGGCTAAAAACAGAGTACAATTCGCCACCGGTGTAAATTCGGCTTACAAACATATCGCCGCAGGTACGCATAAAGGTTTCCGGGTCTGCTTTGGCGAGATCTATTAATTCCTGCTTTACACGCGGATTGATGAGTACCAAAGGTTCATTAACGTAGCGCGCTTTGATGACCGCATGCTGCGAAAAATCAGAGAACTCAGTTTCCTGAACGGTTTTCAATTTCATGGAGTTTTTGGAAGAAACACCGTAAATCATCAGATCAAGTTCTGCTTCTGCTGTGATATTCAGAGACTTTTTTAAGTCCTCCTTACTTTCCAGAATTTCCATCGTGACCTCCCCCCGATTGCCGCGTGCACCCGCCATCAGTTCAATGTCCTGCTCGCTTCCGGCAAATTCCATCACTCCATAAAATGTTTTTCCTGTTGTACTGTTGTACCCATTACCAAAATTCAATTTATCATAAACGGTAAGTACCTGTGGATGGGGATAGTCTGGATCTGGAGTTTGCCGTACCTCGATGCTGTCTGCAGCTGTTTGCGGAGTGAACGTAGTGTTTTCGGGAGCCGGGTTGTCAGATTTGTGAGTGGGGTTGCACGCTATAAAGACAGCCAACAGCAAGAGAATTGCTGGTTTCATGAGATTTATTTTTGGTTAGTTGAATTAAAGATAACCAAAATAAAAACCTGTAAACCTGATAGTTAGGTGTTTTGAATATTAATTTTCACTTCCTTTAAAAACGCAATCACTTTAGCCTCCGGCATTTCACAGGGTTTAAGCAGTTCACCGGTTCGTGTTTCGTAGTAATTCAAACTGATAAAATCAGTACCACCCAACTCTTCCGCATAGACTTTAAGACTCTTTCCGGCATTGAAGTCGGTACGCGTAATACCGTATTTTCGGTCGTTATAGCTGCCTTCCGAATAACCTTCGGGAATACGGGATATCAGGATTTTAAACTTCATTACGAACTACACGAAAGCATGGAACATCCCACCTTATCCCGTGCCCATTCGGGTCTTTTGGCAAACCATTTCTCGTTTTCAGGCTGCTCGTCGTAGGGCTTTTTAAGCAGCTCATACAATTCATCAATCAGCCTGTAATCGCCCTCATCTGCGGCATCAATCGCAAGCTGAGCCATGTAGTTGCGCAGCACGTATTTGGGATTCACCCGGTTCATGGCCGCACTTCGGGCTTCATCGGTAAGGTTTTGATTTTGAATTCTTTTCGCGTAGGCGGAAAACCAGGCGTTCCATTGCGTTTTGACAGCTTCCGTAAGCTCTTCGGCATTATAAAAAGCATCAGCAATCAGGTCAAATCCATTTACGGAAGCATCCTTTTTAAAATCACCCAGTTTGCGGAAGAAGATCGTCATATCGGTTTCGGTAAGCTGCAGACATTCTTCTAAATCGGCAATCAATTTGAGGTCAGCTTCCCCGGCGTTTTGCAATCCTAGTTTATCGGCCATCATTTCGAGCGATTTTACGGCATAACCGCTTTTATAACGGTCAAGGATTTCCTCAAAACCTTCAGATTCATCTACCAGCGGATAAAGGGCATTGGCGAGTTGGTATAAATTCCACAACCCAATATTGGGCTGATTCCCATAACGATAGCGTTTATGCTGCCGGTCTGTCGTATTGGGTGTCCATCCCCAGTCAAAACCTTCAAGCCATCCGTATGGTCCGTAATCTATCGTCAGCCCCAGAATGCTCATATTATCGGTATTCATCACCCCGTGAACAAAACCCACACGCTGCCAGTGTATCATCAAATCGAGCGTGCGCCGGGTTACTTCATAAAAAAACTGAAGGTACACGTCTTTGGAGGGCTTACCTAAATGCGGAAAATGCGCTTCGATTGTGTAGTCAACCAACTGTTGAAGACCTTTTATATCATTTCGAGCGGTAAAGATTTGATAATTACCAAAGCGCAAAAAGGATTCTGCCACGCGGCAAACAACCGCACCTTTTTCGTAAGCTGGATTGCCGTCGTACATCACATCGCGGAGTACCGGGTCACCGGTAAGTGCCAGCGATAAAGCCCGTGTGGTAGGAACGCTCAAATGATACATCGCTTCACTCATCAAATATTCGCGTATAGAAGAGCGTAAAACCGCCAGACCGTCTGCACTGCGCGAATAGGGCGTCTCCCCTGCTCCTTTGAGCTGTAGCACCCAGTGACCGGTCTTACCTTCCGTTTCAAAAAGGTTGATGGCACGCCCGTCTCCCAACTGGCCGGCCCAGTTGCCAAACTGATGTCCGCCATAAAGCATCGCATAGGGTTTGGTTTCGGGCAAAAGGCTATTACCGGTCATCAGATTTAAAAATGCATCAGACTGAACATCAGATTGGGAAAGGCCCAATTCTTCCCGCATTTCTTCAGAAACATGCAATAATTGTGGCTTGCTGGTTTTTTTTGGGGTCACAAAAGAGTAAAAGCCTTCAGTAACCTGACGTCGTGAATTTTCGGTATTGGGATCAGCCGGAAGTTTTTGAGAAAAGTGATTGTTGAGTTTAAAATCCATCAGGAAGGTTTTATACAAAGCTACGGGTTTAAAACTTTTGTCGGTATGGGTTAGCATTCCTGTCTCTGGATAAAAAAATCGCTGTCAGTTAGCTGACAGCGATTGGGCTAATTCAAATAAAATAAATTTTAGATTCCTGATTTATTGCTGTACTCAAACTCATTAGTATCGCCGGCAGAACCGTCGCGTTCAATACGGGTATAGACACTGTTGATGGTTTCAAATTCAAGCAACCACTGTTCTTTAGGCCTGTTGTCTTCGGTAGTACCTTCAATTTCATAAGCTGAAATAACTACATTTTCTAAGGTATAAACCAAATAGGTCTGACCGCCCTGTCCTCCCGTTTCACTAACGAGACTTAGTTTCACCTCCGGAAAACGTTGATTCCTTGTAAGACCATCAAGCATGGGGTTTGTTGCAATATCTGTTTTTTTGTGAATACTAATTCCAGAGAATTGAACTCGTGCAGTACGACGTCCTGTTGCGACTTTCATCTTTGGATTCTTAACCGAAAATGCAAAAGCATCTACTACAATTTGACCTTCAAAATTGACGCGTTGAGACTCCCCCGGTATATCCGGAATTTCCAGATACATCTGTGTTTGAGCCTGTAAAGCTATGGTTGCAAGAAAGAAAACTGCTAATTTGAAAATTGCTTTCATAGATATTATAGAATTAATTGGGTTAGATGAATGTAAGACGCGGTCTGCTTAGCCTTTAGTTCAAAAACTTAAAATTAGTTCACTACCCAATTCAATCATAAGACACTTTACCCTAATTGAAGGGGAAAATTCCTGAAATTAAGTCAGGTGAAAACTGTATTGACAGGCAGAAAGATCAGTTTGATGGCAGATAAGGGAATCAGCTGACACCGTGAAATGCCGGTCATCTTAAAAAATTAAGAGATAGCCCGAAATGGATCGGGTTTATATTAAAGTTATCGTAAAGTTGACTGACAACTAGGCGGTTGGAATAAGCTTTGACTACATTAGTGTGAACATTAAAACAATTGATTATGACAACTAGAAAACAGAATACAGGAATAGCAGCAGCAGTTTTAGGTTTAGCCGGTGGACTTTTTGCATGGTGGAAATATAAAAACGCAAGCGAAGAAGAAAAAGCTAAAATCAAAGGAAAAATCAATGATTTGGGCGAAAAGTTAAAGGAAACTTACACGGATGCCGAAATCAAGGTAAAAGAAGCTTACGACGAAGTAGAGCATAAAATTACCGGTAACGACACCAAAAAATTCAAGAAAGACGTAGAGCGCGAGGTTGAGAAAATCGCAAATTAATACGTTTTTTATTTAGACGTTTCGAAAAGCGGCTCATCTGAGCCGCTTTTTTTATACATTCAACCCTTAGGTACTTCAATAAATTCTATTTTTAAGTATTAATCCCTAACCGGTTGATCTTATGAAAATCAAATACTACTTCTCCCTTCTTCTGCTTATTGGCTTTAGCGCGGCAGCGCAGGACCTTAACGATTATTTTAAACCCGTAAAATACCGAAGCATAGGTCCATTCAGAGGTGGGCGGAGCAATTCGGTTAGTGGTGTGGTGGGCGATCCCCTCACCTATTATATGGGAACCACAGGTGGCGGTTTGTGGAAAACCACCGATGCCGGCCAGCACTGGTACAACATCTCAGACGGCTTCTTTAAGACCGGTTCGGTTGGTGCCGTGGCGGTATCAGAGTCTGATCCTAATGTGATTTACGTGGGAATGGGCGAACACGCCATTCGCGGCGTGATGACATCCTACGGGGATGGGGTTTATAAATCAACCGATGCCGGAAAAACCTGGAAACACATAGGTCTTACCAAAACCCAGCAAATCGCGCGAATTGTAATAGATCCTAAAAATCCGGATGTGGTTTACGTGGCTGCTCAGGGCGCTATGCAGGGTCCAACGGCCGAACGCGGCGTTTACAAAAGCACAAACGGTGGCGAAAGCTGGGAACAAATTCTGTTTGTCAATGAACAAACGGGAGCTAACGAACTTTCCATGGATATTCACAATCCCAATGTGCTTTACGCTTCTATGTGGGAGCATCAGCGCACACCCTGGAAAATGATCAGCGGCGGAGCGGGTAGCGGACTTTACAAATCTACCGATGCCGGAAAAACCTGGGATACCATTCACAACGGCCTTCCTGAGGAAAAAGGGAAAATGGCGATTGCAGTTAGCCGGGCCAATCCCGATAAGGTATATGCACTCATAGAAAGCGACAGCCAGCAGGATAAAGGCGGACTTTTCGTTTCAAATAATGCCGGTAAAAGCTGGAATATGGTGAGCGGCGATAACCGTCTTACCCAGCGTGCCTGGTATTATACCGAGGTTTTTGCAGATCCTTCCGCAGAAAACACCGTGTATGTTTTGAGTGCTCCTGCTTTACGTTCAACCGATGGCGGAAAAACCTGGGAAAGACTCTCCGGTACTCACGGCGACTATCACGATTTGTGGATCAACCCGGCAAATTCTAAAAATATGGTGATTGGTAACGACGGTGGCGCTGCGATCTCGTATAACTATGGCGAAAGCTGGTCAACTCAGGACAATATGCCCACGGCACAGTTTTACCGCATCAATACCGATAATTTGTATCCTTATAATATTTATGCCGGGCAGCAGGATAATTCTTCGGTAAAAATTGCCAGTATGGCTCCCGGAAGCGGAAGCATTGGCCGCGAAAACTGGTCGGCTTCAGCGGGTGGTGAAAGCGCTTTTCTGGCTTTCGACCCTGATGATCCGCGATATGTGTATGGCGGAAGCTATCTGGGAACCATTGAAGTTTTGGATACCGAAACCAAAATGAGTACAAACATCATGGCGGCTCCTATTCAGTATTTGGGGAAAGCCGCGCGCGATATGAAATACCTGTACAACTGGAATGCCCCCATCATCTGGTCACAGCACGAACCCGGAACCGTTTACCACGCCGCCCAACTGGTTTTAAAAACCAGCGACATGGGAAAAACCTGGACTGAATTTTCACCCGATCTCACCCGAAATATCGACGCCAAACAAGGTAAAGGCGGTGGCCCTTACACGGTTGAAGCGGTTGGTGCCGAGAATTACGGGACCATCAGCTACCTGATCGAATCGCCTCACGAAGCAGGTGTTTTCTATACCGGAAGTGATGACGGTCTGGTGCACCTCACACGGGATAATGGAAAAAGCTGGCAAAATATTACGCCCAAAGGCCTTGACGAAACCCTGATCAACGCAATTGAGGTGTCGCCACACGATCCTGCTACCGCCTATATCGCCACCACCCGCTATAAGTTTAATGATTATACTCCTGCACTTTACAAAACCACAGATTACGGTAAAAGCTGGTCAAACATCAGCAGCGGGATTCCCTATGGGGCATACACCAGAGTGGTGCGCGAAGATGCAGACCGCAAAGGCCTGCTTTATGCCGGGACTGAACAGGGTGTTTACGTATCTTTTGACGCCGGGAAAACCTGGAAATCCCTGCAGTTAAACCTTCCGGTGACGCCTGTTACCGATTTGAAAGTGCATCGCGGAGATTTGATTGTTGCCACTTCAGGCCGTTCGTTCTGGATACTCGATGACCTCAAACTTTTAGCCAACTATGAAAACAAAACGGCTGACTTTAAGCTTTACGAACCCGAAGCATCGGTTTATGGAAGCTGGTACAGCGCTTTAAACGGGAGTAATCCGGACTTTGACGGAACCGCCGATGACGCCGGAGTAAATCCTGCAAACGGTGTGGTATTGTATTACAACCTGCCCAGGGTGAATGATACTACGGAACTGCAACTGAGCATACGCGATGCCCAGAGCAAACTCATCACGCGTTTTTCTTCGGAAGCGGACGAAAATTTTAAATCTTATGCCGGCGGACCTTCTCCTGCCCCAACTCTTAGCAAGCAAAAAGGATTGAATCGCTTTGTTTGGGATGGAAGACATTCAACTCTTCCGGGTGTTGAAGAGGTGTATATCGAAGCCGGCTATTCGGGGCACAAAGTAGCGCCGGGTACCTATAGCATCACTTTAGATTACGGTGATCAAAGCGAAACTGTTGCGGCGGTGATTCAACCGAATCCAAATCTGGATATTCCTGCCGCACAATTTGCCGAATACGACCGTGTTATGACCGAGATGGAAGCTAAAGTCACCGAAATGCACGAACTGGTGAATACGCTAAAAAGCGCTCAGGATCAGCTTTCCGCTTTGCTTAAAACCAGAAAAAACTTGCCTCAGGAAGTTCAGGAAACCGGTAAAAAGCTGGTCGCCGATTTGCAGGAGTGGGATGAAAAAATGGTGCAGCGCAAGTCAAAAGCTTATGATGATGTGGAGAATTTTGAAAACAAGTTTACTGCAAATTATATGTTTTTACTCAATCAAACCGAAAGCAGCATTCCCCGTGTAAACGCCTCAAATTTGGAAGAATTGAAACTTCTAAATGCCGAATGGCAGGAGCTGAAAGCAGATGGAAACACGCTGCTCAAGACACGTATCCCGGAATACAATGCCAGTCTTTGGCAGGCCGGCATTGGCGCTATTCAGGTGAAGTAGAGCATAGATTGAGATTGATCATTATCTGAAAACGGACTTTTTACAGAGTCCGTTTTTATTTTTAGTTATATTCGTCAGATGAGAAAATACCTTCCGTTTGCTTTGCTACTTGCCGTTTCGTTTACGAGCTACGCGCAAAACTATGTGGATATCGCCAATCTGTCTTACAGCATTACGCCGCAAAATGATTTTGAAAACAGCAACCAGTCTACGGCCGTTAGCGAACTGGAGTTTCAGTTTACCTTTCCCAAGGTTTTAGACGAAAAAAATACCTTTATCAGCACGCTGTTGGTGGAATCGAATACGCTTCGGATAGATCCCTCCATTCCGGAAGAATACACATTTGCCTCTCTGGGACTTGCTTTAGGCTTTAATCATCGGTATTCAGACCGGCTCGCGATTACCTATTTGGTCATCCCAAAACTGGCAACGCAACTCGATGCGATGACCGGTAGCGGTTTTCAGTTAGGCGGGCTTGCGCTGGCAACTTTAAAGAAAAATGAAAACTTCAGCTGGAAATTTGGTTTGTATGCCAACACCGAAGAATTTGGCCCCTTTCTCGTCCCTTACGCGGGTTTTTATTACCTGAGTCCCAGCAAGCGCTTTGAAGCCTACATCACGACCATAAACGGGGATATGAACTATATGCTGACCGATAAACTGAATATTGGTGGGGATGTTAACGGTCTTACCTCCAGTTACGCGCTGGGCGATCCTGTTTTCAATACCGAAAACGTTTATTTCGTCAAAAACACTACCGAGTTTTTTACCTACCTGCGCTATCCTGTGGCCAAAAATCTGTTTTTAAAAGCTAAAGCCGGGTACAGCATTACGCGGACTTATAAAGCTTTTGAAGAAGATGATCAGGTTGATTTGGGGTTAAGTCTGTTCTTTTTGGGTGATGATCGCAATCAGCTGAATACGCCGCTTGCCAAAGGCGCTTTATTTAAGCTGGAACTACTCTATCGTTTTCCGCTTTAGTTCTGTAAACTAACTCAGGGCAAGGCAAGAGGTATCGAAAAGAAAACAAGCCTCGAATTCGAAGTATCGCCATTATTATCCCTTTGGCTATGCCATTAAAAAAGCAGCCCGAAGGCTGCTTTTTCACAATCTTAGAAAAGATGGAAATTATTTTCTGCTCAATTCTTCGATAGCTTGCTCAGGGGTGAGAAGGGCTTTAGTTTGTTCCACTACCGTTTCAGACAAAACAAGAGTCGCTTTGAGTTTTACAGCGTTCAATGCTCCCGAAACCGCAAAGGTGTACTGGCCGCCGGCTACAATCCACGCGTGTTTTGTTGTGTCGTAAAAGGCCAGGTCTTCAGGTTTAACGGTAAATGTAATTTGTTCAGACTGTCCCGGCTGAAGCAAGGCGGTTTTCGCAAAGGCTTTCAGTTCCTGTTTAGGCTTTTCCAGACCGTCTTGTGGCGCGGCTATATACAACTGAGCAATTTCTTTACCCGCTGCATCACCGGTATTGGTAACGCTAAACTGAAGCGTAATTACGTCATCAGCCTCTGCTTTCAGATTTTCATACGCAAATGTGGTGTAGGATAAACCAAAACCAAAGGGATAGGAAACCGGAACTTCAAAACTGTCAAAATAGCGGTAACCTATATAAATGCCTTCTTTATAAATTTCTTCGGAAGGTACACCTTGCAAGGGATTAGCAGGTTTTTCAGCATCGGGATCAAGTGGTTTTCCTGGGAAATTAGCACTTGAAGGCACCTCATTTAAAGCAACGGGAAAAGTAACCGGAAGCTTTCCGGAAGGGTTTACGGTTCCGGTCAGGATATCTGCAATGGCGTTACCGGCTTCCTGGCCGGGTTGCCAGGTTAAAAGTATCGCGTCAGCATGGTTTTTTAAAAATTCGGTTTCAATGACTCCACCCACATTCAGAACGACCACAAGCGACTTTCCGGGAGCCGAAAAAGCTTTTTTAAGATCAGTAAGCAGCGCCTTTTCAGTTTCAGTCAGCAGAAAATCATCTGCTTCTTCCCGATCCTGAAATTCTCCTGAAGTGCGCCCTAAAGTAAACACCGCAACGTCATTCTTGGCTGCAATAGCCTCAAGTTCTGCGGTTGTCCAGGACTTTTCGGGTACCAATTCATCTTTTAAAAAGAACATTGCCTTAGGCGGAATCTTGGCACGCTCTTCTTTTACATAAGCTTCATATACGGCGTCTAGTTCGGCATCTGTAATCAATGCAGTCTGTTTTAAACCTTCCGCCAGTGAAACACTATAGGCTTTATTCACATCACCACTACCGGTACCTCCGGCAATGGTTTCATATGAAGTTGTGCCAAAAACCGCCACTTTACTTTCCGGTTTCAGGGGTAAGGTGTTTTCAACGTTCTGCAGAAGTACCATTCCTTCGTGTGCAGCTTTGCGGGCAATGGCTTTGTGCTCTTCAAGATTGGTTTTTCCGGAAGCTTCATAACCCTTAAACGCAAAGGTTTTCTGGTAAGCGTCAAGTATGGCTTTTACACTTCGATCAATGGTTTTGATATCCAGCTCGCCGGCTTCAACCGCCTTTTTTATCGCATTGAATTGGGCTGCAGTACCGGGCATTAGCAAATCGTTTCCGGCTTTAATTTGAGCAACGGCATCAGTACCCGCAAACCAGTCGGTCATAACAAAACCCTGATAGCCCCACTCCTCACGCAATAAATCGGTAAGGAGTTCTTTATTTTCTGAAGCATACGTTCCATTGATTTTATTGTAGGAAGACATAACCGCCCAGGGATTACTCTCCTCAATCGCAATTTTAAATCCACGCAGGTAGATTTCGCGTAAAGCCCGTTCGCTAACCACGGTATTTAAAGCCGTACGATTGGTTTCCGAATTGTTAGCTACAAAATGCTTGATGGTAGCACCCAGGCCGGTTGATTGTACACCATTAACAAATCCGGCAGTAATCATTCCGCCTAAAACAGGATCTTCAGAATAGTATTCAAAATTGCGACCCCCCAACGGATTCCGGTGAATATTCAGTGCAGGCGCCAACAGGAAATCAACCCCGTAATCGCGGCCTTCTATTCCAAAAGCTTCACCCACCTGAGCAGCGAGGGCTGTATTCCAGCTTGATGAGAGGCTGCTGGCTGTTGGGAAAGCAGTTGCGTAGAAGGTTTGCCCGGGATTCGACTCGCGTTCCGGACTTATGCGTATCCCTGCCGGTCCATCGGCAAAGACTACGCTGGGAATATTAAGGCGGGGAACGGCATAGCTGGTTCCTGCTGCTCCCTCTACTTTATTTGAAGTACTGCCCACCACGGCTTCCGCAGGTTTAGCATCATCGGGAACCCCGGGAATATCCATTCCGGTTCCAATTAAAAAATAAATTTTTTCGTCAAGTGTAAGCTTGTCAATAAGCTCCTGAGTATTCGTTTGAGCAGAAAGTGCTGCACAACTCAAAAGCAAGAGGTATAAAAGATGTTTTTTCATAAGAGGTATATTTAAAACCAAATATGAAATTCTAATACTAAGAATCCTTTGACATTCGTCAAATAATCAAAATGAAGCTCTTAAAATGACGATTTATTAAATCAAACTTTGGCTCGGATTCGGCTCAGGGTTTCCTGCGAAATACCCAAAAACGAAGCAATATGAGCAAGAGGCACCTTTTGAATTACGTAAGGTTTGGTATCTAAAAGATGCAGATAGCGATCACGCGCCGATTGAAAAAGAATACTTTCGGTGCGCAGCTGCGAAAATTTAAGTGAACGGGCAAACATCTGTATCGCTAACTGGGCGATCTCAGGATTGGTCTTGCTCAATTGCAGAATACCGTCGCGATGCAGGCGAATTACGGTACTGTCTTCAACCGCTTCAATGAGCAAATTACTGGGAGTACCGTCAAAATAACTGGTTATGGAAAAGCAAAAATCCCGGTTACCGGCAAACCATTCGGTGACTTCCTTTCCGTCTTTATAATAATACTGGCGCGCAAATCCTGCTTCGATGTAAAAGATATAGCGGCAGACTTCCTGATGCTTTAAAATGAATTCGCCTTTAGGAACCTCTACTACAGAAATGTATTCCTGAAGCTGTGCCTGCGTGGCGTCGCTTAAGGTGGAAAATTCGTCAAGTCTTTTTAAAAATTGCGGGATCACGTTTTGCCTGTTGGCCGGCTGGCGACCGGCACTTTTAGGGGTTTAAAATAGCGCATAAAAAAAGCCCTCACAAGGAAGGCTTTCATAAATCTATAAAATATGGACTTAGTCAATAACGCGAACGTTGATTGCATTGATTCCTTTTTTACCTCTTTCAGTTTCAAATTCTACGCGGTCGTTCTCACGTACTTCGTCAATTAAGCCGCTTGCGTGTACGAAAACATCTTCGTTAGACCCTTCAGGATTGATAAATCCAAATCCTTTTGCATTATTGAAAAATTTTACTGTTCCTTCTTTCATTGTAGTAACTCTATTATTAATTAATTTATTTAAAAAGCGTTTTATTTTATTCATATCATCTTATTAGATTTCAGGCATAACAAACCTTGAAACCGGTTTTACAGGTACTTCATAAGAATCTTAGAATACAGTTAAAGAAGAAGTAGTATTGTGAAGAGTAGCGTGAAAAAATTCACCTGTTTCAGAATGGAAACTTGCCTCGAGAGCGGTAATAACTTAAAAAGAGTACTGAACTTACAGCATACGCAAAACATCTCTTTGCGTTTACTGGGGTAAAGGTAGACTAATTATTGGTCTTAGCGTCAAAATAGCTGATTATCTTTCAAATACATTCAGAATTAGAATGCTGGCTTCGCTTTTATGTAAAGGTGAAAAAGCTTTATTCTTTATTTAACGCCCCTTTTGGCCTTACTTTTTTAAATTTAAAGCTGATGGCTTTTTTAGTCATTTCGTTTAATTCTAACTAATCAAATACTATCCATACTTATGATAAATCCTTCATTTTCCGAGAATCAGAAAAACTGGTACAAAGACGCGGTCATATATGAACTGCACATTAAAGCTTTTTTTGACAGTAATGGTGATGGGATCGGGGATTTTGAAGGATTGCTACAAAAGCTTGATTATTTGGAAGAACTGGGTATTACGGCCATCTGGCTGCTTCCCTTCTACCCTTCGCCCCTGCGTGATGACGGTTATGACATCGCAGATTATTACAGCATCAATCCTTCGTATGGCGAGATCGAAGATTTTAAACGTTTAGTGGAAGAGGCACACAATCGCGGCCTAAAAGTCATTACCGAACTGGTAATCAATCACACTTCAGATCAGCACGAGTGGTTTCAGCGGGCGCGAAAAGCCCCTGCAGGTTCTAAATACCGAAACTATTACGTGTGGAGCGATAATGTGGAAAAGTACAAGGACGCACGTATCATTTTTACAGATACCGAACCTTCAAACTGGAGCTGGGACCCTGTCGCCGGCGAATACTACTGGCACCGGTTTTTCGCCCATCAGCCCGATTTGAATTTTGATAATCCGGATGTGCAGGAAGAAGTCTTTAATATTATGGATTTCTGGTGCGACCTGGGGGTTGACGGATTCAGGCTTGATGCGGTGCCCTATCTGTTTGAACGCGACGGTACGAACTGTGAAAACCTGCCGGAAACACATGAATTCCTTAAAAAACTACGCAAGCGTATTGATGATAAATACGACAACAAACTCCTGCTGGCGGAAGCAAATATGTGGCCCGAAGATTCTGCGGCCTACTTTGGAGCTGGCGATGAGTGTCATATGAACTACCACTTCCCCATTATGCCGCGTATGTTTATGTCGGTTAAAATGGAGGACCGCTATCCCATCATTGATATCATAGATCAGACTCCCGATATTCCTGAAAGTTGTCAATGGGCGATTTTCCTGAGAAATCACGACGAACTCACCCTCGAAATGGTGACTGATGAGGAGCGCGATTATATGTATAAGGTCTATTCTCAGGACCCAAAAGCCAAAATCAACGTGGGGATCAGACGTCGTCTGGCTCCCTTGCTCGATAACAACCGTAGCAAAATTGAGCTGATGAATGTATTGCTCTTCTCACTACCGGGAACACCCGTTATGTATTATGGTGATGAGATCGGGATGGGAGATAACTTTTATCTGGGTGACCGCGATGGGGTGCGTACCCCAATGCAATGGACAGCAGACCGCAACGCAGGTTTCTCGATGGCAAACCCGCAAAAATTATACTTACCCACAATCATTGACCCACAGTACAATTCCCAAACAGTCAATGTCGAATCCCAACAAATCAATCCGTCGTCGCTGCTGTGGTGGATGAAGCGTATCTTGAATATGCGTAAAAGTTTTAAAGCCTTCGGGCGGGGTGATATTAAGTTCTTTTCGCCTTCCAACTCTAAAATACTGGCGTTTACGCGTAGTTATGGGGACGAAAATATTCTGGTTATCGCCAACCTTTCGCGTTTTTCTCAGGCTGTAGAACTGGAACTTGATGATTATGTAGATTATGTTCCGGTGGAAGTGTTTAGCCACAATAAATTTCCGCGAATCACCAATAGACCTTACCTGTTTACGATGGCCCCTCACGGGTATTATTGGTTTTCACTAACCAAGACCGATGTAGCCTCGCAAGATGGTCCACTACCCGAACTTAAAGCTTCCGGCTGGGCTGAGTTATTTGGCAATAAATCGCTTCAGGCACTTGAGGTAAAGGTATTTCCGCGCTATTTTAAGAGTCAGTACTGGTTTACAGACCAAAATCGCATCGTTCAATCCATTTCCGTAGATAACATTATCGATCTTGATGTGCCTGATTTTCCGGTTAAGAATCTGATTGCTGAAGTAACCTATAACGAAGGCTTGCCTGAGATTTATCAGTTTCCGGTCGCCTTTGTTTCGCTGAACCACGAGAAACTGCTGGAAGAATTGCCTGAAAAAGGAAAAATCGCCAAACTTAAATTAGGCGATGAAGAAGGTCTTCTGGTAGATGCGGTGCACGTTCCCGAATTCCGCGAGTTCCTGTTTTACAGCCTGCAAAAAGGCATAAGCATCAAATCAGGTAAAGAAGCGATGGTTTTTGAAAAGGGCAAAACAGCCCCTGATGCCGGTATAAAAGAAGTTTCTTCACGTCTAATTGAAACCCGTCGCAGCAATACTTCAATCATTTTCGATCACCGCTATTTTTTAAAATTATACCGAAGACTGGACAGCACGATAAATCCCGATGCTGAGATTTCACAGTTTCTTACCGAAACCGTTCAGTTTGATAATACCCCGCAGTATATGGGAAGTATTCGGTACAAAACTCCGAGAAACAGCGATCCCATACTGGGAATGATGCAAGATTTGGTTACCAATACCGGTACGGCCTGGGAAAACGCAAAAGATGCCGCACACAGGTATATTGAGCGCGTAGAGACCTCAAATATTCCTGAAGTACCTGAGTTTAATACCGAATCTAGACTGGAGAAACTAACCTTTGAAGAGCTTCAGGAGCGTGATCAGGAATTAGTAGATAGTTTATTGCCCGAACGCATTAGTCTTTTGGGTCAGCGTAGTGCCGAAATGCATCAGGCTTTGGCCAGTCATAAAAACCTCAAAGGCTTTGAGCACGAGGAGTTTTCGCTACACTATCAGCGTTCGCTGTATTCCTCGTTACAAAGTCTTACCCGGGAAACTTTTGAAAATCTAAAGAAATCCATTCCAAGCCTTCCCGAAGGCATTCAGCAGGAAGCAGAAGCTGTTTTAAAGCGTAAGAAAGAAGTTTCAGAATGCTTTAAGCGCGTTTTTGATCATAAACTGGATACCGTTAAGATACGCACCCACGGTGATTATCATCTCGAGCAACTGTTGTGGACCGGTAAGGATTACATCATCATCAATTTTGAAGGTGAGCCTACCCGACCGTTTAGTGAGCGCCGTATCTTGAGATCAGGATTACGCGATGTAGCTTCGATGATTCGATCCCTGCATTACGCTGCCTACACGCCGTTTATGCAAATCAATTATGCTGATGAGTATCGCGAGTCTGATCTGGAGCATTGGGCAGAACTTTGGTTCTATTACATGACGCGTTTTTACCTGAAAGGTTATTGTGATACCTTAGGTGATTCTAATCTGATTCCTTCAGACACCAAAGATTTCAAAGTCCTGTTAGAGACCTTTATGCTTGAAAAAGCAGTAACCGAACTCAATTATGAACTCAATAACCGTCCGCACTGGTCTTTAGTGCCTTTGCGTGGTATTCAGTCTATACTGGATTCCTGTAAATAAATTTCAGTTTTAAATAAAAAAACCCCCGTAAATCAGTTGATTCACAGGGGTTTTTTAATGGATATAAACCTTCTTTTAGTTTGCGTTGCGTAAAGATTCCATATCAATTACAAAACGGTATTTAACGTCTCCGTTTACAACACGCTCGTAAGCCTCATTGATGGTATTGATGTCAATCAATTCGATATCACTCACTACATCGTGCTCACCACAGAAGTCAAGCATTTCCTGAGTTTCCTTGATTCCTCCTATCAACGATCCTGCAACGTTTTTACGTCCCATGATCAGATTACCACCGTGAACATCAGGCAAGGGCTCTATCGCTCCTACCATACACATGGTTGAATCAATTTTCAGCAATTGGAGATACGGATTGATATCATGAGCCACCGGAACGGTATTTAACAAGAAGTCAAAAGAACCACGATGCTTTTTCATAGCATCCTCGTCCTTAGAAATCAATACCTCGTCTGCTCCCAAACGCTTAGCATCTTCGGCTTTCTCAGGGCTGGTGGTGATCATTACCACGTGAGCTCCCATCGCGTGGGCAAATTTGATTCCCATATGACCAAGGCCGCCAAGACCAATAACACCTACTTTATCGCCTTTCCCCACTTTCCAGTGGTTTAAGGGAGAAAACGTGGTAATACCGGCGCAAAGTAAAGGAGCTACTGCTTTGGTGTCCAGATTTTCCGGTACACTGAGCACGTAATAGTGATCTACAATAATTTCTTCAGAATAACCCCCAAAAGTATGTCCTCCCAGGTGTTTGTCTTTTCCGTTATAGGTGCCCACCATTCCTTTTTCACAGAACTGCTCCAGATCGTGTTTACAAGGCTCGCACTCGCGGCAGGAATCTACCATACAGCCAACACCCACGGTCTGACCCACTTTAAAGTCGGTTACCTCGCTACCCACTTCAAGTACTTCTCCAATAATCTCGTGTCCCGGAACCGCAGGATACATCGAATTACCCCAGTCGTTACGTACGGTATGAATATCGCTGTGGCAAACCCCACAGTAAGTAATTTTAATTTTTACATCGCGTGGCTTTACCTCACGGCGTTCAATTGACATTTGTTTAAGGTCTGCCTCAGAATCGGCAGCACCATATGCTTTTACTTCGCTCATAGTTGTTTTTTTACTTAAAGGATTAATTTACGCTTATCTCTGCCTGTTAACAAGCTGCGGAAGTCGTTTTAAACTAAGTTTAACGCGTATGATTCACTCAGGTTAATTTTCAGGGTTCAACCTGAAGCTTAGCTTAGGATTTAGAAGTCGAAGTTTTATTGATTCTGGAGATGAAAAAGCTGCTGATGAGAATAAGACTTCCGCCCAGATAGGTATTCCAGGTGAGCTTTTCGCCCAGCAAAAAATAGCTATAAATGATGGCACTTAAAATTTCCAGATACATCAGCGAAGCTGCCGTGGTCGCATTGAGGTGTTTTAAGCCGAAAAAGAACAGACTGAATACTACAATGCCAATCAGAAGCGCATAAAAAACAGCAATGCCCAACTCCAGGATTGGCGGACTTTCAATACCAAACAAAAACGGAAGAAACAAAACGGCTCCGGCGATATTTTGGTAAAACAACAATTGATTACGGTTGCAATGTACCGTCTGTCGCTTAAACAGGCTGACAAAAAAAGCGTAACCCACTGCGGCTGCAAGGGCGGCAAGCATCCCAATAAAATCTTTAGACTCAAAACTGAAAGGCTTGTTTAAATAGGTAAATACAATCCCAGTAAATGCCAGCAGCATCAAGTAAATCTGAGCCTTTTTTATGGGTGCTTTGTAAATGAGCGATTCTATCAGGGTTACAAAAAGCGGATAGATGTAAAAAAGCACTACTGCATTTCCTATAGACGTGTAAATAAAGGCGATGAGGTAGAAATACATCCTTAGGGCATTGATGCCCGAAGCTAAAAGGAGCATTTTGTAATTGCCCTTGACCTTAAAATCATTAGCGCGTATCAGCGCAGGAAGCAGAAACAACACCGGAATACCCGCTCTAAACCAGCCGATCGCTCCGGTAGACAAAGCGGGCATTTTTTTGATCAAAATACCATTAAGACCGGCTATACAGGCCGCAAGAATAACCGCATAAATCGCTTTTTTGGCCATTATAATCGCTTAGGCTTCCTGCAAATAACGTTTTGATTTTCGGTATAAAAACGAATTGTAAATATTTCGCTTTGCGAAACGCACGGGATTCCCCGCATTGTGGAATTTCAGAAACATCTGTTTTGTAATACCAAAATATTCATACGTGCTGCCATCGGTAAAGGTGATTTCAAGAACCAAACCTTTATGCTGGTAATCTGCGATACCTGATTGTGTGATGGTCTCTGTATACACCTCTTTATTTGCCTCGTGGGTCTCAGGAGCGATGCTAACCAAAAAATGATAGGCGTCTATGATCTCCCTACTTTTCAATTCAGCTTCTTCTTTGCGGGCATCACCTTCCTGAAACTTATCCGGATGCCATTCTTTAACCAGATTACGGTAAGCCGATTTAAGCTGCTTTAAGTCTGCATCTTTATCGGTATTGAATAATTTTCGGTAAGCGGTAATGCGTTTCATAGCTTTTTTTTTGAAGGCGCGAAGTTAGGCTATTTCAGCTACCAAAAATTTTAAAGCTGCTTTTATTCCACACCTTCACAATTCTCGCAGTATGAATCTCTTAGGTAGCTATCTTCCAAAAGCTGAAACGTTACACCCCCGTCATTTGAAGCATTAAACAGCCGGCAATAACGGGTTTTATTCCGGTTGAAGGCGTTTAACATAATACTTCGATATTCCGGGGTCTGAGTAAGTTCATCGTCTATGATGGTAAGATTGAGGTAGTAGAACAGTAAATCTTCATCTACATCGATGCGATTCGCGCGATTTTCTATAAGCTCGGTCGCCTGCTTCAAATCAGAATAATACGTCAGATACTGTGCAATACTTAAATAATCTTCGTCACGCAGCTCAACGGTTTTTAAAAGCGAAAGCACCTGCCTCACAGCTCCGTCTTTCTTGGCGTAATTGCGCTCACGGGCGTATTTCTCGCTTTGTATAATGTAATAATTGGTAAGCATACGCCCGATGAGACTCTCTTTAATGTCATACGAACGTAATCTGCGTATCTGATCTAAAAAGGCGTTAGGATCAACCGGTTGTACATCAAATTTCCAGATTACAAAAGTCAGCGCAGCCAGATTGTACTTGATTTTGTAATTATCGGGATCCAGATCTTCCAGCTTTTTAAGTTCGTTGTAGGCAATAAGCAAATACGCCTGATCTACCAGATAACGTACTGCAGCCTGATTATTTAGAAAGTCGCTGTATTGTTCCTGTTGTGGGATCTGAAGGTCTTTCAATGAATCGGGATTCAAAATTTTATCGCGTACCCGCCCCAGCAACAGGTTTTGAATTTCGTGAGCTTTTAAGACCTCGTCATTTTGAAGAGCCGTGTTGAATTCGGTGATCAAAGCTTCAGAAGACAAGGTTTTGTAACTGCTCTTCTTTTCCAGCGAAAGGGTGATCAGCGCCTTACGGTGGTTTTTAAGAATAGGTTCTAATTTTTCGCCTGCCGGTCCTGCCAATTCTTTTTTGATCTCAGTCTTGCTTTGGGTTTTAAACGATTCATAAGGCGTGCCCTCAATATCCTTTAAAAATTCGACCCAGTTTTCTGCCGAATTTACCTTAGTCTCGATCGTGGGTTCCTGAAAACCCTGCAAGGCCTTTACGATACTCGCGGCACGTTGCTCCTGCAATTCGATATTGCGCTCCAGATTGCCTTCCACGCTGCTGTAGGCCTGTATTTCAATAGCTTTAATGTCAAAATCTGTAAGATGCAGCGAATCGTAAACCGGCCTGATGTCTTCGGCCAGATACTCTGATTTGTTCTTTTCGAAAGGAATTCTAAACTTTAGTGTTTTATAGGAAGTCTTTTGTAATTCCTCGCCTTCTTTTTCTGATTTCTGAAAGGTGAGGGTATCCAGATAAACGCCCATATCGAGCAGCTTCCAATTGTAAGCTTCCAGATTGTAAACCGTGTAATACATACACAGATGGCGGTTGTTTAAAAACAACACATTATACTCGAGTGTTTCTCCATTAAGCACTTCGGGTAACGTACCTATGCGCACCCGGAATCCCTTTCCGTAGGTCTTGAGATTACGCCTCAACACATCGGCATAAACCGGTTTTTGAAGCAAACCCCTGATCTGATTGTTGCCCGGTGGCGTATCATTGCAGTCATAGCGCTTTTTATTAACGATATCAACTGCAATCCCGTCACCCGATTTTTGAAACATCTGCTCAAACCAGCGCTTGTCACTTATATTAAACCACAAGATATTGTTCTCATCCTTAGAGACCGAAAATTGAACTTCCTTTGGCTTTTGAGCAAACAATTGCAGGCATCGGGAGCAATTAGCCCGAGTAGTCTGATTATTGGGCATAATGATGCCGTAATTGGCGTCCTGAGCCAGAAGTTGCAACGAACCTAGAACTAAAAAAACAATGGAAAAACAGCGGGTAAGCATAAACTAAAGATTTGGGTATAGCGGCAATATAAAACAATCCCGCTATTGAATCCTAACTCAATCTAGAGGTTTTTCCACCATTCACTTTTCTGTGCCGGCTGATCCAGATGCATCACCTGCCCCAAAAGCGGCAAAGTATAGTCAAAGTTCTTTTCGGCTGCATACGTTACAAATTCTTCAGCGGGTTCTGTCCAGTCGTGAAGCGCGAGTTTAAAACCAGCCCAGTGGTACGGCATTCCCGTTTTAATTTGAGCATCAAGGGCTGCTGTGATACTTTCGTCAGGGAACATATGAATCTGCCGCCATTTTTCCCCATACTGCCCGCATTCTATAAAGCCGTAGTCAAAAGGCCCCAGCCGCTCCCCTATTTCCTTAAAATGCGGACCGTAGCCACCATCGCCGGTTAGGTATAAAGATTCGGTTTCTGTTTTAAACACCCAGCCGCCCCAAAGCGATTTGGCCCGGTCACCCAAACCCCGTCCCGAAAAATGCCGGCTTGGCGTAAACGTAATTTCAATACCTTCAAAATTGGCGGCGTCCCACCAGTTAAATTCAGTTATTTGCCCGGCATCAACACCCCAGGCTTCCAAATGTCTGCCGCAACCCAATGCTACGTAATAATTCTTGATTTTCGGAATTAATTTTTGAATACTCGCCATATCCAAATGGTCGTAATGATCGTGGGTTAGCAGCATCAGATCAATAGGTGGCAAGGTATCGATAAGATCAAGTGTATTTTTAGAGAAACGTTTGGAGCCAAAAGGCGAAATGGGCGCCGCATCAGGGCCAAACATCGGGTCAAGGAGTATCGTTTTTTCATTTATGCGAAGTAAAAACACCCCGTGACCGTACCAAACGTACTTAATGGATTTTGACGGCTCTAAAAAAGCTTCCACATCAAGCGGAATTATAGATAAATCCTGCTTTGGCGTTGTGTCTCCTTTCTGAAAAAAGAGCTTATAAAGCATTCCCGGTAGGTCTTTAAAACTAAAATCCATTCCGGTTTCGATTAGATTTTTAAACTTCCCATCCTTCCAGTTGGGCGATTGCGCGTAGCGCGTTTGAAGTTGAGGTGTGATTTTACCGCCAAATTGCTTAAACATAGCTTTTCATTTTTGCGTTAGTCGCGGTTTTTTCGCATACGTTTCGGCCCGTACCACAACCAAAAACCGGTAATGGTAAACAAGAGCAGGGCAACACCCATAATTATCGTGTAAATCAGCTTTATGTAGCCTTCGGTCCCCAAATAGTTATCGAGAATCGAACCATCGTGAATGTTTTCAACAACATCAGAGCGGCGCTTACCAATGTGCAGCAGCGTTCCGGTAACGCCATCTAACTGAATCCCGTAATAATGATCGGCAAAAATAAACTTGACAACTCCCTTTTCCTGACGTACGTCAATACGGTCTAGCCTGGGCGAAAGATCAGCAGACACGGAGTCGCGCAAAACGGCGATAGCCTTTTCCTGAAGCTTAGGTAACGGTAGCCATTGCGTCAAATCACTGCTGGTACCTGTTTGCGTTTTTGGCAGCAACAAATCGCCGCTGTTCTTTTTTATGCCCAGCAAAACCCCTGATATTGAAATCACAAAGAAAAACACAAACAACAGAGCACCCATTGCCCGGTGTATGCTGCGAAATTGACGTAAGACTTTGGCTTGTTTTTTCCGTTTGGTTTGCGTGGACATGTGTAGTGAATGCGATTTAAACGCCCAAAAATAAGGTATTCCCTCCAACAGCCGAGTTACCGATTGTTAAAGCTTTTTGAGATAGCCCTTTTGATTTTAGTATTTTCGCAAAGCGAAAAAGACACAGCTTGACCACACACCGGCATTACCTGCTTTATAAACCTTACGGCTACATCAGCCAGCTGGGCAGTAATGATTTGCGCCAGCGGCGGAAAAAAAAATTTCTGGATGAACTTTACTCCTGGCCCGAAGGTATTATGCCCATAGGCCGTCTGGACGAAAAATCTGAGGGTCTGCTGTTGATGACTACCGATGGAAAGCTGAGCGATCTAATCAACCGAAGCGGTATCAAAAAAGAATATTATGCGCTGGTAGACGGAGATCCCTCTGAAGCTGAACTCGATCAATTGCGGGAGGGTATTAAAATTGGGCTAAACGGAGCCAAATACGAAACCAAACCCGCGCGAATACAACGATTGGAAACTTCTCCCAATTTACCGGAACGGGCTAAGAAAATACGCGATGCGCGGCACGGACCGGTAACCTGGCTGAGTATTACGATCGAAGAAGGTAAATTCAGGCAGGTGCGTAAGATGACTTCAGCCATTAATTGCCCAACTCTTCGATTGGTTCGGGTACGGGTGGGAAATTTGAAACTGGGAGACCTGCAACCCGGAGCGGTTATAGAATGGGATGGGGAGGTTTAGTAAAAAATGGTTGGTCTAAGCACTTCGGTTTCTATTCCACGGCATTCGGGCGATTGCCATACGCATATAACAGCGGTCAATGATGGAAGTAAAAATAAGACCTACGCATAAGATCACAGGAATTATAAGTCCGTATTCATAGCCCAGCGCATATAAAGTCAAGGCTATCGCAAGTAAAATGCCCAGTGTAATCCGAAACTGCCGGTCAATAGACCATCCCTTTATTTTTGCAGGATCATGGTAATTTTCCATTTGAGTTTCCAGAATGGCAAGATTGGTAAAACCGTCTTTTTTCAGTAAATCGTGAATCTTTTTGGAACGTTGTCCGCTTTGACAAACCAGGCAGATTTTCAGGTCGCTGAACGCCCCATAATGCTCAGGCTTGTAAGCCGTAGACGGCATATTAATCGCTCCGGGAATATGTTGTTCCCTAAACTCACCGGTTTCGCGTACATCAATGATTACCGCAGCTCCTTTTTGAACTTTGGTCTGAGCCTGATGATTGGAAATGTGTTCCATGGCTTATTTTCGTTAGACCCTAACAAAGAGCTTGTTAGGTCTAACTAAAATAGCATTTAATCTATAATTAATTGAATGAAAATTCTTTTGAGGAATAAATTTTAAGTACTCTAAAAGTAAAATGAAAATGGAGGGTAAATTTTAATATTTTACTGTGCTTTGATAAATACACTGCCTATTCCGTCGTGATTATTGTCGTTAATAGTTAGGCTGGTATTTTCATAAGTATTTACAATTCCCCGTAATACAATACCTGTATATATGGTTGCGTCAGACAACTCTATAAAACGTGCCATCTCTCCCGTATATATAGATTTTTTGTACGTAATTGTGTAATTACCACTCAAGATCTCATTCTCATCCTGACTAATCTGAAATTTATAATTATTGGAGAACGAAAGGGTTATTGACTTGCCTAATGTTTCAGGTGTTTCCTTAAAATAGATTAAGCCGCCGCTGGTTTGTACCCAATCCCAAGTACCAACAAGATCAGCATTATCAATTAGGGCGTCATCCTCAGATTTACAAGAGCTTATGCTTATAACCACTAAAAGAACGAAAATAATACTCTTCATAACATACATTTCTCTTTTATGGATGCTTAAAGCCAAAGAAAGTTGCTTTAAATGTGAAGAAAATTTTAGTCAACAAGTTGACATTAATAATTAGGTTCTAACCCCACCCTCAATCGTCTGAATAAGTCCCAGCGCTGCGCGCTCGCCGGCCATCATTGCGGCGTTAAGCGAACCGTTTAATTGCTGATCCCCGGCCAGGAAAATTCCGTTGATGAGCTGGGTTTCAGAAGGTGTCATCTCATAACGCAGATTATTCAGTTGAGGCAATGCTTTTTTAATTTGATACCTTTTTAAAAAACGGGTATTCTTAATCTTAGCGTGTTTTGCCAGTTCTTCCTGTACCCGTTCTACGAGTTTTTCTTCGCTGTATTCGTGCTCCTTTACCACAGAAACCGAAAGCAAGCCATACCGGCCTTCGCGATCTGCAGCAATATTGGTCACATAAAGTATATTATTTACCAAAGTGTTCTGAGCATTAAAAAGCCCAATAATGGGTTTGTTGTATACCGGAGATCCCTTTACCTCAAAATACAGATTATCAACTGATTTCCAGGGAAGTTGTTGTTGGTTCAGATTGGAAACCAGATTACCGGCTTCTGTAGCGATGATGGTACCCAGGCTTTCAAGGGTGCTACCATCTTCTAAGATCACCGCATCGGGAGTGACCTGCTTTACGCGTGTATTAAACCGAAAATCGGTTTGAGTCAGCCGATTCTGCAATTGATTGGGAATCGCTTCTATACCCCCACGTGGAATTACCGCAGCGCCTTCTCCAAACATTTTAAAAACGAATTCAAACATTCGGCTTGAAGTCTGTAGCTGGTCTTCCAGGTAAATACCTGTAAAAAAGGGCTTAAAAAAGCCATTGATCATCCCTTCAGAAAAGCCGTAATCTTTTAAATACTGTAGAGTGCTTTTTTCTTCGGAAGTAAAAATGGCATCGAGCGATTTTTTACGCAGCTTGATATTCAGCTTTAAAACCTTCAGTTTATCTGCAAACGATCCCACACTGCTCAGCATCGTGGGTAGTGCCATCGATAGTTCGCGGGTAGGATCACCCAGCACTTTACGCTTTCCATTATTAAAAAGTATCGCTCCGGGAATCAGTTTTTGAAGATCGAGCTTATCGTAATTGAGGTATTCCTGGGCTTTGGGATAGGCGTCAAGCATAACCTGAAAACCGTGATCAAGCTGGTAGCCCTCTACGATATCGGTTTTTACACGACCACCTACGCGATCACTGGCTTCGATAACAACGGGGCTGTAGCCGTGATTTTCCAGTACGCGGGCTGCTACCAGGCCGCTGACCCCTGCTCCTACAATAAAAATTGATTTGTCTTTAGTTGATTTCATAGTAATTATGTCGCTTAGCGCAGTTCAAGATATGTAAAAGAAAAAAAGGATTGTCTGGAAATAGCTTCTTTTAGAAAACATTAATATCTAGGTCGCTAGAAGGCCTATTTCAAGTAAGTGTTCAAAATATTTGAAAGTTTTTTAACTAAATATTACAGGCGCATGTCGGCAAGCAATCAATGCATTACCTTAAATTGAAAATAAAAAACTATGGAATTACTCGTTACCCTTTCTAAAGTTATTATTGCTATTTCTATTGTTATTGTCTGGGTGTTGCGCTGGGATAATATCGTAAAGGAGTTTAAAGAATACGGCTTGTCTGATCTGACCCGTAATTTTGTAGGTGCTTCTAAGATTGCGCTTTCTACTCTACTTATTACCAGCATTTGGTATCCGGGTCTGGCAGCAATCCCTGCATTACTGATGGCTTTCCTGATGATTTGTGCACAATTCGCCCATTTTAAAGTAAAAAATCCTTTTTCTAAACACCTGCCCTCCCTCGCATTGCTGGTGTTGAGTTTATTTATCGCAGGCTATCACTACGGATTTTTCAATTGATACTTTTTTTTAAAGGTCTCGCCCTCTTAACCGGTATCACTTTTATCAGTTACGGAATAAGCTGTTTGCTCAGTCAAAAAATGAAGGACGAATTCATCCGTTTTGGTCTCAAAGAATGGCGTACAACAACAGGTTATTTACAGTTGATAGGCGGATTGGGTATGATTACAGGTACCTTTTTCAACAGCGTTTTACTGGCGCTGAGTGCTGCCGGTCTCGCCCTGCTAATGTTGATGGGATTTATAACCCGTCTGCGAATCAGAGACAGCATACTGGCATCGTCCCCGGCATTTATATTTATGCTGGTCAATCTTGTTTTGGCTGTTTATTTCTTTAAAAACTGATAATTACTATGGAAGAAAATCCACTTAATGTCTATGGAAAACCACTACTTGCGTGTCGCTACGAACCGTTGACCGGGTATTTTAGAGACGGATTTTGCAAAACAATAGATACAGACACCGGAACTCACGTAGTTTGCGCTCAGGTTACCGAAGAATTCTTAAACTTTTCTGCCAACCGCGGAAACGATCTGATCACGCCCCGCCCGCAATGGGATTTCCCCGGACTCAAATCCGGTGATTTTTGGTGCTTGTGCGTAAGCAGATGGCTTGAAGCGGAAAAAGCAGGCGTTGCTCCAAAACTAAAGTTGGAGGCCTGTCATTATAAAACACTGGAATATACTTCGCTAGAATTGCTCGAGCAGTACGCTTTGCCTGAATAAACCTAAACGCAAAATCTATTTTTTGTTGCGGCGGTTGTAATTCTTATCTCCACGGGTTTTAGGCTTCTTGTATTTTTTGGCGATTTCCCGTCTGTAGCTACCTCCCAGATTAACCTTTTTATTCTTCTCCTTCTTCTCGTGAAAACTGGCTCCACGATCGTCAGGACGTTTTGACGGATTATTGATTTCCACGTGATCAGGCTGTTCTTCGGGAAGTAATTTGGTAGCAACCTCTAAATCCTGCGGCAGATCTTTTTGGGCAATACTGCGGTTCATCAGAGCCTCAATAGCCTCTTTCTTTTCTACCTCGTCTGCAGTACCCATTAGAATACTATTCCCTTTGTGATCTGCCCTACCGGTTCGACCTATACGGTGCATATAGTTTTCCGGAAAACGTGGTACATCGAGATTGAAGACGTGCGTAATTTGATCTAAATCGAGTCCACGCGCCATCACATCGGTGGTAACTAAAATACGATACGTGCCTTTATCAAATTGCTCGATGGCATTGATTCGGTAATTCTGGGTTTTATTGGCGTGAATTACTCCTACCGATTCGCCAAAGACTTCAGCAAGCTCGGTATAAACGCGGTCTGCGTGCTTTTTGTTAGATACGAAAATCAGGTTTTTTTGGTAGGTGCCTTTGTCTTTCAGTAAATGCGTTGCCAAATTTACTTTGGTGTAAAAATTGGGAAGCTGGTAATAGCTTTGCTCAATTGAATCCAATGGAGTACCGCTTAAAGCCACCTGAATACGCTCGGGAGCTGTAAAAAAGGTATCCATGAGTTCATCAACTTCATCTGTCATGGTTGCCGAAAACATAATGTTTTGACGGCGCTGCGGAAGCAAATCAAAAATATTCACCAGTTGAAACCGGAAACCAAGATCGAGCATCACATCTACTTCATCAATCACCAAATGCTTGATCGATTTAAGCTGAAGCGTTCGGCTTACGGCCAAATCGTAAAGACGGCCGGGAGTACCTACAATAATGTCACAACCCTGCGCAACTTCCTGGCGCTGGGTGTTGATGTTGGTGCCTCCGTAAACGCCCAAAACCCGGATGGAGCTGTGTTTACCATATTCTTTGATTTGGTCTACCACCTGTAAAACAAGTTCGCGGGTAGGTACCAAAATTAAAATCCGCGGATTGACCTGTTTGGAAAATTTGAGACCTTCTAATAACGGCAAGGTGTAAGCAAAGGTTTTACCGGTACCGGTCTGTGCAATACCTACCACATCCCTACCCGATCGAATTACTGAAAAAGCCTGTTCCTGTATGGGTGTAGCTTCCGTAAAACCCAGGTCTTCAATCGCATAACGCAATTGTTTATTTATTTTAAAATCTTCAAAAGATGCCATGTGCGCGTATTTGCGACAAAGGTACGTTTTTAATTCAGTTGGCAGTGTTCGGTTCGCAGTTGACAGTCTCAGTTACCGGTTTGCGGTTTGCGGTTCAGTGTTCGGTTAATTACGTAAAGAAAATCAAATCTTTTCGGCCCATCAGCACATCCACCTCTAACTTCTCACCTCCTTACCTTTCACCTCTTACCTTTCACATTCAAATTTAAAACACAAGTCTCAAATCTAATGTCTATTGTCTATTGTCTAAAATCTAACACAACTACTCCGGTATTTGCATACTGAGGCAATGAAGGGTTCCCAGACCCCAGATCAGATCTATGGCCCCGATACCTATCACTTCGCGATCGGGGAAAAGTTCGGCTAGCGTATTCAGTGCGATTCGGTCTTTAGCATCATTAAATGTGGGTACCAACACCGTTTTATTCAGAATTAGGAAATTGGCGTAGCTGGCGGGTACACGCAGATCTTCGTAATTGATGGCCTTTGGCATAGGTAATGTGACAATCACCGGACTGCTGCCATCTTCAAGCTTTGCTTGTTGCAGGCGTTTTAAATTGTCCTGTAAGGGCTTGTAATTGGCATCTTGCTGATCCTCTTCCACAACCGTCACAATGGTGTTTTCGTTTACAAAGCGGCATAAATCATCAACGTGACCATGCGTATCATCACCGGCAATACCATCGCCCAGCCAGATGGTATTGGTAACACCCAGATATTTTTTGAAAATGAGTTCGTAATCGGCTTTAGTAAAATTAGGATTACGCACCTGGATCTCGGGGTCGAGCAGACATTCTTCGGTAGTAAGTAAGGTGCCTTTACCGTTTACATCAATTGCTCCACCTTCCAGAATCACAGGTTCGCCCTGGTGCATCACCTGATTTACAGGTATTCCCAGAAAATCACCCATGCGTTTAGGCACCTGCTTGTCTAGCCTAAAGTTGCCGTATTTAGCCCAGCCGTTAAAGTTGAAATTAAGCGCTTCGCGACCTGACTCGGTTTTTACGATGATAGGGCCTGCATCCCGCATCCAGCTGCGGTTGGTTTTTTGAATGATGAATGTAACCTTACTCAGATTAACGTGATTAGCTTCCAGAAGGCTTAAGGCCTTGTCACGAATGCTTTCACTTCCCACAAGAACAAAAACGGTCTCTGTCGCTGCAATTTTCTTGATAAACTCGGCAAAGGCAAATTGAATGGTCTGGTACTTCCCCGGCCAGTCGTTGCCATTTCCCGGAAAGCATAGTAAAATGCCTTGTTGCTGTTCCCATTCTGCAGGTAGACGTCGTTCTTTTCTCATGGATTAATCGAGTGCGCGTTTAGTTATTTCGCCATAGAAATCGATGCGTCGATCTCTGAAAAATGGCCAGTTTTGGCGAACGTTTTCCTGCAAATCCAGGTCGATTTCTGCCATTAAAATTTCTTCCTGATCTACAGAGGCCTGCGCGAGAATTTCGCCTTGAGGCCCACAGATAAAAGACTGTCCCCAAAATTCAATTCCGTTGGTATCGGGCACGTATTTTTCAAGTCCAATCCGGTTTGCGGCTGCAACATACACGCCATTGGCGACAGCGTGACCTTTCATCACATTCATCCAGGCGCCGTGTTGATTTACACCGTATTGCACTTTTTCCTGAGGATGCCAGCCTATTGCCGTAGGATAAAATAAAACTTCAGCACCCTGCAAAGCGGTTAATCGGGCGGCTTCGGGGTACCACTGATCCCAGCAGATGAGTGTTCCTAAATTGGCTTTTTTGGTCTTTATGGTTTTAAAACCTAAATCGCCCGGAGTGAAGTAAAATTTCTCATAAAAATGTGGATCATCCGGAATGTGCATTTTTCGGTATAAACCGGCTTCGCTTCCGTCTGTATCAATGATGTAAGCGCTATTGTGATAGATACCGCTCATACGTTTTTCAAAAAACGGAACAATAATCACCACGCCTAACTCTTTCGCCAGGGCGCTAAAAGCGGTAAACGAGATATCGTAAAGCGGTTCGGCGTATTTAAAATTGTCTACATCTTCATCCTGACAAAAGTAATGGCTACTGTACAATTCGGGGAGCGAGATTACCTCTGCCCCCTGAGCAGCGGCGTCACGCACCCATTTTTTACACTTCTCCAGATTGTTTTCGGGGGTATTGTTTAAATTGAGTTGCAGGACTGCGATGGTGTATTTTCTAGCTTTCATACGAGACAATTTTACAGATAAATTCTAAGCAAAGCCTTGAAAAAACAGGGCTTTGTTAATTGAATTACCAAGAATTATTTATTATTCATTTTGAGTTTGTAAAAATGCATAATGTTTAAAAAGCAAAACCCGTTTTTGTAAAATTTATAATGTTAAAAACACGTGTGGCGCTCAATTAGGTTAAAAATAAGATGCTCCTGAGCTATCTGCTTAAAAATGCCGTTTTTTGCAAAAAAGTTTCTACTATGTCCCCATCTGTTGATCAAACCGAACTGCTCACTTCCCTCAAAACCTATTTTGGGTACGACAGTTTTAGAAGCAATCAGCAGGAAATTATAGAAACGGTACTTTCCGGAAATGATGCCATAGTCATTATGCCTACAGGTGGCGGAAAGTCTATTTGCTATCAGTTACCCGCTATGCATTTTAAAGGACTTACGCTGGTAATCTCGCCTTTGATTGCTCTGATGAAAGATCAGGTTGACGGCCTCAATGCAAACGGGATCAAGGCCGATTTTTACAACAGCAGTCAGCAGGCTGAGGATCAACAGGAAATACTGGCCAAAGCTGCAAATGGCGAATTAAAGCTACTTTATGTTGCGCCTGAGAGTCTTTCGGGATTATCGCCCCTGCTTACCGAAAACTACATCAGTTGTATCGCGATAGATGAGGCGCATTGTATCTCTTCCTGGGGACACGATTTCAGGCCTTCGTATCAGCAATTAGGTTTTTTAAAGAAGTCCCTGCCCACTGTTCCGGTTATTGCGCTTACCGCAACCGCTGATAAAGCTACCAGACAGGATATCGCAGAGCAGCTTAACATCACGCACGCCAGGCAGTTTATCAGCTCTTTTGACCGAAAAAATATTACTCTCGAAGTGCGTGCGGCAGATAAGCGGCTTGATCAGATTAAAAAGTTTCTGGCCAAACGTCCCAATACCAGCGGAATCATTTACTGTCTGAGTCGTAAAACCACCGAAACTGTTGCCCAATCCTTGAAAAACAAAGGTATCAAAGCCGAATCCTACCACGCGGGGCTGAGTTTTGAAGAACGCACACGCGTACAGGAAGATTTCATTTACGATAAAATCCAGGTGGTTTGCGCCACGGTTGCTTTTGGAATGGGAATCGATAAATCTAACGTGCGCTGGGTAATTCATTACAATATGCCGAAAAATCTGGAAGGCTATTACCAGGAAATTGGTCGGGCCGGTCGTGACGGCCTCGATGCGCACGCTTTGCTTTTTCATACCTATGCAGATGTGATTCAACTGAGACGTTTTACTCAGGGTGCCGCCAATGAGGAGGTGCAGAATGCCAAGCTCGATCGTATGAAGCAGTATACCGAAGCCCTAACCTGCCGACGTAAAATTCTGCTGAGTTATTTTGGAGAGTTTTTAGAAAAAGACTGCGGCAATTGTGATGTGTGTAAAAATCCGCCGCAATTTTTTGACGGAACCATTCTTGCCCAAAAGGCGTTATCTACCATTGCCCGGGTAAAAAACAGCGAACCCATAGGCGTTATTATCGATATTCTACGCGGTGCGAAAAACGCGATGATTATTGATAAAGGTTTGGAAGAGGTCAAGACTTTTGGGATTGGGAAAGACACTTCCTGGAAAGACTGGCAGCATTATGTCTTGCAATTGATAAATCAGGGTTATTGCGAAATCGCTTTTCACTTAAATAATGCCCTGCACTTAACGCCGTCAAGCAAGGAGGTATTATTCAATGGAAAAAAAGTTTTGCTTACGCATCCTACCGAAGCGATTCAGCCTGAACCAGCCGTTGCCAAAGAGCCGAAAATTAAGAAGGGCAACGATCTGTTTGAAAAACTCAGACAATTGCGAGCCGAGATTGCCAAGGAAGAAGACATCCCGGCCTATTTGGTTTTTAGCGATGCCACGCTCAAAGAAATGGAACGAGTACGCCCTATGAGTGAGATGGAATTGCTGGAAATTAGCGGTGTAGGCCAGCGCAAACTTGAGGTTTACGGCGATGCTTTTATCGATGCGATTCTCGAGTTTCAGGCTGCCAAAATCAAGAAGAAGGGCAGTAAGACAGCTACGCATCAGGTGACCTATCAACTGCTTAAAGACGGACTGAGCATTGAAGAGATTTCACGAAAGCGTGATTTAAAGGATACTACCGTGTATTCACATTTGGCAAAGCTTGCTTTAGACGGGGAAGATATTGATTTATACCGTTTTGTAAATGCAGACGAGGTAAATCAAATCAAAAAGGCGTCAAAAGACTTAGAAAATCCCGATTCGCTGAAAGCGTATTTTGAACATTTTGAAGAAAAAATACCCTATTATAAAATACGTCTGGGGCTAACAGCAATTGAACTTGAGAACAAAAACTAGTTAACGTACTTGTTCTATAGTACAGAAGGAATCATAGCCATTAGTATTGCCTGAAAGGCTTAAGCCAACTGCAGAATATACTTTAAAACTGATTTTTTCGCCGGCTTCCAATTGAACCAGAGTAGAAACTGAACGCGTGGGAGGTGATACATTTATACCCAATACAGAAACATTTACGAAGTTTTCTTCGGCAATTTTTGTTTCTACAGTTCCTGCAGCATTGGTTTTATAAATGGAAAGTCCAAGATCACCAATACTTAAAGTGGAAGACTTTATTTGTGCACTCACTCTGTAGATTCCGGCATATTCCGCAGTAAAATATCCCGTCGTAGGATCAAATTCATCTTTTAGATCAAAATCTTCCGAATTGAATTTTACAATCACATTAGATAATAATGCAATAGTAAAATTTGAGGTAAGCTTAGCCTTTACCAAAGACTTTTCTACATTAGCCAATAGCATACGGGTAGGAACACTCATAACCACACCTCTACCGTCAAAAACAGCGATAGAATCACGGGCTGCATTGGCACTGCCCTCTATATATTGCCGTACACGTAATGCTCCATTAATGTCAACCAAAACATCCGGATGCGGCTCAGTAGTTCCTATACCCACCTGTGAGTAAATAGGAAATTGAGTGATCAATAACAGAAGAAAAATTATCCTACGCATAGGAATAGTATTAATTAATTGCTGTATTGAAATTACAGGAAAACCAGTTGAAATCACTTAAAAAGACGTCAAAAAACACTGAATTTCAAACTATTAGTAAACCTATACTTGTAAAAAAATTCTGTTACAGGTGTGCTTAAAGATATATACAAGTACAAAATATTTAAGAAATTCTTAACCATTTTTACCAGTCCTTTGTGCCTCTGTAGAGTGGCTTAAAACTACCTTGAAAAGAAAAACTATGAAACCAAATCAGGAAGTACCTCAATTAGACTTAAACCTTATCAATGGCACCCGATGGGAATTGAATAAGCAAAAACCGAAAAGTTTTACACTTGTATTGTTTTACAGAGGTCTGCACTGCCCTATCTGCAAAAAACAACTGAAAGAGTTCACTTCAAAACTCAGCGATTTTGAAGAACGCGGCGTGAATCTTATCGCGGTAAGTATGGATACAGAAAAACGAGCAAAACTTTCGGCAGAAAAATGGGAAACCGGGAATCTACCCATCGCCTATGAGTTGACCGAAGACAAAGCACGCGAATGGGGACTGTATATTTCACACGCTATAAAAGAAGGGGAACCCGAAGTTTTTTCAGAACCCGGACTCTTTTTGATAAAACCCGACGGAACACTTTACAGCTCTATAATTCAAACCATGCCTTTTGCCCGCCCAGATATCGACGGACTATTAAAAGGAATTGACTTTATCAAAAAAGAAGACTACCCGGCGCGGGGAGGAAAATAATTAAATATATACACCTTCGCAAAAGTGCCCTTAGATTTAAGGGCACTTTTTTTATTTTTTTCGATTTATCAAAACCTGCTCAATATCCTGTAATCCGTAGCCTTTGGCTTTCAACAAGATTAAATAGTGAAATAAGAGGTCTGCACTCTCGTTGAGAAATAATTCGTCGTTGTCATCTTTGGCTTCAATGACCACTTCAACGGCTTCCTCTCCTACTTTCTGGGCGATTTTATTGATGCCTTTGCGAAAAAGATCTGCGACGTAACTTTTTTCGTTATCCTGATTGGCTTTCCGTTCAGAAATCGTGTGCTCCAATTCAGTTAGGAAACCAAACGACTGCTCGTTATCCTCACTCCAGCAATTATCGGTTCCTTTATGGCAAGTTGGCCCCTGCGGATTTACGCTTATCAATAAGGTGTCGTTATCACAATCATTTTTAATGGAGACCAAGTGTAAAAAGTTACCGCTTTCTTCGCCTTTGGTCCACAAGCGTTGCTTACTACGGCTGTAAAAAGTCACTTTTTTGGTCTCGTTGGTTTTAAGATAGGCTTCTTCATTCATATAGCCCAGCATCAAAACGTTTTTGGTTTTAGCGTCCTGTATAATTGCCGGCACCAGGCCCTGATCATTATAGTTGATTTTCATGGTATCTTTTTTTTACGCGGTTGCGAAAGTATTAAATCCGTACCGGGATGTTTTGTTTTTTCAATTCATGTTTTAGCTCGGGGATGTCTATTTCGTGGAAATGAAATACACTGGCAGCCAGAGCTGCGTCTGATTTTCCGTTTTTAAAGGTATCTGTGAAATGCTGCATAGTCCCTGCCCCGCCCGAAGCGATAATGGGAATATTCAACATACCGCTCAGTTTTGCCAGGGCTTCGTCTGCAAAGCCATTTTTAGTGCCGTCGTGATCCATCGAGGTAAAGAGGATTTCTCCTGCACCACGTTGTTCAACTTCCCGTGCCCATTCAAACAGATCGAGTTCTGTAGGTACTTTACCACCTACAAGATGTACAGTCCATTTTCCTTCAATTTGTTTCGCGTCAATAGCTACCACAACGCATTGCGAACCGAATTTAGCCGCAAGATTATTAATCAGTTGCGGATTTTTAACCGCCGACGAATTGATCGATACCTTGTCTGCCCCGTTTTGCAAAAGGATATCTACATCTTCAACAGATGAAATTCCGCCACCCACGGTAAAAGGAATGTTTATTTTTTCGGCTACTCGCAAAACCAGATCAGCCAGGGTTTTTCGGCGTTCTTCCGTTGCCGAAATATCCAAAAAAACGAGTTCGTCTGCACCCGTCTCGGCATATTTAGCCGCCAGCTCGACCGGGTCACCGGCATCGCGCAGATCTACAAAATTGACCCCTTTTACGGTTCGGCCGTTTTTAATATCGAGACAGGGTATGATTCGTTTGGTAAGCATATTTTTATTTTTTGTCTTTTCCGCACTTCGATGCACTCAGCATAAATTTCGACGGAAAACTAATTTTTTATCAGGAGTCCAGACCTCACAGGTTTTTAAAACCTGTGAGGTCTCCTTATTTAAGAATTCAATATAAAACCTTCCAGTTGTTTCATCGAAATACGTCCTTCGTAAATCGCCTTCCCAATAATGGTTCCTTCGCAGCCCAGTTCAGCCAGCTTGGGTAATTCGTCAAAATGGGAGATTCCGCCGGAGGCTATTAGTTTAAGACTCTTGACTGCCCCTTCGACAAGCTCAGGGTGACATTCTTCCAGAATCTTTCGGTACAAATCAAAAGAAGGACCTTCTAACATCCCATCTTTGCTGATGTCTGTACAAATCACATACGACACGCCTTCCTGGTGATAGCTTTTGATAAACGGAATCAATTCCTCTTTAGATTCTTCCAGCCATCCGCTAACGGCAACTTTTTCATCCTTCGCATCTGCTCCCAGAATAATCTTGTCGGGACCAAATTTAGACAACCAGCTCTTAAACGTGTCCGGGTCCTTGACGGCAATACTTCCACCGGTGATTTGATTGGCACCACTTTCAAAAGCGACACGCAAATCCTCGTCGGTTTTGAGTCCGCCACCAAAATCAATTTTTAGACTGGTTTGTGAAGCGATTTGCTCCAACACCTTGTGGTTTACAATATGCTTGCTCTTAGCGCCATCCAGATCAACCAGATGTAAATATTGAATACCGTGGGCTTCAAATTCCTTAGCAACCTCAAGCGGGTGCTCATTGTATATTTTCTTGGTATCGTAATCACCTTTTGAAAGGCGTACACACTTACCGTCTATGATGTCTATGGCTGGGATTATTCGCATTGGTAATTTGTTGTTTCTTATTTCTTGTTTATTATTCCTGGTTTCTATAAAATTCTAGCGCTGAAATTTTGGACCTTTGAATTCTGAATTTTTCAGATAGGTAATGAAACCACCAATTTTGTTTTGTATTTCCTGACATTTTATCGAATTCTCTTCAAACAATTCTTTCGAAATCAAACCTTTATCCATACATCTGTAAAATTGCGATTTTAATTCTCCTGCACTACCCTTAGCATAACTCAAGAAGTTTATAAATTCCTTATTTCCTCCACGATCAAATCCCTCCGCAATATTGTCCATAATTGAACCGGAACTCTTTTCCATTTGGTTTCTTAATGCATAATTTGATCCAACTCCTGTATTCTGAAAAAGTTGCTCAATATTTATGCATAAATCCCTTGCGAGTTGCCAAATGTCAAGTTCTTCAAACCTTTTTATAGTTCCCATTTTTCAACATATTAAACAAGAAATAATAAATCATAAACAATAAATTCTATTTTACAAGCTCACAAAATTTTTCAAAATTTCCTGTCCAACTTTACCACTTTTCTCCGGATGAAACTGCACACCGTAAAAATTGTCTTTTTGCAAAGCCGAAGCATAATCAACTTCATAATGGGTGGTGGCGATCATTTCAGTGCATTGGGGAGCATAAAAACTGTGCACCAGATACATATGGGAGTTCTCGGGTATTCCTTTGAATAGAGGTCCTTCCAGGTTTGAAATTTCATTCCAGCCGATTTGCGGAACTTTTACGGCATTTGAAAACTTAATCACATCGGTATCAAAAATCCCAAGTCCGGTGGTATCTCCTTCTGTTGAGTGTTTGCACATCAATTGCATCCCCAGGCAAATACCTAATACAGGTTGTTTTAGAATAGGAATTACCTGGTCTAAGCCGGTAGCTCGTAGTTTGGCCATCGCACTACTGGCCTCTCCCACACCCGGAAAAATCACCTTATCTGCAGCTTTAATTTCTTCAGCATTGTCAGACAGGACCGCATCAATTCCCAAACGTTTGAAGGCAAACTTGATACTTTGTATGTTTCCGGCGCCGTAGTTTATGATTACGAGTCCCCCACCAGCTCCTCCTAAGGGGGAGTGCTTTTGTTCCGTTATAGTATTGTTGTTCATTGCTATTAATTTAATTCCCCCTTCGGGGTTTAGGGGGATCAGAGCATCCCCTTCGTACTGGGCAACACCATTTTATCCGGATCTCTTTTAACAGCCACTTTTATGGCTTTCGCAAAGGCTTTAAAAATGGCTTCGATCTTGTGATGTTCGTTAGTGCCTTCGGCTTTTACATTTAGGTTTGCGCGGGCCCCGTCTGTAAAGGATTTGAAGAAATGATAAAACATTTCGGTAGGCATCTCCCCTATTTTCTCGCGTTTGAAGTCGGCTTCCCATACCAGCCAGTTGCGGCCTCCAAAGTCGATAGCCACTTGGGCCAGGCAATCATCCATTGGCAGGCAAAAGCCATAGCGTTCAATACCCAATTTGTTACCCAGAGCTTTCGCAAATACTTCGCCCAAAGCGATGGCGGTATCTTCAATGGTATGGTGCTCGTCTACCTCAAGGTCACCATCTACGTGTATTTTAAGATCCATAGAACCATGGCGGGCCAACTGATCGAGCATATGATCAAAAAACGCCAGACCGGTTTTGATATCGCTTTTGCCTGTTCCGTCGAGGTTGAGCTCTATTTCAATATCGGTTTCGTTGGTTTTTCTAGAGATGGAAGCCGTGCGCGCGTTGAGTTTTAAAAACTCGTAAATCTGTTGCCAGTCGGTAGTCTCAAGTGCGATATAGGCATCGAGATCTTCCCGTTTTGTGGTGATTTCGTCTGACCCCAAATCGGTATGATCGCTTATAAAAATGCCCTTAGCGCCCAGATTTTTCGCAAGTTCGATATCGGTAATACGATCGCCAAGAACAAAACTGTTTTCGAGATCGTAATCTTCCGAGAAAAACTCGGTCAACATACCGGTTCCCGGCTTGCGCGTATTGGCGTTTTCTGCGGGTAAAGTCTTGTCGATAAACACACGATCAAAAACAACCCCTTCGTTTTCAAAGGATTTTATAATGAAATTATGCACCGGCCAAAAGGTGTGTTCAGGAAATGAATCGGTTCCCAGACCGTCCTGATTGGTAATCATCACGAGTTTGTAATCGAGTTCTTTAGCGATTTTACTCAGGTACGTAAATACTTTTGGGTAAAAAGTGACTTTCTCAAAAGCGTCTACCTGATAACCCGGTGGCTCCTTAATAATGGTACCGTCGCGGTCTATAAAAAGTACTTTTTGACCTTTTGTTTCTTGTTGGTTGGATGAATTATTCATTTTTAAAACTTAGTCTAATTCGTTTAAAGCGGCGATTAATTTTTTGTTTTCGTCTGGTGTTCCCACCGTAAAACGCAAGGTGTTTTCACATAAAGCCTGCGTGCTTCGGTTGCGCACCACAATACCTTTTTGAATGAGCTGATCGTAGCGTTTATTGGCATTGTCTACCCGTGCAAGGATAAAATTGGCTTCAGAAGGAAAAACGTGCTGCACAAAATCTACTTGAAGTAACACTTTAGATAATGTATCTCTTTCCTTTAAAATAAAGTTAATTTCAGTCTCAACTTTTTCGGCGTCTAAAACGCGCTCTAATGCTCTTTTTTGTGTGAGTTCATTCACATTATAAGGCGGTTTGATTTTGTTGAGTATCGCAATAATTTCTGCGGAAGCATAACAAATTCCCAGCCTGATTCCGGCTAAGCCGTAAGCTTTAGACAGGGTTTGAATGATTACCAGATTTGGATATTCCTGAAGCCGGGTTGACCAGCTTTCGCCTTCGGCAAAATCAATATACGCCTCATCCACAATTATAAGTCCGCGGAAGGATCTCAATAGTTTTTCAATCGACTCCGCCTCAAAACTATTTGCTGTAGGATTATTTGGCGAACACAGAAAAATCATCTTGGTCTGATGATCTACCTGTTCTAAAACCGCGTGTACATCAGGTTGAAATTCTTTGGTTAACATCACCTCACGGTTTGCAATATCGTTAGTTGCTGCGAGCACACTATACATCCCATACGTAGGCGGCAACGTGATTACATTATCGGTTTTGGGTTCACTAAACGCCCGAAACAACAAATCAAGCACCTCGTCGCTGCCGTTACCCAAAAGAATCTGATCTACCGGAACGCGCTTTACGGTTGATAAATGCTGCTTCAATGTAATTTGCTGCGGATCGGGATAGCGGTTTACGCCATTGTTATACGGGTTTTCATTGGCATCTAAAAAAACCATATCCTGGTGAAAATCCTTAAACTCATCACGGGCCGAAGAATAGGGTTTGAGTCGCGCTACATTCTCGCGCACCAGTTTTTCCAAGTGAAATGTTGACATCAGTTCTGTTTTGCGAGTTTATTGAGACGTAAGGTAACGGCATTCTTATGTGCCTGAAGCCCTTCGGCGGCAGCCATAAGTTCGATTGCGTTACCGATATTTTGAATGCCTTCTTCAGAGAGTCTTTGAAAGGTCATGCTTTTCATAAAACTATCAAGATTCACCCCACTGTATTGCTTGGCATAACCGTTAGTCGGCAAGGTGTGGTTTGTCCCGGAAGCGTAATCCCCGGCACTTTCGGGCGTATAGTTCCCAATAAACACAGAACCTGCATTGGCGATGTTATCCACGTAAAAATCATTACTGTCAGTAGCAACAATAAAATGCTCAGGGCCATATTCATCAATGAGTTCCAAAGCTTTCTCGTGCGTTTCTACATAAATGAGCTTGCTGTTAGCGATGGCTTTTTCAGCAATAGCTTTACGGGGAAGAGCTTCCAGCTGGTTGGCGATCTCCTCTTCCACTGCTGCAATAAGTTCTTTTGAAGTAGAAACCAAAATCACCTGGCTGTCTACACCATGTTCGGCCTGACTCAAGAGGTCTGAAGCGACGAATGCTGCATCTGCGGTATCGTCTGCAACTACCAGCAGTTCCGATGGACCGGCAGGCATATCGATACTTACATTGTATTTGGTAGCCATTTGCTTGGCTACGGTAACATACTGATTTCCGGGGCCAAAAATTTTATAGACTTTTGAAATACTTTCCGTACCAAAGGTCATCGCACCAATCGCCTGAATGCCACCCACTTTGTAGATTTTATCAATACCACACAATTGCGCGGTAACTAAAATCGCGGGATTGATGTTGCCCTGCTTATCAGGTGGCGTACATAAAATGACTTCTTTACATCCTGCTATTTTTGCCGGAATGGCCAGCATCAAAATTGTGGAGAATAAAGGAGCCGTCCCTCCCGGAATGTAAAGGCCCACCTTCTGTATGGGACGCTTTTCCTGCCAGCAAATAACGCCGGGAGCAGTTTCCACGCGTACTGGATCGGTTTTCTGGGCTTTGTGAAAAGCTTCAATATTGGTTTTTGCCAGCTTTATAGCTTCTTTTAAATCTGAATCCAGGCTCGTAAGAGCCTTATCGATTTCAGATGGGGAAACTATCAGATCTTTCGGGATAATCCCGTCAAATTTTTCGGTATATCGAGCAACAGCAGCATCGCCTTCGGTTTGAATGGCCTTAAAGACTTCGAGCACCGTACCTTCAATCTGATCGTAGGTCTGCGTAGGTCGTTTGAGGATTTCATCCCAATCTTCCCATAGCGGATTATTTATTTTAATCATTCTTTTCTTTTTTTGGAGCCGTTTTGATTTTGATCTATAACCATAAGGCTTTCGGAAAACATAAGTTCATTAGATTCCGACCTGCGTCGGAATGGTTTTGTATCGCTCAAACGCTACAAAACCATCTTTTCGATATCGCTTACCAAAATGCCCTGAGCCCCGGAGTCTTTCAGCTTGTCGATTACTTCCCAAAACTCATTTTTATCAATAACCGAGTGTACGCTGCTCCAGCCTTCTTCGGCTAACGGAAGCACTGTAGGGCTTTTCATACCCGGCAACATTGCGATAATCGCGTCCAGCCTGTCGTTTGGAGCATTTAGAAGTACGTACTTATAATCGCGGCCTTTTAATACCGCTTTTATACGAAATATAAGTTTGTCTAGAATCTCTTGGCGTTCGCTGTCTATCTTTGGCGAAACAGCCAAAACTGCTTCAGATTTAAGCATCACTTCCACTTCTTTCAACCCGTTTTTAAATAAGGTACTGCCGCTGGAAACGATATCGCAAATACCGTCTGCAAGGCCGATATTTGGAGCGATTTCTACCGAACCGTTGATGATGTGCAAATCAGCTTTTACTCCATATTTGGAAAGGTAATCCAGCACCGTATTGGGATAGGAAGTAGCAATTCTTTTACCTTCAAAATCTTTTACCGATTCGTATTTAGTGCCTTTAGGAACAGCCAGTGACACCTTACATTTTGAAAAGCCGAGTTTTTGTGCAATAGCGATGTCTGTTCCTTTTTCGATAAGTACGTTTTCTCCAATAATAGCGATATCAACCACCCCGTCTCTTAAATACTGCGGGATATCGCCGTTACGCAGGTAAAAAACCTCGAGCGGGAAATTGGCCGCACTGGCTTTGAGCTGGTCTCTGCCGTTATCAATACTTACGCCACAGTCTTTTAGGATTTGAAGGGAATCTTCATTGAGCCTTCCGGCTTTTTGAATAGCAATTTTAATTTTTTTTGTCATTTTTTGGTTTGTTAAGCTTGAACCATTCAAAACAGAAAACCCGTTTGAATGACTCAAACGGGTTATTGTAAATTATGCTTTATACACACATAACATTCTTACCTCGCTTGAGCGCGTAAATAAAAATGATGATGATGTAATGATATTGCTTTCATAATGCGGAAGCGAATTTAACCAAAAAAATACATTTTGGCTCAAAATATTTCAAATGTTTTCTTCGATGTAATACACTCATTTTAAGTTAAAGTGTTACATTTAATGAATTAATGGAGTCATGAAACGATTTTTAATTGCATTCGGGGTCTTTTTCTGCTGGTTTCTTCTGGGTATTTTATTTATGAATACCACAGGAGCTTTAGATCGTAAGAGTGTTTTTGCTTCAAAAATTTCAACAGAAAGTGATATAGATAGTACTCCAAACGCTGCTAAACCTGAGTTTGTTCCTTTTGTAGAAGATAATTCTGATGAAGAAGATTCCAAAAGAACTTTGACACAGCCTGATACCTTTATGGGGACTAATCTCAATCAGAGCAATGAGCAGGTAGTAGAAGAACTAACCAAAACCATACAGGCTAATAAACGACAACTCGCCGAAGATTTAGAAAAATTGCGCAATGCAAAGAAAAGGTCTAATGCAACAGCTGTTGCGCCCCGTACTTTTGACGCTTTATTCTATCCCGAGTTTAAGCACGCACGTTTTGTTGCTGAACAAAAAGCAACCAGCTTCCTAAGCTTTATAAAACAAAAATTATCTGCAGATCCCAATTTACATATTAAAGTGGTGGGACATACCGATTATATAGGTGATAAAGAAGATAATTATTTGCTGGCTTTGGACGAAGCTAAAAAAGTAAGGGAGTTTCTAATAAAAAGTCTTAAATTACCTGATAATCAGGTTTCTGCGTATTCAAGTGGTGAGACAGAACCTATTTACGATCGGGATTCTGCAAACAGGGAACTCAATCACCGAATAGAAATTTATTTTGAATGACAGCATTTAGCATCATATTACAAGGCGGAGACGGCAGTATAGCTGTTCCTCTTATTTATATAGAGATTTTTATATTGATGCTCACTTCTTTTTTGATAGGTTATTTCTTTGCTTTTTTCTCTCAGAAATCAAAATACCTTAAGAAAATAACTATTCTGAGAAAGCGTAGTGAGTTACAGGATCACGAGGAAAATTATTTTCTTGATGAAGAGGAAGATGAGGAACTGGAAGAACTTGTTGCAGCCCAAACTCCGGAAGAGTCTGTTCAATCTAAGAGTAAGCAAAAATCAGGTGTTCTTGATTTCGAGCGTTTAGGAACTGCTGATGCCGGGGAGGCAGATGATCTTCAGAAAATCATCGGGATTGGTCCTTATACCGAAGAGAAACTCAATACGATAGGCATTTATACTTTTGAGCAAATTAGCCGATTTAATGAAGCTGATATAGAACTTGTAACGGAATTGATTCAGTTTTTCCCCGATCGTATTAAAAACGATAACTGGGTAAGCAAAGCGAAAATGCTGCTGGAGTCCAAAAGGCGGACGCAACTACGGCGCGAGAGTCCGCGAATGAAAAGAGCATAAAAAAAACCGGTCATTAACTGACCGGTTTTTTTATGAAACTTTAATTGATTAATTGTTACCCAGTATTATAGGCAATCCTGAATCTCCTGAACCTACTACAATGATTTTGGAGTTGTTAGATTTGGCCAACTGCAATGTCGCTTCAATACCCTTATCCTTAAGAATTTGATCATTTAAAGATTGGCTTAAAATACGGTTAGCATCAGATTTACCCTGAGCTTCAATCACCTGACGTTCGGCTTCTTTTTGTGCAGATATCAGACGGAACTCATATTCTAAAGACTCCTGCTCCTGCTTCAATTTACGCTCTATTGCCTCTTTAATGGTAGCAGGCAATGTAACATCGCGAACTAAAACCTCGTCCAATTCAATATATTGATCCTTGATGATTTTACGGGTTTCGTCAAAAATTTCCGCCTGAATGGCGTCACGCTTTGAAGAATACAATTGTTCCGGTGTATAACGCCCTACAACCGAACGTGCAGCAGAACGAATAGTTGGAAGCAAAATTCGGCTTAAGTAATCTTCCCCTATTTCCTGATGCAATTTACCCAGGTTAGCAGCTTCAGGCTTATACCATACCGATGCTTCCAGTTTAATGTCCAGACCGTTGGAAGACAATACATTCATGATTTCCTTAAGTTCCTGGCGGCGCACTTCGTAAATATACACTTTGTTCCAGGGTGCAATGATTTGAAAACCCTCTCCTAAGGGAGGCTCATCGGTTACCACACCACCTCCAAAGGGGCGATACAAAACACCGGCCTCACCAGAATCTATGGTTATGGCTGATTTGAATAAAAGAATAACTACGATTATTACACCGATAATTACGGGAATTCCAATTTTGGGAAGTCTATCCATTTTTAAAAAAATTATAGTTTAAGGTATTCTGAAATATTCAGAATGAATTAATTGATAAGCTAATCATTTCTACTGCTAACTCAAAATTACAGATCAGATCAATCCGTTATATTTACGAATAAACCATTCTGTTGCTGCAGCTAATGCGATCACCAGCAATAACCACCAAAACTGAATAAGCGGCACATTCTCAACCGTTTCACGCTGAATAGGAGTATATCGCTTATCGGAAAGCAGTTGATCTATTAGTAGGTCAACGGTATTAATTGTTACAGCCATTCCGCCAGTGCTCTGAGATGCGGATTTCATCTTTGTATAATCGGCCTGTATAACCTGATTCTCTATATTATATTCGATTACCGTAAATGAGCCCGTGGTGCTTAAATTTGAACCCATTTCCTGAATCTGAAAGGTATAACTTCCGGGCTCTAAGTTGGGCAAATTAACCGTATAATTAGTCCGTGACAGGACCATAGGACTTTGATACAAAAATCCGTTTGACGTATTATTAAGCTCAAATTGCAATCGGGCACCGGAGTCAAAAACATAATTCTTATCAAAGAACTGAGCGCGAATTGCAATTCCGCTACCCCCATAATAAAAACGCTCGTGTTCTGACTGAAGCCGATTTCTTCTGGTATCTGCAGCTGAAAATTGAGCCAGTTTTTCAATAAAATTATCAAAAGTCTCAAAACTACGCGTGTCTAAATAAGACTGACTGCGCCATTTAAAGATTCCTGTGCCGAAAAGTACCACTTCTCTCCTGCCATTGGTTTCTACAGCGGCCAGCAACGGATTGCTGGTCTCAATGCCGGTAATACGCTGATTGAGAATTACATCTGCGGATGCATTTAGGTCTATTTCTCCAAAAGCTACCTCTAATGGCGGAAAATTCGAAAACTCCGTATCATCGAGCTGAAAACTCGAAAACGAGAGGTTATAAATGGCCTGCACCGCTTCGGTCTGATTATTTAGCGGTAGCTTAAAAACATCCTGCACCTGATTTAAAAATCTTCGGTCTGCTACAGGACCCGCAATAGTTATTCGGTTTTTATTCAGGTTGTTAAGAGCTGTGTAGAGATTTGTAAACGAACGCTGGGGTTCAAAGAGCACAATCAGGTTATAGTCGTTAAGTTCCTCCGCTGTAACTTCCGTACTCTTTTTGAGCGTAACGGTACGCAATTGATTACTTTCAAAAGCTTTTTTAAGCGTGCCTAAATCGGGATGAAGAATACTATATGTGATTAAAATTTTACTACGCTGATCTATAATTTCAATACCAAAACGTTTGGAATTATTAGCTGTGTTCTTCTCTTCAGGCAATTCTCCAATACGTACATCATACGTTTCAGTACCAATAGAAGATGCTTCGATAAAGGTGTTTAAACGCTGCGCCGGCTCTGCACTGCTTAATGAAATCGCTTCTTTGTAAAGCGTTGTGCCGTTTTTTTGAATGGAAACCGTGGTACTTACATCCTCTTCCCCAGCATACGAAACCATAATTTCAACCGGAAACCTATTTCGTAAATAACCGTATTTATTGACATTTACGCGATCTACACTGAGGTCTTCATAACTCGTTGTGTCTCCTACCGCCACAAAATAATGCGGGGACTGCTTTGCATCCTGAACGGTATAGGTGTAATTGGAGCCTAGATTGGCATTTCCATCGGTGATTAATAAAGGAGTAAAATCGTCTTTCTTATAGATGGAATAGATCGAGGAAAGTGCTTTGGAAATATCAGTCTGTTTCTCCTGAAATGTTAGCGAATCGAAGCTTTTAAGTGAACTGCCGAAGGCATAATAGTCAATATCAAAACGAGCATTTAAATCGTCTGAATTTTGAAATTTACGGAGCACATCGTTTACAGAGTCACCGTATCCCAAATGCGCTATTGAGGCCGAGTTGTCAACCGCTAAAGCCAGTTTAGGCTTTAATGTTGTGTAGGTAGCTTTTTTGAGAGAAGGATTTAATAAAAGTATTAAAAGCGCAAAAAGAGCTAAAAACCGAAGCCCCGCCAGGATAATACGCAATCGCAAACTTCCCTGAGGCTTGTAGAAATAAAAAAATACGGCAGCACCCAGAGCTATTACCCCAAACAGGATAATAAAAAATAGTGTGGATGCTGCCATATATGCTGTTGCTTATAAAAAAGATTAGGTTAGCATACCGCCATCAACCTGTAATACCTGACCGGTAACGTAGGCGCTCATATCACTGCCAAGAAATACACAGGCATTCGCTATATCTTCGGGAGTACCCCCTCGCTTCAGCGGAATGGCATCTCTCCAACCGGCAACTACTTTTTCATCAAGTTTTGCAGTCATTTCGGTCTCAATAAAACCGGGAGCCACCACATTAGTGCGTATGTTACGCGAGCCCAACTCAAGAGCCATAGACTTGGAGAAGCCGATAATACCTGCCTTTGATGCTGCATAATTTGCCTGACCTGCATTACCTTTTACGCCAACAACAGAACTCATATTGATGATACTGCCATAACGTTGCTTGAGCATTGTGCGTTGAACCGCTTTAGTCATATTGAAAATTGACTTTAAATTCACCTCAATCACCTGATCAAAGTCCTCTTCGCTCATACGCATAAGAAGATTGTCTTTTGTGATTCCGGCGTTGTTTACCAAAACATCAATAGAGTCAAAATCCTCACTTATTTGGTTTATGAGTTCCTGACAGTCTTCAAAAGAAGCAGCGTTAGATTTATAGGCTTTGGCTTTAACACCCATAGCCGTAAGTTCTTTTTCCAATTCTTCGGCAGGACCTGCAGAAGAACTATAAGTAAATGCAACGTTTGCTCCGTTTTCGGCAAATACTTTAGCGATGCCATGGCCAATACCACGACTGGCTCCGGTGATGATGGTATTTTTTCCTTCTAAAAGTTTCATTCTAATCGGATATCTATAATTAGTTAGTTTGAAGAGCGGTAAATATAGGAAACTTGAGGTGTTTGGGCATAAAAAAACCGACACTTTAAAATGTCGGTTTTTTGATCTATTTAAAAACTACTAAGCTAAAAGCTCAGCAACTTTTTTACCAATTTCAGCAGGAGAATCTACAACGTGAACTCCGTTTTCTCTAAGAATTTTCTTTTTATCAGCAGCAGACTCGCCTTCTCCAGATACAATAGCACCGGCGTGTCCCATTGTTCTACCTGCAGGAGCAGTTTCACCCGCGATAAAACCGATAACCGGTTTTTTGGTGCCGCTGGCTTTAATCCATTTTGCAGCATCAGCTTCAAGCTGACCACCTATTTCGCCGATCATAACTACAGCCTCAGTCTCCGGATCGTTAATAAGCAATTCTACAGCTTCTTTAGTCGTAGTACCAATAATTGGGTCACCACCTATTCCAATTGCTGTAGTAATACCTAAACCTTGTTTTACAACCTGATCAGCAGCCTCATAAGTAAGCGTTCCTGATTTAGAAACGATGCCTACTTTTCCTTTTTTAAATACAAAACCGGGCATGATCCCTACTTTAGCTTCACCTGGAGTAATAACACCAGGACAGTTAGGACCTATCAAACGGCAATCTTTATTATTAATATAGTCTGCAGCTTTAATCATATCTGCAACAGGAATACCCTCGGTAATAGCGATAATTACTTTGATTCCTGCGTCAGCAGATTCCATAATTGCATCTGCGGCAAATGCAGGTGGCACAAAGATTATAGACACGTCAGCACCGGTTTCTTTTACCGCATCTTCTACGGTATTAAAAACAGGTTTGTCAAGGTGTTTTTGACCTCCTTTTCCGGGGGTAACTCCACCTACAACATTAGTACCGTATTCGATCATTTGACCAGCGTGGAAAGTACCTTCGCTACCGGTAAAACCTTGTACAATAATTTTGGAATCTTTATTAACTAAAACGCTCATGTTTTATTTGATTTTTGTGAAAGTCTATTGTGACATTTAAACCCTTTACCAACTCAGGCCGAAAATCTAAACAAGTAATTTTTAATGCTTCGGATGCCTGATAAAAGTTTGTGGCAAAAGTAATTTTTTAAAGACGAAACCTCAAGAAATATTAGGACTTTATGCGAATGTGTGCGTCAATATTAAGTGGGTCTTCATCACTGGGCTGGCTTATTTGGTAACCCCGATAAAGCAGACCGTCTTTAAGTTCCCACATTGCCATAAAATGAATAATTCCTACCTCTTCATCCGGATTTTCTACGGTCTTTATGTAATAGGTTAATCGTATACTCGCTGTATTACCTTCCGAAATTAAATGACTGATTGAAGATCTAAGCGAAATAAATGATTTACCCATCTCCTTTGACATATTAGAAATATCGTCATAAGTCATTTTTGAAAAACCTGTTGAAGCATTCCAATATAATTCTGCATCCTGATGCAGGTATTTTTTGAGAACAGTAGGGTCGTTAAAAAAATCGGATTCGTATAAGCCTTTTAAAAGTTCTTTAGCTGATGTACTCATTTCATTTTTTTATTTGTTCTAAAATATAAGGAATCTGTCTGATTGATGCCATTTCCCGGAATTTCTTCTTGCTATCTTCTGCCGGACTTCCCAAATAAGATTTACCGCCTTCAAGGGTGCGCCCCACTCCACTTTGAGCAAAAATGACAGCCTTCTCTTTAATAGTAATACCACTGGCAATACCTACCTGGCCCCAGATAACCACATCATCCTCTATGACCACACAGCCCGAAATACCCGATTGCGCAGCAACCAAAACCCGTTTGCCAAGGCGGGTATCGTGACCAACATGCACCTGATTATCGAGTTTGGATCCCCAGCCAATTACTGTATCAGCAGTTACCCCGCGATCAATCGTACACGAAGCCCCTAACTCTACGTGATCTTCTAGTACCACTCTTCCTCCCGAAAGTAAGCGATCAAAGCCAGTCTCCCTCTTTTTATAGTAAAATGCATCTGCTCCCAGTACGGTACCGGAGTGAATAATCACACGATCCCCGATGATGGTATTGTCGTAAATCGTGACATTAGGATGGATGATGCAGTGATCACCAATGACCACATTATTACCTATAAAGGTATTGGGTTGAATTAATGTATGATTACCTATTTTGGCTGAAGAGGCAACGGATGCCTGTGCTTTTTCGAAAGGCTTAAAGTAACGGGTAAGCTTGTTAAAATCACGAAATGGATCATCTGAAATTAATAGGGCCTTACCCTCTGGGCAATCTACCTTTTTATTAATCAAAACGACCGTAGCAGCAGAATCCAGCGCCTTATCATAGTATTTTGGATGATCAACAAAAACAATATCTCCGGGCTCAACTACGTGAATTTCATTCATTCCCGTTACCGGAAAGTCAGCATCGCCAACATACTCGATGTCGTTGAGTAATGCAGCTATTTGCGCAAGGCTATGTTTTTGTGGAAATTTCAAAACTTATTCTTTAATGCGCTCTTTATAGGTTCCTTTTTCGGTCTCTACCTTGATTTTATCTCCTTCATTAATAAATAAAGGTACGTTTACTTCGGCTCCTGTTTCAACCGTAGCAGGTTTGGTCGCATTAGTTGCGGTATTTCCCTTTACTCCAGGTTCGGTAGCTGTGACAGTTAAAATCACGTGTGCCGGCATATCTACTGAAAGCGGCATATTGTCTTCGGTATTTATAGCAATTGAAACCACTTCACCTTCTTTAAGCAATCCCGGCTGATCCAAAGCTGATTCTAAAAGGCGTATTTGCGTGTAATCTTCGGTATTCATAAAATGATACCATTCACCATCGTGATATAAAAACTGATATCCTTTAGTTTCTACGCGTACTTCGTCAATCTTATGCCCTGCAGAAAAGGTGTTATCCAAAACTTTTCCGTTGGTGACACTTTTTAATTTGGTTCTCACAAAAGCAGGACCTTTACCCGGTTTTACGTGCAAAAATTCAATGATCTTATAAATATCGTGATTGTAGTGAATACACATCCCGTTGCGGATGTCTGATGTAGTTGCCATAATTTATTAATCTTTAAATACTCTTTTTTAATTGGTCGTGAAATATCCCTTCATGATACCTCGTTGCGAATTGCGAATAAATTGAAGAATCTCATCGCGTTCAGGAGTTGCTTCCATCTCGGCTTCAATGATATTAACCGCTTGCGTGTTGTTGTAGTTTTTCTGATACAAAATGCGATAAATGTCCTGTATTTCTCTAATTTTTTCGGTAGTAAAACCGCGACGACGTAGTCCTATCGAATTTATACCCACATAAGATAAAGGTTCGCGACCTGCCTTTACATAAGGAGGTACATCTTTACGTACCAGCGAACCACCGGTAACGAAAGCATGGCTTCCTATGGTACAAAATTGCTGTACAGCGGCCATTCCTGCTAAAACAACATAATCACCCACCACAATGTGTCCGGCAAGTGTGCTGTTATTTGAAAAAATACAGTGATCACCTACGATACAGTCGTGGGCAATATGGCTGTAAGCCATGATCCAGCAGTCATTACCAATCTGGGTTTTCATACGATCTGAAGTCCCTCTGTTAATGGTAACACACTCTCGTATGGTTGTATTATCTCCTATAATTGTAACCGTATCTTCATCATCAAATTTCTTATCCTGAGGAATTGCAGAAATGACCGCTCCCGGAAAAATGTTCACATTTTTACCGATGCGAGCACCTTCCATAATGGTTACGTTAGAACCAATCCAGCTGCCTTCACCAATTACAACGTTGTTATTAATCGTTGTAAAGGGTTCAATTACTACATTTTTGGCAATTTTTGCTCCGGGATGTACGTATGCTAAAGGTTGATTCATAATCTAGTCTTTCTTAACTTTTACGATTTGGGCCATAAGTTCGGCCTCAGAGACCAGCTTACCGTTTACATAAGCGCTTCCTTGCATATGGCAAATTCCCCGGCGTATGGGGGAAAGCAAATCTAATTTAAAAATGAGTGTATCACCCGGTAAAACCTGCTGTTTAAAACGAACATTATCAATTTTCATAAAGTACGTCAGGTAATTTTCAGGATCCGGCACTGTGCTTAACACCAAAATTCCTCCGGTTTGAGCCATGGCTTCAACCTGAAGAACCCCAGGCATAACAGGTGCTCCCGGAAAGTGCCCTACAAAAAAGGGCTCATTCATAGTCACATTTTTTAAACCGATGACACCGGTCTCTGTGATTTCCAGAATTTTGTCTACCAGCAAAAACGGAGGCCGATGTGGTAACATAGCCATAATTTCATGAATATCTTTTGCCGGAGGTTTAGATAAATCAAATACGGGAACATTATTACGCTTCTCAAGCTTGATAATCTTTTTCAGTTTTTTGGCAAACTGCGTATTTACGTAATGCCCGGGCTTATTAGCGATTACCTTACCGCGAATTGGCATTCCCACAAGAGCTAAATCACCTATTACGTCAAGCAATTTATGTCTGGCAGCTTCGTTAGGGTGGTGCAGCGTAAGGTTATCAAGTATTCCGTTCGGTTTAACAGAGATACTATCTTTATTAAATGCCGAACGTAATTTTTCCATAGTTTCCGGAGACAATTCTTTATCTACGTAAACAATGGCATTATTAAGATCTCCCCCTTTAATCAGGCCGTTTTCCAGCAACATTTCAATCTCGTGTAAAAAACTGAATGTTCTTGAATCTGAAATCTCTTCTTTAAATTCTGAAATATCCTTAATACTGGCATTTTGAGTACCCAGAATTTTTGTACCAAAGTCCACCATTGTTGTCAGCTGATAGTTATCTGCCGGCATAAGAATGATCTCACTTCCTGTTTTTTCATCCAGATAGCTAATAACTTCGGTAACCACATACTCCTCGCGCTGTGCTTCCTGCTCTTTTAGTCCGGCTTTCTCAAGCGCTTCTACAAAAAACTTGGAAGAACCATCCATAATAGGAGGCTCAGAAGCGTTGAGTTCGATACAAATATTATCAATTCCTAAACCTACGCAAGCGGCAAGAACGTGCTCACTGGTTTGGATGTAAACACCCATTTTTTCAAGGTTGGTGCCTCGCTGCGTATTTTCCACATATTCGGCATTCGCCTCTATTATTGGCTGACCCTCAAGGTCAACGCGCTTAAAAAAGTGGCCTGAATTTTCTTCCGCAGGCTTAAAAGTAAGAGTGACATTCTTACCTGTATGTAAACCAACGCCGGTTAAGGAAACCTCACCGGCGATTGTAAATTGCTTTCCTTCAGCTTTACTTATCATTGGATTTTTGTTTTTCCAAATTGTTTATTTGTTTGACTAAATCTGGTAGATTTTTGAAATGAACATAAGACTTATTATAGTCGCTATAGGCGATAGCCGGCGATCCCTGAACGGCCTCATCATCTTTAAGATTACGTCCAATACCCGATTGGGCCTGAATACGCACACGATCTCCAATAGTCAAATGCCCAACAATTCCTACCTGACCACCTATGAGACAGTTCTTTCCTATTTTGGTTGAACCTGCAATACCGGTTTGTGCCGCTATCGCCGTATGCTCACCTATCTCCACATTATGAGCAATCTGTATTTGATTGTCGAGCTTCACTCCTTTTCTGATTATAGTCGACCCCAAAGTAGCGCGGTCTATAGTAGTACCGGCACCAATGTCTACATTATCCTCAATGACAACATTTCCGGTTTGTGGAATTCGTGTGTACTCCCCTTTTTCATCAGGGGCAAAACCAAAACCGTCAGCCCCAATAATGGCGCCGCTATGCACATAAACTGTTTTACCTATTACAGAATCAGAATAAATTTTAGCTCCCTGAAAAATTACTGAGCCATCACCAATCGTGCAGTTATCACCAATATATACATTGGGATAAATCTTTACATCATCCCCTATTTTTACATTGTTTCCCAAATAGGAAAAAGCACCTATATAGACATTATCTCCATAAGAAGCCGAATCTGATATAAAAACCGGATTCTCAATACCGGCTTTATTCAGTTTGACCTGATTGTAGTATTCTAAAAGCTTAGAAAAAGATTTATACGCGTCTTCAACACGAATAAGAGTTATGGTCAACTCCTTCTCGGGCTTAAAATCTTTATCAACAATTGCTATTGAAGCATTCGTTTTATAGATGTAAGGGGTATACTTAGGATTAGAAAGAAAAGTTAGGGATCCTTCGGTTCCTTCTTCAATTTTTGAAAGTTTAGACACTTCTGCTTCAGGATTACCGTCAACAGTACCGTCTAAAATCCCAGCAATCTGTTCGGCTGTAAATTTCATCTTGGCAAAAATAGCAAAAAAGCCTTAAAACAAATGCTTTGGATAACAGATATAGTTTTTGGTGATTACCTTAGATAAAGCCTTGAGGCTCAATTGATCACTCGCTGATATTACATCAACAACCTTTCCTTTTTTAGTCAGAATATTTATTGCTTCCTTTTTTAAGGTATAGGCCTGATTTGTTATTGTCCCAGTGAAAACAAAATATTCCGCCTCCGCATCGGTAAGGTTCATTTGTCTTTTAACCGCATCTTTTTGCTCAGTTATGAAGTCTGAAGCAAAAGGTTTCTTCTTAATTTTTATTCGCGGAAGCTTTCTGTTTATTATAATTTGAGAAAGCTTTCTCAATACAAAATCATCATGGTCGCACCAGGATTTCATAGCCGATATTACATCGTAATCATCCAGTTGAGCAAATACCTCCAATGCGTGATCATCAAATACCCCTTCTGCATTGGTCTTTTTTAGAAAAAATGATAGAGGTTTACTGGCTGGTAAATCAATCCCCTTATGCGTCAGCTCTTTGGCTCTCTTGAGAACACGCACCAGGACCTGTTCTGCAACCAGACTGGTCTTATGCAGGTAAACCTGCCAATACATAAGCCTGCGCGCCACCAAAAATTTTTCAATAGTGTAAATTCCTTTTTCCTCAACCATCAGATGATTTTCTTTTACATTAAGCATTGCCAGGATACGATCTGTATTGATATTTCCTTCGGCCATACCTGTATAAAAACTATCCCGTTTCAGGTAATCGGTGCGATCCATATCTAATTGACCGGACACCAATTGATGCAAAAATGGACGATGATAACTTCCCTTAAAAATTTTAATAGCCAGGGTTAAACTTCCGTTAAACTCCTGATTTAGCTTCTCGATAAAGAGCAGCCCTATTTGCTCGTGATTGATATTTTCTACAATGCTATTTTCCATTGCGTGTGAAAAAGGTCCGTGACCTATATCGTGAAGTAAAATAGCAGCCATTGCAGCTTCCTTCTCATCGGCACTAACGCTAACCCCTTTTTGCTCAAGCTTTTCAAGAGCCTTTTGCATGATATGCAAACAACCGATCGCGTGATGAAAACGGGTGTGATGCGCTCCCGGATATACCAGGTAAGACATCCCCATTTGAGAAATACGACGCAATCGCTGAAAGTAGTTATGCTGTATTAAATCAAAAATGAGCCCCTTGGGGATGGTAATAAAGCCATAAATAGGGTCGTTAATTATCGTAAGTTTGTGAGGAGTCTTCAAACAAGAATTCTTTTGAATTACACTATGCGAAACGCATAATCACAAGCATTGTGCTTGCTGAAAAACAAATATACTATATATGAGTGCTATTAAAATACTTTGGGTTGATGATGAAATCGATTTATTAAAACCCCATATTCTCTTTTTAGAAAAGAAAAATTATGAAGTTTCTACATGTAAGAGTGGAACTGAAGCCATTGAGCTGGTTGAACAGGAAAATTTTGACGTTGTTTTTTTAGATGAAAACATGCCTGGATTGACTGGATTAGATACGCTAAGCGAAATTAAAGCAAAGCGAGATACGCTTCCGGTCATTATGATTACCAAAAGTGAGGAAGAATACATCATGGAAGAAGCCATAGGTTCTAAAATCGCAGATTACCTGATTAAGCCCGTGAATCCGAATCAAATTCTTCTCAGCCTAAAGAAAAATCTGGACACGAGCAGATTGATTTCAGAGAAAACCACGCTAAACTACCAACAGGAATTTCGAAAAATTGCGATGGATATGGCCCAGGTCAATTCGTTTGAAGAATGGGCCGAACTGTATCAGAAACTTATCTATTGGGAGCTCGAGCTGGAAAATATTGAGGATCAGAGCATGCAAGAAATACTTGAATCTCAAAAAACGGAAGCAAATAATCAGTTCTTCAAGTTTATAGAACGCAACTATGAAGATTGGTTTTCTGATGATGACAAACCCGTAATGTCACATACGCTTTTCAGAGATAAAGTAGTACCTCATTTAGAAAAGGATGCTCCGGTCCTATTAATTGTAATAGACAATTTACGTTACGATCAGTGGAAATCATTTGAGCCTATTATAAGTAATTACTATAAAAAGGAAAGTGAAGCTCCTTATTACAGTATACTTCCTACCGCTACACAGTATGCAAGAAATGCAATTTTCTCAGGCCTGATGCCCAGCGATATGGAGAAAAAGCACCCGGACTTATGGCTAAATGATACCGATGAGGGAGGGAAAAACCTAAATGAGGATAAGTTTCTGGAAGCTCAATTAAAAAGATTGGGATTAGACCTGCAGTGGGAATATCATAAAATCACCAATCTCAAGAGCGGAAAAAAATTGGTTGAAAATTTCAATTCCCTTAAGAACAATGATCTTACCGTTTTGGTTTACAATTTTGTAGATATGCTAAGCCACTCCAAAACAGAAATGGAAGTGATCAAGGAGCTGGCTTCAAATGATAAATCGTACCGTTCGCTCACCGAAAGCTGGTTTAAAAACTCCCCTCTCTTAGAAATGATTCAAAAATCGCAACAGCTGGGCTTTAAAATCATTCTGACTACAGACCATGGTACTATAAATGTGAAGAACCCTTCCAAAGTTATTGGAGACAAGAACACGAGTCTCAATCTACGCTACAAAACAGGAAGAAGTCTTACCTACGAGGACAAAGATGTTTTGGCTGCGAAAGACCCTAAAAGCATACATCTGCCTACCATAAATATGAGCAGCTCGTTTATTTTTGCCAAGGGAGATTTGTTTTTCGCCTATCCCAATAATTATAATCATTATGTAAGCTACTTCAGAAATACGTACCAGCACGGTGGCGTATCGCTTGAAGAAATGATCATTCCTTTTGTTGTGTTAAATCCGCGATAATATTTAAACCCCTAAACAAATGACTATAGCATATGGCCTAGACGAAGTAGATGAAGTTGCTCAAAAAATCATCGAGTATTCCAAACATAAAATCATTTTGTTTGAAGGAAATCTGGGCGCAGGTAAAACGACATTAATAAAGGCGCTTGTAAGAGCCTTGGGTTCAAAAGAATACGTTTCGAGCCCTACGTTTTCTTTACTCAATGAATATCAAACTGAAGATGGAGACCCCATTTACCATATGGATTTATATCGACTGAAAACCGAAAATGAAGCTTTCGATTTAGGCTTGGAGGAGGTTTTGGAAAACGATTTTTGGAAATTTATTGAGTGGCCTGATAAAATTAACAGTTTACTAAGTTCAAATTACCATTCGGCGAAAATTATATCGACTAACGAAAAAAAGAGAAGTTTGGAATTTATTTAACTTTGTTAATTTTTAGTTAAAATAAAAAATATATATTGAAGATTTTTCCTACTTACAAGAATTAAATTAAAAGTCATGAATTTAAATTATACGAGTAAGGTAATTATTCTTAAATTGGGACCCTAATAAGATGTCGGTAAAATGCGTTAAGGATTTTAGCAGCGATGCAAATGTAGGGATTTCATAATAAGATGTTTTTTGTTTAATGTTTTTGATCTTTGTTTCAACAAATCATTAATAATACTCAAAAACATTTATCATTATGAAAATCAAAGCTTTACTCCTAGGCCTTTTAATTGCAGGTGCAACCGCAGTTACTTATACATCACAAGATGACAGTGCAGATTATGCAGAGAAACAAATCAGGAAAAGCAGGATCTCTATCCCTACTAACGGGTAGTCTTATTGCGGCATTTATTGTTGCTTCTCCTTATTTTTTTTATTTATATGAAGGTTTCCCAGAAAGTAAATTTTGGGAAACCTCTTTTTTTGGTATCAAACTAAGTTATCGAAGTATAAATTTCGATGGAGTTGATGTAGTGGCGTGGATTGTTTTCAGTAAACTAATTCCAATGTTACTTTTTTTGATATGGTTTTTAACATGCAAACATTGGTGGTATCACGCAATTTTAGTGCCTATTTGTATGTATGGATTTCAGATTGTAAGTACTTTTAACGATGACCTAGCATTTACTGATAGCGTTGATATTTATTATATGGCACCTATTATTCTTATAGCATTGATTTTCCTGTATACAGTAAGAATGAAAATCTTTGATCGTATTCATAATATTGATCTATCTGAACTGGAACGTGTTACAATTAAAGGTGAGATTAAAGACGATGAACCTATTAATCAGTATAGTAATAGCTTTGAAGACGATGACGACGAGCCTCTGTTTATGGGGTAATTAATAATTTTTCAGCTTCTTTTTTCATTCTCTATTTTATGCGTAATTTGAAGTCTAGCACTCGAAATGACATCCATGATTTCAAATAGTCCGTTTTCACGCGAAGAACTACTTCCTCAAGAGGAAAAACTTGAAATAAAACAGAAAAAAGGTTCTTTATTTATTGGAATTCCTAAAGAAAACCATTTTCAGGAAAAACGAGTATGTTTGACTCCTGATGCAGTAGGTGCTCTTACTGCTCATGGTCACCGGGTTCTTATTGAATCTAACGCTGGGGCTGATGCCCGTTTCTCAGATCACGACTATTCTGAAGCCGGAGCTGAAATCACTTCTGACCGCGCACGCGTTTTTGGCTGCCCAACGGTTTTAAAAGTCGAACCCCCTTCCCTGGAAGAACTGGAAATGATTAATCCACAAACGGTGATCATTTCAGCCATTCAACTTAAAACTCAGAAGAAAGAATATTTTAAAGTTCTTGCTACTAAACGGATCACAGCATTAGCCTTTGAATTTATTAAAGATGCCGATGGTACCTATCCTGCTGTAAGAGCCTTAAGTGAAATTGCAGGAACGGCTTCGGTGCTTATCGCCTCAGAAATTATGTCCAGACCAGAACATGGCAACGGATTGATGTTTGGCAATATAAGCGGGGTTCCTCCTATTGAGGTAGTAATTATTGGAGCCGGAACCGTTGGAGAGTTTGCAACCCGTTCTGCTCTTGGCCTTGGTGCCAACGTCAAAGTTTTTGATAATTCGCTTACCAAGCTGAGATGCCTTCAGGTTAACGTAGGTAGACCTTTATATACTTCAACCATTCAGCCTAAAAACTTACTGAAAGCCCTAAGACGATGTGATGTCGCTATAGGTGCTGTACGTGGCAAGGAGCGTTCCCCGGTAATTGTTTCAGAAACCATGCTGGAGTATATGAAACCCGGTTCAATAATTATTGATGTGAGTATAGACATGGGAGGCTGTTTTGAAACCAGTGAAGTTACCTCCCACGATAAACCCACTTTTGTAAAACACGGAGTTGTACACTATTGCGTTCCAAATATTCCCTCACGTTATGCGCGTACTTCTTCGATTTCTATAAGCAATATTTTCACCCCCTACCTGATTGAAATAGGTGAACACGGTGGGCTTGAAAATAGCCTTCGAATAGATAAGGGTTTGAAAAACGGATTGTATTTTTACCGCGGAATTTTAACCAGCAAATCGGTAGCAGATTGGTTTGATCTTCCGTTTAGAGATATTAATCTGCTCTTTTTTTAAGCACAATCACATTTCATGAAAATTTTATATCGCCTCGGCTTTTATCTTGGTGGCTTCTCTATAGGTCTTATTTTACTAGCTTTTTTTATAAAAGGAAGTGGTGTTGAACTACCTTCGTGTGATTATTTACCAAACGCACGCCTGCTGAAAACCATTCGAAATAATGGATACGCGCTCTCCCCTCAGGCTGAAAAACAACTACAGGAATTGGCTTTAGATACTTCAGACCTGAACACTGTTTTTCTGGAAGGTGAGGTAGATTTCAAAAACAGTGATCCCCGAAAAGAACCATGTGGTTTTTATATTATAAACTCTCAAGAAACTATGCCAGTTCCGCTAGTAGCAAAAGTTGAGCGCTGTGATGAAGCATTTGAAGTGTTGAGCATCACTAAAAAATAGTTCTACTTAAGCTTACAGCTATAGATTTCTGCGTTTACGCTCCTGCTTGATTAACGTGAGCTCTCTGTTGGTTTGACCAGCGACTGATGTATTTTCTTCCGCTCTGCGTATCAGATAGGGCATCACATCTTTTACAGGACCAAAGGGAAGATATTTCGCCACATTATAACCGTGATCTGCAAGATTAAAGCTGATGTGATCACTCATTCCATAAAGCTGTCCAAACCAAAGGCGTTCATCTTTGCTCTCGATTTCCTTTTGAGCCATAATCTCGATAGCCAGGTAATTGCTTTCCTCATTATGAGTACCAATGAAAGCCCAGATCGTATCTAAATTGTCTAAAATATAGACTAGCATTGCGTTAAAATGCGCATCGGTTTCTGCTTTGTCTTTACATATAGGAGAGTCATAACCCTTTTCCTGAGCCCGCTCCCGCTCTTTTTCCATATAGGCACCACGAACAATCTTGACTCCCAGCTTATACCCTTTTTCCAATGCATCTTCGTGCATTTCTTTTAGGTAATTGAGACGATCCCATCGGTAGCATTGCAAAGTTGTATATACCACCGGATACTCCGTGTTGTACTTTTGCATCATTTTCAACACCAAATCATCTACAGCTCCCTGCATCCAGCTTTCTTCAGCATCTATAAGCAAACGAATGTTACACTCTTTTGCTTTATTACAGGCTTTATCAAACCGCTCCTGAATACGTTCCCATTCCTGTTTTTCACTTTCGCTTAGTGCCTCCTTCTCGGTAACTTTCCTAAGAACTTCAAACCTTCCAAATCCGGTGGGTTTAAACACGGAAAAAGGCATACCCGGTTTATCTTTCGCAAACTGAATAATACTAATTACCCGCTCTAGGGCCTCATCAAAAAGCGCTTCGGTCTCCTTACCTTCTACTGAAAAGTCAAGAACCGAATGAACTCCTTTACCATACATTGCCTTAATTGTAGGTTCGCAATCCTTTTCGCTAACTCCACCACAAAAATGATCAAATACAGTAGCCCTGATTAAACCTTCAACAGGTAAACTCGCGTTAAGAGCAAAACGTGTTACTGCAGTTCCAATTTTCACAAGTGGTTGTACAGAAATCATCTTAAATAAGAAATAAGCTCTTTCTAACTCACTATCTGATTTTAAAGAAAATGCACATTGAGTATCATCAAATATCTTTTGCTCTAACATAATGTAAATTTAGGCGCCAAATATAATTAGAATCGCAACGGGAGTTTAACAAAAAGGTACTAATTTCGCTCTCTTAAAGAAGTTTTAACATGCAGGCAGTACAGGCTAAAGACTATCAGGTTGTATTTGGAAATTCAGGTTATAACACCCTAAATAATATCTTAAAAGAAAAAAAACACAGTATCCTTTTTATACTGGTTGACAGCAATACGCACGAGTATTGTCTGTCTCATTTTCTTCAAAATCTGGAGACCGATCAGACCATCGAAATTATAGAAATTGACCCCGGGGAGGAATACAAAAATCTGGAGACCTGCACCGGTGTATGGAATGTCTTGTCTGAACTTAATGCCGATCGTAAAAGCCTGTTGATCAATCTGGGGGGTGGCGTGGTAACAGACCTTGGAGGCTTTGTAGCCTGTTGTTTTAAAAGAGGAATTGATTTTATCAACATTCCCACTACCCTGCTGGCGATGGTGGATGCTTCTGTGGGAGGAAAAACCGGAGTAGATCTTGGGTCACTTAAAAATCAAATAGGTGTCATTAGCAATCCCGATCTCGTACTGGTTGATCCTCATTTTCTGGGAACTTTACCTATGGAAGAATTGCGAAGTGGTTATGCCGAAATGTTAAAGCACGGGCTTATTCATTCTCAATCGTATTGGGACGCTGTAAAGGATGCTGATTTTTCAAAGTTTGAAGATCTCGGCGAATTAATCAGACAATCTGTGGAGATTAAGAATGAGGTGGTTTTGAAAGACCCTTACGAAAAAGACCTGCGCAAAAGCCTGAATTACGGGCATACTTTGGGTCACGCCATAGAGTCTTTGTTTATGGAAGACAGCTCGAAAAACCGACTGCTGCACGGAGAAGCTATTGCTGTAGGTATGATTTTAGCCAATTATCTTTCGCGGGAAATTACCGATTTCGATAATACGCTGTGTGATGAAGTTTCAAAAGCTATTTTAGACTTTTACCAGCCCGTTAGTTTTACAGAACAGGATATAGAAGACATTATTAAGTTGCTCAAGTATGACAAGAAAAACAGTCACGGTACAGTTTATTTTGTTTTGCTTAGTAAAATAGGTTCTCCCGTGTTAAATCAGAAGGTTTCAAATGAACTGATTTTTAATGCCTTTGATTACTATAAAAATTTAAGTAAGAAATAAGTAAAATGCCTTGCAGAAGCAAAACGTTTTTTTTTACATTTAACCACTCATAGCACTTAAACTAAATTATACTTATGCGTCGCGTTATTGTCGATTTTAAAAAGCTTACTCCAGAAATACTCGCGCTTCTGGTTGATAAGTACCCCTACGGGTATGATGATGATCACATCATATCTTTTAAAAATGCAAAGAATGAACTTATAGAATGTGTTGAAGTTCGTACTGCAGATACCATCTATCTCGTAAAAGTGAGTAAGAAGCTTGAAAATACAATGGAGAATTACGACGTTGACGACTACGACGATGATGATTTGAACGAACCAATCAGCGAAATGCCAAGCAAATTGCCTGAAGACGATGATGATGAGATGATCGATGAGGCTTCCGAAGAAGAAGAGGACGAAGATTAATTTCAATCCCATAAAAAAAGCTCTCCAAATGGAGAGCTTTTTTTATATATGAATGCGAAGCTTTAGGCTTCTACTTCCTCTTCAATAGATGCCAAGTAGCGCTCAGCATCCAGAGCAGCCATACAGCCCGTACCAGCAGCAGTTATAGCCTGACGGTATTCCTTATCCTGAACATCACCACTGGCAAATACACCAGGCTTATTGGTTTTGGTGCTTTTTGGTTCGGTAATTATATAACCGGTTTCATCCATATCCAGTTGCCCTTTAAAAATATCGGTATTCGGTTTATGACCTATGGCTATAAACAATCCAGTGATATCAATTTGAATGGTTTCTTTAGTCTCATTGTTAATCATTTTTAGACCTTCAACTACCTGCTCTCCCAATACTTCCTCTACTTCGGTATTGTAAAGAACAGTAATATTCTTTCTGGAATTTACCCGGTGTTGCATTGCTTTTGATGCACGCATTTCATCTTTACGTACCAGCATAGTCACGTGCTCGCAAATATTTGCAAGATATGTAGCCTCTTCAGCAGCTGTATCTCCACCACCTACGATGGCTACACGCTGATTCTTGTAGAAGAAACCATCACATACCGCACAGGCCGAAACCCCGCCGCCTCTTAGGCGCTGTTCACTGGGAAGACCAAGATACTTTGCAGTTGCCCCTGTACTGATTATGATACTCTCTGCTTCTATTTCGGTATTGTTGTCTACTACCGCTTTATGTATTCCACCATGTTCTGAAGCAAACTCAACAGAAGTGACCATCCCAATCCGCACCTCGGTACCAAATCGCTCTGCCTGCTTTTGTAACTGAACCATCATCGTTGGACCGTCAATTCCGTCAGGATAACCGGGAAAGTTATCTACCTCGGTAGTGGTTGTCAATTGTCCGCCGGGTTCTAGGCCGGTATACATAACCGGATTCAAATCAGCTCTGGAAGCATATATAGCTGCTGTATAACCAGCCGGTCCAGATCCTATTATCAAACATTTAATTCGTTCTACTGCCATAAAATTTAATTTAATCCTTTAGGGTTTAAATCGTTTTCCATAAAACACAAAAGTACATTAATAAAAATGCATTCTAAAAAATTCCCTAAAGTCAGTTATGAGTCGTTATTAACAACAACTATTTACATAGATTACTTACGCTATGCGAAATCACTGAATATTTTCTATTTTTAGAAAAAATAGCGATTATGAAAAAGTATATATGTGTTTTAAGCTTTATGTTGGTTGGCCTTACTTCCTGTGGTCAGGATCAGCAGGAAGTAAAAGAAAATGACGTACCCATAAGCGTTTCTGAGGCCTATACCTACGAGACCGTGGTGCCAGACCTCGTAAACCCTTGGGGAATGACCTTTATGCCGGATGGAAGTATTCTGATAACCGAAAAGGAAGGAAAGCTCATTCATTTTAAAGATGGTCAAAAAAATGAAATAACCGGACTGCCGGAACTTTCAAACAGAGGTCAGGGTGGACTTTTAGACATCCAGATTGCTCCAGATTATGAAGCAAGTGGATGGATCTATATCACTTTTTCTTCAACTCAGGGTGAAGAAAAAGGAGCAAACACGGCTCTAATGAGAGCAAAAATAAGCGGCAATCAACTGACTGATCAGGAAATCCTCTACAAAGCAGGCCCTAATACCACTAAGGGTCAGCATTTTGGCAGCCGAATCGTTTTTGATAATGAAGGGCACGTATTTTTTACAGCAGGTGAACGAGGCGAACGGGATGTAAATCCTCAAGACATTACACGCGATAATGGCAAGGTATACCGTCTTAATCTTGACGGTAGTATCCCGGAAGACAATCCGTTTGTAGGAGTTGAGAATGCAAAGGAAGCCATTTGGTCTTATGGCCATCGCAATCCCCAGGGAATGATCATCAACTCAGAAACTCAGGAAATCTGGGTTCACGAACACGGCCCCAGAGGTGGTGATGAAATTAACGTCATCAAGAAAGGAGCTAATTATGGCTGGCCGGTTATTACTTATGGGATTAATTATTCAGGAACTCCTATCACCGATGAAAGACAAAAAGAAGGAATGGAGCAACCCCTGTATTATTGGGTTCCATCTATAGCGCCCAGCGGCTTTGCTTTGGTTACCAGTGACGCCTATCCTGAACTAAAAGGAAATCTTTTGGTAGGATCTTTAAAATTTGTGTATTTAGAAGCCCTTTACCTTAATTCAAATAATGAGGTCGTAAAACGTGAAAAACTCCTTGACGGAATAGGTCGCGTACGCAATGTGGTTCAAGGTCCTGATGGTATGATTTATGTAGGTGTTGAAGGCGTAGGAATTGTAAAACTGATCAAAAAATGAAAATAACTATAACAACACTAATCACCCTGATCGTTACCGGATTCGGTTATTTGAGTACTTCAAATTCAGGTGCGGAGTCTTATACTACTATCACTAAAACTACCAATGTTCAGGATGCTTTACAAGAAAGTATAGAACGAGGTGAAACGGTTTATGAGGATTTCTGTATGCAGTGTCACCTCCCTACCGGAGAAGGGGTTGCAGGTGTCTATCCGCCGCTGGCCAAGGCAGATTACTTGCTTAAAAACCGCGAAAAAGCAATCCACTCTGTTAAATATGGTCTCAAAGGAGAAATCACCGTTAACGGAGACATATACAATAGCGTAATGCCATCTCCCGGACTTTACGACGATGAAGTAGCAGATGTGATGAATTACATCTTACATTCCTGGGGGAATACAAGTCCTAAAATGGTAACGGAAGCCGAAGTAAAAGCCATTAAAGAATAGCTGATTTTATTCAATACGTCTATAGTTTTCTGAGGAAATGCGATTGCCTTCATCATCTACACTGATTTGACTGTACGCATTTTCAGAAATCTGAAGCTCAAAAGTGAAGATGCGTAGCGTATCTATCGCACTCATCATACTCTCTGAACCGTATTCTAAAGTCTCGATGAGCATATCATCTGCTACTTTATAGTTACCATAGCCAAACCACTCAACAGAATCCTTAGGCACATAACGCGTCCACATCACTTTATCTGTGGTATACATCTTTATTTGCCTGTAACCATCAGTAGTAGGTAATGTGTCTGAAATCTCGTTATTATCGTAATAATAAAAACTTTCCAATTCCCAGGTGCCTTTAATCAGGTGATCAGGATGGGTGTCATTAGTTGTTTTAAGGCTGCTTAGGAGTACTACAGACATTAAAGCGAGGATATAATATTTAAGTTTCATAATAAAGACAATTAATTAATTCCTATTGACAATCTTAAGTTACAAAAAATATAGTATCAACAAATGAAAACGTTATAGTTTTATAATTTTTCAACGAAAACAACTACTCATTGAACAAAAACAGAATTAGAGCCTATTTCATAGTGAATATCATATTATATCTTCTACAGTAAAGTTTTAAAAGACTTTGCAGTATATCTTAAATAAGTATATTTGCAGCCTGAAAATTTCGGGATGTAGCTTAGTCCGGTTAAAGTGCGCGTCTGGGGGGCGCGAGAGCGGAGGTTCGAATCCTCTCATCCCGACGAACCAAATTTTGGTTAATCTAGAACAGCCTGTTAATCGTTTGACTAAAAGGCTGTTCTTTTTTTATGGTAAAATCTTAAGATATACAGGTCAACGAATTACCACGCTCATCAATTTCATACGTAAACTGCGTAGCAGAAAACCCTTCAGTCTCTGAAAAACTTCGAGACCATTTTTAAATTGTAGCGTAGGATCGATAAACACCCCATTCGTTTTTTTCTGATGCATTCATCGTACAGATTGTGCCGTTTGGTTTATGGGAATCATATTTACTTTTGTAGTAAACCACTCTTCCCAGCTCATCAAGGCGAACTTCCTCCTCAACGGTGTAACAGGAGCACCATGCGTGACCTGTAAAGAGCAAAAGCGTAATTATCATTCTTATCGATATCTTAATTGCTTTTTTCTGAAATTTTCAAAACTTATTATGTATTTAAAGAGACTGAGCTTTAGAAAATCCCAGGTAAATATGACAATTGCTATATTTTTTACATTTGCAGATTAGAGTCTATTAATAATTAGAAAAAAGCTATTTATCAATACTACAAACTATACTGGGCATTTGCCCAATGTATTGTTGGTTTAACCCATTCACTTAGGGGCTTAAACAAAAAGCCGTGCCCCAATCCTGTTTTGAGTTCAATTTCTTTAAAATGCCTGATCGTGCAGGTTGAGCTTTCCTTACGCTGTATGGCAGATACCCCAAATGGATCGGTCTTTTCATAAATGGTCAGGATATTACCACAAAAATTGATTTCCGGAATGTTTTGCAGATCTTCGTCTCTAAAGCTTGCAATGAACACAAAATTTAGATCAGGGTTATTGGCCAAGGTGGAAACGTATTGCGCGATATATCCACCTTTAGAAGTCCCTACAACTGTTATATGCTGTGGCTCGACTCCCGTCTGCATTAAACTGTCAATCTGGTTGACTATGTAGCCGGCGTATTCCCGAGCGTTTACATTAGCATTTCTCAATTCGCTAATTACATTCAACCCGCTTTTTTCAAATGCAGCCAGGATTTCCTTATACTCCGTTCGTCCGTATTCCGGGTGTAATTCGTTGAGCTCGTGTTCCTCTAAAAATCGATTATGAAGAAAAAACAAGTAGCGCTTATCTTTTTTTTGGTAGCGGTTGAGTACCTCTAAAAACTTTATTCCACCTGCTTCCGTCTGGTCATTTATAAAACCTTCATACTCCGGATGGTTTGTAGCAACCCAATTTAGAAGCTGTTCTCTGTTTTTTCCCCAGGTTTTTTCATCAAAATTGAGATATTTCGTTTCAATTTCAGCAATTTTCCCATTTTTGAATTTAAATGTTTCCTGTGTTAAAAATGGTTTTTGCATAAAGAATGCTATGCGTTTATCTGTTTTTGAAACGGTTGTAACGACGCTTTCATTTGCTATATTTAAAGCAAGAACTTTATAGGTTGGATCAAAGACTGAGTCCCATTTTAGCCATTTTTCTACATAATCCTTTTTTGAATACTTAACCTGATAATCATATTCCGGTATTTTTGCAAGAAGGCTATCGCTTATCACATTGAATAGTTTAGAACTGCTCGATAGATCAAGGGCTGTGAAATAGTCTTTGGTGATCGCGATTCTATTTTTTGGAGATGAAGGGTCACCACATCCGTATAGTATAAAAAGCAAAAGAATCAGCGTGTATATTTTCAGTTTGATGGCTTTTCCTTTTCTAGATATTCGCTTTTTCATGGTTCAAACTGGGTCAGTTTTTTTTAGTATTCTTTACCAATATACGGGGGTTTTGCTAAGCATTTAGGATTCAAAACCTATTTAAGAATGCTAATATAATGATTCTTAAAAAAATCTTAAATTCTTAAATTTTGGAGTTGAAAGTACTATTCCATTATGCTTAAAAAATAGAGCGAATCTGAGTGACTTAAGAATTTCCCGGATTGCTCATTTACATAATATGCACTCAACCTGCCCAGTTGGTTGATGATGAATCCCATTGCGAAACCATAGCCCTTTGGCGGGATCAAAACCGATTTCATGTTTTAAGGGCACATCCAATCGCAGATTGAATATTTTCTTAATTATGCTTTTAAAAATGTTTTTATAATACTCTCAACACAAGCAGAGGTAGTAGAAATCGCTCTATTATCAGCCAAAAAAACTCTCAGACTTTCAAGCCCATTATAGTCGTGAACAATGCTAAAGCCGGTTTGATAATTTTCAAAAACGCGAATACTCTCCCTAGTAAATAGCGTGATTACATTTTTATGTCTTCTATCCTTTTTAATTTTTTTAAATAAGGTAGTTATTACGTTTTTGTCTCCTTCTAGAACCTGAAAAAAGCTTCCATCCTTATGGATGAGCACACCGGTTATCTGTTCTTTGTTATTATTTTGAACAGTCTGTTCATAGAGTAAAATAAGATCTTCTTTTTTTAACTCTTTAAGTTCATCGCTTACGTAGCAGATAGAATACATCATTGGAGGTTTCTACAAATAATTCTTTTAAATGATGCTACTTTATACTTCGTCAATAAATCAGAAGGGCTTCTCATAAAGCGCTACCTCTTTTGGCTTAAAAATGCTCGCAAAACCAATAAAGCCTATAGAATCAAATTCAGCTAAACGAAGAATACATTATAATTCAAAACAATGTAGTTCTACTTTACAATACTAAGCGGATTTATCTAGAAAGTTTTGGCTAATAGCCTACTGATAGTATGGTAAATGGTTTCTCCGTCATCGGGAAAAGGAAAATTGTTGTTGAAAATTTCTGTTGATATAAACATCTCATAGCTTTTTGTTTTGCTGTAGCTATGCACTACGACATTCTTAACAAACTCTTAAATTTTGACTTTATAGAACCCGTCTTCATACACTATCCTAGGGGATGGCTGGGCTTTGACTGGGAGTTGCCCCTCCTAGAGGAGCTATGTAGATTATTTTTAAGTGAGAATAGGCATTAAAGCTTAAGGTTTCCTGCGTTTCTTTCTCCAAATAATATAAAGTATAATAAGGATTACAGGCAGGATGACAAACACAACCAGATCAAAAGGATCTTTAAGATTAACCGGAAGATTATCATCGGGATTTTGGGTTCCCGGGGGAAGCTGTAGAATTGCGAAAAATAGGTTTATCATCATCCCAGAAATTTAAAGTTTCACAGGATGATGTTGTATTAAAGAAAACACAAACTTATTTCTGAATTAATGTAGGCTTCCCCCCTTATAGGATACCTTTAAATTCGATAAATAATTAATATTGACCTCCCCCCTTATTTAGGTACTGGTCCTAACGAGAGAATCCGGGGCAATTTAATTCTGTTCAAAATGAGCTACAGACTTTTTCAAAATTACCGGTTCGGCAACCAATAACTTGTATTTCATAAGTTTTGGCAATAAAACCAAATGAAATCTATGTTAACCGGTTGTGGTTTACTTTCTTATAATGAGATGCGATCCCGCTAATGATCAGTATTTGAAAGATATGAAACAGCATCAGCGGAAGCAGAATAAGACCCAGTGATGCAAAATTTTGAAATAAAATCTTCGAAAAAACAGTCCCGTGTACCAGTGATTTTTTAGTTCCACAAAATTGCGCTGTTATTCGGTCTTCTAAAGAAAAACCAAGCCTCTTTGAAATGATACTGATCAAACTATAGATCAATCCAAAAAGCGCCAAAACACCGGCTACAATAAGAAGCAAATCGGCAATAGAAATGCTGCTGAATAAGCCTTCTGAAAACGATTTTGCAAAACTTTTATAAATGATGATCAATATGATCCCTTTATCAAAAAGCGAAAGCTGTTTGCTGTATTTCTCCAGGAATGGTCCAAAAATCAATTGTAACAAGAAACCCAGAATCAGCGGTACTAAAACCTGAAAAACAAGACTCAGGTAAATTTCTGAAAAATCAAAATCAACTGTAGCTGCATCTACAAAAAGACCTATCCACAACGGAGTGACCAAAATCCCGATAATGCCCGAAATGCTGGCGTTAAAGATTGCTGCCGGAAGATTACCTTCGGCTATTGAAACCATAACCACAGATGTACTTACCGTAGATGGTAATGCAGACAGGAAAAAAAACGCCAGCCAGATAAGTTCCTGCTCTTCATTTTGCACAAAGGGCCTTAGCAGTATGACCAGAACCGGAAACAGCACAAAGGTGCTCGCCTGAATCAAAATATGAAGTTTCCAGTTTTTAAGACCTGCTTTTAGTTTTTGCGGACTTAATTTAAGACCGTAAAAAAAGAAAATCAGGGCAATACCTACCGTACTTATCGTATTTAAGACATCAGCTGAGGCTCCTGCCCCCAATTGTGGAAGAAAGTACGCGGTCGCAACTACGATTACGATCGCAAATACAAACCTGTCAAATTTTAATTGCATCGATAAGGATAAAATGATTAGCTGTTTCAAGCGCCCTAAGGCGCCTTATTTCTGGCCAATACTAAACATTTAAATCTATTTATAACGCTAAAAGCTCTCTTTAAAAGTCAAACTTCATCGTAAAATCAAATGCATACATCCCGGGAAAAATACGGTACTTTTCGTGAGGTAGCGCACCCCAACTGTCATCACCTCCTACCCCACGCTGCACTAGATCTATATGCCATTCTACAAAAGATTCTAAAGCGACATCTTCAGGATGGCGTTGCTCTTTTTCAGCGCCGTCGTCAAAACTTTCCTGAGCAAAAGGCATGGCGCTGGTTCCAAAAGTTCCTGTAGACGAAACCTCTATAACATCTCCTCTGGAATTTTTTAAACGTGCCCAGCGCACATCGGTTTTATAGCCGTTTTCCTGAGGACGCGCGTATTTAAAACGCTGATCTTTCACCGGAGATTCGTACAAACCAACCAGAGCCGAAGTTTTGCGATCTGTATAATTTTCGTGCGGTCCTCTTCCAAAATAGCTAAACGTATCAAATTCGGGCTTGATACGGGTTCTGAATCCTATACGTGGGATTTCCGGAAGCTTATTGTTCAGAAAATCAAATTCACTGTGCACATTCAAAGTTCCATCTCCATAAATCGTATAGCGTACAGAAGCGGTTTGATTTTGTAAAGCCGGAATAACATAGTCAACAGCTATCTCTACCAGACCCGGTAGATCCTGAGTGCTTTCAATTCCCAGAACCTCAAATTGACTCACAACATCTTTCCAAACCGCGCTTTTCTCATGCATTTTGTTACCGTAGTCGTTATCTGTTGGAGCCCTCCAGAAATTTGGTTCTAAAGGCATTTCTAAAAGCGATTTCCCTTTTTTCTCGATCGTCTTAACCCATCCGGTGGTCTTATCAACTGTAATTTTAAAGTCAGCACCCGATACAGTAATTACCGTATCATCCTCATTCAGCTTTAAATTGCCTTCGGATGCGTTCGTAACTTCCTGGATAAGGCTAACCGGTAATTTAAACTGCTCGTAAGCTACAACGTGATTTGCAGGAACCAGGTCTCTTTCGGTCTTCGATTTTAAATACACATTTAAGAAGTATTCGGTATTAATCGCAGGCTCAAAATCGGGAATATTGAGTTTGATCACTTTTGAAGACAGCGCGTCAACTTCCACATCACCGTAAGTTCCTTTCTTAAATTCTTTCCCATTAGCTTCCAATACCCATTCCAACTTCAGATTAGACAAAGCATCAAAACTGTAATGATTGGTTAACTTAATTTCCCCGGTTTTCAAGTTCAAAGCTTCCAAATATATAGGCTGATAAACTTTCTTCATCTCAAACAAAGCCGGATGCGGTTTACGATCTGGAGAAACCAGTCCATTCATACAAAAGTTGTTATCGCTAAGCACATCTTCAGGACCGAAGTCTCCCCCGTAAGCCCAGAAACCTTCGGTATCTTTGCCTTCTTTAACCAGACCCTGATCTACCCAATCCCAGATAAAGCCACCCTGTAACTGCTTGTATTTGTAGATCACATCCCAATAATCCTGAAAATTTCCAAGGCTGTTACCCATTGCGTGGGCATATTCGCAGGGAATAAGCGGCCGGTCTGTGTGATTACGCGCGTAATGCTCCATCCCTTTAATGCCGATGTACATATAAGCAACAATATCGGTATTGAACTCCTCACCGGCACGTTCATATTGTACGGGACGGGTAGGGTCATTTTCCTTGATCCAGTTGTACGTATTGTAAAAATTGACTCCGTTACCGGCCTCATTACCCAGAGACCAGATAATCACACTGGGATTGTTGCGATCCCGTTCCACCGCGTTTTTAGTTCGGTCTAAATGCGCAGGCCCCCAATTGGGCTGATTGCCTAAGGTTTTATCCAGATCATAACCTATGGCGTGGGATTCGATATTTATTTCGTCAACGACGTAAAAGCCATAGGTATTACACATTTCGTAAAACACAGGATCCTGAGGATAATGACAGGTTCTGATCGCATTGATGTTATTTTGTTTCATCAGCTCCAGATCAAGCTTTCGGGTTTCAATATCTACATAGTGACCGGTCTCAGGATGATGCTCGTGCAGATTCACCCCGCGCAGCGTCACCGGTTTCCCATTTACCTGCAACAAACCGTCTTTGATTTCAACCGTCCTAAAGCCTATTTCCTGATTGATTACCTGCGTAACTTTTCCGTTTGATTTGAGAACAAGTTCCAGCTCATATAAATTTGGAAACTCTGCAGACCACTGCGCCACATCTTTGATTAGGGTGTCGAAAGTTAGTTCAGCACCGGTTGTTTCTTTTTCTTCGGAATAAATAAGGTTTCCGTCTCGTTTAATCTGAACGGCTATGCCTGAAGTATGATCTGATTTTTGCTGGTGATCCTCCAGTTTTACCGAAAGATTAAATTTTCCATCCTGATAATCATCAGTAAGCACCGAAGCTATCTCGAAATCCTGAATTCGTACCTGTGGAGTTGCCACTAGAAAAACGTCGCGCTCTATACCCGATAATCTCCAGAAATCCTGATCTTCAAGATACGAACCGTCGCTCCAGCGAATGACTTTTAAGGCCAGTGTATTTTCGCCGTCAACCAGATATTTGGTCAGGTTAAAGGCGGCAGGTGTTTTAGTATCCTGACTGTAGCCTACAAATTTTCCGTTTAGATACAGGTAGAATGCCGAATTAACCGAGCCAAAATGAATAAATACCTGCTGATTATCCCAGTCTGAAGGAAGTTTAAAACGGGTACGATAAAGCCCTGTAGGATTAAAATCTTCAGGTACTATCGGGCTACCATCCGGGTTGATGCCCCAGTTTTTAAAAGGAAATTGAATGTTGGTGTAAATAGGATAATCGTACCCATACATTTGCCAGTCACCCGGCACCGGAATTTCATCCCATTTTGAGTCATTCAAATCTGTTTTTTCAAAACCCTTCAAGGCATTTGCGGGATTTTCAAACCATTTAAATTTCCAGTTTCCGTTTAGGGAAAGATAATAGGAGGACTTTGCAGGGTTATGCGATCTTGCGGCTTCTTCATTTTGATAGGGAATAAACCAGGCGGTAGGTTCTTCCTTATTAATCCGGAAGACCTGTTCATCCTTCCAGGCATTGGAGTAGTCGGCAGAACTATTCTGAGCCTGGAGACTAAAGCTAAACAGGGCTACACTAATAAGGTTTAAGCAAAAAGTAAAGTTTCGCATAATAGATTTGTTTATAACTGGTTTTAGATCGCTAAAAGATAAAGATCACAGGTTTTTAACTATGAAAACAACGCCAAGAAAGAAGAAAATTAGTATTTAATAGGCGATGTAAAAACACGTTCAACGATTTTTATGCTCTCAAAACTATCTGAATAGTACCGATTTTACCTTACCTAATTTTGCCATACCTGATACTTTTTTTGCAAAAAAATCACTTACATACCTGTAACTGCCTAAAAGCGCCGATTCATCAAACAAGACACGTTTGGAATCTGCTTTCTACGCTTTCTAATACTTTACGATGACTGCACTTTATATCCCCCAATATTATATGACTGAATTTCAGTATTTTAAAAAGCTTCGCAAGTAAGACCAATATCTGGAGAAACGTCTGTATCTTTAGACCACATTTGTAAAATCCCTATAATTATTAAAAATGTCAGAACAAACAAAACCAATTAATGACTACGAGCTTTACCTCGTAAGTGCTCTAGCTCACGGAGCTAAAGTATCAGATCTACCCGCAATTCTTGGCTATTTTGGATTTAGTGCCCACTCCATGGGAAGTATTGAAAAAAAGCTGAAGGCTATGCGTAAAAGCCAGGGCTGCTCAACGAATATGCATCTTGTTTATGTTTTAAGGAAAAAGGTCATAGATGTTGATATTGCCAAGGCTCTGAGTTAATTCAATATTCGAAATCCCTTTCAAATTCTATCACCGGGTCAAAACTGCTGGATTTTATTTATGCCTTGAAGTATTTGAAGAATAGTAGATTCAATACGCGCTGATCGCCGGTGCCGTAAATTTTAAACCCGCTGTAAGTTATTCTACTGCGGGTTTTCATTTTAATACCCGAGTTTTCCAAAACTTATTCTTTAGCGCTGTTGGTTTTTAGGATGTTCACGACCAGTAAAACCGACCCAATAAAAGCGAGCAGTATAGCACCTAAGAATATCCAGGTTTGATTAGATTTCAAATCAAAACTCGCTAAATCAAAATTGAGAATGTTGAGCAGCATTGCCAGTATAATCAATATAAGTACAAGATTTCTGATCATAGTTCAGGTCTAAGGCAGTTTTAGATTTTTAATTTGAAGCAAAAAATTATTTTGAAAGTTGGTCAGGTGTTGCTATGGTTCTAAAGCCGGTATGATCTGAAGAGGAATCAAGGGTTTGCCCCATTCGGGCAGAAATGCGGTAACTGGCACAATACGATTTATCACATAGGAATGAGCCGCCTTTAATAACCTTTTCCGGTTGGTATGGATTTTCAGGGTTATAGGATTGCGCAGGACCTTTTGGATTTAGCGTTTCATTACCCGCCAGACTTTCGTAGTAGTTTACAGAAAACCAATCCTGCGTGAGTTCCCATACATTTCCGGCCATATCGTAAATACCCAGTGAGTTGGGTTCAAACGAAGCTACGGGAGCAACATATGAGAACCCGTCTTCGGCAAGATTTTTATTGGGAAAATTCCCCTGCCAGGTATTGGCTTTTTTAGCAAGTTGCGATTCATCGTCGCCCCAGGTATAGACTCCGCCGTGCATTTTTCCGTGTGCTGCTGCTTCCCATTGAGCTTCGGTAGGGAGTTTGCGGTTTGCCCACTCACAATAGGCCAGAGCATCTTCATAAGCGATATGAACTACAGGATAATCATCCTTTCCTTCAATTGTTGACTCCGGCCCCTGTGGATGCCTCCAGTTGGCTCCTGTTTTCCATTCCCACCATTGCGCGTAATTTCTCAAGTCGGTAATGCCTTCTGCTTTCCTGTTGAAAATTAAAGAACCGGGCTGCAAAATACTGTCTGCAGGTTTCGGCGTACCGGGTGGCAAGTCTTTCTTCATTTCTTCCCAGTCTACAGGGCGCTCTGCAACAGTCACATAGCCGGTTGCCTCAACAAAAGCCTTAAACTCAGCGTTGGTGACTTCGGTCTTATCTATAAAAAATCCATCAACAGCCACCGGATGTGCCGGTTTTTCCCGAGGTAAAGCAAGTTCGTCTCCAGATCCTGCTCCCTGAGTAAACCGAATACCGGAAACCCAAACCATGCCTTCGGGAGTGGGTATTGAATCGGGCTGTTCTACCACTAATTGATGCTCCGTCTGCTGTGGAGTATCTGAAATTTCTTCTGAAGTGGTAGTATTTTTAGGCTCGTTCCTGCAGGAAATACAAGCCAGAATAACACAGACTAAAACTAATCGTACACTTCGATTTTTATAAAATAACATAGTTCCGTTTAAGGGTTAAAACCTGCTAAAAGCAGGCAGATAACAAATCTAAATAAAAAAGTGCGGCTTTACGTTTTGTAAAAAAAGCCTCGTTTACTGATCATTTTACTTCTTTTGAATACGGAAACAATCCGTGAGCATTTTATACAGCTCGGGATGCTGAACCCGCATTCGGTTAGGCTGCTCAAAAAAGTACTCAGAAGCCACGGCAAAGAATTCAGCCTCGTTAGTACCTCCATAACTACGTATATCAGACTGATCGGCATTAATTTCTTCCATCTCTTTATGAATACGTTTCAGCCAAGGCACAACATAGCGGTGCTCAATTAAGCGTTCAGGAACCCCATCGGTAACCCCGTCTACCTTATCAATTAAGTGAACAAACTCATGAATCCCGGTATTTTGCAAGTCCCGTTTACGCTCAAAACCCTCGTGCAGCGCTTTTCGGGATAAAATCATCTGATGTTCAAAACGGCCTGTACCTACCATTCCGGCTATAAAGCGCTCTTTGTGATCGGCGTCAAAATCTAAATCCTCATTAAAATGATCGGGATAAATCAACACCGTGCTCAGGTTGGTATAATGCCATTCACTAAATGCAAACACCGGTATGACGGCACTCGAAGCAACCAAAACCGTATCCAGTTCATCGGGTTCAAAATCAACTCCTTCAATATAGGTTTCGCTTAAAAAAGTCATGACGCGTTGTTGAAACCGCTTTTGTTCGGGCTCAGACAGTTCTTTATAAAAATGTACATGATCAACTAAAAGTTGATGCCAGTTTGCAGGAAAAGCTTCTTTTTTTCGGGATCGGGTGCGGGTAAAAGCGTAGATCACAAAAACAATTAAAACAAGAGCGATAGGTAATGCCAGACTCATAGGTGGATATCAAAAGAGACAAGTTTAGTGATTAATTTTACTAAATCCTGATTTTGATATTGGCTTTTCGGGTTTCAGAAACGTAAATACCTTGAATTGAAATCGATCTGACTGAATGAACCTCGTTAATTAAGCGACGCATTGATGAGCTAAACGCGGAATATCAGAATTTCAAGTAATAGAATCAGACAGGTAATTATTCCAGATATTTGTATTTTCAGGGATAAACATAAACGATGAATCAGCCTTCTAAAACCGATGAACGCATTACTACTATGTCTTTCGCTTCGGTATACCCGCACTATGTGACCAAAGTAGAAAAAAAGGGAAGGTCCCGTAAAGATTTACACGCAGTGATTAGCTGGCTTACGGGATATGATGATGCTGCACTAACCCATCACATCAACCAGAAGTCTAGTTTCCAGACGTTTTTTGATCAGGCAGATTTGAACCCTAACGCCCATTTAATTACCGGTGTCATTTGTGGCTATCGCGTTGAAACTATTGAAAACCCCCTGACTCAAAAAGTGCGTTATCTGGATAAACTGGTTGATGAACTGGCAAAAGGCAAAACCCTTGAAAAAATTCTGCGGAAATCTTAAGCAGAACTACAAACCCCCGTTTCTGACAACCGTGCGTATTTTTAGATAGATTAACAAATTATCTGAGCCTTCCTGAAATAAATAAAATAGGTTTGTTATGCAGTTATATCTTCAGGATTTATGGCAAACACCCCCGAAAAATCGGCTGTTAAAGCAATCTATTTCAGCATCATAGGCAATACGTTGCTGGCTGCCGTAAAGTTTTTGTCGGGTATTTTTGGCAACTCCTACGCCCTTATCGCAGATGGTATTGAGTCTACCGCAGATATCTTTTCTTCTTTTTTTGTCCTGATTGGGTTTAAATACGCGCAGCGCCCACCTGACGAAAATCATCCTTACGGTCACTCGCGCATAGAACCCCTGATCACTTTTCTGGTTGTGGCGTTTCTGGTCACATCGGCGACCGTAATCGCCTACGAAAGTATTGAAAACATCAGAACACCTCATAAAGTGCCGGAAGCCTGGACGCTTATTGTTCTGGCAGTTATTATCATCTGGAAAGAAGGCTCCTATCGTTATGTGATGCGCAAAAGCAAGGAGACTAACAGTTCGTCGCTTCGCGCAGATGCCTGGCATCATCGCAGCGACGCGGTTACTTCGGTTACTGCTTTTATTGGTATTTCGATCGCTTTGGTATTTGGAAAAGGATTTGAGACTGCTGATGACTGGGCTGCCCTGTTTGCTTCGGCATTTATCCTGTATAATGCATATCTTATTTTCAGGCCTGCTTTGGGCGAAATTATGGACGAACACCGCTATGACGACGTGGTTGAAAACATACGTGAGGTTGCACTTACCGTCAAAGGCATTAAAGGAACCGAAAAATGCTTTGTACGCAAAGCGGGAATGAAGTACCTGATTGAACTGCACGCCATTGTAGATGGTGAAATTAGCGTAAACAGGGGGCATGTTTTGGCTCATAAACTTCAGGATAAATTACAGGAAGAACTACCCGAAATCTCACACATTACCATTCACATTGAACCCGAATGTGACAAACCCCACTCCCATCAGCTTCGGTAACAAGAAAAATTTAAAAATTTCTTTATTTAAAATTTCAGTATAATGTACTGACATTAAATAGTCTGTAACCCCGCATTAGCGCTCAGATCACCTTCTGAAAAAGATTTCTATTTAGAATTTATCTAAATAATTTGGATGGAATAAACGTAGACAATACATTTGCCAAAACTAATTATTTGTAACAAGTCTAAATAAAAACAAATGAAGATTCTACTTCCAACCTTAATGCTTTTTCTGAGTAGTTGGTGCTATTCCCAAAATGTAAACTTACAAGGCACCGTCACCGATAATACCGGAAGAGCCCTTTCTGGAGTAAACGTGTTTCTAAAAGGAACAACTTCAGGAACACAAACCCAAACTGACGGAACATTCAAAATTTCTAATCTCGAGGCTTCAGATTATACCCTCGTGCTCTCGTATCTGGGCTACCGCACTAAAGAAATCACAGTTGCACTTACAGATGCGCAATCTGGCGATCTGGGCACCTTAGTCATGTACGAGGGAAACGAAATTCTCAATGAAGTGGTGATTGACGGGGAGCGCCGTAATAAGTTCTCCCGTAGAAAAACAGCTTATGTTGCAAAACTGCCGCTTAAAGACCTTGAAAATACACAGGTTTACAGCACCATAACCAACGAATTATTGCAATCTCAGGTAGTGACTAATTTTGACGATGCGCTTAAAAATGCAACGGGCGTTGAACAATTGTGGACTTCTACCGGAAGAGGTGGTGATGGCGCAGGTTACTATTCGCTACGCGGATTTTCGGTGCAGCCACAACTTGTAAATGGTCTTCCCGGTCTTACTAACGGAACCATCAATCCCGCAAATATCGAACGTATTGAGGTTCTTAAAGGGCCTTCTGCAACACTCTTTGGCAACGCGGTTAGTTCGTATGGCGGCCTCATCAATGTAGTGACCAAAAAACCTTACGCGGGTACAGGTGGTGAACTTTCCTTTACCTCCGGCTCATACGGATTCAATCAAGTGGTGGGAGATTTCAACACCGCTTTAAGCGAAAAGGATCAAATCTATTTTAGACTGAATACGGCCTATACCACTTCCCAAAGCTTTCAGGATGCCGGTTTTAGAAAATCATACTTTGTGGCTCCTTCCCTTTCATACCGCGTAAATAACCGCTTGTCGTTTTCATTTTATGGTGAAATCACACAGGCCGAACAAACCAATCCTACCTTTTTATTCTTAAACCGAAGTGCTCCCTCAAGAGCAGCAAATTTGGAAGAGTTGGGCTACAACAACAAGCTCTCCTTTACCAGTAATGATTTATCACTTAAAAATCCTACTCAGAACTACCGTCTTGAAATGGACTACAAATTGTCTGATGCCTGGCAGTCGCAGACCTTGTTGTCGAAAAGCAATACTTCAACTAACGGGTATTACTCCTACCTTTTTGATTATGGCCGCTTAGAAGGAACCACGTTTTCCAGACAGATCAATAAGCAGAATGCGAATACCCAAACCACCGATATTCAACAGAATTTTAATGGGGATTTCAAATTGGGCAGCATTCGCAACCGGGTACTTTTGGGTATAGACTACTTTAATGAAACCCAAACCGATAACAGTACCGGTTACGCATTTTTCGGGAATGTAACAGCCAATGGCGAGACCAGTGGTGACAACCCCTTTACCCCTGAAGTCGAAACTACCGCCTATCCCCTTTCTACAGCAGCTGTAGATGCCGCGCTGGCAAACGCCGGGGTAAACAACATAAAATCTACCTATCACATATACAGCCTCTACGCATCAGATGTGATTAATTTTACCGATCAATTATCAGCAATGGTAGGTCTGCGCCTCGATCATTTTGATAATGAAGGTAACCTAAACGTTGCTGACGATGATTACAATCAAACTACCTTTTCACCCAAAGCGGGAATCGTGTATCAGCCTATCAAAGACCAGCTTTCGGTGTTTGCTAATTACCAAAATGGTTTTACCAATGTTGCTCCGCAGCTGGTAGGTGATCCCGCAGAAGGACAGCAAACCTTAAAAGTCTTTGATCCTGAACAGGCCAATCAGATGGAATTTGGTGTCAAAACCAATCTTTTTAATAATCGCCTGAATGCCACGCTGAGCTATTATGATATCACGGTAAAAGACCGGGTCATAACCGATCCTGAATCCCCTTTTAACCGAATTCAGGGAGGTGAAGTGACCAGTAAAGGCTTTGAAGTAGAAATTAATGCCAACCCGGTTAAAGGTTTAAATATCAGAGGCGGATACAGCTTTAACGACAGTAAAACCACCAAATCTGATAATGAAAACCTTGTCAACCTTAGACCTCTGGAAGCCGGTCCTGAGACACTTTATAATTTTTGGGCTAATTATGAATTTCAGCAAGGAAAACTGGATGGTTTTGGTCTTGGGTTTGGATTTAACGGAGCCAGCGAACGTCCTACCATTATCTATGGTCCTTCTACCGAATTTGTGCTACCCGCATATACCGTTGCCAATGCATCAGTCTTTTATCAGGCCAATCAATACCGCATTGCATTAAAACTGAATAATGCTTTTAATGAAGAGTATTATAAGGGATGGACGACTATTAATCCACAACAACCCAGAGCTCTTCTGGCCAATGTTTCGTATACTTTTTAAATTATCAGACGAGGCTGTCTAAAAAGCAGGGTAATGTCATATTGAGCTTGTCGAAATAGTTTCAACCTACCGATTATCACGATCGGTTTCGACAGGCTCAACCTGACAACTCAAGCTACTAAGACTTATTAGACAGTGTCGTTTTAAAATTTCTATACATGACTTTTAAAAAATTTATTTTTCAGCTTCATAAAATACTCGGCCTGATCACGGGTATTGTCGTTTTTATTGTTGCGGTAACAGGTTGTTGCTGGGTTTTCAGGGATGAGGTAGAAAGTCTGTATGATGATTATAAGACCGTAGCACCACAAGACCGGGCGATGATCACCCCTACGATGATCAAGACCGAAGCTTCAGCAATTTTTCCTGAAAACACCATTCACGGGGTGGTTTTTGGGAAGGCCGATGAGGCGATAGAGGTCATTTTTTACGATGGAGATCCTGAATTTTATCAGAGCATTTTTCTAAATCCCTATTCGGGCGAAGTCCTAAAAATTAAAGATCACTTAAGCGGTTTTTTTGCTTTCATCCTTAAAGGACATATGCGGCTTTGGTTCCCAAAAGGAATTGGGGAACACGTGGTAAGTACTTCCATTTTACTGTTTATACTCATCATTATATCGGGTTTTATTCTTTGGCTACCCAAAAAACGTAAAAATCTCAAACAGCGCTTAAAGTTTGACTGGAAGAAAACCACCCGCTGGAAACGCAAAAATTTTGACCTGCACACTGTTGTGGGCTTTTACATTTGCACCTTTGCATTGGTACTCGCCTTTACCGGTTGTGTGGTATCCTACAACTGGCTTAAATATGTGGTGTATAAAACGGCAGGCGGCGATAAGGTGGCAGCTTTTATAATTCCAAAAAATCAGGAGCCCAACCGGGTTTCTGAAAATACCTTTGCTCCTATTGACACCCTGATGGTCAAACTTAAACGGGAATCGCCTGAAGCTACGGCTTACGAATTGCATTATCCAAATACGCCGGACGAAAGTATCTACGTCGAAATCACAAACAGCAAGGGTGTATATTACAATAACGATTACCGGTTTTTTGACCAAAACACGTTGGAAGAACTGGAAACACCCGGTGTGTATGGTAAGTATGAAGATGCCGAATTTGCCGAAAAACTGCTTCGTATGAATTACGACATTCACGTGGGAGCCATTGGTGGTATCGCCGGAAAGATTATCGCGTTTCTGGCCAGTTTGATCACGGCCAGTCTTCCGGTCACCGGAGTATTGTTGTGGTACGGGCGCAAGTATAAAAAGAAACGCCGACCATAATGCGTTCAGCCTTTTAAAAAAAGACATTGGCTAAATACAACGAAATGTTACGATCAGTTTTCAGATAAATACTATAAGCTTCCTGACGCCCGGTATGACACTGAGTTTAATGGGCTGGTAGGCCATTATTCCTCATTGCCACTTCCTTTGGTTTTAAATTACTTTGTGTAGACACTATTTTATAGCCATTTGAGATATTCTTTAATAGCTATTCAGATAGTTTACTTTAAAGGAAGCTATCTCAAAGTCTGTAAAATCTGCTTGGGTTTGGGTCAGAACTTTTGCGCTGCCGTCAAAGGAATCCCCACTATACACCGTAACTTCAAAATCAAACGGAATCATCATAGATCTTGAAGTTTTATAGAGCCCCAGGTTTTTTAATGCTGCCGCATCATAGTTACCCGGTTGTAAGCGCGTGCCACTGCCGTTATAGTAACTGTCTTTGTAAAGGGCAATGGTCCTGGGGTCTAAAATCGCATCCCGTACCGGAATACCTGCTGCGTCTGAAGTGACATTAAACCATTTTTGGTTCTCATAATCGTAATACTTGTTTCCGGCATTTATAGACCAGGGTATTTGAGCGGCATCGAGTTCGCGGGTCATAAAACTTGCAAAAGCCACTTGTTGGGGTATCGTAAAATCATTGCCTTTATTGTAGTTACCGGCCATCCAGGCGCCAACCCAGGTTTTATAACCGGTTTTTTGCATCCAGTCTAAGGCTGTTTGAATGGGTTGCTTAACATTATCGCGCTCCATAGCGGTAGAACCATCATTCCAGTATTTTTTATTTCCCACCGTCGTATTTGGACCTGCAGCGTAAAAATGCCATTCAGCCATTGTATACTTATCATCTTCCCCGGGAATCTTAAGATTTTCCAATTGTTCTGGATCTGATATTTTTACCGGTGGAAAAATTACAATACGATGCGGATTGCTCTCACGTATGGCTTTAAGCACATCTACGTAAAACGAATTCATCGCAGTAAAGTTATCCTTATAGTTTCCGGATATTTCAATGAGAATATTAAACGTGAGCTCATCGGGATAGTCTTTAAAATACGCTGCCATAGTACGCCACCAGGTAACTAAATGTTCACGTGCTTCAGCATCAGTTGCGGCCTCTTCTTCAAGAAATTTACCCTGATAGGCTAAAATGGGATAAATCCCATGCTTCAAACAATGATCTACCTGCATTTTTAAACGGTTCAGAAATTCAGCATCGGGATTACCTTCTCCCATTCGAATGCGTACATTCTTAAAACCTGCTGCAGCAAAGTCAATCACAGCCTGCTCGCTGTACAGATTCATATACTTTGTGAACTCAGACCAGGTAACATCAAAACCCTTACCTAAATCAGCCACAAAATCTTCGGGTAGTAAATGCGCTGCGGTATCTGATTCTGTTTCTTCGACTTGAGTAAACTGTGCGATTAAGGTAATGTTCTTTTCAACAAGCGTATTGAAATCAAAAAGAACCCCGTCTAAATACCAACCATCAAAAGTGAATCCCTCTTTAACAAGATCTGCAGGTTTCGTGGCACGACTTCCAGTTTCCAGTTCCTGCGCAGCAATTACATTTAGGTTGCCTTCTACATTAAAGGTCAGCGTGACCAGAGGTGCTTCCGTTTCTTCTTCAGTTTCAGTGATAGATTCATCAGTAGAACAGGAGCAAAATACTAAGGACAAAAACAAAATAAGGTAGCGAAAATAAAAGACTCGTTTCATGGGATACAATGAGGGATTACAAGGTCATAATTAACCAGAAACGAAAAGTAGTAACCGAAACCTGAAGAGCAAAGACCTTTGATTATGAGCGGTAGCTTTTTGTCAATTTTTAAACCTTTTTAAACCGAATAGCTCAGTTCAACTAAAAAACTAACAGTTTTATCCATAATAAAGAGATTTCAAAAAATTGATATTAAATGTACCAATAACGCATATAAATGCTTGATTTTTTGAAAGATAGACAAATCCTGAACGCTTTCTGACGAAAATTAGACCTCTCTAAAACCTGATAAAAGCACCTTTGTAACCGAAGAATCGTGTAAATCGCAACACATTACGAAAACGTTGTACCCGGAGCTTCAACATTTAATTTGTAAATCAACTTTTAATTAAAACTAAAAATTATGAAGACACTTAGACGTTCTTTCTTAACCCTGGCAGTTTTTGCATTGGTGCTCACTTCCTGCTCAAAAGATGATGGAGACTCTACGGGCGAAGTCAAAGGAATGGTAAACTTTGGCACCGTTCTGCAAGATCTGGTTACTAAATCTAAAAAAGGAAAAGGTCCGTTGACTGACATTCCAGATTGTTCTGGAGAAACTCCGGCTTATGCAATGGTCGTTGTAGAAGGTCCCGAAAATGTCGGAACTCTGGCAGAGCCGTTCCGAGTAAACATCAACCCTACTCCTTTTGATCAGGATGGAGATGGTATTACCGAGTTTGTTACGGTAGAAACTACGCAATTAAGCGTACGTGCAGGTAGTTATTCCCTTACCTATTTTGCCGTTTACGATGCTTCTGACAATCCGATCTGGGTTGCACCACAGGCAGAGACCGAACTGGCTAACTTTGTTCCGGAAGCTTTACCTCTATCGTTTGAAGTAGCCGGTGGTGAAGATAATTATGTGCCGGTAGATGTATTGTGTTTTGACAATCGTAATCTGCTTGATTATGGTGCTATTTATTTCGCCCTCATCCCTAACCAGGCAATTGAATTTTGCATCAAAGGTAACTATTGCGATGCTGGTACTACCTATGATGCCAATTTTAGCGTAAATATCTGGACCGGGACAGACAACACGGGAAACGTATTGTATGCTGCTGAAGCTAACGCGGCGGGTGCGCCTCTATGCCTGCCTATGCCAGACTTGAGCGGGGAAGATTCTTATTATTTAGAATTGACACTTGAAGATAATCTGGATACCTACGGTGATATTGAAAACGTAATAATCAGACGGGGAGTTTTTACCGATGCTGACATCAAAGCACTTTTTGAAGGAGCTACTGATGTGTATCCCTTTGTATTTAATCAGGGCTGCGGTTTAGATGATAAGCCAACACTTTTTGAAGTGGTAGATGCAGGAACAACACCTCCCGGAGATACTGATCCTTCAGGTTTAACCTTGCCTTACATTGAAGACTTTGAAGCTTATGATGCCACAAGTATTGTTGCTCCTTATGACAGCTACTTAACTTTCGTATTCCCGGCTCAATCTGCAGAAATAGGAAAAACCATTTCTTTAGATCGTAATACCGGTAACTATGCCGGCCCTATAGCAAACAGACCTAATATCAACGATGGTACCGCACCGGTTTCAAATGCAGGAATGGATTTCTTCTTCAATGCAGGTACAAACACCGGTACTGATGACACAGCCATAGGAAATACGTATGTGATTGATAACGCAATCGTAAGTCCGCAATTTGCAGCTACTGCAACAGATGTTATCGACTTTACTATGGAAATGCAGTATACTTTTGGTGGCGGAGAAAACACCCAGCAGGTTGAATACTGGTATTCTACTACCTATGACGGCAGCTCACAACCTGATCTTGGTACAAACTGGACACTTATCGACTTTACTGCCTTAGATAGCGGAAACTTTGATCCGGCCAACGACCCTTCCGGAACTGATGAAACTGCTCAGGAAATGGCAGATCAGGGAACCAGCGGTCAAATGTGGAAAGTAAAAGAAGCTACTTTCACTCCAGGAGGATCATTCTATCTATTGGTTCGTTACAAAGGAGATATCATCAAAACGGCTTCAAACCGGGATCGAACCCGTTTCCGTTTTGATAACCTTACAGTTGAAAAACAGTAATACATTAGATTTAAAAAAAAAGCTGCCCGGTAAAAAGGGCAGCTTTTCTATTTAAACCGCAAATACAAAAACTTTTCGTTTAGAATCAAAAATCTCATTAACTAATCTTTTTTATTATGAACATTAAATTACCACTCAAACGATTGAAATTTCCTTTAATAGTTGCGGGAATCTTTAGCATTTACTCCTGCCAACCTGAAGAAGACTTAAGTCTGGAAAGCTCAGAAATGGTTACGCAACAGGACAGCGCAGAACTGCGTAAAGGAAATGGAACCCGGACAGCCGTTTACGTATCAGGATTTCAACAAATCATACCCAACCATTTCATAAAAATGACTTTGAACGACGGCTTTAGCAGTCTGTATTACATAGCAGAAGATTTTAATGAAACTCAGGGTGGCAATTATGTCTTAGACTATGTGGATGCCGGTGGTACGGGTATGGACGCTTACCCTAATATCACGATAGGTAGCAGTAAAGCCTCAGGTACGTATTATGTTTCTGACCCCGAAGCTGTTGGAATGCCGGTTCAAATCCAAGACATTCCAGCTACGATGAATTTTGTGTTTGAAACTTCACAGGCCAATGCCTTAGACGCTGAAGATAAATGGATGGCCTCTATCAATTTTATTTTTGATAGTTATGGTACTGCAGACTCAGAACCCGATAATTCCCTACGGGATTATGATCTGGTTGTGATGCACGAATCGCATAATTTTAATGATAGTATTGAAGACAATCCCAAAATTGAAACTACCGAACGCCTCACCTATTGGTATTTTGCACGCAATGCTGATTTAAGTATCAAGCCTTACGTCATCAGATACAAAGGGAAAGATTACACCTATGCTGTACGTTATAAATTCTTTGCCAATCAGGGATCTAAAGACGAAAAAGTACACGTTAAGTTTATCCCTTACGGACCAAATGGTACACCACCACTCGTACGGGTCAACGTTAAAGATATTGTTGCTGCGAGTAAATCTTATTATCAATACGCTAACCTTCCACAAGCGGAACGGGATTTAGCCGATGCAAAAGTGGCGAAATCCGACGCCTGGATTAAATCAATTAATTTGGGATATGAAGTCTACAAAGGTGAGTCTCAATTGCGTATCAATCAGTTTAAAGTACATCTTTAAAAGAATTCCCTTTCACCTCTAAATTTAAAACCCGTCCCTTATTGCCGGGTTTTTCCTGCTTATTCCCCTGCCGCTTTAGAGCAAAGTAATCAGTACGTGCCTTTATATTTCCTATTTACATTTCCCCATACTAAGATACTAGGGCATAAAAAAACCTCCCGTTTCCGGAAGGTTCTTCTTCAATTAAAAATATAAGCAATCAAACTTATTCATCTTTACCGGCTCTGCGAGCTTTGCGCTGTTCTTTGGTCAATATTTCACCAAAAATACGCTTGTTGTATTCCTTTCGAGCCTCTTTCATTTCCTCCTGATCCCCGTCGTTTTTCCGCACCTTTTTCATAGCTGTAAGCATTTCGGTATAAATGGCAGATAATTGCTCCTTTTGTTCATCAGACAAAGCCAGTGAAGCATCTCCGGCAATAATCTGTGCATTAAGTTCTTCGGTCTTTTCTGCTGCTTTTTCTTTGATCTTGTCCGATTGTGCGTGAGCGCTAATACTCATTCCGCCAATTAGTAATAAGGTAAAAAGTAATTTTTTCATAATTCGTTGTTTTTAATGTGTTATTAATTTAATTCAAGATTTCTACTGTAAAATCGTCAAACCAGTAATTACCGGCCTGACTTCCGCAAATCAATTGAAATTGAATTTCCAGAAGATCTGCAGGTAAATCATAGTCAAAACTATAAGTCTGGTACGCGTTACTGAGATTAAGCGTAGGTGAACCGTTGTAGGTGGTTGCTGTAACTCCTGTTGCCTTTAAACGCATTTTAAATACCTGAGCGGCCGTCTCTGCTTTTGCGGTGCAACTTATGCGTAAGCGCTTACCAGCCCATTCCTGTCCGGCACTAGTTGTATTGTTTAGGATGACATCATTCAGATTTGCAGTACTGCTGACCTGCAAATTTATAGTTGTGCTTCCCTGGGCTACATCCTGTGGCTCTGCAGACTGTAGAATAGCATCAGCGCCGTTTTTGGCAAGTAGAGACCAACCTGTATCAGTTCCACATTCTATATCTGCATTGGCAATAAACTGTGATGCGGTACAAAAGTCCTGTATACCAAGCACTGCGTTTTTTACTGAATTTACCCAGCTTCGATCATCGGCCCGGTAAATGGTCTTGTTTGATTTATGCCCGGCGTCCCAAACGGTGCAGGCAAATCCGCGTGCCAGTGCAGCATCTGCAATATAACTGTGGTATGCTTCCCGTGCGGCTTCAGTGGGACCACCGAAAGCACCGCACTGCCCTGTGTCATAATTAAAACCACATACGTTATCCGCACCAAATTCTCCTAAAAGCACCGGCTTATTTACTGTTTGTGCCCAACTTTCAACCGCATCAAAATGCGTGTTAACTAAATTGATATCGGTTTGAGATCCCCAGTCAAACACATTGTTATTTTCTTTTGAAGAACTGGTGAATTTAAACGGAATGTAATAATGAAAGGTTGCAATAAGATGCTCATCGCTGTTTAAAAAGCTGTTATTCATTTGCAAAGGAGCTTCCCAGCTATTTTTACCACCACCGGTCACAACGACGTTACGCGTAGGGTTTGTCTCCCTGATAATACGAAGCATTTCGCTATTGATAAAATCAACTTCCTGAGCACTCATAGAGAAATACGCCTCATTCATAATTTCAAAAAGCAGATTTTCAGAATAGCAGGCAAAGCGGTTAGAAATTGCCTTCCAGATCGCCCTGAAACGATCTTCGGCAGCGAGACGCTCATTACCGGTTTTGTAATACGTACTTCCCACATCATAACTTTCCCAGAACCAGTGATCCCCATGCACATCAATTATTGCAATAAGGTTTTCGCCCATAGCCCAGGTGATAACCTGTTCGATACGGTCTAAATAGGCGCTGTCAACCTGAAAACTATCAGGCGAAGCAATATACTTTCCACCATTATTCTCATAATTCACATCTGCGAGGGCAGTCGTGTAGGTATCAAAACGAATGGGAATACGCACCGTTTTAAAACCTGCTGCGGCAACATCCTGAAAGTAGGTTTGCTCAACAGGCAAAGCCCAATTCCCTTCAACAGGAGCACTGAGTACATTACCCAGATTAATCCCTCTGCCCATACGGGCTACCATATCAAATGGATTAATAGCAGGAACACTACACGCGGGTTCCTGAGGCTGGTTTCTCGCTTTTGCAGATGCATCCTCAACGTTAGAATCTGCTAAAGATTCAGAAGATTCCGATGTTGAACATCCAAAGGATAATAGCAGCACTACAAGAAACCAAAATATGTTGACAACGTTTTTCATGGTTTGAGGTTTATACTTTTATTACTTAGAGTTTACCTGAAAATTATCGCAACGCCATTGTACCACATTATTGGCATCGGTTACCTCCTGTTTTATGCGTACCGCAACGTAAAAATTAGCTGAAGGATTTATATCGAATGCTCTTCTTGAAAATTGTGTACGCCCTATCCCCTCTCCCTCTAAACTAGCGGCTGTAACTGTTTCCAGAGCATTCCATTCGTTCTCATTCCAGGTACCATTACCGGTGTAGCTATCAGACCAGTAGAGCGTTACCTCAGAGATATTCTTATTAGACCCTGTTACAAAAGCCACATCATAAGAAATGCTCATCGCTCCCTGGGCTTCCTGAACAGGAGTAATGGTTGCGTTATCTAACAGACCATTTCCTTCCTGATCGTTACGGTAAAAGATTTGTATACCATAGTCGCTAGTACCACTCACATCTGCAAGAGCAGGATATTCGCCGGCACGATTGTGTGTGTCAAAGACTTTGCTGGCACTAAAGTCCTGATCAATAAGTACAGTCTGGAATCCCAGATCTGCCAGAGGCGACCCACTCTCAAAATCTTCCGCAAAACTGTAAGGGGTGGCGGCATCATTATCAGTCAGGGTAAACGTTTGTTGCTGAAGGTCTACTCCCGCGCCTAAACCTCCGGTAATATTGGTTATGGTCAACGTTATTTCTTCATCATCTTCGGTAGCGGTATCGTCAACCAGTTCAAGATCGATGCTTGCAGAAGTCGCTCCGGCAGGAATTACCAGTTCATAAGGCGCAGTAGATGACCCATTAAGGGTATAATCAGTTCCTATAGCGGCAGACCCTCCTGCGGTAATTGTAACCGTACTTTCAGTAGAGGTGGCTTCAGATAATACAAAATTCAACGTAACGGTTCGGTCTGCTTCAGTAAAGCTTGAAGGGTTTGCGTTACTAAAATCAATAACCGGGTTGGGCGCCGCATCATCGTTCACAATGGTTACTTCGATGGTATTCACAGTACCTACTGAAAGACCACCTGAAACCTCTATGACTTCAAAAGTGACCATTTTATCGGCATCAAAAGTCGTGTTATCAATAGGAACTAATTCGAAGGAAGCCGAAGTCGCCCCAGCAGGCACATCAATTATAAAATTTGAAGCATCCTCACCGGCTATGGTGTAATCGGTCCCATAGACTGCATCTCCAGACCCACTAACAGTTATGCTACCTCCATTTGTTGTAACCTGATCAAAAGTGAAGTTTAAAACCAGGTTACTCGTTGAATTCTCTGTGATGCTTGCGGTTTCGGTTTCAAAATCTACAAAAGCCACCAGCGGATCATCATCATCTAAAATGGTAAAATTGATTTGGGTGGACTCACCTAAACTCAAACTACCGGTAGCATTACTGAGTTGTATCGTTAAATTCTTATTGGCTCCTATGTTTTCATCATCTACAGGCGAAATGGTGAAGGTAGAAACCAGCGTACCCGGTTCAATATCTACCGTAAAATTAGCGCTACCGGCATTGGTTGTATAATCGTTGCCGTAATCTGCTCCGGTAATCGATACGTCAACCGTACCGCCACCATGAAGCGGATTGTCTAAACCAATGTTTAAGGCCAAAGCCTGACTGGCGTTTTCAACTTCGCGTATCTCCGAAATGGTGAAAAACACTTCAGCGGTACCGTTAGTTTCCTGCATAAGTTCGTCTTCACAGGAATACAAAGTGCTTGCAAAAATTGATAGTATAAGTAAAAATCTAAAGTTCATAATGGTCGTTTGTATTAATTGAACACATTCAAATTTCTTAATTCAAAGCCCGAAGAAGGTTTAAAAAGCATCAGGATAGGTTCGTTTTGCGTAATTCCGATTTATTTTACTGTATTTCAGTTATTTATACCTTAAAAAAAGACTTTTAAATTATACGTAAGTACCAATCTATAACGAAATAGTATACCTATCAGAAATCAATATAGGCGAATTAAGCATAATACTAACTCAAACTTTTGAAGGAAAAACCAGCCCTGATATTTTTTTACTTTTTATCATACGCCGGGTTTCGTAACGGTTTCTCGTATGATGTTTCATTTTTCCAGCGCTCCAGACGTTGTTGTAATTCTTTTAATTTCGCCGGGAACTCGGAAACAACATTGTTTTGTTCATAAGGGTCTGTATTCAGATTAAAGAGTGTGTAGTTGCCGGTTTCGATGTCTTCGGTCATTTTATAACCATCCATCTGAATAACATTTACCCAGCTTGAAGCAAATGTCTCACTACGCTCACTCCAACGTGCGTAATTGGTATACTCCCAAATTAAGGCATCTCTTAAGCTTTTTTGACTGCTGCCATAGAGTATGGGAGTAAAGTCCTCTCCGTCTAAAATATAATTCTGAGGAGTATTCACTCCAGTAAGACCTAAAATTGTTGGATAGAGATCGACGTGGATTATAGGCTGAGCACTTGACGAACCGGGTTTGATTTGACCCGGCCATCTAAAAATATAAGGGACACGTATTCCCCCTTCAAGAGTCTCGCCCTTTGAACCGCGATAAGGCTTGGTAAAAAGATTTCCTTCGGTGCGATAGTGACCATTATCACTCACAAATAGGACTATTGTATTTTCTTCAATACCTAAAGTCTTTAAACCATTGAGCAATTGTCCCACGTTTTCGTCAAGGCTTTTTATCATGGCCAAAACTTTAATTTCATCAACTCCTAAATCCTCAGTTTTGTATTTCGATTTAAAATAAGAAAGGTATTCGGGCTTAGGTTCTAAAGGCTTATGCACTAGATAGTACGGTACATAAGCGAAAAATGGCTTATTCTGTTCAACACTTTGGTTTATAAAAGAAAGGGTTTGTTGCGTAATAAAATCTGAAGAATATGCTGAATGATCTACTCCCTCTTGATGAGGAGTTGTTTTAAAATTATAATGCCCGGTAATCTCATAGCCTACGTCAAAACCCTGATTTTGTGGAAGAAGTTCATTCTTACCTAAATGCCACTTACCGAATGATGCGGTAAGGTAACCTGCCTGCTTTAAGGTTTCGGCTATTGTGACTTTATCGAGACTTAAGCCTTTACCACTACCTTTTACCGAATTTATGGGCGGTGGTAAAAAGCGCATATTTCTGAACGTTTCGGGGTCATTTTTATAGCGGTCTGCCACGCGATACACTTTATGCCGTGGTACATACTGCCCAGACAGTATACTTGCTCGTGATGGCGCACAGGTTGGGTCATTAGAATAGCCATTTGCAAAGTGCATTCCTTCATTAAAAAGTTTATCAATATTTGTGGATTCAACGAGAGGATTACCATAACAGTTTAGGGCGTTGATACCAAGGTCATCTGCAAGAATGAACAATACATTGGGCTTGTGCTTATCTTGAGCCAAAAGCATTTGGGAAAACAGTACTAAAAAATGAATGAAACTCTTATTCATAAATATTGAAAGCGGTTATTTGAGTCTGATATTTCGATTCTAATATGCGCAGTTGAATCCCATAAACTGGATTCCCATTTAACTTGATACGCAAACCTTCTCCTATGTAATTTCCTGTATAAATTGTAGACCATTTGTCATTTTGGTCTTTAGAAAGCAGCTCAAATTTTGAAACAGAATGCGAGCGCATATTTTCACTAATGAGAACCGTTTCGATGGGTTTGGGTTTATTTAAATGAAGCTTAAGAGCAGGATTCTGATCAGATTGATGTGGTTGCCACCAGGATTTTAGATGAATACCCTCGCTAAAAATATTTCCTTCCACTTCATAAATTACCTCAGGTTCATTTCCTGACTTAGCAAAAGAGGAAGCCTCTATTTGAAAATTTTCAGAACCTATAGCTTTTGCTTCCCAGGTTTTAATTCGTTCCAGGTTTTCTGGATTTTTGGTCAGTACGAGTTTAACGATATTATCTATATTTCTGCTAAATGCTTCCGACTCAAAATACAGTTTTAAATCAGTATCGCTTATTTCAAATCCTTGGTAGCCCGGTGTCACACCTTGTACCGATTTTAGTGAAACTGGTAAAGCGGGTAAGCTAATTACTGGTTTCGTATTGGTTGCGAATTTTTGAAGAACGTGAATATAGAGGGTATCACCTGCTTGCGTAGAAGCTCCATAATCTCCGCCCACATAAATTCCACGTCGGGTATTTCTGAGTGTTTCCCCATATTCTTTAATCCAGTCTCCTACCCGCCTTGCCTGTGCTGCTTCTTCGGCTACAAATTCTCCTTTACCATTAGGCCCAAGATTTAATAATAAATTACCTCCGTTACCGGCAACCTGAATCAACATTCCTAATATGGTCTCTGCAGATTTAATGGGTCCTTTAGGGCTGTAAAGCCATTTATCGGTCATCGTAAGACAAGCTTCCCAGTACCTGTGATGGTCTATAGGACCCAAGCTTTGTTCTGGAGTATCATAATCCCCACGATCTGCTAATGGCCAATCAAAACCTGTACGGGCATTGCTAATAAGTCCCGGTTGCCAAAACTTCATATCCTTAAGCACGTGATACGAATCCCATTGCCAGTATTTGGTGGCCAAATGATCCCAAAAAACACCATCTATCTTACCATATTCAGTGAAGAGCTGCTTAATATGAGATTTCATGTAAGGCAAATAATTTTCGTAATGCTTCTCTCGTAAATTATCAGGATGCACCCAATCTGGCTGTGAATAGTACCAGAATAGTTTAACCCCGGCTTTGTGAGCAGCATCTGCGAGCTCTTTGCAGATATCCTTGCCGTATGGGGTGTGCATTATGGTATAATCCGTGTTATGGGCATCAAAAAAAGCGAAACCATCATGATGCTTTGCTGTAAAGACAATATATTCTGCTCCCCAGTCCTTTACTTGTTGCATCCATTTATCGGCATCAAAATTTACAGGATTAAATTGCTTGTATAAATTATCATAGATATCGGGATCTATACCTTTATTTGCAGGTTTACCGGCTCCCGGTCTCTCCCCATTTCTTCCCCAACTCAACACGTTAGTTTCGAGTAATGCAGGTCCCCAATGTACGAAGATTCCCAGCTTTGCATCTTTAAACCAGTTCATCTCCTCCTCTGTAGCATACAATTCCTTTTGTTGATTTTCAGTGACATAAAAGGAAGAATCTGGTGCAGGAAATTGCCACTGCTCTTTGTAACCGGCTTTTTTCTGTCCAAAGGCAAGGCTGATACAAAGTAGTAAACAAGAGAAAGTATAGCTGAGTTTCATTTTTTAATGAGATTAATCAAATTTGCAGCTGTCTTATTCATATAGTTCTTTAAGCCTATTTATAGTCCACTCGAATCAAAACTGCTCGCTTTTTATTTCGCTTTCGCGGAAACCAATACGTTGCGCCATCGTGTACAACACCTGTCCTTTTTTGACCGCTATGGGCTCAAAATACACCTGCCAGCCGCTGTTAAAATCCAGATTAGTGATGGGTCCTTCTGAAAGAATATAGGCAACCGAAGCACCCTGAGTTTCTGAAGCAAGGTTTACTTCCGTTTTTCCGTTTGTCTTTGTGGTAGTCAGGCTTACAGCTTCCGTCACGGGTTGTTCAAAACCGGGCCACATTTGCTCAATCAATTGGGCTTCAGGCATCATCCCATAATCCATATGTTGATCTCTAAATTCCAGCAAGGCTGCGCGCATACGCTTGCGTACCTCAGCATATTTGGGATCGTCAATCAGGTTATTCATAGTATGTGGGTCTGCATTCACATCGTACAACTCATCGGCAGTACGAGTGTTAAACCAGGCTTCCTGGGCTTCGTTTAAGCCTTTAGACTTATATAATTGCAGTAATTCCTGCATCATCGGGATTTGCAAGCGGTAGCTGATGTCCTTATACCAGGTTTTTTCCGGAAAATCATTCATCACATACACATACTGCTTGTCAAAAACTGCCCGCGAACGGTCGGTGATCTCATCAAAACGGTCTGAAGTTCCAAAGACATATTGCCGGGGCGCTTCATCCTGCGCTCCCATAAAGGCTTTACCCTGTATGTAATCGGGAATCTCAACACCGGCAAGGTTTAGCACCGTTGGTGCCAAATCCACAAAAGAAATCAACCGATCGGTTCGACCGGTGGTTCCGCTGACGTTTTTGACCATAAACGGCACGTGGAGGCCACTCTCATAGATTTCGCGTTTTTGGCGTGGTAAAGGTCCGCCGTGATCGCTGTAAAAGAAAATGATGGTGTTGTCGTATAGTCCATCCTCCTTAAGCTGAGCGATGAGTTTACCTACCTGCTTATCAAGCAATTCGATGTTGCTGTAATTGCGTGCCACATCGGTGCGAGAAGTTTCGGTATCGGGATAATACGGCGGTAAAGGCACGCTGTCTGTATTTACAGTTAGCGGTAAATCGGCATTTTTCCAGATTTTGCTTTCGTGGGTTACGTCAAAATTAAAGACCGAGAAAAACGGCTGCCCTTCTCCCCGATTGCGCCAGTGCGCATCGTTGCTGTTTTGGTCCCAAACCGTAACCGGAATAGCAAACTGATAGTCTGTTTTTTGATGGTTTGTGGTGAAATAGCCTGCTTTTCTCAGGTATTCGGGAAAGCCGCGTACATATTCCGGAATAACCGCAGCGTACTCCCTAATCGAATCCCCCGCCAGGTCTACCCGACCAACAGATTTGCTATACTCCCGTGTACCCCAGGATTGAATATCTCGACCGGTACGCATATGCATAGTTCCCAGACTTGTAGGATACATCCCGGTAACGATAGCCGAGCGTGATGGGGCACAAACCCCAACTACCGAATAAGCCTTGTCATAAATCAAGCTCTCTCTAGCCAGCGCATCCAGATTAGGTGTTTGTGCGGTAGAATCGCCATACATAGACAATGTAGGGCTGATGTCTTCGGTTACAATCCACAAAATATTGGGCCGTTGCATTGCAGAAACTTCTTCACCTGGTGTTTCAGTCTGCGATTTGCAGGAAGCGATTAGTGTTAGCGCCGTTAAAAGAGCAAAAAATCTCATCTGGTTAAAAATTTATTGGGGTGACGTTAGTAATGTATCCTATAAAAAAGATTCCGTAGGGTTACAATTGAATCTCTAATTCTTTAGGCATTCCCGGGAGGTTTTTAAAAGTACCTATCAGCTCTTTCCCGTTATGTTTCAATTTAAAAAAATAGAGCCCGTAAAAACCGCGTCCGTCCAGTAATCCTTCGGCATTTGTTTTTGCCTTGAGCTCGGTATGCCACTCCTCGCGTATCAGTGAAAAATAGGCTTTTCCCATAGCGCCCACGCTTCCGTCCTGCTTATAGATGTCAACCTTCCTGTTGTCGTCTTCCTCAAAGCCCCAGAACATAAATTCAGAAACATTGGGATGGCTGAATGCTGCCCGCATAAAATCGCGGGTATATTGCTCACGAATTTCAGGCTCCTGAACATCCATGGTAAACTCAGAAATGCTTATGGGTTTACCCAAAGTCGCATAGTAAGACAAAATGCTCAGGACTTTTTCGGGCGGTGTCAAATCGCTGCCCATATGCGATTGTATGCCTACGCCCTGCACGGCACCGGGCACATGAGCATCTACCCGCCTGATATACTCATAATACCATTTTTGCTTTTGCTCGTCTATACCTCCCTTGCTGATGATACCGTATTCATTGGTAAACCGGCGTACCTCAGGCGCACGTTCCTTAACTATCTCAAAGGCCTCATAGAGAAAGTCTTCTCCGCCCATCAGGTTTTGAAAATCTTTATTGGTATAGGTTTCGTTTACCACATCCCAATGCGAAATTTTGACCTTTGTCGCATCGAGAATACTATACATATGCTCCCGAACGATCTTCTTTACGGCTTCGGGATTGTTTTTATTAGCCTTTACCTCATCGGTATTGTACTGAAATCCCGGCCACATCAGGACATGACCTTTTACCGTGATGCCATCCTGATTGAGCAGCGTTAAGGTATTAAGCGTATTTTTTCGGCTGCTTTTGCGGGCCCAGCGTTTTATTTTAAGATCGTTACCCAGCACCGTGAGTGAAAAGGCATCTTTAAAACGGTCGTAGAGTTGCGGATTGTTCAAAACACTATCAGCATGGAGCATTGCTCCAAAGGGAAATGCGTGACGTACCAAACTGATTTCGACATCGGTGGCAGGTACAGGTTTACCGTCTTTTGTAAATTTCAGTTGAAAGTGACCCTTACGGATGCGCTCGATACGGTCATTTGCTGCTTTACGCCAGGCCGCGTCAGCTTCCATCCCGGCATAGGTGATTGCAGTTTTTGGCAAGGCCGAAAGTGCTGTTCCCGGATCAAAAACTTCCACATTGATATTTTTAAGGCGGAAGGATTGCGGAGAAAAGCCATATTGCAAGACTACGGCAAGATCATCTTTTGAAATGTTACGGGTTGACTCAAACGGAAGATAATAACGCTGCCAGTGCGAACTGATGTTTATCGAATGTTCGAGATTGTCTTTATAGCTGTCTGATTGCTTCAGCTGAATGAGAAGCTTCGCTTCCCCGGTTTCTTCGCTTGATTTCTCAGTCAATGCATCAAAAGAAACCAGAAATACGCGACCCGCTTTAAAATTTTCAGTCTCCAAAGGTAAACGGCTGGCCAGATTGTAAATGAATTTGGGTTGCTCAATAGTTTCAAAAAGAACTTCAAGCGTATCTGCGTCTTCAGCTACCGAAACATTTCCTTCTTTGTTATTGTTTTTTAAAAATTGAAGTCGTTCTGCCTTGAGAATACTTCGACCTTCCGGCACAGTTTGCTGAGCGAAGGCTGAAAAATTCAGAAGGATTAGAAAATAGAGGATTATGTGTTTCATTTATAAGTTTGCTTTCCAGTCGTTAAGGGCCTGTGCCAATTCATTTACTTTATCAGGCATTGTTTTGCTTAAATCTGTTTGTTCAAAAGGATCCTGTTTGAGATTGTATAATTCAAAACGGCCTTCTTTATACCAGTTAATCAGCTTATAATCACCCACCCGTATAGCTGAAGACGGAGTATCACCGGTATTTGCAGGACGGGCATTGGGCGAATGCCAGTACACCATGCGATTTGCTTCAGATTCCCGACCCTGAAGAGCGGGTAAAAAACTCTGCCCGTCTGTTTCTAATGTTTTGCTCTGAGTGAGATCAAGCAACGTGGGAAATACATCCATCAGTAGCGTGAGCCGGTCTGTAGTATGGGGTTGTAGTTTAGTTTTCCAGCGTGCAAAAAGCGGAACCTTAATTCCCCCTTCATACAGCCAGCCTTTACCTGCCCGCAGCGGATAATTTGAGGTCGCCAACTGGCGCTTTTTGGTCCCGTCATTAGAAAGACCGCCGTGGTCTGAAGACAGCAGCACCAAAGTGTTTTCGTCCAGATCGAGTTCGTCAAGCAACTTTAAAATACGCCCTACATTAGCATCCATATTTTCAACCATCGCGGCATATTCGGCATTGTCCTGACGCATTTTGGTGCGCCCGGTGCCTTCTTCAATGTATTCGGGCAGGTTACCAAAATCGTGAGCAGCAATCTCTGCCTGATTGCGTTGCGTATCGGCTTCTTTAGCTTCAATAGGCTGATGCACGGCATAAAATGCAAGCATTGCCATAAACGGTTGCTTCGTATCTCTGTTTTTAATATAGTCTAAAACCTGATTGGTCAATAAATCGGTAAGGTAATCGCCTTCCTGTTCGAGCGCATCTACATCTGGGATGGGTTCTTTTTTAGGCTGCCCCTTACCTTTTGGGGTATTTATGGGATACAGGTAACTCATAGGCGAGCCTGCTGCTCCTGCAGCAACCGAGGTGTCAAATCCAAATCCCTGAGGATTGTTAGCACCACCCCCCAAATGCCATTTTCCGAAATAAGCAGTCTGATAACCGGAAGCATCTATTTGCTTGATGTAGTTCTTCGTATCAGAAACAGTATTCATTTCAAAACCATCATCAGGCACATCACCGTCTTTAATGGGATAACCACCTGTCATCATCGCATACCGCGAGGGCACGCAACGCGGATAATTGGCGTAAGCGTTAGTAAATACCACAGCTTCTTTGGCAAAACGGTCAATATTTGGCGTCTGGTAAATCTCGGAACCCGTAAAACTTAAATCATGGTAACCCAGATCATCTACGTGAATAATCAGGATGTTAGGTTTAGCAGCTGAAGCCGCATCAGTTATGGGCTGATCTCCTGCGCTTTTACAAGCGGTATTTAGCAAACCCGCTACTAACAAAACATATACGACTCTGAATTTCATCCCGGCTGTTTGCTTTTATTTGTCGGCCTTTTCCGCTTTGCGGTGATTCTTCCACATATCCATTTTTTCGGGAACCAAGTATTCCTTTTTCCAGTCTTTAAGCAATTTCAAAAGCTCTTTCGCTTTTTTGGATTCCCGCTCACTTAGATCATAGGTTTCGCTGATGTCTTCCTTTACGTTATAGAGTTCGGTATGATCTTTAAATTGTAGCAATTTGTAATCACCGCTGCGTACCGCAGAAGTTTTAGGATCTCCGGTAGAATGGGGTCTCGCTTTGTTGGAATGCCAGAAAACGGTGCGATCTTCCCAGGTGTCTTTTCCTCTTAGAACTTCGGCATAGCTCATCCCATCTATGCCAGCCACTTTTTTACCGGTTGCCAGATCAAACAGGGTTGGAAATACATCCATGCCTAAAACAATAGATTTATCATCCTGATGCGGTTTCAATTCATCTGCCCATTTTACAAATAGAGGCACACGTATTCCGCCTTCATACAACCAGCCCTTTCCGGCTCTAAGTGGATTATTTGAAGTAGCCAGGTGACGCTCGCGCTTGTTACCGTCATTACTTAAACCGCCGTGGTCTGATGAAAATACAATGATGGTATTTCGGTCAATACCCATTGCTTTAAGCTCTTTTAAGATTCGTCCTACATTCTCATCTACATTTTCTACCATACCCGCATATACCGGATCATCCTGATGCATTTTGCGACGGCCGCCACCTTCTTCAATATAACCGGGACCGTCAAAAGTGATATTTTCCAATTGGGCTTTATTGCGCTTGATATCCTCCTTTTTAGCCTCAATTGGCGTATGTACTGCATAAAAAGCCAAAACTCCCAGGAAGGGTTTTCCTTTTGGACTGGTTTTAATCAGATCTAAAGTTTTTGAAGTCATCAGGTCTGAAACATAATCTCCGGGTTTACCATCCTCTTTAACATTGGGTACCGGAGCTTTATCTCCTTTTTGTATTTTCTCGGAATTGAAGGGATAGAATCGCGTGTGAATACCACCGGTTTCTCCCGCAGCATAAGAACGGTCGTAACCAAAACCTACCGGACTGCTTTCTTCATCTCCCAAATGCCATTTGCCCACATAAAAGGTGCTGTAACCGGCATTCTTAAACTGGCGTACAAAATTTTTAGATTCATCAATTCCGCCCAAATAGCCTTTATCTTCATTTACGGGATAGGTACCGGTCATCATTCCATATCGGGAAGGCGTACAACGCGGATAACTGCTGTAGGCATTTGAAAAGGAAACCGATTCTTTAGCCAGCTCATCGATATTAGGCGTATCATACAATTGCGAACCTGTAAAACTTAGATCGTGATACCCCAAATCATCGGTATGAATGATTAAGATATTTGGTTTATTCTGCCCGGTAACAACAAAGGTCACCATTAAGGCAAGTAGCATTAGGTATTTCATTTAAATTTATTTTTTAGTTTCGTGAACAGCCATCAAATGCGCCTTCAATTTCTCATGAAGTTGCTCTTTGATTGCGTTATAGCTTTTGTCTTTAGCCCAGTTAACCGTCTCCAGCGGATCTTTATCGTAATCGTATAATTCGGTTGCTATAAGCTTGCTCCCATCGTAAGGCTGTGTGCTGCGGTAGTCGTCGTCAAACCATTCGGTAAGGCGGTAACGGTCTGTACGTACCGAATAGCCCATACGCTTACCACGGGCATACTGATGAAAGGCGTAATCCTGATCAATTGTTGTTGAAGGATCTGAATCTAAAAGCGGAACCAGAGATTTACCTTCGGTTTGTGCGGACTGCTTCACGTGAGCCAATTCAAAAACCGTTGGAAACAGATCAACCAGATTTACCGGGTTGTCCACCATTTTATCTTTAGCCACGCCGGGACCTGCAAACATAAAGGGGATGCGCGTAGCCTGCTCAAAATTAGAGTGCTTATTCCACTCGGTATGGTCTCCTAAATGATAACCATGATCTCCCCAAAGCACGATTACCGTGTTATCAAGAACACCTTTAGACTCCAGTGCATCAAGCAATTTACCCAGTTGGGCATCTATATACGATACACAGGCCATATACCCGTGTACGAGTTCGCGTTGCTTGGCTTCGTCTATTTTATCTCCAATATTTAAATCATCATCTATGTCTGAAAAAGCACGCAACTCGCCGAAGGAATGGTAAGCGAACTTGGGCGTTCCTTTACCCAACTCCTGGAATTCTGCTAACGGGACTTCAGCTCTGTCGTATAAATCCCAGTATTTTTGAGGAGCTACAAAGGGTAAATGCGGCTTTTGCCAGCCAACGGCGAGCATCCAGGGTTTGTTTCCGGCTGTTAAAATATCCAGCTTTTTAAGTGCTTCCTGTGTATATAATCCGTCCTGATAAGCTTCGTCTGAAACATCGGCACTTTCGGTGCTGGGTTTTAATTGTTTGAACACATAATTACGAAGTTGCCCGCGTTTTTTTCCTTTGGCTTCTGCCTCTGCAATCAAAGCATTCATTTTAGCTTTGGTTTCCGGATTCTGATAATACTCAAAAGCCGCATCACCATATTTGGGATCGTAATTATCAGGCTGACTGTGCGGAATACTCCAGCTTTTGCCATCATGGCCTTCTGCCGAAGAACCCTTATGATATATCTTACCTATCGCGGTTGTCTCATATCCCTGCTGAATCAGGTATTCGGGCATGGAAATCAAATCGGGTGCGCTTTTGCGAAAATCGGTATGTAAATCCCAAACTTTAGTACGGTCAGGAAACGTACCGGTCATCACACTGGCCCGTGAAGGTCCGCACACTGCGTATTGCACGTGCGCATTGGTAAAACTCACACCCATTTTCGCCAGACGGTCAAAGTTTGGCGTTATCATATAATCAGCTCCATAATGATTTAGCAGGGGCTTCAAATCATCAATAGCGATAAATAAAATATTATTTTGCTTAGGTTCTGAAGAATTTCTTTGTTGTGCCTTACAACACCATAAAGCAAAGAGCGACAGAACAATAAGGCTTGTATTTTTAATGAATTTCATAGCTAATTCTTTAGTCTTTAGTTAAAACGTCCTGTACCGAAGTTTCCTCATCATCACGGTCAACAATCGAACCAAAATCGGCATCGGTAATTTCGCGGAATTCGGCAAGTGAACGATCATCCCCGTATTTCTTTTGAAGTCTGTTAAGCTGCTCTTTCAAATCTGCAACCACTCCGGCATATTGAGGATCGTCAATCAGATTATTCAGCTGATTTGGATCTTTTTCCAGATCATACAATTCCCACACATCAATATTGTAATAAAAATGTGCCAGCGTATACTTCTGGGTGCGAATGCCGTAATGCGGCTGCACATGATGCCAGTAGGGCCATTCGTAATAGTGATAATACATCGCCTGCTCCCAGTCTGCAGGAGTTTCTCCCTTCAATAAAGGCACAAAACTTTCTCCCTGCATTTCAGCATCGGTTTGAATACCCGCAAGTTCCAATAGTGTGGGCGCAAAGTCAATGTTGGTCACAATATCGGTGTTGACGCTGCCTGGTTTTACCATTTTGGGATATTTCACCATAAACGGCATACGCAGCGATTCTTCATAGATAAAACGCTTGTCAAAGAAACCGTGATCTCCCAGGTAAAAGCCCTGATCTGATGTAAGCACGATAACCGTGTTGTCTGTCAATCCATTTTGGTCTAAATAATCTAAAACCCTTCCAATATTATCATCTACCGATTTTACACAAGCCAGATAATCTTTGATGTAACGCTGATATCTCCATTTTTTACCTTCTTCGGCGCTCATTCCCTCGGGCTGAACGATTTCATCGTTTTTAGCCCCGTAAAAATCCCAGGCAATTTTGTCTTTGCCTTTTAAACCGTCGGGTGTAGGCAATTTCATATCGCGACGGCTTAGGTGCTGCATGGTCATTTCGGTATCCCCTGCCGTAAGTTCGCGACCTTCATAATCATCATTAAAGGTTGCCGGATAAGGCATTTCAACATCATCCCAAAGGGTTTCGTATTTATGATCGGGTTCCCAGGGGCGGTGTGGCGCCTTGTATTGCAACACCATCATAAAAGGCTTGTCGCTCTTGCGATCTCTTTCTAACCAGTTTAGTGCAAAATCTGTAGTAAGATTAGTGGCATAACCTTCTTCCTTAACGTCTTCCCCATTTTCGTTAAAAATCGGATCCCAGTAATGTCCCTGCTGCCCTGCGGAATTGTGGTATTTAAACACATCAAATCCCTGAGGTTCGGTTCCCAAGTGCCATTTTCCGAACAAGCTGGTAGCATAGCCATTATTCTGAAATTCCTGCGGAAAGGTCCATTGTGAATCATCAAATTTTCCGCCGCTCTCGTTTTTATAATAGCCGTTCTCATTACTGTATTTTCCAGTAAGTATTGCTGCCCGGCTGGGACCGCAAATCGCATTGGTACATAACACATCCTGAAACAGCATTCCCGCTTCGGCAATACGATCAATATTAGGCGTAGGCGCGATGTCTTTATAAATACCGCCGTAGGCGCTAATGGCCTGAGTGGTGAGGTCATCGGCCATGATGTAGATAATATTGGGGCGTTCGGCTACCGCAGCTGTCTCTTCTGCTTTCTTTTCTTTAGCCTTTAACGCACAGCTCAACAGGGTCGCACTCAGCGCGACAGCGGCAAGCCGGGGAAGTTTTTTAAACAAGTGATGTATCATAATGGATTTTTTTCTAACATTAAATATTGGGTGGCCTCCAGACTCGTTTTCTGAAGATCTTTATCTGCGGAAGAATTACCGGTCATGATGCTGAATGTACCGGGTTCTATTACATAATTGTAGTCTCTATCGTAAAAGGCAAAAGCATCTGCATCAAGCGGAATCTCAACGGTCTTAGTTTCACCGGCTTCCAGCGAAACGCGCTTGTATCCTTTTAATTCTTTTATCGGACGCGTAAAGGAACTGACCTCATCGCGCACGTACACCTGTACCACTTCTTCCCCGGCAAGTTTACCGGTATTGGTTACCTCAACAGAAACGGTAACGGCATCTGTTGCGCTGTCAAAAGTTGCTTTAGAGAGTTGTGGTGCTCCCAGTTTAAAACTGGTGTAGCTTAAGCCAAAACCAAAGGGGTGTAAAGGCACTTTTTTCTCGGTGTTGTATTTATGAATGTAAGCCGTAGGCTTATGGTTATACACCATTTGCAGCTGACCTACACTACGCGGAATGGTAAGAGGTAATTTTCCGCCGGGGTTGAGATCGCCAAATAAAGCTTCGGCAGTGGCCTGCCCGGCAAATGCACCGGCTTCCCACGTATTGATAACGGCAGCTGCCTGCTCTTCCAGTTGAGGCTCTGCGATAGGGCTTCCGCTTACATAAATAACAATCACAGGTTTATTGAGTTCAAGCATGGCTTCTGCCAGTTGCAGTTGATTCCCTGAGAGTTTTAACGTTGCGCGGTCAATATTCTCGCCGGTAGTTTTGCGCGACCAATCGTGACGGAAGGAGTTTTCGCCCAAAACCAGCACGATATAATCTGCATCCTGTGCTTTTGCAGCAGCATTCTTGATATTAGCTGGTGTGATTTCTTTAGAACGGTCACCTGAGTCAAAGAACTCCACCTCATAAGCGTTCTGCTCACCTAGGTGTTTGATACCTTCAAACATGGTCACCACATTTTCTTCCGGCTGCGGAGAAACCCAGTCACCCAGAGTGGTCTGGTTGTCTGCATTGGGACCTGTGATAAAAATTTTCTTTCCGTTACCTGATTTTGAAAGCGGAAGTGTATTTTTTTCGTTTTTAAGCAAGGTAATTGCTTTACGCGACTGCTCTAAAGCGTTACGCTGATGAGCTTCCGAAAAGTTTACAGCTTTAGCTTTTTGCTCATCAACAAACGGATTTTCAAAAAGACCGAGTTTAAACTTGGCAGTCAGAATCTTTTCGCAGGCTTCATTAACGCGGTCTACAGGGAGTTTGCCTTCGTTGACCAATTCGATAACGTACTGGTCAAAAAGGGGGCCGTGCATATTCATATCCATACCCGCCTCTACCGAAAACAGGATAGCTTCTTTGAAATCGCGGGCTACGTGATGCCAGATAGCGATACGCGAAACATCATTCCAGTCGCTTACATAAAAGCCATCAAAGCCCCAGCGATCGCGCATCAAATCGGTCATCATAAATTTATCCATATGACCCGGCATTCCAGCTACTTCATTATGTGCTGCCATTATAGAGTACACATTAGCTTCCTGAACCGCTCTGCGGTAGGGAGGCAAGAAGATTTCAAACAGGGTGCGTTTGGATACATCTGTAGGTGAAGCGTTTAGCCCATTGATAGACGAGCTACCGGCAATGAGGTGTTTGGCACAGGCAATCACGTTTTCTGCACCTGTAAAATCATCACCCTGTAAACCGGTGATGGTGGCAATACCCATATTACCTACGAGATAGGGATCTTCGCCATAGGTCTCGCCGGTGCGGCCCCACCTGGGATCGCGCAGCACGTCAATATTAGGAGTGAAAGACCAGTGCATACCATTTGCACGCATCTCTGCAGCAGTTTGTTTACTGCCTTCTTTAATAAGCGCATCGTCAAAAGTCGCTGCCTGCGTTATGGGTGATGGGTAAATGGTAGAGCCGTTTACCAAACCATTACCGTGTATGGCATCAATCCCGATTAAAAGGGGAATCGCTAATCGGGATTTTTGTGCCAGTTTTTGAAGCTTATTGGCTTCTTCAGGGGTTACGACATGTAAAAATGATCCTATTTTTCCTGCTTCGGTAAGGCGTGCTACATCATCGCTGCGCATCCCGGGATAAAAACCCAGCGCGTCATTTTTCTCCAGTTCTTCGGGAGAAATTTTAGACTCGGCAGCTTTCATATGTTCCAAACCTACATATTGACACATCTGGTACACTTTTTCTTCAAGCGTCATCTGTGACATAAGATTTGCCACACGCTCTTCTACCGGTAAACCGGCATTCCTATAGGTTTTATCAAGCTTCTGCGCGTGTATAGCTGCCGTAGAAAAAACTACAAGCAAACTGAGGTAGTGCTTTTTAAATTTCAATTTCATCGTTAATTTTTATTCGGGTGTTTTTAGTAACCGGGATTTTGATCTGCCGGACTCAATTCGCGGTTTGCTGCCAATTCATCAGAAGGAATGGGTAAAAGCATATTTTTTACACTTACCGGATAGACATAATCTGTTCGATCATCAAATGTGGGATGGGTGTTATGTTCTTCAACCACTTCTTCCAGAAAATACTCGTAGCCTCTTCTTCGGGTATCATACCACTCGTGACCTTCCCCCAGCAATTCGTATTGACGCTCTTTAAGAATACGCGTTCTAAACTCGTCCTGAGAAAGCCCGGCAAAGTCAGCCGGCTGATCTGCAGTCCCATCTGCCGTATTGCGGGCACGGGCCAGCACTTGATTTACGTATTGATAGGCATTAGCGGGACCGTTAAGTTCGTTTTCAATCTCAGCCAGCATCAGTAACAGGTCAGCATAACGCAGCTTTAGCATATTTCGGCTTGTGGTGGTACCGTTATAGGTGGGGTCGAGATACTTTCTAAGAAAGGCATAGCCAAAATTACCGCGTAATTGTACCGGGTAAAGATCCTGAGGCTGAATTCTGCCACCGCGCAGGCGGTCATACGAATTGTAAATAAACGTCGCATCGATACGCGGGTCGCCGGGATACTGATTGATGTGACTGTCAAATACTTCTTTATTGGGTTTTACACGTCCAAATGTAGTTTGCTCCGGTGGTGCAAATAAACTCTGTTGAGGTGTGTAAAAACGCACCACATCAGAATTTCGAATTGCGCCATTCTGCCCGTACTGAATTTCAAATATAGACTCTGATGTATTCTCGTTTCCGGGATCAAAGAGCTCTGCAAAAGTGGGTGTAAGACTGTATTTATCGAGCACCACTATAGCCTCATCGTATGCGTTCTGCCAAAGGGATGGGTTGCCTCTATCTTCTCCGGCCAGAGTCATATAAACTTTAGCCAAAAACATATTAGCTGCATATTTTGCCGGTCTTCCAGGAGTAACCTCTCCGGGTTCTCCCAGTAACTCTTTAGCTCTATTAAAATCTGCAATAATTAAATCGTAAACTTCCTGTTTGGTATTACGTGGAAGGTATAGGGTTTCCTTATTGACACTTTCGGTACGAATAGGAACGCCTCCAAACAAGCGAACCATATCAAAATAAACCGCAGCACGTATAAAGTAAGCCTGACCTAAGACTGAATCTCCGTTAGTAAATGCATCTTCAGGAGCTCCTTCAATATTGCTGATAATTAGATTTGCAATATTAATGGTCTCGTACATCGAAGGCCATAAACGGGTCAACCAAGTATTAATAGGCGTACAATTAAGGGATGTGGCATCTTCACTGGCTCCCTGATTGGAATAGAATTTTCCTGAAATTGGGGCAAGCAGGCCGTGGTAGGCAGATCCGTGATAGGCTCCGCCAGAGTAGCTCACATAAAGTCCATTTAAAGCTGATTCCAGTCCTTCTTCACTGGAAAATACCTGCTCCTCGCTGTAGCCGGTTTGCAGTTCTTCATCTAGCGTTTGCTCACAGCCGGTTAAAACAAACAGGCCAAGCATTAAACTGTATACTAGTAAATTTTTCATTGCTGATATTTTATAATGATGTTGTCTTGTCGTTTTCATAGCTCTAAAAAGTTAGGTTTAGAGATACCGAATAAGAGCGCTGGTTGGGGAAGGAGTTATAATCGATTCCCACACGACCGGGGTCAAAAGAGTAGCTGTTAACTTCCGGATCGAAACCACTGTATTTGGTAAACAACAGGAGGTTTTGCCCGGAAACAGACAGGTAAGCGCTGTCAAAAATGGAGGTTTCCTTCACCGGTACCTGATAGCCCAGAGTAATGTAACTCAGTCTTAGGAAGCTTCCATCTTCTACAATACGATCTGTAAAACCGGTATCTGCTGCCAAGTCATAACCCACTCTAGGATAAGCCCCGTCGGCATTGGTCTCGCGCCAGGCGTCAAAATAAGCTTCACGACGTACATTGTTATTGCTGTTATCTGCATAGGCTTCACGCAGCAGGTTTCCGTTTGCGATCTCATTACCGTAAACCCCGTTGAAAAAGAAATTAAGAGATAAGTCTTTGTAGGTAAAGCCCGATCCAAAGCCATAATTAAAATCAGGGTTAGGGTCACCAATGATGGTCAAATCGCGATCTGTAATATTTCCGTCTCCATCCTTATCTACTAAAAACACATCACCCAGTTGCGGGTCGTTTCCTCTAAATTGGGGTGCCTGCGCCAGCTCAGTCACACTACTAATAATGCCATTGGTTTCAAAACCGTAAAATAATCCGGGCGCTTCACCTTCAATAAAAATGTTTGCAGGGACTTTGAAGAAGTTTCCACCAGACACCTGATTCCCCAGAAAGGCACTGTAGGTTTGGTTTCCAAACGTAGAAGGCTGAATACCCAGTTCACCTACCCGGTTTCGGTTAAAAGCGATGTTTCCATACACATTCCACTGAAAATCCTTTCCATCAATAATATCTCCCGAAAAGCCAAACTCAATCCCTTTGTTGAAGAGTTCGCCCTGATTGGCATAGTAGGTTGGGAATGCTGCAGATCCCGGAAGCTGTACACGCAGTAGCAAATCATAAATACGCTTGTAATATACATCTATGGTTCCCTGAAAGCGGTCTTCCTTAAAACCAAAGTCTAAACCAGCATTGTATTGACTAGTTGTTTCCCATGTCAAATCAGGATTGGCAAGACTGGTAGGCGTTATACCCACGAGGGCACCACCCTGCGCATCAGAATAAGGTACTTCGGTATTATTAAAAGGTACGATAGTTTGATAATTGGGAATACCCTGATTACCGGTAAGCCCCCAACCCAGACGCAGTTTAAGATTTGAGATGGTTTCTGATTTACGCAGAAATTTTTCATTCTGCATTTTCCAGGCAAAGCCAAAAGCCGGAAAGTAACCCCAGCGATTACCGGGAGCAAATTTACTACTTCCGTCTGCCCTAAACGTACCTGTAAACAGGTATTTATTCATCAGGGTGTAGTTTAAACGGCCCAGGAAGGAAACAATTGACTCTCCTTCTTTGTTGAAGAATACCGGTTGTTGTACGCTTCCGAAGGAAATACCGTCTGCCCGTAAATCCTTATTGGCAAAATTTGCAGCCTGATTGGATTGTTGTTGTATATCACGCTGATCTAGAACTACCCCAACGGTACCGTTGATACGGTGGTTCTTATTGAATCGCTTTTTAAACATCAGGGTATTATCGAGGTTATAGCGGAAACGATTTAATGTAGCAATACCTGCTTCTCCGTTAGACTGCTCTCCCCTTCGCAAACCGGTTCCATACCAGACCTTACGTTCTTTTGTACGATAGTCCCCACCAAATTGAACTTTATAATCAAATACATCTGAAATCTCGTATTGTAAAGACATAGAAGCCAGCAAACGGGTTTCTTTAGAAAGGTCATCATAATCTGTAATCCAGGCTCGCGGACCGTCTACGGTTTCTTCAAGTTCAGTGGTCGCGGCATCATCTTCATTGAAGTCAAGCAAGGGCGCACCACTAATGATTTGACGTACCAAACTATTATTGGTAGACCCCAGGTTTTCAGTACCCTTAGAAGCTGAGTTGTTTGCATGCTCTGCAGCCAGTTTAAGGTTCATTTTAAGTTTATCGGTAAGGTCAAAGTTGAATTTGGAGTTAAAGTCTACACTTTTCGCATAGGTATTGGGTATAAGACCCTGGCTGTTTATAAAACCTCCTGAAATGTAATAGTCAGATAAATCAGACCCCCCGGAAACCGCCATACGATGCGTAGTGGTAACGGCGGTGCGATACGTGTCCTTACTCCAGTCTACAGGTTCTAAGCGGGTAATAGTATCTGAGTTTTGAATCATAAACTCTTCACTTTGTGTATATAGGGCAATACTTCCGTTAGGATATTGATAAAAGGTAGGTTCGAATTCGCGGTTGGCGCGTGACTCGTTAATATAATTGATATAGTCATCCGTTTTAAGAACATCAATATTATTGGTAATGCTCCCCAGCCGGGTTGTAGTTGTATAATTGAATTTAGTTTTTCCTTTTTTACCGCTTTTCGTAGTGATAATTATAACCCCATTTGCACCACGTGATCCATAAATGGCGGTTGCTGAAGCATCTTTAAGAATTTCAATGCTTTCAATATCTCTTGGGTTAATTCCCGAAATACCTCCCTGCGGGGCTAAATAGCTGTTTCCTCCTGAAAGCGGGTCGTTCGTATCCTCAGTGGCCGAGTCAACAATAACCCCGTCAATAACGTAGAGTGGTTCGGTATTACTGGTAAGGGAGTTCAAACCTCGTATACGAATACTCGATGGAGATCCAGGCTCAAAACCATTTGCCGAAACGACAACCCCGGGTGCTCTACCCTGTAGTAATTGTTCTACACTTTGGTTTTGGGCAACGGCGTCTTCTTTAGGGTCTACTGTTGCTACCGAACCGGTCAGGTCTTCCCGCTCTACAGCACCATAACCTATAAGTACAATCTGATCAAGCACCTCGCTGGCTTCATCAAGGGCCACATTGACTTCGGTCTGGTCTTCCAGATCAATATATTGAGTTTCAAAACCCACATAGCTAAAAACCAGAGTTGCTCCCTCTGTCTTTACGTTAATCGTATAAAGTCCGTCAAAGTCAGTAACAGAACCGTTTGTAGTACCTTCTACCAAAACCGAAGCTCCGGGAAGCGGAAGTCCCGACCTATCGGTAACTTTTCCTGTTATGGTCTGTTGCGCCCAGATGCTCAGCGGCAACAACATAAAAAGCAGTGTGAGTTTGTTGAAGTGTTTCATAATGGAATTAACATTTATGCTAAACTACACAGATATAACGTTTTCGTGTTTTGCTCAGCATCATAAAAGGTATACTTATCGTCAAAACCAGTATTTATAAGGCATAGGCAGGGTTAAAACAGCAGTAAAAAGTCCGTTTTGACGGAAATTGAACCCCGAAACAAACCCAAAAAGTAGTGTTAACGCTCCGTTTTCTCAGCTGAAAAATAGATTACGACGCATCCCCCTGAAGACTGCTTACAAATTTAGAGGGAGACATTCCGTAGAATTTTTTAAAGGAAGTACTGAAGTATTTGGGGTTTGAGAAACCAGAGCTGTAAGCAACTTCCTTGATGCTGATATCTCCCCGAATGAGTAAGGTTTTGGCGTGCTTGAGTCGCGTATGGATGATAAAATCCTGAGGAGAAAGGTCAACCAGGTTTTTGAGCTTCATATATAAAGACGTACGGCTCATTCCAAAATTCTGGGCAAGTTCATTTACCGAAAAGTTATTGTTTTCAAGATTTTCAAGCACCGTTGCTTCCAGGCTGTTTACAAATTCCTGATCGCTTTTATTCTTAAATAAAGCTGCCGACTCACTATCGCTTTCGTGAACGTATTTCTCACGTAGTTTTTTCTGCCACTTGAGTGCATTGATGATTTTGGCCTTAAGCAATTGCATATCTAAAGGCTTCTCAATATACTCTGCAACCCCACTCTCAATACTTTCAAGTTTCTGTGTGGAGTTTTGCAGCACCGTCATCATAAATACGGGGATGTGATTGAGGTTGATGTCGTCTTTTACGGCTTTAGCAAACTCAAGGCCATCCATTTCAGGCATTATTAAATCTGTGAGGATCAAATCCGGGAAGAGCTCCTGCGCCAGATCAAAACCGGCCTGGCCGTTTATAGCCTCGTGCACATCAAAATAATGCGAAAGATTTTCTACAATGAGATCGCGTAACTGGTCATTATCTTCCACCACCAGAATCTTACTGTCTGCAAACTGACTGATCAGTTCGGGTTCAAGAGTGTACTTGGGTTCCTTTTCTTCAAAAGCCCTGCGAAGGCGCTCCTGCTTTTCAAACAATTCTTCTCTTGATTTTAAAATCAAGGTGAACGTAGTACCTCTATTCTCTTGGCTTTCGAAACTAATGTTACCATCCAGCTTATCAATTAGCTTTTTGACCATAATCAACCCCAAACCGGTACCCGGACGCTGACTGTTGATGACATTACGTGCGCGATAATATCGCTTTAATATAAATTTTTGCTGATCCTGAGGTATACCCATTCCTTCATCGGCAACTATCACTTTAAGTGTATTATTATATAACTGAGAAAGCTTTACCTGAATAATTTCGCCTTCAAAAGAATACTTAATCGCGTTTGAGATCAGGTTGAGTACAATTTTATTAAAAACCTCTATGTCCTGATAATAGGGCGCATTTCCCCATTTATTTTCAATCTCAATATGCAGATCTCGTTCTTCAAGTAAAGGAGCAAGATCCTTTTGCAAACGATTAAAGTATTTTACCAGATTTATTTTTTCAATGTTTTCTGTGACACTATTCTGAGAAGTGACTTTGTGAAAATTAAGCATTTGTTCAAACAGGGAGTTGATGCGCTTAACTGTGGCTTTTACCCGTTTATTTGATTTTTTATCACTATCGCTTTCGGCAGACACCGAATCTAAAGAAGAAAGCAATACGGTAAGTGGAGTTTTTATTTCGTGCGTAATATTATTGAAGAAGGCAATTTGCTCTTCGGCATTGCGCTTATTAACAAGAATACGGGTGATGTGTATGGTAAGTATGATCAAACCTATGACTAATAAGGCATACAGTATGTAAGCCTCGGTTGTTGCCCACCAGGGTGAAAGAATTATAATCTCAAGTTTACGTACCGGGCCATACTCACCAAACTTATTTGCTGCTTTTATCTCAAACGTATAATCCCCGGGGTTAAGGTTGGTGTAGGTCGCAGTTGTGATGGAGACTGGCTCTGTCCATTCTTCATCAAAACCTTTAAGACGCCAGCTGTACTTCACTTTGGAAGCATTGTGTAAAATGCCAGCAAAATCAAAGGCGATGCTGTTTTCGGTGTGGGGCAGAATAAGTTTATGCGTCTCATTGATATGTTTGAACAGGGGTTTTTCACCCGGCGTTACGCTTTTATTGAAAAGTTTAAAATCAGTAAAAACGATCTTTGGTGCTGCATCTTTAGCCTCGATGCGCGTAGGATCAAAAATACTGACTCCCCTGGTTCCTCCAAAAGCAAACCTTCCATCTGAAAAACGGGCAAAGCTTCCATAATTAAACTCTGTACCTGCCAGGCCGTCGTTGGTATCATAAACATTGATCAGCGTATCGGTCTCGCTCATTTTTATATGTGCCAGACCATTTGCTGTACCTGCCCAGATGTTTTGCTCGTCTTCCAATAAAATACCCTGCACGATATCAGAAGGTAATCCGCTACCGATATCTAAACGTTTTACCTCTTCGGTATCCCTGTTGTAAATGAGAACACCCGCTCCGTTAGTAGCTATATAATACCGGTCTTGAAAAGGTTGTACAGCATTTACTGTAGAGTAGGCTAATGTATTTTTATCTGGTTTGATGGCTTCTACTAAGGTAAACTCATAGGTGTCTGGATTAATACGGTATATACCATTGCGCCCTGAAGCTAAAATCATACCCTCCTGATCCTGAACAAGATTTTTAATCTGGCGTATAGGTAATGTTTTAGCAACCCGGTCATTTTTAATTTGGGTAAGTGTACCATCTACTCCACCAAACCATACGGAACCATCTCTAGTCTTTAAAATTGCGTATACCTTATCAACTCCCACTTCAGGCTTGATTGTGGGATTATACGATGTGCTTTGTAAGCTATTAATATTTACTTTATATGCACCATCATTATAGGTGCCCACCCACATAAAATTTCCGTCGGGTTCTAGAGCCAAAACGATATCTGCATTAAGATTGGTTTGACTGCCAAGCTTTTTGATGTGTTTCCAGGTTTGGTTTTGCTCATTATAAATACTCAGGCCTTTTTTGGTTCCAAACCATAAGTTTCCCTTTTGATCCTGAGCGATAGCCCGGGTAAAGTTGGAAATGATACTATTAGCATCGTTGATGCGGTGACGTATTTTATCGAAAGAGCGCGCACTGCTATCGTAATAATTCACCCCACCGCCGTAGGTGGCAATCCATAAAATATTCTGATCACCCAGAAGTAAATCATATACCCCATTACTGCTTAAGGAGTTGGGATTGTTATCATCATCTTTATACTGTGCCAAAATCTCAAAATTGGGACTTGTATAAAATACTCCCAGCCCATCTGTAGCTATATAAAAATTGCCATCAGAATCTTTGATAACATCAGTAATATTGACCCTTCCGGGACAGCTGAAAGCCGTCAGTTCAAGACGATTTAGATCGCTTGTCGCAGAATAAAGTTCACCGGCACGATTGCCAATGTAAAGTCTTCCATCCAGGAGACCTGTATACGTTATGCTGGTATTTTTCAGACCGGAGAATGCCGTAGTGACTTTACCTCCCTCGGTAGCTTTAAACAGACCTGATGTTGTACCGATGAAAAGCGTGTTATCCACCGCAACGAGACTCTGTACTCCTATGGTCTCAAAATGTTGTTTAAGTTTTTGGGTTTTTGGGTTGACTTCCCAGACCCCGTTAAAAGCGCCTACCCAAACTGTACCTTCTGCAGTCTGGGCAAAGGCTTTAACCACCGCGGGATTGATAGCGTCTTCAAGGTCCACCGCATCAAACCGGTCTAAGTCCTTATTATAATAGCAAATACCTTTATCAGTCCCTGCCCACAAATTACCCGAACGGTCTATAAAAAGGCTCTGACTTCTGTTGCTTAGCGACTCTGGCAGACCATTATACGTATTATAGATTTTTGAATTATTGGAGTCGTGTCGTAAAATACCCTCTTCGGTAGCTACCCAGATAATGCCCAAACTATCTTGTTCTACCCGGTAGGTAATGCTTTGTGTAGGTACATTTCCCGCCGAAAGTTGGGTGAATTCAAGATCGCTCTGTGCCATAACGGGCACAAGAAAACAACCGTAAAATAAGAGAATAATGAAATTTTTCACGATAACTATTGTCGAAATAATACTAAATGGTGCCTCAGATTTTAAATATAGCATTAATTGAATAACTCGCTAAATTTTATTTCATTCCGGGAATGTTCGGATTAGTGAGTTATGCTTAAAAATTTAAACTGAGTAGAGTCGAAGGAAGATATTTATATGTGAAAACAAAAAACCCTTCAGATTAAATCTCAAGGGTTTTGTTTTAAAACGTGATCGCGACAGGATTCGAACCTGTGACCG
>NZ_KZ319287.1 GCF_002744755.1 Leeuwenhoekiella nanhaiensis | reverse complement strand
CCTGAAGCTACCTTTAGGTTTAGTTCAACACTGGTAATCGTTGCACAAGTCCATAATTTCAAAAAAAATTGATCTATCTAAACCTCCCGAAGCCTTGGGATTAAGCGGTTTTCTATTTTTTGAACGTTGGTAAACATTGGAAGTTTATGTGCGTTAGAATTGAATTAACCCCCGCTACCGCCAGTCTTTGAGAATTGGCGCGCAAGAATAGCAAAGCATAAAACACCATCCAATACAATAAAAATTATCCAAATAGGATAAGCAAAAAATTAAATTAATGAATCTAAAATCTAAGCTCGCAACTGTTTTTAAAATGGGATTGCTATTACACCTACTTTCCCTATTCCTCCTGATGTCTTGTTCCTCTGATGATACTCAAGACGACACTGAAACAAATCCTTTGATAGGCGTTTGGCAGTTTGAACGTAGCCAAATAAATGACATGGATGCTTTTGCGGCTGAGTGCCCACTATATCTTACTTTCACCGCTACGGAAATTACCGAAGATGAGTATTTCGGAAGTAGTTGTGAAACTCTGGAATCTTTTACGTATTCATACACCTATACAGATTCAAAGATTAACGCAGAAGAAACCAATGGCAATACCTTTATACTTACTGTCAAAGAAATTACAAAGACTAAATTAATTACACAGACTAGAGAGTCGGATTCTGATGTTATTATAACTAGTTATTGGTATAGAAAGGAATAAATCATCACCCTGCCGCCAGGTCTGTGACCGCGAACACCCAAGAATAGGATAACAGAAAAATAATGAACGAACACGAAGAATACTTTAGAATTTCTAAACAGGGAAGTGTTCATATTTTGAATGATAGAATCCCCTTTAAGCCTAAGGAGTTCTTGATCTTTACAACTACCTCATTACTGTTTCTGATTTGGTTTTTAGGGGTTGGGATTGGGATTTATATCGCAATCCTTACAACGATCGCTTATATCCTTTATCGGTTTGCATCCTGGATTTATTATTCCGAATTAAAAATTGATGAGAAAGACAAAGCTATGGTTCGCACCAAACATATACTTAACCGCATCCATAAAACAGAGTTAATCACTAAAAATTTTGACCCAACCGTACTGGAGTATATTCCATTGACACGTAGTGGAAAAACAAAATATGTGATGAATTATCGGTCCCATAAAAGCAACGCATTACTCATTATCAGAACAGAGCAAGACAAAAAACTTATCGAAAATTATATAGCGGAAAACATAAAATTAAATTAATGAACTCCACCCACCACTGCGACTTATGCGATCATCAGGAAAAGAGTCTGAGCCAGGGTTCAATCTGTACGCTTACCGGGCATAAACCCGCGTTTAGTAATACCTGTTCTAAAATAAGTCTGGGAACTGAGTTTGAAGACAAGCTTAAGGATGTCAATATCAGATATGCCAAACTACAAAAAGACCGGGCAATCACCTACGCTTATTTTATCGTGTTCCTGTTGATTGGCATTGTTGTAATTGCCGGTGGTTTTCTCTTTGGAAAATACATCTACGACAAAGGATTCCTTTCAACTGTTCCCTTGATCATAATGGCCGTGGGGCTGGCTCCTTTGGGTCTCGCCATTGGCACCCTAAACAAACATCTGGAAAACCGCAAAGCTGCAAAACTCAAAAAAGACCGTGTAGACGCCGTGCTTGAGAAGTACCGAATTACCTATGACATAACGGTACAATTTGGTGCCTCGTACCATGGCAAGCAGGAGGTTTATGTAGATTTACAAACCAGTAATATTCCTAATATACACCGATGAATTCCAAATTAGTACGCATTCTTCTTATCATCAACGGTATTTTAATTCCGGCCTTTCTTATATATGTATTTAGCCTAATTTATTTGGAGCGTGAACTAAATAAGAAGCAAAATGAAGGAAGCGAACTGAATCTAAAACGATACGAAGAAGCTAAGAACAAGCCTTCGGAAACGTTCATTTCGCATAGCGGTCCATTTAGTATCCCCACTACTCCATTCTCTTACCTGACTGTCGAAATGGAAACAGAAGAAGATCAGTTTTATGTAGAAGAAATTCCCATTGATTTTAAAACCCGGTCCAATGGGGTACGCGGCAAAACGGTTAACATCCTATTTTTAGATGCTAATCAAAATCAATTAAGACCCCTGCTGGCTGAAAATGGGTTAATCGCGTATATGTCTGTAGCAAATAAAGATGAAGCCCTTTCAGGCATCGGGAAGATAAATCATATTGCCTACGTCCTGGCAGCTTCAGACACCAATGGCGACAAAGAGATCACGAATTCAGATCAGCTTGACGCGTATATTTCAGATGTGGACGGGCAAAATCTGAAACAAATTACCGATGGGAATTTTAAAAATTTCGCCTGGCTGCATAAGAGCGACCAATTGCTACTCACGCTTACCACTCAGGACAGCCTTCAAAATTTGAAGTATGCTGTTTATGACCTCAACACCGGAGAAACAAAACCTGTAAGCCGTGATTGAAAGTAATAAAACCCAAACCTTTGCTCTTAAATACGGTTTGATCGTATTTGGCACTTTGGCCCTGTGCTTCTCCATCTTAATGTTTTACAACCCCGGGCAGGTCACAGCATGGAACAGTCTTTTTATCGGTTGTGGATTGGGTACCCTTCTGATTATTCTCAACATCGTATTTTTCAACAATCTGAAAAGCGTTAAGGTCAATCACAGCCGTATCGTTATGAAGAAAATGGTGAATTACGAAATGTAAACTGGAGTCAGGTATCGAGCATCGGCAGAATCCGTTTTATAACACCGGTACATTATTACGCCAGAATAAACGGAAAACTGATCATTTTTGCCACAGAAACCCGTTATGGATATTCTAAAGTAGGCACCGATTATTTTAGTGCAATTTTTGATCAGAGTAAAATGGGTGAAATCATCAGAACCGCTAAAGAAACTTACGATATCTAATCTCCTTTTTTTTGACGCACACCTCAAGTGGTCACGCAACCCTGCACCTTTTTCCGCATCTGCGCATAAAACCACCTTATGAACGCGATTTTAAAATTTTGCTGCCTGATGCTGTTAACTTCCAATTTAAATTCCTGTGCAGATCAGGATCTCGACGACAGCGTACCAGCAGGGGAATACAGCGGCACTTTTGAAGTCACCTACCCCGACGGCACTACCCACGACAGCCCCGTCACCGTAACTTTTGAAGCCGGCAAGACCTATTCTGCTACCGGGAATGAAGATCGTTACCCCGCAGGAGGAAGTGGTACCTATACCATTACTGATAACCAATTTAAGTTTAGTGATGAAAACTTTTGGACTGCAGAATTTGACTGGGGTCTGATCCTGAATGGCAACTATGCGTATACCTATAAAAACAAGCAACTCAGGCTTACTAAAGGCGGTAAAGATTCGGCTACTTACACGTATACCCTAAACGCGGAGTAATTGGTGTAAAACATCCTTAAACTTTCTTTAATTGGAAGGCCTTTCTCTCTTGATCCTTATCAAAAATTGGATTGGCAGCTTGATTCTTAATTTTATAAAAGCTTTAAAGTTGAAACAATCATACCCGCAGGGTTAAACGAATCACAATCCCTCGGTTCAGAATAGCTGCAGGAAGCTCCGAAGGACAGGAGCGATAGCGACGCGGAGCTGACAAAGTGGTTTTCGCCCACAAGGCGAAAAATTCCTAAGCGAGGGGGCTCTTTTCTTTTGGTTCGTTTTCTTTGGAGAAGCAAAGAAAATGAACAGAATATCATTAACTAACTTTAAATACTCAAATCGACGTTAGGAGATTCACGAACTCCAAAACCAATAACCGACAGCAAGCTAAATCGACAATAGGAGATTCACGAACTCCAAAACCAATAAGAGACTGTGAGCTAAAGAAAGGAACATCAAATAGAATCTATTACTTCTATCCATATTCCCTTTCTTTTGTCTTGATACAAAAGAAACAATCCCGAAGCGTCGGGACAAGGCTCACAAGACGGTATCTAAATTTATTGTTCGCTGCACTGCATGCGCTTAACTCGGCCGCTAGGGCAGCCTCAAACAGAACCGCCTGCAACGTTTCGCTCACCTCAAATTCTACGATACCTTCTTGTAGGCCATCTTCTGCATTAGAACTAAGAATTTTATTCTTTAGGTTACTTTTCTTTGGACAGGCAAAGAAAAGTAAAGAAGAATATAATGAATCTCTAAATAGACAATCTAATAACAGATTCCCGAGCCCCCAAAAACCTTATAAAAGTATTCCTCTAAACCTATTATCCGTAACTTTCAGGTTAGAAACGTTTATAAACAATCGCATAAATACAAAACAATGATTTTAAGATTTTTCGGGATTCTGGCAGGTTTGGCGTTGCCGCTGTCCGGTTTGGCGCAACAGACCGCAAAAGACACAATACACCTGTATTTTCTCGGCGGACAGTCTAATATGGAAGGTTATGGCTACACTAAAGACCTCCCCGATTCGCTGGACACTACCTTTGAAAACATGTACATCTTTGAAGGAAACCCCACCGACGATGAGCAACCCGTAGGCGGGCAGGGTGTTTGGGAGCCCCTGCAACCCGGCCACGGCACCGGTTTTAAATCGGATGGAATAACCAATACGCATTCAGACCGCTTCGGCATCGAACTTTCTTTTGCCAAAAAACTGCAACAGTATTATCCCGGTCAGAAAATCGCACTGGTTAAATATGCTAAGGGTGGTTCGTCAATAGACAGTCTCGCAGCCGGCCGCTTTGGAGCCTGGGACCCGCATTACAACGGCAAAAACGGCATCAATCAATACGATCATTTTTTGGCCACGCTCAATAACGCGCTCACCACCAAAGATCTCGACAGCAACGGCCGCGAGGATTATCTCGTTCCTATGGGTATTTTATGGATGCAGGGCGAAAGCGACGGCGATAAAACCGAAGCCATTGCTCAGGAATATTATCAGAACCTCTCGCAATTAATGAACCTTATCCGCGCCAGTCTGCGCACCGATGATCTGCCGGTGGTGGTAGGCAAGATTTCCGACTCTTGGAATGCCCCTGACGGGAAGGTGTGGGATTATGGTGAACTCGTGCAGTACGCGCAGGAAAAGTTCGCCCGTGAAGACGGCAATGCGGCCATCATCCGTAGCACCCGTTATTACAAGTATTCCGATCCCTGGCATTACGACAGCGCCGGCTATATCCATTTTGGAGAACAGTTCGCCGATGCGGTGTACAGGTTGCATGAGTAGGTCTCCTCATCCCCAACCCTTCTCCCGCCGGAGAAGGGGGCTTGACTCGGACTCCTATCAAATACCAAAACTTTAAAGCTAAAATAATCATACCCGAAGGGTTGAACAGGTTGGCATTTCTCAATTTCAACCCATTAAGCAAATGAACTGGAGATACTATTCTCTTGCTATCTTTTTCTTAAGTATAGCAACAAGTCCCCGTTAAAAATTTTCGAAGCCTTGGAGAAAATTTAGGGGACTTGTTGCGGTTTTCGCCCTTAAGGCGAAAAATACCTAAGAAAAAGGCTCTTTTCTTTTGGTTCGTTTTCTTTGGAGAAGCAAAGAAAATGAACAGAATATTATTAAGTAACTTAAAATACTCAAATCGACGTTAGGAGATTCACGAACACCAAATCAATCTACGATAACCCAGCTAAAAAAAAACAAAACATCTTTACAAAACGACAATAATGTGCTTCACTCAAAGACAAAATTAAACCCTGATGAATTACCTACAACCCACCTTTTACTTCGACTATACCCACGAAAACATACAGCGGCTTATTGCAGCATTTAAAGACGATTCTTTAAGCGAAGCTGAAAAAGCCATTGGGTTGTATACCAAAGTGCGAGACGGATATTTATACGATCCCTATCACATCAGCCTCAATCCTGAAAATTACCGCGCCAGCTCCCTTGCAGAAAAACCGACGGGCAATTGCGTTGAAAAATCAATCGTGCTCATCGCAGGTTTACGCGGCCTGGGCATCCCCGCCCGACTGCGGCTGGGTAAAGTGGTCAATCACATCGCAGTAGAACGGCTGATGGAAAAATTTGGTTCTAACGCCCTTACGCCGCACGGTTCGGTCGATGTGCGTTTAGACGGAAACTGGCTCAAAATGTCACCCGCCTTTAACGCTTCGCTTTGCGAAAAACTCAACGTAGCCCCGCTGGAATTTGATGGTAAAACCGATTCGTACCTGCAGGCCCACAATGCCGAAGGTTCACGTTTTATGGAATATCTGGAAGATTACGGGCATTTCGAAGACGTGCCGGTAGCATTTATGATCAAGAATGTAAAGGAACATTATCCGCATATTTTTGATACCGACCAAAATGATTTGGAATTCAAACTCTAAATTTCAGTAGCTTTAGATACTTATAATTAATAGATTATGAACACAACCAAAGCAACCAATGTAGACGATTACATTGCCGAATTTCCTCAGGAGGTTCAGGAACGGATGCGCATCTTGCGCAGACTGATTCTGGACTGCGCACCCGATGCCACCGAGAGTATCTCTTATCATATGCCGGCTTATAAGCTGAATAAAAAGCCCTTCGTTTATTTTGGCGGATTTGCCAATCACATCGGCTTTTACGCCCAGCCGGTTACCCACGATACGTTTAAGGATGAATTGGCCGCTTATAAACATGGTAAAGGCTCGGTACAGTTTCCACACCACAAACCTTTACCTGAAAAACTAATTCGTAAAATGCTTCAGTTTAAAAAAGAACAACTCAACAAGCTATGAAAGCAAAACCAATTACCGTAAGTGCATATATCAATGCTGAAAAATCAAAAGTCTGGGAATATTACACAAGTCCTGAGCACATTGTGAACTGGAATTTTGCCGATCCCAGCTGGCATTGTCCCGAAGCGAAAAATGATTTACAGATAGGCGGCATCTATTTCGCCCGAATGGAAGCCAGAGACGGCAGTTTTGGCTTTGACTTTGAAGCAGTTTACACCGAAATGAATCCGGGCACGAGCTTTACTTATGAATTTGGCGGTCGCATATGTAAGGTTGATTTGGCAGCAACCGAAAATGGAACTCAAATTACCGTAATCTTTGATCCGGAAGATCAAAACCCCATCGAAATGCAGGAACAGGGCTGGCAGGCGATTCTCAATAATTTCAAGCAGTTTACCGAACGTAACTAGGAAGCTTCCAAAACAGCAGCCACCTTCCGCACATCCTTAACTTCAAAAAAGCGTACAACTTTAGCCACAACCTGAAGCAGTTTGCTTTTGGGGTTTACGATTTTATCAGCTAAAGTTGCTATGATTCCATCCCGCTTACTGATTGCATCGGCCTTATTTACTGCGGCAGCGTATTCATTGGCAAACAGCCAGGCACCGTCACGCGCCACATTAATGCTGAAGGAAACCAGTTTATCTTCTTTGCCCTTACCTACCAGTTCCAGTAATTTAAATAAAGGCGAAACTTTACCAATACGGTCTTTGACATCGGCCACCATACTCGCCAGTACGGCATTGATTTTATTGAAGTCCATTTCCAGATCGGCAAGGTCATCATCGCCGGTAGTTAATGCTGCGGCAATGCCTAAATCAAGATTGATATGCGCGTTGATGCCCAGCAGCAGGTGTTGCATCACCATAGCTTCGTCTATCTTAAATGCGTTCGCCCAACTTTGAGTTGGCTGCTTCCCTTCTTTATAGGCGTGGTAGGCTTCAACATAGCGGTTGGCAAAAAGCACATCCAGCTGTTCCATTCGGGCATTGTCATCAAATTCGTTAGCTTCTATACCCGTCTTAATACGTTTGGTCACCTTGTTATACAAAATAGGAAAGAATGCCAGGCAGCTATTCTGTTGCTTTTCAAAAGCAATGATAGCATCCAGCTCAGTAATCACCTCGTCAATAGTAGTTGCAGGCATAGTCAGGATTTTGATGCACTAATTTCGCTATTTTCCGAAGAATAAAAAGATAGTATTCTGATTTTCAAAACAAAAGGGAGTATTCAAGAAGCTCATGCATACCTAATCGGCGGAAACAATTAAACACCGTTTTACAATTACAAAGCTTTTAACTTTTTAACACAAACCCCTAAAGCCTGCACAAGCTCATCACAAACTTGTAAATCGGGAAGGCTGCCTCTTTGGTTCTTGGTATATTCGGCACTATGCAAAACAGGAACAAAAAAGAAACGGACTTCAACGGCTATGTGCACGTTAAAGGCGCACGCCAGAATAACCTGAAAAATGTATCTGTAGAGATTCCACGCGATGCTCTGGTGGTCTTTACCGGGATATCCGGTTCGGGTAAATCCTCTTTGGCTTTCGGTACTTTATATGCCGAAGCCCAACGCCGGTATCTGGAATCGGTTTCCCCGTATGCACGACGGCTTTTTAACCAAATGCCCATTCCGGAAGTTGACGAAATCACCGGACTCCCACCTGCGGTGGCTTTGCAACAGCACCGCAGCTTCGGCTCTACCCGCTCAACCGTAGGTTCGGTTACGACCTTATCAAACCTGCTGCGCATGCTCTACTCCCGGGCCGGAAATTATCCTAAAGGTCAGGCCCTGCTTTATGCCGATTCCTTTTCGGCCAACACCCCGGAAGGTGCCTGCCCCGAATGCCACGGACTCGGAAAAACCTACAGCGTTACCGAAAACAGCCTGGTTCCTGATCCTTCCTTAAGCATACGCGAACGGGCGATTGCCGCCTGGCCCAGAGCCTGGCAGGGGAAAAACCTCAGGGATATTCTGGTGACTTTGGGCTATGATGTAGACATCCCATGGAGCGAATTGCCTCAGGACCAGCGTAACTGGATTCTCTTCACCGAAGAAACCCCAACCGTGCCGGTATATCGGGACCGCAGTCCGCAGGAGGTTCAGCAGGCGATTAAACGAAACGAACAACCCAGCTACAAAGGCACCTATACCAGCGCTAAAAGTTATGTGTTGCATACGTATGCCAATTCGCCCAGTGCTTCGATGAAAAAACGCGTGGCGCAGTATATGACCGGCAGCATCTGCCCTACATGTAAGGGCAAACGCCTCAAACCGGAATCGCTTTCGGTCACCTTCGCCGGTTATGATATCACCGATATTTCAAAGCTTCCGCTAAAAAAACTCTATGATGTATTTGTTCCTTACAGCACAGCAAATGCAGCGGTATTTGAAAACAAATCCATTTCGCAGGAAAAACGAATGGTGACCCAGCGTATTGCTGAAGATTTTGCAGGGCGCCTGGAAGTACTGCTCGATTTGGGTCTGGGTTATCTGTCTCTGGAGCGCAATACGCCCAGCCTTTCGCCCGGAGAACATCAGCGTTTGCGGCTGGCCACGCAGGTACGCAGCAACCTTTTTGGAGTAGTGTATGTGTTAGACGAACCTTCAGCGGGTTTGCATCCGGCAGATACTGAAGCCTTATTGCGCACCTTGGCTTTGCTAAAGAAAGGCGGAAATTCCCTTTTTATTGTGGAACACGAACTCGAAGTAATCCGCCGTGCCGACTGGCTGGTAGAGGTAGGCCCCGATGCCGGAGAAGGCGGTGGTCAAATCCTCTACAGCGGTCCGCCGGAAGGTTTAAAAACCGTTGCGGCTTCAAAAACCAAAACCCATTTGTTTCAGGATCTATCCTTTGAGAAACCGGTGCGCCGGGAGGCTAAAAACTGGCTGGAGCTTTCCGGGATTACCCGAAACAACCTAAACAAGCTCGACGTGAAGTTTCCACTGGGGGTTTTGACCAGTGTGACGGGGATTTCAGGTTCCGGAAAAAGCAGTTTGGTGAGTCAGGCGCTGGTTGATTTGATGAAGGCGAAATTAAAAAGCAACACGCTCGAAGAGGAAGTCGAAGAAACCGAAGAACTCCTGAATTCCGACACCCCTGAACCCACAGCGGGACATATTGCAGCAGGCGCCGAAAATCTGAAGCGTATGGTTGTGGTTAATCAAAAACCCATTGGCCGCACTCCACGGTCTAATCTGGCGACCTATACCGGTTTATTTGACCGGGTACGAAGCCTGTTTGCCTCTACCAGCCTGGCAAAATCCCGCAAGTATAAAGCCGGAAGGTTTTCGTTTAACGTGGGAAAAGGACGTTGTCCCAATTGTGAAGGCGAAGGTGCCGTAATGGTAGAACTGCTTTTTCTGCCCAGCGTTTACGCGCCCTGTCCGGTTTGTAAGGGAATGCGCTATAATGAAGAGACTTTAGAAGTCACGTACAAGGGTAAAGATATCGCACAGGTTTTGGAGATGACGGTGGCGCAGGCGGTAAACTTTTTTGAGGAAGAATCAGGCGTAAGCAAACCGCTTACCTTGCTGGAAGATGTGGGGCTGGGCTATTTGCGCCTGGGACAACCCGCCACCGAACTTTCGGGAGGCGAAGCACAACGCATTAAACTGGCTAAAGAATTACAGCGCGGCAACAGCGGGAAAACACTGTATATTTTAGACGAACCCACGACCGGCCTGCACCCTACCGATGTTGAAAAATTACAGGCACAACTCCATAATCTGGTAGAAGCCGGAAATACGGTGATTGTGGTAGAGCACGATATGCAGGTAATCGCTGCAAGCGACTGGGTGATTGACATCGGTCCCGGCGCTGGTAATGAAGGCGGCAACATCGTGTGTGCAGGAACCCCTGAAGCCGTAGCTGCAAACTCACAGAGTAAAACAGCGCCTTATTTAAAAAGAAAGTTGGCAGGCAACTAAATCAACAAAGTTTAAATTACGTACATTCCTCATTCAAAAAGTCTTACGAGCTTTCAGTTTTAATCAATTGATATAAGTTGTTTTAAACGGAGTTTATGGAAATCCTTTCAACCAATTTAGCCACGCCCACAACCTTTATCTGGAATGGAAAAGAAGAAACAACGGGCATCTACAAAAAACCGGTAGATCAACCGCTTTATCTTACTAAAAATGATGTTATGGGCGATGAAGTTTCAGACCGGTTGCATCACGGTGGGTATTACAAAGCCTGCTATGTTTTTGCTTCTGAACATTATCCCTATTGGAAAGCATTATATCCCGATCTGGACTGGTCCTGGGGGATGTTTGGGGAAAACCTGACGCTTATCGGTTTTGATGAACACGAAGTCTATCTAGGTAGCATTTATGAGGTTGGCGAAGCGGTAGTACAGGTTTCGCAGTACCGGGAACCCTGTTATAAATTGGGACATAAATTCGGTACTCCTAAAGTCATTAAGCAATTTGTGGGATATGGACTGGGCGGCACCTATCTGAGTATTCTTAAAGAAGGGAATGTAGCTGCAGGAGACTCCTTCAAACTGGTTGAACGTCCTTCAAACACTATGACCGTCGCTCAGCTATTTCAACTGGTTTTTGCAAAAGAAAAAGATCAGGCTCTTGTAAAAATCGCTTCTGAAAGCGAAGCAATTCCGCCTAAAAAAAGAATGTGGTTTAGTTCGCATTTACAGTAAGCTTCATCAGCAAAGGCTTTTAACAAGACCTGCAGCATCAATATCTGATCTGCTTCTGAGTGTTCAGATATTAACCTATTTCCTCTGTATATAAGCAGAATGGTGTTCTCTACTGCCAGGATTTTTCAGGAAGAATCTCACATACCGGACTTATGGAGCTTCAGTTCATCAAAAATGAAATAACTTTAAGCATAAACCCAGCTCTTATGCGCGTAGCCTTTTTCAGCACTAAAAAATACGATCAGGACTTTTTTGAACAAACTAACGAATCCTTTGGTCACGAACTCCGCTTTTTTGAAACCTCCTTAAATAAACATACAGCCTCTCTGGCGGAAGGTTTTGAAGCAGTTTGTGTTTTTGTAAATGATGCGCTCGACGCCAAAACCATTAGTAAACTGGCTGATTTTGACATCAAACTCATCGCCTTGCGCTGCGCCGGTTTTAATAATGTTGATCTTGAGGCTGCCGCCCAAAACAAAATTAAAGTAGTACGGGTACCGTCCTATTCGCCGCAGGCTGTGGCAGAACACGCCGTGGCTTTGATTCTCACTTTAAACCGTAAAACCCATAAAGCCTATAATCGGGTTCGGGAAAATAACTTTTCATTAGAAAAACTTACCGGTTTTAATATTTACGGCAAAAGCGTTGGAGTTATTGGTACCGGAATAATCGGGGCCTGCTTTGCTAAAATTATGCTGGGTTTTGGGTGTGAGGTGTTTGCTTTTGATGTTAAGCCCAATGACGAACTTAAAGATCGGGGGGTTCATTATGTGGAGCTTGAACAGCTTTTGCAGGAAGCAGATATCATCTCGCTGCATTGTCCGCTCAATGAACAAACCCATCATCTTATGGATCGCAATGCTTTTGAACAGATGAAAAGCGGCGCGATGCTTATCAATACCGGTCGGGGCGCTTTGATCGATACTACGGCCGTGGTCGAAGCCTTAAAACAGGAAAAACTGGGCTATCTGGGCATCGATGTTTACGAGCAGGAATCGGGTTTGTTTTTTAACGACCGCTCAGAAACGATTAATAATGATGATGATTTTTTAAGGCTGATGTCTTTTCCGAATGTGCTCATCACCGGTCACCAGGGCTTTTTCACCAAAGAAGCTTTAGAACAAATCGCAGAGGTTAGTCTAAAAAACCTCAGTGATTTTGAAGCCGGAAACGAACTTGAAAACGAGGTAAAAGCGTAGTTTTAACCCTTATGTCTTCTTCTAAAAAAACGCATACCAATCAATCCGGGGTGAAAAATCCCAGGCACGATTCCGCATCTTCCGGTTTAAAGTCAAAACTACACGCCCGCAACCGCAACCGTGAGCCTTATGATTTGGACGCGTTGATAGAACTAAAGCCCGGGCTGAAGGCACACCTCAAACCCAATAAATACGGCACCACATCAGTAGATTTTGCGAATCCTAAGGCGGTAAAATTGCTCAATCAGGCATTGCTGGGTTTTTACTACGGAATACCCAACTGGGAATTTCCGGAAGCGAATCTGGTACCACCCATTCCGGGAAGGGCAGATTACCTGCATTACCTGGCCGATTTATTAGCCGAAAGCACAAACGGAAAAATTCCGCAGGGAAAGGAAATCAAAGGTCTGGATATTGGCACCGGCGCCAGCTTAATTTACCCCATTCTTGGTGTTGTAGAATACGACTGGGATTTTGTAGCAACCGATATTGATCCCAATTCTATTGCTTCCGCAGCAAAAATCATTGAAAACAATACCATCCTAAACTCTAAAATCGAGCTGCTCCTACAGGAAACGAAAGAGTCGATTTTTAAAAATGTGATCAAGCCCGGCGAGGCCTTTGACTTCAGCATGTGCAACCCGCCCTTTCACGCTACGCGGGATGCGGCTACCAAAGGAACGCGCAGAAAAGTGAACAACCTTACCGGAAACCAACAATCAACCCCCGATCTCAATTTTTCCGGGAATCAGAACGAACTCATCACGCCGGGTGGCGAGCCTAAGTTTATCAAAACCATGATACGCGAAAGCAAAGCGTTTGCTAAGCAATGCAGGTGGTTTACGACTTTGGTCTCCCGTCAGGACTATTTAAAAGACATTTACAAACACCTGAAACGTGCTGAAGCCACAAGCGTAAAAACCATCCCTATGGGAACCGGAAATAAAATAAGTAGAATTGTGGCGTGGTCTTTTACAGAGAACACTTAATAAGAAAAGACCTCACAGGTTTTGGAAACCTGTGAGGTCTTTTATCGCAGATTGGATTTATTTTTTCTTCAATTTCTCGTTAATTCGCTCTTCTTCTTCCTCCTTATTCTTTTTCAGCGCGCGTTGAGATTCGGTAAAATGAACACCTTCTCCTCCTCTGTGCATATCCGCTAGATTGCGTTCTACCAGATTCTTTCGTTTTAGATCACTCATAATTTTTCTTTTAACCTAAATATACCCAGTGAATTCAACTCTCACAGTTAACAAGCCGTTAAACCCACCTGTTCAAATCGAAAAAGGCGACCACAATGGGCCGCCTCTTTACTAACAATTAACATCTAACCTACTTTTTAAGATCATATCGGTCCAGGTTCATCACCTTGGTCCAGGCCTTAACAAAATGCTTCACAAAGCGCTCGCCGCTATCTTCTAAAGCATAAGCTTCTGCCAATGCACGTAACTCAGAATTTGAACCAAAGATTAAATCGACACGAGTACCTGTCCATTTTTTCTCGCCGGTATTGCGATCACTACCTTCAAATACATCGTCATTATCAGAAACCGATTTCCACGTAGTGTTCATATCCAGTAGATTTACAAAGAAATCATTGGTCAAAGTTTCGGGCTTATCGGTAAATACGCCGTGATGCGAACCATCAAAATTGGTATTCAACACACGCATACCCCCTACCAATACAGTCATTTCAGGTGGAGTCAGGGTTAGCAACTGTGCGCGGTCTACCAAAAATTCTTCAGCCTTGATCTTGTAGCGCTCTTTCATATAATTTCTAAAACCGTCTGCTACAGGTTCAAGCGCGTCAAATGCAGAAGCATCGGTTTGCTCTTCAAGCGCATCGGCACGACCGGGGGTAAAAGGCACGCTGATCTCGTGACCGGCATTGTGCGCAGCTTTTTCAACAGCAGCACTACCTGCAAGTACAATAAGATCTGCGATTGAAACTTTTTTGTTTCCGCTTTGCGAATCGTTAAAAGACTTTTGAATGCCTTCTAAGGTATTCAACACCGCGTTCAACTTCTCAGGATTGTTTACTTCCCATCCGCGCTGTGGTGCAAAACGAATACGTGCTCCATTAGCTCCACCACGCTTGTCTGAACCTCTAAAGGTTGAAGCGGAAGCCCAGGCCACAGATACCAAATCAGAAATCGAGTGACCGGCATCCAGAATATTAGACTTTAAATGCTCAATATCTGCATCGTTGATCAGCTCGTGATCTACAGCAGGAATAGGGTCCTGCCAGATCAATTCTTCCTGAGGAACTTCAGGGCCCAGGTAACGCTCTTTAGGTCCCATATCCCGGTGTGTTAGTTTAAACCAGGCACGAGCATAGGCATCTGCAAACTCTTCCGGGTTTTCCATAAAGTGTCTGGAGATTTTCTCGTAGGCAGGGTCAAAACGCAGGGACAAGTCGGTCGTTAGCATAAAGGGTGCGTGCTTCACGTCAGGACGGTGCGCATCAGGTACGGTGCCTGCACCGGCATCTCCTTTAGGTTTCCACTGGTGTGCACCGGCCGGACTCTTGGTTAATTCCCACTCGTAGCCAAACAGGTTTTCAAAATATTTGTTACTCCATTGCGTGGGTGTATCTGTCCAGGCACCTTCTATACCACTGGTGATCGTATCTGCTCCTTTTCCGCTGCCATAGCTGTTCTCCCAGCCCATTCCCATGGCTTCGATTCCGGCTCCGGCGGGTTCAACACCTACGTATTTTTCCGGATCTGCAGCACCGTGGGTTTTACCGAAGGTGTGACCACCAGCAATAAGAGCTACAGTCTCATAATCGTTCATCGCCATACGGCCAAACGTTTCGCGGATGTAATGTGCAGACTCAACAGGATCAGGGTTTGCGTTATGCCCTTCCGGGTTTACATAAATCAACCCCATATGAGCGGCACCTAAAGCTTTCTCTAATTCGCCACCTTTATAACGCTCCTGATTTGCAAGCCATTCGGTCTCTGCACCCCAATATACTTCTTCGGGTTCCCAGACGTCTTCACGACCACCTGCAAAACCAAACATCTTCAAGCCCATAGACTCGTGTGCACAGTTTCCGGCAAGGATAAGGAGGTCTGCCCAGGATAATTTATTTCCGTATTTCTTTTTTATAGGCCAAAGCAGCAGGCGCGCTTTATCTAAATTGGCATTATCAGGCCAGCTGTTTAGGGGAGCAAAACGCTGCTGTCCGCTACCTGCACCGCCACGCCCATCGTGAATACGATAGGTACCGGCTGCGTGCCAGGCCATCCGTATAAAAAATGGACCATAGTGCCCGTAATCTGCCGGCCACCAGTCCTGGCTGTTGGTCATTAAATCGTATAAATCCTGCTTTACTGCTGCGAGGTCCAATGATTTGAACGCCTCGGCATAGTCAAAGTCTTCATCCATAGGGTCTACTAAAGATGAATTTTGCTTCAGAATTCCCAGATTTAATTGATTTGGCCACCAGTCTCTGTTGGTTGTTCCCTGACCGGTAACGTGATGCATCTCTCCGTTAAGGAAAGGACATTTAGCTGAAGATTCGTTTACATCCCAGACTTTTCCGTCGTTGCCGTGGTTTGATTTGTTTGTGTCCATATATATGTTTTAAATGAAATTTTTTCCAGCATAAAACAACCACTTTAAAATGAGTTATTGATATAAGTTCAATCTATACATTTTATAAAATGATAGTCAACGTCTATTTACATCGATTGAAATGTTAGAAAATCGCTTGAATTTAGAGAAATGTACCCGAAAAAGGGGTCTGTAAAATCTTAAGGAAGACTTAAAATTCAATCTAAAATTTGAATATTTTTAGACTAGAACTGGCATGCAGTTCATTTTCAAGTATAAATAAATCAACCTGTTATCCTTATGAAATCTAAAGTTTTACTCGTCGTCAGCATCCTTTTCGGATTGATGTTTATCAATTCGGGGCTCAACAAACTCTTTAATTATATGCCAATGCCCGAAAACATCCCGGCAGAAATGCTTGAAGTTATGGGTGCTTTTGAAACTATAGGCTGGTTAATGCCTCTGGTCGCCGGAGTTGAAATTCTGGGAGGTATTCTGGTTATTTTCAAACCCCTGCGCACGCTTGGTGCCGTAATGCTGTTTCCCATACTTGTAGGTATTATGCTCCTTCATATCGTAAATGAACCCAGCGGACTTGTAATCGGTCTGGTATTCTTTGCCATTGAATTGTGGCTGCTGTATGAAGGCAGGGAAAAACTTAAACCCTTATTTGGCGCATAATAATCCGGAAACGGCTAACTTTCCACTTCAGTAAAAAAGCTATGCATCCTAACGAAGAAATCCTGGAACAATTTTACAGCGCCTTCCAAAATCACAACCCGCGTGAGATGACCGCATGCTATCATAAAAACGTGGAGTTTTCTGATCCGGCTTTTGGCAACATTAAGGGAGATCGCGCCCGGGCGATGTGGTTTATGCTTATTGAACGCGGTGGCGATGATCTAAAGGTCACCTATTCAGACATTCAGGCAAACGACTATAACGGCAGCGCCAAATGGACGGCTACCTATAAATTTGGTCCTGAAAAACGCAAAGTAGTCAATCACGTAGTGGGCACCTTTTACTTTCAAAATGGAAAAATCCTGCAGCACACCGATCATTTTGACATGAGTAAATGGGCGCGACAGGCTTTAGGTTTTAAAGGTTTTTTATTGGGTAAAACCAAATTCTTAAAACTCAAGATTCAGCAGCAAAGCAGTGCCGCACTTTCTAAATACCTGCGTGCGATGCGCAGTATTGAAGAAGACGCCAGCTAGAGATTTGCCATTTTCGCCTGAAAAGCTCCCGGCGAAGTATTCTTAATGCGCTTAAACACCCGGTTGAAGTACGAGCGACTTTCAAAGCCACAATCCAGATAGACATTTTTAATTTTTCGGTCGGGATCCTGCAGCAGGCTTACGGCTAGTTTAATGCGTTCGGTATTGATAAAATCTACCGGCGAGACACCGAGCTCATTTTTAAACACCCGGTAAAAATTAGATTCGCTCATACAGGCTTTCCGGCTTAATTGTTCCACCGAAATGGGTTCGTGAATATGCTCACGTATGTAGTCTATGATAAAGGAAAGTCGGTTATCAGGACTTAGTTTGAAGGTCTTTTCGGTATAGATTTTTCGGTTATTGGTTTGTAAAATGCGTACGATAAGTTCCTGCAACATATTGTCTACAAAAAAATCTTTTGACGGATGATTTTCGGTAAACAAAAACAAGAGCCGCTGTAAGATTTGATAGATGCCCACATCATTGGTAAAGTGAAAATTATAATCCATCAGGCTCCACTCGCTGCCATCATCTTTGGTAAGATTTTCATTCATCAACGTCACCACGCGTTTGATCTTGTCTTCGGCAATAGCCATTGCCAAACAGCGGGTAGGATTAGTTCCCTGAGCTTCCGGAAAATCAATACACATGAGTTCGTCTGCGGGTAAGATCAGCGACTCTCCCGGTAAAAAATCAAAGCTGTTGTGATCGCGCAGGTGCATAATCTTTTTGCCGCGCAGCATACTGGCCAATACCGGCTTGTCAAATTTGAGCAAAACCCGTTCTGCCTGCTGATGCGTTTCGAAGACGTGCATCGCAGCATTATTCAAGGTGTAGGAAGTCTTGTTTTCTACCAAGTTTTCCAGTTTTCGATTTTTATAAAAAGACTCTGAAAGCTGCATGAATTCGCTGTTTAAAAAAGCTAAGGCACTATTTAATCGCGCGACCTCAACTGAGGCATTCGCAATCAAAAAGTTATAGCTTACTAAATTTACAATTTTAGAGCCTAAAAAATCACATATCCTTAATTATTAATAGAATAGTTCACTGATATGATAGAAACGGTCAGCACATTGGCAAGGGTCTTATTTAACTTTACGCTAACACTAATGCTTTCAGCAGTTTCCCCACTTCAAAAGCAAAACAAACAAAGACGTATAATTTAAAAAGACAAATCTTATGAGTGATGTACAAACCGCTTCCGCAAACGTTGTCGAGAAGCCCAAGTTTAAAGACCAATATGAAAATTACATTGGTGGTAAATGGACTGCTCCCGTAAAAGGACAGTATTTTGATAATGTGTCTCCCGTTGACGGTGCAAATTTTACGCGCATTCCGCGTTCTACCGCCGAAGATGTAGAAAAAGCCATTGATGCCGCCTGGAAAGCTGCTCCCGAATGGAATAATTCGTCAGCCACTTTCCGCAGTAATCTACTGCTGAAAATCGCCGATGTTATGGAAAAAAACCTCGAGACGCTCGCCCGTGCCGAAACCTGGGACAACGGGAAAGCCATCCGCGAGACCCGCGCAGCCGACTTACCTCTGGCCGTTGACCATTTCCGTTACTTTGCCGGTGTTATTCGTGCCGAAGAAGGATCAGTGAGCGAACTCGACAGCAACACGGTGTGCCTTAATGTAACCGAACCCCTTGGAGTTGTTGGTCAGATCATTCCTTGGAATTTCCCAATCCTTATGGCAACCTGGAAACTGGCCCCTGCCCTTGCCGCCGGTAATTGCGTGGTGCTTAAACCCGCAGAACAAACTCCAGTGGGCATTCTTGTCCTGATGGAACTAATCGAAGACATCCTGCCTGCCGGTGTGCTTAATATCGTTAACGGTTTTGGTGCCGAAGCCGGTAAACCACTTGCCTCATCACCCCGCATCAACAAGATCGCCTTCACGGGTGAGACCACAACCGGGCAGCTCATTATGCAATATGCTTCTAAAAACATTACACCGGTAACGCTGGAGCTGGGTGGTAAATCGCCCAACGTATTTTTTGAAAGCGTGATGGATGCTGATGACGAATTCTTTGACAAATGCCTTGAAGGCGCCGTCATGTTTGCCTTAAATCAGGGTGAAGTATGCACCTGCCCATCGCGACTTTTAGTGCAGGAAAGTATTTACGATAAGTTCATTGAGCGCGTGATCGAACGCACCAAAGCCATCAAGCTGGGGCATCCGCTGAGTCCGGACACGATGATGGGCGCACAGGCCTCTAACGACCAATATGAGAAAATCCTCAATTACATCAATATTGGTAAGGAAGAAGGTGCCGAAGTGCTCTGCGGTGGCGGCTCTGCCTACAATGAAGGCCTTGAAGGCGGGTATTACATTCAGCCTACCATCTTAAAAGGAAACAATAAAATGCGTGTATTTCAGGAAGAGATTTTTGGTCCAGTGGTCTGCGTAACGACCTTTAAAGACGAGGCCGAAGCTATTGAAATCGCAAACGACACACTTTATGGCTTGGGTGCCGGGGTTTGGACGCGCGATACGCACCAGGCCTACCAAATCTCGAGAGCCATTAAGGCCGGTCGTGTCTGGGTAAACAACTACCACAATTACCCCGCTCACGCTCCGTTTGGAGGTTATAAAAAATCAGGAATCGGTCGTGAAAACCACAAAATGATGCTGGCGCATTACCGCCATACCAAAAATATGTTGATTTCTTACGACAAAAAACCAATGGGCTTTTTCTAAAAACAAAATCATGACGCAACGGGTACAGGCTACAGAAGCCGCAAAAGAAATCATAGATCAGTTACGGGAGCAGCACGGTGAATTGATGTTTCACCAGAGCGGAGGCTGTTGCGATGGCTCCTCGCCTATGTGTTTCCCCAAGGGAGACCTGATGATCAATGAGACCGATGTGTATCTGGGCACGATTCACGGTTGTGAGTTCTTTATGTCAAAAGACCAGTTTGAGTACTGGAAGCATACCCAACTCATCGTAGATATCACGCCCGGCCGGGGTTCCAGCTTTTCTTTGGAAATTCCACTAGGAATACGATTTGTTATCAAATCCCGAATGTATACCGAAGACGAGGCCAAAGACCTCAGCCCTACCCGAAGCGGTGAAGAATAATTTAGACAGACCTCAATAACAAAACCCACACTTCAGTTGAGATGTGGGTTTTTTAATTTTTGGGCGATTGCTAAAGCACCTCGCTATCCGCTGTATCTTTTTTTCGCCGCAGGCTCAAAAAAGGATGCCGCTGCTATCGCTATCGCAAGAGTTAACCAATGCGCAATCCATTTTTAACGGGAAGATCAGGACTTAACAAGGTTACCGCGTCCCCATCTACCGCTCCCAAAACAAGACATTCACTCATAAAATTGGCAATCTGCTTTTTTGGAAAGTTGACCACCGCAACAACCTGCTTTCCTACGAGTTCGGTGCGGTCGTATTTTTTGGTGATCTGCGCCGAGGTTTTTCGCACGCCGATTTCCTCGCCAAAATCAATCTGCAATTGGAAAGCGGGTTTTCGGGCTTCGGGAAAATCACTAACAGTCATAATCGTCCCCACGCGCATTTCCACGCGTTCAAATTCGCCCCAGCTTAAATCGTTATCCATTAATGTTCGATCTTCAGCTTTTGTATCATTTCCTGTGAAATCTGACCGCTGTACGCACCATAAGCATCTACCAGCAGACCTTTCTCACCGCTATCGGTATTGATCACATAAAGAACCGAGTTGTCTCCGGGATTGGTCATTCCTTCAAAACGAAACGCATCTTCCACTTCAATTTGCCCGGCATTCCAGGTTTTCTTAAGGTGCTTAGATTCGATCCCATCGTCTACCAAATTAAAATCGGTATCGTAACCTTTATCCTTTAAATCTTCTATCGCTTTAGAAAGCGAACTGTATGTATTCTTCATGACTTTTCAGTTTTAATTAAAGTTACAAAGGCAGGGCTGCTACCCCAAAGATTTAAAACAACTTTAGTATTTGTAACAAATCACAGCACTTGCTTACCTATATTGTAAACCACAAACACTAAGCTATGGCAAGAACCGAATCAACTATGCTTCCACTGGGAACGATTGCTCCGTTTTTTTCACTGCAAAATCCGCTTACCAATTCGTATGAAACCCTGACTAATATTGCCGGGGAATTAGGAACCGTGGTTATGTTTATTTGCAATCACTGTCCATTTGTAAAACATGTAAATCACGAGATTGTGCGGGTTGCCAATGATTACCGCGTATTGGGTTTTGGTTTCGTCGCCATTAGCAGCAACGATATTGAAGCCTACCCCGAAGACGGTCCCTGGCAAATGCGCGAAACCGCTCTGAAGTATAACTACAGCTTCCCGTACCTGTTTGATGAAAATCAGGATGTTGCCAAGGCCTATGATGCGGCATGTACGCCAGACTTCTATTTGTTTGACTCCGAACTTAAACTTGTCTATCGCGGGCAGCTTGATGATTCGCGTCCCGGCAATGGTATTCCGGTAAACGGTCGTGACCTGCGCGAAGCTCTGGACAACATCTTTAACAACCGCCCTCAAAACAAAATTCAAAAACCCAGTCTGGGTTGTGGGATTAAGTGGAAGCCCTGATTGCTGATTTTGTCTAAAAAAGTATAAGAATCGTCAAATCAAGGGGTCATATCGTTCAAATCGTATTCGCCCACACGTACTCCTGTTAAATATTGAGTATCTTGGAATACTTGAAATTGAATACGTGAAGTCAAAACTTTATTTAGGGCTGCTTTTTCTGGCAATTTTTCTTCCGGAACTGCTGCATGCGCAACTCAGTACGCGGCATTATATCTCGCCCATACATTCACGGGCAGCTAATCAGGTTGAAGATCATTATGTGTATTTATCAACTCCGTCAGAAACACCTTTTACGGTTACCATTCAAACCGGTAACGGAGTTGTTTTCGCCACTACAACAATTTCAAAGGGCAATCCTGTGCGCATCAGTATTGGCAACAGTCAGCCTTCACCTATGTTTATTGACCGCTCTGAACTCAATACTGTTGTTAACAACAAAGGCTTACTCCTCTCAGCAAGCGCACCTTTTTATGTAAGTTTTAGAGTGCAATCAAGCAATCAGGCCGGTTACCTTACCTCTAAGGGTAGTCTGGCACTGGGAACTCAGTTTCGGTTGGGGAGTCTGCCTAATAACGGCGAGCAAAACTTAAGAAACTTTTACGCCAGTGTTTATGCCGTAGAAGACAATACGCAGGTAAACTTTTCAGATTATAATACCGGTGTGGTCTTTACTACAGCTACGGGAACAGATGTATCAGACCAGCTCACAGTCACTCTTAATGCGGGTGAGACCTATACGGTTTCCGGTTATAGCGACGTCCCCGCAAATCAGGATGGATTCATTGGAGCGCTGGTCACGGCTTCAAAACCCATTACAGTCAATACCGGAAATGCTTTGGGCGGTCTCGCCTCTAATGGGCAGGATTTTGCAATTGACCAGATCGTTCCCATTGAGGTGTTGGGTACCGAATACATAGCTATCGAAGGAGGCGGGGATGCGACCGCTGAAAAACCAATCGTGGTAGCTACTCAAAACAACACACAGGTATTTTTAAATGGTGCCGCTACGCCTGCCCGGACTTTAAATGCCGGAGACTATTTTTTAATCGACAACAGCAACTATACCGGTGGTGGGCATCGCAATATGTACATCAAAACCTCGCTTCCGGTTTATGTGTATCAGGCTTTGGCGGGTACAACCAATAACACCACGCCGGGTATGAACTTTTTACCTCCGCTCTCCTGCTTACTTTTAAGGGAAGTTGACCTCATTGCAGATGTAGATCGCATTGGCAGCACCTTTTATGAAGGAAAAATACTTGCTGTCACCACTACCGGGTCAACAATAAGCACAACTCCCGGAGCTACCAGCGTAAGTATTGAACAGGTACAGGGCAATAGCAACTGGGAAACCTTTGTGATTAGTGGTCTAAGCGGTAATGTTCAGATTTCATCCACCGGCCCGCTTTCTGTAGGCTTATTTGGTTTTAATAACAATGCGGGTTTTGGAGGTTATTATTCAGGGTTTGGATTTGATGGTCAGGAGAGTGAAGTCAAAGTTTGTGAAGGGGAAGCCCCGGTAAACATTTTAGAGCGTATCCCCGGTTCACCTCAGTCGGGAGGAATTTGGACTCCGGCTTTTGCCAGCGGCACCGATGTTTTTGATCCTGCCGTAGATACGCCGGGCACCTATAACTATTTTCTCAACAATGACTGTGCGCCTATAGATATTGAAGTAGCAATCAGTTTTACCCCTTCCCCACGTGTGGGCGTGATTGATGATATTGTGCTCTGCGATGATGCCGGTCGAGATGGCCAGGAATCTTTTGACCTGAACATTGCCATTGATCAGGCATTTGACGGGCAGGATCCTGCTGTTTTTGAGGTGAGCTTTTTTTCAACTCAAGCCGATGCCGAAAACAACATCAATGCCCTTAGTCTTCCGTACAGAAATACGCAACCCAATGAAACACTATACGCCAGAGTCACAACGTCTGAAAATTTCTCATGTTTTGAAATTCAGACTTTTCAAATTTCAGTTAGCAGACCTATAGCCCATGCAGGCAATAACACCGTAATTACGTGTGAGGATAACAGGATTTTTTTAGATGGATCTGCATCCACTTCAAGTCCTGAGATCACCTATCTCTGGACTACTACAGATGGTTTTATTCTTAATGCTGAAACGACAACAACCCCTGAAATTAATCAACCGGGTACCTACACGCTTACCGTAACTAACACCCTTACCGGCTGTACAGATTCTGATTCGATCACTGTGACTTCAGATTTTGGTTTTAATCCTGAAGGGGAACCATCAGACTTGAGCCAATGCGATGATGCTTCAGACGGTGACGACACCAATGGCAAAGGCATATTTAACCTGAGGCAAAATGATGCAGACCTTTTAACCGGCACCACTTATAATTCGGCTTCCATCAGTTATTACGCTTCGGCTGACGACGCTCAAAATGAAGTAAACCCGTTACCCGATTTATTCTCAAACACGCAAAATCCACAAACCATTTACTCCCGGTTTAATGCGACAAACCCGGCCTGTTTCAGCATAAAAGCCTTTGAACTGAATGTAAATCCACTACCTCCGAAAACGGATACTCAACTGGTACAGTGCGATCTGGATACCGATTCCTCTACAGACGGTTTTACACATTTCAATCTTAATGAGGCGGTCGCTGAATTGACTGGAGGCGACTTGACCTTCACCGTTAGTTTTTATGAATCTGCAGCGAATCTTTCTGCAAACAACCCCATTCCCACTCCTGAGAATTACCGTAACACCTCAGCTTTTAATCAGGAGTTGATTGCCGTGGCAAGTTCGCCAGCGGGCTGTAGCAGACAAAATACCCTTCGCCTCGAAGTACAATCGACAACGGCAACATTACCTCAGCTAGAACCACAATACGCCTGTGATGAGGGCGTTTATTTTCAGGATGAGCGTTATGGTTTTTTTGATCTTGAAGCCGTAAAATCAACGTACTATGACAATCTGGATGTGGCTTTTTACCAATCCAGAGAAGACGCCGCTTTAGAGATCAATCCAATTGCCGAACCTGTTTTCAGGTCAAACGACACTACAATTTTTGCCCGAATTGAGGCCAACAATCAATGCCAGGGAGTTGATGAAATCCCGCTTCGCATCGATCCATCTTCCCGATTTCGGGATGTTAGTATTTATAGGTTTTGTGAGGGAAATGGCGCCTTAATATTCACGCATAGCGATGCTGAAAATCTGTTTGAAGTGTATTTGATTTCTGATAGCGGAGAAGAAAATCTGGTACAGCGTTCAGGCTCGGTTTACATTACCGAAGAAGGCAAATACAAACTGATTTCAATAATAAATTATACAAACCCGGACCGGTTTTGCACGACAGAACTTGAGTTTGAAATTATACGCTCCTACCCACCCGAGATTGAAGAAGTAACTATTGAACCGGAAGGAAATTTAAACCGCGTTACGGCGCAAGCCACAACTCCCGGTGAGTTTGAATACGAGCTTGGCGAAAACAGCGGTTTTCAGGACAGTCCGGAATTCAAAAATGTTGGGCCAGGCAATTACCTGCTTAGTATACGCGATAAAAATGGTTGTGGCAGCGTATCACAATTAGTTTCTGTTCTAGGTTTCCCCCAATATTTTACTCCAAACAACGATGGGTATAACGACACTTGGAATATCACCGGAGTTTCGGAAGATTTAGGAACAATAAACATCCAGATTTTCAACCGGTTTGGGAAATTATTGAAAGCGCTTTCCTCGCGTTCAGATGGCTGGGATGGCACTTTTAATGGAACGCCGCTTCCCTCTGACTCGTATTGGTATCAGGCTTCTTTTGAAGACGGAACCGTAAAAAAGGGACATTTTGTATTGAAACGTTAAGTTTGCAGTATGTCTGCAGATTTGTTTCACCACACCCATCCCTATCCGCCTTTTAACTTACAAGACGCTACAAAACTCATTGTAGGAACTTTGCCGCCGCCCCGTTTCACTACGGGCGAGCTGCTTCCGGAGGATGTTGATTTTTGTTACGGCAGTAAAAATGGTATGCTTTGGCCCATACTCGACCGTATTTTTGAACTGGATCTGGTTTATGAAAACACAGCGCACGCCATTGCGCAACGCACTAATTTTTTAGTCGAACGGAAAATCGGGGTTTGTGATATTGTTGCTTCCGCTTTGCGCGAAAAAATTGACGCTTCAGATTTGGGCATGCAAGACGTGAAGCTTCGGGATTTGACAGGTTACCTTAGAAAGCACCGGCAAATTGAAACGCTGATTTTTACCGGTGGCAACAGCAAAAACGGACCGGAGTATTTCTTTCGCCGCCAGGCAAAAGAAGAACATCTCAAAATTAAAGTTATCGCTGCCGAAGTGCCACGCATTCACGAATTTGAAGTTGACGGTCGTAAAGTCAGGACGGTTTCGCTTACCGCTCCTTCAGGCGCGGCAAACCGGGCTATAGGCAGTATGAAAAAGTACAAACAGATGAAAGCTCAAAATCCTGAGCTTACCACTTTTGACTTTAGAGTAGCGCAATACGCTCCCTTTTTCTAAGGGCTTAAAGCGCGCATTCTTTTCAGGAAATCTGTACTTTTAAAGCCTAAATTCTTGTTTATGCGCCTACTTGTTGCCCTTTGTCTGTTAGTATTTCTAAACTGTGCTGAAAAACCCAAACCCGAAGACTTCGACCTGGAAACCCAGTTTGAAAAAAGTGGGGGTACTCAGACGCCTACCTATGACGACGTTATTGACTATTATCACAAGTTAGATTCAGCTTATCTTTCTATCAAGACTTATGAAATCGGGGAGACCGATAGCGGTTTACCCCTTACTTTGGTTACCTACAATCCCAATCGCAGTCTGGAGTCTGAATTCTCAGAAAATACGGAAGCTGTGCGCATCCTCATCAATAACGGCATTCACCCCGGTGAGCCCGATGGTATTGATGCCACGATGATGCTTATGCGGGATCTTGCCAGTGGCAAAATCAAAACCCCCGAAAATATTTGGGTAGGTGCCGTTGCCATTTACAATATAGGCGGCGCACTCAACCGCAACAGCAGCAGCCGCACCAATCAAAACGGTCCTGAAGCCTATGGTTTTAGAGGAAACGCCCGCAATTACGACCTCAACCGCGACTTTATTAAGGCAGACACCTATAATGCGCGTTCTTTCGCAGAAATCTACCATTTGGTAAAACCTGATGTGTTTATTGACAATCACGTAAGCAACGGGGCAGATTATCAATATGTACTTACACATCTGTTTACGCAACACAACAAGCTGGGTGGTGCTGCAGGAACCTATTTAAATGAGCAGATGCATCCGGCGCTGGTAGACTCTTTAGAAGCACAAGGCTGGCCCATTACACCCTATGTAAATGTGTTTAATGAGGTTCCCGAGACCGGTTTTACTCAGTTTATGGATTACCCGCGCTACTCTACCGGCTACACCACCTTATGGAATACCCTCGGAATGATGGTAGAAACCCATATGCTAAAACCCTATAAGCCTCGTGTAGAAGGCACCTATACACTTATGCAGCACATGTTGAATATCGCTTCGGCAGATGCTAAAACAATCAAACAAATACGGGCAAAGCAAGATTCGATCTACAGAAGTGGCGCACTTACCGGCACCTTCTACCCCATTCAGTTTAAGACCGACAGCTCTCAGGTGACTCAATTCGATTTTAAAGGCTTTGAGGGCGAAAGAATAACCAGCGAAGTCACCGGCCTGGAACGCCTAAGCTACAACCGTGAGAAGCCCTTTACCAAAACGGTCAATTATTATGACCATTTTAAAGCCACAGACAGCGTAGCGATCCCTAAAGCCTATGTGATTCCACAGGCGTGGCATACAGTCATTGACCGTTTAAAAGAGAACGACATCCAACTCACCCGAATGGATCGGGATACAACCTTAGCTGCAGAAGTATATCATATTGCAGACTACGGTACCGGCAACTCGGCGTATGAAGGGCATTATTTACATCGAAATACTAAAGTAAGTACAACCGAAGAAAAGGTTAGCTTACGGAAAGGGGATTATCTGGTCTACACAGCACAATCAGGCCTGCGCTATTTACTCGAAACTTTGGAACCTTCAGCTGTAGATTCGTTCTTCAACTGGAATTATTTTGACACTATTTTACAGCAAAAAGAAGGTTTTTCGCCTTATGTATGGGAAGATAAGGCTTTGGATTTGCTCGAAAGTAACCCGACATTAAAACAAGAATTTGAAACCAAAAAGCTAAACGAGGAAGCCTTTCGTAGCAACTGGTACGCTCAGCTAGATTGGTTACATAAAAAATCTGAAAACTATGAACGCGCCCATTTGCGCTATCCCATTTACCGGATTATGCACTAGTTAGGCTACGTGGTCTTTAGGATTTGGGATCAAATATTCCTTCGGGAATAAAAGCTTGATGTTTTCGTAAGATTTAGTCAGCGCTTTTTGCGTTTTTTCGAAATTTTTCCAGCGCACTTTTTTGATACCTTCAGAAGGCTGGGGTTCGAGAACTCCGGTATAATCTGAGGTCATTCTATACCAATAGGTTTCTTTAAGCTTAAACTTTCCGTTACGCTTAAAGATGTGATAGGTTACCGTTATCAAATCTCCCAGAACCAAATCTTTACAACCCGTTTCCTCTTCTACTTCCCGCAGGGCACATTGCTGTATGGTTTCCTTTTTCTCGAGTTTCCCTTTGGGCAAGTCCCATTTACCATTGCGCTTGATAAACAATATTTCAGAATTCTGATTGTAAACGAGTCCGCCACCGGCAACGACAAGAGGTAATTTCTTCTTGAGGTGCTTCAGTAATTTCTTATGATTCTGATGGTATAAGTTGATGTGCGTCAGCTGACCGCGATTCACCTGTTTGATAATTCGCTTGATTTTTGCACGCTTAATGGGTATTGATGTATAATTTTCACCTATATACTTTTCGGTTGAAAGTATAATGGGCACTTCATTTACAAAAACTTTATACATTTGCACCATGATCTTAAAAAAAGAAACAGCTAAAAAAACAGCTGAGTTATTGCTGCAAATTAATGCAATAAAATTACAACCACAAAACCCATTCACTTGGGCCAGCGGCTGGAAATCTCCTATTTACTGCGACAACCGCATCACACTATCTTACCCGCAAATACGCAATTACCTGCGGGAGAATATCGCTAACCAGATTGAATTGCTTTACGGCAAGCCCGACGTCATCGCCGGTGTCGCCACAGGAGCTATAGGAATTGGGATGCTGGTAGCCGATTTTTTAAACCTTCCGTTTGTATATATTCGCCCGGAAGCTAAAAAGCACGGCAGGCAAAATCAGATAGAAGGAAAACTGGATCCCGGTCAAAGTGTAGTCGTGGTTGAAGACCTCATCAGCACCGGAAAAAGTTCGCTAATGGCTGTTGAAGCCTTAGAGCAGGCCGAAGCCAATGTAAAAGGAATGTTGGCCATTTTTACCTACGGCTTTGATGTTTCAAAACAAAACTTTGAAAAGCAAGGTATCGATTTACACACGCTGAGTGATTATGATCATCTATTGGAACAAGCCTTAGATACGCGCTACATTTCTGAAAAAGAAAAACTAACCTTACAAACCTGGCGGCTCGATCCTGAAAACTGGAATACCGCCAACTAACAAAAAACTAAAACACACACGCCCATTATGCACTTAGAAAGCCCTAAAAAGACCATTTCTAAAAGCCCGGAAGAAGTTTTTAATTTTCTGACAGACGTACAGAATTACCGAAAGCTGATGCCTGAGAGCATCAGCAAATTTGAAATTTTAAGCGAAAAACGCTTTCTATTTGCCCTTAAAGGAATGCCGGAAATTGTACTGGAGCTTAAAAACACTGTACCTTACAATAAAGTCGTATTAGGCGCTGCCAGTGATAAATTGCCTTTTACGCTTACTGCTAATATTGAAGAACTCGCAGAAAACACCAGTGAAGCTCAGTTTGAGTTTGAAGGAGAGTTTAACGCGATGATGTCTATGATGATTAAAGGCCCTATTACTAAATTCATACAAACCTTAAGCGAAAATCTGCAGAACATCTAATCAGTACAGGAGTTTTATCTCCTTAAGATCAAATTCTTTTAAAAGCTCATCTTCCAGTTGAAGGATGAGCTTTCCATTTTTTGAGACGCCATTGATAACACCGGCTATGTGTTTACCTCCCGGCAATTCAAAAGTTGATACCTTATCCTTTCGAAAAAGTTGCTGTTCATAAAGCTGATGCAGCCTTGCAAAATCAAACTGACTTACCAGTTCTGCATATTTATAAAATGATTTTATAAAGTAATCCAAGACCTCATTCAAATCTGTTACCCTTCCTGTTTCAAGCAGCACTGAAGTTGCACGTGGAGCTTTTTCAAAAACCTTTTGATTTACGTTAATCCCTACTCCCAAAATAACGCCATACAAGCCATCTCTGATTATGGTTTCAATTAAAATACCGCAAATTTTTCGAGCACCTGCCAATATGTCGTTTGGCCATTTTACAGCAAGTTGGCGCACCCCAAAATGCTCAAGGGTTTCAACAACCATTAATGAAGCAGCCATGCTCATATAAAAAGTGCGGTCTGCCCGGAAACCTTCAACCCGTTTAAACACACTAAACGTAAGGTTTTTGCCCGGCTCAGACTCCCATATAGCACCGCGCTGTCCGCGACCTTCAACCTGAGCATGTGTCCACACCAAAATATCCTCTTTAAAGTCAAGTTCGCGGGCGTATTCCTTCAAATAGGTATTGGTAGAGGTTGTGGCATTAAGTTTGACAATATGCATTGTATACCTAAAGGCTGAAATGTTAGTACAAGAAAGGGTATCAAACAAAATTGTAATAACTTTGCCAGACTAAAAAAGATTTAATGACAAAAAAAGAAGTAAACACAGATCAACTGATAACGACTATTATTGAAGGGATTGAAGAAGTAAAAGGTCAACATATTGATTTATTAGACCTGCGGGAAATAGAGAACATGGTTTGTGATTACTTTATAATCTGTGATGGTACTTCTAATACCCAGGTTACCGCTATTGTCAATTCTATCCAAAAAACAGTTAGCAAAAAACTTAAAGACAAACCCTGGCATGTGGAAGGCATGCAAAATGCAGAATGGATCCTGATGGATTATGTGAATGTTGTGGTGCACGTGTTTCAAAAACATACCCGTGAATATTACGACATTGAAAGTCTTTGGGGTGATGCTAAAGTAACATCAATCGAATCAAATTATTAAAAAACATAATGGCAGAAAAATCAAAAAAGCCCGTCCCTAATAAACCCAAGTTCAGCGCCTGGTGGATCTACACCGCAATCATACTCGTTTTTCTTGGACTCAATTTTTTCAGCAGCGGTTCTGACTATGGCAATCCGAAAGAAATACTTGAAAATCAATTACTTAAATACGCTGAAAGTGGTGATATTAAGCAAATAGATATCAGCAAATCAAAAGGTGTTGCCTACATCTACCTTACCGACGAAGCAAAGGGTAAGGAAGTACATTCAAGACCCAGTGATCCCGGTTTATCACTGCTAAATTCCGAAGAAGGTGCCAGCTATATTTTTCGTTACGGAACTCTGGAGAATTTTGAGAATGAATTGAAAGAGATAAAGTCTACTCAAGACTTTAATGTCAAATATCTGGAAGCAGATAACACGATGTTTAGCGATATCCTGATCACCTTGTTACCCATTGCGATAATCATCGGTATCTGGATTTTCATTATGCGCCGTATGTCATCTGGTGGTGCTGGTGGTGCTGGTGGACAAATTTTTAATATCGGAAAATCTAAGGCTAAGCTTTTTGACGAAAAAACCGATGTAAAGACTTCATTTAAAGATGTTGCCGGTCTGGAAGGCGCAAAAGAGGAAGTACAGGAGATTGTTGATTTCCTGAAGAATCCCGAAAAATACACCAATCTGGGTGGTAAGATTCCTAAAGGAGCTTTACTTGTAGGCCCTCCCGGAACCGGTAAAACTTTATTGGCTAAAGCCGTAGCCGGTGAAGCCAAAGTACCTTTCTTTTCCCTTTCAGGTTCTGACTTTGTGGAAATGTTTGTAGGTGTGGGTGCTTCGCGTGTTCGTGACTTGTTCAAACAAGCAAAAGAAAAATCTCCTGCAATCATATTTATTGATGAGATAGACGCTATAGGTCGTGCCCGTGGTAAGGCTAATTTTAGCGGTTCTAACGATGAGCGTGAGAATACCTTAAACCAACTTCTTACCGAGATGGATGGTTTTGGTACCAACACAAACGTAATCGTACTTGCAGCCACCAACCGTGCTGATGTACTAGACACGGCACTTATGCGTGCCGGCCGATTTGACCGTCAGATATACGTAGACCTTCCAGATGTAAGAGAACGTAAGGAAATTTTTGAAGTGCACCTGCGTCCGCTTAAAAAAGTAGCAGACGAACTGGACACTGAATTTATGGCCAAGCAAACGCCTGGTTTCTCTGGTGCAGATATTGCCAACGTATGTAACGAAGCAGCTCTTATTGCAGCAAGACAAGGTAAAACCGCCGTTGGTAGACAGGATTTTCTGGATGCCGTTGACCGTATTGTAGGTGGTCTTGAGAAGAAAAATAAAATCATCACTCCTGAAGAGAAACGTGCTATTGCCTTTCACGAAGCAGGTCACGCAACCGTTTCCTGGATGCTGGAGCACGCGGCACCTTTGGTTAAAGTAACCATTGTGCCTCGCGGAAGATCTTTGGGTGCTGCATGGTATTTACCCGAAGAGCGCCTGATTGTTAGACCTGAGCAAATGCTTGACGAGATGTGTGCAGCTATGGGTGGTCGCGCAGCTGAGAAAGTGACTTTTGACAAAATATCAACCGGAGCCTTAAGTGACCTTGAAAAGGTAACCAAGCAAGCACGAATGATGGTTACCACTTACGGTCTGAATGATAAAATTGGTAACCTTACCTATTACGATTCTTCAGGTCAAAATGAGTACAATTTCAGCAAGCCTTACAGTGAGAAAACCGCTGAACTGATTGACAAGGAAATTTCTTCCATCATTGAAGAGCAATACCAACGTGCTATTAAGATTTTGGAAGACAATAAAGACAAACTTAATGAGCTTGCCGAAGTTTTACTGGATAAAGAAGTTATCTTCAAAGACAATTTAGAGAAGATTTTTGGCAAACGTCCATTTGACAAACCCGAAACCGGAAAGGAAACGGAAGAGTCAGAAAGCACTATTGTAGAAGAAAACTAATTTTCTTTATAGGAACGAGATATAAATCTTAACTTAACGCAATGTTGAGTTAAGATTTTTTATATTTGATTAAATCCTAAATTTGTAGCACAGCCACTCATTTATGAGTATCCTAAAAAAGCTTTTTCAGCCTAAAAAAACTGCCAGCACTGAAAACCCAAATCTCAAGGGTTCAGAGCGTGGTAAGTATATGCCAGACATCAGCGCACCGGCAGATGAGCGCTTCACCAAGCATTTCATTTTAAACGGTGGAAAATTTCTGTATTGCACAGATATGGATGAAGTACACGAAAGTTTTGACAACATTCTGTTAGAAAATGATTGGTACGAGCAGGACGTATATTGCTTAGACCCCAAACTGGAAAAACTTTTTGATGGCTACAACCTCAATTTCAATACCAACAAAGAGTCGAGTTTCTTTCTATCAGTCTGTGAAAATCTAATTGCAGATGATGGAAGCCTGCTTATTTCTTCCAAGCAAATCAAGGAGAAAAAACTAAAAGAACTCCCTCAAAATTTTGTGATTTTTGCCACTACCAGTCAAATTGTAAACAGCATAGGCGAAGGTTTGCGAGGTATCAAAAAGAAAAACACCGGTCAGATTCCTACAAATATTACTACGATCAAGAATTTTGAACCTAAAGAAGGGGCTAAAGATTTTATGTCCTATGGCAGTAGCGCAAAAAATCTTTATCTGCTGCTGTTAGAAGACTTGTAGTATGCGTGAACTCTCCATACGTGCACTTTCGGGCTTACTTTATGTTGTAATCCTTCTCGCTGCCATATTCATTTCTGAAAATTGGTACATTTTATTATTTCTACTTTTTGGAATAATCACGCTTCGTGAATTTTTAAGACTTATCGGCTTTCAATTTTGGTACACCTATCTCATTCTGATTGGGTTCATTCTGTTCTTTAGCTATTATAAGGTTTCATATATAGCAACTTTACTCCTATTAGGAATCACTGTAGTAACTGGCCTGTACCTGATGAAAAACCTCTTCAGTGAAAAAATAAGAAGATACGGCAAGCTTCAAAAGCTGCACATCACCATCTTTTATATGATTGCCAGTTTCGTATTTCTGACGCTGCTACCCTCCCATGGAGATGGTTTTTCGCCCTACACCGTAGCGGGTTTGTTTATTCTGATCTGGACTAACGACACCTTTGCTTATATTGTTGGAAAAAGCTTTGGAAGACATAAATTATTCCCAAGCATTTCGCCTAAAAAAACAATAGAAGGTTTCTTTGGAGGCTTAGTATTTGCGTGCGGAGCAAGTTATTTCATTCATAAATTCACCGGAAGTCTTAACTTTAACATCTGGTTATCGCTCGCAGTGGTTATGAGTACTCTGGGAACTTTTGGCGATCTTATAGAATCTAAGTTGAAGCGGGAAGCTGGAGTAAAAGACAGCGGCACGCTCATGCCGGGACACGGCGGACTTTACGACAGGCTGGACAGCATTTTGTTTGCCAGTCCATTTATTTATCTGGTTTTAATAGTATTTGAATATGTTTCATAAAGAAGGTTATACCATCATTACGATTACACTGCTTATTGTTATTGCAGGTGTCTTGGCTACACATACGTGGGTTTCACCGGAATGGCTGCAGTATTTATGTTATGCCGCGCTTTTGATCTTATTGGTTTTAATCCTTCAGTTTTTTAGAAACCCCGGGCGGAAATCAAGCGGAAACGTAAATGAAATCGTTTCGCCAGTAGATGGTAAGGTCGTAGTAATTGAAGAAGTTTTTGAAAAAGAATATTTTAAGGAAAAACGCCTTCAGGTATCAATATTTATGTCTCCCATCAATGTACACGTGACTCGTTACCCGGTAAGCGGAGAGGTAGTCTTTAGCAAATACCATCCCGGGAAATATCTGGTTGCATGGCACCCTAAAGCTTCCGAAGAAAACGAGCGCACAACGGTGGTTGTTCGCAGCACTTCATTTGGAGATATACTATATCGTCAGATCGCAGGCGCTTTGGCTAAACGCATTGTAAATTACGCTAAGGAAGGTGACACTGCCGGACAAGGCGAAGACAGTGGCTTTATAAAGTTCGGCTCAAGAGTTGACCTCTTTTTACCAATTGGAACGCCACTTGCAGTTAAACTCAATCAAAAGGTAAGGGGAGCCGAAAGCATCATTGCAACCCGCGAAAACTAGTTGTGTTTTGAGCAAAAAAGAAGCATTAGACAAGGCTTTTGAGGAAGCCGCACACCGTGCGAGCAATACCAGTATTGCGTTGCCACAGGACATACAATTGCTCCTCTACGCGTATTATAAAAAGGGAAATCAAGAGAATACTATTCTCAACGCAGGAAATATTAAAGAAAACGACCTGCGCAGCGCCTTTAAATACAACGCACTTATTCAGCTTAAAGGGCTTTCAACCAAAGAAGCTAAGAAGGAATATATCAAACTCGTAGATAAATACATTCCCTCTTAAAATCTTCGACCTTTTTAAGTTCTAGCTTAAAGCAGCAAGTCTCTTTTCTAATGCATCAATTTTAGCCTGCGCGTCGGCCTGTTTTTGACGCTCTAAAGCCACCACCTGCTCAGGTGCATTATTTACAAACCGCTCGTTAGATAACTTTTTAGTAACCGAGTTGATAAAGCCCTGCGTATAGGCAAGTTCTTCCTTGATTTTAGCAATTTCGGCACCCACATCAATAGCTCCGGTTAGCGGAATGAAATATTCATTGGCCTTTACCCGGAAAGACAATGCTCCATCAACTGGTGATTCTGTAGTTTTTAATACCGAAAGATTACCCAGTTTTTTAATGATCGCATCAAAGTCAGCCGAAAAACCTTCGGTATTCAGCACGTGAAGCTCCAGCTCTTCTTTAAAGGAAATATTCTTATCCTTTCGAATAGCACGAACTCCGGTAATAACCTGAGTTGCCAGTTCAAAGTCTTCAAGCATCGCAAGGTTTGGCTTCGCGATAGCAGGCCATTCGTTAACGATTAGAGCTTCTTCTGGAGTACGGTCTGCAATAGTTTGCCAGATTTCTTCCGAAGCAAATGGCGTAAACGGATGCAGTATGCGCAGATTATCTTCCAGGGCTGCAATTACCGCATCGTAGGTCTTTTTGTCAATTGGTTTTTGATATTCCGGCTTTACAATCTCGAGTAACCAGCTGCAGAAATCGTCCCAAACCAATTTATAGGTTACCATCAATGCATCACTGATTCGGTATTTACTGAAATGATCTTCAATCTCTTCGGTAGCCTGTTTAAAACGCTCTGAATACCATTCCAGACCTTTTTTACTGGCCTCAGGTTGCTCAGCGCTTGCATCGACCTCCCAACCCTTGATGAGTCTGAAAGCATTCCAGATTTTATTGATAAAACCTTTACCCTGCTTGCACAAATCTTCATCAAACAGCAAATCGTTACCGGCAGAAGCACTTAGCAATAAACCTACCCGTACGCCATCTGCCCCATAATCATCAATCAGCTTCATCGCGTCGGGTGAATTACCAAGCGATTTTGACATTTTACGTCGCTCGGCATCACGCACGAGCCCTGTGAGATACACATTCGTAAAAGGTTGCTTTCCGGTATACTCATAACCCGCCATAATCATACGCGCCACCCAGAAAAACAGAATATCCGGTCCGGTTACCAGGTCATTGGTAGGATAATAATACTGAAAATCGGCATTATCAGGATTTGCGATTCCGTCAAACACACTCATAGGCCACAACCAGGAAGAAAACCAGGTATCGAGCGCATCCTCATCCTGCTTTAAGTCGGCTTTGGTCAGATTATTGTTTCCGGTTTTCGCTTTTGCGGAAGCTAAAGCCTCCTCCATATTTTTAGCAACAACAAAATCCTCTTTTCCGTCTCCAATATAATAGGCAGGGATTTGCTGTCCCCACCAAAGCTGACGGGAGATATTCCAGTCGCGAATGTTTTCCATCCAGTGGCGGTAGGTGTTTTCAAATTTCTTTGGAAAAAGATTTACGTCATCGCTATCGAGAACGGCTTTGATCGCAGGCTCTGCCAAATCTTTCATCTTCACGAACCACTGATCTGAAAGTTTAGGCTCTATAACGGCCTTGGTACGCTCTGAAGTCCCCACTTTATTCAGGTGACTTTCTGTCTTTACCAAAGCACCTAGCTCTTCCAATTCTTTTACAATTTCTTCACGCACTACAAAACGATCTTTGCCCTGATAGTGCAGACCAAAGGAGTTTAGCGTGGCATCATCGTTAAAAATATCAACCACTTCAAGCTTATGCTTATCGCCAAGCATTTTGTCATTCTCATCGTGCGCAGGCGTTACTTTCAGGCAACCGGTACCGAATTCCAAGTCTACATACTCATCTTCAATAATAGGGACTACGCGGTTTACCACCGGCACTATGGCTTTTTTACCTTTTAAATGTGTAAAACGCTCGTCATTGGGATTGATGCAGATCGCGGTATCCCCAAAAATAGTTTCTGGGCGCGTGGTGGCTATTACCAAATGCTCCTCACAGCCTTCCAACTTGTAATTGATGTAATACAGCTTGCCCTGACGCTCCTCATAAATCACTTCTTCATCAGAAAGCGTGGTCTTGGCCTCAGGATCCCAGTTTACCATACGATGGCCGCGGTAAATCAGACCTTTATTATACAAATCAATAAAACACTGAATCACACTGGCTGACATGGTGTCATCCAGTGTAAAACGCAGGCGTTCCCAGTCACAAGAAGCACCCAACTTTTTAAGCTGCTCTAAAATGGTTCCACCGTATTTATCGGTCCATTCCCAGGCGTGTTTTAAGAATTCTTCCCGGGTAAGGTCGGCTTTATTGATTCCTTCAGCCTTCAGTTTAGCCACTACTTTAGCTTCGGTTGCGATAGACGCGTGGTCTGTTCCCGGCACCCAGCAGGCATTAAACCCCTTGAGACGCGCTCTTCTAATCAGAACATCCTGAATGGTATTATTCAGCATATGCCCCATATGTAAAATTCCGGTTACGTTAGGCGGTGGAATTACAATCGTGTAGGGTTCTTTGTCATTGGGTTCAGAATGAAAGTAGTTGTGCTTCATCCAGTAGTCATACCACTTCTGCTCTACTTCTTTTGAACTATATTGTGCCGCTAATGCCATCTTGGTCTGATTTTTGTCTTTAAGTGGGCAAAAATACTCATATACAAAGTATTTTTAAAAGAACGAGAGCATTAAAAAAAGACTTATTCTGAGCCGGTTTATGAGGGAGTTGAAGGTTTTAAAGGTTTCAATTCAGTATGAAAAAGAGGCAACTCTTTGCAAAGACCACAGATTAAGTTTAATTTTAGACTCTAATAACACTTAGAATTATGAAAAAAATTGTTTTACTACTTGCCGTTGGTTTGATGACATTAGGCCTTCAGGCTCAGGAGAAAAAAGCAGCCATCACATTTGAAACAGATGTTATTGATTATGGTGATGTCGCGCACGGCGCAGATGGTGAACGCGAGTTTAAGTTTACCAACACGGGAGATGCACCCTTGGTTATTTCAAAAGCCTATTCCACCTGTGGCTGTACAGTACCAAGTCCTCCAAAAGACCCGATAGCACCAGGAGAAAGCGGAGTGATTAAAGTAAAGTATGATACGAATCGTGCAGCGGGACCTATCCGCAAAACGATAACCGTTTACACTAATGCTTCCGCAGAACCCTACACCCTTAAAATTAAAGGGAACCTGCTTCCGGCAGATAATTAGGAATCACCTATTTAATATGCTAAAGCGGCTCAATGAGCCGCTTTTTTTATTTAGTCCAGCATCTTTCTTAGTCTGATTTTACAATTAAAAACCATCCCGTTTCGGTCTACCTGAAGTTTTAAGACCGAACCTTCATTCCGGTAAAAATATCGGGTAATTTCTTCAAGCTTAAGATTAGCGACTGCCCTTCCGTTTACTTTGATGAGCTTATCCCCCACACTTAAACCCGCTTCTGCCCCGGGAGAATCTTCGCGAATGGCAGCAATTTCGTAATTCGGTTTTAATTTAAACTGCGGAAACTGAACCATATTGGTTTCCAGAAATATACTGCTTCTAGACCCACCACTACTCCAGGCCCCTTTCGAAGCTTCGGTCATGTTCTGCTCTTTAGAAATGCGATAATCCAAATGAGCCACAAGCTCAAAACCGGTATGCTGTACAACCAGACCGCTACGATCATATCTAAAAGGCTCATCAAAATACCTATTCTTACGTAAGTACATCAGCTCATTTTGATAATCCAATACCACCTTAAAGCGTTTCAAAATCTCTGAACCCAGGCTTCCGTTTCTAAAATTTACGCCGCGTAAATAATTTAAGGAAGTGGTATCGGGGTAAGCGACATTGACTTCGTTCAGCGTATAACTTCCCAATTCAAGCCGGGGTAAACGGGCGCGATAACCGGTAACTTCACCACTTAGACCTAAACCCAGATGATCTTTGAATGAGTTTTCAGAGACCTGAATCCCTTTCTCCTCATTTTCAAAAAGCCATAAGGCATCGCCGCTTCCGGAGTCCAGTAAGAGTTTGGAAGCAATCGCTGCATCATTTTCGCCCAAAATTTTAAGATCTATGTAAGGCTTACCTCCTATCATATCTAAGGCAACAGCAGAGTCAGAACCATATCTTGAAGATTTAAAATAGTCTGGATCGTGCAATTTCACATATTCCCGCTGATAATCAACCTCAACAACAAAGTCCTTAAAGAGTTCGTAGCCTATAATTCCGTGAACAGCAAATCCCAGTCTGGGCGAAAAATTAGTCTCTCCATCAGGGATGTAATAAACAATCTGGTCAATTGCAGTAGACTCACCAACGCTAATAATGTTGTGGGTAGATTTTATGGCTTCTGTGGGTTCGCCATCGCCTGCGCCAGTGAGCCAGACAGTAGATTTATTATTTAGTTTGAGATCCTCATCAGAATCAATCCCAAACAAAATTGTAGAACGCACGCCGGTATCTAAAAGAAAAGAAAGTTCTACACCATTTACCGTAATGGGTATAATAACCAGATTATTGACAACACCTGCCTTTATTTTTAAGCGCTTCTCCCCTTCAGGCAATTGAAAAGTTCCCTGCCCTAACGCCTCTTTTCCTGTTAAAAATGTAAACAATACAGCTAAAAAATAGACAAACCTCACCATAACACGCTCTTTTGTATGAATTTACTATTTTTATAGGAAAATTTTAAGCTCCTGTTTGAAATTATTTTCTCGTTTATAATTCGCAAATTTGCAGCCTAAAGAAAAAGAACATGCCACAGTTATCTCAAAAGGGGCAGGATATGCCTCAATCGCCTATACGTAAACTGGTACCTTATGCTGAAGCTGCCGAAGCCAGAGGCATTCAGATACACCAACTCAACATTGGCCAGCCCGATATTAAGACACCAAAGCACGCCCTTGACGCTGTAAAAAATGCAGATATCGAAGTGTTGTCTTACAGCCATTCTGCAGGCTTTTTGAGCTATCGCGAAAAACTTGCCGCATATTATGGCAAGCAGGGCATTGAGATCACTGCAAATGACATCATCGTATCTACCGGTGGTTCTGAAGCTTTGCTTTTTGCAATGGGAACCATTACAGATCTCGGAGATGAGATCATCATCCCCGAACCTTTTTACGCAAACTATAATGGCTTTGCCACGGCTTCGGGCGTAACGGTAAAACCGGTGATTTCTTCTTTTGAAAGCGGATTTGCCCTGCCTCCAATTTCTGAATTTGAAAAGCAAATCACACCAAAAACCAAGGCGATCGTGATTTGTAATCCCGGCAATCCTACCGGCTACCTGTACAGCAAAGAAGAACTTGACCAACTTTCTGAACTGGTAAAAAAACATGATCTTTTTCTGATTGCAGACGAAGTATATCGCGAGTTTGCCTATGACGGTTTGCAGCACAATTCGGTATTAAACCAGCGCGAAATTGATCAACACACGATCATGATTGATTCGGTTTCCAAGCGGTTTTCGATGTGTGGTGCCCGTATAGGCTGCCTGGTGAGCCGTAATAAAGCGTTCATGGCTACTGCGATGAAATTTGCACAGGCGCGTTTGAGTCCGCCAACACTTGCCCAGATCGCCAGTGAAGCCGCTTTAGATACGCCACAATCCTACTTTGACGAGGTTATTTCAGAATATGTAGACCGCAGAGATACGCTTGTTGCCGGTCTTGAGGCTATTCCGGGAGTGCGCGTTGCAAAGCCTAAAGGTGCTTTTTACTGTATTGCCGAATTACCGGTTAAAAATTCAGATGATTTTGCGCAGTGGTTACTGGAATCTTTTGAACACAATAAAAAAACAGTAATGGTTGCTCCTGCAGCCGGTTTTTACTCGACACCCGGCGAAGGCCTTAATCAGGTACGTATCGCTTATGTATTGAAAAAGGAAGACCTAATCGAAGCTGTTGCCTTATTGAAGGAAGCCCTTAGTCTGTATAAAGATTAATGAACCTACAGCATCAGTTTTCACTAAAAGAACACAATACCTTTGGCATCCCCGCAAAGGCGGAAGCTTTTATTGCGGTAACTTCTAAAGAAGAGCTCAAGGAAGCCCTAAGTCATTCTGATTACCCGGATCCTTTTATCTTAGGAGGCGGAAGCAATATGCTGCTTAAAAAAGATATAGACGGTCTGGTGGTTCACGTGGCCCTTAAGGGAATTGAGCTTGTTAAAGAAACCGAAGAAGAGGTTTGGGTTCAGGTTGCTGCGGGTGAAAACTGGCATCAATTTGTGATGTACTGCGTGGAGCACGGCTATGGCGGTGTTGAAAATATGGCGCTTATTCCCGGCAATACCGGTACCGCACCCGTGCAAAACATAGGTGCATACGGGGTTGAGCTTAAAGATGTCTTTTATAAATGCACAGCTATAGACCGAAAAAATCTTGAAGAACGCAGCTTTTCGCTAGCTGAATGTAATTTCGGGTACCGCGAATCGGTGTTTAAAAATGAACTGAAAGATCGTTTTGTGATTACCTCGGTGACGTTTAAGTTGACCAAGGCCAATCACAAGCTTCATACCGAATACGGCGCCATTCAGGAAACGCTGGAAGCAAAAGGAATCGAAAATCCGGGAATCGCAGATATCGCAGATGCCGTGATCGCCATTCGCTCGTCAAAACTACCTGACCCTAAGGAACTGGGTAATAGCGGAAGCTTTTTTAAGAATCCTATTATTTCGAGGGAACAATTTGAAAATTTACAAGAAAAATTCCCACAAATGCCACATTATCCCGTATCGAAAACAACCGTAAAAGTACCGGCAGGCTGGCTTATAGAGCAGGCCGGCTTTAAGGGAAAACGCTTTGGCGACGCAGGAGTACACAAAAATCAGGCGCTGGTTTTGGTTAACTACGGTAATGCTACGGGCGCCGAAATCTGGGAACTGGCGCTTAAAGTTAAAGAACAGGTGCAGCAGCAGTTTGGTATTACCATAGATCCCGAAGTAAACATCATCGAATAAGTTTTACCGCTATTTTAACGAACAGCTTAACAGCGTATTCTTTGTGCTTCAGCACTTCAGTTCGTATCTTTGCATCAAATTTTACAGTATGAAACTTCTACTAATCACACTTGTACTACTAGGTCTTGCTTTTGCCGGGATTGCTATAAAAATCTGGGCAAAAAAGGACGGGAAGTTTGCAGGCACCTGCGCAAGTCAAAATCCGTATTTGAACAAATCAGGCGAAGCCTGCGGTATGTGTGGTAAAATGCCTGATGAGATTGGAGATTGCTCCACTCCAAAAGCTTAACAAGAGCTTCTTTTGAGCGCGCTGCCCGATGTGCTGGTTCTGCTTTTGGCAGGTTTCACATTACTCAATTGCGCGTATTACCTTTATTTTTCCCGTTTTTGGATTTTTTCTAAGGAATCAAAAACTAAGATTTCTAAATCTGATTCCGGCGTAAGTATAATTAGCTGCGTTAAAAATGAGGCACCAAATCTTCCGGCGCTGTTGGAGTCTCTTGTCAAGCAGAATTATCCGGTATTTGAAATCATTTTCGTCAACGACCACAGTACAGACCACAGCCTTGATATCCTGAATGCTTTCGCTTTGCGAAAGCCGAATATTGAGATTATCAATCTTCAGTCAACACACGGCAAAAAAGCCGGAATCACCCAAGCTGTGCATAAAGCGCAATACGACAAGCTACTGCTTATAGATGCCGATTGCATCCCCGCTTCCCCAGACTGGCTAGGCTTAATGACTGAAAAATTTACCAAGAAAAAGCAGATCGTTTTGGGATATGGTGGCTACAAAACGTACAAAAGGTCTGTGCTCAATACCCTGATTCGGTTTGAAACCCTTTTTACGGCGATGCAATATTTCGCTTACGCGAAAGCAAAAAATGCCTATATGGGCGTGGGGCGCAATCTGGCATACACCAAAAAACTCTTTAACCGGGCAGAAGGTTTTAAAAAACACCTGCACCACAAGGCCGGGGACGACGATTTGTTCGTAAACCAAAATGCCACACGGGAGAACGTTGCCATTTGTTTAAACCCCGATGCATTTACGCGTTCTGAACCCGAAAAAAGCTGGAAATCCTGGTTTATTCAAAAGCGAAGGCACATTGGTGTTTCGCATCTGTATAAACCGAAGCACCAGCTGCAGTTGGGCTTATTTTATATCTCGCAATTGGCATTTTACTCTCTGGCAATAGCGTCATTAACTGTAGGGTATGGGTCTATTGTCCTGCCTGTTTTGTTAATTTTCAGGGAGCTTTTGGTATTGCGTGTAATAGTTAAAGTCAGCATCCGACTCAAAGAACGAAATTTAGCTTTGTATACACTTATTCTTGAGCCTTTTATGATAAGCGTGCAAATGCTTATTTTTATAAGTAATATTGTAGTAAAACCCCAACGTTGGAATTGAATAAACCTCTTTTAGATCAAAAAATCACGGAAGCACAATGCGGAAATCAGGCAGCCTACAACTACCTGCTTAACTCGCATTGGAATCTGGTTTACAACTTTCAGCTGGCGCGTACTCAGGACGAATTTAAAGCCGAAGAAATTACTATTCAGACGTTTTCAAAAGCCTTTAATCAACTGCACACCTACAACAGCAGTTATCAGTTTGGAACCTGGCTAATTACCATTTCCAAAAATCTTCAGATTGATCTATTCCGAAAAGAACAAAGCAGACAGCGACATCTCGAAAAAGACAATCAGCTCAATAAAGTAATTGATGAAAACCCCACCGCCGAAGACGCGCTGATTACCGAGCAAAACCTCTCTGAATTGCAAACCCTGATAAAAAAATTGAAACCGCATTATCAGGAAATGATCAATTTGCGCTATTTTCAGGAAATGAGTTATAAGGAGATGGCGCAGAAACTTGACGAACCTTTGGGCAACGTCAAGGTAAAACTCCTGCGGGCAAGACGTCTGCTTTCAGACTCGATCAAGAAAAATCAATAACACGTATGAAAAACCTGCTCAGGCAGCTGGGACCCGGGCTTTTGTTCGCCGGGGCGGCAATAGGCGTCTCGCATTTGGTACAGTCTACCCGGGCCGGTGCCGACTATGGTTTGGGTCTGTTATGGGCTTTGGTACTCATACACCTCATAAAATATCCGTTTTTTCAGTTTGGCCCACGTTACGCAGCTGCCACCGGCACCAGTTTGCTTGAGGGTTATCTTAAGCTGGGTAAGCCGTTATTAGTGCTTTATTTCATCATCAATTTGCTTACGATGTTTACCATTCAAACGGCGGTAACCATTGTGACCGCAGGTATTGCGACCTATATTTTTGGGATGGACTGGAGCATTACCACCTGGTCTCTCATTGTCACCGCCTGTTGTGCGGCTATCCTACTAGTAGGCCGGTATTCTTTTTTAGACAAACTGATGAAGGTGATTGTGATAACACTTACGATAAGTACCCTGGCTGCGGTTCTAATTGCGGGTTTTGAACCCCATCAGCCCGTATCTTTCGAGCAAATCATCCCCAAAGACACTATTGGAATCGCTTTTTTAATCGCCTTTATGGGGTGGATGCCTGCGCCGCTCGATATTTCGATCTGGCATTCGCTTTGGTCTTTAGAGAAAGCCAAAGAAGGTAAAATTACCCGCAAATCGGCTGTGTTTGATTTCAATATCGGTTTTTTGGGAACCATTATTGTTGGCGCCTGCTTTATAAGCCTTGGAGCCCTTATTATGAACAATTCGGGCGAATCATTTAGCGCCAGCGGCGGAGCATTTGCCAAACAGCTTATTGATATGTATACCAGCAGTCTCGGCAATTGGGCGTTTTACATCATAGGCCTGGCAGCGCTTACCACCATGTTCAGCACTACGCTGACCACGCTTGACGCATCGCCCCGGGCGATGAATAAAACCCTCGAGTTGCTTACAGGCAAAACACAAAAACGGGGTTATGCGGCCTGGATGCTCGTTTTGATCTCCGGCACCGTTTGTATTCTGTTCTTTTTAACCAGCGAAATGGGCAGACTGGTGGAGATTGCTACCATTCTTTCATTTTTAACCGCTCCCTTTTTTGCGATTGCAAACTTTTTTGCAATGAATTCTGAAGATGTCGCCGAAGATGATCGCCCCAGTACCGCACTTAAAATTGCCAGCTGGGTAGGTATTGTCTTATTGATTGCCTTTGGGATTTGGTATTTGAGCACTCTTTAGTTTCAGCTTTTCCCGATCTTCCCTGCGAGTGCGTATGGGCGCATTTTCAATCACGGTAGATAACACAATATGTGTTTTGGTCTCACCATACGTGATGAGCTTGTCTATAAATTCCTCCAGATGAAACTGGTCAAAAAGCACCACTTCCATAAAAATATTTTCGTTACCCGTGATGCGATAACAATTGAGCACTTCTGTAAAGTCGTGCACTTTCTCTAAAAAGGGTTTAAGCCTACCCATAAAAGCGCGCAGGGTAATGATGGCTTTAAGCTGATGTCCCGAACCTATGTGCGAAACTTCGGCTTTATAGCCAATTAAAACCCCTGCATCCTCCATTTTACGAATGCGTTCTGCAACAGCCGGTGACGTAACTCCAACTTCGCGGCTTATAGCACTTACAGACATACGCGCATTGCGCTGCAAGATTTGCAGTATTTTCCAATTTGTGGCGTCTATTTGCATTTTAAATAAAAAAGCATTTTTACTTTAAATTTTAAAGTAAATGTACATCTAAAATTTAATTACTACATACAAAACTCTGTGAATTCAGGTAAATTTGAGTGAGTTTTAAAATTATGAGATACACTCCGTTAAATAGTAAACTGTACAACCAGGCACAGGAAATTCTGAAGCTATCGCGCTCTATTTCAAGCTATCTGGTTTACGATTTAGCTCCGTTGCAAAGCAATGGAAGCGAGAATCCGTACGTCTACTTTTCCGGAGATATCGTTCGGGACTCAGACTCCCTGGCACCCGAAATATTGAAAGCCGAAAGTCAGGTTTTTCAGGATGACCGCCTGCGTTACGCAGCCTCGTTAGAACGACTTACGGCTCGCCTGTACAGCACTTGCGAGCGCCTGGAGCGTGCCGAAAGCAACGGTAAAGATTTTCTCAACATCCTTAGAATCGAGTTGCGTAAATTCCGCAGACTGCAGCGCAAGTGGATGATGACGCTATAAAGCAGAATTCCTTTTTATTTTTCCACGCCCGCCTCTGTCTATTCCTTAAGAAAACCCTATTTTAGGGATACAGCAAAAAATCCAAAAATCATGTCTTCAGAAGATGATACTCCTTATGAGGATTACCGTTTTAGCCCGCTTTACCAGAAAGCTTACGAAATTTTAAAGCTGGCCAACCGAATTGCCGAAATCGCCTCGTCCTACGAACTGCAGAGCGACACGCCTGAAGAGCAGGAAATTCTGCGTAGCCACGCAATATACATACGCGAAGATGCTTCGATCATCCCTGCGAAGATTGCCGGCGCGTGGAACTGCGATCTATACGACATCAAAATGGAAAAGGCCGCAATCATACGCAAGTGCGCCCGCGAACTCGCCACACATATGACCGGACTCGAGATGTATGGCTTTAAAGAAACCGAATACCTCGATTTACTGCGCGACGAGATTGAGCATTTCCGGGTTTTATTTGCTCAGTGGGTGCAGACTTTTGACCCGTGGAATTACATCATAGACCGCTGGGGCTTGTTTAATCCGCCGGGAGTGAACTACGACGATCCCGACCCGGATGACGATATACCCTTCGATCCCGATGATTTTGATTTTGAGGATTAGATAGATGGGAGACTTGAGACTATAGATTTTAGACATTAGACCCCGGAATCAATAGTACGAAGTCTACTGTTTTGCATTTGGGCGTGCCCCTGCGGGTCGGGCTATACGCTGCAATCTATTTTTGCCTGAAAGCAAAAACAGGATTTCCGCTACTATCCCTCACGCGGGTTTACAAGAATAATTCCAGTTAAAAAAAAAGACCTCACAGGTTTTAAAAACCTGTGAGGTCTGAATTTCATTTCAAATAAGAATTTAAAAACCCTTCGGCTTCGCTTGGAATAAGCGATATACTCGAAATTTTATCTGCATTATCTCCCAAACAAAAGTTTGTCATAACCAAAAAAATCCTTCGGCTTCGCTCAGGGTAAGCGATTCGCACACTATTTCCTGCGGCAAAGCCTTCTTTTAAAGAAACCTTTAAACGACTAAAAAAAAATCAGATTGAAAGAGCGACGACCCTTCGGCTTCGCTCAGGGTAAGCGATATACTCAAGATTTTATGCGCTTGCGCTTTAAAATCTTGGTATCCTGCTTACATATTTCTCCTATACTGCCCTCCTACTTCAAAAAGAGCACTGGTTATTTGACCTAAAGAGCAAACCTTGGTGGCTTCCATCAGGTGTTCAAAGATATTTTCGTTCTGAATTGCCGCGTTTTGTATGCCTTCCAACGCTTTTTGGGCTTTGTCTTCATAAGCCTTGTGTAGCTGCGTCAGGGTTTTTATTTGCGCCTGCTTTTCAGCTTCGGTAGCTCTGATGACTTCCATAGGTTTTACGGTGGGCGAACCCGTGCTGCTCAGAAAGGTATTCACCCCGATAATCGGGAATTCCCCGTTATGCTTCAGGGTTTCATAATACAAACTTTCTTCCTGTATTTTACTGCGCTGGTACATGGTTTCCATCGCACCAAGTACTCCGCCTCTTTCAGTAATACGATCAAATTCAAGCAATACAGCTTCTTCCACCAGGTCGGTTAGTTCTTCAATAATAAAAGCACCCTGAATAGGATTTTCATTTTTAGCCAGACCCAATTCCTTATTGATAATCAACTGTATCGCCATCGCACGGCGTACGCTTTCTTCAGTTGGCGTGGTAATCGCCTCATCGTAGGCATTGGTATGCAGCGAATTACAATTGTCGTAAATCGCATAAAGCGCCTGTAAGGTGGTGCGTATGTCGTTAAAGTCAATTTCCTGCGCGTGCAGCGAGCGACCCGAAGTCTGTATGTGATACTTCAGCATTTGCGCTCTGGAGTTGGCACCGTATTTAAGCTTCAAGGCTTTCGCCCAAATCTTACGCGCCACACGCCCAATCACCGCATATTCCGGATCAATCCCGTTGCTAAAGAAAAACGAAAGGTTGGGACCAAATTTATTAATATCCATCCCACGGCTCAGGTAATATTCCACGTAGGTAAAACCGTTTGCCAGTGTAAATGCCAGTTGGGTGATGGGGTTCGCACCCGCTTCTGCAATGTGATAACCCGAAATGGAAACCGAGTAGAAATTACGGATCTGGTTTTCGATGAAATATTCCTGCACATCACCCATCAGACGTAGCGCGAATTCCGTAGAAAAAATACAGGTGTTTTGCGCCTGATCTTCCTTTAAAATATCGGCCTGTACGGTGCCTCGCACCTGACTGATGGTTTCAGCTTTGATTTTTTCATAAACGGCTTTTGGCAAAACCTGATCTCCGGTAATACCCAGCAGCATAAGTCCCAAGCCGTTGTTTCCTTCCGGCAAGGTCCCTTCCGCCTGTTTGACTTCTGTAGAAAAATTCTGGTATTTGGGACGCTCCAGGCCTTTGTCGTCGTAGTTTGCTTTCAGCTTTGCCTCAACCTCATCTTCCAGCCCGTTTTCCTTAATATATTTCTCACAAGCCTGATCGATTGCCGCATTCATAAAAAAGCCCAGCAACATAGGCGCCGGCCCGTTTATGGTCATACTCACCGAAGTCATCGGGTTTGACAGATCAAAGCCCGAATACAGCTTCTTGGCATCATCCAGACAGCAGATAGAAACCCCGGCATTCCCAATTTTTCCGTAAATATCAGGACGGTGATCGGGGTCATTACCGTAAAGCGTCACACTGTCAAAAGCCGTAGAAAGGCGCTTTGCAGGCAAACCCATACTCACATAATGAAAACGGCGGTTGGTACGCTCGGGTCCACCCTCGCCCGCAAACATTCGGGTAGGATCTTCGCCGGTACGTTTAAAAGGATATAGTCCGGCCGTATATGGGAACTCTCCCGGTACGTTTTCCTGCAATACCCACTTTAAAACATCACCCCAGGCCTCATATTTTGGCAAAGCCACTTTAGGAATTTGCTGATGGGAAAGCGATTCGGTATGCGTATCTATTTTAATTTCTTTGTCCCTTACCTTAAAGGTATAAACCGGATTTTTATAACGGTTGACTTTCTCTTCCCAGCCGGTAATCACTTCCCAATTGTAGGGATCGAGATCCATTTTGAGTTTATCAAATTCGGCCAATAAAAGTTTAGCCAAATCACCTTCCTGTAAATCTTCCTCCAAAACAAGACCTGCTTTATCCAGATCAGGCACTTTACCGGTAATTGTTTCAATGGTTTTATAAATACCAAAAAGCTTTTGTGCCACGGCACTTTGCGAAACTGCGGTAGCGTCATAGCTGCGGTTGTTTTCGGCAATTTCTGAAAGGTAGCGCGTACGTGCCGGGGGGATCACAAATATCTTTTCAGACATCTCATCACTGATCTCAAACGTGCTTTTCAGACCGGCATTGGTTTTGGTGGCCAACGCATCCATAATCGCTTTGTACAGGCGATTCATTCCGGGATCGTTAAACTGGCTGGCGATAGTGCCGTAAATGGGCAAATCATCCTGCGGAGTATCCCACAATTGATGATTGCGCATATATTGTTTTTTTACGTCACGCAAGGCATCCTGCGCTCCGCGCTTATCGAACTTGTTGATGGCTACCAAATCTGCAAAATCAAGCATATCGATTTTCTCGAGCTGGGTGGCCGCACCAAACTCAGGCGTCATCACATACAACGAGACATCACTGTGATCCAGGATTTCGGTATCGCTCTGACCAATACCACTGGTCTCCAGGATAATCAAATCATACTCAGCCGCTTTAAGCACTTCAACCGCTTCCTGCACGTGTTTTGAAAGGGCCAGATTGCTCTGACGGGTCGCCAGCGAACGCATATACACCCTTGGTGAATTAATCGCATTCATTCGAATTCGATCACCTAGGAGTGCTCCGCCGGTTTTCCGTTTTGAAGGATCGACAGACACAATCCCAAGGGTTTTCTCAGGGAAATCGGTCAGAAAACGACGTACGAGTTCGTCAACCAATGATGATTTACCGGCGCCACCGGTCCCGGTAATTCCCAAGACAGGAGTGCTCTTGCTTTGATTTTTCCATTCAAAGTAGCTTTTAAAAGCATCGTGATCATTTTCCGCCAGCGAAATCAGGCGTGCTATTGTATTTACGTCTTTTTCTTTTAGTTTCTTCGGAATTTCAGCAGCCTCCGGTAAAGCTGAGGCTTCCGTTTTAAAGTCGGCTTTCTCCACCAAATCATTAATCATTCCCTGCAAACCCATTTCGCGACCATCATCGGGTGCATAAATGCGGGTAATGCCATAATTCATCAACTCCTCGATCTCTTCGGGAAGGATCACACCGCCACCACCGCCGAAAATTTTAATATGCCCCGCTCCTTTCTTCTGAAGCAGGTCATACATATATTTAAAATATTCGGTGTGTCCGCCCTGATACGAAGTCATGGCGATTGCCTGCACATCTTCTTGAATAGCCGTATTAACCACCTCCTCCACGCTGCGGTCATGGCCCAGGTGAATGACTTCGACCCCGGTAGACTGAATGATGCGGCGCATGATGTTGATGGCAGCATCGTGACCGTCAAATAGTGAGGCTGCGGTTACAATACGTACTTTATGAGTAGGCGAATAGGGCTTAATTTGATTCATTCGTAATATTTTACTTTACAGAGGCTACTAAATTAAATAATTGCTACCTAAATAGCATTTATTTTACAGTATTAATATTCTAAATTGGAAGGTAATTTTCTAGATTAGCTTTAATCAAAACATCGGCTAAAAATACAGGTTGTAACTAACCGCATCACCATATTATGCAGAAAATTACGCTTTTAATCAATTGCCCTGACCGCAAAGGGATTGTAACCACCATCACGCAGTTTATTTTAGAAAAACAAGGAAACATCGTGTATCTCGATCAACACGTAGATCGAGAGGAACGGGTGTTTTTTATGAGGGTTGAAGCTGAGTTTGACGAACCCGATTTTAGCCTGGCGCAATTTGAAAAGCAATTTGTTGACCAGTTTGAGGCCGATTACCAGCTGAAATACCAGCTCTATGATGCGCTGCATAAACCTCGACTGGCCCTCTTTGTATCGAAGTACGATCATTGCCTTTATGATCTTTTAGGGCGAAATGCTTCAGGAGAACTGGAAGTAGAAATCCCGCTCATCATCAGCAACCATCCAGACTTAGAGATCGTGGCTAAACGTTTTGATATTCCATTTAAGCACATTCCGGTTACTAAAACAACCAAGGCAGCGGCCGAAGCAGAACAAATACGCATCATACGCGATAACAAAATCGATTTGATTGTCCTGGCCCGCTATATGCAGATTGTTTCCAATGATTTTGTGTCGCAGTTCAAACACCAGATTATTAACATTCACCATTCGTTTCTTCCGGCATTCATCGGTGCCAAGCCTTATCACGCCGCTTTTGAACGCGGGGTGAAAATCATAGGTGCCACCAGCCACTACGTCACGGCAGATTTAGACGAAGGCCCAATCATCGAGCAGGAAATCGTTCGGGTTTCTCACGTACATTCGGTACAGGATTTCATTTTAAAAGGCCGCGATCTGGAAAAAGTAGTACTCGCCCGCGCGATCAAAGCGCATATTGAGCACAAGGTTCTGGTCTACGGCAACAAAACAGTGATTTTTGCCTAAGGTTTTTTAATCTTAAGAGAATAGCTTAACTTAACTCAGAATAGGCAGGATCACTCCTGTTTGCTTTTCGCGTTAGCGAAAACTAAAAATCAAGTATTTAGACTTTTTCATGAAAAAAATAATAGCCCTTGTTTGTATACTTACGTTAAGCGCCTGCGCCGAATTGCAATCTGTTGTAGACAGCCTGCCCAATCAGGTGGGCGTAGATAATGCCACCATCGCCAGCGGTCTGCGTCAGGCACTTGATTTTGGAATCGAAAAACAGGTAAGCAAGCTCACCCAGAAAGACGGTTTTTACGGCAATCAGCTTGTAAAAATACTATTACCCGAAGAACTTCAAAAAGTAGATCGCACCCTTAGAAATGTGGGATTAGGCAGTCTGGCTGATGAGGGTTTGAAGGTACTTAACCGTGCTGCCGAAGATGCCGTGAGTGAAGCAACTCCTATTTTTGTGGATGCTGTAAAAGGCATCACCTTTACCGATGCTAAAAATATACTGCTGGGCAACGACACCGCAGCTACCAGTTATCTGCAAAACCGGACACAGACTGCGCTGTATGCCAAATTCAATCCCGTGATTCAAAATTCGTTTAGCAAAGTAGGTGCCGATAGAATTTGGACTGATTTGATTACCCGTTATAATGCTTTACCCCTTACCAATGACGTTAACCCTGACCTCACTGATTATGTCACCAATGAAGCCTTAAAGGGTGTTTATACGATGATCGCTGTAGAGGAAAAAGATATTCGCAACAATTTTGCCGCGCGCACTACTGCTTTGTTAAAACGGGTTTTTGCACTTCAAGATTAAAAAAATTATGAGTAAGCCTTTAAAAATAGTTGTAGCAGGCCCCATCCCAAGGGATACCATTTCAACGTATGAAAATGACATCATTATGCGCTACGGTTGTGTTACACACCCGGTAATTGCCTTATCAAAACTGCTGGCAGATGAAGGCAGTGTAGTGCCGGTCACCAATATTCATCAAAAAGATGAAGCCGGAATTGCCAAGGAATTTGAGGCATTTAGGAATGTAAGTCTCGAAGGTATAAACAGTAAAGAAGACCGGGGCACTGTTATTTTACTCGATTTTAAAGATCAAAACAATCGGGAAGAAAAGCAGCTTGCCTGTATGAATCCCATACGCCCGAAGCATATAAAACAACATTTGGATGCTGATGCTTTTGTTTTTGTGCCGATTACTGATTTTGAAATCAGCCTGAGCACGTTGAAGCACATCAAAAAGCACAGCAAAGGCAAAATTATTTTTGATGCGCACGGCGCAACAACCGCGATGGATGTCAAAGGGCACCGTCATAGAAAATTCTGGGTTGACCGGGATGAATGGTTACCTTACATAGACGTGCTTAAAATGAATCTTGAGGAGTCCCAGTGCATGTCTTTCGCAAGAGAATATGAGCACGAAATCCCCTCTATTTACGACGAAAACGCAACAGAACACCTGGATGACCTGGCTGAACACGTTTTGAAAAAAGGCGTTTCCTATTTCTACGTCACTATGGATTCGCGGGGCTGTATTCTTTACCATATGCAGGACGGGAAGGTTAAAAAAGACTGGATTCCTTCTATTAAGGTTGATAAAGTTGTAGACACCACCGGCTGCGGAGACAGTTTTGCCGGCGGACTCGCTTATGGCTTTGCAAAATACAATGATCCTGTGCGGGCTGCTCAGTACGCTAATATTTTAGGAGCAAGACGCACACAGGGTAAAGGCTGGGATGTTTTTAAAACTGCAGAAGAGACTGAAGCTATTCGGGAATCCAGTTACGCCACTGATAAATAAGGCACACGTTAATTTTTGTTGAGAGTTTTCAGCAACTCATCAAAATAATCAAAAGCCTTTAAGAGTCGGGTACCGTACCAACTGAAGTATTCGCCATCTACCAAAAGAATCTTCGCATCAGTAAACTGCTTAAAAGATTCGATATGCCTTTCTTTAAACGGAAAAGGTTCCGATGAAAGCAAAACTAAATCCAACTCATTCAGTTCATTTCGATCGATAACCGGATATCGCTCTTTTTTGTGGGCAAAAGCATTCGAGAAACCCAAAAAATCGAGAATAGTATTAATAAAAGTGTTATTGCCTGCTACCATTAACGGATCATTCCAAATCACATAGGCCACAGAGCGTTTTGGCTGAGCGGCTGTTTTTCTATGGCAAGCAGAAATTCGGTTTTGTAAATCACGAGTAAGCTGATTCGTTTTCTCTTTAATCTCAAGTAATTCACCCAGATCAGCAAGCAAAGCATAGACATCCTGAAAACTTATGGTATCTGAAACGTAAACCGGTGCCAGAGCGGTGCAGGCTTCAACAATCTCAGGAGTATTTTCTTCTTTATTGCACAGTATAAAATCAGGTTGCAGCGCTGCGACACGATCGACATGAATGGCTTTTGTACCTCCAACCACAGTCTTTTTAGACCGTAAATCTTTAGGATGTACACAAAACTTGGTTACTCCCACCAGACGTTTTTCAAGGCCTAAATCAACCAAAAGCTCTGTGAGACTGGGAACCAGAAAAGCTATACGCTGTGGGGGAGAAGTTATTGTGAGTACCCGGCCCAATTGATCATTCATAAGGTCAAAGCTAGGACTTTAACCCAACTTCTCAATATGAGCGGCCATCTGACTTTGTAGTTTTTGAGCTTCCGCAGCAGCAGCTTCAGCAAAATCCTTTTGATTGGAAGCATATAAAATACCACGGGACGAATTGATAAGTAGTCCGGCATCTGGGGTTGCACCATACTTGAATACTTCGTCAACGCTTCCACCCTGCGCTCCAACTCCGGGAACCAACAGAAAGGCTTCAGGGATAATCTGCCGTATTTCAGCTAGATATTCGGCTTTTGTGGCCCCAACCACATACATCAATCTTTCGCTATGTTCCCAGGTTTTTGAGATTTTTAAAACCCGTTTATATAATTCTTCGGCTTCAATTTTCTGGGTTTGAAAATCAAATGCTCCGGGATTTGAAGTAAGCGCCAGCATTATGGTAAACTTTTCGGCGAAAGCCAAAAAAGGCTCCACCGAATCTTTACCCATATATGGGGCGACTGTTACCGAGTCAAAACCCAGATCTTCAAAAAATGCCCTGGCATAGCGGCTTGAAGTATTGCCTATATCTCCGCGCTTAGCATCTGCAATCGTAAAACACTCCGGATATTCAGAATTGAGGTAGTTAATAGTTTTCTCAAGTGACTCCCACCCCTTTAAACCGTAGGCCTCATAAAAAGCAGTATTGGGCTTGTAAGCAACCGCGTACTGGTGCGTGGCATCAATAATCGCCTTGTTGAAGGCAAAAATCGGATCTTCGTCTTCCAAAAGATGCCTGGGTATTTTATCGAGATCGGTATCAAGACCCACGCAAAGTACCGCCTTTTTAATTTTGATTTGTTCTACCAGTTGCTCCAGAGTCACGTCTTGATGCTTTAAGAATTAAATAGATTCTCCACCTTCGGCTAATTTTTCAGTATTGCTCACAAGCTGGAGTTCGTCTATGATACGCTGAATATCCCCATCAATGATGTTTGACAAATCGTAAAGCGTAAGGTTGATACGGTGATCGGTTACACGCCCCTGTGGGTAGTTGTAGGTGCGTATTTTAGCACTACGGTCTCCACTGGTCACCATAGAACCACGCTTAGCTGCCTCTTCTTCCTGACGTTTGGCAAGCTCCATATCGTATAAACGCGAACGTAGTACTTTAAAAGCTTTCTCTTTGTTTTTGTGTTGGGATTTCTGATCCTGACATTGAGCTACAAGTCCGGTTGGAATGTGCGTTAAACGCACTGCAGAATAGGTGGTGTTTACAGACTGACCACCGGGTCCAGACGAACAGAAATAATCGATACGTACTTCTTTAGGATCGATTTCCACATCAAATTCTTCGGCCTCCGGAAAAACCATCACAGTTGCCGCGCTGGTGTGTACGCGCCCCTGGGTTTCAGTCTGCGGTACCCGCTGTACACGGTGTACACCGGCCTCAAAACGAAGTGTTCCGTAAACATCTTCACCGGTAACTTCAACCTGAATCTCTTTAAAACCGCCACTGGTACCTTCACTGTAGTCAATCGTGCTGGTTTTCCAACCTTTGCTCTCGCAATATTTCATATACATACGATAGAGATCTCCGGCAAAAATACTGGCTTCATCACCACCGGTTCCTGCTCTGATTTCCATCACCGCATTCTTGGCATCTTCGGGATCTTTAGGAACCAACATAAAACGTATTTTTTCCTCAAGACCCGGCTTAGCCTCTTTCGCTTCTTCAAGCTGCATTTTGGCCATTTCGGTCATTTCAGGATCACTACCATCGGCAATGATTTCTTCAGCCTCCTCAATGCGCTGTGTAAGCTGAATGTATTTTTCGCGCTCATCCATAATGGCGCGCAGGTCTTTGTATTCTTTATTGAGTTCTATATAACGCTTCTGATCGCTGATCACATCCGGTTGAATAATTAAATCACTCACCTCGTCAAAGCGTTGTTTTATAAAGTTTAATCTGTCTAGCATGGGAATTTTAATTGCACGCGAATTTACGTAAAATAAAGGTTTATTCAGTTATCTAAAGCAAGGTATGGAAAGCTATAAAAGTAATTTTGTAATTGTACAGGTACAGCGGTGCTTACTCTGGTAAACTTTCATCCCGGTCAGCATCCTGAGATAAGGAGAAATTCATAAGCATTAATAATCCTGCAAAGTAGAATATACGGGTAACCAAAAAAAACGAATAGTTCTCCTGATAAATCCCAAGATAAGCCGCTATATCAGAGATCGTAAATGAAAAAACCGCGAAAGAAAAGAGCAAAGCGCGCAGACCTCCTATTCTATAGTAATAGTAGATAGCAAGCAGGATTGAGAAAACAATACTTATTCCCAGAAAATAGTAGTAATAGATTAAACTGTGTTCATATTCCCCTTCATCAAGGATAGACTCTAAACTATACAACAAACCAAAACAAGCCAAAACCACTACACCGGTAATTGTAATAGAGGGTGTAATTATTTTAAAGCGTAGCAAGCTTTTTAATTGCCTGAAGAACATGCCTAAATAGGCTATAGCTCCAAATATAAAATACCCCAAGGTATTGGAGTCTTCCTCATAAAATATGGCTGCAATATCTCTTAGCCAGAACGCTCCAAGCACCAGTAGAACCTTATTGCGCTGCTGCGGAAAAACAACTAAAAAGTAACTGATTAAAATAGTCGAACCAACAAATCTAACAGTGCGCGACAAATACGCTGAGAAAAAAAACACGGCAAGAACATTGATCAGTATGAGCACAGCACAAATACCTGCAAGCGTTTTAAACCGCTCTGAATTTTTAATACTTATGCCTTTCATACTCTCTTAAATTATAAGAAAAATAAAAGTTGGTGCTACAAAGAAACGCAAAATTCTAAAATCTTTCTATCAAGCTCTTCTCTCGCATCACCACTCAAATATGAAAATATCTTTGAGTTCTTTTATAATCTATCTTTTAACATCTCAATATCTTCCTGTTCTCTAAGTGCACCCTCGCTATCAATAGCAAAACAAATTAGGCAACCCAGACTAAACGCATAAAAGAAACGATCTGCATACCATAACCCTTCATAATCATTGTAATAAGCCAAACAGGCGGAGACATCTGCAATGATAAATCCGGTAACCATTAACGCAAATCGCAGGGAGCGATTGCTATTAAGTGTGAAGTTATAATAGTACGCACTTGAAACCAGTAGAATTAAAGACCCGCCCAAGCAATAAAACAGGGGTAATTCTAAAGTATCCTGCATTTGATTCTCTACAAAACCAGATAACATATAGAGTATGGTGATATTTCCCAGTGAAAGTAATCCGGCAATCAAAAAAGACGATTTTTTAAAGCCGGATGCCTTTAAAAAAGGCAGTCGTTCTATAATGAAAAGGATATAACTCAATGTGCTTAAAATTAAATAAAGTTCTGCTCCCCAGGTTCTTTCAAAAAAAAGATGCACAAAATCCCGAAGTGTTAGCAGTATCAGACCCCAGGTGATCCAACGGTCCCGCTTATTTGTAAGCAAAAAATAAACCAGCAAAAAAACCAATGTAGACACTGACCTCACCATTCTCATGATCTGTAGGTCAAATCGGTATACCGAAAAAAGATTTATCCCAAGGACCACAAGCACTAAAATGAGGATCCCTGAATATTTATTGAGTCTGTGGGGCTGCAAACTTTGCTATTATTTATAATTAATAGTGATGACTAAGATATTGTTTTTCCCGAAAAGAAACCGAAATAAATAAAAAAACCGCAATCGAAACATGTTTCAATTGCGGTTTAAGCTGCTACCCCGGAGGGATTCAAACCCCCAACCCTCAGAGCCGAAATCTGGTAGTATAAGTGTGTTGTAAAATAATTCAAGCGCAGCGCGCAGCGCCTAATTGAAACGCTATTAAACTGAACTATTTAAAATAAACTTATCAAACAAAAAATAATCGCAATTCTTAAAAGCAAAGCAAAACTTTGCTTCAAATGCGAACATTAATTACGCTTTATTTTCGAAAATATATAGATAAAAGAAGGGCTTATCCATTTGGACAAGCCCTTCTTTTATAACATAAACCAATTTGTATTATTCCGTTTGAAAAACATCAGATTGATTGCCAGTTCCCAGCTGATTAATTATACTAGAATGATCAAGTCCCAATTGGGTAACCGCAGCTCCATTGCCTAAACCGTTCTGTGTCTGAAGGGCGTAATTCTCTGCACCATTTTGAGCGACGGTTGCAAAATTATTTCCTACGCCTGTTTGTCTGGTGATTGCAGTATTATCATCTCCAAATTGCTCTTGCAGAGAAATATTAGAAGAAAAATATTGCTGAGTACGACCAAAGTTACCGTTACCAATTTGAACTTGTCTGGAGAAATTACCAATATTACCCTGATATGCAATAACTTCATTATCATCACCCAAGCTAGCCTGCAGCGCAAACTGTCCCGTACCTCTTTGAGTTATACTAGAACTATTATCATTACCATACTGCTCCTGCTGCGCTAAACTTCCCTGAGAAGACGCAAAGCCCGTTAAGGCCTCACCTTGCGTAATTGTTGCCACATTTGCTGCCCCTTCGACAATTTGAAAAGCTTGATTAGAATTACCCCATTGTAAGATATCCGTTTCATTTTCGCTACCAAAAACGTCTGCAAGGGCGTAGTTACCGTTACCTTCCTGAATAATACTGGAGTTATTTAACGACCCTCCCGCATTAGTTACCTGAGTAATAAAACCGGTATTCCCAGAACCGTCCTGATCGACAGATGCTATATTTTGTTGTCCTGTTTGATTTACGCTAGAGAAATTAAAACTCCCTAGCTGGTCAACACTTGTTAGATTGGCATTTCCTGTCTGATCCAGGAAGCTTTGGTTTATAAGACCATCCTGGGTAATATCAGCTTCGTTACCAAGAACATTCTGATTAGCGCTGGAAAAATTACTTTGCCCCGTTTGCGATACAACAATCTCGTTGTTATCGCCTGTTTGACTCACAAGACTTTCATTGCTCTGTGCTGAGGCAGCTGCTACAAAAAGCACACTACCTAATAAAATAATAGTTTTTTTCATCGATTGATAAGTTTAAGTTGATGTTGATTGAAAAAAGTAGGCCAACTCCTCATTAATTATGAAGCTGTAGATCTTTCTTCAGTGTCATCAAGCTAGGTCATAAAATTTACTTAATACAAATTTTTCGTTAAAACCCCGAGTTTACAGATAAACGGATTTATTTATAAAAAATTAAAAATCAAGGCTTTATATGATTTTTTTTTAATTAAATTAATACCTATAAACCAACTTAAAGCAATCTTTATGAAAAAACAATTTTTACTTTTTGTAACAGGAGTTTCATTAGTTATCTCCTGCCAGACTGATGAAGTAACTTCAGAGGTTGAAGAAATTCAAACTGAAAACCTAGAGATTACTGCTCAAACGATCTCAAAAATCAAATCCTTAAGCTTAAATAGCGATGATGTTGAAACAATAACTACAAGATTTCCTGACGGAAAAATCGAAACCAGTTACCTTGTAGAAGGTGACATCGCAATAAGTAAATCTCAGCTTGAGAGTATGAAGGTAGCTAAGACTAATACAAAGCAATACCGCACCTACAATCTTGTTGAGTCACCACGAGTAATTGAAGTAACAGGTTATGCCGGTAATGGAGACCCTTTAAATTTAACTCCAAAACAACTAGAGGCTCTTGAGGCAGCCATAGATAACTATAATGACTTAGGAATAGGTTTAACGTTTAATCTAACTATAACTTCAGACATACCCACTTTATTAAGTGGCGATACCTACGTATTTCAAAACCCAAATGGCCAGGCAGGTGGTGTTGCCGGCTTTCCAAGTGCTGGCAATCCTTTTGGTACTGTTCAAATCTTCTCTGGAATGGAAGCTTTTTCACTTCAGGTTAATACGCACGTAATAACCCATGAGCTTGGACACACAGTAGGTCTTCGCCATACAGATTGGTTTACGCGCCAGAGTTGTGGCCGACCTAGCTTTGGAGAATTGGCAAACCCTAGCGGAGCGGTTCACATACCAGGAACTCCTTATGGCTTTGATCCTACATCAATCATGCTGTCGTGCTTTTCAACAAGAGTTACAGGAGAATTTGGACCCAATGACATTGTTGCATTAAATTATCTCTATTAAAGCAATTCTAGGATTTAAAACACAAATCTTATTCTTAAAAAAGAAAAACGCTGTCATTTAAATGACAGCGTTTTTTTGTGACCCCGGAGGGATTCAAACCCCCAACCCTCAGAGCCGAAATCTGATGCGCTATTCAGTTGCGCCACGGAGCCCTTTGAAAGTTTAGTCGCACTTTCAGGCGTTAATTTTATAAATCACTGTAAAACTCTCAGTGAAATCTAATGTTCGCTATTCTCTCGACGCTTCGGGAGCGCCACGTAGCCTTTTTCCAGTTTAATCAGGACTGAAAACCTGTTATTTACAATCTTGACTTAAGACAACTTTTTCTTTACTATAGTAGAGATGGTTTTGCCATCTGCACGGCCGGCCAGTTCTTTAGAAGCCATCCCCATCACTTTACCCATATCCTGCATACCAGAAGCGCCTGTTTTCTCAATTATTGAAGCTACTACCTTTTCAATTTCTTCCTCACTCATCTGCTCGGGTAAAAACTGCTCAATTACTGCTGCCTGAGCCAACTCTTCCTGAGCCATCTCTTCACGCCCCTGTTCCTGATAAATCGCTGCACTATCTTTACGTTGCTTAACCAGTTTCTGAAGCATTTTCACCTCTTCCTCCTCAGTTAGCTCCCCGGAAGCACCACTCTCTGTTTGAGCAGTTAAAATAGCCGACTTGATTGCGCGAAGGGATGCTAAAGCATTTTGATCTTTAGCCTTCATCGCTGCTTTCATAGCCGCCATAACTTCGTTTTGCAAACTCATATCGGGTATAATTTTCGGATTGCGAATATACTTACTTTTTGATGGTTTCCCCATATTTTGTTCAAAAAATAAGTATGAACCACCTTATAGCAAGTCATAAGTTAATGTATCTAAGAGCAGCGCCAATAAAAAAGCCGGTAACTCACGCTACCGGCCCTTTCACATCGGTTTTACTAACTAATCGACATTATCGTGTAAGAACGAGTTGTTTTTACGCAACTGGATCTCATCATTTTCATCTGTACTTAATGAAGTTCTGGACATAGACCCTTTTGCCGAAGGGTTTTCATCAAGATTTACTCCCATACGCTTGTAAGCCGGCTGCTTTTCAATCTCATCAATGCGCGACTGGTTGTTGTGGAATTTATAATTAAACTCCTTCATCATACGTCTGCGCTCTGCCGCACGCTCGGTAAGCAACTGCGAAATGGGTGTGTTTGTAGGATCTTCATCACCTTCTTCTACGTGCTCTTCAGGTTTAGCTTTAGCCTGCACCTGCTTTACCTGAGGCTCTTCCTCTACTTTTTTAACTTCCTGTTTCTTTGTTTGTACGGGTTTTGCACTATTCAAATGCTCCTCCATTTCCATATAATCATCCAGACTGTAACGCTTCTCGCCGTTCTCATTAACTTCGGTCACCGAAACAATCTCGATAGGACTGTTCACTTCGATTTCGCTGATATCGTCGTCTAATGTATAGACAATTTCCTGAGGTTCTTCCTCTTTCTTAATTTCAGGCTTAAGAGGTTTCTCTTCATTTAACGGAAGATCAAAAGAGAGCGTAAACTGTTCTTCTTCTTTAGGCTTAATAACTGGTTCCCGTTTTGGCTCCTCAACGCTTACAATCTTAAACTCAAGCTCCTCATCATTCGATTCGGCTACAGGTTCAGATGCGGAGCTGTAATCAATAACTTCTTCATAAACCACCTGAATATTCCGAATTAAATCGGTCGTAGGAATCAGATCCATTTCATTTTTAGGCGCTTCTTCCCTGGGCTTGTTAACCATTAGATCCATAGGATCATCGGTATCATCAAGCGTGTGTACGATAGGTTTTTTTTCTGGCTTTGGCTCTTCTTTTTGGGCTGGCGCCGAAAAGTCTAAGGTACGGCCGGTGCTTTTAGGCGAAAGATCGTGCTGTGCACGCTGCTCGTCTTCAAGCGTATGAATAATTTTTTTGGTTTCGGTGTTAACGATCTCGTTTTGTTGTTCAACATTAAACCCCGTTGCGATAATGGTAACCGAAATTGCGTCACCCAGGCTTTCTTCTTCACCCACACCCATAATGATGTTTGCGCTGTGACCGGCCTCATCCTGAATATGATCGTTGATTTCTCCTATTTCATCAATAGTAATCTCTTCGGTACCCGAAACGATGAGCAACAATACGTTTTTAGCACCGGTGATTTTATTGTCATTTAATAACGGAGAGTCAAGCGCTTTTCTAATGGCGTCCTGAGCACGACTACCACCACTGGCACTGGCACTACCCATTATGGCAGTTCCACTGTTACTTAATACGGTTTTTGCATCACGAAGGTCAATGTTCTGCGTATAGTGATGCGTAATCACCTCTGCAATACCTCTTGAGGCCGTTGCAAGCACCTCATCAGCTTTGCTGAAACCGGCCTTAAAGCCCAAATTACCGTAAACCTCGCGCAGCTTGTTGTTGTTGATCACGATAAGTGAATCTACGTGAGAACGTAAACGCTCTACCCCAAGCTGAGCCTGCTCGTTACGCATCTTACCTTCAAACTGAAACGGAATAGTGACAATACCCACGGTAAGCACATCCATCTCTTTAGCCATTTTTGCAATTACCGGAGCCGCACCCGTACCGGTACCACCACCCATACCGGCTGTGATAAATACCATTTTGGTGTTAGTTCCCAGCATTTGCTTTACTTCTTCAAGGCTTTCAATAGCTGCCTGCTCTCCTACTTCGGGATTGGCACCGGCGCCAAGACCTTCGGTAAGGCTCACACCCAGCTGAATGCGAATAGGCACCGGACTGTTTTCTAGTGCCTGCGCGTCTGTGTTACAGACCACAAAGTCCACACCCTTAATACCCTGGCTAAACATGTGGTTGATAGCATTGCTACCGCCTCCGCCTACGCCAATTACCTTGATCACGTTGCTTTGATTTTTGGGCAAATCAAACGAAATGTTTTCAAAATCTGTGTTGCTCATAATATATTCGTTTTACCGGTTTCTGTTGTTTTCTTTTTCATCGCTAAAGCAAACGGGTATGCAAGCTTTAGTTGGTTGTTGTCAATTTTTATTCTGCGTTATCTAAAAAATCTTTGAACTTCTCAGCCCAGGTGTCAAAAATGCTTTTACGCACCTTTTTCTCTTTAGGCTGTTGAAGTTGGGGTTCTTCGATCTCATCGTCAATTTCAGAATCCTGAATTACAGGTTCTTCTTCAACTACAGCAGTATCCTGCTGCTCTACTACTTCATTTCTACGGTGCTCCAGACTGTTCATAACCAGACCTACAGCCGTCGCGTAAAGCGGACTCGTAGTTTCTGCATCACTATCGCCGGCCAGGTGCTCGTTAGGATAACCTATACGCGTATCCATACCCGTGATATATTCTACCAGCTGCTTCAGGTGCTTGAGTTGCGAGCCACCACCTGTAAGCACAATACCCGCAATAAGTTTTTTCTTTTGCTCCTCGTGACCGTAATTTTTTATTTCGAGATACACCTGCTCAATAATCTCAACCACGCGCGCATGAATGATTTTTGAAAGATTTTTAAGGGTAATCTCCTTAGGCTCCCTTCCGCGTAAACCGGGGATGGAAACAATCTCATTATCCTTATTCTCTCCAGGCCAGGCAGAGCCAAATTTGATCTTTAACAATTCAGCCTGCTTTTCAATAATGCTGCAACCTTCTTTAATATCTTCGGTGATTACGTTACCACCAAAAGGAATAACCGCCGTATGTCTGATGATTCCATCTTTAAAAATGGCAAGATCTGTTGTACCACCACCTATGTCAATCAACGCAACACCGGCTTCTTTTTCTTCCTGACTCAACACCGCATTAGCCGAAGCCAAAGGCTCCAAAGTAATTTTATCGAGATTAAGACCGGCACTTTTTACACAACGCCCAATGTTACGGATGCTGCTTACCTGACCTACCACAACGTGAAAATTAGCCTCCAGTCTGCCGCCGTACATCCCGATAGGCTGGGTGATCTCGGCCTGACCGTCTACTTTATATTCTTGCGGAAGCACGTGTATAATCTCCTCTCCCGGAAGCATCACGAGTTTATGTACCTGATTGCACAGGGTGTCAATATCTTTAGGTCCTATCACTTCATCTGCATCAGGACGCGTAATGTAATCGCTATGCTGCAGGCTGCGTATGTGCTGCCCCGCTATACCTACCACAACATCTTCAATCTTCATCCCCGAAACGCTTTCTGCTTCCTGCACCGCCTGTTGAATAGACTGTATGGTCTGGGTAATGTTGTTTACCACACCCCGATGTACGCCAAGGCTCTTCGATTTACCTATGCCCAGAATCTCGAGTTTGTGGTATTCATTATAACGGCCAATCATCGCTACAATTTTAGTTGTACCGATATCCAGTCCTACTGCTATGTCTTTCTGCTCCATAACTTATTTTTTTGTCCCTATGACCTGTCCTTTATAGCGTAAATCAACGGTTTTATACACCGCAAGACTGCTATCTTTAATAGCTTTTTGGTAAAAAGCCTTATAATTTGCAAACTTAGATTGCAAGCCGCTAACCTTTCCCAAATTGATCTTATAGTCTAACACCCGAGGTGTTAAAATATAGTCCCCGCCCTTAGTCCGTTCTATCCCGATTATCTGTTTTTGCAACAGTTCATCCTCCTGTAAATAGCTCAATAGCGGATATACTTCATCAATCTGCTCACGCGTCAAACCCGTAATGAGCGGTACGCGGGCAGAATAATTAGAAGACAAAGGCATCGCTGCCCCGGTTTCATCAATGTAATACGATTCCTGAGCCTGCACACGCGCAAGGGGCTTTCGTTGTTTAACAGTTGCTCCCACAACACCATCTAGGGTGAGGTAAACATCTGCATCAGAAATCATTGCGTGCGCGTCGAGTTTTTGCTCCAAGTTTCTCAAATCTAGAATTTCTTTAGCCTGTCCCTCAAGGGCTTTCTGATTTTGTATCAACAATTTATCAACCGTTTCCTCCGTAATAAACAGGTTTGCCCCGGCCTCAAAATATACTTCCACCCGCTTCACCTTTCGCGAAGCATTTCGCTTGTGCGAAAAAGCCACCAGAAACAAGGTCACCAACACCAAAACCACCATCCTTATGTAAAACCAATTGATCTTCATAGACTTAAAGTTTTAGTGAGTTTTAAAATCTCTTCCCCTATATCACCTGCGCCCATCATCACTTTTACCGATGCCTCGGAAGCTTCCAGTTTTTCGCGGAGTTCCTGTTTTTGAACCAATTCCTTACGCGGAGTAGTGATCAAATTCAATAAACTCCGGGAATTCACGCCTTCAATAGGTTCTTCCCGTGCCGGATAAATATCAAGCAACAGGAGTTCATCAAACTGCGACAAACTGGCTGCAAAATCTTCCATAAAATCACGGGTACGGCTGTACAGATGCGGCTGAAAAACCGCAAGCACCCGTTTACCCGGATACATTTCGCGTACCGCGCTGTGCACGGCATCTATTTCGGTAGGATGGTGCGCATAGTCGTCTATGAGCACTTCGGCATCTGTGTTAATTCTATAGGTAAATCTGCGGTTAACCCCTTTAAAGGCGAATAGTGCTTTGGCGAGCTTCTCGGCAGGGCAGCCGTATCGTAAAGCCATCGCCAAAGCGGTTATCGCGTTAGACAAATTATGTCTACCAGGCAGGTTAAGCACTAAATCTTCAATCAGGCCATCGGGATGTTTTAAATCAAACCGATACGCCCCGTTTTCTATTCTAATATTTAAAGCGGTATAGGCCGAATCATCTTCGACCCCAACCGTTATTCCGTCTAATGGGAGTCCGTTTTTGACAAACAACACCCCGTCTTCTTTCACCTGCGCTGCAAAATCACGAAAACTTTGCTGCAAGCTTTCAGCATCCCCGTAAATATCCAGGTGATCTGCATCCATTGAGGTAATGGCTGCAATATTGGGATACAATTGCATAAACGAGCGATCAAACTCATCAGCCTCAACCACCACGATATCTTCACCCTGTTGAATGAGGTTACTCTGGTAGTTTTCGGCAATGCCGCCTAAAAATGCAGTAACCGGTAAATCACAAGCCGCCATGAGATGACCCAGCATAGCACTGGTTGTGGTTTTACCATGAGTACCGGCGACAGCCAGACAAAACTTTTCGCGGGTTAAAAAGCCTAGTACCGCTGCACGTTTCTGAATATCAAATCCTTGTTGTACAAAGTACTGATAGCCTTTATGCGCTTTAGGAACCGCAGGCGTATACACCACCAGCGTAGTTTCTTTGTTTTTAAATGCCGAAGGAATGGTTTCTGCTGAATCTTCAAACGAAATGGCAATACCCAGATCTTCCAAAGCATCTGTAATGCCCGAAGGAGTCTTATCATACCCAGCAACAGCTTTACCGGCCGCCTTAAAATAGCGTGCCAGCGCACTCATCCCAATCCCGCCGATGCCGATGAAATAAACGTGTGATATGTTATCGAGGTTCTTCAATTCGTTCTTTATTCTTTATCTTGTTTGCTCAGTTTCAGCAGGCTTTCTACTTCCCGTACAATACGTTGTGTCGCCTGTGGTAAAGCCAACTTTTTAATATTTGCGCCCAATTCATTTTGGCGAATTTCGTCACCAATCAATTTTTTAAACTCCGGTTCAAAATGCGTTTCGAGTTCGCTTTCCTTCAACATTATCGCCGCATTCTTAGCTACTACCGCTTCGGCATTTTTAGTCTGATGATCTTCGGCCACATTGGGTGACGGGATAAAAATCACCGGCTTACCTACCAGCGCCAATTCAGAAACCGAACCTGCACCGGCTCGACTAATAATCACATCTGCCGCGGCATAAGCCAGATTCATCGTATCTATAAACGCCAGCACCTGTACGTTTTCTGTATTGTTATGAGCTTTATATTCCTCATAATACAACTGTCCGCATTGCCAGATTACCTGTAAACCCTGATCGAGAATAAACTGCAATTCACGATCAATTAATCTGTTGATAGCTCTCGCACCCAGACTTCCACCCAGAATAAGCAAGGTTTTTTTATTGGGATCCAGATTGAATTTTGTAAGTCCTGCCTCGCGGTTTTCTTCGGTTTTTAGCAAATCGAGACGCACGGGATTACCGGTCTTTACTATTTTTTCTTCCGGAAAAAATTGCTGCATCCCATCATAGGCCACGCAGATTTTCTGCACTTTTTTAGCCAAAAGTTTATTTGTAATCCCTGCAAAACTATTCTGCTCCTGAATCAGGGCCGGCACGTGATAGCGGGTCGCCATTTCCAGTAAAGGTCCACTGGCAAAACCGCCGGTACCTATCACCACATCGGGCTTAAATTTTTTAATGATGCGTGCCGATTTAAACAGGCTGCTGATTAGCTTAAACGGAAACATCAGATTTGACCAGGTAAGCTTCCGCTGAATTCCCGCAATCCAAAGTCCTTCAATTTTATAACCCGCCTGAGGCACTTTTTGCATCTCCATACGATCCTGCGAACCCACAAAAAGAAATTCCGCCTGCGGATACTTTGCTTTTAAAGCATCTGCAATCGCAATCGCCGGGTAAATATGCCCCCCGGTTCCGCCGCCAGATAATATGAATTTATAAGTCTTCAATTCGTTATTTTCGGTTTTCTTAAGCTGTGAAAAAAAGTTGAATCGTGAATTTTTTGAATCGCTGAATCGTTTTATTTCTTTCACTTTTCACCACTTACCTTTTACTTTTCACTTCTGTGTTCTTGGTTCTTTAAAAAACGTATTTCGTATTTCGTATTTCGTATTTCGTATTTCGTATTTCGTATTTCGTATTTCGTATTTCGTATTTCTAAATCGCTTCACTCAAAATATCAAGCGGATTCATTTCTTCTTCTTCCTTAATTTTTGCCTCTTCGCGTTTTGCACTTACGCTTAAAACCACACCAATCGCTAAACAGGTCATCCAAATCGAGGTACCTCCACTACTCACGAGCGGGAGCGTTTGCCCGGTCACCGGAAATAATTCTACCGCCACTGCCATATTGATCAGCGCCTGAAACACTATAGGCAACCCAACCCCGATGGCTGTTAACTTTCCAAAAACCGTGGTTGCCTTATTCGCCACAACCAGAATACGGAACAATAGCAGCAAGTACATCAGCAGGAGCGTAAGACCCCCAATCAAACCAAATTCTTCCACCACAATGGCGTAAATAAAATCTGATGAAGACTGAGGCAAAAAGTTTTTCTGCACGCTCTTACCGGGCCCAACACCTGTGATTCCCCCGGTCGCAATCGCAATTTTTGCTCTTTCAATCTGGTAATCGCCTTCACCATCTTCTTCTCCGGTAAAATTCTCAATCCGGCTCATCCAGGTATCTACCCGGTTAGGAAAAACCCCGGGGAATGCTTTCGCAGTAAGAATAAAAAGTGTGAGGGTTAGCAAGCCCGCCGCAACAATGATTCCTAGATATTTAAAAGGATAACCACCCATAAAAACCAGCGTAAGCACCATCGCAAAAATGATCGCCGCGGTTGAAAAGTTTGCCGGTAAAATGAGCCCTACTACCAAAGCCACAGGTACCCAAAGCGGCAAAATACTTTCTTTAAATGTGATGGTTTTGTCCTTTATGCGAGACAGATAGCGCGCTATGTAGATCATCAGCACCACCGAAGCCAAAGTCGAAGTCTGAAATGTAATTCCAACAAAAGGTATTTTAATCCAGCGACTGGCGTTCGCTCCGTCAATGGTAGTTCCCTGAACTAAGGTAATGAGCAACAAAAGCAATACGATAGGAATTCCGATAATAGACAGGCCCTTAAAGTAATGCGCCGGTACCTTATGAACCCCGTAAATAATAGCAAAGCCCAACACCAAATGCATAAAATGCTTTACTAAAAACGGAAACGTATCGCCATTGCCGTAGAGGTAAGCCAGGTTACTGCTCGCACTAAACACAGGCAAAAAGGAAAACAACGCCAAAAATGCGGTTATCGCCCAGATCGCCCGGTCTCCTTTTAAGGTTGAAAATATGTTTTTAGTACTGCTCAATTTTCGGTTTTCGGTTTTCGGTTTTCGGTTTTCGGTTTTCGGTTTTCGGTTTTCGGTTTCTTAAGCTGTGAAAAAAAGTTGAATTGTTTTATTCCTTTTACTTCTCACCTTTTACTTTCTACTTTTCGTATTTTACAAATTCCTCACAGCTTCTTTAAACTGACGCCCGCGGTCTTCGTAGTTTTCAAAAAGGTCGAAACTTGCACATGCAGGTGATAACAATACAGCATCTCCCTTTTCGCTTAGCTTATAGGCAACTTTTACTGCTTCAGACATGAACTGGGTTTCCACAATAGTTTCAACCATATTTCCAAATGCCTGCAACAGCTTACTGTTATCCTTCCCAAGGCAAATGATCGCCTTCACTTTTTCATTAACTAACGGAAACAAATCTTTGTAATCGTTGCCTTTATCAACACCTCCTACAATCCATACCGTAGGGGCACTCATACTATCTAAAGCATAAAAAGTAGCATTGACGTTAGTGGCTTTAGAATCGTTGATATACGATACATGATTGATTTTAAGCACGTGCTCCAGACGGTGTTCTGCACCCTGAAATCCTTCTAAAGACTCCCGGATGGTCGCTTTGCGAATGCTTAAAAGTTTTGCCGCAGTAGCTGCTGCCATTGCGTTTTTGGTGTTGTGCTGGCCTTTAATCGCCATTGATTTTGTTGACATCGTCATGCTTGTATCGTCAGTTATAATTGTTATTTCGTCCTGAGCATAAAATGCTCCCTGTTTTACTGTTGTTGAAATTGAAAAAGGCATCAACCTGGCCTTTACCGGATGTTGCTCCAGCCAATCTGTGATTACCGGGTCATCTGCATCGTAGATGAGGTAATCGTTCTCCGTTTGATTTTCTGCTATGCGGAATTTTGAGCGGATGTAATTTTCAAACTTATATTCATATCTGTCCAAATGATCTGGAGTGATGTTGGTCAAAATCGCGATATGCGGCGCAAAACCTACAATCCCATCCAGCTGAAAACTACTGATCTCCAACGCGTAATAATCCTGATCATCAAGGGCCACCCATCGTGCAAAGCTGTCTCCAATGTTGCCCGCCGCCACACTTTTAAATTTGGCCTGTTTTAAAATCTGAGCCATCATCAGCGTAGTGGTAGTTTTACCATTACTTCCGGTAATGCCTATTAATGTGGCATTGGTATATCTGGAAGCAAACTCAATCTCTGATATCACTGGTATTCCTGCTGCAACCAACTTCTGAATTAGCGGTGCTTTATCAGGAATTCCCGGACTCTTCATCACCAGGTCTGCATTGAGGATTTTGGCTTCGGTATGACCGCCATCTTCCCATTCAATCTCATAATTTTTAAGAACGTCCCGGTATTTGGTTTTGATCGTTCCGAAATCGGAAACAAAAACCGCATACCCCTGCTTTTTACCTAAAATTGCGGTTCCTACTCCGCTTTCTCCACCTCCCAGTATTACTAGTCTCATAAGAAATACGAAATTTGAAATACGAAATACAAAATAGATTTACTTGGTGCCTGGCCCATTTTTGGTCTCTTTTATTTTAGATCTTACCTTCCTAATACTCGCCACGAAAATTGCAGTAAGTTCAGACGCTTCTTTTTGTAAAATTTTAATTCTGTGTATTTCTTTCTCCCCTATTCGCTCCAATAGCTCCAGCCAAAATTGACTTTCGTCAACTTCCTCTTCAACAATCTTCAGCTTGTTTAAAAAATCTCTATCTGATTTTGCCCTTAAAGCAGCTCTATAATTTGCACCAACCGAGGCTGAACATCTTATGAGTTGCCTGCAGTATGCATCGTATCTTCTGTTAACGGGAAGTTTTGAACACAACTCACCACACGCAATTGCAAATTCTATAGTTCTATTTTTTAACTCTCGACTCAATCAGTTTTCCTTTATTTTCTTAATCTATTTACTTCGTATTTTGTATTTTGTACTTGATATTTCTAACCCTATCTGACTTTTAAAGTGACAATGGTGATGATCGCCAGTAAAATGCCGATAATCCAGAACCGGGTCACAATTTTACTTTCGTGAATTCCCTTTTTCTGGTAATGATGATGTAGCGGTGACATCAAAAAGATGCGCCGTCCTTCACCGGTTTTGCTTTTGGTGTATTTAAACCAACTTACCTGCAGCATCACAGATAGCGTTTCCATAAAAAAGATTCCACATAAAATGGGAATGAGTAATTCCTTCCGGATGGCAATCGCGATTACCGCGATGATTCCACCAATAGTCAAACTACCCGTGTCACCCATAAAAACCTGTGCGGGAAAGGTATTGTACCAGAGGAACCCAATAAGTGCTCCCACAAAAGCAGTGATGAAAATTACCATCTCACCAGATCGGGGTATGTACATCACATCCAGGTAATCACTAAAAATGATGTTACCCGACACCCAGGCAAATATGCCAAGTGTTAATACGATTATTGCCGAAGATCCCGCCGCAAGACCGTCTATCCCATCCGTTAGATTAGCTCCATTTGATACCGCGGTTACGATAAAAATCACAATAGGTATAAACAGCAACCAGGCATATTTCACATAATCGTCACCCATCCAGCTTACCAAAATGCTATAGTCGATCTCGTTATCTTTCACAAAGGGAATGGTGGTCGTAAGCGCCTTTTCTTCCTGTGCTGTCTCGCGTTCCTGTGTCTCAACAGCTTCGGTAAGCGTATCTGATCCCGGGTTTTCTTCTTTAACGGTTATCCCGGGGTGGAAAAACATCGTTGCCCCCACAATGATCCCCAGTCCTACCTGACCGAAAATCTTAAACTTCCCCTGTAAACCTTCTTTGTTTTTCTTTCTGATTTTCAGGAAATCGTCCATAAAACCTATGGCTCCCATCCACAGCGTCGTGATGATAAGCAGGATAACATATATATTTTCAAGCCTTGCAAGAAGGAACACCGGCACCAAAGTCGCTAGGATGATAATCACTCCACCCATTGTAGGTGTACCAGCTTTCTCTACCTGACCTTCAAGCCCCAGATCACGAATCGACTCACCCAATTGTTTCTTCTGTAAATACAAAATGATACGCTTACCCCAAATGGTCGAAATCGCCAGAGACATAATGATCGCGACAGCTGCCCTAAAGGTGATAAAGCCAAAAAGACTCGCTCCCGGGAAGTTGTATGCGCGCTCTAAATATTCAAATAGGTAATACAGCATCTGGTTGTTTGGTTAGGGTGTGGTTTTTATTTGTTGAGTTGGGTTAATAATTCGTTTACGATTTTAAAATCATCAAAGTCTGTACGCACTCCGTTAATCTCCTGATAGGTCTCGTGCCCTTTTCCGGCAATCAGGATGATGTCGTTTTCTTCGGCCATCTGGCAGGCGGTTTTGATCGCCTGTTTCCGTGAGGTGATCGATAGGGTTTTCTTATAATCAACCGGCTCTACTCCTTTTTCGATCTCTTCAATAATGGCTTCGGGATTTTCGGTGCGCGGATTATCGCTTGTGAAAATCACCTGAGTGCTTAAAGCTGCTGCAATCCTGCCCATTTTAGGGCGCTTGGTACGATCCCGATCTCCGCCACAGCCAACCACCGTAATGAGCTTTTCATTTTTGGTACGGATATCATTGATCGTCTCCAGCACATTTTTAAGTGCATCGGGTGTATGGGCATAATCAACTATAGCCGTGATTTTTTTGGGCGAAATCAAATACTGAAAGCGACCGCTTACGCTGGTAAGCTCAGACAAATACTGAAGCGCCTCTAGCTGGGTTAAGCCAAGTAATTCCGCAGCAGCATAAATCGCCAAAACATTATACGCGTTAAACGAGCCTATCAATTTTACCCAAACTTCCTGATCATTGATTTTAAGCAACAGGCCGCTTAGCTGATTTTCCAAAATCTGTGCACGATAATCTGCATACGATTTCAGCGCGTAGGTAACTTTCTTTGCTTTGGTGTTTTGCAACATTACCTGCCCGTTGCGATCATCTATGTTTGAGAGTGCAAAGGCAGACTTTGGCAGGTTGTCAAAAAAGGACTTTTTCACATCGCGATACTCGGCGAAGCTCGCGTGATAATCCAGGTGATCGTGGGTGAGGTTTGTGAAAATTCCACCGGCGAATTGTAAACCTTCAGATCGCTTTTGGTGAATACCGTGAGAGCTTACTTCCATAAAGCAATACTCCACACCGGCTTCGTTCATCTCAGCCAGATACTTATTTATCGTAAGGGAGTCTGGCGTGGTATGCGTTGCAGGATATTCGTGTTCGGCTACCAAAACTTTCACGGTTGAAAGCAAACCGGTTTTAAAACCGGCTTTGGTAAACAATTGATAAAGCAGCGTTGCAATTGTAGTTTTACCGTTAGTCCCCGTAATGCCTACAAGCTTTAAATTAGCCGAAGGATTCCCGTAGTAGTTAGAAGCCATAATAGCCAATGCCTGAGCCGTATCTGAAGTTTGCACATAGGTCACCCCATTTACAAAATCCTCCGGAAGTTCCTCGCAAATAACCGCAATCGCACCCTGATCAACTGCCTTTTTGATAAAAGCATGACCATCACTTTGAGTTCCGCGAAGCGCCACAAATACATCATTGAGACCCACTTTACGGGAGTCAAAATGAATTGCATTTACCGGCACCCCGGGATTACCGGTTACCGACTCTAAGGTTACTTTAAATAATATGTCTTTTAATACGATCACGACAGTTCGAGAACTACTTTTTGATTCTTAGCTATTTTCTTTCCGGCTTGCAGGGACTGGTTTTTAACCTTCCCAATTCCGTTAAATTCTACTTTAAGACCCAGGTTTTCTAAAAGCGCCACAGCATCCATCGCCGGCATACCCTTTACGTTAGGCATAGTCACATCTGCTTTTTGGGCTTTTGTATAATAGGTTTCAAAATCCTGATCTACCTTAGGCAGGTTTGCCGAAGCCAGTTGTACCTCATCTACCAAAGGAGTATCGCTGTAAATCTTTTGAGCGATCTTTCGGAAAACCGGAGCGGCAACCACATTACCGTAGTAGCCTAATTTTTTATTGGGTTTGTGAATCACCACGATGCACGAATACTCCGGGTTTTCTGCCGGAAAATAGCCCGCGAACGAACTGATGTACTTCCCTTCTTCTAACCAGTATTCGGTTTGGCAGGTTCCGGTTTTACCGGCCATCGAAAATTCTTTGGAATAAATATTTTGTGCTGTCCCCCGCTCTACCACGTGCAGCATCATATCCTTAACTTTATCAATCGTGGTTTGTGAGCAAATCGCAGGATTGATGACTTCCTTTTCAAATTTCTCTACGGAAACATCCCACTTTTTGATCTCTTTGATGAATCTGGGCTTCACCATCTCCCCATCGTTGGCAATAGCATTGTAAAACGTCAATGTTTGCAAGGGTGTAAGCGAGACACCATATCCAAAGGCCATCCACGGAAGGGTCGTACCGTACCAGTTCTTATCGCCGGGATACGGGAAACGCGGAGTACCTTCTCCCTTAATTTCAAGACCCAGTTTATCGTTAAGCCCCATATTGTACAGTCGCTTTAAAAAGCGCTTGGGATCATCCTTGTAATTTTCGTTGATCATTTTGGCGAAAGCCGTATTGGAAGAAAGTTCAAAAGCGCGTGCAGCTGAGATCTTGCCATAGCCTCCCCAGTGCGAGTCATACACGGTGCGATTGTAAAACCGAACCCTTCCGTTTTCGGTATCTACCACGGTACTACTATCAATCACGCGATCTTCAAGCGCAGCCACCATAGCCATCAGCTTAAAGGTTGAGCCCGGCTCAGCCGATTCGTAAACCGCATAGTTTCGGTCCTCGTAGTAGTTTCCATCTTCGGTACGACCCAGATTGGAAATGGCTTTTACTTCTCCGGTTTTGGTTTCCATTACCACCACACAGCCGTGATCAGCCTCAAATTTTTCCAGCGAAGCTAAAAGCGCATGATGCGCGATATCCTGAATATTGACATCAATGGTTGAAATCACGTCATAGCCATCCTGTGGCTCAACGATATTGTCGTCGCCCAGCGGCTTCCACTGACCTTTAGCAATGCGTTGTTTTAGCCTGCGACCTTCCTTTCCGCGTAAATAGGGGCCGTAAGCCCCTTCAAGACCGGCTTCGCTGTAACGGCCGTATTCGGTTAAACGATCGTAGCCAATAGTACGTTCTGCGATTTTCTCAAGCGGATGCTCACGCACGGTACGTTGCTCGGTTATGATGCCACCTTTATAGGGACCTTTGTTAAAAAGCGGAAGTTTTTTAATCGCCAGATATTTAGAATACCCCAGGTTGCGGGCCAATAATAAATAGCGGTTTTTGTTTTGGCGGGCGCGACGCAATTCGCTTACATAATGCGAAGCAGGTTTACCCAGGTGTTCTGAAAGTCCCTGCGCAAGCGCCTGAACGTTTTCTTCAAAGTCCTCTTCCTTTGGAGCCAGCGCATCAAAGCGAATGGTATACTTGGGCACCGATGTAGCCAGCAAACTCCCATCGCCGGCATACAGATTGCCGCGGTTTGCAGGTATGGTAAACATACGCTCAGTCCGCGCCTCGGCAAGAGCCTTGTATTTATCCCCTTCAGCCAGCTGAATATTGCAAAGTTTAAACGCAACAAGCAGGGCGAAGAGAAACATACCTCCTGCCACTAAATACATCCGGTTCAATATGTTCTTTTCACTAGTCGCCATGCTGAACTTACGGGGTTTCTACTACTTTTATCTTTTTGGGCGGCGTTAAAGAAGGCGCCAGACCCAGCTTTTCTACTTTTCTGGTGACGACACTTTCCATTTTAAGCCGGCGTGCCTCAAGCCGCGTATCTACAAACTCGCTGTGCAATTCCTTAACCTCAGCATTAAGCTGGGCGATGTAATGCACTTTCTTATCTGCCCGGTGCGAACTGCCAATCATAATGATCGCCAGAAATGACAGAAACAGAATCACGCGCCAGTTCTTCATAGCGTCATCGCTAAAAAGAAACTTACCTTTAAGTATGTTATAAATACCTTCTTTCAACTGCTGCTAGATCTTTTCTGCCACTCGCAGCTTGGCACTGCGCGCACGGTTATTCTTTTTTATTTCTTCTCGTGACGGAACAATGAGTCCGCCTACCTTTTTAAACGGGACACTAAAATTCCCAAACATGTCTTTCTCAGGCTCTCCCTCAAATAAGCCGTTGCGCATATAGCGCTTTACCAGCCGGTCTTCGAGCGAGTGATACGAGATGAGACTGAGCCTGCCTCCCGGCTTGAGCAAATCTTCCGTTTGCTGCAAAAACTCTTTCAAAACCTCTAGCTCTTCATTAACCTCGATGCGAATCGCCTGATAAATCTGAGCCAGTATTTTATGTTCACGCCCACGCGGCAAAAAGCTCTGTAGCGCTTCTTTTAAATCCTCGGTGGTATCAATGCTTTTCTCTTTACGCACGGAAACCAGGGTTCTTGCCAGCTTAGGCGCGTTACGCAATTCACCATACTGCAACAGTACCCGGCTCAACTCTCCCTCTTCATATTCATTCACCACCTGATGCGCAGAAAGTCTCGCTTTCTGATTCATCCGCATATCGAGCTTCGCATCAAAACGGGTTGAAAATCCGCGTTCTGCCACATCAAACTGATGTGACGAAACCCCGAAATCCCCCAAAATACCATCAACCTGAGCTGCGCCATAAAACCTTAAAAAACGTTTCGCAAAGCGAAAGTTTTCCGGGATTAGGGTAAACCGCTCGTCGTCAATCGCGTTTGCCAAAGCATCCTGATCCTGATCAAAAGCAAACAATTTTGCGGAAGCATCCAGGCGTTTTAAAATCTCTCTGGAATGCCCGCCACCACCAAAAGTGACATCTACATAGATCCCACCGGGTTTAATCGCCAAACCGTCAACACTTTCGTGCAGTAATACGGGATCATGATAGTCCATCTGGTATGCTGTTTTGATCGCCCATTACCTCTTCTGCCAGAGAAGCAAAATCACCATCTTCATTACTTACTGCAGCCTCGTAGGCTACTAAATCCCATATTTCAATGATGTTTCCTCCTGAGGTCAACACGATATCCTTATTAATTGATGCAAAGGCGATCAGATCTTTCGGAATGAGCAACCTTCCGGATGCATCTGCCTCAACCACCTTCACTCCTGCAGTAAAACGACGTATGAACTCCACGTTTTTCTTTACAAAACGATTGAGACCATTCAGTTTTTGCATCATTACCTGCCATTCAGACATAGGCCACAACTCCAGGCACGAATTAAAAACCGATCGCTTTACCACAAACCCCTCCTGCAACTCTTTTGCAAGCTGTTTTTTCAACGCAGCCGGCATCATGAGCCTTCCTTTAGCGTCAACTTTACACTCATATGTCCCTATCAGGCTGAGCACGAATACAGTAGGTTTTAGGTATTATAACTTCAAATATATAGAATTTATTACCACATTTTCCCACTTTCTACCACTTTGTTGATAAATCACTCCACTTGTTTATTTTTTTAATCTAAATTGAAGCCCTAGACGCTTGTCTTCAAACCAGTTGTTAGCCAAACCAGACCGGCTTGCCAAATGCCTTTGCAATTTTCGATTTTGTTTTTGGGCTAAATGTCTATATTTGTCTCAAAGCGTCTTGCCACCAATTATGAAGCACCAATTAAAAAAAGAGGGGAAATTCACCTACATTGAAGCCGGCGAAGGTACCCCAATCGTAGTTCTTCACGGGCTTATGGGTGGTTTGAGTAATTTTGACGCGGTAACCGAATATTTCTCGGAAAACGGATACAAAGTCGTTATCCCCGAACTGCCGCTTTACACCATGCCCCTCATTAAGACCGGGGTAAAAACTTTTGCCAAGTACCTTAACGATTTTATCAAGCTTAAAAAGTTTGATAAAGTGATCTTGCTCGGGAACTCTCTGGGTGGTCACATCGGCTTATATCACACCAAGCTCTATCCTGATGTGATGCAAGCTCTAGTCATTACCGGAAGTTCCGGACTTTATGAGAGCGCTATGGGTGAAAGCTACCCGAAGCGTGGAGATTATGAGTACATCAAAAAGAAGGCTGAAGATGTGTTTTACGATCCTGCGGTTGCGACCAAAGAAATTGTAGATGAAGTTTACGAAACGGTAAATGACCGCAATAAACTCATCAAAACCCTCGCTATCGCCAAAAGTGCGATACGCCACAATATGGCTCAGGATTTACCGCATATGAAAACGCCTACCTGCATCATCTGGGGGCGCAACGATAATGTAACTCCACCCGAAGTAGCAGAAGATTTTAATAAGCTGTTACCTGATTCAGACCTTTACTGGATTGATAAATGTGGCCACGCCGCCATGATGGAACGCCCTGAAGAATTCAACGGTATTTTAGCCGAGTGGCTAAAGAAACGAAACTTCTAAAACCAAGCTGTTATGTCTATTAAAACTGCTGAATTTCTGGTAAGTAATTCTAATGTGGCTAAATGCCCTAAAAATAACCTGCCTGAATATGCATTTATTGGACGGTCAAACGTAGGAAAGTCTAGTTTGATCAATATGCTTACCGATCGTAAAAACCTGGCCAAGACTTCCGGAAGGCCGGGAAAGACCCAGCTTATCAACCATTTTATTATCAATCAATCCTGGTATCTCGTTGATTTACCCGGATATGGCTATGCCCGGGTTTCTAAAAAAGTAAAAAAGGAGTTTCAGAAATTTATTACCCAGTATTTTGAAGAGCGGGAACAGCTGGTTTCGGCCTTTGTGCTTATAGATTGCAGGCACGAACCGCAGCCTATTGATAAAGAATTTATGGAATATCTTGGTGAGAAGCAGATTCCGTTTTCGATTATTTTCACCAAAGCCGACAAGCTAAAGCCCAAAGCTCTGGAGCGCAATATTGAGAACTACAAACAGGAGCTACTGGCCGGTGCCTGGGCCGAAATGCCAAATTATTTCGTAAGCAGCGCCACAAGCACCACCGGGAAAGACGAGATCATCAATTATATTGAGCAGATTAATGAACAGCTTAAAGAGTCGTAGATTTAGCTTTTATCAATTCGATTAGAGCCGCATCGTCTTTAAGTGTTTGAATTTCGCTTTGCGAAATAAACAGAGTGAGCCTATCACGCTTCTGCTCCAGAATTACCGGCAGCTTAAACGCGAGAGCTTCGTTTCCAAACTCGTTCTGAAATTCATCTTTGTGATAGACGCTAATTTCTAAATCGCTTTGATTTAAAAATTGCTTCCAGCGTTTACGTATGGTAAGATTGCCGTGTGTCAACTTGCATAAATCGCAGGCATAAGTAGCCGGACTTACGATCTTATGCAAATTATCTAAAGCGGCTTGCAACCCACCCGAACGGGCGTTATAGACTAACAGGAGTTTCACTCCTTATTTTTTAAGCTCCAGTTTTTCGGCGAAATAATCACAAAAATCCATCATCGTAGCCGCCATCTTATCATCATCTGTGGCACGCTTAAAAGTTTGCGCCATACTCACCAGGGTTTGATGAAAAAACACCTTCATCTCATCTACCGGCATATCTTTGGTCCACAAATCAATGCGCGCAGCTTCCTGCTTTTTATGATCCCACAGGGCGAGCATCAGGGCTTTTGCCGCTTCATTTTTTACGCCTCCGTCAGGAGCATCCCAATGTATTTTTTCGGGAACACGGTTGGAGTCTAATTCTACGCTGAGTTTTATTTCGGTTTTCATAGTTTATCTGCGGGGTTTGTAATTTGCTTCTTTAAAAATCTCGTCTGCAGATTTAGCGGGTAACATCTGCAAAGGTATGTTATTGCGCTCCATATAAGCCTTGACGATCTGCCAGCCGATATAGCGACCCAGTCTTGGCGGACTGTCGTTATCAAATTCCAGATAGAATTTTGAAAACGGGGCCGGGTTGATAAACCGACTTAACAACTTACTATCGGTATCAAATAAGAGTTTGTTTTCTACAAAATAGGTCCAGATATCGGTCTCATTAGCCATCGCCCACTCATATTGTTCAGGCGTATAATCTATGATTTCATTTTTATCTTTCAGCGTTAACAGCTGCTCCATCATAAACAGGCGTTTACCATGGTAAATCATTTCATCCAGAAATCGGCGATTGCCTTCTCGTTTTACCCATTTGTTCACAAAAGCATCAGCTACATCTACATCAATCTGCTCCTTTCGGAAGTTTTGAGCATAATAACGCTGAATCCCGGTATAAAAATGATGTTTGGGGCCTAAATAATTATCCAGCCCAATAATCAGTAAGCTATCGGTTAAAATAACCGGTCTACGAAACGAGACATCTGAGGTCACAGTAACCACTTCGGGCAGAGACGTTTTTGGATAATAGTATTTTATGTGCTTAAATAAATCATCAAGTGCAGCAGTCTCCTTTTCAAAATCAGGAAAAGCCTTCTCCACTTCAGAATTGAGCTCCAGCTGAATGGTATCCTGTAACTTTTCCTGCCAAAAAGCTTGCGGGTAATCTCCCGGAAAGAGATACGGAAACTCTTCAATCAAAGCGGGTAGCGAAGCTGAATCAACCTGAGCGAACTGTTTGTCAAACCGTTTTACAGTTAATGAAACAGGGATTTCTGAAATTTCATCGGGTATTTTCACCTCATTTTTACAACTTGTGAAAAATACCGCCAGGAGCATTAAAAAAATGCTAAATACGCCGCGTCCTGAGGGCATCTGCCTGTTTAACCATTTTAAATTTAGTAAATTCACACTCATAAAAAATTGCGCCGCAAAGGTACTATTTACAAACCACAAATCCTGTTACTTATGCAAACCGAAAAAGTCATCGATCACATAGTAGATTGGTTAAAAACCTATGCCACAAACGCAAACATCTCCGGGTTTGTTGTAGGCATCAGCGGGGGTATTGACAGTGCAACCACGTCAAGTCTTTGCGCAAAAACCGGTCTGCGCGTTTTATGTGTCGAAATGCCCATACATCAGCCACCCAGCCACGTCACCCGTGCTCAGGAGCATATTGCCCAATTAAAGCAACGTTTTGCCAATGTTTCAGATGTGCGGGTAAATCTCACAGACACCTTTGAGACGCTTAAATCTGCGCTTCCTTTGGCCTCTGAGAGCGATGATTTGTTTCTTTCGCTGGCAAATACCCGTGCCCGACTGCGCATGAGTACGCTGTATTATTTCGCAGGTTTACATAAATACCTCGTTGCCGGAACCGGTAATAAGGTAGAAGATTTTGGTGTTGGTTTTTATACCAAATACGGTGACGGCGGGGTCGATCTCAGCCCGATTGCAGATTTGATGAAAAGCGAAGTTTACAATATTGCTGCAGCCTTAGGCGTACCCGAAAGTATACAACAAGCTAAACCTACAGACGGACTTTGGGGAGATGACCGAAGCGATGAAGATCAAATAGGCGCCAGTTATGATGACCTGGAATGGGCTATGCTACAGGATGAAAAAGGAAAGACTGCAACCGACTTTGAAGGTCATAAACGACAGGTTTTTGAGATTTACAAACGTTTCAATACAGCCAACAAACACAAAATGGAACCTATTCCTGTTTGTATTATTCCTGAAAATTTGAAGGAATAATGACTTTTAACCTGTAAATTTATTCTTACAGCGAAAAGCATTTGCATTTTAAAATGTAGGCTTTACATTTGAAGGAAAATCTAGGAAAGTCCCTGTATGATTACACTCACGATAGCAGATCATCATCCAATAATTATTGACGGTCTGTCACATATTTTAAAAGAAACTCCTCACGAAATTATTGACACCATCGTTGAAGGCAAAGACCTCATTCCATCACTGGAAGAACAGGTGCCTGACCTTGTTGTGATGGAAATTGATATGCCTAACCTACAAGGGCTTTCGGCTATCAAAGAATTGCGTAAACTCTTTCCGGGAATTAAAATTATGGTTCTCAGTATACACCCTGAAGAAATGTATGCGTTGAGCGCGATTAAGGCCGGCGCGATGGGTTATGTATGCAAGACAGCAGATTCTGAAGTGATTCTAAAAGCTTTGGTACAGGTAGCCCGAGGAGGGATTTACCTCAACAACTCGCTGGTGGAGATGTTATCCAATACAGATCCTTCCAAAAATAATTCTTTGGCTTACCGCTATAAAAAACTTTCTACCCGGGAGACTGAAGTACTCAATATGCTTTCAGCAGGAAAGCGCAATAAAGATATTGCCGAAACTCTGGATATCAATGAGAAGACCGTGAGTACGTATAAAACCCGTTTACTTAAGAAACTGGATGCGAGCAGCCTGGCAGAATTGATTCAGCAAGCCCGATTATTACAGACTTCAGATCTTTAAATCACCCTGTTAAGCCGCTGGGCGATTAATTTATTGAGTTCCTGGTAATCCTTGATCTCCATCAATACATCACGTACTGATTCGTTTTGCTCTTTGATAGACTCTGCGAGCTCTTCGATCTTGCGGGTGATGTAAAAACGCCGTAAGTATAGAATGGTTTGTGAGACCATTTGAGGAATAGTCTGGCTCTTGAGTTTAACGTAAATCTCCTGAGAATCCCAGCGGTGTAAGCTGTACTTTTCTTCCTCCAGAACAATATCTGAAATAAGCGCGCCTTCTTCCGGCTCAACGCTGTTTATAAACTGATCAATTTTAAAATTTCCCTGCTGTTGCATCAACGCATCAATCAGTTTCTTGTAAAGGATCCTGAATCGTTCATTGGCAAATTCGGTCTCATCTTCCTGCAGGTCCAGATAAATCTTTTCGTACACATCCAAATCCAGTACTACCGCTTCTTCTACCAGGTCGCCATCTTCGGTCTCATTGACCACAACATCATCAAAAGATACCTTTTGATTTCCATATAGCAACAATAACTCAATAAGCTTCCGCTCTAAAACAAACTGCCGGTCAATTTTCTCAACCTGTTCTTTTTGAACGACCTGCATTTCGCCCTGCGCAGGTTTAGCCTGCTCCTTTTGCGCTTCCTTTTTACCGGTATTGCGCAACTGAGCCAATGTATTAAACAAGACTGCCTCGTTGATGTCCATAATTCGCGCGCATTCCTGAACGTAGATTTCGCGCTTAATAACATCAGGGATTTTAGAGATACTTTCAACCATATCTCTGACGAGAGCGGCTTTTTTTATAGGATCTCCTGCGGCTTCTTCTACGAGTAAGGAAGCCTTATACTGAATAAAATCTTTAGCGTTGTCCTTTAAAAAATCTTCTACTTCGGTTAAGGTATGCTTGCGCGAAAAACTGTCGGGATCTTCCCCTTCAGGGAAACTACACACCTTGACATTCATCCCCTGCTCCAGGATGAGATCAATTCCCCGAAGCGAAGCGCGCTGCCCGGCAGCATCCCCATCAAAAAGCACCGTGATATTTGGCGTCAGACGATTGATAAGCCTTATCTGCTCTGGTGTAAGCGCGGTACCTGAAGAAGACACCACATTTTCAATACCCAGCTGATGCATTTGAATCACATCGGTATAGCCTTCAACCAGATAGCAATTGTCTTCTTTGGCGATGGCCTGCTTGGCGTAATAAATCCCATAAAGCACCTTAGATTTGTGGTAAATCTCACTTTCGGGACTGTTGAGGTATTTTGCGGCTTTTTTATCGTTAGTGAGGATACGTCCACCAAAACCTAAAACCCTTCCGCTTAGCGAATGTATGGGAAACATGACACGACCTTTAAAACGGTCAAATTGCTTTTCCTCTTTTACGATGCTAAGCCCTGTTTTCTCTAAATATTCCATTTTATAGCCTTTGCGCAGCGCTTCACTGGTAAAGGCCTCCCATTCATCGGGAGAGTACCCAAGTTGAAATTTTTCTATGGTTTCATCAGTAAAACCACGCTCTTTAAAATAGCTGAGACCAATGGCTTTTCCTTGTTCGGTTTTTAGTAAGGTTCTGTGAAACCAGTCGCGGGCAAATTCAGACACCACATACATACTCTCGCGCTCGCCGGCGAGCTCCTTTTGCTCATCGGTTTGCTCGGTTTCTTCGACCTCAATATTGTATTTTTTGGCCAGATATTTAATGGCTTCGGGATAGGTAAAATGCTCGTGCTCCATCAAAAAAGCCACGGCATTGCCTCCCTTTCCGCTTGAAAAATCCTTCCAGATCTGCTTTACCGGAGAAACCATAAAACTTGGCGAGCGCTCATCTGTAAACGGACTCAAACCTTTAAAATTAGAACCCGACTTTTTTAACTGCACAAAATCACCAATCACCTCCTCTACACGAGCAGTCTCAAATACATTGTCTATGGTGGTTTTTGAAATCAAGGATGGCTGTAATTTTTTATTTGGAATTAGTTTCTGCTAAAGGTAAAAACAGGGTTGCAAATTTACTACAATAAAAACAGCTGAACGATTCGAAACCCAGCCGAAAATTATTTTCTATACTCACGCAACCAATAACTTAAATCAGCATCTAACCTAAAAACCACATTATGAGAAAACTACTATTCATTGCGGTTAGTGTTTTTACAGTTTTGCTAATTTCCTGTGATGCTGATCAGGAATCGACACGGGAGCAAGACCTCGCGTATCTCAATCAACTGCTTTCAGAAATTGAACTTTTGGCAAACAGTAAAGACTGTACTGATGCTACGGAGTGGGAGTTTACCGGTATCGGCAGTAAATCCTGTGGGGGATATACCGGATTTATCGCTTACCACAAAGACATTGACACCGAACTCTTATTCCAAAAAATTGAAGAGCATATAGAAGCTCAGACCATCTATAACCAAAAATGGGGAGTCGCCGGTGACTGTGCCGTAACTGTTGAACCTACCGGAGTGGTCTGCGAAGAAGGCAAGGCAGTTTTGACCTATTAAATCCACATATATACTGCTTCAAAAACTAAAGCTTTAAGGGCTTGGGTTTGGGGCTTAGTCCATATCAAAACGCAGACCTACAGAAAAATTACGCTCTTCAATAGGGTTGTCTTTAAATATGGGATTCAGGTCGTACTTTACATACAGCGCAGTATCTCCAAAGGCCAGATAACCACTTACGCCGTAAATGAAATTGTTGGTGTTGAAATTCTGCTTGAATTTATCTTTACGCTCATCTCCGTTTTCTTCATACTTCAGTTTTTGAATGGTCAACAAATTGAAACCGGCGTAACCTCCTAAACCCAATTTAAACTGGTTTTTAGTAGAATACCTGATGTAATTGTCACCCGTACGCTTGGTTGAGGGCCCTATCTCAAAATGCACCGGAAAAACCAGATGATCCATTCTAAATTTAGATTTATCAAGGTTAGTGGGGTAGGTTTCTAAAACCGTCTGATCACCATTTTCTACAAAATACTGGTTATCATCCAGCTTTAAACCGTTAAACATAAAACTGAAACCGTATTTCAATCTCAAGAAATTGGTATTATCAAACACGCGGGTTTTCCAGGCAATACCCAACTCAAAAAACCGACTACCTCCAATTTTATAAGGTGAATCATTTAACGAACGACCGTCACTCAACGCGTTATTAAAGCCGATACCCAAAACCAGGTCTGATGTGGTACGGCGATCATAAACCACTTCTTCCTTTTCACTGCCCAGTCTTAATTTTTCGTTTCCAATAAAAATCCCAAAAACCGAATCTTCTTCAATAGAATCCTCATTACGCTCCAGCAAGTCAATCTTGCTTTCGATGATCGCAAGCTTGTCTTCGATATTTCGGGCGTGCTTGGTCGCTGCTTCCTTTTTCAAAAGATCAGCCTCTTCCTTGCTGATTTCCCCATTCTCAAAACGCTTGTTGATGGCAAGCACTTCAATTTTCAGTGCCTCTTTCTCATCGACAACCACCTGTTCTTTCTGAGCATTTAATTGCTCAATGCTTTCTGTTTTGGTCTCACTCTGAGCCTGAATGTCTTGGGTCGCAAATCCCAAAACTACGATAAAAAGTAAAATTAAAGTTCTCATAATGTTTAGTTTAGTTTCAGGTCACCTCCCTCCGCCCCAAAGGCGGAGAGCAGCTTCCCAAAGATTGATGAATGAATGTTTATTAATTGTTGCGCGAAGCCACAGCCTCACGTGCTTTTAAAAAGCCTTCTTTTAAGGCTTCAAAAACGCGGTCTTTAAAAGAAGGATCCAATTCTTCTTCGACCTCGTAGAGCAGCGCCTCAGCACTTACCGCATTGCGGTCGTTAGCCAGTAGTTGTTCAGAAATGATATCGCGTTGTGCATCGCGCAGCAGTTTGTCAATTTCGGCATCAGAAAACGCGACGCCTTCGTTTTGCTGCTCAGTAACCGTAGTTAAAAGCTTCTCAACCTCAGCATCTATTTTTTGCTGAACCGGTTTTTCTAAAGATTCACTTCCTGTTTCCTGAACTGCGACAGACGCGGTTTTTTCAACAGGAGTATGAGCAGGTACAGGTTTTACGGTCTCCGGTTTTTGCTGTTCTTTTTCTGCCGAAACCACCGGAGCCTTCTCTTCTAATTGCTGCTGTTGCGGTTGAAGCAACTCCTGCTGAGGCCCGGTTTCTATCTTTTGTTCTTCAACGGGAGTATTTACAACCGGATTTTGGTTTACTTCAGGAGTTATAAACAGAAACCTTCCGGCCAGGATTAAGATCCCTATGAAGCCTGCTGCTACTAACCAAACGGTGTATCCCTTTTTAGTTTTCCGCTTTGCGGAAGTATCTAACCCCTGCTCAATACGTTCCCAGGCAGAAGCCGAAGGTTTAAGTTCGCGCTGCTCCAGTTTTTCTCTAATATTTTCTTCAAATTTTACCGGTGCCATAGCTGTAGGTATTAAATTCTTTTAATTTTTGTTGAAGCAGCTTGCGGGCTTTAAACAACTGACTTTTTGAGGTGCTTTCTGAAATCTCAAGCTTCTGTGCGATTTCCTGATGCTTGTAGCCTTCTACCGCATACATCACAAAAACGGCACGGTAACCTTCGGGTAGGGCATCTATTAACGCCTGAATTTCCTCAACTTCCAGATTGCTGTCCTGCGGACTGTAAGTAGGATCATCACCTTCCTGATCGTAATCTGTAAACTGCATTTTGCTTGTCTTTCGCAGATACGAAATAGACTCGTTGACCATAGTGCGACGCACCCAACCTTCAAAACTACCCTCATCGCGAAAGGAATCCAGATTCTGAAATACCTTTAAAAAGCCGTTACACATAGCTTCTTCGGCCTGCATAATGTCATTTAGATAACGGCGACAAACGCTCAGCATTTTTGGTGCATGAATTTCATACAGTCTTCGCTGGGCCTCGCGATGCCCGCCGGCAGCTTTTTTGATAAGCTGTTTTTCGTTATTGAAGAATGTAATGACTTTCACAAAACCTGTTTTAGTAAGCCTGAATTTTTAATTCGCTTTTAATAAGCTGCTTTCATATATAGAGACGCAGAAAATTGACAAATGGTTGCCTGAGGTTTGAAAATTATTAGAATAAATTTAAAACCGACTGAATTTCAGTGATTTAAATTGCGGTAAAAATTATTTTTTTCGTTCAATGACGTAGTTCACCATCAGGGTAAGCGATTCTTTATAGGGAGAGTTGGGGTATTTCTTGAGCAGATTGAGAGCTTCCTGCTGCAGCGCTTTCATTTTAGTAACGGCATAATCCAGACCACCTATTTCTTTCACATAAGCGATCACTTCATTTACCCGGGTCTTGTCTTTATTGTGATTCTTAACCGAATTGATGAGCCATTTGCGCTTTTCAGAAGTGCTGTTATTTACCGCATAAATAAGCGGAAGCGTCATTTTCTGTTCTTTGATATCAATACCGGTAGGTTTACCGATGCGCTGCGTTCCGTAATCAAAAAGGTCATCTTTAATCTGAAAAGCCAGGCCAATGAGTTCTCCAAACTTGCGCATATTTTCCACATCTTTTTTACCGGCGTGAACCGCGCAGGCGCCCATCGCGCAACAGGCAGCGATTAAGGTTGCTGTTTTCTGGCGAATGATCTCGAAGTAGATTTCTTCGGTGATATCGAGTTTACGGGCTTTTTCGATTTGAAGGAGTTCGCCTTCGCTCATTTCGCGTACTGCTACAGAAATAATCTGCAGCAGATCAAAATCTTCGTTATCTATAGAAAGTAATAAACCTTTAGAAAGCAAAAAATCGCCAACCAGAACCGCGATCTTATTCTTCCAAAGGGCATTTAGACTGAAAAATCCACGGCGACGGTAGCTGTCGTCTACCACATCGTCGTGTACCAGTGTCGCAGTATGTATGAGTTCTATAACCGAAGCTCCGCGATACGTACGATCGTTAAGACGCTCGTCACCCAGCATTTTGGCCACCAGAAATACGAACATAGGCCGCATTTGCTTACCCTTTCGGTTTACGATAAAGTGGGTGATGCGGTTAAGCAAAGGTACTTTTGATTTCATCGAAAGCGAGAACTTTTGCTCAAAAAGTTCCATTTCGTGCGCAATAGGCTGCTTAATTTGTTCGACTACTTTCAATTTCTAATGCTATTGTTATTGCTATTATTATTTTTATTGCAATTACTGTTTATCCTATTTCCCCTATGCTCTTTTGACATACTTCAGACGAGGAATGAGTCATTTATCTAGCCATTTTTATTGGCGAGCTGCCCACAGGCGGCATCAATATCTTTTCCTCTGGAGCGACGTACGGTAACCGTAATGCCACGATCTTCAAGCCTCGCCACGTAACGGTCTATCGCCTCTGGATCTGCCTGCTGAAACTGCCCATCATCTATGGGATTATATTCAATCAAATTTACTTTACTTGGTACTGCCAGACAAAAATCAATTAGTGCTTCAATGTCCTTATCCTGATCATTGATTCCGCGCCAAACCACATACTCATAAGTAATGCGTTTTTTAGTCTTCATATACCAATACTGAAGCGCTTCTTTGAGTTCGTGCAAAGGCATTTGCTCATTAAACGGCATAATATCGGTACGCACCTCGTCTAATGCGGAATGCAGGGAGACCGCAAGCTTGAATTTCACCCCGTCATCAGCCATTTTTTTGATGATCTTAGGCACTCCCGAAGTAGAAACGGTAATACGCTTGGGCGACATATTGAGCCCATCTGGTGCGGTGATCTTTTCTATAGAGGCCACCACGTTTTTGTAGTTCATCAAAGGCTCGCCCATCCCCATAAACACAATATTTGAAAGCGGACGGTTATGATACAAACGGCTTTGCTGATCTATTGCCACGACCTGATCGAAGATTTCGTCAGGATTTAAATTACGCATACGTTTTAAACGTGCTGTGGCACAAAACTTACAATTGAGACTGCAGCCCACCTGAGAAGACACGCAGGCGGTTGTACGTGAAACGGTAGGAATCAATACCGATTCTACAGTAAGACCATCGTGTAATTTAACCGCATTTTTAATGGTTCCGTCATTACTGCGTTGCATCTGATCAACCTTGATGTGATTGATCACAAAATGGGTATCGAGAAAGCTTCGGGTTTCTTTAGAGAGGTTGGTCATATCATCAAAAGAGTGCGCACCTTTAGTCCACAACCATTCGTAAACCTGATTGCCGCGAAATGCCTTTTCGCCCTGCTCCACAAAAAAATCACGCAATTCCTCGCGTGTTAATGCCCGTATATCTTTCTTGCTGTCTTTCACGCTGCAAAGTTACCAATTAAGAGGCTGTTAGCTTAAATTCCTTTTAAACTTTTAGCAATAAACTATCCTCAGGCAAACCTACAGAACATCCACACTAATAAAAGCACGGGTTTAAAGGTATCCCGATAGCAATCGGGACTGAACATTATCCGTTTTGGCGGAGCAAAAAAAAATCCCCGATACAGCGTACCGGGGATTTTTATAAAACTATCAGTTTAATTAGATGATGAGCATCGCATCACCGTAACTGTAAAATTTGTATTTCTCTTTAACGGCAAGTTCATAAGCTTCTTTCATAAACTCGTGACCTGCAAACGCAGAAACCATCATCATAAGCGTAGACTTAGGGGTATGGAAATTGGTAATCATACAATTTGCAATGCTGAAGTCGTAGGGAGGAAATATAAACTTGTTAGTCCACCCGCTAAACTCGTTAAGGGTATGGTTTGAGCTAACAGCACTCTCCAAAGCACGCATTACTGTAGTCCCTACAGCACATACTTTTCGATTTTCGTTGATAGCCTTATTGATAACCTCAGTCGCCGGTTTCTGTATAAAGGCTTCTTCACTGTCCATTTTATGTTTGGAAAGGTCTTCAACCTCAACCGGACTAAAGGTTCCTAAACCTACGTGAAGGGTTACTTCCGCAAAGTTGATTCCTTTAATTTCAAGGCGTTTTAGCAGATGCTTGCTAAAGTGCAAACCGGCAGTTGGTGCGGCTACAGCCCCTTCTTCTTTTGCGAAGATAGTCTGGTAACGCTCTGCATCTTCCGGTTCTACCTCACGCTTGATGTATTTAGGAAGCGGGGTCTCACCCAACTCGGTCAATTTATTTCTGAATTCCTGATACGAACCGTCATACAGGAAACGAAGGGTTCTACCGCGGCTGGTGGTGTTGTCAATTACTTCAGCAACCAAACTCTCATCATCCCCAAAATACAGCTTGTTCCCAATACGTATTTTACGGGCAGGATCTACAAGCACGTCCCAAAGGCGGGTTTCAGAATTCAACTCGCGCAATAAGAAAACCTCGATGCGGGCACCGGTTTTTTCTTTATTACCGTAAAGACGAGCGGGAAAAACCTTGGTATTGTTGAGCACCATTACATCTTCGGGCTCAAAATAATCGATAAGGTCTTTAAATAACTTATGTTCTATTGTTTTGGTTTTGCGGTTAAGAACCATTAAACGGGCTTCATCCCTGTTTTCTGCAGGATATTCAGCCAGCAATTCTTTTGGCAAATCAAAGTTGAAATTCGAAAGTTTCATTCCCATGAGCGGTCTTTTTAAGGTATTTAAAATAGCGTGCAAATATACAACCTCAGGGTAGGGGTTGTCAAGTAAAACAGCGTTTAATTTGTGACGCAGTGACTTAGGCCCGAAGCAGCAGGTATTTTAAGGCTTTAGGTAAGGAATTCAGAGCTCCTTTATCTCAAAACCAAGGGATTTCAGGTCATCCCAATAATCAGGATACGACTTATTTACAACTTCGGCATCTTCAAAAACGATAGGAACACGCAATGCCATAGGTGCAAAAGCCATCGCCATGCGATGATCCTGATAGGTTTTTATGGTAACATCTTCCCGGTAGTTTGTACCCGGTTTTAAGTGTAAGGAATCATTGGTCACACTAATTTCAGCGCCCAACTTGGTAAGTTCGGCTTTTAAAGCCTCAAGCCGGTCGGTTTCTTTTATTTTGAGGGTGTGAAGACCGGTTAAATCGCAGCCAATTCCGAGACCATAACAGGTTACAGCAATGGTCTGTGCAATATCAGGACTGTTAGCCAGGTCGAAAGCAACACTTTGAGATTTAGGCCCCTGTGTTTTCTTCAGAAGGATTTCAGTATCCAGATAGGTGGTTTCCACGCCCAGTTCGGTGTAAATTTCAGCAAGTGCCGAATCGCCCTGCAAACTGTTTTTCTTGTAGCTCGACAATTTCAGCGCTGCTGAATCGCAAAGAGCCGCAAGGCTGTAATAATAGGAAGCACTGCTCCAGTCAGACTCCACCACCATTTCGCTTATATCTACCGAAGCTGCCGGCTTGATGTTAATGATTTGCCCTTCAAAGGTGCTTTCTATTCCCAATTGAGTAAGTAAAGACCGGGTCATCTCGATGTAAGGCACCGATGTGATTTTCCCGATAAGTTCGATTTCAATTCCATTAGGCAGAGAGGCGCCCACCATCATCAAAGCCGAAATGTACTGGCTGCTCACATTGGCCTCAAGAGCCACTTTATTTTGATCCAGCTTTTTACCTTTAATGAGAAGCGGGGCGAAGCCCTCGTTTTTAAGATAGGTGATATCAGCCCCAAGACTATTGAGGGCATCAACCAAAAGACCTATGGGTCGCTCCTGCATACGGCTGCTCCCGGTGAGTATGGTTTCGCGACCTTCATAAGCTGCAAAATAAGCAGTTAAAAAGCGCATTGCCGTACCGGCGTGGTGGATATCGACCGTTTTTTCAGTCGATGCAAGAGCCTGCTGCATCATATCACTGTCTTCGCTGTTAGACAGGTTTTTTATTTCAAAATTGCCAAAAAGCGCTTGCAAAAGTAAAAGTCGGTTGCTTTCGCTTTTAGAGCCGGTAATGCGAACGGTTCCGTTAAGGTTGGGCTGTTTTTGCTGAAGTTTTAGAATCAAAATGCAGTGTTATTTCAGTTTTGTATTGGAGTGATGCCTGTCGTGATCCCTTTTGGTTTTAAGGTCCAGTTTTTTATCGAAGGCTTCCTGAAGGTCAATTCCGGTCTGGTTGGCCAGGCAAAGTACTACAAAAAGCACGTCGGCGAGTTCTTCGCCCAAATCTTTGCTTTTATCGCTTTCCTTTTCGCTTTGCTCCCCATAACGACGTGCGATAATACGGGCCACTTCCCCTACCTCTTCGGTAAGCTGGGCCATATTGGTAAGTTCGTTGAAATAGCGTACTCCGTGTGCTTTGATCCAGTCATCTACGGCTTTCTGAGCGTGGTCAATCTTCATAAAACAGGAATCTTAATTTAGGTGTGCTAAATTAAAGCAATGTGCCTAACTATCCCATTTTAAGGTTATCAAATACTGAAATTTATGAGCTTTAGACCTTTTCTAAGACTACTTTCTCGTTTTCCTTATCGACCCGAAGTTTGAAAAATTCTTTAAGTGACTCATAATACTCCACAGGAATAACATGCTTTTTCAGCTTAAACCGCATCATCACCTGAAGCACCCCATTATTCTCTGCGATGGAATAGAAGAATGTTCCGGAATCATCTGGCAGACCCAAATTCGCACTTTCAGGCAGGGAAGAAACTTTATAACCTTCAGGCAATTGCATATTAATCGTAATATCCTTTGAAAAAGGATAGTCAAAAGAGATAGGAAACTGGCGGGAGTCTGACTTAAACGGATTTTCGGAAAGTCGCAAAAACCCAAGCGGACTCACAAAAATCTTATTTCCTACCTGATCTACACCACGCTCAACTTTAAAATTGAATGATCTAACGATAGGTGCTTCAAATGCATCTACTCCTTCAAGATCGTAGTTTAATATTTCACTTAAACCATATTTCTCCTGCTCCTCCTCTTCCCATTCTGACTTATCGTGCGCAAAATAATTATGCCTCAGATTGAGTGCTTCCAGACTGCTTAGACGCTCTTTATATTCCCCTTCAATACTCCCCTCATCAGTTAGAGAAGCTTTCAAAAATATGGTTGAAGCCGGCGCAATGTTTTCAAATAAGTCAATTTCCTGCGAAACCCCCTGAAAACTCACCATTCTCCCCGTCCAGTTATAAACCCGATTGGGAAGAATATTGGGACTACTCAACTTATCGGTTGCGTCAAGAAGAATGACTTTACCTTTGTTTCTCACTCCTGCAATGACGTAATTATACCCTTCTAAAGTAGGATATAACGGAATCCCATATTGCTTAGAACTTAAGAGCACCGGGTATACTTCAAGGCCACATTCTTTCAACAACGCAATGAGGGTTAAGTTGATTTCAGCCACACTACCTGAGCCTCTTTCATAAGCTTCATCAAGTTCATCCTCGGCATATTTAGTATACTCGCCATTCCAGGTCATTCGGGTTTTGATATGATCAAGTATAAAATCGATCTTCTCAGCATCCTTCATTTGTTTTTGAAACACGGTCTCTTTTACATCTTTTAAAAACCGTGTGCGCTCAAGCCGGTCTCCAAAACGGGAATCTTTAAAAATCGTACGGGCTACCTCATCCCAGGTAGTAGCGTATTCTTTTTTATTTCCTCTGTTAAATTCAGTAGAAACGAGCTCGTAGATTACGCTCATTCGGTAACTGCGCGGGTTGGTTACATAAATCTCTTCCTTAAGAGCAGGCACATCTTCTTTTTCGTAAACGGCAACAAGCTCAGAAAATGACAAATTCGCGCTACGGGAGTTTTGTAAATTACTACCATAACTGTCCTTCATATTGTAAGTAATGCCCAGTGTGCGCTTCTCGATTTTCTCTTCCGGCTGTACATTAAAATACCCTCTGCGAATTCTTCTAAAAGTAAATGCTCCGGGAGTTCTTATTGTAGCGTGATAGGCGACCACCGGTATATCTTCCTGAAAAATTAGATCATCTACTTTATAAAAAGGAGAAACGGTCTTATAACCCCATTCGACCACCGAGCCTACTTTCGCATTTGGCATAGTAAAAGCTGTTTCGTCAAAATATTCGGAAACCTCTCGCTCAAAAATGGCTGAATCGTCAAGCTTTTCAACTTCAATTTTACCATTCTCCAGATTATAGGTGTTTCCCCAAACCTTGGTTACAAATTCCTTGCTTTCCTCACGTTTGTAGGATGATATCTTTTTAGTAGCATAATCCAATCCAGCTTTATTCAGAATTTTGATACGCTCGGTAAATTCATTGATAATGATGAAACCATCTCTATCGGTGTAATCAAAATAAGTTTCTCTATGCTTATCTAAATAAACAGCCGGAGCCACAGAATCCCGGGAGTACACAGTCATATTTAACTGCTCTTCGGTCACCTTATCTAATGGATTTTTTTGACCATATGCCTTGATCGAATACAAGATCCCAAAGCATAACACCGTAGTGTAAAACCTATTCCAATTCAAATCTTCTATATTTTAGCTAAAACAATTTTTTCATTCTCCTTGGAAATCACCATCGCATAAAATTCTTTCAATCCCTGATACAGATCGGGAGTGATAATGGAGCTGTTAATCACCATCTCTGTAGAAACCTGAACGGTATTATTAGTGTTTGATATAAGGTATTTAAAAGACCCCATATCTTCCCCAAAAGTAAAAATCCCATTCTCAGGCAAGGTCTCTACAGTATAACCTTCGGGTAATTTTATGGTGATGATATAGCGATCCTTCCAGGGATATCCGAAATCTACGGGATGCTGTCGCTGCTCAGACTTAAATGGTGATTCCTGACTGGCCAAATGCATTAAAGGACTTATAAACACCTTGTCTCCCACACGTTCTACACCGTGCTCCATCTCAAAATCATAGCTTACCTGAACGGGCTCGTAAGGATTCTCCAGATTTTTTATTTCTATTTCGTTAAGTTCTATTCCAGAGTAACGCTGCTCAAATGTTTCAAGTTGTTCCTGCTCATCTTTGCCTCCAAAATTTTTGCGGTGACGCAGACCGTAATGTCCGCTATACTGACTTCTTACTTTTGTATTTAAAGCAAAATTTTCGTCGATCTCAGCATTTACCATTGTGTTTTCCTGAGCATGGCTGCTTGGGTTTAGACTCACCCAGATTGATGTACCGTCTTCACGTATTAGCCTGCCATTCCAGTTTAATAAGCCCTCCTCGAGCAGATTAATCGCTCCTATTTTATTAGTAGCATCCATCAACAACACATTTCCATCTAAAACCACCCCGGCAATAACATGGTTAAAGCCATTACGGGTAGGAAATATAGGAATACCATTATCACGGGTACTCAATATCACCGGATTTGCATCAAGACCGGCGTAACGCAGCATATTAACCAGATTGAGATTGATATCTCCGCTATTTCCAGAACCATTTTTATAAGCACTTCTGGTACCTTCATCTGCGTAAATACCCAAATAACCATTCCACGTCATTTTATTTTTAGCATATTCAAAAATGCGGAAGACTTTTTCCTTGGGATCGCTTACCCCCTCTAAAACTGCATCTAAGTCATCATCAAAATATCGACCGCTGTTAAGCTGACCGCCAAAGTTCTCAGAATCATAGATCGTCTTACAAACTGCTTCCCAACTGCTTGTTACTGTTTCTATAGGTTCATTTGGGAATTTGGTATAGGATAATTCAAAACTGATACCCGCTCTATAATTGTCGATATTTGACGAAAAAGCCTCTTCGCGCATAGCCGGAACATTCTCAATACTTACTCCATACTTCTTATTTATCAAATCTATACTTTGAGCCTGCAGGGTACCTCTGCTAGACCCACGCATACCTGCATTATAGGCACCTACCCTGGAAGTGAAATTAATCTTCGCCGCTTTACTCGTCTCTTCCACATTAAACGGCAGAAGACCTTTGCGGTGCATTTGAAAAACCAGCCATTCCGGACTTATAAAGGTTATTTCAGCTTTATTAAGTGGAATATCTTCCTGCAATCTGATCTCGTCAATAGTTGACAAATAAGGCGAAAAAAACTTGTATCTAAATTCAACAATACATCCCGGCTGAAGATTAGGCATCGTAAATTTTTCAACATTGAAATTTTTGCTGCGCTCCTCTTTAAAGATACCGTCATTGTCTAATTTATATTCTTCGATCTTACCATCTTCAAGCGTATAGGTCACGGCTTTGAGGTTAGAGACATTCTCATCTTTGCTACCGCCGGTGTAAACCGGAATGACATGTGTACCCCATTCAAAACCATCGTTATTATAGATTTTTATGCGCTCAAAAACCTCTGTAGTGAGCACAAAACCGTCATTAGGCGAGTAATCAATATGAGAGTATTGTTCCCGGTATAGGACAGCCGCATTAGCATCAGGATCTTCAGGATGCGTCTCTTCCTGTAATTCTTCTTTAGAAACTTTCCCAAATCTGAAATCCTGAGCATAATTTGTTAAGCTGCATAGCAGCAGAACGATAAACGTAATTTTGTGCATAACTTATAATTTTTCGATAAATAACTTTTGATTGTCTTCGCGCACCACATTTTTATAGAACTCACGGTAGTTTTCGTAAGCATCAACGGGGTAAGTTCCTTCATTCAATTTAAAGGTTCGCGTATAGTTGACCTGATTCCCCTCGACTTCCAGTTGTGTTTGGTAACTACCAAAATCTTCTTCTAAGGCTACCGGCTCTGCAATAGCCCCCAGTTTATATCCTTCCGGAATTTCAAACGTAATCTCATGCTGACGTATAAGACCTCGAAGGATTACAAAATCTGATTTTCGGTCTTTATACCGCGGAGGAATCATCTCGTTAGACCATGAAAAAGGGTTTATTTTCGCCAGATAATCTTCGCCAATTTTGGAAGCATAGTTGCGGGCATTCAGCTTGAGCTGTTCTTCATAAATAACCTTATCCCGGTCATTCTGCAATTTGATATCTGAAACAGCCAGGCTTTTAATACCTGAAAAGTTTTCGTAGTAATAATCACTTAGGTCTTTTTGATCTTTAGTATCCAAATATATTTTTGGCGAGTAAAAAATGCCTTTCGAAGTTTCTGAATAATCACCTTCCAAATTCCCCTCAACGTCCAGTTTAAGACGGGCTACTATACGCTCTAAATTATCTTCCTGATTGTACTTAGTAGTACGCGCGAGTTTACCACCTTCGGGCGTGAGCAGCAATACATCACGATCATCTGTAAAGGTACCCATATAACCAAAAGGTGTTTGCTGACTGGTACACTCTAAAAATTTAACCTCATTTCCCAGCTGTACACCTAGAATCACGTGATTACCCTGCATCGCAACTACATCAGTATCTAAAGATTCTTTATCCGGGTCACCAAACAAAACCGTGTAGTACGATTTTACACCAATGGCATTGAGAAGACTTTGCATATAATTGCTTAAGGCTTTACAATCCCCGTAGCTGAGACGATGTACATCTGCAGCAGGCATGGGTTTCCAGCCACCTATCTCAACCTGAACACTAATGTAGCGCACTTTGTCCTGCAGGTATTGATAAACTGCTCTTACCTTAGCCTCTTCATCCGGCAGATTCTTAACCAGATTTTGTACTTCTGCAACAACTTCTGCATCAAGCTGCTGTGTCTCTTTTATAAGGTCATTGTACATCCATTTTCCGAATGCTTCCCAGGTGCCTCCAATTCCCGGAACTCCAGCCAGATAAAATTTGTCAAAATAGGCCTTTACCCGCGGAAAGCGTTTATCAAAAGAAGGCGACTTGTATTCACTGGTTACCGGAGCTAAATTACGAGCTGTCCAAACCGTTTTTTCGGGCGTTTCTTCGACTTCAATATCATACCCTTCAAAATTAGTAGCCTTTACATGCAGGCTATCTTCAGGTTTATGTATAATTGAAAATCTGGAATACTGAGTTCCCGTATCATAGGTTGAGACAGGCATCCAGGGTCTTACAAAGGCCGTGGTCTCTGAAGTTGTTTCTGCGGTAAAACGAATGGTAAACGGGTAACGCGTTGGGGTGTAGTCTAAAACCAAGACCCGGTTGTCAGCATATAAAGTACCGCCGTCCACCGCACTGTAATCCTTGAAATCGCGCTTTTTAATCTTTTCCTTTTCATCACCCATCAAATCATAAATAACAGCTTCAATATCTGTCACTTTCGAGTTGTTGTCATAAAAAGCAATCGCGCGCACATCCCGTAATCCGGTTTTGTTGTAAACCGTGACGATGCGATCTATCGTAGTTTTTAATTTACCCTCATCTGAGAAATCAAGGATAATATCTTCAAAACGCAATACACTATCTGCCCCCTCTGAAAGTGCAGGATCTACACTCAGGGCGGAGAAATCTTCTTGGTTTTGACTAAATGCTAGTAGGGGGGTAACAAGTAGAAATAAGGCTAACGTTCTAATCATCATAAGAAAGTTGCCAATATACTAAAATATTGTTAAAAACTATTCTTTATTTTTTGAATCGATAAAAATTGTGACTGGCCCATCATTAACAAGAGCTACTTTCATGTCCGCCCCAAACTCACCCGTTTGCACTTGTTTTTGCAATTTTTTGGAAAGTTCACCGTGAAATTTCTCATACAGCGGAATGGCCACATCAGGCTTTGCAGCCCTTAAAAAAGAAGGCCTGTTTCCTTTTTTGGTAGAGGCGAAAAGCGTAAACTGGCTTATAAGTAAAATGTCCCCATCCTGATCAAGAATACTTTCATTCATCAATCCTTCGGCATCGCCAAAAACGCGCAGACCGCAAATTTTTGAAGAGAGCCAGTCTATATCGGCATCGGTATCTTCAGGCTCAACACCCAGCAATATCATAAAACCTCTGCCTATTTTCCCCGTAATTACATTATCTATAGTTACCGAAGCTTCACTGACACGTTGTATGATTGCTCGCATAAAATTTTAATTATTGTAGATTTTGATCGTAATTGGTTCTGCGGTAGTTTTCATCGTCTCCTTCCAAAATTTGACGGTAACTTTGATATCTGGACCAATGAAGCTTATCTTCTTCCAACGCAGCTTTTACAGCGCAATGCGGCTCTTCGAGATGCAGGCAATTGTTGAATTTACACTGATCTTTCAGCTCAAAAAATTCGGGAAAATAGTCTCCCACCTCCTCTTTTTCCATATCAACCACTCCAAAACCTTTGATTCCGGGTGTATCGATAATACGGGCGCCAAAATCCAGGTCAAACATCTCTGCAAAGGTGGTTGTATGCTGTCCCTGCATATGCTGATCGCTGATTGCTTTGGTCTTTAAATCAAGCGCAGGCTCAATAGCATTTACCAAAGTAGATTTGCCTACCCCACTATGCCCTGAGAATATGCTGGTTTTGCCCTGCATCAGCGCCTTGACCTCTTCTACATTCTTTCCTGTTTTCGCAGAAATACCTATACAGGTGTAGCCTATATCGCGGTACAGTTCTGCCAGGTATTTCACTTCACCAAATTCTTCAGTACTAAGGGTATCAACCTTATTAAAAAGCAGGACTGCCTCAATATGGTAAGCCTCGCAGGTGACCAAAAACCGGTCTATAAAAGCCGTAAATGTAGGCGGATTGTTTAGCGTGATGACCAAAAAGCACAAATCAACATTAGCCGCAATGATGTGCGTTTGCTTTGAAAGGTTGACTGATTTGCGAATGATGTAGTTCTCGCGATCTTCAATGTCTTTAATAACACCCGTCACCGCATCACCGGTCTGCTCAAGCTCAAAAATCACCTTGTCGCCCACCGCAACAGGATTGGTGCTTTTAATACCCTGTATTCTGAAGCGCCCCTTGATACGACAATCGTAGAACGTGCCATCTTCGGCCTTGACGCTATACCAGCTTCCGGTTGATTTGTAAACGGTTCCTTTCAAATGGTATTTTTACTATTTTAGATTTGTAAAACTACTTTATTTTAGACGAATCAAATTCCTTAAACCTCAAATTCCTACTATGAAAAAATCTACGTTTTTATTCCTACTGTTTATGAGCTTTAATCTGAGCCTTTTCGCACAGGTTTTTGAATATCAAACTGTAACCGTTATTGAATCTATTATTCCCAATGGTTTGGGAAGATCTCGAATGATCTCAACCCTCGAAAGCCGGGATTACAAAGAATTTACCTCAGAACGCTCTGAAGAAGACGATAGCAGAAACAAATCAGACCGAAGCGAGATTCGTCTTAAGAATTTTGAAGAGACTAAACTTTTGAATTTCTTTAATATAGGCGGAATTCGCTTCCAAAACATTGCAGCAAATGATGCTGTAGTTACCTCTAAAATTAACGCGATGGCCGAAGAAGGCTGGGAACTCGCTTTTGTAAATAGTGGCGTTGAAAGCTATGGAGGTGACGGAGACGAAAACGGCATCTATGTCACCCGCTATATTTTCAAACGGGTTAAACAGGTGCAAGAGTAAAAAAAAATAGGCTGCCGTTTCCCGGTAGCCTATTTTTTTGTTTTTAGCTCAATAACTTAAGCTTCCTCCATTCTGGAGATTTTTTTCTGGTGGTTAATAGATTCCTGGTGAATCGCTTTAAACACGCGTAAGATAAATTCCTCACTCAAATTGTGCTGCTCTCCTTCTAGAATCATAGCTCCAAGAATTTCATTCCAGCGTTTAGACTGAAGAATAGCCACGTTATTCTGAGTTTTTAGCTCTCCAATCGCATCGGCGATTTTCATACGTTTACCAAGGCTTTCGATTAACTGATGGTCAACCACATCAATTTGCGTACGCAAGGTGTTTAGCTTGTTATTAAACTCTGCCGCAGTACCTTCCTCTTTACGGATTTTCAGATCTTTCATAATCTGTACCAAAGTAGAAGGGGTAATTTGCTGCTTGGCATCACTCCACGCGTTATCGGGATCGTAGTGGGTTTCTACCATAATACCGTCATAATTCAAATCAAGACCGGTTTGGCACAAATCAAAAATGATGTCACGACGCCCCGCAATATGCGAAGGATCTAAGATCAAAGGCAGATCAGGGAATTTATTCTGAAGATCTACCGCCAGTTGCCACTCGGGGTTGTTACGGTATTTGGTTTTTTCATAAGTAGAAAAACCTCTATGAATCACACCAAGATTCTTAACGTCTTGCGTGTAGAAACGCTCCACAGCACCTAACCATAAGGCTAAATCAGGGTTTACCGGGTTTTTGATAAGTACAACCTTATCTGTTCCTTTCAAAGCTTCTGCAATTTCCTGAATATTGAACGGAGAAACCGTAGTACGTGCCCCAATCCATAAAATATCTATGTCGTGTTTAAGCGCCAGCTCCACGTGATTTGGGTTTGCCACCTCAGTTGTGGTAAGCATTCCGGTTTCTTCTTTAGCTTTCTGCATCCACTTCAGACCTAAAGCACCTACTCCTTCAAACATTCCAGGACGGGTACGGGGTTTCCAGATACCTGCTCTAAAAACAGTTGCATCGGTATCTTTAAGTTCGTGTGCAATTTTAAGCACCTGCTCTTCGGTTTCTGCACTGCATGGACCGGCTATTACAAGCGGGTGGTCCAGATTGAAGGCGTCTAACCAGTTTCTAAGTTCTTTCTTATTTTCCATATTCAACAAATTTACAGCTTTAAGCCGATTACGATAATCCTTTAAGTATTGATTTTATGTGGTTTGTATTGTGCATTTCGTTAAAAACCTCCTCGTAGTCATCAGCCTCAAGCACGTTTTTGAAATGCGTTAAATTAGTTATGTATTCTGTTAAGCTCTCGAGTACGTTAGCTTTATTTTCTTTAAAAATAGGAGTCCAGGTAGCAGGATTACTTTTTGCCAGACGTACGGTTGAAGCAAAACCACTGCCCGCCATATCAAAAATATCCTTCTCGTTCTTCTCCTTCTCAATTACGGTCTTCCCCAGCATAAAACTGCTGATGTGTGACAGGTGCGAAACGTAAGCAATGTGCTTATCATGCGAATGCGGATTCATATACCGAATATTCATCTCCAAAGCTTCAAAAATCTGCATCGCCTGTTCTAAAAGGTCCTGACGGGTCTTTTCTACTTCGCAAAGAATCATCGTCTTGTTTTTGAACAGATTTTCAATCGCTGCCGAAGGACCGGAAAACTCAGTTCCTGCGATGGGGTGTGCTGCCAAAAACTGCTCCCGCCGTGGATGCTCTTTTACCGCATCACAAACACTGCCTTTTGTGGAACCCACATCAATAACCAGCGCATCTTCTTTTAAGGCATCAAGAATGGGTGGCAAAAACAAATTAGCCTGATCGACCGGAATAGCCAGAATAACCAGATCTGCCTGATTGATGGCTTCAAAACGGGAGGAATGATCTACAACGCCCAGGCCTACAGCTTCATCCAGATGATCTTCATTATTATCCACCCCATAAATGACCGCTTCCGGCAAAATGCGTTTGAGGTCTCGCGATAAGGAACCTCCTATAAGTCCCAAACCCAGAACGTGTATGTTTTTAAAATTATTCACGTTAAAATCTGCTTATTGCTTCTTTAATTTTTTCTTCGGTTACGCAAAGCGAAAAGCGTATGTAACCGGCACCTTGCGAACCAAAAATGGTTCCCGGGGTGATGAAAACACTTTTGTTGATCAAAATATCATCGATAAAGGCTTCGGCATCGCCTGCTCCTTCCGGAAGTTTGGCCCAGATAAACATGCCGGCTGCTTCCTGATCATAAGTGCAACCCAGAACGTCTGCCAACTGCCACATCAAATCTCTTCGGTTTTTATAAACGGCATTAAGACCGTCAAACCATTCTTTGCCTTCCTTTAAAACAGCTGCTGCTCCTTTCTGAATGCCGTAAAACATACCGCTATCCATATTGCTTTTTACGGTAAGCACCGTGTCTATATATGCTGAAGCGCCCAGCAACATACCCACGCGCCACCCAGACATATTGAATGATTTACTCAAGGAGTTAAGCTCTATCGCCACGTCTTTTGCTCCCGCAACCGCGAGAATACTTTGCGGATTCTCATTCAGGATAAAGCTATACGGATTGTCATTCACCAGAAGAATCTGGTTTGCTTTCGCAAAAGCGACTAATTTTTCAAAATCAGCCTGTGTTGCCTTAGCTCCCGTAGGCATATGTGGGTAGTTGACCCACATCAGTTTTACTTTGCTTAGGTCTTTTTTCTGCAATGACTCATAGTCAGGCATCCAGTTATGCGCGGCATCCAGATTGTAATATACCGGCTCTGCCTCAACCAGACGGGTTACCGAAGTATAGGTGGGATAACCGGGATTAGGAATCAACACTTCATCGCCGGGATTTAAAAAGGCCATGCTGATGTGCATAATCCCTTCTTTGGAACCCATAAGTGGTAAAATTTCGGTCTCTGCATCCAGATTTACACCGTATTGGTCCTTGTAAAAATCTGCCATGGCAGCGGTAAGCTGAGGCAGACCTTTATAGCTTTGATACTGATGCGCTGGGCCGTCAACCAGCGAAGTTGTTAAGGCTTCAATCACGTGTGGCGGTGGCGGCAGATCAGGACTGCCAATACCCATATTGATGATGGGTTTTCCCTGAGCAGCAAGAGCTCTTACCTCTTTCAGCTTACGCGAAAAGTAGTATTCTGCAGTTTGATTTAACCGGTTTGCCGATTCTATAATCATGATTTTCGGTTTTTGTATTCACCCAGCACCTTAAATTGCTGCGCCATAATCTCTAATAATTTTTTAGCCTTTTCAAAATCTTCATAATGCTCAAAAGTCACATCTACAAAAAAGGCATATTTCCAGGGGGTTTCAATCACCGGTAACGACTGAATTTTAGTCAGGTTTAAGCGGCAATCACTCATTACATTGAGCACGGCTGCAAGGCTTCCCCGCTTGTGGTCGGTCAGAAACTTAACCGAAGCTTTATCAGGAACATCTGCCTCTGTGCGTCCGTTTGTATTCAATACAAAAAAACGGGTAGAGTTTGCCTTAATGGTTTGAATGTCTTCTGCAAGCAACTCAAGTCCATAAATTTGAGCTGCCGTTTTACTAGCGATAGCTCCTACGCCTGTGGTTTTAGACTCGGCAATACGCATAGCTGCAGCAGCTGTGTCATCCTGTTCCACCAGTCGAATATGCTCATGACCCTGAAAAAAATCATTACACTGCAACAAAGCCATAGGATGCGACCAAACCTCTTTAAGGTCTGACAATTTTTGCCCGGGCATCGCCATAAGATTCTGACTGATTTCCAGATAACGCTCTCCTTCTATATTGAGGTTGTTCTTGTCAATCAATGCGTAATTGGGAATGATGCTTCCGGCGATTGAATTTTCAATAGCCATAACTGCATCGGTCGCTGTTTCTTTCAGCAAATTGTTTACCACATCCTGAAAACTGCTGCAAGCCACAACTTCCACATCTTCGCCAAAAAAGTCCTGGGCCACTTTGTGGTGAAAAGAACCTCGTATTCCCTGTATGGCGACTGTATGTTTCAATGTTTTGTTGTTGTTTATTTGTTACGTATCAATTTCAATCCGGCAAAAAAAAAATCCCGATTTATTAAATCGGGACCTTAGTGTGTTATATACTATAAGTTACTCTATAGCGGTCCCGTCTCTTTCCAAAAGAAAAAGAAGTAATAGCGATTAAAGAAGTAACCAAAATTGATCATTGTCTTGATTTTTACGCTGCTAAAGTACTTAAATTATTAAGAACAGCTAGAAGAATGTACAACTTTTGCACATATTCAATAAAACACCTGCTTTTATTAAATGAATTACAAAGCTCCCCTTCATTTATGACCGTTTGTTAGAAATATCATTACTCTTAAGCCATCTTAAGAGCTTCCCATTAGTGGTTCGGTTTAATTTTAAGTTTTAATATAGAAGAGACTCCTGTCTAATTGAGTAATTTTAGCACTACGTATCAAAATATTATGTCAATACAGGTTCAGGATATTTCAAAAAACTACGGAGCACAAAAAGCTCTGGACAGCGTCAACTTTGAAATTAAAAAAGGTGAAATCACCGGTTTTTTGGGACCCAATGGTGCAGGCAAAAGCACCTTGATGAAAATACTCACGACCTTACTTAAACCTACTTCCGGCAAAGCGATTGTGACCCGTTTTTCAGTGGAAGACTCCCCTCGGGATGTTCAGCAAAACGTGGGCTATCTGGCTGAAAACAATCCGTTATACCCTGATATGTATGTAAGAGAGTACCTGAAGCTTATGGCCAACCTGAGCAAGGCGCCGACTCACCGTATTGACGATGTTATCGAAATGACGGGCCTAACCCAGGAAATCTCCAAGAAAATCAAGCAATTGAGTAAAGGTTACAAACAACGCGTTGGCCTTGCCGCTGCTTTACTGCACGATCCTGAAGTTCTCATTCTTGATGAACCCACAACGGGGCTTGATCCCAACCAGCTGCGCGAAATCAGATCGCTTATACGTTCTATTGGCAAAGACAAAACCGTATTACTCTCAACGCATATTATGCAGGAGGTTGAGGCTATGTGTGACCGGGTAATTATTATCAACAAAGGCAAAATCGTTGCAGACCGAAATCTTAAGGAACTCACTGAAGCCACAGACCAGCTTATTGAGGTCGAATTTGATTACCGCGTGGAAGAGGTGGCACTTCAAAAATTGCCCTACGTGGAGTCCATTAAAAACACCAAAGGTTTTGTGTATGAGATCACGTTCAAAACCAGTAAAGATATGCGGCCTGCCCTATTTGATTTCGCCCACGACAACGGACTAAAAACCCTGCAGCTTAAGCGAAAAAACCTAACGCTTGAGCAATTATTTCACGAGCTTACCAGCAACTAACTGACCTATGATTCTCTATAGCTTTGCCGTTTTTCTAATTGTAATCGCGCTGCTTCCCCTTACCCGTGGCACCCACTGGATTATTAGGGGTTGGGATTTTATTCGCGTTCAAACCTCGTTTTTGCAGATTTTGGTTATTATCCTGTTGCTTACGCTTGAATTTCCACAGGAATCCTGGCAATATGTAACCCTGATAAGTCTTGTTGCTGCATTTGTTTTTCAGGTTTTTGTAGTATTTCCCTACTCAAGATATTATCCTTTAAGTCAGGCAAAGCCAAAAAATGCCGATCATTTAAAGCAAATAAGTTTGTTGAGTAGCAATGTGCTTCAAACCAACCGGGATTACGAGAAGCTTATTAATGAAATTAAACGCAAGGATCCTGATCTTTTTTTAGTGATGGAAACCGATTCTAAGTGGGAAGAGGCTTTACAGCTTTTTGAAGAAGACTATCCACACGTCGTTAGGGTGCCTCTTGATAATTTATATGGAATGCACCTGTATAGCAAACTGGAACTTTCCGAAACTCAGGTAAATTATCTGGTTGAAAAAGACGTGCCGTCCATATTTACAAAAGTTCACTATGGGGGTTATAAACCTCTAAACCTCATTTGCGTGCACCCTGCTCCACCCAGCCCAACCGAAAATGAAACCAGTGAAGAGCGTGATGCCGAATTATTGATTGTGGGCAAAGCCGTGCGGGAACTTGAAGACGATGCTCAGGTAATTGTATGCGGAGACCTTAATGATGTAGTCTGGTCACGGGTTAGCAAATTATTTGCCCGAATAACCGGCTTAATTGATCCCCGTATAGGCAGAGGACTCTTCCCTACATTTCATGCTGATTACTGGTATTTGAGATTTCCTATAGATCATCTGTTTCATTCTAAAAATATTACTGTAAATAATATGGAGCGGTTAGGCTTTATTGGGTCAGATCACTTCCCTATGTATTTTACATTTTGGCTTGAAGAATTTCAAAAAACAGAAAAGCCTGAAATTGACGAGGAAACCAATGAAGAAGTTGAAGAGCGTATTCAGGAAGGTATTGAGCGTGCAGAATAAAATAGATAGCAAGCCCTAAAAGTGCTGATTGCCCTAAAACACTCATTATTAGCATTTAGATTAAGTTTCAAAATAAAGAAAGCCTCCTTGCGGAGGCTTGTTTGTCAGAATTAAGCGTTCATTGCTGAACTAGTCCCTAAACCCAATCTGACGTTACGTTATGACTACTTTGAACTAACACTTTAAAAACCAAATTTGGATAACGTAGCAGTCAAATATTCTTTCGATTGCCAAATATACTAAACTATTTTTAATTATATTTTCAAAAATAATATATTTTTTTCAAAAATTACTTGTACTAAACACCTAAGCTATTCAATAAGGTTTCATCAAAGATTATTGACCACCTCTAAATGAATACCTAAACCCCTGGCCTAAGCCTTAGGTGACTGATCTATGTGCAACTAAAATCTGCACCTAAACAATTGATTTGGAAAGCAACTAAGGAACATATAAACCAGCTACAGGAAACCGAAATATTCGGAGTTTAACCTAGGTAAAAGCAGCTTCTACTGCTAATAGCTCTAATTTCGTGAGGTTTATTCTTTTCTTTTTATTGAATCTCTTTATCTGAAGCAGTATTTAAGCCAAACTTCTTGATAACCGTACCTACGGTGAGGCCCTGAACGATTATAGAAAAGACCACTATGATATAGGTGATGATCAAAAATAAATCCCGGTGCATTTCGGCAGTCAGGCTAAGTGCCAGAGCAATTGAAATCCCTCCGCGCAGACCGCCCCAGGTCATAATCGCATTGGTACGGGGTACGAAATTCAGTTTTTTTGAAAAATAGGCTATGGGAAGAAGCAGCGCGATATAGCGGCAAGCCAAGACTACAGGAATAGCAATAAGGCCGGCTACGATTGCAGTAACTTCAAAGGTGAGTATCAACAGTTCCATCCCAATAAGAACAAAAAGAATGGTGTTTAGCAAAATATCCAGCAGCTCCCAAAACTTGTCTACATAGGTTTCCGTTAAATGCGACATGGTGTTTTTTCGCGAAGTGTCATTACCCACCAGCAAACCTGCGGTAACCATCGCCAAAGGTGCGGATGTATGCAACTGTTGAGCAATTACTGTACCCCCCATAACTGCCGCCAGCGTGATTATCACTTCAATATCATAGTCATCAATGCTTTTAAGCAGTTTATAGGTGATATATCCTATAACCAGCCCCAAAACTACACCGCCAATAACTTCAATCCCAAATAGCTTAAGCACATCAAGCGCAGTTACCGGTTCAGTGGAACCTGCGATTTGAAAAAGGGTCAGGAAAATAACAACTCCTACCCCATCATTAAAAAGAGACTCGCCAACAATTTTGGTTTCCAGTTGCTTGGGTGCTCCTGCTTTTTTCAAAATCCCCAAAACAGCAATAGGATCTGTGGGTGAAATTAAGGCGCCAAAAAGCAGACAGTAGATAAAATCAACCGGAATGCCTAAAAGCATTAAGATAAGATATAGCGCACCCCCCACCAGAAAGGTCGAAGTAAGCACGCCAATTGTTGCAAATGCCAATACAGGTCCTCGTTGTACTTTGAGCTGTTCAAAATTAGTATGCAAAGCTCCCGCAAAAAGTAAAAAGCTGAGCATCCCGTCTAAAAGGACTTTCTCAAAATTTATACTGTTAATCAATTCTTTTTCAGCCTCTAGAAGCGCATCATTAAAATGGCTCAAACCTACTGCCGCAAGCGTAAACAGGAGGGTTATGATCATAAGGCCGATGGTATTGGGTAATTTCAGGAAACGAACGTTAACGTAACCAAAGATTGCCGCAAGAACGATTAAAATGGTACAAATCAGATAAAAATCCATAGACAGTTGCTTTTAAAGCGTATTCGTATTTACTTCGATCCAATAGCCATCAGGATCTCTCAGATAAATCTGACGCACTCCGTCAGGACGGGTGTTTGTAGTACCGGCCTCGCCCGGCCAGTTTTCAAAAGGCACCTCTTTTTCCTTTAAAAACTTCATAAAAGCATCCAAATCATCTACGTTAAGCGCCAGGTGAACGCCTTTATGTGGCGTAAATGCCTCATCGCTCTTAATCAAATGAATTTGAACTTTATTATCAAGTTCAAACCATCTAAACTTGGGTCCCAGACCGGCGTTGTCTATTTCTTTCAGACCTAATATTTCGCTGTAAAATGCAGCTGCACTATTCAGGTCTTTAACTAGTAGCGCGTCATGATCTTTTGTAAACGTAAATTGCTGAGCATTTGCTGTTTGCATAACTAAAAAAAATAATGTCGTGTAGAATACGGTTCTTAAGGCCTTCATATTAATAAATTTCGTGAATCATATTGGCGATTAAGGCCGTCCAACCGGTTTGATGTGAGGCTCCAAGCCCTCTACCCGTGTCTCCGTGAAAATATTCGTAAAAAAGGACCAAATCTTTAAAGTTAGGATCTTTATAGATTTTTTCGTGATTTTCATTTACCGGGCGGTTTCCGTTCTCATCTTCCTGAAAAAGACTCAACAAACGCTTCATCAAATCGTTTCGAATAGCATTCAGCCCTAAAATAGTACCACTTCCTTTAGGATACTCAACTTCCAGATTCTTACCGTAGTAATCTCTAAATTCCTTAATTGCCGTAATAAAAAGGTAATTAAATGGTATCCAAACCGGCCCGCGCCAGTTTGAATTTCCTCCAAACATAGAAGATTCTGACTCCGCAGGCTCGTACTTGATTTCATAATTCGTTCCGTTGATATCAATGGTATAGGTCTTTTCGTGAACCTTAGATAAAGATCTCAGCCCGTGTTTGCTCAAAAACTCCTTTTCATCAAAAACTGCGTTGAGCATAATTTTTACCCGCTCTTTGGGCACCAAAGCTAAAAGCAGATCTGAATCTTCAGAATATTCCTGAATCACCGGATATTTGAGATTTTCTTTCCGGTATTTTCTAAACCAGTTGACACTGTATTTAAAATTAGGCAGGCGATCTAAAGTGCTTTTACTGATGTGCAACACGGCTACCAAAGACATCAGACCTACAATAGACCGTACTTTTATAGGCTGAAAGGTGCCGTTCTCAAACACCAGTTTATCGTAGAAGAAGCCTTCCTGCTCATCCCAGGTCCCTTCGTATTTTTCATTCAGTTTATTGAGTGCTTCAGCAATAAAAATAAAGTGCCCAAAAAACTTGGTTGCCATTTCCTCGTAAGACGGGTCAACAAGAGCTATTTTAATCGCAATCTCCAGCATATTGAGGCAATAAAGCGCCATCCAGGAGGTACCATCTACCTGTTCTAATGTCGCATTACCCGGTATACCGCTGCTTCGGTCAAATACCCCGATGTTATCAAGGCCTAAGAAGCCGCCCTGAAAAACGTTGTTTTGCCGCTTGTCTTCCTGGTTTACCCACCATGTAAAATTGAGCGAGAGCTTATTAAAAATTCGTTTTAAAAAGTCAATGTCCTCATAACCCGTACTGTCACGCTCTATTTTATAGATCTGCAGCGCTGCAAACGCCTGTGTAGGCGGATTCACATCACTGAAATTCCATTCGTAAGCCGGAATCTGTCCGTTAGGTGCCATATACCACTCTTTTGTAAACAATAAGAGTTGCTTTTTGGCAAATTCATGATCTATATACGCCATAGTGATGCAGTGAAAAGCACTATCCCAGGCAGCATACCAAGGATATTCCCACTTATCTGGCATTAAATGAATATCGTGATTTCTTAAGGTTTTCCAGTTGTGATTGCGCCCTTGCCTCCTGCTTTGCGGGGGTGTTGAAACCTTAGGGTCGCCCTTTAGCCATTGCTCAACTTCGTAGTTGTAATACTGTTTGGTCCAAAGTAGACCGGCAAAAGCCTGGCGTTGTATTGCCTTAGCCTCTGGGTCTTTAATCTCATTAATACCCTCGTAAAAATTTAGACACTCCTGATATCTGGCAGCGAACGTAGTGTCAAAATCTTCATTAAAGGCAGCGTCAAGCGCTTCTTTGGAGAGTCTCAATTTGAAAACTACTGTTTCTCCGGCTGCCACATTACGCTGGTAATGTGGAGCAAACTTGGTTCCCTCCTTTTTCTTCCTGGCAAGCTTGTATTTCCCCTGAATTACAGTATCGTGAAAGAAATCTTTCTTATACGGATGGTCGTTAGGCTGACCGTAAAGCCGCTGATCGTTGGTTTCATTCTCAGTGAAAAGCTGATGATCGGGGCTTTCAAAATAAAAATTATACTCCCCGGTATACGGATGATTAATATGCACCGAAGGCGTCTGACTCTTCGTATTTTGGGTGATTTGCGGCTTAAACGGCATATCGCGTATACTCCAGAAATTGCGAATCCACAAGGTGGGTAAAACGTGCAATTCGGCAGCTTTGGAGTTTCGGTTAGTCACCGAAATCCTGATGCAAATATCTTCCGGCGAAGCTTTTGCATATTCGGTTACGACATCAAAATACTCGTTCTTATCAAAAAGCCCGGTATCCAGTAATTCGTACTCCTGCTGCTTACGATCCCGACTTCGGTTTTTGGCAACCATTTCGTCATACGGAAACGCATTCTGAGGGTATTTGTACAGATGCTTCATGTACGAATGCGTAGGTGTATTTTCAAGATAATAATACAACTCTTTTACATCCTCACCATGATTCCCCTCAGGGCCGGTAAGCCCAAACAGGCGTTCCTTTAAAATGTTGTCTTTACCATTCCAAAGAGCAAGGCCAAAACATACGTTACAATAACGATCTGTAAAACCGGCAAGCCCGTCTTCACCCCAGCGGTACATCCTGCTGCGGGCGTGGTCGTGCGGAAAATACCCCCAGGCATCTCCATTTGAACTGTAATCTTCACGTACAGTACCCCACTGGCGCTCGCTTAAGTAGGGGCCCCAGTGCAACCAATCTTCTTCCTCTTTATAATGTGAGTCGAGTCTTTTTTGTTCTTCAGTATTTTTTTTAGCCATTTTCTGTAAATCCTGGATAGCATGTCATCCCGCCATCAACAAAGATGGTGGTTCCGTTAATATATTCTGACTCGTCTGATGCAAGCCAGGCAGCCACACTGCCTATATCTTCGGGGATGCCAATCCGTTTGTAGGGTATAAGTTCATTTAATTTGTTAAGCGCTTCCTGAGTTTCCCAGGCGTCGCGGTTGATGTCAGTCTTTATCGCGCCCGGAGCAATGCTGTTGCAACGTACTTTAAGCGGTGCGTATTCCTGACAAATACTTTCCATCAACATGACCAGCGCGCCCTTTGAAGCTGCATAATTGGTGTGGCCCGCCCAGGGAATGATCTGGTGAACCGAACTCATGTGAATGATTTTGCCAAGTGATTTTGAAACGCCTTCACGAATACCTCTGCGCATAAACTCGCGCAAAGCTTCGCGGGCACATAAAAACTGACCGGTAAGATTTACATCTATGACTAGCTGCCAGTCCTTAAGCGTCATTTCATGAAGCGGGGCGTCCTTTTGAAGACCGGAGTTAGCTACCAGAATATCAACAGTACCAAACTTTTCAATGGTTTGTTTGAACATGGCCTGTACCTGATCTTCCTTGCTTACATCACACTGTATAACAATAGCCTCTCCGCATATGGTTTCTTTGTTGATTTGATTTGCAACCTCCTGAGCCTCTTTTTCAGAAGAATGATAATTGACTACCACGTTTGCTCCGTCGCGGCCCAGTGCCAGAGCCACTGCAGCCCCGATACCGGTGCTTGAACCGGTAACAATAGCAGTTTGACCTTTTAATCGCTCATTGGGTTTTTGCATATGTTTTAGTTTAATAAACTACTTAAGAATCCCCTAATTTAAACCAATACCTTGTGGGTAAACAAAGGATTAACGTATTTTATAATTGTGCTGTGCGAGTAATTCTCAACCTGACAGTTCTCACACGATATCTTATGAATTTCTCGAAAAATTACTTCTTAACTGGTAAAAACGCAAGGAGTGCGGCTTCATTTGTTAAAGTAATTTATGAAAAGAGGTGGTAAACTCTGACGGGAGCTTACCAAACTGTTCTTTAAATATCTTACGGAAGTATTTTGGACTGTTAAAGCCAACGGCCGAAGCTGCCTCAGAAACACTGTAACCTTCCTCGCTCATAAGCTGACTTGCCTTATTGACCTTGATGATACGCACGTAGCTGTTTATATTCTCACCGGTAAGAACTGTAATTTTCTTGTAAAGTGAAGTTCTACTCATACCAAGCTCGCGGGTTAACTTCTGAATAATTGACCCTTCAGAATCCTTAAACTTCAGCACTGCCTGTTCAAAATCTGCAAGAAAGGCTTTTTCCTTATCGAGCACACGCGTCTCGGTAGAACTGAGTTCTTCCTTACTTCCTGTGCCTTTAAAATAGGTTTGCAACAACAATCTGCTATCAAGCAAATTGCGCACACGTGCTTTGATCAGCTCGGGCTCAAAAGGCTTGGTAAGGTAATCATCTGCTCCCTCTTTAAATCCACTCACTTTTACTGCTGTGTCTGTTTTAGCAGAAAGCATAATTATGGGAATGTGGGAAGTCTCGGCATTTGATTTGAGTTCATGACACAGATCTATCCCGTCTTTAACCGGCATCATCACATCGGTAATAATTAAATCGGGTACAAATTTTCCGGCCATTTCTACTCCCACCTCGCCATTCTCTGCGTGTAAAAGATCATAATTCTCACTTAAGATATCGTCTAAAAGCTTCAGTATATCTGGATTGTCTTCAACCAGCAAAACCAGCTCACGCTCCTTATCCCCATTAAGAATTGCCTTTTTATCATAAGCTTTTACTCTGAACTCACGCTCGTAGGCAGGTGTTGATTCAACCCGCTTATTTTCTAAAGAACCTTCTGCAGAAACATATTTTAGTTTGTCAGGAGCGATCTGCGAAAGATCGAAAGGCAGTTCAATAATAAATACACTTCCTTCTCCGGGCTTACTATCCACAGTAAGATTACCCTGATGCAATTCAGCAAAACGTCTGGAAAGCGAAAGGCCAATTCCTGACCCATTCCGCTTGAGCGTACTGTTTGAATGATAAAACCAGTTAAAAATATGCTCAAATTCTTCCGGCAAAATCCCAACCCCTGAATCCTGAACCGCTATTCTATAAGTATTTTCCTGAACCGAAAGATTTACTCTAACACTTCCATCATCTAACGTATATTTTAGCGCGTTACTCATCAGGTTGTTGAACATAATCTGAAGCTTATCCATATCGTTTGTAACATCAAGATGAGCCACTTCTGCTTTAAAACGCAGGTCGATATTTTTCACCTCTGCCGCATTGGCGTGCAATTGCATCCACTCCTCAAGCACCTCAACCAAATCATAGGTTTGCACGTGCAGTATACTCAGGCCTTCTTCGGTCTTTCTAAAATCAAGAAGCCTGTTAATTGATGCCAGCAGTTCAGCTGCATTTTTTTTAATCAAATCAACCCGAGCATTGTGGCGGGTGGTTTTAAGCTCCTGAGCCAAAATTTCTAGCGGGGCCAAAATAAGGGTCAACGGTGTTTTGAGCTCATGTGAAAAGCCGGAGTAGAAGCGCATACGCTCCTCATTAAAATCGTGCTCCAGCTGACGTTGCCGCTTTTCAAAAAGCAGGGAGTTTTTGAGTTTCAGGCGTTCAGAATAATACTTAAAGCCGAGATAAATCAGCACCACGGCAATGATAAAATAGAGCAAATATGCAGGCATAGTAAGCCAAAAAGGCGGAACGATCGTCAAGGGTAATTCACGCGTGGTAACAGTGCCTGATTGCTCGGTTGCCCTGATAATCAGATTGTATTTTCCTGAAGGAAGGTTTGTAAAGTTGATGCGACCGGTAGTTCCCAATTCAACCCAATTATTGCTGAATCCCTTTAATAGATAGGCATATCTCACATCCTGTGAAAACGGATATTTCACTAAAGTGAAATTGAGTGAAAATAATTTCTCCCGGTAGCTGAGTTTAAGCGCTTCCAGATCGTTTAGACTTTTAGTAAGTAAAGCGTCTTTCAAATTAGGCTGTATGGCTACAGGCTCATTGTAAACACTCAAGTCTTGAAATACGATACCATATTGCTTGTCTTCCCCATACAGATTTTCGGGGTTGAAGATATTTAGACCTTTATTACCGCCAAACCATAAATTTCCACGTTGATCTTTAAGCGATGCTCCTATATTAAATTCACTTCTTTGAACCGCTCTGGGATCCAGTAAATTTATCAATTTACGGCTCTTTAGGTTATAGGAAGACAAACCGTTATTTGTACTCAGCCATACTTCCTCATCTGTGTATTTTACGATACTGTTTACTGTAGTATTAGGCAACCCGTCTTCTTCATTTATCACATCAAAGTTGAGTTTGCCGGTATCAAAATGGATGAGTCCACCAAAACGACTTCCTGCCAGCAGATCATGATCATTCAATAAAATAAGCGAGAAAAAGATGTCAGACGGCAGCCCTTTTAGCCGCTGTGAATTGTAAAAAATATGCTGCCGGGTAATAGGATTGTATTTTAAAATGCCATCACCATAGGTAGCCATCCAAAAATTACCCTGTTTATCCTGAGCAATCGCTCTGATATCAAGTTTACCTAATAGTTCAACGTATTCAAATGCGTCTTTTATCTCATCGTATTTGTATAGGCCGCCACGGTTGGTACCTATCCAAATGTTTTTACGGCTATCTTCAAAAATCACGCGCACATCATTACCGGCCGCCTGACTTTCCTGAAGGTAATGTGACCAGTTTCCATTTTGGAATTTATTAAGTCCGCCCTTATAAGTACCTCCCCACAAGCGTCCCTTTGAATCTTCAAGAAGTGCCAAGACATAATCATTACTCAACCCGGATTGATCACTCGAGGCAAACGCATTTATTTTACCGGTTGAAGCATCATAGAAATCAATCCCTCCCCCATCTGTACCTATATAAACGTTTCCGGTACGACTATTAGCCAAAGAAGCAATTCGATCGTGAGATAACAGTCCCCGTACAGAAGATTCTTCGTTGATCAGCTTAATAGGTTCTCCTCTAGGATTAACAAAGTTGAGCCCATTACTGGTGCCTATCCACATATTACCGCCGCGGTCTAGTTTAAGCGCTGATACCGAACGGTTAAAAACACTGCTTCCGTCTCTGCGCGGTAAATATTGCAATACCTGAGGTTGCCCGGTTTCGTGAACAAAGGATTTCATATTCAGGATGTTGAGCCCTCCGTTGCGGGTACCTATCCACATTCGACCCTGATTGTCTTCCTCAAAGCATAAAATCTCTTCATCGCTTAGCGCAGCCTTAGGACCGGTTCCCAATACCCGTATTACTCCGTCCTTACGCAAAACGAAAAGTCCGTTTTGCGAACCAATCCAGAGATTTTGCCCGGCATCTAAATGCAAAGCCTGCACCCCGGGCTGCTCCCGGTCATCAGCCAACTCTTCAAAATATACACGCTTTACAGTCTTTTCCTTTAAATCAATGCGGTTTAAGCCCTTACGGTAAGTTCCAACCCAAAGTATAGAATCCCCTTGAAGTAACATACTTGATACCTCGTTGTAACTAAGTGATTCTTGATTATCAGGATTGTGCCTGAAGGCCGCCTGTTCCTGATAATCCGCATCAAAAACGCGCACCCCGGAGTTACTGTAACCTACGTAATATTGACCATTTGAGCCCTTTACAACCGCCCGGAGATTATCAGAAGATCTATCAAATGCACTTATCTTCTGAAAAGAATCTGTAGCATCAGCATATATATCAAATCCATCATCAGTTAAAACAAGTAGATCTCCGTTGCTGTTATGCGCAATGCTTTCGACGTAGTTATTATACAGACTCGTAGTATCTGAACTGCGATGCCGGTACACTTTAAACTCACCCCCGTCATAACGGTTTAGACCATCTATGGTTCCTATCCAGATAAAGCCTGAGGCATCCTGAGCAATACTATTGATATAACTATTTGAAATCCCACTTGACAAATCAAAATTGTAAAAGGTGAGTTGCTCATCTATATTTTCAACTGGTTTACAACGCACCTGGCCAAAGAGCGTATAGCCCCAAATAAATACAAGCAGCAGGTTAATTAGCCTCATAGTCTTTATGATATTCTTAACAATTATCAAATTTACAATTTCAGGTTTTAAATCTTATCACATTACTAAAAATAAGGGTTTATTCTACACAATTACCATTTTGTACCCCTTAAAATGACAGTGACCACCCTTTAATTAACATAAAATTGTCAGAAAATTGTATAGTCTACGAAAACGATTACGTGATCGTCACAGACATCTCTAAAACAACTAAAACACGAATGTATGACTAATTATTATTTGACTAAAAAGGCCGCTGTTCTCTACAGCATGCTGCTTTTTCTGTTTTCTTTAAGTGTCTCTGCACAGGAAAAACAAATAACCGGTGTAGTAACTGATATGAATAGCACTCCCTTACCCGGAGTGAGCGTATTAGTCAAAGGCACCACCACGGGTACAGTTACCGGTTTTGACGGAGATTACAGCATCACTGCGACTCCTCAGGACATTCTGGTCTTTTCCTACGTAGGTTTTAATGAGCAGGAAATTACTGTGGGGACCAAAACAACAATTAATGTTTCTCTGCAGGAAAACGTTGCAGAACTCAACGAAGTCGTTTTAGTAGGTTATGGACAGAAGTCTAAAACCACCCTTACCGGATCGGTTTCTACCGTAAAAGGTGAAGAACTGGTAAAGAGTCCGCAACCCAACCTCTCCAACTCATTTGCCGGAAGGTTATCTGGGGTTGTAGCTAACAACCGCTCAGGAGAACCCGGAGCTGATGGCGCCACAATACGTATACGCGGTATCAGTACTACAGGTGACAACGATCCTTTGGTGGTAATCGATGGGATTCCAAACCGTCTGGGCGGTCTGGAGCGTCTTAACCCTAATGATGTGGAAAACATTACCGTACTTAAAGATGCTTCCGCAGCCATTTATGGGGCGCAGGCAGCAAACGGTGTAATTTTAATTACTACCAAACGCGGTAAACTGGGTAAACCATCATTTAGCGTAACTGCAAACCAGGGCTTCTCTACACCGGCGAACTTACCCGGATTAGCAGATTCCCCAACCTATGCCCGTATTCTTAATGAAATCAACTTCTACCGAAATCCAAGCGGCGGTATGAATCAGATCTATACCGAAGAGGAAATAAACCTTTTTGCTAACGGAAGTAATCCTGATGTTTACCCAAACACCAGCTGGACCGATGAAGCCATCAGCGACTGGTCTTTACAGGATAATGAAAATATTTCAATACGTGGTGGTGGTGAAAATTTCAGATATTTCACTTCGTTAGGCCGAACCAATCAGGATGGGATCTATAAAAATGGAATCAACAATTACAAGCAGGTAAACCTGCGTGCAAATCTGGATGTTGATGTGACTTCAAACCTTACTCTGGGCGTAGACCTCAATTACCGTAAGGAAGATCGTATATTCCCAACACGTAGTGCGGGAGATATTTTTAGAGCGATCTACAGAACCTACCCTACGATCCCGGCCCGTTACACTAACGGATTACCTTCTGCAGGTGTTGAGCAGGGACAAAACCCCATTATTATTCCTACAGGGATTCCGGGAACCGATGTGCAGCCCACAACGGTATTAAACTCAACAATTACTTTAGATTACAAACTGCCTATTGAAGGTTTGTCTATTAAAGGTTTTTATTCAGAAGACCGAAGCTTTGCAGCACGTAAACGCTTTGCGATTCCTTTTACAGTCTATCAGATCGACAACAGCACAAACCCGCCTTCATTTAATGAGGTGATTGCCGGCCCTGATTCCCGTACGCCGGAATTATTACAGGCTCAGGATAACAGACAACTTCAGACTGCAAACATACGTCTCAACTTTGAGCGCAGTTTTGGTCTGCACCACATCAATTCGTTTATCGCTTATGAGCAGCAGGAAAGCGACCGCAGCTATTTTGATGCCTTCCGAAGTGGGTTTATCTCTGCCGAAATCCCTGAATTTAATCTGGGTGGCGGTGAACCGGAGCAAAGTACTAACAGCGGTTTTAGCCAGCGTTTCACCCGTCGCAACTACTTTAGCCGTATTTCTTATGATTACGACCAAAAATATTTGGCAGAAGTACAGGCCAGATACGATGGATCTTCCCGCTTTGCAGAGGGAAACCGATATGGTTTTTTCCCAAGTATTTCTGCAGGTTGGAGAATCTCCGCGGAAGAATGGTTTAAGTCTGAGAATATCAGCAACCTGAAGGTCAAAGCTTCGTATGGTTTGCTGGGTAATGACCGAATCGATCCGTTTCAATATTTAAATACGTTCGCTTTACGTCCTACAGATTTTGTAGATCCAAATGGCACACCATTGCCTATTTTTATCATCAACCAGCTTGCAAACCCCGGAATCACCTGGGAAACTGCCCGAAAACTGGATATTGGTGTAAGTGCAGACCTGTTTGATAATTTCAGCATTGAGCTTGATTACTTCCACGAAGTACGTAGCGATCTGTTAACCGCGCGTAGTGGCTCCTTACCTTTAGTTTCAGGTATTGTAAATGAGTTTGGTCTGGCTGCAATCATTCCGCAGGAAAATATAGGTGAAGTAAAAAATCGTGGTTTTGAAGCTGTTTTAGGTTATGATAAAACCTGGGGCGAGTTCAACTTTTTTGCCGATGCGAATTTTACCTTTAATAAAAATGAGGTGGTATTCTTAGATGACCCACAGGGTATTCCCGATTATCAATTATCAAAAGGAAAACCTCTTGGCTCACAGCTACTTTATGAGGCAATTGGTATCTTTAGAACACAGGAAGATTTAGACAATAACGTAACTCTTCCCGGGCAGCAGTTGGGAGACCTTATCTACCGCGATGTGGATGGTGATGGTGAAATCACAGAACTTGATCGTGTGCGTCAGGAATTGACTAATGTTCCGCAAATTGTTTACGGTTTAACTTTAGGAGCTAATTATAAAAACTTTGATCTGACGGTATTATGGCAAGGTCAGGCACGTTCGGTGCAGTATGTAGCTCCAGAGTCTGGAGAGGTAGGAAACTTCTTCAGCACCTGGGCAGATAACCGCTGGAGCCCTACCAACCCTAACGGCAGCTATCCCAGGGTTGATGTACGTACTTCTTCAAGCATAAATGAAGGCTTGTTTAGAAATGACTTCTGGCTGGTAAATACGTCTTTCTTAAGGCTTAAAAACCTGGAACTGGGCTATAGCCTGCCCGAAAGCAGCTTATCCTTCTTAGGTATAGCTTCAGCACGGGTTTACGCCAGCGGTTACAACCTGGTCACGTTTACCGAGTCCAAAGATGTTGACCCGGAAGGAGCCAGCAATAGCGGACAATTTTACCCGCAATTAAAAACATATAACATAGGAATTAACGTTAACTTTTAAGTGATGAAGAAATTTATAATGATGTTAGCTCTGGGAAGTCTTTCATTGGTTCATCTGAGCTGTGATCAGGACTTGCTGGATGTAGAAAGTACCAGTTTAACAGACCAGGCCGTATGGGCAGACCCCGTATTAGCCGAGGCATTTGTAAGAGGTCTTTATACGGGCGTGCGCCTTGCAGACAAGGAGCCCGGGCACAACGGCGGGGATACACCGGCCGGTTTTGGGCGTGGTTTTCACTGGGCGATGTGGGCTTCGGTTTCTGACGAGGCCATCTACAGCAATGATGACGCGACCTACCTGGTACAACGCGGTCAGATGAGCCCCAGTAACTACGGGTTTATGAGTACAACCTGGGGACGCAGCTTCCGAAACATTCGCGAGGTAAATCTGGCGCTTTCCAATATTGATACAGACTCCTCTCCTTTTGACCAGGAGACCAAAGATCTATTGATAGGTGAATTGCATTTTATTCGTGCGTTCAGGTATTTTGAACTGTTAAGAGGTTTTGGCGAAGTCCCGCTTATGGGAGACGAGGTCTATAACCTGACCAGTAATTTTGACGCACTTTACGATAGAAAGAGCAAAGACGAGGTCGTAGCCTATATCGAAAGTGAACTGGAACTGGCTATAGATTTACTGCCTGCTTCTAACGGAGCACGTGCAACAGATGCAGCAGCAATGGCCCTTAAGTCGCGTCTGCTATTGTATGCTGCAAGTCCGTTATTTACAGACGGTGCTGATGAAACTGCAAAATGGAGTAAAGCCGCTCAGGCAGCAAAAGATGTGATGGATCTTAACCGCTTTAGCCTCGTTACCAATCTGGATTCAGATCCTTCTGAAAACTTCAGAAAGCTGTTTGTTACCCGCACGATGACCAGCGAAGACATCTTTATGCGTTTTTATATGCCTGCCAGCAACAGTGGTGGCCGTGCTATTCCTATAGAGCGTATGAACGGACCCAACGGTTCAGGTGGCTGGGGAGGTAACTGCCCTATGCAAAACTTAGTAGATGACTTTGAGATGATAGACGGTTCAGATATTGAAGATGCGGGCTCCGGATACGATCCACAAAACCCGTACGTAAACCGCGATCCTCGCTTTTATGCAACAGTGGTTTATAATGGTTCTATACTTAGAGACCGTGCTTACGAATCGTTTGTACCTAACGGAAAGGATAGCCCTGACGGTAACGAACCATGGAACACCTCTCCTACCGGTTACTTAATGCGCAAATTCATTCAGGAAGATATCACCCTGAACGACTGGAATAATATGGGAGCGTCTCCTTGGAGGTATTTCAGATATGCTGAAATTCTGCTCAACTATGCCGAAGCACAAAACGAAGCCGCTGGTCCTGATCAGTCTGTTTACGATGCCGTAAACGCAGTACGCCAGCGCGCAGGAATGCCAGCATTAAGCGGACTCTCTAAAGACCAGATGCGTGAAGCCTTGCAAAACGAGCGCAGAGTAGAATTAGCTTATGAAGAGCATCGTTATTTTGATGTACGTCGCTGGATGATCGCAATGGATGTTGAAAACGAACCCGCAAAATCTATAGAGATTACCAGAGCTTCAAACGGAAGCCTTACCTATGAAGAAGGGATCGCCCTTGAAGGTAAGAAGTTTGAAGAGAAACACTATTGGTTCCCAATTCCGCTTAGTGATATTACCGCTTCAGGTGGTAAACTGGAGCAAAATCCCGGGTATTAAAACCCGCAGTCTAATTTCCAAAAAGGGGAAGGGATCGTATTCCTTCCCCTTTTTCGTTAAATATCAAAAGGATGAAAAAAATACAATTCAAAACCCTTACCCTGCTGTTGTGCCTGATGGTGTCCCATTCTGTTTTCAAAGCCGTAGCTCAGGAAAGCGGTAAGCACCTCTTCAATCAGGATTGGCAATTTCACAAAGGGGATCTTGATCTAAAAGAAAAACAAATTGACAACGCAAACTGGCGTGCTGTGACTTTACCTCATGATTGGAGCATTGAAGGTCCTTTTGATGCCCAATGGGCGAGCGGCACGGGTTTTTTACCCGGAGGTATCGCCTGGTACCGCAAAAAATTTGATATCGATTCGTATAACGCGAATAAACGCTATGCCATCTATTTTGACGGGGTTTATAAAAACTCAGATGTATGGATCAACGGGACCTGGATAGGCAGAAGACCCAATGGTTTTATTGCATTTGAGTACGATCTTACCCCTTATCTCAAGCAAAGCGGAAATGAGATTTTGGTACGTGTAGATCATTCCCAGTATGCCGATTCGCGTTTTTACACCGGCTCCGGCATTTACCGAAACGTCTATCTCAAAACCAAAACTCCGGTACATTTCAAGACCTGGGGGATCGGTTTTGAAACGCCCGAAGTAAACTCGGAACAGGCCAGCTTTCTAGTTAGTGCCGAATTTCAAAACACGGCAAATGCTTCGGCTAACCTGGAAGTTCAGGCTGTGCTTGCAGATGCCACCGGAAATACAATTCATACAGAAAGTCTTCCGGCAGAGGCTGATGCTAAGACTTCCGCTGCTATTACATTTAAAGGAATTGTCAAAAGCCCAAAACTTTGGTCTCCAAAACATCCAAACCTATATACCTTAACCCTAAACTTACTTGATAATGGAGAAATCATAGATTCCCAGGCGCAGCAGGTAGGGTTCAGAAGCTTTCACTTTGATGCCAATACCGGTTTTACCCTTAATGGGGAAAATATGTTGCTGAAAGGGGTTTGCATACATCACGATGCCGGTGCTTTGGGAGCTGCAGTGCCTAAGGAAGTGTGGGCAGAACGCCTGCAAACTCTGAAAGATTTGGGTTGTAATGCCATACGTATGAGTCATTATCCGCATCAGGATTACCTGTATGAGCTTTGTGACGAGATGGGCTTTTTGGTACAGGATGAAGCCTTTGACGAATGGGCGCGCGGTAAAAACAAATGGATCGAAGGCTGGAATGTAGGCACACCCGGCAATGATGGCTCTTATGATGCATTTGCCGAATGGGGAAAACGCGATGTACAGGATATGATTAAGCGCAATCGCAACAGACCTTCCATCATTATGTGGAGCATTGGTAACGAGATTGACTATCCTAATGATCCGTATACGCATCCCGTTCTGGACACCGGAAGAAATCCGCAGATTTTTGGACGCGGCTTTAAACCCGGCAATCCATCAGCTGAAGCTTTAGGCATATTGGCCAAAGAGCTTGTCGCAGCTGCAAAAGAAATTGACACCACCAGACCTATCACTGCGGCACTGGCCGGCGTGCCTATGTCTAATGAAACCACCTATCCCGAATCCTTAGATCTTGTGGGGTACAATTATCAGGAATACCGCTATGCCGAAGATCACCAAAAATATCCCGATCGAATCATCTACGGAAGCGAGAACGGAGATGCCTATGCTGCCTGGAAAGCAGTGACCGAAAACCCGCATATCACTTCTCAATTTATCTGGACGGCTTTTGATTTTATTGGCGAAGCGCGCCCGTGGCCAAAGCGAGGCAGCGAGGCCGGAATTTTGGATCTGGCAGGAAAGCCAAAGCCCGATTTCTATTTCAGACAAAGTTTGTGGAGCGAAAAGCCAATGGTATATCTGGCTACTGCCAATACCGAAGAAAATGCTCGTAGACGACGTAATTTGAAAGCGGTATGGTCTGGCGATGAGGGAATACCCACTTTCGTGGCATTTTACAGCAATGCCGAAGAAGTAGAACTGATTTTAAACGGAAAACCTTTGGGTAAACAGGAGGTGATCTATGCCGATGATGCGATGCCCTACTTCAAAGTCCCGTATCAGGATGGAAAGCTGGAAGCTCGGGCTTATCGTAATGGTGCTGTTGTCGCAAAGACTGTTCTTCAAACTCCGCAAAAACTGAAAGAACTTAAAATGAGGGAAGCACAACTGCCCGAAGTTATTACGAAATCTGATATTTTGATTTTGGACTTTGAACTGCTTGACAAAAACGGAACTCTTATTACTGACCAGGATCAGGAAGTGCATTTCACTCTTGATGATTCCCTGATTCTATTAGGGGTTGAGAATGCAGACCAAAGCAGCCACCGCTCGTTTACTGATACTACACACTTTACGCATAATGGAAAACTCAGAGCTTATTTCAAAAAAACCGGCAATGCCGGGACCCTGAGAATTAACCCGAAGAATGACAGCCTTAAAAACCTGAGCTACACTATAAAATAAGAATTGGTTCTAAAAGCAAAAAAGCCGTTTGAGATCAAACGGCTTTCTGTTTTTAAAGACTTGCTATGCGGTCGAGCTCGATCTCATTAACCGGCATCTCCATAATTTCCTGTATAATTTTGTGCAGATCAGGGATTACCTGACTAGCCAAAGGAGTAAGGCTATTGAACAACACACAGATCCCCAAATCCTCTTCGGGGAACAGCGCAATTTCATTTCTAAAATCGCTTACACTTCCACCGTGGTGAATCATTTTAGTTTGCGTACCGGTTTCAGCATTTACAAACTCGTGCACACGCCAGCCGTAGGCGTAGGAAGAACGCAGGTGCCCTTTCCAGCGCTGATAGTATTTGCGCGCGTCGGGTAGTTCGATCTGAGGTTTAAAGACTTCAGCCAGCCCTTCTTTATCAAGCACTTCTTCCTTATGCCCTAAAAGAAAGCGCATCCATTTACCCATATCATCTGCACTGGCGTTAATTCCGCCAGCCGGTACTGCATTGAAGTATTTTTTGTTTACCGGTAATCGTTGCCATCCTTTCCAGGTGCTTTTATGCGGAAAGGCGTAGTTGCCGGTACTGACCATCCCTTCATAGTCGGTAGAAACCGTGTTCATATGAAGCGGAGTAAATAGCTTGTTTTGGAATAATTGCTGAATGGTATTGCCGGTTGCAGCTTCCATCATAGTTCCGCTAAGCGCAAACATGGCATTCTGATAGCTGTGCACCTGCCCCGGTTTTGTATAGGTGTTGATAATCTTAAAACGGGAAGCAATTTCAGTCAATGACAGTCCGTCTTCAACAAGATTGGTATAGCAATGATAAGGTACACCGGTTGAATGCGAAAGCACCTCTCTCAGGGTTATTGCTCCCGCGTGATTCTTATTTTTTAAATCAAATTGAGGAACCGCGTCAATCAGTTTATCATCCCAGGAAATGGCTCCTTCCTTTACCTCAATACCGGCTAAAACACCTGCAAAACCTTTAGAAAGCGAGCCCAGTCTAAATACGGTCATTGCATTTACGGTGTCTGTATCTACAAAAGCATTACGCTTTCCAAAACCTCCCTGAAACATCACAGAATCTCCGGCTACAATGTTTACGCCGGCTCCGATTATGAGTCGTTTTTTAATAGCATCCTCAAAATAAGCGGATACTGCTTCCTGCAAAAGTTTTTTACGGGTTTCAAAAGCCTGAGATTCGCGCTTTGCCTCCTTGGCTTTAAGCGGATTTACAAATTCTGCTGAAGGGAGTTTGGGTTTCGGGGATTTGTACTGATTGGAACTAAAAATCGCAAAAGAAGACATCAATACGAGTATCGTACCAAATACGAGGGGTTTTTTAACAATCATTTTGAAGTTGGGGTTATTTTGTTAAACGCTTCGAATATACGACAAAAAACATATAAAACCGTTTAAGTGCTTAATAAATTTAAAATTTAACATAAATATATAGTTCTGATTATCAGAATACAGCTTGAAATACAATAGAAAATAAGCCATTCTTTAGCTGTAGAGATAAGAATAAAGCGAAAATATCTTTGATTATTTTTGTAGGAATTAAACTTACATTTTATCCTTAAATAAATCCTAAAAATATAGGTTTCTTTAATTGTTCAACAAGAAAAAAGCCGCTTTAGTATGTACGAAGTAAGCCTATTTTAAACTTTAACAAATTTCGAAAACCTGAACATAATCAAGCCTCTTTAAATCTGATTAATACAGAAAAAAGAGAAGCCGGAGACCTCACGTGACAGCTAAATGTTACTTTCAGAGCCGTACCGCAAAATAAAACGCATAAAAAAAGGCTTCCATTTCTGGAAGCCTTCGTGGGCAATGAGGCCCCGAAGCTTCGGGGGAACCCACCGACACTTAATTCCCAATAGGGAAGCGGAAAATAAAAAGCATAAAAAAAGGCTTCCATTTCTGGAAGCCTTTGTGGGCAATGAGGCCCCGAAGTTTCGGGGGAACCCACCGACCCCTAATTCCCAATAGGGCAAGGCAAACATAACGCATAAAAAAAGCTCCCATTTCTGAAAGCCTTTGTGGGCAATGAGGCCCCGAAGCTTCGGGGGAACCCACCGACACTTAATTCCCAATAGGGAAGCGGAAAATAAAAAGCATAAAAAAAGGCTTCCATTTCTGGAAGCCTTTGTGGGCAATGAGGGATTCGAACCCCCGACCCCCTCGGTGTAAACGAGGTGCTCTGAACCAACTGAGCTAATTGCCCTTCTCGTTAGCGGATGCAAATATAAACCAATATTTAAGACTGCAAAACACTTTTTAAAAAATAATTAAACTATTTCTGCCACCACAAAAGTGCTTCCACCTATAAAGATCAGATCCTCAGCTGTTGACGCACGTTTAGCCGCCTCTAGAGCCTCTGAAATAGTTTCATATTTTTTTCCGCTCAGGCCAAATTGCGCCGCCTGATTTTGTAAAACTGCCGCATCTAATCCTCGCGGAACATCCGGTTTGCTGAAATAATACTCAGCCTCATCCGGAAACAGCGGTAAAACACTTCCCAAATCTTTATCGGAAACCACACCCAAAACAATGTGCAGCTGTTCAAACTCTTCCTGACCCAGCTGTGCAAAAACCTGTTTTAATCCTTCGGTATTATGACCGGTATCGCAAATAATTCTTGGACCTGAGGCCTGCAAAACCTGCCATCTTCCCATCAAACCGGTATTGGTAACAACCCGAGCAACTCCATCAATCAAATGCTGCTCCCCTATTTCCAGATCGGTAAACAAGCGCAGTACCTCAACCGACTTTTGCACGGTCTTGATGTTATGCACCTGATAGCTGCCTTTAAGTTCGCTTTCCAAAACGGGAAAGGTCTCGTCACTGGCAAAAAACAGCGGCGCTTGTTCCTGTGTCGCTTTCTGCTCAAAAACGACTGTAGTTTCTTCCTGACGCTCCCCTATAACCACCGGTATTTGAGGCTTGATGACTCCGGCTTTTTCCCCGGCGATCTCAGCCAGGGTATTTCCTAAGAATGCGGTATGGTCCATCCCAATATTGGTAATGACCGAAAGTATAGGTGTAATGATGTTAGTAGAATCGAGCCTACCGCCCATTCCCACCTCTATAACCGCAACATCAACCCGTTGCTCTTTAAAATACTGAAAGGCCATCCCTACGGTAAGTTCAAAGAACGACAGCTGACGCTGTTCTAAAAAGGCCTTATGCGCCTCTATAAAGCTTACCACGTATTCTTTGGTGCACAGTTCACCATTGATGCGAATGCGCTCTCTAAAGTCTTTTAAATGCGGAGAAGTATATAAGCCTACCTTGTAACCGGCTTCCTGTAATACCGAAGCCAGCATATGGCTGGTAGAGCCTTTTCCGTTAGTACCCGCAACGTGAATGGTCTGGTATGCCGTATGAGGATGACCCAGATGCTCATCGAGCAGCTTGGTGTTTACAAGATCTTTTCTAAAAGCCGAAGCTCCCTGACGTTGATACATAGGAAGACGATTAAACATCCACTGTACCGTTTGCTCGTAGGTCATTACTCTGAAAGGCTAAACTTATAGATGATTTTACCGATTTGTCGCGAAGGCGCATCGGTATCGCTGTTGAATTTTGTTGCCAAAGCGGCAGCTTTTGCAGGGTCAAGCAGGCAGCGGCTGTTGTTTGTGGTACCGCGAACGCCTGGAACGGCTTTAATCACATTTCCGTTACGGTCAACCTCTATGCTTACCACCACAATACCGGCCTCATTACAGTCCTGCACACGCTTAGGCTTGCTTAGGGCTTTACGTCCGCCCAGCTGGTAATTGCCATCTCCGTCTAAACCTTTACCGGTGCCGTAATAGCTTGAAGCGTTGGGATCGCCATTTGGATCGCCCTTATCTCCCGCCTGATTAGTATCTCCCTCACCACCCGAAGCTGTACCCGAACTTTTGGGTCCGTTAAGGATACTTGACAGGGCATCGGTAGTTGATTTATCGGGTTTGGGATCCGGTTTTTTAGCCTCAACCGGTTTGGTTGTGGTTTGTTTAGGCTGCTCTGTAACCTGCTTTTTAATGTCTTTTTTGGGTTCGTTTTTAATAACCGGTGCTTCTTCAGCATCCTGAGTTACTACTTCTTCTTTGATTTCAGCAGATTTCTGAACCTGAGGTTCCGGAGTTGTATTGCGGGGAGCAGATTGTATGGCTGCTTTAGGCTGAATGTTACCGGAGCCTACATCTGAGGTTCCAAAGTTTATGGCGATACCACTTTCCGGAGGGGGATCAAGGTATTTCAGGCCTGCAAAAAACAGTATAACGAGTAAAAGCGCATAAATCACCGTAGTTAGGGTGAAAGACTTTCGCTTATGTTTGGTATCTAAAAAACTCAAGGCCTGTAGTATTTATTTATCTGACTGTTACAAAATCCGGTCTATTCTTGAAATGCGTTAAGGATTGAAGCGACATCCTCCTGATGGTAATCAGGAGATAGAGCTGAAAGCCTGACGGCGATAGCCGGAACGCCCAATACCTAATTAGGCCTCACCGCTAAAACGATCTTATACCGGTTGCGGTTTGCGATATCCATCACGGCGACGGCTTCTTCAATAGGCACTCCTTCTTCTGCCCGAAGAATGATTACCGGCTCCTCTACGCCCTGGAGTTCACTTTGAATAAAGGCTTCCAGGTTGTTTTCGGTCACACGCTCTTTATTCACGTAAAAGTCCAAATCTTTGGTAATACTTACCGAAAGATTTTGCTGATTGCTGGTCTTTCCTTTTGCTTTTGGCAAAATAAGATCAAGCGCATCGGGCGTTATGGCCGGAGAAGTCAGCAGGAAAAACACCAGCAACAGAAACACGATGTCTGTCATGGAGCTCATACTAAACTCGGGGCTTACTTTATTTCTTCCGCGTAGGTTCATCTTAGGCGGGTTCGTTTAAAAGGTCTAAAAAGTCAACTGCGGTTGCCTCCATCTGGTGCACCACTTTATCAGTACGCACTACGAGGTGGTTGTAACCGATATAGGCCACAATACCCACGATCAAACCGGCAACGGTAGTCGTCATCGCGGTATAGATACCTTCTGCAAGATTACCCATCTCTGCCTGACCGCTGCTTGTAGCCAATTGATGAAAGGCTAAAACCATCCCGATTACCGTACCCAGGAAACCAATCATAGGCCCTGCACCGGCGATAGTTGCCAGTACGCTTACATTTTTCTCCAGACGGTACACTTCTAAACGGCCCGAGTTTTCTATAGCGGTATTGATATCTTCAAGCGGACTCCCAATACGGCTGATGCCTTTTGCGGTTAACCGCGATACCGGACTGTTTTGCTGCGCGCATAAAATTTTCGCAGCCTCTATGTTACCATTTGCCACGTGATCTTTAATCTGATTCATGAAATTACTGTCTACTCCACTGGCTGCCTTAATCGCAAACAAGCGTTCAAAATAGATGTAGATAGCAACAAAAAGCAATACAAAAAGAACGATGATTATAATCTGACCGGATATACCACCGCTCATCAATAAATCAAATAGGGAAAGGGTTTTTTCTACCGGCTCCTCTTCGGCGGCAAGTGAAGGCAAATTTTCTGCACCTTCCTGCAACAAGGTTGTCAACATAGTGTTCTTAGATTAGATATGAGGTTAACGCATAAAGCAGCATAAAAGTATATGCTGCCTGTTTGATTTTGGTTATTAAATTATAGGACCATATAAACCCCGAGCAATCCTACACCACCCAAAATGATGGTATAAGGCAGTGCCATTTTCACCATTTTACCATAAGATAAATTGATAAGCGGAGCCAATGAAGAGGTTAATAAAAACAGGAATGCTGCCTGCCCATTTGGCGTCGCAACACTTGGCAGGTTTGTACCGGTGTTAATCGCAACCGCAAGATGATTAAACTGCTCGCGGGTAATATTACCGGCATCGTAAGCCACCTGTACTTCGTTAATATATACCGTTGCCACAAATACGTTATCACTAATCATAGACAGAATACCATTTGCCAGATAGAACATAGACGGTTGCGTCTCTACCGGAAGGGTCAATACATAATCAATAATAGGCGTAAATAAATGCTGATCGTGAATCATCGCTACAATCACAAAGAACACAACTAAAAGACCGGTAAACGGAAGTGCTTCTTCAAAGGCTTTACCTAAGCTGTGCTCATCGGTAATACCCATAAAAGCTGTCTGCACTACAATCAGGAACAGGCCTATAAAGCCTACCGGAGCCAGGTGAAGCGCTAAACTTAAAATAAGCAGGATGGCAGAAATTCCCTGAACCCAAAGTCCGTAAGTTTCTTTTTTAGTCCGTTTTTCATCAACTTCTTTGGTGTAGTTCTCGATAATACCTCTGGCCACATCAGGAAGCTTAGCTCCAAAGCCGAAGATTTTGGTTTTTTCAAGAATAAACGTGGTTAGAAGACCTGAGATTAAAACCGGAATGGTGATAGGCGCCATACGCTGAAAGAACTCAACAAATTCCCAACCCATCTTCTCACCAATAAGCAAGTTTTGAGGCTCTCCTACTAAAGTACACACGCCACCCAAAGCGGTACCTACCACTCCGTGCATGATCAAACTACGTAAAAAGCTTCTAAACTGCTCTAGAGTTTCTCCACTCAATGCCTCCCGATCTGGAATGGTATCCTTATCGTAGTCAGCATTTTCCATCGAATGGATTTTGTGATACACTCCATAAAACCCTACTGCAACGCTTATTAGTACTGCAGTTACGGTAAGCGCGTCCAGGAAAGCTGAAAGTACAGCCGCCAAAAACACAAAAAGCATAGAGAGGACGACCTTAGACTTGATTTTGGTAAACACCTTTGAGAAGATATACATCAGCATAGGCTTCATAAAGTAAATACCGGCAACCATAAATACCAGAAGCAATACTACTTCCAGGTTTTGATCTACCTCTTCATAAGCTGCTTCAGGACTGGTTAATCCTAAAATCAAAGCTTCCAGAGCCAGTATACCACCAGACTGAAGCGGATAACACTTAAGTGCCATCGCCAGCGTAAAAATAAATTCCCCTATAAATAACCAGGCGGTTACCATAGGTCCCAAAATATAATAGGAAAAGATATTGAATACGAGAAAAGCGATCATCGCTAACTTAAACCATCTCGGGCTGCTGCCTAAAAAGTATTTTAACATGTGTCTTAGTTGTTGGTTATTATTTTAATTATACGAGTTGCTGTAAAGCCAACTCAAAAGCAGTACGGCTAACATTCTGCTTACTGCTGTTGTGTTTGTACGTTTTTTCAATAGCGTTTTTAATGGTAAGCGAAGTATCATTAAAAATGGCTTCGTCAGTCATTTGCACACGACGCTCCATAAAATAAGCAAAAACGCGTGCCATCCCGCAATTGGATATAAAATCTGGTATTACAGAAACCCGTTCATCAGTATGCTCCATTATGGGACCGAAGAATATCTCTTTATCTGCAAAGGGCACATTAGCCCCGCATGATATAACTTCAAGACTATTAGCGATCATGGCATCTATTTGTTCCTGAGTAACCAGGCGAGATGCCGCACACGGCAGAAACAGTTCGGTTTTCAAATTCCAGATGCGTTCATTAGCTTCCTCAAATGGAATCAAATCTGACGCGGCAAGCTTATTCCCCTGCTTTGCTAAAAATAAGTTTTTAATTTCTTCAAAGCTAAATCCGTCTTCATTAATTAGTCCGCCGGCTGCATCGATAATACCTACCACTTTAGCGCCCTCGTGAGACAGATAATAAGCCGCTGCAGCACCTACATTACCAAAGCCCTGAATAACTGCACGTTTTCCTTTTAATTCTCCGCCGTAAATTTCATAAAAATGACGAGCCGCTTCTGCTACTCCGTAGCCGGTAATCATATCAGCCACCGTATATTTTCGGGATACATCAGGTGAATAGGCAGGGTTTTCAAGTACTTTAATAACTCCCTGTCGCAACTGACCAATTCGGTTGATCTTGTCTGCCTCGGTAGGCTTAAAATGACCATTAAACACGCCTTCCTGAGGATGCCAAACGCCGCTTTCTTCAGTAATGGGAATTACTTCGTGAATTTCATCAACATTAAGGTCCCCTCCGGTACCGTAGTAGCTTTTCAGCAAGGGTGAAACGGCTGCATACCAGCGCTCGAGCACCCCTTTTTTACGAGGATCTGAAGGGTCAAAATTAATACCACTCTTAGCACCACCTATAGCAGGACCGGAAACGGTAAATTTAACTTCCATGGTTTTCGCAAGGGATAACACCTCATTGCGGTCGAGGCCTTTTCGCATTCGGGTACCGCCACCGGCCGCTCCGCCACGCAGGGAATTGATCACCGTCCAGCCTTCGGCTTCGGTCTCGGGATCATTCCAGTGAAATACAATTTCGGGTTCTTTATTCTCGTAACGTTGTAGTAAATCTTTCATTAAATAATTTAGAAGGTTGACAAATATAACGACTTCGCCTGTTTTCCCTATGATTTTGATATTAATTTAAGGTGAATAGACCAGACCGGCGCAGTGATCTTGTGGAGCTCCTGTTACACAACTCAATATATTAGGGGTATTGCGCAGTCGCAAAGCCCCCATAAATGCAAAAATCAAGGCTTCTTTAAATTCCACCGTTTGTGCATCGGGTATATTAAGCGCCAAATCTGAGAGCGCTGAGATGCGTTCAATGAGGTACGTATTAAAGGCTCCGCCTCCGGTAATCAATATGCTTTTGCTGTTTTTTCCCGCTACGCTCAGACGCAAATGCCGGGCGATCTGTGCGGCCATATGCTCGGTGAAGGTTGCGATACAGTCCTCCGCATCAAGACCTGAAGCTTCCAGAATTGGAAAAACCTGTTCCTGTACCCATTCAAGCCCCAGGGATTTGGGCGCCGGCCGGGTATAATAGTCCAACGCATTTAATTGATCAAGCACCTCATCATCAATTCGGCCAGCCCGCGCGATCTCTCCATCTTTATCAAAATCAAAACCCAGCTTTCGGGCGTAGGTATTTAGAACAATATTGGTAGGGCAAATATCATAAGCCACACGCCTTGCGCCATCATCGTAAGAGATATTGGCAAAACCACCAATATTCAAACAGGCTGCATAGCGTTTAAACAACATTGCATCGCCTATGGGTACCAAAGGTGCTCCCTGCCCTCCCAACGCAACATCTTCTACCCGAAAATCACAAATCACTAATTCTCCTACCAGACCGGCCAATTGCGGGAGGTTTCCTATTTGATAGGTAATCCCCGCCTCAGGACGGTGCAATATTGTATGCCCATGAGAAGCCACAGCATCCAGATGTGCTATGGGATTTTGATCAATAAAGTTCTTGATAATAGATCCCAAATACCGGGTGTACTCCACATCCAGCGATTTTAATTCTTCAGCAGGCAAGGCAACGGCGTGTTCCAGGCGCTGTACCCATTCTTTAGAGTAGGCTGTCGTGGTGCTTTTTAAAATCGTGTAGCTCCAGGAGTCTTCTTTGACGAATTCTACATAAGCTAAATCAACGCCGTCTAAAGAGGTTCCGCTCATTACACCGAGAAGCGTATAGGATGTTTGATGCATAAAGACTGAATTGTGTGAATTCGTATTATTTTTCCGTTATAATACGAATATTTTAATTTTGAGTCAAAATATTTTATATTTTTAAACTTCCGTTAAAAAAATGATCGAATTAAAATATTTATTATGCAAGCATAGTAAATTTTGTAATTTCGTTTCCAACGATTTCGTAGACGAAAATTAGCGATGTTAACGCTTACAATTCTGTTTTCAAAACAGCGCTAGCGTAAACGACCGGCCTTTCCTTAAGGGAAGGTATCAACAAAAAGACAGATTTTCTTATTAAAATAAAAAATTGATTATGGATTTCAGTTTGAGCGAAGAGCATGAAATGATACGCGATGCGGCACGCGAGTTTGCCCAGAACGAATTGCTACCCGGAGTTATTGAGCGGGACGAAAAACAGCATTTCCCCAAAGAGCTTATCAAAAAAATGGGCGAAATGGGATTTTTAGGTATGATGGCTCCAACCGAATTTGGCGGAGGCGGAATGGACACCATTTCGTATGTATTGGTAATGGAAGAGTTATCGAAGATTGATGCTTCGGCCTCTGTGATCGTATCGGTAAATAACAGTCTGGTAAATTATGGCCTGGCGGAATACGGAAGCCAGGAGCAAAAAGAAAAATACCTTTCTAAATTAACAACCGGTGAGAAACTGGGCGCATTTTGCCTTAGTGAGCCTGAAGCCGGAAGCGACGCGACCTCCCAACGTACCACAGCGATTGATAAAGGCGATTATTACATCCTCAACGGAACCAAAAACTGGATTACAAACGGCGGATCTGCCGATTATTATTTGGTAATCGCGCAAACCGACAAAGAGAAAAAGCACCGGGGTATCAACGCCTTTATTGTTGAGAAAGACTGGGAAGGGTTCGAGATTGGTCCAAAAGAGCAAAAACTGGGTATTCGTGGTAGTGACACCCACTCTTTGATATTTAATGATGTAAAAGTGCCTAAAGAAAATCGAATTGGTGAAGATGGCTTTGGGTTTAAGTTTGCGATGAAAACCCTGAGCGGTGGCCGTATAGGTATTGCAGCTCAGGCACTGGGGATTGCCTCAGGAGCTTATGAACTGGCTCTTGATTATTCAAAACAACGCAAGGCTTTTGGCACCGAAATCTGTAACCACCAGGCCATTGCTTTTAAACTGGCTGATATGTATACCGAAATTGAAGCGGCCCGTCATCTGGTTATGAAAGCCGCCTGGCAAAAAGACCAGAAGCAGAATTACGATCTGGCCAGCTCAATGGCCAAATTATATGCCTCAAAAGTGGCTATGGATGTTACGGTCGAAGCAGTACAGGTACACGGCGGCAATGGTTTCGTAAAAGAATACCACGTTGAACGCCTGATGCGTGATGCTAAAATCACCCAGATTTATGAAGGTACTTCTGAGATTCAGAAAATTGTGATCTCCAGATCGATTATAGATAACTAGAATAGCGTTCTAGTCCAATAAAAAAGCTGTCTTTGCGGACAGCTTTTTTTTATGCTTGATTAATTTGGATTTTGCTAAAAATTATAGCCCAATCTTAAAAAAACTTCAGGGAGAAAATAAATAGCATCTCTATAATTGTCTTCCAGATCTGCTGCGAAACCTGCACCGAGGCCCAGTTCAAAACTAAAATGATCCCAATATACACGACGCATTCCTGCATTTGCAGTTAGGCCCAGCGTACTACTAACCCGCACGTCATCGTTAGATACCGTAAATAGATCAGGGAGAAAAATAGCCTTCAGGCTTAAGAAGTCTGCAGTATTATTTGCGGTATTTTTTCCTTTTTCAAACCTCCTGTCCAGACTACGGTACCATCTGGGTTCTACACGCAGAATGGGTACAAAAACATAATTTAAGTCGTTAGTGCTTCCATAAAAACCTCCATCAAAACCCAATTCGGTTCGTAAGGCAATGGTTCGGGTTAGTTTTGATTCGTTATGTGCCCAAAAGCCTAAAAGCCCGGTCTGCAAACCCCAGATTGATTTCTCAACAGATGCAGTTTCCGAATTTTGTGCGCTGCCATTTATAGCGCTAAAAATGAATAGTATAAGTAGCGGGATTATTCTAAGCATATTTTTGTTTTTGATTGATTGAGCTGCAATACTACTACTTTAGTTGCAGCAAGACCCGTTTTCGCATAAAAAAACCCGGTCTAAAACAGACCGGGTTTTTTCATTTTATTGTTTGGTTTTACTTGGCGAAATACACGTAAATCGCAATTACAATCACGCAAATAAGCCCCCCTACTGGCTTAACATATTTATAAGGCTCAATAGATACCTTCTTGGTGTATTCAAGTTCAAAAGGCGTATCTCTCGGGTACAGTTTCCCGATGATAAGCATAATAATGATGTTTGCAACAAACAAGATCGCCATTACGTGTAAATAGTGAGGATAGGCATCAATGCTCGCCATTCGCAAAGCTTCCGGATCTGTGATTCCACTGGCTTCTGCGGCTGCAACAGCATTATCACGCATCATTGGGCCCAACCAAAACTGACTAATGATATACATCAGTGAACCACTAATGATTCCTATTTTAGCCGCAATCGCAGGTACGCGCTTGGTAGCATAACCAATAACGATTATGGTAAAAATCGGAATACTGTATATTCCATTAATCTCCTGAAGATAGCTGAATAAGCTCCCCGCATTAGAAATCAATGGAGCGATAAACATCGCTGCCAAAGCGAGACAAACCCCAAATATTTTACCGTATTTCACCACGGTCGACTCAGACGCGTCCTTGTTGATGTGTTGTTTGTAAATATCAATACCGAATAGGGTTACTGAGCTGTTAAGTACACTATTAAACGAACTTAAAATCGCCCCAAATAAAACGGCCGCAAAAAATCCTACTAAAGGTTTTGGCAACACGGCGCGCACCAGTTCAGGGTAAGCAAGGTCGCTACTATCCAGACCTCCTTCAAAGTAATAGAAAGCGATCATTCCCGGAAGTACTAAAATTATTGGCCCTAAAATCTTTAAAAAGGCAGCCAGCAAAAGCCCCTTTTGTCCTTCGGCAAGACTTTTGGCACCTAAAGCGCGCTGAATAATTTGCTGGTTGGTACCCCAATAAAATAACTGAACGAGCATCATACCCGTAAAAATCGTTGCAAACGGCACTTCCTGACCGGGTTCACCGGTTGAATCAAAACGTGAAGGATCAGAGTCTATAAGGGTGTTCAGTCCGTCTATAATACCGCCGTCACCTATAGCCATAAGACCAAAAACAGGGATCAACAAACCTCCAATGATCAGCCCCACCGCATTGATACTGTCTGAAACAGCAACCGCCTTCAGACCACCAAATACCGCGTAAATAGAACCGATAATACCTATACCCCAGATACAAATCACAAGAGCAGTCATATCAGACACTCCAAGTCTTTCCGGAATATTAAACATCCCACTTACCGCAACAGAACCGGAGTACAAAATCACCGGAAGCAAAACGACTACATAACCGGTAAGAAATAATGCTGAGGTAATCGTTTTAGTGGAAGTATCAAAACGCTCAGCCAGAAACTGAGGCACCGTGGTAAGCCCTCCTTTTAAATAACGTGGCAATAAGAACACCGCAGTTACCACGATTGCGAGAGCTGCCAGAGTTTCCCAGGCCATAACCGAAAGCCCGTCTTTGTAAGCACTTCCATTGAGACCTACAATCTGCTCGGTTGAAAGGTTGGTGAGTAAAAGCGAACCCGCAATTACTCCTGCGGTAAGACTTCGGCCTCCTAAAAAATAGCCGTCTGAGGTTGATTCATCAGCGTTGCGCACAGACCACCACGAGATGACAGCCACAAGAATTGTAAATGCTAAAAAGGAAATTATTGCCATAGGATTAGGAATTGGTTTTATTCAACAAAAAGATGTGTTAACATTTTTTTATAACGCCACTAAAGTAATACAATAAACATTTTGAGACGAAGCATTCCGGTTTAAAATCTGTCATAAACCCACAAATAAGCGTCAATTTTTGATAAATCATTGAAAACAAACCCTCTTTTTTACCGCTATTACGTTATAGTCTTAAACACTTTATGTCATTTCAGTTTCATTTCTTTTAAATGTAAAAAATACGTTTAATGAAAGTTTTAGTATATTTGTTTACCAAAGAAAAGGAGTATTAATTAGTACGTTTAGGTTTTGCAAAACAACATCATCGCACAATCGCCAGAGCAGGTTGCTCAAATTGGAAACTTTAAAGCCGAAGTAACAGTCAACTCTCCCGGAAGAGTAAACTTAATTGGGGAACATACCGACTACAATAACGGTTTTGTTATGCCCACAGCCATTGACAAATCCATTGTATTCTATCTGAAAAAAAACAAGACTGAAACGCAGTGTCGCGTTACCAGCCTTAATTTTGAAAGCACCTATCAATTTGACCTGAGCAAACCTGATGAACAGGGCGAGGAATGGACGCGATACATCACCGGGGTAACCGAAGAAATCAAAAAAAGAGGACGCAGCCTCTCTGGTTTTGACTGTCTGATGTTTAGCAATCTGCCTATGGGTGCAGGGATTAGTTCGTCTGCCGCTCTCGAGTGTGGACTTGCAGAAGGCTTAAATGAGCTTTTTTCGTTAAATCTTAGTCCTCTGGAAATCGTTGAACTTTCTCAAAAGGCAGAGCATAATTATGTAGGCACGATGTGCGGAATTATGGACCAGTTTGCCTCGGTTATGAGCAAGGAAAATCACGTAATTCAACTGGATTGCCAAAGCCTTGACTACAAACTGGTTCCGTTCAACATAGAACCTTATGCCCTACTCCTGCTCAACACCAATGTCTCGCACAGCCTTTCTACCAGTGAGTATAATGTAAGACGTAAGGAATGTGAGCAGGGCGTTAAACTGCTGCAAAAATGGTATCCCGATATTCAATCGCTTAGAGATGTCAAATTAGAACAGCTGGAAGCCCACAAAAATGACTTTGAACCGGTCATCTTCGACCGCTGTTCCTATGTCATTGAAGAAAATGCACGTGTAAATGCTGCCGCGTCCGCTCTTGAACAAAATGACCTGAAAACTTTTGGAGAACTCATGTATGGTTCACACGAGGGACTTCAACACAAATACGAAGTAAGTTGCAACGAACTTGATTTTCTAACCGATTTTTCACGAAATTATGATGCCATTTTAGGCTGTAGAATGATGGGCGGTGGCTTTGGCGGTTGCACAATCAACCTGATACATCAGGACTTTATGGAAGAGTATACCGCTTTAGCTAAAAAAGCCTACAAAGAAAAATTTGACATCAGTCTTTCTGCCTTTACCGCGATGCCGGCTGACGGCGGAAAAGTAATCTAGTTCGCACCTGTTAAACCTATTGTTGAAACAAAACTGAATACCATGCTTGACTTTAATGATAATTCACACCGAAGATATAATATCCTCACCGGGGAGTGGGTGTTAGTTTCCCCACACCGTACCAAGCGTCCCTGGCAGGGAAAAGAAGAAGATGTTGTGACTGAAGAACGCCCTTCTTACGATCCTACTTGTTATTTATGTCCCGGAAATGAGCGCGCAGGTGGTCATAAAAATGAGGACTACAACGAGCCATGGTCTTTCACGAATGATTTTGCCGCGCTTAAACGCGATGTACCGGAAGAAAAATTCAAATCCGGTTTACTTAAGGCAGAAGCGGAAAGCGGAACCTGTAAAGTGGTTTGTTTCTCTCCAGATCATTCTTTGACCCTTCCGGTTATGGATGTTGCTGAAATTGACAAGGTAATCGCACTTTGGCAACGGGAATTCAGAGAACTTGGAGCCAAAAAAGACATCAATCACGTTCAGATTTTTGAAAATAAAGGAGCGATTATGGGCTGCAGCAATCCACACCCGCACGGACAAATCTGGGCACAGCGCACCATTCCTCTTGAGGTAAGCAAAAAATGCAAAAACCTTAGCGAGTATTACCACAACAACAAAACCAGCCTGCTTAGTGACTATCTAAAAGAAGAATTACAGGCTCAGGAACGCATTGTTGTTGAAACCGAATATTTTGTAGCTTTAGTTCCCTATTGGGCAGTTTGGCCGTATGAAGTGATGATTATTCCACGCAATCAACATCGCAATATTTTAAGTCTGACTGAAGAGGAGCGTATGGATTATGCAAAAATTATTAAAGCTGTTACCATAAAATATGATAATCTGTTTAAGATTTCATTCCCATACAGCTCAGGAATTCATCAGGCACCTACTGACGGAAGGGATTGGGAAAGCTGGCATTTTCATATGTCATTTTACCCTCCTTTATTGCGTTCGGCCACAGTAAAGAAATTTATGGTAGGTTATGAAATGTTTGCAACTCCCCAGCGCGACATAACAGCCGAGATGGCTGCCGAAACTTTACGTAACTTACCAGACGTTCATTATAGCAAAACCTAAATATGGCACATAAAACCACCCTTAAAGCAATTGCAGAACATCTTAACCTTTCTATCTCTACTGTCTCCAAGGCTTTAGCAGATAGTCCGGAGATTAGTGATGCTACAAAACTGGTGGTTAAAACCGCTGCACGTCAACTCAAGTACAGGCCCAATGCAATGGCTCGTGGCCTTAAAAGCAGCCGCACCAAAACGATAGGAGTTGTGATTCCCAACATTATGCATAACTTTTTTGCTAAAGTAATTATGGGAATGGAAGATGAAGCCACTAAAAACGGCTATTCGCTGGTAACCTGCATTTCAAACGAATCGCTTCAGAAAGAAAAGCAAAGCATCAACATGCTCAGTGATGTTTCGGTAGATGCGATCATCATCAGCTTGAGTTCAGAAACACAGCAAACGGAAGAATTAGAACACCTTAATGACATACTTTACTTTGACATTCCGCTGGTGCAGTTTGATCGTGTAAATGAGAAGCTGCTTTCACACAGCGTGGTCATCAATGACTTTAAAGGTGCTTACGATTCTACCATGCATTTGCATAAAACAGGATGCAGGCATATTGCACTGCTGTCAATCCTAACCAATACTTCTGTAGGTAAAAAACGTGCTGAAGGCTATGAAGCTGCTGTACGTGAACTGGGCTACGAACCGAAAATAATAAATACCAAACTCGAAAATCTGGAAGCGGACCTCAGCGCTTTTTTAAAAGATAATGATCTGGACGGAATTGTCACCACAGACGAATCGAGCGCTATTTACGCCATGAACGCCCTGCGCATAAATAACCGAAGAGTACCGGATGACGTAGGCGTAATCGGCTTTACTGACGGTGCTTTGGCCCGCAATTATTTCCCCCCGCTTACTACGATAAAACAACAAGCTGAGATAATTGGCAAGCGCACCATACAAATCGCAATAGAAAGTCTTGAAGCTAAAACGAAAAAAGACCCTATTCAGGAAACTATTGAGACCGAACTGGTTATACGTAAAAGCACACGTACAATCTAAAAAGGAAAAGCTGTGCGCTTTACTAAATACCGCGCACCTTTTTTTCCCATTTCCAGGCAGAATCTAAAGCATCTGCAAGGCTAAGTTCTGATTTCCAGCCAAGCTCATTATTGGCTTTTTCGGTATCCGCATACGCAGCAACCACATCCCCTTCCCGGCGGTCAACAATTTTATAAGGAAGTTTTACTCCCGAAACTTTTTCAAACGTTTCGATTACTTCTAAAACCGTACTACCGGTACCCGTGCCCAAATTGAAAACCTCGTAGTTTGATTTATTTTTCCCTTCTATTAAGCGGGTTAAGGCCATTACGTGAGCCTTAGCCAAATCTACCACGTGAATGTAATCGCGCACACAGGTGCCATCGCGGGTAGGATAATCATTGCCAAAAACCGAAAGCTCCTCACGCAATCCTGCTGCCGTTTGCGTGATAAATGGAACCAGATTTTGCGGGACGCCAAGCGGTAACTCCCCTATTTCAGTACTTTGATGTGCTCCAATCGGGTTAAAATAGCGTAGGGCAATCGCTTTAAAATCTTCAAATTTATGAGCGGTATCCCGAATGATTTCTTCTCCGATCTGCTTGGTGTTTCCATAAGGAGACTCCGCAGGCTTTACAGGCGCGTTTTCGGTAATAGGCAATTCATCTGCCTGCCCGTAAACGGTACAAGACGAACTGAATATAAAACTGGCTTCGGGCTTTGCCGTCAGCTCCTGAAGTAAATACACCAGCGAACTCAGGTTGTTTTCGTAATACAATAAAGGTTTGTGCACACTTTCGCCCACGGCTTTTGAAGCTGCAAAATGAATTACACCTTCAACATCTGCGTGTTTCTTAAAGAAGGCAGAAACAGCATTGCGGTCGCGAAGGTCTAGTTTTTCAAACACGGGCCGAGTTGAAGTAATGGCTTCAATGCCGTCTAAAACAGATTCAGACGCATTAGAAAGATCGTCGATGATGACCACTTCATAACCTGCATTTTGTAATTCTACCACGGTGTGAGACCCAATAAAACCGAGCCCTCCTGTAACCAATATCTTCATGTATTCTGAAACTTTATCTGTTTAAAACGTATTCCCGTACCGGGCCTAAAATTCTGAATAATTATTTTCTACCGAAAGCTTTGCCAAGGCTTTATCAATATCAAAACCTTTTAGCGAGTCTATAATCATATCAGGACCGTAAGCATAATTACCCAAATCTTTTTGTTTAGACACACCTGAAAGGGTCAAAATGGTTTTGTAACCCATTTGGATGGAACCTAAAATATCGGTATCCATGGTATCTCCTATCACGATGGTCTGATCTGTGGTCAATCCTAATTTTTTGCGTGCGGCACGCATCATCACCGGACTCGGTTTTCCAACAGAAAAAGCTTTACGGCCACTGGCCTCTTCAATCATTTTCACAATGGCTTTAATACCCAGGTTAGCCCAGCCTTTTTTCATAGGCGATGGATCCAGGTTGGTAGCGATTAGTTTCGCTCCGCCTAAAATCATATCAACCGCATTATTCGCCATCTCAAGCGTAAAATTTCGACCTTCACCCACCACTACATAATCAGGATCCTGAGTTACCAGACTGTAGCCGTGCTGATGCAAACTGCTCAATAAGCCTCCTTCTCCCAAAACATAGGCGGTACCGTTAGGCTTGGTAAAACCTAAAAACCAGGCTGTAGCCATAGCACTGGTATAGACATTATCTTCGGTGATATGAATGCCCATGGGCTTCAGTTTATTTACCACATCAATAGGACTGCGCTGACTGTTATTAGTCATAAACAAAAACGGAATACCGCGATCCTGTAATGTTTTTATAAATGTATCTGCACCCGGAATTAAATCGTTACCGCTATAGATAACTCCGTCCATATCAATCAAAAAGCCTTTGTCCATAATGATTCTGTTTTAAGCGTAAAATTAACGTTTAAATTCTAAAATCGTCCTTGTAACCTGTAATTTTTAAGCCGGAAATTCCTGATCGTAAAAATGGGTAGCATCGTAGATGAGTTCGTCTAGTTTCTCATTTTCTTCCTGTACGCGTCTTTCATCCCAGTCCAGATAATTCACAAAATCTTCAATCGCCAGTTCCCGGTATGCATTTACGGTTTTAATATCAAAATACAATCTACCCGTGCGGCGTACAAAGAAATCGGCCAGGCTGTTTGTCATCTCAAAGTTTACCGAATACCAAAGTTCGGCACGCACCAGACGCTCATTAACATCCTGATTTCTGAAATAATTGATCTTATTTTTTATTATGTCGGCCTGCTTACCGTAGGTTGAAGTGAGATACCAGGCCTTATACTCCGGCTTATCAATTTTCAGATAATCGAGAGCGGCCTCCAGCTCTTTGCGATAGGTCTCTACTTCTTTGGTATTGCGCATAGCATGCGAGGTAAGCGCGATATGCTCGGTACGCGATTCTTCAAATTGCTCGGCATAATCGTCTTTAAGACGCTTCAGCACCGTCTCGTTAACCCGTTGCGCCATTTTTCGGTAACCGGTGAGTTTTCCGCCGGCGATAGAAATAAGACCACTATCACTCACAAAAATTTCATCTTTTCGCGAAAGCTCAGAAGGATCCTTTTCATCCTCGTGAATTAAAGGCCGAAGACCTGCCCAACTCGATTCGATGTCTTCTTCGGTAAGATGGATATCAGGGAAAGTGGCGTTTACCGCATCAAGCAGGTAGTTAATGTCATCTTTAGTCGCCACCACCCGATCGAGATCACCGGAATAATTGGTGTCGGTCGTGCCCACATACGTAACTCTGCCACGCGGAATTGCAAAAATCATACGACCATCTGGTACATCAAAGTATAGCGATTGATGCACCGGTAATTTTTTGCGTTCAAAAACCAGGTGTACCCCTTTAGTAAGGTGCAGATGCTTGTTATTCATCGACTCGTCTTTGGCCCGAAGCTTATCAACCCAGGGACCCGCAGCCGAAACAAAGGTGCGCGACTCAATCTCAAAAACGCTTCCGGAGTTGTGATCCCGGCATTTTACGGCGGTGATTCGGCCTTTATAATCGTAAACAAAATCGCTCATCTCGCAATAGTTGAGGCAAATGGCTCCAAAACCGGCAGCTTTCTTCAACAACTCTATAGTTAGCCGTGCATCGTCGGTTCTGTATTCTGCATAAAACCCGCCACCTAAAACTTTGGTTTCGTCCAGAATGGGTTCGCGTTTAAGTGTTTCTTCCTTAGAAAGCATTTGACGTTTATCATCGCCTTCTACATTGGCCAGGAGGTCGTAAACCTTCAAGCCAACTGAGGTTAAAAACTTACCGTACTGCCCGCCTTCAATTAAAGGCAACAGCATTTTTTCGGGCACTACAAGGTGTGGCGCCAGTTTGTGTACAATCGCACGCTCGGTCCCGGTCTCTTTAACCAGACCTATTTCCATCTGTTTGAGATAGCGCAACCCACCGTGAACCAGCTTGGTGCTTTTATTACTCGTGCCGCTGGCGAAGTCATTTTTCTCCACCAGACACACACTCATCCCGCGGGTAATGGCATCGAGGGCGATTCCTGCTCCGGTAACCCCGCCACCAATGACCACAAGATCAAATTTTTTCTTTTTGGCTTTTTTGATGTAGCGTTTGCGGTCAACAATGCTGAAACGCAACGGGCGCTTTTCTTTCACCAGACTTTCGGCATAACCCGAACGGGTGCGTAAAACAGCAAGTTCCCAGCCTTCTTTTTTATGATTGCGCTCGCGGATGCCCATTTCGGGCTTAAAGATGTGATCTACTTTTCTGAGGGAAGCGATGTCGTTTTGCGACCAGACTCCGGCTTTAATACCGGCCAGGAGTGCCGCGCCCAGTGCAGTCACTTCAAGCATTTGAGGCCGGTCAACATCAGCATCCAGAATATCTGCCTGAAACTGCATCAGGTAATCGTTAGCGCAGGCACCGCCATCTACTTTCAAGCTTTTAATTTGATTGCCGCTGTCTTCAGTCATTGCCGTTATCAAATCGTCTACCTGATACGCCAAAGCTTCAATCGTAGCCTTTACAAGTTCTTTTCGGCCGGTATTAAAGGTCAATCCCTGAATGCTTCCTTTGGCGTTTCCATCCCAATAAGGTGCACCCAAGCCGTTAAAAGCAGGCACCAGATACAAATCCTTTAAGGGTGGGATACTCTTACAAATCGTACTGGTTTCAGCCGCATTATCAATCAGCTTGAGCGAATCGCGCAGCCATTGCACCGAAGCACCACCTACAAAAACACTACCCTCGAGGGCATATTTCGGTTTTTTATCTTCAAGGGTGCAACACAAGGTTGTGATAAGTCCGTTTTTAGAAAATGAAGGCTTTTTCCCGGTATTGAGCAGCATAAAGCAACCCGTACCGTAAGTGTTTTTGGCCATCCCAGACTTGTAACCGCCCTGACCAAATAAAGCGGCCTGCTGATCCCCCGCAACCCCGTAAATGGGATAGGTATGACCCTTATGGGTGATGCTTCCAAAATCAGACGATGAGGCCTGAACCTTGGGCAACATCGATTTCGGGATTTCCAAAATCTCGAGCAATTCGTCATCCCATTTCAGCTTTTTGATGTTGTACAACATCGTGCGGCTCGCGTTGGTATGATCGGTAAGATGCTGCCCGGTAAATTTATAAATGAGCCAGGTGTCTATGGTGCCAAAGAGCAAATCGCCGGCTTCGGCCTTTTCCCTGGCGCCATCCACATTATCGAGAATCCATTTTATTTTGGTGGCGGAAAAATAACTGTCGATGACCAGTCCCGTATTTTTTGAAATATAGCGTTCCAAATCGCGCTCGCGCAGACCTTCACAGATGGGTTCGGTGCGCTTGTCTAGCCAAACAATGGCATTATAAACCGGCTCGCCGGTGTGTTTATCCCAAACCACAGTAGTTTCCCGCTGGTTGGTAATTCCTATAGCTTTAATCGCATTGGGTTCAACCCCCGCTTCGGTAATCACCTGCTCAAAAGCGGCCTTTTGATCGTTGTAAATTTCTGTGGGATCGTGTTCCACCCAACCCGATTGTGGATAGTGCTGGGTAAGTTCTTTTTGGGAAACCTGAACGATAACGCCCTGCTCGTCAAAAAGTATGGCGCGGGTACTGGTAGTTCCCTGATCAAATGCGATTATATAGGATTTACTCATAACTAAAGGTATAACGTATGTCGTGCTCGTACCGCTGCGACGGTTTTAAAACCGTGGTTGGGAAATGCTCGTGATTGGGCGCATCGGGAAAATGCTGCGGCTCCAGACACAGACCGGGGCAATTCCCTGCGATTTTACCGTATTTGCCTTCAAAATCTGCAATACCGTCTGCACTGTAAAATTGAATTCCCGGCTGGGTGCAGTACAATTCCATCTTCAATTTTCCATCCGGCGAAATCAATTGTGCGGCGGGTGCATCGTCCCGGTCTTCGTTTAAAACAAAATTGTGATCAAAGCCGCCGTCAAGCGCTGCGATATGCTCTTTCAAATTAACAGGCTTTTGCAAATCAAACGGACTGTCTGCAACCGCTTTTAGTTCGCCAGACGGCACATTTTGTGAAGTTTTGGGCAAATAAGCAGACGCGTTGATCTGCAATTGGTGATTAGTAATTCCATTCCCTGAAGCGGCATCCATATTAAAATATTCGTGACGGGTGAGGTTTACGATGGTTTCCTTATCGGTTGTAGCCTCATAGCGCATCGCCAGCGTATTGTCCTCTTCCAGTTTTACGTAGAATTTGGTTTCTAAGTTTCCGGGAAAGCCTTCGTCGCCATCAGGGCTGGTGTAGGTAAAAAGTACGGCGTCACCCAAATCGGTCACCGACCAGACTTTTTTTCCAAAAGATTCAAAACCGCCGTGAAGTTGATTCTTACCTTCATTAGCTGAAAGTTGTATTTTTTTACCGTCCAGGACGGCTTCGGCATTAGCGATACGATTGGCATTTCGGCCCACTAACTGGCCTATGAAATAGTTATCCTCTTCATACGACCCAAGGTCTTCATAGCCCAAAACCACATCGGTTTTGGTGGATCCTGTAGGAACTATAAGGCGCTGTAAAATGGCTCCGTAAGTTAAAAAATGGGCTTCCATGCCCGCTTTATTTTTAAGTTTTACGCTGTATACGGCCTGGCCGTCCCGCGTTTCCGAAAAAGGTTGGATAGTTATCAAAAGAATAGTTTTAAAGCCTAAATATAGAAAATACATTTGCGAAACGCTTTGATCTCAATCATCAACTTTAAAACCAAAAGGCTTTTGCCTCCAGAAAACCAAAAAATGCGCTTTTGCGTATCTGTCACAAAGCCCTTTTAATTTAATTAACATGAAAGTCAAACAAAGCATCTTATCTTGGCAAGGCCAAATACTGAAACAAACTGCTTCTATGCACGTAAAATGGATGATGGTATTGCTGATGCTTTCCTTTTCGGGCTTTGCCCAAAAAAAATCAATTGGCAGACTTCTTAAAAACTACAACACGCAAAGCGTACCTTATATTTCTGTGGAAGAATTGAAAATGAAACAAGATGAGTATCTCATTCTTGATTCGCGCAAAGCGGAAGAATTTGAGGTGAGCCATCTGCCCAATGCCATACGCGTGGACGATCGGCTTGACGAGACCACGCTGGAACGCATTCGCAAATCGAATAAGAAAATTGTAGTCTATTGCAGCGTGGGCGTACGCAGTGAAGATTTTGGCGAAAAAATGATAAAGAAAACAGGTCAACCTGTTTTTAACCTGTATGGGGGCATTTTTGCCTGGAAAGACGCCGGGTTTCTCATTCTTGACAATGAGGGTCAACCCACCGAGCGCGTACATACTTTTTCAAAAAATTGGCAAGATTATTTAAGCACAGGCATTGCGGTTTATTAATTTTGATAGCCATTCTTAAAACCAAACTATGGGTTTGCTAAGCAAAAAAGACACCGGGGCCGAGGCCGATTTTGAAACCGAATTTCACTTTCCCACATCAGATAAAACCCTGCTGATTTTTACGCGAAATCCCGAACTGGGCAAGGTAAAAACCCGGCTGGCGGGTGGCGTAGGTGATGACGCGGCGCTTGAGATTTATAAATTTCTGCTGAAGCACACCGTGAGCATCACGCAAAACCTGCGAGTTGACAAACAGGTTTTTTATTCCGAAAAAATACGGCCTGAAGATCTTTGGGATACCGAAAAATACATCAAAAAACTGCAGCACGGCGAGGATCTGGGCGCCCGTATGCAGCAGGCCTTTTCGCGTGCGTTTAGCGATGGCTATCGCAAGGCGATCATCATAGGCAGCGATATGTACGACCTGTCACAAAGCGATCTTGAAGAAGCCTTCGCTGCTCTGGACCATCACGACTTTGTTGTAGGCCCGGCAGAAGATGGCGGGTATTATTTATTGGGAATGAAGTTTCTCAAACCTGAACTTTTTCAGCATAAAAACTGGGGAACCGAGACGGTTCTCGAAGACACGCTGCAAGATCTAAAAAGCGAATCGGTTAAATTGCTTGAGGTGCGTAATGACGTAGATTATTACGAAGACATTAAAGATATTGATGCCTTTAAGCCCTTTTTACCCGATCATTTAAAATAAGATGCCGAAGTTTATCCTATCTTTTTGGCAAAATACCTTTTAAACTAAATGGATGAACTGCACCTTACAATTAGACTACTTCAAAGTGCTACTTGTCGTGCATACATCTCACCAATTAAAAACACTTAAAATCTTAAACAGATGAAACGATTTATTGAAGAGTCTGCGCATTTCCTTAAAGAGCGTGGCTTTGAAGCTCCCGAAATTGGTATTATTCTAGGTACCGGCCTGGGGCAATTTGTAGATAAAGTAGAAATCATCAGCTCGGTGAGCTATAACCATATCCCCAATTTTCCAACGGCTACGGTAGAATTCCATACCGGCAAACTCATTTACGGAAACCTGGGTGGAAAAAAGGTGATTGTCATGCAGGGGCGTTTTCACATCTATGAAGGCTATACCCTACAGGATGTGAGCTACCCGGTACGAGTGATGCGCGAGCTGGGCATTTCAAAATTACTCATCAGCAACGCTGCAGGTGCCATAAACCTCAACTTTAAAAAAGGCGAGATTATGCTTATTGACGACCACATCAATTTGCAGGGCGGTTCGCCCCTTGCCTTTAAAGGTGTAGGCCTTTTAGGAACTCGTTTTACCGATATGAGCGCGCCGTATGATGCCGAAATGGGTGAAATTTTAAAGGAAATTGCTGCAGAGAACAACATTACCCTGCACGAAGGCGTCTATACCTCAGTAGTGGGACCTCAGCTTGAGACCCGTGCCGAATACCGATACCTGAAAATAATAGGTACAGACACGGTGGGAATGAGTACGGTTCCCGAGGTGATTGTGGCTAACCATCTGGATCTGCCGGTTGCCGCAGTATCGGTGATTACCGATGAATGCGATCCCGAAAATCTGGCTCCGGTAGATATTCAGGATATTATGGATGCCGCCGCCAAAGCCGAGCCCAATATGGTGCTTCTGTTTACCAAACTCATCGAGAAACTCTAGGTTTTCACGCTGAAAAATGCTTGTAGAATAGTCTCAAAATGCAGAACCCCGGTTTTATCCCGGGGTTTTTGCCTATTTTTCTTGAGTTTTAAAACCAAAGACCGACAAATACCGTAATTGTAATGTCGGTTTATTTCATTAAATCCAAAAAAACACATTGATAAAATGGCCAGTAACAACTATTACGATCCTGCAGACCTTAGAAAATTTGGTAAAATCACCGAATGGAGCGAAGAACTGGGAACTAAATTCTTTGATTATTACGGAAAAGTATTTGAGGAAGGAGCGCTTACCGCACGTGAAAAAGCCCTGATCGCTCTTGCCGTAGCTCATACCGAGCAATGCCCCTATTGCATTGATGCCTATACCAAAGACACCCTGCAGCGCGGCGTGACCAAAGAACAAATGATGGAAGCCATACACGTAGGTGCGGCCATCAAAAGCGGAGCTACCCTCGTACACGGCACCATGATGATGAATAAGGTTAATAAATTGGAAATGTAAGTTTTGAACGGTATTTCTATCAACTTAATCCTATATTAGCTACCGCTGAAAAAGAAAAATTAAAACTTCTATGTCTGTTACCACAACAAAAAAATCTTTACATAAACGTCATGATGATCTGGCCCAGGCCAATAAGCAACTCGAGATTCTCTCGGGAGGTATTTTTGCCGATGGCGAGTTGCCCACCTTTGCCAAAAAAATAAAGGAGACCGGGCAATTTCCGCTCAGACCTAAAAAGCTGGAAATCCTGCAGATCAACGTGGGCTATATGTGCAATCAGGTGTGTGAGCATTGCCACGTGGATGCCGGCCCTGACCGAAAGGAAATTATGACCTGGGAAACTATGGAGCAATGCCTGGAAGTTATTAAAAACACCGGGGCGCATACGCTCGATCTTACCGGTGGTGCACCCGAGATGAATCCCAATTTTAGACGCTTTGTAGAAGAAGCCAGCAAAGCGGGAATCAAAGATTTTATCGTGCGCAGTAACCTTACGATCATCAGAGCCAATAAAAAATACCACGATTTACCGGAGTTCTTCAAAAAACACAACGTGCACGTGGTGAGCTCTATGCCCCACTGGACGCGCGGTAAAACCGATAAGCAACGTGGTGAAGGGGTTTTTGACAAGTCGATCAAAGCTTTGCAGGAACTCAACGCAGTTGGTTATGGGATGCCAGACAGCGATTTACGCCTCGACCTGGTTTACAATCCTAATGGAGCCTACCTGCCTTCAGACCAGGCGGGGATGGAAAAAGATTTCAAAAAAGCCCTGATGGAAGATTTCGGTATTCAGTTTCACAACCTGTTTGCGATTACCAATCTGCCCATCGCGCGCTTTCTCGATTACCTCATCGCTTCCGAAAACTATGAAGACTATATGTATCAGCTTGTGGAGGCTTACAACCCCGCCGCTGTTGCAAACGTGATGTGTACCAATACCATTTCGATAAGCTGGGACGGCTGGCTGTACGATTGTGACTTTAACCAGATGCTCGATCTCAAAGTCAACAGCAAGGTGAAACACATTTCAGAATACAACGAAGATTTATTAAACGACCGCAACATCATCATCTCGCAACACTGCTACGGCTGTACCGCCGGTGCAGGAAGCAGTTGCCAGGGTACTGTTGCTTAGGTTAAGGCTATGAATACCAAAACCGCCATACTTATTTTTGCCCGCTCCGCGCAGGCAGATGCCGGTCACAAAAGACTGCGCAATGGGGTTTCGGTATTTGAAAAACTCAATTTACAGATTGAGAACACTGTAAAGAAAACCGGTCTTCCCTATTTTATTTATACCGAAGATTTGCAACGCGGTGCAGATTTTGCCTCCCGCTTTACCAATGCGCTTCAGGATATTTACAAGTTGGGTTTTGATAACGTAATCAGTGTGGGGAATGACAGCCCGCAGCTTACCAAAAATCATCTGCTCACCGCAGCTGAAAAACTCAAAACCTGTCCGCTGGTTCTGGGTCCCTCACACGACGGCGGGTTCTACCTGATGGGCTTGAGCAAAACCCATTTTGACGCCCAATCCTTTTTAAATTTACCCTGGCAAACCGCCTCACTGACGCGCAGTATCCTGCGTTTGGTTCAGGCTAAAAAAATACATGCCGAATTGCTTCCGGCGCTTTACGATCTGGATACTTCGGCAGATGTCGCTCTGCTATTGAGCACTGCTAAAAAGCTTCCATTTCAGATACGGAAACTTTTAGTAAAATCTGCTGTTCAGAAAGTTCACCTTTTCAGCTTTAAATCCCTTACCGCCTGGCTTTTTTCCCATCCGGTTTACTTCAATAAAGGTTCGCCCCTTAGTATCGCCTAAAACGCTATTTCAAGCAGGGCTTCCTCACCGAAGCCTCACAAGTACTAATCCTACCTTTATTTAATGAAACACCTTTATTTTGGGCTTATGCTCTTGCTTTGTGCATTTGCAAACGGCCAGACTCTAATTTCGGGTACCGTAACCACTTCTAGTGACGGTTCTACGGTCCCTTTTGTAAATGTTGTCGCGGTAGATGCCGATGCCAACACCATCACAGATGAAAATGGTTATTACAGCTTAAGCCTTTCTGCAAAAGCGACCCAATTGCGCTTTTCGGCAATTGGTTTTATCACGCAAACCGCCGCAATAAATGGGCAGCAAACCATCAATATCGTTTTGCAGGAATCTACTACAGATCTTGATGAAGTCGTAATCACGGCCTTGGGACTGGAGCGCGAAACCAAAGAACTGGGCTATGTGGTTCAAACCATTGAAGCCGAAGAAGTATCAGCTGTAAAAGCGCCCAACTTTCTGGATAATCTCGCGGGAAAACTGGCCGGGGTTACCGTATCGCAAGGTGCCACCGGTGTAGGATCTTCCTCTAAGATTACCATTCGCGGGGAGGCTTCCTTTTCCAACAACAATCCGCTGTTTATCGTAGACGGAACGCCCATCAATAACAACACGGTTTTCAACAACACCAATGAAGCCGCTGCCGGTTTTCAGGAAGTAGATTTTGGTAACGGTGCGATGGAAGTCAATCCCGATGATATCGCTTCGGTAAGTGTATTGAAAGGTCCCAGTGCCGCCGCCCTTTACGGAACCCGGGCGTCAAATGGTGTGATCATAATCGAAACCAAAAACGGAAGCCAAAGCAAGGGTTTAGGAATCAGCGTAAATACTTCTGTGTTTTTAGATACGCCTTTTAAACTGCCTGAATTTCAAAATCAATACGGGCAGGGCAACTCGGGACAATTTGAGTTCGTTGACGGTTTAGGTGGCGGTGTTAACGACCTCATCACCTATTCCTGGGGTCCGCGTTTAGATCAGGGCACCCTCATTGCTCAATTTGATTCTCCGGTTACCTTGCCAGACGGGAGCGTGGTACGCGGGGGCGACACAGCGCTTTATGACGGACTTCCCATCACCCCTACTCCATTTAATTCGCACCCAGACAATCTGAAAGACTTTTACCAAACCGGAGTCACTACCATCAACAACGTAGCCATTGGCAGCGGTTTTGAAAAAGGCAATTACCGCCTTTCCTTTACCGATTTGCGCAGCGAAGCCATCATTCCCGGAGTGAATCTCGACCGCCAGACGGTGGCCGCCAAACTCAACTTTAAGCCTACCGATAAGACCCGCTTCAATGCGACCATCAATTATGTGAATTCGGGCAGTGACAACCGCCCGTCTAATGGGTATGGAAGCGAAAACGTCAATTATTCGCTTGTCGCCTGGGGTCCGCGCTCTCTGGATATGAACAGCCTGCGCCGCTACTGGCAACCGGGACTTGAGGGTGTGCAACAGTTTTCATTTAACTACACCTATTTTGACAATCCGTTTTTCATTATGTATGAAAACCGCAACTCTTTCAATCGGGATCGTGTTTTTGGAAACCTGTCGCTTAAGCACCAGTTTACCGAAAATCTAAGCCTTGCCGTACGCAGCGGGATGGATTACTCTTCCGAAACCCGCCAACTGCGTCGCGCTTTCAGTTCTAACCGTTTTAAAAACGGGGGTTATGCCGAGCACGATGTGTTGTACAGAGAGGTAAATACCGATTTCCTTTTGAATTACAACAAGATTTTTGGTGACCTATCTGTAGATATTTCGCTGGGCGGAAACCGACTCGATCAAAAAGCCTCAACCAAACAAAGTCAGACCGTAAACCTCGCACAACCCGGCATTTTTAACCTCAACAACGCGGCTTCTCCCATCGATGTGTTTCAGTTTGAATCACGCAAGCGCATCAATTCGTTTTACGGCATAGCCAAACTGGGTTACCGCGATTTTCTGTTTCTCGACATCACCGGGCGTAACGACTGGTCAAGCGCGCTTGCCACACCCTTTTCGGTAGATGAGACTTCATTTTTCTATCCTTCGGCTTCTGCGAGTTTTATACTCTCTGAAGTGGCAAAGCTTCCGGAAACCTTCTCGTATGTGCAACTGCGCGCCAGCGTGGCTCAGGTGGGTAACGATACCCAGCCTTATCAAACCAGCGGCGCTTTCATTTCGCAGACCCCTTACAACGGGCAGCCTACCTTCAGCAATCAAAATTTTATTCCGAATGCAAACCTCAAACCGGAACAAACCACTTCGTACGAAGTAGGCGCTGATATTCGGTTTTTAAAAGACCGCATCAGGCTTGACGCGACTTATTACAACAACCTGACTCAAGATCAGATCATCTCGCTTCCTATTGCGATTTCTTCGGGATACAACCAGCAGGTCGTAAATGGTGGCGAGGTACGCACCCGCGGAGTCGAACTCATTCTTAACGCCACGCCAGTATTGAACTCAAACTTTAAATGGAACACCACTTTTAACTTCAGCACTTCCCGTTCTGAGGTTGAAAGCCTGCCGCAGGCAGACGGGCGTTTGACTTTGGCTTACAGCCGAATCTACGACAGCGCCAATCAAACCGTGTGGTTTCAGGTGGAAGAAGGTGGAAGAATAGGCGATATCTACGGTACCGGTTACCGAAAGACCGAAAATGGCCAGTTTATTCTCACACCTTCCGGAAGCTATATCGCAGACAACACTTTAAAAAAACTGGGCAATTACAACCCCGATTTTATGCTGGGCTGGAACAGTGATTTCACTTACAAAAACTGGAACCTGAGTTTCCTGTTTGACTGGCGTCAGGGAGGCGAACTCGTCTCGCGAACACGTGCTCTGGGGACTGTGGGCGGTCAGCTTGCCGAGACGGCAAACCGTCCCGAAGAAGGAATCGTACCGCAAGGCGTTGTGAATACCGGCACCGCAGAAAATCCGCAGTACGTGCCCAACACCACCGCGGTTTCGGCAGAAACCTACTACCGCCAGTTTTACGACCGTAACCATGAGGAAAACAACATTTATAACGCGTCTTTCCTGAAGTTGCGCCAATTTTCAGTAGGCTACACTTTTGATCTGAAAGACGGGTTTCTGGGTCTTGCTAACGGCATGAACATCAACCTGGCGCTGGTAGGCCGCAATCTGTTTGCGATTTCGGAGATTCCGCATTTTGACCCGGAACAACTTGCGGTACAGGGCAACACTTTTGTAAGCGGGGTTGAAGATATGAGTTATGCCACCAGCCGCAGCATCGGCTTAAAAGCGGGCTTTAATTTTTAAGGCCTGAAGGATCAAAAACATTTAGAAGATGAAAAAACTATACAGCATATTGATTCTGGGTCTGACGCTTTTTACAGCCTGCACCACAGATTTTGAAGACCTCAACACCAACCCCAACGCGCCGGTAAACGTGCAGCCGGGCTTGCTATTGCGGCAGGTGATTTATGATTTTGGCGAACAAATGAGCTACGAGGGTTTTGCCGCCGGTGATTTACTGTCGCAGCATCGCACCGCGCTCGATTTTAACCTGTTTGACCGTCACGCGCTGAAGTCGCCTCAACTGGGTGGCAATCCCTGGCCGGTTTTTTACACCAATTTGCGGGATAATGAGATTTTACTCAAACAGGCTCAAAATGTGGAAACCTTTAAAGTTTATGAAGGTCCGGCCCTGATTTTAAAAGCCTACATGGCTCAGGGACTTACCGATTTATTTGGCGACGTACCTTATTTTGAAGCTTTCAACGGCATTGACGGGACGGTTACTGCTGCCTACGACGCACAGGAAGACATCTATCTCGCCGAAGGCGGAATTCTGGACAATCTGGACAAAGGTATCGCTGCTCTTGAAGCCTATCAGGGAGCGGTTGCTTTAGAAGGCGACCTGTTGTTTTCAGGAAATCTGGAAAACTGGGTGCAATTTGCAAATTCCCTAAAGCTGAAAGCCCTGATGCGTATTTCCGGGCGTGAAGATGTGGCGGCTCAAATCGCGGCCATTTACGCCGAAGGAAACTTTATCGCGAGCAATGCAGACAATGCTACGTTTGACTTTACGGCAAGTGCTCCAAATAGCTTCCGCTTTGCGCAATTACGGGCAGGAGATTTTAACAACTTTGTGCTTTCAGAAACTATGGAAGACATTTTAAAAGAATTGAATGACGATCGCATCGCGGTATTCTTCCGTCCGTTTGCAAATTCGACTTCCGGAGATTTCAACGGCTTGATCAATGGCATCAATGCCTCCCAAACCTCCATTGAACCGGCAAACTTTTCGCTTGCGGGAACCCTTTTCAGAGAAAATACAGCAGACCTCAACGCCAACTTTATGACGGCCTGGGAAACCCATTTTATTTTGGCCGAAGCAGCCGCAAAAGGCTATATTAATGCCGATGGAGCAAACCTGTACAACACCGGCGTGACGCAGGCTTTTGAATACTGGCTTACCGACTTGCCTGCAAATTACCTTGCGGGATCAGCGGCTTACAACGCTCCCGGAACGACTCCGGTGCAGCAAATCATCACCCAAAAGTGGATCGCCAATATCATAAACGGCTATGAAGGTTGGGTTGAATGGCGCCGCACGGGCTTCCCGGCTTTTAAACCGGTTGCTGCCAGTCTCAACGACGGCAAAATCCCGGTGCGTATGCCTTACCCGGCAGAAGAAGAAGCATTGAACGCAGATAATTACCGGCAGGCGGCGCAGGCCACAAATGGTAACAGTCTGGACACCCCCGTATGGTGGGATAACTAAAAAACTAAGAATTTGAGTACACTAATGTGGCAATGGGTTTTGATTATCGGGTCAAGTTTGATCCTGTTTTTACTGTCCCCGCTTGCCAAATCGACTGATGATTTTTTTAAGGCGACCCATCGCAATAAAGTGCCTAATGTGTTTATGCTTACCGGGAGCCTCGTCATCTCGTGGATTTTTGCCAAGAGCATTACCAATGCTGCAAACCTGGGCCTTGAGTTTGGGATCGTAGGCGGAGTCGCTTATGCAGGCTACTACCTATCCTTTGCTGTTGCCGGCATACTCATCTATTTTATGCGTAAAAAAGGAGGCTTTACAAGTCTGCATCAGTTTTTAACCACCCGGTTTGGAAAAAACGCGATGCGTATCTTTTCGATCCTCATCGCTATACGCCTGTTTAATGAGGTTTGGAGCAACACTATGGTTATAGGCAGCTATTTTGGCACCGTTGACTCCGAAGCCTACTACGCAGCCATCATCGTCTTTAGTTTGCTTACGCTGGCGTACTCACTAAAAGGCGGACTCAGCAGTTCGATTTTTACCGACGTGATCCAAATGGGGCTTTTTAGCATTTTACTGTTTGTGGTGTTATCAAACATCTACTCGGTTCCCGGTTTTACCGTGAGCCAAACGGTCAATAGCGGAATCTGGAGTTTTGAAACGGGTCTAAACCTGCTTTTTGCGGCCCTGATTCAGTCGTTTAGTTACCCCTTTCACGATCCCGTATTGACCGACCGTGCTTTTTTGAGTTCGCCGCGGGTAACCCTCAAAAGTTTTCTCTGGGCCAGCGTTTTGGGCGGTGCCTGCATCATACTTTTCAGTATCGTGGGCGTGTATGCTCAGGCCATGGGAATGCAGGGCCAGGCAGCAGTTGAAGTAGGCAAAGCCTTTGGTACCGTGATTTTACTCATCATCAATTTTATTATGATTACATCGGCAGCTTCTACGCTAGATTCCACGTTTTCGTCCTTCTCAAAACTGGTTGCGGTTGATTTGAATTGGGGCGAAAGCATCACGCTGGGACGTATCGCTATGGGCGTTTTGGTCATTTTGGGAACCATCCCCATTTTTTTAGATGCCAAAATCCTGTCGGCAACCACCATCTCGGGGACTATGGTTATTGGCCTGACACCGGTATTTTTATTTTGGAAACTGCCCGCGCCTAAAATCAGTTTTTACCTGAGTGTGGGTTGTGGACTCCTGTTTGGTTTTCTCCTGCTGTTTGACCTCATCCCAAAAAGCTGGATTCTTACCCAGGGAAATTATGCCGATTTGCTTTGGGTTAATGTCTGGGGAATCGCTTCTTGTTTAATTGTATATCTCATACCTTCATGGATAAAGCTGTGGTAGATCTGGGTTCGCTATACGGAAAAGTGCTGCTTTTTGGAGGCGTCTACAGCAATTTGCAGGCGCTGGAAAAGCTGAAGAGTATTGCCGAAAAACAAGGCATTCCTCCTGAAAATTGCATCTGTACCGGAGACATCGTGGGCTATTGCGGCCAGCCGGAAGAAGTGGTACAGCTCTTTAAAATCTGGGGTGCCCGAAGCATTCTGGGAAATGTGGAAATTCAGCTTCGGGACGGCGCTGAAGATTGCGGTTGTGATTTTAGAAAGGGTTCGCGTTGCGACGGGTTTAGCCAGATGTGGTTTCCGTATGCACAGAGTAAACTCAGCAAATCTTCGCTGGAATTTATTTCGGAATTGCCTGATCACCTCACATTCCGCTTTGCGGAAAAAGAAATCTTTGTGGTGCACGGCGATTACTTCAATGTTTCGGAATTTGTCTATAAGTCAACTCCCTGGGAGAAAAAGCAGGCAAATTTTGATGCCCTCCAAACCGATGTGATCATCGCCGGGCATTGTGGTTTACCATTTAACCAGGAGCACGATGATAAGCTTTGGATCAATCCGGGTGTGATTGGGATGCCGGCCAATGACGGGCAGCCGCACGTATGGTACGCCCTTTTAGAAGAACAAAACGGAAGCTTCGGCTTTACGCATCACACGATGCAGTACAATCATAAACTCGCCAACGCACACATGCAAAACGAGTTTCTGCCGCAGGAATACGCCCGAACCCTGATCACCGGAATTTGGGATAACACCGAGATCCTTCCGCCCTATGAAAGCGGGTTACAGGGTTTTGGCATTCAACTTTAAAAAATACAAATCAAAAAAAAGGAACTATGAGCTACTTAGAAACCACCAAGAATGTATATCGCGATGCGGCTTTAACGCCCGATGTAGGACTTTGCTGCACAACCAATCCCATCTGGGAATTGCCGGGTCTGAAAATCCCGAAAATCATGCAGGAAATGAATTACGGCTGCGGCAGCACCGTAAACGCACGCGACCTGACTAACAATCCGCGGGTGCTGTATGTAGGCGTTGGCGGCGGCATGGAGCTGCTGCAATTTGCCTATTTCTCGCGCCAGAAAAGCGGTGTGGTGGGCGTTGATGTGGTAGATGAAATGCTTGAAGCTTCACGTAAAAATTTTATAGAAGCCGAAGCGCAAAATCCCTGGTTTAAAAGTGAGTTTGTAGACCTTAAAAAGGGAGATGCCTTAAACCTGCCGGTTGAGGATAACAGTATCGACGTGGCCGCTCAAAACTGCCTGTTCAATATTTTTAAAGCCGAAGATTTAAAGAAGGCAATCGCCGAAATGTACCGGGTGCTGAAACCTCACGGAAGACTGGTAATGAGCGATCCTACCTGCGAGCAGGAAATGAACGAAACGCTGCGTAATGACGAGCGTTTGCGTGCGCTCTGCCTCAGCGGAAGCCTTCCGATTAGCGAGTATGTAAAAGCCCTTACCGATGCCGGTTTTGGAACTATCGAAATCCGTGCACGCAAGCCCTACCGCATTCTCGACCCGAAAAACTATCCTACAGACGAACTCATCTATATCGAATCTATTGAGGTAGCCGCCATCAAAGATCCTATGCCCGAAGATGGCCCGTGTATTTTTACCGGAAAAGCCGCGATTTATTACGGTTCTGAAAATCATTTTGATGACAAAAAAGGCCATGTATTACTGAAAAATCAGCCGCTGGCTGTATGTGATAAAACCGCAGGAGCCTTAAAGGCTTTAGGTCGTGACGATATTTTTATCAGCGAAAGCACCTTTCATTATGATGGTGGTGGATGCTGCTAACCGCGGGCCGGCTTGCAGCCGGATGCAAAAATAAAAAAAGCCCTGCAGTGCGGGGCTTTTTTTATTCTATCTTGTTACCTCAGCATCATAAACTGACGTTCCCGGCCACCGCCGCTCATCATGAGGAACGTTCCGTTTTCATAAGTCCCGTTTGCAGGGAAGTATTTGGTATTTCCTTTATTATCCTGAATCTTGTTATACGAAACTTCTCCGTCCGGGCTGTATTCAAAATCATACAGAGCAGTAGATTCAAAAAATCCTTTTGAGGCTTTGGTACGCCCGTCTTCCTTTTCCGTCAGGCTTTTCCCGGAGTTCAATAAAATATGCAGAGTATCGTCTTTTAAAAAGGCGTTGTAAGAAGGAAAGGCGTCCTTTTTAAAGATGCTTCTGCCCCAGGCCAGTTCACCCTGAGCATTGTATTTCAATAAAATAATATCATCATAGTGTGGTATTGTCGTCATTCCGTAGGTACTGTAAACCACCGTCACGTAAAATTCTTCCGCAACAAGATACACATTACCTTTACTGTCGGTAAGAATATGGTCTAATGTAAAATTAGACAGTTCAGAATCAGCTTTCTCTTTACCGCGATCGTTTCCATACAAATCTTCAAATACACTCACCGGGAGCGGATTTGCCTGTTTGCCGGTTACGGCTAGCGTTTGTTTGTCAACAACAAATTTGCAACTGCCCTTTAAACGTCTCACTTTATCTTCAGAATAGAAGCCATACAAATTGAGTTTATCTCCGCCATCGGTAAGGTTAAGCGATTGTACGAACTCATTTTCTAAGCCAATCAGCGTCTGTGTGTTTTCACCCTCGGTCACTTTATTTAGCATAAAGTCGTAGTTCGCTTTCTTTTTCTTCTTCTCGGCACGCCCCTCTTTAAAGAGTTTACCTACTACAAAAACTTCAGCATCATTTGTGATAAAAATATCGTTGGGTTCAAAATAACGTTCACCACCATCCTGATACGCCTTTTGAAACTTCAGGCTTAAATCCTGTGCGTCAAAAACACGAACGGTATATTGATTGGAATTTTTATTAAAATCATCGGTAGCAACCGCAAAATACCGGGAATCCTCAGATATGGCAATACTGGTTTGACGCTTACGGCTGAGGAAAAACAGATCTTCATTGCGATCAACCTGAGCAGTAAAAAGTGGTGTTTTGGTTACACTGCGATTGGCGAGATCAAAGCTGTAACACGAGACTTCCCGATCTTCACGGCTTACCTCATTTACCGTAATTACTTTTATGATAGTTCCGCCAAAAACCTGCCCGATAAATTTTTCCTTACGATCAATATCTACTAGTTCTGAAAAAACTCGCTTTTGGTTTTCATCAAAAATCTCAAATGCCAGATCGCGCTTACCTTCACGCACGATACCGGTTTGATTCTCTGGAGTGGTTTTTAAAGCAACGACCTCATAGGTATTGCTGTCATCTTCAAAAGGAGCACTCTCAGCAACCTTGAGGGAAGACGTTTTTTCAGTTTGGGAAAAGCCGAAAGAAGTGGCTAAAAGCAATCCCAAAAGGATCATTTTTTTCATAGCAGGAGAAATCTTAATATAAAGTTAATTCCTTGCAATAGTAGTTAATTGTTTGAAATAAAAAAACAGTTGAAATAGGATAAGACTCTTCTATCGTAGCAGCTTTGTTTTGATACTTGAAATTTTACCAAATTATTCTATTTTGAGAGCCAATTACCTAATAGTCGCAAAATGAAACGAAAATGGAAGATGAGTGAAGAAAGCTATTTTGGCATTGGTATTTTCAGGCCAAAAACTGAAGAAAATGTCGGTTCTTTATGGAGAACTGCTTTCGTCTTTGGAGCTCAATTCATTTTTGTTATTGATTCTAAATATCAAAAGAAAAGCAGTGACGTGTTAAAGGTTTGGTCACGGATCCCGTTATTCCAGTATAAAACAATTGAAGCTTTTCTGGAAACCGTTCCCTATAGCTGTAAAATAATAGGTGTTGAATTAGACGAAATGGCTACGCCTATCCAAAATTTTGTTCATCCGCAAAGAGCAGTCTATTTACTTGGTTCTGAAGATCACGGCTTAACCAAAGAGCTGAAAAATAAATGTAATGAGATGGTTCAGCTGCCCGGTGAAAGTTCGTTAAACGTAGCCGCTGCCGGAAGTATAGTTATTTTCGACAGAATCAATAAGTTAACTTAAACTCTTTAACTAAGAAGGCCACGCAGTGCGGGGCCTTCTTAGTTGTATTTTGATAGGAATTAAAGTTAGTAATTTTTTAAATACTCTAGCGTTTCATCTTTTTTTGAATCAATTTGAAATTTTCTTATAGGCAAATTTTTGAAATACGCCGAACATAACATTTCCAAAGGTGATATACGCCTATGAGATTCACTTATGTCATCAATCTCTAAACCGTTTCTCTTTGCATAATTTTTTAAATAATTTTCTGATGGATAACCAGATTTTTCCCACTCCTGGTAATATAAATAATCTTCTTCAAGATATCCTTTAAGAAGATTCAGACAAAATCCTGAACAAGTCATCCTTTCTTTTATAGCTTTTTCTGAAAAATGATTGCCATTTTGGTCATAATATTCTCCAGAGTAAAAATAGCCATAGGAAGGATTTGCGTTTTTCATCACATTTTTACACATGACAATAAATGAAGGAATTAAAGCCGTAGGAATAGTGTCAGTTATTTTGTGAAAACAAGTTTCATCGTAAATGTCATCAAAGAGTATTTCTTTACCTGTATAATGAATATGTTCAATAACAGTATCAAACTTTACAACTATGACAGCATGATAAGGGGTTTTGTTTTCATCAATATAGGTGCCAATAGCCACAAAGTTCTCTTTGATATCTTTTTCCGTTAAAGTATTTATTATATCAAACAAACTTTAAATCTTATCAAGTGTATGTTCAAAATGGGTCAAAAGATTAGATCTATAATCTTTAATTTCCTCATTATTTTTTAAGCTCTTGGTTAAGATCAATAACGTCTTAAATTCATTAATATCATTAAAAATTGAATCGTAAGATTTTAATAGAACTTTCAAATCCTTTATTCTAGATGTCGACGCATCTATAAATTCATAAATCAAGTCTAACCTTCTAAAGATATCTGTTTCTTTATTCAATTTTTTTATGAAAGGTCTAAAACGTGCCTCCTGACCATCTTCAAAAACTGTTAAATGAGTATAAGATGTTTTTTCATTATCCTCTTCAGAAAATTTCTTTAATACAAGGCAGGAAATATTCTTATATAAATAATCTTTTAATTCATCAACGTCAAGAATATTACATTCAACTTTAAGCCGATTATTAAAGCCAAAATCAAAATGATAATTTGGATCATTACCACCTATCGAGTTAAAGAAGCCCGATACAATTGCCAATTCTTTTTCATATTGACTATTGCTCCTCTTTTTGGTTATTTTTTTGGCTTTTTTAATTCTCTCATCAAGCTTAAAATCTGCATATTTAAACTGATATTTGAAAACCTGATTTTGAATCTCTCTTTGAATATTTCTAAGGTTTGAAGTGATGACTTCATCATTAGATTCCCCACTTATAGCCTGATCAATAGACTTATATATGTTTTCAATGGCAGATGTAGAACCATTAACAGAAGAATATGCTGATCCTTTTTTGATTGTAAAAGTCACATCCTTAGTAATATTTTCTGCGATATTCTTTAAAGAAGTGGTCACCAAAAGAAAAGACTCTAAAGCTTGTAATGACATATTTTGGAGATCAACTTGATCATCTCCAACATATTCTAGCTTTATTTCGATTCTTTCCTTTGACATTGAAGTAAATGTATCATTTATTTCTGAATTCTAATATAAACTAATATTATGATCCTGTGGCGCTGCCACTATTTCCCATTATACCCAAAGCGACGCAATTCGCGCTCACTACTTCTCCAGTTTTTATTGACTTTTACGTAGAGTTCCAGATGCACCTGCTTGCCAAAGAATATTTCGAGATCCTTTCGGGCTTCGATGCCTACGCGTTTTAGGGCTGCACCTTTATGGCCGATGATGATGCCCTTCTGGCTGTCACGCTCTACCATAATGATGCTGCGCATCCGGATAATGTTATCCTCTTCAAAAAATTCTTCGGTATCAATCTCTACCGAATACGGAATTTCCTTTTTGTAGTGCATCAAAATCTTTTCGCGAATGATTTCATTTACAAAAAAGCGTTCGGGCTTATCGGTAAGGGCATCTTTAGGATAAAAGGGCGGAGAAACCGGTAAAGCCTCGAGAATACGATTAAATACTTCGGTCACCCCAAAATTCTCCAGTGCTGAAATCGCGAAAATCTCCGCATTAGGCACCTGCTCCTGCCAGTGTTTGCGGCTGGCTTCGAGCAATTCTTCATTACCCTGATCGATCTTGTTGATCAACAGTAGAACCGGAATATCGGTATTGCGTATTTTCTTAAAAAACTCCTCGTCTTTGAGTTCCTTTTCGCCCAACTCAACCATGTACAGCAAAACATCAGCATCTTCAAAGGCAGACTTTACAAAGTCCATCATCGAGGCCTGCAACTCGTACGCAGGCTTGATGATACCGGGCGTATCGCTTAAAATCACCTGAAAATCATCACCGTTTACGATACCTAAAATACGGTGTCTGGTGGTTTGGGCTTTTGAGGTAATGATAGAAAGCCGCTCACCTACCAGCGCATTCATCAGGGTTGATTTTCCCACGTTGGGGTTACCAATAATGTTGACAAAACCGGCTTTATGCGGTTTGTTTTCGGCAGATTCGGGCTGTAACGGATTGTTATGTTGAGATTCCAAGCAACTTAAGTTTTAATATAGGTTGCAAAGATACGGTTAAAAATCAGGGAATGGGATTTCCGTCTTGGCGTTAGTGAGATTTCCGCCTTCGCGGAATTAAGACCCCTCCGTTTTCAGCAAAGCTGAAAACACCTCCCCTTTTTAAGGGGAGGAGCTTATGAGTGAGTAAAATGATTTTCCTACTGAAAAATCAAGCGTCCGGTATAGGTCTCTTCAACCTCAACGACAGGTGGACGGTTGACGGAGATCAGGTCGCCTGTGCTGAGCACCCTGCCACGCAAAGCCTGAATGGGATTTACAATCACTTTGTTGGTTCCGCGGTGAAATACTTCTAGGTTTTGAACTTCAAAATCGGCGCCTTCAAAGCGAATATCGCCTTCCAGAAATTCGAGATTGGCATTTTCGGCTTTGCCGGAAAGGAAAAAATTAGAGAGTCCGTTTGCTGTGATGTTTAGCGTGTTTACATCAAGCTCCAATCTGAAATCCCCGTCTTTATGATAAAGATCTTCTTCCTCCAGATCCTCGCTGGTGAGTGTGAGCGAATTGAAGTTGAGAACACCCTCACTTTGCACCTCGTAGCCCGAAGCATTGCGGATTTCAGTAAGATTAGGAGTAGTCACCACAACCTTGCTGATGTTATAATCGCGTACCAGGTTACAGCCGTTGTCGTTAAACAACGTTAGCACTCCGTCTGAAACGCTGATTTCAATATCGTTTACCAGGTTTTCGCCGGTCTCTAAAACTACTTTTTGCTCGGCGCCCTGTTTGACGATGAGTTGCAGTCGCTCTTCGACTACGATTTTGGTAAAATTCTCAAGGGTGTATTCGATAGCAACCGGCTCTCCGGGGGACTGAAAGCAGTTTAAGCCCTTGTCTGAATCGCAGGAAAGTAACAGGAAAAAAGTAACCAGAAGTAAATAATTTTTCAAAGCCAATTTTAATAAAGGCTAAAAGTAAGCAACTGCTGCAAGTATTGTTATGTTATTGCTATTATTATTTGAGGGATTTAAAAACACCTCGACTGCGCTCGATGTGACGGTGTTTATTATTGCTCCTCGCCGTCTGCCATAAAAATCTCGCGATTGAGTTTGTCGCGACGTTCGCGGGCGAGGCGCAATACCGGGTCGTATTTGGCATACTCGCCATCGCTGTATTTCTTTATAAAATCTTCATAGAGCTTTAAGACTGCACGCCGGTCTTCGTAATAATTATCTGCTACGATGACTTTGGTGTATTCGGCATTTTTATGATCCGGGTTTTCTTCCAAAGCACGATTGGCATATTTCATCGCGTTTTTCCAGTCTTTTTTCATCTCATAAGTGCGGGAAAGGGTGTAGTATTCCTCTTCAATCGACTGGTCTTTATAAAGCACTGCCAGCAATCCATGCATTTCTGCAGCTTCCAAATCTTCAACGTGATTGTATAGCTTGGCGAGCGTGGCGTGGAGGTAATCATCTTCAGGTGAAAAATCTAAAGCTTCCAGATATTGTTCGATTGATTTCTCGTACATCCGGTCTTTGTAATACGAATTCCCCAGTTTCTCGTGAATGAATTGCGTGCTTTGACCCAGTTCGATTAATCGTTCAAACCAGGTAATCGCCTCTTCATTCCAGCCTTTGTAATAATAACTCTGCGCCAGTGTACTGATGATTTCCACATTGGTAGGATAGCTTTCCAGAGCTTTAAAGGCTAATTTTTCAACCATAGGATACTCCTTCCGCTTTAAATAAAAAACGGCTAGTTCACCTAATGCTTTCTGATGGGTACTGTCTAATGCAACGGCTTTCTTATAATCCAATATATGCGGAATAATTCTTTGTGCTGAAGTCGTGGTAGAATCGGTTGCGTCTATTCTGATATTACGAGGGATCATTTCTTTTGCTCTTCCGCGCTGGTAATAGAAATCGGGATTGGTTTGATAGACGTTGATCAATTCGGTAAAAACCGAATCGGCCTCTTTGAATTTACGCTTGGTTATGAGCAGTTTACCATATTCATTCATCGCAATGACTTCATCGGTACCGGTTGCGGCCTGCGCATAGTAATTGAGAGCATCATCAAGTGTCCCTTTTGCCTGATGCGCGCGCGCGAGTTTAAGGTAGACAGAAGTGTCTTTATTATCCAGGCTTTCATATTCGGCTATGGCCTCGCTGTAGTTACCCACAGCATACAGGCTGTCTGCAACGACCGAGGCCGAAACAGCTTGTGCTTCGGCCCGGCTGGCTAGTATTAAAAAAATAAATAGATAAAGTTTATGCATATTTAGTTTGTCTGAAAAACAATAGGAAGTGAATACAATACATTTACAGCATCTCCACGTTGTTTCCCCGGAGTCATGTTGGGTAACATACTCACGACACGAATAGCTTCTTCCTCCAATTTTGGATGTAAAGCACGAGAAGCTATATCGGTAACTCGACCATTTTTATCAATTTTAAAACGTACATAAATACGATTGATACCTGTAAGGCCTAATTCTTCACCCAAACTTGTATTGAAATTCTTATTCACGAACTGAGAAACCAAATTAGACATACACTCCTTTTTAGCTTCTTGACCGTAAGATTCGCAACCTGGAAAAATAGGTACTTCATCGACAACGGCAAAAGGCACGTCATTTATAACCTCCTGACTTTTAGTCTCCACGACTTCTATTATTTCCACTTCTTCACCTACAGGTGCCTCATCTAAAGCTACACTATATGGTTTTGGTGGAGGTGGAGGTGGAGGCACAAGACCATCCATTTTCCTATTAGCCTTATCTAATAATTTACCCACCATAGCCCTTTCTTCAGAACTTATCTCATCTTTTGAGTCAATTGTAGCTTCTAGATCTGCGATCTGCTCCTCCAGACTTAGCGCACTCTCATTTTCGGCTAGACCGTTATCATCGGTACAACCCACATAGGTGAGAATACCGGCGATAAGGGGGAGCAGGAAGAGATACTTCCATTTTGCATTGCTTTTTGATTGTTTTTGTAACATAACGATTCGTTTTTTGATTAATGAATGATTGAAAAAAGTATTGATGAATGAAATCTGTTGCGTACCGAAAGCGGTATTGAGCAACTGATTATAATAGGATTTAATTTCGGTTTTACGCAGTGCGTGGGCATCTGCAATGTACTCGTGCAGCTCGGCTACTTTGTTTTGATAAACGTACACCAGCGGATTAAACCAGAATACTACGCGCAGTACTTCAAACAGCATCAGGTCAAGCCCATGCCAATGCTTCAGGTGCACCTCCTCGTGCGCCAAAATATGCCGGCGTGCTTCGGCGTTGATTTTTTCACCCAGAAAAATGGTTCCTAAAAAGGTAAAAGCGGCATCGCTATTTGGAATTTCGATAATGTTCGTTCCGCTTTCCGAAGGCTTTTTAAATCGGAAATAGCGCTTGATATCCAGGTATTTGCGAAATAGCATTCCGGTACTGAAAAACACTCCGGCTGCGTAAATAAGCCAGTATATACTCCAGTCGGTTTGTGTTTCAGCGGCTACCGGAGTTGCCTGCGGTGCCGCGGCATTGATCACCACTTCAGGCAAAAATGTAATGTTTTCGCGAAGCGGAATTTGATTTTGAAAGATTTCAAACTGCATAAACGGCAGGGCAAAAGCCACCAGCGCACTACCTATTAAATAGGCGCGATTGACGTTGAAAAAGGTTTCTTTGCGCAACCAAAACTGGTACACCGCCAAAAACAACGCCTGAATCACAAAAACTTCGAGTAGATACCGTACCATAATTAATCGTCTTTTTTATTGATTTCCTTTAAAATAGATTCGAGTTCGCTGGCACTCATCTCTTTTTTCTTGACGAAAAAGGAGACCATGCTTTTAAAACTCCCGTTGAAGTAATCGTTGACCATTTTTGACATCGAAGCGCTGCTGTAGTCTGACTTGGCCACGAGTGGAAAGTAGATGTGCCCCCTGCCCTGTTTTTTATAGCCTACAAATTCTTTGGTCTCCAGAATACGCACAATGGTAGATACGGTGTTGTAAGCCGGCTTCGGCTCGGGCATTTCCTCCAGAATGCTTGCCACATTGCCTTCTCCCAAATCCCATAGGATTTGCATGATTTCTTCTTCTGCTTTGGTAAGTTGTTTCATAATTTCTAACTAGTTAGGGATTAGTTTTTTGTTCCTGAACACTTCAAATATAACTAAAATATTAGTTTAACTAACGAATTAGTTTAAAAAATTTGAAAAAAGTTCGTCTGAGACTTTAAATTAGTCCAAAAAAATGAAATACAAAGGCTTTGGCTATGGGCTTTTAGGCGGAAACAGAGATGCTCACCACGTAACCTTCAGAATTGCGCACATTAAAGACGGTCCCATCCTCAAAAAGTAGGTATTGGCCTTTTATACCCTTAAGCACGCCCTGATACTCGGGTGTTTTTTCCAGATTCAGGCTTTTCAATTTGGTGGGATACTGCAACACCGGAAACTCAATATTGGTTTCTGAGTTACTAGCGATAAAATATTCTAACGCCTCCTCAGGAATATATTGCTTTAGCGCATCGCGTGTGGCGACCAGATCTTCGTCTTCAATATCATTAGTAAGCATCTTGCGCCAGTTGGTCTTATCTGCGATATGGTCTTTTAAGGCAACTTCAGTGATGCCGGCGAGATAACGATTAGGCACCTCAACGATTTCTATGGCCTCGTGCGCACCCTGATCAATCCAACGCGTGGGAACCTGAGTTTTACGGGTTACTCCTACTTTGATGTTGCTCGAGTTGGCCAGGTATACAATATGTGGCTGCAGTTGAACCTTCTTCTCATAGTCGAGATCGCGGTCTTCTTCATCGAGATGGGCCTTGCTCAGTTCGGGCTTCATAATCCAGTCGGCAGCCTGTGGCACTTTATAGAAATCTTCGTAGCAATACCCCTGGCGGTAGATTTTTTTATTCAACCCACAGGCGAGACACTGGTATTTTAAGAATTCAATACGTATTTCTTTGTCTAAAAGCTGATTAACGTGAATAAAATCATTTTCAAAAACCAGATAATATTGCACGGGATGATCAAGCTCGGTTTGCATCTTGGTAAGTACGCCCTGGTATTGCATAAATTTGAGTGATGTTGAAGATTTCAGTTAAAAAAAAGCTAATTTTAAACGCTCTTTTTTACCGATTTTAGAATTAAAAGCTCAAATATACTAACAAAATGCCGATACCCTTAGTCAATTCCATCGCCAGCTGGTTCCTAAAAAAAAGGATTCATCAGATGGAGTTGTTTTTGAAGTATCCGCACGATGTACAGCACGAGCTTTTGCACAAGCTTATTCAAAAAGCTAGAAATACCGAAATCGGAAAACAATACGGTTTTAAAGAAATACGCTCCTACCGGGATTTTGCAGACCGGGTACCGGTTACCAATTACGAGCAGGTAAGCGACATGATTGAGCGCGGCCGTCAGGGCGAAAGCAACATCTTTTGGCCCTCTCCGGTAAAACTTTTTGCGCAAAGCAGCGGCACCACCAATGCCAAGAGTAAATACATCCCAGTAAGTCCCGAAGCACTTGAAGATTGCCACTATGCTGCCAGTAAAGATTTGCTCTGCGTGTACCTCAACAACAATCCCGACTCGCAACTATTTACAGGAAAAAGTCTGCGACTGGGCGGCAGCAAACGTTTGTATGAGAGCAACGGCACTTCGTATGGGGATCTCTCGGCTATCTTAATAGACAATATGCCCTTCTGGGCCGAATTTAGCAGCACTCCCGGCAACGAGGTATCGCTGATGAGTGATTGGGAAGTCAAGATGAAAGCCATCGTGCAGGAAACCATTCAGGAAAACGTAACCAGCCTCGCTGGAGTACCTTCTTGGATGCTGGTTTTGCTTAATAATATTTTAGAAACCACCGGCAAAAAACAACTCTTTGAAATCTGGCCAAATCTGGAAGTCTACTTTCACGGCGGTGTAAGTTTTGAACCCTATCGCGAGCAGTATCAAAAAATTCTGCCCAGACACCATTTTAAGTATTACGAGATTTATAATGCTTCAGAAGGTTTCTTTGCTATTCAGGATCGAAACGGTTCAAGCGACCTCCTCCTGATGCTGGACTATGGTATCTTTTACGAGTTTATCCCAATGGACGCCTACGGGCAGCCTGAACAAAAAATCATTTCGCTCTCAGAAGTTGAAGTAGGTAAAAACTATGCCATCGTCATCACCACAAATTCCGGACTTTGGCGGTATAAAGTAGGTGATACCATTCGCTTCACCTCAATAAACCCGTATCGCATTCGTGTAAGCGGGCGTACCAAGCATCACATCAATGCCTTTGGCGAAGAGTTGATTATCGAAAATGCCGAGCAGGCACTTAAAAAGGCAACCGCGCTAACCCATTCTGAAATTGTAGATTATACCGCCGGCCCCATTTTTATGGAAGGCAGAGAAAAGGGTGCTCACGAATGGTTTATAGAATTTAAGGTACTGCCCCACAATAAAACCGAGTTTGAAAACGTATTTGACAAAGCGCTACAGGAAATCAATAGCGATTATGAAGCAAAGCGGAAAAATAACATGACCCTGAATCCCCCAAAAATTCATTTCGCCCGAACAGACTTATTCTACGACTGGTTAAAATCAAAAAACAAGCTGGGTGGCCAGCATAAGGTTCCCCGCCTGAGCAACAGCCGCGAAATGCTTGAAGAATTGTATGTGTTAAACCAGGTAGGATCGCAAACCAATATGAACACCTAAAACCTTTCAACGAATTTTAAAACCCTTAAACTAAAATATTAGTGTATGTCCCCCCTATCCCCTAGCTTGGACGTAACAAATCAAAACTCACATTACTTTTACTCAAAGTTACTCGCTTTGACTCTGGCAGTAATCCTCAACTCAGGATTACTGCCGGCACAAAGCAAACTACGTGATCACGATTTAGCTTTACGCAACGAAACCCCCACACCTTCTGATTTTGACAAGCTTCCTTCTGTATATTTCTATACCGAAGAACTGCCTTTTAATACTACGGCTCAGGAATATGCCACAGGTTTTTATGACAACAACTTAATTGTCGTTTCAAACCGAAAAGTCAATTCAGCAAAAAGAAGCCTTTTTGATCAGAGTGAATTCAAATTACTCGGATTCAGAAAAAAATCGCACCTCTGGGAACAGCCGCATTTGCTACCCGGTATCTTTACAGGAACAGAAAATCATGGTGGCCTCACCTTTTCATTAGATCTGAAACGGGTGTATTACACCAAAGCAAAAGAGAACTCCATGTCCCTTGAACTTTATACGGCAGAGCGCGGTTCAAAGCTGAGTCATTTATGGCGCAATCCCAAAAAAGTACTCGCTGTTGAAGCCCCTTATTCTATTGAAAACCCCTGGCTTAACTCTGATGGCGATCTGCTTTATTTTGCAAGCAACAAGCCCGGTGGCTTTGGAGGTTACGATATTTACGTTGCCCGTGTATACGCTGACGGAAGCCTGGGAAGTCCTAAAAATCTGGGATCTCAGGTCAATACGGCAGCAGATGAAAATTTTCCCAGCCTCAACGATTATGGTAGTCAAATGTATTTCGCTTCAAACAACACCCGGGGCTTCGGCGGTTTTGATTTGTACCTTTGCTATACCAATCAGGGAGATTATAGCAAGCCTCAAAATTTAGGAAGGTCTATAAATAGTGCAGCAAATGAAGTGGGCCTAATTCCTGCTTCAGAATCTTCCGGATTTTTCAGTTCAGATAAAGATGCACTGGGTCAAAAAGCACTCAATATTTACAGTTACCAAATCCGCTGAAATAGGATCAAAAAAAGCCCGGTAAATCAAATTTACCGGGCTTTTTCTATTTTATAACATGCGGTTTAAGAAACTGCTTTAAGCTTTTTTATCGTTGACTTTTCAAGCTTAAACTCAGCGTATTCCTTATCTACCTTAAATTCCGAAACATCTGAACTGGGAAGCTCAAACATAGCATCGGTAAAAATAGCTTCACATAAGGAACGTAATCCGCGGGCTCCTAGCTTGTATTCAATAGCTTTTTGAACGATATAATCTAAAGCTTCCGGAGTGATTTCAAATTCGATATCGTCCATATCAAAAAGCTTTTCGTATTGCTTAATGATTGCGTTTTTAGGCTCGGTTAAGATAGCTCTTAAGGTAGCTGCATCTAAGGGATCCATATGCGTCAAGACCGGTAAACGACCAATGATTTCAGGAATCAGTCCAAAATCTTTCAGGTCTTTTGGTATGATGTACTTAAGCAAATTATCGCGCTCAATAACCTCATCGCTCATACTGGCGCTAAACCCTACTGCCTGCATATTGAGACGCTTGCTGATCACGCGATCAATACCGTCAAAAGCACCACCGGCAATAAACAGGATATGCTCGGTATTGACTTCGATAAATTTCTGATCCGGATGCTTTCGCCCTCCTTTTGGCGGAACGTTTACCGTAGTACCTTCAAGCAATTTCAATAAAGCCTGTTGAACACCTTCTCCACTCACGTCACGGGTTATCGATGGATTGTCGCTCTTACGGGCGATTTTATCAATTTCATCAATAAATACAATACCGCGCTCGGCCTTTTCCAGATTGTAATCGGCAGCCTGAAGCAAACGTGTCAAAATACTTTCTACATCTTCACCCACGTAACCAGCTTCGGTCAACACGGTCGCGTCTACAATAGCCAGAGGCACATTAAGCATACGGGCAATGGTTTTTGCCATAAGGGTTTTACCCGTACCGGTTTGCCCTACCATTACGATATTACTCTTTTGAATGTCAATATCATCTTCAGTATCAGGTTGCAGCAAGCGCTTGTAGTGGTTGTATACCGCTACTGACATCACTTTTTTGGTAAAATCTTGCCCGATGATGTACTCATCTAAAAAGCTTTTAATCTCCTTGGGCTTTTTAAGCGTCAGGTCGCTGTTCAGGTTGTTTTTGTTGATGTCCTTTGCTTCTTCAAGCACAATGCCATGAGCCTGCTCAATACAACGGTCGCAAATGTGCGCATCAAGACCTGCTATAAGCAAATTGGTCTCGGGCTTTTTACGACCACAAAAGGAACATTCTAATTCTTCTTTCGCCATAATTCAATCATTTTGATCTTAAAGCAGTGCTTTAAAACCGTATTTACAGGCTTTGCCTGCTATTTTTTTATTCTCTTGCGAGTATTTCATCAATCATACCGTACTCAAGCGCCTTATCGGCTTTCATCCAGTAATCGCGGTCACTGTCTTCATAAACCTTCTCATAAGGCTGCCCGGAGTGCTTTGAAATGATTTTGTACAACTCCTCTTTTAAGGTAATGATCTCGCGGGCTGTAATCTCAATATCACTTGCCTGACCCTGAGCTCCGCCTAACGGCTGGTGAATCATCACGCGTGAGTGCGTAAGACCGCTACGCTTACCTTTGGCACCCGCACATAATAGCACTGCTCCCATAGAAGCCGCCATACCGGTACAGATCGTAGCAACATCAGGCTTTATAAACTGCATAGTGTCGTAAATACCTAACCCGGCATATACACTACCACCCGGTGAGTTGATGTAAATCTGAATATCTTTAGAAGCATCGGTACTTTCTAAAAACAGTAACTGTGCCTGGACAATATTTGCTACCTGATCGTTAATCCCGGTTCCCAGGAAAATGATACGATCCATCATTAATCGCGAGAATACGTCCATTGCAACAGCATTCATCTGACGCTCCTCAATAATATTTGGAGTAAGCCCCACAGGATACATACTACTCATAATTTTATCATAGTATGTACTGCTAACACCCTGATCTTTTATAGCATATTTTTTAAATTCTTCTGCGTAATTCATAGTGATTTTTTAAAAGTTCTGAGAACTGAATTCTCAAAAATTGATCTCATTAAAAAAGGTGCTGACACACCTTTAGATTTGTAAGCAAAAAGGCGTTTCAACTCAAAGTTAAAACGCCTTAAAGATACTATATAATTTAGAGAATTACTAGTTGTAAACTTCTTTGACAAACTCATCAAAGGTTACTTCCTTCTCTTTTAACTTAACGTTTTCTTTAAAGAAATCAAGCAATTTTTTATTCATCAACTGCTCAGAAAGACGACGCACTTCATCCTGATTGCTCAAAATGCGCGCAGCAATACCTTCTAACTCTTCGTCTGCCGGATTTGCCTGACCGTATTGAGCCATTTGAGCCTTGATCATATCTTTAGCGTAGGCTTTGATTTCTTCGAAAGTAATCTGCAGGTTGTTATCAGCTATGATTTTACCTTCGATTAGCTGGTAACGCAGTCCTTTTTCAGAACGCTCATACTCTTCAGCTGCTTCTTCAAAAGTCAATTCCTTCTCTCCGCTTTGCTGAATCCATTTCCTCAGGAACTCTGCAGGTAAATCAAATTTGGTGTTCTCAATTAACTTTTCAGTCACATCATTTAACAACTGCTGATCGCTCTGTTGTTGAAATTGAGCCTCTCCCTCTTCTTTGATTTTTTCGCGAAGCTCAGTAACCGAAGTCACAACACCTTTACCATATAATTTATCAAAAAGCTCCTGATCTAAATCTGCAGGCTCTCTGTGATTTACCTCAGCGATGGTGAAAGACACTTCCAAATTTTGCTCTTTAGCCTCCTCTTCAGAAAGCCCAAGGTAAGCACGGTAATCACCTGCCTCAGCAAATAAACCTTTAGTAGTAACTGTGATTACATCACCCACTTTAGCACCCATAAAGGCTGAAGTGTTTGCCTTTCCTTTTAGTTTATCTACCTCAAAAGTGGTTTTTTTATCAAGATCAGCTTCTTCATTTACAAAAGTACCACTCACTTCATCGCCTGCTTCAACTTCCTGCTTGCTGGTAATTTTACCGTATTGTTTCTGAATGGTCTTGATCTGATTGTCAAGCATTTTATCATCAACAACTATTTTGTAGCTGGTGATCGCTTCTTTAGGCTGAAGATCTACTTCAAATTTTGGAGACAATCCCAACTCGAACTCAAAGGTATAGTTATCCTCATCCCAGTTAAGACCATCCTGACCTTTAGGAAGCGGGTTACCTAAAACATCCAGTTTTTCTTCAGTCAGGTATTTTTGAAGGTTATCCTGAAGCAATTTGTTTACTTCATCAACCTTTACCGCTTTACCGTACTGCTTTTGCACAAGGCCCATAGGCACGTGTCCCTTTCTAAAACCGGGAATGTTTGCAGATTTACGGTAATCCTTCAGTACCTTTTGCACTTTCTCGCTGTAGTCATCTTTAGCAATATCTACTTTGAGTACTGCATTGAGCTCATCAATATTCTCTCGTGTAATATTCATCTTCTAGTGGAATTTTCCTATAAAATTTGGAGTGCAAAAGTACATCTTTTTTAGACGCCTGCAAAGTTTATAACCACTTAGCATTCAGCTTACTTCTATTCTTCTTTAATTAGGGCGAAAAGCACCGATTGAAAGAGTGATAGCAACAAGCTAAAAATCAATGCCCACCAAATTCCATCTACAACAAAACCGCTTACAAAATACCCCGCCAGCAAAATGATAATTGCATTTATAAAAAGTAGAAATAAGCCAAATGTAATAATCGTTATAGGCAAGGTGAGGATTATAAGTATAGGCTTTACAATAAGCCGAAGCAACGCAATCACTACAGCCACAACTAGAGCGGTTAAGAAAGATGTGACGCTAACGCCGGGCAACAAATAGCCCAAAACGATTACCGCAATAGCGGTAAGCAATAGTTTTATCAGTGTTTTCATGAGATTTGATTTTTACCCGACGGGATTAGATGTCCCGTTATAATTTCTTTAAAAATAAAAAAACGCCGTCAGTAGCTGACGGCGTTGTATCATAAAACCTACTTAAATATTAATTAGCCTGACTAACAGTAATAGTAGGGTAATCACCAATATTTACTTTAGGAACCGTAGAACCATACGTTGAGTTGATCGCATCAATCGCAAGGTTTGCCAAATACGCATAACCACGAGGCGTAGGATGTACACCGTCTAGCGAAAACGCACCACCCATAGCAAACGTAGACGTTAAGGTACCGGCATCATAGGAGATTCCACCGTTAGCCAACTGCTGCAGGGTTGCACGGGCATCTACCAGCGCAAGACCATTAGCTTGAGCAACGCCTGAAATCGTAGCGTTGTACGCTGTCTGGGCATTAGCTATGGCGGTAAGCTCTGCCGTATCCAAAGCATCTTTATCATCAATGCCGTTAACAGCGGCCAAAACCAGACCTGCTTCCTGCGGTGTTGGAGTTCCTCCCACCTGCAGTTTTCCCAGAACCTGAAGCACTTCAGGAGTTAATGCAACTGAACCGTAACCCTGAGTTCTTAGAGCTCCCTGGTTAATCGTCAACAAAAGCAATTCATTTGCAGTCATCTGACGGAAACCAAGCGGATTGGTTTGCGTAACCGGTACATCAATGATAAATCGGTTAGGACCTGCATTAAAAGTGATTGCATATTGTGCACCTAATGCCTGAGCCTGAGCTGCAGGAACTCCTTGCTGAATCGCACCCTGAATAAAAATACCACTCACAGCTCTGAAAAATCCGGTAAGACTTGCAGCCTGCTCGGCGGTAAGCACTAACGCATTATTAGGCACCGTGGTAAAAAACGGAATGGAAGTAACATCAGGAATGTTAAACAAAACCCCACCTGAAGCTGAAGCACTTAGCGCGTTCACTTCCTGACTATAAACTCCGGCAAACACATTAGGATCTGTAATATCATTTGGCCCGTAAGATGCAGGGTTTACATTTCCGGTTTGATCTACTCCTACACCACCACTGGTAGCATAGCTCAAAATGTCGTTGTTACCTATCCAAAGTGAGAAAAAGCTGGGACTTTGAGCAGCCGCATCTTCAATAATCGTCGCGTTAGCACTGCTGGCAAAACGCACAAAATAAGGGTTTGCAGCACCTGCAGCCACACCGGCAATATTTCCATATCCCGGAGCAACCAGATGGAAACTCTTTGCTCCCGGCACACCCATATTATTGAACGGTCCGCTTAAAATATTCCCAATTTCAGTAGTTGGCGTTCCGCTTAATCGCGTAGGCGCAGGGTTACCCTGAGCATCTACCGCAAGCACAAAACGGTTCTGAGTGATTTGGGTACCATTTGCCAAAAGCCCACCAAGATTGTCATCTACCAAGGGCTGAGTAAACTCACCGCCGCCTACCAGGGCAAACTGCCCGGCCAAAATGTTTGGAAAACTGTTTTCCTGTCCTGTGATATACAATGCGCCATCTGCGTAACCCGAAGTCAACGAGTTTCCTACTGCAACGTAGTTTGAGAAATCTGCTGAGCCACTGGTATACACTCCTCCATCTTCGATTGGATTTTCGAGCTCCGCCTCACAGGCAGCCAGAAAAACGGAAGACAGAGCCAATATTTTTATATAATTCTTCATAATGCTATAGCTTCTTTTTTACAATTTATAGGTAACTCCGATACCCGGAATAAAGGCACTTGATTTATAGGTCCCACCGAAAGAAGAACCGTCGTCCACGTAATCGTATGATTCATTGATTTCTTTAAATCTCACATATAAGAATGAGGCATCAATAGCAAAACTGCTTGAAATATCAAATGACAAACCTGCAGTAAAACCATTAGCATCGTTACGCGGTGTTTCAGGCGCAAAATAGCCCGACTTAATAGGAGTCTGATCGTAGTAATACCCCGCTCTCAAAGTAAATTTATCACTTGGAGCGTAAGCTACACCAAACTTGTAAATTGAAGAGTTGTTGTAGTTTCTTGGGTTGATTGATTCCCTTCCGTTACCGAAAATAATATCTAAATCTTCGTAAACATCCCAGAACGTTCGGGTGAAATCAAAGTTAAACACCCACTTATCACAGTCGTAAGAAAGACCTACTGTAAGCTCAGCCGGCAAAGGAAGCGATGCCTCAAAACTGGTATCACCATTTGACGGTGTAAGCGGTGAGTCAGGGAAATTTGCAAACGTAGCCGTTCCTTCTGTAGATTCTAAGATTATTTCAGAGCGGTAATGGGCTCCTATTCTAAAACTATCTGTTACGTTAAACAAGGCTCCCAGAGACCAACCCCAGTTGGTAACTCCGCTATCGTCTACTGTAATATTGGAACGATTTCCATCAAGATCAGTAAGTGTACGGTTTGCATTACGGTTAAAATTCACATTACCCGTAACGAAAATAGGACCGCCACCTATGCTCATAACATCATTAATCTTAAATGAAAGCAAAGGCTGAACGAATATCGCCGCCAATTCAATGTTATTTACCAGATGAGATCCCGCCCAGTCTGTTGGCCATTCTACCGTACTTCCGTAAGGAGTGTAAACGGCAAGACCTGCACTCATCCATTCGGTAACCGCATAAGAACCATACAGGTAAAATGGTGTACCCATAGGGCTATCGGTCTTCGCATACTGACCGGTGCTTTCGTTTTGCCAGGCAACACTGGAGAACACCCCAAAACCTCCGGCAGAAACATTCAGTTTATTTTCCAGGTAAACCAATCCGGCCGGGTTAAAAAAGGCAAGCTCGGCTGTATTCACATACGCCACCCCGGTGTGCCCCATTGCAAGAGCCCGCTGACCCTGAAGTCCCACCCGGTAACCTCCCGCAAACGTTGTAGCAGAAGCCAGGAGAAATAAGGATGCTAGTAAAATTTTTCTCATGATAAGGATTAAAATATTGATGATTAAGAGTGAAATGAAATGCACAAACAAACTTAATTGCTATGTATGCATAGTAAATTTCTGAAACAATGTTATAAAATTTTCCTGAGTTCTTAGAATAATTGAACGATTTTTATGAATACTATAATGAGAACAGGATGTTAAATCCTTTTAGGCGGCTCTAAGCGCTTTAAACGCTCTAAATATTCCAGACTTTTTCTTAATAAACTAAGTTTTTAATAAGAGCAACTAGTCTTTATCCAAAAAACGCATCACTTCAGCGTAAAAATCTTCCGGATTTTCGGCATGAAGCCAGTGACCGGCATCTTTTATTCCTATTATTTTCGAATTGGGGAAGTGCGCCTCAATTAAGGCCTTATCTTCTGAAGTAATATAATCTGATTTCAAACCATTTAAAAAGAGTACTTCACCCTCATATACCGTTTGAGTTGGAAGCGCCTGCCCAATAGCCTCCACTTCACGTGTTAACACCGGAAGATTTACACGAAGCGCCAGTGTTTTATCTTTTTGCCAGAAGAGGTTTTTTAGTAAAAACTGACGAGTGCCCCAATCTTTGATGTGTGAACTGAGGAACTCATCTGCATCCCCCCTTGATTTACGGGCAGAATCACTTTCTGACAGCGCCTTCAACCCATCTAAAATTTGCTGATGATGCGGCGGATAGTATTTGGGCCCAATATCAGCAATAATTAATTTATCAAGAAGCTCAGGAAATTGCATCGCAAAAAACATCGCCGTTTTACCTCCCATAGAATGTCCCATCAAAATAATATCGCTCAGATCATGCTCTTCACAATATTCCTTTAAATCCTGCGCCAGCACATCATAATTAAAAACCTCACTGTGAAAGCTACGCCCGTGATTGCGCTGATCTACCAGATGAACTTCGTAACCGGCATCAGCAAATTGATTGGCCATCGTTTTCCAGTTATCCCCCATCCCTAAAAATCCGTGGAGGATAACAAAGGCTTTTCCTTCACCTGTGATACTGCTGTGCAAACTCATTAAGATAGCGCTTTTAAGTAGGATTGAATTGTCTTTTCAAGGCCCATGTAGAGTGCTTCGGCAATAAGCGCGTGACCTATAGAAACTTCTAGCAATCCGGGAATACTGTCTGCAAAAAACTTAATGTTTTCAAGCGAAAGATCGTGCCCTGCGTTCAGGCCCAAATTCAAATCCTGCGCCAGTAAAGCGGCCTCAACGTAAGGCTTCACCGCATTTGGGTGACCCTCTTTAAAGCCTACCGCAAAAGCTTCGGTATATAACTCAATTCGATCTGTTCCGGTTTCTTTAGCTCCCTCTACCATTTCAGGCACAGGATCAACAAATATGGACGTTCGTATTCCATTTGATTTAAACTCTGCGATAACTTCCTGCAAAAATGACCGGTGCGCGATGGTATCCCATCCCGCATTTGAGGTAATGGCATCTACGGCATCAGGGACCAGTGTAACCTGAGCGGGCTTCACTTCAAGAACCAGATTGATGAATTTCTCAACCGGATTTCCTTCGATATTCAATTCGGTTTTGACCACCTTTTTAAGATCTCGCGCATCCTGATAACGAATGTGCCGCTCATCGGGACGGGGGTGAATAGTAATTCCCTGTGCACCAAAAGATTCTATATCTAAAGAGGTCTTAACCAGATCTGGCACATTACCCCCTCGCGCATTGCGCAAGGTTGCGATCTTATTAACATTTACGCTTAATTTAGTCATTTCAATAATTGTAACTTTGTGTGCAAAAATACAAAGTAACAGGGCGTTGCCCCTTACTTTTTTGATTAAATTGCTATATCAGCAGCTATGGAAATAACCGATTATATATTAAAAGACATTGATCCGCTTGAAGAAAAGCGTCAGGTAGGTGATGCGCAGGAATTATTCTCGCAGACTACCTATTCTCACATTCCTATTACCCGTGAAGAAGTTTACGTGGGATGCCTTAATGAGAACGACGTACATTGCCTGGAAGCTACAGAGCAAATTGCAGATCACGCGCATATGTACGAAGTCTTTTTTGTGACAACCGAAACCAATTGGCTTAATGTGGTAGAAATCTTCGCGCAAAACAGCACCAATTTAATGCCGGTGCTTGATGCCGAAAGCGCGACTTATCTGGGCTATTATGAGCTGGCGGATGTTATGACCTATTTCAACAACACGCCTTTTCTCAACGAAACCGGAAGCATTATTGTGATAGAGCATGGTTTGCACGACTACAGTTTTAGCGAAGTAAGCCAGATTGTAGAATCAAATGACGGAAAAATTTTAGGTGCCTTTATTTCCCGCATCGCTAATGATGTCGCTCAGATATCCATTAAAATAGGAGCCGATACCAGCTTCAACACCATATTGCAGGCCTTTAGAAGATATGGCTACACCATTGTGTCGCAGCATCAGGAAGACGCATTTGTCAAAGAATTGAGAGAGCGCTCTGAATATCTCGAAAAATACCTGAACATCTAGCAACTATCCTTTATGAAAGTAGGTATCTACGGTCAATTCTATCACGAAGGTTCTGGCAAATATGTGCAGCAGCTTCTGGACCTTCTCGATCAGAAAGGTGTTGAAGTCATTATTGAAGAGCATTTTTTGAAGCTTATTCACGACAACGAAGATATTGACAAGACTTACTCGCATTTTAGCACCTTTGAAGAACTTGACAACTCGTATGACTTATTTTTTAGCATAGGCGGCGATGGAACCATCCTTCAAACCATAACCTATGTACGCGATCTCAATATCCCCATCGTAGGCATCAATACAGGTAGACTGGGTTTTCTGGCCACGGTAAGTAAAGAAAAGCTGGTTTCCTCAGTTGAAGAAATTCTAAAAAATAATTACAGCATTACCGAAAGGTCATTGATAAGCATTAAGTCTTCATCTCCCAATGCTACGCTTGAAGAGCTCAATTTTGCGCTCAATGAGATTACCGTAAGCCGCAAGAACTCTACTTCTATGATTTCGGTAGAGACTTCGCTAAATGGGGAACACCTCACCAATTACTGGGCAGACGGCCTTATTATTTCTACTCCCACAGGCTCTACAGGGTACAGCCTGAGTTGCGGAGGCCCGGTTATTATGCCCAAAACCTCCAGTTTTATTATTACGCCCATCGCTCCGCATAACCTCAACGCAAGACCTATTGTGGTACCAGACTCTACGGTAATAAAACTGAAAGTAAGTGGTCGTGAATCAGATCATTTGGTTTCCTTAGATTCACGCATCGCTACTTTGCCTGTAGAAACTGAAATGACACTCACCAAAGCCCCATTCAACATCAAGCTTGTTTTGCTTGAAGAGGACACGTTTTTAACCACGCTCCGCAAAAAACTACTTTGGGGCGAAGACAAGCGCAACTAAACAATAAATCAGCATACTTCCTGTTTATGAGGAAGAACCAGATCGCATGATGCGACACGAGACATTATTGTTATATTTGCAAACTTTTTAAAATCGATGAGGTATTTTACAGTTCTTATTTTAATGCTGCTTTTCTGGGTTAACGGCGCTGGTCAAACCTACGAAATAGGGCTCTATGCCGGGGGTAGCAACTTTATAGGAGATGTGGGTAAAACCAATTACATCGATCCGAATGCCCTGGTGCTTGGGGGAATTGCCAAATGGAACCGCAGTCCCAGACACGCCTTCAGAGCTACTCTATTATACGCTAACCTGCAGGCTTCCGATTTAAAAAGTGATGATTTACGCAGACAAAATCGGGGTTATCAATTTAGTAAATCTCTAATTGAAGGCTCGCTGGGTGTAGAATATACCTTCTGGGATTTTGACATGCACGCCAGTTTTAACAGACCTGCAAGCCCCTACCTGTACACTGGTCTTACCGGTTTTTACCATGATTCTTTTGCACTTGATGCGGTTGAAAATGATTTGGTAAAAACAGATCGCGAGCTTGACGTCGCGATCCCAATGGTTCTGGGCTTTAAGGCTCAGGTAAGCAGTAGTTTCGTTTTGGCGATTGAAGTGGGTGCCCGGTATACCTTTGCCGATAATCTGGACGGAAGTTTTCCGGGTGATGAGGCGTATGGAGGTGTTAGTTTTGGCAACATCAATAATAATGACTGGTATATGTTTTCAGGATTGACAATAACTTATACCTTTGGCAGGCAACCATGCTATTGCGGTTTTTAAAACAATTTAGATGGAATTTTTAGACCAGATTAACCTTGAAACATTGCCCGCCCATATCGCTGTGATTATGGACGGCAACGGGCGATGGGCGAAAAATCAAGGATTATTGCGGGTTAAAGGACATAAAAAAGGAACTAAAGCCGTGCGCGAGACTATCGAAGCTTGTGCTGAGCTAGGCGTACCTTATGTGACCCTCTATGCCTTTTCTACCGAAAACTGGAACCGCCCCAAGCTTGAAGTTGACACCCTGATGAATCTTTTAGTGTCTTCGCTTAAAAAAGAGATTAAAACACTACAGGATAACGACATCTCCCTGTCAGCCATTGGAAGTCTGAACAGCCTGCCGGCAAAAGCTCAGAACGAGCTTAACGAAGTTATTGAAAAAACAAAGACTAACAAGCGTTTAAAGCTTACCCTGGCCTTAAGTTACGGAGCACGGGAAGAGCTTATAAAAACTGTTCAGGAAATCAGTCAAAAAGTTAAAAAAAACTTAATTTCGCCACATTCAATAAACGAGTCAGTCATTAAAGAGCATTTGTACACGCACGATTTGCCTGACGTAGACTTACTTATACGCACCAGCGGTGAGCAACGTATAAGTAATTTTTTATTATGGCAAATAGCCTACGCCGAGCTCTATTTTACGCCGGTTTTGTGGCCCGATTTTACAAAAGAACATCTGTACGAAGCAATTTATAACTATCAGAAAAGAGAACGACGATTTGGAAAGACGAGTGAGCAAATTAATTAAACAGATGCCTGTTAAACAGCGCCTTTTAATGTCCCTATTAGTAAGCTGTTTTACGTTTACCTCCCTTTTTGCACAGCAGGATTTACCCGTTTCAAACGGTAAACAGTATACCATCGGTGAGATATCGGTTGTAGGTGCAAAACAATACAACGAGCAAACCGTAATTGCATTTACCCGCCTGAGACCCGGCGAGCAGGTTTACCTTCCCGGTGACCGCATTAGTAATGTGATTAAAAAGCTTTGGGATCTTGACCTGTTTAGCGATATCAATCTCTACGCCACCATCAATGGTGATGTTGTTGATCTGAAATTTGAAATCGAAGAGGTGCCTGAACTTAACAAGGTTACCATAACTGGTATTAAGGAGAAAAAGACCAAAGACATTATTAAAGACAATGATCTTAAAAAAGGTACCAAGGTAACTGAAAACCTGATTACCAAGACCAAATATTATATCGAAAACAAATACAAGAAAGAGGGATACCTAAATTCTAAGGTGACCATTATCACAAGACCCGCAAATGATACTCTGGCAGGTCAAAAGGTTGATATGCTTGTAAATGTTGAATTGAGCGACCGCGTTAAAATCGAAGAAATTGAGTTTATTGGTAATGATGAACTATCTGATTCGAAACTTCGGAAGCAGATGAAAAATACCAAGCAGAAAAATCTCATTCGCTTTTGGAAACGTTCAAAATACATCGCAGAAAACTATGCCGAGGATAAGGTTTCTGTAATTGACAAATACAAGGAGAAAGGTTTTAGGGATGCCCGAATCGTTTCTGACACCCTTATTAAAAGCGGAGAAGATTTAATTACTCTAAAACTTACCGTTGAAGAAGGAGACAAGTATTACATAGGTGACATAGATTTCTTAGGAAACACCGTGTATTCAGACCGCGAACTCGCCAGGCAACTGGGTCTTGAAAAAGGAGATGTTTACAACGGCGTCTTACTAAAGGAACGTATTTCTAAGGACGGAGACCCTAATGCAGACGACCTCTCTAATCTTTACAAAAACAGTGGTTATTTATTTTCATCTATAAATCCGGTTGAAACCAACGTAGAAAACGATACCATAGATTTTGAAATACGTATAACTGAAGGTAAACTGGCTTATTTTGATCGCATCACCATAACCGGTAACGACAAGACCAAAGACCGGGTAATTTACCGTAACCTGCGTACCCGCCCGGGGCAGCGTTACAGCCAGGCAGCTGTATTACAAACCACCCGTGAATTGGGGCAAACCGGCTTCTTTGATCCGGAACAGCTTAATCCGCAGTTTTTGAATGCCAATCCGTATGACGGTACTATTGATATCAACTATGCCCTCGTAGAGCAGGGTGCCAGCCAGATTGAACTTCAGGGAGGTTACGGTGGCGGTGGCTTCGTAGGAACTTTGGGGCTGTCGTTTAACAACTTCTCCATCCAAAACCTGTTTAATAAGGAAGCCTACAAACCGCTTCCTATGGGCGATGGACAAAAATTTAGTCTTCGTGCTCAGGCCAGTACCTTTTATCAAACCTACAGTGCTTCACTCGTTGAACCATGGTTGGGAGGTAAAAAGCCGGTGCAGTTACAGTTAAGTTTTTCACATAGTGTACAGTACCGTTTTGATTTTAGCGGTGGTGGCCGGGCAAGACCTGATAAAGATCAACGGTTTTTGATCACCGGTGGTTCAATCGGGTTGGCTAAACGTCTTGAAGTTCCTGATAACTTTTTTACCATATCGCATGCGATCAGTTTCCAGCATTTTGATTTAAAAAATTACAATGTAGGTCTGTTTACCTTTGGTAACGGTTCTTCTGAAAACCTCGCCTACACCATCGGTATTTCACGTAACGAAACAGACATCAACCCTATTTTCCCAAGATCTGGGTCTAAATTCAATTTAACGGCTAAGCTTGCCCCTCCCTACTCCTTATGGAATGGCACCGATTACAAACAGCTTGCCGATGACAGAGCCGCTGCACTTGCTGCAGGAGACCGACAGGCGGTAGCTGAGATTGACCAGGAACGTTTTAACTGGCTAGAGTATTATAAAATCAAGTTTGAGGGTCAGTGGTTTACTTCATTAATAGGTAAACTGGTTTTGAGCAGTAAAACAGAGTTTGGTTTCTTAGGCGCGTACAATAACGACCGCGGTATACCGCCTTTTGACCGCTTCTTCCTGGGAGGTGATGGTTTAGGAGGTTTTGCGTTAGACGGGCGTGAAGTAATTCGATTAAGAGGATATCCTAACCAATCAGTACTTCCACAAGATCGTTCAGAGAATCCTGATTTGGATCCTAATGATGGTGCTACCATCTACAACAAGTTTGAGTTTGAACTGCGTTACCCTATTACCTTAAAACCTTCCGCATCTATTTATGCGTTAGTATTTGCAGAAGCCGGTTCTTCATTTGACAATTTTAGAGACTATAATCCGTTCTTAGTGAACCGTTCTGCTGGTGCAGGTATTCGTATATTTATGCCGGCCTTTGGTTTGCTGGGTATCGATTTTGGATATGGATTTGATCCTATTCCCGGTACCGTGGGTGGTCCTAACGGATGGGAGACACACTTCATTATAGGCCAGCAATTTTAATTTTGGCACGATATTTTCTAAAGTAGTAGTATCTATGAGAACACACGTTTTTATTTTCAGTCTGATCCTGGTTATGCTGGGCACAGAATCTAAAGCACAACGGAGTATTCGCATAGGTTACGTGGATATGAATTACATTTTAGAAAATGTACCGGAATATCAGGAAGCTCAGACCCAACTCGACAAACGCGTTGCCGAGTGGAAGAGCGAGATTGAAAAGCGAAACAACGAAGTTGAGCAAATGAAGCAGGCTCTTGAAAACGAACGGGTGTTACTCACTCAGGAACTTATCAAAGAGCGAGAAGATGAGATTCGCTTTATGCAAAATGAAATATTGGAATATCAGCAAAAGCGTTTTGGACCTGAAGGAGATTTAATGAAACAACGTAGCGTTCTCATAGAGCCCATACAGGATCAGGTATTTAATGCGGTTCAGGAGATAGGCAATGCCAGACAATATGACTTTGTACTTGATAAATCGTCAGACCTAGTTATGCTGTATGCTGATAAGCGTCACGATGTAAGCGATCAGATTTTATTGAGCATCAAACGCTCTTCAAAACGCAATCAGGTACAATCACGTTCTGATAAAGAAGATTTAGAGCGCAGTGAGTCGCTGAGTGTTGAAGAAGTACGTGAACGGGAATCACGCGAGGCAGCCGCCGAAGCTAAACAAACCGAACGCGAGCAGCTCATCGAAGCACGCAGAGCCTCAAGAGATTCGTTACAGAACGCAAAACGGGAAGAATTTGAGCGTCGCAGACGAGAAATTCTTGAAGAGCGTCAGCGTCGTAAAGATTCTATTGAAGCGGCACGATCTGGAGGAAATACCTCAGGAAATCCACCAGGTTTACCGGGAGAAACTCCACCGGGCACGTTATCACCCGAGCAGCGCAGACAACAAATTTTAGAAGAGCGCCAGCGTAGAAGAGACAGTATTTTAGAGAGTAGAAAAAAGAAAAAAGATTCAATAAATTAAAAAGTTACTCCGGTCACGAGTTTAAAAGGGCAATTACATTTTAAATAATTATAACACTTAATATCAGAAAAATGAAACACGTTAAAACCCTAGTTGTAGCCTTAGCCCTAATTTTAGGAACGACAGGATTTATGCAAGCTCAAGATTCAAAAGTTGCTCACATCGCGACTCAAGAGTTGCTTACCTCTATGCCCGAATACAAAAAGGCACAGGCCGACTTAGAAAAATTACAAAACTCATACGACGCAGAGATGAACAGTATGGCAGAGGAGCTTAAGAAAACTATGACACGTTACGGTAATGAAGCTCCAAACCAAACTGACGAAACGAATTTACAGCGTCAGGCTGAAGTAGAGCAAACCCGCAACAAGATTATGGAATACCGTCAGAATGCCTTGAGAGATCTTCAAAAGAAAGAAGGTGAAGCATTACAACCTATAATCGAAAAAGCACGTACGGCCATTCAAAAAGTAGCTCGTGCAAAAGGTTTCAAGTATGTACTTGACAGCACTACCGGAACCGGTTTAATTCTTGCTGATGGTTACGACCTTATGCCAGATGTGAAAAAAGAATTAGGCATCTAATCTCTTTAAAAATAATTTAAATTCACTGCCCTTTTGAGCAATCGAAAGGGCAGTTTTTTATTTTTGGGCCATGCGTAAACAACCCATAGGATTTTTTGACAGCGGCGTAGGAGGCACTTCGATTTGGAAAGAAGTGATCAACCTTCTTCCTAATGAAAGCAGTATTTATCTGGCAGATAGCCGTAATGCGCCTTATGGCGAAAAATCAGCTGATGAAATTCGGGCGCTTTCTGTAAAAAATACCGAAAAATTACTGGAACTGGATTGCAAACTCATTGTTGTAGCCTGCAATACGGCAACAACGAACGCCATAGATTATCTAAGATCGAATTTTAAAGTACCTTTTATAGGTATAGAACCTGCCATTAAACCTGCAGCGCTTTCTTCCAAAAGTAAATCCATAGGCATTTTAGCAACCAAAGGCACTTTGAGTAGCGCTCTTTTTGCAAGAACGTCAAGTCTATATGCGAGCGAATTAAACGTGATTGAAATCATTGGCAAAGGATTGGTCGAACGCATTGAAAACGGACTAATCAACACGCCCGAAACGCGCGAACTACTCCAATCCTATCTTGATCCTATGATTGCGGAAAAAATTGACTACCTCGTGTTGGGTTGTAGCCATTACCCCTATTTGATTCCTCTTCTAAAAGAAATGCTTCCGGTTGATGTGCAAATCATTGATAGCGGTCGTGCCGTAGCCGTTCAAACCAAAAAGATTTTAGAGTTAAATTCTTTGATTAATACTTCCGCAGAACAGGGAAGTCACAGGTTCTATACCAACGCCTCGGTAGACACACTTGCCAACTTAATCAGCGATGTTGATTTTACTAAAGAAGTAGAATTTCTTGACTTTTAGTTAATCGCCGGGCAGTTGCACTCATAAGGCTCCCGTCGCTCCCCAAAATCATATCCCAGGGTGATCTGGTGAAAACCGTTGCTCAGCACAATATCATTTTGCTGATACGTATAGGTATAGCCCACTAAAAAGCGATTGTAGGTCACTCCCACAAAGGGCGTAAGGTATTGCGAACGCTGGCTCGTAACGCTTCCATCTCCATTTAAATATTGGGCTCCATCCAGATTGCGTCGATAGGAGAGGCCACCCCATAATTTACCCCAGTCAAATTTGCGGTATACTTTTCCATTAACATCAATGCTCACCTCCTGAGTTTCATCTGTTGCCTGAAACATCAAAGAAGGCTCATAACTCCACGGACTGTTGTATTTCCCGAATACATAACCCACAGAGGCCAAATAACGACGTTGGTTTGTTGATTCTAATTGAGGTGTGAACATGGCGCGCTCGCGTGGCAAAACATTCTTTACCGTAGCGTGCGCATAGAAATCCAAGAAGTAATACGACATCCCGATGTCTACATTGAAGTAGTTGTCGGTTTGGCTTCCGCCGGAAATAATCGGGTCAAAGTCAGTCAAATCAAAGGCGCTTTCATCAAGCGTGTTTTGCATAACACCCACATTTACACCAAAAGAAAGCTGATTGAGATCTACATAATTACGCGAAAGCAGCAAATGATAGGCAAAAGTCGCGAAAACACCACGCTGCGAGAAATTTCCATTTTCATCAGAGAATAAAATGGCACCAAGACCTACTTTCTCTCCTACCCGACCATTAACCGAAGCTGTGTACAAATTTGGAGCATCCTCCACATCAAACCATTGCTGTCTTCCTGTAAGACGTATTTGATTAGCGTTTGCCGCTCCTGCCATTGAAGGGTGCAGCAGATACAGATTCTCAGTAAGATAGTCCCAATATACCGGGATACCTTCCTGTGCCCGGCTCGATAAGCCCCATAAAAGCAATAAACTGAAGAGTATTTTTTTAGTCAACATGAAGCTTATGAAAATGCCGTTAGTCTTATTTTAAGGCTAACGCTGTAAATCTAAATAAATTATGACTGCTACGCGAGTTAGGCTCCCAAAAAAATACGCATCCCGGCTAAATTGGCTAAATTTGCAGCAAAATTTTTACCATGAGCAATTTTGCAATCACAATAGAGCCTACTTCAAATCCTGCAATTAAAAAATTTCAGGCTAATAAATTTTTAGTAGATCATAACAGCTACGAGTTTCATAACATTGATGAAGCTAAAAATTCGCCTTTAGCCCAGCAATTATTCTACCTGCCATTTGTAAAAACGGTATACATCTCCCAGAATTTTATTGCAGTCGAAAAGTTTAGCATTGTAGACTGGATTGATGTACAGGATGAGCTTGCGGGTCAGCTAGAAAACTTTTTGAATGACAATGGGGTTGTGATCATTGAAGATGCTTCTTCTAAAAAAATTCCGGTTACGGTTTATGCCGAAAGTACTCCTAACCCTGCCGTACTAAAATTTGTAACTAACAAAAAGATCGTTACCGAAACACTCGAGTTTAAAAATATTGACGAAGCTAAAAACGCTCCTTTAGCGCTTCAACTTTTTCACTTTCCGTTTGTGAAAGAAGTCTTTATGGATTCGAACTACGTCAGTATCCAAAAGTTTGAGGTTGCCGAATGGGATTCGGTTTTCCAGGAAGTTCGCGAGTTTATCAAAAACTGGATTGAAGACGGAAAGGAAATCATTTCTGAAAATTTCAAGAAAACCCCACAGGCGGTTGAAGCTCAAAAAGAACAGGAATTTGAAAATCTGGATGATACGTCAAAAGAAATTGCAAACATCATCGAAGAATACGTAAAGCCGGCTGTAGCCAGTGACGGTGGTAATATCATGTTTAAGCATTACGATCCCGAAACGAAGAATGTACAGGTCGTATTACAGGGTGCCTGCAGTGGTTGCCCGTCTTCTACCTTTACCCTTAAAAACGGAATTGAAACAATGCTTAAGGAGATGTTGCAGGGTCGCATAAATAGCGTTGAAGCTATAAATGGCTAGGTAGATTAACAAATCCTTAATGCTAAAGTGCCCGAATTATCGTAAATTGAGAAATCAACAAAAATTAATAACCAAAATAGATAATTATGGCAGTTTTAAAAGTTATAGAGGTAATGGCGAGTTCTAACAAAAGTTGGGAACAGGCCACTGCAAACGCAGTTAAGGAAGCTTCAAAGACAATAAAAAATATTCGCTCAGTTTATGTACGTGAGCAGAGTGCAGTTGTTACCGGAGATACCGTTTCTGAGTTTAGAGTAAATGTTAAGATTACCTTCGAAGTAAAATAAAGACGGCTTCTTAAAAAATAAAAACCCGCAGTAAAGACTGCGGGTTTTTTTATTGGTTTCGCCTAAAGATATAATTCGCCGTTCTGATAGCTATCGGGATGCCTCGCAATCCAAACTTTGTTTCTTCTCAATAGCTGCGGCTTGCCTTGAGATTATTTACTATTAATAAATACCTATTATTTTCAGTAAACTAACACAAAGACAAGGCCCTAGAATTAACGTAATTTAAACAGCGGTATTTTTTATTTCTGCGGTGTATCTCAGACCTTTGTAAAAAAATAATATATGCAATTTGACATCAACCAAGTAGAAGATTATGCCAATAAATTTGGCGAAAAAATTATAGACTTTTTACCAAGTCTAATTGGGGCCATTCTAACCCTGATTATTGGATTCTGGATTATAAGAGTCATCAACAAACTGGTCAAAAAATTCTTTGCGAAAAAAGACTACGACCTCACTTTGGAGAAATTTATCGCAGATCTTATTAACTGGACTTTAAAAATCCTCTTATTTGTACTGGTTATAACTCAACTAGGCGTAGAATCGGCCTCTCTGGTAGCTGTGATTGGTGCTGCCGGTTTAGCAATTGGTTTAGCATTACAAGGTTCGCTGGCCAATTTTGCCGGGGGTGTCCTCATTCTTTTATTGAGACCTTTTAAGGTAGGTGACTGGATTTCTGCTCAGGGCGTTGACGGTTCGGTTAAGGAAATTTCCATCTTCAACACCCGCCTAATCACCTTCGGAAATCAGGAAGCTGTCATCCCAAACGGAAAGCTTTCTAATGACAACATCATCAATTACACTTCGCAAGGCATAAGACGTAACGCGCAAACCTGGGGAATTTCGTATGACAGCGATATCAAACTGGCTAAAGAAATTCTGTTGAAACTCGTGAATGAGCAGGAAACCGTGTTGCACGATCCGCATCCAGAACCTATGATTGTAGTTACCGAATTAGCAGACAGTTCTGTAAACCTTTCGCTACGCTTCTGGGCAACTAACGATGATTACTGGGCATTGCACTGGTATGTGCTTGAAGAAGGTAAACGCAGACTTGAAGAGCAGGGCATTGTGATTCCATTCCCACAGCGCGATGTTCACGTTTTTAACGAAAGCGGCGCAAGCTTTAGCGGTAAATAAGTATCACTTCTTTTTTGAAGTAACGTAAAAGTCTTTTAGATAAAAAGGCTCGAAATAAGCGACATCTTCGGTGTCGCTTATTTTATGTTTGGCAGCAGCCAAAGTGACCATTTCCCGTGCGGACGGCAAAGCAACATCATTAAACTGAGCATTGGGATGTTTTATCAGATCTTTCAGCTTTGCTGCACCATTACCTACGAAAACTACCTTACCCGAATCGAGATACTTCAGAAAAGAATCTTCCGCTACAATCTGAGCCTCAATACCCCGCAACTCATTAAATTCTGAGTTGAAAATCGCACTATAGACTTCCATACGACGCGCATCAAGCACCGGAATAATATAGTCGCAGGGATCATTAACCTGCATCGCCAAAGCCTTCAGTGTGTTTGTAGCAATCAAAGGCACACTCAGTGCATAGCAAAGGCCTTTAGCAGCACTAACGCCTATGCGTAAACCGGTATACGATCCCGGACCTTTACTTACCGCAACCGCATCGATTTCCGATTTTGAAATATTGGCTTCCCTGAGCACTTCTGCAATATAGATGTGCAGACGCTCGGCGTGTGAATAATTAAGCCCCATATCTTCTTTAAAGGACAGAATCACATCATCTTTAGCCAGAGCTACAGAGCAATTAGTTGTTGTAGTTTCTATACACAGGAGTATTGCCATAATTTAGTCTTCTTCTGAAGGCCCAAATTTAGCATCTTTTTTAACCTCTACCAGATCTCCGTCTTTAAGTAATTTGGTAACCGTGTTATAAGGCCCGGTAATAACCGTCTCCCCGGTTTCAAGACCTGAAGTAATAACTATATCAGAATCATCCTGAATACCGGTAGTAATACGTTTTAAAACAGCCTTATCCCCGTCTTTTACAAATACCGCCTCATACTGATTCTCGCCAAAAGCCACGTTGATTTGGGTTGTATCACTTTTAATAACCACCGCGCTAATGGGTACAGCAATCGCATTTTTCACACTTTTGGTAATGATATCAACGGTTGCTGTCATTCCGGGTCTAAAAGGCGAATATCTTTCGGGCTGGCCTTCCAGTAAATCTGCATACGATTCTTCCAGAATACGCACTTTTACTTTGAAATTGGTAACCTGATCTGCAGTCAAGTTGCTTTCCGCAGAATTAGCGATTTCGGTTACTTCACCCTTAAAAATTTTCTTCAGATACGCATCAACTTCCACTCGCGTAGAATCGCCGATATTTATTTTGACAATGTCGTTTTCATTTACATCAACCTCAACCTCCATATTGCCCAGGTCTGCAACCCGCATAATTTCGGTACCGGCCATTTGCTGGGTACCTACTACGCGCTCGCCTAACTCGACATCGAGACGTGAAATGGTACCGCTTATAGGCGCATAAATGGTGGTGCGCGATAAGTTATCGCGGGACTGATTTACGTTAGCCGCCGCGCTTTGTACGCTATAGTAAGCTGATTTTACATTAGCCTGTGCCACCTCATAATCAGAAACCGACTGATCCCAAGCAGATTTTGAAATCACCCCTTTCTCGAAAAGCGTTTTGTTACGCTCATAATTTGCTTTTGCATTTTTTAAAGTAGCTTCAGCCTGAGACAGGTTTGCACGTATGTTTTGTAAGGAAGCCTGCGCCTGAGTTAATGCAGACTGAATCAAATCTGGATTGATACGCACAAGCAAATCTCCTTTCTCTACCTGTTGTCCTTCAACAACAGGAAGCTCGATAATTTCACCTGAAACTTCCGAAGAAATTTTAACCTCCACTTCAGGCTGAATCTTTCCGGTGGCCGCAACGGTTTCCACCACATCTTCAAGCACAATCTCCTGCACCTCAACGGGCTTAAAATTCCCCGATTTGCCGAAAAGTCCCGCCTTTTTGGCCCCAATGAGTCCCAAAATAAGAACAACTATAGCAGCAAGAATAATAATTAAGGTCTTCTTTTTCATCGTTTAATTACTAAAATAAATAGTTTCAGATTTAAAACTTCAATTGATCTACGGGCACTCCAAAATAAAGTTCTAACACTTTTAATTTAAAAATATAATCGTACTTAGCCCGATTGAGATCTATTTGAGTATTGTCGTATCGTTGTTTGGCCTGACTAAAGTCAAATGCGTTGATCAAACCTACATCGTAGCGATCTTTCGCATAAGAATAAGCCAGCTCCTGAGATTCTACCGCAGCTTCTGCAGCCTGAAAGGTTTTTAAGGCACCCTGAGCATCCAGATAAGCCTGATAGACGTTTGATTCCAGATCAAGCTGTGCCTGTTCTAAATTGATTGCCGCACGCTCTGCCGCAATTTTACTTCGCTGAATAGAATTGCGTGTTTGAAAGCCGTTGAGGATAGGTATATTTAATGATAAACCATAACCGATACCGTCATTTTGGTACAATTGGTCAATAAAAGGATCTGGACGTACAATACTACTTATAAAATTAGGGCTTTGACCTATAACCGGTTGTCCTGTACCCTGAACAAATCCTATCTGCTCTTCAGTAAATGGATTGTCCTGGTCTATGCTTTGAGAAAATGAAGTGGCATCTGTATAACGGGTATCATAACCAAAAAATGCCGAGATCGTAGGATACTGAGCTCCTTTTGCAATTTGCACGTCTTTCTCTGCGATATCCAGATTGTTTTCAGCTATTTTAATCTCGTAACGCTCCTCTTTAGCAGACTGCGTAATTTGCTCCGGACTAAGAGCTAAAATTTCTTCCCCATAGATATTAAAATCTCCTTCAGCAATATCGAAATTTCTATAATCCCGAATCAAAAGCGTCTGGGCAAGGCTAATCAGTGAAATTTGAACAGCATTTTCTGCAGCCGCTATATTTTGCAATTCGGTAGCATTTTGTGCCTGTACTTCAAGCAAGTCACCGCGTGGCGAAACACCTCCATCTACAAGTTCTTTAGTCTGGTCAATCTGACGACGGGTTACTTCATTCTGAGACTGTAAAACTTTTAGATTTTCTTTATTGAGAATAACCTGAAGATATCCGTTTGCCACAATCAGAGCGATGTCATCTTCCAGCTTTTCCAGATTGTATTGCGCTGCGAGAGCCGTAAACTTGGCACGTTGCACCTGTCTGAAATTTCGCAGACCGTCAAACAGCGTATATCCTACATTGAGTCTACCGGTAGCTGAGAGAAACGTAGTAGTCTGAGCATTGTTGGTTACCGGGTTAAAACTCAAACCGGTATTTTCTGAAACGCTGGCACTACCATTAAGGCTGGGTAAAAAATTCCCGACGGCATCAAGCTTATCAAGGCCGGCCGCATCCCGATCCAGTTCTGCCTGGCGTATTTGAATGTTTTCGTCAAGTGCACGCTGTATACACTCCTGCAGGGTCCACTTCTGCTGAGCGAAGCCAGACAATCCGGTAAAAACCAAAAGAAAAATGACTGAAATATTCTTCATAATTGAAATTCTGTTTGATAAGTAGTTGTTTTATCAGAAACGTTACATCTGATTTTAATTTGGTTTAAAAAGATTGAACGGGCACCGTCGCATTCCACACTTTTATAGCGTCGTCAGGCTGTATCCCCTCAAGGATTTCTACATAAATTCCGTCGCTAACTCCCAGTTTCACATCTCTGCGCTCAAACTGCTGATCGCCTACTTCAACTTCTACAAAGGGTTGCTGCGTTTTTGAATCGTACTGAATAAGCGCTTCTTTTACTGCAAGCACATCTTCCGCCTTTTCCAAAATAATAGATGCGTTAGCACTAAGACCGGCGCGGATAAAGGTTGAGTCTATTTTTGCCAGGGTTCCTTTGATCTCAAATTGAATAGCTCCGTTTTCGGCGATTCCCTTGGGGGCTATATAGTCTAAGGTAGCATCAAAACTTTGATCCTCAATAGCACCAACGGTAATCTCTAAAGGAAGACCTTCTTTAATCTTACCCACTTCGCTCTCATCAACCTTTCCTTCAAAAATCATATCATTTACATTAGCCAGTGAAGCGATTGTTGTTCCGTCATTAAAATTGTTGGCTTCTATAACCTGATTTCCTTCCTTAACCGGAATCTCGAGAACCATCCCGTCTATGGTTGCCTTCACCTGTGTGGTGGCGGCATTCCCCAAACCGGCGGTAGTCCCGGTACGCACAATATCGTAGTTCTGTACTGCAGAATTTAAACTCACCTGTTGTTGTCTCCATTCCTGCACGGCCCGGTCGTATTCGCGTTTATTGATATCGAATTCGTTTGCAGAGATTACCCCGCGCTCGTAAAGTGAACTTTGCCTGCTGAAAATACTCTTTTGATTTTCATAAGCCAGCTTGGCCGTCTCCAGCTGATTGCGGGCGCTTTGAATATTGTTTTTTGCATTTACCAAAGAAGAAACATTGGGAACCACATCAATTTTCGCGATCATGTCCCCCTGCTTTACGATCTGACCGGCTTCGACATAAATCTCAGCTATAATTCCTGAAATGTTGGGCTTGATCAAAATCTCTTCATTAGGAACAATACTTCCGGTAGCGACCGTTTTTTTAATAATCGTCTGCCGTGAAGGTTTTTCGGTAGTATACACCACCGGATCTTCCTGATTTTTCTGGTAGAAATAGTACAGAGAGCCTACAAACACAAGGCCTATGACAACCAGAATACTAATAGTAACAGATTTTTTCATAAAATAGATTCGTTTTTTGTTGATGTTTTATTCGTCGCGAAGGGCGTCTATGGGTTTAACTTTTATAGCATTTTGTGCCGGTATGAAGCCGGCTAAAAGGCCTGAGGATATGAGAATGAATAGTGCGATTAATATGGTTGACAAATCGACACTGGGGTTTGCAAACATTTCTACAGGACCGTTAGCATCAAGTATTTTGTTTAGCACATAGATTACCAGAGCTCCTAAAGAAACTCCCGCCATCCCGGAAATTAAGGTTAAGAAAACCGACTCGGTTAGAATCTGACTGCGAATGGACCAGGGGCTGGCACCCAGCGCGCGGCGTATTCCGATCTCTTTGGTACGCTCTTTCACCACAATGAGCATGATATTGCTGATCCCGATTATTCCCGACAGGAGCACTAAAATTCCTACGAAATAAGCAACCGCTTTTAAAGCAATAAATAACCCGTCTACTTTTTGATATTGTTCATACAAATCAAAATTTCCTATCGCACGATCATCTTCGGGATGAATACTGTGTCTGGTTTTTATGATATCAAAAACCCGCTCTTTCAATTTAGTGATGGAATAGCCATCTTTTGCGGTGATCGCCATCCATCCTACGTTGTTTCCCATATTAAATGCCTGCGAAAAAGCCGTAAAGGGGACATAAATTTGTTTCTGCTCTTCTTCGGCATCCCCATTGCTGGATACGATGGAGTACGTACCCACAACCATAAAATTGACGCCGTTTATTTTAATGTACGTTCCTATAAAATCTTCTCCCTTGTCGTAAAGGGCATTGCGCACGCCTTCCCCAATTACGGCTACTTTTCGCTTTGATTCAATATCGCCATAGTTTAAAAACCGCCCGGAAGTAATATTCATAGGCTGCTGCTCAATATATTCCGGGTAGTCCCCGTATACATTAAAAGCCCCGGTATTGATACCGCGCACCACATTGTTAGCTCCGCCAAAACCTCCAAGTTGATTTCGAGGAGATACAAAGCGCAGTTCAGGGATATTTTCCTTTAAAGCTGCCACATCATCAAGGTCATAACTGAAGCGACGTCCTTTTGGCAGACCTTTATAGGGTTTTGAGATCACCTGCGTCCACATAAACATGCTATTGGTCGCCATGTTTCCAAAGTCCTTTTTCACCCCGTTCTCAAGACCTTTGCCTGCAGCAAGCAGGATTACCAGAATGAAAATCCCCCAGAGCACCCCAAAAGCAGTAAGAGCCGTTCTAAACCAATTTCGGCTTAAGGCTTCAATAATCTCATCCCAACTGTCTTTACTAAACATAAGCTTCAGGCTGTTCTCTTTATTTTTTACTCTTCACGTAATGCAGCAATAGGTTTAATGCGTGCTGCGCGCCATGCCGGTACAAAACCTGCCAGCGCTCCCGCAAGTATCAGGATAAAAACGGTTGTGATGGCTACATTAAAATTAACTGTGGGATTGCGTATATAGTCCATTTGCAAATTGGGCCCTATAAGCTCCAGTAGTGTCATACTAAAAAGCAGGCCCGAAAAACCAGCAATTGCCGTTACAAAAATCGATTCGTGCAAAATCATACTCACAATAGACCAGGGTTCAGCACCCAGAGCTTTGCGTATTCCGATCTCTTTGGTGCGCTCTTTTACGATGATCAGCATGATGTTACTCACCCCTACCACACCGGCAATTATGGTAAAAATCCCTACCACCCAAAAGAAGAGCTTGATCATCCCAATAAGATCGTAAAAGCGTTTAGCCTCTTCCAGCGTATTGTTGATGTTGATCGCACTGGTATCATCTGGAGCTACCAGATGCCGCTCTTTGAGAAAGCTTTCTATTTCATTTGAAAAATTGATAGATTGTGCAAGCGTGGCTTCAAAGTTTGCTTTTGGTTTAAGTGTAAAACCCAGATTACGCACTTTATCTGAACCACCAAAAACCCGTTGTGCCGTAGAAATAGGAACAAAAACTCGGGTCTCTTCACGCTCGCCCCCGGGATCTGAATATACCCCAACTACATAAAAGTTGATTCCGTTTACCTGAATCAGTTTCCCAAGCGCATCCTGTTTACCAAAAAGGTCCTGTTTTACCTTATTCCCAATAACCACAACTTTGGTTTTGTCGTCGTGATCAGAATAATTGATATAGCGCCCGTTTACCATACTTTCGTTTTCTAAAAATTGATAATCGGGATACACACCTTCAACGCGGTAACTTCCGGTTTCTTTGCCGTAGGTTAAATTACCACTCCAAATACGGTAGACGGCAGACTTAAATTCAAGATTATCTTCATATTTCTCAATGAGATAATTGTAATCGGCATTAGTCATCTCTACAAATCTACCCGGATTAAGCCCTTTATACTCAACAGAAGTTACCCCACTCCAGACCGAAATACGATTTGTTGCATCACGCTCAAACTCTTTTGCAATACCGTTTTGCATTCCCTGACCCAAAGCCAGAAGAATGACCAAAATAAAAATACCAGAAGCTACAGATAAGCCCGTAAGAAAGGTGCGGAGTTTGTTTTTCCGGATAGTTTCAAATATTTCCTGCCAACGCTCCAGACTAAACATGAGATGCCGCTCTTACCTGATTGATTTTTGTATCGTCTATGATCAAACCGTCTTTGAGATTTACAATACGCTTGGTCATATGAGCAATATCATCTTCGTGAGTTACCACTAAAATGGTTTTACCCTCGTCATTAATGCCCTGTATAAGTTCCATTACCTCGTAGCTGGTTTTGGTATCCAAAGCACCGGTAGGTTCGTCAGCAAGCAAGACTTTAGGATCAGAAGCCAAAGCTCTGGCGATTGCCACACGTTGTTTTTGTCCGCCGGAAAGTTCATTAGGCATATGATGCGCCCAGTTTGCCAAGCCTACCTTTTCGAGGTAAGCCATCGCTTTATCGGTTCGCTCAGCGCGCTTCATACCTTGATAATACAAAGGCATCCCTACATTATCTAGGGCACTTTTATAATTGATAAGATTGAAAGACTGAAAAATAAAGCCCAGGAATTTGTTGCGATAACGTGCTGCGATCTTTTCGTTCAGGTTTTTGATGGGAGTACCATCTAGCGTATAACTCCCCTGATCTGCTTCGTCAAGCATACCCAAAATATTGAGTAAAGTAGATTTTCCGGATCCTGACGAACCCATAATACTCACCAGTTCGCCTTCTTCAACGCTAAAATTTATTCCCTTGAGGACATGAAGCGAGTTAGCGCCCATAGTATAGGACTTATGGAGGTCTTTAATGGTGATCATAATGATGGTTTAGTGTACAGCGAGACTGAAAATTACAGTCTTAACCCATCAAATAGACTCAAAAAAGCTGTAAATGTTACATTTAAACCTAAAATAATTAACATTTAGAGACTTTCAGACAACTAAGCTTAGAGTCTCTAGGAAGATTTACGTCTGCTTCGGTAAATAAAATAAATAAGACCGCCCATGAGCAGATAGGGTATTGCGGCAAGATATACAATTCCGTTATTAACCCCTTCAGCCATACTGTTATCGGTCTCACTTTCCAGAACGGCGCGACACATGGCGCACTGCGCCTGCATAGCAAAACTAAGCAATAGAAAAAGTACAGTAAGACTAAAACGTTTCAACATAACTAATTAAACAGGATAATAGGGAAATATCATGAAATATACCACAACCCCGGTTACTGCTACATATAACCAAATTGGAAAGGTGATGCGGGCAATCTTGCGATGCAACTCAAACTTGCCTAATGTTGCCCGTACGTAGGTAATGAGAACAAACGGAATCACTCCTATTGACAACAAAATATGTGTAATCAAAATAAAATAATACACATACTTAAAGACTCCGACCGCAGCATTTTCAGCATCTGAAAGCACGCCGTCAAGATTGGTATCTCCAAATTTTGTAGAATCTGAAGTCGCGTGATAAAGCACATACAAAACCAAAAATATCACAGAAAGCGCAATACAGGTTTTCATCAATTTCTCGTGCAGGTTTCGGTTTCCTTTTTTGATTTGGATAACAGCAGTAATGAGTAAAATCGCGGTTAAGGCATTAATACCGGCATAAATAGGAGGCAAAAAGCCCAGCCGCTCCACATTAGGAATACGCACCATAAATAAAAGCGCCACTGCGATAGGTATGGCTACCGAAAGTATAACAATCCATCTATTATACAGCTTTTCCTTTTTTGCAAGATCGTTCATCTAACTGTTGTTCTTGTTCAATAATTTTTTAATATCCTCAATGAGGATGTCTATCTGCGAAGTCTCTTCACCTTCCACCTCTTCAGCTCCCTGTGGAATAAATCCGCGATAGTAAATCAACGGATTGCCAAACTCATCTTTACGGGAACGAATAAAACCGTTTTGATCAACTAACGCAAACAAACCGGAATGCTGAAAGTTTCCTTCTATTTCGGGATTTTCCTGAGCCAACAGATTGAAACCTACATTAGCCAGTTCATAAATATCCTCTCGATCCCCGGTCATCATATGCCAATCAGGGTCTGTAACGCCGTATCGATCTGCATATTCTTTTAGAACTCCAGGGGTATCGTGCTCAGGATCTATGCTGAAGCTGGCAATACCAAAATCAGGATTATCTTTAAACGTATTTTGTATCATAACCAGATTCTGATTCATCGGGATACAAATAGTAGGACATCGTGTAAAAAAGAATTCAACCAGAAAAACCTTTCCCTTGTAGGTATCTTCGGAGATGGTATCGCCGTTTTGATCTACAAATTCAAAATGCGGAACCTTTCGGTCCTTCCCGTTAATGTTGATATAGGATAGTTCACCATCATTTTCTTTGCTGTCCAGTTTGGCGACATTGAGACGGTCGTTCTGCACCACTTCACCACGCTTGAGGCGGTCTATTATTTTTGGAATCACTATAATCCCGAAAATGAATACAATTACGGCAATGCCTATATAGGTTTTCTTTTTATTCATATCAACTAGCGATCTGCATTATTTTTTTTCAGGGCAAGACGGTATTCGGCAAGGATAATCTTGACATCATCTTTCATCTTATTTGACAATTCTGCAATGTCTGAACTATCATATCCATAAAGCACGCCTTCATCCTCATCATCGTCCCTGCCTCTTAAATTCCGATCTTTATCCACAATGAAGATATACTTTGAACCTCCGTCAGCCATCAAATCATAAGGTGTATTTAAACCTTTAAAAATAGCTGTAATAGTTTCCTGTGGAAGGCTAACAAAGTGCCAATTTGAGATATCGGTAAGTCTGGCCAATTCGGTTTTAACTCTGTCCAGCTCTGTAGCATCAATTGTTTGAGGTACCAGATAGACAAACTGAAAATCATCAAATTCCCGGAACGGTTTAAAGATTTTCTGATTCAGGTTAAACAAATCGCCACCTTCGCGCTCTATAGTATTTCCTAAAAAACCAAGTACGGTTATTTTATTCTGCAATTGAACGGCTGAAGCAGCTTGTAGCTCTGGCACGTCTTCTTTAAGAATGGGTAATTTTGCAAAATTGTGAATTCCTGACGCAAAGAAAAGATAGGCCACAATAGGCAGGATGAATAACACACCTAAAACAAAATACTTTTTCATAGCCAAATCATCTAAATTTGGGTCAATCAGGTTTTTATGCACAGCATCGGGAGACCTTTCCGAAACCGAATGCAAAGGTACATCACAGAACGTTTGCATTAAAACAAGACATAAAAAAAGACGACCTAAGTCGTCTTTAATAATTTCAATATAGGATTAAAAATCCCAGGCTATATAACCTTCTTTATACACATCAAAAATGTAATCTCCTTCTGTAAGCAGAATAAAGATTAAATAGCAAACCAGGAATATACCTGTCCATACAACCGAACGTCGCAAGCCTTTGGTCTCATGCTCCATGTGCATGAATGCCCAGGTAATCAAATAGGCTTTGTACAGGGTAAGGATGATAAATATCCAGTTAAGCAGGTGCATTCTTAGGAAGTCTGTCTCAATAAGAAACCCAGGTCTTACAATACCCAAAGCTACTTCAACGATGGTTACTATCGAAAGTATTCCAAAAACCGTCCAGATTCTTTTAGTAGCAGAACCGTGATGTGCTGAATCGTGTGCCATTATATTTATGTTATAGTTTCCGCTTTGCGGAATAATTTTTTAAGATTAAACCAGGTAAAAGAATGTAAATACGAATACCCAAACCAGGTCAACAAAGTGCCAGTAAAGACCTACTTTTTCAACCATCTCATAACTTCCTCTTCGCTCGTATGTTCCCAGGATCACGTTGATAAAGATGATGATGTTGATGATCACACCCGAAAATACGTGGAAACCGTGGAAACCGGTAATAAAGAAAAAGAAGTCTGCAAATAATGGAGGTCCGTATTCATTGTGAACCAAATTAGCTCCTTCAACCACCTGCATCCCGTCGTTTTCTAACTTGGCTAAAGACTCCTCTCGTGACAGAATGGTTTTTTGACCGTTTTCAGCAATGAGCTGTGTGCGTACCAGCAAATCCGGATTTGCTTTAAATCCTTCAATAACCTCAGCAAGCTGGTATTTAGGTAAACTGCTTTCAGACTCATACCAAAGCGCTTCGCTTCGGGTTAAACGGGTGCGGTCTGAAGGAAGATCTACTGCAAAAGATTCAATAGCTACCTGCTCACCTTCCGCATTTACAAACTGAATGATTTTACCACCATTTGTTTCTACTGCTCCATACTCACCAGAAATAAAATTTGCCCATTCCCAGGCTTGAGAGCCTACGAATACCACACCACCTATAATGGTAAAGAACATATACCAAATCACCTTATTCTTCTTCATCTGGTGACCGGCGTCTACGGCAAGTACCATGGTTACAGAAGAGAAAATAAGAATAAAGGTCATCAACGCCACATAATACATAGGAGCATCTACCCCGTGTAAAAAAGGAAAGTGCGTAAACACTTCATCGGCGATTGGCCAGGTATTGATAAATTTAAAACGGGAGAACCCGTATGCTGCGAGAAAACCGGAAAATGTGAGCGCATCCGAAAGGATGAAAAACCACATCATTAATTTACCGTAACTCGCTTTTAGAGGTTGTTCATCCCCGCCTCCCCAGATTTTGCCTTCTGTGCCTGTTTTAACAGCTGTAGCGTTCATATTTTAATATCGGTTTATAAGCGTTGCAAAAATAGGTATTTTAAAAATGCTTTTCAAAGCAATAATCGGTATTTATAACCATTCAAAAAAAAGAATCCTTAAAGGTTTTTTAATATTCTAAATCAGGCTAAGCTGATTTCGTAAGTAACAAATTTTCATTTTCAGGGCAAGTCTCACAGTTTTAATCCATTTGGCGGCGCCAATAAAAACAGAACCTTCAGCTAGTGGATCAGATCGCCTGCGAACATAAAAAACAGGAAAAGATAAATCCAGAGTATATCTACAAAGTGCCAGAAGGTCGCGCCCAGCTCAAGCCCGAGCGTCTTACCGTTAGAATATTTACCACGTAACTGCTGCACAAGAACCACAAGCAATACTAAAATACCGGCAGCAACGTGTACCACGTGACTTATAACAAAAGCGTAAATGAAAGAGGTGGTCACATTACTCTGACTTCCGGTAAAGAAATAGCCTTCCTGAACAATTTCACCAAAGCCTACAAACTGAAAAACAACGAAACCAACTCCCAAAAAAGTCGTAACAACGAGAGCAAGCGTACCGAGTGCATTCTTTTCTTTAGAAATCGCCCACTTAGCTACCAGCATGCTCAGACTGCTCAGAATGATAATCGCGGTACTGATGTAAAAAGCCTGCGGCAACTGAAAATCATGAAGCCAGTCTTTACGCTCACTACTTACAATGTACGCACTGGTAAGCCCCCCAAACATCATCGAAAGACTTACAATACCAAACCAAAGCATCATTTTTTTAGAACGTGCGATTTTTACCTGTTGTGATTGCGATGTATAATCCATTACCTTATAAATTTATCAGCTACGTAAATAATTTGAATCAATGTGATGTAACTCACGCTAGAAAGCATGAGTCGTTTGGCGGTAAGGTTGTTTTTATAAATGTAAAGTCTAACGGCATAATACAGTAGCCCCAGACCTAATATTCCTACTAATATCGCAGAGACCGGCGTTAAATAGAGTCTTCCGGTTACTCCAAAAACCGGAATGAGCGACACCAAAATGGTCCAGATCGTATAGAGAATTACCTGTATCGCCGTTCCGCGGTCTCTTTCGCCGGTAGGCAACATAAAGAAGCCTCCTTTTTTGTAATCCTCATACAAAAACCAGCCTATCGCCCAAAAATGGGGGAACTGCCAAAAGAACTGCAGCATAAATAAGGTTCCGGCCTCAATACCAAAATTTCCCGTAGCTGCAATCCAACCCATCATAAACGGAATAGCACCCGGAAAAGCCCCGACAAAAACAGAAAGCGGTGTTTTTGTTTTTAGTGGAGTATACACACAAACGTATAAGAATATGGAAATTGCCCCAAAAACCGCAGTTATTGGGTTAATGATATAGAGAACCAGCAAGCCCAGAATCGTAAAGGTTGTAGCAATGCTAAAAGCAGTTCGCACAGACATACGCCCGGCAGCAACCGGTCTGTTTTTGGTGCGATCCATCAAAGCATCCAGATCTCTCTCTATTATTTGATTGTAAGCATTTGAAGCGCCCACCATCAGATAGCCTCCTACAGCCAACAGCAATACCGTAAGCCAGTCTATACTGTATGCGCCTAAAAGATAACCCGCCATGCTTGAGAATACCACACTGATGGCGAGACGCATCTTGGTGATTTCTTTAAAATCCTGCCAGGCGGAAGGGGCTAAATTATGAGATTTTGCAAGGCTCAAAAGCGTGTTTTTCAAGGGCTTTAAAAAGTCGTGCAAAGATACCACACACACGGCATCTGCACAAGGGTTCTTGAAGATATCTAAAAGCCTCTGGTTTTAATAAATCAAGGGCCGGCCTTACTATAAAAATTAATGACCTATACCCACCGCATCGTAAACCTGTACCCGCTCCCACAAATGCGAAGCTTCTTCAACAAACTTGAGATGCACTGGCTCTTTTTGATACTGATCCTGAATTTCTTTTGATGGAAAGGTTAGGATTATAGAATACGTCCAACTATTATCTACCACATCACGAGGTGTGTTAGCAGGCTTGCCTATAAATTTGGTTTGCGCGTATTCGCTCGTGTTTAAGAATTGCTTCAAGGCTTTTTCAAATTCAGCACGGTCTTCGGCACTATCCGGATTATTTAGCCAAAAATAGACTACGTGTGCAAAATTGGAATCAAAGATGATTTCCGGTTTTTCAGTTTTCTTTTCGCAAGAACTCAAGATGAGGAGCATAAAAACTGCAATACTGTTTCTTAATAATTTCAAAGCTAAATGTTTTAGTTAATAGTCAAAATACCAGTTGAACAAATCGGTCCTAAAACCAAAATTCACCCAAACTGTACGTTCTGCAAGATTTACAGGATCAAACTGCTCAATGCGGTGATCTCTATACAAAACGGAGGCATAAAGTTTCAGGTTTGTAGATGGGTTTACCAAGTACCCCACTTCAACATTACCCAAAAAGGTGTTGGCTCTATTTCCCTGTCCTATTTCTATACCCAATTCAGATGGTATATTTTCATCATTTCCGTAAATGCTTCCACCGTAATAGACCTGATCGATATCCCCAATCTCAAAGCCGCGTTCTCCATAAATAATTTTGGCTGCACCAAACCACCTGTCGTTGCGGTAACGCGCAATAGCGATAAGCTCTCTAAAATTCGCTCCCCACAAGTGCGCCATAGACTGATTGTTATGCCCGTAATTGAGTTCTATCTCATTATTAGAATAAACATACGGCCGTACCTGATTAAACTCCAATTGTAGCTGTAAGTTATCTACATTAAAAGCATCGTAGTATTTAAAACCAAGCTGTACGCCTTGTTTATTCTGAAACGACTTCGTATTACTAAAAACGGCTCCGGTAGAAAATTCATCAATAATGACCTGAGCATAGGCATTAAAGCGATCGCTGAATTTGTATTTCCCACTCAACCCGATCAGGGCGTTACCTCCCCGAGAACCCGTGGAAAATTCAATCGCCCTGTAAAAAATTACAGGATTTAAATAATTAAGGTCAAAGCCCCGATCGTTATCGTTAGTCCAGATTACGTTTTCAAAAAGCCCAATATTCAGTCTTTTAGTCACATTTAAACTCAAATAATGGTTAGCCATATATTTGGTTTTAAAAGAGCCGTCTGCAACAACTTCAGGCCGCACATCGCGTAACGACATCCAGGTATTGGTATATTTAAGTTTCCAGAAGGTAGTATTCAGCTTAAAAAATGGGTACGGACTCGCATTATCTGAAAGCAAAAGAGAACGGTAACCGTCACCTATAAAATTTTTACCGTGACCAAACTGAAAATTGAAGTATTTATTTGGCGTATAGGAAAGATAGCCTTCGGCAACCGGATAATCAAAATCTCCGGAAGCAGATTCTGCAGCTACCCCCCTTCCGGGAACAATGGCTGGATTACCTCCGTCAGGTCTGATAGATCGTGCGAATCTATTAAAATAACCTGCAAAAGTGCCCTGACTCTCGTAAACCACGGTGTAGAAATTTAAATTCTTCCCCAGACCACCCTGAAAGATAACCGCACGCGTATTGTTATAGGTAAAACTTTGATCTTCATTATCGTCCGTCTCAAAGCCCAACTGAAGGTCTGCAGCCGGATCTAAAGTAAACCAATAATCCTCCCCTTGCAGGGTAACCATATGCTCATTCCACAATTTACGCCCAAACCACGACTCTTTTTTTTTATATAAACCTTCACGAGCTTCTTTAAAGTCGTAATAAGCATTGACATTATCGTAAGTAAACGGCTTTCCTGCCGTATGCGTATTGGTGCCTACCCGGTTGAGCTCCTGATCAAACCGACTGTAGGTTTCATGAGAAAACGGAATGAATAATTGTGAATGGTATTCTCTATTTTCAAACGGAAAGGTTTTTATTGCATCGTACTCACTTTGCTCCTCAAGCTTTTTGACGGGTACGGCTCCTGTTTTAAACTCTTTAACTGCGGAAGAATCTTTAGAAAACGGAATAGGTATAGGCATATTAAACTGCATATACGTTGGACGGGCATTGTAGGTTGCCGGTTTTATCTGAGGCAATTCAGTAAATACGCGGGTGATTTCGCTGCGTAATTCCTCATAAATACCGGTGACGTGCAGCAACTCAAACTTTCCCTCTTCAGTAACTTCAAAAAGCACCACCAGGTCACCCTGATACTGCTCATCAATAACCCGTTGAGGCATATTAAATTCAGCTTTTATTTTATTGATCAGGGTCTCATTGAAGCAAGCCGAAAGTTCAACGGCCGCAACCTCTTCACATTCTTCAAAAGTAGGATACTGTTCAAAGTTACCGGTGATAAGCTGAGCCTGCAACGCAGAAACTAAAAAAAAGGCTATGCCTGCAGCAAAAGTCTTGAATGACATGAACTTATGAGATTTAGGAGCCGGAAAGATACTATTTTTTCAACATCCTCTTTTTACAGACTCGAATACTTTCAAACACACCCATCAGGGACTAAAAACAAACAGCCCGCCTTATGAGGCGGGCTGTACTAACTTAGAAAAGTAATCTTTAGTCCTGAACCTTAAATTTTATGGGTTGATAATAAATAACACGCACATTGCGATCCCGTTGCTTACCGGGCTCCATTTGAGGTAATTTTTCCATAACGCGCAAGGCCTCTTCTTCTAGAGCGGGGTGTGGAGCACGGGTTTTCAGATCGATTACCTTGCCAAATTCATCAATAGTAAACTGAATATCTACTTTATTGACGCCTTGCAGACCATAGCGCTCCCCAATGCCTGTATCAAAATTACGATTAATGAACTGATTCATTTTTTCCTGCATACAGGCTTTTAGCTCTTCATTAGAATTAAAGCCCTCACATCCCGGAAAAACCGGAACGCGCTCAACTACAATAAAAGAAGTAGTCTCAACGGGCTCATCAGGAATTGGCTCAAAACTTTCATCAGTAATCGGACCATCGGTAGTGGGAGGCACAGGGTCTACAAAAGTAAAATCAGGAATTTTGACATCATCTTCTTCTATCACAGGCGGTAAAAGCTCTGATACGTCTGGTGCTTTAGGCGGCTCTTGTTTTACCTCCTCACGCCTTAAGGGTTCGCTCCAGTCATCCAAAGATAGCGTTGCGATGTCTGGCGCCGGGGGCGTTTCATATCGGGTAATTGGAGATTTGAGTTCTAGCACTACAATTGCTAACGTGAGCGCCACGATTAAACCCATTTGAAAATACACAACCGTGTTTTTTCGTAGATTTACATCGCGCTTGCTTGTTGTGCGATCTGCGCTTTGCCGAGCGCGAGATTCGCTTTGTTGAGAATTACTCATAAATAAAGTTTTAATGGTTACTAATACTTAAAACTTTAACAAGAAGCTTGCCATAAAAAAACCCGTCTCGCTTTCGCGGACGGGTTTTGATATTTTACCAGATTATTAGGATTAATCCTGTACCTGAAATACGATAGGAAGTGAGTAAAGTACCCCAACTGCCTTACCACGCTGCTTACCTGGAGTCATTTGCGGTAATAACTTGATTACACGCTCTGCTTCAGATTCTAGACGCGGGTGCGGACCACGGGATCCTATGTCTACTATATTTCCTTTTTGATCAATTTTGAAACGCACATAAATACGATTAATACCAGAAAGACCTAATTCACTACCAAGCTCCGTGTTGAACTTGCGGTTTACGAATTGACTGATCTTTTCAGACATACACGCTTTTTTGGCGTCGTTTCCTTTTTCGTTTTCACAACCAGGATAAACCGGTACGTTTTCGATAACTGCAAAAGGAACGTCTTCAATAACTTCTTCTTCCTCAAAAGAAACTTCTTCAACCTCTACGATTTCTTCTTCCTGACTGGTTTCAGTAGATTCGATTACGGTTTCTTCAATTTCTTTATCATCCTCAACAACCTCGATGATTTCGGGTGCTGGTGGTGGTGGTGGTGGCGGTGGTGGTGGTGGTGGAGTGTTTAACTCTGTAATCGGCACGTCTTCTTCCAGCTCGTCATCCATTTGAAGCTGTCCGATATCAATGGCCTCTTTCTCATACGTTTTCCACTCGATAGCCATATACGTCAGCCCGAGTATCAAAATAAGACCTAACTGAAAGAAGAGTACACTTCTTTTAGACAGATCTGCTTTAGGATTTTTCTTAGGTTCCATGAATCTTGTTGTTAAGGATTGCTAATTTAAATAAAAAAGGCTTGAACTCGAAATTAAAATTTTGATTTCACTTTTAAAAATTGACTCTTAAAAGCATAAATGACTAATACTGCGGCACAAATACCAACCAGATTCGCCAAAAAATCATTAAAATCTGCTGATCTCGAGCTTGTTACCAATGCTTGTAATGCCTCAATAATTATACCATAAACTAGCGCAAAACCGCAAGATTTTATCAAAGACTGTTTAAAATCATTAGTTTTTGCCTGTAAAATATAAAAAAACGTAAACCACAAGAGGGTAAACACCACATAGGTAATTACGTGCACAAGCTTATCACTATGCTTTGGCGCCTCATTTATATGCGGCATAGGCATCAGGCAAATTACCGCTACAAATAGCGTATAGCCATAAACCCCATATCGCAGCAGTCTACCCACCTATAAGCTCCTGATACACGTCTGCGCTTAATAAGGCATCCAATTCAGCCTCATCAGAAAATTTGATTTTAATCATCCAGCCTTTTCCGTAAGGATCTTCATTTACCATTTCTGGTTCTGACTCCAAAGCCGAATTAAACTCGATAATCTCACCACTCAGGGGTAGGAACAGGTCAGATACGGTTTTTACTGCTTCAACAGTACCAAAAACCTCTTCGCGGTCTAAGGTCTCGCCTTCAGTCTCTACCTCAACATAAACAATATCCCCCAATTCGCCCTGAGCGAAATCAGTAATACCCACGGTTGCCGTATCGCCTTCAATACGCACCCATTCGTGATCTTTAGTGTATTTTAAATCTGCTGGTAAACTCATAGTTGTATTAAATTAATTTCCAAAATTATATTGCAAAGTCAAACCTGATCGTATGGTCGTTTGTGGATATGCGGTCGATATCGCATAAGTCGCAAACGCGTGATCGTAATAAAAAATAGCGGTCAGATTTTTACTCAACGCATAATCTGCCCTAAATGTAAGACCGTAAATATCCTGCCCTGCTGTAATCTGACTGTTATCAACATCCAGATATCTTACAATCGTTTCATTCTGTCTTAGGGACAAGTCGGCCTTAAAGTTTAAATCACTCTTTAAGATGGTACGCTTACCTCCTATATTGGTGGCAAATCTAATATCTTTTAAGCGATATCCCAGCCCTATTATATACTCATTTCCGTGAATTTCGGTAAGCAAATTATTGTCAAAACTCAACGAGAGGGTTCTGTCTTTGCGCAGCTCCGCCAGTATTTTAACCGAATTATTCATCTCAAAATCTAATCTGATCAGCGGCGAAAACATCTCAGTCAGATTTATGTTTGAATATAAAGTCTTACTCATAAAATCACCCGCCTGATTGACCTGAGCATCTTCAGGACCATTATTTAAGCTCCTGTTGTAATTGAGGTTTGTTCTGAATTGATTGATCGTATAACCTGCCTGATACCCGTGATTGATTGAAAAACGCTTAAAACGCTTCTTGAACCAGTCAAATTTCATAAACCCGGTATACTTCAAATTCCAGTTGGGCAGTGGGAAGCTTCTAAAAGCACCCAGCGAAACACTTTCCGCATTACCAGGAGTATAGGCAGATAAAAATGCCGGAAGCAATACTTGCTGACTCGAACGGCTAAAGCCTACCGGATAGCCATTCTCATCTCGTGGGTACTGATCATTTCCATAGAAATCTTCAGCCAGACGCTCAGCTACTATTAACCGGTTTTCACGGAAACGGTTGAAATTAAGAGAAGACTCTAATGAACTTGTATTAAATGCTGTACCTAGCATCAGGGTAGAAATGCTAAAATTACCCAGAGTGTTCCCGGTAAGACTCGCATATTCTAGTGTCGTTGGATTTACCCTATAATTTTCAGCATAGGTTTCCTGATAAATGCGATTCATATTAATATCAATCGTCAGATCTTCCAGGAAGCTGGTTTGCGCCTGTATGTCCAGTTTTCGACCTTCAATCTCACTGTACTGCTCATTGTATTCCTGATACAAGGTCAACCAACCCTGGCGGGCAGCATAATCCCTAATTTCAGCCTGACTTCCAAATACAAAGCCGGTCGTGGGACGGGTCGTTCCCAGGAAGCCAACTCCGGGTAAATATCCGGGAAGGTAAGTTCCGTTGTTTTGCTCGTAGTTGATTTGTATTTGCTTAATACCGCTTGCAATATCTATGAGTAAATCTTTGGTTTTGCTTCCGCCTGAATTTGCCTGAGCCTGATTTCCCTGAGCAGATTGCGGGTTACCCAGCGTAGGTACAGCCCGGCTTCTTGCCTCCCGGGAAGTGGGACCGGAATTTTTCTTTGAAATACCTAACGTATTATACAAACTCTTCATGTCTAATGTAGTCTGAAGCGTGTGCGTGTTAGCATTTTGCACCGAATTCCCCAGGTCTGGAATTCCCTCAAGCGACTGCAGCTGGTACGACCCCCGTGTCCACTGAAAGTCTGCGCTGTAGGAATAGGTTGATTTTACAAAATCAAGAAACGGAAGTTTTCCAACGGGTAGATCATAATTGAGCTGCATATTTTGATTGTGACGGTCCGGAGTACCCACATCAAAGAATTCTGTGTAAACTCCACCGGCATTGGGGTCAATACTGTTATCCTGATTCAGATAATTTCGTACAATCCGGTTTTGATATTGATTTAAATTAACCCGAAGCGACTGCGATATTGGAAAGTTTATCGTGAAGTTGCGATCAAACTGATAGTTACGTTGCACGTAAACCGGCGTGGTATTGATAAAGTTTTCATTGGCCAAAAGATCTCTAAATTGCTGTCTGTTGAATTGCCGCGTGATATTTGAGGTCAGGTTTACACTTGCCGGAAGGTAATTGAAATTGAAATCTTTCAGCAGCTTCCAATACTTACTCGTAAAGAGGGAATCATTCTTTTTAAAAGGCTCAATAGGTTTTTGCTTGAAAGCAAAGCCATACGTTGCCCCCAGACGCACATTCTTATTTACTGCATCCTGTATTTCAAAATCCCTATGATTTTCCTGATTGTGGCTATACGCAAATGTCAGGTTCTCCACATCCCATGGCATAGGCTTTTTATCACCCGTACGTTCCTTGCGCACGCCGATAAAGTTGATGCTCTCCCGGGTGGTTCGCTCAATGGCAACGTTTTCTATACTATCACGTGCGGCAGCATTGGCGGCATTTGCTAAACTCTGCTCGAGTTTTATGTCTGTATAAAGCGGGTCGTACTGGGGTGTGATCGTCTGGTTTCCTTTAGCGTAATTGAAAGGAATTTTAACCCCCCATTTCTTTGGTAAAAGCTGTCCCAGCTCCACATTACTAACCACATCGTAGGATTTCACGTCCTCGCGCGCCCGTTGATTAGGCCCTGCATCTATGCTTCCGAAACCTATTGTAGATTGACGGGCTGTACCTGAAACGGTCGCAAAATCGGCAAGATTGGCATCCAGGTTTAAAATACCGGCCCAACCGCCCTGATTTTGAAGTCCGCTAAGACGCAATTCATTAAACCAGGTTTCGGCACATATGGTTCTGCCACCTTCATCGTTTCCATTTTTAACACCCAGCATCAACAGCCGTACATCCCCAAAACTGGGATTTCCTTTTATCCCTACCCGAACTCTTCCGGTCTCATAAGGTGTTCCCGCGGGGTCTACAATAGGGTTTCCGTCCTGATCAAAATAGGTTATTTGATCCTGAAGCGTATTGAAAGTTCCATTAAAAAAGGTCGCTTTCACGGTTTCCAGAACTTCCAATGGCAATTTTAAACGGTTGGCTTCCGGCCAAATCAAATCAGGACTGCTCGTGTTTAAAGCCGTTGGCGTTAAGGGTAATTCGATCTGATAAAAGTTCTGCGTAAGATCGGTTCCCATTCGTATAAAAGCAACAACCTCATTATCCTGAACGGGGTTCTCATTCAGTAAAGACTCCAGATGCACAAACATCTCGATGTTTTCGTACTGGCGCATATCGAGCCTAAAGTTCTTATATACCGCACGACTGTCCTGAGTTTCCAGATCGCAAACTTCAATAGACAACGACTGCTCATTCTGACGAATGTTGTTGTTATTGTTTATAAGCTCTTCACGGTAAACACCGGGAGGCAATACATAAGGAATGGGGTTGCGATTGCTGTTCTCTTCAATATTTACGGAAGTCACCTCAAAGCGGGTATTTTCGGTATCGGGGTCTGACTCGTCGGGATCAAGCGAGTAAAGATAGCGACGATAATCTCCGCGCACGAGATCCATCGCGCCCATACGCAAAACGACCGGTTGACTCCAACCGCTCATAAACATGCGCATAAAGCGAATAGATCTAAAGTCGTTGATGCCGCCTTGTCTTCCTGTAGGCTGGCTGATGGGAATTTTAAACTGATACCAGGTAACCGGAAGGGTGTTCCCATTTTGAAGGGTTACCTCAATATCCCGCTGGTCTACGATATATTCGTTTTGTACATTGAGACTTTGACGGTTAATATCGAGTTCATACTCATAATAACTGTCAACCGTATTCATCGTGAAGTCCCGGTTAAAATCTTCCACATCAGGAACAGTGGTTGAACCGCGATCCTGCTGCGTGACATCTACCGGTGAGTTTCCTTCCTGCCCGTTGTATTTTTTGTAGCGTTCTAAAACCGAACCCTGCGCAGAAACAAAATATTGATAATTATCTCCCGAAGGGTCATCAAGCCCTGCAAATTCGGGATAGTTAAGTGCTTCCTGATCATCACTCAACCCGTCGTAACCTACATCCTGATTGAGTCGCGCCTGCCCCTCGGTATCAAAAGCGTAAATCAAAGCCTGATTGGTAGGCACTTTACCCCACACGGTAGAAACCGTATTTGAGGCAGAGCCATCCTGAGGCAACCCATTTTCATACTGCTTACGCCCGTCTTTAAGTACATCTTCAGAGATATTACCCAGATTCAAGGTCAGTTTCCCTCCTGTATTTGCTGCATTCTCCGCATAAATAAAAGGATCCATCAACCAGAACTCAATAAACTCCACATTAGACTGCTCAAAATCGGTTGAAGCAAACTGGCGCATGATTCCGCCAAAATTCTGTTCCGGATTTTCTAAAATCTCGTCCTGCGCATCCGGGCTGAAGTTATACGCTCCCCGTTCCTGCGGATAATAAGCCAAATCAAGGGTAAACAGGGCCTGAGTGGTACCCGCTACAATATCCTGTTGCGGAAAAATTTCGTCTCTAAACACCCGGCGTGTGGCATAGGTAGACACATCTGCATCTGTGATGCCGTCTGGTCGCTGATTGGTATAAAAGATAGGGTCTATAGTGTACCAGGCCATTTTTGCCCTGCGATAACCCGTGCGCAAATCACCATTATCAAACTCCCCACCAAAACCAATGGGCGCTGAAGACATAAACCATTGCAATGGCGAGCTGATATCGAGCGAGGTTTGAGCTCCTTCAAAATCGTCAATATAGGAAGCGGCTTCTCCTCCAAAATTGGTCACCTTAGGTTGCCCAGGAATCAGATAAGCTACTTCCCCGCGAAGCGAAATGTTTGAAGGCACATCGGTATCAATGTTAGGCAACTTATTAACCAAACGGGTTAAAAAGGGAACTTCGGTTGAGAAGTTTGCATTGAGGCCAAATATCGTATTGTTTATAGGCTCAAAACTATAGGTCGCTTTTTGGGTAAGCGGCCGCTCATTAAGATTAATCAAGGTTCCGCCAACGATGAAATTCTCATTGAATTGATGCTCTACATTAAGACCGGTAAACCGTTTAGTCTGCTGGCCGAAAAGGGTGTTATTTTCAGTAGAAACCTGAATAGGAACCCCCGAAGCTTTCAAGGCCTGATCAAGAATAATCACACGCCCACGCTGGTAGTCTACCGAATAGTCGAGCCCCTCCTGAAGCACACGCCCACCGGCGGTTACGGTAACAGAACCCTGCGGAATATTAAATCCTCCTATGGGAATCCCCTCTTCCTGCTTAGACTTAAACGTTCCCTGCATTTGAAACAGGTTTTTATCTGCATTATCCTGTGCAATGGTTTTTGTGGAATTGTACAAGGAGCGGTACACATATTTACGCTGGTTTGCATTATAGGTGTCGAGGTTGCCGTAGGTCTCTGAAGGTTGACTGCGCAATTTATTGAAGAGGTATTCTCCAAACGGTTCTACGGAAGTGAAAATTATGCTCCCATTACGTGCGTTTACCGTGGTACCTTCCAGGAAATCAAAAAAGCCATCCCCACCTTCCTGCGGATCACCAAACTGAGTAAGATTATCCAGGTTAAAAACATTAAGCAACGGAGTGTTTGCCACATCTTCGGGCAGGGCGGGGCCTCCTTCTGCCGAAGTAATGTAGTTGATGGGCGCCGGCGAATTGTAAACAATATTCATCCTGAAACCATCTTTCTCCAGCTGACCTACTCCCAGACCGTAGATGTTTTTCATCATTAAATCCCAAACCGGCTCATTAACATCGGTGATGTTACTCTTAAGGAGTTTTACAACCAGCGCCTGAGAAGTACCTCCCTGACCGGGAGTTATAAAACTATCAAGAATACCGTCATTATTGATGTCGCGGCCATTGGTCTGATCTGCATCTGCCGCATCTGCGATCTGATCGCCGTCTGTATCCTGACCATTATTGTTCATACCGTCACCATCTGGGTCTACATCTACGATATCGGGCACTCCGTCACCATCGGTATCCGGGTATGCACCACTAGTGGCATCTACCCCGTCATTAGCGAATTCCCCCACCTGATACACCTCCCCATTAACCGTATATTGAAAAGCAACGGCAAGGACCTCGTCGTTGTTTAAACGCTGATTAAGCGAAATGTAACCCAGCTGACTGTCTAGTGTATATTCTGAAGGCGAAAGCTGACGCGCATTTTCTAAAGACACATAATCAGACCCATCTGCCACTTGCACGTTGCCAAAACCCTGATCTACTGTGGCCGAACTGCGTATCGCGGGGCTTAGAACAGTCTGCCCATTACCGGTTAGACCAAAGGGATTAAAGTCGTTGCTTGAGTTTCTGGGATAGGCACCTGCAGGGAGGTTGATAAAACCTGCCGGAATGTTAGGCAAACCTATTTGATTGGGGTTTGACTCCCCTATATCCTGTATCGCTACAATGTTTCGGGTGTTTTCAAAGCGCTGGGTACGATTGGTTACCCAAACTTCAATACGCGTGATTTGAACATTTGAGTTGATAAATGGATAATTGGCTAAAGCTTTATCGTAATTATCCCGGAAATACTGGGCTAAGAAATAATGCCGGTTTTCATCATATTCCAAAGCGAATATCTGAAAGTCCTGAATAGTCCCATCGCCCTGAGCCAACACCTGATTGGTTTGCGACTGCTGCTCTGAAAACACACCGGTAATTGTGGTTTTACCAAACTGCAACTGCGTCTTTACCCCAAACAGACTCTGTGAACCCTGAATAAGCGCAGAATTAAGTGGCATATTCACATTACCCACTTCAATTTTTTGAATGATATCATCCTCATTAGGCGTGTACTCGAGTTTGATCTGGTTTTGAAAGCTGAAAGTAGATTCGGTATCATAAACCGCGTTCACCTGAAGACGGGTTCCTACCTTACCCAGCAAACTCAGACTGATACGCTGGTCAAAGTCAAAACTAAAATTGGTACGGTTACGCGGCGAAAAACTGGGGTTGTCCTGTTTGGTAAACAAACCTCCTATATCCATAGCCACATTACCGGTAGGTATAAATTCAATTGTATTGCCGCCAAAAATGCTTTCAAAAAGTCCGGAATTCACATAAAAATTAGGCAACAGACTTTTTTGATCTTCTTTACCTTCTTCCGTACGGCCATCAACTGCAGCAATTTTCTGTTGAAAATAAGCCTGCATACGCTCTTTCTGAACGAGCTTTTTAAATTCTTCCGGGGTAAGTATTCGAGGGTAATTGATATTATAACCCCCCAAACTTTCGGTGTAGATATACCGGTCTGTAAGCGGATCGTACGTGTATTTAGAGACTATGGAGTTGGGATTCTTGAGCGCGAGTCTTCCGTAAGAGAAGCCGGTTTTAACCGAATCCTGCTCTTCTTCTTCCTGTGCAAAAACAGCCAGGGGACAGCAAAACACCCCTATAATAAACAGAATTTGAAAAGAATACCCGCGTAGTTTTGTACCCAAAGTCTCCTATAGTTTTTTAAGTGCCAATTTTATAATCTGCTCAACGCTTGCCTGTGGTTCATCACGCACAATAGCATCGCACACCCGCTCAGCCTGCTTTCGGGCAAAGCCTAAAGTCTCTAAAGCAGATAACGCTTCATCTTTATTGGTATTGCTTGGCGCAGCCGAAACTTCGTCAATATCGTAAACTTTGAGAATTTTATCTTTTAGATCCAGAATAACACGCTGTGCCGTTTTAGCCCCAATTCCTTTAACTCTCTGAATGGTCTTAACATCGCCGGTAGCGATCGCTTGTTTTACCTGAGAAGGTTCTAAAGAAGACAACATAGTACGCGCAATACTAGTCCCCACTCCGCTAACCGAAATAAGCAGTTTAAAAATCTCCCGTTCTGACTTTTGAGCAAAACCGTAGAGGGTGTGCGCATCTTCCTTAATGTGCAGATAGGTGTGCAGCATAATGTTTTCCTCTTCCGGTAAAAGCGAAAAGGTGTGCAGCGAGATGTTGACAAAATACCCCACGCCGTGACATTCTATGACAACATCGGTGTGATTTTTTTCGATCAATCTGCCCCTTAAAAATGTGATCATAAGTGCTAAAAGATTTGGGGTTTAAATGTACTAAAATAATTCAGCTCCGGCAGAATCTTTGAATACTGCTCAAAAACTAGTTTATCTTTCCCTTTAACTCCTCCTGAAGTTTTTTGCCTTTTTGCTGCGCATCGATAACCGCCACGGCAGACATATTTACAATTTCATCGACTGAAGCCCCAAGTTGCAGTACGTGTACCGGCTTATTCATCCCCATCATAATCGGACCAATATTATCTGCTTTATTAAGCTCTTTGATCATTTTATAGGTGATGTTTGCCGAATCTATATTGGAAAACACAAAGGTATTCACCTTCTTGCCTGCAAGCTTAGAAAATGGAAATTTGCTCTTCAGCATTTCTGAATTGAGGGCAAAATCTGCCTGAACCTCCCCGTCTACAGCAAGATCAGGATAATACTTATGTAGGTAAGACACCGCCTCACTCACTTTATCTGCGTGGGGATTTTTTGAAGAACCAAAGTTTGAATACGAAATCATCGCAATCACCGGTTCCATCCCGAAAAGGCGCACTGTACGGGCGGTCATCAGGGCAATTTTAGCCAGTTCTTTCGCCGTAGGCTCAATATTTATAGAAGTATCTGCCAAAAACAGCGGACCTCTGCTCGTATTCATCAGGTTTGCAGCAGCCACTTTTTGTACGTTTGGCGCAGCACCTATTACCTCAAGCACCGGTTTTACCGCTGAAGGGTAACTGCTGCTGTACCCGGTAATCATTGCATCGGCATCTCCCTGCTTCACCATCATTGACGCATAATAATTACGTTGTCTTAACAGCTTTTGAGCATCGTAAAGCGTCACACCCTTGCGCTTGCGTTCTTTCCAGAAAATCTGCGCATATTTATCAAGCTTGGGTTTTTCTTCTTTGGTTTTCGGATCAATAATTTCAATATTCGCGTCAAAGTCAAGTTCTTCCATCAACTCAATTATAGTCTCGCGATTACCTAAGAGCACCGGAGTACCAATACCTTCATCGTAAATGATCTGAGCAGCCTTAAGTACATCAAGTTGATCTGCTTCGGCATATACTACGCGCTTAGGCTCTGTTTTAGCACGGTTAAGAATAAGACGCACAATCTTGTTATCTGAGCCCATGCGATCTAAAAGTTCGTCTTCATACTTAACCCAGTCTGTGATAGGCTGGCGGGCCACACCACTATCCATAGCCGCTTTGGCCACTGCAGGTGGCACTTTAGTAATTAAACGGGGATCAAATGGCTTTGGAATGATGTATTCTCTGCTGAAGTTAAGACGCGTCTCTCCATAGGCGATATTCACCTGTTCAGGCACCGATTCTTTTGCCAGTTCGGCCAAAGCTTTTACGGCAGCCATCTTCATATCTTCATTGATCTTGGTAGCACGCACGTCAAGGGCACCCCGAAAGATAAAGGGGAAACCTAAAACGTTATTCACCTGATTGGGGTGATCTGACCGGCCCGTCGCCATAATGATATCCTCACGGGTATCCATCGCCAGATTGTAATCAATCTCGGGATTGGGGTTTGCCATTGCAAAAACAATAGGGTTAGGCGCCATTGATTTTAGCATTTCGGGAGAAACGATATCTGCAATGGAAAGACCTATAAATACATCGGCATCAACCATTGCTTCTTCGAGCGTATCAATCTTTCGGTCTGAAGCAAATTCAGCCTTTTCTCCACTGAGATTTTCCCGATCACTGCGAATAACCCCCTTACTATCGAGCATTACAATATTTTCGGCTTTCGCCCCAAATGCTTTATACAGGCGGGTGCAGGAAACTGCTGCAGCACCTGCACCGCTTACCACAATACGGATTTCTTCCATTTTTTTATCTGCCAGCTCTGTCGCATTAAGCAAAGCAGCGGCAGAAATAATCGCGGTACCGTGCTGATCATCGTGCATCACCGGAATATCAAGCTCTTCCTTAAGACGCCGTTCAATCTCAAAAGCTTCGGGAGCCTTGATATCTTCAAGATTAATACCTCCAAAAGTGGGTGCTATATTTTTTACTGTAGCAATAAACTCATCTACATTTTTGGTATCTACTTCGATATCAAAAACATCAATCCCGGCAAAAATCTTAAAGAGCAATCCTTTACCTTCCATTACCGGCTTACCGGCTTCCGGACCTATATCTCCTAAACCCAGAACGGCCGTTCCGTTAGAAATAACCGCAACAAGATTACCCTTGGCGGTATATTTATACACGTTCTCTTTGTCTTTTTCAATCTCCAGACAGGGCTCTGCTACTCCGGGAGAGTAGGCCAGCGAAAGGTCGCGTTGTGATGAATATTTTTTAGTAGGCACCACGGCAATTTTACCGGGCGTAGGTTTTGCGTGATAGATCAATGCCTCTCGGCGTCTGCTTTCTTTACTCATAATATTCGCGTTAGCTCTGCTACAAAAATAGAGCTATTATTAGTTCAGGCTAGTAAATTCTTAGCTTTATCCCCGCTTATTTTAACCGAAGACCCTAAGATTAACAGAAAAAGCTAAACCTGCTTTAGACAAGCGGATTTAGCTTTTTGTTCTATTTTAAACTACAATGCTATTCAGGCATATAGATTTTATCTGAAGAATAGCTCTTTTTCAATCGCAGCGCCAGAAGCGCAGCAATGATGAAGAAAACTCCTCCGAATAAAATGGCATTTACCGCATTGTCATTCAATAAATTCTTGATGATGGGACCAAAAGTTACCGTTTGAATCAGCATAGGTATTACAATCATCATATTAACGATACCCATATAGACTCCGCGTTTTTCTTCCGGTATCACCTTAGAAACCATGGAATATGGGATACCCATCATAGCCGCCCAGCCTATTCCAAAGAGTACCATGGGCGCCAAAAGCGCATATTCATTTTTGATATACGGCATACTAAGCATAGCTACGCCGGTAAGCAATAAGCTAATCACATACACATTTCGCGAACCATACTTTTTGGCGAATGGCACTAGAGCCAGAGCCACAATCATCGTCACAAAGTTATAGGTACCGTTCATCAATCCCGTTTGCGCCAGTGCCTGTTCAGACACCTGCTGAAAATTTTGAGCAAATGCGGTATCTCCGGTCCCGATCACACCACCGCTTCTGCAGGCTTCCATAATTCCCTCAAAACGCGTATTGTCTTCCTGCGATAAACCGTACATACTGCTGCGCAACATCGGCGTGATAAACTGCCAATAAACAAACAGTGCATACCATTGAAAAAAGTAAACCGCGGCCAACTTCTTAAGCATTGTTGGCATCTTACCAATGGCACCGGCAATTTCGATAATGGGCTCAAACAAACGCGAAGCAAAAGTTGACTCTGCCTTTTCCCGTTTTAATTCGGCGAGGTCTTCATCTGTTGGGGGAATTTCGGGGGTTTTCCACACCGACCAAAGCACCGTAGCAATAGAAGCGAAAGCCCCCAGGAAAAACGAATAGTACACCCAGGTTGGAATACTTGAAATGGTTTCGGTACCGGTTGAACAAAGCGCGGCACCCTCCTCAGCAGCTACCCCAAACCAATCCTGAAAGAGGAAAAGCGAGAAGTTAGCAATGGTAATACCAGCACCCACAAATAAGCTTTGCATTTGGTAACCAAAAGTAATCTGATCGTCATTAAGCTTATCGCCAACAAAAGCACGATACGGCTCCATCGCAGTATTGTTACCCACATCAAGAATCCACAGCAAGCCCACCGCAAACCAAAGCTCTGAGCTATACGGAAAGGCCAGCAAACACAAACTTCCCAAAATCGCACCGATCAGGAAGAAGGGCTTACGACGACCTCCCCATTTGGGCAACCAGGTTTTATCTGAAATGGCTCCAATTATTGGCTGAATGATCAGGCCTGTAACGGGACCGGCAAGATTGAGTAACGGTAACTCGGCGTGGTCTGCACCTAAGAAGGAGAAAATAGGATTAATCGCAGTCTGCTGCAGCCCAAAACTAAACTGGATTCCGAAGAATCCTACGTTCATATTCCAGATTTGCCAAAAGGAAAGATTGGGTTTGCGAATGGCACTAATAATTTTATTCATACTATCTGCTAGCGTATTGTTTTGGTTTTACTATAGCATTAGAATTTAAAATCTCAAGCGTTTGAGATCTTATAATTCTGAAAAACGTATGACAATATACACGAATAGCTTAAAATATTAACAGCTTATTTAGAAATTAACGGTACTTGCAAAGGTCAATTGCTTTTCAGACTTAGCTTTTGGTTAAGATGTCGTAATAAACTGCGCTGTCAAGTTAACTAACAGACTACTCTTCAGATAAAAATGAGATGTTGCGCATCAAGCCGCTGTATTTAGTGCGCTTAACCGGAGACTTTTTAAAAATTTCAGAAAAGACTTCCTGTGTGAGTTCTTTCCAGTCGTTTTTAGAATTGCTTATAATCTCAGGCCGGGGTTGAAAAAGTGGCTCGTTATGGGGTTTTGAAAAGCGATTCCACGGACAAACATCCTGGCAAATATCACAGCCAAACATCCAGTCTTCCATCTTATCCTGCGCATAGGCCGGGATTTCATTCTTTAATTCAATGGTAAAATAACTAATGCATTTGCTGCCATCTACCACATACGGATCAACAATGGCATCAGTAGGGCAGGCATCAATGCAGGCGGTGCACGAACCGCAATGATCGGTCACAGGAGTATCGTAATCTAAATTGAGATCTATGATCAATTCGGCTATAAAATAATACGAGCCCACCTGTTTGGTAAGCAGGTTGCTGTTTTTACCAATCCATCCCAATCCGCTTCGAGCAGCCCAGGCTTTATCTAATACCGGTGCCGAGTCAACAAAAGCCCTGCCTTCAACCTTACCTATTTTTTCGTTGATGCTGAAAAGCAATTCTTTCAGTTTGTCTTTAATCACAAAATGGTAGTCGGTACCGTAGGCATATTTCGATATCTTAAAGGAATCTTCGCGTTGCTGTTCCTTCGGAAAATAATTAAACAATAGGGAAACAACACTCTTGGCACCGGGAACGAGCAAAGTTGGGTCCAGCCGCTTGTCAAAATGGTTTTCCATATATGCCATCTCTCCGTTGCGGTTTTTAGAAAGCCAGTCTTCAAGGCGCGGCGCTTCGGTCTCTAAAAATTCAGCTTTAGAAACCCCACAAGACATAAACCCGAGTCGCTTAGCTTCAGCTTTAATAAATGCGGTATTTGAAGCTTTGGTATTGATCAAGATTCTCGAAGACTAAATTGAAGAATGGCGTTTTTCGGCTTTAAGGTTATGAGCGGAAGGATTTCGATTTCCGGATTTACCGGAGTGATTTTATACTTAGTCACCAACTGAGTTACAGCAAGAATCATTTCGTACATCGCAAAATTATTACCTATGCACATCCGCGGGCCGGCACCAAAAGGCAAAAAGTAAGGCGAATACTTCAAAAGTCGTTCGTCCTCAAAACGTGAGGGTTTGAATTCTTCCGGATTTTCCCAAAAGTCAGGATGCCTATGTATCTCGTAAATGGAAAATAAAAGACTCGTATCGGGTTCAATTTTATAGTCTCCAAAGGCATCAGCTTCCAGTGCGATGCGATCTATAAAGTAGGCCGGTGGATAGAGGCGCATAGACTCATTGATCACCCGGTTTGTAAATTCAAGCGATTTCATCTTCGCAAACAGCTCTTCACCTTCTAAAGATTTGACCTCCTCATACACCTCTTCCTGGATCTCAGGGTTCCGAGCGAGAAGCTGGGTGGTAAAGGTTAGCGCGTTAGATGTGGTCTCGTGACCGGCTACAAAAAGAATAAATATTTCATCAATAAGACGCTCCATATCCATAGCCGTATCGTCTTCATAACGCGCGTCAAGCAGCATATCAAGCAGGTCATCTTGCCTTACACCGGACGCCTTGCGCTCCTCAACAAGATCGTGCATCAGTTGCCGGGCTTCCTTGGTCTTTGCCAAATTCCTTTCTAATTTCCCGGACAGCTTAAACCACCAATGCAGGTAGGGCTGACGCAACTCTTTCACCAGCATGGCCTGCGCTTCTTCGGTAATTTGTTGCAGGCGGTTAATGGTTTTTTGATCTGCAGCCCCGCTGAACAAGGCCTGAACCACGGTCTGAAAAGCCAGATCATTATAAACCGGGAAAATATCAAAAGGGCGGTCCACCTTTATTTTTTCCAACTCAGCAGCAACAACCTCATTCATTTTAGCTATTAAATTTGTCAAATGCTTTTTATGAAAAGCCGGCTGAATAAGTTTGCGTTGTGTGCTCCAGTGTTTGCCTTCCGCAGTAAGCAAACCCCTTCCCACATATTTGGCCAGATCTCTGGTCTGTATGGGTGACTTGGTATAATTCTTCTGATTCTTTTGAAGGACGTATTGGGCTAATAACGCATCACGCGAAAAAACCACACTCTTGCCAAAACCCAATTTCAGCCAAAACGTATCCCCTTTTTCTTTGAAATTCTTTTTATGAAAGGGTAAGGGGTTCTTTAAAATTCGGAATGCTGAAAGTAAAAATTGGTGAACAGGAACCTGGGGTATGGTTTTCATCGTGGCAGGGGATTGAAATTCTAAAACAAGCCGCCCTGTATAGGGCCTTTTACGCGGTTGAGGTGTTTGTAAGCAGCTTCGGTGACCTCACGCCCTCTTGGTGTACGTATGATAAAACCCTGCTGAATGAGAAAGGGTTCATAAACTTCTTCGATGGTTTCGGCACTTTCTGAAACCGCCGTTGCAACGGTGGTAATTCCCACAGGACCCCCCTTAAACTTATCAATAATGGTTGCGAGTATCTTATTATCCATCTCATCAAGACCATGAGCATCTACATTAAGAGCCTTAAGGCCGAAACGCGCGATAGCAATATCAATAGTACCGTTGCCTTTAATCTGGGCAAAATCACGCACCCTGCGTAGCAATGCATTCGCAATACGCGGTGTTCCTCTGCTTCTACCTGCAATTTCAATAGCCGCTTCCATACTGATGGGTACTTTGAGAATATCTGCACTACGTTGAACAATGGTGGTAAGCAATTCCGTATTGTAATATTCCAGACGCGAAGAAATTCCGAAACGCGCCCGCATAGGCGCTGTAAGCAAGCCAGACCGAGTTGTGGCACCAATCAGCGTAAAGGGATTGAGATTGATTTGAACCGTACGTGCGTTAGGCCCGCTCTCAATCATAATGTCAATCTTATAGTCTTCCATAGCCGAGTACAGGTACTCTTCTACAACGGGGCTCAGGCGGTGAATCTCATCTATAAACAGTACATCGCGCTCTTCAAGATTGGTGAGCAAACCCGCAAGATCACCCGGTTTATCCAAAACAGGACCACTGGTCACCTTGATGTTAACCTGCAATTCATTGGCTAAAATATTGGCCAAAGTAGTCTTACCCAATCCCGGAGGCCCGTGAAAAAGCGTATGATCTAAAGCCTCTCCCCTTCGGTTTGCTGCCTGAACAAATATTTCCAGATTCTCCAACACCTGTTCCTGACCGGTAAAATCACTAAAACTTAGCGGCCGTAAGGCACGTTCAATTTCAAACTCTTCGGGCGTGAAGCCTTCACCGCTGGCATCTAAATGTTCATTCATAGCGTAAATATAAGAAATAGCCCGTCCTAATTATACCTTGAAAGCCGCTCCCAATTGAAATTTAGCATTAAGAACGCTTCTTCTCTAAACTAAAAAAACCCGCAAGTTGCGGGTTTTTTATAATTCTGAGATTTCTTAGTGATTCATTTCTTCCTCACCCGGTTGTAACGGAATGTTTTGAGGAATATAATCCTGACCCGGAATTACGTAATCCGTTTCATCTTCATTCAATTTACTGTAATCGTAAGACCAGCGGTAAACGTGAGGAATCTCACCTTCCCAGTTACCGTGAATGTGCTTAAGCTCAGTTGTCCATTCTAAGGTATTAGATTTCCAAGGGTTCTTAGGTCCTCTCTTACCATAGAAAATAGAAGAAATAAAATTATATAAGAATACTAACTGAACAGCAGCAGTAATGATAGCCGCGATAGTAATCATCGTGTTTACATCCGCCAGGTCATCAAAGTATGGGAATGCCGTATTTGAATAATATCTACGCGGCAAACCAGCCATACCTATAAAGTGCATGGGGAAGAATACCGCGTACGAACCTATTGCCGTAACCCAGAAGTGCACATAGCCTAAGTTCTTGTTTAGCATACGCCCTTCAAACATTTTTGGGAACCAGTGGTAAACCCCGGCAAACAGACCGTAAAGTGCAGATATACCCATTACCAGGTGGAAGTGAGCTACTACGAAATAGGTGTCGTGAACGTTAATATCGAGCGTGCTGTCCCCTAAAATGATCCCGGTAAGACCACCAGTAATAAAGGTAGAAACCAGACCAATTGAAAATAACATTGCAGGGTTAAACTGAAGGTTACCCTTCCATAAAGTGGTTATGTAGTTAAAGGCTTTAACTGCGGAAGGAATCGCAATCAACAAGGTCGTAAAGGTAAATACAGAACCTAAAAATGGATTCATACCCGATACAAACATGTGGTGACCCCAAACAATTGTTGACAGGAATGCGATTGCCAGAATAGAAGCGATCATCGCACGGTACCCGAAAATCGGCTTTCTCGAGTTTGTTGCAATAACTTCAGAAGATATTCCTAATGCCGGAAGCAGTACGATATATACCTCAGGGTGACCCAGGAACCAGAATAAGTGCTCAAATAATACCGGCGAACCACCCTGGTTGTGTAATACTTCTCCACCAATATAGATATCTGAAAGGAAGAATGAAGTACCAAAACTTCTATCCATGATCAGCAATAACGCAGCAGATAAAAGAACCGGGAATGAAACGATACCGATGATAGCGGTAACAAAAAACGCCCAGATGGTAAGTGGAAGTCTGGTCATAGACATTCCTTTGGTACGTAAATTAATTACTGTTACTACATAGTTTAGAGATCCTAAAAGAGAAGATGCGATAAAGATGGCCATAGACACCAACCAAAGAGTCATACCTGCTCCGGAAGCAGAAATGGAATTAGGCAACGCACTAAGCGGAGGATAAATCGTCCAACCTGCTGCAGCCGGACCAGCCTCTACAAACAGCGAACAAACCATGATCACTGAAGAAAGGAAGAACAACCAATACGAAACCATGTTCAGGAAGCCGGAAGCCATATCACGCGCTCCAATTTGAAGTGGAATCAACAGGTTACTAAACGTACCACTCAAACCTGCAGTAAGTACGAAGAATACCATTATGGTACCGTGAATAGTAACTAAAGAAAGGTAGATACTTGGATCCATCACACCTTCAGGAGCCCATTTACCCAAGAAAATCTCAAAAATGGTAAAACTCTGCTCCGGCCAGGCTAGCTGAATTCGGAACAAAATAGACATAGCGATACCAATAACCCCCATGATCAAACCAGTAATCAAATACTGTTTTGAGATCATCTTGTGATCTGTACTAAAAATGTACTTACTTATAAACGTCTGGTGATGATCATGATGCCCATGATTGTCGTGCGCATGATGGTCTAAAGCTGTTGCATCTACTGACATAACTTATTTTCTTTTAAATCTCAATTTTTATCTTATTCGGTCATACTCTGAGCAAAGGTCTTTTGACCCTTCATCCACTCATCATATTCTTCCTGTGTTTCTACAATAATCTTCATCTGCATATTGTAGTGACTTGATCCACAGATTTTATTGCATAGTAAATAATAATCAAATTCATCGTACGCGTCAAGAGCAGGTTCGCCTTTGGCCACTAGTTCCTTGCTCTTTTCTCTGCGTATTTCCTGAATTGTACGCATTTTTTCCTGCATATAATCGGTCTCTCTGATCTCTGCAGTTGTAACTGTAGGCGTAAATGAAAACTGAGTGATCATACCCGGAACCACGTTCATTTGCGCTCTAAAGTGAGGCATATAAGCAGAGTGCAATACATCCTGCGAACGCAGTTTGAAGATAACCTGCTTACCAACGGGCAAATGTAATTCGGTAGTAACAACATCATCACTACCATCCGCATCACTGGGATCAATACCTAATTGATTAATCCCTTCAATGAAACGTACGTTTGCATCTCCCAAAATATTGTCATCCCCGGCATATCGCGCTTTCCAGTTAAAACGCTGAGCATACAATTCAATTACCAAAGCATCCTCATCTTCCTCGAAGTTCATGATATCAGACCAGGTAAACAGACCATATATGATAAGGCCCGCCAAAACAATTACCGGAACGATAGTCCAAATAAATTCAAGTTTATCATTATCGGCATAGAATAAAGCACGCTTTCCTTTCTCCCCCTTATACTTGTATGCAAAAAAGTGAAGTAAGAATTGGGTTATAACCTGAACCACCATAATAACGGCGATAGAAATAAACATCAGGTTATCGTATTTACTACCGTGTGCTGAAGAAGCTTCGGGCAAGTAAAACTTAGAATAATGCCAGAAGCAATAGAACATCAGGAAGTAAAGGAAGACCATAAACATCACCATTAATTTGGCATTAATACGGTTATCCTTTCCGTTAGCTACTTCTCCGTCATCCCCTTGAGAATTTCCTTTAGAGAGTGCATATATTTTACTCATTTGCCAGATTGCTACGGCAAAGAGTGCGATTACAATAAGTACTAAAAAAACGGTCATTGGTGTGTTTTTTCTGTTTCGTTGCTATTAATAGTGAAAATGTTCGCTCTCAATGAGGAATGGATTATTCTTAGGACGCAGAGATACTTTAGACAATCCCATTCCTACTGTGAATATAAACAGACCCAGGAAGAATAGAAGAGCCGCAAACTCCGTGATACCAAATGAACCGTAAGGCCCAACTGTTGATGGCATAACCAGGAAGAAAATATCTATATAGTGCCCTACCAGAATAATGATACCCGCAATCACCACAAACCAAGAAACACGTTTGAAATCACTATTCATCAATATTAAAATTGGGAGTACAAAGTTAAGTATTAGCATACCAAAGAACATAGGATTGTACTCCTGAATTCTTAGAATGAAATACGTAACCTCCTCCGGAATGTTTGCGTACCATATAAGCATAAACTGACCAAACCACAGGTACGTCCAGAAAACGCTGAAACCAAACATAAACTTAGCAAGATCGTGCAGGTGACTATCGTTAACAAACTCCAGCTGACCTATAGCTTTTAGCGAAACGGTTACAATTGCTATAACGGTTACCGCAGACACGATGATGCTCGCAAAAATATACCAGGCAAACAGCGTACTGTACCAGTGTGGAGTCATAGACATAAACCAGTCCCAGGCCATAGTTGATTCGGTAACAATAAAGAAAGCCAGGAAGTAAATAGAATATTTAAAGATATTCTTGTAAGGCTTAAGATCTTCAGCCGTGTCCAGATCTCTTGAATTTTTAACTGCGAAATAGCGATACAGGTTCCACCCTACTACGTAAATAATACCACGTATCAACCAAAACGGAAAGTTCAGATAGCCTGATTTACCTTGAATAATTTTATCTTCTTCTACCAACTCGTGATTCATCCAGGGATAGAAATGCTCGCCTGCAAAAATAACAATCAGTAAAACGATGACTGAACCCGGAAGTAAATAGGCAGTTATACCTTCCATAACTCTAAAAAGCAATGGAGACCATCCTGCCTGTGCTGCGTTTTGAATCGCGTAGAAAACCAAAGTTCCCAAAGCGATCATCATAAAGAAAAAGGCCGCGATAAAGGTTGCTGACCAGGGTTTGGTTTGCATCTGGTGCAACACGTGCTCCATATGCTCTCCGTCTTCGTGAGCCCCGTGACCCATATCCTTGTCATTAGCCATCGCTTTTTCTGAATAGCCCGGCTCACCTTTTACCTCGTCAACAAAATTCGTTTCTTCGTGATGCGCTTCACCTGCTTCGTGATGAGCAGCACCTTCCTCATGGTGCGCCTCACCTCCACCGTGGTGAGCTTCCTGCGCTGCAAGAATTTCGTTAGCTTCTTCAACTGTTCCAGGAACAGATAAGAATCCAAATACTAATCCTATTAAACCCAGTACCATACAAATGATGGCGAAAAGTCTTAATTTACTAGAAAACTTGTACATAATTGAAATATCCTGCCTTTATTATTCTTCAGTTTGTGCTTCTTCAGACATTACCTGCCCTTCATCAGTCATTTCTTCCTGCTCTACCAAAGCTTCTTCTTCGGTAGTCGTTTCGTCTTCAAAGGCTCGCTTGGGTTTTCCGTCTAAAGCGTCCTTAAGGTCCATTACATAGTGGTTGATTAACCACAATTCACGTTCAGTTGTTTGAGTTGCATAAGACCCCATTGTATTGAGGCCATAGTACATCACGTGATACACACTACCTTCGGTAATGGCACGTCCCTGATCATTATAAGCAGGAATACCCAAAATTTTCTCACGCTCAGCAAGTGTTCCTTTACCATCACCCTTATCACCGTGGCAAATCGCACAATAAATGGTATAAAGACCTTTACCTTCGTTTAAATTATCTTCAGTGTACGGTACCGGATTCTTTAAATTAGCTTTAGCTGCATCGTAACCTTCGGTACTGTTTTCATATTCATAAGGCATCCAGCCGCGGGATACACTCCCCTCAACCGGCTGCATCGCTTCCATCTGATTAGGAAATACATCGTACTTTCCATAAGCCTCATAACTTACTTCCTCATACATGTTTGGCATGTATTCATAGTTTCTGTAGTCTTTGTCCTGACAAGAAACTATCAAAACCAGCATTACTAATGAAGATACTATTTTGATACTATTTTTCATTTGTTAAGCGTGTTCTTCGTTATGAATTAGACTTATTTCTGAAGCGCCGGTATCGTATAAAAACTTAGAAAGCGCATCTAGATCGTGACCAGCGGTATCCACTTCAAGTAAGAAGTGATCATCGGTAGTACGTGGATCTGGATTTTCAGCCTTTTTAAAAGGCCATATTTTACTTCTTAGGTAAAAAGTGATCACCATAAGGTGAGCCGCAAAAAATACCGTCAACTCAAACATAATAGGCACAAAAGCGGGCATATTCTGCAAATAGGAGAAACTTGGTTTACCACCAATATTTCTTGGCCAGTCTTCAATCATAATGAAATTCATCATCAAAGTAGCCACGCTTAAACCTATAAGACCGTAGATAAAAGAGCATATTGCAAGGCGCGTATGCGGCAAGCCCATCGCTTTATCGAGACCGTGTACAGGAAATGGAGTGTAAGCCTCGTTGATTCGATACTTATTTGCACGTATTTCCTTTACTGCTTTCATAAGGACGTCGTCATCATTATAAAGCACATGTAAAACGTTTCCTGATGCCATAATTAGTTTTTAAGATTTTGTGCCTGACCTGCCCAATCATCGCGCTCTGCCCTACCGGGGAAACCGTCGATTATCTCATCTAACAAGTCGTATTCTTTTTTAGTCATTTTACTTACCTGATCGTAGGTATAGATACCCAGCTGATGCAGTTTCTGCTCTAAAACAGGCCCTACTCCACTTATCTTTTTAAGATCATCTGGCGTTTGCGTTGCAGGATCATAAGTCCCGATTCGCGCCAGCATCATATCAATCTCAGCTTTCTTAGCTTCCGTATCTACTAACGCATCAGCATTAACAGTTGATTGATGATGCGTTGCATCTGCATTTGAAGCCACGCCTAAAGATTGCGGACGTGCAGCATAGTTTGATGTACGCTCATCTGTTGCGGTTCCGGCTAGGTCTTTTCCTGATTCACGAATGCGCTTATAACGCTCTCCCGATGATTTCAGAATACTCTTAACCTCTGCCTGTGCAATTACCGGGAAGGTACGTGCATACAATAGGAATAATACAAAGAAGAATCCAATCGTACCCACAAATACTCCAATATCTACAAAAGTAGGCGAGAACATAGACCAGGTTGATGCCAAACGGTCTTTACTCAAACAGATCACGATGATATCAAAACGCTCAAACCACATCCCGATGTTGATAATCAGGGCTACGATAAAGGTCCATAGGATATTACGTCTCCATTTTTTAACCCAAAGTGTAAGTGGCACAATTAGGTTACAGATGATAAGTGCCCAGAATGCCCACCAGTAAGGTCCGGTTGCAGCACCAAAAGACAAATAGGTATAGTTTTCATAAGGAACTCCGGAATACCAACCGATAAAGTATTCGGTAAGGTATGCCACCGTTACAATACCACCAGTAAGCAGGATTACCTTATTCATAAATTCGATGTGAACAATGGTAATATAGTTCTCAAGGCTAACCACTTTACGCATTACCAAAAGCAGGGTTTGTACCATTGCAAAACCGGAGAAGATTGCACCCGCCACAAAATACGGAGGGAAAATGGTACTATGCCATCCCGGTACTACCGAAGTCGCAAAGTCAAAAGATACAATCGTGTGTACCGAAAGTACCAGTGGAGTCGCAAGACCTGCAAGTACCAGTGACACCTCTTCAAAACGTTGCCAGTCTTTTGCACGACCACTCCATCCAAAGCTTAAAATTCCATATATCTTTTGCTGGAATGGGCTCTTAGTACGGTCTCTGATCATCGCAAAGTCAGGAAGAAGACCCGTCCACCAGAATACTAATGAAACTGAAAGATACGTAGAGATCGCAAATACGTCCCAAAGCAGCGGAGAGTTGAAGTTTACCCAAAGGGAACCAAACTGGTTTGGTATGGGAAGTACCCAGTATGCCAACCACGGACGACCCATGTGAATAATTGGAAACAAACCGGCCTGTACAACCGCAAATATGGTCATTGCTTCTGCAGAACGGTTAATTGCCATACGCCACTTTTGACGGAATAAAAGCAATACCGCAGAAATAAGGGTACCCGCGTGACCAATACCTACCCACCAAACGAAGTTGGTAATATCCCAGGCCCAGCCAATGGTTTTATTAAGACCCCAAACTCCAATACCGGTAGAAACGGTATATACAATACAGCCCAAGCCCCATAGGAATGCAACAAGCGCTATAGAAAATACAATCCACCAAGATTTATTGGCCTTCCCTAAGATAGGAGCACCTACATCCACGCTGATGTCGTGGTAAGATTTCTCTCCAAGAATCAAAGGCTCTCTTATGGGTGCTTCGTAGTGTGACGACATATTAATATATTGATATTTATATTTTTAACTAGATTAAGCTTCAGCAGTATTCTTAACTTTCACGTGATAGAATACATTAGGTTTTACACCTATATCTTCAAGCAGATAGTACTTACGTTTATCATTTTTAAGTGCTACGATTTCCGAATCAGGCATATTTACATCGCCAAACTTAATCGCACCATTATCACAGGCGTTGCTACAAGCTGTTGCAAACTCACCGTCTTCAATAACACGACCTTCGCGCTTAGCATCAAGAATCGTTTTCTGAGTCATTTGGATACACATAGAACATTTTTCCATCACTCCACGTGAACGCACAGTAACATCAGGATTAAGAACCATACGACCCAGGTCGTTGTTCATGTTGTAGTCAAACTCATCATTTTCGCTATACAGGAACCAGTTGAAACGACGCACCTTATACGGACAGTTGTTTGCGCAATAACGGGTACCTACACAACGGTTATACGTCATTTGGTTTTGACCCTGTCTACCGTGACCAATCGCAGCAACCGGACACACAGTCTCACAAGGAGCGTGGTTACAATGCTGACACATCACAGGCTGGAATGCAACCTCAGGATTGTCATACGATTGCTTTTCTACCACTGAATAGCTATCCATTGCCGGAAGCTCTTCTAATGTCTTGGTTTCTTCAGCGAATGTGTCTTCAGAAGAGTAGTAACGGTCAATACGCAACCAGTGCATATCTCTAAAGTTTCTAACTTCCTGCTTACCTACAACCGGAACATTGTTTTCGGCGTGACAGGCAATAACGCATGCACCACAACCGGTACAGGCGTTAAGATCTATTGAAAGGTTGAAATGCGGACCAAAAGTATCATCAAACGATTCCCAGATGTCAGCATTCTTATCACGAACTGAAATTTCAGAGTGATTATAATCTACGTGCCCTACGTGATTCCACTCGCTTGAATCTTTAGTATTGAAGATTTCAAGGGTAGTTTCTTTGATGATATCATCTGCACGGCCAGCCATGGTGTTTTGCATTTGCACACAGGCAAACTCATGCCATCCACTGGCTTTCTTGATTTGTACGGTTTGTGTAGACTTAAAGTCTTTATAAAGCGGATACGCATTTACACCTACCTGCATTTCTTCCTGAACTGCCGCTTTCTTGCCATAACCTAAAGCAAGACCTACAGAACCGGGAGCCTGACCAGGCTGAATAAATACCGGTACATTTTCTAAAGTAACATCACCCAGTGTAACTGTAACGTAGCTACCGTTAAGTGCACCTTTAGAAGTGATTTCATTTTCAATACCCAAACGATCTGCGTCTTTTTTAGACATCGTCAGATAGTTATCCCAAGATGTTCTGGTGATTGGATCAGGAAATTCCTGCAACCAGGGGTTGTTTGCCTGCTCACCGTTACCTAAACCGGTACTTGAATACAGTGTAAGCTCAAATCCATTACCTGAAGCCTCACCTTCCTGAGCCAAAGCTGCAAGAGCACTTGACAAGGTCATCCCGCCTTCAGCAGTCATGCTTTCCTGAGTTACAGAAGCTGTATCTGCAGCCGGAGTCATCACACCGGTGGCGATACCATCCTGTAGCGCCTGATTAAAGCTTTTCTCAGCATTAGACCAGTTTGACTTAAGGTAATCGTAGTAAGACATATCGTTTCCGGTCCACTTTAAAAGTGATTCCTGAAACTGTCTCGTATCAAACAAAGGCTTAATCGTAGGCTGCATTAAGCATACGTAGCCTTTTTTCATCTCAACATCACCCCATGACTCCAGATAGTGTGGAGTTGGAGCCAGATAATTGCAAAGCAACCCGGTTTCATCTTCTTTCATATTGAAAGACACACGCACAGCTACTTTCTCAAGACCCGATTTAAATTCGTTTACATTAGGAAGGCTGTATGCAGGATTCACACCTACTACAAACAAAGCACCAACAGCCCCGGAATTCATATCCTTAACCAGCTGACTAACTTCCTGTGCATTACCCTGACGGGTCATTTTTGGTGCAGCAGTATCAATAATTGTACTTCCTAAAGTTTCGTTTACAGAAAGTGCAACCATTTGAGCATTCGCATCGTCAACACCGGTGATCAAAACACCCTTGCTTCCTGCAGCACGCAATTGTTTCGCAGCACTTTTAACAGCAGCATCCAACTCTTCAGAAAGACCCGTGCTTCCACTTCCGCCCGAAACCAAACTCTGAATGGCCGCAACGATTTTCTTTTGCTCTGACGGGGTAGCCAGCACACGCTTGTCTGCATTACCTCCAGACAACGTCATATTTGCCTCAAACTGAATGTGTCGGGACATTTTCCCGTTCTTAGGAACACGACTTTTAGCATAGGTAGGACCAAACCCACCACCTTGCCAGTCACCCAGCACATCAGCACCCACCGAAACAATCACTTCAGCTTCAGTAAAGTCATAATCTGGCAATGCACGCGTTCCGTATTTGCTTTCAAAAGCATCTAAAGCGGCATTTTCGCCTAGTGCATCGTAAGTAACGTGCTTAACATTAGGATAAGCAGCAGCAAAATCAGCAATCAATTTTGTAGTTGACGGACTCGCAAAAGTCTGCGTAAGCAATACAATGCTTTTACCTCCAAGACCATTAAGTTGCTGACCTAATTTATCATCAAACTCTGACCAGCTAACTGAACTTCCGTCAATTTTTGGCCCTTGCAAACGCTTGGTATCGTACATAGAAAGTACTGAAGCGTGCACACGGGCATTATTACCTCCTAAAACAGAGGCCATTTTGTTATTTTCAATTTTGATAGGTCTACCCTCTCTGGTTTTTACCAGTACGCTCGCAAAATCAAAACCATCTGCCATAACAGTGGCATAATAATCTGCCTTACCTACAGTAATGCGCTCTGGAGCAACCACATACGGAATGGACTTCACAACAGGCCCTTCACAAGCTGCAAGCGACGCTGCAGCAGTAGAAAAACCAACGTATTTTAAGAAATCACGACGCGTAGTTGAGGAAGAATCCAAAGTATCTTTATTTCCCAGAAACTCATCAGTAGGAATCTCGTGCGGAAACTCATTATGCTTAAGCGCCTCAACAATAGAGCTGTTTTCATTTAGCTCTTCAACACTTTTCCAGTATTTCTTGTTTGATGACATAAAATCTATTGTTATTTATTTTGGAACGCGAGTCAGACTACACGTATTCTTTATCTATTAATAGTGGCATTTACCACATTCCAGACCACCCATCTGAGCAGCTGTCAACTCTTCTACACCATACTTCTTAGAAAGCTCTTCGTGAATTTTCTCGTAGTATGGGTTACCATCCATCTTAACGTTAGTTTCACGGTGGCAGTTAATACACCATCCCATGGTAAGCGGAGCATATTGATACATAATCTCCATCTCTTCTACCGGACCGTGACAGGTTTGACACTGTACACCAGCCACACTTACGTGTTGTGAGTGGTTGAAATAAGCAAAGTCAGGAAGATTGTGAATACGCACCCATTCTACAGCCTGAGTCTCCCCGGTGTAAGATTGCGTAGCTTGATCCCAACCTACTGCCTTATACAATTTCTGAATTTCCTTATCGTAGAATTCTTTAGTATAATCTTCAGTCACTGAACTGTATTCATTTGTTGCATCTGCAACTTCAGAAATACTCTTATGGCAGTTCATACATACATTCAAAGAAGGAATTCCCGAATGCTTACTGGTACGCGCAGAAGAGTGACAGTACTTACACTCAATCTGGTTGTCACCTGCGTGAATACGGTGCGAGTAATGTATAGGCTGAATAGGCTCGTAACCCTGATCAACACCTATCTGCATCATCCAGCCATAAGCGAAATAAGCACCACCTAAAAGCAACACAATCACAGACACTAAAACAAGGAACTGATTTTCAACAAAAGCTTTCCAGATTGGCTTGCGTGATTCTTTAACCGGAAGCTCAACACCCTGAGCAACTGCAAATTTGCGAAGTGTATTATTTACCAAAAACAATACTGCAACAAGCATTACCAGAACAACCGCAAGAATACCCAGGATTACGGTGCTTGAAACACCACCCCCGGCACCACCGCCGCCCCCGGCTTGATCAACAGGAGCTACAGGCTCTGGTTTTGGGGTATTGGTATAGGCAAGAATATCATCTATGTCCGCGTTACTAAGCTGCGGAAAAGCGTTCATTGCTGTTTGATTGTATTCATTGTAAATAGCAATCGCCTCAGGATCGCCTGAGTCACGCAACTCCTTGTTATTCTTTATCCAACGATATAACCATTCACGATCGCGTCGCTCGGTTACATTGTAAAGTGCAGGACCGGTAGCCCTGTCGTACAATTTGTGACAAGCCGCGCAATTTGCATTAAACAATGCCTTACCGGCAGCAGCATCACCTCCCTGAGCCGCAGGCGAAGTTTCTGATTCCGCCGCTCCGGCAGCATCAGCTGTCGCAGTAGAATCTTCCTGTGCAAAAACATAAGAAGAAAACGAAAGCAATAAAGCCAGAGTGATTAAAGAAAATCGAGAAGCTGAATTAAGGTTTTTACCCTGTTTCATAGTATGATAGAATTGTCATCTTAGCGCGGCATTCATTTCAACGTTAAAAAGCGTTTGAAAACTAAAAACTATGCCGACAAATTTGATCGCAAAAGTAAGACTTAGAAGTGGAATTTTGAAGTGTTAGCAAAGCGTTAAGAACTAATTTATATCTGTTCTAAATAATAAATCTATATAGATTTGAGTTATTACTTTTACTTTTACCAAAACAATTTAAGCGATGAAAAATATACTCTTGAAGCTCACATTTTTAGGCGTTTTTGGAATTCTGATTCAGACTGCTGCGTTTTCGCAAAGCGGAAGTGTATCAATTTCTCAGGACAACCGAATTCCCGAACTACTCGACCTAAAATCAAAAATGGCGGCTAACAATGAGCTTAATGACCGTTATAAAATTCAGCTTTTCTACGGCTCTATAACCGAAGCAAACAGCGTGCAATCCCGGTATCGTTCTAAATACGGATCCTGGGAACCCAGTATAGTTTATGAAAGCCCCAATTACAAAGTTTGGGTAGGCAACTTCAGAAACAGACTGGAAGCAGACCGCGCCTTAATTCAAATACAAAAATTATTTCCAAATGCCTTTGTTATGAAACCTGAGAGGTAATAACATCATGATATTCTCAAAGAAAGGCGTTCTTAGGATCGCCTTTTTTTATGCAATATCCTGAGATAGCACAGGATCATCTGATGATAGAACCGTCGATCTCCCGCCCCTGAAAAAAGCCATTTAAGACTTCTGGAACACCCTTGTAAACATCCAAATGAACCCACACTGAAGCCACAGTGAACCCACACTGCACCCACACTTTACCACAGTATTTGTGGACCAATAAGGCAGCACAAGGGCTACACTATAAATTCATATACCACCGGCCATTCTTCAACCTGAGCCTAACCCAAACGGATTGCACCTTTATCAAGCCATTGGCTTCTGGAAAAACAAGGAATAGACTGTTCTACGAGCCACAAAAAAAAGAGGCTGCCGCAGGCAACCTCTTTTCCTAAATTTAATACTAAATATTACTTCAGTTTCTTCTTAACTGCAACTTCCTGGTACGCTTCAATAATATCACCTTCGCGTATATCATTATAGTTTTTAACCTGCATACCACAGTCGTAACCTTTACTCACTTCTTTTACGTCATCTTTAAATCGCTTCAATGAAGCCAATTCGCCGGTGTAAATCACAACTCCGTCACGTATTAAACGCACGCCTGAGTTGCGGTAAATCTTACCGGAAGTAACCATACAACCCGCGATTGTTCCGATTTTCGAAATCTTGAACGTCTCACGTATTTCAGCCGTACCGGTTATTTCTTCCTTCATTACCGGAGAAAGCATACCTTCCATTGCATCTTTCAGGTCGTTGATCGCATCGTAGATAATTGAATACGTACGGATGTCGATTTCTTCCTTATCCGCTACCTGTCTGGCATTACCCGCAGGTCTTACATTAAATCCAATGATGATGGCATCTGATGCCGAAGCAAGCAACACGTCACTTTCTGTAATGGCTCCTACTCCCTTATGAATGATGTTTACAACAATCTCTTCAGTAGATAGTTTTCCGAAACTGTCTGTTAAGGCTTCAACCGACCCATCCACATCACCTTTAAGGATAATGTTCAATTCTTTAAAGTCACCTAGCGCAATACGTCTTCCAATCTCGTCAAGAGTAATATGCTTCTGCGTACGAACAGATTGCTCACGTTGCAGCTGCGTACGTTTGTTTGCGATGTCTTTAGCTTCACGCTCATCTTCCATCACATTAAACTTATCACCAGCCTGAGGAGCACCATCCAGACCTAAGATTGAAACCGGTGTTGCCGGCCCTGCCTCTTTAATCTCTTTTCCACGCTCGTCGTGCATCGCTTTGATCTTACCACTGTTTGTTCCTGCAAGCACGTAATCACCTATCTTAAGTGTACCCGCCTGAACCAGAACGGTAGACACATAACCTCTACCCCTATCCAGGAAGGCCTCTACTACAGTACCGTTAGCACGTTTATCAGGATTTGCTTTCAGCTCTAAGATTTCAGCTTCAAGCAGTACTTTTTCTAAAAGTTCTTCAACTCCCTGCCCTGTTTTTGCTGAAATATCGTGCGACTGAATTTTCCCACCCCAATCTTCCACAAGCAGGTTCATATTAGCCAGTTGCTCCTTGATTTTATCAGGATTTGCCGTAGGCTTATCAATTTTGTTAATTGCGAAAACAATAGGAACACCTGCCGCCTGAGCGTGAGAAATTGCCTCTTTGGTTTGTGGCATCACATCATCATCTGCCGCTACCACGATTATGGCAATATCCGTCACCTGAGCACCACGTGCACGCATCGCGGTAAAGGCCTCGTGACCCGGTGTATCTAAAAATGCTATTTTCTGACCTCCCTTGAGCGTCACTCCATAAGCACCGATGTGCTGCGTAATACCACCACTTTCACCTGCAATTACATTCTCTTCACGAATGTAATCGAGTAAAGAGGTTTTACCGTGGTCAACGTGACCCATTACGGTAACAATTGGAGCACGGGATTTTAAATCTTCAGGAGCATCTTCCTGAACAGCAATAGACTCTTCAATGTCTGCATTCACAAACTCTACCTCGTAGCCAAATTCATCGGCCACAATAGAAAGGGTCTCTGCATCCAGACGCTGGTTCATCGTCACCATCATTCCCAGAGACATACACGCTGAGATGATCTGAGTAACCGAAACATCCATCATCGTAGCGACTTCGCTCACGGTAACAAACTCCGTTACTTTTAATACTTTGTTTTCAGCTTCTTGCTGCGCCATCTCATCCTCATTCTTCTGACGATGCTGATCACGCTTATCTCTACGGTATTTAGCTCCTTTACCTTTATTGGATTTACCCTGAAGTTTTTCAAGGGTTTCCCGTATTTGTTTTTGTACTTCTTCTTCTGTCGGCTCTTCTTTTACAACCTGAGCACCTCTGCGGCTTCCACCTCTTTGGTTATTGCGCCCGCGGTTGTTGTTATTGCCACCCGCATTAGGATTAGCCCCCGGGGTTTTGCTGATGCGCTTGCGTTTACGCTTGCGATCCTCATTAGAAGTTGTTTTCTTTTTCTTTTCAGGTTTTTTAAACTGCGAAAGATCTATTTTCTCTCCGGTAAAATTAGGACCCTCAAGTTTTTTGTAGTCTGTCTTAACAACATCATCGCCCAGCTTTGGAGCTTCTTTCTTGACATTTTCTTCCGGCTTCTTCTCCTCCTTCTTTTCAACTTTAGCAGGCTCTTTTTTAACCTCAGCCGCAGGTTTAGCAGGCTCTTCTTTTTTAGCAACAGGTTCTTCAACCTTAGGTTCAGGCTTAGCCTCTGCTGCTGCCGGTTTCTCTTCGACTTTTTCTTCTTTTGGAGCTTCTTTAGGTTTTCCGGCACGATCCAAATCGATCTTACCTACTTGTTTAGGCCCCTGAAGGTTGGTTTTCGCACGAATCACCTCTTTCTCGGGTTCCCGATCCTGACGCTTCTCCTCGATTTCTTCTTCGCGAGCCTGTCTTATAGCTTCCTTCTCCTTTTGTTTCTCCTGAGCAGCTTCTTTAGACGCAACTTTTTTATTTGCATCGGTCTGAAACTGATCTGATAATACCTCGTATACTTCGGCAGAGATTTTAGTGGTAGGGCGCGCTTCAACCTCGTAGCCTTTTTCCTTGAGGAAATCAACGGCACGATCAAGTGAAATATTAAGTTCACGCAATACCTTATTTAATCTCATGTTCTTTACTTCTGCCATAAATTGCTTTAATTCGCTATAAAATTAACCTAAAAAACCTGTATTCTCCTATTATTATTCAAACTCTTCTCGAAGAATACGCATCACATCGAGTACGGTTTCTTCTTCCAGGTCTGTTCTTCTAACCAGGTCTTCTACGTCTTGTTCTAAAATACTTTTTGCGGTATCTAAACCTATTTTTGAAAATTCGGCGATTACCCAATCTTCTATTTCGTCTGAGAATTCTGTAAGTTCCACATCTTCTTCCACACCTTCTCTAAATACATCAATCTCATAACCGGTTAATTGACCGGCCAGTCTAATATTGTGACCTCCACGACCAATTGCCTTAGAAACCTCCTCGGGCTTCAGCATTACTTCTGCAGTCTTATTCTCATCATCAATCTTAATCGAGGTGATTTTTGCCGGACTCAAAGCACGGGTGATATATAACTGCAGGTTATTGGTATAATTGATCACATCAATATTCTCATTCCCTAACTCACGAACAATGCCGTGAATACGCGAACCTTTCATCCCCACACAAGCTCCTACGGGATCAATACGATCATCATAAGAATCAACAGCTACTTTAGCTTTCTCACCCGGAATACGCACCACTTTTTTAACCGTGATCAATCCGTCAAAAACCTCAGGGATCTCAGACTCAAATAATTTCTCCAGGAAAAGCGGAGAGGTACGCGACATAATGATAGCAGGCTTATTTCCTTTAAGCTCTACACTTTCAATAATACCCCTTACGTTTTCGCCCTTGCGGAAGAAATCTGAAGGAATTTGCTTGTCTTTAGGCATGATGATTTCATTGCCCTCATCATCAAGCAGAATGATCGCACGATGTCTTATATGATGCACCTCAGCATTATACAACTCTCCTTCAAGCTCTTTAAACTGCTTGTAGATATTGGTGTTATCGTGCTCGTGAATCTTACTAATCAGGTTTTGACGCAATGCCAAAATAGAACGGCGACCCAGGTCAATAAGCTTCACTTCTTCAGACACATCTTCGCCCACCTCAAAGTCAGGCTCAATTCTGCGGGCTTCCGTAAGACTGATTTCAGAATTTTCATCTTCCACTTCACCATCAGCAACCACCACGCGATTACGCCAAATCTCTAAATCACCTTTATCAGGGTTAATGATAATATCAAAGTTATCATCACTACCAAAACGTTTTTTCAACGTACTTCTAAAAACTTCTTCGAGTATTGCCATAAGCATTACTCTATCTATGAGTTTATCATCTTTAAACTCTGAAAATGATTCGATTAACGCAATATTTTCCATTCTATATTCTTAAAATTTAATCTTAACTTTTGCCTGACTGATTACGTCATAGGCAATTTCTTCTTTCTTTTCGACAGTCATTTTACCTTTACCCACTTCTTTAGGAACACGCTCTTTCCATGACAGGGAAATTTTCTCATCATCTGCGGCGTCAAGCGTGCCGGCAACTTTTGAACCGTCCTCAAGCTTAACTTCTAAATCGCGGCCAATATTCTTTTTATACTGACGCTTATTAATCAGTGGCTCTGTAGCACCTGCAGACATTACTTCAAGTGAAAAATCTTCTTCTTCACGATCCAGGTTATGCTCTACCTTTCGGCTTACATTCATACAATCCTGTACCGTAACGCCCTCATCGCCATCTATGACCACTCGGATTTCGTTAGCACCCTTAACGGTAAAATCTATTAAAAATAGTGAGTTGTATTCTTCAAACGCTTCGTCAAGAAGCTCTTTAACACGTTCCTTCAACATTGGCCCTATAAAAAGAGGGGACTTTTTAGTGTCCCCTCAGATTAGTCTCTTAATTCAACGCTGCAAATATAATAATATTTATCAACATATAAAATAGAAGCACCTCAGGATTAAATGCTTAACTTTAATAGGCTCCCGAAATTATACTAATGCTTTTAAACCAGCGTGTTATGATCACAAAAATACTCGTTCCCACAGACTTTTCAGATCAGGCAAAATATGCATTTGAAGTTGCCTGCCAGATCGCGCAACGTCATAAGGCACAGATACACCTGCTGCATTTAGTAGAATTACCCTACTCCCTTCTGGACATTTTTGACAGTAAAAAAAGCCCCGATTTACCGGAAGCGCTTTACTTTCTAAAACTTGCCCAGCAAAATTTTCAAAAATTCAGAGCAGAATATGCCGCGCTTACTAATGACCTTGAACTGCTGGAAAGCGTGAAGTTCAACAACGTACAAGAAGGTATACAAAATTACATCACAGAACATGATATTGACACCGTGATTATGGGGTCGCACGGCTCAAGCGGCCTGGAAGAACTATTTATTGGCTCGAATACCGAAAAAATTGTGCGGAATGTTTCAGTACCCGTATTTGTAATCAAAAAACAACATCATCATTTTGATGTTAAGCGCGTCATATTTGCCACAGACCTTGAGAACGACAACAAACAAGCCATTCTGCAAGCGATGGCTTTTTCTAAGCTCTTTGAGGCCGAATTGAAATTTGTATATATCAACACCCCCGAAAATTTCAAAACCACCAAAGAACTCCGCGAACTGCACCACAACTTTAAGTCCGCACTAAACCTTCCTCTCGACCAACTTGAGATTTATAACGATATCAATGTAGAACGGGGCATCCTCAATTATGCCAAAGAAGAACAGGCTGATTTAATAAGCATTGGCACACACGGTCGAAAAGGACTCGCCCACTTTTTAAATGGTTCGCTCAGCGAAGATCTGGTCAATCACGCCAAAAGACCGGTTCTTACCTTCAAGATTTAAATCGTTAATAATTACCTAAATAACATATTATTATCAAATATGATTTGAGATTTTAAATAGTTTTCAAAACTCATTCTAAAAGCTATTGAAATGGAAGAACAAACAACTCTGGAACCGCTTTACGAACTACTAAGACGGGATACCTCTTCATCGGTCAATGAAGCCGGAAGCTCTTTGCAAAGAGCCATTTTAAAGAAATTCTTTAGAGCTTCGCGGGTGAACATCAAAAAAGCAAATTCAGGCTATAAAATTAAAATATGGCCTATGCTTTCTACCAAAAAGACTGCTTCCTTTATTTTTAGAATTCCTCAATCGCAAATGCACTCCTTCTTACAGAGTTGCATTAAAAACGACACCAAGGGGCGTGGCTTTTATACCGGGATGATGCAGTATTTAATGCTAAACAAAAGCCAAAGCTAGAGCCTTAAAACACAGGCCGATTTAAGACATAAAAAAGAGGCCGTCTAAAAACATTTAGGCGGTCTTTTTGGTTTTGGGCTGTAACTACTTTTTTTGGTTTTTGAATTGGGTAGGAAGGTAAGCAGATTTTGGCTTTTATATTTTTTTCTGCTAGATAAAACTAGGATCTCAGTTAATAGCCGTCAGGGTAAACTATTCTGTGACCTCGAAAATTCAATGGTCTGAATTTTTTAATACATATTTGAATAGGCCGCACAAACTCAAAGAAGGCATTGTTATTTGCAACAAATTTCAATTTAAACTCTTCTCCTCCCTTAGACTGTTGTGGATGCATCCTAATAGCTGCAAATGGAAATTCTCTCCCAACCTTTTTAAAAGCCAGTATCATAAAGTCAATGACATCAGGCACTAAAGCACGAGGGTTGTTTTTAAGACATAAGTCAAGAGCCTCACGAAAATCACTAAAGTGATCACGATTGTCTACTAAATCCAAACAAGTTTGATCATCATAATCTATTGCAGCTGCACAAACAAAATATCTGCCCTTATAACCCTTTTCTCCCCACCAGTGAGCATTCTCTATATGATCTTCCCAAAAATAATACCCCCTCCCTAACCAAGCCTTACTATGCGAACATTCGTAGGGACCGTGATTAAGAATCTCATCAGCATTACCCCGATCTTCAAGTGTTTGAAAAATTTCACTAGTTCGCAAATTCCTATTTCTTTATATCAGTTTTTTCTATGAGAACCGATTCTAGTGAAGATAAATTTAGTGTCGGCAGCATTAATGGAGAACGATTGAGCTGAATCGTAACAGAACTAATAAAAGACCTCAAATAGGGAAATAGAAGAGCTAATGCATTTTTGTAAAAGAAGCTAGGGATATCCTCAAGACTATTTACATTTTCAAATTCAAATTCACCCACACATCTCAAGGATACAAAAGGTGTTTTGGAATCCTCCTCAGTCTCAGAGAAAGCTTCAAAGTCAAAAGTTAGTTCGTATGACTTAGATTCTCCGTCAAAAACTCCACGAGGTTTAATTGAAACATCGTAGGTTTTTCCTTTTCTATACTCCAAGTCAATATTGACTTTATCAAAGTAAAAATTAGCAATAGAAAACGATGCCTTTTCCATAGGTAGTATTCATAAAAAAATCCGAAAGAAATTTCGGATTTAAAAGGTTAGTGGTTATAAAATTTTGTTCGCTCGATGGCGGTGCGGTCATACCATATTCACAGATAGTTTCAAAAAACTCAGCATAGGATGGACCTTCAATTTCAACATTAGAGACTGCTTCCCAGTCAGATTTAATCTGCTCCGGAGTTTGAGTATTAAAATACTCTTTCATTACTTGTGCTAAAATTCCCATTACAGTTTTTATTTTTTCTTCAATCTACACGCTTTGACGATTTGAAGCGCACAAACTTACGATAATATTATTAATCTCTAACACCTAAATAATCAAATAACCTCAAAAAGGATTAAGTGTTATAAAGTTAAATATAACATTTACCTTGAGTTTTATCAGTTAAATAACTGTTATTATTCTCCTTATTCTAAAAAAATGAACTTCAGCCAAATGGTTAAGGCAGTACATTCGGCCGCACTAGCGGTAATAAAAAAACCGCAACAACCTTTTAACTTAGGATATTGCGGTTTTTTTTGTTGGCCTACTAGGGCTCGAACCTAGACTCTTCTGGACCAAAACCAGACGTGTTGCCAGTTACACCATAGGCCATTGACCTTTATTATCACATACGCCTGACTTGCGAATGCGGCTGCAAATTTAAAACAAACTTTGAGTCCACCAAACAAATTTTTGAGAAAAAATAAAGTCCGCTGAAATTTTTAGCCATTTCAGCCGTTAGGGCTTTGACACCTAAAAACTTGAACGTTTGCATCGTTTTAAAGCGTCTCCTTATTTGCAAGGATGCTTTACTTAATAAAACGAAAATCATTAGCGTATTAATTCTTAAATTCGCTGCTTGTTAAATTTGCCTTATGACACACTTCAATTTCCCGAAGTATAATAAAATTTTCGGTTGGGTTGCTTTTGCGATTGCGCTGATCAGTTATGCATTAACGGTTGAACCTACCGCCAGTTTCTGGGATGCCGGGGAGTACATCTCCACCGCATCAAAGCTTGAAATAGGTCACCCTCCCGGAGCGCCGCTTTACCAGATGCTGGGTGCCTTTTTCTCCATATTTGCACCAGACAGCACCTATATCGCCCTGTGTGTCAACTTTATGTCGTGTCTGGCTTCGGCATTCACCATACTTTTTATGTTTTGGTCAATCTCTTTACTATTGCGCAAATTACTCAAGCGCAACAAAGAGGTCTTAACCTCTACTGATCAAATGGCAGTCATTGCCGCTTCTTTTATAGGCTCAGTAGCGTTTGCGTTTACAGACAGTTTCTGGTTTAATGCTGTAGAAGCCGAAGTATACGCGATGGCTATGTTTATGCTCTCCTCTCTATTTTATGTGGCCTTGCTCTGGGAACGCGACATGTTTAAACCCAGAGGCAACCGCTGGCTGATGCTCATTTGCTTTATCATAGGCCTTTCTTTCGGGGTTCACTTTATGGCTCTGCTTACCATTCCGGCAATAGGATTTTTATATTTCTTTAAAAACTATAAGAAAGTCACAGTCAAAAATTTCATTTTGGCCAACGTGATTGTAGTTGCCGTATTGATGTTTATCTTCAAGTTTTTGCTGCCTTACACGCTGAGCTTTTTCGGCTATGCCGAAGTATTCTTTGTAAACACCTTCGGACTTCCGTTTAACAGCGGAACCATTATCGCGGGTATCGCATTTATCGCCATCTTCTACTTTTTACTGAAGTACACCCGTAAAAACGAATACTACCAGCTCAACACACTGGTTTTGTCTATACTGTTCATTTTCATAGGCTTTTCCAGCTGGCTGATGCTTCCCATACGTGCTAACGCAGGGACCACCATCAACGAAAACAACCCGAATAACGCCCGTGAACTTCTGGCTTATTACAACCGGGAACAATACCCGGAGACCCACCTGTTTTACGGCCCTCAGTTTACTGAAATTTTTGGCGGTCTCGATGCACAGAATCCCTATGTAGACGGCAAGCCTAATTATGAAAAGGACGAAGAAAGCGGCAAGTACATTATCGTAAACGAATGGAAAAACGCGGTTCAAAATTCTGAAGATCGCCATAAAGTATTCTTACCTCGTATGTGGAGTACCGATCATATTGCAAACTATATGCAATTTACCGGTCCCCTTGATTTTCAGGTAAAACCGGAATATGCGGACAATCAAGAGTTACAGCAGGCTGTAGCCCAATTCAAATCAGACTATGCGCAGGGCCGTATTGATAACGAAGGTTTTCAGTCTTTTCTGATGCGTATTCGCCAGTATGTAGATGTAGACCCGCCATCATTTGGGGACAACCTGGCATATATGTTCGACTTTCAGTTTGGCTATATGTACTGGCGTTATTTTATGTGGAATTTCACCGGGCGTCAGGACGACATTCAGGGCAAATACGATGACATACACGGCAACTGGCTCAGCGGAATTCCTTTTGTCGACGAAGCCCGTCTGGGGCCTCAGGACAATTTACCCAGCGATGCTCTGGACAATAAAGCCCGTAATACCTATTTCTTCCTACCGCTTATTTTAGGTCTTTTAGGCTTGGTGTTTCAGGCCAGTAAAGACAAAAAAAGCTTCTGGGTACTGCTCGTGCTTTTCCTGTTTACCGGGATTGCCCTAAAAATTTATCTTAATGAGCGTGCCTTTGAACCCCGCGAGCGTGACTACGCGCTTGTAGGCTCATTCTATGTTTTTGCTATGTGGATTGGCTTCGGCTTTTACGCACTTTACGATTTACTTAAAGAGAAACTGAGCTCCAAAGTCGTACTTCCTGTAGTTACGGTTTGCTGTCTGCTGGCTGCGCCCGTGATACTGGCTGCTCAAAACTGGGATGATCACGACCGCTCCGGTCGTAAAACCGCTCTCGCCATGGCCAGGATGTATCTGGACAGCTGCGACGAGAACGCTATACTGTTTACTATAGGAGACAATGACACCTTCGCACTTTGGTACGTACAGGAAATTGAAGGCTACCGTCGCGATGTACGTATTGTGAATACCAGCCTCTTCCAGACGTCCTGGTATATTGATGATATGAAGCGTAAGGCTTATGAAAGCGATCCCATCCCTTCACAACTTACCCATGATAAATATGTAGCAGGTAACCGGGATGCGGTTTGGTATAATGAGTTAAGACCAAACGATACACTAGATATTAAAACCTGGATGAACTGGATTGCGAGTGATGATCCACGCACTATGGAAGAGCTTCAAAGTGGAACTTTAGTGCATACGTTCCCTACCAAATTCATACGTATTCCGGTGGATAAAAATACCGTTACAGCTAATGGTATTGTGCCCCAAAAGGATGCCGACCTCATCGCCGATGATATTGTTATCAATGTAAAGGAAAACATCCTGTATAAAAACAGATTGTTGATGCTTGATGTCATTGCAAACAATGACTGGAAGCGTCCTATTTATTTTACGGGCGGAAGTTTTGGCGATGATGACTATTTGTGGATGAAAGATTACCTGCAACTCGATGGCGTTTGCTATAAGCTGGTGCCGATTCAAACACCTATTGATCCGCAGGCGCCTTATGATATGGGACGTATTGATACCGAAAAATTCTACAATATCGCGATGAACTGGTATTGGGGTAACAGCGGCGATCCGGATATTTACCACGACACCGAAACCCGCAGAAACGGAATCACCTATCGTGGAAATCTGGCGCGCCTTATTGAGCAGCTTATTGCCGAAAACCAGCTTGACAAAGCCAAGAATGTGCTAGATCTGGCGATGGAAAAAATGCCGGTAGACATCTTTGAATATTACACCTTACTGGAACCCTACGTAAATGGATACTATGAAGTGGGTGAGCAGGAGCGCGCCCGTGAATTGTGGAATCAGGTAGCTAAAAAGTATCAGGAAAAACTGGATTACTGGAGCACACTTGATCTTCAAAGACAATATCAGTACGCACAGGATATCATTACCGATATTGAGCGCTACCGAAGTCTGGTTGATCTGCTAATCATCAATCAGGATCAGGAAATCCTACCGGAGAAGGCTCGTGAATTCAACACCTATCTGCGTAAGTTCAGCCAGTTTTACGGGGAAGATGAAACCGAACCTGAATCGGCCCCAACTGTAGAACCTACCAAGGATACTTCAATCGCTATTCCGGCGGAAACCGATACGCTTGAGTAAACTTTTTAAAATAGACTTACCCGTAAAGACGCCTAAGTGGCTTAAGCGTCTTTACCCGGGTTATGTTTGGGATCAAAAAGACAGCTCAGGAACCAAAAAATTGTATCTCACTTTTGACGATGGCCCCATCCCGGAGGTCACGCCCTGGGTGCTGGAAACCCTGAAAAGCTTTAATGCGAGAGCTACCTTTTTTTGCATAGGCGAAAACATTGCCAGGCATCCTGAAATCTTTAAGCAACTGCTGATAAGCGGAAACAGCATTGGCAACCACACCTACAATCATTTAAAAGGCTGGAATACTCCTCAGGATGTTTATCTGGAAAATACGTTGAAAACCGAAATGCTTCTAAAGGAAGCGGGTGTCAACGGTAAATTATTTCGCCCACCGTATGGTAAAATAAAACGTGGCCAGGCCAAAGCATTAAAAAAAATGGGGCATCAAATTATTATGTATGATGCCATTGCTTACGATTGGGACGCTGCAATTTCGCCTGAGCAATGTGCCCTAAATATCATAAATAACGCAGAGCCCGGAAGCATACTGGTGTTTCACGACAGTTTAAAAGCAGAACGAAATATGAAAGCTGCACTAACCCGGGTTTTGGAGCATTTTAGCAGTCTGGGGTATGAGTTTGCCCCGCTTAGATAAATTTTTGCACGATTGCGATCAGCGAATTAGCATCCTGCTCTCCGCTCTGACGCCATTTCATCTCACCCTTTTTGTAGATAACCAGGGTAGGCAGACCTTTGATTCGAAGGGCTTCGGCCAGTTCAGGATTTTTATCGATATCTATTTTGATAACCTTAGCCTTATCTCCCAATGCAGCAGCCACATCACGCATCACCGCATGCATAGTATTCGATTCTTCGTTCCATTCGGTATAAAAATCAAGCAGAACCGGAATATCAAGGTCAATGAGTGCTCCAAATTTTGACATAGTCACGCTCTTTAGTGCCCTAAATATAAGGTTAAAAGCCAAATTGCCACTTATTTAAGAAAATATTAATTGCGCCGGTCAGATTATTTGATATTAACATTCAGCGAAAACACAACAATATTCGTTGTACTGTTTGTCCCTCCTGTGTTAGTAACCAGTCTTTGTCCCCAAATTTCTATAAAATCATTTGGTGCGAGCTCAACAGTACCCGAGATGGAATTACTCACCACGTCTGCAGTTGTATTAACCCTCATAATGGTATTGGTTTCGGTAAGCGTAGTAGTGCCGTTCTTTCTGATAAAAAAAGCGTAGAAGCTTCCCACGTTATCATTGCCCCGAACAGAAAGTGAAGCATTTACCTGAAAAGTTCGTGTTCTCTTCCCCATATAGGTAAGCCGGTTATTTTGCGGCGAAGACATTCGGAACAAATTCACAGCAGTCGTTGAATTGGAATTCGCATTTCCCTGAAGATTAAAAGCATTTTGATTATTTACCGTTTGGAGAAAACCTGTGGTAATAGTCCCATTATAGTAAATGTTTCCGGTTGCCACGTTGTCAGACTCCACGGGAATACCCGGACAATTCACTGTCCAGTTATTGGTAAAGTTGTAACCTGTATAGCTACCTGTTGTATAGCGGCTAATATAAGGATTGGAAGAGGTGCCCGAAAAAACCGTGCTCAGAATAACTCCATTGCTCACTGTAGGATTTGAGCTTACATCAAATGCTATAGCAGAACCGGAAACGGCACTAAACCCACTAATTTTTTCAACCAGACCAAATGTACCTGTTAACTTTTCAAAAGTACCACTGTTAGAACTAAACCAGGCCTGATTATTAAGAAGAAGATTGCCCAAGTTTGAGTAGGTTATTCCATTAGCATTATTGACAAACTGTATCACATTTCCAAAAAACAATCCAATATTTGATATAGATCCTACACCGGTCGTCATTCCCGCAATCACAGTATTTTGAAGTAAAATAGATTCTACACCACTTCCAGAAATGTTGAACGCCCTGGCTCCGGTAAGCGTTACATTTCGTATGCTTCCCCCTGTACTTCCCGAAAATACAGTTCCTCCGGCAAAGCTTAATACGTCTTCAGTTGCATCAAGCCCAGATATATAGGCTCCATTTAAATCAATTGACGCATTAAGAACTATTACCCCATTAATTTCATAGTAAGTATTCTCATCTAGGGTAATTACTCCACCAGATACAGCAGGTAAATCTGCCTGACTTTTAACCAGCACATAATTATTTCGCGCTTCCGCACCCTTAAGTTTTGACCACGCAGAACCAGAATAATAGAAAAAGGAAGACTCATCGGTATCATAAACCAGTAAACCGTTTGCAGGAGATACAACTGCAAGTCTTTGAGCAGTGGTCAATCTTGGGGTTAGGATTCCCTGAGTTTGAGACTGCATATCGAGAAGTGCAGAAGGATCTGGAGTTGTGGTGCCAATCCCAACCTGAGCCTGTATAGCGCAGTCAAATGATAAAATACTTAAGACGAAGAATAATCTAAAAATCTTCATAGGGATTGGATTTAAAACCCAACCAAATTATGCATTTTGAGGACATAAACAGTTATTTCGTAGAAATTTAACAGCTTTTATATTTATTACAAGTAAGAAATAGCCTACTTACAGAGGGCGTCGGCGTAGCTCTATAACCGTCACTTCAGGCCAGATTCCCACCCGCCCGGGATAACCTAAATATCCAAAACCCCGGTTGACATTTAGCACTCTTTGAGCTTCTTTATAAATACCTGCCCAGTTTTCATAGCGGTATTGCACCGGACTCCAGCGAATAAATCCCGGAATCTCAATACCAAATTGCATCCCGTGCGTGTGTCCGCTCAGGGTTAATTGGTAATTTTTAGGATCATTTTTGAGTCGCTCTGACCAGTAGGTAGGGTCGTGACTCATCACCACCTTAAAGTCATCAGGCGTTAAACCTTTAGTTGCTTTGTCAATATCTCCGGCCTGTTTAAAACCCGCACCCCAATTTTCAACTCCTACCAGCGCGATGCGCGAATCATTCCGTTCTAACCAGGCGTGCTCATTGAGCAACAACTTCCATCCCATATCGCGTTGCAGCTTTTTAAGAGCATCCAGATTTTCGGTCTTGGCAGTTTGGGATTCCCAGTCAGCATAATCCCCGTAGTCATGATTACCCAAAACCGAATAGACTCCGTCTTGAGCTTTTAGCTTTGAAAAAAGGCCGGTCCAGTCTTTCATTTCGTGGGCAAAATTATTGACCAGATCTCCCGTAAAGAGAATGACATCGCTTTGCTGCTCATTAATAAGATCAATACCGTAAGCGATTTTTTCGGCATCATCAAAGCTTCCGCTGTGTATGTCACTTATCTGGGTAATGCGGTATCCGTCAAAAGCTTCCGGCAGATCCTCAAATTCTAAGGTGTAACTCAACACGCGATAGCGGTATTTCCCACGGTACATTCCATATATTAAAGAAGCGAAAGGAATCGCAGCAACACCCAGAGCAAGAGCACTTATAAACTTTCGCCTTGATGGCAATTCAAAAGAAGTCTGCGCCGTAAAAAAGCGGTTGTATGAAGCAATGAATACCCGAAGGATATCCTCGCCAAACATCAGAATGAGCAGTATTAATTTTGGCACGAAAAAAGCTAAAAACCAACCCAACATATACATCTCGCTCACTTCGATCCCTTTAGAGCGGTCGAGTGTAGTAAGTGTATAGATAAATGCGGCTAAAAAAGCTACCGATATAAAAACGTAGATTACAGAAAGAAGGGTGCTTTTGGAAAAGGTTCTAAATGCCTGAAACGCATAGATATCTACCAGAATATAGATTGCAATAAAAATAAACCAACGCATAGGAGTTTTTTGAAAGCCTAATATTAATGAAGTAAAACCAGAGAAAACTCAAAGAAAGCCTAATTTTTGATCTGGACCAGATAGAAATTATGCGGGACCTTTAGTAACTTACCCCTTTTTAGAGCATACTTTATGAAAAGACGGAATTTTTTAAGCTCAAGCGCTTTAAATACACTGGCGCTTGGATTCGGACTTTCGGGCTTTGCGAAGACCTCGTTCAGCGACGATTCCAAATCAAGAAAACAAGCTAAAAACACTTCAGCTGCGGCCCAAGGCCCTATCGCGATTTGTACCTGGGAGTTTACGCAGGCAAACGCAACTGCCGGAAAATTACTCGATCAGGGCTATAATGCTCTTGATGCAGTGATACAGGGTGTTGCTGTAGAAGAAGAAAATATTAAAAACACCACTGTAGGAAAAGGTGGCTCTCCAGATCGTGAAGGTAATGTTACCCTTGATGCCTGTGTGATGGACCATACCGGAAATTGCGGTGCCGTGATGTGCGTAGAAGATATTACAAACGTTGCGGCTCTCGCACGCAAGGTGATGGAAGACACGCCCCACGTTATACTTGCCGGTGAAGGTGCCAAAGAATATGCTCTGAGCAGTGGTTTTAAAGCCGAAAATTTGCTTACCGAAGCTTCTGAAAAAGCCTGGAAAGAATGGCTTAAAGAATCTAAATACCAGCCCATCATCAATATTGAAAATCACGACACCATAGGAATGTTGGCACTTGACGCGGAAGGAAATATTTCGGGTGCATGCACCACATCGGGTCTGGCTTATAAAATGAAAGGTCGTGTGGGTGACAGTCCTATAATAGGAAGCGGCCTTTTTGTAGACAATGCGGTAGGCGGAGCCGTTGCCACCGGGATGGGAGAAGAAGTGATCAAAACCGTAGGCAGCTTTTTAATCGTAGAACTGATGCGCAACGGAATGAGCCCACAGGAAGCCTGCGAGGAAGCCGTACGCCGCATAGTGACTACTAATCCCAACCACGTCAACTTTCAGGTGGCTTACATAGCCATTAATAAGAAAGGAGAAACCGGCTGTTACTGCATACACCCCGGTTTTAAGATGATGAAGTACGAAAATGGTACTAATAATCCGATAGTTGCAGGAAGTCATTTGCAGAAAAATTGATTTCCTCGATTTTAACGGTATTTGAACTAACTCTTTTTAAAGTAGTATTTAAATATAGTAAGTTTGCCCCGTGCTGAAAAGCGGAAAATATTTAAGATTGTTGTAATTGACTTGTAATAATCAATTATGATTTGGGGTGAAAGCCAGCTCTCAGAGCTGGCTTTCTTTGTTTATACACCAAATCAAATGGGGTGACGAGCGAGGGTTAAATGAATTCTATTCTTTAATCCGCTTATCAAAAAAACGAGACGAGACGTTTCAATCACACCGCGGAGCATACTTTCTTTGATTACATCCTAAATCAAACGGGGTGGCGAGCGAGGGTTAAACAGATTCTATTCTTTACTCCGATCACCAAAACCCGAAGCGACACGTTTCAATCTCACCGCTGAGTATACTTTCTTTGTTTACACCCAAATCAAACGGGGTGGCGAGCGAGGGTTAAACAGATTCTATTCTTTACACCGATTATCAATACCCGAAGCGAGACGTTTCAATCTTACCGGAGAGCTGGCTTTCTTTGTTTACACACCAAATCAAATGGGGTGACGAGCGAGGGTTAAATCAACTATAATCTTTACACCGATTATCAAAACCCGAAGCGAGACGTTTCAATCTTACCGGAGAGCTGGCTTTCTTTGTTTATACACCAAATCAAATGGGGTGGCGAGCGAGGGTTAAACAGATTCTATTCTTTACTCCGATTATCAAAACCCGAAGCGAGGCGTTCCAATCAAGCCGCTGAGAATGCTTTCTTTGTTTACACCCCAAATCAAACGGGGTCGAAGTGTACTATAATAAAAAATCCTCACAGGTTTTAAAAAGTTGTGAGGATTCGTTGATTCTTAATTAATCACTGTTTTTTCAAATAGAAACAATCGTATTGATAATCAATCACAGCCTTGCCTTGTTTTAAGATATCTGCTCCAATAATTCCACTCACTGGTTCTGCATCATGATTAGTAAGCGCTGTATTCACGTGAGACAAATCAAAAAGCACTATTGACGCCTTTTTTGTAGACCAGTCTCCTATCTCTATTCGATTATTTTGGGATAATTGCGTGAGCATGTCAATGGCGCCGGCACCGGCCGCCTTAATGTCACTATCTTCAGCAAACAGTTTAAAACGCTCTAAATCTTCAAAACCAATACAGGTATTTGAAGCTCCGGTATCTAAAATAAATTCGCCGTCTACTCCATTTATTCGGGCATCAAATTTAAGATGGCCGGTTCCCACACTCTTTAAAGGAATGCGCACGTAACCTTTTTCCAATAAATGCTGGCGTAATGAACCCATGTTCGGTTTTAGATTTTTCCAAACTTAGCCTAAATAAAACAGGATGCTTCTAAATATTCTCTAAAGTTTTGTGGTAAGGCCTGACGAAATTTTAAATTTGCGCTTTATGTTTATAGATACCCATACCCATTTATACAGCGAATCATTTAAAGAGGATCGCAACGAAATGATAAAAAGGGCCATTGATGCCTCGGTAAAAACGTTTGTACTTCCCGCCATTGACTCTACCTATACCTCGTCTATGTGGGAGCTCAAAAAACAATACCCGGAATCCATGCACCTTATGATGGGGCTTCATCCTACCCATGTAGATCCGGAAAGCATTAAGGCGGAAATGAATCATGTCAAAGAGGAGCTTGCATCAAAAAACTATTGTGCCGTAGGCGAAATAGGCATTGATTTGTATTGGGACCGCTCAACCGAAGATTTACAGAAGGAGGTTTTTGCGGAACAAATACAGCTGGCAAAGCAGTATGACCTGCCCATTGTTATACACTGCAGGGATGCGTTTGATGAAGTTTTTGAAGTACTGGAAGCGGAGAAAAGTGATGCGCTACGCGGAATTTTTCATTGCTTTACAGGCAACCGCGAGCACGCCCAAAAAGCCATCGATCTGAACTTACTTTTAGGGATAGGCGGAGTTGTAACATTTAAAAACGGAAAAATTGATCAGTTTCTCAATGAAATTGATCTCAGCAATATTGTTTTGGAAACCGATGCACCCTATCTGGCCCCTACTCCTTACCGCGGCAAACGCAATGAAAGCAGCTACCTCATTGAAGTCGCCAATAAACTGGCCGAGCTTTACGAGGTCCCGCTAAAACAAATAGAAGAACAAACTACAAAAAATGCCAAAAAGCTATTTGGGCTTGACTCATCGCCAAAATAGTTCGTTATTTACCCTTAAATAAAGAGAACGTGTCACAATTTGACTCCATAAGACCTTATTACGATACTGAAGTCCACGAGATTTTACAGGAATTCTACAAACATCCTATGTTTCAGGCCCTGCTTCAGTTTACATTTCCTGATAAAAAAGAAGAGGAGATCAAAAATATCGTTGAGAGCTGTCATTCTATTTACGATTTTCAGACACGTATCATCTACCAGTCTATACAGCGGGTAATGGAAAAAAGCACCGATGGATTTTCGACTTCGGGCTTTGACGATCTGGAGCGGAACAAAGCTTATTTTTTCCTTTCTAATCACAGGGATATTATCCTTGACACTTCTTTTATTAATGTCGCACTGTTTGATCACGATTTGGTTATGACGGCATCTGCCATTGGCGACAACCTGGTAAAAAAGTCTTTTTTACTTGCTCTGGCCCGTCTCAATCGCAGTTTTTTGGTACAGCGTAGTCTGAGTCCACGCGAAATGCTGGTCAGTTCAAAAAAGCTTTCAGAATATTTAGCTTATCTATTAGACCAAAACCAGTCGATCTGGATGGCACAGCGGGAAGGTCGTACTAAAGACGGTAGCGACAAAACCCAGCAGGGTGTGCTTAAAATGGCGGCTATGGCCCGGGGTGACGTACCGGCCATGACTTATTTAAAGCGTCTAAACATAAGACCGGTAGCGATTTCGTACGAATTTGACCCAACAGACATTCTTAAAGTACCCGAACTCATTGCAAAAAGTGAAGACCTCACTTATGTTAAGAGTAATAATGAAGATTTTAATAGTATTATGCGGGGAGCTTTGGGCAACAAAAAGCGCATACATATTGCAGCAGGCAAATTAGATCCGGAGCTTTTTGACAAACTTGAGGCCAGCGACTTATCTGACAATGATAAACTCCAGGAGCTTGCCAAACAGATAGATCGCGAAATTTACCGTATTTACAAACTATGGCCTTCTAATTATGTCGCTTATGATCTATATCATAAGACTACTGATTTTGCCCACACCTATACCGACCGTGACAAGCGCAATTTTGAGCGTCGTATAGAACGGCGTGTGAATCCTGACAGTGCCATTGCACTGGAAAGTTTTTTACTCATGTATGCGAATCCGGTAATCAACAAGCTAAAGAGTCTTGAGTCAGCAAAGTAAAATCCTCCTTATCTATACCGGTGGAACCATCGGGATGATTAAAGATTTTGAAACCGGAGCTTTAAAAGCTTTTGACTTTAAAGATCTGCTTCAAAAAATTCCTGAACTGCGCCTGCTTGATTGTGAAATCAGCACCACCGGACTTGAAAAACCTATTGACAGTTCTAACATGAATCCTGCTCTTTGGGTTGAATTGTGTAAAATCATCGAAAGCCATTACGAGACACACGATGGTTTTGTAATTCTGCACGGGAGTGACACCATGAGTTACACCGCATCGGCGCTAAGTTTTATGCTTGAAAATTTAAGTAAGCCGGTTATTTTTACAGGTTCTCAGCTGCCTATAGGTGACCTGCGTACAGACGCCAAGGAAAATCTAATCACAGCGATTCAAATTGCCGGACTCAAAAAACGCAACCGTTCTTACATTAGTGAAGTGTGCCTGTATTTTGAATACAAGCTCTACCGCGGCAATCGCAGCACAAAAATTAGTGCAGAACATTTTGAAGCTTTTAAATCACCTAATTATCCACCTCTGGCTACCTCAGGAGTGCATCTGAGTATTGAAGAAGACAAGCTTTTACCTTATAAGCGGAAAAAGCTTGTGATACACGAAGATTTGAAAACTGATATTTTAGTCACTCACCTTTATCCGGGAATTCAAAAAGATTTATTGGCCGACATGTTTGAAAAGTTAAAGTTTAGTGGGGTTATACTACTGACTTACGGCTCTGGAAACTGCTCAACTGAAGAATGGTTTTTGAAATTAATTCAAAAAAATATTCAAAAAGGGATTCCGGTTGTTAACATCACGCAATGCACTTGGGGAAGTGTACAAATGGGTAATTATGAGACGAGTACAACGCTAAAAAAAATAGGAGTTATTTCCGGAAAGGATTTGACAATTGAAGCTGCAGTCACTAAAATGATGTATCTAAATAGTCAAAACTTGTCTCCAAAGGTCTTTAAGACTATATTTGAAACATCGCTAAGGGGAGAGATGAGTTAACAGAAACGATGTGTCGTTGGTATAAATCCTTTTGGAAATCGATATTTTTTTTGTTAATTGGCTCCCTTTTGCAGACAAAGGCTTAGGCCGTTAAAGAGAGGTGGCCGAGTGGTCGAAGGCGCACGCCTGGAAAGTGTGTATACGCCAAAAGCGTATCGAGGGTTCGAATCCCTTCCTCTCTGCTAATTTTTAATAATTGAATAATTAATTTTATATCTTTATCACTTTACTAACTAAATTTTTAAGAATCAAAGCAATGAAAAGAGTATTTTCTATTCTAGTAATCACAGCTGTAATGGCGTTAAGCAACCTAACGGCTCAAGCAAATACTGCAACTCTAATGACTGCTAACGCCGCAGTTATTACGGCAGTTCAAGATGAAGCAGCTGACGAAGCAGCAGCTACTGACGATGAAGCAGAATCAGTTTCTTTTACCCAAGAGTTAAAGAAACGTTTTATCGAAGGTGGTCCTGGCTTTATGGGTATCGTACTTTTATGTTTGATATTAGGTCTTGCTATCGCAATTGAGCGTATTATCTATTTAAATCTTGCTACTACAAACACAACCAAACTAGCACAAGATGTTGAAGATGCATTAAATAGTGGTGGTATCGAGGCTGCAAAAGAAGTTTGCAGAAATACCAGAGGCCCTGTTGCTTCTATATACTATCAAGGTCTTGACCGTGTAGACGAAGGCGTAGAGGCAGCTGAGAAAGCAGTTGTTGCTTACGGTGGAGTTCAAATGGGACTTCTTGAGAAAAACGTTTCTTGGGTATCTTTATTTATCGCACTTGCACCGATGCTTGGTTTCATGGGTACGGTAATTGGTATGATCCAGGCATTTGATAAGATTGAAGCTGCCGGTGATATGCAACCTTCACTTGTTGCGGGTGGTATTAAAGTGGCACTTTTGACTACCGTATTCGGTCTTATCGTGGCAATTATTCTTCAGATTTTCTACAACTATATCATTGCTAAAATTGATAGCATCGTTAATGATATGGAAGATGCTTCTATCACTTTGATAGACATGCTTGTACGTTACAAGAAGTAATAATTCCCACTTTAAATACACAGACTCATTATGTTACATAAAATATTAAAAATTGTCGCGTTAATCCTGTCGGTTCTTGGAGCTATATGGCTTGTAAGAATCCTGTTGGCAGGTGATACAGCGATTACAGATTCAGCAGATTTACAGAGCAGTCTGGTAACTCCATTTATCATCATTGCTTATGTGACTATTGCAATAGCTATTGTTTTTGTACTGGTTTTTGTACTTAAAAACCTGTTCAGCAGTGGTTCATCACTAAAGGGAACGTTAATAGGCCTTGGTGCATTTCTAGCAATAGTTGTTATCTCTTACGTTTTGGCTTCAGGTGAAGAAGTTACTTTACGTGACGGAGAGGTAGTATCAGCAGGCGCCTCAAGATGGATTGAAGCAGGTATTTACATGTTCTACATCCTTGCTTTGGTTGCAATAGGTGCTATGGTATTTTCAGGAGTTAAGAAATTAGCTAAATAAAAGAAATTATGGCAAAAAGAGCAGCACCAGAAGTAAATGCAGGATCGATGGCAGACATTGCGTTCTTACTGCTTATTTTCTTCCTGGTAACCACAACAATTGAAACCGATAGCGGTATTAGCCGTAAATTACCTCCGGAGCTTGATGAAAATCAACCACCTCCACCGGTAATTAAAGAGCGTAACCTATTTACCGTAATCGTAAACAGTAATGACGAATTGCTGGTTGAAGATGAAGTAATGCAGCTAAAAGATTTGAGAGCAGCTGCAGTAGCATTCCTGGATAACGGAGCAGAAGATTGTTCATACTGTCAGGGAGCTAAAGCAGAAAACTCCTCTACAAATCCTACCAAGGCGATTATATCCCTGGTAAATAACCGGGGTACTTCGTATAAGCGTTATATCGCTGTACAGAACGAATTGGTTGCTGCCTATAATCAGCTTAGGGACCGCGAAGCACAAAAAAAGTATGGAGAGTCTTTTGTTTCCATGGAACAAAGATATAATGATCCGCGTACCTCAGAACGTGACAAAGAACGCTTAAAGCCTCGTTTGGAGGAAATACGCGAACTGTATCCGGAAAAACTTTCTGAAGCAGAGCCTAAGAAATCATAAAACTATTTAAACCTATTATTTATGTCTAAGTTTAATAAGAAGAAAAAAGGTGACTTACCTGCAATTTCTACAGCCTCGCTTCCAGATATCGTTTTTATGTTATTATTCTTCTTCATGGTAGCTACGGTAATGCGTCAAAACACCAAGTTGGTTAAAAACAATTTACCAACAGCCAATCAAGTCGAGAAGTTAGATAAGAAGGATCTTGTCATGTATATCTATGCCGGTGAACCAGTAGAACAATATCAGGCTACTTATGGCACCTCTGCAAAGATTCAGCTTAATGATAAGTTTGCTGATGTTTCAGAAATACAGGATTTCATCTATCAGGAACGCGCGAGCAAGCGTGAAGAAGTAGTTCCTTTTCTTACCACCGCTTTAAAAGTGGATGGTGAAAGTAAGATGGGTCTTATTTCAGACATTAAACAAGAGCTCAGAAAGGCTAATGCCCTTAAAATCAACTACGTTACTAAAAAAGGAAACGCTGTTGAACAAAACAATTAATACTCAATTAGATTTATTGCATATCTCTTAAAATTAATTTGGAAAAACGCTCTGTACTATTCGGAGCGTTTTTTTGTTATTTTACTCCCAGCTGTCTTAAAACAAATAGGTCATGAAGATCAAATACCTCTTACTCCATCTCACCTGCCTGTTATCCTATCTCATGACCGCACAGGAAACCCAGGAAGCCGCTGCTAGCGATTCAGTGGTTGTAGACAGCAAATACCGTGAAGACCAGTTCTACCTCGGTGTTACTTTCAATCTACTCACCAACAAGCCCGCAAATATGCAGCAGAATGGCTTTAGCGGAGGACTTCATTTTGGTTTTATACGTGATATGCCACTTAATGCTCAAAGAAACTGGGCTTTGGGACTTGGAGCCGGTCTCTCTATGAACACGTACAATCAAAATCTTTTTGTAGGAGAAACAGAATCTGAAGAAACCATATTCAGAATTATTGACTCCCAAGTCAACTACGACAAAAACTGGTTTAGCACCTATTTGGTTGAAGTACCCCTGCAACTGCGCTGGCGTACCTCTACGGCTTCAACATTCAAATTTTGGAGAGTGTATACCGGATTGCAATTAGGCTACGTCTACGCGTATAAATTCAATTTTGAGCAACCGGGTAATCAGGTGGTGCAGACCGATGTTCCCGAATTTGACCGGTATCGTCTGGGACTAACTTTTTCTTTTGGATACGATACCTTCAATTTCTTCTTTTACTACAACATCAATCCATTCTTTTCTGATGCGGTAACAAATGAAGGCAATCCGGTTGAATTAAACAGTCTGAAGTTAGGTTTGATGTTTTACATCTTATAAAAGGCGAATAAGAGCACCTGAGGCAGACCTCCTACAATAATGCCCGCAAGCAGTTCAATCATCGTATGAGCCTTAGCCTGAATACGCGAAGCCGCGGTAAAACCAATACCTATAATTAATGCGGCGATCAGTACTAAAAAATTAGACTGATAGACCATACTCAATCCCGCCACAAAGACCAATACCCCGCTCACTCCTACCATATGCAGACTGGCTTTAAAGCGCACTAATGAACACAAGAAAGCAGCAGCTGCAGACAGTAAAATTCCAAAGAAAAAGATATACAGTTCGGGGAATTCGTAGCCGTTGATGATCAATTTTAAAATCATCAGGGTTATGGCTACCTGAATCATAAGTGGAATGCGACGCTCTCTGACCTGACCCAGTTCTTTGTCAGATACCAGATTAATACTTTCAAGAAGGAAATAGAAAAGTACAGGCACCACAATGGTCAGGATGCTGAGCGCAAATAATTTGGCATACATAAACGACTCCGGTACAAATTTCGGAGTAACATAAAAGTAAATCACCACCCCCAGAATAGGCATAAGCAGCGGGTGCATGAGGTACGAAAAAAAACGTAGTAGCAGTTTCATTAAATCTCTTTACGCAAACGGGCCACAGGTAAATCAAGCTGCTCCCGGTATTTGGCGACCGTTCTTCGGGCAATAGGATACCCTTTATCTTTCAGGATTTTGGCTAATTTATCGTCAGTAAGTGGTTTGCGCTTATCTTCTTCCTGAATCGTTATTTCCAGAATTTTCTTAATCTCCCGTGTAGACACTTCCTCACCCTGATCGTTGGTCATACTTTCACTAAAAAATTCCTTGATCAGCTTCGTTCCATAAGGGGTATCCACATATTTACTGTTTGCGACCCGCGATACGGTGGAAACATCCATTTCGATCTCATCAGCTATGTCCTTAAGAATCATAGGCCGTAGATTACGCTCGTCACCGGTAAGAAAATATTCCTTCTGGTAATTCATAATGGAACTCATCGTCACGTACAGCGTTTGCTGCCGTTGCTTAATCGCTTCAATAAACCATTTGGCAGCGTCAAGCTTTTGCTTGATAAACATCACCGCATCCTTTTGAGATTTGCTCTTTTCCTTAGAGGCTTTATAGCCTTTAAGCATATTGGTATATTCCCTTGATACGTGCATCTCAGGCGCATTGCGACCATTAAGAGTAAGCTCAAGCTCCCCGTCATTAATCTTAATGGTAAAATCTGGAATGACGTGCTCTACAATCTTGGTGTTTCCGGCATAGGAGCCCCCCGGCTTGGGATTAAGGTGCTCAATCTCTTCAATGGCATCGCGTAGTTCGTCTTCGCTGATGTCAAACTTCGAAAGCAACTTCGTGTAGTGTTTTTTGCTGAAGTGATCAAAGGCATCTTCCAGTATGTCAATAGCCAGCGAAACCGCTGCAGTTTCATCCTTTCGACGTAGCTGAATCAACAAACATTCTTCCAGACTACGTGCCCCTACTCCTGCAGGATCCAAATTCTGAACCACCTTGAGAATTTTGGTCACTTCTTCTTCTGAAGTATAGATGTTCTGAGTGAAAGCCAAATCATCAACCAGATCAACCAGGTCCCGACGTATGTAGCCGCTTTCATCAATACTACCTATCAAAAACTCGGCGATTTCCATCTGCTCGTCGTTAAGCCGATAGGTATGCAACTGACTCATCAAATGCTGGGTAAACGAGGTTCCGCCGGCATAAGGTATTTGTCGCTCTTCATCATCTGCACTATAGTTATTGGTATTAAGACGGTAACTGGGGATTTCGTCGTCAGACAGGTAATCGTCTACGTCAATCTCGGCTTCAATCTTTTCAGAATCGTAATCTTCGTCTGCGCTGTTATCAAACTCTTCAAAGTCATCCCGAACCTCCTCTTTACCGCTATCTAGAGCAGGATTTTCTTCAAGCTCCTGTTTTACACGTTGCTCAAAAGCCTGTGTAGGTAATTGTATAAGCTTCATCAGCTGTATTTGCTGAGGCGAAAGCTTCTGAGATAATTTAAAATTAAGTTGTTGTTTTAACATAGATAATGGCCGTGTTGCACTACAAAAGTAACGAAATTGACCTTAGGTATGCCTATCAAACTTTTGTTAATACCACTTGGAAGAGGAAGAATTCAAAGCCTTTAAGGCACAAAAATGTTGTTTTTGATCGCATATATCACCAAACCCGTTCGGTTTTTTAAACCTAGTTTTTGAAAAACCGATTCCCGGTAACCTTCAATAGTCTTGGGGCTTAAAAACATAACTTTAGCGATTTCCTTGTAGGTCATCTCGGTGCAGGCGTGTTTGATAAATTCGATCTCCCGCTCCTTTAAAGCGACATCTTCTTCCTTAGCTGCCTTACTGCGTTTAACCAGTTTTTCAACCGTATTGGTATAGTAAAACCCATGAGTGAGCACGTCATTCAAGGCTTCCTCAAGAATAGACTTGCGTGTATCTTTCAGCAAATACCCTTTTGCTCCGGCACGTATCATTTGCATGACGACCTGCTCTTCTTCTTCAACCGAAAGCGCCAAAACTTTTATATCGGGGTAATGCTTGGTGAGACAGACAGTGGTTTCGACACCACCCATAACCGGCATTTTTACATCCATCAATACGATATCAGGCTGTACAGAATCGTCCGCTTTAAGATAATCAAGCAATTCTTTACCGTTAAGGCCAATATAGATAACTTCAAAATTCTCAAATTGACGTACAAGTCCGGCGATAGCTTCAGACAGGAGGGTGTGATCATCTACAAGTGCAACTTTATACATACTTTTTATTCTAAGGGATAGATTAATACCAATCGTGTACCGGCGCCGGGTATTGAGTTTATTTTGGCCGAAGCCCTTATAAGCTCGGCCCGCTTATCAATATTACTCAATCCTATTCCTTTATCGGCCAGTTTTTCAGATTCAAAACCCACCCCGTTATCAACAGCCGTAACTTCTAAGGCATCTACTTTAAAATGCACCGATATTTTTAGGCTTGAAGCTTTAGAGTGCTTCATCGTATTGGTTATAAACTCCTGAACAATTCGGAATAATACAATTTCAGCTTTCGGATCTAATGGAACCGGGTCGCCCAATAATTCATAATCTGCTGTAAGGTATTTTAAGCGGTTAAAACGGGCCACTTCAACTTCAAGAGAACGTATAAGAGACTGACCGTTTAGTGCTTCCGGATTTATGGCTCTTGACAGGGCTCTTAACTCCTGTAAACCGGTACCTATTGTTTCTGCAACCTCAAGCATCTCATCCCCGCCTTCCACATTTTGAGCCTTTATTTTAGCCAGAGTAAGCAACTGACCTATATTATCGTGCAGCTCCCAGCTGATGTTGCGCAGGGTTTCTTCGCGGATCTCAATCTGCGTCTCTGCAATGGCCCGCTCATAGCGCTTTTCGGCTTCTATTTGTTCACGTAACAATGCGTTTTTACGCTTCATAAATACCGAGAATAACACGAATACAATGACCGCCAGTAAAAACAAGACCAGCAAAACCACTAAAATCACTAAAAGTTGTGTTCCCTGATCCATTTAACTTTTGACCTCTTGAGGTTTGGATTTATAAAAACCATATATAAAAATTATATACATCACACAAGAAGCCGCATAACTCACCTGACGAAGAGAATTAAAAAATGCATTGCGCGCATCACTAATTTCTGTAACCTGTGTCCATCCTAAAAACCATGTAATAAAAACCGGCAACTGCACTACCGCTTCTAATAACAGGCCTAAACTTATATACAGGTACAGGTTGCTTTTAATACTTAGTAATGAACTCTTGTTAATGATCTCAATTAGATAAAACAATATGACTATCATAAGTAAAAACCCACCCGAAATAGCTGGTAGTACCGCAAATTGAAACCAAAAATCTGAGGCTATTATAAAATAAATGTAACTGAAAAGCCACAGTCCTATAAAAGCCAGCGTTGCTTTTTTGAACCCTGATTGACGTAACTGGCTATTGTATAAAAGAAAAAGCAACACGAAATAAATAAGGAAGCGTATGTTATAAAAAACAATATTGGTATCGACCAATTTATAGATATAAAAAAAAGCCGCAAACACTTCGTTTAAAAAATTGTAACCTAAAAAAAGAATAAACCAAGGTATTGCAGATCCTTTAAATTTGTTCCAAAAGAACAAACCTGTTAAGAGCGAAAACATCTCCAAAAAATTCATAATCAGAATTAATGGATTATTTAAAACATAATTAAGTCTATCTTGAGACAAATCAAGAGTGATTTCTAGAATCAAAATTATAAGCTATTACTAAGGTATATTCTGCTCAAATTTCTAAGCGTAATGGGTATTATTTACTTTTGGATTGAACTAAAGTCTTCAAATTTCAAAATACAATCTAAAAGTCCATAGCGCTTAGAGGCGGTGGTGGCCCAGGATAACCAATATTTTCTGAAAGTGATTGTACGTCTTCAGCGCCCATTTCTGCATCAAAAGCAGAACCATCTAAAACAGAACCTACAGTTACAGCTTTCTTGACACCACCGACAGTATTTAGTATTGCAAAACTTACCGTATCTTTTGTTCCGTCTGCCAAGGTAAACTCCGCTGTGGGATTAAAAAAGACCGTTCCCTTATTGGCTTTATTTTTTGGTTTTTTACCGTATTTCCCAAAATACACTCGTAATTGTAAAATTTCAGTATTTGCAGAATCAGCCTGCTGCTCGATATAAGCCATATATTTTTTCATCTCCGCAAATGAAAAACTTACGTAACGCGTAGCCTGTTTATAATTCGCATCTTCTTTAGGGATGGTATCGCCTTCTTCGGTGATATTTTCAGCCATTTCGATTAATGACACGCGGCTGTTACCGTAGTTTTGGTACAGCGAATCAGCCATCTGTAAAGGAATAATATTACCCGGAGCTCCGGTTATCGGTGCATCCGCCTCCTCACATTCGCAAGGTTTATCGCAGGAAGTGACTAAAAGCGCAGCAAAAAGGGCTGCCGTAAAAAAAGTAATTTTTCGCATAAGGGTTAGTTTTAATGAACGGCTGAAATTAAGCATTATTTAACATAACCGTCTATTTCCCCTAAAAAAAAGGGGGTTTATCCCCGTAACTTTTTTCAGCAGGAGCCAAAAAAACCCGATTGTTTAAATCGGGTTGTTCTTTATTACCAAGTGTTCTTCTAGAATTCAGCGTTTTGCGGAAAACGTGGGTATGGGATTACGTCTCTAATGTTGGTCATACCGGTGGCAAAAAGCACCAGACGCTCAAAACCCAGACCAAAACCACTGTGTACACAGGTACCAAAACGACGTGTATCGAGATACCACCACAATTCTTCTTCGGGGATATCAAGCGCAGCCATCTTTTCCTGAAGCACTTCTAAACGTTCTTCCCGCTGTGAACCGCCTACAATCTCCCCAATTCCCGGGAACAAAATATCCATCGCCCGAACGGTCTTTCCGTCTTCATTTAAACGCATATAAAATGCCTTGATATTTGCGGGATAGTCAAACAGAATTACGGGACACTTAAAGTGTTTTTCAACTAGGAAGCGCTCGTGCTCACTTTGCAAATCGGCACCCCATTCTTCAATGATGTAATTGAATTTCTTCTTCTTGTTAGGCTTAGAATTCTTCAGAATATCAATCGCTTCGGTGTAGCTTACGCGCTTGAAGTTGTTTTCCAAAACAAACTTCAGCTTTTCGCGTAGCGGCATAGGCGCGCGTTCTGCTTCGGGTTTGGCTTTATCTTCCTGAATGAGTCGGTTTTCTAAAAACTCGAGATCATCCTGCCCGTTATCCATCACATACTGAATCACGTATTTGATGAAGTCTTCCGCCAAGTCCATATTGGCATCCAGATCGTTAAAAGCCACCTCCGGCTCAATCATCCAGAACTCAGCCAGGTGACGGCTGGTGTTGGAGTTTTCTGCTCTAAAGGTTGGCCCAAAGGTATACACCTGACCCAATCCCAGGGCGTAAGTTTCAGCCTCTAACTGACCCGAAACCGTCAAATTGGTTTCCTTTCCGAAGAAATCCTTTTTGTAATCAATGTTTCCGTCTTTATCCTTAGCCGGATTTTTTAAATCCTGAGCAGTTACTTTAAACATTTCACCCGCTCCTTCCGCATCACTACCGGTAATGATGGGTGTGTTTACGTAGTAAAACCCTTCTTTCTGAAAATACTGGTGCACGGCAAAACTCAGTTGCGAACGCAGACGCATCACCGCGCCAAAGGTATTGGTACGCACGCGCAGGTGAGCCTGCTCTCGTAGTTTTTCCAGTGTATGACGCTTGGGCTGCAGGATGGTGCGCTTCACCTCTTCCGGATCTGCATCACCTAAAATTTTAACCTCTTTTACGTCAACTTCAACCGCCTGGCCACCACCCTGGCTAGCTACCAGACTTCCGGTAACGGCGATTGCCGCTCCTACCGTGATGCGCTTTAGCAAAGCCGGGTCTGTATTTTCAAAATCAACCACACACTGTAAATTATTAATGGTTGAACCGTCATTTAGCGCTATAAAGCGGTTTGCGCGAAATGATTTTACCCAACCTTTAACCGTGAGCTCTTGCCCTTTTGGTTCGTCTTTTAAAATGTGTACGATTGTTTTTTTCATCTTTATAATTTTAATGAATCCCTTAAAGGATTCTTATGCTTTTGTTTCAAATCTATTGACCGCAAATATAAATTTTACGGCAGTTACCGTCAAAAAATGCGGTTTTAATTACTATCGCGGTTAAACTCTTCCAGATCGTCCTCGTCTACTTCGTCCAGAATTTGAATGGCGGGTTTCTTAAAGTCTTCTTTGTTGGCGATATTTCGCTCCAGCGAAAGCAATAAAGAAGGCAATAATATCAAATTGGAAAGCATCGCAAATATCAGGGTTACCGAAACCAAACCTCCCAGCGCTACGGTACCGCCGAAGCTACTGATCATAAAGACCGAAAAACCGAAAAACAAAACAATCGAGGTATAAAACATACTTACGCCTGCTTCTTTAACCGAAGCATACACCGAACGTTTGATCTTCCAGCCGCTGCTGCGCAGTTCCTGACGGTATTTGGCCAAAAAGTGAATGGTGTCGTCTACTGAAATTCCGAAGGCAATACTAAACACTAAAATGGTTGAAGGTTTTATGGGAACGCCCAAAAAGCCCATCAGTCCGGCGGTGATGAGTAGTGGCAACAAATTCGGGATCAGGGAAACCAAAATCATCTTAAGCGACCGGAACATAAAGGCCATAAACAGGGCGATAAGCAAGATGGCCAGCGACAGGCTGATCACCAGATTGTTAATCAGATAATCGGTCCCTTTTTGAAAAACCAAAGCTTTACCGGTCAGGGTAACGTCAAACTTATCCTCAGGAAAGAGGATATTTATTTTGTTATACAGGTTTTCTTCAATGATTTCCATTCGGTCGGTGCCAATGTCCTGCATAAAGGTGGTCATACGTGCATACTGCCCCGTAGAATCTACATAACTGTCCAGCAAACCGGCTTCGTTTGAAAAACTCTGCGCATAGGGCAAAATAAAATTGCGTTCGTTTGAAGTAGGTAGTTGATAGTATTGCGGGTCGCCATTGTAAAACGCCTGCTTTCCGTACTTGACCAGATTCACTATGGAAACGGGCCTGGAAAGTTCCGGTGTTTCAGAAATCGTGGTTGCCAGCTCATCCATCCGTTTAAGGGTAGGCAGCTTCATCACTCCTTTGGGACGTTTGGTGTCAATAAGAATCTCGAGCGGCATAATGCCATCAAATTCGGTTTCAAAAAACTTGATGTCTTTGTAAAATGCGGTTTTCTTCGGCATATCTTCAATAAGACTTCCTGAAACGCGTATCTGGTAAATCCCAATCATACTGGCGATAAGCAATACCAGAGCCACGCAGTAGACCGTAAGGCGCTGGTTGCGCACCATATGTTCAATCCAGTTTACAAACCCCTCAATCCACGTTTTACCCAGGTGTTTCAGGTGGCGTTCCTTAGGCGGAGACATATAGCTGTAAAGAATAGGAATAATCAACAGGCTCAGCAAAAAGATCGCAATGATGTTGATCGAAGCCACAATACCGAATTCTTTAAGAAGGGAACTCTGGGTCAAAATAAAGGTCGCAAAACCCGAAGCCGTAGTGATATTGGTCATCAGCGTCGCGTTACCTACTTTGGTGATTACACGCTGAAGCGCTTTAATTTTATTACCGTGATTTTTATATTCCTGCTGGTATTTATTGATCAAAAAGATACAGTTAGGAATCCCGATTACAATAATCAGCGGCGGAATTAATGCGGTAAGAACGGTGATTTCATACCCCAAAAGGCCCAAAAATCCGAAAGCCCACATCACCCCGATGATTACCGTAAACATGGAAATAAACGTAGCCCGGTACGATCTGAAAAAGAAGAAAAAGATCACTGAAGTCACCAAAAGCGCCCCGCCCACAAAATAGCCGATTTCCCCAATAATGGTCTTACTGTTAAGCGTGCGTATGTAGGGCATTCCGCTTGTATGAACAGTAATCCCGGTCTCATCTTCAAAATTCTGAATCAGCGGGATCAGGTCATCGAGGATGAAATCTTTTCGCGCAGCGGTATTGACAATGTCTTTCTTCAGGTAAACGGCAGTACGCACCGTACCCGTCTCTTTATTGTAAATGAGCCCCTCGTAGAAAGGCAGATCTGTAAAGAGTTTTTTCTTTAAGGCTATCGCCTGAAGTTTGGTATTGATATCGCCTTGAATAAAAGGTTCCAGATCAAAACGTCTGGGGTCTTCTTCTTTCTGAAGGATTTTCAAATCTTTTAAGGAGACCGAAAGCGCAACGGCATCAAAGCGGTTGATGGAGTCTGAAAGGGCATTCCATTTGTTGAGAATTTCAGGCGTAAAAAGTGTGGAATCTTTAATGCCAAAAACTACCAGATTACCTTCTTCCCCAAACTGGTCTAAAAAGCGGTTGTATTCCAGGTTTACTTCGTGATCATCGGGCAGCAGATTGGCCTCGGTGTAGGTAAAGCGCATATACTTCCACTGCGTTCCCAGAAATACCGTAAATCCTGCAATAAGGAAAAGAATAAATAGCCGATTACGTAAAATAAGTCGCGCGACACCGTTCCAAAATCCGTACCCCAAAAGCTTGGTCATCGTTCTAATTTAAGAGGGCGCAAAGGTACTCAATAATAGCCGATTTTAGTGCAAACCAACCGGAAAAGAGGTTGCTTTCGCTAGCAAAAGCATTGATTAGATTACAATTGGAGGTTGAAGGTAAACTTAAAGGCGATATTATCTGCAAATTTGGGTAAGTGATAGGCACCGTATCTGTAGGTCAGACTGGTACCAAAACCGAAGAGAATTTTGTTGATTTCAAAACCAGTTTCGGTAAATCCTTTATTCAGTTTACCAAAGCTAACGTCCTGATGTCTTTCGATGTTTGAAATATCACCCAGCGCATAACGGGTAATGAGGACCATTTCGGGCTGAAACTTTTCGCCAAGATCAAAAGGCCTTAAACGGTGCTTGATTTGCAAGGTTGCGAGTCGGTCTGAAAAGAACTCCCCAAAATACATGGTTTCAAAACTGTTTACACCGGCCACCGAAAAGCGCTGCATCACGGTTTCTTTAGTTGGTGCATTGGGATAGGCGTGAAATAAATGGGTGAGCGGTACTTCGCCAAAAGCCATTTTACCCTCAATTAAAAACTCGGTAGTTGACTTATTAAGCCGTTCTACCTGATAGAAGAACTTGGCTCCCACGCGGGTAAAGTCAAAATCCCCGTTCAACAAACCGGAAATTCCTTTAGAAACCTGTGCGGTTATCTTGGGATAGCCGTCATAGATCTCAACAGTACCCTTTTCAGAACGCATAATTTTGCTCGAAGGACTCCAGCGCACGCCGAAAGTAGCTTCGGTGATGTCGTATTCCTGAAAGGACTGATCGCCCAAGACAAAAGTATAATCCTGTGTTTGCAGTACGTTTGTCTTTGCAAACTGAAACTCGGAAAGGATTTTTGGCGTGATTTGATATTCCTGATTCAGTCGCAGGGTTTTGTAGTCAAAAAACTGGGTAATGTTGACCAAACGGGGCTCGAAGAGCGAATAGACGCGACGGTCTGTTAGGTAATTGAAGCTTCCCACTTCCTGCAAATCGTCGTTGTAGGTAAGACTCAGCCAGGCGCCGTGCGACTTGTTGAGCATAATGCCAACGCCAACGCCGTATTTCCAGGTATGGTCTTTAAATCCGTAGGCGGTATAGCCTTCAAGCCGAAAACGTTCACTAAAATCAGCATTGGTTACTCCACCAAGCCCCAAACGCAAACCTTCGTAATTGTTGAATTTTACCGGATAGGTCAGGTCAAAATCGAAGAAATCAAGCGTGTAATAGCCAATTCCGAAATTATTGATCACAGCTAAGCGCCGTTCGATATTTTCGGTTTTGACTACATCGTTCAGGTATTCAAAACTGTTGAGATCGCGCTGTGAAAGTGCCTGAGCACGGTATTTTTGCCAGAATGCTTCCGATTTTGAACCTGCGTCTTCCAATACTTCGATTGCCAGATTAGGATGCGTAATTTTTTCGCTTTGCGAAAAATTAAAAGCGGAATTATACGAGGTAGATAAAAGATAGCGTCCTTCTATTGCTTCCTTAACCGGACTTTTCTCAAGCGTTCCCACCGAAATTTTTCCTCTGAAAAAAGAAAGGCGTTTTGAAGTATCGCCTTTTTCGATGTACAGCTTATTAGACGCCGGCATATAAATATCTTCCTGTTTAAAGTAGTGGTACTCCTGCTCGATGCGAGCAATCAGCTCGTCCTGAATCGCTATATGCACCTTTTGAATGGCCAGTGTTTGAGCGTCCAGATAGAAAACACCACTCAGACCGGGAATGGTTTTAGGCCGTTGCGGCCAGAACTCGATCATCAGGCTTCGCCGGCTTAGAATCGTGGTATCTTTTACAAAAGCGTAGTGGTAATTTTTGAGTCCACGGGTAGACAGCGGACCGGCGTAGCGGTAATTAAAAATCTCGTAGTCCTCGTCGTAAAAAGAGCGCGACTGCAGGGTAATTCCCAAAACCTCATACCGCGGCTCGGTAAAACCAGCCATATTAAACCCCAGAACTTCTTCCTTAAAACCTTCGGCCTCGTTGTATTGATTTTCGGAAACCTTTTCAGCAAAAAAAGCATGTGCATTATTCTCACGCTCAAGCGAGTCTGTGATAATGGTCTTTTCGTAAGTGGTATAACTGAAATACGTTAATGCATCCTGCGGATTGTTCTGTATGCGTTTTGAAATCGCCTTCTGAATCAAAGAATCTGTATAACTCCTTTGTTGCTGGGCAAAGCCTATTGCCTGCCACAAGACAACGAAACAACCTAAAATAAAAGCTTTATGGGTCACAGAACGTGCGGTTTAATGCGGATTTTGGATCTTCAACTATGCCAAATGTCTAAAAATAGCATAAAAAAAGCGACCTCAGGGTCGCTCTTAGGAGTAGTTTAACGTCTGTTATACGGTAAGAATTTCCTTTTCTTTAACCGCTAGCAGGTCATCTATTTTCTTGATGTAGGTATCCGTAAGCTCCTGCACGTCAATTTCTGCATTACGCGCCATATCTTCGGCAAGACCGTCTTTTTCAAGTTTCTTGATCTCGTTGTTAGCATTTTTGCGGTCGTTACGCACCCCGATTTTAGAATCTTCCGCTTCGGCTTTGGCTTGCTTTACCAAATCTTTACGACGTTCTTCAGTAAGAGGTGGTACATTGATGATCACACTCTCTCCGTTATTCATCGGGTTGAAGCCCAGGTTTGAGTTCATAATCGCTTTTTCAATTTCAGGAATCATGGCCTTTTCCCAGGGCTGAATAGACAACGTACGACCATCAGGAGTGTTAACGTTGGCCACCTGCGTAAGTGGAGTCTGGCTGCCGTAATAGTCAACCATTACACTACCTACCATAGACGGACTCGCCTTACCGGCACGAATGTTTGCAAATTGCTTCTTCAGGTGAACGATGGCATTTTCCATCGCTTCTTTAGTCTCGTCTAATATAAATTGAATGTCTTCGTTCATAGCTTTTAGAATTTTAGCTTTTTAAAAAAACCAGTCAAAAATAGTAAAATCATTTTGGTAATAACCGCTGCGCAAAAAAATGCACGGTTTTTAATTCGTGATTTAGCCCGTTAGAGGTTTACGGTGGTGCCTATGTTTTCGCCCTCAACCACTTTAAGCAGATTACCCTGCTTGTTCATATCGAAAACGATGATAGGCAATTCATTTTCCTGGCTTAGTGTAAATGCTGTGGTATCCATTACTTTCAGGCCTTTTTGCAGCACATCTTCAAAACTGATGAAGTCAAACTTTACGGCTTTGCTGTCTTTCTCCGGATCGCTGGTGTAAATACCGTCTACACGAGTTCCTTTAAGAATCACGTCAGCATTTATTTCAATAGCACGCAATACCGCAGCAGAATCTGTAGTAAAATACGGGTTACCGGTACCCCCACCAAAAATAACCACACGACCTTTTTCTAAGTGACGTATCGCGCGACGGCGGATAAACGGCTCTGCCACTTCATTTATTTTTATAGCACTTTGCAGACGGGTTTGAATACCGGCTTCTTCAAGAGCGCTTTGTAAGGCCAAACCGTTGATCACGGTTGCCAGCATCCCCATATGATCGCCCTGTACGCGGTCCATCCCTCGGCTGGCACCGGCTACGCCTCGAAAGATGTTTCCGCCACCAATTACGATTGCCACTTCTACACCTTTATCTAAAACACTTTTGATCTCATCTGCATATTCTGCTAAACGATCGGGGTCAATGCCATACTGGCGTTTTCCCATTAATGCTTCACCTGATAATTTAAGTAGAATGCGTTTGTATTGCATGGCTGTAGAAAATTTTGGGCAAATATACGGTTAAATGTGGTTGTGGTAAAAGCGGAAATCACAAACAAAAAAAGGCTACCCATTGGCAGCCTTTTTAATTATTCAATTTCGTCAAAACGAATTAAGCTAAGCTTACGCGCTTAAAGCCTACCACTTCTGCATCACCCTGATCTTTTACGTACTGAGCAACATTCTTGCTGTCATCCATAATAAATACCTGGTCAAGTAATGCTTTCTCGTTATCAAGAGTAGTGTTGTCTGCAACAAAACGCTCTAGCTTACCAGGAACGATACGATCCCAGATTTGCTCAGGCTTACCTTCTGCTTTCAACTCTTCTTTGATATCTGCTTCTGCCTTAGCCATAACTTCAGGAGTTAATTGAGACATAGAGATGTAAAGCGGTACGTTCTTTTTGGTTTTACCTAAACGTCCCAGCTCTTCATTTTCTTTTTCGATAGCTGCGATACGCGCTTCGGTTTCGTTAGCTACAAATTCAGGATCAAAATCCTTGTAAGACAAAGTTGTTGCACCCATAGAAGCAACCTGCATAGATACTACCTTAGCAGTTTCTTCAGCATTGTCTGTAGCTTTAGAAAGACCGGTCAACGCACCGATTTTGTTTCCGTGCACGTAAGAACCTACAAAAGGAGCCTCAAGCACTTCAAAACCATCGATTTCTAATTTCTCACCAATAACACCGGTTTGTTCGATTAATTTTTCAGAAACGGTCATTCCTTCAAAATCTGCTTCAAGGAATGATTCTTTTGAGTCGTGGTTGATTGCGATTTCACCCAATTTAGTAGCCAATTCTACATAGGTATCATTTTTCGCAACAAAGTCGGTCTCACAGTTCAAAGAGAATACCACACCCTTATTGTTAGCGTCGTTGATTTTTGCCACAACAACACCTTCGCTTGAATCGCGATCTGCACGCTTTTCAGCAACTTTCTGACCTTTCTTACGAAGTACAGCAATTGCTTTGTCAAAATCCCCGTCTGCCTCTACTAATGCATTTTTACAATCCATCATACCGGCACCGGTAGCCTGTCTTAGTTTATTTACTTCTGCGGCTGTTATTTTTGCCATGTTATTTACGTTTTATGAGTTAAAACAAAAGTCGTTTAGTTTAGTGCAAAATTGCAGTATACTAAACGACTTCAGCTATTATCAAATTGTTAAATACTATTCTTCTTCGTCGCTAGCTACTGCTTTAGCTTTTTTAGCTTTTGCAGGCTTGTCAGCTTTTTTAGCTTTTGGCTTATCGTCTTTGTCTTTGTTTGCTTTACGCTCAGAAAGACCTTCTACGATAGCGTCTGCTACGTTAGCGATGATTTTTTCAATAGATTTTGAAGCATCGTCATTAGATGGGATGGCATAATCAACCTGACGTGGGTCTGAGTTGGTATCTACCATCGCAAAGATTGGAATGTTTAATTTTTGTGCTTCTTTAATCGCAATGTGCTCACGCTTGATGTCAACTACAAATAAAGCTCCCGGAAGACGTGTCATATCTTCGATAGAACCTAAGTTCTTCTCGAGCTTGTCACGCATACGGTTCATTTGTAATTGCTCTTTTTTAGACAAGCTGTCAAAACGACCGTCTTGTTTCATACGATCTACCGTTTGCATTTTCTTAACCGCTTTACGTATGGTTACGAAGTTGGTTAACATACCACCCGGCCAGCGCTCTGTGATGTAAGGCATCTTAGCACGACCTGCGTGATCTGCAACTATTTCTTTTGCTTGTTTTTTGGTAGCTACAAAAAGTATTTTTCTACCTGAAGCTGCGATTTTACTTAGGGCTTCTGAAGCTTCGCTAAGTTTTGCAGCAGTTTTGTACAGATTTATGATGTGAATGCCATTGCGTTCCATATAGATATATGGTGCCATGTTTGGATCCCATCTTCTGGTTAGGTGACCAAAGTGTACACCAGCGTCCAGTAAATCCTTTACATTTTCTGTTTTTGCCATTTTAAAATTCGTTTACGTTCCCGTTGTAGTAGCAATAGTAAAGTGGTTGGTTTTAAACCGCGCCTTCCCTATTTAGATGCTAAACTCATTTCCCGACGTATCGGGACAAGGACATTTATTAAATTAATTTCTTTTTGTTTTCAAAAACCAAACGGAAAATAAAGTCCGCAAGGATTGAAAAACACGTTTTCTTAACGTTTTGAGAATTGGAATTTCTTACGCGCTTTCTTCTGACCGAATTTCTTACGCTCTACCATTCTCGGATCTCTGGTCAATAAACCTTCAGGCTTAAGGATACCTCTGTTCTCTGCGTCTACTTCGCACATTGCTCTGGAAAGAGCAAGACGTACAGCTTCTGCCTGACCGGTAATTCCACCTCCGTATACATTTACTTTTACGTCAAAGTTTTTGTCATTCTCAGTCATTACTAATGGCTGGTGTACTTTGTACTGTAAAGTTCCTGTAGTGAAGTAGTCTTTTAGATCACGCTTGTTAATGGTGATGTTACCAGAACCAGGAGCTAAATAAACACGAGCAACGGCGGTCTTTCTACGACCAATTTTGTGTATTACTTCCATTTACTTGAGTTCGTTAATGTTGATTACTTTAGGTTTTTGCGCTTCCTGCCCGTGATCTGCACCGGCATAAACCTTTAAATTGCGATAGATCGCTGCACCTAATTTGTTTTTAGGCAACATACCTTTTACTGCATTTTCAACAAGACGCGCAGGGTCTTTGCTGTACATTTCTTTTGCAGTAAGGCTTCTTTGACCACCAGGATAACCCGTATGACGGATGTAAGATTTAGCATCCCACTTGTTTCCTGTTAAGTTGATTTTAGAGGCATTGATAACAATTACATTGTCTCCGCAATCAACGTGTGGTGTGTAGTTAGGCTTGTACTTTCCGCGCAAAAATTTTGCAACGATAGTAGACATGCGACCCAACGTTTGTCCTTCAGCATCAATAACAACCCACTCCTTATTAACGGTGTCTTTGTTGGCAGATACTGTTTTGTAACTTAATGTGTCCACACTGTTTTATTTAATTATTAAACATTCCATTTCCTGCTCCCGCGCTCACGCGTGAAAACAGGGCTGCAAATGTACAACTATATATTGATTTGACAAACGGGGCTTTGACTTAATTTTTAAGCCTTAATCGGTTTGATTGTCAAGACACTACGCACCACCTTTTAAAGAAGATTAAAAACCGAAGTTTAACCAAAAGGAATTTGAGGTCTAATTGGCGTTTTGTTTTACCATTTCCATAAAGCCCTGAGGGTCTGTAGCAATTACAATAGCGACAATAACAAAAGAAACCAAAACATATACAACCATTAAAATGAGTAGAAAAAACAGGCTTCTCAGCAGGATACCTTTTACGCTCAAACTGTAAAGCCGCTTAAACATATACGCGTTATAAACGATGTATAACGGAATACTGAGCACACCAAACAGCAGGTAATTTGCCTCGGTTACCAGAAATAAAATGCCCATAATAGATGCTATCATAGACAAATGCGAATACGAATAAAGTTGAATTATGAAATGCTCTGTGAAATTGTGCTTTTTTAAAGTAAGAAAGGTAAGCCATCCCATAAATGCCAATACCGGTATTGTTGCAAACATCACGACAGGTTGATACTCCATCGTTGAATTTTGAATCATTTCAGCTAAAGCGTTATTCTGACCGTCCAAATAACTCATCTCCTTCATAATATCAGGATAAAAGCGCTTCATCACAAATACCTGAAATCCCGAAACGGTAATCGAAATGGTGAAATAACTGAAGGCATTAAGATATCTCTTCCTCAGACCGGCCAGAAAACCACCAATTACAGCTTCCGGTTTCAAGAACAAATCTTTAAATGTGCGCAAAAAGCGGTTATCTAAGTTGAATATGCGCTCTCCGGCTTCATTTAGCACCCGTCTTGGCGTAAAACGCTCTTCGATCTTCTTGGCTCCGCAAGCCCTGCAAAAATGATCTTCATTGTCAAACTGCATGCCGCAGTTGAGACAGGTGTCTATGGGCTCAAAAGTTATTTGATTTACAGGTAACATTTCACACTAGGTTTGTTGGTGAAAATTATTAAAATTTTGTTAACCCGCAACCCCTTCAGACACTTCTATTACTCCTATAAAAGAACTTGTTTCTATTTAAGCAAAATCCTTCCCGACCAGCCATTTTTTAAGTGTCCCAAATTATACGGAAATGGTATCTTGCCCCCTGCTTAGATTAATACATTCGGTTTTTTTAGAACGAAACTGTAACACTTTGCAAAAAACACGGATCTCTATACCAACTCATTTAAGAATAATGCAATTTTTAGTCTCGCGCGTTTCTATATTCCTCCTCTTATTTCTTTGGAGTACGGCCTACACCCAACAAGGCGATAATGACATCAAACCAAAGAGTTATACCACCCGCGCTATTGACACCGCGCAGGCTCCTGTGATAGACGGTTTAATAAATGATCCTGCCTGGGACCTGGTCCCTTTTACGGGCGAGTTTAAACAATTGCAACCCGATATTGGCGAAGAACCTTCAGAGCAAACCCAGTTCAAAATACTCTACGATGACAAATTCATTTACGTGGCTTTTCGCTGTTTTGACAGCGACCCGGAGGGCATCGTAAAACGCCTCTCGCGCCGCGACGGCTTTGAAGGCGATTGGGTAGAAATCGCTTTTGACAGTTATAATGACGACCGCACGGCCTTTTCATTTACCATTACGGCTGCCGGGGTAAAAGGCGACGAGTTTATTTCAAACAACGGGGATTTTGCAGAGCGCAACAGCTTTGACGACAGCTGGAATCCCATTTGGTATACCAAAACAAGTAGCGATGACCTGGGCTGGACTGCAGAATTAAAGATTCCGCTGAGTCAGCTGCGCTTTGGCAAAGCCGAAGAACAAATCTGGGGCTTACAGGCCAAGCGGTTCTATTTTAGAAATACCGAACGCTCAATGTGGCAGGAACTGGAACCCAATTTTCCGGGATATGTAAGTGGTTTTGGTGAACTGAGAGGTCTCAAAAATCTGAAACCTCAAAAACAGCTTGAAATTCAGCCTTATGTGGTAACCCAGCTGGATACCTATGAAGCGGAATCCGGCAATCCCTTTAGAGACGGAAACGACGCCAAATTAAACGGGGGTCTGGATGCCAAAATAGGAATCACTAACGATCTCACCTTAGACCTTACCATAAATCCTGATTTTGGTCAGGTCGACGCAGACCCTGCAGCAATCGCATTAGATGGCTTTCAGATCTTTTTTCAGGAGCGACGGCCATTCTTTGTAGAGAACAAGAATATTTTCACCTACGAAATAGGCAACGGCAATGACAATGTATTCTACTCCCGTCGCATAGGGCGCAGTCCGCAGGGCAATGGCTTTGGTCCCGCCACGGCGTATGTAGACCAACCTCAAAACACTACCATTCTGGGCGCGGCAAAATTTAGTGGTAAAACTAAAAACGGCTGGTCTATAGGCCTTTTACAAAGCATTACTGCGAAAGAATTTGCGACACGTATTGATACAAACGGTACCCGAAGCGAAAAACTTGTAGAGCCCTTTACCAATTATTCGGTTGCCCGGGTGCAGAAAGATTTCAACAACCGCAATTCGTATGTGGGCGGAATTTTTACCAGCACCAACCGCAAACTCGTACCTCAGCTGGATTTCCTCCACGAAAATGCCTTTACTGCGGGACTTGATTTTAAACACAACTGGAAAGACCGCACCTATTTTGCTCAGGGAACATTTACAGCCAGTCACGTCACCGGAAGCCGGGAAGCTATTACGAACACTCAGGCCAGTATTACTCATTTATTTAACCGGGTTGATGCCACACACGTGCGTGTAGACACTACGCGCACTTCGCTTACCGGAACAGGAGGTAACTTCAGCATCGGCAAAGCGGGTAATGGCAACTGGAGCTACAATGGCGGAGTGGTATGGCGCTCTCCCGAACTTGAACTCAATGATGTGGGCTTCCTGCGACAGGCTGATGAGATCGTACAGACTGTAAATGTGAGACGGGTATTTCAAAATTCAACAGACTGGTATCGTCAAATGTCTTACAGTTTTCAGCAGCGCTCTACGTATGACTTTGAAGGGAACTACAACCGCATGCAATATGAAGTGGGCGGAGATATTAACTGGGCTAACAACTGGTTTACCGAATTTGGCGCCAGTCACAAACCGCGCATCTACATCAATACCACCCTGCGTGGCGGTCCCCGCTGGAAGTTTAACGAAGAAAACTTCTGGTATCTTTTCGCCGGAACCGATCGCCGAAAAAAGCTCAGTTTAGTAGCCGGCTATGTGATGAGCCGGGCAACGCAGCACAACTTCAGCCTTGATCGCTACGAATTGCGCTTAAACTACCAGCCCTTTAACGCCCTAAGCCTTTCCTTAAGTACGGAATATGAGAAAAATCCCAATAAGACGCAGTACGTCACCCAGAAAGACTACGGCGACTCGCGACGCTACATCACCGCAGCCATTGACCAGCGGACTTTGAGCGCCACTTTACGGGCAAACTTCAACATCACACCTAATATGACCATTCAATATTATGGTCAGCCTTTTGTATCCCGAGGATTATACTCGCAGTTCAACTACGTTGCAGATGCCACAGCCGAAGATTTGAATAACCGGATAACCCTATATGAGGAGGATCAGATTTCGCAAAGCGGAAATACGTACGAGATAGATGAAAACCGGGACGGAAGCATAGATTATACTTTTCAGGATCCTGACTTTTCATTTGTGCAACTACGCACCAACCTCGTGTTCCGATGGGAGTATATACCGGGCTCAGAACTCTTCTTTGTCTGGTCTCAAGGTTTAAACGGCGCTAACGACCCCGCTCAGGGACTTTTTGAAGCCTGGAACAATCAGATTTTAAACCGAAGACCCGGCAACACCTTTTTGATAAAGGCTACCTATCGCTTTGTGCTTTAAACAACCCCTAAATCTTCGTTTATACTAGATTTGATTATCTTCTTTTAAAGCTCGTACAAAGCTTAACATACACAAAATATCCACAGGTTGAAACCGGCCTGATTAACAGACAAAGTGTTTCCTATTATTCAGAAATTATTAAAAAATGCGCTTTTGAGATCCTTGTTGTGCCTAAAACACTATCGCATATCTCATTTTTACGAAGGAGCATATTGTTAAAACATTATTAAATAATCACTATATCCCTGCAATATTTGATTTTCATTCAAAAAAGAGAAATCTCTAGACTTCAAAAAGTATCTTTTATGTAATTATCACTCACCAGTTTATTCTTGTTAATTTTCAATTGTCATTTAATATAAATTGCGCGAATTAATCAATAAAACTGTTAAATGATAAAAAATTTATTTTTTATGCTTTTGTTCAGCTTAAGTCTGGCAGCTTCTGCTCAACAAAAAACCGTTACCGGAACTGTCACTACAGCTACCGGTATGCCCTTACCGGGAGTTAGTGTAGTTGTCAAAGGCACAACTACCGGTACACAGACCGATTTTGATGGTAATTATTCCATTTCGGTTGAATCTGGTCAAACGTTGGCTTTTACTTACGTAGGTTTCAAGAAAAGCGAAATTACTGTAGGTGGTCAAAACCAGATTAACGCAACTCTTGAAGAGGACACCGAGGCACTTGATGAAGTTGTTGTTGTAGGTTACGGCGTACAGCGCAAAAGAGATTTGACTGCGTCCATTTCGCAGGTAAAAGGAGAAGATATCTCAAACCTAGTGACTCCGAGTTTTGATCAGCAACTCGCAGGTCGTGCGGCGGGTGTTCAGGTAACTACTCAATCTGGCATTATTGGAGAAACTCCACGCTTTAGAATTAGAGGTATAGCCTCTATTACATCAGGCACATACCCTTTATTTGTTGTGGATGGTGTTCCAATCTACACTGGAGATGTAGGGGGTTACGCTTCAACTAATGCTCTGGGAGATATAAATCCAGCCGATATCGAATCAATAGAAATCCTTAAGGATGGTTCAGCCACTGCAATTTACGGTTCACGTGCCGCAAACGGAGTTGTTCTTATTACCACCAAAAAAGGAAAAGAAGGTCGTATTGCCACAAACTATAATCTAACAACCGGCTTCGCAAGACCCGTAAACAAATTTGATTTATTAGGAGCTGCCGATTTTGTAACTATTTCAAACGAGAAACGATCTAATCGTGGACAGTCTGACTGGGCAGCAGGCACAGATTTTAATACAGACTGGCAAGATTTAGTATTGAATGACAATGCGTTTCAGCAAGATCATAATCTGTCTTTTACAGGAGGTACAGAGTTCCTGAAATATTACCTTTCCATAGGTTACACCGAACAGGAAAGTATTGCAAAGCCTAACGAATTCAAGCGTTTTACCTATCGTGCAAACCTGGAACAAAAAATTCAGGATTGGGTTTCCGTAGGTGTCAATGCCGGTCTTACTCAATCAGAATATTTTGGTTTGAATACGGGTACAAACTCGCTTTCCGGAAACATATTTAATGCAACAAGGCAGCATCCTAACGTATCTCCTTATGATTCCAACGACCCAACAGGATATAATTTAGATGACACCTTCCCTGATCGAATGGGCCGCGGATCAAACCTGGAAACGGTAGGCGACAACATACCTAACATTATTTTTGCGATTGAGAACAACAAGTATTTTTCAAAAATTAACCGCTTAATTGGTAATGTTTACGCTGACATCAAACCCGTGTCCTCTGTTAATTTCAGAACCCAGGTAAGCATTGATAAAGCCAATACAAACGGCTTCCTATTCTGGAGTCCTATACATGGCGATGGTAATGGCTCTAACGGACGTGTTCAGAGTAACAATAACGAGTTAACACGCTGGAACTGGCAAAATATCTTAAGCTATAATGAGACTTTTGCCGATGCACACAATGTCTCTCTTACTGCCGTAAGCGAATATCAAAAAGAAAGAAATCAAAACTTTTTTGCCACAGGTACTGACTTAAGTAATGAGTTCTTTGGTAAGGCTTTAATAAGCGGTTCATATGGAGTTCAGGGATCTGGAGGAGGCTTGACCGAAAATGGATTCATTTCATTTGCAGGCCGTTTTAATTATAACTACAAACAACGCTACTACCTTCAAGGAACACTTCGAAGAGATGGGTTATCATCACTTCCTACAACAACACGCTGGGGAACCTTTCCTGGAGCCTCTTTTGGTTGGACAGTAAGCAATGAGGAATTCTTAAAAAACAACGATGTGGTATCAGATCTCAAAATAAGAGGCTCATATGGTAAAGTTGGTAACGTTTCCATTGGGAACTATCCATATCTGGGTCTATACTCTCCTGCTCGTTATGCAGATAATAACGGGATTGCGTACAGTCAGTTTGGTAATAATAATTTAAGATGGGAAACGAGTATTAAATATGATGCAGGTCTTGATCTTGGTCTATTTCAAAATAGATTTACCTTAACTGCAGACTATTTTATAAACAAAACTGAAGACTTAATACTTCAAGTAGAAACACCGCAATCCTTCGGTATACCGGGTAATAATTACAATGCAAACATTGGAAATATTGAAAACAGTGGTTTAGAATTTTCAGCTACGGCCAGATTACTTGATAAAGAGTTTAAGTGGGAAGTATCAGGAAATATCTCTTTTGTAGATAATGAGGTAATCACTTTAGTGAATGGAGCAGATCGTATTGGCACTAATACTATAGTTAGAGAAGGAGAGCCTATAAATTCTATATATGGTATAAGATACTATGGTACAAATCCTCAAAACGGAAACCCTGTTTATTACAAGGCAGATGGTACACTGGTACAGGGACTTTTGCCTGGTGGTTCTTACGCGATATTTGACCCGAACAATCCATCCGATGTTTCTCAATCATCATCTTTAAGCGCTGCGGACGACCGGGTTATATTAGGACAGTCACTCCCTAAATATTTTGGAGGTTTTAATTCAAATATGAATTACAAAAATTTTGACCTGGGCTTTTTATTTAGATTTAGTGGTGGTAATAAGATTTTCAATGCAACACGAAGAGATTTACTGAACCAAAACTTTACGAATAATAGCACTGAGATACTAGGCAGATGGCAGAGTGTTGACAACCCGGGAGACGGTTGGACGCCCAGATTATATGCGAGCACTAACACAACCACTAACCTTACCGCTTTGGCTACGTCGCGATTCTTAGAAGATGGCGATTTTATCAAACTAGATAACATCACACTTGGGTACACGTTCCCTTCTGAGGTTGTTGAAAAAATAGGCCTATCCAGATTCAGACTTTATTTACAGGGGCAAAACCTTTGGATTATCACAGACTACTCCGGGCTAGATCCTGAAATGGAATCTGCGGGAGTTGATTTAAACGGAACTCCAAGGTCTAGTATATTTTCGTTCGGACTTAACGTTGGATTTTAAAAATCAACATCATGAAAAGAAATAAAACAAAAATGAACATGAAGTATAAATTGAAAAGTATTTCCATCGCCATTGGATTGCTGTTAGTGCTTGCCGGTTGTAACGATGACAATGTGCTTAACCTGGAGCCTTATAATGACATCTCAGAAAATGCGGCATTTTCAACTGCAGATCTAGTGGCGCTTTCGGTGACCGGTATGTATAACGGTGCTCAACGCGGAGATTATAATGGACAGGGAAGAGGTTATCCTTTTGGGGCAGCCTTTGTACAGCAAGGTGACAACCGCGGTGAAGATGTGGTAAACGTAGCCACCTTCTACCAATTAACCTATACAGGGACCTATGATCCCACCACTGCAAATAACGTGTTTTACTGGAGTGATACTTACCGAATGATCAACCGTACCAACATTGTTATAGAAGGTGTTGCCAGAGCATTAGAAAATGGAATTTTAACTCCCGAAGTTGCTCAAATTTATACCGGCGAAGCCAAATTTTTAAGAGCTGCGGGACACCTTGAACTCCTATTCCATTTTGCCAGACCCTATAATGACACTCCAGATGCAAGTCACCTGGGTGTACCCTATAGAGATTTTGCAATTAACAGTACAGAAACTTTAGCAGCTGCCGAAGCCCAAGGTCGCAATACAGTCGCAGAGTGTTATCAGCGTATTATTCAGGATTTAAATGATGCTGAAGCTGCTCTTCCTGCAGTAGGTGAACGTGCAGATGCGCGTCAGGCCATTACCCGCGCTACCAAAGAAGCTGCAATAGCTTTCAAAACCAGAGCTTATCTGCATATGCGCAATTGGCCAATGGTAATTCAGGAAGGTGTAAAGCTCAATTCTAGATTTAATCTTACTGATTCTCCAAACGGCCCATTTGCTAGCGGATATGGGAATACTGAATCCATATTTTCTATTGAAAACTCAGCCGTAAACAATCCCGGAGTGAATGCTGCATTGGCTTCTCAATACAACCGTCGCGGACTTGTAGTTATTAGCCCCATCATCTGGAGAAATCCTGCGTGGCTGTCTGATGATTTGAGAAGAGGAGAAGGCACATTGGTAACTACAAGATCTGGCGTGAAGTATACCAATAAATACAAAGACCCGGTAAATTACACTGATCCCTCACCCGTAATTCGCTATGCAGAAGTTCTTCTCAATATGGCCGAGGCCTATGCGCGCACCAATGCGACTGGTAATGCACTTACAGCTCTTAATAGAGTAAGAAACCGCTCGTTAGCAGACCCAGCAACACAGGCTTATGTAGCGGCAGATTTTGCAACACCTGCGGCCTTAGTAAATGCCATCATAACTGAAAGAAGAATTGAATTTGTAATGGAAGGAAGACGCTGGCCAGATATTCATCGTTTGCAAAAAGATGATCTAGCTCCTATTGCAGGCATTCCTCAAAAAGTTGCTAACGGAACCCCTCCTGCTGATTCTTACACCTTAGGAACCGCTTATAATGGCCCTTATGGCGTAAATGCAATTCCCTACACTGATTTTAAATTTCTGTGGCCTATTCCACAACAGGAAATCAACAACAACCCTACACTTGCTGCTCAACAAAATCCAGGGTGGTAGTCCCCCAAAGATTTTGAGATTATAAATTTGAACTAGCCAAAAAAACCCGCTTTAGATACCTAAAGCGGGTTTTTAATTTTATAAAACTCAAGACTTAATGCGCCTCAAGCCAGTTCTCCCCTACGCCCAGTTCTACATCTAAAGGCACATCCATTTTAAAGGCATTTTCCATTTCCGTTTTGATCATGGTTTTTACCTGTTCCAATTCGGGTTTGTAGACGTCAAAGACCAATTCATCATGCACCTGAAGCAGCATTTTAGTCTTTAATTTTTCAGATTTAAGCTTTCTGTGGATGTTGATCATCGCGATTTTGATGATGTCTGCAGCACTTCCCTGTATGGGCGCGTTTACGGCGTTTCGCTCTGCGGCACCGCGCACCACAGCATTGTTACTGTTGATATCCTTCAAATAGCGGCGACGGTCTAGCACCGTGGTTACATAACCGTTTTCACGTGCAAAATCTACCTGTTCGCTCATATAATTACGCAACTTGGGATAGGTCTTGTAATAGGTGTCAATCAGATCTTTTGACTCGCTTCGGGATAAATCGGTTTGATTGCTGAGTCCAAAAGCCGAAACCCCATAAATAATCCCAAAATTCACCGTCTTGGCATTGCTACGCTGCTCGCGGGTCACTTCTTCGATAGGCACATTAAACACTTTGGCCGCGGTTGAAGCGTGAATATCTTCACCATTTTTAAAGGCTTCCATCATCGTCTCCTCCTGGCTCAATGCTGCGATAATACGCAATTCAATCTGCGAATAATCAGCAGCGAGCAGAACATAGTCTTCATTGCGCGGAATAAAGGCTTTGCGCACCTGCCGCCCGCGCTCGGTACGGATAGGGATGTTTTGCAGGTTGGGGTTGTTTGAACTCAAGCGACCGGTTGCAGCCACCGTCTGCATATAATCGGTATGTACGCGGCCGGTTTTAGGGTTTACCTGTTCGGGCAGGGCGTCTACATAAGTACTTTTCAATTTTGAAAGTCCGCGATAATCCAATACGTGCTGAATGATCTCGTGATCAGGAGCCAGATAAGACAACACATCTTCAGCGGTTGAATACTGCCCCGTACGGGTTTTCTTCGGTTTATCCACCAGTTTAAGTTTGTCAAATAAGATTTCACCCAATTGCTTCGGCGAACCGATATTGAACTCTTCGCCTGCTTCTTTGTAGATCTTTTCTTCCAGCGAAAGGATGTCATTGTTAAGTTCTTCCGCCAGACTATTGAGAAATGCTTCATCGAGATTGATTCCTTCAAGCTCCATATCGGCAAGTACCTGCACCAAGGGAATTTCGATCTCGTTAAACAATTTTTGCGTATTGGCCTCGCCTAGTTCCTTTTCAAAATGCTCCTTAAGCTGAAGCGTCACATCTGCATCCTCCACCGCATATTCGGTCTGCTCTTCGAGCGGCACGTCTGCCATAGACTTTTGATTCTTACCTTTTTTACCAATGAGTTCTTCGATAGAAACCGGGGTGTAATTGAGATAAGTTTCGGCCAGAACGTCCATATTATGGCGCATATCGGGGTTAATCAGGTAATGCGCAATCATGGTATCAAAGAGTTCTCCTTTGACCTCCACGTTGTATTTCGCCAAAACCTTGATATCATACTTTAAGTTTTGACCAATTTTCTCAATGTTCTCGTCTTCAAAAAATGGACGCAGTTCTTCAATTAAAGCCTGAGCTTCCTCTTTTTCGGCCGGAAATGGAAGGTAAAATCCTTTGGTCTTTTCCCAGCTGAAGGCAATTCCAACCAACTCAGCCTGTAGCGGATCGAGATCAGTCGTTTCGGTATCAAAGCACACCGAAGTTTGCTTCATCAGATTTTGAATAAAAAGCTTCCGAGCCATTCCTGGAGCAACACTTTGGTAAAAATGCTCGGTATCCTTAATCGTCTTGCGGGTGTTGCGCTCTTCGATTTCCATCCCATCGCTTCCGTCTGCAAACAAATTGTATTGCCCGGCTCCTGCGGCGGCGGCTTTTTCAGAAGAAGAAACCAGTTTTTTAGCGGTTTCGGTATTGCTTACAGCGGCACCCGTATCGCTATCGGCTTCGCCGGAAAATATCTTAATAAACTGATCTTTAAGTCTTCGGAATTCGAGTTCATCAAAAATTTCCTGCACCTTGTCTGCATCAGGTTTAGAAAGTTCGTAAGATTCTGCATTGAACTTCACATCACAATCGGTCATAATCGTCGCAAGCTTGTAAGAAAGTCTACCCAGCTCGGCGTTCTCGATCACCTTTTCTTTCATCTTACCCTTAAGATCATCGGTATTGGCCAGCAAACCTTCGAGTCCGCCGTATTCTTTGATGAATTTCTTAGCGGTTTTATCGCCCACCCCCGGTAATCCAGGTATATTATCAGATGAATCACCCATCATTCCCAGATAATCAATCACCTGCTCGGGACGTTCTACCTCAAACTTTTTCTGAACCTCCGGGATTCCCCAAATCTCAATGCCATTACCCATTCGGGCCGGTTTGTACATAAAGATATTTTCAGAAACCAACTGCGCATAATCTTTATCAGGAGTCACCATAAAAACCTGGTAACCCTCCTTTTCGGCCTGCTTGGCCAGCGTACCGATCAGGTCATCTGCCTCTACCCCTTCAATCTCGATACAGGGTACGTGCATCGCCTTAAGAATTTGCTGAATGATAGGAACCGCAATCCGTATCGCTTCGGGCGTTTCGTCGCGATTGGCTTTATAGTCTTCATACAGCTCCACACGCTCCGAGCTTCCACCTTTATCAAAGGCAACCGCAAGATGATCGGGCTTTTCGCGTTTAATTACATCAAAAAGCGAATTGACAAAACCCATAATCGCCGAGGTGTCCTGACCTTTTGAGTTTACCCTTGGGTTTTTAATAAGCGCATAATAACCGCGGAAAATCAAAGCATAGGCATCAAGCAGAAAAAGACGTTTTTGAGTGGACATATATGGAATGTGTTTGGTTCGAAAAATTAGAATACCAAAAATAGGAATTAGTCTTTTGATATGGGTTTGGTTATCTTAAGCATTTTAAAATTTAGCCGAAAGCCCATGAAAATACCGGAAACCTATACTGAATTTGAAGATACTTTTCAAGCTTCAAAACCACCCTCAAACTGGCCTGAGCCTTTAAAAGCACTTTGGTTTATGGCCAAAGGAGATTGGGAAGCTTCCCATGATATCGCTCAGGACCTGCACACCCCTATGGGTAGTCATATTCATGCACATCTGCACCGGGTTGAAGGCGACGACTGGAATGCAAAATACTGGTATCGGAAGGCGGGAAGAACATATCCTCGAGTGTCGACCAAAGAAGAGCTTAAACACTTAATTGTCGAGGTTCTTAAAGAAGGTTCTTAAATCCCCTTTTTATTTTACAGGTAAAACACCCAAACACCAAAACACTAAAAACCCCTTGAATTTCAGTGTTTTACCTTACTATTTTAGATTTTGAAGTTGCTACTTTCCCTATTCACAAAAAATCTAAGAACATGGCAACACTAAAATCGAGCTGGGCTCCAGAGCCCATGGATCTAACTGAACCTTTAAATGACGAAATCTGGGTCGGGTCTTTTGAAAATCAAATGGAAATTCCCGGAGGATACCTTTGGGCCAAGAACGATGCAGAATTTTTATACCTGGCTGTTGATTTTGTTGAGGACACCAACAATGATCCCGGTACCGGCGATTATTTCTGGCTGACTTTTGACACCAACCGCAATCGTGCGATAACTCCGAATAAGGATATCAATTACGGAGTTTACCCCAATCAACCCAACAAAATGGGGAAACAGCTGTATTTAGGACCGGGTCGATGGACGGGTTTACTCAACACCCCTTCCGAATCGGCTTGCCGGTATGACTTTGGCGCATCACCAAATTCGACAACGCCTCATCGTATCTGGAAATTTAAACTAGACCTCAGCGAACTGAACGTGAGTCTGGCCACCTGGTGGTTTTTACCCTACACCTTTTTTGGTTTGCGTATCCACTCCTCTGCTCCTAAACTCAATTACGATACTCCGGCAAATTTCTACACATCCTTTAGCAATCTGCATCGTATTCAGTTTTCCCGTAAACCTACAATTGCACAGTCATTACAAGGACCTGAGATTGGTAGTGTTGGACTCATCCCTTCCACTCAAATAAATGCAACTACCGGAAGGGCAACAACAACAAGTACCTATTATGTCAAAACAGATAATCACGCATTTGGCGGAACGCTAAATCTTATAGGCAACCGACTCAAAATGCAGGCTGTGGCAGGTATGGCAGGTTCGCAATACTATCGTGTTTTACACCGAGAAGGCACCAGCGGAAGTTTTGAAAACTTTACCTCAGGGTGGACTAATTACCGTCTTGTAGGCACTAAATACGTCCCTGTAAACATTGCTCCAAATAATGCAGGATATTACTTTTTGTACAACCCGTCTAGCTATGATTTTTCAATAGATGAGTTACTGATGCAGTTTGACTCCAGGCTTTTGAAAACCGGTTTACATCAATTTCAAGTAGAATTTTACACCTATGGTTCGGGCACGTACTCAAAAATTTCAAACCCTGCTCAAACCTTGACTATTTATATAGACAATAATGTGCCGCAGGTAAGTATTGATGCTATTATGCACGGATCGCAGCAAGTAAACGCCTGCGGAATTGTAAATCTCAACGGCAATACAACAGACGGTATTAAAGTGAAATTTGATGCATTTGACAGTGAAGGTAATTTACTAAGCTACAATGTATATGCAAAATATGGAGAAGGTCATACACAAAGTCTACGTAGTGAAACACATGCGGGTTCAGGCATCGCGCTCTGGCAGGGTGCCAATAATCTGATGGCCCCACAAAGTGGCGTGTATGTACCGCCGGTAACCTGCGCTTATTCCTTTAATGTTGTCGCTCACGCACGTACCACGAATGGCTATGGGCAAATAGGCCACAACAGCGCAAGTAGGTTTATAACCATACTTAAGTAAATAAAAAACGGGTCTCAATTTGAGACCCGTTTTTGCTTATTAAGCTGTGCTTAAACTTAAAGTTCAAGAGCTTTAAGCACATTATTATCCATCAACAATTCTTCGGGATTCTCTAGCGCCTCTTTAACAGCAACCAAGAAACCTACCGATTCTTTACCATCAATGATACGGTGATCGTATGAAAGTGCCACATACATTATAGGTGCGATTGCGATAGCTCCGTCTTTAGCGATAGGACGCTCAACGATGTTGTGCATACCTAAAATAGCTGATTGTGGAGGGTTGATAATTGGTGTAGAAAGCATACTGCCAAATACCCCACCATTCGTAATGGTAAAGGTACCACCGGTCATCTCGTCAACTGTAATCTGACCGTCACGAGCTCTTAGTGCCAAACGCTTAACTTCAGACTCCACTCCACGAAAACTTAAGTTTTCGGCATTTCTGATTACAGGCACCATAAGACCTTTAGGTCCTGATACGGCAATAGAAATATCTTTAAAATCATAGGTGATCATCTCTTTACCATCAATCATCGAATTTACCGCAGGATACATATCTAAAGCACGTACACAAGCCAAAGTAAAGAATGACATAAAACCAAGACCTACACCGTGCTTTTCTTTAAAGTCCTCTTTATACTTTTCGCGAAGCGCAAAAATCGCAGACATATCTACCTCGTTGAACGTAGTAAGCATCGCGGTTTCGTTTTTCACCGTAACCAAACGCTCTGCTACCTTACGACGCAACATAGACATTTTAGAACGGCTCTCACCACGGCTTCCGGTTCCCGGAGTACCCATAGAAGGTTTGGCGTTTACCGCATCATCTTTGGTAATACGACCATCACGACCGGTGCCTTTAACGTCTTTAGGATCAATTCCTTTTTCATCCAACGTCTTTTTAGCGGCAGGCGAAGGTGTTCCTGTCGCGTAGCTCTTTTTATCCTGAGATTGAGAAGGAGTGCTTGATTTTGAAGGCTCTTCCTTCTTAGCATCTGCTTTCTCGTTTGTATCTTCTTTTTTGGCATCTTTTTCGGCCAGTTCTTTCTCGGCATCACCGCCACTACCTTCATCTCCGGAAGCTTTCTTATCACCACCTCCCGGTTTTGGAGCATCGGTATCAATAAGGCAAACCACTTCACCTACGGCAACCGCATCACCTTCTTCCGCCTTTAGGGTAATAATACCACTTGCTTCTGCAGGCAACTCAAGGGTTGCTTTATCACTATCTACTTCGGCAATTGCCTGATCTTTTTCAACATAATCCCCGTCTTCTACAAGCCACTGGGCAATTTCAACTTCGGTGATCGATTCTCCCGGTGAAGGGACTTTCATTTCTAAAGCCATAATTCTTCTTTGTTAACTTTTATGCTTTCGCGAAAGCGAAAAATCTTTTTATTGGTTATTTGAGTTTTTGTCAAACACGTCGTCGATAACGCGCTGATGTCTGCGTTTGTAGCGTACAGAACTACCTGCAGCCGGCGCACCATAGAATTTACGACTGCAAATTCTGAATTTCTGAGCCTCCGGTAAATGCATCAGCAAGTGCCCGTAAGCCCCCATATTGCGCGGTTCTTCCTGAGCCCAAACCACATCATCTGCATTCTTGTATTTTTCAATGGTCGCTCTGATTTCATTTTTGGGCAACGGGAATAATTGCTCAATACGCACCAAAGCCACGTCTTCACGACCCAGTTCTTCACGCTGTGCAAGCAGGTCGTAGTAAAACTTTCCGGTTACGAAAACCAGCGTTTTCACCTTTTCTACATCAACCGAATCATCGTCAATGGTCATCTGGAAACTTCCGTTTGCCAGTTCTTCTTTGGTAGAAACCACTTTAGGATGTCTTAGCAAACTCTTTGGCGTAAACACGATAAGCGGTTTTCTAAAATTGGTTTTCAGCTGGCGGCGTAACAAATGGTAAAAGTTTGCCGGAGTGGTACAATCTGCAACGTACATATTGTCAACAGCACAAAGCTGTAAATAGCGCTCCATACGTGCCGAAGAGTGCTCTGCTCCCTGACCTTCATACCCGTGAGGCAGAAGCATCACCAGTCCGTTTTGAAGTTTCCATTTATCTTCTGCGGCAGAGATGTATTGATCTATCATAATCTGCGCACCGTTGCTAAAGTCACCAAACTGTGCTTCCCAAATAGGAAGGGTTTGTGGGCTTGCCATGGCATAACCATAATCAAAACCTACTACGCCATACTCTGAAAGAAGGGAGTTGAAGATATACATATGCCCCTGCTCCCCTTTCAGGTTGTTAAGCAGTACAATTTCTTCTTCACTTTCTTCTACTTTGGTTACCGCGTGACGGTGCGAGAAGGTACCGCGCTCTACGTCCTGACCGGTCATACGCACATCAAAACCTTCTTTCAACAGAGAACCATACGCCAATAATTCGGCCAGACCCCAGTCAATTTTATTATCATCAAAGTACATCGCGCGACGCCCTTCTATAATCTTAACGATCTTACGCATAAACTTTTTACCCTCGGGTAGCTGCGTAATGGTCTCGGCTATTTCGGTAAGGGCGTCCAGATCGTAGGTCGTATCTATAGGCTGCATCATCTCATCTTCGGTGGCAGGTTCAAAACCTTCCCACTCATCCTGCATAATTGCAGTGATGCGCGTTGTGTCTTCTTCACGTGACTTTTCAAGCTTTTCTTCAAGCTTTTCTTTATACTCCTCTTCAAGCTTACTCACATAATTCTCATCGATTATGCCTTCTTCAATAAGCTTTTGAGCGTAAATGTCGCGTGCGTTATCGTGCTTCGCAATCGCCTTATAGAGTTTAGGCTGGGTAAAACGCGGCTCATCACCCTCGTTATGCCCGTATTTACGATAGCCTAAAAGATCAATAAATACGTCACGACCAAATTCCATTCTAAAATCTAATGCAAATAAGGAAGCGTGAACTACCGCTTCAGCATCGTCTGCATTTACGTGCAATACCGGTGAAAGCGTAGTTTTTGCCACGTCTGTACAATAGGTTGAAGAACGTGCGTCCAGATAGTTTGTGGTAAAGCCAATCTGGTTATTAATCACAATGTGAATGGTACCTTTTGTGGTGTACCCATCCAATTGTGCCATTTGTATAATTTCATACACAACACCCTGACCGGCAATGGCCGCATCCCCGTGAACCACGATAGGCAGTACTTCATTGGGTTTTTCAAAGTGATGACGGTCCTGTTTTGCCCGTGCGATCCCTTCTACCACTGCTCCCACAGTTTCCAGGTGAGATGGGTTTGGGGCGATGTTGATGTTGATTTCCTTTCCGTTATCGGTCTTGCGGCTTGATGTCCAACCCAGGTGGTATTTAACGTCACCGTCAAAAATTTCCTGATCATAGTCTTTACCATCAAACTCACTAAAGATATCCTTTGCGTTCTTGCCGAAAATATTGGTAAGTGTATTGAGACGACCCCTATGAGCCATACCCATCACAAATTCTTTTACGCCCCGGTCTGCAGCAGCTTCAATAATCGCATCTACAGCAGGGATAAAGCTCTCTCCCCCTTCAAGCGAAAAGCGCTTCTGCCCTACATATTTGGTATGTAAGAAGGTCTCAAAGGAAACCGCTTCGTTGAGTTTTCTAAGGATTTTCTTCTTGGTATCCGCAGAAAAATCAGGATGGTTGTCGTTGATATTAAGCTTATCCTGAATCCACTGAATCTCTTCAGGTTTTCTGATAAACATATATTCAACACCTATTGATTCGCAATAGATTTTCTCTAAATGCGTAATGATTTCTTTCAGGGTAGCACTCCCTATTCCCAGAATTTCACCTGCGGAAAAAGTAGTATCTAAGTCGTTTTCGCTAAGTCCGAAATTTTCCAGAGCCAGAGTTGGCTCATATTTGCGACGCTCACGAACCGGGTTTGTTTTGGTAAACAAATGCCCGCGTGTGCGATAGCCATCAATGAGTTTTACAACCTGAAATTCCTTTTGTAAACGATCGGAGACTGCCTCCTGTGCAGGAGCTGCATCAGGCTGCGAGTCTGAGAAGTCTGCGACAATACCGCTTTCTTCAATACCGAAGTCAAAGCCCTGGAAAAAAGCTCTCCAGCTAGGCTCCACACTGTCAGGATGTTGGAGGTATTTATCGTAAAGTTCTGCGAAATATGCAGTATTAGCTGCATTGAGAAATGAAAATCTATCCATTTTATATATTAAATCTGTCGATTTTTTAAGCGATAATTGGGCAAAAATACAATATTTACCATCCATTTAGGTGCTGCATTTTCAATTTATACATATCCTTAACATTTAAGAACGTCAGAAAAAACGTAATTTTTCGTAGAAGACTTCTCCTAAAATTTGAACTATGAAAATTTTCCATTTCGTTCCCGTACTTGCACTTTGCCTATTCCTTTCAAATCAAAGCCTCAAAGCCCAGTCTATCCAACCCGGATTTTGGGACAAGGTGCAATACGGCGGTGGGCTGGGTCTCAGTTTTGGGAATAATTATTTCTTCTTCAATGTAGCACCCAGTGCCATTTACAACTTCAACGAATATTTTGCTTTTGGGCCGGGCTTGAGTTACTCTTACATAAAAAATGGTGATTTTAAGACTTCAATCACCGGTGGTAGTGTTATTGCGCTTTTCAACCCCCTGAGTCAGATACAGCTTTCTGCCGAACTGGAAGAATTATACGTGAGCCAAAAGCAGGAATTAGACGGTGGTAACCGAAACAGGGACTTTTGGAATACCGCGCTATTTCTGGGAGCCGGTTACCGGAGCGGTCCAATGACATTTGGCGTCCGTTATAATGTGCTGTTTGATGACACTAACAGCATTTACACCAGCGCCATTCAACCCTTTGTCAGGGTCTATTTTTAAATGAAATCTTTAAAAGCTCGCGCTCTAAAATTAGAGCACTCACGATCCCGGTAAGTTCGTGAAGTTCCATGGGTGGTAAAGCCTTGATTTTAGCTTCGGAAACATCTATGGTATAAAGCAAAGTCAGGTAACCTTCAAAATCGGAAAGAATTTGCGCATATAAGCTCGCTCGCAGGTTACGCGCTAAAGCTTCAGGCGTTATCTGCTCATCAAACTGTTCTGAAAGACCCGCCCTCAGAAAATCTTTATTGAGTTGGGTGATCAGCGCTTCATACAAGCCGCCCGCTTTTGCCTTTTTTAAAATCGCTAAAGTTTCCACTAAACCGTGCGCCGCATCAATGCGTGTGCAAATTTACGCAACACCTCTTTGCCCTCTTCCTTAACCTCCATAGAATTTAGAACTTCAAGAGCGCGATGGGTATAGGCTTCTATTTCCTGCTGAATTTTAGCAGCAGCGCCAGAATCCTGAAATAACTGCTTAACGGTTTCTATTTTTTCGGAAGGATCCTGCGGGTTGATACTGAACAAATGCCGAAGTTGTATGCTTTGCTCCGGCTCCAGATCTTCTAAAGCCGTGAGGTATAAAAACGTCTTCTTGTTTTCAATAATATCGCCGCCCACCTGTTTACCGAAGGTTTCCGGATCACCAAACGCATCCAGATAATCATCCTGAAGCTGGAAAGCGATGCCCAGATCGCGACCAAACTCGTAAATACGCTCGCAGTTAGACGCTGTAGTCTCTGCCACAATCGCTCCCATTTTAAGAGCAGCACCTACCAAAACAGCTGTTTTATATTCAATCATCTTGAGGTATTCGGGCAACGTCACATCGTCTCTACTTTCAAAATCAATGTCGTACTGCTGTCCCTCGCAGACTTCAATGGCCGTTTTACTGAATAATTTGGCCAGTTTACGAAAGGTTTCGCCCTCATAATTCTCAAAAAGCTGATAGGCGTTAATCAACATCGCATCACCTGATAAAATCCCGGTATTGATGTCCCACTTTTCATGCACGGTTTCCTGACCACGTCGCAGGGGCGCATCATCCATAATATCATCGTGTACCAATGAAAAATTATGGAAAACCTCTACAGCAAGAGCCGCATCAAGCGCCTTTTTATAATCAGCCTCAAAAACCGAAGTCGCCATCAGGGTAAGTACCGGGCGCAGGCGCTTACCGCCTAACTGCAAAATATAGCTTATCGGTTCGTAAAGGTTATGCGGTTCTCTGGGGGTTATCTTTTGATTGAGGTATTCGGTAAAAATCTCGGTGTATTGATCAATACGCAGCATGCTCCATTTATTTTCCGCTAAAATAACACACTCTTGGCGAACACAAACGACAATACCTCAAGAAGCTCGTAAAAAGGCTTTGTTAAGAAAACATTAAATGTCAAATAAACCACGGAAACTATTTTAGTTTTTAAAGTTTCCGCAGTAGATTTGCGCCGCAATGAAAGACGAAATTTTAAAACATTCAAGCGAACTTTTTTTAACCCAGGGGTTTAAAAGTGTAACAATGGACGATATCGCCACACATATGGGCATATCTAAAAAGACGATTTATACCAGCTTCACCAATAAGACCGAACTGGTGCGCGAGGTAGGTTTGAAAATTCTTACCGATTTAAAGCAAACCATTGAATGTCTTGTGGGTGAGCATATGAATCCCATAGAAGAACTATATGAGATCAAAAAATATGTGATGCACTACCTGAAAGGTGAGCGCAGTTATCCCATTCAGCAGATGCAAAAATATTACCCCAGGATTTATGACGAGCTCAAAAACGATCAATACGAGTTTATGCAGCGCTGTGTACTTAGAAATCTAAATAACGGTCTTGAAAAAGGGCTTTATCGACGCAATCTTGAACCGGAGTTTGTTGCCCGCATTTATTTTTTAGGCATTACCGGGATTAAAGACCAAAGCCTGTTCCCTTTAGAGCAATTTGCTCCAGCAAGCCTTCATGAATCGTATCTGGAATATCACCTGAGAGGTATTGTCACCCCCGAAGGACGTAAAATTCTTAATAACCTAATCCACTCAAACGAAGACTAATGCAATTAAAATCAACATTTCTCCTCCTGTTGTTAAGTCTGGGCTTTTTTGCTAATGCTCAGGACAGCACGGCAGTTGAGACCTACGCGCTGAGTCTGCAGGATGCCATCATATATGGTCTGGAAAATAATTACAGTGCCAAAAACGCACAGACAGACGTGGCCATTGCGCTTAAACAAAAATGGGAAATCATCGCTCAGGGCTTGCCCCAGATAAGCGGTGAGATCAATTACCAAAACCAGCTCATTCAGCCCACATCCTTTATCCCTGCACAGTTTTTCGATCCGGATGCTGAGCCCGGCACTTTTGCTCCGGTGCAATTTAGCCCCAAGCAAAATGCTTCGGCGACTGCCACCTGGAATCAACTTATTTTTGACGGTTCCTATATAGTAGGGGTTCAATCTGCGAAAACGCTTTTACAGATCTCTGAAAATGCCAAGGTCAAAACAGACCTGGAAGTCAAACAGGGCATTATTGAAGCTTACGGCAATGTGCTTCTGGCCGAAGAAAGCGTTCGCATTCTCCAGAAAAACCTTGAGACCGTAAATAAAAACCTTTCTGATACACAGAAGATTTTTGAAAACGGACTTACCGAAGAAGAAAACGTAGAACAGCTGCAAATCACCGCACTCGATCTGGAGACCCAACTCAACAATACGGTACGCCAACTGGCTATTGCATACGATATGTTGAAACTTACCTTAGGAATTCCTATTGACAGTAAACTAAGGGTTACAGATCAGCTTCAAGATCTTGCGATGCAGTACTACGATCTGAATCTGCTTTCACAAACCATAGACCCTGAAAACACCATCGATTTTAGAATCGCTCAGGATCAGGCTAATCTGGCGGAAATTCAGGTAAAACTGGAGAAAAGTAAAGCCCTGCCCCGCCTAACCGCATTTGTGAATTATGGAACAGCCGGTGCAAGCAATGAATTTACGTTTCTAAGTAACGAACAACGCTATTTTGAGCAGTCGGTCGCCGGAGTTTCGCTTGCCGTACCCATTTTTAGCAGCGGCATGCGAGCTGCACGTACAGCACAAAAAGAAATGGCTTACCAGCAGAGTCTTGAAGATCTGGAGCAGGCACGCAATCAGGCAAAACTGCAAATCGCTTCAGCCCGCAACGATTACCAGTTTGCTCTCGACAATTTTGCCACTCAGGAAAAAAACCTGGAACTCGCAGAGCGTATCGAAAATAAAAATTCGGTCAAATTTTTTGAAGGTATCGCTTCAAGCTTTGAGCTTAGCGAGGCTCAGACCCAACTTTACCAGGCGCAGCAAAATTATTTACAAGCCATGTACGAAGTTATTGCCAATAAAGCCGCTCTTGAAAAAGCGCTCGACACTTCACTTTATCAACCAAAAAACGATTAAATCATACACCTGTCATTTATGAAAAATATACTTACTCTCTTAGCTGTTAGCCTTTTGTTGCTTTCCTGCGGAAACAAAAAAGACTCCGTTGACGATATCATTGAAAACGGAAATCTTGGTGAGATGCGAGCCAAGAAAACCGAATTGCTTCAGGAGCAATCTAAGCTTAAAGCCAGCATTGACTCGCTTACAGCGGCTATTGAAGCTAAAGACACCAGCAAAAAAGCAGCTTTGGTAACCACAACTACCCTAAAAGATACTTTGTTTGAGCATTATTTTGAAGTACAGGGCAATGTGGAAACCGATCAGAATATTGTACTCTATCCTGAATACACCGGAGTTTTGACTCAGGTTTATGTAAAAGAAGGACAACGTGTTGCCAAAGGGCAACGCCTGGCCCGCATAGATGATGGCGGTTTGGGCAGCGAACTCGCCCGTCAGGAAGCTCAGCTTGCTTTGGCGAAAACCACTTTTGAGCGTCAAAAACGCCTTTGGGATCAGAAAATTGGTTCTGAAATCAGCTATCTGGAAGCCAAGACCAATTACGAAGCTATGCAGGCGGCTACAAACCAAATGCGATCACGTATCGGCAAAACTGTGATCACCGCTCCATTTTCAGGTGTGATTGACAATCTTATCGCAGATCAGGGACAGGTGGTAAATGCCGGTCAGACTCCGGTGATCAGACTTATAAACCTGAGCGATATGTACGTCAACGCTTCGATCCCTGAAGCTTATTTAGGCAAAGTAAATGAAGGCACCGACGTGAAAATCAGACTGGCTTCCATAGGTAAAACCTACGAGGGTAAGATCAGACAGGTTGGTAATTTTGTAAGCCCCGATAACCGGACTTTCGACGTGAAAGTGGCATTGCCAAACGCAGACAGTGCGATCAAACCCAACCTTATTGCTACCGTTATGGTTAACGATTACACTTCAGAGAATGCTATTGTAATTCCTGAAAATACCATTCAGCAAAATGCAGCCGGCAACAGCATTACCTATATCTATGTAAGCGAAGGAGACGGCGCTGTAGCAAAACAGGTACAAATTGAAAAAGGCTATACCGCAGACAAGCAGGTCGAAATTGTTTCGGGCTTAAAAAGCGGAGATCAGCTAATTATTGAAGGGGTGCGTACCCTTAGAGACGGGCAGGAAGTGACCTTAGAAAATCAAAATTCAAACAACCAGTAACATGGCAAAAAACAATTATAAAGAATTTGGCATCTCGTCCTGGGCGATAGACAACCGGATGACGGTCTATGTAATCACAGCCATCATCCTTATAAGCGGTCTAGCAGCCTATTACAGTATGCCCCGAGAGGCGTTTCCTGAGATTATTGAGACTAAGATTTATGTAAGCTCAGTAAACCCCGGTAATGCTGCCGAAGATGTAGAAAAATTTATCACCGAACCTCTTGAAGAAGAATTTAACGACATAGGTGGGGTTAAGGAAATTACCTCTACCACCCTTCAGGATTACAGCATCATCATTGTAGAATTTGAGGAAGATGTAGACGTTAACGTAGCCAAAACCAAGGTGAAGGATAAGGTTGATTTAGTTAAAGCCGAAACCACCTGGCCAACCCTGGATAACGGTGCGAAGGTTGAGCCCAATATTTTTGACCTGAATATTTCAGAAGAGCAGCCTATTCTCAACATCAACTTAACGGGTGACTTCCAGGTGCAACAGCTTAAAGATTATGCTGAGCACCTTCAGGATAAGATTGAATTGCTTCCGCAGATTAAAGAAGCAACTATACGCGGTGCCGAAGAACAGGAAGTTGAAGTCGCGGTAGACATTTATAAAATGACCGCTTCAAAGGTTAGTTTTGATAACATTCTCAATGCGATCAGAGCTGAAAACAATACCATTTCTGCCGGTAACGTGATTACCGACGGTTTGCGTAAAAACATCCGCGTTTTAGGTGAAATTGACAATCCGCAGGAGCTTAATGACATTGTAGTTAAGCGCGACGGTGGAAACATTTTCCTGAAAGACATCGCTACCGTTCGTTTTAAAGAAAAAGACCCCACCACCTTTGCGCGGGAGTACGGCCAGCCTGTGGTGATGCTTGACGTTAAAAAACGAGCCGGTAAAAACATGATCGAAGCGGTAGAATCGATCAAGAAAATTGTAAAAGAGGAAGAGGACAATTACTACCCCGAATCACTCCACATCAGCCTTACTAACGACCAGTCTGTAAAGACCGAAAATCAGGTTGATGACCTGGTCAACAACATCATCTTTGGGGTAATCCTGGTAGTGGTTGTATTAATGTTTTTCCTGGGCTTTAGAAATGCGCTTTTCGTAGGTTTTGCGATTCCGCTTTCTATGTTTATGTCACTGACTATTCTTTCAGCCTTAGGCTTTACGCTCAATACGATGGTGCTTTTTGGCCTTGTAATGGGTCTGGGGATGCTGGTAGACAACGGGATTGTAGTGGTAGAAAACGTGTACTCCCTGATGGATCAGGGAATGTCTCGCATAAAAGCGGCCAAGCAAGGTATGGGCGAGATCGCCTGGCCTATTATCGCCTCAACGGCAACTACGCTGGCAGCCTTCTTCCCGCTGGGTCTGTGGCCGGGTACGATAGGTAAGTTTATGATTTACTTTCCCATAACGCTATCAGTAGTGTTGAGTTCGTCACTCTTTGTGGCCCTTATCATCAACTCCATGCTTACTTCGCGTTTTATGAAAACCGAAGAGGAAGAGTTTACCAAGAAAAAATTGATACGCTACAGTTTAATTCTTGCCGGTGTGGGTATTATCGCTTTGGTTAGCGGCTTTATTACCGATTCAGGCGGACTGCGAGGTATTGGTAACCTGATGTTGCTTTTTGCAATATTACTGTGGGCTTATAAATACTTTCTTGCCGGTGCTGTGCGCTACTTTCAGTATAAATCCCTGAAAGATCTGGAGAACTTTTATGAGCGCTTTTTAAAGTTTGCGCTTCGCGGAAAACGGGCCTACGTGTTTTTCTTCGGAACCCTTTTGATGCTGGTTCTATCGTTTATGCTGCTGGGAATTGTACAGCCTAAAGTCTTGTTTTTCCCGGAAAATGAACCCAATCAAATCATCACGTACATCGAGTATCCGGAAGGAACCGCAATTGAAAAAACAGACGCGCTCACCAAGGAAATTGAGCAACGTGTTTTTGACGCTATTAAAAAGTATGAAGATCCTGACGGCTATAACTTTATGGTCGAAAGCGCCATCTCACAGGTAGGTCAGGGTGCCGGAAACCCACAAACCGATGGCGGACAAAGCAATGAGATGCCGCATAAAGGAAAAATCACACTCTCTATGCGCGATTTTAAACTGCGCCGCGGTGTAAAAAGTAGCACGGTGCTGAGTGAAGTGCGTGATGCTGTAAAAGGTTTTCCCGGAGCTTCGGTAATTGTGGAAAAAGATGCTGCTGGTCCTCCGGTAGGATACCCTATCAATATTGAAATAAGCGGTAAGGATTATGAGGAAATGCTTCTCGCTGCCGAAGATATGCGCACCTATATTGAAGATTTGGGTATAGGTGGTATTGAAGAACTTAAACTTGATGTGAACCGCTCTAAAGCTGAACTTGGCGTCACGGTTAATCGCGAAAAAGCAGGCCAACTGGGTATCTCAACTGCTGCTATTGGCCAGACCTTAAGACGTTCGGTTTATGGGGAAGAAGCTTCGACCTATAAAGAAGGAGATGATGATTATGAAATCAACGTGCGTTTTAATGACGAATACCGTTATGACGAAAGCGCGCTGTTTAATCAGCCGGTGACCTTTAGAAACAATCAGGGTCAAATTGTACAGGTGCCTATTTCCGCACTTGTAGATAAAAAAGCATCTTCAGCCTTTAGTGCGATTAAGCGAAAAGACCTCAAACGCGTAATCACTTTATATTCAAACGTGCTTACCGAACAGGGTTACAACGCTACTGAAATTGTGGGCCAGCTTAAAGAAGAATTAAGCGGTTACGATACTCCGGCGGGTATTTCATACAGCTTTACCGGAGAACAGGAAGAGCAGGCAGACAACCTGAATTTCCTGCTTATGGCTCTGGGCATTGCGATGGGATCTATTCTATTGATTCTTGTTGCGCAATTTAACTCCCTTTCAAAACCCATTATCATTTTAATGGCGGTAATTCTGAGTTTGGTTGGAGTATTCCTGGGTCTGATAATCTTCCAGATGGACTTTGTAATCCTGATGACGATGATGGGTATCATCTCGCTGGCAGGTATTGTGGTAAACAATGCGATTGTTTTGATTGATTACACGCAGATTCTTATCGACCGTAAAAAAGAAGAACTGGGTGTAGAAGATGACGAGCATCTCACCCGTGAAGAATACTTTAAACTTACTGTGGCCGGTGGTAAATCACGTCTTAGACCGGTATTGCTTACGGCGATTACTACGGTATTGGGCTTGATTCCGCTAGCGGTAGGTCTTAATATTGACTTCTTCGGTTTATTTACTGATTACGATCCGGGAATTTACATAGGTGGTGATAACGTGATTTTCTGGGGACCACTGGCGTGGACGGTTATTTTCGGACTGGTTTTCGCAACCTTCCTGACTTTGGTAATCGTACCGGTTATGTTCTACCTGACCAATCGTGCCAAAGTGAAGTTTGCAGATAAGCGCAAAGCCCGCGAAGAACAGAAGCGACTGGCAAAAGCCGAAACTTCAAACTAAAAATTATATCCTGATCTAAACAAAATGCCTCGGTAGTTTCCGGGGCATTTGTAGTTTTAAATGTAGGGTTCTATCTACCCGCAGATGGTATTCGTCGAAAAGTGCTTCGTTTTTCTTAAAATAATTTTAAATTATGACGGTATTTTAATCCGCATTCCATGCAAATAATCGAAGATGCCACGTTCTACGATGCAATAATCGTAGGTTCGGGCGCCGGTGGCGGTATGGCCACCAAAATACTTTCTGAAGCAGGTCTTAAAATTGCCGTTGTTGAAGCGGGACCCTTCTTTGACCCTGCAGATCCCGATCAGCGTACCCAATTGCGTTGGCCCTACGAATCCCAGCGACGCGGTCGCGGAAAAACCCGCCCTTTTGGGGAGTTTGATGCTGCTTACGGCGGTTGGGAAATAGAAGGCGAACCCTACACCCACAAAGACGGCACTGAGTTTGACTGGTTTCGGTCGCATATGCTGGGTGGGCGTACCAACCACTGGGGGCGTATTTCGCTGCGCTTTGGCCCAAAAGATTTTAAACACAAAGACGTTGACGGTCACGGTGAAAACTGGCCCATCTCGTACGATGACATCAAACCCTATTACGACCGGGTAGATAAACTCATCGGAGTTTTTGGCACTAATGAAGGTCTGCCTAACGATCCCGATGGTTTCTTTCTACCCCCACCCAAACCGCGTCTTCACGAACTTTTTTACATCAAAGGAGCTCGTAAAACCAATTTGCCGGTTTACCCGTCTCGAATGTCCATGCTTACCAAACGCATCAATAACGAGCGTGGGGTATGCTTTTACTGCGGTCAATGTAACCGGGCGTGTTCAGCCTATGCCGATTTCTCTGCCGGAACCTGTTTGGTTTTTCCGGCGCAAAAAAGCAAAGGTCAGGTTGACCTGTTTGTAAATTGTATGGTGCGTGAAGTTACCACCAATGAAGAAGGGAAAGCCACAGGTGTTTCGTACATCAATAAAGAAGACCGCAAAGAATATAAACTTAAGGGACGTGTGGTAATTCTGGGTGCTTCAGCCTGTAGTACCGCGCGTATTTTGCTCAACTCCAAGAGCAAACAGCATCCTAATGGCCTGGGCAACAGCAGCAACTTAGTAGGTCGTTATCTACACGATTCGACCGGCGGGGATCGTATGGCTTTTGTGCCCGATTTGATGAACCGCAAAGTCTCCTATAACGAAGACGGTGTGGGCGGAATGCACGTGTACACCCCCTGGTGGGGCGATAACTCCAAGCTCGATTTTGCCCGCGGTTACCACATCGAAGTTTGGGGTGGTATGGGAATGCCCAGCTATGGTTTTGGCTTTAACGTAAACGATTTCAATAAATTCTTTGGTACTCAAGCCGGCGGTTATGGGGATATTTTACGCAGTGATGCCAAGAAATATTATGGCGCCATTGTGGGAATGAGCGGCCGTGGTGAGTCTATCGCACGTTATGAGAACTACTGCGAAATCGACCCGAATGTAGTTGATCAATACGGTATTCCCGTGTTGCGTTTTCACTACAAATGGTCTGATCAGGAGCGCAATCAGGCTAAGCATATGCAGGATACTTTTGAGGAAGTACTTACAAATCTGGGTGGAATTCCTCTAGGTGACAAACCGGGGAAAGAGCAGGATTACGGCTTGCACAAACCCGGAAGAATCATCCACGAAGTAGGAACCACGCGTATGGGTGACGATCCTAAAACTTCGGTAACCAATAAATTTCAGCAGCTGCACGATGTGGATAATGTGTTTGTGGTAGATGCGGGTGTATTTGTCTCGCAGGCAGATAAAAACTGTACCTGGACCATTCTGGCTTTATCGATGCGCGCTTCTGAATATATTGTTGACCAACTTCAAAAACAAAATCTCTAAGCTATGGATAGAAGAGACAGTATAAAATCTATGGTGCTGGCTTCTCTGGCGGGAGGTCTTGCTTTACAGGGTTGCAAACCGGAAGCGGAAGCTCCTGCACCGGTTGCAACAGAGCCGGCAGAAGGCGTTAAATGGCGTACCGCTGCAGAAAATGCGGGAATAGAAGAAGTTAAGGAAGGTGAATTTCTCAATGAGCACGAACGCGAAAGCCTGGGTGTGCTTTGCGATCTGATTTTACCCAAAAGCGATGCATTTGCCAGTGCTTCAGATGCAGAAGTAGTTGAATTTATCGAGTTTACAGCATTAGACGTTCCGGAAATGCAAAACCCGCTGCGCGGTGGTTTGATGTGGCTTGATCATGAGTCGAACTCAAGATTTGATGCCGAATTCAAAAAGGCTTCCGCAGACCAGCAAAAAGAAATCCTGGATGATATCGCCTTTTACGACCCCAACAAACCGCAAAGCGAACGTTCGTTTCAGGTAAACTGGTTTTCGCTGGTGCGCAACCTCACGATGACCGGTTTCTACACTTCAGAAATCGGTATAAAAGAAATAGGCTATAAAGGGAATCAGCCTAATGTTTGGGATGGCGTGCCTCAGGATGTCCTGGATCAGCATGGCGTTGCTTATGAAGAAGAATGGCTGGCCAAGTGTCTAGACCCCACTAAAGCCGGTGATATTGCCGAATGGGATGAGAACGGGAATTTGATCACCTAATCCTTTCATTTTTAAAAATTCATATAAAAAATCAGGCTTCTCCTAAGTAGCCTGATTTTTTTTGCCTGAACCCCAGTCTTTCTTTTGGCGCTGCCAAGCCATTTTTTGTGTATTTAAGTCTAAATACAGGCTTATCTTCTTAAATTTGCAGCTTCAAAATAGCAAGCATGTACAGAACGCATAACAATGGCGCATTACGCGCCAATCACATAAATGAAACGGTTACCCTTGCAGGTTGGGTACAAAAAACCCGCGATAAGGGATTTATGATTTGGGTAGACCTGCGCGATCGCTACGGGATCACCCAACTTATTTTTGATGAAGAGCGTACTCCCAAAGACGTGATGGAACGTGCTAAAACCCTGGGACGCGAATTTGTGATTCAGGTGACCGGCAACGTGATTGAGCGCGAATCTAAAAACCCAAAAATGCCCACCGGTGATGTAGAGCTGTTGGTAGAAGAACTCAGCATTCTAAACGAGGCCAAAACGCCACCTTTTACTATTGAAGACGCGACAGATGGCGGTGAAGATTTGCGTATGAAATACCGCTACCTCGACATTCGTCGTAATCCCGTAAAGGAGAAGCTCATCTTTAGACACAAAGTAAGCATTGCCGTGCGCAACTACCTTTCTGAAAAAGGCTTTATTGAAGTGGAAACCCCATACCTCATCAAATCTACGCCCGAAGGTGCCCGTGATTTTGTGGTGCCCAGCCGTATGAATGAAGGTCAGTTTTATGCGCTTCCCCAGTCGCCACAAACCTTTAAGCAGTTGCTTATGGTAGGCGGAATGGATAAATACTTTCAGATTGTAAAATGCTTCAGAGACGAAGATTTACGTGCCGACCGCCAGCCGGAATTTACACAGATTGACTGCGAAATGGCTTTTGTGGAGCAGGAAGATATTCTGAATGTTTTTGAAGGCTTAACCAAGCACCTCCTCAAAGAAGTGGTTGGCTTTGAGATCGAAAACTTCCCGAGAATGACTTATGACGAGGCTATGGCAAAGTACGGTAACGATAAGCCGGATATTCGTTTTGGGATGGAGTTTGGCGAACTTAATGCTGTGGCACAACATAAAGACTTTAAAATCTTTAATGAGGCCGAATTGGTTGTAGGTATCGCTATGCCCGGTGGGGCAGCCTATACTCGAAAGGAGATTGATGCCTTAGTAGACTGGGTGAAGCGTCCGCAAGTAGGAGCTTTGGGAATGGTCTATGTAAAATATAATGAAGACGGAAGCTTTAAATCTTCAGTTGATAAGTTTTACGATCAGGATGACCTTGCGCAATGGGCAGCAGTCACAGGTGCAAAACCCGGCGACCTCATCTGCCTACTTTCAGGTGAAACCTTTAAAACCCGCACACAGCTCAGCGCCTTACGTATGGAATTGGCCAATCGCCTGGGTCTGCGTAAGTCAGACGAATTTGCTCCGCTTTGGGTGGTAGATTTCCCGCTTTTGGAATGGGACGAAGAAACCGAACGTTACCACGCAATGCACCACCCATTTACCTCGCCTAAACCCGGCCAGATGGAATTGCTGGATACCAATCCCGGTGATGTAAAGGCAAACGCTTACGACCTTGTTTTAAACGGAAATGAAATAGGCGGTGGTTCTATACGTATTCACGATAAAGAAACCCAGTCTAAAATGTTCGACTACCTCGGCTTCACTAAAGAAGAAGCTCAGGCTCAGTTTGGCTTCCTGATGGATGCGTTTCAGTATGGCGCCCCACCGCACGGCGGTCTGGCTTTTGGTCTTGATCGACTTGTGGCTATCTTAGGTGGTCAGGAGACTATACGTGACTTTATTGCCTTCCCTAAAAACAACGCCGGCCGCGATGTGATGATTGATGCTCCGGCTAAGATTGACGAGGACCAACTAAAGGAGCTGAATTTGAAAATCACCTTATAACCCTTTCGGTATATCTAAATGAGAAAGCAGCCTTGATGGCTGCTTTTTTTATTTCTGCCTAATTAGCGGAAAACAAAAACCCCGAACCTTAGGTTCGGGGTTTTATAGTGGCTAATTCAAATAAATCTTAAAGTCTGGCATCTTTCCAGGTCCAAGTAGAAATATCTACCTGTGTTCCTGCATTGTAATCTTTTGTCAAAGAAGCATCTTCCCCGTCAATTTTTACGTTGCTTAAATCTCCGTTATTTGGGAAATCTAAGTTTTTCGCATATCCTGAAAGATAAAGGTTTGTAATGGTCCCTCCAGATTGCTTTTTAAACTGTAAAGCCGTTCCATCTACTGATGAGATTGCAGTAAGGTTTACGAATTTCGGATTATTATTAGGACCGTCGCCTTCTAAAGCAGTAGAAAAACCAGCAATAGAGTGGCTAATGTATACATTGGTTAAGGTTCCATTCCATCCCTCTGTCCAGTCAACAGAATCATCTTCATCATTTTCGAAGTAAAGATTAGTTGCAGATACTGTACCTCCAAAGAATTCTACTCCATCGTCTGCTCCATTTATAACTGCAATATTTTCTACTGTAGTACCTGAGCCCACAGAATAAAAAGAAACACCGTTATATTGAGAATCTGCATTAATCTGAGCTCCAGTTCCCAAAATCACAAGATTCTTAATACTTCCTGAATTGTCCTCATCATTTGTACCTCCATAGATAAAACCACCCACTTCTGCGGTCACGTCTGTACCCTGAGATGAAGTTGCATAACCACAAATAGTCAGACCTCCCCAGTCGCCTGGTTTAGCGTTTTGAGAAGACATAACGACAGGGTTATTGGGAGTTCCCTGAATGTTAATTTTTCCTCCCTGAAGAACAGCGATGTAAACAGAAGTACCACCGTCAGTAGCTGTAATTTTAGTTCCTGCAGGAATTACCAATTCACCACCAGATTTTACTATATATGAAGATTCTAATAGATAAGATACGGTAGGATCTAGACTTACTTTTGAAGTAACTTCTCCTGATAATGCAACTACCTGTGGTGCATTTTGATTTGATTTTACCCAAGAAAAATTATTCACGTTAACTGTTGCAGGTGCAATATAAGTAAGGGCAGGATTAGCGGTTTCTCCATCAATCTCAACATTAGTAAGTGCCCCATTATTAGGGAAATCAAGGGATTTCTCATATCCGGTTAAAGAAAGACGCGTAATGGTAGCTCCAGATTCTTTTTTAAACTGTAAGGCTGTTCCGTCTACTGTTGAAACAGCTGTTAAGTTGATAAATTTAGGGTTGTTATTAGGACCGTCTCCCTCTAATGCCGTAGAGAAACCTGCCTTTGTATGAAGAATATAGGCATTCGTTAATGTTCCATTCCATCCTTCTGTCCAGTCAACAGAGTCATCCTCATTGTTTTCAAAATACATATTTGTTGGAGAAACAGAACCTCCAAAAAATTCTACACCATCATCAGTTCCGTTCAAAACAGCGACATTGGTAATTGAGGTTCCAGATCCTACAGAATATAATGTTAAACCATTATACTGAGAATCAGCGTTAATCTGAGCTCCTGCGTAATTAATGATCAAATAGTTAATTGAACCACTGTCATCTGCCGGATTGGTTCCCCCATATTGAAAACCTCCTACTTCAGCTGTTACACCTGTTCCCTGTGTTGAAACTGCATTTCCCAAAAGGATAAGCCCACCCCAGTCACCTGGGTTTCTGTTTGAAGAAGTCATAGTCACAGGATTAGCGGCAGTACCCTGAATATCAATCTTAGCTCCTCTTTCTACAACAATGTAAACACTTGTTCCTGTACTTGCTGTAATAGTGGTTCCGGCAGGAATGGTTAATGTAGCCCCAGATTTTACAGAAAGAGCTCCTGTTAAGTTATAATTTACACTAGCATCAAGAGAAGTATTGGTTGTAATATCACCACTCAAATCTTCTGAACTTGCCGGTGGTGTACCTCCGTTATCTCCTGTTTGAATTATTAGGTCTCCTGCATCATTAGAGCAAGAGCCTAATACTAGTGCAAAACCGCTCATTAAATAAACTGCTAATTTTTTCATCGTTTTTGGAATTGATTTATAATTAAGAAAGTTATAGGTCGAATGATAATCCGAGAGAAAAAGTGCTACCTAATGAATAGGATCTTACGATTCTCTTAGTTTCAACATTATCATTTGCTGTTCCCGGGTTTATAAGTTGGCTTCTTAGAACTTCAGGATTTAATAGATTTTGTGCTCGTAATTGAAGTCTCCATCTTTCAGCAAATCGCTTTGAAAAAACTGCATCCAGGGTGACATAACCCTCTTCAACAATAGATTCATTATATCTGGTATCTGCCTGTGATTGATCTTCAGGCGCACCTAAAGCCAAAATACTGTCTGAAGCATAGTTTGCGACAAGAGTAGCTTCAAAAGGATTTTCTGTATTTGTAGTAAAATTCAAGTTAGCATTGAATATCCAGTCAGATGCCCCTTGCAATCCTTCTTCTGTCTTGTTATTGAATCTAAACGTTTTTACAAAATTTCCATTTTCATCAAAAACATTTTTTAGATCCTGCTTATGCCACATACGTGTAGCATTAAATCCTAGACGCAGATTGGGTCCTTCACTAGCATCATTCTTCAAAAGGTTCACTCGGGTTTCCAATTCAAGACCATAAATATCAGCCTGATTTCCTGCATTGAAATAGGAAAAAATACCTGCTGCACCTCTATCTTGGACCTTATTGATAGGATCTTCGATGAGCTTATAAAAGCCAGCTAAAGAAAGTAATTGATCTGAAGTTGGAAAAAACTCATACTTAACATCAAAATTATAATTAGTTGAAGCCTGAATATCTGGATTACCTCTTGTGACCTGACCAACTGCTGAGACGTATTCAAATGGAGCGATTTCTTTAAACTCAGGTAAAGTGATTGTTCTGCTGGCTGCAAAACGTAAACTTTGCTTCTCGTTTAAATTATACTTGAAATTAGCCGTCAAATACGGATTATCGTATTCTTGTACAGAGCTACCTAACCTCCCTGGAATATTTGACACATTGTAATCAACATTTATAGCGTCTCTTTGATAACGTGCTCCTACAAAAAAACTATAAGCTGTTTTTTCTAAAGAGAAAGAAGCAAATGCAGATTTGGAGTCTAACTCACCAGTGTAAAGATCTGTTGGCTGAATATTAAACTTCAACAGGTCGTTTTCAAAATTTTCGGCAGTGAAAACCGAACTCAAATCATCTATTGATGAAGGTCTTACTGCTCCCAAAGTATTTTCCTCAAGACCAAGAAATTGAGATCTAAAGTTTCGTTGCTTATTTCTATAGTTGAGACCTACAACTAATTTAGTTTTAAGTTTTTCTGTATCACTAAGCGTGATCTCATCTTTCAACAAGCCTGCGTATTCATTATCATCAATATACTGAGCAGATTTCCGTTGTTGAAAACCTCCTGTTCTACCTAATTGAACATTTGATTCGTTAAAGTTTACTTCATTCCTAATCCTGTTTGGCTCATTTGCAAAAACTACATTATAGCCTAATCCCCAATCCAGTTTATGTTTTTCACCAAACCTGTGAGTTCCAAAAACCTGATTTACCCAAATACTCGTTTGCTTGGTATTCTGATCCCTTATGAATTGGCCTAATCCTTCCTGAGGATCTGTTTCTTCAAAAATTGCACCCTCACCGTTTCTACCTCCTTCAAAAACCTCATCAGAAAGCTTATTTATAAAAAGAGAAACATATTTAAATTCATTAGCATCATCAAGTCTATACTCTACATTTCCCATAGCAGTGGTATTCACCGTGCGATTATAATTTGTAGCATCTGTAAGAGAATCCTCTAAGAAGTTAGAACGAAATTGACGAAAAACACCTTTACGATATTTGAAATCGGTACTCTGATATAGTGTTCCAAATACTTTCAACTTTTCTCCGATTTTTTTTCCAAGACTTACTGAATACCTGGTATTTACAGGAGTATTTACGACTGAAGGATTCCAAGTTTGTTGGGTAAGACGAGGAAATGCCTGATATGGTACTTGATTAACCACCTGCTCAGGAACAACTACATTTGTAAAGTTTTGATTTTGTAGGTATCCAAATTGATAATCAGAAGCATTAGGACTTACTTTGAAGTTGTCATAAACACCACTTTGAGCGACATTCGTATTAATGCCTGCGCGAACTCCTGCACTTAGTTCTTGAGTACCACTTAATTGCTTTGAGGAAATATTTACAGTTCCCGAAGATTGGTCTGCAGACTCAGTTGGGGAATATGTTTTACTGATACTCAAACTCTCAATAATACTTGAACTAAAAAGACCAAGGTCTATATTTTTACGCTCAATATCATCTGAAGGTAATGGCAGGCCATTAAAGGTGGTATATAAATAACGATCACCCAAACCTCTTATAAATACATCACCACTAGACTCGCTACTAGTAACTCCTGATATTTTAGTGGTTGCCGTAGCGGCATCACTAATCCCCTGCTGAGCAAGTTGCTGAGCCCCAATACTTTCTTTGATTTCAGTTGCTTTTTTCTGATCTAAAAGAAGAGCTGTTTCTCGTTCTCTGCTTGTTTGAACCTGAATTAACACCTCGTCCAAAGCCGCTGCGCTCGCACCAAGAGCTGTACTTACATTTGTAAATTTTCCAGCCTCAACAACAACATTGGGCACCTTAACCGGTTCATAACCCACAAAACTAAACTCTACTTCGTATGTTCCTACAGGAACATTCTCTATAATATACTTACCATCAAAATCTGTAGTTGCGCCTTTGGTAGTACCCTTTACAATCACATTAGCAAAAGGAAGTGGCTCATTGTTCATCTCTTTATCTGTAAGAGTTCCCTCAATAGTTCCGGTTTGACCCGTTGCAGCTAGAGAAAATAAGAAGATAAAAAATGGAAATAGTTGTTTCATTACATGCTTTTATTTGTCGCTGCAAAGATGTCCCTAATGTTTCGCCGGGGGGTTAATGCAGTGTTATCAATTCGTAAGCTAGGGGTTACTTCATGGTTACCTAAATGTTAAGAGATTTTCAGTGAGCTCGAATTCAGTAGGTTTAAAAAGAGACTAAAACGGAAGCTTAAATCTATTGCCTGCCCACAACAGCACCGCATTGTTAAAAATTTGAAGAAGGCTTACCCGGCTGTATTTAATCCCGATTATCGACCAAAAGATGTAAATTGCCGTAAAACTTAGATTATGATGAACTGGGAGCAGCTCCTGTCTTTAAAGAAGTTTGGCGACACCTCAAAACGTTTACGAAGTGAGCAGGATGATATACGCTTGGGCTTTGAAGTTGATTACGATCGTATCATTTTTTCTTCGGCTTTTAGGAGCCTGCAAGACAAGACTCAGGTAATTCCATTGTCAAAAACCGACTTTGTACATACCCGCTTAACGCACAGTCTCGAGGTTTCAGTTGTAGGTCGCTCTTTAGGACGTATGGTGGGCAAGCGTATCTTAAAAAAGCATCCGCATCTTTCACAAATTCATGGTTATAAGTTTAATGACTTTGGGGCCATCGTAGCCGCGGCCGCTCTTGCCCACGATATAGGCAACCCCCCTTTTGGACACAGTGGCGAAAAAGCCATTGGTGATTTCTTTAAAAATGGATATGGAAAGCGGTATAAAGAGAGCCTTACGGCGAAAGAATATCAGGACCTCATCAAGTTTGAAGGTAACGCAAACGGTTTTAAGATTTTAAGCCAAAGTAAACCCGGTGCGGCGGGCGGACTACGACTATCCTACGCGACACTTGGAGCATTTATGAAGTACCCCAAAGAATCCCTGCCTCACAAACCCACCGGCGACATCAGCGATAAGAAATATGGTTTCTTTCAGTCTGAAAAAGGCTTCTTTGAAGAAGTCGCGGCAGAATTAGGCCTGTTGCCACGAGGCACAGGGCAGGATTTGAGTTGGTACCGTCACCCTCTGGCTTTTCTTGTTGAGGCAGCAGATGATATTTGTTATACGATTATCGATTTTGAAGACGGCATTAATTTGGGGTTAATACCTGAAGAGTATGCTTTAGAATATATGGTAAAACTAGTGGGTAAAACCATAGACCGCAATAAGTACAACGCACTTTCTCAAACTTCAGACCGGGTTAGCTATTTACGAGCTCTTGCAATTAATACCTTAATTAATGAAGCGGTGGAAACGTTTATGATGCACGAAAATGAAATTCTTTCCGGAAACTTTCACCATTCCTTATTAGATAAAAGTGCCTATCAGGCACAAATTACAGATATTATTAATCTGAGTATTGACCGCATTTATAACAGTAGGGAAGTAATTGAAAAAGAGATCGCGGGTTATGAAATCCTTTCAACCCTACTTGAAGCAGGCTGTAAAGCCCTTGATGACAGCGACAATCATTTCAACCGCTTAATCCAAAAATTACTGATTAATGAATTTAATCCGGAAAATAGTCTCTATCAAAATCTCATCCAGATTTGCCTGCACGTCTCTACAATGACTGATGGCAAAGCCCTACGGAACTATAAAAAAATCAAAGGTTTGGATGTTAAATAATCTAAACTTCACATAAGAATAGTATTCTATATTAGATATTTACAAGGCTTATTGCTATGCTATGAAAAAAAATTACCTCTACCTTCTTATTTTAATAGGAACTGTTCTCTATGCCTCCTATTCTCATGCCCAAACAAAGGACTATAAATCTATAATTGATAACCACCTCAAAAAAAATCAGGGAAAAAATAATTCTAAGGATGTGGAATGGCAAATCGTTTCCTATTCTACAGCTGCAAATGGTTTGGTTCAGGTATTTGGCCAACAAATACACCAGGGACTTCCGGTATTTAAGGCGGTTAGTTCATATACGCTAAAAAATAAAGAAGTAGTTTACGCAATAGACAGTTATGTTCAGACTACTTCAACAAAGAAAACAATTACAACAGATCGAGGTGTTGTTGCTGCAATTAAGAGTGCTTCAAATCAACTCCGTTTAGGTTCTGCTAAGAAATTGGAGATACTTGATCAAGTTGAAAACAAATCTTACAAACTAAGTCCATCAGGGATATCGCTCGATCCTATTACTGCTCAAAAAGTATTTTTTGCTTCTGACAATTCCTCGCTTAAATTAGCCTATACCATCAACATTCATACACCAGACGGGAAGCATTGGTGGAGTGCCTTAATTGATGCCGGCACCGGAAACTTGCTCAATTTAAACGATCACCTCCTTACGTGTAACTTTGGAAATCATACTGCGCATCATTCAGATAAGAATAACTCCAGAAAACTTAGCCTTAACACTTCAAAATCCTCAAATGCAAACTCGCTGCTTGCCGGAGAGCGCTATCTGGTTTTCCCGCTGCCATTAGAAAGTCCGGCGGAAGGCAATCAACAGGTTGTTACTGAGCCTCAAAATCTGACCGCTTCTCCTTTTGGCTGGCATGATGACGATGGTGAAGAGGGCGCTGATTACACCATCACAAGAGGCAATAATGTGTATGCATTTCTATTAGAACCTGACTTTTCAATAGGCGACTCTCCAAATGGCGGTGCTGATTTAAATTTTGATTTCCCGTTTGCGGCAGACTCTCAACCTCAGGAATACACCGATGCATCGCTCACTAATCTCTTTTTCATTAATAATAAGGTTCACGACATCCTTTATTTTTATGGGTTTGACGAAGCCGGCGGAAACTTTCAGGCTAACAATTATGGGAGAGGCCGCACAGAAGTAGTCAACGGAAATACAGAAACGATAGGTGATGGCGACCCTGTTTTTGCATCGGGCCAGGATATTAATGGCTTCAATAATGCAACATTTGGTACTGATCCCGATGGTGACATTGCAATAATGAGAATGTTTTTATGGTCGGCTGTTGGTGATGCCGGTCAACCCCTAACAATTAGCAGCCCCGCTGCACTGGCAGGCCCCTATACAGGTTATCCCGCAGACTTTGGACCTTCACTTCCTCAAGCAGCTATTAATGCAGCGTTAGTCTTAGGCAGAGATGATAATAGCGGTGAATCTGCAGATGCTTTTGATGGTTGTGATCCCCTAACAAATGCTTCAGCACTAAACAATAAAATTGCAGTTTTTAGAAGAGGTGGCTGTAATTTTACAGAAAAAGTGATACTTGCCCAAAATGCAGGCGCCTTAGCCGTAATTATTGTCAACAATGTGGATGATCCTATAATCCAGATGGGAGGCAGCGATCCCGAAATAACCATTCCTTCAATAATGATTTCTAAAGCAGACGGAGATCAAATCATAGAGGCGCTTAGAGCAAGCACTACAATTAATGGATCTCTGTTTGATGTGGGCCCTTACAGAAAGGATGGTTCCTTGGATAATGTAATTATTGTTCACGAATACGGTCACGGGGTCTCTATGCGTCTTACAGGAGGTCCAGACACGGTTGATTGCTTAGAAACCTGTACCCGGCGTGATGACGATGGCAATTGTATTGCTATCACTTATACCGAACAGATGGGAGAAGGCTGGTCTGATTATTTAGGATTACTCCTTACTATGCAGGATTCAGATACTCCTGAGCAGTCACGCCCAATTGGAAATTATGTGGTTCAGGGAGAAAATGAGACAATCGGTATAAGACCCTTCCCCTATAGTACCGATTTATCTGTAAACCCGGTAACTTATGGCGACACTAATGATAACACTCAATTTTCAGCACCACACGGCGTAGGAAGTGTTTGGGCTTCCATGCTTTGGGATTTAACCTGGGATCTTATAGATATTTACGGGTTTACTAATGATGTTTATTTGAGTGAAGGCGGAAATACCATCTCCTTAAAATTAGTAATGCAAGCTATGAAAATGCAACCCTGCCAACCTGGTTTTGTAGATGGTCGTGACGCCATTCTCGCTGCAGATGAAGTTCTTTATGATGGAAAACACGCATGTCTTATCTGGAAAGCATTTGCGCGCAGAGGGCTTGGTGTGAACGCAAGTCAGGGCGAAGCCACATCTCGTTTAGACCAAATAGAAAATTTTGATGTACCTGAAGAGTTTCAGGGAAATTGTACACTTAGTCTTGGTGAAATTGAGGATATAGGTGAAGCTTTTTTCCTGTTTCCAAATCCTTCCAGAGGTCAGGTTAATGTATTTATCAATGGCAATTTCGGAGAAGGAAACATCACGGTTTTTGATCTTAGTGGTCGCAAAGTCCTGACTCAAAAACACGTGCTGTCTGATCAGATTGAAATCAATACCTCATCATTATCACAAGGCGTTTATATCCTGCAGGTTAAGAATGATAAAGTTTCTGCAAGCAGGAAGCTCATCATTAACTAAGTTATTCTGCTAATAACTCGTGGATTGTGGATTGAAGTTGAGCATCCGTTAACCCTATAGATTGATAAAGCTCTTCAGTACTTCCCTGCTCCATAAATTCGTCAGGGATACCAAGGCTGATAATTTTGCCTTTATAATTCGAAGACAATGCTATTTCGGCTATAGCACTAGCCAGACCGCCTTTGACAACTCCGTCTTCAAGGGTAAGGATTTTGTCATAGGTGCTGAAAACGTCCTGAAGCGTTTCGGTATCCAAAGGCTTTATAAATCCGAAATAATACACTGCAATGCTTCCGCTGAAGATCTTTGCGAGTTTTAAAGCCTTCTCGGTAAAATGGCCCGTCACAATCAAGGCTAGCCGATCGCCTTCGGTGAGTTTTTCGGCTTTGCCTAATTCTATCTTTTCAAAAGGTTTTTTCCAGTCAATGACGGTACCTCTTCCGCGAGGATAACGTATGGCAATCGGCAAATCGAGACCTTCCTGAGCCGTAAACATAATGTTGCGCAGGCTTTCTTCATTTCGCGGAGCGTAAATTATAAGATTAGGAATACACCTCAAGTAGGCCAAATCAAATACTCCATGATGGGTTGCCCCGTCTTCCCCTACGAGTCCGGCGCGGTCTATACAAAACACCACCGGCAATTTTTGAAGGGCTACATCGTGAATCAACTGGTCATACGCTCGCTGCAAAAAAGTCGAATACACAGCACAAAAAGCTATACCTCCCGAAGCTGCGATTCCTGCTGCCAGGGTTACCGCATGTTGCTCAGCAATTCCCACATCAAAAGCTCTTTCAGGGAAAGCCTGCATCATATATTTCATAGAACTCCCCGTAGGCATTGCCGGTGTAATCCCGACAATTTTTGGATTCTTTTTTGCCAGCTCAACCAGAGTTAAGCCAAAAACATCCTGATATTTGGGAGGCTGTGGTGCTTCTTTAGCCGGACTCAACTCGCCGGTTAGGGCGTCAAATTTTCCGGGAGCGTGGTACTTTACCTGATCCCGTTCTGCCTGCTTCAAACCTTTTCCCTTTGTGGTAATCACATGAAGAAATTTTGGCCCTTCGATCTTTTTTAGGGTTTTAAAAATCTCCAGCAGCTTATCGATATCGTGCCCGTCAACCGGACCAAAATACCTGAAATTTAATGCCTCAAAAATGTTTACACTGCGCTGACTTCCGGTCTTAACCTGAGTCAGGTAATTTTTTAAAGCGCCCACACTGGGGTCAATTCCTATCGCATTATCGTTTAGAATCACCAGAATATTGGCTTTGCTGTCCCCTGCGTGGTTGAGGGCTTCAAAGGCCATTCCGCTGGCGATAGACGCATCTCCAATAACCGCAATGTGCTCTCTTTTTGTATCGCCCTGTAATCTTGAAGCGATTGCCATTCCCAATGCTGCGGAGATCGAAGTACTACTGTGACCGGTACCAAAAGCATCGTATTCGCTTTCGGCCATTTTCGGAAATCCGCTAATGCCCTTAAACTGTCTGTTGGTATCAAAAACGCTGCGCCTTCCGGTTATGATCTTGTGCCCGTATGCCTGGTGACCCACATCCCAAATGAGCTTGTCATAAGGCGTATTAAACGCATAATGCAAAGCCAATGTAAGTTCTACCACACCCAGACTCGCACCCAGATGCCCCTCTTTTGCAGCAACGGCTTCAATGATAAACCGGCGCATTTCGGCAGCAAGAGCTTCGAGCTTATCAACAGGAAGTTCACGTAAATCTGAAGGAAAATCTATGGTTTCTAGCAAGGGATACTTCATAAGGCAAAGTTAGCCGAAATATTTAGTCGGTACGCCCTAAAATGAATCCTTAAAACTTTATATCTTGTCCTAACAAACCGCCGTATTTCAATAATCCTAATAAAAATTTAAATGGCTTTATTAGATCCTTTTGACGATACCTATTTTATGAAACGCGCTCTGCAGGAAGCTGAGGCTGCTTTTGATCAGGGTGAAATACCGGTCGGAGCCGTGATCGTCATCAATAATACCATTATTGCCCGGGCTCACAATCTTACCGAGCGCCTCAATGATGTTACTGCACATGCCGAAATGCAGGCGATTACCGCCGCTGCTAATTATCTGGGCGGAAAATACCTGCGCGACTGCACCCTATATGTTACATTAGAGCCCTGCCAGATGTGTGCCGGCGCCCTTTACTGGAGCCAACTGGCGCGTGTGGTCTATGCCGCGCCAGACCCTAATCGCGGATTTATAAAGATGGGCACTCAGTTACATCCTAAAACGGTCTATACCGGTGGTGTGCTCGAAGCTGAAGCCGAAACGCTTTTAAAACGCTTTTTTATTGAACGCCGTAATCTAAATTAAGCCTGAAATTGATGAAAAATACCATTGCAGAACGCGTAGCCGATTTTTTAAAAGATTACCCGCCTTTCCAGTTTTTGAGTTCTTCAAGTTTGCTTAAAATTTCGGGAGAAGTACAGGTTTTGTATTATGAAAAAGACAAGCCGATATTTAAGGAACGGGAGAAGAATACAGGCGTTTTTTATGTGGTCAAAGATGGCGCAGTACGCCTGTACCGTACCGAAAATCAGGAGCCCAAAATCGTTGATATTTGTGACGAAGGCGATCTGTTTGGCCTGCGTCCTTTAATTACCAAAGAAGACTACGAACTATCTGCTTCGGCAAATGAAGAGACTATTTTATACGGAATTCCCATTGAACTATTTCTGCCTATTGCCTTAGAACATAAAGAGGTTAGTAATTTTCTTATCGCCTCTTTTGCGTCAAACGTTCAGGACCCCTACTCGCTTGAAGAAAGCGGGAAATTATTTACCGAATATTCTGTAGAACGCAACAGCGAAATTTTCGATCTTCAAAAAGCAAAATATTCTAAAAACATACTTACCTGTACGCCTGATACACTAATTAAAGTCGCGGCTTCCAAAATGAGTCACCGTAACGTAGGCTCTATCATCGTCACCGAAGAAAACAAGCCTAAAGGTATCATTACCAACAAAGATTTACGCGATAAAATTGCAACGGGTGCCTTCCAAATAAGTGATTCGGTAACCAAAATTATGACCCGACCGGTTCGCTGTTTTCATAAAGATCCTACCATCGCTCAGGCTCAGCTGATTATGCTCAAAAACGACATCAGCCATCTCTGCATTACCGAAGATGGCACTCCCGATTCTGATTTACTGGGATTGATCACCGAGCACGATATCGTGGTTTCTTTTGCAAATAATCCGGTGGTATTGATGAAGGAAGTTAAGCTGGCCAAACGAACAAAACGATTGCGCAATGTGCGGCTTAAAGTCTCCCAATTGCTCAAAAAATATTTGAGCCAAAACCTTCCGCTGTCCCAGATACTCAATATTCTTAACGAGATCAACTACGCCATAACCGTTCGCGTCATTGAGCTTGCACTCAAAAAAATGGATGTTTCCCCTCCATGTAAATTTGCTTGGCTGGCATTGGGAAGTCAGGGGCGTAAAGAGCAACTCTTACTTACTGATCAGGATCATGCCATCGTATTTGAAAATGTAGCTCCTGAAGATTACGAGGCTACTCAAAATTACTTTATTAAACTGGCACGTCACATCACCCGTGCCCTGCACAAAATAGGTTATGATTACTGCCCGGCAGACATGATGGCCAGTAACCCGCGCTGGTGCCAGTCGCTTCAGGAGTGGAAAAATCAATACGACATCTGGATTAAAGACCCTACGCCTGAAAGTCAGTTGCTTTCAGCAATATTTTTTGATTACAGCTATGTTTATGGTGACACCGAACTCGTCACCAGCCTTTCAGATAATATTTTAGATACTCTTGACCAGAACAACATGTTTTATCGGGTTATGGCCAAAGATGCGATACGCAGCCCTTCGCCTCTAGGGTTTTTCAGGCAGTTTCTGGTTGAGGAAGACGGTGAGCATAAAGATTTCTTTGACATAAAGTCCCGCGCTTTGATGCCACTTATAGATGCCGCACGCGTATTGAGCCTGCACCACAAATTACGCAACATTAACAATACAGCTGCACGATTTGAACGCCTTGCAGAAATTGAAACCAATAATAAGGAGATTTATGAAAGCTGTTCGTATGCCTTTAAAGCCTTGCTGAAGTTTCGTACCAAGCAAGGTATCTTGCACGGGGATTCCGGTCGCTTTATTGAACTGGCAACATTAAGCAAAGCCGAAAAATTAAAACTGAAACGCTGTTTTAAACCCATTCAGGATATTCAGGAAATTCTGACTGTACGCTACCAGCTCAAATAATCCCGAAGCTGTAAAACTTGATTGCACTAAGAAATGAGAATTCCTTTTTTTACCAAAAGACCCGAACCGCCTCAGTTTTACAAAGACTATGCGGTCCTGTTTACAGGTTTCGAAGAACCGGCGATTGAAGACGCGCGTTTTGTTGTTTTTGATACCGAAACTACAGGAATCCACAAGCAAACTGATCGCATGTTGAGTCTGGGCGCTGTAGAACTACAGGGTAACCGCATAAACCTGTCAAACAGTCTTGAGCTTTATGTAGAACAGCAGGTTTTCAACAAAGAAGCAGTCGCTATACACGGAATTCTGAAAGAAAACAGTAAATACCAAAAAATCAGCGAAGAAGAAGCTGTAAAGCAATTTCTCAGTTACATTGGGAATTCAGTTCTGGTAGGACATCATATAGGTTTTGACGTAGGAATAATCAATTATGCGCTAAAAAGACTTGGGGCTCCCAAATTGAAAAACCGAACCATCGATACCGGTGTTTTATTTAAACGCACCGTGCATCTGGTCAACATTACCAATCCCGACAAGGTCTATTCTCTAGATGAGCTTTGCGAAGAACTTAATATAGCACGTACAGACCGTCATAAGGCCATTGGAGATGCTTATATCACGGCATTGGCATTTCTGAAAATCTTAAATCGCCTCAAAAAGCCCAAACGCCTTAAAGATCTTACCCGTTAGTTGAGGTTTTGTGATTTTCGATACTGATTGACCAGTTTTTCATGGTCACCAAACTTCTCAAAATCTAAAGCATCAGATTCGTTTAAAAGCTTTTTGATTTTTTCCACATAAGGCACCTTAGCATCTGTAATTAGGCCGTGCAAATGATACTGAAAGGAAGAATATAATAAGATATGTAATCTTGATTTATGTGGGATCCCGTGGTATTGCTTCATAAACTTCTTACAACAAGATAGCAATAACAGCGGATAAGAAACCAACGTATTTACGACGGTACCGAAATAGTTCAACACATCCCGACCGTGGTTTTCTTCAGTAAGCATTACAGGTCTATTGTTCTCTTGTGTTTCCTGAAAAAGCCAAAGGTTTTTAGTGATAAATGCAGAGCAATTCTGTTTATAAGTATAATAAACATCGAGACCCAGACCGGTGCTTATTACAAACACATCAGGACCTAAGGCGTTGATCAAAAATCTTGAAAAATCCTTTTCCTGATCAGGGTTGAGTACAGATTTTGAGCCAATGCCCGGTTTTCTAAAACGAATACTATGTAGTTGATCTAGAGGATCACGAGGCATCTTCTAAAATTTTTTCGATCTGGTTAAGTCCCTGCATACGTGCGTGATCAACGGCTTTTAGCCCCCGACCATCTTTGAGATTTACGTCTGCATTATAGGATAATAACAATTCAACTAATTCTTTCTGGTTAAACGTGGCTGCATAAATAAGCGCCGTGGCCCCGTTAAAATTTTGAACATTAACATCAGCACCTTTTTCTACCAGCAATTGGGCCACATGAGTATACCCCTTAAAACAAACCCCCATAAGTGCCGTGTTACCACTGGCATCTTTGGCATTTATCTTGGCCCCACGCGCAATTAATAGTTCACATAAATCCCGATGCCCGTAATAACTTGCCAGCAAAAGCGGACTCGATCCGCGTTGATCAACAGCATCAACAAGTTGAGGCTGATCTTCTAAAATTTGGTTGATCTGTGCACCATCACCTGAGCGTATGGCATTAAAGAGCGTTTCAGAATTCATAGACATAGGGTTAGATGTAATTCAATTTTGTTTAAAGGCGGTTGTGCGACATCCCTTAAATTAAATCTGTATCGAGCAATATACTTTTAAGTTTGCAATTTTAATACGCATTCAGATTACATATTTGAATTAAGCAATAGACTTAGTTTATGCTAAAACATTAAATACATAAGTAAAGCTAATTTTAAAAAAGACACTGCCTCTAAAATGTTAAAATAATTTGCTGTGAAAGAGCTGTTAAACCAGCACACTACTACCGCATCTCTTTATAAATTTAAATCAAAATTCAATACTATGAGTAATGCTGTAGAAGCCTGGTTAGAAAAAGATTCGTTCTCCTCAAACGTTACCCGAGGCTTAATTTCGGGAGTTTTAGGCGGGCTGGCAGGCACACTGGTTAAAACCGCCATTGAAAAAGTATTACCTGTGCGTAAACCCAATACACGCTCTGCTCAGGTCAAGCTGGTAGATGATCTTTCGGTAAAACTCACCGGTGAGCGCATCAGTGAGACCAATCACGAACTGGCAGAACAACTGGTAAACATACCTTTTGGAGCCAGTCTGGGTGCTACTTACGGCTATGCCAAAAGGGATAAAGGTGAAATAAGTATTCTTGAAGGCGCTGCATACGGTGCTACAACCTGGATAGGTACCCACGAGACCTCGCTGCCTCTATTAGGACTAAAAGATAAACCCACAGATATACCCCTGAACGTTCAGATTAATGAACTGATAGCGCATGTTGCCTTTGGTATAACAACCGAAGTTATTCGCGGGTATGTAGCCCGAAGATTAAAAGAGTAAATGCTATAAAACAAGAAAACCCGCTAATTACCTAATATTAGCGGGTTTCTATTATACGCAAAGAACTAATCACTTTACGTCACCAATTTTCGTTAGGATTTTAATAGCCTGATTTCTCCGGCAGCCAGGGCATCTTCCACATCGATGCTTACCTCACGCACCACATTAAAAAACTTCTTGCCGTCCTTGAGTTTTACTTCGATCTGAGCAACGCATCCGTTTTCCATTTTTACTTCGGTTACCTCAACCTCTTTGTTGATTAGCGATTTATGATTGGCTATTCCCCCTCGCTTGATGATAAAATTACTTTTGGGGAAGTTGATGTGCGAGTAGGTAGCGTGCGAAGGGCTTGCGATCTTAATCACATCGCCTGCTTTTAATTGCGGAGTTTCACACGTGTTTTGTGCCTGTAGAGTTGTTAATCCCAGTGCCATTGCGGCAATTGCTATAAATGTTTTCATACGACTATTTTTTTAAGGTTACTTACTAGATGTAATACCATCTAAAGAGCAAGCCGTATGCCACTACCTGGGCCATTTAGCCGAATAAAATTATAAATTATTGAATTTCAGCAACTTATTTTTAAATAAGCTGAAAACAGAATTTACAGCATGTGCGTAAAAAAGATCCGGCCGGGTAAGAATTACCCGCTAATCCTTAAGCTTTTCGCGTAGTGTTTTTCGGGTGATCTGAAGAATTTCTGCAGCTTTGGTTTTGTTGTTTCCGGTAGCCCGAAGCACTTTTTTGATGTACTTATGCTCCATTTCAGCGAGAGAGGTAAGTGTATCTTCCGGCATATCAATAGCATACTTTAAATGATCGGGAAGGTCTTTAACCTGTATGCTTTTATCACACATAATCACCGCGCGCTGCACCACATTCTCAAGCTCCCTGATGTTGCCCGGCCAGGAATAGCGTTTCAGCACTTCTAAGGCTTCGGGTTCTATTTTCAGGTAACGGTCTTTGTATTCTAAACCGTATTTGAGCAAAAACTTATCTACCAGTAGCGGCAGGTCTGTCATGCGTTTGCGCAGGGACGGAATATGAATCTCCACCACACTCAGGCGGTAATACAAATCTTCCCGGAAGGTTTCCTTTCTGATCATCTCGGCCAGATCATTATTTGTAGCCGCGATGACCCGTACATCAATTTTTTCGGGTTTGTGCGAACCCAGTGGAGTCACCTCCTTTTCCTGTAAGACCCTTAGCAAACGAGCCTGTACAGCCAATGAAGCGTTCCCGATTTCATCTAAAAAAATAGTCCCACCCTGTGCGGACTGAAATGCGCCTTTACGATCTTTTTCTGCCCCGGTAAAGGCTCCTTTTTTGTAGCCGAACAATTCAGCCTCCAGTAAAGTCTCTGGGATTCCACCGCAATTCACGGGCACAAAGGGAGCCGCGGCAAACTTACCCTGATAATGTACGGCACGGGCAACCAGTTCTTTTCCGGTGCCGCTTTCGCCACTAATGTAGAGCGTAGCCTTATTGTCTTTAACCCGGTCGATCACCTCAAGAACCTCGTTCATTTCTTCTGAAGAACCAATGATTTCGCCATACGCATCGCGCTGCACCGGTTGAGTTGGTTTTTTAGGTTTTGCACGGGAAGCCGAAAGTGCTTTGGTAACGGCCTCTTCGAGTTCGTCGCGTGTAAAAGGCTTCGTCAGATATTCGGCCACGCCAGACTTAATAGCCTTGAGGGAATCCTGTACCGAAGGAAAACCGGTTACGATAAGCTTGGGCAAATCGGGATAATGCTCAGAAACAAATTTGATGAGTTCAAAGCCGTCAATCTGCGGCATTTTTAAATCGGTGATCAACAAATCGACCTGCGAATCCCTAAGAATATTCACCGCTTCCTTAACCGAAACTGCACGATAGGTATGGTAATTCCAGCGGTGCAGATGCCGCTGAATCAGTTCTAAAATATGCAGATCATCGTCTACAATTAATATGTTTTCTTTATTTAATTGCATATTCGTCTTTGGGCAGGCGCACGGTAAAAAGCGCACCCTGATCTGGCCTGTTTTGAGCCGTTATACTTCCGTTATGGCTGGTTACAATCCCGTGCACCACACTTAAACCAAGACCTGAGCCTTCACCCGTGGGCTTGGTGGTAAAAAACGGCTGAAAAACTTTCTCCAGCGCTTCCGGGCTGAGCCCCGGTCCTTCATCGCTGATTTCAAAGACCACGTCTTCATCCTGCTGTGTAATCTTAATGCCCACAAGGCCTTTTTTAGGGGAAAAGTAGATCGCGTTAATCACCAAATTTATGATTATTTGAGTCAGTTGCACCGCATCTACCTTGAGCTTAATGGGGTCCTGTTCTGCATAAAAATCATATCGCACCTGTTCTTTCTTAAAAGCGGCATCGAGCAAATCGAGTGCATCCCGTACTACCGGGATAATGTTCACTTCCCTTTTTTCCTGTGGAATGGCGTGCGCAAAAAACATCAGTTTTTTGACCACCTCACGCGAAAACATAGCGTTTTTGATGATTTTATCTACGTCGGAAACAGCAGGATCGTGATCACTCAGGTTATCGCGTAACAATTCGGCGAAGCCCAGAATATTTGCAAGCGGCGTATTTAACTCGTGTGCAATACCGGCGGTGAGTTCGCCAATAATCGTAAGCCGGTCTGCGTGCTCCATCTGCTGCCGCAGCAGCAACTCGTTTTGTTTGATCGCCAAACGCTCGAGATAGTCACCTATTTTTAAAGCAATGTTGTCTATAAGCGGCTGCTCTTCCGGTAAAAAATCAAGTTCGGTTTTGTTGAGATATACACAGATGGAACCGGCCTGTTTTTTAAAAAGCTGAATGGCGCTGCTGAGCTTTTTATCGGTTTTTATGCTTCCGGTCTTTACGGAAAACGTCCCCTGTTCAATGACCACTTCGGTATCTTCCGGATATTGAAATCCAATCTTGATACTTTGCGCAATACTGCTGTAGGTTTCCTCGTGATTGGTCTCATCAGCATTTACCAAAATGGAAGAAACCTCATACAGGCAGGTCAATTCTTTTATACGTTCTTTCAAAGCTGCTTCTATGCTGTTCATAAGCCGATCTTAGAGATCGTCTAAGTTAAACATCCTGTTTGTGTAAGACCAAAACTTTAGCCTTAAAATACCCGTGTGCTCCTATCCTAAGCAGCGCTTTGTTTCGCGAGCTTTTTCGATTTATAAAAAATAAGTACCTGCAGGGCGATCCCGATGACGATCAAAAAGAAAATCTCCAAGTTCGCCAGCAGATTACTTACATCAAGGGATTTTTGGGACTCTCGGGTAAGACGCCTGCTTTCGCGTACCTGAATTTCACTCAGCTCCAGCAAATTTTGCTGAAGGGCAGCGAGTTGGTCACTTTTTCGTTTCCGGAGTTGAACATCAGTCTGTGTTGAAGGGTTTCGATCAAGCCCTTCCAGAGTACTGAAATCGCTTTTAAACTGTTTAAGCAGATTGTATTCGGCCGGTGTAAGCTTGGTCGCTTCAAATTTGGAAAGAATCTGAGAAACGTTCTCTGTTTGTTCAGAACCTGAATTCGTGGTTTGCAGCACAGCACCGTAGAGTTTCATTTGCCTGGTATGCAATTCCCGCGAAATTGAAAAAATGTAATCCTGCACCAGCACCCGGTCTTCAAACACCTCATTCATGTTGGCCTGAGCGGTTTTAAAGTGATGCTGATCAATGCGATTTGTAGCCAAAACGAGCAGAAAAACCACAGCCAGTGCCAAAATGGTATTAATACGACGGGCGGTATTTAAAGACTTAGCCATTACTAGAGATTTAAGTTTCTCATTAGTTAGCAACTATTCCTCCAAAAGATCGCAAGAATTTGAAATTTAGAATAAAATACTGACTATCATATATTTAAAAAAAATTCTCATTTCCATACCGAATAATCAACCGGGTAATTGCTATGCGTATCGGGTAAATTTTACCCGGAAAATACAGCTGCTATTTTTAACCCTTAGAAGCTTTGTGCTTATAACTGAAGGTTTTCAAATTAAGTAGATAAGGCCCTCAAGCGGTATACTTCCACCAAAAACTCAATTACAGACCGATTTCTTATCAATTCTGTAAAACCTGTCCGTAATTTTTTAGAAATCAATACGTACTAAAATAAGTATTTATACTTATATTTGAACTTTAAATACGTAGCTCATGAAAAAAGTCATCGTTATTGGTAATGGAATGGTAGGGTATAAGTTTTGCGAAAAACTAGCTGCACATCCTGATTTTGAGGCCTTTCAGGTCGTTGTTTTTGGAGAAGAGCCGCGTCCTGCTTACGACCGGGTTCACCTTAGTGAATATTTTAGTGATAAAACCGCAGACCAGCTCCTCCTCGCCGGCAGGGATTGGTATGCCTCTAAAGGGATTGCACTTCACACCTCAGAACTGGTTACCGCCATTGATCTGGAGGCTAAAACGGTAACGACTCACAAGCAGGCCGTATATGAATACGACAACCTAATCCTGGCCACAGGCTCAGCGCCATTTGTTCCACCCATAAAAGGAGCAGATAAAAAGGGCGTGTTTGTGTACCGTACCATTGAAGATCTCGATGCGATGAAGGCCTACGCTGCCAAACTTAAGTCGGGTGCTAAAGCGGCTGTTCTTGGGGGTGGACTTTTAGGTCTTGAGGCCGCAAATGCCGCTAAAGAACTGGGGCTTGAGGCCCATGTGATTGAGTTTGCACCACGCCTGATGCCACGCCAACTGGACGATGCCGCAAGCGCGATACTTCAGGCTAAAATAGAAAGTCTGGGTATAGGCATTCACCTCAGTAAAGCCACCCAGCAAATTGCCGGGGACGAAGCCATAGAACGTATGGAATTTGCAGATGACACCCATCTGGATGTAGATATGCTAATCATTTCAGCAGGAATACGTCCCAGAGATGAACTGGCACGTGCCTGTGGGATTCAGGTTGGCCCAAGGGGTGGCATTGTAGTCAATGAAAAAATGCAAACCTCAGATTCACACGTATATGCAATAGGCGAAGTAGCCCTGTATAATGATGGTATTTACGGGCTGGTTGCTCCCGGATATGAAATGGCCGATGTTGCAGTACACCAACTTACAGACGGCAGCAAAAGTATGGCTGCCTCAATTGATATGTCTACCCAGCTTAAGCTTATAGGCACCGAAGTGGCAAGCTTTGGAGATCCTTTTATAGAAAATGAAGAAGTAGCAGCTATCACCTATGTTAACAAACGCAACGGCATTTATAAACGCATCAATGTTGCCCGCGATGGTTCCCGTTTGTACGGTGGTATTCTGGTGGGTGACTCTTCCGATTATAACAGCCTGTTTCAGATTTACTATAATGCGATGAAGCTGCCCCTAAATCCCGAAGATCTTATTTTAGGTTCCCGGGGTGGAGACAGCAATATCCTAGGCAGCGTGCTCGATTTGCCCGATACCGCTCAGATTTGTTCCTGCGAAAGCGTTTCAAAAGGAAGTATATGCAAGAGTATTGAAGAAGGTACCTGCTCTGATCTTAAAGACGTAATAAAATGCACCAAAGCCACCACCGGATGCGGTGGCTGCAAGCCTATGGTTGTCGACCTCGTCAATGAGACCCTTAAGGCTTTGGGTAAAGAAGTAAAAGATACCGTTTGCGAGCATTTTAAATACAACCGCCAAGAGCTTTATGATCTGATCAAAATCAAACTAATCAAGACCTTCGAAGAGGCCCTTGCCCGTCTGGGTAGCGGTTGCGGTTGCGAAATTTGCAAACCCGTAATAGCCTCGATCTTCTCGAGTGTTTATATGGATACGGCAAATAAACAACCGGTAATTCAGGATTCTAACGACCGTTTTCTGGCCAATATACAGCGTAACGGGACCTACTCGGTAGTTCCACGTGTTGCCGGTGGCGAGATCAGCCCCGAGAAACTCATCGTTTTGGGTGAAGTAGCCAAAAAATACAACCTGTACACCAAAATTACGGGCGGTCAGCGTATTGACCTCTTTGGAGCGCGCCTTCACGAGCTTCCGCTGATCTGGAAAGAACTTATTGACGCCGGCTTTGAGAGTGGTCACGCCTACGGAAAATCGCTGCGTACGGTTAAAAGTTGTGTAGGCTCAACCTGGTGCCGTTACGGTATGCACGAGTCGGTCTCCTTTGCTATCGAGATTGAAAACCGCTATCGTGGCTTACGCTCCCCGCACAAACTGAAAGGCGGCGTAAGCGGTTGTATTCGCGAGTGCGCCGAAGCCCGGGGCAAGGATTTTGGACTCATTGCGGTAGATGGTGGATGGAATCTCTACGTATGCGGTAATGGCGGGGCAACTCCCAAACACGCCATTTTACTGGCCGAGCAACTGGATGATGCAACCTGCATTAAATATCTTGATCGCTTCCTGATGTTTTACATACGCACGTCAGGTCCTTTAGTGCGCACAGCACCCTGGCTTGAAAAACTGGACGGAGGTATCGAGTATCTGAAACAGGTAGTTATTGAAGACAGTCTGGGCATCGCCGAAGAACTCGAAACCGAAATGCAGGGACTTGTAAACAAATACGAATGCGAGTGGAAACAGGCTATTGAAGATCCTAAACTGGCCTCCCGATTTAAACATTTTGTAAACTCAGACGACGTAGACGACACGGTAGAATTTGTGTCGCTTCGGGATCAAAAAATGCCACGCCCCTGGTAATAACCTGAAGCTTTTAACATGGAAGAATTACTAAATAACTATACCAGCGTTTTTCCTGACACCGCCACGAGCTGGGTCAGGGTAGGTCATACTTCAGATTTCCCCGAAAATGGAGGAGCCTGCGTAAAACATGGCAAACTTCAGATCGCAGTTTTCAATTTCAGCCTGACCTCAAAATGGTATGCCTGTCAGAATTTGTGTCCGCACAAACTTGAGATGGTCTTATCCCGGGGAATGACCGGTGATACAGACGGCATACCCAAAGTGGCCTGTCCGCTTCACAAAAAAACCTTTTCACTTGAAGACGGCTCTAACCTTAATGGCGAAAGCTATCAAATTGCGACCTATCCCGTAAAAATTCAGGATAATATGGTGTATATTGGTTTTAGTGATAAATAAACCAGGCCAATGACAGTATTGGAGCAGGCATTTGCCGCCATAGACGCTAAAAACGCAGAAGATCCCAATTACGAACTCGTAAACGGAGAGGAAATTCCTAAAGAACTGCTCTACTCCAGACGTATGAGCGCACGTTTGCAGGATTTTGATCCCGAGGCTCCTGAAACCTTGCAAATCGCAGCCCGCGCCCAGCATATTTGCCGCTGGCAGATACCCCGGGACTCTTATCCTATGAATCGTACCGGATATCTCAAATGGCGCGAAGACCTCAAAAAGATGCACGCCTCTATCACCACGGGTATTCTTGAAAACCTTGGTTTTACTGAAGAATTCCGGGATCGCGTGGCCTTTTTGATCCGCAAGAAACTGCTCAAAAAAGATGAGGATTCTCAAAAACTTGAAGACGTAATCTGTCTGGTTTTTCTGGACTATTATTTTGAAGATTTTGCCAAAGGGCATCCGGAAGAAAAAGTCATTGACATCCTCCAGAAAACCTGGGCCAAAATGTCTGAGGCAGGGCACAAAGCCGCGCTTTCCCTTGACCTAAGTCCAAAGACCCGCGAACTCGTAACCAAGGCCCTGACTTAAAAATTGCAGATGGCCACATTAGACCAAAAAACCTTTTCCAAACTCCGGAAGCTTTACATCATCGCACTAAGCCTTATTGCGCTATCGGTAGTGGCAAGCCAGGTTTTGGTTCGTAAATTTTTAAACGATCAAACGGCAGACTCTACCGTCATCAACATCGCAGGGCGCCAGCGTATGCTGAGTCAAAAGATTACCAAAGAAGCCCTGCTCCTCACCCGCCCCAGTGACAGCGCGAAGATTCAGGCCCTGCAAGATAGTCTGAGCGCCACCCGCACGCTTTGGCACAACAGCCATCTCGCGCTGCAAAACGGCAGTGACAGCCTGCATATTCCGGCAGTCAATACAGCCCGCATCAACCAGCTTTTTGATCAGATCAATCCGTATTTTGAGTCGGTCTACGCAGCTTCGGCACAATTGCTTTCCGCAGAAAATACTACAGATGTAACCAGTCTCAGCGCTTTAAACACCATTTTGGCCAATGAAGCCCCGTTTTTAAGGCTGATGGACCGTATTGTAAATCAATACCAATATGAGGCCGATGCCAAGATTGAGCGGTTGCGCACCCTTGAGGTCCTGCTAATGGGACTTACCTTACTGCTTCTTTTGGCTGAATTCATTTTTATTTTTTGGCCTACGGCGAAAGCGGTACGCACCGGGATGTTTGATCTTATTACCGCAGAGCGAAAGGCTCAAAAAATGGCCCGTGACGCCGACGCTTTAGCCGAATCTAAAGAAAAATTACTTTGGGAATACCAGGCACTAAGCCAGGCGATGGACCGTACCCTGTTTTTTGTACGCACAGACCTCAACGGAAACATTCTGCACGCGGGCGACCCCTTTATCAAACTCTTTAAACCCAAAAATCTCGAAACTCAATCCAGACTTTCTGATGTTATCTCTACCCACGAGCCCGAAAAGCAGCGTCTGGAGCAACTTTTAAACGAACACAAACGCACCGGCTGGCAGGGAGAGATCAGCGCCACCCCAAAAGAAGGGAACCGCCGTTATTTTGAAATGTCATTGCTTCCGTTTTTAAAACATAAAGAAAATCATCAGTTACTCATCATTTTTATAGACATCACCAAGCGAAAAGAGGCACATGATGAGATTGAACGGCTTACCAAATCCCACTTTGAAGAGCGCATCAGCCAGCAGAAAAACGTTTCGCGCCAAATCATAGAAAACCAGGAGCGTGAGCAAAACCGCATTGCGCGTGATCTGCACGACGGCATTGGCCAGATGCTTACGGGGCTTAAATTTACACTCGAAAGCATAGACCTTAAAGACCCTGAAAAGGCACAGGCCAAAATCACCCATCTTAAAAACCTTTCGCTGGATATTATTAAAGGCATACGCACCGCCACGTTTAACCTTACTCCGCCTGAGCTTACAGACCATGGGCTTATTCCCGCTTTGGCAAAACTCACAAAAGAACTCAGCAACCTCACCGGCAAGCACATCCAATTGCACAACAAGACCGATTTTAACCTGAGGCTAGACAGTCTGGTAGAGATTAACACCTACCGCATTACCCAGGAAGCAATCAACAACGCCTTAAAATACGCAGGCTCTAAAATTATTATGGTAAGCGTAAGGCACAGCAAAAGCATGCTCAGCATTACCATAGACGACGACGGCAAAGGTTTTGACCCTTCCGGAATTGACCTTGAGAACCGCGAAGGCGGCGGAATGGGTATGACCTTTATGCACGAGCGTATGAACTACATTAACGGAAGACTTTTCGTAAATTCGGAGCCGGGAAAGGGAACACGCATTGTGCTCAACATCCCCATAGATTAAACGCTCAATATGGAAACCGAGAAGCTCAAAGTCGTACTTGCAGACGACCACGTCCTGGTACGCGACGGCATTAAAGCACTGCTTGAAGACCAGCAGGATATTCTGGTAATTGATGAAGCTTCAGACGGCAGGGAAGCCATCGAAGTCGTACGCAAGCAAAAACCCGATTTACTTATTGTCGACATCCGAATGCCCGGGCTTAACGGTATTGAAGTCGTGCAGCAACTGCGCGATGAGGGACTTGATCTCAAAACCCTGGTGCTTTCTATGCATGAAAGTGAGGAGTATGTGCTACAGTCTATACAGGCCGGTGCAGACGGGTATTTGCTAAAAGGTTCGAGCAAGGAGGAATTTTTAAAAGCCCTGCACACCTTACAACAGGGGGATAAGTATTTTGCCGGGGAGCTGTCTTCTATCATCATCAACAATTTTGTGACCGGCAAGGCCGCAGCTCCGGTTCAAAAACCCAAAGCCTCTATTGTTGATGCCTACAGCCTTACCAAACGCGAGCACCAGATCCTTGGACTGGTACTTGAAGGCAAAAGCAACAAGGAAATTGGCGAAGACCTCAACATCAGTAAGCGTACGGCAGAAGTTCACCGCTTCAATTTGATGAAAAAGCTTGAGGTTAAGAATCTTATGGAGCTGGCAAACAAGGCTTCCGAATTCAATTTGATGTAAATCTCTAACTATTTCAATCTGCATTTTCAGAAATTGATAATAAAACGGATTGAAATTTTAATATTCGTATTTCTTCAAGACTACGTATTATAATTAAGTATTACTACTTACTTTTGTAAGTATAAACACTTAATTATGACACGTACATTCACTTCCGCAAAGGCAACCCGCCTTAATTTGAAAGATTTTACCAGCGTTCCTATGCGAACGTTTTGGATTACTTCGGTGGCATTCTTTTTATGCTTCTTCGCATGGTTTGGTATTGTTCCTTTTATGCCCGATGTCGTGCGGGATCTGGGGCTTTCTCCCAATCAAAAATGGAATTCTGTGATTCTGGCCGTTGCAGGTACTGTATTTGCCCGTTTGCTAATAGGTAAACTTTGCGACAAATACGGCCCTAGATTGTGCTATACATGGTTGCTCCTGCTGGGTTCAATACCCGTTATCCTGTGCGGGCTGGTACAAACTCCGCTTCAGTTTTTAATCTGCCGGTTATTTATAGGCTTTATCGGCGCCAGCTTTGTAATCACACAGGTACATACCTCGCTTATGTTTGCCTCTAACATCGTAGGAACCGCCAACGCCACTTCGGCAGGCTGGGGTAATCTGGGTGGTGGTGCAAACCGTCTGGGGATGCCGCTTATTGCAGCTGCCGTGATCGGTATGGGTGTTGCTGAAGCAGATGCCTGGAGGTACTCGCTTATCATCGCAGGAATTATCTGCTTCCTGATGGGCATTGTGTATTATTTCTTTACTCAGGATACGCCCGAAGGTAATTTTAGCGAACTCCGCGCAGCCGGTAAAAAAGTAAAAGCCGGTAAAAAGGACGAAGTAGGCTTTATGGAAGCTTTAAAAGATTACCGGGTGTGGATTCTCTTTGTGGTTTATGCCGCCTGTTTTGGCATCGAATTAACCGTTTACGGGACTATGGATGACTACCTTCAAAACACCTTCAGCCTTGATCGTATCACCGCCGGTAATATCGTGCTTTCCTTTGCTCTGATGAATTTATTTGCCCGTACGTTGGGAGGCTATTTTGGAGATAAATTTGGTAAGCTGAAGGGATTGCGCGGCCGGGTGCTCTTTTTGGTTGCTATTCTTGCCCTGGAGGGAGTTATGCTGGTTACCTTTTCGGCCATCACAAGTTTAATTGTGGGTATTGTCTTTTTGGTAGCCTTTAGTCTTTCGGTACAAATGGCTGAAGGAGCAACCTTCTCGGTAGTTCCGTTTATCAACAAAAAAGCTATAGGTTCTATTTCAGGTATTGTTGGTTCCGGGGGTAACGTAGGTGCATTTCTCGCCGCCCTGCTCTTAAAATCGAAAGCCGCCGTGGCTGAGCAGGCAGCCATAAATGCCAATGCCGGTGCAGCTGAAGAAGTGGTAAAACTGGCTCAGGCAGAAGCAGCAGCCACAGCCGTATCAAGCGGTTACTTTCTCATTGGTATTTTAGTATTTCTAGCCGGAGTTTTGGCACTTGCCATACGCTTTTCAACCGCTGACGAAAAATCTGCAGCCGAAGATCTCAGCTACGATTTACCCGAGCAGTTAGTGCCATCAAATGCATAAAATTCACCTGCTTAAAATCCGTTTTCTGCATTTTTTCTGAATCAGATTCCATTTTTCGTAAATCACAATCTGCTGCTTTGATTATCTGGAAAAAACAATAAACTTAGAGTTGGCCGGGGGCTTCAGCAGGCAAAGCGAAAAGCTGCTGCTGAAGCCTTCAGGCTCTATAAATATCCTGTAAGTACACAAACCATGCCCGAAAAAGTCTTAAAATCTACCTGTTCGTATTGCGGCGTGGGCTGCGGTCTGCTCATCACCAAAGACGCCAAAAACCGCATTCAGGTAGACGGTGATCCCGATCATCCTGTAAACCGCGGGATGCTTTGCTCTAAAGGCCGCAACCTGCATTATGTGGTAAATGATACTTCAGACCGGTTGCTGTACCCACAGATGCGCTGGAGCCGCTCACACCCGCTGGAGCGCGTAGACTGGGACACCGCTCTGGACCGTGCCGCTCAGGTTTTTAAAAGCATTATCGAAAAACACGGGCCCGATAGTGTGGGCTTCTACGTTTCGGGACAGTGCCTTACCGAAGAATATTACATCGCAAACAAATTAGTCAAGGGATTTCTGGGCACAAACAATATTGACACTAACTCCAGGCTGTGTATGAGCAGCGCGGTTGTGGGCTATAAAAAAACCTTCGGGGAAGATTCTGTACCTATTTCGTATGCAGATATTGAACTGGCCGATTGCTTTTTGATAACCGGTGCTAACCCGGCTTATTGCCATCCCATTCTCTACCGCAGGCTTGAGCAGCACAAAGAGAAAAATCCCGATGTGCGGGTTATCGCAGTAGACCCGCGACGTACCGATACGGCTGCAGCCGCAGATTTGCACCTGCAGCTCATACCGGGCACAGACATCATTTTATACAATGCGATAGGCAGGCGCCTGCTTCAGCAGGGACTGATTGACAAAGACTTTATAAACAACCATACCGAAGGCTTTAATCAATACAAAGAGCAGGTAAACAAGTTGTCGCTTCGGGAAGCCTCAAAACTCTGTGGCGTTCCTATGGCAGACATTAAAAAAGCCGCAGACTGGATTGGAATCTCCAAAGGATTCATCAGTATGTGGGCGATGGGCCTTAACCAAAGCGTGGTAGGAACCAATAAAAATTTCGCTTTGCTTAACCTCTCCCTCATCACCGGACAGGTAGGAAAACCCGGTTGCGGACCTTTTTCCCTAACCGGGCAACCCAACGCCATGGGTGGCCGTGAAGTGGGCGGAATGGCCAATCTGCTGGCGGTACACAAAGACCTTATGAACCCCGAGCACCGGAGTGAGGTCGCACAATTTTGGGGAGTAGAGTCTATCTCACCCAAACCCGGCTACACCGCTACTCAAATGTTTGAAGAGCTCGAAACGGGAAAACTCAAAGCTATTTGGATCATCTGCACCAATCCTGCAGTAAGCCTGCCCGATGTAAACCGGGTAGAAAAAGCCCTGAAAAATGCCCGCTTTGTAGTCGTTCAGGATATCTCTAACCGTTCTGATACGCTGGCCTATGCAGACCTGGTGCTTCCGGCGGCAGGCTGGCTCGAAAAAGAAGGCACCATGACCAATTCTGAACGGCGCATCACCTATTTACCCAAAGCAGTCAATGCGCCGGGAGAAGCCCGTCCTGATGTAGAAATCTTATGTGATTTCGCCCAAAAAATGGGCTTCAGAGGTTTTAATTTTTACAATACCGAAGAGATTTACCAGGAATACTGCACCATGACCCGTGGTACCAGTATCGACATTTCGTATCTCAATTACGACCGTCTTAAAACCGAAGGCAGCTTTCAGTGGCCCGTAAATGAATACCGCCATCCCGGGACTCCGCGCCTTTTTGAAGACCGCAAGTTTTACACCCCTTCACAGAAGGCCGTTTTTAATATTCCGGCAACGGTAACGAACCGTTCGATAAAACCCAGCGCGGCTTTTCCGTTTATACTTACCACCGGAAGGGTGCGCGATCAATGGCATACGATGACCAAAACGGGCAAGGTTTCCCGCTTACGTACCCATTATCCCAAACCCGTGCTTGAAATTCATCCCGCTGATGCTTTCGCCCTCAACATACGCGAAGGCAATCTCTGCGAAGTGAGCAGCGAGAACGGTAACGTACGGGTGACCGCCTGGCTTACCGACAGCATACGTAAGGGAGTTGTATTTTTACCAATGCATTGGGGTAAAAAGCTCAACTCGAGCCTCAACCGCACCAACAACCTGACTCAGAATATGGTTGACCCACAGAGCAAGGAACCCGATTTTAAGTTTACAGCGGTTAAGGTTGCCAGGCACCAAAAGAAACCGGAGAAAATTGTGGTGGTGGGCTCGGGAGCCGCAGCGTTTCGGTTTGTACAGAATTACCGCGACCTGAATAAAGACGATCAAATCAGTGTTTTTTCGAAGGAAGAGCATCCGTTTTACAACCGTGTTTTACTGCCCGAATATATCACCGAAGCACTCAATTGGGAAAAACTCCTCAAGGCCAAAAGTCATCAGCTCAAAGCCCTGAACATTAAAATCCATTCCGGAAACCCGGTCGTACACATTGACCGGAAATCCCGAACCCTAAAAGACAGTCGCGGCATTTACCACACCTATGACAAACTTATCCTGGCTACCGGAAGCCGTGCTTTTGTTCCGCCTGACGCACGCTTGGATCTGGAAGGTCGCTTTACGATGCGCGATAAGGAAGATGCCGACCGTTTTAAGGATTATCTGGCACAAACGGGCATTCCTCCGGAGCAGCAGCGTGTGGTCATTGTAGGAGGCGGCCTCCTTGGGCTCGAACTAGCAGCCTCATTAAGACATAAACAGGTAAACATTACCATCGTGCAACGCTCCTCCTACCTGATGGAACGCCAGCTTGACACCGTTGCCAGTCGCTTGTTGGCGATTGATGTGCAGCGGCGCGGTATATCGGTCTATTTTGACAACGAGGTAAGCACCGTTTTTCCGGGTGACGAACCCAAAACCATCGAGGTTACCCTAAAGAGCGGTAAGTTGATCGAAGCACACGCCATTGTCTATGCCATTGGCACCCAGCCCAATATTGAGATTGCCCGCAAAGCCGGTCTTGTTATGGGACGGGGCGTGAAGGTCAATGAATTTTTGCAAACCTCAGATCCTTCGGTTTTTGCACTGGGCGAAATAGCCGAGTTTCGCAATCAGACTTTTGGGATCACCGCTGCTGCCGAAGAGCAGGCAGCAATCCTGGCCAATTACTTATCCGGTGATATCAGCACTTCCTATGAAGGTTCGGTGCCTATGAACATACTGAAATTTGAAGATCTTGATCTCTGCAGCATTGGCAATATCAGCATCCCTAAAAACGACCCCGATTATGAGGAGGTGATTTTTATGGATGTGGCCCGCAATTATTACAAAAAGTGCATTATCAAAGACGATTTGCTGGTAGGTGCTGTGCTTATGGGGGATAAGAAAGAATTTGCCGAATTTAAAAACCTGATTGACAGCAAAATTGAACTTGCTGAAAAACGCGATCAATTGCTGCGCGGCAGTGCCAAACAAGCTCCCGTTCTGGGTCGCCTGGTGTGCTCGTGCAGTCAGGTGGGAGCCGGCAATATCGCCGATGCCATCGCAGGCGGCTGTACCGATTTTACGGCACTTTGCAACAAAACCGGCGCCGGTCTGGGCTGCGGAAGCTGCAAGACAGAAGTTCGCGAACTCTTAACCGAATCAACCCAATCTGTGTCATGAAAAACTATTCCAGAGTCATCGTAAAAGGCGGGGTGCTTGCCCCGGGTGAATTGAAAAGCATTCTTGAAGTGGCAGAGCGCAACGGCTTATCTACAATTGCCTTTGGCTCTCGGCAGGACATTCTGTTTCTGAGCGAAGATCAAAAAAAAGATTTCAAAACTGAAAATCTGGAAGTCGTACCCGCACACAGTGAAGGTGTTGAAAACATTGTGTCTTCGTATGTCTCAAGCGGAATTTTTGGCAGCACAGCCTGGCTTACCGCAGACCGGTATTTGTATATTCTGGAGCAGTTTCAGGACACCCCAAAACTTAAGATCAATATCACCGACGCCAGGCAAAGGCTCGTTCCGCTGTTTACGGGGCATCTTAATTTTATAGCTTCAGAACACGAAGATTATTGGTACCTGTATCTCAGGTTACCGCACTGGGAAGAACAGCAACTATACCCGGTTTTGATTTACAGCTGGGATCTGGCCCGCATAGCTCTGACTATAGAAAAACTGCTGCGCGAAGAACCCGGTAACGCCACCATGGTATTTGATCTGGTGATCGATTCGATAAGCCTAAACAGCAGGACCATCTCTCAGGCGCTGCAGGTAGACTTTCAGCCCTTTCCCTATTACGAGGGAATGAACCGCCTGGCTTCGGGCAATTACTGGCTGGGTTTGTACTGGAGAAATAACCGCTATGATATCGCTTTTTTAAAAGCCCTTTGCGATTTATGTACCGAATCTCAAATAGGTAAAATCTCGCTTACTCCCTTTAAATCCTTTATTGTAAAAGGAATTCCTGCAGAGGATAAGCTGAAATGGGAAAAATTTCTGGGTCTTTTCGGTATAAATGTACGCCACAGTATGCTTGAGCTTAACTGGCATGTGCCTGTGGCCAATGATAAAGCCCTTCGGCTGAAGGAATTTTTGGTCAACGAATTCAACAAAAATGACATCAGCACCTACGGATTGACCTTTGGCATAACCGAATACCTAAGTAGTAAATACTACTTTACCTCGATTGTTATTGAAGTCAATAAAGCTGAAAACATCCCGGCAGACTTTGCCTACCGCGATACCTTTAACATCACCTATGCGCGGGATTTTGATCCCAATACCCGTGAATACGTCGTTTACGTTCAGGATGTGGATCAGGCAGAATTGCCTGGTTTGCTTATGGAACTGAGCCGGCTTTACTTTGAAAATCTGGGCAACACCACACGTACCGAAAAACCTGAAATTACAGATGAAAAGCCTAAAACTGAAGTCGAGGTTTACCAGTGCAATGCGTGTATGACGCTTTACGATGTGCGCTATGGAGATGCGTTGCAAAATATAAAGCCCGGCGTAGCATTTGAGTCGTTGCCCGAAGATTACCGGTGTTCGCTATGTGAAGGGCCAAAGGATGGTTTTGTAAAAATCACCCAGCTGACCGAAGCTCTCTAAACCTGCACGCTCAACTCCTGCTCCTGAAGCAGGTTTTGAAGTTTAGCCCGGTGGGCAACTACATGCCCCAAAACAATGATTGCAGGATTACCCAACTTTAGATTTTGATAAACTTCGGCGATGGTTTGTACAGTTCCTATACCCACCCGTTCGTCTTTTCGGGTTCCGTTTTGAATGATGGCAACCGGCAGATCATGCTTGCCTTCCGCTTTAAAAACCGTAACAATCTCATCGAGTTTGGCTGTGCCCATAAGCACAATTACCGTGGCATTGCTTTTTGCGGCCAGCCTGATATCGTCAGAAAGCCGATGGTCCCGCGTGGTTCCGGTAATTACCCAGAAGCTTTCGGCCTGCCCGCGTTGCGTAAGCGGAATATTCTGAAGCGCCGGTACCGCCATACTTGAAGATATGCCAGGTATAACTTCGACCTCTAACTTGTGTTGTAAAGCAAACTCCTGCTCCTCAGAACCTCTTCCAAATACAAAAGGATCACCTCCTTTTAAGCGCACCACCAGCCCTTTGGCATAAGCGCGTTGCACAATAAGTTCGTGTATCTGATCCTGAGCATAGGCATAACATCCCTTGCGTTTACCTACAAAAATGAGTTCGGCTTCGGGTTTTGCATAGTCTAAAAGCTCCGGATTTACCAGGGCATCGTAGAGGATCACTGCTGCCTCTTTGAGCGCCTTAACGGCTTTTAAGGTAATGAGTTCGGGATCACCGGGACCGGCACCAATTAATACAAGTTTGGGAATCTTCATGACGATACTACTTAAAAGTTATATTGTAAATATATAAAAAACTACGTATTAATACGTTTATATACGTAATCAATTAGTCTTTATTTAGGTGTTTTCATAAAAATACGGTTTGATAGAACATTTTATTAAGTATATATACTTAATATTTGATTTCTTGAATATCTTTGGTCGCACAAAAACACCTGAAAGCCATGAGAACATTAAAACTTGTATTCTTCTTTTTATGTCTAAGCCCCATAAGCCTGACTGCACAGGAATTTAAACTGGACGCCGATTTGAGGCAGCGCTTTGAATACCGACATGGTTTTGGAAGCCTTTTTCCAGACGATGCCGAGCCCGCAGCTTTTGTAAGACAACGTGCGCGGCTTAACTTCAGCTATGACGCAGAAGCCCTTAAACTCTTTGTGGCTTTTCAGGATGTGAGCACCTGGGGCGATACCCGCCAGATTTTGCCATCAGACGGCAACGACTCCTTTATGCTTTTTCAGGCCTGGGCAGAACTAAAACTGGGGACCAACTGGTCGACTAAACTGGGCCGGCAGGTAATTTCTTATGACGACCAGCGCATTTTTGGCGGACTCGACTGGGCGATGCAGGGACGTTTTCACGATGCCGCATTATTAAAGTATAAAAAAGATGGTCTTATGCTTGATCTGGGCTTTGCCTTTAGTCAGCAGGGCGAACCTTTTCTGGGCAACGTCTATGATGTTCCCGGTTACTTTACCTACAAAAGTCTTCAATACGCCTATTTTAAGAAAAGCTGGGAAAAATCGAGCTTAAGCATTCTGGCTCTTAACACCGGTTTTCAGGGGTTTAGTGATACCGATCGCACCCAGCCCGATGGCGTTTACTATACCCATACCCTGGGTACCTATTTCAGTTTTCCTATACAAGCGTTGGCTATAACCGGAAGTGCTTACTATCAATTTGGTGATGCCTATCCCATGGATCAAAGCCTGTCTGCCTATCAGCTTGCACTTGATGCAGCTTATAAGACCGGAAAAACGACTCTTGGGATAGGTGCCGAATTGCTGAGTGGCTCAGATCAGGGCAGTACCGACCGTCGTTCTTTCTTCCCGCTGTATGGTACCAACCACAAATTTAATGGTCTGATGGACTACTTTTATGTGGGCAATCATGCCAATTCGGTAGGTTTAAACGATTTGCACGCGAGTGCTACCTTTCAAACCGGAGAACAGTCTAATCTGATACTCGCCGGTCATTATTTTGCCGCTAATGCAACGCTTGCTAATGATGCCGATTCGTATCTGGGGACCGAAATTGATCTGGTTTACACCCAACCGCTTCTTAAAAACGTAAAGCTGCAATTGGGGTATTCACACATGTTTGCTTCAGAAAGCATGAGCCTCATTAAAGGTGGAACGACTGCCGATAATACCAACAACTGGGGCTGGGCGATGCTGGTAATTAATCCGGAATTATTTAAACACAGTTTTAAAAACTAAAACCTTCATCTCTTCATGAGACAGGAGTTGTTTTTTATTCGTTCTGATTGAAGCTTCATATATCCGGCATCAATCAGGATGAGTCATTTTAAGAGAAGTTATTGCAGCCTCACCAGCCCCGAAATCCCGAAGCGTAGGGAGGGGAATCTGGATCGTTGTAGCCTCACCAGGAATCGAACCTGGATCTAAAGTTTAGGAAACTTCTATTCTATCCGTTGAACTATGAGGCCAATTTGTATTTACATTATTTCTCTAAAAACCTAAAGTTTAGGACCCCGACGCTTCGGGCTATGCTATCATTTGGATCAGGAGACCGTTTGCTAGATCGAATTTAAAATTTCTGCGGCTTTTAGCAAGTCTTTTTCCTTTTTGGCAAAACAAAAACGAAGTAGATGATCGTCCCGGTGATTAACATTAAATACCGAAACCGGTATACTCGCCAGTTTATGTTCGCGAGTTAGGCGTTTGGCAAAATCCACTGCGGGTTCATCGGTAATCGCGCTGTAGTCCATAATTTGAAAGTACGCTCCTTCTGCCGGAGTCCAGGTAAAGCGGCTTTGATTTAATGCATTTAGAAACGTATCCCGCTTAGTCTGATAAAACTTTGATAAGCCCAAATAATGCTTTGGTTCTTCCAGGTATTGCGCTAAGGCGATTTGGGTGGGATGGTGAATGCTGAAAACCAGATTCTGATGCACTTTTCTAAATTCCCGCATCAAGTCTTTTGGCGCCAGACAATACCCCATTTTCCAACCAGTAGTATGAAAGGTTTTTCCAAAAGAGGCCGTGATCAACGCCCGCTCGGCAATGCCGGGATAGTAAGCTGCACTCCGGTAAACTCTTCCGTCAAAAACCATATGCTCATACACCTCGTCGCTTAAAATCAAAATGTCAGTATCCCTAACAATCGCTTCCAACTGCTTTAAGTCAGAGTCTTTAAAGACCATTCCGCTTGGGTTATGCGGATTGTTGATGATGATCATTCGGGTTTTTGAGGTGACAGCATTGGCAACGGCATTCCAATCGATTTGTAGGTAAGGCGCTTCCAGTTGCACGGTAACCGGAGTGGCTCCCTGCAACTTGATGGTAGGCTCATAACTGTCAAAAGCAGGTTTGAGCACGATGACTTCATCTCCGGGATGTACAAATGCTGTAATCGCAACATAAAGCGCTTCCGAAGCACCTACAGTCAGGTTGATTTCATTTTCGGGATCGTAAGTCTTCCCACGTAAATCAGCTATAAGTTCGCTAATCTTTTCGCGTAAGCGTAAATGACCCGCAGGCGGGGCGTATTGATTGTGGCCGTCTCGCATAGCCTGGCTTACCAAATCAATCAATTTTGTATCTGGTGAGAAGCCGGGAAAGCCCTGAGACAGGTTGAGCGCGTTATGCTCAACAGCAAGGCCGGTCATTTCAGCAAATATGGAAGCCTGATCGCCCGGAAGTTTACTCTGCATCTTCTTTTCTGAAATGTTCAGCCACCGCTTCCAGTTCCTCGTACCATGCTTCGCCAAACTTACGGATCAGAGCATCTTTAGTAAACTTATAAACCGGCACCTGCAATTCTTTACCCAGTGTGCATGCATCGTCGCAGATAGGCCATTTGTGGTAATTTACCGCGGTAAATTTGGAATACTCCTGCAAACGCACGGGATATAAATGACAGGAAATGGGTTTTCTAAAATCTACCTCACCGGCATTATACGCATCTTCGATACCGCAGGAAGCCACGCCATCTTTAGTAAAGGTAACGTAGGCGCACTCTGCCCCGTTTACCAGCGGAGTTTCGAGTTCGTCAAGATCGGTTTTGATGTGCGTGCCCTGTTCTTCAATGGCTTTAATCCCTTCGGGTCTTAAAAAAGGCTTCACCTTAGGATAAATATCCTTTAAAATAGCGACCTCATCGGGCTCCAGAGGCGCTCCTGCTTCCCCCGCAATACAACATTCACCTTTACAGGCTGAAAGATTACACACAAAATCCTTCTGTATAACCTCTTCTGAAACTATGGTTTTATCTATCTGAAACATGCGACAAAGATACGTTTTAGGCGAGAATACCTCTAAGACTTAGGGCTTAAGTCTGCACCATCCTAAAAGAGCATTTTACCGGCTGCAACTATAAGTGCTCAGGTATAAAATCACCACATTAAGTCTATGTTAAATCTAGACCCAAAACTGATTAATATTCAAAGAAATAGCTGTAATTTTGCGCCCTCAAAAAAAGAAGCACAAGTATGAACTTCGACATTAAAGAAATCGCAACGGCAACCATGATTTTGTTTGCCATTATTGACATCATAGGCAGTATCCCTATTATCATTGGCTTACGCGAAAAAGTAGGCCATATTCAGAGTGAAAAAGCATCTATTGTGGCGGCGGCTCTGATGGTCATGTTTCTGTTTATTGGTAAAGAAATCCTGAATCTGATAGGTATAGACGTGAACTCGTTTGCAGTTGCGGGTGCCTTTATCATCTTTTTCATCGCCCTCGAAATGATTCTAGGTATTCAACTCTATAAGGACGATGCCCCCAAAACCGCCAGTGTGGTACCTCTGGCTTTTCCGCTGGTAGCAGGTGCCGGGACGATGACCTCTCTGCTTTCGCTACGCGCAGAATATGAAGTTGAAAACATTATTGTTGCGATCATCATCAACATTCTGTTTGTGTATCTCGTACTGAAAGCTTCGGGTAAAATTGGGAAAATTCTGGGAAAACAGGGAATTAGCATTATACGCAAAATCTTTGGCGTAATTTTGCTGGCGATGGCTGTAAAGCTGTTTACAACCAATATTCAGGGATTGTTCTAAGCCTCCTGTATCTTCCGGTTGTAATTCAGGCTAAATTATAAAGCCCGCAATGGGCATTTAGAAACCAGATCCGACCAGATAATACAAAATGTGATTATCTGCGGATGACAAAATTTTAAACAGATGAAAATAGCGCTTTATATTTTTCTGGGACTTGCCAGTGCACTGATGATTTTTAACCTTACCAAAATTGACTACGCAGCACCTTTTGAGGGAAACAGTATGGTCGCCGTAATTTCGGTGATCGCCTGTCTTTGTGCAGCATTACTCGTTCTTATCCTGATGATCTCCCGTAAAATCGCTGAAAAAAGTCGTAAGGCCCGTTCCGGGAAATCGTAATTTATAAGAGGGAAACCAGCGTAGGGTTGATAAATTCGTAGACAATACCCGCAATAAAAGTAGCCAGGGCAAGCAAAAGAAACAGCTTATGAAGTCGCTGAAAGAGCAAGGTACGCTTCAGCTTTCTCCGTAGAGGCTTATCGCGAATTTTTTTCATCTGCTCTTTAATCTCCTTTCGCGAAAGGTAAAACGGACTTACCGAAATTCCGTTTGAGATGAGAATGCCCGCACTGTTATCAAGCAATCGAAATACTGCAGCGATGCAAAAAACGAAAATAGATGCGATGATGATCATATCAACTACGGCTTAACTCCTTAATTTTTGCGATGGCAGGATCTTCCTCATTAATGAGCTTTTCAAAAATAGTATTTCCAAAAAGCTGTTGCGCCATCACGGCTTTAAGATAACGCTTTAAATCGTTTTTATAGTCTTTTATCCTGATTTTTAGATTTCGGGCGTTAAGATATCCTACAAACGCGTTGATATCCGCATCGCTAATCTCCACTTCCTGCTCAAAACTCTCGTAAGATAAGCTGTTGTAATACACGCGGCGCTTCTCTAGCAATTCAAACACAAAGCGTGACATAGCCCCTGAGCGTAAGGCATAAATAATGGCTTCCTTTTCGTAATTAGTATCCTTCGGAATGAATACATCTGGGATGATACCGCCACCGCCGTAAACCACCTTGCCTTTGGGAGTGACATAGCGAAGACTATCGGCTGTGCTGATGCTGTCTACACTTTGCATTTCCCCATTTTTATAGCGCTTCAGGTAATCTTCATAATACGCCTGATTACCCTCATCATAAGGGCGCTGTATGCTTCTTCCGGTAGGCGTGTAATAACGGGCAATCGTAAGACGCACGGCACTACCGTCACCTAAATCCATCTCACGCTGTACGAGTCCCTTGCCAAAAGACCTTCTTCCCACAATCACTCCGCGGTCGTTATCTTGCAGAGCTCCGGCTACAATCTCACTGGCAGAAGCCGAGTTCTCATTAATCAGCACATAGACCTGACCGTTTTCGAAATCGCCGTCGTCTGTAGCAAAGGTATTTTCGATCTTTCCGGTTTTATTTTTGGTGAATAAAATGAGTTTGTCTTCTTCCAGAAATTCATCAGCTACTTTTTCTGCAGCCGAAATATACCCGCCCGGATTTCCGCGTAAATCTAAAACCAGTTCTCTGGCGCCCTTTCGTTTTAAATTCTGCAATGCGGTATGAAATTCATCCGGAGTACTTTCCGCGAAGCGATTGATCTTAATATAACCCAGGGTATCGGTGAGCATATACGATGCATCTACACTTTTAAGCGGCACCACATCCCGTTTTACTTTAAAATTGAGCAAATTGTCATTCCCCGGTCTGCGCACCGTAAGATTAACCACAGTGCCTGCTTTACCTTTTAACTGACTCACAACGGTATCCCCTAAAACCGTGCGACCGGTAAGTGACTTGCCGTCAGCAGCAATGATACGGTCTCCGCCTCGTATGCCCACCTTTTCGCTGGGACCGCCGGGTAAAGCACGCGTTACGGTAATAGTATCTTTATAATCGTAAAAACTCACCCCTATGCCTACAAAATCACCCTTCATACTTTCGGTGATTTCCTGAAGTTCACTTGGGGGAATATATACCGAATGCGGATCGAGATTTTCTAATATTCCGTTTACGGTAACGTCAACAATACTGTCTGTATTAATGGGGTCTACATACTCATAATCGATGTAGTCAATGAGGCGGTTGAGTTTTTCCTTTTTTGAATTTCCCCCTAAAATCGTGGAAGATGCAGCGCCATAATTGAGTTTACTGCCTATAGCAATACCTATCACTACCGCGATGCAGAAAAATATGGGCAGGTATTTTTTTTGATAACCTCCCATTAGGTGTCAATGTTTTCTATACACACCACTTCAACTCCCGCTTTTCGTAAAAAATCAATCCCACTGGGATCTTTGTAACCTACATTATAGACCACCCGTTTGATCCCGGCCTGATGCACCAGTTTGCTGCATTCGGTACACGGCGAAAGCGTAATGTACAGGGTTGCACCATTACAGGACTGGGTAGATGATGCGACTTTTAAAATCGCATTAGCTTCAGCGTGAAGCACATACCACTTGGTATAGCCTTCGTCATCTTCACAGATGTTTTCAAAACCGGTAGGCGTACCGTTGTACCCGTCTGAAATAATCATTTTATCTTTCACAATCAATGCCCCAACCTGCTTACGCTGACAATAGGAAAGCTTCGCCCATTCGCGCGCCATACGTAAGTAAGCAATATCGTATTTGAGCTGTTTGTCTTTTGTGATTGAAGGCATAGAGTTTAAGATACCGGCACTACATGTGTGCGATTCTTTGAGTTTGCGAAGATAAAAAACTTAGTCTGCTTCTCATCCCAAAAAACAGGGTTTACCACGGATAATTCGCTATTAACATAGGTATTACCATCCCAATTACCACCGCTGAAATGAAAAGCATCCAGTCGCGTCTTGAAAACCGAAAAATGGTCTGCCCCAGGAAACCCAAAATGAGTACAATGAGTACGATAATGATCTGAGCCGCTTCAATACCCAGTGCAAACTCGGCTAGCGGAAGCAATCGGCTTGATAAATGCGCCGTAAGTTGTATAAAAAACGAAGAGAATCCCAAACCGTGAATAAGACCGAAGAATAGTGCGGTAATCAGCAATACGCCCAACTTGTCTTTATTGGCACCCTTCCCGGCGGTAAACACATTATACAATGCCGCTACAAAAATGGTGACCGGTATGAGGAATTCAATAACGCTTCGGTTTACGCTCACCACACCGTAAGTAGCCAATAGTAAGGATACCGTATGACCCAGGGTAAACAGCGTTACCAGTAAAAATACACGCTTCCAGTCTTTAAATACATAAGGAACGGTTAGTACAATGAGGAAAAGAACGTGATCGTAAGCTTTATAGTCGAGCACGTGCTCAAGACCAATTTTGAAGTAGAACCAAAAGTCTGACATTTAAGGGGTATTTTTTCAAATTTGTCAAAACTACAATTATTTCTGAAAGTTGACTCCAAAAACGTTAAACTAAGCCTAAACGCCCGAATTTGCTGCGGCTGCTTTCGTAATTTCGACACTTAAGCCCTAGACAACGTGAGTACTGCAGCAAAATTTTATTTCGGTTTTTTTATTCTGGTTTTTCTTACCGGCTGTGGAGCTACACCCGGCCTTACCACTACCAAAAAAACTTTGCCTAACGCTCCTACGTACACCTATATCGACACGAAAGGCAACACCTATTCCATCAGCCAAAACAAATTTATTTACGATCCGGTTTCTGAAGATGATACCATTGACGGTATTGATGATGAAGGTTATCATCAGGAAATCAATATCAGCCTGAATGATTATGCTAAAATCGCGGCGGCCTGTGATCGGCAGTTTCAGGAAACCCAAAAAGAACTTCCTGCCAATTACAACGGCAATGTGATCCCAACACTGTTACGCAGATATCCTGACCGTACAGACGAACTTACGTTAAGCATCGAAGGTGTTGACGAGCTGGATTACATCTTAATACCTTACCTGGGTGATGAGTAGTTTAACCGGTCGTATTACCAAAAACGCAAAAGACCTTTTTAAGTTTCTTAAGGAGACCTATATGGCCTGGGACCGTAATGATCCTTTTGCCCAAAGCGCCATAATTGCCTACTACACGCTGTTTTCACTACCCTCTCTCTTGATGATCGTGACCTCAATCGCAAGCGCTTTTATAGGTGCCGAAGCCGTACAGGGCCGCATTCACGACGAGATTGCACGTTTTATCTCGCCCGAAGTCGCAAAATCTATTGAAGAGATGATAAGCAACGTAACCCTGCAAAACGACAACTGGGTAACGCTCATCATCAGCATTGCCGCACTGATTTATGGTGCTACCGGAGTGTTCTTCCAGATGAAAAAGACCATGAATACCATCTGGAATGTGACCGAAAAAAAGCAAAACTTCAAACGTATGCTCATCAACCGGGCTATTGCTTTTGGGATGGTGCTCGTTCTCGGCTTTATGTTGCTGGTCGCATTTGTGGTCACCGTACTGCTCAACATTCTTACCGAATACCTCAGCAATTTCGCCCCTCAGGTGACCGTAATTTTTGCTGATATTCTGCGGTTTTTGGTATCGTTCCTTTTCATCGCCGCACTCTTTGCCGCGATGTTTAAAATTTTGCCCGATGTAAAAATGGGATACAAAACCACCATCCTGGGCGCGAGCATTACCGCAATCCTGTTCTTAATCGGTGAGCAATTGTTAGGCATTTATTTTTCGAGCAGCAATCCCGCATCTGTATACGGCGGTGCGGCTTCTATAGTTTTAGTGCTGCTTTGGGTAAATTATACCTGTCTCATTTTGTTTTTTGGTGCCGAAATTACCGTGCAGTATGCCATCGTTAAAAAACATCGAATCGTTCCCAGTTCGCACGCTAAACTCGCCCATACCGAAGAGATGGAAGCTTTACGCGAAAAAGAAAAGCAACTGGAGGCCGATAAAAAAAAAGCGCTCGAATTAGCGACCAATCCTGAAGAAGAGGACACTAACGCTACTCCCTAACCTCCCTCACAAAACACGCATAAACCGGAAAATGATCGCTGTATCCGCCGGTATAGCTTCCGTTGGCGAAACTGCGAAAGGGATAACCTTTATAAGTTCCCGATGGGGTTTGCAAAAATTTCCTGTTGAAAATACCCGCTTTGTAAAAACTAAACCCGGAATAATCCCGCCCCAGCCAGGCCGCGCTCAGAATGATCTGATCAAATAAATTCCAGCTGTCGCGGTAGGCCAGACTGCCCAGACCTTGTTTGGCCAGTTCTTCCATCGGATTATAGAGATCAAGTAATCCGGTTTGCTTGATTTTGCCTTTGGTTTTCAACACCTTTTTAAGGCTGGCGTCTTTTGGATCGTCGTTTAAATCACCCATACTCACAAGCTTCGCATAAGGCTCTATAATCAAAATTGAATCGATGATTTTTCGGTTTAAAGCTGCAGCAGCCTCCCGTCTGGGCCGGGTGCGCTCCTCGCCGCCACTTCGCGAAGGCCAGTGATTCACCAGAATATGAACGCGTTCGCCAGCCAAATCTCCGCTAACCAAAAGTTGGTCGCGTGTATAAATACGTTTATTATTTTCTTCAGGATCGTAAAGCGGCAACTCAAAAGCTTTACTGCTTAAGGGCTTAAAAAGACTTTTTCGATACAGCAAAGCCACATCAACTCCACGCCGATCGGGCGAATCGTAGTGCACAATCCCGTAATCAAAGGCTGTCAGGGTGTTTTGAGTGACCAGCGCCTCCAGCACTTTTCGGTTTTCAATTTCGGCAACGCCAATAAGCGCGGGAGGGTCTGTAGTCTCATCCGGACCTATTTGCCGCAGGACTTCGGCCATTTTAGCGAGTTTATCGGCGTAGATTTCGGGTGTCCAGTGATCTTTCCCGTCAGGGGTACGGTCATCGTCAAAGGTGATCAGGTCGTTTTCGGTATCAAAAAGGTTTTCCAGATTGTAAAAAGCAATCGTGACCAGTTGAAAATCCCGCTTTTCCTGAGCGTAAAGCACCTCAAACATGATACAGCAAAGCAGGGCCGAAACACTTAATCGAATTTTTTGCATTTTCTAACTAAATAAGCCTGATGAAGTTACATTAATTTCTACTTTAGATACGGTACGCCCCCTTTGAAAATTTAATTTTTTCAGTGTGTACAAATTTTGGGCTTTTGGCCTGTATCTGTTGGGCGTTTCATTCGCTCAGGGGCAGGAATTTCGCATTCGCGGAAGTGTGAAAGATGCAACCACCGCTGCGGGAATTCCTGAAGTACGTGTGCAGCTTAACGGCACATCGATTGAGACCACAACCGATGCTTCCGGCAGTTTTGAACTTACGGGCGAATTGCCGGCGGGAGATTACAACTTAAACTTTAGCGCTTCGGGTTATCTCAGTCTTCAGTTACCGGTAGCGCTCAATCCCGGAAGCAGTATCGAACTCGATTACATTCCGTTAGAGATCGACCTAGCCGAAGCCAATCAAAACCTTACCTTAATCAGTTTATCAGACCTGCAACTCAACAACGAAGAGCAGCGCGACGATATTCTTTCGCCCCTGCTTAGCGCGACCAATGATGCCTTTGGCAATGCCGCCGCTTTTGATTTTAGCAGTACCTTTTTCAGACCGCGTGGCATCGACAGTCAGTATAGCAGTGTGCTCATCAACGGGATCAAGCTCAACAAATTGAGCACCGGCAGACCGCAGTGGAGCAATTGGGGCGGCCTTAACGATGTGATGCGCAACCGCGAGTTTACTCCCGGCATCGCGCCCGGCGATTACAGTTTTGGCGGTCCGGCAGGTACTTTACATTTTGATATGAACGCCACTGCTTTAGGTCGCGGAGGCCGTATCTCCTATGCCCAGGCCAACCGCAGCTACACCGGGCGTATAATGGCCAGTTACAACAGCGGTTTGTCGCAAAACGGCTGGGCGTATTCCATTTTGGCATCGCGCCGATTTGGTAATGAAGGGTATATTGAGGGAACGCTTTATGACGCCAATTCTCTTTTTACAGCGGTTGAAAAACAGCTTTCCGAAAAGCACAGCCTTAACCTGACTGCCATCTACACCCCAAATCGCAGGGGTCGAAGCACTGCGCTCACTCAGGAAGTGCTTGACCTCAAAGGCAATCAATACAATCCCAACTGGGGTTATCAGGATGGAAAACTACGCAATGCCCGCCTGCGCGAAATTGACGAACCCCTCGTGATCCTTTCGCACCATTGGAAGTTCAGTTCACGCAACACACTCACCACCAGTGTGGCGTATCAATGGGGAAAAACAAGCAATTCACGTATTGACAACACCGGAAGCACCCTCGTCAAAACCGAAGATGGCACAGAAACTTTTTTGGGAGGTGCCCGCAACCCGGCGCCTAATTACTATCAGAATTTGCCGGGCTATTTCCTGCGCTTTCCCAATCCCACTGCGGCCAATTACCAGAATGCCTATCTCGCCCGCGAGGCATTTGTAGGGGATGGTCAGCTTGACTGGGGCGCTTTGTATCACGCAAATCGTGTCGCTTCAGAAACCGGTCTTAATGCTGTTTATGCCATTCAGAATGATGTAAATCAGGATCAAATGCTGCAAATCGCTTCGATTTTAAATACTGATTTATCACAAAAGCTGAAACTCACCGCGCGGCTTTCGGCTACGCGATTAAAGAGTGAAAACTACGCCGAGCTCGACGATCTTCTGGGCGGAAGCGTATGGCTGGATATCGACAGTTTTGCCGAAGATGATGCCACAACCGGTGGAGATCTGGCACAAAGCGACCTACAAAACCGAAACCGTCTCGTGCAGGAAGGCGACCGCTACAAGTATAATTACAGGATACTGGCCAGCGAACTTCAGGCTTTTGTGCAACTGCAGGCCACCCTAAAACGAATAGACGCCTATGCCGCTATCGAGCTGCAACAAACCCGGTATCAACGCGAAGGCTTGTATGAAAACGGATACTATCCGGGCAAGCGGTCTTTAGGCAAAAGCGATGCTGTTGATTTTTCCACGCCAAGTGCCAAGGGCGGACTCACCTATAAATTCAGTGGTAAGCACTTTGCCTTGCTCAACGCCGGTTTGCTCACCCAACCACTGCCCTACGCTACCGTGTTTACCAATGCCCGGCAAAACAACGACATACTCGATGAGCCTTCCGCAGAGCAAATCACCAATCTCGACCTAAGCTACATCTACCGAAGTCCGTCTCTCAAGCTCAGGCTCACCGGTTACCTTGTCGATTTTAAACAGGGAAGCGAATTGTCTTTTTTCTACACCGGTTCGTTGCAATCTCCGCAAATCGAGCAGGGAAATGCCCTCGTTCAGGAAATTACGAGCGGCATCAACCGCCGCAATCTGGGAGCAGAGTTCGGAGTGGAGTTCAAAGCTTTACCCACGCTAACTTTTAAAGCCGTAGCCGCTTACGGAAACTATCAATACACCTCAGACCCTCAGGTCTATTATACCACAACGCTTGCGCAGCAACCCATCGTTTTCGGCGATGGCAACGTCAAACTGAAAAATTACCACGTTGCCGGCGGCCCGGAGCAGGCCTATCAACTGGGGTTTGACTATCGCGATCCCGACTTTTGGTGGCTGGGCGCCAGTTTCAACCGCTTTGCACAAGCCTATATTGACGTGAGCTATTTACGGCGTTCGGGCGCCTTTAGTACCGATTTTGACGGGCTGCCTTTTAACGATTACGATCCCGCACAAGCCCGTGTTTTGCTTCAGCAGGAAAAAATACCACCGTACAATTTGGTAAATCTGGTGGGTGGTAAATCCTGGCGGGTAAAGGATTACACCATCGGGTTTTTTGGTCTGGTCAATAATCTTTTAAATACGAGTTATAAAACCGGTGGTTTTGAAGATTCGCGTGTGGGCGATTACCGAAGTCTGCTTGAGGAATCCAACCGGGAGTTGCCGCTTTTTGGCAACCGCTATTTTACAGGCTACGGGACCACTTTTTATGTCAATGTATATGTACGCTTTTGAGATTTTGCTTTTGCGAAAGCCTAACAAACAAACTAAAAAATAATACCAGCTATGAAAGCCCATAATGGGCATTTGGCAAATAAGGGTCATTACCCGCCTAAATAATTAAATAACTGAACCCTAATTCCTGATAAAATTTAACTAGATGAAACCTATATTTTACCAGCTCATCACGCTACTTGCTTTTACGGCTTGTGTGGAAACCGAGTTTGAAGTGCCCGAATCTAACGAAAATGAAATCGTACCGGATGGTACAGCGGTGAGTATTGCCTCCGTTTTAGGCAATCTGGCGCAAAGCAGCGAACCGGTCATCAGCTATCGGGATACGGATGCTTACATCACAGGCTATGTCACGAGCAGCGATGTGGCGGGAAATTTTTTCCGCGAACTCATCATTCAGGATGCTCCTGAAAATCCAACTGCCGGCATTACGCTTCAACTGAATCAAAATGCCTTGTATACCGTTTATGAGGCGGGGCGAAAAGTCTACGTAAAGCTGGATGGTCTGGCGGTAGCCGAAGAAAATGGGGTGGTACAACTGGGCATTCGTGACGGGAACGGGATTACTGAAATTCCGGCTTCGCTGATTCCTAAAAAGCTTTTTAGAAGTACCGAAGTTGCCGAATTAATTCCGTTGCCCGTTACAATTGCAAACTTTTCTCCCGAGCTGGAAAATCTGTACATAAGTCTTGAAGATGCGCAGTTTAACCGCCGGGAAGTTTTGGGCGAAAGCCCTAAAACCTTTGCCGGTGAAGCTACTGATGAATTTGACGGCATACGCCTGCTTGAAACCTGTGAGCCTCGCGGCACGACTTTAGTCAGCACCAGCACCTTTGCCAAATTCAAATCGGTCGCCCTTCCGGAAGGTCGCGGCAGCATCAGCGGCATTCTGTCCCGCGATTTTTACGATGATTTTTACATTTTGCGCATCAATACCGTGGAGGCGCTTTCGTTTTCCAGCACCAACCGCTGCGACCCGGCGGAGTTGCAGTGCGGTCTCGCTGAAACCGAAGGCGGTACGGTGATCTTTAAAGACAACTTTCAGACGCAAACCCGCAATACGTCTATCACGGGCAACGGGTGGACGAACTTTATCGAATACGGCACGCAGGCCTGGGAAGCATATACTGCAACGGGAACGAATGCCTCGCAGGGGATTTCAGCACAAATCGATTCCTATCAATCGGGTAACCCCTTGAGTGTGGGCTGGCTAATCACTCCGCCTATTGATCTTACTAGCTATTCTGAAGTGCAAATCCGGTTTGAAACGAGCAGCAGTTTTGCCGATAACAGTGAGCTCGACGTACTGTTTAGCACCGATTGGGACGGCACTCCTGAGGGGATTACGCAGGCAACCTGGCTTGTATTGGGAGATGCCTTTGTGATACGCGATCAGGATTTTTTTGGCGACTGGTACAGTTCGGGGATTGTAAAGCTTTCGTGCGCAAACGGAGATACGGGCTATGTCGCTTTTAAATATACCGGCAGCGGTGCTGAGGCTTCAGATGGCACCTATCAGCTTGACAATATTAGCATTACGGCAGATTAAAATCTGATACGGAGTAAAAGTGGTACTTTTAAGAAACTAAAACTCCCTGATTTTGACTAAAACTATACTTTTTGCCTTGCTTGTTGTTTGCTTTTTCGCCTGTGATACTAAAAAGCAGCAGCCTGAAATTCCTGCTCAATTCAGTGCCGAACAGATTGACCTGATTATGGCTGCCGATTCGCTTACGCCTATGCGTGTGTTTAAAATCACTAACGAAAGTGATTCCCTTTTGCTGCGCACCCCCAGCGAATATGTAAAGGTAGATCCCAAAGACACGGTGCTTCAAAACCTCATCGCCCGCATGTACGCCACGGTACGCGACAGCCTGTCTCTGGGTGCCGGCATTGCCGCGCCACAAGTGGGTATTCTCAAAAATATCGCGTGGGTGCAGCGTTTTGACAAAGAGGGATTTCCATTTGAAGTCATCATCAACCCAGTAATTAAACAATACTCCAAGAAAAAACAGGATTGCCCCGAAGGTTGTCTTTCTATTCCCGGCAGGCGCGATACGCTTTCAAGCCGCGCCTATGCCATTCTGGTAGAATACGACAAGCCTGATGCCACGCACGAGATTGAAATGGTTGAAGATTTTACCGCGGTGGTTTTTCAGCACGAAATAGATCATCTAAACGGCATCCTCTACCTCGATCACTTAAAACAGGAGGTCAAAGAGGCTCAGGGATTGATGACTATAGATACGCTGCAACATTAAATATACCGGGTATTGGGTATTTTAAAGAACGGTATTAACTATTAACATTATAGCTAACAAAAATCAGATTATGGCAGAATTAATAAATAACATCAACTTAGAAAATGATAAAGATTATCAAGCCCTGTATTCAAGTCAGCTCTATGGTACCTTTTTCATGGTTTATGGAAAGTTTAAAGCAAAAAAGAGTCAGGAGAATTCTAACGCTTACCATATTCAAAGCTTAAAACTTCGTATTCTCAATTACAAAGGCCCCGTAGATCTCAAAATTCAGGATGCACAACTGCTTGATCTTAAAACTGAAAACTATGTTGAAAAGGATGGTGCCTTGCTTAAAATCAAAGTAGGCATTATGGGCGGTGGCTATGAATATGATGTCACAAATTTCCCTGAGCTCAATCTTACAAAATACCCTAAAAACTATTTATACGTAAAACGTGAGGTAAAGGCTATGAGTAAACAGGAAATGAATGAAACCGGCATTTTTGATAATGAATACTACTACCGCGAAGGTTTTACAATCACAGAATACGAAGATGATATCAAAATCGAACAAAAAATACATGACAGGGTAATCAATCCTTCTTCATTGCCTGATGATGAAGAGAGTCTTATAGGTGGCAAAAGATGTCCCAATTCAAAAAACTTTATCATCTGATTTATTTAAAAAAGTTTTTTTGTATACTTATTCTTTTAAGCGGTTCCTGGAGTTATGGAAATGACGCTTTGGAAAACTATTTTTCAAGCTTATTCCAAATGGAATATCAAGAAGCCGCTAAAAATGCTTTCTTATTACGTGATGATTTGGTTGGCCCCGCACAGCAATTAGCACAAACCTTGTACTATGCTGAAAATCAACCTGCTTCTAATGATCAGGGAACTAAAGAGGTATCGTCTGTTAATGAGGCTTTGGTAAATTTAGCTTTAGGCTATCAAAAGATCTACAGCAACCCTAATACTGCACAGTCTTTTGAATTTTTCAACTCAGTATATCTGTACTCCAAGGAAAATTCAATCTTATACTTGCAGAAATTCGCTTTAATTTCAATTCTTGAAGTTTTTAATGTTCAGGTCGAACAAAGCAATGAGCAGTATCTGGAATACCTTGACACCTACCAAAATCTGATTTCAGATGATCTGGACCGCTATTACCTTAAGATGCATCAGCTCAACTATAATCTTAAACACGTATCGTTAAGTTTGCCTCTTAAAAATGAATTTTTTAGTGATTTTGACAAACTCATTTCCCGTCTGGCAGATTTTCCCAATCTGGAGCCCAATTACCTATCCTCAAAAGCGGTTTATTTTGAATTTGAAGGGGATTTGGATTATGCTGACGAGTTATATGACCGAGCGATAAACCTGAGCAGGTCAAAACCCTTTCTTCGGTTTATCGTTTTTAGATCGTTTATACACAAAGCTGAAATCGCGCGGCGAGAAGAGCGTTATTCAACTGCTCTAAAATTTATAGATAGTTCTACTTATTACAAAAACAGTAAAGATACCACACGAGCAAATTATTATATCAATTATTACTCTTCAAAAAACTACAATCTTCTTGGAGAAAATGACAAAGCCTACCAGACACTACAAAAAGCAGTTCGCCTCAAAAGTCTTTTGGATTATGAGGAAAATATGCAGCAAATCTCAAGACTGAATGTAAAGTATCAAACCAAAGAAAAAGAGCGAAAAAATCAGGAGCTACAACAAGAAAAGCGAACCCTCTTAATAGTTCTTATTCTTTCCGTACTGATAATCAGTACGATTGGTTTTCTCGTTTATAAAAACAGTCAAAAGAAGCGCAAACTGGCAGAACAGCAAAAAAACCTGGAACGCCAAAAAGTTGCCAACCTGTTGAAAGATCAGGAACTTGCCAGTATAGACGCTATGATTGAAGGTCAGGAAAAAGAACGTACTCGTATAGCTGGGGAACTTCACGATGATCTTGGGGCTTTAATGACGAATGTACGTATGCATTTTGAAGCGCTTAAAAACGCTCCTTCAGAAGATCTGTATCAAAAAACCAATACCCTGCTTGATGAGGCTTATGCTAAAGTACGCACCATTGCACACGCCAAGAACAGTGGGGTGATTGCCAATCAGGGATTACTTAAAGCCCTTAAAGATTTGGCGCACAAAATCTCGCAGTTAAACGGGCTGCAAATAGATGTACAGGCCCACGGAATGGACACCCGCCTCGAAAACAGTCTTGAATTAAGCCTCTTTCGCATCATCCAGGAACTTATAACTAACGTGATCAAACACGCTCAGGCCAAAACACTCACCATACATCTGGTAAACCATGGCGACTCACTCAATATTATGGTTGAAGATGATGGCGTGGGCTTTGATCCCAGACACATCAGCAAACGCAGTGAAGGTATGGGTATAAACGCCATTGATAAACGCGTAGCCCATCTCAACGGAACTTTAGAAATAGAATCTGAACCCGGTCAAGGAACTTCTGTAATTATAGACTTACCCTTATGATTAAATTAGCAATAGGAGAAGATCATCAATCTCTAATAGACGGCATCAGCTTACTACTGGCCGAGCAGGAAGAAATTAAGTTGGTTTGCACCGCAAATGACGGGGAGGATCTGGTTACTCAGGTACTTAAATACCAGCCAGATGTGGTCATAACCGATATCCGAATGCCAAAAATGGACGGCATTGAAGCCACAAAACATATTAAAAATCAACTTCCGGATACCGGTGTGATCGCCTTTAGCATGTTTGATCAGACCGAAGCCATTAAGCAAATGCTGGATGCCGGCGCTTCGGGCTATGTACTTAAAAATTCAAGCCTTGAAACCCTAAAACAGGCCATTCAAAGAGTAGCTTCAGGAGAAACCTTTTTTGATTCTCAAATCGACTTAAGTCTTATTGAGGCTGAAAACAACGCTTCCGAAAAAGGCGGGCTGCTTACCAAACGTCAGGTTGAAATTCTGCGGCACATCGCCCTGGGTAAAACTTCCCGGGAAATTGCAGACGAACTTTTTATAGGTGTACACACTGTAGATACGCATCGTAAAAATATGATGCGCATTCTGGAGCTAAAGGGCAAGGGCGAACTTTTGCGTTATGCGCTAGAGCGCAAGTATGACTTTTAAAATTCTTAAGATTATCTTAAAATACCAGATATTGGGTATTTTTAGCTCAGATACAAACCTTTAATTTTGAATTACATACTTAAGCTTATGAAACAAAAATTACTTTTTCTGGCGATTTTTAGTATTTCTTTATCTATAAACCTCAGAGCGCAAAATTATATAGGCCACCGCATAGATAACTATTCCGGGATTCACGGGGTCATGTATAACCCTGCAAATGTTTTTGACTCCAGAATGCGTGCAGATATCAATTTAGTTTCGGCCGGGGTCAGCTTTGGCAATGATTATGCGGGCATCAGTTCAAGCAGCCTTAATGCCGACGACGATGGATTTGATTTTGAAGAAGATGCTGATTTAAATCCTACAAATTCTAACAATTTCTATTCAAATGTAGACGTAATGGGACCTTCGTTTATGTTTAATCTGAATCCAAAAAGTAGCATAGGCCTTATCACACGTGTACGTGGTATTTACAATTTACATAATGTAAACGGTGAACTTTTTCAACGCATCGCAGACGATTTTGATTCTGAAGAAGATTTTACTTTTGACCTTAACAACCTTAACGGAACATTACACGCCTATGCTGAAGTAGGTTTAGTCTACGGAAGAGTATTAATGGACAAAGAATCCCACTTTCTTAAAGGAGGAGCAACGTTAAAGTATTTAGCCGGTGGTGGTGGTGCATTTTTTAATTCTTCAAATCTTACAGGCCAGTACTCCTCCACTAATGCAAATGTTACGGTAAACGGAAACGTAAACTACGGGCAGACAACAGATGAAGAGGATTTTGACTTTACCGATACATCATCAGGTTTTGGGGCAGACTTTGGAGTGGTTTATGAATGGCGACCCGAAAACGCTAATCTGGGCAATCGTGGTCTCAATAAGTACAAACTTAAATTAGGGCTTTCGGTTACAGATTTAGGTTCTATAAATTATGATGAAAGCACTATCGGCAAGTATTCTGCTACCAATACAGTCATTACTGAAGCTGAGTTTAATGAGAAAGATATTGATGAAATATTACAGGACAATTTTGATGGTCAGGAGACCGTAGAAACTTCACAAATCAGTTTACCCACAGCCTTGCATATTGCAGCAGATTACCATCTCAAAAATAAATTTTATTTGAACCTGCAAACATCACTATCATTGGTTTCACCTGAATCCCAACAAGCCAGCAGAATTGCCAATATAGCAACTCTTTCGCCTCGTTTTGAAAGTAAATGGTTTAGTGCTTATATGCCATTAAGTATGAGACAGTATGATGGTTTTGCCTGGGGATTTGGACTTAGAGCAGGGCCTTTGACTTTAGGCTCAAGTACGATTCTTACAAATTTGATTTCTGAAAGCTCTAAAGGAGCAGATGTATATATAGGCCTTAAAGTGCCTATATATCAACGAAGCAGATAATCTCAATCAGCGCCTCTTCAAACAACCCGTATTTATTAGCCAACCTAAAAACTCCTCTGAAAATGAGGAGTTTTTATTTCTACCTTTACCGGGTAATTTGAAATCGATAATACGAGCTAAATACATTAAGCCATGGCCTTATCTAATAATGATATTTTTAAAAAACTACGTGTCGCCCTTAAATTGCGGGATGATGATATTGTGAAAATTTGCGCCCTGGTTGATTTTGCAGTAACCAAAAGCGAGTTGGGTGCTATTTTCAGGAACGAAAACCACCCGAAATACGTGGAATGCGGCGATCAGTTTTTACGTAATTTCCTTAATGGTCTCGTCATTCATATGCGTGGCCCGATGCCCGAAAAAAAACCAAAAGCCGATAAACCGACCCTTAAAAAAGACGGGGGCAAAAAGAAAAATCCTCCTAAAACCAATTAAGTATGGATGCAGCACCTCAGGATAAAATGAGTATTCAGGTATATCCTCATATATCTAACCGCGTTAAGGCAGCCTTTGTAGACGCCGTGGTTATCATTCTTTTAATGCTCTTGTTTACGGATGTATTCTCAAGGTTTGAAAGCGTTCCTGATTACTATAAAATAGTAGCCTTTGTTTTTATCTTTCTGGCTTACGAGCCTGTAATGGTCAGTGTATTTGGTTTTAGCCTCGGGCACTTTCTAAACGATCTAAGGGTTAAGCGACATTCAAATCCGTCGAAGAATCTCAACATCTTTCTGGCAGTGCTGCGTTTTGTACTAAAATCACTTTTAGGCTGGATATCATTACTTACAATTTCGGGAAATCCCGAAAGACGAGCCATTCACGATTTGCTGGCTGATTCGGTTGTGATCTTCTTTAAAAAGGAAGTCTAAGACTTCTTAAACACCACATATACCGGAAAGTGATCGCTTGCGCCGCCCAGATAATTATCACCGGCAAAGGTGCGCAAGGGATTGCCTTTAAAGCGGCCCTCCGGTTCCTTTAAATATTCGGGGTTGTAGATGACCGATTTTACATATTCCAAAGGGTTGTCGTACGCTTTCATCCAGTTGGGCGAAAGGATAATCTGGTCAAACAAATACCAGTCTCCGCGATGGGTAAGCGACCCGGCATAGCGGGTGAGCAAAAAAATCATCGGATTGTAAAAATCAGTTGATACCAAGTGCTCGCGCACTGCTTCACTTTGCGGATCATCATTAAAATCACCCATAATCAGAATTCGGGCTTCAGGATGCCGGGCTTTGATTTCGGCTATAATTTCCCGGTTGCGTTTTGCAGCCGCGATGCGTTTGGGATTAGAAAGTTCAACACCTTCCCGTCGGGACGGCCAGTGATTGACCAAAACAAAAACTTCGATTCCATCCAGCTTTCCGTGAACGTATAAAATATCACGGGTAAAATCACGAAGGCCTTCGTCATTCTTGATATGGAGGCTATAGCTTCGGCTTTCAAAAACTTCAAAAACATCCTTCCGGTACAAAAGGGCCGTATCTATACCCCGCTCGTCCGGCGAATTGTGATGTACAAAATCATAATTCAGATGCTCTAAAGCTTCGGTTGTAACGAGATCGCGCAGTACTTTTTTATTTTCGACCTCTGCCACACCCAGAATAGCGGGCGCAGTGCCGGTTTCAGCCTTTCCGATTTTAGCAATAACCCGAGACAACTTAGTAAGCTTTTCCGCGTAGCGCGAAGCATTCCAGCCCAATTCTCCATCTGGAGTAAACGCATCATCCAGAATATTGGGATCGTTAATGGTATCAAACAGGTTTTCGAGGTTGTAAAAAGCGATACTGAGATTATTTTGAGGCATTCGGTTCTTTTTTGAATGGCTTAATTTAAGAAACCCTTAGCTTCTAAATCCGTACCTTTGCAACTTACTTGCATATATGATTGAAGAAACGAATATAGAATACGAAAAGACCGTTCTCATAGGTCTCATTACCCAATATCAGGACGAGGAAAAATCTAAAGAATACCTCGACGAACTTGAATTTTTGGCTTACACTGCGGGCGGGGAAGTGCTTAAACGCTTTACTCAGAAATTAGACACGCCTAATCCCAAGACTTTTATTGGTACAGGTAAGATGGAAGAAGTGCGTGCGTATGTAGATCAATACGAAGTGGGCACAGCGATTTTTGATGACGAATTGAGTCCTGCGCAGCAGAAGAATATCGAAAAGATCCTCAAGTGTAAGGTTATTGACCGTACTAATCTGATCCTTGATATTTTCGCGCAGCGGGCGCAAACCAGCTACGCACGCACACAGGTAGAATTGGCGCAATATGAATACCTGCTGCCTCGACTGGCCGGGATGTGGACGCACTTAGAGCGCCAGCGTGGGGGTATCGGGATGCGTGGTCCTGGTGAAACCGAGATTGAAACTGACCGCCGTATCGTACGCGACCGTATCTCGCTTTTGAAGAAGAAACTCGAAAAAATAGATAAGCAGCAGGCCATACAACGCGGTAATCGCGGAGCTTTGGTACGTGTGGCTCTGGTAGGTTATACCAACGTGGGTAAATCTACCCTGATGAATACCATAAGTAAGAGTGAAGTATTTGCCGAAAACAAACTCTTTGCAACGCTTGATACAACCGTTAGAAAAGTGGTGATACGCAACTTGCCGTTCCTCTTGAGCGACACGGTAGGATTTATACGCAAGTTGCCCACGCAACTGGTAGAATCCTTTAAAAGTACGCTAGACGAAGTACGTGAGGCTGATTTACTGTTACACGTGGTAGACATTTCACATCCGCAGTTTGAAGATCATATCGCTTCGGTAAATCAAATTATGGACGAGATCGAAGGTGCAGACAAGCCTACGCTTATGGTCTTCAATAAAATTGATGCCTTTACGCACAAAACCATTGATGACGATGATCTGGTAACCGAGCGTACCGAAGAGCATTTCACACTTGAAGACTGGAAACAAACCTGGATGTCGCGTGCGAACGGCGATGCCATTTTTATTTCGGCATTAAACAAAGACAATATGGAGGCTTTTCGCAAGAAGGTCTACGAGCGGGTTCGGGAGATACACATCACGCGATTTCCGTACAATAATTTCCTGTACCCGGAATACGATTTGTATACCGGCGAAGAGCAGGAATAGAAACACAAAATCCAAAAAAAGCCCGATAGTATTTGACTATCGGGCTTTTTCATTTTTATATCACTTCTTTTAGAAGGAATAGGTGAGTCCCAGCAAATAGTAGGATTGCAACTGATTGTCAATGGAGTCAAACGTTGGTTCGGTTCCCACCATACCATCTGCTTCATACTCATCAATAGCATTTTCAAGATTTTCCTGCTTGTTGCCACGCAGACCTACTTCAAAACCTACCCCAATCTGATTGAACAGTTTGTAGTTAAAACTATTAATCCAGGTAAAGTTTGAGTAATCGCTGCTTTTATAGCTTTGAAAGGCCGAAAGATTGGATTTAAAAGCAATTTTACCGATCTGACGGGTATAGTCGGCTACGATTTTAGCACCCAGAGAAGACTCGTATACCGTTTCACCACTACTAAACACAAAGTTGTAGTTTAATGGATGTACCACAACCGTAAGATTATTTATTGGCGTCCAGGTCATACCCAGCCCCAGATCGAGATAGCCGGGATCGTTAAAATTATCGAGAATGGTTGTTCGGTATTCGCCTAAAGTAGAAACCGCGAGCTTTTCGCTTAACTTGTACCCGTAAAGCGAAGTAATGTTAAACACATCGGTCGCATTGCGGAAGCCGTCATCGTCATCCGGATCATCGCGGTCGTCGTATTTTACCCAGCCCAGATTGAGGTTTAAGGCATTTCTCCAAAAATACTTTGCTTCCTTTTTGTTAGCAAACGCGTTCATGGTCGCAGCAATATTAGCTGAAGACACATTAGGTGTTCCCTGAGAATACCAGCTGTTAAAACGGCTGAAATTAGCTCCCACAGTACCAAACGCACCAAATTTCCACCCTGGAAGGTTATCAATTTGTGACTGCAGCGCGCTGACTTCTTTTTGAAGCCTTGAGATCTCGGCCTTTTTAGGCTTCATTTCTTCCCGCAGCTCCTCTTCGGTTTTTTCCTGAGCCTGAGCATAGCCAAAGCTCAATATCGCCAAAGCGAATAGAACTAGTTTTTTCATTGTTTAAGATGTTGGTTAAAGAAGTAAATATAAATAAGCCCCATAAATTATGGGGCATTTGCATTAGTGCTATTTAGATTTATAGAGCGGTACCGAAGAGCAGGCCTCGCCAAACATCAGACTTTTTACAACAGACTGAAGCTTTTGGGTAAGTAAAATATATGCGTTTTGAGGTACAGGCCTGTTAGAACAGCCCTTGACGATCACATACTCATCCTGGTAAACCGATACGTCTAGTGTTTCAATTTTTTCGGTATACAAAACGGTTTCTAAATCGGTAAGATTTCCTACCACGACCTTTTTTGCCACAGGCTGCAAATAAGTGGTCACCAGCATATAGGCCCAGGCAGGCACTATGGCATTGGTACTGCAATGCAAGGCAACGTAAGCGTCGCTGTAAGCAGACCAGTCGTGATTTTTTAAGCTATCGCGAAAGTCTTTTTCCCGTAAAATAAAACCTTCGGTCAACCATTGGGAAATGTCGATTTGTTCGCGTTTGCCGGCAGGGTATAAATCCTCCAAATTGAAGGTTTTAAGCTTGCTATTGGCTACGCGGTTTACAATTTCTTCCATATCCTTATTTTATCTTACACATTTTACCACTAATCCACTCCAATTCTCCATTGATTTTCATGGAAGATTTATAAAAAATACAGGATCCATCGATATCGGTAAATTGTACAAGAGCGCCTCCTGAGTCATTAATAAATTGCTCTATTTCAGATAAAGATCCCTTTTCTTTATCATACATCATACGATAACTACAGTCATCAATCCATTTCAAAGTGATATGCGAAACTTTTTGGTAGGGATAGCCCGACTCTATTAATTCTCTGGATGGCTCAATAATTCGTTCAGTTTGAGACGTGGCCGTTCTAACAATCTCGATTTTAAATTGAACAGGGCTCTCTTGCTCAGTTATGAAAACTCCTTCTTTAAAATCATCGCAGCTTAGCTGTGCTAAGCTTGAAAATCCAGAGAAACAAAACAATAAAAAAACAAATACTTTGTTCATTACAACAAGCCCAGTTCCAACTTGGCCTCGTCGCTCATCAAATCCTGGCTCCATGGTGGGTCAAAAGTGATTTCGACCTCACAGTCCTTAACCATATCAATGGTTTTAACCTTCTCCTCTACTTCAACCGGAAGGGTTTCTGCAACCGGACAGTTAGGCGTGGTAAGGGTCATCAGGATTTTGGTCTCATAATCTTCGTTTACAAAAACATCGTAAATCAATCCCAACTCGTAAATGTCAACCGGGATCTCCGGATCGTAGATGGTTTTAAGTACACGCACGACTTTTTCGCCGAGTTCCTGAGTATCTATTTCTTTAGTTTCGCTCATAACGTTAATCTTTAAATTTTTTGTCGATTGCTTTTTGAGTCCTTACAAAAAGGTAAACTACAGCCAGCACTATTAAAACCAAACCAGCAAAAACAGCTGTTTTTCCGTTAGTATTAAAAATCCCGGTAAAAGCTGAAATTCCTGTCAAAATAATCAAAAAAATACCCACCTCAAGCATTCGTAAAGCCGAAAATTTCTGGGCAAAATCCCAGCGTTCCTGACTTTTCATAGACTTTGCGGTTCGGTAGCCGTAAAAATAGTTGATATTTTTAGGCGGAAACCGGTATAAAACAACGGCTGTTATAACAAATACGAGTCCACAAAGACCTGTAGTAAGTGTAAAACCGTTATCCCATTGCATTTCCTAATTATTTTCGGCTTTGGCTTTATAAGCCACTGCATATAGTTTGATTTGTTTGATCATACTCACCAAACCGTTTGCACGGGTAGGTGATAAATGCTCCTTCAAACCGATTTTATCAATAAATGAGGTATCTGCATCTAATATTTCCTGCGGGGGTTGACCAGAAAAAGAACGGATCAAAATCGCGATAATTCCTTTGGTTATAATCGCATCGCTATCTGCCGTAAACTCGATTTTATCCTCGTTGAGATCTGCATGAACCCAAACCTTACTCTGACAACCTTTAATGATGTATTCTTCGGTTTTGTACTTCTCGTCAATGAGTGGCAGCGATTTTCCCAACTCAATCATATACTCATAACGCTGCATCCAGTCGTCAAACATCTCAAACTCTTCTACTATTTCCTGTTGTATTTCGGGAATACTTTTCATCAAATTTCAATTTTAAATCTGCAATACAGCAGTATTTTAATTCTCGCTTGCGGTTAGTAAAACGGCTTCGTCTGCATCAAACAATGTGAGTTTACCGCGCTTTAGTTTATAACTACTGGCATTGAGTAATGCCTGAAAAAAATTATACTCTAAAGTCGTTCCTTCCGGGCACATCATTTTGGTTGACATAGCCGGCGAAAACTTAATGTTAGTGCCGCTTACCACGTAGGTAGAGCTGTAGCTGTTGCAAACACCCTTACCGTTAATCTGACCATTTTCGGCATTAAAATTAATAGTCATTTCTTTATCTGCAACCGAATCCTTTTTTATGGATTGAACCTCAAAACTACCCTGAGGACCTAAACTGTTTTTATCGGTTGATTTGCAAGAGACTGTAAACACCAGTAATACAGTCAATACCGCCCAAATTGCCTTCATATTATTTTGTTTTATTGAAACTCCTCAAGGTAATACCATCCTCACGACTTACTACGAAATTACTCGTAATCATCGAAATAGCAGACTGAGAACACTTAAAATTATATCAACATATTGCGGGCACGCTCCACGCCGGCAACAAGGCTGTCAATTTCTTCTTTAGTATTATAGAAAGCAAAAGAAGCCCGCACCGTCCCCGGAATTTTATAAAAATCCATAATGGGTTGCGCGCAATGATGCCCGGTACGAACTGCAATTCCCAGTTTATCGAGAATGGTCCCCATATCGTAAGGGTGTACGCCTTCAATATTGAAAGAAACGACCGCTGTCTTTTTTGAAGATTCTCCGTAAATACGTAAACCTTCAATGCTCTTCAGTTTTGCTGTAGCATACTCGAGCAGCTCGTGCTCATACGCGGCTATACGTTCAAAACCGATGGCGTTCATATAGTCTAAAGCTGCGCCAAAGGCAATTCCACCGCAAATATTTGGAGTTCCGGCTTCAAACTTATGAGGTAAACCGGCGTAGGTGGTTTTTTCAAAAGTCACCTGATCGATCATCTCACCACCACCCTGATATGGGGGTAGTTTCTCAAGCCATTTTTCTTTACCATAGAGCATTCCTACTCCGGTGGGTCCGCACATTTTATGAGCTGAAACCACATAAAAGTCTACGTCAAGCGCCTGCACATCTGCCTTGATGTGTGGTGCTGCCTGAGCCCCGTCAACCAAAACGGCTCCGCCTACGGCGTGGGTCTTTTTAATTATTTCTTCAATGGGATTTACAGTTCCCAATGCATTACTCACGTGATTGACAAAAACCAGTTTGGTCTTATCTGAAAGTAAGGCATCAAAAGCCTGCATATCGAGCGTTCCGTTATCAAGCATTGGAATAACCTTGAGCATCGCTCCGGTCTTCTCGCAAAGCATTTGCCAGGGCACAATATTAGAATGGTGCTCTAATGCCGAAACGATTACTTCGTCTCCAGCTTCTAATATCGAAGCAAATCCGGAAGCTACGATGTTAATCCCATGCGTGGTTCCGGCTGTAAAAAGCGTTTGATAGGCATTCGGAATATTGAAGTGCTTCTGAATCTTGATTCGCGCCTGTTCATAGGCATCAGTTGCTTCCTGAGAAAGCGCGTGCACGCCACGGTGAATGTTTGCATTGTAGCGGCTGTAATAGTCAACAATAACATCAATAACCTGCTGAGGCGTTTGGGATGTTGCCGCATTGTCAAAATACACCAAAGGCTTGTCGTTAACCTTTCGCTTTAGAATGGGAAAATCGTTTCGGATTTGTTCCACATCAAGAGTTAAAGAGCTGTCTACAGAAGCCATTTGAGTAATTTTTGATCGTTAAAGAAAAATGAAGCTTTGTGTTCTAAACTTCAAACCCCAGATTTACTCCAAGTTTGTTGGCGATAAGTTTGGTGATGCGCGACTTAAGCTGAGGGATTTTAACGCTTTCTAATACGTTATTGGCAAAGGCATACATCAATAGGGCACGACCTTCTTTCTCACCAATTCCCCGTGTTTTCATATAGAAAAGTGCGTCTTCATCAAGCTGACCGATGGTACATCCGTGCGAGCAACGTACGTCATCCGCAAAAATCTCAAGCTGCGGCTTAGAGTTGATCGAAGCCTTGTCGCTAACCAAAATATTGTTGTTAGACTGATACGCATTGATCTTTTGGGCGACTGAATCAACTACTACTTTACCGTTAAAAACACCGGTTGCGCGATCGTCAAAAATTCCCTTATAATCCTGATGACTTTCGCAGTTGGGTTGCTTATGGTGAACCAAGGTATTGTGATCTACGTGCTGCTTATCTTCAATAATGGTAACCCCTTTTAAGATCGAATTGTTATGCTCTCCGTTCTGATAAAAATTCAGGTTATTACGGGTAAGCTTTCCTCCAAACGAAAAGGTATGTACTGCAACTTCAGAAGATGTTTGCTGATCAATATGTGTATTGTCTATCAACGAGGCTGCTTCCTTATCGTTTTGGATCTTGTAATAATCTACACGAGCGTGATCTGCCGCATAAATCTCGGTTACCGAATTGGTAAATACCGCATTGCTGTTTAGGCTTTGGTGACGCTCAATGATTTGAACTTCAGCGTTTTCTTCAACAACAACCAGGTTGCGCGGTTGAAGCATTAAGCTGGACTCAAGACCAGTCGCAAAATGTACGATCTGAATAGGCTTACTTACCGTTTTACCCTTTGGCACATAGATATATGCACCTTCACGGGCAAAAGCCGTATTCAACGAAGTAAGACTATCCTTTTTGACAATTTTGTCGAAGTATTTATCGATTACCGGCTTGTACTTAGGCTTGGTAAGCGCTGCGCTTAACAAACATACATCTACCCCGTCGTGTGTGGTTTCAGATAAATACGAACTGTATTTACCATCTATAAATACAATTTTATAGGTGTCTATATCATTTAGGAAATACTTCTTAACATCTCTAAACTCAATCGCATCTTCATTGCGGCCCACAAGTGAAAAGTCTCCTTTTACCAGGCTGTTTAATGAAGTATATTTCCAGTTTTCATCCTTTTTGGTAGGAAAACCCTTTTCTTCAAAAATCTTGATCGCAGCATCTTTTATATCGTGAATGCTGTTATCAAAATCCTGATTTTCCTGAAAAGTCAGGTAGGATGAAAGTAATTTATCTTTTAAACTCATGTTTTTTTATGTTCTCGGTTAATGGTTAAGTGGAAAACACTTTTAACTCATAACTTATAACTACTAACTCGTTAGACAGCGGTTTCCGCTTTTACCCAGTCGTAACCTTTTTCTTCAAGTTCAAGGGCTAGTTCTTTACCGCCAGATTTAACGATTTTTCCGTTAACCAAAACGTGTACAAAATCAGGTACGATATACTCCAGTAAACGCTGGTAGTGGGTGATCACGATTACTGCATTATCGCTACTGCGTAACTTATTCACTCCGTTAGAAACGATACGCAGAGCATCGATATCCAAACCGGAATCGGTCTCATCAAGAATTGCCAGTTTAGGCTCAAGCATCGCCATTTGAAAAATCTCGTTACGCTTTTTCTCACCTCCGGAAAAACCTTCGTTTAAGGAACGTGATAAAAATTTGCGATCAATCTCTAAAAGCTCAGATTTCTCTCTGATTTTCTTCAGCATTTCGCTTGCGGGCATATCTTCAAGACCTTTAGCCTTGCGGGTTTGATTAATCGCGGTCTTGATGAAATTAGTCACCGACACCCCGGGAATCTCTACCGGATATTGAAAGGAAAGAAATACACCTTTATGCGCGCGCTCGTCTGCATCCATTTCAAGAATAGACTCCCCTTCAAAAAGAATGTCTCCTCCCGAAACTTCATACTCTTCCTTACCGGCAATAACCGATGACAGAGTACTCTTACCAGACCCGTTAGGTCCCATAATAGCGTGAACCTCACCGGCATTGACTTTAAGGTCAATTCCTCTAAGGATTTCTTTATCTTCTATACCTGCGTTTAGATTGTTTATCTCTAACATATTCTCGATTCTTCGGGTTTTAAACCCACATTATTTACTTCGTTAGTTGTAGCCGTAACCTATCGTTTTCTTTGGGATAGCTTACTGCCAGTATATTCTTTATTCTTACAAGTGTGTCCCAACCTTCTTCTTTAGGAGGCTTTGGCCTTTTTACCACTTCTAAAATTACCTGAACAAAATCTTCAGGATTTGTTTTATAGCCAGATGCCTGTCTGATCAGTTCGTTTGCCTTTTCATCTAACACAACCCCATAAACGGATTCGTCGACTTGTAAGACCGCTGCATCTGCGTAATAAATAAATTCACCGGAAACCTGTACTGACTGTGTTTCTGAGTCGCAACTCAAAAACAGAATGGTCAGCAGCGTTACCAGTATCGATTTCATCACTATTTAAGCGCCGTTGGAGCTGTGGTCATTGCGTTAAAATCATCCAGATCATGCTGAATCCACACCTTAGCATTTTTCTCGCTAACAAAAGCTTCAAAAGCCTTAATCGTCTCTTCAGACTGTGGGATATCGTAGTTAAACTGAGGCACGATAGCATCTTCACGATTCTGCTCAAAATGATAAGTATCCCCTGTTAAAACCAAAGGTCCTGCTTCAGGCAAGTCAACAAACAAAGCGTTGTGACCCGCAGTGTGACCCGGCATATATTTGATTACTACACTTCCGTCTCCAAAAACATCATAGTCTTTATTGGCAATGATCTCTTTATTGTTTAAAGCCGAAAATGTATCGGGATTGTAAAACGTGTTTCCTTTGATTTCTTCGCTATTCAGGAAATCATCTTCACTTTGCTGAATAAGCCATTTCGCATCTGCGAAATGATTAGCGGCACCGGTATGATCAAAATGAATATGAGAAAACGCAATCATATCTACATCTGCGGGAGTCAAACCAATACTCTTAAGCTGAGTAGTGATACTGTCTTTACGCGAAATGGTAAAAGCACCTCCTTCAGGAGTATAATCTCCCTGACCGACTAACATTTCCGGAAGACCGGTATCCCATAACAGGATTCCGTTAGGGTGTTTGATCACGTAAAAGGCATCTGCAAGCTGCTTGCTTTCACCTTTATAAGTATCTCCCTGAGCAAAAAGATTCAGGTTGTTTGCCATAATGCTTCCACCGTCAAAAGCATAAAGCTCAACAGCAGGTTTAGCGGGTTCTTCAACCACTACTTCTTCCGTATTTTCTTCTTTCTTGGTTTCTTTACAGCCGGCAAATAACAAGGCTGCCAGCGCAAAAAATGTAATTTTCTTGATAAGCATATCTTTTTTGTTTAGGGTTAATTAGTCTTTATCCTACAGAGCCTTCCAGTGAAATCTCCAGTAACTTCTGGGCTTCCACCGCAAATTCCATCGGTAATTTATTAAGCACTTCTTTACTGAAACCATTTACAATCAGGGCAATTGCTTTTTCGGTATCAATACCCCGCTGGTTGCAGTAAAAGATCTGGTCTTCACCTATCTTACTGGTAGTTGCCTCGTGCTCTACGCGTGCTGTTTTATTATTGGCTTCGATGTAGGGGAAGGTATGCGCCCCACATTTATTACCCATCAGTAACGAGTCACACTGCGAAAAGTTACGGGCATTCTGCGCACGGCTGTTGATCTGAACCAAACCACGGTAACTGTTTTGGCTTTGTCCTGCTGAAATACCTTTAGAAATGATGGTACTTCTGGTGTTTTTACCTAAATGCACCATTTTTGTTCCGGTATCGGCTTGCTGAAAGTTGTTAGTAACCGCAATGGAATAAAATTCACCAATTGAATTATCCCCTTTCAGAATACAGCTGGGGTATTTCCAGGTTACGGCACTACCGGTCTCTACCTGAGTCCACGAAATCTTAGCGTTCTTTTCACAAAGTCCGCGTTTGGTTACAAAGTTGTAAACCCCTCCTTTACCTTCATCATTACCGGGATACCAGTTTTGAACGGTAGAATATTTGATTTCGGCATCATCAAGTGCGATAAGCTCAACTACTGCAGCGTGCAACTGATTCTCATCACGAGATGGTGCTGTGCACCCTTCCAGATAGCTCACGTAACTTCCTTCATCAGCTACAACAAGCGTACGCTCAAACTGACCAGTACCGGCCTGATTGATTCGGAAGTAGGTCGAAAGTTCCATTGGGCAACGCACTCCTTTTGGGATGTAGCAGAACGAACCATCACTGAATACAGCACTGTTTAAAGCTGCATAGAAATTGTCTTTCTTCGGAACTACTGAGCCGATGTATTTTTTCACCAACTCCGGGTGTTCCTTAATCGCCTCAGAAATGGAGCAGAATATAATTCCTTTTTCAGCCAGAGTTTTCTTAAATGTTGTTGTTACCGAAACCGAGTCCATCACCACATCAACCGCCACACCGGCAAGCTTTTTTTGCTCGTCGAGTGAAATACCCAATCGTTTGAAGGTATCCAGCAATTCTGGATCTACCTCATCAAGACTGTCGTACTTTGGTTTTTTTGAAGGTGCGGAATAGTAGGAAATATCCTGAAAATTAGGCTTTGCATAATGCACATTGGCCCACTCCGGTTCTTCCATCGTCTGCCAGTGTCTAAAAGCCTCAAGACGCCACTCCGTCATCCACTCTGGCTCTTCCTTTTTCATAGAAATAGCGCGCACAATATCTTCATTAAGTCCTACCGGAAAGGTATCTGACTCAATATCTGTGTAAAAACCGTACTTGTATTCTTTGGTCGCTAATTCTTTTTCTAAATCGTCTTCTGTATACGCCATATATTCTTTCTAATCTGTTGGAAACAGTTTAAAATCTGTATTAAAGTGAAAAACTTTCACCACAGCCGCAGGTACGCTGTGCATTGGGATTGTTGAAAACAAAACCTTTCCCGTTAAGACCACCACTATATTCAAGTGTGGTGCCTATCAAATAAAGGAAACTGCGTTTATCAACAATAAGTTTCACCCCATTGTCTTCAAAGAGTTTGTCTTCTTCTTCTTTGTTTTTATCAAACTTAAGTTCATAAGACAACCCACTGCAACCACCACTCTTGACCCCTACTCTCACGTAGTCAGCCACGGCGTCGTAACCCTCCTCAGTCATAAGGACAGTTATCTTCTTTTTCGCGTCTTCACTTACTTTAATCATACTAATTCTAAATTGGTGCAAATATACCATTTAAGTAGGGTTTTACCATACTTCCTTACATTAAACTATCTTATCAACTAATAGGCTTAGCCAATATGAATAGCAGTAATAATAAGAAAGGGAAATAGCCGAATGCAGATGAAATTTAGTTTACCTGCAGGATGATGAGATCATCTTTACCCAGAGCAGTTGTAGTTTCCAGCGAAGGACTATCTGTAGAACCTAAAATATACAGCGAATGGGTTGAAGAAAAAACGGCATCAATACCCAGATCAATTCCGGTTCCGCCCCAGGTTTCTTGCCAGATAAGCGATCCGCTCTCTGTAATTTGAAAAGCCCAGATATCATTATCACCCGCGTTGCCCGAAGCCGTCAAATCTGCACTGCGCGTGTTTCCAGTCAAAAAGAAGGTGTTTTCGGGCCCAGGAATTATGCTTTGCACGAACTCAAAATCACTGCTGCCGTAATTCTGCTGCCAGATCAGCGCACCCTGTGGACTAATACGCATTGCAAAGGCATCAAAATCTCCGTTGGGATCTGATATATCCCCATCTAAACTGTTAGTCTGTCCCACGATAATAAAATCGCCATTAGGTAACATCAACGCATCGTGAGCAATATCAATACCCGAACCACCGAAAGAGCGTTCCCAAATCAGGCTTCCGGTGCTGTTGAGTTTTACCAGCCAAATATCGTAACTGCCTCTGGGTGTTGACACATCAAAGTCATCACTTTCGGTAAAGCCTACGAGCACAAAGCCACCATCAGGAGTTTGAAGTGCCTTATACGAACGGTCATTATTACTTCCACCGAAATAATTACGCCATTGCAGGTTTCCGGAAGCGTCCAGTTTTTGCCCCCAAAATTCACCCACACCGTGCTTTGCATTTTCGTTTCCGGCGCCGCCGGAAGCGGTCACATCCAGAAAACCGGCACTAAAGTAGCCGCCGTCTGCTGTTTCCAGAATAGAATACGAGTGATCGTGACCGGCAAAACCGTAGCTCTTTTCCCATTCAATCCCACCTGAAGCATTGGTTTTTACAAACCAGGTATCGTGATAGCCTTCGTTTTTACTCGCGTCACCGTCTTTGCTCATACTGTAGCCGCTAAACAGGAAGCCGCCATCACGGGTCGCAATAAGATCTGTTGCCACGTCACCCCCACTGCCGCCGTAGGTTTTAGAAGCGATGAAATTGGTCTCCTGATCCAGATGCAAAAACCAATAGTCTTCGCCATCACGGGTTTTTCCTGAAAGCATTCCGTCTGTACTTTCTGAAGTTGCCAATACGCCCAGCTCTCCTCCATTAAATTCAATGATGGCTGCAGCTTTGTCATGAAGACTTCCACCCAAACGAGTTGCCATCACCAGGTCTCCCCGGAATGTTTTGGTCTCCAATACCGCAGACTCTTCAGTCTCTCCAGAACAGGCCGAAAAGAGAAAGGTCAAACCAACAATAAACAAATAACCCGATCGCATATGTTATTGAGATTTTTTAATGATAAACAAACCGCGCTCAATGTCGCTTATGATGATTTTTCCGCTTGCGAAATACGGATAGTTACTCCAAGCCCCTTCAAAATCAGTCACATTTGAAGCCGGGTAGGTATCAAAGAAACCGGTTTCGGTAAAGTTTGCATTGGCAACATCAGTGATATCCAACACGCGTAACCCGGCAGTATAATTGGTAAGAAAAAGTGTGTTAGCCTTGACGTAGTAGTTGTGATCAATGGCACGGGTAGGTCCCGAGTAGGTGCCCACCTCAACGGGATTGTCCAAATCTGAAAAATCAAATATCAGACTGCGGGTATTAAAGCCCACTTGCAATTCATCGAGTTCGTCATTTCCTATAAAATAGCGCTGATCTTCTGTAAACCAACCCTGATGCGTGTAAAATGGATTGGAATAGGTGATTTTTGAAATGAAAACCGGGTTTGCGGCATCGGTAACATCTACCAGCGTGATACTGTCTTCATTGCTGGCTACACAAATCTGCCTGCCGGTATAATCCGTATCAGGCCCCGAATAGGTCACCACCTGAGCATCATGTGTATAACCGTCGCCATCAAAACCCCCAATAGAAACCGGAGCTTCCGGATTTGAAACATCAAATATGTGAAGTCCCCCATCAAAGGTTGCTGCTCCCACCACATATACACGGGATTCTTCCTCATTGATAACAATGTTGTGAGCACTGCCAAATTCTAAATTAACCGCATCTGCCGTAAAATTTTGAGCCTCTTCCAAACCCCGCAATCGCGTAAGGTCAAAAACCTGCAAGCCGTGATTGTCTGCCTCACTCACCACAAACGCGTGATTACCAAAAACCTTAACGTCACGCCATGGCGAAGACGCAGTACGGCTGGATAATTTCCCTAAATAAAGCGGATTTAAAGCATCGGAAATCTCTATAAAAGCCACCCCGTTGTCAAGGCCCATCAGGGCATATTCGTTTCCTGTGGCAGGGTCTGTCCAGCCCCAGCAATCATTACCACTGCCGGCCTGCATTTCGCGTAGCGTAACCTGACCTACCAGATCATATCCCGAACAGGGGTATATTCCTGCAAAACCATTTTCGCAGGGGACCACTTCTCCATCGGCGACCACTTCATCTGTATCGTCTAGTGCCGGAGGCAGATCATTATCATCAGTACGCGAACAGGCCGTAAGCAATACGACAGATAGGGAGGCGAGGAACAGATTACTGTATTTCATAACTAATTATTTAAAAAGCATTGCGCTTCAATTTTTAATTCAGGGGACGCAAAATAGGTTAAACGTCAAAAACCGGTAAGTATTTCAAGTTATTCCCGTTAACTTTGCGGCAAAATACGCGCGTTATGTTTGAAAACAAAGACCAAAGCCGCACCTCATTAAGTGCATTAGGAGAGTTTGGACTCATAGATCACCTTACCAACAATTTTGCCATTCAGCATGCTGAAACCGTTAAAGGAATAGGAGATGATGCCGCTGTTATAGATACGAAAGGTAAGCAACTTTTGGTTTCGACAGATTTGTTAATTGAAGGTGTACACTTTGATTTGGCATTCATGCCGCTGAAACATTTGGGTTACAAAGCAGTGATGGTCAACCTTTCAGACATCTACGCGATGAATGCCCGTGCAACTCAAATAACCGTTTCACTGGCGGTATCAAACCGTTTTCCGCTTGAAGCACTTGAAGAATTGTATGCCGGAATTGAACTGGCCTGCGAGCTCTATAAAGTGGACCTTGTAGGAGGTGACACCACTTCAAGTACCAAAGGTTTACTGATAAGCATAACGGCTTTAGGTGTTGCCGAAGCTGATGAAATCGTGACCCGTGATACCGCTCAGGAAGGAGATTTGCTGGTTGTTTCCGGTGATTTGGGCGCTTCGTATATGGGCCTTCAGGTGTTGGAACGCGAAAAACAAGTGCACCAGGTAAATCCTCATGCGCAGCCAGACCTTGAGCCCTACTCCTACCTCATAGAGCGTCAACTAAAGCCGGAAGCACGAAAAGATATCGTTGAGTTATTAAAATCTCTGGAAGTAAAACCTACGGCTATGATTGACATTAGCGACGGCCTGTCTTCCGAGATCATTCATTTGTGTAAAAAATCTGATGTGGGTTGCCGGCTTTATGAAGAAAAAATTCCGTTAGATCCTCAGCTGATCAATGTATGTGAGGAGTTTGAACTGGACAGCACGACGGTTGCCTTAAGCGGCGGAGAAGATTATGAGTTGCTGTTTACCGTTAAGCAGGATGACTATGAGAAAATTAAAGGCAATCCTAATCTTACCGTTATTGGCCATATGACGGCTTCACAAGACGGAATGAATTTAATCACCCGCGCAAATACATCAATACCCATAGTTGCCCGTGGGTGGAATGCACTTCAAAACGAAGATTAATTATGCCGACTGGCGGGCGTGCCTGAAAATGTAGAATTTCTCCATCACTTCGTTTATGCGACGCAGTTTTGGGGTTAAGGGCTGTAACTCACCGTAATCGTTTTCAGTAAATTGCTGACGGCATTTGCAGCACTCGTATTCCTTTTTGTTAGTTTGATACGAACGAAGAACCTGATACTTGTGACCAAAGAGCTTACATAGAATCATGTGATAGGGATTTTTGGAGAAGAATGAATAGTTCATTTTAGGGGTTTTTGAAATTAGGTAGTTAAAATTAACAGAATTATTCGTTAAAAGGAAAAATAAAACCGCTAAAATGCGCATTTTTTCAGACTAACGCACATTTTTGAAGATATTGTAGTATTTCGAACCTTTTCCTGAAAGAATCACATCAAAAAGCCAGGTTATCAACAAATGTTGAAAACTTTTTTCTCGGAAAAACGGTTAAAAATTTGCGATTAGGCCTGCTACCTCTCTAAAATTCTCAATATGAAGCATATGACCACCCGTTAAAACGTCAATTTTGACTTCGGCTTCGCTAAACTTATGTTTCATTTTTTCTGCGTCGATTAAGCCGTCGTCACTTCCCAAAATCATTTGTTTTTTAAAATCTGCAGTCTTCCAAAGGTTTGAATAGTCAGGGCGTTCTCGCATCGCTCTCTGGCAGGTAATGTATGCTTCAGGCGTTACCTGTAAAGCTTCTGTTTTTGTCTGCCGGATTTCCTGTTCAAACTCGGAACTCCTTTTAGCCGAAAACAAATTGGCTACAGACATTGATACCAAGGCTTCGTAATTACGTCCGGCCATGTCTATTGCATGATTTCGCATCTTCTTCCGCTCTGCGGTATCGGCTTCGGGGGTAGAATTCAGCAAAAGCAACCCTTTTGTTTTCTGTGGAAAGGCTTCTGCAAAGGCAAGCGCCACATAGCCACCCATAGAATGCCCCACAAGTTTTACCGTTTCCACATTCAGCGTTTCAAAAATATCATTAACCGCGTGCGCCATAGCTTTCATACCGTTATCCTGCGCCAATAAGGGTGATTTGCCGTGACCGGGAAGATCAATCAGGATCACCCGGTATTTTTGAGACAGGCTTTCCAGCATCCCGTTCCACATCTCCAGATTTTCTAAAAATCCGTGAAGCAGGCACAGCGTTTCTCCGCTGCCGTACTCTTTATAAAATAATTGTTTGTCGTCTTTCTGTACGCCCATTTTAGTTTAACTTTCGGCCCGAAAGATACGACGCTATGCGATTTTCTAAAGAAACACTGATTACAGGTTTCGCCATATTTTCACTTTTTTTTGGAGCCGGAAATCTGATTTTGCCACCTTACCTGGGCTATCTGGCCGGCACTAACTGGCTTTGGGTTAGTTTGGGATTTTGTCTTTCGGCGGTTCTGATTCCGTTACTGGGAATTTTTGCCCACGCCCGCTTGCAGGGCAGTATGCTCGATTTTGGAAACAAAATACACCCCGTTTTCAGTATTATCTTTTGCGTGCTCGTTTATCTTGTAGCCATTACTCTGCCTGCACCGCGCACTGCTTCAGTAACCTACGAGATGGCCATCCAACCTTATTTTGAAGTGAGCTCGCTTACCTCAAGCGCGGTATATTTTGGGCTGGTGCTTTTGTTTGCACTTAACCGCTCGAGACTGCTCAATGCATTGGGGAAATACCTTACGCCGCTCCTGCTTTTAATATTAACAACAATTATTTGCATCGCCATTTTTGCCGAACTCCCGCCCGCGACAGCATCGCAGTTAGAAAGTCCGTTGACTAGCGGCCTTTTAGAAGGCTATCAGACTTTTGATGCGATTGGCGCGATTGTTATTGGTGCCGTGGTGATTATCTCCTTAAATCTGGTAAACACCGAAAGTCACCAGATTAAAAGAAACCTCATGATCAAAGCCGGAAGCCTTGCGGGCCTTGGCCTGCTCACCATATACCTGGGTCTGATCTATGTGGGATCGCTGTATGTAAACCAAACGGTGACCGACTCCCGAACGGATTTGCTTTCGTTTTTAAGTTACGATACCCTGGGTTCGGGCGGACGTATTCTCTTGTCCATATTGGTAAGTCTGGCCTGTTTTACCACCGCAGTGGGAATCGTAACCGGAACTTCAGACTTTATCAAGGGGCTTTTTAAAAATTCACAACGCGCATACATTATAACAGCCATTTTAGCCAGCGCTCTCGGTGTACTCATTGGTCAGACCGGCGTTGCCTATATCATTGCTGTGGCCGTACCGGCATTGAGTTTTATCTATCCTTTAGTCATTGTTCTGATCCTTTTGAATTTATTTTCAGATCGCTTTGTTTCCAGTCTTATTTTCAGGCTTGTTGCGCTGGTAACTATCGTATTTAGTATTCCTGACTTTTTAGTGTCCTTTAATGCTGAAAATTATCAGGGTCGCTTTAGCTGGATTCCTTTTTCAGATTACGGAGTGGGTTGGATTTTACCGGTTGTAATCACGTTTATCATCGGAAAAATTATAGAACATTTTATTGATGAGTCAAAAACTTCTAAACCCGAAAACTAATGGCTAAAAAAGGAACTCCTAAAAACGGTAAAAACAAAGACAAACACAACAAGTTGCTCAAGCGTAAAAAAGACAAACTGCGCGCGGAAAAGGAAGCCCGAGCTCTTAAGCTGAAAGAAATCATCAAGGCTGCGCAGTCTAAAGACTAATATTTCAGCCAAATATTTATTAAAAATCATCTTGCATAATCCTGAATGATAGATATTTGCAGCTATGAAAGCAGAACCCACTTTAATTTGCATCCCGGACATCAGCGGTTTTACCCAGTTTATGCGGGAGGCCAACTTCGATCTCACCGCACAGGTCATCCCCGCCCTGCTCAACGAGATCATCTATGCAAACACCATTAATCTTCAGGTTTCTGAAATAGAAGGTGATGCGGTATTATTCTTTAGAAGTGGCGAATTGCCAAGCCTTGAAGAACTGATTGATCAGTGTAAAACCTTTTATACAGACTTCTACAAACGTATGGATAAGCTTTACCGGGAACATAAGAAAGAAGACGACGCCCGCAGCATCTCTGAGATTCTTGGCCTGAAAATAATCTTGCATTATGGCGAGGAAATCGCAATGGTGCCTATAGGAAATCGCATCAAATTAATGGGCGAAGATGTGATCACCGCGCATCGTATGCTTAAGAATGATATCCCAACTGATGAATACATTCTATTTTCAGAACAGGTCTATAACAAGTTTGATGAAGATGCATTTGCTCAGATTTGTAACTGGTCTGAGATTCAAAAAGGCTGTTTAGATATTGAACATCTGGGTGTTTTAAACTACCGGTATATTGACCTTGAACCTTTGAATTAAACCGGGAGACTATTGCTTACTTAATCTGCGTTCTTTGAGGTCTTTCTCGATCTGGTTCTCTTTTGCCTTATTGATCTCATAAAAGAAAAGCAAGCCTGCCCCAATTAAAAACGGAATTGCAGGGTATATACTCACCAAAAGTTTGGTTCCTTCAATTGCTGTTTCGGGCTGAATGATATCTTCAACCGGTACTGTAGCTGCCTCTTTGGTGATGTAATTGTATAGACCCAAAATCCAGGCGACTAGCGCACCACCTATACTCAGACCTCCTTTAAGCCCCACCATCATTGCCGAAAATATGATTGCAGTAGCTCTTCGGTTATTCTTCCATTCGGAATAATCAGCTACATCTGCGATCATCGCCCAAAGCAGTGGAATCGTAATTCCGTAGAAAAACCCGTGTAAAATTTGAGATACAAACATCAGGATCACAGCATCTTTTGGGAAAAAGTAAAAAGCCAGAATAAATAGCGTTGAAATAAATAAGGCTACGCCGAAAACATCCCGTTTTCCATATTTGTCTGCAAAACCTTTTGAAAAGGTAATCCCTACGATCATAAAAATGATTCCACCGGCGTTAAACAAACCGAAGCCAGCAGATACCGGGTTTTCACCAAAGAAATTCACCCCAATAGCCCCCAAACCATTAAGAATTGGCTCTATAAAAGCCGTAAGAGAGGCAGGGTCTACGTAGTTTTTGAAGTAATACACATACGAACCACCTTTCATAGCAAGCGTGATAAAAACTAAAGTGGTAAGAACCAGCATAATCACCCAGGGCTTATTTTTAACGAGATCACCCAGATCTTCTTTAAGGCTGGATTCCTGATCTATTGTAGGTACGATGCGCTCCCGTGTGGTCAAAAAGGTAATGATCAACATTACCGTACCTATTATCGCCAGCCAGGTCATCACAATCTCAATACCTACTGCCTGATCTCCGCCACCTGCCGACTCAATAATGGGCAGCATAAAAACCTGAACAAAAAACTGTGCGAACATAACCGCCACAAAACGATACGACGATAAGCTGTTACGCTCGCCCATATCACCGGTAATTACACCGCTTAATGCCGAATAGGGCAGGTTGTTTGCAGCATAAAGCAACAGCAACAGCGTATAGGTGACGACCGCATAAATTACTTTACCTTTGTAATCAAAATCAGGCGTGGTAAAAGCCAGTAAGGCCACTACTCCCAGAGGAATAGCGGTGTAGAGAATCCAGGGTCTGAATTTACCGTATCGTGAACGCGTACGATCTGCAAGCGCACCGATGACCGGATTGAAACCAAAAGCCGCAACCATACCCACTATAAAAATGATCACCGAAGCATCATTGGCCTTAAGACCGTAGATATCGGTGTAGAAATAGGCCAGGTAAGTCATCAGGGTCTGAAACACCAGGTTTGCAGACAAATCGCCCAGACTGTAACCAATTTTTTCTTTTATGGATAATTTTTGGGATTGCGTACTCATAGATAACGGGCTAAATGAATTCTATAATGATATCACCGATCACCTCTCGTTTAAGGAAATCGATTGCGTAAAATCTAATTTATTCTTCAAAAAAATAATCTGAACGATAGCATATATTCTTTTGGACTATAAGCTAACAGCGACCCAAGATACTACCTTTGAACGACAATAAAAAAATTAAAAGCCCCATAAATGAGGCTTTATTGCGTTTTATATGAAAATAAGTTTTCTGCTTAGCGATTTGTAATCAATTGTTATCAGGATATTCAATGTTCTGAATCTGAATGCTTCTCCTGTTATCACCCAGCTCAAGCATAGTTTCCTCGCCGGCTTTTTTGCCCATCAATGCTTTGGCTACGGGAGCTGTGAACGCAATTTTCTGTTGTTTAACATCAGCCTCATCAACACCCACGATTTGTAGCGTTATGGGCTTGGGACTTCCCGAAATGGTATAGGTAACCCGAGCACCAAAACGCACCTCATCAGTATCTACTTTATCAAGCAATCGGGCACTTGTAAGTCGCTCCTTAAGTAAATTGAGTTTTCCGTTGAGTACGGCCAGAGATCTGCGGCGCTCCCGCTCATCGGATTCGTCGAGTTCTGATATTTCGCGAAGTAAATCCTCCTGCTCTTCTTCTAAAGCCTGCAATCCGGCCGGAGTCACATAATTGGTGACACCCGCAGGTAAAGCCGCCCTTGGCGGAATTATAGGCGTTTCTTCCTGATCGTCTTCTTTTACAAATCCTCTGCTCATAGTTCAAGTTCTAAGTTTAAAAGCTAGGTATTTTAAAAGGTAACGGGTATTAAATAAAGCATAATGTTGGGGTTCACCAATGCTCCGTTCCCTTTTCCCCTTTAAACGGACCGGTTAAATCTGGCGTGATCCAACCCGCATAGAATGCACTGTCCTGTGCTTTTACCTGTTCCCCATCTACAAAGCATTCCAAATTTTGCGGATAGAAAGCCAGATGCTCTTTTAAAGCTTCAAATACCGGGAAAGGACTCGGGTATGACCAGGCGACCGGTTTACCGGGGTTATCTTTCAAAGCCCAATAGGTGGCGCTGCCTTTCCATTCGCACATCGAAGTCTTCCCTTCCATCTTTATTAATAAACTGGTGTCGATATCAGAGTTTGGAATGTAATAAGTAGGTGGACTTGCAGTTTCCAGAACTGCCAGAGCGTTTTGAGACTCGGCTAAAATGTGATCCTGATGCTTGACCAGAACGGGTTTAGTTACCTTTTCAATAACCGGAGTGCGTGGAAAATCCCAGACTGAACGCTGCCCGGCTTTGGGAATTTCGGCAAATGGCGGTCGTTTAGACCCGGTATTGCTCCAGCTTTCTCGTGACTTTTTTAACCATTCCGGCACCTTTCTTTCTTTTGACATAGCTACAAACTGTTTTTTCTGAAAGGTATGAGATCTAAACAAAAAAGCCGCTACAACTGTTCCCGTAATAACGCAGGAGCTTTCATAATAATCTTTGATATTACTTAGAAACAGATAAAGTTACTTTAGATTTCACATAATGAATTAAATAGAAGTTTAGTTTATAAGTTTAGCGTCTGTAAATTTTAAAAACACGAACCATCCACAAGATATAAACAATAAAATGATGGAATTTCCTACTATCTTAAATTTAAACTTCGAAACCGATCATCCTAATCAAAGAATTGACATCTACGAAGGCGACTTTTATCTGAAAAATGAAAGCCAAACTTTCAAATGTAACGGTAATATATTCTTTGAATGGTTACCAAATCTTGGCTCTCGATTTACAGGGAGATTAACTCGTGGAAAACATCCAAAATTTGCTGGCTATTACACAATAATTGTTGAAGACAACATAATAGGCAAAGTCTTTTTAACGAATTTAACTGATAGCAGTGAGTCAAGTTTTATAGAAATTCAAGGCGTTTTTAATCATGAATGTATTTATGGAGATAAATCCATTACTGTCGAATTAGTAAAATTTGACATCCCAAATCTCAAGGATTATATTGGTTCAATTGTAAGTAAAGATGGAGGAACCTTTCGCAATAGAATTCATTTCGAGAATGATGATTTTTCAATCGTGATAGATAAAGCTATTGATTATAAGGATAGATTAAAAAAACTAAAAAATAAAGGAGGATATTTAAGCCTGTACACAGGGGAATTAAAACTTAAAAAGGGTAGTTTAAATTACGAAACGACTAAAAATATCCTTAGATCATTTGGTACATTTTTGAGTTTTTTAAATGGTAGAAAGATTGCTCCGATTTTTTATTCAGGTATTTATCAAGGCGAAAAAATATGGTCAGATTTTAGCAATTATGATATCTCTCTATACAAATATAATTCAGGTTGGTCTTCAATGTTTTCAATTGACGGTTTTAAAGAATTGTTCAATAAATTTTTAGAAATCTGGAAAAATGATGACGATCAGAATTTTTTAGTTTCTGCAATTCATTGGTATAATGAATCAAACAGCAATAGTGGCTATGCTGAAGGCTCAATAGTTATGGCTCAAACCGCTCTAGAACTTCTTTATAATTGGCTGATAATTGAAAAAGGAAATCTTTTATTGGGAAGAGACAGTGAAAATATTAGCGCTTCAAATAAAATACGCCTTCTACTATCGCAAATAAAGATGAGCAAAGCAGCTCCTTTAAACTTTCGTGAACTTCAAAGTTACATAACAGAAAATCCTGAAATACACGATGCCCCTGAAGCAATTGTTCAGATAAGAAATTCAATAATTCATTCTCAATTTGAGAAAAGAAAAAAGCTGTCAAAATTGAATTCTAACACAATACATCAAGCTTTACAACTAAGCATATTATATATCGAATTATCAATACTTTATATTCTAGGGTATAACGGAGAATACGAAGACAGATGCTCAGGAAACGATTATCTTACTGATCGAACCAAAAGTGTTCCCTGGGTTGAAACGTATCAGTAGAATAATTTAGAGTAAGAATCATATACTAATAAATCCATTTCTTGAATAGTTGATAAAATACGTTTCTAAAAAAGTAGCTAAACAAAAAAGCCCAACATCACTGTTGAGCTTTTGTACCCCGGGTGGGAATCGAACCCACACTCGTAAGAACTGGGTTTTGAATCCAAGCTATTTATGTTCATCGTACATCAATCTACGTTATATAATATTGATTTGTAGTTGTTTAATAAAATTTAATTTTATTAAACATTATTAAAAAGCAAGATTTGTTGTACCTATGTTGTACCTATTTGTTTTAACTTTATGGAAAATTATACAAGAATATGACCTCAAATACCAAAATAGTACTTCGAAAGAAGGCCAATAAGAATGGTCTATACCCCATAGCAATTAGGATCACTAAAAATAGAAAATCAACCTATCATTATATTGGGCACTATATACCCCTGAAAGATTGGGATGAGAAGAACCTCAGAGTCAAGAAGTCAAATCCTAATTTTTTACAATTAAACAATCTTATTTATACACGATTACAGGAAGCTAATAAAAACTTGCTTCAGCTTCAGTCTAATAATTTAGATTTATCTGTAAATCAAATAAAAAAAGAAATTTACTCTAATATAAAGTCAAGAACATTTTATGAAGTTGCTCAAAAGTATTTAAAGGAATTAGAGCTCAATAAAAAAATGGCTCAGCTATCAGCAGATAGAGTTCGGGTTAATCATGTTATAAACTTCCATAGATCTAAACAGCTAAGCTTTGAGGAAATAGATGAGCTATTTTTAAGAGGTTTTAAAGTCTACCTCAAAAATAAATTGAGTCTATCTCAAAGGTCTATAGTTAATAATCTAATTGTCATTAGAACAATCTATAACAGAGCAATAAAAATAGGTATTGTAGACCGTAAACTTTACCCTTTTGGAGCCGATAAAATCAGAATAAAAATTCCCGAAGCTCAAAAAATCGGCTTAACAATTAATGAAATTAAGGCCTTTGAGTCTGCAAAAAATCTAACAAAAGAGGAAAAACATGCTCAAAATGTTTGGCTTTTTAGCTTCTACTTTGCGGGTATTAGAATTGCCGATTTACTGAAGATTAGATGGAGTGACATTTTTGATGATAGGCTTCACTATACAATGAATAAAAACTCTAAAGTTTTATCTTTAAAATTGCCAAAAAAAGCAGGTACAATACTTAAATACTACAAACCATTTCAGAAGCAGATGGATGATTTTATATTCCCAGAGTTGAAACTGGCTGATTACAGTAGTCCAGAAGATGTATATGCCAAGACCAAAACCGCAACAAAGAATATTAATTTTCATTTAAAACAAGTTGCTGAAAAATCTAAGATTAAAAAGAAAGTGACTATGCATATTGCACGTCACAGCTTTGGACACATATCTGAAGACAAAATTCCTATTCAAATGTTACAAAAGTTATATCGTCATTCTTCTTTAACAACTACCATAAATTATCAATCTAATTTTATTCACAAGGATGCAGATGAGGCTCTTGAAAGTGTTGTTGACTTTTAAATAATTTACTTCAAGTCAACAGAGAATAGTGAAATGAAAGATCCTCCCTCGGCGAATAGATTTATTTTACCGTTACTTACTTGAACCTTTTTAATTCTTTTAAAAGAATTATTTTGATCTGTTACATACACATTAAAAGCTGATATGCTTGAAGGAATCCCAGTAACTTCAATTGATCTCTTACCACCTTTATTAACCAGATGTAAGGCATATTGTCCTCGTTCTTTACTTCCCAATGCCGCAGCCGTCACACTTTCTTGATTTGACGTGACTGGTATATTTCTCAAGCCAGACGGTGTTTTGCCTAATTGTTTGAGATTAAAAAAACGTTGGGTTGGCTTAAGTTTATCGTCGTTTCCGTAAATACCTCCTCCGGAAAGCACGGAATAGTCTGAAGTTAATTGCCATTGAAGAATACTTAAAGGCTGGGCAAACTTCAAAATCTTAAGATAAATCCGTATTTCTTCAAGTGCATAGGAGGGCTCTTCGAAGATTTGGGGATATCTCCATGCACCGGCATCGATGCTGCCTTCACCAACAAATAGAGGTTGGCCAACACGATTTGCAATATCATACCATTCTAAAAGGTTTTTTTGAGACCAACCTCGCCATGAATGAAATGATACTCCGCCAATGTACGGTACTGATTCTGGGTTTAAAGATGCTGTTGTTGTGAAATCCCAGCCATTTGCATCGGCTGTATCACCAAGTAATAGTTTAGTATTTAACCCGGCGTTTTTAAAGAGACTACCAAGTTCGCGTATCAATTGATCATGTTCTTCTGGGGTTTGCCTTACATCGATTCCCAAGTCAGATTCATTAAATGAAAACAAAAAGGCTTCTACGCCATACTCTTCTTTTAAAAATTCAACGTAGGATGTTATTGATCTATAAATTTCTTCTTTTTTAGATTGATCTAATTGATTGCCGCGGCTACCGTCAAGGTTTACGCCTTCCGCTCTTTCTCCGATAATGGCCCAGTTAGGAGCAAACCATGCTGCTAAGATTACCGGAATACCTCTTTTGTCCAAGCGTCTCGCCATTTCTAATGAGGCCTCAACCTTGGGATGTAAATTTCCATTTTTAGCTTCAAGCTTTGGATTTTTATCAAGATCTGGATGCCATAATTTCCAAGGCAACTCAACTCTGCCCCAGGTGACATTAAGATTATCTAAACTATAGTCTATTACCTGCGGATCGTTTTTTGGGTTTTGTAAACGAAAATTTCCTCCTATACCTTCAAAAAGATTTCCTTCCTGTTCTGGAAACAGCTTTAGGGCTACCGGTGCATTTTCTGGTTCGCCGCTAACTTCAATATCAAAGGTATTTGAATAGGTTTTTCCTGCTGCAAGACTACCCGTAGCGATGGCGAAATTCAATCCAAATTCAGGGTTTATAGAATCTTTTCCCATAGTGATCATTAATTCGGTTTGATCTTTGGCTTTAATATGGATTCCCCGTTTTTTGGTCAGCATACTGACGGCTTGAACCGGCGCTTTATAAGAAGTATTATCAAAATCTGAACTTATGTCAAGAGCGCTTAAAGATTCTGGATTGGTAATTTCAAAACGAGTCTCATTATTAAATTCCTGTGGTAAATTAATTCTAAAATAGGCACCTTGAATTAACGTATCCTTTGGAGAGCTAAAGTCAATTTGAACTCTTACGGAATGCGTAGTTAACGATTTAATAGTTTGAGTCCATCTGATATTCCTCATCTCATAACTGAAAATTTTGGTCTCATCGTCTCTCTTAAAGTCAGTTTTCTGGCCTTCTTTTCGTGTGGGCCATTGGTATTTTTGCTCATTGACCAACAGAAGGCTTGTATTAAAACCGTGCAGACCTTGATCTGTACGAATACCGATAAGGTTGCCCCAGGTTTCAAATTCGGTCTGGGCAGTTATTTTTTGAAAAAAACCTGTAACCACTAAGAGTGTTAGTATTACCTTATTTTTTAATTTCATCTTTTGATAGTGTTTTTGAGTAATTATAGATTTCTTGAACACGATTGACCGTATTTGCAGTCTCAAGCCAATTAGACCACACCATAAACCAAGACCATTGAGGTTGTTTTTGAAGAATATTAGGTTTCGGTAATTCTCCCACTTCCCCAAGCGCTATAGGCTTACCGGCAGCAAGCTTTAAAAGTGCCTCATAATCGTGCTGCTCATAATCATAGTGATAAACATCTGTAGCAAGTATATCTACATATTCAGGTCCCGGATAAAAGCCCTCATAAGCATAAGCCTCATCAAAGGGGATATCACGCGGTGCATTTGCATTCCATACCCAAATCAAGTTATTTAATTGATGATACTCTGTTAAGCGGTTGTAGAGCATTTTCCAAAGTTTTTTATAGGCTGCCGGTTTATTTCCCCACCAAAACCAAACCCCATTCATCTCATGATAAGGCCTCCATAAGACCGGTATTCGCGCTTTTTCCAAGTCTTTAAGGTATGAGGCTATATGATCAACTTGCTTTAGCCATCTGGAATGAAGATCAGTACCAGGAGAAAGCAATTGTTTCCAGTTTTCATCACTCAGCTTGTTTTGTACGCTTTCGCTCCAATCATAAGGTGGGCTGTCTGTAGGCCTGCCTACGTGCCACATTAAGGTCACCAATGCGCCTTCCTTAGCTTTTTCAATTGCACTCTTGACAACGCGCTCTCCGGGATCGTTTTGACCGTTCCAATAAAAATCTGTTCCCCAAACCGCAGGATAGTCCCCGGTAATTTTATAAACCGACTCATAAAACTTACCAGGATCTTCATTATAACTGTGCTGACCAGATAAGATTCTATCTCCTAAAGAGGCTATATAAATCAACAGTTGTTTCGCTTCGGGAGTTGCATTCTCATTTACCGGTATTTGGGCATAATTTAAATTAGAGAGCATAACACCCAGCACCAAGGCTATTTTTTTCATGGTAAATCATTTAAAATTTGATCTGCAGCAAGCACCAGAAAAATGTAATCTGTGGTTCCACCCCCTAATACGTATTCGGTTTGTTGCCAAAGGAACGGCCACTCCAATAACTCGGGAAAATCCGGTCTTATTAAAGCAGTTCCAGAACCAACACCTCCGGGTATATAAGAAAACTCTCCACGATTCATACCATAGGCTTGAGTTAAAGATCGCACACCCACCCCTGAAGCAAAAGAAGAAGTATTTACCCCCGGGTGTACACCTAAAATAAAGTTGAGAGCACTTAGCAAATAGTCTTTAGGAAAAATTTTGGGATAGCTTCTGTGAAAATAATATTGCTTCATTCCAAAGTTTTGAATTCCCCAGCCAGCACCCCAAATATTTGGTTCGTAGGGCAAACCATAAGGTGTTTTTTTTCCTAATTCTACTACTTTCTGAAAATACCCTCTTACTGCGGTATGCAATTGTTTTTTAAACAAAGGCTCGGTAATTAAGGGTAATGCCTGCCCTACAATCCAGCCTGTATTTTCTATATCTGCAAGTATCCCTTCTGTATTTTTAATAAGGTATTTTGCGTATTCTGTGTTCTGAGTGGTCCTTAAAAGTTCTACCGCCAATTCTAATTTAGGGATAAATGCTTCTTGATCATTTGAGGTCCAAATACCTTTTGCAATAGACAGGCACTTAGCAGCAAGATCTGGATTGTAATTTTTTAAAACCCGTGCTGCCGCGGCTAAGGCAGCTGCAGTAGACAGTTCCCGGGCGGGATTTTCTTCTGTAAAAACCCAGCGATCGTCTGGTGCACCGGCTAATCCCACCGGGATATTTTGATCTGCTAGGGAATTAGAAAAAATAGTGTTGTCGCTATGATTTACAGGGTCCCCCAATAAGGTATACTGTCTTTTGGTAGGTACTATTATGCCCCGATAAAAACGCCCCAGAGCACTATACCCACCTATTATAGAAAGGACTCCATGCTCTACTTGCTGTAATACATCTGGTTTACCATCTGGTTTCAGGATTTCAACAATACGCGATTTTTGATCAACACTTGTATTGTCATAGTTTAAGTCAAAAATTTCATAGATATGCGCCAAGCCCTGCACTGTAGAGGCCTGTGACTCAACCCGCAGATCAAAATCCCCAGCATCATGCCAGCCGCCCTGATTTAATTGGGGTACGTGTTCTCCTGGTTTGAATGCTGTTAAGGTTGAAGATCCTTGTAAGTAACCATCAAAATGATTTAAAGCTACGGGAGCCATGCGTGCATCATCTAGATGACAAAGTCCATGCCAGACCTTATAGCGGTCATTTACACGCATATGACACATTTGTACCGGAAGAAAATACTCTAGAGTGGGTTGCCATACACCTCTCTTATATACATTTTTATGTATTTGAAAAGGCTGCGAAAGGCTTTTACCGTATTTCAGTACATATAAACCGGAATCTCTTATTTCACTGAAATCAAATTGAAGATACTTGTATCTTAAAAAATTTCCCCAAACTTTTGGTTCTTTAGTAAGAACTTCTATATGTTCCCCTAAGGGATTGATACGATATAATTTGGCAAATGCCACTTCAATAGCATTGGGGTCAGTTTCAATTATGGCAATTTTATCTTGATTGGGATGATACCCTACCTGAGAATGTTGAATTATGGGATCATAAGTAAAACCATCGAGTACGTTGGGAGTAATTTCCCACTCCACGGCATTTTTAGTTTTCCCAGATGGTACTAAAGATCTCACTATAAACCAGCCATTACTGTGTATAGCCCTTCCGTCCAACAATTCTAATTTTGATTCAGGTACACGATTGTTGATTTCCAGGGTTTGTGCGGGAAAATCTGGTGCAATTACAAGCTTTTGACCCTTTGCTAAAGGTTCTAGCCTGTATTCCCCATCTTTAGTATAATAACCCGGTCCATTTGCCTGACGGCTAAATAGGCCAAAATCTGTATCCATATAATATGTTTTTCCGAATAAAATACCCGGGAAAAGTTCTAGGTTTAACCCTATTTTCCCTTCCCATTCCTTCGGTATCGGTTCCTCAAGGTCAATGCTTAAAATGAAAGATTTACCGTTTGCTTTAACCTTAAGGTCATATGCTAATTGAAGATCTGGATACGCTATAGGGTTAAAACCTTTACCATTTTTTGAAGGATCAGGATAACTCATCCGCACCTGTATTACTTGATTTTTTAGATCTACCTGACGCACTCCAACTTTTGGAACCGGCTGCCATTGGCCTGGTGCCGGTTCAAGTCTTAAGTCTCCATTTGTAGCTATCCGAAAGCCATTTTGAATAATGCCCACGCCACCTTGGTGACTTTCGGGATAAAAGTCGTGGGCAAGCATAACATTGGCACCACGCATTTCTAAATATTCTAAGTCATTGATTTTAAAACCCTTTAAAGAATCAGCAATTTTTTGACTATTTAAGTTTATAGTAGTTAGGAAAAATAGTATGTGATAGTATTTAATTCGAATCATAAATTCTAAAGTTAGTTTGCTCCCCCTTGGCTTGCTTAATACTTTTTTGTCTATTCCTCATAGGATATTTTCACAGTTAATGGATGATGCTTTCATTCCAGTATATTTATCCATAAAATTTCTTTCCAATGAAAACCCTAACTCTTTTTTGCCTGGTATTTTTTACCGTTTCAATCAGTTTTTGTCAAAACAGCAATGCGCTCGAGGCTATACGTTCTCAAATGAGAATTGATGTAACAGACAATATGATTGATAAGTGGTACCCCTTAGTTCTTGATTATGAACATGGGGGTTATTTTAGCGAAATCACTTATGACTTTAAATTAGGAGAAATGCATAATAAGATGATTGTCACTCAGGCGCGGCACATTTGGACGTGTTCTTTAACTGCTGAGTTTTTCTCAGATCGAGATGACTATTTAAACTATGCCGCACACGGCTTTAAATTTTTAAAAGAGGTAATGTGGGATCAAAAATTTGGTGGTTTTTACAATCTTGTGTCTAAGGAGGGAAAACCAATTGCCAAAAAAGGAGAAGAAAAAACGGCCTATGGAAACTCCTTTGCACTTTACGGGCTGGCGGCATATTATAGGGTTTCTAAAGATGAGCAGGCCCTCGAACTCGCAAAGAAAACATTTTTGTGGCTTGAAGAACATAGTCACGATCCCATTAATAAAGGATATTACCAATCTTTAAATAGGGACGGCTCTCCCATTCTTAGAGATTCAACATTTGATTCTACGTCAGAAATAGGTTATAAAGATCAAAACAGCTCTATACATTTGCTGGAAGCTTTTACCGAATTGTACAAAGTGTGGCCAGAAAAACTTGTAGCAGAGAGACTTGAAGAACTACTGTTACTCATTAGAAATACTATCGTGAATGATAGAAATTATATGAATCTGTTTTTTGAGCCAGACTGGACCCCAGTAACCTTTAATGAGGAGACAAAAGATATCATAAAAAAACACTATTATCTGGATCATGTTTCGTTTGGTCACGATGTAGAAATCGCATATTTAATGCTGGAAGCTTCTGAAATCCTGAAGCGTAAGGATACTGAAGAAACGTTACTAAAAGGGAAAATGATGGTAGACCATGCTATTGAAAATGGTTGGGACAAAGCATTTGGGGGCTTCTATGACGGCGGATATTATTTCGGTGCAGATCAATCACTCACCATCGTAAATTCAGACAAAAACTGGTGGTCACAAGCTGAAGGTTTAAACACTCTCCTGATCATGCAACACCATTTCCCAAATGACAGCCATAACTACGGCGTTTACTTCATTCATTTATGGGAGTACGTAAACACCTTTTTTATGGATGATCGCTATGGAGGCTGGTATGAATGGGGCCAGGACAGCAAACCGGAAACGAAAAACAATCTTAAAGGTCATGTTTGGAAAGCTAATTACCACAACTTTAGAGCGCTGATTAATTGCTTGAAACTTTTAGAAGAGTAGAATAAAAGTTTATAAGAAAAGGCTGTCTAAAAGTTTTTAAATCTTAAACTGAGATCGAATTGACTCTAGAATTTGCTTTTAAACAGCCGCTTTTTTTTAATGAGATATATTTATTTTTTAACTAAGCGAAGCGTAATCACATCGTGTGGTGCAACTCGTGCATTTAAAGCGTGTTTCGTTGTTTTTAAGTCTTTCTGTGCCCAAATATCCCTTACAGAAAATAACGTATTTTTAAAATCAACGCGATATTCAAAATCAGGGTCCTCTATTTGATGATCTTCCCAATTAAAATTTACCTGATGTTCTTGATCTGCCCGGTTTAAAAACGTTACAGCCCAGTCTCCATTTTTGAGAGGCTTGAACCACGTTTCAAGTCCTTCTTTACTACTGTATTTGAAGCCTTGAATCCCTAGAGAATCCTGATTGATAGCGATCATATCTTTATTAGTAAGGATAGCTACTGTTTCTGCGCTCATATCTGCTAAATCATTTCCTGCTATTAAAGGAGCCGAGAGCATACACCACATAGCAAAATGAGCGCGATCTTCAGCAACAGACATCCCATTTCCCACTTCCATCATATCAGGATCGTTCCAGTGCCCGGGACCGGCATATTTTCTAAGGCCATCCTGCATATCTAAAATTTTAAGCACGCCCCAAGATGACCAGTCTCCGTGATCTTCTTCACAATCCCAGCAAGCATAAATATCCCCAGTTGTTCTCCACATATGGCCAATATCCTGGGCCCATTCCCAAGGCTTGTTATCACCCCATTCGCAAATTGCAAACAAAATTGGGCGACCAGCGCTATAAAGAGCATTTCTCATTGTTGTGTAAGAAGCTTCGGCGTTTTGCTTTCCTGTATTACACCAATCGTACTTTAAATAATCGACACCCCAGGATGCATATTTAATGGCATCTTGATATTCGTGACCACGGCTTCCAGGCTCACCGCCACAGGTCTCAGTCCCTGCGTCTGAGTATATCCCAAACTTAAGGCCTTTGCTATGAATATAGTCTGCTAAAGCTTTCATACCGGAAGGAAATTTTTCCTTATCTGCATGAATAAAACCATCAGCATCCCGCTCACCGTGCCAGCAGTCATCTATTACAATATACTCATAACCAGCATCTTTCATGCCGCTAGATACCATTGCATCAGCAGCAGCTCTGATAACTTGTTCATTGATATTACAAGCAAATTTATTCCAACTATTCCAACCCATAGGTGGCGTTTCGGCAATATTATCAAACTTCTGAGCATAGCTTTCAAAATTCAACACTGTGATAAAAAAAATAAAAAAAAGGTTTTTCATAGTATAAAAATTAAAATAATATTCCCTGCTTAAATTGCTTAAACAGGGAATACTTTGAATATAATTAGTGGATAAAAGTCTAAATCAATCCCAGGTCATCTATATAAATTACTGATGGGGCAGCACCACTAAATTCCTGAATGACAATCTCGTTAAGTGTAGCTGGAGAGCCCAATTGTGACAATGGTATTGTAAAATCGTTCCATTCTCCCTGATTGATAGTTATTACTGCACCTGCGTCATAATTTCCGTTTAATACGAGTTTTACATCGTTGATTCCTTCTCCTCCATATATAGATACTTTAACGGCTTGCTTATCAGCAAGATCAATGGTGGCACCACCATTGCCAATTTGAAAACCTGAGTAACCTCCCTCATAGGTTCTCTTGATCGAGAAATCACCTCGTTTTACACGCTCAGTACTTTCAAAATCTTCTGAACCAGACCAACCCCCAATCCACCAGCTTTGAGCTAATGCATCGTCATAAACCACAAATTTAAATCCGAAGGATTGCGTACTCTGGGATATGCCCCCTGCTGTTTCTACAAACAAAAAGGCCTGTACGATTCCTTCAGGTACTGCAACCTGTATTTCCGTAGTGGTAGATGAAACTATTTCAGCCTCAACATCTCCAAATCGCACGGATTCAAGACCTTCAAAAATCTCACCTTGAATGGTAACAATATCCCCGGCACTTGCTGCCAATGGCGCAAATGAAGTAATTCTAGGAGCTGGTTGCTCAATCATAAAGAAAGTTGTCGCAACACCTTCTGATGTAACTACACGCAACTCATCGCTGGCGTCAAAGTAGGGTGCATCTTCAGGGATACTTGTAATAATAACATTATTTGTAACCAATGTTGGGTTAAAATAGGCTTCCGTGTCATTAAAATAAACCTCTTGAGTCGTGGCTAAGTTTTCTCCATAAATGGTATAGGAATTTTGACGAAGTCCTACTGTAGTGGTAGAGTCTCTTGCTGTAAGGGCCACACTTGTTATACTAGGTGGGCCGGTTGCTTCTAGACCACCTGTATCATCGGGCTGACAAGAGGTTAACCCCAGGCTTAACATTAGGGCTAGTATTAGAATACCGCCGCAACTGATTTGCTGTTTAAAAAATTTAATTTTCTTCATCATCACTGTTTTTTAATTAAACTCATAAGGAACTGGTTCTTCAAGCAGTCTTGGATTTAAAGCCACGTCTGTTGCAGGATAGGGCAACAGGAAATCGTCTGCTTCCGGAGTATACATCTCTGTAAATATTTCAGGTGGTTCTTCATTACTATAAGTTCCTCTTTCCTGGTTGCTTATAATATTAATGGCTGTTTGACGGTCGATTCGTCCTAAATCAAACCAATAATCCCCCTCTATAGCAAATTCAATTCTACGTTCTTGTAAAATATCATCAAGTGTAATTGAAGGCAGACTACCCAGACCTGCCCGTAAACGTACACTATTAAAAGATTCAAGCGCCTGAACATCACTTGTTGAAGCAGCACCTGCCAAAATTGCTTCGGCATTAATTAATAATACATCGGCATACCTCATTATGTAGGTATTGTTAGATGCAGCCTGCGTTGCAGAATTACCATTGTTATCAGCTGGTGTACCAACCACATATTTTTTAATACCTGCTTTTGTGTTCTGAGCATTTATATCATCTGGTACTGTGTAGCCCCCATCAGCTGCCCTGATGTTGGGATAAAAATCTCCGGCAAGCATTATAGTTGCCTTTCTACGTTCATCACCATCTTCATAAGCTTCCTGCAAATCAATTGTTGGCCCTATCACTCCATAACCATCCCCGGTACCAGTTATGGCGCTACTTATAGCAAAAGAAGCCTGCATTGCATTACCTACACCATAACCCTGAGATGTCCACTGCATAGCTGCAATAGATTCTTCATTATTGTTGAACTCTGTTAAAAATAGATTATTGTAATCATCAAGTAATTGAAATTCTTCGCTCGCAATTACTTCTTGGCTTAGTTGTCGTGCTAGATCGTATTCCTCTTGATAGAGGTGAACTTTTGCCTTTAATGCTTTAGCAGAACCGCTTGAGACGTGGGCATTTGCTAAATAATTACCACCGCGCACCTTTGGATAGCAATTATCAATTGCAAACTGAAGATCACGCTCTATAAACTCGTAAATGTCTTCTATTCGGTTTTTAGGGATCTGAGGATCGTAGACATAATCTAGATTATTTTCAATTATGGGCACTGATCCCCAAATCCTAACCAAATAAAAATAAGCAACCGCTCGCATAAAATGTGCTTCACCTATTGTATTGTTTACTGCTTCCTGAGAAACCGATGGACTTACTCTACTTTCAGTAAAATTTATTATTGCATTTGATTGAGCAATGACACCCCATAGAGAACCCCAACCATCGGCTAAAACAGTGTTATCGCCTGTTATTGAGAAGTTGAAAAAGTTTACTACGTCCCCAGAGAAAGTACGTGCGTTACCACCGCTCAACTCTGTAATTGACCAAAATGCCTTAGTATTGAAATTAAACCATACTGCTCCATAAAGGCTATTTGTATTAGCTACTAGTTCTTCTTCACTTGAATAAAAATTGTCTAAAGCAATACCGTCTTCTGGTGGTCTTTCTAAGAATTCATCGTCACAAGATACCAGCGAAAAAAACACCAAAAACAGTAAAAACAGTTTGTTATACTTTATATATTTCATCGTAATTTATTTTTTAAAATTCAACATTTAAACCTAGAGTAAATGTTCTGGGTATTGGGTATCTCCCTCGATCAACCCCCATTTGCAGTGCATCACCATTAAATGATCCTATCTCCGGGTCATATCCAGAATAATTTGTAAAAGTGTAAAGGTTTTGTATAGTACCATAAACCTTAAGATTTGATAGGTAAAATTTTTGACAAAAGGTTTGAGGGAGATTATAGCCCAGACTAACATTTTGTATTCTCAAGTATGACCCATCTTCAACATACCGATCTGAAATAAATAAATTTTGATTATCATCTCCCCTTCTTGGTCTTGGAAAAGCAGCATCAATATTATCTGGGGTATAGTAATCCTGCGCTATATTTAGTTGATTTGTATATAATCTAGAGAGACCAACCGTTTCCTTTCGTGTCAAATTCAATAGATCATTACCATAAGATCCTTGTAGGAATATACTAAGATCAAAATTTTTGTATTTAAAGTTATTGGTAAATCCAAATGTGAAGTCTGGGTGAGGGTTACCAATATAGGTTCTGTCTTTTTCATCAATAACACCATCCTCATTTACATCAACATATTGAATATCACCGAGGCTGTTATCACCTAGTTCATCAGAAAACGGGATCCCAAATTGAACAGGCGCTCCATCAATATCTTCCTGGGTTCTAAATATTCCGGCAACTTTATAACCCCAATATTTCCCTAAAGGCTCACCTTCAACTGTTCTGGTAATTGGAGATGATAAAAACCCAGTTGTAACAGAACGTAAAACTTCCAGACTTTCGTTATAAAGTTCCGTTACTTCATTTCTGTAATGAGATATATTGAAATTGGTTGACCATGAGAAATCTTTAGTCTGTAAAGTTGAATAACCCATAGAAACATCAATACCCTTATTATTCATTTCACCCAGATTGACAAAAGGAGCAGAAATTCCTCCTAAATAATTATCAGGCCCAGTTAGGAAGACTGGCAGAGGTAACTGGTATAAAAAGTCTTTTGAAACCTTATTATACACCTCGATTGTAGCATTGAATCGGTTATCCAAAAGTGTAAACTCTATCCCTAAATTGGTTTGTCTGGTTTCTTCCCATTTTAAATCGGGATTTGGAATATTATTAACTAAATATCCAAGTCCTATGCCCGTAGGAGTATTGTTTAAGCTAGAGCCATAAAGATAGTTTGCAATCCCCTGATTACCTACAACACCATACCCTGCTTTCAATCTAATATTATCAACCGTCTCGTTAAAGCTTTCCATCCATGGTTCATTTGACAATTTCCAAGATGTCGCAAATGATGGAAAATAACCCCATTGCTTACCTCCTTGAGGATCAAATTTAGAGGAGCCATCTGCCCTCAAGGTTGCTGTTAAACTGTATTTATTCTTGAATGAATAGTTTGCTCTTCCGAAGTATGAATTTAAAGCAGTGCTGCCTTGATAGGCATCGTAGCTTACTATTGAATTTGCATTATTAAGGGTCTGAATGTCATTATTGACAAAGCCCTGACCTTGAGCCTGAATACCTTCCCAGAAGGACTCCTGTGCTTCTTGACCTAACAAAACATTTAGGTTATGATCTCCAAAGTTTTTTGAATAATTAAAATAATTTTTAATAATCCAAAAATGACTTTTCTCCCTTTTTTCAAATAACGTTGCATTTTCATTGACAAATCTCCCCCATTCGTAAGTTGGAGTGAATTGAGTGTTTGTGCCAAATGTTAAATTACCTCCTATTTCATTCCTAAATGTTAGACCATCTATAAGGGTAAACTCAGAATAGAAATTACCCAGTAAATTATAGGTGAGTAAGAAATTACTTCTTTCCAGTGCTAAAGCTACGGGATTGATACTGCCTTCAATTGCCCCTGGTTCATCTGGCGGTCCAGCAAAAGAACCGTCTGGATTACGCACCGCCACATCTGGAGCCTGAAGTAACCCCAAACTGACAATACCATTACGATTACTATTTAATGTGATATCTTCACTTGTTCTACTTGCAGTAAGGTTAGCACCTACCTTCAGCCAATCTTTTAAATTGCCATCAATATTCGCCCGTACAGTCAATCTATCAAAGCCAGAGCCCAAGACGGTTCCTTCCTGATCTAAGTAACTACCAGAAATAAGGTAGTTTACTTTCTCATATCCTTGTGAATAAGAAATTTGATGACTCTTTAAAATAGCTTGTTGGAATACCTCATCCTGCCAATCAGTGCCATCTCCCAGATTCTCAATCGTTGTAAATTCAATTCGTGGTTCAGTCCCATACTCTACAGCCAATGCATTTTGTAGTCGGGCGTAAGTAGGAAGATCCATTACATCCAGCAATTTTTGGGGTTCTTGAAGAGCATAATAGGTATTGTATTTCAAAGAACCTGCTTTATTCCGACTTCCTGTCTTAGTTTTTATAATTACAACACCATTCGCACCTCGTGAACCGTAAATTGCAGTAGCTGAAGCATCCTTAAGTATATCAACAGACTCAATATCATTAGGGTTTAATCCGGCCAATGGACTTGTACCTGTCTGTCCGTTCCCCCCAAAGTCTGCTGCTGCTGTCCGCCCACTTGTACTGGTATTACGTGAATCACCAGATATAGGCACACCATCAATTACATATAATGGTTCGTTATTCCCAGTAATTGAAGTTATACCTCTTATCCTAACCGAAACCGCGCTTCCAGGCTTTCCTGAGTTTTGACTAATGGTAACCCCAGAGGCTCGGCCTTGCATCAATTGGTCTATACTTACCTGCGGAATATTTTCGATTTCGTCAGATTCAATACTAGATACTGATCCGTTAACATCTTGTCGCTGTTGCGTTCCGTAACCAATTAGGACAACTTCATCCAAACTTTCAGAATCTTCAGACAGCGCAACATCAACTCTTTGTCTCTGATCAACAGCAACTTCCTTAGTTTCAAATCCAATGAAACTAAATACAAGAATGCCATCCTGAGGTACATTGAGTTGAAAGTTTCCGTCAAAATCTGTAGCCGTACCGTTACTAGTATTTTTTTGTATAACATTTACACCCAGCAGTGGATTTCCGTTTTGATCTGTTACTGTTCCTTCTACTACATTTTGTTGAGCCAAGCTTAACTGAGTTAATAGACAGAATAGCGCAAAAGTGATCATCTTACTTATACGTTTCATACCGCCTTGACGTTTGATTATTTTTTTTTGCATTATTGAGAAAATTGTTGAATTGATACTAATATTATGAGTTTGATAAAATACCCGTTTATTTATTAGGGCTTCGACAAATATTTACCCATAATATTTCATTATCAAAATTATGAGGATGGTTAAGCTTTTGTTAATATTATTTTATCATTTAATAATGATATTTTTTCGAATATCTAAAAGGCGTAAGAATAAGTAATCCAGAATATTAAGATAAGGTAGGATATCACTGCATTTTTTGAGAATAGCAGTATTTAAAAATTTGATAAAATAAATTCTAAAACCTTAATGAGTAAGTCTATTATAAATAAAATAACCTGATTCGCTAAAATACCTTGGGTTATTTAAATCACTACTAGCAGATTGGGGTAATAGGGCAGAAGATGCCTCGGCTTTATTAGATATTGACCAATTACACCAGGAAATCTGATTATTGGTCATAAAATCTAACCAGATGTTTGATTCTTTATAAAATACCTGTCCATCCCCATCAGCGAGTGTAGTACCAAATTCTGTAACAAATATGGACATCCCAGTTTTTAAAGCTTCACTTACTTGATTTCTAAGCTTTGCACTATGAGTACCGGCATAAAAGTGAAGAGTGTATGCCAAATTAAAACCCTCTAAAGGATTTTTTGAAGCTTCTAAAACACCCTGAGACCAATTAGGAGTTCCACAAATTATAAGATTTTCACTATCATTTTTTCGTATTGTGGTAATTATTTGTTGATGATAAGGCAAGAGTACCTCTGTCCAGGATACATTAAGCGGTTCATTATAAATTTCATAAATTAGATTAGGTACTTGACCATATTTAGCGCTCAATTCCTTAAAGAATTCTTTTGACTGTTGAAGATGATCTTCAGCGTGATGGTCGTGCCAGTCTACAATCACGTAGATACCGTATTTGATCGCTGCTTCAATTACACTAAACACTTTTTTTTTCTCTTCTCTAGGGTTTTCCAGATAACCACCGTGTTCTATACCCATAGCGACACGCACGACATTTACTTTCCAAAAATCCCTTAAGTTTTTTACCGTATCTTCATTATAAAATTGAGGTTGCCACTGACTCCAAAACAACGACATGCCCCTGAGCACGATTATATTATCACGCGTATCCCTGAGACGTCCATCTTTAAAGCTTAATCTCCCGTATTTTTCAACAGGATTTAGTTCCTGCTGAGCATATAAATTACAAAGGCAACTAAAAAAAAAGATTAAAAAAACCGGTATAAAGAAATATCCAAAACGCATCTTAATAATCATAAAACTCTTTTTATCCCACTAAATTCTTGTCTGAACTGGCTGGGAGTGCAGTTTTTTGTTTTTTTAAAAACCCTATTAAAATTCGCTATATTATTAAAGCCACATTTAAATGCAATCTCAGCTATACTCAACTCCTTTTCAATCAACCATCTTGAAGCATAGCCTATACGTGTGTCATTAACATATTCTATGAATGTTTTACCGGTACGCTTTTTTATAAATCGATTAAACGAAACCGGACTCATATTTACCAAATCCGAAATTTCATTGAGGCTCATTTTATTTTGATAATTGTTTTGAACGTATTCGTAAATTTTTTTGATTTTATCGCTATTCTCAAAATTCTTATTTTCTGATATATACGTTGATAATAGTTGCTGGTTTCTTGAATTTGCTAAATCGTGTAGGATGGATATAAGCTCTAGAAAATAATCAATACTATCAATCTTTGAGAGTTTTAAAATCTTTGGTTTAATCTCTTCAGCTATTTTTTTTGAAAATAAGATACCATGCGCTGAGCGCTCAAACATATCTTTAATCGGTTTCATGATTCTCCTACTAAGAAGTCGGTCGTCAAATAAATCATTGTGAAACTGTATTGTGATTTCGTGAATATTTTGATTCTTACATTTATATATTTCCCAACCATGTTGCAAATTAGGCCCCACCAAAACGAGCTCAATAGTATCTATTTCACTCAAATGATCGCCAATAATACGCCGCACGCCCTCGCCGTTTAAGATAAAATTCAACTCAAATTCTGGGTGAAAATGAATTGGAAAATCAAAATCATCTTTTATTCTATCAAATACTAAAAAACTGTCTTCAGGAGCTAGTGGAGTTATTTCCCTGTGTATGTCTTTTTGCATTAAAAGTCTTTTTAGAAATTATTTTATTATGAAATGACAAAATTCTATTAATCCAATAATTAGATTGACGGTAATTTTGGAAATCATTAACATTTTGAAGAAATATTAACAATAATACAATCTAGGTAATTTTAAAGATAATTTATGGATGACAAAACAAAATCTATATTATTTTATCATTTACATTAAAATTTATTAAAAATAAATGAATATTTTATTCAAATTTATAATATTATTTTGCAGCTTTTTAATACTAACGTCGTGTTCAGGATTAAAAAATGCAAATTTTGATACCATAAAAACAGCAAATCCTAATGCTGATTTAACTTCAAAAATTCTGCTGCAACGCTTAAAAGAGATCCCATACAAAGGCATCGCTTTCGGCCATCAAGATGCAACTATGTACGGAATTAACTGGGATCAGAGCGACACTCCTAATACTTTACAAAGTGACATCGCAATGGTTAGCGGTAAAATGCCAGCGGTACATGGTTATGATTTAGGCCACATTGAACTTGGTCTAGAGTACAATTTAGACACGGTAGCATTTAATGTAATGCGAAAGCATATACAAAAACTACACAACGATGGTGCGATAATTACATTTAGTTGGCATTTAGACAATCCCAAATCATTAGGGAGCTCTTGGGATACCACGGCCACTGTAAAAGAAATTTTAAAAGGTGGGGAATATAGAAAACGTTACGAAGGCTGGGTAACTAACCTCTCAAACTTTTTTAAATCCTTAAAATCAAAAAAAGGCAATTTCATTCCTGTAATTTTTAGACCGTTCCATGAAATGAATGGAAGTTGGTTTTGGTGGGGCAAAGGAAATTGCAGTCCTGAGGATTACAAAAGCTTATGGCAAGAGACCTTTCAACTATTACAAGAAAACGAGGTAAATAATTTGCTCTTTGCCTATGCCCCGAATACATTGAGTTCGCCAGAAGAATTTGACACCTATTATCCGGGCGATCAATATGTAGATATCCTTGGGGTTGATATTTATAATTATGGTGATAAGGATACCTTTATAGCGACTATTCAAAATAACCTTTTGATACTTAAGGAAAAGGCCGCCCGTCAAAATAAACCCTTTGCACTTACTGAAACAGGAAATACGAGGCCTGGAAATGATAAAAACTGGTGGACAAAAACCTTGTATCCAGGTATAAAAAATAGTGGAATTTCTTGGGTCCTGCTTTGGAGAAATGCGCGACTAGATCATTATTTTTCGGTGTACCGAGATGATATTTCAGCGGAAGATTTTAAAGAGTTTGCTGGTTATAAAGAAACGCTATTTCTAAATAAGGTTAAGAATATTAATTCTAAAAAAACATATTAAATGCTACAAGGTTGGGATATAGCTATCATATTACTCTATCTGATCGGAACCATTCTGATAGGTCTGGCTTTAAGAAAAAAAGCTCAGAAAAGCAAAGATGACTATTTAATGGGAGGCAAGTCATTGCCCTGGTATATGTTAGGCCTTTCAAACGCATCTGGCATGTTTGACATATCTGGAACCATGTGGCTCGTGACCTTAACCTTCGTTTACGGTCTCAAAAGTATTTGGATACCCTGGTTATGGCCTGTTTTTAACCAAGTATTTTTAATGGTTTACTTATCTGTCTGGCTTAGAAGATCTAATGTTACTACTGGTGCAGAATGGATTTTATTTAGATTTGACAATGGTAAAGGAGGTAAAAGATCTCATACAATAATTGTCATTTTTGCAATACTCAGTTGTTTGGGTTTTTTGGCTTATGGCTTTATAGGACTGGGTAAATTTGTTGAAATATTTATTCCCTGGGAAATAGTGTCCCAATACATACCCTTCAATATCCCACCTAACTATATTCCTCATTTCTATGGTATTATTTTTACATTATTTGCAGTATTCTACTCTGTTTTAGGAGGGATGTCAGGTATTGTTTGGACAGACGTTTTACAATACACGATAATGACGGTGTCATCAATAGCCATTGCAATTATTGCCTGGCAGGCTATGGGCTCCAATCAGCTTAATGTGCCTAATGGCTGGATGAATCCATTTTTTGACTGGAAATTAAATATGGATTGGACAGGAATTATCGATGAGGTTAATGCCAAAATAAAATCTGACGGATACTCCCTTTTCACCATATTCTTCATGCTGATGCTTTTTAAAGGAATTCTCGCCAGCATCGCAGGGCCTGCTCCAAATTACGACATGCAGAAAATTTTATCTACTAAATCGCCATTCGAGGCTGCAAAAATGAGTGCTTTTTCACTTGCTGCATTAATTCCTACCCGATATCTAATGGTAGGTGGCTTCTCGGTTCTGGCAATTTTATTTTATGATGATTTAGATCTTTATACTGCCGGTATACTTGATTTTGAAAAAATACTGCCTGCGGCAATAGAGCAATTTGTACCTGTTGGTTTATTAGGTTTATTACTTGCCGGCTTACTTGCCGCATTCATGTCAACTTTTGCCGGAACCTTAAATGCAGCTCAGGCATATCTTGTTAACGACATTTATCTAAAGCACTACAATCCTCAAGCTAGTCATTCGAAAATTAAGAAAATGAACTATAGCAGTGGCCTCGCTGTTGTAATTGTAAGTATTATTCTCGGCTTTTTTATACAGGATGTCAATTCTATTTTGCAATGGATAGTTTCGGCACTCTATGGCAGCTACGTGGTGTCTAATGTCTTAAAGTGGCACTGGTGGAGGTTTAATGGTGAAGGCTACTTCTGGGGAATGCTATCAGGAATGATCCCTGCTATGATCTTTCCATTATTTACAGATACTTTAGATCTTTATTACTTCCCAATAATCCTTCTTATTTCGATTGCTGGTAGTATTCTTGGAACTTATTCTGCCCCTCCAACCGATCAAAGGGTACTTATGGATTTTTATAAAAAAACAAGACCCTGGGGATACTGGAAACCTGTGTACAAACAACTAAAAAAAGAAGATCCCGGGTTTTCAAGAAACAAAGGTTTTACAAGAGATATGTTTAATGTAGTGCTGGGCACGGTAGCTCAAACATTACTAGTTGTTATCCCTATCTACCTGATACTTCACGAAAATATGCATTTCCTCATTTCTTGTGCAATACTAGTTGTGTGCATTATAGTATTGAAAAGAACCTGGTGGGACACCATTAAAATTGAAAATAATATAAGTAGTAAATAAGTTATGTCCATTACAGAAAATAAAAAACCAAAAACAAAAAAAATACCAAATTATGATCATTTGGTTAGTGACTTTCAAACCTTCCTGGCACAAAAAAATTACCCGGAAGACCAATCAAATGGTATTTACAAAAGGTACGTAAACCCGGTTCTCACCCATAAACACGCTCCTTTAGAATGGCGCTACGATTTTAACCCCGAGACAAATCCATTTGGGATGGAGCGCATTGGTATAAACGCCACATTTAATCCGGGTGCGATTAAATGGAATGGTCAGTATATTTTAGCTGTTCGTGTTGAAGGGAATGATAGAAAATCCTTTTTTGCGTTAGCAGAAAGCAATAATGGAGTTGACAACTTTAAATTTTGGGACAAGCCCATTGCATTACCGCAAACCAATGAGCCTGACACCAATGTCTATGATATGCGTCTTACCAAACACGAGGATGGTTGGATCTATGGTATTTTTTGTACCGAACGTAAAGACAAGTCAAAACCTCTCGACACCACTGCTGCTGTTGCAAATGCAGGAATCGTGCGCACAAAGGATTTAAAAAATTGGGAACGCTTACCTGATCTAATCTCAAATTCCGGACAACAACGCAATGTAGTCATGCATCCAGAATTCATAAACGGTAACTATGCGCTATACACCCGTCCACAAGACGGTTTTATTGAAGTCGGCAAAGGTGGTGGTATTGGTCTAGGGTACATAAAAGACATGAAAAATCCAGTACTTGAGGGTGAGAAAATAATCAATCGCAAAGCCTATCATACAATTTATGAATTAAAAAATGGTCTGGGTCCCGCTCCAATAAAAACAAAAGAAGGCTGGCTCCACCTGGCTCATGGCGTAAGAAATACTGCAGGAGGTCTACGCTATACACTTTATTTATTTATGACTGCATTAGATAGTATTGAACAAGTTATCTATCAACCAGCAGGATATTTTATGGCTCCTGACTATAAAGAAACCGTGGGCGATGTACCAAATGTATTGTTCGGTAATGGTTGGATTCTTGATGATGATGGTAGAATACTCATCTATTATGCCTCATCAGACACACGCTCTCACGTTGCTGTTTCTTCTATAGACAGACTCATTGACTATGTAAAAAACACCCCTCAGGACACCTTTACATCTTCAGGCTCAGTTCAAAATATCCTGGCACAAATTGAACGCAACAAAATCTTTAAGGATGCCGAATGATGCAAATCAAAAATTTAAAAGCGAGCTTGAAAACGAGCTTAGGGAAATTCTAAGGTATTGGAAATCTAATACTTTAGATGAATCAAATGGCGGTTTTTACGGAAGAAGGGATTTTAAAAACAAATTAATACCAAAGGCTGATAAAGGCATTATTTTAAATACGCGTTTGCTTTGGGCATTTTCTGCAGCAGGTAAATTTAATAAAGATGAATCCCTTAAAGTTTATGCGGACAGAGCTTATGAATATTTAAAAGATCATTTTCAGGATCCCAGCCATAATGGCCTCTATTGGGAACTAGATTACACGGGCAAACCTAAAAATACCCGAAAACAAATCTATGCTCAGGCCTTTGGAATATATGCTTTATCTGAATATTACCGATTAAGCGGTACAGAAGAAGCTAAAGATTGGGCACTATCCTTATTTGACCTGGTAGAAACTCGGGCTAGAGATCAAAAAAACAATGGATATCTGGAAGCCTTTCAAAATGATTGGAGCCCAATAACTGATGTGCGGTTGAGCGAAAAAGAGGATAACTCGGCTAAGACCATGAATACCCATTTACACATCCTGGAAGCATATACCACTCTTGCTCAAATATCTAAAAACACCAAAGTACTTGAAGCTTTGGAAAATTTAATAGTGCTTTTTCTAAATCGGTTTTATGACGAAACTAGTCAACATTTTCACTTATTTTTTGATGAAAATTGGCATCGTACAAAAGCAATTGTTTCTTACGGACATGATATCGAAGCAATCTGGCTTCTAACAGAGGCTTGTAAAGCAGTTGCCAACCCCAAATTACTACTAGAAACCAAATCAATCAGTGTTGCGGTTGCTAAAACCTTTTTAAAACAAGCCTATATACCCAAATCAGGAATTATAAATGAAGTTGATCTTGATACAGGTAACGTTGATACTGATAGACATTGGTGGGCCCAAATGGAATCTTTGGTAGGCCTGCAATATGCTTATGAATTTTCTGGAGATATTCAATTTAGAAACGCGCAACTTGACATTTGGAATTACACAAAAAAACACTTTATAGATAGTAAATACGGCGAATGGCATTTTCGCCTAAATGAAAATCAAGAGCCCTATACCACTGAGGATAAAGTAAGTATGTGGAAAGCTCCCTATCATAACTCCAGGGCTTGTATGGTATTAATCAAATTAATTTAGAATTATGAAAAGAATATTAACATCACTTTTTATTGTGAATTTTTTCTTGGTAAGCTGTTCAAAAGACGAAGAGTTTATGGAAGAAATAGACGCTACACCTCCGGTTTCTGAAGAACAACCAGAAATAGGTTTCCCTCCTTCCCTTGCGTATTCATTTATGGTAGATGCTGGCGCCACACCAGAGACTATTGCTTTGTTTTATAACCTTAAATCTTTGTCATACTCAAGTTATATTGTAGGTCAGCAGGACGCTTTCAGTGCATTTTATCAGAATAACGGTGGAATGTCTGACATGAAAAAACTAACCGGTAGTGATCCTGGAATGTTAGGATCAGACTTTATGTTTATCACAGATGATGCAAATGACGAGCAGCCCAACAACTGGTTCTATCAACAAGAGCAACACATCCGTTCAAAAGCCATTGAAGCTTTTGATAAAGGAATGGTAAACATCTTTTGCTGGCACCTTAGAGAACCCTATGAAGGAGACCACTTCTATACTTCTGAAATGACAACAGATCAGAAACAAAATGCCTTCAAAAGTATTCTGCCGGGTGGTGAGAATCACGAGTATTATAAGAAGAAATTACAAAAGGTAGCCACTTTTACAAAAAATCTTAAAAGTACAAACGGCACACTCATTCCTATAATATTTAGACCATTCCACGAGTTTGACAAAGACTTTTTCTGGTGGGGCGCCGCTTATAGTTCCCCTCAGGAATTCATTGATCTGTGGCGGTTTACGGTTTCTTATTTGCGTGATGATTTAGACGTAAGTAATATGTTGTACGCCTTTTCACCCGATAACAGCTATACTACCGAAAACAGCTATTTAACGCGCTATCCTGGAGATGAATACGTAGACGTGGTAGGGATGGATAATTATGGGGATTTAGCCGCACAAAATGGGTCATTGATAAGTCTTGCCAATCAAAAATTAAAAGTGGTGTCAGACCTTGCAGAAAAACGCAACAAAATTGCTGCATTTACAGAAACCGGGTATTTTGTGTCTCCTTCAGATCAATTAGCCTCAGATTTTTACTCCAGAAACGTTTATGAAGTACTTACCAAACAGGACATAAATTTAGGTTTTATGATGTTTTGGCAAAATTATCAAGACTCTTATACGGTACCTGTACCAGGAGCCCGGGGAGCAGATGACTTTTTGAAGTTTAGGGAAAAGGAAAAAACTATGCTATTAACAGATATGCCAGATATTTATGATTTACCTGAAGACGACATTTAAAAATATAAGTTGGAGGTTCTATACTTGGGCATTGTTGCTTATTATGTTCACTTCCTGCGGAAGTATTGAAAAAATAAGGGTTGATGACGGGCGTTTTTACAAGGGTGACCAGCCATACTATTTTATAGGTGCTAACTATTGGTATGGCCCTCTCATAGCTGCACCAAATATAGGTGATCGAAAACGTTTAGTTCGTGAACTTGATTTAATGGATAGTTTAGGAATTAATAATCTACGAATATTGGTAGGGGCTGAAGGCGGAAACGAAGACTTCCAGGTTAAACCCGCATTGCAACCCACGCAGGGCGAGTATAATCAAGACTTACTTGAAGGTCTGGACTTTTTGCTGGCAGAGATGAGAAAACGCAATATGTATGCGGTGTTATACTTAAATAATAATTGGATTTGGTCTGGAGGAATGTCTGCATACCTAAATTGGAATGGATATGGGGAAGTTGCAAATCCCTTTCTGGAAAAATACACCTGGCCCGATTATTTTAAGTATACGCAACAATTTCACACCTGTACACCCTGTCGCCAAGCGTTTTTAAACCATATCCGATTCATTCTGGGGAGAACCAATTCTATAAATGGAAAAAAATATACCGAAGACAATACCATTATGTCCTGGCAAGTTGCCAATGAACCCCGGATTTTTACAGAAGAGGATCGAGCACCTTTTAAAGAATGGCTAGATGAAGTCGTTACCCTTTTAGAAAATTTAGATCCAGACACACTAATATCTACCGGAGCTGAAGGTAAGGCCAGTTATCTTCAGGAAATAGATACCTATAAGATGCTTCATAAAAATCCCAATATTGACTATCTCACGATGCATATGTGGCCAAAGAACTGGCAGTGGTACGACCCGAATAACGAAGAGGAGTCCTTAAAATCTTCTATTGTAAAAGCAAATGATTACATACAAGAACATCTACAGGTTGCCCGGGAACTGAATAAACCAATAGTTATATCAGAGTTCGGTTTTCCACGTGCGAAGGAAAGCCTTTCTAAGAAAGCCTCTATTGGTAATAGAAATACATTCTATAGAGAATTATTCCAACTTATTGAAATAAGCTCTAAAGAAAAATCGGTATTATCAGGTCTAAATTTTTGGGGATTTGCGGGCTTCGCCAAAACAAATGAAAAGAATGGAAAATGGGAAGTAGGAGATGATTTTAGTGCAGATCCCCCTCAGGAACCGCAAGGCTTAAATTCTGTTTTTGCTTCAGACACCTCTACATTAAACCTTATTAAAAAATACAACGATGGCCTACAAGATTAATTGGATAAAATGGGGCTTATCAATTTCTTTAGGGCTAAGTGCTTTTATTTTTTTGAACAGTTTTCGTTTTGCAAACACTTCAAATTTATCAGAAATGCAACGATCGCAAACAGACTCCATCGATGTTAAAGTAGATTCCATTTTAAAAATTATGACCCTTGAAGAAAAAGTGGGTCAAATGAATCAATATAATGGTTTCTGGGATGTAACAGGCCCCTCACCCAAAGATGGAAATGCAGCAAAAAAATATGAGGATATCAAGAGCGGTAGGGTTGGCTCTATGTTGACCGTTCGCGGGGTAGATCAGGTGAGGGAAGTCCAGAAGCTAGTTGTAGAAGAAAGTCGTTTAGGCATCCCTTTACTTATTGGTTTTGACGTTATTCACGGCTATAAAACCTTAAGTCCAATTCCACTTGCAGAAGCAGCCAGCTGGGATATTGAGGCAATCAAAAAATCTGCTGCGGTTGCTGCTTCAGAAGCTGCTGCATCGGGTATCAACTGGACATTTGCTCCAATGGTCGACATTTCTAGGGACCCGCGTTGGGGACGAGTAATGGAGGGCGCCGGTGAAGATCCTTATCTGGGTAGCAAAATTGCAAGAGCACGCGTTGAAGGTTTTCAAGGAAAAAATCTAGATGCCGTTAACACAATTGCGGCTACTGCAAAACATTTTGCAGCTTATGGTTTTGCTGAAGCAGGTAAAGAATACAATAAAGTAGATATAGGCACTGTCACTTTACATAATATGGTACTCCCACCGTTTAAGGCTGCAAACCAGGCCGGTGTAAGTACCTTTATGACAGGTTTTAATGAACTCAACGGTATTCCTGTTACAGGAAGCGAGTACCTTTTACGGGACTTATTAAAAAATAAATGGGGTTTTCAAGGCTTTGTTATTTCAGATTGGGCTTCTATAGAAGAAATGGTAACTCACGGCTATGCAAGGGATAAGGCTGATGCCGCAAACAAGGCGGTAAAAGCAGGTGTAGATATGGATATGGAGTCCTCTTCCTTTGTTGATGAATTGATTGGGCTGATTCAAACTGGGGCAGTACGGGAAGAATTAATAGACGATGCCGTTCGCAGGATTTTAAAAGTAAAGTTTCTGTTGGGCCTCTTTGATGATCCCTATAAATATTGTGATGCAGAACGTGAATTACAAACTATTGGTAGTGAAGAAAACCGCAAAGCCGTTCTGGATATGGCCAAAAAATCTATAGTGCTTTTAAAAAATGAAAACAATTTACTACCCCTTAAAAAAAATGGTCAAAAAATAGCAGTAATAGGTCCGCTTGCTGATGATAGCAACAGTGTTTTGGGAAGTTGGCGCATTGCTTCTGAAGACAGTAGCGGTGTTTCAATAGTAGAAGGTTTAAAGCAGTATACGGGAAATGAATTGATCTTTAAAAAAGGGGCCGATCTAATTACAAATAAGCCTACATTTATCAACGAACTTGAATTTAACACTACAGATAAAAGAGGTTTTGAAGAAGCCCTTTCAGCTGCAAAAGCTGCTGACGTTGTTATAATGGTTTTGGGAGAGCACGGATTCCAGAGTGGCGAGGGACGTAGTAGAACACAATTAGACCTTCCAGGAGTTCAGCAAGAATTAATGGAAGAAGTGTTTAAGGTTAATAAAAATTGTGTTCTAGTGCTTAATAACGGGAGACCCCTGGCTATTGAATGGGCTGCTGAACACATCCCCTCAATTGTAGAAGCCTGGCATTTAGGTACCGAAACAGGAAACGCAGTAGCACAGGTTCTTTATGGTGACTACAACCCTAGTGGTAAATTGCCAATGACCTTCCCCAGAAATGTGGGTCAAATTCCTATCTATTATAACCATAAAAATACAGGAAGACCTGTAGATCCTCAACCGGGTGCAAATATGGTTTTCTGGTCACACTACAGCGACATAGAAAACGCTCCACTATTCCCTTTTGGCTATGGGTTAAGCTACACCTCTTTTAACTACTCCAATCTCAACGTAGAAAAAGAAAGCTACGCTGTAAATGAAGAAGTGCAAATTAGTGTAGAACTTAGTAATACCGGCGATTATGATGGTAAAGAGGTTGTACAATTATACATTCGTGATCTTTTTGCAAAAATAGTAAGGCCGGTAAGAGAACTCAAAGGTTTCCAATTAGTAGAGCTGAAAAAAGGCGAATCTAAAATCATAAAGTTTAGTCTAACCAGCGAAGAGTTGGGTTTTTATGATCAAGACGGAAACTTTACAGTAGAGTCAGGAGAATTTGAAATCTTTGTAGGTACTGATTCAAACGCTAGTCTTAAAACCCATTTTTTACTAAAAGAATAACTACTCTATTTTTATAGTGAAACTAGAAGTAGGTAAGCCTCTTGCGTTAAAGATATTTGGTACACTTGAATTTGCCCAAGAATAACGGACAAAAAGCGGATGTTCCAGTTTTCCTTTTTTAAGAAAAATCTGGTTGTCTTTTATTTTGAAATCTACAGGTTGAAAGTTTTTATCTGCTCCTGCAATTTCAAACTGACTAGCTTTATTATTCTTGTCAATGTGTAAAAGTTCTGCATTACTAAAGTTTAGAATAATTTTATTTTTGTCGCTTGTAGCTTTTTGAATAAGCGGCGGGTATGCCTTTATTTCTTTTTTGAATTTATCAGCCATCACAAGATTTGCAAATCGTATACCTACTTCCTTTTTATTTTTAGGGTGAATGTCATTGATGTTTCCTATATCACTTGTTACAACCATTCCCGTTTTTGCAAGTCTCAAAGCACGTCTTTGAGCATCCCTAATTTGAACACCAGAAAATTCAGTCTCGTACTTATACGGTGCTATTTGGGCAAAGTAAAAAGGGATAATTTCGTTAAACTGAACCCTCCAACTTTCAATTAGGGTAGTGAACATTTTTTCATAATATTGAGAGTTTACTGTATTTGACTCCCCTTGATACCACAGTACTCCGGCAATTTTGAAGTTCATTAATGGATGTATCATTGCGTTGTAAATAGACCCAGGTTCTTTTGGTCCCCATTCTGTTTCAGGCAGTAATCCTGCCGCTTTAACCAATATACTGTCACGCTCAATAGCCTGTTTAGGAGCCCATGTTTCGGCTGGAGTACCACCCCAGGTTGATCCAATTAAACCTACGGGAACTTGAAGTTCCTTATTCAATTTTTGAGCAAAAAAATAGGCTACTGCACTAAAGTTTTTCATGGTTTCAGGCTTACACCCTACCCAGCTCCCATTTAGATCATCTTGAGGAAATCGAGCAGTTTTGTGATTTACCGTAAAAAATCTTATCGAGTCGTTTTTTGAATTTTGGATAGCTTGCTCACCATTTTCAATTCCTGCCGCTGCACTCCATTCCATATTTGATTGCCCTGAAATCAACCAAACTTCACCCAACAAAATATTCTTAAGAGTAATTTTATTATATCCCTCAATTACTAATTCTTGGCTGCCTTTTTTTTCATTTGTTGAAATTGTAATCTTCCAAAAACCCCTATTATTTGGGATTACAGAGTATTCCGCAACATCCCAGCTTGATGAGATCTTGACTGTTTCTCCTGGTTTAGCCCAACCCCATATTGCGACATCAGCATTTCGTTGCAATACCATATTATCGGCAAAAATTGCCGGCAATACTACATTAGAATACATTTGGCTTATTTGCATTACCGTGGCAACAACAATTATTAAGTTGATTTTCATTTGGCGTACTTTTCTAATTGTCAAATAGTTTTCCTAGAAAAGGAATTAACTGTTCTGCCATTTTGCGATGATCTCTAAGATTTGGGTGGCCACCACAACCATTTGGTTCCATCTGAGCAAACTCAAAAATATATACAGGTTTTCCTGTCATATTTTGCTGAATTATTTTTAAAGACTCCAGTAAAATACGTTGTTCCCGTTCACCTATCATTGGGCTGGTCAGCATAACGACCTTAGTCTCAGGATACATATCAAATATCATTTTCACAAAATCAGTATAATTGCTTATAAATCTATTTTGGTCAAATCCACTTCTATCTTTTTTTCCATCGCCTAAAGAAAGGTCATTAGTACCTAAAGCGATTGAGACTAAATCGGGTTTGCTTTCAAACGTGATTTTCTTAGATGTATTGCTATTCAGTCTTAAATTTTTATACACATCAGGCATTACAGGCTGCTCTTCATCATTCCAATTGCGGTACATACCCATCCCTGATACACAACTCAACCTATAATCACAATTTAAAGCCCTGGCAGTTCTTGGACCATAAGCCAAATATGAATTGTGCTGATCATACCATTCACCAGTATCGCAGGGTATTTCTTCCGTTTGTGCACCCATTCCACAAGTGATACTATTACCAATAAATTCGATTATGGGCTTATATACATGGGTTACTTCAATTAATTTCTTCGCACTTACTTTATTAAAAATAACATCTCCTGTACTGGCTTCCGTAGCTTTATAAATCTTTACATTTGAGGTGTCTGAAGAGGGTAATTTTATCCCAATGGGACTTCCGTCCACAAGAAATCTGCCTTTATATTCTTGATTTACCTCAAGAGCTACGTAGGAATGATCTTGTACACCATTAGATAAAAATAGCGTACAGGTATCTCCCACAATGTTCATTTCAACAACTGAACCTGAACCAATAAGGGCAACCGATGTGTCATTGAGATTTTCGTAGCGCCCTTCATACTGAATTAATTGGCTTGATGCTCTAAAGTTGCGCTCTACTTGTTTACAACCAACTGTTAAAATTAAAATGAATAAAAAACCAAAACGTTTACACAAATCCATGATTAAAATTTTATGCTGAAAATTAATCATCTATCATAAAGTAAAACGAAACTATTTTCTCAAAAACTTATAGAATATTTTAAGTAGCGACTTACTTAAGTGCTTTAGGTTAATCTTGATTTTTAGTTATTTTCTTTTAATGATGCATAGTAGGAAAGGCGGTGTTTAATAGGATAATTTTATTGAATTTCTAACTGGGTTCTTACCTCGTTTAAACCCTCTCCCCTTACGCTTACATTAGTAAGTCCTTTTTTAAACCCACTACCTATAATGATCATAGCCTTTCCATAAAACAAATTGACCATATTGCCTTTAAAAGGGGTTAGACTCTGTGGGTTACCATTACCTACACCAGCTAAATAACCGGTACCATTTACTTCAATTTGCAAGGCATTATCTGCAAGTGGCGCAGGATTGCCATCTTTGTCAAAGGCTTCTACAAGTATGTAGCTTAGATCGATCCCGTTAGCCATTATAGTTGTCCTGTCAGGGCTTAGTTTAATCATACTTACTTCCCCCGCCGTTTTTATTGTTTTTTCGCCAATTACAGCACCATCTTTATAGACCACAGCTTTTACTTCACCGGGTTCGTAGGTGACGTCCTTCCACATCAACCTAAAACGCTCGGTCGAATTCATAGAGACCGGATTTTTACATTGTTTTCCCTGGGATTTTCCGTTAATAAACAATTCTGCACAGTCGCCATTGGTATAAACAAATACCGGGGTGACCTCGCCTTCCCTTCCTTCCCAATTCCAATGCGGGAGGATGTGGATGGTTTTTTCTTCGGGTTTCCAGTAACTTTTGTACAGATAGTATCGGTCCTTGGGAATACCTACCAAATCAACAATGCCAAAATACGAGCTGCGTGCTGCAGCTTCCTCACCTAAATTCATCTCTTTAGCCGTCATACCTGTGTAAGGTGTGGGTTCACCTAGATAATCAAAACCTGTCCAGACAAATTCACCTGCGATATAGGGTTCGTCCTGCTGCCACATAAAATCATCATCAGCGATCTCAGCCCAGGAAGGGGCGTTAAAGTCATAAGAGCTTACCTGAAGTGATCCCGTGACCTCAGTCTTATCTTCCGGCAGAGGAAATTCATAGAAACCACGAGTGCTTAAAGTAGAGGCTGACTCGCTGATCACGACGGCCTTGTCAGGCTCCATTTGCCGGGCCAGGCGGTACCTTCGGCCATAATTCCAAGCATGGATGTCATAATAATCAAAATGCCTCATCGATGCGCTCTGCATATTGTCATTAACCAGAGTCACCGGGCGGGTGTGGTCATACTTTTTCACATAGTTCACCATAGTGTGCAGTTTCTGAAAGCCATTATCAATATTCCACTGTACATCGCCTATCTCGTTCCCTACACTCCACAGAAACACAGACGGGTGATTGCGATCCCTAAGCACGAAATTCTTTATGTTCCTATGGGCGAATTCTTCAAAATTGGTCGTATCTGTTATATCAGCTTTTGCATCGTACTTATCAAAAATCTCATTGAAAAACAGCAATCCCATACGATCGCAGAGTTCCAGAAGTTCTGGTGCGGCAACATTATGGCTATTACGTATGGCGTTAACGCCCATAGACTTCATAATTTCCAGTTGGCGCTCCATCGCCCGAGGGTGAAAAGCTGCACCCAGCGGGCCGTGCCCGTGATGAAGGTTTACCCCTTTGAGCTGTACCCTTTTGTCATTTAAATAAAATCCGTCATTGGCCGTAAACCGGGTGGTACGAATACCAAAAGTGGAAACCGTCTCGTCAACAAGTTTATCCCCAAAAAACACCTGTGTTTTTGTAGCGTATAGGTTGGGATTTTCTACGTCCCATCGCTGGGGATCGAGTACCTTAAGGGTGACTTCGAGGTTTTTCTCCTCCTTTGGATTGAGGTATTTGATTATTTCTTTGCTCTGCAATTCATTGCCCTTGGGATCCAAGATGGTCTGCAACACCTTTACCGAATCTGCCCGGCTACTCATGTTTAACACCGTGCTGCTGATGCGTACGTCTGCGTAGTGGGGCTTCACTATAGGCGTGGTAATGTGGTTTCCCCAAATGCCCAAGTGAACCGGGTCTACCTTAAGCAGTTGCACCTTTCTATAGATGCCTGCGCCAGGATACCAGCGGCTGTCGTGCTCCGTGGTATTTGTATAAACGGCCAACGTGTTTTTTTGGCCAAAAATAACATGATCGGTCACATCCAGATAGAAGGAGTTGTAGCCATAATCCCAGCTTCCTGCACGTTTACCGTTTACATAAACCTTGGGAAATGCCATGACCCCATCAAAAATGAGGTATATCCTTTTGTTTGCATCGGCTTGCGCCAAATCCATTCCAGTGCGGTACCAGCCCTCACCTTTCCAGGGTAACTTACCTGTATTGCCATCGCCTTTGGGGTCAAAGGGCCCGCTGATGGCCCAATCGTGGGGTACGCTTACGCTTTCCCAAGAGGCATCGTCAAAACTGGGGCGCTCTGCATTTTCTGGATTACCCTTGGTGAATTTCCAGCCCTGTTGAAGGGCTTTGTATTCCCTCTGGGCCATTGTAGTCATGCTGACAAGCATAAAAAAAAAGAAAGCCAGCCCTGCCGACTTTCTTCTGCATAAAGTTTTCATATCTCCATTCATCTTTTAAAGCTAATCGTTTAGTGCCCCATTGTAAAAGGTAAGGCCCAAGGTAGCTTTATAATCGTGATCAAATAAGGTTGCGTTATCCCAATGGGATCCCTGCGCCCATTGTGTGCTACAGCTGGTGGAGACCCAAGCGGGCTCCCAATAAATTAGGCCGCCGGCCCCTACCTCTACCAATACGTCCCTCAAGGCATTGAGATAGCCCAACTGCCCTTCTGGACTTGCCTCAAAACCGGGAACCAAAGCATCATTACCCAAGATATTGTTTGCACTATCTGCATTTTGCATGGTAAACGGATAGGCGGTTTCCACGATCATGAGTTTTTTGTTATACGTGTTTATCAAGGTCGAAAGCGGAGTGGAAACCTCGTCAAGATCGTAATCAGACCAGATGGGATAGTACGATAATCCTATCCAGTCATAATCAGTTACCCCTGCGTTTGTGGCCTGTTCAAACCACCACAATCCGTTTTCTGGCTGTGCAATGTGGAGCATGACCTCGATTCCCGCATTTTTTTCTGCCGAAAGGTCACGTACAGCTTTAATACCCTGATTGATCAACGAGGAATTTCGGGTCCAGTTAATGGGCCATTGCAGTTCCCCTTTTTGAAGGATCATGGGATTGATCTCATTCCCCACCTGCACAATGTCTGGCGTAAGGTTTTCGGCTTCCAGCTCCTCAAGGGTGTCATAAGTGTAGTCGTATAACAATTGCCCCAAGGCTTCGGTATTATCAATCTGCGCTTCCCAGGCCGCAGGTATTTCTTGCCTGGCAGGATCAGCCCAGTCATCAGAATAATGAAAGTCTAGCATTACCCTCATACCTTCGGCCTTTGCGCGGCTTATAGTCTTTTTCACGTCTGTCAGATCAGAATAATCGGTCCAGGCGGCATCATGCCAGAGCCTTACCCGTACCAGGTTTGAACCGGCTTCTGCGAAGATTTTATAAGGATCAGCATTATTTCCATCTAGATTTTTGTAAACAGCACCACAGTCTTCCATCTCATTGACATAAGATAGATCTGCGCCGTAGTAAAAATCAGGCTCCTCCGGTGGGTCATTGCTGTCAACTCCTGGCTCTTCGCCTTCATCGGGGTTTTCACCAGCAGTGGGGTCTTCCGGTGGGTTTTCATTCCCATCGCCGGGAGAACAGGAAGTCGCCACAAAAAGTGAAAAAAAGATTAAGAATATTCGTAGCATATCATTTTATTTTTGGTTAATGCAACAAGGAACGCTAAACCAAGAAGCAGTACGTTCCTTGTCTTTTCTAAACTGGATAACTATTCTACACTGATGGTTCTCTCAAGCGTGTTGATAGTCATCGTATACGTTCCAGGGGTACCCACAAACGTAAAATTACTATCACCGTCTCCGGCATTTTCAAAATTCCCATCTATGGTATAACCCATTTCTTCAAATGAGGGATAATTAATCCCGCTGTTCCAGTCGTTGAAGGAAGTAAATACCCTAAAGGCTCCGGTACCGCTAAACTCTAGGGTTGCCGTCCTGATGTAGGCACTGGTCTCAACAACGTTTACCACGGGTTCATCCCAGTTCCAGCCAGTAGGCACACCGTCTCCTACAAGGTAATAAGGTGTGGAAGGCGTGAGGGTTATCGTTTTTTCATTGCTGTCTACCACGACCTCATAAATACCTGGAGTTCCCACAAAACTGAAATTACTGTCGCCATCGGCAGCATTTACGAAGTTTTCATCAATGGTAAAGCCTTCCTCTTCAAAATAAGTATAGTTAAGGCCAGATGCCCAGTCCCCTTCAATCTCAAAAAACCGGAATGTATCATTGGTAAGCTCAATCCTGGCGGTATAAACATCCCCATCACAGAAAAATTCTATGGGCGAACTCCACTCCCAGCCAGCATCTACCGCTGCTGCACCTACCACGTAAATCGAGGCGCAACCGCCCCCTGTACTAGGCGCCTGCTCGATTATGCGCAGGGTCAAAGGTGCAGCATCTGAATATACCTCGACGGAATTTGCAGCTCCAGTACCTGAATAAGCATGGATTCTGAAATAAACCTGACCTGTATTATTGGGCAGACCATCTTCTCCCGTAGTTGCAGGATCGTCATCCAAGCCCAGGTCTTCAGCAAATTCAAGCATTTGATCAACTGTAACCGCTTGATTGGTAGCTGAGGTAGAACCTAAGATTACGGGTGTGGTAAATTCAGAATCAAGTGAAGCTTCTAGGTCATACGTGATATTTACAGGGGCATCAAAATCTACCGGGTTCCAAAAAAAGCGCTCGGCGATGTTGGTACCGGTATCCTCGCTGAGCAAGTACTGGGAAGAAAAGGAGTTTTCAAAGTTTACCCCTTCTGGATCTGGCTGCGCTGTGAATACTAAGTAATCTTCTTCGTCACACGAGATCAAGCCAAATAAGGCTAGGAAAGCACCGTAAATTAAAATTGTTTTTTTCATATTAACTTTTTTTGAATTAGTAACCTGGATTCTGAGTTAAATTTGGATTGGCCGCGAGGCTTGCAGCGGGAATTGGAAAAACATCTCTGGTGGCATCTATGGCGATGCCGTTTGCCGATCCACCCTTCCAAGACCAATTATAGGTACCACCGGTGTATCGGCCAAAACGGATAAGATCCTGTCTCCTGTGGGCTTCCCAGTAAAGTTCTACTAACCGCTCATTGAGAATGAGATCTAAGGTCAGCCTGTTGGCTGCAACTGCATTGGGGTTGCCTGCACGTGCCCTTAGATCATTTACATAGCCTACCGCAGTGCCAAGATCACCACCACCACCCCGTAAATGTGCTTCAGCGTACATAAGATAAGCATCTGCCAGGCGAAACATAGGGAAATCAGTATCTACTATCTCAATGGCAGAACCGGGTTGCCCGTCTGAAGTAAGGTTAGACCATTTTGCGATGATAAAGCCTGTATCCCTCTGAGAGACATCAGGAATATTGATAATTCTATCCTCAGTGATCAATGTGTTTCGCACGTCAATATTGTAGTTGCCATTCTGGAAGGTCTCAGAAAACTCTGCAGGCACTCGCAGTGCTCCGCTCCAGCCACCGGCATTTACCCCAAAATTACCGCCATTGGCCTCTTGAGATCCTACCTGACCGTTGACCATCACTGTTGTGGGACCAAAATTTTGAGTGGTAACCCCGTCAGAAATGATTGGGAATATAATTTCGTTTCTTGCAGGTTGATCATTGTTATCGGCTTTAAAGTTGTTTAGGTAATTTGGCGTAAGCTCATAACCCGAATTAATAATTTGCTGACAGTATTGCAAACAATCTGCATAGCGGTCTTGATTCACATATACTTCAGCATTAAGGTATAGTTTTGCTAAAAGCATCCAAGCAGCGGCCTTATCTGCACGGGCATATTCGTTCTGAAGCGGATCAACCATTTGTGGAATGATCTCGAGAAGCTCGCTTTCAATAAATTCAAACAACCGCTCCCGGTTATACTCGGGAGCCTGAAAAGCTCCCACAGGGTCATTTTCGGTTACAAAAGGTGCTTTGCCAAAGAGGTCTACCATATGATAATAGGCCAATGCCCTTAAAAAGCGTGCCTCAGCTCTGTACTCTGCAATATCGGCACGCAGGCTTGCATCTACTCCCCTGCCATCAAGGGCAGCATCAGAAGTTTGTCTCAGGTACTCGTTGGCAAAAGAGACCGATGTCATAACCCTGCCAAACATTCCCCGAAGGACTACATTATCGGCGTTCCAGGTATTACGGTTCAATTCCCTTAGGCCCGGGTCATTTTCCCAAGACCAGATGGCCTCATCACTGGTAAGCTCTTGAAGGTTCCACCAGCCGCGACCATATTGACTGGTCCCGGCATCAAGTCCCTGAATGTTGGAGCTTCCGGCACCATCGGTACCCGTAAGACTTAGGTTTCCATAAACACCGGCGAGACCGCTTCGGTAAGAGGCAGGGTCTGCATAAAAGTCAGTGTCCAAAAATGCTTCTGGATCTCCCGGTTCTACATCAAGATCGTTTGTACAGCCTACGAGAAACAATAATACTCCGGCCAGTACCCAAATCCTTTTAATTAATAACGTGTTCATTTTCATAATTTTTATAAGCTAAAATTAGCCCCAACCAAGAACGTTCTTGGCCTGGGGTATATCGTGTTATCTATTCCGTTGTTAAATACTTCAGGATCCAACCCAGAATAGTCTGTGATTATAAAGACATTTTGCACCCCGGCACTCAACCTAAGGGAAGCGCTTCCATCAAACAAACTATTTATGGTGTAGCCCAGGGTGATATTATCCATCTTTAAGAAGGAAGCATTTTCGATGTAAAAATCAGATAGAATAACATCTTCAGTCACATTGAAACCTGTTTGCAGTACGGCTCTGGGAAGATTTGAAGCCACGGCATTGTTCTCGAGCAGGTTAAACTGTGCTCTGGCAGAATTTACGTTGTTATATACATAATTGCCCAAGCTTGCCCTCAGATTGAATGAAAAGTCGAAATTCTTATAACTCATATTGGAAAGCAAGCCCATTGTAACATCTGCATTCCCATTTTTATAGAGGTACCGGTCATTTCCATTTATAATGTTATCACCATTAAGATCAGCGTAACCCCCTTCTATGGGTAACCCATCAGCATTATATATCTGTTTGTAAACATAATAGGTAAATGGTGCATAACCCACACGATTGATTTGAGCTGTATTCCCAGTTCCACCAGCGATACCGCCTACTTCTTGATCTTGGTTAAGAGCAAGTTCTTTAATTTCGCGTTCGATATAGGTGGCATTATAATTAAGACTCCATCTAAAATCGTTTGGGTTTAGGGGTTGTATAATGTCAGCATTTATAGCAAACTCAAGTCCTTGTGTAGTAAAATTACCTACGTTTTGAAACCCGGCATTACTAAAGTTTGAGCCGTCAGAAATGGCGGCATTGGCAAGCAGATCACTTGACTCTTTATAAAACCCTTCTATTGAGCCTGTAAACCGATCATTCATAAAACCATAATCAAAGCCCACATTGTAGGTAGTGGTCTCTTCCCATTTTATGTTTTCATTTCTAAATTGAGGGATACCTACGGTAAGTACCTCACCACCAAATTCGTATTGTGAGGCAGGCAGTCCACGCACGTAACGGGCTAAAAACAGGTCTCTGTTGCCGCGACCTATGTTTTGCTGTCCTGTGATTCCATAACCCAAACGCAGTTTAAGGGTAGAAAATGCCTGGGATTCTGGAAAGAAATCTTCATTGATCTGCCATGCAAATGCAGCCGCAGGGAAATTCCCCCAGCGGTTATCTGGGCTAAAACGGGAAGTACCATCGCGACGGTAACTAAGTGTGAGTATGTATCTATCTTTAAAGCTAAAATTTGAACGGCCAAAAAATCCTATAAGTACAAGGTCTGTATCTACATTTAGGGTAGGTTCGGTATCGGGACCATCATCCAGGAGTTCACCTGTATTGTACTGCTCACTGGTAAATTTCTGGTAAGAATAACCCGCGGTAGCTTCTATTCCAAAATCACCTAAATCCTTGTTGTAGGCAAGATAACCGTCAAAAAGGGTATTTTTTTGATAATTATCATATTGCGAAAACGACCCTATGATTCGACCATCAGCCTGACTTAAGGGATTGAACGGTGAGACTTTAACATAACCGTCTGCGGTCTGCTCATCAAAACCAAGATTAACTGTTGCCGTGATGTCTGGAAAAAAATGCAGTTTGTAATCAAATTTGGCATTTCCATAGATGCGCCGTACGTTGCTAATGCTTTCATTTTGAAGCAAATTTGCAACAGGGTTGAACGGTGAATTTGAAAGTAGATCATCAGCATTTAGCACGCCATCATCCACAATGTTGGTATATTGAAAAAAGCCACCAAACGGAGAATTAGGATCATAAACCGGCTGTGTGGGATCAAATGTAATCGCGTTGCCCTCTTCTCCCCCGGCAAACCTGTTCTTTTCAAAAGAGGCATTTGCGTTGACATTGATTTTGAGGTGATCTTCAAAAAAGCTAGGGTTAAGGTTTGCACTAAAGTTGTTTCGTTCAAATTTTGACGTCAACCTAAGCCCTTCTTGGTAGGTACGACCTATACTAACCCGCACGGGAACATCTGCAATCGCTCCTGAAACGGATAGGTTTTGGCTGGAAGTCATTCCATTTCTATAAATTTCGTCCTGCCAATCTGTATTTGCATTACCCAATCTATTCAAGAGTCCCGGTCTTTCAGAAGCAACGATTTCGCGAAGTTCATTTCCAGAAAAAACATTAATTTTATTGGGTAGCGTATTAGTACCCATTTGAGTGTCAAGGTTCACCCTAAGATTGCGCGAGCCTTTTTTTGTTGTTATGATAATTACACCGTTTGATGCCCTTGAACCATAGATGGCAGTTGCCGATGCATCTTTCAATACGGTGAACGACTCAATATCGTTTGGGTTTATTGTACTCAATACAGAACGTGAACCACCTACTGCATTGTCATCTACGGGCAAACCATTAATAACAATAAGCGGGTCATTTGATGCACCCAATGAAGCACCGCCCCTAATTCTTATGGTAGAACCAGCTCCTGGTTCACCACCTGTATTAATGGTTAGTCCGGCTACCCTTCCGCTCAGGAGGTTTTCTGGGGTGACGATGTTTCCTTTGTTAAAGTCTTCAGAAGTTACTGAGGTTAATGAACCAGTAGCATCTTTGATCGTAGTGGTACCATAGCCAATGACCACTACCTGATCTAACTCTGCAGCATCGGTTTTAAGAGCGACATCTAAAGTTGTTCCAGTCACCGGAACTTCCTGAGTAGTAAAACCTACGTAAGAAAACACTAAAATATCACCCTGCTCTACATCTATTTGATACTTACCATCAAAATCTGAAGTAACTCCATTTGAGGTATTTTTCACTACTATATTAACCCCCGGAAGCAATGTTCCAGAACCAGCATCAGTAATTGTACCTGAGACGGTAACGCTCTGTCCAAATATTCCCAAAGGTGATATAAATAAAAGGAGTGTCCAATAAAAATTGGGTTTAAAAAACTTATTTAGCATAGGTTTTGACATTTATTTTAATTATTAAATTGGCAATCATCTGCTGCGAACATTATTAAATAGCTAAATCGATATCGTTGTATCTATTATATTCACAAAACTAAGTGCAATTAAAACGTTTGCGTAAACCTAAAGGGGGTGAAAATTGATTTTAATAGGGTGAAGATTTCGTTTTTTCAAGAAAAATTTATCAAGAGTAATTAATTGAAGGGAGAAAGAGTCAAGTAAACGGTTATTAACCTTAAAAAGGTTGTTTATAAACTATTATTTTCTACTAAATTCAGAAGGGTTTTTCCCAAATTTTTTCTTGAAAAGCTTACTAAAGTATTTGCGATCAGAATAGCCCACCTTGTAGCAGGCTTCACTTACTGAAAAGCCTTGTTCAAATATCAGTACTTTTGCTATTTTAAGTTTATAATCCCTAACAAATTCTACCAGAGTCATTCCCGTGAGTGCTTTTACCTTTTTATAGATTACGCTATGACTCATTCCCATTTCCCGGCTAAGGTAATCTGCACTAAGGTTTTCGCTGTCAATATTTCCCTGAATTATCTTGATGAGTTCTTCCAAAAATTTTTGGTCCACTGTGTTTACGGGAAGTTCATTAAGAGTGAGCAGGGCTTCCCCGCCAAAGTGTTCCTGAAGCCGCTGACGGTTAAGAATAAGACTTTTTATTCTGGCACGCAATAATGCCTCGTTAAAGGGCTTGGTCACATAATCATCGGCACCCGTGCCGTAGCCTTGCATTTTATGAATGAACGAGGCCCGTGCAGTGAGCAGGATAACAGGGATGTGGCTGGTGTCAACATTTTCTTTTAGCTTCCGGGTAAGCGTAATCCCATCCATCACCGGCATCATAATATCGCTGATGATGAGATCTGGTTGTTTGCTAATGGCTAACTCAAAGGCCTCTTCCCCATTTTCTGCCTCAAGCAAGTCGCACTGTGCGCTAAGTAAAGCTTTAAGGTAAGCGCGTATCTCAAGGTTATCTTCTACCACGAGGAGGGTAAGGTCCCTGAGCTCGTCCCACTCTGGCTGTACGCTAACGGTATCTTCAAGTTGCATACCTTCATATAGGTAATGTTCCACATTTTCAGAGTCAGCAAGATCGTCTTCGATGGCATTTGTGTCAAAATGATCTCTACCCTTAAGAAGGCTTACGATAAAAGTGGTACCACCGCCCTTGATGCTTTCTACGGTGATCTTGCCTCCGTGCAGCTCAACGATTTCCTGTGTGATGGAAAGTCCCAAACCAAAACCGTTTTCTTGTATTTCTGCAGAATTGGGCGACTGGTAAAACCTGTTGAATATTTTACCTATTTGCCCTTTGGAAATACCTATACCGCTATCCTGTACCTTGAGAAACACCTCATTATGAGCGTCTTCCACACTTAGCTTAATATGGCCACCACCGGGTGTGAACTTAAAAGCATTACTTAAGAGATTGTAAAATACCTTTTCCATCTGGTTCTTGTCAAACCAGAGCATAAGCTGGCTGGGTTTTGCTTCAAAATGAAATGTTATATCATTTTTCAAGGCACTTTCGGTAAAGGAAAGACAGATTTCTTTGCCAAAATCTATGAAATCGGTATGAGCTAATTTCAACTTTTTGGACTGATCTTCCAAGTTTCTAAAATCAAGAAGTTCATTGACCAGATGCAACAAGTGATTTCCGTGTTTTTTTGCAGAAGCAACAGCGGGGCTGATCGCTTCATCCATAAGTTCCTTGCGCTCCCCCAATCTATTTATAGCACTTAGGATTAAGGTAACCGGGGTGCGAATCTCGTGTGATATATTAGTAAAAAACCGCTGCTTAAGGTTGTAAAGTTCCGTATCCTTCTCGTGAGTAAGTCGCTCCAGCCTCAGGTTTGATTTCATCTGCTCCCAGGCAACGATGTATTTTCTAAAAATGTAAAAGAGCCCCAAGACCAGCAGGCTATAAATCACAAAGGCCCACCAGGTCAACCAGAACGGTTTTAATATGGTCACCTTTACCGAAGTAAATGCCTCACCCCAGGAACTACCTTCTTCCCTGGCCTTAACCCTAAATTCATAAGATCCAGGGGATAAATTGGTATAAGTAGCCGTGCGATCCTTGCCTATTTCTCGCCATTGCTCATCAAATCCCTCCATCTTTATCGCGTACTCGGTATTATCGCTAAAAGGAAAGTTCAATGCAGCAAATTCAAATGTGATGACATCCATATCGTGCTCCAGCCTTACCTCTCGAACATGGTTGATGCTTTTATCTAAAATATCCCGATCACTAACCGAAATTTCCTTATTGAACAATTTAAAATTTGTAAATGTCACGCGCGGCTGGGTTGTATCTAACTTCATTTGAGAAGGTTCAAATGTGAGCAGGCCATTTATACCACCAAAATATAGCCGCCCGCTATCACTCTTAAATACTGCATTGATATGAAATTCTCCATATTGATCTGGAAATGAAAAGAAAACATTAGAATCATACTCGTATTTAAAAAGGCCTTGCTTGGTACTGATCCAGATGGCCCCTTCCTCATCTTCCACTATACCGGTAACAGTAGCATACCTTAAGTAATTTTTATCTTCAAAGCGTTCTATTATTTGCGTTTCAAGATTCATGCGGTTCACACCCTCCCCGGAAGTACCTATCCACAAATTATTTCTTGAATCCTTAAAAATGGTGTAGAGGTTGTTACTCGCAATTGATTTTGGTATTTCCCCGTAAACAAAATGTTCAAAAGTTCCTTTTTGGATATCAAAACGGTTTAACCCCCCGCCAAATGTAGTTAGCCATAATACAGGGCCATCTTTCACCATGGCGATGACATTATCGCTGCTTATTCCTTTAAACAAAGTATCACCAAGAGCAGAAGGATCTGCTCTATAACTCAAGAATGTTTCCTTCTGTGGGTCAAAATAATTGAGCCCACCGCCCCAGGTAGCAATCCAAAGATTACCAGATTCATCCTCAATGATATAACGCACATCGTTATAACTCAGCGAAAGCGAATCACCCGGCCGGTGCTTATATTGTTTGCTATTTCCGGTCCTGGGGTCAAACTTTAAAAGACCATTGGCAAAAGTACCCATCCAATAAATCCCGTTCTGGGCCTTCATCAGGTATTGAATATAATTACCCCCCAGAGAGGTCCCCGTCTCTTTTTTATAATAAGTAACCTCATCGATATTCTGATCATAAACAGTGAGGCCCTGCCCGTCAAGTCCCAGAAAAAGTGTTTCACCGTCCTTGAAAACGGAAAGCACTGGAGATGGATTATTGCCCAAAATATCACCATATAGGTAGGTGAAGTCACGGTCTGGTATCAGAACACTTACTCCATTCCACGCCGTGCCTACCCATACAATATGATCATGATCCTGATAGATTTCATAGATGGCATTACCGGCAAGAGAAGATTCCTGATTGGCATTGTAGGTATATTGAAAGACGTGTTGATTGGGTTGATCCAAGTGCATCACACGGAGCACACCATTGCCATCTGTACCTACCCAGAGGCTTCCCGTAGCATCTAAAATCAGCTTGCGGACAATTGCTATTTCCTGATCATAGCCCAGATAGGCCAAGAAGTTGGAATACAGCCCTGTTTGGGGATCAAAGTGCAAAAGGCCTCCCCCGCTGGTGCCTATAAGCAGATTACCATCGGGAAGTTGCAACAGGTCGTGTATGAAATTTGAAAAGTAGGGCTGCTTTGAAACAAACCGTTCTACCTTACCTGTAGCGATGTCCATACGAAACAAGCCGTTGCCAAAACTTCCTATCCACAAGATATTATCGTTAGCCAAAAACAAACTGCTAAGGCTACCCGGACCTTTTTTCCCTGGTCCTAAATTAAAGCGTTGAAAAGCTTTATTTTCTTTATCGAAAAGAGCCAAACCGTTTTCAGTAGCCAGCCAAAGATTGCCCTTTTTATCTTCCAGTATGGCATTGACCTGATTGGAAGGAATACTGTTTTCAACGTTAGGATTATGCCGAAAGACCTCAAAAGAATTTTGAAGCGCATCATAGCGGTTGAGGCCACCACCCAGCGTTGCAATCCATAGGTTTCCATCCTGATCCAGATATAGATCTGCAATGTCATTGGCACTAAGGGCGCTATTCTGCTTATTATATATTTTAATATCCTTACCATCATAGCGATTGAGGCCATTTTTGGTTCCCATCCACACAAACCCACCGTTTTCATGAACGATACTTGTCACCCGGGTGTTTGAAAGACCACTGCTCTGGTCGATATTTTCAAAAATAGGACGGGATTGTGAAAAGCAAGACAGGGCGACAGATAAACAGATTATGTGTACTGCAATTGATGAATATGTACCCCTTATTTTCATTAGCAAATTCTTAAAATTGTTGGGATAAATATAGTAAAATAATAAGCGTAACAAATACGTTTATTAACCTTACTATAAAAACCACTACTCAGTACTATTGTTCTAATAAAGATTTTAATACAAATTCAACCGAATGAACTCATCTAAAAATCAAAAAAACAATCAAAACATTAATTATTTTATTGCACTAATCTTTTTGATGCTTTTACACCTCAATAGTGTAGCTCAAAATAGGGGAAATGTATATGTTGACAATGAAGGTGTAATGAGATGGGGCAAAACCAAGGAGGAAGTAAAAGGATTTGGGGTAAACTACTCAGTTCCCTTTGCCCATGCCTACCGCTCGGCTGAGCGAATGGGAATTGACCCAAAAAGAGCCATTGATAATGATGTGTACCACTTTTCAAGATTAGGATTTGATTTATACCGCCTTCATGTTTGGGATACTGAAATTAGTGACACACTGGGTAACCTTATCGAAAATGAACACCTTGATGCTTTTGACTATTTATTAAAAAAACTAAAAGAAAATAACATCAATTATGTGATCACACCCATCGCTTTTTGGGGCAACGGCTGGCCTGAACCAGATACCGATTCTCCTGGATTTTCTTCCAAATACGGAAAGGGCAATAGCCTCGATAATGTTGGAGCCATAAAGGCTGCAGAAAACTATTTAGAACAGTTTTTAAACCACATAAACCCTTACACCGGAGTTGCCTATAAAAATGAACCTAATATTATAGCCTTTGAAATTAGTAATGAACCTCACCATAGTGGTGAAGCTGACAAAGTCACGGCATATGTAAAGAAAATGGTAGATGCTATGCGAACAACCGGCACCGAAAAACCCATCTTTTATAACACCAGTCACGGCGTTCATTTTGCTCAAGCCTACTTTGACGGTGGCATTCAGGGAGGTACCTTTCAGTGGTATCCTACAGGATTAGGTTATGGCAAGGAAATACCGGGCAACCTGCTGCCTAATGTAAATGACTATAACATTCCCTTCGATGATGAATTTAAGGCGAATGAGGGAGCAAAATTAGTCTACGAATTTGATGCAGCAAATGTGGGACGCTCTTACATCTACCCAGCCATAGCAAGAAGTTTTAGGGAAGCCGGTATACAGATAGGAACCCATTTTGCCTACGATCCTACCTACCTCGCTCCCTACAATACCGAGTACAACACACATTATATGAACCTTAACTTTACTCCTTCAAAGGCACTCGCCCTAATGATTGCAGGCAAGGTATTTCATGAATCACCCATGTACACCGATTATGGCACATACCCCGAAAACAATACTTTCGATAATGTGACCATTAGCTATGAAGAGGACCTGGCCGTTTATAATAGCGAAAACACTTTCATTTATACCAATAGCACTAACAAAACTCCAAAAAACCTTAAAAAACTTATTAAAATTGCCGGGGTTGGTAATTCCCCACTAGTGAAATATAGCGGAACAGGCGCTTATTTTCTGGATAAGTTAGATGAGAATACGTGGAGGCTTGAAATGCAACCAGATGCAGTATGGGTATCTAATCCCTTTGGGACAAATAGTCCAAAAAAAACCGTAGGTGTAGTACAATGGAATGAACACACCATGCAATTAACGTGGGAAGGGATAAAAAACCTATCTCTGAAAGCCATCAATAACGGCAACAAATTTGTGCCCAAAATCAATAAAAACAGCTTTAGCATCGTGCCAGGAACCTATCTGCTCAGTAACACAGGTAATTATGGAGATCATTCCGCTGATGATACTTTTGAAAATGGAAAGCTGAGCGATTATTACGCCCCCGAGGGAAATGTGGAAAAGCCTTGGCTCAAGCATAAGCCCGTGGAAGAGGCTTCTGCGGAGGAGCCACTAGTCATAAGCGCGCAGTTCATCGCTCCAAAAGCCCCTCTAAGCCTCCAACTTGTGGCCGCAAACGGCTTTGATCGGGAGGTGGTCGAGATGGAAAGAATTCAGGGCACTTTTGATTATGTAGCCACCATTCCCGCCAACAAAATGAATGCAGGTTACCTTAACTACAACCTCATCGCCCAGCTAGCCGATGAAACCTATAGGACCTATCCTGCCAACCGCGAAGGAAGGCCGTTTGAATGGGATTTTTATGATCGTGACAGTTACGAAATCAGAGTGGTCCCTAAAGAAAACCCTATTTATCTTTTTAACGCGGATGAAGATGTAGACTTACTGGTACGCCAATGGCGTAGAGGTTTTAGTCTAAAGCCTACAGAACATGCCAATGAAGCAGAATACCTGATGGATATAGGTCCCCTTTTTGTTCCTGATAACGAAAATCTAAACGCCGAGCCCATATACGACTACACCTTCAAACACTATATTTTGGACGACATAGAAGGTAGAAAATCAGATTTAGATGCGAAAAAATCTATCGTTTTCAAGGGTAGGGCTTTAAGAGACAGGAACACACCTTTACAGATTGCATTAGTACTTGATGATGGCTCAGCGTACGGTGGCATAGTGACCCTTACCCCTAAAACCGAGACCTACGCACTTGAACTATCTAGTCTTAAACCAGTAAAAACGGTGACCTTGCCCAGGCCTTATCCCAGCTTTTTGCCTTACTATTTTGAACATAATAATCCTGAAAACTTTGATATCAACAGAATTGAAAGCATTCAATTTTCGGTAGGACCTGGATTGAACGAAAAAGAATTAAAAGAGGAATATGGCCTATCAATAATTAGTTTATGGCTAGAATAATAGATGATCTAGATTTATTGCTGCTTAATTTAAAAAAGATTAATGCCTTATATGAAGTCAAGATTTCTGTGTGAGATTGCATTAAAAACATAAAGTGAAATTTCAAAATAAATTTAATCTTACTGTACTAAAAAATTAAAAAGGTAATTCCTGCTATTAATCAGGTTCACTAAACTCTAAGATTAAAGTAGATCAAATGGTCCCAAAGAGATTGAAACAATATAATAATTCATTTAAAGCTTAAAATAGTATTTAAATCTGGAATTGAAATTGCATTCGATCTGTGTCACAAATTCCAAAACTAAAAAAAACTTATTAGATTAGAAATTAATTCTTACTGATAATCAGGGTTTTAAACCCTATATTTAATAGTAATAATTAAGGTTTGAAACGTTTTCCAACATACCGGCAACCTGATTCCAAAGACTGTGGCCCTACCTGCCTTAAAATTATTGCCAAGCATTATGGGAAAAGTTTTTCAATCCAGTCGTTAAGAAGTATTAGTGAGACCACACGGTCTGGTAGTAATCTTCTATCGCTCAGTGAAGCTGCTGAGCAAATTGGTTTTCGGTCTATTGGTGTCTGTATCAATTTGGAAAAGCTTAAAGAAGCTCCATTACCCTGCATTTTACATTGGAATAAAAATCATTATGTCGTTCTTTACAAAATAAAGAATGATACTTTTTATATATCTGATCCCGCTCACGGACTCTTAAAATATTCAAAATCAGATTTTATAAAGTCTTGGATAGGGAATAATGCAAATGACCATACCGAAGAAGGAATCGCTCTACTTTTAGAACCAACTCCAAAACTCTATGACTCAGGCTTTGAAGAGGATCATAAGTTTGGATTTGAGTTTATTTCAAAATATCTTTTTCAATACAAGAGATTCCTTGTTCAGCTCATTATCGGCTTAATTGCTGGAAGTTTACTTCAAATAATTTTCCCATTTCTAACGCAAAGTATTGTTGATGTAGGGATACGAAATCAGGACATACAATTCATCTACCTAATACTTATTGCTCAGATATTCCTTTTCTTAGGTAGAACAGCCATCGAAGTAATACGGGGATGGATTCTTTTACATTTGAGTACACGACTTAATATATCGTTTATTTCTGATTTTTTCATCAAATTAATGAACCTACCCATTGCATTCTTCGACACCAAAATGACCGGGGATATATTGCAACGCATTAATGACCATAGACGGATAGAGCGCATACTCACTTCTTCCTCCTTAAATGTACTATTCTCTTTTGTAAACCTGATCATATTCGGTATTGTTTTAGCCTATTATAATCTTTGGATCTTTGTCGTATTTCTTGGTGGTAGTATTCTCTACTTCCTATGGATAAAACTCTTCCTTAAAAAACGTGCTGACCTGGATTATAAACGGTTCTCTCAGGTTAGTCAGGAGCAAAGTAAAACCATTGAGCTCATCAATGGGATGCAGGAAATCAAACTGCATAACGCTGAAAAACAAAAACGCTGGGGGTGGGAGTTTTTACAGGCCCGATTGTTTAAAATTTCGGTGGAAGGTCTGGCATTGGAACAGTACCAACAGGTGGGGTCAAATTTTATTAACGAGCTCAAAAACATTCTTATAACAGTATTATCTGCAACTCTGGTGATTAAGGGCGATATCACTTTGGGTATGATGCTGGCCATCTCATACATAGTAGGACAATTAAATTCTCCAATCTCTCAGCTTATTAATTTTGTTCGCGAGTATCACGATGCTAAGATATCGCTCGACCGACTAGGTGAAATCCATAATAAAGAAAACGAAGAGGATACTGCTCAAAAGATTAGTGATATCAACTACAAGTCCGACTTAAAATTACAGCGTGTCTCTTTCAAATATACGGGTTCTGATAAATTGGTTCTTGAAGATTTAGATCTTTTGATTCCTGCAAAGAAAGTAACCGCTATCGTTGGGGTGAGCGGTAGTGGTAAATCTACGCTCATCAAACTACTGATGAAATACTACTCCCCCATTGAAGGAGATGTGCTTCTTGGAACCCATAAATTGGAAAATGTTTCTCAAAAAACCTGGAGATCTGCTTGTGGAGTAGTAATGCAGGAAGGCTATATTTTTAACGATACCATAGCTCACAATATAGCTATTGGTGAAGACTATATTGATAAAAATAAACTAGGAAAAGCTGTCGATATCGCCAACATTAAAGACTTTATAGAGTCTTTACCTTTATCTTACAACACGAAGATCGGAATAGAAGGCGTGGGTTTAAGTACAGGTCAGAAACAACGCCTCTTAATCGCGCGGGCTGTTTACAAGGATCCAAAATATTTATTTTTTGATGAGGCTACTTCTGCATTAGATGCTAATAATGAAAAAACAATAATCGAAAAGCTCAATTCCTTTTTTGAAGATCGAACGGTAGTTGTCGTTGCACATCGATTAAGCACCGTTCGTCATGCAGACCAAATCGTCGTGCTTGATCAGGGGAAAATCATTGAGATAGGAAATCACCACGAACTCATTAAGCAAAAAGGGTCCTATTATAATTTGTATAAAAACATGGAAAAGTATACCAAAGCCGGCCTCTTTACCGATACCCAGCGTAAAACTCCTGTTTTTGTACGCTTTTCAACCGTTGCCGGATCTAAAGGTTCGCCAGACCTTGCGCGGGACGTAAGGGGCTTCGCGGTAAAGTTTTATACCGAAGAAGGAACCTGGGATCTGGTAGGTAATAACATGCCGGTCTTTTTCATTCAGGACGCCATGAAGTTTCCAGACCTCATTCATTCCGTTAAGCCCGAGCCTAATAAAGAAATTCCCCAGGCAGCTTCGGCACACGACACCTTTTACGATTTTGTTTCTCGTGCTACTGAAACCTTGCACAACCACATCTGGGTGATGAGCGACCGGGGGATTCCCCGCAGTTACCGGATGATGGAAGGTTTTGGCATTCATACCTTTCGATTCATCAATAAGGAAGGTAAATCCCATTTCGTAAAATTTCATTGGAAACCGGTATTGGGAGTACACTCCGTTACCTGGGATGAAGCCGTAAAAATCAATGGGGCCGACTCCGACTTTCACCGTCGGGATTTATGGGATGCCATCGATGACGGTCAATTTCCGGAATGGGAATTTGGTATTCAGGTGGTCCCGGAAGAAGACGAGCATAAATACGATTTTGACCTCCTTGATCCTACTAAACTCATCCCGGAAGAACTGGTTCCTGTAGAAATCATCGGGAAGATGACCCTCAACAAGAATCCGGAAAATTTCTTTGCAGAAACCGAACAGGTAGCTTTCTTACCCGGACATATCGTACCGGGCATCGATTTTACAAACGATCCGCTGCTGCAGGGGCGTTTATTCTCTTATCGTGATACGCAGTTATCGCGCCTGGGCAGTCCTAATTTTCACCAGATCCCCATCAACAGACCCGTGGTACCCAGTCACAACAACCAGCGTGATGGGCACATGCAGACCGAAATCCCAAAAGGGCAAACAGCCTATTTTCCAAATTCGCTGAGCATGGGATGTCCGCATCTGGCTAAGATGGCCGAAGGCGGTTTTACCCACCATCAGGAACGCATAGACGCTCATAAAATACGCTCCCGCAGTACAAGTTTTAGTGATCACTACTCACAACCGGCCTTGTTTTACCGCAGCTTGGCCAAATGGGAGCAGCAACATGTGGCAGATGCCTACACCTTTGAGTTGGGTAAATGCAACCATCAGGAAATTCAGGAGCGCATGCTTTGGGTTATCAGCCAGATCGATCAGCAATTAGCGGAGCAGGTCGCAGGTGGTTTAGGCCTTAAAATTCCGAAATCCATCGAGCAGCCTGTCAATCAGGCCATAGGTGCTGATGCCAATATTGAGGATTTCCAACCCCGGCCTAAAAAAGAATACCTTAAGAAAGACCCGGCACTGAGTCAGGCCAAAACCAAATTCGAGAGTATTGCCACGCGGCAGATTGCAGTGCTCGCAGCAGATGGTTTTGATATGAAATCCTTTAAGCCCTACAAGGATGCTCTTGAAAAAGCAGGAGCCGTAGTTAAAATTGTGGCACCTCACGGCGGCAGCATTAAATGTGATCAGGATATGAAACATATGGTTACTGCCTCGGTCATGACAACCGAAAGTGTTTTGTTTGATGCCCTGCTGATCCCGGGTGGAGATGCATCGGTTAAAACCCTGCTTAAGACCGGTAAGTTTACCAAATTTATAAGAGAAGCCTTTAAACACTGTAAAGCCATAGCGGCACTGGGAGCGGGCGAAGAAGTACTTAAAAACGCAGGCCTTCCCAATTACAAAAAGGATAAAGCGGTATTTATAAATGCTGAATCGAATAAATTCATAGAAGGTATTGCTCAGCACAGAAACTGGGATCGTATGAAACATACCGATGCGATTGCTGTTTAGGGAAGAGGAACATTCCGTAACGAAAAAAGGCTGTCATTGACAGCCTTTTTTTTATACCTGTTTCGTATCCCTAAGTCTAGGCACCTACCACTTCACCCCCATTTACGTGAATCACCTGCCCGGTAATATAACTGCTATCTGCTGAAGCCAGAAATACGTAGGCAGGAGCCACTTCACTGGGCTGCCCGGCTCTTCCTAAAGGCACATCCTGTCCAAAATCACTCACATCATCAAAGGTAGCCGGAATCAGCGGAGTCCAGATAGGCCCCGGTGCGACTCCGTTAAGTTGAAGAAAATTTCAACACCTTACAACTTTGGGGGAAAATTCCGGTGACCGAAAAATTGAGCATCACTGCAATTTTACCCTATCATTTTCATAACCGTAATTTTATTGATGGTTCTTCCCAAAATATCGACGGTTTGGGAGACCTGAGCATTCTCGCATTCTACTCCTTAATCACTCCAAAAATGGATGGACTTTATGCCAATCAACAAACCAAGTTCAAACATATGCTTGAGATTGGTGGTGGTGTAAAAATACCTACAGGTGCTTACGATCGCGCCAATAATGAAGGCAGTGTGAACCCAAGTTTTCAAGTAGGAACAGGAAGTTGGGATTATGTTTTGGCCGCAAATTATTCTATAGGCTATGAGAATTGGGGATTAGGTGTCTTGGCCAATTACACCATCAAAACCGAAAATAATGCGCAGTATCATTTTGGTGATCAATTTACCTATGGCGTTAATCTTTCAAAAGTGTATAACACGATAAAGATTGACAAGATCATTCCGTATGCAGGTTTAGCAGGAGAAGTTTATGCTGAAAATAAAAATTATGGTTTGCCGGTGGCAGACACGCAAGGCAATGTCTTGTTTGCAAGATTGGGTTCAGAAATCTCTTTCGGAAAATAAGGAACCGGAGTTAATGTAATGCTTCCGGTGAATCAAGAGCTCAATGCAGGAAAGGTAGAAGCCAAATACCGTTTGGGCATTCATTTAAATTATAGTTTATAAACTATAAAACCACCGAAAGCGCAATGCTTTCGGTGGTTTTTATTTACAAAAGGTTGATTTCGCCTTAATTTTTTATTTGGTTGCGGCGCTGTAGCGTGCTGAAACTTCGTCCCAGTTCACAACATTCCAAAATGCACTGATATAATCTGGGCGCTTGTTTTGATAGATCAAATAATAAGCATGCTCCCAAACGTCAAGTCCTAAAATAGGAGTTCCTTTTACCTCAGCAACATCCATTAATGGGTTGTCCTGATTAGGCGTTGAAGTCACTTTTAAGTTTCCTTCAGCGTCAACCACAAGCCAAGCCCAACCTGAACCGAACTGTGTTGCAGCCGCTTGGTTGAATTCGTCTTTCAACGCGTCAAGCGAACCAAAAGTATTAGTAATCGCTTCAGCCAATGCGCCTTCCGGAGCCTCTTTAGCGTCTGGCGTTAAAACCGACCAGAATAATTTGTGGTTGTAAAATCCGCCACCGTTATTTCTGATCGCAGGCGATAATGTCGAGATTTTAGAAAATAAGCTTTCTAGATCTTCAGTAATTCCTGCACTTTCTAAAGCAGCATTTAATTTTGTAGTATACCCTTGGTGGTGTTTTGTATGGTGAATTTCCATAGTTTTTGCATCAAAATGAGGCTCTAAAGCATCATAAGCATATGGTAATTCTGGCAATTGATAACTCATAACGTTATATTTTAATATTAATCTTTTATTTACCTTACAAAGGTAGTAAGTTTGATTAATAAAAAAAATAAACACTTGGTTTATTATGAATAATTTAAGTCAGGATTATAATACAACGCTTGAAATCCTTAAAAAAGAAGGCACACAAACGCTTAAACAGTTGGCTTCGGCCTTAGCAATTACTACTGAAGGCGCTCGTTTTCAGCTTCAAAAATTGTCGGGAGAAGGTTTAGTCAAATCTGAGAGTAAATCTCAAGGGCGAGGTCGACCTCAGCAAATTTGGTCACTTACTGAAAAAGGTCACGCTCAGTTTCCTAATGCGCACGCCGGCATCACCATTAAATTGATCGAAAAGATAAAAGAAACACTGGGCGAAAAAGCTCTCGATGCCATCATTTTTGCTACCGGTGACGACAATATCCTTAAATACAATGCTGCTATAAATCGCGATGCATCACTAGAAGAAAAACTGAATGAGCTTGCTTCTATACGTACCGAAGAAGGCTATATGGCACATATTTCTAAGGAAGAAGATGGGTATCTTTTAGTAGAAAACCACTGCCCTATTTGTGATGCTGCTAAATCCTGTCAAGGTTTCTGTAAGTCGGAATTGCGCACCTTTAAAAACGTATTAGGAGATCAAGTAGCTATTGAACGTACCAGTCATATTTTAACCGGTGCAAAACGCTGTGCATATAAAATTACCCCGATTGGCTAATAAGAAAGACTCAAAGGATAAAAAAATATCAAAGTCGCGTATTTTTTACTCAGCTTAAGCATTACATTAACAGTACTAAAAAAGGCTTCCAATACGGAAGCCTTTTTCAAACCAAAATTCAACTAAACTACTTAAAACTTCAGGGTCAATTCATCATCTGATGACCAATCAGAATAGATGATCTGATTGTCTTTTACTAATGCTATTCTAAATTCACGTGCAGCCTTTTGCGCTCCCGCAACCTGCTCGATTTTTACGTTTACTTTTTTGTTTCCTTTTTGCTTTGCTGTGAATTTTAGCTCTGCAAATTCTCCGTTTTGGTATTCAAAACCTTCGCCCGCATCGTCATATAAACTTCCGGTAGCGTGACCATTTTCATCTGTATTTATCAATAATGTCATCTTAGCGGTGCTATAATCTTCTGTGCTTTGAATTACAGGTCCCATAGGCACGATCGCTCCATCTCTTAATTTTACGATCGCCTGATACGTATCATCCGTCTCTTCAAATGGGATTTGTTGCCAGTCTCCTTCAGGCATTTGTACATCTTCAGCCCAACGCGGAATAATCAATAGATTTTCACCTAATAAGAAACTTTGCTGCTCTTCGCGTAAGTTTTCATCCTCAATATCTGCAAAAAACGTAGGGCGCATAATTGGCATTCCTGTGGTTGCCGCTTCGTGAAACAAGGTGTATAGATACGGCAGTAAACGGTAGCGACGGTTGATCGCTGTGCGCGCTACATTCTCGATCTCTTCGCCAAAAGCCCAAGGTTCCTGAGGCTCAGTTTCATTAGAGGTGTGATTTCTACTGAACGGATAATACGCTCCTAAAGCGATCCAGTTTCCGAATAGATCTGCAGACGGGCTCTTGGTAAATCCGCCGATATCCGGCCCGTTAAAAGGCTGCCCAGAAAGACTAAGATTGATCGACATTGGGATCGACATTTTTAAATTATCCCAAGTAGCCGAGTTGTCGCCCGTCCATGTGGCAGCATATCGCTGTCCACCAATATAATTGGCTCTAGAGAGTACAAAAGGTCTCTTGTCTGGATTAACATCTATAATTCCCTCACGGCTGGAGCGCACCATCAACAACCCGTAAACGTTATGATATCTTAAATGAATATCCTTTGGCAAATCGCCACCTCCACGGTGTATGTTATGGTCTGGCATAGAACCTCCCGGACCATCAAAAACCGCCGGTTCGTTCATATCATTCCAAACACCGTCAATGCCCAGATTCATAAAATCGGTGTACAAAGAAGCCCACCATTTTTGCGTTTCAGGTCTTGTATAATCTGGAAACGCAACCTGCCCGGGCCAAACTTCACCGTTATACTCTTTACCTAACGAATCTAAAACCCAGTGATTGCCGGCGCTTCCTTCTTGATAGACGCTATACAGCGAATCTTGCTTCACACCCGGGTCTATCATATAAACCGATTTAAAATCTTGAGCGTGCAAATAATCATTCAAACTTTTAGGATCAGGAAATCCTTCAGGATCGAAGGTAAACACTCTAAAGCCGTCCATATAATCAATATCCATCCAGATCACATCTGCAGGAATATTTCGGCTTCTAAAACCGTCTGCCAGCTCTTTTACATTCGTGTCCGGAAAATAGGAATACCGAGATTGCTGATAGCCCAATGCCCATAGCGGAGGCATTTCCATCTTACCGGTAAGATCGGCCAGACTTTTCATAACCTCTTGCGGACTATTCTTCTCGATCACAATAACACGAAAGGCAGGACCTTCACTTATAATATCGACTCCCACATCTAAGCGAATTTCTTGTCTCCAGGAATTGTCTGCAAGAATACCAAAAGCGCTTCCGTCTGGACGTACTCCTAAAACCCAAGGATGCGCTTGATAAAGCTGCTTTCCATCAAATTTTCCGTACTCGTAGTTGTCGGTATTCCATAAAGTAACATCGGCACCGTTACGACGCAGATCGCCGATGACTTCACCGGTTCCATAAAGATCTATGTTGGCATTTAAATCAAAATGTACCGAAGTTTTTCCGTCTTGAGTAACAAACTCAGGTTTGATTGCCCAATCTCCCGGTAGCGAATCGCGCTTTGGCAAATCTTTAATTATCGCCAAGGAAGGCAAGGTGTTAATCGAGTCAAAATCTGCAGGGTAAAAAACCGCCACGCCAGATTCTGCAAGACTTGAAGATTGTGCAAAAACCGCCGGTAAACACGCGGTTAATGCTAAAATATAAAGTAGGGTGAATTTTTTCATTGTTATTATTCTAATTTAATTCTATTATCATTGGGGTTTTAGCAGGTACTGTAAGCGTTTGTTTTAATGCAATTTGTTTCCCGCTCAGCACTTCTACACCTGCAGTACTTGATTTTATACTTTCTGAAAAACGAGAAAGATCAAGCGTTTGCACTTCATCATTATTATTGAGCACCACCATAACTTGAGCATCGTTTAGGCTTCTGAAGAAAACGTAAACATTATTTTCTGGAATGTACTGCGTTAGGATTCCGGAGTGGATCGCCTTTGCTGATTTTCTCCAGTTGAGTAACTTTTGAGTGAAGTCGTAAAATTGATTTTGTTGCTCCGTTCTTACCGAAGCTTTAAAGGCATTTAGCGCGTCACCTTCCCAACCTCCGGGAAAGTCTCTGCGTATATCGCCATCACCTTTTGCCTTATCGCCGCGCATCCCAATTTCTGAACCATAATAAAGTTGCGGAATACCACGCGTTGTAGCAATAAGGGTAAGTCCTAATTTATAGGCATTGATATCCTGATCGTAGATCTCGTTAAACCTGCCGGTATCGTGATTCTCTAAAAAGACGAGAAGATTATTGGTATCCGGATATAAAAAATCATTTACAAAATTGTTGTACGCTTTCTTCATCCCGGTGTCCCAGCCTCCTTTCTCAGAAAACATAGAAGTCAGGCCGTCGTGCAAGGTAAAATCCATCACCGACGGTAAATAAGTATTATAATTTTGAATCGCTCCTATCTTACTATCTTTTTGCCAATAAGCGATCTGTGCTTGATCGTGCAACCAAACTTCACCTACAATATTAAAATTGGGGTACTCATCCATAATGGCTTTTGTCCATTTTGAGATGCCTTCTTTATCATTATAACTGTAGGTATCTACGCGCAACCCATCAAGATCTGCATACTCGATCCACCAGATAGCATTCTGAATCAGATAATTGAGCACCAATGGGTTTTTCTGATTGAGATCTGGCATTGTTTTTACAAACCAACCGTCTGCACAATAGTGATGATCGCGGTGTGCCGCGTGCGGATCAAACTGCGTTTCCATTCTATAATTAGACTGAGCATAACCGGGAAATTGGTTGATAAAGTCATACGTAGGCAGGTCTTTTACCATCCAATGCTCTGCACCCCAATGATTGGTCACATAATCCATCACCAATTTCATATCACGTTTGTGCAATTCTGAAGCTAGATTTTTATAATCTTCATTAGAACCATAGCGCGGGTCAATCTTATACACATCACTTTGCGCATAGGTATGATATGAATATCCGGGGTCATTGTCCTCTAAAAGCGGTGTACTCCAAAGTGTAGTTACTCCTAACTCCTCGAGGTAATCCAGATGATCTACAATCCCTTTAATATCCCCGCCGTGTCTGCCACCGTTTTTTTCTCGATTGTAGGTATCAGTTAAGCCATCAACTGAATCATTATCGGGGTTTCCGTTGGCAAAACGATCGGGCATCAACAAATACATCACGTCGCTACTATCATATCCTTCACGATTCTTTGAATCTGCAGTTCGCTCCTTTAGCTCATAATCTCTGGTAAACTTGACCTTTCCTTTTTTACTGAAATCAAAATGTAAAATTCCTGCTGAAGCTTGTGCTGTTTCAATACTTACAAAAAGATAGTTGGGATTCTCAGTCTTGCGAATGCCTGTTATAGGCACATCTTCTTGCAAAGACACTTTGTAATCTGCAATATCTTTTCCGTAGAAAAGGATTTGTATCTCAGATTTTTCCATACCTGCCCACCAATACGGCGGCTCTACTTTTTTGAGCTGTGCATTTCCGCTGAAACCTAAAAGACAGAAACAAGCTAAAAGGAACAAATTCTTAATCGTTTTGATCATAGTAAGGGATATTAAAACAGCCGAAAATTCAATGAGAATGCTTCGGCTGTTTATTAGTCTAGTTCAAAAAAAATAAATGCTCGTTTATTGCATTACAGACCATACTGCATAACCGTTTGCAGGTGCTTCTAGCTGCGCGCTTCCTTCTGCATCTGTCATTGTAGTATAGGTAGAATTTTCAGAATAATCCATCAACATACTATCATTCCACCCCGTAGCTATACTGCGTCTTTTAATACTGCTGTTTGTGGTGATGTAAATGATAAGACCAGGATTGTTACCGGCACCTTTTCGCTTTGCGATATACTCATCTTCATCTGCATACAACACCTCAAGATCACCGGTAGCTAATGAATTGTGAATCAAGATCAACTTGTTAAGCTGCGCCTGAAACTCTTCATTCTCATAATCTTTGTAAAAAACGGTAGGATAACCAGGGTGCGTCATTATAAAAGCATACGCTTTAAGCTTGTTAGCATACTCGATATAATTATCTATGTTACCATCTTTCTCTGTATCGTGGTTTGCAGTAAACGTCACTGCTTTATCCGGGTGAGATTGCCAAACCTGATCTCTGGTCAAATAAGTCAAGTCACTATAGCGATCAAATGCTTGCTCCATTCTGTAAAAAGCAGCAAAATCAAATGCTCCACTACCGGTAGCTTCAATATGAGCGCGAATTAGATCTGGATCGCCATCCCATAATTCACTAACTGAAAAACCACCTACTTCTGCCAGAAAATCTTTAATCACAAAAGACTCAAACCCTAAAACGTAATCGAATCTCCAACCATCAAAACCCATCACATTCTTGTAATATTTTGCTACGGAATTCTCATCTTTCCACAACCAGTTTTGAACACGCTCTCTGTGGTGATCCAGATTGGTCTCTGCGTAAAACAAACTACCCGGATCGTAATTACTCACACTGTTAGGGTAAAAATCTTCATAGTTTCTATTGAACATTCCTGAAGCATTCCCGTGGGTTTCATCAAAAAGGCTATAGGTATCATAACCGCGATAGGGGTTGTACTCTAAGCCACCACCTGAGTTGTGATTTAACACAATATCTGCGATCACTTCCAGATCATTATCGTGAGCCGTTGCAATAAGATTTTCAAGATCTGCACGCGTACCAAAGCGTGTCGCCACCGTACCGTGTTGCTCAAAGTTTCCGAAGTCAAAATAATCTGAAACATCATACCCCATAGAGTATCCGCCAGATTGGCCCTTACTTGCCGGCGGCAGCCAGATGCGGTTGATACCCGCTTCACTCCAACCGGCAACTTTACCGGATAATGTATTCCACCACTCAAAACGCGGTTCTACATCCCAATAAAAAGCCTGCATCATTACCCTGTCTCCATTGTCGTAATTGCGTAAATCTAATGCCGAATATGCGATAGGATCTGTGCCCTCGCCTTCTTCTCCACCGGTTTCTGTAGTCGTATCATCAGACGAGCAGCTCGCAATGAATAAGAGTACAAAAAGATAGAAAAAAGGATTTCTAATAAATTTCTGTATCATATAATATAAGTTTAGAAAAGGCTGCGCAGGGCAGCCTTTTTATTAATTTTTAGATATAGAGTACTTGTATTGTCTTGGGTTGCTAAGATCTAAGGTGATGGTATAATTCCCATCTTCAGGAATACCTATGTTCTCCCCATTAAACTCAGCACTGCCGTCTGCACCAGTATCACCAATGTTTAAATCCCAAGCATCATTTGCTCTGAATTTGATACCATTGTTTGGAGCTTCTTGCTCAGTAAGATCAAGCGTCACACTCCAAGTTTTTGCAGCAGCATCATAAACCATATCGGTATCACTATCCCATCCTGTAGGAGTTGCATTACCTATTACTCCCCAGCTCGTTTTAGTAAGGTTATACGTCAAGGCTTCTGTATCTACGCTTACTAAGAAATAACCGCCGGTTCCGTCAGGAGTACCTGCATTTACCTCACCTTCTTGCTCAATAGTCCCTGAGAAATCACCATTATTATCGCCAGTGTCTCCATAATCACCATCAAAACTTTCGTTAGTAGGTAAGAATTTATATTCTGGAGCGGCCGAGTTGATATTTACAAACCCTTCATAATCTGTATTACCATCTGCAGAAGCCGCTAGTGGTACTGCATCAGCAGGAGTCCAGTCTGAACCATACCCGCCCGAATTTAGGAAGTTACCAACCACAAAAAGCTTAGGTAAATCAAGCTCTTCTTCTTCTTCTGCTGCCTCAGGTAGCGTAACAGAAATTGCCAAAGCATCTGAATATTGCTCTACTACGTTAGCAGCTCCTGCACCTACGTAAGCACGTATTTTAAAGTAGATCATACCTGTGTTTGGCTCTGCTGTAGTTGGATCATTATCTAAACCTGCTTCTTTGGCAAGAGATAACATATTTCCTACAGTTACTGCAAGATTGGTTGTAGTAACATCTCCTAGAACAGAATACGTCTCAAAAGATTCTGAAGCCGAACCCTGAACCTCATAATTTACAGGTGTTTGTACATCAAAGTCAACTTCATTCCATACGAAACGTTCTGCAAGGTTATCAGAATTTGAAGCTGTCAAATTGTAAGTCTCTAACGTAGCGTTTGTAAAAAACACTCCATCAGGATCAGGTATTGCAGTAAATGTAAAGCCATCATCGTCTGAACAGGCTGTGAAGTTTACTAGTGCGATAAACGCGATGAATATAAAAGTTATTTTTTTCATTGTGTTAGATGTTTTATTAATAGCCTGTATTCTGGGTCAGGTTAGGATTAATCAAAATGATGTTACTAGGTAATGGAAATAATTTTCTAAAATCATCAACCGCAGTTCCTGATTTTGAACCTCCTTTAAAAGGCCATAGGTAATTTCCTGTGGTGAAGTCGTTATAACGAACAAGATCTGTTCTGCGTTGCCCTTCCCAATAAAGTTCGCGGGCACGCTCGTCTAGAATGAAGTCTAGCGAAAGATCTCCGGAAGCTATATTTCCTGCAGTAGAACCAAAAGCTCGTGCTCTTAATTCATTTACATAACCGGTAGCAGTGCTGAGATCACCTCCAGAACCGCCTCGTAGTACTGCTTCTGCATAGGTAAGATAGATCTCTGCAACACGAATTAAAGGTAAATCTGTATCTACAAAGTCTCCACCGGCATCGCTACCCGCAGCACCCTGAGAATCTATATTTTTAAATTTAGTGATCGCATATCCATCGGTAAAAGTGTTTGAGATGGTATTGATCTCTAAGTTTTGCTCGTCTGTGTAAAACATCGCACGTGCGTCTGCCCATTCGGTAGGATTACCATCTGCATCTGTAGTAGTAACTGAATAATCAAACTTATTTACTAGTGCTTTGGTGGTACGTAAACCACTCCATCCACCATTTACCCCAAAGTTAAAAGCATCCATAGAACCACCTATCGCAGCGTGTACTAAGAATGTTGTTCCTCCGTAGGTTCTAGAATTATTTCCATCAAAATTAAGAGCGAAAATAAATTCATTTTGAGCTCCGTTAGAGTTGTTATCAGCTAAGAAAAGTTCGTCATAAGCAGAACCGTTTCCGTTGGTATCATTCGTATTGATGCTGTAGCTAGAATTGATCGCTAGTTTTGCATAGGTGATCGCATCAGTATAGTGGTCTTCTCCTGCCCACACTTCTGCATTTAAATACAACTTAGAAAGTAGTGCCCAGGCTGCAACGCGATCTACACGACCATATTCATTAGCACCGCTTTCTTTAAGCACATCTGAAATTTCTAACAATTCAGACTCCACAAAATTAAAGATGTCTGCTCTTGAACTTTGCTCCGGCAACTCTGTAGAAATCACCGTCACTAAGGGAACATTACCGTAAAGGTCTAACAAATTGAAGTAAGCAAAAGCTCTAAGAAAACGCGCTTCAGCAATAAAAGCTTCAACCTCTGCATTGTCATTTAAAGCTGCTGCATTCTCAATAAAAGAGTTTGCAAACGAAACTTCTTGCGCAAGACGGTAATACATACCGGTAGTAAAATCATTACCTGCGCCCCAGTTCATCGCGTGCAAATTAGGCAAACCCGGGTCTCCCCAACCTACCACAGCGTTGTCTGTAGTCAATTCATTTAAACTGAATAACAAGCGTGAATATTGAGAAGTACCTTCATCAATACCCGTAATATCAGCCTGACCTGCAGGACCTTGCTGACCGGTTAACGCTAAACTCGCATAAAGTTTTGCAAGTGCGCCTTTGGCCTCATCTGCAGTAGCAAAAACATTAGTTTCTGTAAAACTGTCCGGATCAATAGGCGTCTGATCTAAATCATCTGTACACGATACAATGAGTAACGTAGGGACGATCAGGATTAATTTTTTTATATAATTCATTTTCATCATTTTTTTAGAAGTTTAGATTAACGCCAAACGTGTAAATTCTAGGTCTGGGATAAAAGTTATTATCAATACCCCCGCTAATCTCCGGGTCAAGACCGTCGTAGTCTGTAATGGTCAAAACATTTTGAGCAGAACCATAAACTCTTAAATCTGAATCTTCAAAGATCTCACCAAATGTGTAGCCTAGTGTGATATTATCTAACTTGAAGAAAGACGCATCCTGCACATAATAATCACTTTGAAGGCTAGCTTCGGTTATAGATTGAAAACCGGTATCGTAATACGACCTGTGCAAATTGGTAAGAATGCTGTTTTCGGTTGCACGCACTTCATAAGATCTGCTTGAAGCCATATTGTTGTATGCATAGTTGCCTAAACTCGCGCGAGAAACAATAGCAAGATCCCATTGTTTATAGTTTAGGTTGGTATTTAACCCCATTGTAACATCTGCAAACGGATCTTTATATAAGTAACGGTCATCATCATTGATCTGGTTGTCACCATTGCGATCTACAAAAGCACCTTCTATTGGTCTGCCGTTTGCGTCGTAAACCTGCTTGTATACATAGTATGAAAAAGGGCTATAGCCTTCTTTATGCAATTGAACGGTGTTACCGGTACCTCCAGATATTCCTCCTTGTTCCACTTGATCAGGAAGGTTTGTGATCTCATTATCATTATACGCAATGTTGTACCCTATTCTCCAGGTGAAATTTTCGGATTGCACCGGAGTAACATTCAATTCAAATTCGATCCCTTTATTTTCCATATCACCAATATTCTTGTCAATTTTATTAGAGAAATTGGTAAAAGGGTCAACCGTTACAAAACTAATTAAGTCTTCGGTTTTCTTTAAATAAGCGTTTAAAGAACCGGTTACTCTGTTATTAAACAACGCATAATCAATACCGGCATTTAATGTCTTTCCTACTTCCCAGCGCAAATCTTCATTGTACGCATCTGGACGATAGGTTTGATAATAGGTATTGCCAAACTGGTAGTTAGCATTAGAACGGCTACCGGTATATTTAGTTAAAAACAAGTAGTCTCCCAGACCGTTTACGTTTGCGATCTCCCCATAACCCACGCGTAACTTCAGCTGGTTAATAGTTTCAGAATTGAAAAAGTCTTCGTTATTAATATTCCACGCTACAGCAAAAGATGGGAAATAGCCCCAACGATCATCCGGGTTCAACTTTGAAGAAGCATCAGCACGCATTGTTGCTGTTAACAAATAACGATCATCGTAATTGTAGTTTGCACGACCAAAGTAGGAAAGTAACGTACTGCGCCATTTATCTATAAATTCTGCATCATTACCCTCTTCTTGCGCCTCGCTGTCAAAGCTGTAATTATCATATTCAAAACTTTGGTAAGAATATCCTGCAACCGCATTTATAGAGCTTTTCCCAAAGTCTTTATCATACGTCAAATACGCATCAAAAAGCTTGTTAGTCGCGCTGTTGATATAGTTAGAGTAGGCACCATTCCAGTCTAATTGAGAAGATGGCATCTGGTCTGAAATAATGGTACGACCGTGACTGTTGGTTTTATCTAAACCTATATTTACCGTCGCAGTAAGATCTGGAAAGAAGTGCAGCTTATAGTCAACTTTTGCATTACCAATAAATCTTCTTACTTCAGCAGAATCATCTTTCTCATTGATCAGGGCAATTGGGTTTGTGGGGGAAAGGCTGTTTTGTATAAAACGATCTGCTTCTGCATTATAAGTGTACCATCCGTTGTAGTTGGCAAATGGAGAATCTGCACTGTAAACGCTTTTTGTAGGGTCATAATCTACTGAAGCACCAATAGCATCACGGTTGGCAAATGTATTTTCGGTATACATACCACGACCATTGATTTCCATCTTTAAGTGGCCATCCATAAAACTCGGTCTTAAACTTACTGAACCGGTGGTACGAGAGAAGTTATCCCCTCTTAAAACACCATCTTGATCAGTATATCCTACAGAGGCACGCACCGGCATAAAACCGCCTATGTTACCTGTACTGCTTATGTTATGCTCAGATCCCATCGCCTCATTGTAAATTAGACGTTGCCAATCTGTAGAGGCATTACCCAAGCGGGAAATTGCGGCAGCATTGCCTACATTGTTCACAAGTGTTCTAAACTCATCACCATTCATCACATCTACATAATTGGTAGGGCGATAGACTGTTGAAGACCCTGAGTAATTGAATTTAAATTCATTTCCTTTACCCTTTTTGGTCGTAATTAATATTACCCCGTTTGCTGCACGTGAACCGTAAATAGCTGTAGATGAGGCATCTTTAAGCACCGTCATGGTCTCGATATCTGCAGGGTTGATAAAATCTAGTGGGTTGCGTGAACCACCTACATTGCTGTTATCTAACGGAATCCCATCAACTACATATAACGGCGAGCTGTTCAACGAAATAGAACCAATACCGCGTATGTTTATGTTTTGACCTTCTCCGGGAGCTCCCCCGCCAGAAGTTACGGTCACACCTGCAATTTTACCGGTGATCAGCTGACCCGCAGTATTGACCTGACCTTTGTTAAAGTCTTCGGTAGATACTTGATTAACAGCACCGGTAGCATCCTTTTTTGTTACCGTACCGTAACCGATTACAACTACAGCATCAAGACTCGTCTGACTTTCCTCTAGAGCTACATTAATTTGATTCTGACCGGTAAAAGCAATTTGCTGTTCTTGAAAACCTAGAAAAGAAAATAATAACACATCTCCTTCTTTAACATTATTGATAGTATAATTACCATCAAAATCTGTTGTAGAACCATTGCTTGTTCCCTTTACAATAATGTTAGCTCCGGGAATGGGCATACCCGTAGCAGCTTCAGTAACTACACCGGTTACCGCATTTTGAGCAAAAAAGCTCATAGGCAGTATAAAAAATAGCAGCCTCAAGCTTTTGAATAATTCTCTCATAAATTTCTCGTTCATTAAATGAATTTTAAGTGGCTTTTAGCCGAAACCCTCCTGCAAACGTTTTCGTATGTATATCGAATTGTACTACTATTTCGATATCGACGAGCTGTTTTACATTTGGATCAAATGCTAAATCTGTATTGGATTAGGTTAAGAATCCACATACACCACAAAAATCAAGAAATTACGTGCGCTCACAACACCTCTAGAAATTCATATAGAAAATATAGCGTCACAAAACCACACAACTAGTTGTTTTGTAGCGTTTTATTTAAAAATAAATGCTTTTTTTATATAGAAAATAAGACCACAAACTGTCCAATTCTAGAGCTTAAGACGGGTCTTTTCGAGTAGCATTTCATCAAAATCCTTCTTATCTAAGAATGATTTATTCCTGATTTTAGTCTTATATGCGTAGATAGAATTGACAGAATAGCCTAAAACCTGAGCTATTATTTCATTATGTTTAATTCCGAGACGTATTAACGCAAAAATGCGAAGCTCTTTGTTGAGCAACTGACCTTCTTTGAGTTTAATTTGCTCACCTTCCTTTAAAAGTGAATTGAATTCTGCTGTAAAATTGGGGAAGAGCTTGATAAATGCATTATCAAAACTTTCGAGAAGTTTCTTTTTCTCCTTTTTAAGGTCGTAGCTCTGCGACAGGTATTTGATGCCGTCTAAATTACTCTTCTTAACATTTGCATCAATTCGGGTTTTAAATTCTTTGAACTTCTCAAAAATATCAGCATCCTGAGTAAAGAAAAAACCTATATAATCTTCTTTGATCTTGTTTGCTTCGAGCAATAGATTATTAACCCTATTGAGCTCTTCGTTTTTTAAATAGATAGTCTCGTTCACCTCAACGATTCGCTCATTTTTAACCTGAAGATCTTTGTGTGCGACTAAAAGGGCCTTTCTGGCGCGTTTTAATCTGCGCAACTGTATATAGGTCACAACAGCAAGCATCAGCAAGACTGCCAGCAAGACCATAAGAAGTATATTTTGTTGGGATAAGCGCTCTCGTTGCGTTTCAACCTGTGTGATAATTTGCTCTTCTATAAGCGGTAAGATCGCGCCTACGCGTATTTTACGTTGCTGCGCTCCGTAGGCTTCTGCATCTTCATTTGCCTTTTTAATGAATTCTGAAGCCAATTTGATATCGCCTTGCTGAAATAAAAATTCCGCCAGCTGTATCATAGACAAATTTTCTTTTGCTGAAGATTTAATATCTGCGATTGAGGACTGAGCAAGGTGTGAGATCGCTTGATCTCTATCGCCCAGCTGCACGTAGATATCTCCCAAAACTGAATTTACAACGGCCTGCGACCGCAAATCCTTCCGCATATCTAAAGAAGGAATGAGTTCTTCTAAAGCTTCTTCGGGATTACCGTATTTGTTATTGAGATAACCTCTCAACATAATATAATCCCAGGTGCCCGGTGTGGCCAGTTCGAGAGATTGTTGATGGTATTCTTTGGCTTTCTTTCGGTATAGTTTTGAAAAATAGGTTATGGTACTGTAATCTGCCATATCGCTATAACAGCGTCCCAGCAAACCGTATAAGGAAAATCGTATATCTTCTGGTATTTCATTGAGATCTATCCCATTTAAATACGCCAGAGCCTCACTAAACATTCCTGCAGAAACACAGACGTTTGCCATATCAAGTGTGGTTTCTGCAATCAAACGCGCATCGCCTAATTGCTCGGCAAGTTGCTTAGAACGCACCCCATATTTAAAGGCCGAATCTTGTTTGAAAATTCGATATTCATAAAAAAGGGATCTGTTAACGTCAAACCTTCGCTGTATAGACGAACTATCAAGTGCGCTAAGTTGCCGAGATAATTTATTAATGTGTGCGATCTTAGTGCGATCGTATTCTTCAGAATTCTCAATAGTATTAAGCAACTCCTCTAAGGCTTCATTCTTCTGTCCCAACAAAACATTTGAAATCAACAAAAAGAGTATGCTGTATAAAAATGCAGTGTTATATGTAGTCATGCTATACTTAATAATTAAGATTCTAGACAATATAATCTGAGTCGTCCTAAAATAGATTGACAGTTTTAATAAACATTTAATAGATCCCTCGAAGCTATCTTCGAGGGATTTTTGTTGTGTATAAAATTAGATGTTTTGTACTTAAGGCTTAAATGTGGTCTTTCATTGTTATAGGTTTTTATTGACTGCTGAATTAATATTTTGAGTTCCTGACCTGTATTACATTTATTAATCAAGAACTCTCCCTTTAATATTCCGTTTATTCGTTCTGCTAAAGCATTTTGATAACAATCATACCCATCTGTCATTGAGGGGGTCACATTAGAACGCTTCAATTCGGTTTGATATAACGAGGAGCAATACTGCAGGCCTCTGTCAGAATGATGTATTAGCTCTTCAGATGTGATTCTGTTGTTATTGGCCATCTTCATTGCTTGAACCACGTTTTCAGCACTCATATCATCGCTTAGGTGATATCCCATTATCTTTCTGCTAAAAGCGTCTGTGACCAGAGAGAGGTAATGAGTTCTTTCTCTACTTTTGATATAAGTAATATCACTTACAAAGTACTGCTCTGGTCTTACCGGTATAACATCTTTCATCAGGTTGGGGTGCTTTCTTAACCAATGTCTGGAATCCGTTGTTTTCGTATAATTCTTTCTTGGCTTGATAAGAATTGACTCGGACCTCAGGTAATCAAACAGGGCATCTCTGCCTATTTTGATCCCGATCCTTTGAAATTCAACTTTGAGCAGATAATATAATTTACGTGTACCCAGCTTTGGCATTTGTTGACGCACTTTTAAAATCAGCGGCTTAATCAGGGTAAGCTCATCAATCCTTGTCTTTGCTCGTTTTTCTGCTTGATAGATAGCCTGTCTGCTTATCCCAAACAATCTGCAACAACGCGACAGGCTTAGCCAGTGTTCTTGCCGGATTCGCTGGATTGATTGGGTAAATGCTTTTTTCTGATGGAAGTGCCATATTGCTGATCTGAGATGTCGATCATCGTATTGAGAATCTTATTCTTGAGCTTTTCATCCGATAATTCTCTTTCTAACCTCTTGATCTTTTGAGCAGGTGTTTCTTTCATTTTGATGTAAGTAAGCCTTGACTTAGGTTTATTCCAATCTAAGGTACCGTGTTTTCGTAACCAAACCAAAACAGTGCTTCTTCCCTGAATACCATAAGCTTTTTGGGCTTGCTTATAAGTCATCTCGCCTTTTTCTACTTGAGATACAACCGCTAATTTAAAGCCTAAATTGTAATCTCGCTGAGTACGCTTAGTACTTGCTTTTTCTGAATGTTTCATAAATAAGTCGAATTTGTGTCAACTTATTCCAGGACGGGACAAATTTTATATTCCAGATCCGAAACCTAGATTTTAACAACTTCTGCCTTATTTTTAGTTTTTATAGAATTTATTCATATTTAATTATATCGTTCTAATGAATCTGTCAAAAAAGCAAAAAATAATATTAGTAAGCCTTATTGTAGCTACCATAGTAATTTTATTGTTTAATACCTTGATAACTTTTTATTTACCCGGAGAAGATCGGGGAAGTTTTGGAGATTCGTACGGTCTCGCTAATGCAATATTTGGAGCAGCTGGTATTATTATTTTAATCTTAACTATTTGGACTCAATTTAATGAAATAAATAATAGTTCAGCTTTTCAAAATCAACAGCTGTTTGATGCTAATTTTTTTCAATTGATTGAGATACACGAACGAACTTTTGACAGATTGAGATTAAATGGCGCAACTGGCATAGAAGTCATAGATCTCTTTGTTGAAATGAAAATGGAGGAGATCTATCAAGAATATAAAAAAAATGAAACAGAAGATATCTCTTTGAAAGGCCAATCCTCAATTTTTCTTAAAGACAGTACTGATTTTTTAAAAGCTGTAAATTCATATTTAAATAGTTTATTTACAATTGTAAATTATATTAATACTCAATTCCCAAGTAATTTAAAGAATGAGTCATTGAAAAAATACTACAGAATATTAGGAAGTACCTTTACAAGGTCTGAACACATTTTACTTAAGTATCTTTACGCAGATTATGAAGGGGATACGGACAATTTAAACGATCGCGGGAAATATGTATACTCCAGTTTGAAAACCCTAAATCAGGGGATTGGGTGGGAAAATGATTGGTATAAAACTTATAAATCGAAATTTTTTGTTTTATGATTACAAAATTTGTGTCCTAGAAGTATAAGAGCAAATGAATAGCATTTTTTAAGAGCAAAGCGGAGAAAAATGTGTAGCAAGAGGGTAACACGCTGCGCGATGTTACAGTACACATTTTCAATTTTAAATTACTGACATTCAGTATCTAATTTATCTCTCTTGGTGGCTTGTAGGTTTAAATTTGCGACAAATGCGCTTTTAAGCCCTGTAAACAGGCCAATTTTTGCGACAAATTCCAATATGATAGGGGTAATGAAAGGTAATCTAGGTAGTCCTCACCACATTCCCCTACACTAGGTTTCGGGGAAAGAGGTTCGTCCAGAAAGTCTTGAACACAGGCCAAAAAATTCAATTAGTATCTTATTAAATGGGGAGGAATTTTTTTGACCTGAGTTCGCCGGGCATTCTAACTTGAAATGGCCCTATCTTTTACTTTCGTGATTTATTTTCTTTTTGATCCACTCCAGACAGCATACCTTTTTTGATAGAAAAAATACAGGATTCTAAATTAGTCGGGCGCATAAACCGGTCGGCTGCGCCTTCCTATTTATAGCCCTCTTCTAATTTAAAATCCCGAAAAGATAGCCTATCAAAAAGGTAATGCGATGGCTCTGGAGGAAGTAAATGAAACAACCAAAACCCATATGCATTTTGATCTACAATACTATTTCTTCGGAGCAAAAAAGGACTTGCTCAAGATGAAATAAGTAAATGTTTTAGTTTAAGACATTTGATTGTGAGTAGTATTTTTAATGAAATCAGGATGATTTTTTACAATTTCTTCCAAACATTCCATTTCTTCAAAAGGGAGCAGTTCGTAAATATGCTCCAGAGCGGTTTGTATGTTTATATTGGGTTGTGGTATGATCCGGGAATAACGACCTTCTGCATAATTGCAGGCGAGAATACAAACTTTAAGTATTCCGCTAATGGTGAAAAGAACATCGGTTATGCCCTGTAATTCCAAGTTTAAACGGTAACCTGTTTGTGTTGCTTCTTTTCGTTTGATTATTTTTTCTTCAATAAGCTTTTTTAATTTTTCGTTGCTTTCCAAATTTGGTTTATCTGCCATGTCTGATTCAGAAGTAGTCGATTGTGATTCTTCCGCTACTTCCAAGGGATCTCCATGAATACGCTTTAGGCAATACTGCAGGTGTTGGGTATACAGACCTTCTACTTTAGTGTGAAAAGAGGTAAGTTCGTTTTTTATCTTTTCGAGTTGTCCCTGATCAATAAGATATTCATCTTCATATCTCCCGGCACTATAGGCGTGCTCTAAAAGAATCAGCACTTCTTTGTCCTCGGGAGTATTGGAGAAAGGGATTACCTGAGGAAAAAAGGCTCTACAGTAGTTGATGTGACTGCAAATGCTGTGGGTTATTTTACTCTTGCCAATACATAGGCGTTCTATAGAGCGGAATAGCAATTCAAAAGCCTGATGAAAATTAAAAGCCGCCAGACCAAAATGCTCTTCTTTTACAAAAGCATCTGCAGCACTCTCAAAGGCCCGTACTTTTAACTGCTCCCGTTTAAAATGTCTCTGAGCGTATCTTACTAAATTATCCAATGGTAATTCTGAATACATCAGTAAGTTCTCCCCTTCAGGGTTGGCATACACACAATCCCCAAGGCTGCAGTGTTCAATAAAATACAAACTTCCACGCTCTAATTCGGTTTGAGCCTGCTCTTCGGTGTACAACCGAATTTTGAATTCCAGATAGTCCTGCTGCATTTTTGAAACCAGAGTCAATACTTCATTGGGAATCGGGTCTATATTCACGTCGATAAAACCGGTAAGAAAATAATAACTCAAATCATCCTCTTGCTGTAATCTGGACAGATAAAATGAATCCAATACAATTGCATTTAAAATACGATGCAGCAACTGCGCTAAGCGTTCTTTGTGCTGAAAATCCTGCGGAATATTCAAATAAGTGGTCATAACCGATGTTTTTAACGTACAGGATGTTACTGACAGTACCAACGGTGCCGAACCAAACCTAATAGTAATTGACCCATCGAGATTGGTAAGTTACCAGGAGACTATGAGGGATAAACCTTTTTAAAGGTATAGCACTGAAAAATACCATAAGGATTTATAAAACTGGAGATAAAGTTTTACCTTGTCTACGATTTATCAACATGCACACTTCATAAATTCCAGGATTATGACCACTACAACCAAGCCCAACCACATCGGAAGAAAGATCGCCCGCATTCGCGAATTGCGTGGGATGAAACAGGAAGCTCTGGCACACGAACTGGGAATCAGCCAGCAAAGTGTCTCGCATATTGAACAAAGCGAAACTTTGGATGATATAAAGTTGGAAGAAGTGGCTAAAGTGCTCGGGGTTACTAAAGAAGGAATTCAGAATTTCTCGGAAGAGTCTATCTTCCACAATATCAATAATTTTAATGATAACAGTGTAAATAATGGACCTTTAACAAATTTTCATTGCACCTTTAATCCTTTAGATAAGTTAATTATAGCCTACGAAGAAAAGGAAAAACTTTATGAGAGATTACTTCAGGCGGAGAAAGATAAAGTGGCTTATTTGGAAGAGTTACTTAAGAAGAAATAGCCTCTTAAATTACCTTTTAAAACTGCTTACTATTAAAATAGAGCATTCGCCACATTGTTAACAAAATCTTAAATTTAGCCTTTTTCAAACTCGTTTTCATACTCTATCCTAGGCTTTGCTATGCCTTTGAGTGGGAGTTGCCCTGCCTGAGGCTTGATTTTGCCTCTTTTTTCTCTATAATTAAAGTCTTAATCCGAGTATTGCTATACATCCCGGCTTCTTAATCCTGAAATAACTATACATTTTTGGAGATTACGGGATTCTGTAAAATATTTTAAGACAAATGTTTATTTTTATAAACATAACTCTAAAGTTTTCATATTCCTTAAATTTAATGGTGAAATGTATATGTTTAGTGTTTTTAAAGCATGTTAGAAAACATTTTTATTTATGGAAAATATAGAGTTTAGCAGATTAATTATTTCTACAACAACAAAAGATGGTGTAGTTTTAAAAAAACCACATAGAAAATATATTGAAATTGCAAGTAAAAATTTACAAGATTTCAATAAACGATTAAAAACAAATACTAAAGTTAGAATATAATCACGAAGAGAATATTTTTTCCATTTTTAAATTCTCAAATAATCCGAGAATCCAATATTTATCTAGAGAATTTGTGACTGACTTGAATAGATTAATTCAACTTTACAAAGCTGATTTTGACCAAAGATTTATTCGCAATGAATTTGTTGAAAATAGAAAAAGTGAGGTTGAAAAATTACAGCTAGAAATAAGAACCAAAGATCACTTTCAAAAAGAAGGATTGTCTGAAAATGAGAAAAAAGAATATTTAAATTTAATTCAGGAATTCCTAATCCTTAGAGAAAACTCATATCCAAAGGTTGTTTTATCAAATAAAGAAGAAATTCAAACTTGCATTGAAGAAGTAAATAAACTATGTCAAGAACTTCCAAAAGAATTCGTTATCAAGAAAAAATCTTAATTTGAAAAATAAATTTGGGTAGAAATATGGATCAAAATGAATATGAATATTATTCAAATCTAATTAATGAAATTTCTGATCAAGAAAGTGAACATTCAACAAAATTAATTGATTGGGTAAAACATATTGTAACCATTCTTATTGCTTTATTATCAGTTTTAGTTGCATTTGGTGCGACAAATGATTTAAATGGTTATCTACAAATTATTTTCTCAGCAATATTAATTTCAATAGGAATTGGCATTTTTTCAGGGGTAGTTTTTGGTTATAAAAGTATTGATGAATTAAGTCAAATTAGTAAAAACAAAAGGATAGCATTGTATAGACGGCTAAGTGGCGAAACGGATAATCTAATAACTATTCCTATTAATCGTAAATGGTATTTTAAATTAGCTGAAATTGTTTTCCTTTTGAGTTCAAGCTTATCAATTATACTTCTAGTAATTTATGGAGTTCTAAAGTAAGAGCCTGCTAACAACGGTTATCACAGATGGCGGGTTTCATATAAAAGAACTAAATTAGTTTACGTAAAAAACCAAACCGTCAGCCGACAAATCCACTTCTATAATTCCACTCCACTTGTCGTTAACCGGGACCGTTGGCAGGAAAGCAAATTAAGATTTGAATAAAATAGTAACAATTGATCATTTTCAAAAATTACTGCAGGAAAATCCTGTGATTTATCAATATTCGTCAATGGAAGGAGCAAAAGCTCTCTTAGAGGAAATGACTTTAATGATTAAAAATCCCCTAACCTTCAATGACCCTTATGACTGTGATTTACGACTTATAAATTTTAATTCTGCTAAGAAAGAGAGGTTAAAAAAATCTATCGAACAGTTTAATTCTTCTCAGCCTAATAGATATATTGATTACGAGAATTTGACGACTGAAAAGATTAAAGAGACTTATAAAAAACTGGTACTACCCAATTTACTTGATACCTTTGGAATTGCCTGTTTTTCTAAAAACTGCGATAACTCCTTAATGTGGTCTCATTATACATATTCTCATAAAGGAGTATGTATTGGCTTTGATATAATGAAGTTATACTTAAGCCTCAGTTTATTGAGACCTGGAAAATTAGCATTAGTTGAAATTGAATACACAGAGAAATTTGATTCCATTGATTATTTACAAAATAAAGATTATGCAATACACCATTTGGTTGGAACGAAATCATCACTCTGGAATTACGAAGAAGAAGTGCGGGTCTTATTTACTGACCTGACTTTTAACCATCATAAAAAAATGATTTTTGAATTTGATAAAAGGGCAATTTTTAAAATTATATTAGGCATCAATGTAGAAGAAAATGATGAGAAGTGGATTAAAAATTTCTGTAAAGTAAATTTATCTAACATTGAGCTATACAAAATGAAAAAAATGAAGAATTCATTTCGATTAAAACCAAAAAGAATTTTATTCTAATAAACCTCAGCAGCCAAAAATGAAAATTTCAATATTACTATTTACAATATTAAGCTGTTTTGATTTAAATGCTCAATATTCTGGATATTATACTATCAACGCAAATATAAATAAGAATATAAATGTTAATGGTAGTGTGTCTGAATACAAAACCATTAAGACAATTGATTATGGTGCTTTAGAAATTGCAAATGCGCAGAATGAATTAAATAGGCTAGAAAATTTAAAATATCGAGATTTACGATTAAAGGAAATAGCGATCGAAATTTCAAATAATCCTCTGAAAGCATATGAATATGGTACTTTGCAAAGTATTTCAAGTAATACTTGGGATAGAAATCTTTTAAAAGATGTTAGAAAAAAATATGGTATAAAGGAGTTTAGAATTGATTATGTTGTGCCAAATCCTCAAATTTTTAATGTCGTAAGTATTCATCGTTTGCAGAGCGTAAGTATAGAAGGTATTAATACTGATATTATATTTTATTTACCTAATTACAATAGTGATAATAAAGAAATTAATAGTGCTCAGAAGGAATATGAAGAAGTTATTGTTGGCAAGGAAACAGAAGCTATAGATGATCAAAATAATTCAATCAAAATTTTTATCCATATGAAAGATTTAAATCGCTCAACGATTTATGGCTTTAAAGGTTATAAAATGACAATTGCCTGGGAAGATGCATTTGAAAAAGGAATAACTGACAACTATACCTTTATTGATAATAATTCAGGTAATGGCTTAAGTTATTTTATTAAGGTAAGGCATTATGGAGATAAAGATACGATTGACTTTGAAAAAATAGAAGGTAGACGATACTACCTGCAACCTCTAATCGATAAAATTATATCAACGGCGAAAGCTTATGTCAAATATTAAAGAAATGGTAGATTTAAAGAGAAAAATTTCAGATTATTTTGAGTTTGGAATGTTAGAAAATAGAGAAAATAAGGATGAATTTATAAATGGATTATTGAAAATTAATGAAAAGCATCAGTCCTTTTTTGCAAATAAATCGTTAGAAAAAAATAGCGTTGAAAATTATATAGCACCCAATAGTATCAATGGTAAAAAACTTATTGGCTTTAGAAACGAATCAGAACTAACACCTGAATTAAAATCTGATATAATTGAATTATGGAATTCAACTTTTAGGGGTGATCACAAATAATATTGGTATATGCTTCCACTTTAATAGACTTCCTAAAAACAGTTTTTTATTTAAAATTTTGAATAGTTATAATTAAAAATCAATCACACTATTCAAAGCATTATCTGAAGCAGCACTGGCAAAATAGGATTAATACATCATTATGGTGGCGACGGAGGAGTGTGAGTAATTTCAGGATATAAATAAATATTGAAATTAAAAACATCCAAAGGATTCTAGATTTTATTACTACAAAGAAATCAGCATAATGTTGTACCTATGTTGTACCTGAGTAATAAAAAAAGGCCCAGGTTTTCACCTAAGCCCTTTAAGTACCCCGGGCGGGAATCGAACCCGCACTCGTAAGAACTGGGTTTTGAATCCAGCGCGTCTACCAATTCCGCCACCGAGGCATTTTCAATTTAAATCTCAGTGAATCTACCTCCCGATTTAATTCGGGACCACCACCGAGGCAATTGGAGGGCAAAAATACTAAAAATTCTATTTTACCAAGCAAAAAAGACCTCAAATAAATCTCTCAAAGCCAATTTAATTTATACTTTTGCACCCTCTTATAAATTGAGGAACTCTAAACATAAGATAACCATGTCAGTATCAACGCCTGAAGCCAAAATTTTCCCGTGCACACAAAGCCGGGATTTAGCCGAAAAAATAGCTAAAGCTTACGGGCAACCTCTGGGCAAAATCATCACATCTACTTACAGCGACGGCGAATTTCAGCCTTCCTTTGAAGAATCGATACGCGGCACACGGGTATTTATTATAGGTTCAACCATGCCCAGCAGTGAAAACCTGATGGAAATGCTCCTGATGCTTGACGCAGCAAAACGCGCTTCGGCACGTCATATTACCGCGGTGCTTCCCTACTTTGGTTGGGCACGCCAGGATCGTAAAGACAAGCCACGCGTACCTATCGCTGCAAAACTGGTAGCCAATTTATTAGAGACCGCAGGCGCGACACGTATTATTACGATGGACCTGCACGCCGATCAGATTCAGGGCTTTTTTGAGCGCCCCGTAGACCACCTTTTTGCATCAACGGTGTTTCTGCCGTATTTGCGCTCACTCAACCTGCCCAATCTCACCATCGCATCACCCGATATGGGAGGTTCTAAACGGGCTTATGCCTATTCAAAAGCTTTAGATTGTGATGTGGTAATCTGTTACAAACAACGCGAGAAGGCAAACGTCATCAGCTATATGGAACTGATAGGTAGCGTAGAAGGACGCAATGTTATTCTGGTAGATGATATGGTAGACACCGCCGGCACCCTGACCAAAGCAGCAGATTTGATGATGGAGCGTGGTGCCTTGAGCGTACGTGCGATTTGTACACACGCCCTGCTAAGTGGTAACGCCTATGAGCGACTCGAAAAAAGCAAATTGCAGGAATTGATTGTTACAGACAGTATTCCTCCAAAACAACAAAGTGATAAAGTGCGCATCGTAAGCTGTGCAGATTTATTTGCAGACGTGATGCACCGGGTGCACAGCAACACCTCAATCGCGTCAAAATTCTTAATGTAATTTATTAATACTTAATATATATTTAAATGAAGTCAATCACGATCACAGGATCTAAAAGAGAAAGCGTGGGCAAAAAGGCAACTAAAGCCCTACGTAATGCTGGAGAGGTTCCTTGCGTACTTTACGGAGGGGATGAACCAGTGCACTTTAACGCGCCGGAAATTGCGTTTAAAGATTTGGTTTACACTCCAGATGCGCATACCGCGACGTTGGAGCTTGACGGAAACACCTATATGGCGATCCTTCAGGACATCCAGTTTCACCCGGTAACAGATCGCATACTTCACATCGATTTCTATCAAATCTTTGAAGGTAAAGAAGTAGCTATGACCGTACCGGTACACTACGAGGGTAACTCTCGCGGGGTACGTAACGGGGGTGTATTGCGTAAAACCTACCGTACACTACGTGTTAAGGCTCTTCCTAAAGACCTTCCAGATTACGTTACGGTTAACATCAGCGACCTTAAAATTGGCGATAAGCGTTCAATCTCTGAGATCGAGCAAGGTCCCTGGAAATATATGCACCCGGAAGACACCATCGTTTGTCAGGTACGTACTTCACGTAACATGGTTGAAGATCTTGAAGACGAGGAAGAAGAAGGTGAAGAAGGAGAAACTGCTGCTGCAGAAGGAGAAACTGAAGAAGCAAAAGCTGAAGAGTAGACCCTGTTTCCTTTTACAAATCAAAGAGGTTGCCGCATCGGCAGCCTCTTTTTTTTTGCTTTATACTAATCGTGTTTTGGGCGTGACCACAAGGGTCGGGCCATCCGTTGCAATTCCTCGTCCCGATCTTTCGGGACTGCGGGATTTCCACTACTGTCCCTCACGCACGGAAAATCAAGTCATTCGCACAGGCTTCCTCTATAAAAACAATACCCAAACCGCGCGATACAATCGTGCAAAAGCAAACACCATACGTCACGTAAAGCAAAATTTCTGATTTCTAATTTTCGAAGATCGCCTACTCCCAGGAAGAGATATATCGGCAACTCCAGTCTGATGTGATTTCTCAGTTGCTTAGGGCTCCTTCGAAATGACTGTCTGACTAGTTAAGAATGCGGAATGCTGAGTTTTTTGACTTTTTAGCTTTTACCTGCCAACTGAAAACTGAGACTGCCTACTAATGCGGAATGCGGAATTCAGAGTTCAATCAACTCCGAACTAACCTACTACTTCTCGCTCATAATTGTCAACTGAAAACTGAGACTGCCTACTCACTAAAACTATTTCTAATTTCCTTAAGACCGGCTACCATTCAAAATAGTAACTTTGCAGCGTGCCTAAAAACCGGGTCGCTTCTCGTAATGCTTCGGGCGTGACGCGGGCACAAAAATTAGGATGTAAGCACTTCATACCCGCAATACCGTATGATTTCATTTTTCGAAAAACTTTTCGGCACAAAACAAGAGAACATTGACCCCATGAAAAAATTCCTCATTGTGGGATTGGGCAACATTGGCCCCAAATATCACAACACCCGCCACAATATCGGCTTTAAAATTCTGGACGCCTACGCGGCAGAAAAAGAAGAAACCTGGTCTACCGAAAAACTCGGAGATATCAGCCAGCTTAAAGTGCGCGGTAAAACCGTGATTTTGCTTAAGCCCAATACGTATATGAACCTGAGCGGCAAGGCAGTAAAATTCTGGATGCAAAAAGAAAAAATAAGCCTGGAGAACCTGCTCATTATTACAGACGATCTCAATCTCGATTTTGGCACCATTCGCGTAAAGACCAAAGGCAGCGACGGCGGTCATAACGGACTAAAAGACATTCAAAACCAGCTGCTCACTTCAAACTACAACCGCTTTCGGTTTGGCATAGGCGACCGTTTTAGCAAAGGCAAACAAATCGATTACGTTTTAGGCGAGTGGGACAACGAAGAAGAAAAAGACATGCCCGAAAGACTGGATATCTCGTGCAAGGTTATAGAAAGTTTTATAGCTTCGGGGATTACAAATACGATGAACGCGTATAACGGCAAATAGTTTGAGACAGCATACATCAGCACAAGAATTTAACGGTACAAAAGGTACGGTAGTCACCATTGGCACTTTTGACGGGGTGCATCTAGGCCATCGCAAGATCATCAAGCGTCTGCTGGCCAGTGCGGCCGGCAACGACCTGGAATCTGTGGTACTCACCTTTTTCCCACATCCCAGAATGGTCCTGCAAAAAGAAGCGCAGATCAAACTCATCAATACCATTAACGAGCGCATCGCTTTACTTGAAGCCACCGGTCTTGACCATCTGGTGATTCACCCCTTCACGCAGGAATTTTCAAGGCTTACCGCAGAAGAATTCGTCAGGGATATTCTGGTTGATCAACTCAAAGCCCGCAAAGTCATCATAGGTTATGATCATCGTTTTGGCCGTAACCGAAATGCCAATATAGAAGATTTAAAAGCCTTCGGAAAACAGTATGATTTTGAGGTGGAAGAAATTTCCAAGCAGGATGTGGACGATGTGGCGGTGAGTTCGACCAAAATACGCAAAGCCCTGCTTGAAGGCGATCTCGATCGTGCCAACGAATATTTGGGCTACCCGTTTATGCTTAGCGGAATCGTATCCCGTGGCAAAGGCCTGGGACGTACATTTAATTACCCAACAGCAAATCTAAAAATCGCAGAGGACTATAAAATCATTCCGGCAAAAGGGGTTTACGTGGTACAGTCTGTTATTGCTAACCGAATGGTTTTTGGGATGATGAGCATAGGCACTAATCCTACCGTGGGCGGCAGTGATCTCAGCATTGAGACCTTCTTCTTTGATTTTGAAGGCGACCTGTACGAGCAGCATCTGGAGATTACGCTGCTTACCCGCATCAGGGATGAAAAAAAATTCAACGGAGTTGATGAGCTCATCGCTGCAATGCAGGAAGACGAAGTCTTTTCCCGGGATTATATCGCAAAATTAAATGCTTAATCAATGGCTCTATAAGCAGGTTGACAACAGCGCGCTGGTCGTGTTTAGGGTCCTGTTTGGGTTTTTGATTACCTGTGAGGCCTGGGGTGCCATCGCGACAAGCTGGATACGTACCACACTCGTTGAACCGCAGTTTACCTTCAACTTTATAGGCCTTGACTTTTTACAGCCACTTCCCGGCGACCTGATGTATTACTACTATGGGCTGATGGGTTTTTTCGGTGTGCTCGTGATGCTGGGCTACAAATACCGTTTTAGTGTACTTGCCTACGGCGTGATGTGGACCTGCGTGTACCTGATGCAAAAGTCTTCCTACAACAACCATTATTACCTGTTGATGCTGCTTTTGGGCATTATGGCCTGCTTTCCGGCGAATCGGTATTTATCGCTTGATGCAAAGCAAAACCCGGAGATTAAACAGAATCATATGCCCCGCTGGGTGTATATCGTCATCATCGCCCAGTTGTGGATTGTCTATACCTATGCTTCGGTGGCCAAATTATACCCTGATTGGCTTGACGCCAGCGTTGCCGGTCAGCTTATGCAGTCAAAAGCCGATTACTGGCTGGTGGGCGAAATGCTTCAGCAAAAATGGGTGCACTGGTGCATCGCGTATTTCGGGATCTTTTTTGATCTGCTCATCATCCCGGCCCTGCTTTGGAAACGCACCCGAAAGACGGCATTTATCATTTCGATCTTCTTTCACCTGTTCAATTCGTTTATTTTCCACATTGGGATTTTTCCGTATTTGTCACTGGCATTTACGCTGTTTTTCTTTCCGGCGGAAACCGTACAACACATTTTTCTGCCCAAAAAGAGCTTTTACGATGCCGGTGAAATCATCAGACCTAAAAATTATAAACCCATTCTTATGGTTTTTGGCCTGTACTTTTTGGTACAAATAACGCTACCCCTGCGCCACTGGTTTATACAGGACAATGTACTCTGGACTGAAGAAGGCCATCGCCTCAGCTGGCGTATGATGCTGCGTTCTAAGAGCGGAAGAATTCATTTTAAAGTTGTAGATAAAAGCACAGGGAAAGCACTTCCCTTTAACCACCGCGACTGGCTTTCACGTAAAGAACTGCGCAGCGTAAGTACGAAACCGGATTGTATCTGGCAGTTTTGCCAGCGCGTAAAAAAAGATTATGCCGCAAAAGGCACCGATGTTGCGATTTATGTAGATTGTAAAGTAAGCGTCAACGCCCGCCCCTATCACACTCTGATCAATCCCGAGGTAGATATGGCTGATGCCAAATGGGATTATTTCTGGCACAACGACTGGCTGATGCCTTCACCTGATTTGAGTAAACGAGAGGTTAAAGAGCACGTCCTGGATTAATGCTTCACTTATTTAAGTGCAGACATGTCGTTTTAAACACTCTTTTAAAGCCCAATTCCGTATTTTTGCCGTCTAAAATTTAAGCTATGCTACACGTTAACGACATTCGTGAACACAAAGAAGCCTATATTCAAGCACTTACAAAACGGAATTTTGAGGCTTCCGCCATTTTTGATCAGGTACTTGAACTTGACGAAAAACGCCGTAGCACACAGGCTTCGCTAGACAATACGCTGGCTGAAAGCAATAAACTTTCTAAAGAAATCGGGATGCTGTTTAAAAACGGCGAACCCAAAAAAGCAAACATCCTTAAGGAGCGCACCGGTAAACTGAAAGAAGACTCCAAAAATCTTCAGGAAACCCTAACCGAAACCATCGCCGCCCTTGACCAATTGCTGTACACCATCCCAAACATCCCGCAAGAGAGTGTACCTGCAGGGAAAAGCGATGCCGACAACGAAGAGGTCTTTAAAAAAGGTGACATTCCCGTTTTGGCTGAAGGCAGCCTGCCGCACTGGGAACTGGCCAAGAAATACGACATCATCGATTTTGAGCTGGGTAACAAGATTACCGGCGCCGGTTTTCCGGTTTATAAAAACAAAGGCGCGCGTTTACAGCGGGCTTTGATCAACTATTTTCTGGATAAAAACACCGCTGCGGGTTACACCGAGTATCAGGTGCCGCATTTGGTAAATGAAGCTTCCGGCTTTGGTACCGGTCAGCTGCCTGATAAAGAAGGCCAGATGTACCACGTAGGTCTTGATGATTTATACCTCATCCCAACTGCCGAAGTACCGGTGACCAATATGTTCCGCGATGAGTTGCTGGAAGATAAAGACCTGCCAATCACATGTACGGGCTACACCCCGTGTTTCCGTCGCGAGGCCGGTTCATACGGGGCTCACGTACGAGGACTTAACCGTCTGCATCAGTTTGACAAAGTCGAAATCGTACGCATCGAACGCGCAGAAGACAGCGACGCCGCCCTTGACGGAATGGTTGAACACGTAAAAGGTATTCTTGACGAACTTAAATTGCCTTATCGTATATTGAGATTATGTGGAGGCGACCTGGGCTTCACCTCTACCCTTACCTACGATTTTGAAGTGTTCTCAACCGCACAGGACCGCTGGCTCGAAATCAGCAGCGTGTCTAACTTTAAAACCTTTCAGGCTAACCGCTTAAAACTGCGTTACAAAGACAAAGACGGCAACAAGCAACTGGCACACACTCTCAACGGAAGCGCTCTGGCCCTGCCCCGCGTTCTCGCCGGAATTCTGGAGAATTACCAGACCGAAGACGGCATCAAAATCCCTGAGGTTTTGGTTCCGTATTGTGGTTTTGATAAAATAGACTAGCCGCGTACGTTTTACACAGGTATTACGTTTAGTACAGAAGTGTTCTGGCACATCTTTAGTATCTTTAATCGGGTGCTTTTAATTTGTACCTCCAATTTGCCATTGACATCAATCCCGGTTTTTCGGGGTAAAATAAAAAAACGTGTTGCGTAAAGTTGTTCTCTTAGCGGTAATTCTGATTTCAGGCGTTAGTGCTTTCGCACAAAACGAGCTGCTTGCCCGTAATTATATGGAGCAGGGCGACTATGACAAAGCCGTTACCGTGTTTGAAAGTCTGGTTAAAGAAACGCCGGGTAACTTCACCTTTGTAACCGGTCTGGTTGAAGCTTATCAGCAAACGGAAGCCTATTCCAAAGCAGATAGTCTGCTGCTTAACACACTGGAAAATACCCGAAACAAACCCGTTCTTGAGGTTGAACTGGGTTACAACAAACAGCTGCAGGGAAAGGAGACCGAAGCGCAGGCTCTTTACAATAAGGCCATCGCGGGCATAGCTGAAAACCCGGGTTATGCCAGTGGCGTAGCCCGCACTTTTCAAAAATACAGTTTGCTGGAAGAAGCGATAAAGTCTTATGAAACCGCGCAGGAGATTAATCCCGCAAACCGTTTTGATTATCAATTAGCTTCATTATACGGTGAGCTTGGAGATTATGAAACCATGTTTCAAATGAACCTGAATATGCTGGAGCAGGGTGATAATCAAACCCTAAATGCTCAGCGCAATATCAGCCGATTTATAACCGACGACAATACAAACCTCGCCAATCAAACCCTGCGCAAAGTTATATTAACGCGTATGCAGGACAACCCAGACCTGCTCTACAATCGTATGCTCAGCTGGCTGTTTATTCAACAAAAAGAATACGACAAGGCTTTTATACAGGAGAAAGCAATCGCAAAGCGCAGCGGTAATTTTTCGGGGATCACTACCCTCGCCATTGTCGCCGAACAGAATGAAGAAGATACTTTGGCTATTGGCATTTTGGAGTATTTGATTAACGAAACCATCGACGAGGAACAGCGCCTTTTTGCCCGTCAAAAATACCTGGAACTTAAACTCAAATCTGCAAATCCTGAAGAACTAAAGGATATCGACGCGCAGTATGCCTCCCTGCTTGAAACCTATGGTAAATCGGCTTTAACCTTAGAGGTTCAGGCAGATTACGCCCACTTTTTAGCCTTCCGCTTTGCGAAAAAAGAACAGGCAACAAACCTGCTGGAAGAAGCGCTCAACCTTCCACTTAATAACTTTCAGGAAGCCCGTATCAAAATGGAACTGGCCGATATTCTCGTACTTGAAGAGCGTTTTAATGCCGCGCTGATTTACTATTCGCAAATTCAGAAAAAGCTGAAAGACAACGTCATTGCTCAGGAAGCTCGTTTTAAAGTGGCCAAAACCAGTTACTATAAAGGCGATTTTGAATGGGCCAAAACCCAGTTGAAGGTTCTTAAATCTTCCGCAGAACAACTTATTGCAAACGATGCTCAGGATTTGTACCTGCTTATCACAGACAATACCGTTAACGATTCGACCCAAATCGCTTTAAAAACCTACGCGCAGGCCGATTTACGCAGCTACCAGAATCGCGATGAAGATGCTATTGCCATCTACGACCGGGTTTTAAAGGATTTCGCGGGCGAAAAAATTGAAGACGAAGCCCTACTGGCTCAAGCCCTGCTTTTTGAGGACAAAAAAGAATATCAAAAAGCAGCAGACAATTACCTGAAAATATTGGAAAGCCATGGTAGCGATATTCTCGCAGATGATGCCCATTACCGGCTTGCAAACCTCTATGCCGCTCAACTCAACCAGCCCGAAAAGGCAAAAGAGCAGTACGAGCAAATCCTATTTAACTTTGCAGACAGCATTTTTTATGTAGACGCCCAGCAAAAATACCGCAGATTGCGGGGAGATTCCATCAACTAATCACTAACAAAATTGCCTATGATAATTTATAACGTCACCGTAAATGTAGACGACAGCGTACACAGCGACTGGTTGTACTGGATACGCAATGAGCACATCCCCGAGATGCTCGCAACCGGAAAATTTATTAAAGCCTTGATGACCAAAGTACTCGTAGAGGAAGAAATGGGCGGGCAAAGCTATTCCATACAATACACGGCCAAAAGTAAAGATGCCCTGGCGCGTTTTTATAAGGAAGATGCAAATCGTCTGGACGGCGAGGCCGGAAAGTACGGCGATAAGGTGTTGTTTTTCAAAACCGAATTGGAAATCGTTACCGAACAAACCGAATTTAATCCGCATTAAACCGAAGCCGGAAGCTTTAGTTTTTCTCAAATCGCTATTTTACGGGTAATGAAGAAAAAGTTTAAAAAGACCGAAAATCAACACCGGGCTGATGATCCCGTAAAAGCTAAAAAACATCTGGGGCAGCACTTTTTAAAGGACGAAAACATCGCCCGTAAAATTGCTGAAACGCTTTCTTACAGTGGCTATTCCGATATTTTGGAAATTGGCCCGGGTACGGGAGTGCTCACCAAATATTTACTGCGGAAAGACATCAACATCACCGCGATGGACCTCGACAGCGAGTCTATCGTGTACCTCAACCACAGCTTTCCGCTGGAGTATGCTGAGCAAATGGAAGGCTGCAAGCTCGAGGTGGTGGAAGCCGATTTTCTCAAAGTAGACCTCAGCACCTTTTTTGGCGACAAACCTTTTGCAATCACGGGAAACTTCCCGTATAATATTTCGACTCAAATCGTTTTTAAAATGCTCGAGTGGCGCGATCAGGTGCCCGAGTTTACCGGGATGTTTCAGAAGGAAGTTGCCCAGCGCATCTGTGAGCCCGAAGGCAGTAAGGCCTACGGAATTCTTTCGGTTTTAGCCCAGGCGTTTTACGATGCCGAATACCTGTTTACCGTACCTCCTTCGGTCTTTAATCCACCGCCAAAAGTAGACAGCGGCGTTTTACGGCTTACGCGAAAAGAAAACTATAAAGATCTGGCCTGCAGCCCTGAAGCGCTTTACAAGGTGGTCAAAATGGCCTTTCAGCAGCGACGTAAAACCCTGCGCAACAGCCTGAAACAACTTGAACTCAGTGAAGCCTTTCGCGAAAGCGAAATTTTCAACCTTAGACCTGAACAACTCAGCGTTAACCGCTTTATAGAGCTTACCCGAGCGATTCAGAATGATCTTCAAGTGAAGTAAAAGACTTGCAAATACTGAAACCTAACTTGTTTGCCCCTTACTTAGAGCTATGAGATCCCGCCCCTCTGTAAATCTATGCTAAAGCGACAGAGCGCAAGGCCTAGTTTGATTATATTTGCACGACCTTAAACGAGTACAAACCCCGATACAGTAGCGACCATGGCTTTTGAACTTACCGAAGACCTGATAGAGCAAATTGAGAACCTGATCGAGGTAGGCGACAATCAAAGCATACTTAATCTTCTTGAAGATGTGCACCACGCTGATATCGCCGAGATTCTGGACGAGGTCACTACCGAAGAGGCCACCTATCTGGTTAAGCTTTTAGATAGTGAAAAAACCTCGGAAGCCCTTATGGAGCTTGACGAGGACTATCGGGAAGAAATTCTGGACAACCTCTCTCCACAGGAAATTGCAGACGAACTTAACGAACTCGACACCGATGACGCAGTAGATTTCTTGTCAGAACTGGATGAAGAAATTCAGCGGCAGGTAATCGACGCCATTGAAGACGAGGACCACGCCCGGGATATTGTTGAGATGCTTCGGTATGACGACAATTCTGCCGGGGGGCTTATGGCAAAAGAATTGGTGCGCGTTCGCGAAACCTGGACGGTTGCAGGCTGTGTGCGCAAAATGCGGGCGCAGGCCCAAAATGTGACCCGGGTACATTCGGTTTATGTGGTAGATCGCACCGATAGGTTGATAGGCCGGCTTTCACTCAAAGACCTGCTTACTGCTGATGCCAAATCGAAAATTTCTGACATTTATATTCCCAATGTAGACTCGGTTAACGTGCACGACACCGCAGAAGATGTCGCCCGACTGATGCAAAAGTACGATCTGGAAGCCGTGCCGGTAGTCAACGATTCGGGGATACTGCTCGGCCGAATTACCGTTGATGACATTCTCGATTTCATTAGAGATGAGGCTGATGAAGACTACCGTATGGCCGCCGGTCTTTCGCAGGGCGTTGAGGCCGATGATACGGTATGGGAACTTACACGTGCCCGCTTGCCCTGGCTGGTTTTGGGTCTTGTGGGAAGTCTTGGTGCAGTGAATATTATGAAAAGCTTTGAAGGAGCACTTTCAGTACACCCCGAACTGTTTTTCTTCACGCCACTGGTTGCCGCGGTTGCCGGTAATGTAGGGGTACAGTCAAGCGCGATTATCGTGCAGGGTCTTGCGAACGACAATGTGACCGGCAGTATGTGGCTGCGTCTGCTTAAAGAAATAAGCATTGGGCTTATAAACGGCTTGGCGCTCGGTATTTTGGTAGTAAGCTTTGGAGTTATTTTTGGTTTTGGATGGCTGCTGAGTTCAACCGTAGCGGTAGCGATGCTTTCCGTAATTATTGTAGCAGCGCTGGTAGGTACCTTTGTGCCTATTTTACTAGACTGGCGCGGGATTGACCCGGCTATTGCAACCGGACCTTTTATCACCACCAGCAACGATATTTTTGGTATTCTTATCTACTTCAGCCTGGCGAAACTTATTTTAGGGTTTTAAAAACCTTTATTTCCCAATCCCAAGTATCTGTTCTCATAAACTCCTTACACCTCAATTAAATGTAAGCGGAATTGAACTATATTTACATCAATAGTATGATAATTGACGTTAATTATGGGTACCGTACGCAAAACCATTACCGTTACTGAAAAGCAGGACGACTGGATTAAGGAGCAAATCAGCAAAGGTGATTTTACCAATGAAAGTGAGTACATCAGATCGCTCATTCGCCGTGAACAGCGCAATAATTCGCAATTTTTAAATTTAAAGTCGAAGATAGACAAAGGTTTGGAAAGTGGTTTAAGCTCTAAAACCGTTGAAGAAATCTGGAATGCGGGTAAAAAGCGCTTTGAGGAAAATCAGAAGCGTGAAAATGCTTAGCATTCAGATTTCACGTGAAGCTGAAAGTGACCTTGAGGACATTTCCTTTTACACGCATCTGGAATGGGGTGAGCGACAAGCTGAAAAATACCTGAACGATCTCCTTTCCTGCCTTAATTTATTGGCAAAAAATCCATTAATAGGTCAGGACATGTCAGTAATTCAGAATGATTTAAGAATGTTTCCGTTTAAATCGCACTACCTCTTTTTTATTCCCAAAAAGAAATCGATTCTCATCGTACGCATATTGGGTCAGCAAATGGATTTTGAAGCACACCTCTAGACCTTCCCAAATAATTCTCAAAATCCGGTCTTCTATCCGCTTCGCCATTTTTGTTTCCTATTTTTGAAAAATGAATGCGAAAACTTTTACCCTTGATGTTACCATTCCCGCCGAAGCCATTGACGGTTTGGGTCACGTAAACAATGTCATCTATCTGCAATGGGTGCAGGACGTGGCCGAAGCACACTGGCAGCACAATTCAACCCCAAAAATGCTAAAACAATACGCCTGGGTTGCTTTGGAACACACCATAAAATACCACGCGCCTGCTTTTGAGGGCGAACAGATTATAGTTGAAACCTGGGTTGAGAAGTTTGAAGGCGTACGTTCTATTCGGCATACTAAAATTCACAGACCGGCAGATGAGAAAGTGCTGGCCACAGCGGTAACAAACTGGTGCCTGCTCGATATGCAAACCCGAAAACCCCTGCGTGTACCGGCATCCTTTACCGCGTATTACGAAGAAGTGAACCAATAAACTATTCTAATGAAAATACTCCACATCGACAGCAACCACGAACTCATGATTGAACAACTGGCCGCTGCAGGTCATATCAATCACGAGGATTATACTTCTACCAAAGAGGAGATCGAAGCAAAAATCGCCGATTATGAGGGTGTGGTCATTCGCAGCAGGTTTAAGATTGACAGGCAATTTCTGGATGCTGCAACAAACCTCAGGTTCATCGCCCGCGTAGGTGCCGGGCTCGAAAGTATTGACATCCCGTACGCCGAATCAACAGGCGTACACCTCATCGCCGCTCCCGAAGGAAACAGAAATGCCGTAGGCGAGCACGCTCTGGGAATGCTGCTGATGTTATTCAATAAACTGAAACAGGCAGATGCCGAGGTACGTAACGGCCAGTGGAACCGCGAGAAAAACAGAGGTTTGGAACTCGAGGGCAAAACGGTAGGACTTATAGGTTATGGCAATATGGGTAATGCATTCGCGAAAAAATTACAGGGTTTTGATTGTGAGGTACTTTGTTACGACATCAGACCTAATCTGGGTAATGCCAACGCACGCCAGGTATCGCTCGAAGAATTACAGGAAAAATCAGATGTTTTAAGCCTGCACACACCCTGGACACCACTCACCGATAAGATGGTTGATGCCGATTTTATAAAGGGCTTTAAAAAGTCGTTTTGGCTTATCAATACTGCCCGGGGAAAAAGCGTTGTTACCGCTGATCTGGTTGAAGCCCTAAAAAGCGAAAAAATTCTGGGCGCGGGTCTCGATGTTTTGGAGTATGAGAAGCTTTCGTTTGAAAACCTCTTCACAGATACTACACAAATGCCCGAACCTCTTAAATACCTGATCACTGCTGAAAATGTGGTGCTCACCCCACATATCGCAGGGTGGACGGTAGAAAGCAAAATCAAGCTGGCGCAAACTATTGTAGATAAAATTTTAGCGATGCCCTGATACTTCGGTTTCCTGACTTTAGGGAAGGAGATGCCTATTTGCAAGGTTTTTAGTATTTTAGAAGAACCTAAGACCCAGATATGCAACACCTCTACGATCCTGCTTACCAAAATCAAAGTCTCGCCTTGCGCACAACCGCTGCGCTCGATAAACTGGCAGACGTTTTTAAAACACTGCTTTGGGAAAGTCAAAAAGAACATCAGCTTTCGCCGTTACAGCAAAAGCTTTTAATTTTTGTAGCCAGCCATAAACCGGAAGAAAACACAGTAAGCAACCTGGTTCAGGAATTTAACCTTACTAAAGCTACCGTGAGCGACTGCATCAGCACTTTGGTTTCCAAAAAATGGCTCAGCAAACAGCTCAATCACAAAGACAACCGCAGGTTTTACATTGAGCTTACCGCTCAGGGCGAAGAAAAGCTAAAGGGCTTAACCGACTTTTCTGAACCTCTGCAAAAGGCTTTAGCGCAAGATTCTGAAGAGAACCTCAAGGAGCTATACAAATCGCTGTATAATTTGCTGGGTCGCCTCAATCAACCTCAACTCGCCACGCTAAACCGCTCGTGTCTCGATTGCCAGGCATACCGCTCAGACCCGCTGAATTATGCCTTTTGTATGCAATTACGCGTACAATTGCCTCCTGAAAACCGAAGGCTTGATTGCCCGGAGTACATTCCGAAAAAATAATACTCTAAAACCCTTTAATCTTCAAAACTTCAACCCGTATGAATATCAGTGTACGCCCGTTTCAGGAATCAGATTATCCCGAGGTTGCGGTGATTTACCAGCAGGGTATTGATACCGGTATTGCGACATTTGAAGTACAGGCTCCTACTTATGGCGACTGGGATTTGAGGTTTCATAAATCCTGCAGACTGGTCGCGGTTTTAGACAACAAGGTTATTGGTTGGGCTGCACTGAGTCCGGTTTCTAAGCGACAAGTGTATAGCGGAGTGGCAGAAGTTACGCTTTACGTCTCGCCGCTTCATCAGGGCAAACAAGTTGGCTTTCGGTTGCTTTCGGCACTTATTGATGCCAGCGAAGACGCAGGTTTCTGGACGCTGACGGCGCATATTTTTCCGCAGAATAAAGCGAGCCTGGCCTTGCATCAAAAGTTGGGTTTCCGCATTCTGGGGGTACACGAAAAAATCGCCAGGCGCAATGGCAACTGGCAGGACAATACCTTTCTAGAGCGCCGAAGTGCTAAGATCTATTAGCTGCATCTTCTTCCTCCCGTTTAGACTGCTCGAGTTTGAGCTCCAGCTCCGCCTGAAATTCTTCCATCACGGGTTTTACCGTACTTTCCGGAAGGTCTGCAATTTTGATATACATGAGTCCGTCTACCGCATTGTTGAATAACGGATCTACATTGAACGCGACCACTTTCGCATTTTGCTTGATGTATTTTTTGATCAAAACCGGGAGACGCAGGTTTCCGGTTTCCATTTCTTCGATGATTTTATCAAACTTATTCAGGTCTGCTTCGGTCTCATCAAATACAAATTCCTTATCGGCATCCTTCAGTTTAACCTTAAACTCCTTCTTCGGCCTCACGTATTGCGCTACATAAGGATCGTAATAATGCGACTTCATAAACTCGATCATCAGCGATTTGGAAAAATTGGAAAACTGGTTGCTGATGCTTACCCCGCCAATAAGGTATTTATGCTCCGGAAAACGCAGCGTGGTGTGTACAATACCGCGCCACAGTAAAAACAGCGGCATTGGTTTTTGCTGGTATTCTTTAATCACAAAAGCCCTTCCCATCTCGATGCTTTCGCCCATCATTTTATGCAATTCGGGCTCAAAGCGAAACAGACTTTGCAGGTAAAACCCATTAATACCGTGCTCGGGCATAATATGCGAGCCCAGTCCCATACGGTAGGCCCCGGCAATTTTTTTGGTATCCTCATCCCACAAGAAGAGATGATGATAATGATGATCATAAGGATCTAAATCAGTTGGCTCATTAGTTCCCTCACCTACCTCGCGGAAGGTAATTTCGCGTAAGCGCCCTATTTCTTTTAGGATATTTGGAATGTTTTCGGCGGAAGCCAAAAACACCTCATAGTTTTTACTTTGCAACAGACGCCGGTCATTTTCCCGAAGCTTGTCCACTTCCTGCTCAATGAGTTCGCCTTTAATTTCCTTGACTATTTTCTTGGGTTCCTTAGGCACTTTTAAAGACTGCGGAATGGTGCTCAAAATCGACTTTTTCTCGAAAGTCTTGGCGAGCATATAGGTTTTTTTCCGTAGGAAATCGGTGAAGTCCTCGAGGCTTTCATGCTCTTTTTGGGCGTTAACACTGATAGGATTACCTATCCGCACGTGAATGACGCGGTTCTTTTGCGTGAGCAATTCCGAAGGCAGTTTGGCCGTTCGCAAAGTGTCACTTATACGCGAAAGCTGGTAAAATAACCTGCTGTTTTTTGCGTGGAAATAAATAGGTACTACGGGAACTTCAGCCTTTTTAATGAGCTTCATAGCCGCCTCTTCCCAGGGTTTGTCTATGATGAGCTTATCGTCTTTGTAAGTAGAAACTTCACCCGCCGGAAATATCCCAAGCGGATGCCCGTCTCGAATATGCCGTATCGCCTGTTTGAACCCGGCAATGCTAGACTTGGCGTCTTTATGCTCCTCAAACGGGTTAACCGGCATCACATAAGGCTTTAGCGGCTCTATACGATGCAACAGAAAGTTTGCGATGATTTTAAAATCAGGTCGCTGCTCAATCATCAGTTTCAGCAACAAAATCCCGTCTATTCCGCCCAGCGGATGATTGCTTATGGTAATGTAACTCCCGGTTTTAGGCAGACGCTTTAAATCCTCTTCGGGGATTTCAAAATTGATTTGAAACTCACCCAAAATCGCGTTTAAAAACTCCAGATCACTCAGGTGCTTGTTGCGGTCGTAGATCTCGTTTGCTTTCGAAATTTTGAGAACCTTCATCAGGGACCAACCTAAAAAAGTACCCGCAAAGCCATACTTATCAACTTTTATTGCCCGCGCAACTTCTTTTGCTGTAACTAATCCCATGAATATTGAAATAAAGCGATTGAGCTACGAGAAGGCAGGCCAATCTGGGTTTGATATCAAAAAATCGATTTTAATCTGGTCAAAAAATCGATGGTGTATACCGGCAAATATAGCAAAAAACGACTTGAGGTGCTTACAGGCTTACCAGCTGCACCGTATTTTGGGTCACCTGCTTTAACAGGATTTCTTTATTTTCTTCTAACTGATTTACCGCTTTCTGATCAGGATGCCTAAGGGTATAGAGGGAAACCTGCTCATAGACAGTCACCTTATAATCTGCTTTTAGGCGCGATACCAGTTTTTGAAGATTTCGGTATTTATCTTCTACACAAACCGAAAAGCTGATCGCCGAGTTTTGTATGAGGTCAACCTTGAGTTTATACTGACCCAAAAGTTTAAAAATCTCCCCGATATTATCCTCATCCATAAATGAAAAATCAAGCGAAGACAACGAAAGCAATACCTGATCCCGTTTTAAAATATAGCAGGGAACTTTAGGCTGAATGGCTTCACCAAGACAAACCTGCGTCCCCGCATCAGCCGGATTTAAAAAGGATTTCACATAAAGCGGTATCTCTTTACGCTGCAAAGGCTGCAGGGTTTTGGGGTGTATGACCGAAGCCCCGTAAAAGGCAAGTTCTACCGCTTCGGTATACGATACGCTTGTTAGAAGAACAACATTTTCAAAATAACGCGGATCGCCACTCATCACTCCGGGAACGTCTTTCCAGATGGTAACGCTTTCTGCATTGAGACAATACGCGATAATCGCTGCGGTATAATCACTACCTTCTCTTCCCAGAGTGGTGCTGAATCCGTTAGGGTCAGAACCTATAAAACCCTGAGTGATTTGCAATCCTTTTTTGGGAATTGTCCGGTTGATATTGCGCATCGTAAGCTCCCATTCTACTTTCCCCTCTCGATAACGCGTGTTGGTTTTAATAACATTACGCACATCATGCCAGGTGTTGGCAAGACCTGCTTCATTAAAGTAGTTACTAACCAGGGTTGTACTCAGTAACTCGCCGTAAACCACCAACTGGTCGTAGACAAAATCATAGTCTGGCGACTTGTTGCGCTTTAAAAAGCCGTCAATCTCATTGAAAAGAGCGCGTAATGCCTTAAAAACGGGATGCTGCAGATCCCCAAAAAGATCAAGGGCTATCGTGTGATGATATGCCGCTATAGGTTCTAATGCCTCGGTAATGCTTCGATCTTCAAAATACGCCTTAACGAGTGCCTCAAAAGCATTGGTCATTTTACCCATTGCCGAGACCACAATTACCGCATCTGTCGTTTGAGTTTCCTGAATTACTCGTACCACGTTGCGCACTCCTTCGGCATCTTTAACCGAAGCCCCGCCAAATTTATAGACTTTAAATCCCATAGGCTACAGCAGGCCTTTTTGAGCAAGAAAAGCTTTCATCGCCGCAGCATCCATCTGTACCGTGTTCCATTCGGTCATCACGTTGGCGCCTGATGCTTCATAAAAATCAACAGCAGATTTGTTCCAGTCTAGCACCACCCATTCCAGTCTTTTTAGACCCAACTCGTGTGTGTATTTGATCACTTCGGTATATAATGCCATCCCAAGACCCTGGCCGCGGTACTGCTGGCGCACAATAAGATCTTCCAGGTGAATGGTACGCCCTTTCCACGTAGAAAAGCGGTAATAAACCAGGGCGATGCCCAAAATTTCACCATCCCGGTCGGCCACAAAACAGGTAAACTGAGCGTCGTCACCGGTTCCGTAAGCGATCAGGTCATCTACAGTAACCTCAACCGCATCAGGCTCTTTCTCGTAAGCAGCCAGTTCTTTGATAAGGCGTAAAACCTGAGCCATATCATTGGCATCAGCTTTTCGTATTGTTGCGTTCATAAATGCGTATTTTCCTTGCTAAATATACAGTTTTCAGAATGCATAAGTTGGCATCCTAAAAACAAAAAACCCACTACCGGCGGCAGTGGGTTAATTTATATCGCTTTGGTTTTTTACTTTTTATTTAAAAGATAAACATAATCTTCAAAGTCAACGCCACCCTGAAAAATCTGGATAGAACGCTCAATCAACTTCTTAGACTGCTCAGCACTAAAACCAAGTCCTATCGCATATTTCTCAATCAGAAAACGCTCGTGATCATCAATCTCGTGATCGATGAAAATCATTTTAAACAAATCGTGCAAACGCTCTAAACGCTTTTCTGAAGTATTTGGCGGATTGATCGGGTATCTGCGTGCATTTTCTACGATATCAACGTACTCATCCTGGTCTATATCCAGTTTAACTGCAAAGCGCTTTAAAAGTTTGATTTCTTCGGCATTCAATTCACCGTCAACGGTGGCCATATTTGCGATTGCTGCGAAGTGCCCAAGGTTGCGTCTGTGCTCGCCGCTATCAAATAAATCTGTAAAAGACATGGTTGTAATTTTAAGTCGTCAAAGATACTATTTCCTATATCTTAACAAAAAAGAATAACAATAATTTGGGGGATTGCCTGCGCGGCAACAAGGCCGCACAGGCACCGGGCTATCCGCGCTACACGGTAGCCCGCTCCTATCCCTATCCCGTTTCCAGTTCTCATTGGGCAGCAGCAAGTTGGCAGTAGCAGTTTTCAGTAAAGAGTAGGTTTTTTGTTTTCCGTTTACGGTTTGCGATGGAATCGAAGAGGAAAAGAAGAGAAGATGTTTTCTATCCAAATCTTGAATGTTCAACATTGAATCTCAAATTTGGACGACTACCCACTGAGACTACTTACTTCCAAAAGGAAGGTGAGTGATTTTTTGGCTCTGCCAAAAAACTGTACCGAAGCTAATGTTTTCTTAATCACCCAACCACATTCTATCACCCTTTGTAATTTTAATCATAAGCAAAAGGTCTTCTCTGAAATTTTCAATTTGGAAAAGTCCTAAATCTGTTAAATCTCGATTATCGAGGAAAACGCTACAATCATCGCAGAACCACTTTTACAATTCAACGACAAAGGTATTTATTGTGCCGCTGCAGACGTATATCTCGATCCGTGGAGACCGGTAGACAAAGCCATCATTTCACACGGTCATGCAGATCACAGCCGTTGGGGACACAAGGCCTACATCACCCATCATACCAATATCCCCATCATCAGGCACCGGCTGGGAGACATCAACGTTACCGGTAAAGAATGGGGTGAGACGTTTGTAATCAACAACGTCAAATTCAGCCTGCATCCCGCCGGACATATCATTGGCAGTTCGCAGATACGCGTAGGGCACAAAGGCGAAGTCTGGGTATTTACCGGCGATTATAAAACCGAAGATGATGGCATCGCCGTTCCCTACGAACCCGTAAAATGCCACACCTTTATCACCGAATGTACTTTTGGGCTTCCGGCTTTTAAATGGCGTCCGCAAAGCGAAGTATTTACCGATATCAACAACTGGTGGGCAGAAAATAAAGCCGAAGGTAAAACCTCGGTGATTTTTGGATATTCTCTGGGCAAAGCCCAACGCTTGCTGCGCTATCTCGATACCGACATTGGTAAGATTTACACCCATGGCGCCATCGAAAATATGACCGAAGTCATCAGGCCACTCACCCCAATGCCCGAAACCACCCGGGTAACCCGCGAAACCAAAAAAGAAGAACTCAAAGGCAATATTGTTGTTGCGCCGCCCAGCGCCCACGGCAGCACCTGGATTCGCAAAATGGTGCCGTATGTGACCGCTTCGGCAAGCGGCTGGATGACCTTTCGCGGAGCGCGCAGAAGACGCGCCATAGACAAAGGTTTTGTGCTGAGCGATCACTGCGACTGGCAGGGACTTCTAGAAAGCATCAAAGCCACCGGCGCCGAAAAAATAATCAGCACCCACGGCTATACCGATATTTTTACCCGCTTTTTACTGGAGCAAGGCTACGACGCCCGCACCGAAGCCACCCAATACGAGGGCGAACTCGGAGAAGAAAATAAAAAAGAAGAGGCAAATGAAAACGAATAGAAATCAAGGCATTCTCTCCCTAGGAGAAAGATGTACGAAAGATAGAGAGCGATGAGGGCCTTTGCAGAACTTATTCGGAAAATTGACAGTACAAACAAGACTAACATCAAGGTTGATGCGCTTACGCAATACTTTCGCGAAGCGCCACCCAAAGACAAGGTCTGGACGATTGCGATTTTGTCGCATCGCCGTCCGCCTCGGCCGGTCAATACTACCTTATTAAGAACCTGGGCTACCGAACTGGCTCAGATTCCCTTGTGGCTGTTTGAAGAAAGCTATCACATTGTAGGCGATCTGGCAGAAACCATTGCGCTGATTATTCCCGCTTCCGAAGAACATACCGATAAAAGCCTTACGCAATTCTGTGAAGAAATTATCGCCCTCAAAAAAAAGCCCGAAGACGAAAAACGTGAATACCTGCATGAGAACTGGACGCGCCTTAACTATTACGAGCGTTTTGTGTTCAGCAAACTCATCACCGGTAGTTTTCGCATTGGCGTAAGTCAAAAATTGATGACCCGTGCGCTGGCAAAGGCTACAGATATTGATGTTGACGTGCTGGCCTACAAACTGATGGGCGATTGGGATCCCAAAACCATCAGTTTTCAAACACTCATTTTAGAAGAAAATAAAGCCGATTTCCTAAGCAAGCCCTATCCTTTTTATCTGGCTTATGCCATTGAAGACACTCCGGAAGATCTGGGCGATGTCAACGAATGGTTTGCCGAGCATAAGTGGGACGGCATCCGCTCACAGGTCATCATTCGCGAAGACGAGCTGTTTGTCTGGAGCCGAGGTGAAGAACTGGTGACCGATAAATACCCGGAGTTTGAAGCCTTCGTGGAGGCTATCCCAAACGGGACGGTGCTCGATGGTGAAATCCTTCCGTTTAAGAAAGGGATGATTGGTACTTTCAACGATTTGCAAACCCGCATCGGGCGTAAAAATATCACCAAAGCCCAACTGAAAAAAACACCCGTGATTCTCAAAGCCTACGATATTCTGGAATGGGAAGGCAAGGATATTCGGGATCTGGCTTTCGCCGAAAGGCGGAAACTATTAGAAAAATTATATACTGAGGTTAAGACGGATGAGTTACCGCTACACCTTTCTGAAACTATCGCGTTTTCAAATTGGGAAGAAGCTGCCGCAGAACGGGAACGCAGCCGCGAGGTGATGTCTGAAGGTTTGATGCTCAAGCGGAAAGATTCGCCGTATCTGGTAGGTCGTAAAAAAGGCGACTGGTGGAAATGGAAGGTTGACCCGCTCACTATTGATGCGGTGCTCACCTATGCGATGCGCGGTCACGGCCGCCGTAGCAATCTGTTTACCGATTATACTTTTGGACTTTGGGATGACAACAAAGAGGAACTCGTAACTTTTGCCAAAGCCTACTCCGGCCTAACAGACGCCGAGTTTCGCAGTCTGGATGCATGGATTAAGAAGAATACTTTGGAACGCTTTGGGCCCGTGCGCAGCGTGACACCGCATCACGTTTTTGAAATCGCCTTCGAGGGAATCGCCCTCAGCAAGCGTCACAAAAGCGGTGTCGCCACCCGTTTCCCGCGTATGCTCCGCTGGCGTAAAGACAAAAAGATTGAAGATGCCAACACTTTAGAAGATCTTAAGCAATTGATTCCGAAGCCGGGCAGAGCCGGCTGAAGGAATCTTATGATGCAAGCTAAATGTTGATTAAGGTACTATTTGTAAATTGGACTGAAATCAAAAGCTCTAAAAAGCTCTCCTCCTTTTTAAGGAGGAGAATGAATTTGGCGAAGGCAAAGAAAGAGGTGGTTCGTGATCCCGCTAGTTTATGAAAAAACAAATACACAACTTAAAAATACTGGAGAGCAGAAGGAAGTATTTGCGGTCGCATCTAACTCCTGCCGAAGCTTTTTTATGGAGACACTTACAAAAATCTCAACTTGCGGGTAGAAAGTTTAGAAGACAACACAGCATCACCTACTTTATTGTTGACTTTTACTGTCCTTCAGAAAAACTGATTGTAGAGTTAGACGGTCATTATCATCAAAATCCGGACGTTGCAGAATATGATGCGTACAGAACTGAAAAATTAAATGAACTGGGCTTTAACGTCATACGTTTTGAAAACAAAATGGTGTTTGACTTTTTACCCAGTGTATTGAATGAGATTGAAGATAATTTTAAAAAGGAGTAAACCACCCCGTCCCGAAAATCGGGACACCCCTCCTATACTAAGAGGGGAGCTTTTAAGCTCCTTCCCTTGATAAGGGAAGGTGGTTTTGCCGAAGGCAAAAACGGAAGGATTCGTAGCCCCATATGACAAAAAACCAACTCCATAAACTCGCGCAATCCTGGTTTAAAAATCAGGGATGGAAACCCTTTGCGTTTCAGGAAGAGACCTGGGGAGCGTTTTTGGAAGGTAAAAATGGTCTGCTTAACGCGCCTACAGGAAGCGGTAAAACCTACGCCCTTTGGGTAGCATTTGTTTTGGATTACATCAAAAACAATCCTGATTATAAAACCAAACATAAACCGGGACTTAAAGCAATTTGGATTACGCCTTTGCGGGCACTTTCGGTGGAAATTGCGCAGGCGGCAGCGCGTTTTGCAGATGGTTTGGAAACCCAACTAACGGTAGGCATACGAACCGGTGACACGCCTCAGACGGAACGGGCAAAGCAAAAACGCAAAATGCCCGACTTGCTCATAACTACTCCAGAGAGCCTTCAGCTTTTGCTGACGAGCAAAGGCTATAAGAAGGTTTTTAAGAATTGTACGGCTATCGTAATTGACGAATGGCACGAACTGCTGGGCAGCAAACGTGGGGTACAAACCGAACTTGGACTCTCCCGGCTTAAAGCTATTGCCCCAAAACTGCGTATCTGGGGAATTTCAGCAACCATAGGTAATCTCGATCAGGCACGCGAGGTCCTTTTGGGACCTGATTCTAAAGCCTTTAAAAATTCGGTTTTAGTCAAAGCCAATCTGGGAAAAACCTACAAGGTTGAAAGCATAATCCCCGAAACTATGGAGAAATTTCCATGGCGCGGACATATGGGATTGCACCTGTTGGAAGAAGTCGTACCTATCATCAACAACAGCAAAACCACACTTTTGTTTACCAATACACGGGCGCAGTGCGAACTTTGGTTTCAGAAAATGATGTACAAGCACCCGGAGTATGCCGGCGAACTCGCTATGCATCATGGCAGCATCAACAAAGAAACCCGGCTCTGGGTTGAACAGGCCATCAGAAACGAAAGCCTGAAAGCCGTGATTTGCACCTCAAGTCTCGATCTGGGCGTTGATTTTGCTCCGGTAGAAAGTATCATTCAAATTGGTGGTCCTAAAGGCGTTGCCCGTTTTTTACAACGTGCCGGTCGCAGCGGGCATCAACCCGGGAAAGAAAGTGTAATCTACTTTTTACCTACGCACGCGATTGAACTCATAGAAGCTTCGGCGCTGGGGAAGGCAGCGATCAATCAGGTGGTTGAAGACCGTATTCCCTATTTATTGAGTTTTGATGTGTTGATTCAATATTTAACCACGCTTGCAGTCGCAGACGGTTTTTACCCGGCAGAAATCTGGAAGGAAGTCAAACAAACTTTCTGCTTTCAGGCGATGAGCGAAGAGCAATGGCGATGGATTCTGAATTTTATCACCAAAGGCAGTCAGTCGCTACAGGCCTACGACGAGTATAAAAAGATTGAAATTGAAGAGGACGGCAGGTTTAAAGTGCACAGCAAAGCCGTCGCGATGCGCCATCGGTTACAGATCGGTACCATTGTAGGCGATGCCGCCCTGCAGGTCAAATATTTAAAAGGCGGCTACATTGGCACCGTTGAAGAATGGTTTATCTCTAAACTCTCGCCTGGTGATGTCTTTACGTTTGCCGGTAAAAACCTGGAGCTGTATCGCATCAAAGGCATGCAGGTTTTGGTGAAAAAGGCTAAAACCAAAAAGCAGGCAAAAGTGGTGAGTTGGATGGGCGGTCGGTTGACGCTTTCGGCACAAATGAGCGAGTTGCTGCGCGAAGAATTATATTCGGCAAATTTGCCTTTTGAACAACAAACCCGGGAGCTTCAGGCGTTAAAAGATATCTTCGACCGGCAGCGCTTGGAATCAATTGTTCCCAATAACGATCAGTTTTTAATTGAAACTTTCAAAAGCCGGGAGGGTTTTCACCATATATTTTATCCCTTTGAAGGCCGCTTTGTACACGAGGCTTTAGGAAGTTTACTGGCCTACCGCATCAGTTTACTTTCGCCCATAACCTTCAGCATCGCATTTAATGATTACGGTTTTGAAATCCTTTCAGACCAAAAAATCGATATGCAGCAGGTGCTCGACAACGACTTATTTACGGCTCGTTTTTTAGTAGAAGACCTTCAAAAAAGCCTGAACAGCACCGAAATGGCCCGGCGGAAATTCCGTGATATTGCGGTCATCAGCGGGATGGTATTTACCGGTTTTCCGGGGAAAATCGTCAAAAACAAACATCTGCAAAGCAACAGTCAGTTGTTGTTTGAAGTGTTCAGAGATTACGAACCCGAAAATTTACTTTTTCAGCAGGCATACCGGGAGACTTTTGAACATCAGCTCGAAGAAGTCCGCTTGCGCCTGGCACTGGAGCGTATAGAAAAACAGGAAATAGTGGTTAAAGCCTGCGAAAAAGCCACTCCTTTCTCCTTCCCTATTATTACAGACCGTCTTCGGGAAAAACTGAGCAGTGAGAAGCTGGAAGATCGCATTAAAAACATGCTGCGCTATCTGGATAAGATTTAGCCCTTCTCTTAACAGACTTTAGCCTTTGCTTAAGAACACTATAACACGTGAGAGCTTATAAATACAGGCTTTACTGCGTATCTTTAAGAGAACTAAAAAATCAAAATTATGACGACTGTAAAACCATATTTAACGTTTAGAGGAGAATGCCAGGAAGCGCTGAATTTTTATCAGGATTGCTTTGGTGGTGATATCATTAATAAAGAAACCTACGAAGGGAAAGAAATTGATATTCCCGGAAGCTACCGCAATAAACTGCAACACGCAGAACTTAAAGGAAAAGGAATTCATCTGATGGCCTATGATGCTTCCCCCGATACCCCGGTGCAACAGGGTAATACGGTGCAATTGGGTGTAGATCTCGACAGTAAAGAAGAAGTAAGTGAGCTGTTTAAAAAACTGTCTGCTGAAGGTCAAAGCCTGGCAGATCCGCAAGAAACCAGCTGGAATGCCTTTTATGCTCGTGTACGCGATAAGTACGGCGTAAACTGGATGTTGAATGCTGACTTGAACTAATCAGTTGCTATCAAAATAGATTAAAATGCCGAAGTTAATGCTTCGGCATTTTTTTGTTATAGCGTTGACTAGCCCGCTAAAATGACTGAAATTTGCAGCGCTATGAATCAGTCGCTTTCCATTTTAGGCCAAAATTTTGTCTTGCATCCTTCGGGTGGGATTTTTTGGATCGAAAAGTCAACCTTGCTCATTGCCGATGTGCATTTGGGGAAAGTTTCGCATTTTAGAAAACATGGAAGCCCAGTTCCCTTCAAGGCCGTGGCCGAAAATTTTAAGCAGCTCACCCGTATCGCAGATGCTTTTAAGGCCAACAACATTTGCTTTTTGGGCGATTTGTTTCACAGCAGTTTGAATACCGAATGGCAACTCTTTGAGGATTGGGTTAAATCGCGGAAGGAAAACGTGATTTTGGTTGCCGGTAACCACGACATCATCAATCCGTTAAAGTATGAAAAGCTGGGTATCGCGATCTATTCTGAAATTATAACCGAAGGTTTTTTACTCACCCATCATCCTGAAGAGCGGGAAGGTCTTTTTAATTTTTGCGGGCATATTCATCCGGGAATTCGAATGGGCGGATTAGGCCGTCAGGTACTGAAACTTTCGTGTTTCTTTAAGACTGAAAATCAGTTGATTTTACCCGCATTTGGTACATTTACGGGAAATTACTATTTGGAACCCAAAACCGGCGATCAGGTTTTTGCCGTGACCAAAAATGAGGTGATCCGGGTGTGTTAAACCCTGCTAAATACTCCTGAAGGGAGGACTTTAAAAACGTACTATGAAAAAGAAACTTGCCATCCTCAACCTGCTTTCAGTGGTACTGGTGCTTACCATAAACGGACTTTCACAGGCACAGCGCTGGAATGATACGACCATTGGCGAAATGAGCGCGCGTTACGACAATCTGTTTACGCCTGCCGGTTATGCTTTTTCGATTTGGGGAGTGATCTTTTTGGGACTGGTGGGTTATGCACTTTTCGGTATCAGACGGGCATTTTTCAGTAAAAAGGACACACCGCATTTGGAGCAAACAGGATATTGGTTTGCCATTGCCAATGTGCTCAATGCCGGCTGGGTGCTTGCTTTTATTTACGACCAGATTTGGCTTTCAGTCCTGATTATGCTGGGAATACTAATTTCGCTTCTTAAAACCGTTCTTAAAACCAATATGGAACGCTGGGATGCGCCTATTGAAATTATCGCATTCGTCTGGTGGCCCATTTGTATTTACAGCGGGTGGATTGCCGTGGCGACAATCGCTAACATTTCAGCTTTTATTGTAAGTCTGGGGATTGAATTTTCTCAACTCACCCAAATTATCACAACAATGGTATTAATTACCATAGCCGTTTACCTCAACAATTTGATGATCAATTTGCGAAATATGCGGGAATTTGCAATGGTAGGTGCCTGGGCGCTTTTTGCCATTTTCATAAGGCATAATGGTGAAATCCCGGCCATTGCCTATTATGCACTGGCGGGAGCAATTGTACTTAGCGTCGCCGCGGGAATTCACGGCTATCGAAACCGTAAAACCAATCCAATAGAAAAATGCAAAGAGCGTATCAGTAATTAAATCATTGATTTAATGTCACTTGCCCAGCTGGGATAGGTAAATACCATGCCCTTTAAAGTGTTCACATCGAGCCTTCCACACATCGCCATCACAAACATATTGATGGTTTCTGCAGCGTCCCAACTGAGAAGATGAGCCCCTAAAATATAACCCGTTTCTTTATCAACCAGCGTTTTATAGGCGTAGCAGTTTTGATTCATCCGCTTGGAGTTATACCAGTCTGGCACATTTTGCTCATTTACCACAAAATCATAGCCGGCTTCGCGGGCCTGCTTTTCATTCATCCCAACCATAGCCAATTGAGGCTGCGTAAAAACCACTGAAGGTGTAGGCGGCACGTCGAGTTTCATATAATTCTTGCCTTTCAGAATATTTTTGGCTGTAATACGCGCTTCCTGATGAGCAATGGGCGTAAGCGGTAATTCTCCGGTATTGGCGACGTCTCCACAGGCATACACATTAGGATTGGTAGTGCTTTGGGTATATTCATTTACGGTAACTCCCTTAGGCGTGTAAGCTACGTTGCCTTTTTCCAAATCCAGATCAGCTACAGCAGGAACTCTTCCGGCTGTATTGAAAACCAATTCGGCTTTGATCTCCTGCTCCTTGCCATCAACCTCAAGTGTTACACGGTGATTTTTACGAAGCTTTTCAACCCCCACAGCTCTTGCATTGAAAATAAATTTGATGCCCAGCTGCTCCGAATTTTCTTGAAGATACAAGGCTAGCCCTTTATCAAAATTGGATAAAATGCGTTCGTTTACATCAACCAAAGTGACGTCTACGCCACAGCGGGCAGCGATATGGGCAAACTCCATCCCAATGTAGCCCGCGCCGATAAAAATCATGCTTTCCGGCAGTTCTTCAAGCTCCAGAAAATCATCGCTGATGAGCAAATGCTCTCTCCCGGGAATTTTCAATTCAAGCGGAATGTTTCCGGTAGCGATGACGATCTTGTCTGCCGTTACCGTTTTTCCTTCTACAGACAAGGTATTTTCGCCCAAAAACTTAGGCGATTGATGATACAGTTTGATGCCTAAATCTTCCAGTTTTCGCTCGGTGGTAAAAGGAACGGCTTCTGTAAATGTTTTTTTAAAGGCAATAAGATCCTTCCAGTCTATTCTGGGCAAATCACAAACGCCTTTACCCTGCATATCGATGCTGCGTTCTAAAACTTCGGTGATCCCCACCAGAACTTTTTTGGGGTCACAACCGCGATTGGCGCAGGTACCGCCGTACTCGCGATTGTCTGCAATAGCAACCCGCAAACCGGCATCAACCGCATCGTAAGCCACGTGCTTACCGGCATTACCGGTTCCTATTATAAAAAGATCGTAATGTTCAATTCCCATAATTTCTAGATGATTTTTACACAACCGCCGTCTACACGCAGGCTGGCGCCGTTAGTTGCGGCAGATTTAGGACTCGCCACATAAGCAACCATATTGGCCACTTCCTGAGGTTCTGCAAAACGCTGAATGAGTGAAGTAGGCCGTTCTGTGGTAAAAAACTCGTTTTCCACCTCTTCGCGGGAAGCGTCTTCCCCAATATTTGCAAATTCGCGCACCCCTTCAGACAAGGTTGGTCCGGGCAACACGCTGTTTACAGTTACGCCGGTTCCTTTAGTAGTCTCGGCGATTCCCCGCGAAATAGCCAGTTGCGCGGTTTTGGTCATCCCGTAATGCACCATTTCTACCGGAATATTCAATCCGCTCTCGCTCGAAATAAAAATGATACGCCCCCAGTTCTGCTCCAGCATTGCAGGAAGCAGCGCCCGTGACAACCGCACGCCGCTCATCACATTAATATCGTAAAAACGCTGCCAATCCCCGTCAGGAATTTCCAGGAAGTCTTTCGGTTCAAAAACGCCTACGTTATTTACGAGAATATCAACTTTTCCCAATTGCTTTAGCAGTGCATCTATCTCTTCAGGCTTGGCAAAATCGCAAGGGATTCCGCTTATTTTAGCCTGTGGCACTTCAGCCTTAACAGTTTTGATCGCTTCATCAATAGAATCCTGAGATCTGCCGTTAATGATAACCTCTGCTCCTTCTTCCGCCAGGGTTTTAGCAATCGCGCGTCCTATTCCTTTAGTAGAGCCCGAAATAAAGGCTCGTTTTGAGTTGAGTTGTAAATCCATAGTAATGTTTAGTGGAAAATTAATGCAGGTGGCCTGTTTCGGCTTTTCTCAAAAATAGGAAAGCCTTTGCCCATCTTGTGTTACAGAAATGATAAATCCCTTATCGCCATTGTGAAAGAAGGCCTTAAGCCCTTATCTTTGCGCTCCGAAAATGCTTCGTTCTGCAATTGCAGATTAACTGATACTAACGGGACTTAGATCCCGCATTAATCGATACGATTGAGTAGTTCAAAAATTACAAGGCCCATTTCACAGGCTCTGCAACTGCAGAATCTGCAAAACGCTATTGCCGGTTCTCAAAACCGCATCAACCTGAATGGCCTTATAGGCTCTTCGCTTTCTCTGGTTATTGCCGAAAGTTTTAAGGAAGCCACAAAACCTTTTCTGGTCATTTTAAATGATAAGGAAGAAGCGGCATACGTGTTGAATGACCTGGAACAACTGGTTAAGGAAAGTAATGTACTCTTTTATCCCGGAAGCTACCGCAGGCCCTATCAAATCGAAGAAACAGACAATGCCAATGTATTGTTGCGCGCCGAAGTGCTTAACCGCATCAACAGCCGCAAAAAACCGGCACTCATTGTCACCTACCCTGATGCGCTCTTTGAAAAAGTAGTCACCCGTAAAGAACTTGACAAAAGCACGCTTAAGGTAAAACTCAACGATAAGCTTTCGCTCGATTTTGTAAACGAAATGCTTTTTGAATACAAGTTCAAGCGTGTGGATTTTGTGACCGAACCCGGAGAATTTTCGGTACGCGGGGGAATCATAGATGTGTTCTCGTTTTCCCACGACGAGCCGTATCGCATTGAGTTTTTTGGCGATGAGGTAGACAGCATCCGCACCTTTGATGTGGAGACGCAGCTTTCGGTCAACAAAGTGAATAAAATAAGCCTGATGCCCAATGTGGAGCATAAAATGCTTCAGGAAAAATGCGAGAGTTTCTTTAAATACATTTCGGCAGACACGGTGGTTTTTGCGCAGGATCTGGAGCAGCTTTCGGCACGTATAGATACCAATTTTGAAAAAGCCCAGGAAGCTTACAATAAGCTGGACAGCGAAATCAAACGCACCGATCCGGGCGAACTTTTTTGCGATTCGGCACTGATACGCAAGCAACTGCTCGATTTTCAGCTGGTGCGCGTCAACGACACCACCGCAAACGAATCATCAGGGGTTACGATTACCTTCAATCAGCAGCCGCAACCGGCTTTTAATAAGCAATTCAACCTGCTTATTGAAAACCTGAACGAAAATTACGAGGCCGGTTACACCAATTACATTTGCTGCGCCAGCGAGCAACAGGCCAAACGTTTTCAGGATATTTTTGACGATGCAGACCTCAACGTCAGGCAGTACGAAACCATCATTATTTCGCTCTACCGCGGCTTTATTGATGAAGATTTAAAAATTGTTTGCTATACCGATCATCAGATTTTTGAACGCTATCACAAGTTTAAGCTGAAAGACGGCTACGCCAAAAAGCAGGCGATTACGCTTAAAGAGTTGACCAGCCTGCAGATAGGCGATTATGTAACGCATATTGATCACGGGATCGGGAAATTTGGCGGACTCCAGAAAATTGAAGTTGAAGGCAAGCGTCAGGAAGCCATCAAACTGATTTATGGCGAGCGCGATGTGCTGTACCTCAGCATTCACTCGCTGCACAAGGTCACAAAATACAACGGTAAAGACGGCAAACCACCCCAGATTTATAAGTTAGGCAGCGCCGCCTGGAAAAAACTGAAGCAAAAGACCAAAACCAAGGTCAAGGAGATCGCCTTTAACCTCATCAAGCTGTATGCGAAACGCAGGCTTGAAAAAGGATTTGCTTTTGGGCCCGACACCTATTTACAAAATGAACTCGAAGCCAGTTTTATCTACGAAGACACGCCCGATCAAAGCACGGCCACCGAAGCTGTAAAAGCAGATATGGAAAGTACCCGCCCCATGGATCGCCTGGTTTGTGGCGATGTGGGCTTTGGTAAAACCGAGGTTGCCATACGTGCAGCCTTTAAAGCGGTAGATAACGGCAAACAAGTTGCAGTTTTAGTACCCACGACGATTTTGGCCTTTCAGCATCATAAAACATTCAGCGAGCGGCTTAAAGATTTACCCGTTACGGTAGATTATCTGAACCGTTTTCGCACAGCGAAAGAAAAACGAGAAACGCTGGAGCGACTTGCTAACGGAAGGGTAGACATCATCATTGGCACCCACCAGCTTACCAGTAAAAACGTAAAGTTTAAAGATCTGGGATTGCTCATCGTTGATGAGGAGCAAAAGTTTGGCGTAGCCGTAAAAGACAAGCTCAAGACCATCAAAGAGAACGTAGATACGCTCACGCTAACCGCTACACCCATACCGCGTACGCTGCAGTTTAGCCTGATGGCCGCGCGCGATTTGAGCACTATTACAACGCCACCGCCCAACCGTTATCCCATTGAGACGCATATCGTTCGCCTTTCTGAGGAAGTGATACGCGATGCTATTTCTTATGAAATACAACGCGGTGGACAGGTATTTTTCATTCATAACCGCCTGCAGAACATCAAGGAAGTTGCAGGAATGATTCAGCGTCTGGTTCCGGATGCTAAGGTAGGAATTGGCCACGGCCAGATGGACGGCAAAAAGCTGGAAGAGCTGATGCTGAAATTTATGGACGGGGAGTTTGACGTTTTGGTCTCTACCACAATTGTGGAGAGTGGGCTTGATGTGCCGAATGCCAATACGATTTTCATCAATAACGCTAATAATTTCGGACTTTCAGACCTGCACCAGATGCGGGGTCGTGTGGGCCGAAGCAACAAGAAAGCATTCTGTTATTTCATTACGCCGCCACTCTCGGCAATGACCGAAGACGCGCGTAAGCGTATGACCGCTTTGGAGCAATTCTCAAGTCTGGGCAGCGGTTTTAATATTGCTATGAAAGATCTGGAGATTCGTGGCGCCGGGGATTTATTAGGCGGAGAGCAAAGTGGCTTTATCAACGAAATAGGTTTTGATACCTATCAAAAAATCCTCAACGAGGCCATTGAAGAGCTTAAAGAAAACGAGTTCGCCGATCTGTATGCCGATCAAAATGCGGATGACGAAAACAAAGAATACGTCAAGGATACGGTGATTGATTCGGACTTCTCACTGCTTTTCCCTGATGATTACATCAACAACATCACCGAGCGTTTAAATCTGTATACCGAACTCAACAGTCTCAAGACCGAAGAAGAACTCGCAGCTTTTGAAGCCCGCCTGATTGACCGATTTGGTGAATTACCATCGCAAGCCGAAGATTTACTGAATTCGGTGCGCATCAAGTGGGTCGCCACCCATTACGGACTCGAAAAAGTGGTGATGAAAAACAAAAAACTTATCGGCTTTTTTATTGCAGACCAGCAATCTAAATTCTACCAGAGCGCTGCGTTCTCAAGAATGCTTCAGTTTGTGCAAACCCACGCAAACCGCGTTACGCTTAAAGAAAAGAAAACTTCAAAAGGATTGCGATTACTACTTACCGCTCCCGGTATTTCCTCAGTGAACAAAGCTGTAGAGTTGTTGAAACCCCTGATGCCGAAGAAAGTGGAGAAGGCTGAAATTTAAATCTGAATGAACTGAGATTTAGTCAGGATTAAAACGGCCTTATTTCATTTGGTGTTTGAGTTCTGATCACATATTTCTACTGGTTTAATCCAAGGTATTTTTCCAGCGTTCTTCAAGGGTTTGCTGTTTTTGAAGAAGCGATGCCATACTCTTCTGATCAATGCGTTGCAAATTGGTAAGGATTTTATCAATCGTATTGAGAATAACCTGAAAATGACCTGTTTCAAAAATATTACCTGGTTTTACAGCAAGTTCTCCGGGTTTTATAATCGCTTCTTTTAACTCCTGATTGGTACCAATATTAGGAAGTTTTACAAAATCTATTTCATCTAATCGGCTCAATTTAAGCTCTAAACCCGAAGCGGTATTTTTGATGGTTGTAGAAAGTTCCCTGACATCATCTTCCGTTGCAGATCCTTTCGCCTGAAGATCCTGAAGGGCATTCAAAATACCCGTTTTGCTATCTGCGAAATCCTTATAAATGGTGCTGATAGCCTCGTGCTGTTTGTAATGTTTATAAAGTTGATCGTATGCGTCAAGCTCGAGAGCAATATTTAAGTAAGCGTAGCAAAATTTTTTATCCCAGGTTGCAAAAGACGTATTTAGCAGCAAATTACGATCTTCTAAAACCGTCTGATATATAGACTCCATTTTCTTTTTAGAATAGGTCTCTCCTTTATAAGTGACTGATTTTTCTTTGCTTTCCCCCTGAGCAATCTTTACAATCTGAACAAGCAACTGATTCAGTTCTTTGACGGGCTTCATCAGTTCTTTTACCTCATCCCGTAAATTTTTAAAGTATAAGGGATCCTGAATTCCTTTTTCCTTGATCGCTTCAATATTTCTAAGATCCGGAATATGTAAATAGCGATCCTGAAAGGTATGATGATAGGCCTCAAGAAGTTCTGTCCCGGAGGATTCTTCTTTGATGAATTCCTGAAATGCATTGAAACTAACCGGCTCGTTTACCTCAGCTTTTAAATATTCTTTATAAATCACACGGGTCATTTGCTCCTGCAATCCGGTATAATTACCAAAAAGCAACCAGGGGGAGCGCTCATCGTAATCACAAGGTACATAGGGCTTTTTAGCATTTTCTTCCCGGGACTGATTGGAAGGATGACTGGCGTACATACCAACAACAGCATGGTCGGCATCATCAAAAAAACGCTTTCCACCTTCCGGATGAACCGGCAGCGCATTGAACTTTTCCTGAAGTTTGCTTAAAATTTCCTGTGTCGCGTGCGAACTGTGCTCATATAAATTGTTAACCGCAATTCCCTTTTGTGAAGCCACATAGGCATAGTTCACGGTATTATTCCAGGCATTAGAGCCATCGTCAAGTTTCCACAGTGCAGAAACTATAGGATCACTTCCCGAAGCTTTAACCGCTACCTTATCTGCATTAAATTCCATTTCCCGCGAAAGCGATGAATACATAACGTTCAAAAACTGGTAGAATAAACGCAACAACTGACGAATCAGCCAGATTACCGGTGTGATTGCCCAGGCCGCAAAAGATAATCGGATATCTGTCCCGCGCCATTTATCAAGCAGATCGTCCCATTTATCGCGATCAAAAATCATGTCGTGAATTATGGTATTTGCAGAATTGATGTAACTGCCAATTTTCATGCTTTTTTGGGCGAAATGACCAAACTCGTGAGCAGTCACGGCTTTGAATTCAGAAAGATTGAGGCAGTCCAGTAAACCCAATCCTATTGTCAATTCCTTTTTCACCGGCAGAATGAGGCTCAACCAGATATTTGTATACCTAACATAGGCATTAACGTCAGGATCTACATATATGTTCTTGGGTTTAGGAGCTCCTGTTTCTTCACAGATAGCGTTTATAAAATTCCATAAATCAGGATGCTCCTCTTTTTTAAGCTTAATGCGGTTGGATGGTTTAGGATTTTTAAGCTTTAGGATAAACTTGAGCGTAAACAAAAACAACATGATGCTCGCAGCAATAGAACCTATTTTGAGCAAAATAGTCCATTTGTTGTAGTTGGTTATTTCATAAGTAAATGCGTAATAAATAGAATATCCCAAAAAAGCGACCAGGGCGGCGTATAATAGGAAAAACAGAAAAATACCCAAAACGGCTAAAGCAGCTCTGTACTTATAAGAAGAGGCTAAAGAAGTTAACTTGTCAGGGATTGAGGTGGGACTTGCAGGATAAAGTAATGAACTCACAGAAAAAGCTTTTAAGCTTCTAAGCTCGTATTTTTAACTAAATTTTACAATTTTAAATACGCTTTTCCGCCAAAATATTTTCAAAAATGATAAAACGCATTTTCAAAATGCTCCAGTTCTTCCTGTTTGGAGTTTTTTAAAATGGCGATGATATCAAAGCGGGTCTCGATATCCAGATCGTTTGAGATGATGTACTCGTTTGCGGCTTTGACCAGTAGTTTTCTTTTAGAAGGCTTTACAAATTCCTGCGGATCGCCGAAAAAATCTGAGTTACGGGTTTTAACCTCAACGATAACAAGCTGTTCTCCCTGCCTGGCGATGATGTCTATTTCGGCTTTATCAAAAAACCAGTTGCGTTCCAGAATCTCGTAACCTTTACGCAGCAAATAATCTGCTGCAAATTTTTCGCCCCAAATCCCGAGTTCGTTATGATTCACGATCCTGATCTATTGCATTTCAGGTTCTTCAAAATACACTTTCGCACCGCGCTCGTTAACTACAAATGAGATATCGCGACCAAAAATAAGAGCCCGGTTATCATCTAAATGCCCTGCCGGAAAATCAAAACAAACCGGATACTCGTATTCAGATACGGCATCAAATACAATCTCTTCCGCGGTTTTTCCAAAGGGGACACTGTTGTCGTGCATTTTGGTGAGTCCGCCCACTATAAGCCCTTTCAGGTTGCGCAACATCCCATTTCGCTTCAGGTTTACCATCATGCGATCTACGTGGTAGAGGTATTCGTCCAAATCTTCCAGGAATAGAATTTTATTATCGGTATCTATAGAGCTCGAACTGCCGCAAAGGGAATATAATATTGAAATGTTTCCGCCGACCAATTGCGCACGTGCCTCTCCCATTCGATTTAGGGGCGAAGCAGGCACCGTGTAATGCAGAGGTCTTCCAAACCAGGCATTTTCAAGGGTTTGTTTGGCAAGAGCGGTGTTTTTGGAAATTCCAACCGGCATTACAGCGTGTATGGTTTCAAAACCCAGTTTATGAATCTGCGAATGCAGCACCGTTATGTCGCTGTACCCAATGATCCACTTGGGATATTTTACAAACTTGTAAAAATTGATCCAGTCAATAATACGTACCGTACCATACCCGCCACGGGCACACCACACCGCACGTATTTCTTCATTATCAAGCATATCCTGCAAATCTGCCGCCCGTAATTTATCATCCCCACCAAACTGATCATCTGCTGCCCCAATGGTCTTACCCAAAACCGGTACAAGATCACAGCTTTTAAGCATGGCAATACCCTCATCGAGTTCATCACGATCAATTTTACGGGCGGTACACACGATACCTACTTTATCTCCTGCTTTTAAAAAGGGTGGTGTTAACATAGTTGCAAATTTTATTCATAAAACTACCTCCGGGAAAACCCGTAAGGCGTAAAAAGGAAACGTAACCTTGAGTTTAGGTCAGGCCTAAGGATAGTAAACCCTTTGGCGCAGCCAATCAAAAATAAAGATTCCCGTCAGACCACTAATATACGCACTTTGTATTTGTAGCCGTAGCGGTTAGTAGGTTTAATCGCATAATGGTATCTTTGCCGCACAAAATTTTGAACCTCATGGATCCTAAGAGATATACCATTACTGCTGCTTTGCCCTACACAAACGGCCCTATACATATAGGTCACCTGGCGGGCGTTTATGTACCTGCTGACATCTATGCGCGCTATTTGCGAGGGCTTGATAAGGATGTCGCCTATATCTGCGGAAGCGATGAGCACGGGGTGGCTATAAGCATCAAGGCCAAAAAAGAGGGAATTACTCCGCAGGAAGTGGTAGATAAGTATCACAAAATCATCAAAGATTCTTTTGAAGAATTTGGGATTTCGTTTGACAATTATTCCCGTACCTCAGCGCAGGTACATCACGATACGGCTTCAGACTTTTTTAAGACCCTTTATGAAAAAGGTGACTTTATTGAAGAAGTGACCGAGCAACTCTACGACCCGGAAGCCAATCAATATTTGGCAGATCGGTTTGTGACCGGCACCTGCCCAAAATGTGGCCACGAGGAAGCCTACGGCGATCAGTGCGAAAATTGCGGTTCGTCGCTCAACGCGACCGATTTGATCAATCCCAAATCAACTATTTCAGGCGCTAAGCCGGTTTTAAAGGAAACCCGACACTGGTTTTTACCTTTGGAGCGCTATGAAGATTTTCTGAAGCAATGGATTCTTGAAGACCATAAAAAAGACTGGAAATCGAATGTTTACGGCCAGTGCAAATCCTGGATAGACGAAGGTCTGCGCCCACGGGCGGTGACCCGTGATCTGGACTGGGGAATTCCCGTACCGGTTGAAGGCGCCGAAGGCAAAGTACTTTACGTGTGGTTTGATGCACCTATTGGTTATATTTCCTCTACTAAAGAATGGGCCGAGCGCAAAGGCAAAAACTGGGAGGATTACTGGAAAGCCGAAGACACCAAACTGGTACACTTTATCGGGAAAGACAACATCGTTTTTCACTGCATCATTTTCCCAAGTATGCTTAAAGCTGAAGGCAGCTACATTTTGCCCGATAACGTGCCTGCAAACGAATTTTTAAATCTGGAAGGCAATAAGCTTTCGACCTCTAAAAACTGGGCGGTGTGGTTGCACGAGTACCTTCAGGATTTCCCCGGGCAGCAAGATGTGTTGCGCTATACGCTCACCGCAAATGCGCCCGAAACCAAAGACAACGATTTTACGTGGAACGACTTTCAGGCGCGTAACAACAACGAACTCGTGGCGATTTTTGGAAACTTTATCAACCGCGTGGTGGTATTGACCAATAAATATTACGACGGGAAAATTCCGCAGGCCTTTGACTTTACTGAAGAAGACGAGCAGGCGCTGGCCGAAATGAAAGCTTATCCCGCGGTTATCGCGAGTTCGATTGAGCGGTATCGCTTCCGCGAAGCGCAAAACGAACTGATGAATGTCGCCCGTTTAGGAAACAAATACCTTGCTGACGCAGAGCCCTGGAAAACTGTAAAAACCGATGCGGAACGCACCCAGACCGTGATGTACGTTGCCCTGCAAATCGCAGCTACACTGGCGGTTTTAAGCGAACCCTTCCTGCCTCATACGGCAAAAACGCTGAAAGACATGCTCAATATTGAAAGTGAAGACCCACTGATGCGTTTGCCGCAGCCTCTGACGTGGAAATCTTTAGGTGAAAAAATTGACCTGCTGCCGGTAGGACACACGATTAATGCCGCCGCCCTTCTGTTTAGCAAGATTGAAGACGAACAAATACAAAAACAACTCGATAAACTGGAAGCTACTAAAATGAGTAATCAAGCCGAAAATACAGCGGTAACACCGCAAAAAGACACCATTCAATTTGATGATTTTACCAAACTCGATTTGCGTGTAGGCACGATTTTGGAAGCCGAAAAAATGCCGAAAACCAAAAAATTACTGATTCTAAAAGTAGACACCGGTATTGATGTACGCACCATTGTTTCGGGTATAGCCGAAAGCTTTAAGCCTGAAGATATTGTTGGCAAACAGGTAACCGTTTTGGTAAATCTTGCTCCGCGTGCATTACGCGGCGTAGAAAGTCAGGGTATGATCCTCATGACTGAAGACGCACAGGGTAAACTGGTATTTATGAATCCCGATACTGCCGGGGTAAAAAATGGTGGGGTTATTAGTTAGTGTCTTGATTGCTCTCGACATAACTAGAATAATCTTCCAATAGTATTGTAATAGGTTGTCACATCGAGCGCAGTCGAGATGCTTCAAATATTCATAAATGAAAACGTATTTTGTTTATATATTAAAATGTTCAGACGGCACTTATTACACCGGATTAACTAATAATATAGATTTACGTTTATCTCAACATAATGCCGGTATAAATCCAGATAGTTACACCTTTAACAGAAGACCCGTTGAACTGGCTTTTTATCAGGATTTCAATGATGTTAATCAGGCCATATTCTTTGAAAAGAAAATTAAAAAATGGAGCGCCAAGAAGAAAACAGCTCTAATTTCTGGAGACTATGATTTGCTCCAAATTCTTGCTGAGTGTAGAAACGCAACACATCATAAGTATAAACCTGACTAGTGTCTCGACTGCGCTCGACAGGACAGAATCGACTGCGCTCGTCATGACAAAATTAACCGTGCTCAACAACGTTTTCAACACTCACAAAAGTGAATTTTATGTCGCATCGGGCGCAGTCGAGATGCCTCCCAAACAATTAATATCAGACAGCATGCCCACAATCCTCTCCTACTTAAAATCATCAACCAACTTACCCGAAGCAGGTATTAAAAACACCCTTCAACTGCTGGAAGAAGGCGCTACCATTCCTTTTATTTCACGCTATCGGAAGGAGCGCACGGGAAATCTGGATGAGGTACAGCTGGGCGAAATCCTCAAGTTTAAAGAACAGTTTGAAGCTTTAGAAAAGCGGAAAGTTTCAATCTTAAAAGCCCTAGAAGAACAGGATGTCTTAACACCCGAACTTCAAAAACAAATTGAGAACACCACCGATGCTACGGTTTTAGAAGACTTATACCTTCCGTATAAAAAAACACGAAAAACCAAAGCCGATACCGCGCGCGAAAACGGACTCGAACCGCTTGCTAAAATCATTATGGCCCAGAAATCCCGTGATCTGGAAAGCACCGCGCATAATTATCGTAGTGAGGCTGTAAATTCGATTGAAGAAGCACTGGAGGGCGCACGCCACATCATTTCAGAATGGATTAATGAGCGCACAGATATTCGTAATTATCTACGCAATCAAATAGAACGCCACGCCCAGATTGTCACCAGGGTGGTCAAGTCTAAAAAAGACGAGGAGCAGGCTCTGAAATACAAAGATTATTTTGACTGGGATGAATCATTATCTCGCATACCCTCACACCGGTTTTTAGCGCTCACCCGGGCGGCCAATGAAGGTTTTATTCGCTTAAAACTGGAGATTGATGACGACCGTGCGTTACAAAATATAAGCAGTCGAATTGTTAAATCTAACGGCGCCTGTGCAGAGCAAATTGAACTCGCCGCAGCTGATGCCTACAAACGTTTGCTGTTTCCGGCGCTGAGCAATGAGGCTTTAAGTCTTGCTAAGGAAAAAGCAGATGCCAAGGCGATCTCCGTTTTTGCCAAAAACCTGCGCCAACTCTTGCTGGGTTCACCTTTGGGCGAAAAACGAATCCTGGCGATAGATCCCGGCTTTAGAACCGGTTGTAAAGTGGTGTGTCTGGATGAAAATGGCGGTCTTCAGCATAACGAAACCATCTACCCGCACCCACCTAAAAACGATACCAAAGGCGCGATGCGTAAAATCAGTTTTCTGGTAGACGCGCACAAGATACAAGCTATCGCTATTGGTAACGGAACCGCTAGTCGGGAAACCGAACAATTTATCAAACGCATGCAATTCAATCGGGACCTCGAGGTTTTTGTAGTAAGCGAGGCAGGAGCCAGTATTTATTCGGCTTCAAAAATCGCGCGCGTCGAATTTCCAAATTATGATGTGACCGTGCGGGGTGCAGTCTCCATTGGCCGCAGGCTGGCAGATCCGCTGGCCGAGCTGGTGAAAATAGACGCAAAGTCCATTGGCGTGGGGCAATACCAGCACGATGTGGATCAAACCAAATTGAAAAGCGAACTCGACCGCGTGGTAGAAAGCTGTGTAAATACGGTGGGCGTTAACCTCAATACGGCCAGTGTGCCGCTGCTGAGTTATGTTTCGGGTATTGGGCCTAAACTCGCCGAAAATATTGTGAGCTACCGGGATGAAAACGGGGCTTTCGCTTCGCGAAATCAAATCCTCAATGTTCCCCGACTGGGTGCCAAAGCCTTTGAACAGGCCGCAGGTTTTTTGCGCGTTAAACAGGCTGAAAATCCACTGGACGACTCCGCCGTGCATCCTGAGCGTTATGAAGTGGTTGAAGATATGGCAGATAAACTGAAAGTTTCGGTGCGTGAACTCATTGGGAATACCAGTTTATTGAAAAAAATCAACCTCAACGATTTTGTGACCGATGAAGTGGGCCTACCTACGCTGAAAGACATTCTTGACGAACTCGAAAAACCGGGTCTCGATCCACGTGAACCTGCAAAAGCTTTTACCTTCAATCAAAACATTCGCAAAATCGAAGATCTCGAGGTAGGTCAGCTGCTTCCGGGCATTGTAAACAACATTACCAATTTTGGCGCTTTTGTAGATATCGGCATCAAAGAAAGTGGTTTGATTCACATCTCCAATCTTGCCGATGGTTTTGTGAGTGATGTAAATGCCCACGTGAGTCTCCAGGAACAGGTGGTGGTTAAAGTGCTGGAAATTGACATTAAACGCAAGCGTATTCAGCTAAAATTGTATAAATTGAAGAGTACTTAGACTTAAGTATTTTTCAAATCAATAAGAAGCTGGCAGGATAATTGTGGCTTTTTTTGTTAAAATCATCTCATTATGGCAAGAATACTACTCACACTCCTTGTTTTATTAAACATCGCCACCACCACAGCTCAGGATTCTTCAAGTAGCCCGCAACAAGCTCTGGAAAATTATCTGGAAATGCCTCGTGAACTCGCATACTTACATCTCAATAAGGCTGTTTATCTTCAGGGAGAACAAATAGGTTTTACCGCTTATGTGGTGAATAAACAAGATCTCACACCCTCAAAAACCAGCACCAACCTTTATGTGCAAATTAAAGATGGTGATAATAAAGTTGTTAAAGAAAAGCTTGTTTTGCTCGAGAATGGGCGGGCTTCACATACCATCACAATAGATTCTACCTTTTCTTCAGGCAACTATACCATACGGGCCTTTACAAACTGGATGCGCAATTTTAAAGAGCAAAATCATTTTATCGATCAATTTAAAGTGGTTGAGCTTAACGATTCAAATCAAACCGATAAAGTTGCAAACACTGCTGCTGTTGATGTACAGTTCTTACCAGAGAGCGGGCATTTGCTCAACAACGTTTTGAATACGGTAGGCGTTATCGCCAAAGGTAAAAATGGGATGGGCTTATCTCAAGCGCAGATAACGATCACAGATCAAAACGACAAGATGATAGCAAATCTCAGTCTCAATGAAGTGGGCATTGGTAAATTTGCTTTTGTGCCTGAACTGGGCATTAAATATAAGGCTAAGGTCGTAGATGTTAATGGTAAAATAACAGAAACGCCCATAGATTTTAATATTGAACCTAAAGGGATTATTCTGAGCGCAATTACCTCAAAAGACGATTTAAGATTGCAGGTCAAAACCAATGCTGAAAGCCTCCCTCAGATAAACGCAGAGGAATATTCCCTGATGCTTCACAATCTAAAATCTACCAGCCTCTATCAGGTGAATTTTGAAAACAAACTAAATCTGGACTTTATTTTTAATCTTAAAAGCCTGGAGTATGGTATCAATACCTTAACCCTCTTCAATGCTGATAACAAGGTTATTGCAGAACGTATATTTTTTAATTACCAAAATTTACCTCTGGCATCATTGAGTAAACCTACAATTAGAGCGACTCGAGATTCTTTAGAAATTGTAATGCGTGCTCAAAAAGCCTTAGACTCTGCAAGATTAAGTGTGTCGATTCTCCCTAAAAACGTATTGCCTTACAAACAAAATCATTCTATCGCTTCTTATTATTTGCTTCAGCCCTATGTGAAAGGCGGAATAGAACGGGCAACATGGTATTTCACCAATATTGATGAGCGAAAAATACAAGAACTCGACAACCTGCTAATTACGCAGGGCTGGAGCAGTTATGACTGGCACGCGATTTTTAATAATGATATAAACATTAGCTATAAACCCGAGAATTTGCTGGAATTTCAGGTTGTTATCAACAACTTCAAACCACGAAAAGAAAATCAAAAATTTCTTATTCACGCAACCAAAAGCAGAGCACCGCAGGTTATTACCATTCCGGGTGACCAGGATTCTTTTATCGTAGAAAATTTTATGCAGTATGAGAATGAACCACTCTCCATATCCAGATTAGAGAATGAGGTACTTTCCTCACCTCCCCTATACATCAGGTCTATGCCGATTAAGATTCCCGGGTACATTGCTAATACCGGTTATCTTAATGTACCTTTTAAAGAGAAGATTTTAACCGATGTTAGTGGTAATAACACCAGAATTGCTTTTTCTGATGACGCAGATAGAGAACAGCTTGACGAAGTTTTAATTGAGACTACTTATGATAAAGTAAAAAAACGAGAGCGTGAGTTAGCAAACCACAGTTGGGGTAGAATAAGCGTGGTTGATGAAAAGGATATTTTACTCTTTGGGACTCTTGGTAAATATCTCGCCACTAAACCTGGTGTACAGGTATTTGATAATCTTGGACAATTTAATGTAGGGTTTCGACTTATCAATGATGGTTCTCAATACTCTGCTAGCGATGATGAAAACCCAAACGGGGTTACACAGATACCTGACGAGAATCAAAGTAGTTTGGCGGCAGCTATGGATGGGGTAATTTTTTACTTAGACGATATGATAATGGATAGTTCCTTTTTCGCTGAATATCCACTTGCCAATGTTGATTATGTAGAAATAAATAATACCGGAATGGGGAGTGGTTTCCTCGGAAGTGGCGGATCAATAAAAGTTTACTCCAGATTTACTTCATCATTTGGCCCTTATGAAACAAAAAAATATCCCACTTATAATTTTCCTGTGGCTTTCGCTCAAAAGAAAGCCTATTACATTCCCAAGTTTTCAAGTTATACCGATGAGGTTTATAAAAATTATGGAGTAATTGATTGGATGCCCGAAATGCAGGTAAATGAAAACGGAAACCTTTCCTTCAAAATAAAAAAACCGTCAGTGGACTATAAAGTCGTTATTAATGGCTTGTCTCAGGATGGGACTCTTGTGCATTTAGTTCAGGAATTTGCTTCAAATAGCAGCCTGTACGAATAGTGTTGTATACGCTACCCTTGTTTAATGCTTAAAATCGCCTACCATCCCATCTACCGCCATCCCTTACCCGAAGGGCACCGCTTCCCGATGGAAAAATACGAACTGCTCCCCAAACAGCTCCTGCACGAAGGCACCTGTACGCAGGCCAACTTTTACGAGCCGGGTTTTCCCGAAGAACGCTATATCACTGCCGTTCATACTAAAGAATACGTCACCAATCTAAAAGCCCTGAATCTCGACAGGCGCGCAGCGCGAAAAATTGGTTTTCCGTTGTCTCAGGAGTTGGTAGATCGCGAGCAGATTATTGCACAGGGGACCATTTTGGGTTGTGAGTTTGCTTTAGAACACGGGATCAGTTTTAATATCGCAGGCGGCACCCACCACGCTTACAGCGATCACGGCGAAGCTTTTTGTTTGCTGAACGATCAGGCGATTGGAGCGCGCTATCTGCAGTCAAACGGACTTGCCAAACAAATCCTTATCGTAGATCTCGATGTGCATCAGGGCAATGGCACGGCAGAGATTTTTCAAAATGACGCTTCGGTCTTTACCCTTAGTATGCACGGCGCGGGGAATTATCCGTTTAAAAAAGAGGTTTCAGATTTAGACATCGCTATTCCAGATAAAAGTGGCGACGACTATTATTTAGCAAAGCTGAAAGAAACCCTGCCTGGCTTAATTGAGCAGGTAAAACCCGATTTTATTTTCTACCTAAGCGGTGTTGACATTCTGGAAACCGATAAACTCGGAAGGCTATCGTGTACCCCTGAAGGTTGCAGGGAACGCGATCGGTTTGCATTGAGTTGTTTTCGCGAAAGCGAAATTCCGGTACAGGTGAGTATGGGCGGCGGCTATTCTCCCGATATTAAAATCATTATTGAGGCCCACGCGAATACCTATCGTCTGGCGCAGGAAATCTATTTCTAAAAACGCAATAAATCCCTCACTTTAAAGAGATTACCCTAAAAATGCGGTGATTTTCCCCCTTTTTCCGTTTAGCACTTGTACAATATCAGGATTGCGTTATTTTTGTTAACGAATTTAACAACCCAAATAAATTATGAAAACCTTAAAAACCTTTTTTGCCCTTAGCCTATTCGCCTTGACGCTTAACTCGTGTGATGCAGTTGAAGATTTAGTTCCAGATCTTGAAGTAAATTTGAACGATCTAAGTGCCTCTGGAACGGTCGTAATTCCTGAAGGAAATACCTCTGTAGAGCAGGATTATGTAATTGAAATTGAAGATGAAGACGTACTAGATAATCTAAATCGTATTAAAGTTGTAGCGGTTCAGGGCTTTACCTACACCATTTCTAACGTAACTGCTACTGAAGGAACTACGTTGACCGGAACTATCAGCAACGGTGATAAATCTGTTACTTTAACAAATGTTGCTATTGCAAACGGTACCACAGGTACAGTAAGTGATCCCGCATTTATCAACGCTTTACAAAACGATTTTAAATCTGATGCCAAAGCTACAGTCTCTGTAGATGGTACCATAAGCAACGCTGACGGTGCTACTTTCACATTAACAATTAAGTCTAATGCTAAAGTAACCGTTGGTTTATAAAATATTTAAATCACTTCTTAAACCCGTTTCAATAGAAACGGGTTTTTTTATGCCCTGTTTTTTCGTAAAACGGGTAAGTGCAGGTAGCACACTTCTAATTAATGAATTATATTAGTAAAAAATTAACAATTAAACTGTTATGTCCATTCCTGAAAATGCCCGTAAATACTGGCGCGCCAATCTCAAGTATCTTGCTGTCTTACTCCTCATTTGGTTTGCAGTTTCCTTTGGCTGCGGTATCCTCTTCAAAGATTTTCTCAATCGATATAGTTTAGGCGGTTTTAAACTGGGCTTCTGGTTTGCGCAGCAAGGCAGCATTTATGTTTTTGTTATGCTCATTTTCGTTTACGTGTGGCTTATGAATCGCCTTGATAAGAAATACGGCTGTAACGAACCCAATAGCCGAAAAAAATAACCGCTTACACTTTCGCTTTACAAATTAAAACAACCCAATTATGAGCGTTCAACTCTGGACCTGGATTTTAGTAGGAATCACTTTTGCCCTGTATTTTGGGATCGCCATCTGGGCGCGTGCCGGCTCTACCAAAGAATTCTACGTCGCGGGTGGTGGCGTTTCTCCGCTCGCAAACGGGATGGCCACCGCTGCCGACTGGATGAGTGCTGCTTCTTTCATTTCTATGGCCGGGATTATCTCATTTGCCGGTTACGACGGTTCGGTGTACCTGATGGGCTGGACAGGCGGTTACGTTTTGCTGGCGCTTTTACTGGCGCCCTATCTCCGTAAATTTGGCAAGTTCACCGTACCCGATTTTATAGGCGACCGCTATTATTCAAATACCGCGCGTACCGTTGCGGTGATTTGTGCGCTCATCGTCTCGTTTACCTACGTGGCCGGGCAAATGCGCGGCGTGGGTATTGTTTTTTCTCAATTTCTTCAGGTTGAAATCACAACCGGCGTAATTATAGGCATGGCTGTGGTTTTGGTTTTTGCTTTTTTAGGCGGAATGAAAGGCATCACGTACACGCAGGTTGCACAATATTGTGTGTTGATTTTTGCCTTTATGGTACCGGCGATTTTTATTTCCATCCAAATGACCGGCAACATCATCCCTCAGATCGGAATGGGTGGTCGTGTGGAAGATGGCACCTATCTGCTTGAAAAACTCGACACCCTTCACACCCAATTAGGCTTTAAGGAATATACCGAAGGTAGCAAATCTACCTGGGATGTTTTTGCCATTACGCTTGCCCTAATGGCCGGGACGGCGGGTCTTCCGCACGTAATTGTGCGGTTTTTTACCGTGCCTAACGTAAAAGACGCCCGTAAATCTGCCGGTCTCGCGCTTTTACTGATCGCCATTTTATACACCACCGCACCTGCTGTTTCGGTTTTTGCCCGTACTAATTTAATCGAAACTGTGAGCAATCAGGAATATACTGCTTTGCCGCAATGGTTTAAAAACTGGGAAGACACCGGTCTGATCGCCTGGAGCGATAAAAACGGGGACGGAAAAATTCAATATGTAAACGGGGAAGCCACCACCGGAAAACCCGAATTTACCAAGGCGCGCGGCGCCAGCGGTGAACGTCTTATCGCAAATGCTTCAGCCGAAACCAATGAACTTTATGTAGACCGGGATATTATGGTATTGGCAAATCCAGAAATTGCACAATTGCCTGCTTGGGTGATTGCTTTGGTCGCTGCCGGCGGACTGGCCGCTGCGCTTTCTACTGCAGCCGGACTTTTATTGGTGATTTCAACTTCAGTCTCTCATGATTTGATCAAAAAACAATTAAAACCCAATATTTCTGAAAAAGGCGAATTGATGGCCGCCCGCATCAGCATTTTTGTGGCCATTATCGTTGCAGGCTTGTTTGGGATTTATCCGCCGGGATTTGTGGCCGCGGTTGTAGCGCTCGCTTTTGGGCTTGCCGCCGCATCGTTTTTCCCCGCAATCGTTCTGGGTATTTTTGACAAACGTATGAACAAGCAAGGCGCCATCAGTGGGATGGTTGTGGGCATCATCCTGATGCTGTTTTATATGATACGTTTTAAAACAGGCCTCATAGGAGTCATGGAACCGCTTCCGGCTTCAGCATGGTGGTTTGACACTTCGCCAGAAGGTTTTGGGACGGTAGCGATGACGGTTAATGTGATCATCTCAGTAATCGTTTCCAGACTCACACCGGCACCACCCGAGAGCGTTCAGGAAATTGTGGAACATATACGCATCCCCAGCGGTGCGGGAGAAGCGCAAAGTCATTAAATACAAACAGCCCGCATCCGGGCTGTTTCTGATTTAGTACCAATCTGTTTTTAAAAACCAATCCCGATTCTGGGTGTATTTACCCGTAAGCCGGTTGAGATGTGCGTACTCGCCGGCCTGGGGGCAGGACGGTATTCCCGTTGATAGTAAAAGCTTACATGATTGTGATAATGGGCACTATGGTGACAATGGGCATCGCATACTTCCTGATGCTCACGATAGGCATCCCGTTTTCCTCTTTTATAAGCCCGGTAAGCTTTTGGATCGTTTTTTTTAAGATTTTTCTCATAATCTTTTTGATTTTTCCAAAATTCCTCTTCTTCTGCTTCCGTTTTGGCCTCAAATTGCTGTTCAAATTTTGCATCTTCCCGTGCTCTTCGGGTATAGTATGCTTCTTTTGATTCCTGTTGTACTTCAGCACTTACCGCTGTGCCCTGTTTTATTTCTGTTTCCTGAGCTTTTAGATAAAAAACCGGAAATAGTAGTAAAACCAGTAGTAACAGCATATTCTTTTGTGTCTTCATCGTTCTAAAATTTAGAAAATTCATAAATAAGTGTAATTCTTATTATTCAGGGTTTAAGAGTTTAGGATTTGTCCTTGTTTGTCAATAAGACAACTGAACATTCAATCACCCTACCACAAAATGCTGATTTTTGAAATTATTAACATTTATAAAAGGGATGTGAAAATTAAGAATCAACATGTTCGACATCGATTTAGTATTTTTAGGGACTAAAGTCAAATAACAACCAAAAAGGCATGAGTAATTACCATATCAAACATTTAGAAGAATATTTTCAAGTCTATCGCAAATCAGTACGCAATCCTGAAAGTTACTGGGAAGAGATCGCCGAAGAGCATTTTATGTGGCACAAACGCTGGGATAACGTGTTAAGCTACGACTTTGAAAAACCCGAATTTAAATGGTTTGAAGGTGCCCAACTCAACATCACCGAAAACTGCATCGACCGGCATTTACGCACGCGAGGGGATCAAACGGCTATTTTGTTTGAACCCAATAATCCGGACGAAGAGGCGCTGCACATAACCTACAACGAACTGCACGACCGGGTGTGTAAAATGGCTAATGTTTTAAAGGCCGAAGGCATTGAAAAAGGCGATCGCGTCTGTATTTACTTGCCGATGATCCCGGAGCTGGCGGTTGCGGTTCTGGCCTGCGCGCGTATAGGTGCTATTCATTCGGTGGTGTTTGCCGGTTTTTCTTCGACCGCTCTTGCCACACGTATTAATGATTCCAATTGTAAAATGGTAATCACCAGCGACGGCTCTTTTCGCGGTAGCAAAACAATCGATTTAAAAGGAATCGTTGACGAAGGATTGAAAAAATGCGATAGTGTAGAAACGGTTTTGGTTGTTAACCGAATTGATTCTGGAGTAGAGATGAAAGAAGGCCGCGACAAATGGTTGCAACCCCTTCTCGATACCGCCGAAGCCACCTGCGAACCCGAAATAATGGATGCCGAAGACCCGCTGTTTATTCTCTACACTTCAGGCTCAACCGGAACGCCCAAAGGTATGGTGCACACCACCGCCGGTTATATGGTGTATACCGCGTTTACGTTTAAAAATGTATTTCAATATCGCGATGGCGATGTGTACTGGTGTACTGCGGACATCGGCTGGATCACCGGTCACAGCTATATTGTTTACGGTCCGCTGGCCAATGGCGCCACCTCAGTAATGTTTGAAGGCGTACCCAGCTATCCCGATTACGGGCGCTTTTGGGAAATCGTAGACAAGCATAAAGTGACGCAGTTTTATACCGCCCCTACCGCAATACGCGCTCTGGCCAAAGAAAACCTGGAACACGTGGAGAAATACGATTTGTCTTCGCTGAAGGTTTTGGGCACCGTTGGCGAACCCATTAATGAGGAAGCCTGGCACTGGTATGATGAAAATATCGGGAAGAAAAAATGCCCGATTGTTGACACCTGGTGGCAAACGGAAACCGGCGGTATTATGATCTCGCCCATTCCCTACTCTACCCCGGCGATCCCAACTTTTGCGACCTTGCCGTTGCCCGGAATTCAGCCCGCGCTTATGGACGAGGAAGGAAAAGAGATCAAAGGCAATCAGGTGGACGGTAGATTGTGTATCAAATTCCCGTGGCCGTCTATGGCGCGCACTATTTGGGGCAATCACCAGCGGTATAAAGACACTTATTTTTCCGCCTTTAAAAATATGTATTTTACCGGTGATGGTGCCTTACGCGATAGTGTAGGTTATTACCGTATTACCGGTCGGGTAGATGATGTAGTGATCGTAAGTGGTCACAATCTGGGAACCGCACCCATTGAAGATGCGATTAACGAACACCCCGCAGTGGCCGAAAGTGCCATCGTGGGCTACCCGCACGAGGTAAAAGGAAACGCGCTTTACGGGTATGTGATTCTTAAAGAAACCGGAGAAACCCGAAATCAGGACAATCTGAGGAAGGAAATCAATCAGTTGATTTCAGACCGTATTGGCCCCATCGCTAAACTGGATAAAATTCAGTTTACCAGCGGCCTTCCCAAAACCCGAAGCGGAAAAATAATGCGTCGTATTTTGCGTAAAATCGCTTCAAACGACACCTCAAACCTGGGCGACACCAGTACCCTGTTAAACCCTGAAGTGGTTCAGGAAGTGATGGATAATGTGATTAAGTAATTTCAAGTTTATGATCAAGGATAGATTTTTAGAGCTTCTGAACAGGTATTCTGAAGATCTATCCTATAATCTAAAATGTTGGGATCAACTATTTAAGAACTACAACCACCGGTCACGACATTATCACAATATAAAACACCTTGAAGATATGCTTCTTCTTTTGCCGGAAGTTGAGCAGCATATTGAAAATAAGGATGCAATATTGTTTTCGATCTTTTATCACGACATCATTTATAAGGTGACACGCAAAAACAATGAATATAAAAGTGCCCAGATATTTAGGGAACATATTGCCCCAACTAAATTTAAGTACGTAGATAATAGCTTTGATCAAATTCTGGCAACAAAACACCACGAATGGTCTGAGCACAATGACACTAATATTCTTTTAGACTTAGACCTTCATGTGCTCGGGAAAAGTCCGGAAGATTACGAAACCTATACTGAAAATATCAGAAAGGAATATTCCATCTATCCTAACTTTTTATACCAAAAAGGACGAATCCAGGTTCTCAAGAGCTTCTTAGACAAAGAGCAACTATTTAAAACTCCCCATTTTAAAGAAAAATATGAGTTTCAGGCCAAAACAAATCTAAAGGCGGAGCTCAAAAAATTATCAAAATAAACAAAATCACCCAGCCACAATACAGGCAGCTGAGTGATTTTTTGTGATTAAAAATTGCGTCGAAACTATTTACTCAACAGCAACAATTCATTACATACGATCTCGGTGATGTAGCGCTTCTCGCCCTGCTTGGTTTCATACGAGCGGGAAGTCAATTTACCTTCTATGGCAACCTCTTTTCCTTTGGTAGCATAATTTTCAATGATTTCCGCAGTTTTACCCCAGGCAACCACATTGTGCCATTGCGTATCTGTGACCCGCTCGCCCCTGGTGTTTTTGTAGGTTTCATTAGTCGCAATGCTGAATTTCGCCAGCTTTTTGCCTGACTCCAGATTTACGATTTCAGGATCATTTCCTAAGTTTCCGATCAACTGTACTTTGTTTCTTAATGTGCTCATGATTTTTGTTTTTACGTTAAACAGTTAATATATTTTTCCGCGAAGGCGGAAATCTCATTTGTCTTCACCACAGATGGTTTCCTGTAACTGATTGACGATGCAAAGATTAGACAGCCACCAAAAAACAATCGGTTAGTAAACAGTTACTTTCGTTTATAATCGTTTGTAAGCATTTGCAAACGGATATTTTTCATACAAAAAATTGAAAATCAGAATTTTAAAATTTAAAAAGCTGTCCGCTACTATTTCTTCCCTAATTAATTCCCTTAAACTATTTCCTCCTATTTCCCCTGTCAAAAGGGGAAATTACCCGTTGACCCAAATTCAAATTCAAAAGAACTTGCAGCATCCTGTTAACCAAAGCCTATTTCCTTCATAAAGTAACTAGAGAAACGGGATTTCAGTAATTACCAACTAACACCAGACTATGTTTGCAACACTCTTTAAACCAAAACGACGCCAGCTCCATACGCTCGTAGATGAGGATTTTTTTAATGAATTACGCAAGAAGGAATACAGCCGCCTTGATGAACAGAAACATGTTTATCTGGATTATACGGGTGGAAATCTGTATGCAGCAAGTCAGCTTGATGCGCATCATCAGGTGTTAAAGCAACATACGTTTGGTAATCCGCATTCTACCAATCCTACTTCTATGCACGCCACGCGCCTGGTTGAGGGAGCACGGGATCGCGTTTTGGAGTATTTCAATGCCAAAGACTACTTCTGCATTTTTACCCAAAATGCCTCGGGAGCACTTAAAATCGTTGGTGAATGCTATCCTTTTCAGCAAGGTTCAGAATACGTGTTGTTTGCAGACAATCACAATTCGGTAAACGGAATCAGGGAATATTGCAGGTCTAAAGGGGGGCAACATCACCATATCCCGATGCAATTAGAAGACCTGCGCGTAGATAGCGGGGCTTTAGAAGAAGCCCTTTCGGCTCCGCCTCAGGGAGTAAACCGGCTTTTTGCCTATCCCGCTCAGTCCAATGTTTCGGGCGTGCAGCACGACCTGAGTTGGGTTTCCTATGCTCAGCAAAAAGGCTGGGACGTTTTGCTCGACGCCGCCGCTTTTGTGCCGAGTTCGCCACTTGATTTACAAGAGGTTCAACCCGATTTTGTATCCATCTCATTTTATAAAATTTTTGGGTACCCCACGGGATTAGGTTGTCTTTTGGTGAAAAAATCGAAATTCAACAAACTTTGCAAACCCTGGTTCGCCGGTGGCACTGTGACTCTGGCCAGTGTGAAGTCAGCACACCACTTTTTAGCCAACAATCACGAGCGCTACGAGAACGGAACACTAAACTATCTGGACATTCCTGCTTTAAAAATAGGGCTTGATCACATAGACAACATTGGTATTGATCGCATTAATGCGCGCGTAAATTCGCTTACCCACTACCTTTTTGACCAACTTAAAAACCTTAGGCATGCTAATGGGATTTCTAAAGTGAAAATTTATGGCCCCGGGAATCGCGAAAAAACCGGAGGTACGCTTATTATGAACTTTTTTGATGCTCAGGGCCGAACCATCCCTTTTGAAGAAGTGGAGCAAAAGGCTAATGCCTGCAACATCTCCCTGCGCACGGGTTGTTTTTGCAATCCCGGGATAGACGAAATCAACAACGATTTATCTCCAGAAGAGTTATCCGACTTTTTTACTGCAAATATTCAGGGAGGCTATAGAGAGATCATCAATGCCTTACAAAAGATGCGTGGTGCCGCAAGGATATCGGTGGGAATTGCAACCACAAAGGCAGATCTGGATTATTTTATCGCATTCGCGAAAGAATTAAGCTGAAAGCATGGGCCTGCGCAGGCAAAAATGGTTAATTTCAGACTATATAATGAACCCAACGATGTCTGATATTGAACATTTAAAATACCCAATTGGCAAGTTTCAAAAGCCGGAAGTCATAACTTCTTCCCACCTGAACCGATGGATTGCTACGATGGAAGAATTTCCGCAGCTGGTAGCGCAACAACTGGATGGGGTTTCCACGAGTGATTACGATAAAACCTACAGACCCGGAGGCTGGTCGGTTTTGCAACTGGTGCATCACTGTGCAGACAGCCATATGAACGCCTTTATCCGTTTTAAACTCTCCCTTACCGAAGAGTCACCGGTCATCAGGCCTTATTTAGAAGATCGCTGGGCTTTATTACCCGATGTGGTTTCCATTGATGCGGAAGTTTCACTACAACTCTTAAAAGCGCTGCACAAACGCTGGGCAACATTGCTTCAATCGTTACAAAGTGATGATCTTGCCCGTGAATATATACATCCCGAACACGGAAAGCGTTTTAGCCTTGCCGAAGCCACAGGTATGTATGACTGGCATTGCCGTCATCATTTAGAACATATGAAAATCGCGCTTAAATCTTAGAAAATCACTATTTTAGAATGAATTTCTAAGAATATGAGCAAGACCTGCCCTGAATGTGGTGATAAGATTATTGGCCGCGCTGATAAAAAGTATTGCAGCGACGCCTGTCGTAATGCGGCAAACAATAAGCTCAACAGCGATCAACGCAATCTGGTGCGCAACACCAATAACCAATTACGTAAAAATTACCGCATTCTCGAAGAGCTCAATCCCGAAGACAAAACCAAAACTACCCGCGACAAGCTTGCAGTTTTGGGCTTTGATTTTAATCTCTTTACCAGCATTTATACTACCAAAGCCGGCACCGTTTATTACTTTGTGTACGATCAGGGCTATTTACCGCTTGAAGGCGATTATTATGCGCTGGTGAAACGCAAGTAGGTATTCGTCTCGTTCATGAAGAAAAAATATTCTCTTTTGTATAAAATTTCTATTTTGCCATCCCATTCTTAATAGACCTTATTGAATAAACTAATACTCATAATTCTTCTCTGCTTTACCCATAACTTTTTTGCTCAGGAAATTATCTGGCAAAAAACATTGGGAGGATCTGAAAACGACTGGTGCAGCTTTATTAAACAAGATAAAAATGGAGATTATCTTCTGGCCGGGTATACCTATAATTCAAGTGGTGATGTGACAGGGTCAAATAATGGATCTTCTGATTTGTGGCTCGTATCCCTGGATAAAACAAATGGTGATATTATTTGGCAGAAAACCATTGGAAGTGACTTTATTGAATATGTGCATGATGTAATTGAAACAGACGATGGAGGTTATTTACTTATTTGTGATTCCTGGTCTCGCATTTCTGGTGATAAAACAGCTCCATATTATGGAGGTAATGGAGACTATTGGATAATTAAATTAGATGCCGATCGTAATATTGTATGGGACAAAACCTTTGGTGGAACCGGTAGAGATGAACCTAAAAATGCAGTAGTAACCTCTGAAGGCTACCTGATTCTTGGTGAATCTGACAGTCCTGTTTCAGGAAATAAAACAGCCGAGCTAAAAGGCAACTCAGATATTTGGCTTGTAATGTTAGATTTTGACGGTAATGAAATTTGGCAAAAAACTTTGGGTGGTAGTGGTATAGATTTATCTTCAAAAATAATTGAAGCAGGAGATTCTAATTTTATAATTGCAGGAAGTTCAAACTCTCCTTCTTCAGCGGATAAATCAGAAGATGCGATCAGTCCCTCCGGCACAGCAGATTTTTGGGTAATTAAAATCAATTCAAACGGTGATATTATTTGGGAGGAGATATATGGTGGGGATAATGGCGATTATAGCGCAGATATAATTCAAACCTCTGATGGAAACTTTGTTATTGCAGGCTCATCATTGTCACAAATAGGGTTTGATAAGTCTGAGTCTCCCATCTGTAATTCTATTGACTTCTGGATTTTAAAATTTGAACCTGACGGAACAATAATTTGGGATAAGACCTTGGGTGGTGACAGTACAGATGAGCCAAGATCTATATTGGAAAATTCAAAGGGTAATATTGTTGTAAGTGGAGATTCGTATTCACAACCTGTAGGATACGTGAGTGAATTACCTCGTGGCGATTCTGACTATTGGCTGGCGATTCTTGATCAAAACGGTGATTTTATTAAAGATAAGCGTTATGGAGGTAATGGTCTTGACCGCAATATGGCCGCAATTCAAGATACAGATGGTAATTATGTGCAAGTAGGCTGGTCTGGTTCAGGTCAATCTGGAGATAAAACAGAAGATAATTACAGTAGAGATTGGTGGATTATAAAATCAGCAATTTCTGATGACTTTGATACCCTTGAAAACAACAGAATAATTTCACTTTTTGAATGTCCTGATTCTAATATTGAGTTAAATGCATCTGATGGCGTACGATATGAATGGGATGGTCCAAATGGTTTTTCAAGTACATTACAAAATCCCATAATATCAAAGCTTAATGATGAAAACCTGGGTGTTTATCGTGTAAAGGTTTACCAAACAGGCACATGTTTTACGGAAGAAATAGTTCAGGTAGGTCTCTTGGAAAATTGCGATGCAAATCTACCGGAAGAAGAAGAAAATCCTGACAGGGATGAGGAAAGACTTGATCAATCTGTTTTTCCTGATTTTTTTACTCCAAATGGGGATGGATACAACGATTTATGGTCTCCAGTTTCTTCTAACGAAAACCCTATTGATACCATTTATATTTATAATCGCTTTGGAAAACTGCTTAAATCTATTGAGAAAGGACAAAGCTGGAACGGTACGTATAACGGAAAAAATTTACCTTCTGATGATTACTGGTATCGTGCTCTATTTGATAATGATCAGGTTGTTATTGGGCATTTTACACTCAAGCGCTAGGTAATTAAAAGATACGGTGTTGCACTTTTATAACCTATCTTTGCAGCAGAAGAGCACCGGTGTAGTTTGGAGCTCAAAAACCTTTCTTAAAAGGTTTAGTTCTTAGTTGCATGCATAATCCCGATTCTGTTTTTTCGCTTGAAGACAATCAGGCGCTTATTCTGGCCGTTGGCGAAATCATCACTCCAAAAATCAAACAACGCGATCAGTTTGAACACCTCAACCCGGCAGAACAAACCTTTATCTATCTCGACGTTTTTGAAGCTGCCTTAAATACCGGCAGTTTGGAGTCCTTTTTTTTGAATTCCGGGCAATTTACACACGAGATTATTGGGGCCTATTCCAACATCAAAGCTTATAAAACCGTACGCTTGCTCGAACAAGCTATGAGTGTTTTTCCGGATAAAAAGGTACCGAAAAACAAGGCCGAACGTCTTTCAATTATCAAAGGTTTGCACGAAAGCACCCGCAAACACTGGGAAAGTCTATTTAACCAACTATTTGAAAGTGGAGAGCCCGTAGCCGATTTATTGGCGACCTACATCCGGAAGAATCAGGAGCAGTTTATGCCGCTTTCCAATACGCAGGGCGATGTCTAAACTTCCTCCTAAATACGCCTTTACAGATCTTTCCGATTACGGAAGACCGGCCGGCCGGTCTATAGCCGAACGTTTTAAAGAAACCTCCTGTACTCCCATTCATCTGACTACCGCATTTATAGTTGCGGGGCTGGCTGCAGTGATTTGCATCAGCTACGGGTATTACCTAAGCGCGGCATTGTTACTCATTTTAAAATCGATACTCGACGCGTCTGATGGCGAACTTGCACGTCTTAAAAACACGCCCTCGTATACCGGCCGCTATTACGATTCGGTGGCAGACATTGTACTCAATTTTGTCCTGCTCACCACACTTGCGCTTATCACCGAAACACCTCTTTGGTTAGCTTTTCTGGCATTTATAGGCTTGCAACTGCAAGGCACCCTCTACAATTATTATTATGTGATTTTACGTAACCGCCATAACGGGGATACAACCAGTCGTATTTTTGAAGACTCCAGACCGCTTGCCCTTGCCGGCGAGAGTCAGGTCGCGGTAAATGCGATGTATTTTCTCTACACCCTGCTCTATAGCAGTTTTGATAAAATCATTTACAGGCTTGATCCAAGTGCGGTAAAAAGCAGTAAACTGCCCGGCTGGTTTATGACCCTGGTGTCTGTATTTGGTTTAGGGTTTCAACTGCTGCTGATCAGTATTTTGCTGGCCACGGGATTGGAGGGATTTGTAATCCCGGTATTTTTGGTAATGACGTTTTTAATTCCTGTTTTTATTGGGGTAAGGAAGGTGATTTAAATAAAGCTTTCCGGTAAGTTTAATAAATTTTCAAACTTATCAAATTCTACCAAAGCAAATTACTCTTTAAAAAATAGCTTTCCCTAAAACCAAAAAAAGCGATTGGCCGCCCAATCGCTTATCTGTTTCCTGTTGTAGTTTTAGTTATTTCCACGTGTTTCCTTTCAGTTTTAAGGCGGCTTTAATCACATCCATCTGGCTGATTTGACCTACCAGTTTACCGTTCTCCACGATTGGAAAACGCCGGTGCTTTCGCTCTATAAAAAAACGGGCGGCGTCAAAAACATTCATATTTCCATCTATGGTTTCTACATCAATCGCCATATTTTGACCCACGGTGGCATTGTCCATAGGCAGATTGTGATATCGGCTGTCTGAAATATGCTTAATACAATCCCCTTCTGAGATCACGCCCAGCAGTTCATAATTCTCATTGACCACGGGCGCACCGGAGATGCGGTGTTTGATCAGCTTCTGCATCACATCCATAATCGACTGGTCTGGTGTAAAGGTGATCAGTTTGGTGGTCATATAGTCTGACACTTTAATGTTTACTTCCTCGGCGACGGCTTTAGACCGCTTGCCCATAAAACTCTTGATTCCCATATAGTTAGATTTTAGACTCTTTAAATTAGGCATTTTATTTGAATTTTCGAAAACGTTTTCTTTAACATACCGTCAAATTTGCCCGTATCTTGTTTAAAAGCGAAAGAGCCACTACCTTTAAACCCGTACTATATCCAGGAAAGCCCAAAATGGATGTTTCATAAATAGTCAATACCTACAGGTGTAAGCAAATAGGGATTATCTGTAGATCACAAAACTTTAAACAGATGAAAGTCAACTACGCTGCGATACTCTCCTTTTTGCTCCTGATGGGGCTTACCTATTTCAGTTTTTACACCCACAAACCCCAAAGCGTATCAGGTCCTGATACCCCGCTTACCGAATTCTCAACCGCCCGTGCGATGGTCTATGTTGATTCGTTAGCTCAAAAACCCCACGCCGTAGGAATGCCGGCACACGGGCAGGTACAGAACTATATCATAAATACGCTTGAAGAAATGGGACTTGAGATTGAAGTGCAAAGCGATTTTGCCTACAAACCGGGTTGGGGTGCTTTAAGCCGGGCCGAAAACATCATCGCCCGCATCCACGGCAGCGTGGGCGACCAGACCCTCCTGCTGATGTCACATTACGACAGCGCGCCGCATACCGCTTCTCACGGAGCCAGCGACGCCGGTAGCGGAGTTGCTGCAGTTCTAGAAAGTATCAGAGCCTTTCTTGCGCAGGATGCGCCTGCTAAAAACAACATCATAATTCTTTTTACGGATGCCGAAGAACTGGGTCTTAATGGCGCTTCGGTTTTTGTAAATCAGCATCCCTGGGCGAAAGATGTTGATTTGGCTTTAAACTTTGAAGCCCGCGGAAGCGGTGGCCCTTCGAACATGATTGTAGAGACCAATGGCGGCAATGGCGGCCTTATCAAGGCGTTTGCCGAAGCCAACCCCTCGCATCCCTACGCAAACTCCCTAATGTACAGCGTCTACAAACTTTTGCCCAATGATACCGATTCTACCGTGCTGCGGGAAAATGGGGATATTGACGGGTTTTTCTTCGCTTTTATTGGTGATCACTTTGACTATCATACTGCTAATGACATCGCCTCGCGCCTCGATCGGGAATCGCTGGAGCATCAGGGGCGTTATCTTACCGCCCTGCTCGATTATTTTAAAGATGCAAACCTCAATTTAAAGGCCGATCAGGATTATGTGTATTTTAATGTGCCTCTCCTGAAAATGGTCTATTATCCGTTTAGCTGGATTGTCCCTATGCTCATCCTCGCCTGGATTTTATTTTTTGTGGTGCTCATTTACGGCCTGCGGAAACAACAACTGCGTATTCGCGGAGTGCTTCGCGGCTTTTTGCCCTTGCTTATTTCTCTGGTTTTGGCCTACGGAATAAGCTGGGGTTGGAAAGCCATCCTGGCTCTCGATCCCGCACAGGCCGATATTTTACAGGGCTTTCCATACAACGGCTACGAACTATTAGCAGGCTTTGTTGCACTTACGCTTGCCGTTACCTTTTATGTTTACAAACTCTTTTACCGGCCTAACGATGCGGCAAACCTGAGTTTTACCCCTGTCTTTTTCTGGCTGCTTATCGCGTCCGGAGTGGGCATCTATCTGGAAGGCGCCTCGTTCTTTGTAATCCCGGTGTATTTTGCCCTTTTGGCCGTATTCCTCATTTTGCGCAGCAACAAACCGAATTTGTTTCTGCTCACGCTGCTTTGTGCTCCGGCTTTATTTATCGTGGCGCATTACATCAAAGAATTTCCGGTAGGTTTGGGATTAAAAATGCTGGTTGCTGCCACCGCTTTAAGCGTATTGCTTTTTGGGTTATTGCTTCCCGTGATGGGCTATTACAAGATGAAAGGTCGCCTCGCGACGCTGTTCCTCTTGGTAAGTATCGGCGCATTTATTTCGGCTTATGCCAAAAGCGACTTTACCCAAGAACGCCGCTTTCCGTCCAGCATCAATTATGTACACGATTTGACCAGTAACAAGGCATTTTACGCGACGTATAACACGCATATCGACTCCTGGCTTGCTGAAATTCTGGGCGAAAATCCAAAGCCAGCGTCCGAAATTTTTGACAGTCCGGGATCGGGTAAATACGGCAGTCGCTTTAGCTATGCTAAGGAAACCGAAATCCAGTTTGTAGCGCCTTCTCAGGTTTATACCGAAACTGATACGGTAATCAACGGACAGCGTAACCTGCGTTTTACGGTATTTCCGCAACGAAATGTGCGCGATATGGTGCTTCTAAGTCCGAAAGAAACCCGGTTTATAAAACTGAACTTTAACGGCCAGGAAGTTGAAGCCCGTGAGGGCGAAGAAGCTCCGCTGGCAGATCGCAACTCAGACTATCTATTGAGCTACCGTCTGAGCAACAGGGAGCCGCTTGAGGTAAGTCTCACCATTGCCGAAGCCGATTCGCTGCGCTTTACGCTGCTTGATTTCAGTTACGACCTTTTAGAAAACCCCGACTTTGGCCTACCTTCGCGCCCCGCAAACAGCACGCCGATGCCTTTTGTAAATACTGATGCCCTGATTACCATTCAGGATATTCAGTTTTAAAAGGTTTTTTCGGTAAAAAGAAAAAATTATGAGCACAATTGCCATCGCCGGTATGGGCTGGCTGGGCTTGCCATTGGCCGCCCGCTTGCAGGAACTGGGACATCAGGTAAAAGGATCGGTCACCTCGCAGTCCAAACAAGAGGAATTAAAAAGCTACGGCTTTGACATCTACCGTGTTGAAATCGCTGAAGACGAAATCCGCGGAGAGATTCAGGGCTTTTTAGCGCAAAGCGAAATTTTGATCATTCTCATTCCGCCGGGCCTACGTCGCAACACCGGTCACAATCATGCCTTGCGGATGGCTCAATTGCTTGATGCGGTCGAAAAATCTAACGTTAAAAAAGTAATTCTCATCAGTAGCACCGGGGTTTATGATGATGCTCAGGGCAAAGTCACCGAAGCTGACCTGCCACAACCGCAAGACGATAAAGGCAAGCAGCTTGTAGAAGTCGAACAGTTGTTTTTTACTTCACCTGCAGTTAAAACCAGTATCATTCGCTTTGGCGGACTCGTAGGCGGTACGCGCAATCCGGTGAAATACCTGGCCGGCCGCAGCGGACTCAGCAATGGCGCAGCACCGGTAAACCTGATTCATCGCGAAGACTGTATCGGGATTATTCTGGCGGTAATCTACAAAAACGCTTTTGGCCACATCATCAATGCTGTACATCCCGAGCATCCTACCAAAGAAGACTATTACACACAACAGGCAAAAGCACTCAATCTGGAGCCACCGCAATACGACAGCGAAGACGAAGAAACCTTTAAGCAGGTAGATTCGGTTACTATACAATCGGTGTTGGGTTACCGTTTTCAGGTACAGCCTTAAGTTCCTTTGGCATAAGCCTAAGAACAGCTGTAAAAAGGAAATATTTTCAGTATTTACACTAACTGGTAAAAAATAGCCGTGTGGGGATTTTAGCCTTTGGCATAGGCCCATAAAAAAACCCGGCAAGCACAACACCGGGTTTTTCATGTTAATCTCCTGGTTGGTCAGAAGAAAGGCTAACACTAACTAACAAAAGTTTAAGCTATTGCTCCCTGTAACTGGAACAATTGCGCGTTTAAATACCGCAAGGCATTAATTTTCTCCCGCGTAGGTACTAACAACGAGATATTATTATTACTACCACCATACGCAATCATACGCACAGGGATTGAATTCAGTATACCAAAAGCTTTATACGACTCCTGATCGGCGATCAGGTTTTCACCCACGATACAGATGATACTGTGATCTTCTTCAACCGTAACTTCAGCGATTACCGAAAGTTCATTTTTTATCGCCTGCAGGTTTGTGGTATCGTCGATGGTAAGCGAGATCGCAACCTCAGAAGTGGTAATCATATCAATGGAGGTCTCGTGACGGTCAAAGACTTCAAAAATGGTGCGCAGGAAACCGTGTGCACCCAGCATTCGGTTAGAACGGATTTTGATCGCGGTAATACCATCTTTAGCCGAAATAGCTTTCAGGCCCCGATTGTGATACTCATTAGAGATTTTGGTCCCTGCTGCTGAAGGCTCAAAGGTATTTTTTAACCACACCGGAATGTCACGGTCAATAACCGGAGCCACGGTTTGCGGGTGTAATATTTTGGCCCCAAAATAAGCCAGTTCAGCCGCCTCATTATAGGTTAAATGTTCAATAGGATTGGTTTCTTCCACATAACGCGGATCGTTATTGTGTAAACCATCAATGTCTGTCCAGATCTGTACGCCATCGGCATTTACCGCAGCGGCAATAATAGTCGCGCTAAAATCGCTTCCACCACGCTTTAAGGTAGCCAAAGCTCCGCGATCATCACGACACACAAAGCCCTGAGTAATATAAATTTGAGAAGGGTTTTGTTCTAACTGGGGTAATAATGCTTTAGAAACTGCTTCGATATCCGGGTTTTCAACGGTACCCACGTTCATAAAGCTGCTTGCATCAAGCAATACGTTAGACACGCCTTCCTGCGTTAAATATTGAGAGAATATCCATGTTAGCATAGTTTCCCCATACGTAACCAATTCTGCATAGGTGGTCAGCGTGCGGCCCGAGGCAGCTATTTGCTCAATATTAGCTAAAAAACTATCTATTTGCGCCTGTGCTTCAGGCTGATTTTCTGCCGAAAATAAATCTGCAATCGCTTCATAATGCTTGGCTTTTAATTGCGCCAAAACCTCCTGTATAGCGGTAGCATTTTTATCAATACTGGCCTGATTAAGGCTAACCAACATATTGGTTACCCCAGACATAGCCGAAAGCACCACGATTTTTGGGTTTTCAGTAACTCCAAGTATTTCTACTACTTTTCTAATATTTTGAGCACTTCCTACTGAGGTGCCTCCAAATTTTAAAACGTTCATCATCTTCATTTTAGTGGTGCATAGATACAGCCAATAAAATGAAGCTTAAAAAAATTCAACAATTTTATATAAATTTGTACAAATTGTTAAATATATAACATTGAAAACCATAACCTCTGTGGTTGAGCAGCTTATCAAGCATCAACCGTATACCGAAGACGCTTTAATGCGTAAAATCATTAATTACAGTGCCCTGGCCGAAGATTTTCAACCCCGTATTGAAAAAGAACTGGGCAAGCCTGTTAACGTGGGTTCTATTGTGATGGCCTTACGTCGGTATTATCCCCAGAAACGCCTTGATGAGCGTATGATGCGCGATCTGGGTGATATTGTGGTGCGCAGCGGAATAACCGATTTTACCTTTCTCAACTCCAATACGATTTTGGAGAGTCAGTCGCGGTTACTGGAGGAGACCAAGCGTATTCCCAAAGCCTATTTGACCTACTCGAGTACCTTTCACGAGAGTAATATTTTGGTCTCCAATGATCTTACCGATATTGTAGAGCGCTGTTTTGAAAATGAAACCTGCGTGATGGTAAAGCACGATTTATCCTCGCTTTCCATTGCGCTTCCGGTCAATAACTCAAAGACGGTAGGTCTTTACTTTTATATCTTTAAGCTGTTGGCTTATGAGGGCATTCCCATTTTTGAAGCGATTTCCACCTCTAACTATTTTACATTGTTTCTCGAAAAAGAATATGTAAACCAGGCCTTCGCATTGGTTAATGAGATAAAGGGATAAACTTAATTCGCCCGCATTTTGGCAATAAGTAAACTATCGTGCGCCTTTTTCAGTTCGGTAAGTTCAGACACATTTTCGTTAGGCACGGCGATCGAAAGTACATAATGCTGCACCTTCCATTCTTTACCGTCCAGACGCATCACGCCCGAACCTCTGCAAATGCCCATCTGGGTTTCTAAAAGTTCATCAAACCAGGCGATTTTTGATTTCTTCGGGTGGTAAATGGTGCGCTCAAGAGTTTTAAAACTCCAGGCTTTCCCTGCATCAAAATAGGGTTTTGAGAAAGCTTTAAAGTCATCAAGCTGCCAGTTTTCGTCAGCATCAGTGCCAATAAAGACGCCATCTTTAGTCATCAAACCAAAATACGCTTCAAAGTCTGCATCAGCAGCTGCCTTGTGCCATTTTTCAAGTTGGGTGTTGATGGCCATCTCGGTTGCATCGCGATCCTGCGCATGCAATCCCAGAGTTATCAAAAGGAATAGTAAACCTATTTTGAATTTCATCGCTGTGATTTTTAGTTATCAATTGGATTTAAAGTGCCTCTTTGCCTCCTGTCGCCTATTAGGGTGTCTCGTGCAGTGGCCAGCGAATCGGCTTCAATGTCAAATTCTTCCAGCAACTCTTCAATAGATTTTTGATGTTTGAGATTAAGCTGCAGTTTTAGGTTTTGAAAGGCGTTGTACAATTCAGTTCCTTCCTGCGAAACGGCAAGCGTATCAACCTGTAGTTTTGAAGCTTCCTGAATAGTGGTATTCATTTTAGAATAAACAACCAATAGCCGAGCTCGTATAGCATTGTTTATTAAAGAATCCGGAGTTTTAGTTACTAAAGCAGCAGCGTTATCCAGATATTTCTTTGAATACTGCCGTAAAAACCGCAGGCGCACCGTATCAAGCGCTTCAATATTCTCGCTTAAGGTGTTATAATATTCCCAACCGGCGATCGCCTCACGCGTTGCCGGAGTGAGTATGATATTGGGTTTTTTAAATTCTAAAAAGGAAATTTGCAGCGTATCGGTAGCCGCACGAGGGTCTTCAAGTTCTTTTTGCTCTTCTTTACAGGCAAATAGCAAAAAGCATGTAGTTAGAAAAAGGAGTATTCGCATGCCGTAAAAATACGCAATGCTGTTGATTAAAAAGTTTGAAAATTCAGGGAAGCGTAATAATTGGAAAATGAGTCGGCTAGCGACTATAAACTGCGGTTGAGTTCTTTGTTTAAGGTATCAAAGGCTTTTACCAGAGTCTCAATATGCTTTTCAACCACCCACTCGCGGGTTTCGCTGCGGTTGACGTTAGCGTAAAAATCATTAATTTCTAAATCGATGCGTTTAATCTTTTTAAGAATGGAAGGAGTAGCAAGGGTTTCGGGTATTCCCAGCGCCATTTGATTGCTATTAAGGGCCAGATCATCTAATAAATCAAGAGCATTTAAAGCATTGGTATTTGCGATAAGAGCTAAATCTTTTTCAAGCTCCAAATAACCCGTCCATTCCTGTACAGCTTCAGATGCTTCGGGATCAAGTGATACCACGGGGACCTTTAAATCAAGATCATGCACATTAGGCTCGTCCGCGTTTTTGCAGGCGGTTAAAGAAATAAAGCTTAATGTTACTATTAAAATACTGAGTTTCAAGGCCTGGGGACTTTAATTGGGTAAAATTAAAGAGATTAGTCATTTACAAGCTCCGAATATATGATAAGCTTTCCTTAAAAATTATGGGTATTTCTAAAAAAGCAGGCCGAATTTTAACAATGCGCAAAAAAAAATCCTGCCGGTAAAGGGCAGGATTCTAATAATTTTTGAAATTTCAATATTGATCTTACAGGCTTACCCCTTTTTTTGAAGCGGTTTCCTGTAACTCCTCATTTAAATCGTCATAGGCTTCAATGAGTTCTTCTACCTGATTCGAAATTTTCTTCTCGTCGGTTCCGTATTTTTTGATAACCATTCTAAGGTCTGCAACCTCTTCGCGAATGTCTTTTATGTCTTCCTGAACTTCTTCCGTCATCACAGAAGCCGGAATGGTATTCTGCAAATTATTTGCTTCCTGCTCCAAACGGGTTATATAATCTGTAATTTCTTCCTGTGGCACTTCTTTAAGACCTAATGATTTTACGGAAGCTGAAAAAGTGTTGTAATCATTCCACGCTTCAATATCAGACCGCATTTTTGGGTCAGACTCCACAGCGTCCCAGTCAATCTCATAATTCTCAGGAAGTCTTGGTTTTTTAAGGCCGGTATCAGCGTTTTCCGCATAACGCAAACGCTCCAGGTCTGCAGAATCTTTCTCTACCTGTTGTTCATTTTCGGTACGCTCCTCAACCTGAGCCTCTTTTTGATCATTTTTACAGGAAATCAATGCACCGGTAAGCAACAACGTTCCCAAAGCTATTTTTATCGTTCTCATAATATGATTTTAAATTAAATAACAGCCAGATCTGATTTTCATAATGGCTGATGCGAACAAAATTAATAGTCTTTTGAATTGCTAAACAGCCGGCTTAGATAAATAAATCATAAACTTTTAGGCTAATGCTGCGTATTTTAAGTCGTTGTGTTAAAGAATGATTAGAAACGTTAAGCTTTTGCAAATCTGTATATTAGACCTCAGCTCTTTGAACCGAAGTTTTTAACTTACGCAGAAAAATAATAATGAGTACTACCCCCTATTCCGAACGCTTTACAGATCGCGAACTGGACCGCATTATCGAAATGGCCTGGGAAGACCGCACCACCTTTGACGCTATTGAATTTCAGTTTGGTCTTAAAGAGCAGGAAGTCATAGAATTGATGCGTCGTCAGATGAAACCTTCAAGTTTTAGAATGTGGCGCGAGCGTGTGCAGGGCAGATCAACAAAGCATGCCGCATTACGCGATTTTGAAAAAGGCACCTTTAAAAGCTCGCGGCAAAAACACATTACACATAATAAAATTAGCAAACGCTAAATACTCTATCTAACAAATGAAAATGCCTGTTGATTTCTCAACAGGCATTTGTTTTTTCGATTTGTTTCCTGATTCAGGACTTATTTAATCATTGCTTACTACACGCTCACCTTCAATCTTCCAGGTATTTACACTGGTGATTCTTGATTGACTGTAATCTACTTCGCGTAAAGTGTCATCTTCCCAGAAAAACCATTTTCCGGTTTTCTTTCCTTCGTTGTAATTAGCTACTGCGGTTTTCTTACCGTCTGTATCATAGCTAACCCATTCTCCATGCAATTTACCATCTGCTGTGTAGTAACCCTCTTGACTTACTTGTCCATTATCATAAAACAAAGTCGCTTTGATCAGATTACCTTCTTTCACGTACGTATTCTTTTTTTCTTGTGCAGAAACAAAGCTTACAGCACCTACAAGGGCAACGATAACAAGTAACTTTTTCATAATAATAGGTATTTAGGGTTAAACTTTACTTTACAAATATACATGATATTTAAATGTAAATTTACATTTAGGTAACATTGAGTTAACATTGGATATTTAAACACCTGATTTTCAGTATAATAAATTTAAATTTTAACATTAACTAGCTCCTGATATCCTGCTGTTTAGCCTAAAAAGCAGCCCTTTTCAGCCCCTTATATAACTTTTGCATAACATTAAAACGTAAAATTGTTATCAAATTTGCACCTTTATTAGATTCCCTATTTTATGGATAATATTTACCTGATTATGTTGATCGCTCTGGCCATTCTTGCCATTGCTGATCTTGTGGTAGGAGTGAGTAACGACGCGGTTAACTTTCTTAACTCAGCTATTGGTTCAAAAGCCGTGAGCTTTAAAACCATTATGATCGTTGCCAGTGTAGGTATTGCTTTTGGAGCACTCTCTTCAAGTGGAATGATGGAGGTAGCCCGTAAAGGTATTTTTGTTCCCGAGAAGTTTTACTTTGACGAGATCATGGTCATATTTATGGCCGTTATGCTTACCGACATTTTACTACTGGACTTCTTTAATACATTGGGACTTCCCACTTCTACAACCGTTTCCATTGTTTTTGAATTGCTTGGTGCGGCCTTTTGTATGACCTTCATTAAACTCTCCGGAAACTCAGACACCTTACTCCATTTAGGGGAATACATCAATTCAGACAAAGCCATAGAAATTATAACGGGTATTCTGCTCTCGGTAGTCATCGCCTTTACAATAGGGGCGCTGGTGCAGTTTTTTACGCGTTTGTTGCTTACGTTCAACTTTTCGAAACGCCCTACCTGGTATGCCGCGATTTTCAGCGGTATTTCTACGGCGGCGATCGGTTATTTTATCATCATTAAAGGTCTTAAAAGTGCCGATTTTGTTCAGGGTGCTTTTCTGGACTGGGCTAACGCCAATCTGTGGCCGTTTTTAGGCATTAGTTTTATCGTGTGGTTTGCGGTTTCTTACCTGCTTATCAAAGCCTTTAAACTCAATGTTTATGTGATGATTATCGTTTTAGGGACTTTTGCCCTTGCGATGGCTTTTGCCGGTAATGACCTGGTAAACTTTATCGGTGTGCCTATGGCTGCCTATAATTCATACGATATCTGGCTTGCAAGCGGTGAACCTGCCAGCTCCTTTACTATGGAATCGCTGGCGGAAAAAGTGCCTACTCAGCCTATGCTCCTTCTGGTCGCCGGTCTGGTAATGATTTTGACTCTTTGGTTTTCTAAAAAAGCCCGCCGGGTTGTTAAAACCTCGGTAGATCTTGCCCGTCAGGATGAGGGCCACGAGCGCTTTAAAGCCAATGCTATCTCCAGATCTTTGGTCCGCGGAGCGATGAAACTGAATACCGCCTTTATGTCTGTATTGCCACAAAGCTCTAAAGACTATATCGAAGCGCGTTTTGCTAAAATTAAACCGGCAACGCGTGTTGCTAAAATAGATATGCCGGCATTTGACCTGGTACGTGCCGCGGTAAACCTTATGGTTGCCAGCGTACTGATCTCTATGGCGACTTCGCTTAAATTACCGCTAAGTACCACCTACGTGACTTTTATGGTAGCGATGGGTAGTTCGCTTGCAGACCGTGCCTGGGGAAGCGAAAGCGCCGTTTACCGGGTTGCGGGTGTGCTCAATGTAATAGGTGGCTGGTTTATGACGGCTATCAGTGCATTTACCGCTGCCGGAATTATGGCTTTCGTATTGTATAAAGGTGGAAGCATCGCGCTCTTCCTTTTATTTGCAGCTGCTATCGCCATTTTGGTACGTAATTATATGAACCATCGCAAGCGTTCTGAAGCTGAAGCTGAAGAAGGCCGCCTGCTACGCGCCGTGAGCAGCTCTATTCAGGGTATAATCAATGAAAGTACCACCAACGTAGCTTCTGCCTTTAAACGCGGAAATAAGGTGTATGTTGGGACCATTGAAGGCTTAGCCAAGGTTGATCTGGGCAAACTGCGTAAGAGTAAAAAAGGAATTACCAAGCTTAACGACGAGGTTGAAGAATTGCGAAATAACCTGTATTATTTCATCAAGAATCTGGATGAAAGCCATGTACAGGCGAGTCGCTTTTACATTGACGTTTTAGGCTATCTGCAGGACGTAACCCAGTCTATAGAGTTTGTTACCACAGCGAGTTACGATCACCTCAACAACAACCATAAGGGACTTAAGTTTACACAGCTTAAAGACCTCAAGGAGATCGAAACCAAGCTGAATAAGCTCTTCTCACAAATAGAAGATACCTTTAAAGCCAAGAATTTTGGCGAAATCGTATCGATTTTAGAGGAAAAACAAAACCTGCTTGAAAGTATTTCGGTGAAGATTGAAAAGCAGGTAGAACGTACCCGCAACAGCGACTCGAGTCCTAAAAATACGATGCTGTATTTCAGCATTCTTCAGGAAACGGAAGATCTGGTAAAAGCCACGATGAATTTGCTTGAGCATTATTACATTGAAAATAAAAAGCACGGAGCAACCAACTAACCTCACGTGCACGTAAACAGCAAAGCGCATTTCATCACGGGATGCGCTTTTTTTGTTTGTAATCATTGATAAAAGTCTATTTGGCGGCCTGTTTCCTTCAGAGCGAATTATTACGGTCTGGGCTTAGCTGGAAGTCTAAATTGGATAAATCAGTTTCACAAACAGCTGCTAATAGTCCGGTTTAGGCTGCGTACACTACTTAAAGAAAGCCCAATAAAAAACCCCATCTGAAACCAGATGGGGTAATTTTCACTTAACTACTTAATTTGAACTCTAAACTCAGCTTATGAACCGCACATCAGGCAGTCGTCATCGCCTTCTGCAGCCTTCGCCTGCGCGATGATCGCACGCATTTCTTCGGCACTCATAGGCGCTGTATTCACTTCAGCTTTTGGCGCTACACTTGCAGAAACAGCTTCCGCTTCGTATGGCTCTGCACGCTCCTCAACCGAATCAGGACGGTGTACGGGTGTTTTGGCCTTAAGGGTTTCAGCAGCTCGCTCAGCAACCTGGCGCTCTGCTGTGGGCTCTTTTTTAACTTCCTTATTCAAGGTAAACTTAATCGCATCAACAGCCGACTTCGTACGCAGGTAGTACATTCCGGTTTTTAGGCCGCTCTTCCACGCATAAAAGTGCATTGAAGTAAGTTTCGCAAAATTCGCATTTTCCATAAACAGGTTAAGCGACTGCGACTGGTCAATGAAATATCCACGGTGGCGGGACATATCAATAATGTCTTTCATACTCAATTCCCAAACGGTCTTGTACAATTCTTTTAAATCTTCAGGAATACCGTCTATATGCTGAATAGAACCATTGGCACGCATAATCGCCTGCTTCAATTCTTCATCCCACAAGCCTAAAGCAACCAGGTCTTCAAGCAGGTGCTTGTTTACCACGATAAATTCTCCCGAAAGTACACGTCTGGTGTAGATATTAGAAGTATAGGGCTCAAAGGCTTCGTTGTTTCCTAAGATCTGAGAAGTTGAGGCAGTTGGCATAGGCGCTACCAGCAACGAGTTACGCACGCCGTGCTCCATTACTTCTTTTCGCAATTTTGCCCAATCCCAACGACCGCTTAGTTCCTCGTCTTTTATACCCCACAGGTTGTGCTGGAAGTCTCCTTTTGAAATAGGCGATCCTTTAAAGGTTGAATAGGGACCTTCTTCAATAGCCATTTCTTTTGAAGCCGTAACAGCAGCAAAATAAAGGGTTTCAAAGATTTCCTGATTCAGTTTTTTAGCCTCGTCAGAAGTAAACGGAAGTCTTAATTTGATGAACGTATCTGCCAGTCCCTGTACTCCAAGACCTATAGGTCTGTGACGCATGTTGCTGTTTTCAGCTTCTTTTACCGGATAGTAGTTACGGTCAATTACGCGGTTAAGGTTACGGGTAACACGCTTGGTAATTCTGAAAAGTTCTTTATGGTCAAACTGCCCGTCTTTAATGAACATAGGCAATGCGATGGAAGCTAGGTTACATACCGCAACTTCGTCCGGACTGGTGTATTCTAAAATTTCCGTACACAGGTTTGAAGAACGAATGGTACCTAAATTCTGCTGGTTAGATTTGCGGTTTGCGGCATCTTTATACAGCATATACGGCGTACCGGTCTCAATTTGCGACTCGAGGATTTTCTCCCAAAGCTCGCGGGCTTTTATGGTTTTACGGCCTTTTCCTTCAGACTCGTACTGCAAATACAGTTTTTCAAATTCCTCACTGTGTACGTTAAACAGGTTAGGGCACTCGTTAGGACACATCAACGTCCACTCCTCGTTGTTTTGTACACGCTCCATAAACAGATCGGGAATCCACATTGCGTAGAACAAATCACGGGCGCGCATTTCTTCTTTTCCGTGGTTTTTCTTCAGATCGAGGAAGTCAAAAATGTCGGCATGCCAGGGTTCGATGTACATCGCAAACGAACCTTTACGTTTACCGCCACCCTGATCTACATAACGCGCGGTGTCATTGTATACACGCAACATCGGCACAATTCCGTTAGAGGTACCGTTAGTACCGCCAATGTAAGAACCCGTTGCACGCACGTTGTGAATAGAAAGACCTATTCCTCCGGCGCTTTGTGAAATCTTAGCGGTTTGCTTCAGTGTATCGTAAATACCATCTATACTGTCATCCTGCATCGCGAGTAGGAAGCACGAAGACATTTGTGGTTTTGGGGTGCCTGAATTGAATAAAGTAGGTGTTGCGTGCGTGAAGTATTTTTTCGACATCAACTCATAGGTCTCCTTCACCGCATCAAGATCATCAAGGTGAATACCAACAGCCACACGCATCAACATATGTTGCGGACGCTCGGCGATTTTACCGTCAAGCTTTAGCAGGTACGAGCGCTCCAAAGTTTTAAAACCAAAGTAATCGTAACCAAAATCTCTGCTGTATATGATGGAAGAATCTAGTTCTTCCTTGTTGTTCATAATCACCTCATACACGTCATCTGCGATAAGCGGGGCTTTTTGCCCGGTACGCGGATTGATGTACTCATACAAATCGGTCACGACATCACTAAAAGACTTCTTGGTATTTTTATGCAGGTTAGAGACCGAAACGCGAGCGGCAAGCTTAGCATAATCAGGATGTGAGGTCGTCATGGTAGCCGACACCTCTGCAGCCAGGTTATCTAATTCACTGGTGGTTACCCCATCGTACAATCCTTCAATTACGCGAAGCGAAATTTTCACAGGATCAACAAGTGGGTTTAAGCCGTAACACAGCTTTCTGATGCGCGCTGTAATTTTATCAAACATTACAGGTTCTTTGCGGCCGTCTCTTTTAACTACATACATAAGGTTTTGGTTTTTAAGGTGTTCTAAAACGATGTCGCGGTCGTTTTTAGAAAATAATGGTTTGCGGCGGCAGTTTCGCAACTGTTGCCCTAATCAAGCTAAAGTATATTCTGATTTTGGCTTAGGCCAAACTAATTGACAATGGTGGGTTTAGAAATCAGCGTCAAAACTGATTTTTGAACCTTCCTTACCACCGCTACCGCTGGCAACGCCGGCCTTTTGGTACTCTCCTACTCGTTTTTCAAAGAAGTTGGTTTTCCCCTGAAGCGAGATCATATCCATAAAGTCAAACGGATTGGTCACGTTGTAAACCTTCTCACACTCCAGTTCAACAAGCAAACGGTCGGTCACAAACTCCAGGTACTGGGTCATTAATTTCGCATTCATACCGATTAAGCTTACCGGAAGCGATTCGGTGATGAACTCGCGCTCTATGTTAAGGGCATCAACGATAATCTCTTTAATACGCTCTTTTGAAACTTTATTAATCAGGTGGTGGTTGTGCAGGTGTACCGCAAAGTCGCAATGCACACCTTCGTCACGGGAAATCAATTCATTAGAAAAAGTAAGACCCGGCATCAATCCGCGCTTTTTCAACCAGAAAATGGAACAAAACGCACCGGAAAAGAAGATACCTTCTACCGCAGCAAAAGCGATCAAACGCTCGGCAAACGAAGGACTTTCAATCCATTTCAATGCCCAGTCTGCTTTTTTCTTAATCGCCGGAAAGTTTTCGATCGCATTAAACAGCATATCTTTTTCTTTCTCGTCTTTCACATAGGTGTCGATAAGCAGCGAGTAGGTTTCAGAATGGATGTTTTCCATCATAATCTGAAAACCATAGAAAAACTTGGCTTCTGAATATTGTACTTCGTTAACGAAGTTTTCAGCCAGGTTTTCATTTACAATACCGTCTGACGCAGCAAAGAAAGCAAGAATGTGCTTGATGAAATAACGCTCGTCGTCATTGAGTTTTGCGGTCCAGTCTGTAAGATCCTGGTGCAGGTCGATTTCTTCAGCGGTCCAGAAACTGGCTTCAGATTTCTTATACCATTCCCAAATATCTGGATGTTGAATAGGAAAAATGACAAATCGGTTACTGTTTTCCTGTAAAATCGGCTCTACTGCACTACTCATTTTCGGTAAATTTTTTGGTTAACTTTTCTAATCACTAGGGACTAACAAATTTGGAAAAAAAATGAAGAGCAGACCCAAAAAACCGCACTGCGTTTTCAACAAAGTTGTCAACATGGTTGATTGACAACAAAGCCCGGAAGCTTTAACTTTTTTAATTTAAAAATCTGTATATCAATTAATTGTATAAATAATTATTCTAAATTATGAAGTCCGGTTTAAGAGCCTCACACCTTTAAACATAGGCGCTAATGCGATTTTAAAAATGAAAATTAAGAAGCTCTGAAAAATCTAAAAGTTGTCAACTTTTGTAAACTTTTTGAAATTTTGGCCGGGAAAAGTTGTCAAAAAAAGTACTGAAAATTGCGTTTTTTGACTTTGAGAAATTAAGGCCTTCTAAGTTAGAATAAACTTACCTAACGCCCTCCCATTCGGCATAAAATTGTTCTAAAAAAGATTGCATAAAGGCATGGCGGCCTTCAGCGATCTCCTTTGCGGTTTGCGTATGCATCTGGTCTTTAAGCAGCAGTAATTTTTCGTAGAAATGATTAATCGTAGGAGCTTCAGACTTTTTATAATCTTCGGCGCTCATTTCCAGATCGGGTTTTAGGGCAGGATCGTAAAGTTTTCGGTTTTTAAAACCCCCGTAATTAAAGGTACGGGCGATGCCTATGGCACCTATCGCGTCAAGCCGGTCTGCATCCTGCACAATTTGCAACTCCAGGCTGGTATAATCACTTTTCTTATGTCCGCCCCGGTAGGAGACGTTTTCAATAATCTTCACCACCGCTTCCAAACGCACCTCATCCACGTGATTTTTTGCCAGAAAAGCCCGCGCCATTTTGGGTCCTTTTTCTTCGTCACCGTCGTGAAACTTAGAATCGGCAATATCGTGCAGTAAAGCTGCCAGCGCTAAGGTTAGCACATCGGCCTGCTTTTCGCCTTTGGCAATATGCAGGGCATTCTTATACACCCGCAAAATGTGAAACCAGTCGTGACCGCCTTCGGCATTAGCCAGTGTTTCCTTTACAAAATCACGGGTGCGCTCTATGAGCTTCAGGTCTTCGGGATGCAAGGATACGGTTTCGGTCATGGCCTGGTTTGTGGAATTACTGATTTAGACTGATGCTTGCGTACCTCGGGAAAGGTACCCAAAACCACATCCTGCACCTGTTTTACCAGAGCCTCAGGATCTGCTCCCGCAACCGGAATAGGCTCGTGCACCGTATGTTTTACGTGAACGCCAATATCCTGCGGAAAACCACCCCAACGCATCAGTTTATATGAATTTTCAATAGTCACCGGCAACACAATCGCCGTAGGCATTGATTTAAATAGGGTTATGAGTCCGCCGGTTGCAAACTCTTTAGGTACACCATCTTTACTGCGGGTTCCTTCGGGAAAAATCACCACAGACCTATTGGTTGCATTAAGCGTACGGGTTAAATCGCGGATCGCGAGTATTGACTGTCGCTTGTCTTTTCGATCTATAAGAGCCGAACCGCCCTTTCGCAGGTTGTACGAGATACTGGGAATGCCTTTGCCTAATTCGATCTTGCTGATGAATTTGGGATGTATCCTACGCAGATACCAGATGAGCGGCGGGATATCCCACTGCCCCTGATGGTTAGCCACAATGATGATGGGCTGATCACGCTTAATGGTATACGGGTTGGTAAACGTAAAACGCGTGCCCAGCAAATTGAGGCAGCGCATGATGCTAAAATTGAGGTAATCAACACTCTTTTTATGTGCCTGATAACCAAACCAATTATAGCACACCCATTGTATGGGGTGAAAGACGCAAATGGTAAGACCAAAAGCCAGATAAAACAACACGCTTAGCGGATAGGCGAAAATCTTTCTCATTCTGATTTAAAAAATACAAAGTAACGCATTCACAAGCTATAACGCCAATTTTAAAAGCAGCTAGTTTTAAGAACCTTTTAAGATTATGGGGGAAATTCCCCTTACCCCGACAGAGCTATACCCCTACATTTGTGTCAAAGCTTTAGGTATGAATAACGCACTTTGCATCCGCCTTACCCTGCTGTTTATTGCATTAAATAGCATTGCTTTTATGGTTAATTGCTGCGGAATTTCACCACGTTTTGATTTTCAGAAAAATCACAGCTGTTTTGAATTTTTCTTATTAACCGATACCTCCAAAGAGTCTCCTGCTCTTAGTAAAGTTGGGCAACGTGAGCAGGAACTTGATGGGTTTTGGCCTTTTGAAAACTTTTATGTGGAAATTCCGGCAGAGGATGCGCCTGCAACACGCCGATTCCGCGGATTGTTTGCCGGTTTTGAAACAGGCGAATTCATTTTCTACAGCATTCTTATTGCCGCAGTGTTTCTGTTTTTGAAATTGTGGTAATTAGCTGTTGCGCTTCCGCTTACTCCACCACACGTAAAACCCAAAGATTACCAGGCTTACCAAAGATCCCCAGAGCATTCCGTTTTTCAGGCCGTCTGTGCTTTCGCCCATAATAGCGATAAAAAGGGTTAGCGGGGCAATCCCGGCCAGCGTAGCACCTATAAATTTTAGGTAATTCATTTTTAAAATTCCGCCTACAAAACTGATGGCGTCATTAGACAGAAACGGATTGAGCCGGGTGATCGCTATAGCCCAAAAACCAAATTCTTCAATAAAATCCTCGAGTTTATCTTCGGTTTTAGAACCCACCAGATTGCTGATAAGGCCTGCGCCGAAAACTTTTCCCAGAAGATACCCGATGCTGGAGGCCGAAAAAATACTGACAAAAACCAGCAAACTGCCCCAGATGGGACCGTAAGCCAAAATACAAACCACCATAAGCGCCACCGAAGGAATGACGATCAAAAACATCTGGGCAATCATAGCGGCGATGAGTACCAAAGGACCCGCCCAGCCAAAGCCGGAAACCCATTCTTCAATGCGCTTTTCGTCCCCGCTTGTCAAAACAGACCAGGCTTCGTTAAAAAATTCTTTGGCCTCCGGAATTAAGAAATACGATAACACCAGGCCTACCACCAGTAAAGCCGAAAGGATTTTGGGAAGCAGGCTTAGTATGTTTTTTTGCATAGTGCTTGGTCTTACTCAGCCTCGAAGCGAAACAACTCCTCAATGCTGCATTTAAAAACAGCCGCCAGGCGAAATGCCGTAGGCAGACTGGGGTCAAATTTACCCTTTTCAATCGCATTAATGGTCTGGCGCGAGACGTTTATGGTTTGAGCCAGATCTTCCTGCGTCATATTGAAGCGGGCACGGTAGTCTTTTATCGTATTCTTCAATTGCGAAATTTTAAGTTAGAGACCGGTTGCCTTTGATTTAAATTGGTGCTCCGGTCAGGTACTAAATTTTGTAGGTGCTCCCAAAGGACTGGTTTTCAAAAGGCTCAGACTGAACATTGCGTACTGAAGCCTTCCTGAATTAGTGCTTAGGAATACTTACGGGCATTAAAGAATACACACAAAATGTAGGTGATCCCCATAAACAGAATAAGAAAAGCGATCTCTGCGTCCTGCTTAATCAGGTTTGTGGTGTCTAACTGCGAGTACGCGATACCGCACACCACCGAAAGCCCCAGGGTTAAGCCCATAGACTCCAATTGTATTTTGCGCTGCAGCTCGTCACCGGCATTCACAAAATCACGGTTGGCCAGGACCATCCCGATGCCGACTGCCAGACTTAAGAGGATCGCGATAATGGTGATCCACCGGGCTTCCCATAAAAACTGGGAGCCAAAAGTGACTAAAGCCGTGGTCAAAACCCAGGCGATTGACCATTTGGCCAATTTGTTACGGGAGGCAATTACTTGAGAATTCATACTGATTGATTTTTGATTAATGTAAAGTGTACTTGACAAAAATACTCAAAAATAAATGTAAAGCAAGCTTTACATTTAAAATTTTTAGAATGGCCGCCCGGTTTTAGTTTTTGAAAAGCTGCTCTGCTACCTCGTCGTAGGCTTCGCGGGTTAAGACTTCGGTCCAGACGGTGGGTTGCTCGCCGTAAATCGCGAGATAGGTCACATCGTGATACTTTGACGAGGCGTGCCAGTGCTCAGTGTCTTTTGCACACTGAATCACATCACCGGCTTTCATAAGTATGGGATCTTTACCCCGCTCCTGATAATAACCGGCGCCGTCTACCACCACCAAAACCTGCGGCGTGGCGTGTTTATGCCAGTCAAGCGTGGAGTTGGCCTTAAAAGTTGCTTTGGTAATGTTATACTCCAGATCGCCTTCTGCTCGTACCAGGCTGTTTAAAAAAGCCTCACCCAGATAATGCGTATTGGGCGCTTTGGTCCCCTCTTCGTTATAGGAAGTAACCGTATACGCAGTGCTTTGTGCGCTTACCCATACCGGAAGCGCAAGTAACAGGAATGCAAGTTTTTTCATAGGGAATGTTTTAGGAGTAAGAAATTAGGGAATTGGGGTGAGATAGGAAAGCACATATTCTACATTCAATTAGCTCGAGCAATAATTTTATTTGTATATCGACTTTCTTAGCAACTTTTTAGTTAAAGTTTGAGAACTGAAGTTTTACTTTAGCACTATAAAAGTCCAAGAAAATCTAAATCTTGACGCGTTCTTTCATTACCATAAAGTTCATTATTGCCATCCCATATTAAATAGACATCTCTATCTTGTTCTAGATAGTCTTGTCTCCAAATTTCATTTGCGCTTAATGGGTTTTCTAAAACCAGTACGAGCTTAGCTTGTGGTTTATTTTGAAGGTATCTATATTCATAAAGTTGACTCAATCCTGCTCTTATTTGTGATTTTTCATTTCCGTGAGTTGTGGACTTCATTTCGAAAATATAATCCTTGTTATTGATATGTGTGGCAAGATCGATGAGCTGATTGAATTTTGGAAGTGCATTAGCATTTCGGATTCTTTCCGAAGTAAGATTTACTAAATGCCTATGGGCGTTATCAGCTCTTTCTAAAGCCGCACTATTTCTGTAAGAAATAATTGTCTCTTGTGCAGACGAGCTTCGCTGTTCAACAGTCGTATATTCATTCAAATCATTTGTACCTGGCAATAATGGTTCGTCAGGATTATCAAATTGGATACTATCAACCCGTTGATTAATTGTTTGAGCCGAAAGGATATATCTTGAATTATGGATAACAATTATTTCCAACTCAACTAGCCAACTTATGACCGTGCTTATCCTTCTTGGAGCCATTGTATTTGCTCCCAAATCTGCTGTTCCTCTGAGAAACATCTCAAATTCCTGTCTGCTGACACCCAAATTACCTTTTGCTTCCAGATAAGGAATAATTCTTTGAAAAATTCGAGAATTTAAAACTCCTCGAAGCAATATCGGATTAGTTAAGGTTGGGTTAGTTTGAATGAATACTTGACCAAGTTGAGTCAAAATAGACTGATTTTGACTTGGAGTAACGATCAAACCAATAATCTCAGCGGCTTTACGGTAATAACGCCCTTGACGCTCAACCTTTTCAATAGCGCCTGCTATTTGCTGATATGTTCTAGCTCCTTGAGATACTGCAACTATGGTTCGAATAACATCTACGAGATTATCCGCTTGTGGTATTTCTTCACTTGGTACTCTCATTATTTTGCAATAAATAGGTATTCTTTGACTCTATTTGCCTTATTTCCTTTCTTATTATTCTGATTACCAAAAGAATAGGTGTGATCAATTTCGTGTACGACAACATCCTCTTTGTAATTTTTCAAAATTTTTATTAACTCATTTTTCGTAGGTATTGAATTTGAAGAGTAGGAGATAGCTATGATAGATTTCTTATGTCTTTCAATCAGTGAATGAAATGCACTGTAGGCAGATTCGCGTTTAGAAAATGGTGAATGGTAACTTTTAAATTTTTTGGTTATTGTATGTTCTTGGATTTCTAATCCATCCCATTTTTTGGCCAGCCCTTCCACAAAGTGATATCTTCGAACATAATCATTATCCGATTTAGGAGAGTAGTATGGGGGATCTAAATATACGAGATCAGCTGTTTTGTTCAGTTCTTGACTGAGCATATTATTTGATTCACATTTTTTCTCATTATCAAACACTGCGTTGTTAAAGCTAGATATATTGTCAATAAAATGATCTTTAAGAGATTTACGGATATCCTTTCTTCCATCATCATATCTATGACCTATAAAAGTAAATATCCCACGTGGTCTTTTTTTCATACACGCTCTTACGAGAGCAGAAATGGCAATTGATTGTTTAAATTCATCTTCAAGTAAATCAATGTTCCCTCTAATTTGATCAAGAAACCTATTTTCTTCATCACTGAAATATAAACCCTCAAATTTATCTGAGATAAAAGATTCACTTGAAGAGGTATCTAACAAAAATGTTAGGTCCCTTTTACTAATTTTCACGTTGGCATTTTCTATAATAGCTTTTGAAGCTAAATAGCTAATTTTCATAAAGTCATTAGTAATAACTCTTTTCCCTTTTGTTTTCATAAAGTAGGAAACAACATTACTACCCGCAAATACATCTAAGAAGCTTTCAAATTCAATTTCTTTGAAATATTCCCATAGCTCATATATAATCTTATTCTTACTCCCCATGAATCTTGTACCCGGGAAATATTCGAATTGATTAATAAATTCTTTTATTTCAATTTGGTTATCAATCATATCCACCTGAAACTATTATATCTTTACCTCTTCTAGTCTTTGAATTACTACTAATCATTCTTCTAGTTTCAATTATATCAATTTGATATTCTGAATACAAGTCAATAATAATATCATGATCAGAATTTGTTAGTACAACTTTGCAACCCTTATTTACTAATCTGTCAAATTCCTTTTTTAGCTGTACTTGATTTTCGTGATAAAAAAATTCTTTAGTATATCGCTGAAAGTCTGAATATTTTCCTATCGGATAATATGGGGGATCTAAAAAAACAAAATCACCTTCATCAGCAAAATCATTTAAAACAGAGAGGTAATCACCTTTAACTATCATTGTTTCCTTAAGAAATTCGCTTGAGTTTCTAAGTACATCTTCATTTAAAAAGCTACCCTTTCCTTTACCGTATGGTACATTAAACTGCCCTTTTTTATTTACACGATATAAACCGTTAAAGCACGTCTTATTTAAATAAATCAATCTTGCTGCTCTATAACTGTATTCAAAATCCTCTGGGTCAACACCTCTGATTTTATAATAAAAAACCTCATTATGTTCAAATGTCTTTAAATGTTCAATTACATTTTCTACGTTTTCTTTGACTTGACTGTAAGTTATAATCAATTCTTCATTAGAATCTGCTATAATTGACTTTTCTGCATTAAGATTAAAATACATTGCACCACCACCAATGAATGGTTCTATATATTTATTATAGGTATTGGGAACATATTTATTAAGCTCAGTTAATAATTGAGTCTTTCCACCAGCCCATTTTAAAAAAGGTTTTATACCAACATTCTTAGGAAATAACCCAAGAGGCTCATTTACGGTAGAAAAATTTGACTCTATTCTTCCTTTATAATTGTTTTTCAATTTTAGAGTATTTTAATGTAGTTTCGGCAACTTTTATTGCATTCACAGCGGTTGTTTCGTCCTTAACAAGATCATAGATTTTATCGGCAAGCCAAGCTGTCAATAATTCATCGACATCAGTCTCTAAAAGTTTTGCGAGTTTTAATACTTGTTCTCTTTTCGCTTTTCTTTCCCCACGTTCAATTTTACTGAACATAGGGGTATCTATTTCCAAACTTGCAGCCAAGTGACGTTGCAACAGTTTCTTATTTTCTCTTAACTCTTTTATTCTTTGACCAAAACTCATGCCTGTACAAATTTAGACTTGTCATTTTTTGACTAATATAAAAAAGTAATGTCATTTTTTGGCAATTTAAACAACTAAAGTAAATAGGATTTATTATTGAAGTCAAATTGAATAATTAAACCAAGCCGACTAAAAACAAAAAAGCCTGTAAACAGTATGTTTACAGGCTTAATTTGCTCCCCCTCTTGGGCTCGAACCAAGGACCCTTTGATTAACTCAGCCCCTATATTTAAAGGTCTTGTATTGGTGTGCATTTCTACTAACATAATAGTATAACCTAATTGTATGCCTTATGGTTAATATTATTTAATTAATATAGGTGTTAAGACCTATTGCTTTTATTTGATTTAATTCGAGGTAAGCTTGGGTTTTTAGATATTTTCAGCATAAAATAATTCTCATTCAACTGAGTCAATCCTACAGCTATACCATTACAATAGCTTTCTAGTGCAAATCTTTCATTGTACAGATCTCTTTTTAATGGTTTATCTACTGGTAACTCTTCATTCAAGGAATCTCTAAAAAGATCAAAGTTTTCCTTATGGATTTTATATTGAATTGTATTTAATACTCCCTTCCAAAAATGGAGATAACATTCTGCTTGAAAAGCCCTACCAAATAGATATAGTTCAGAATATCTATAACTAGCATAGTATTTTGAATCTGCATTAAATTCCTTCAAAAATTCCAGGCTAACATTGTGCTCCTCGAATGTTGAGCCAACTCTATATGGAATACTGTCTAAAACATTCATTTGGTAAGGAATTTTAATATTGACCAAAATACTATCCACAAAATAATTGTACCCAAAAACCACCTAATGTATCCTGTAAATGAATTTGGATCTACTAAGTACCAACTATAAATGGCTGCAAGCATTGAGCACAATATAAACCTAAATTCGTGTCCATCTTCATTATTACTCATAACTAAGACTCAAAACATATTTAAATCTGACACTTTTAAATTTTTTAATTTGAAAAGATGCATCAGTGCACTTTTAATTTTATTAGCTAAAACCTCATTATTTGGTAATGCAATTACTAATTCATCTATAGGTACAGCATTCATAGAGTTACCATAGGCTACTGCAAATGAGTTTAATTTATCAGCTTTTAAACCTATCCTTAACTGATATTTTACGTGGCCTTCATAATTTGCCACATCAAGTATGATATTTTTAATTTCAGACAAATAAACAAGGCTGGTTTTTGAGTTTAATATTTTATCCCCTTCACGTAATTCTATAACATACGTAAACCTATCTCCATCACTTGTATTTACTACCTTAAATTCAGTAGACATACCCTGAAATGGTGGGTTTTCTTCAATGATGTATTCTAAATAATCTGAAGTTTCCTCCAAGGTTTGGGAATTAACTTGAGTATACATAAAAAGTGCTACTACAACATAAAAAATCTGTTTCATTACTAGTAAGATTAGGTTAGGTTGCCATATATGGCAATATAGTTCTACAATATAATCAGTTGCTTTGACTTGTCAAATATGACAAGTGTGAAAGAGTCTGATTTAGATAATATAAGAGCTGAGCTCCTCAAAAATGTTGGAAAGAATATCCAGCGTATTAGAGAGCAGAAAGGTCTGTCTCAGTTTGACTTAATTACTAAGATGCTAGGTGAGTTTGATGTAACTAATGTATCTAGAATAGAATCTGGCAGGAACAATCCTACCCTATTTACGCTCTATAGAATAGCTAAAGCACTAGATGTAAGTTTACCTCAATTGCTGGATTATTCAACTACAGGAAAATAGTTTTGGCTATTAGGCAGTTAGTGCTCTGCATCCCCAATACAACTATACAAAAAGATATATACCAAGGAATCTATTCTAAATGGAGCTGATTTACTCCACTAGAATGTAAAATTCCGCTATAATATTATATCTACACTATTTGCTTTATCCTTTATAAGTATGTTTTAGAGGGATATGTAAGCACATCTACACACATTAAATTATAACAGATTTTCATCACTAAAACTTGTGTAAGAGTCTCTAGAGATCACTAAATGATCTAGCAGTTCAAGGTCCACCATTTTACAGGCCTCTTTGAGCTTAATAGTAAGTCTTTTGTCTGTCTCACTAGGAATTACCTGTCCGGATGGATGGTTATGTACCAGGATTATTGAACTTGCGTGTGCTTTAATTGCTACATTAAGAATAATCTTAACATCTACAACACAAGAGGTACTACCCCCTTTTGATAATTCATATACTCCAAGTACTGTGTTGGCTCTGTTGAGTAGTATTACCTTCACTTCTTCCATAAAATCTATGATGTTGAGATCCCAATGGTTTAGTATTAACTCATAAGCAGAACTACTACTTGATATTTTTATCTTTTGTTCATTCTTGTTTATATAGGACACTTTTATTTCTGCAGCTTTCATAAGTAAAAAATAAAAATCCTTCCAAATCTGTAAAACACCTAGTATAGTGGTTCAACAAATGTGGAAGGATTAATTAATAATTAAATAGCCTGTTGAGCTAATTCAGGAACCCCATTGTTAGAAAAAATAGAGTCATCTGCCATTAGCTGATTAACTAATTTTTCTTCTTTAGCTGTATTATCAGATTCTGGTACAAATACCCATCTGTGATGAAGTATTAGTTCTTCACCTGTTTCCTGTACAACATAGGTGTAAGGCTCTACTTCTTTCTTTTGAATAGATCCTGGCATTTCAGAACCTACTAAAGCTTTACAAGTTTGCTCATCAAATGTACTTGTCACGTAAGCCTTTTTAGCTGTAGCATAAAACTGCCCTGTTTCCTTACTTAGAGTCATCTCAATGCCTCCCTGTAATTCTAAAATAAAGAATGGTGTACCATCCTCTTTTTCTCTTTGTTTAAATCCAACAATTCTAACCATTGTATAAAATATTTGAGTTGATAAAAACCTGATCAATACAACTATAGCTTAAAAGACTAGATGAATGACTAGACTGAAAAGACTATAAATTGAATTAATATTTATTCAGGTACAGAAAAGTTTATCCCTGCACTAATGGGTGGGGGTAATTAGTGCGGTTTGAAAGGGGTGGGGTAGATTTGAAGGAATATCACATACACGTATTATTTAAACTTCACAAAAAATTTAAAAAAAATATTTGAGTTAAATCCAGGGCACTGATCTGATTAAATCCTTATTTAAAAAGGCTATATCACAATTTAAACTTCCCTAATAGAAATTTTCAGATGATTCGTTTAATGTAAAACCAGAACTAAAATTACACGAGGTGATTTAAAAATTTATCTTTGACTTAAAACAAGATTGAAATTAAATGGAAATTGATATAAGTAAAATAATAACCAAGTTTAAAAACAATAGTCTAAACTCACAAAATGAAGAGGACGTAAGAATTAATACAAATATTTTTCTTGATAGTATTTCTGATTTTTATGGGCTAAAGAAATCGTTCTCAAGTGAAGTTTCTTCACTTCAAGGAGGAAGAGCGGACAGTATTTATTCTGATATTATTTTTGAATTTAAAACACCCAAAAAATTCAAATCACAAGTAGGTGAAGATGAGGCAATATATGGAAGAGATGATAAGGATAGGGGGTTATATTCTTACTTGGTAAATTTTAGTTTAGATGAACTAGGAAAAGGAGATGATACATATTTTGAACAAATATTACTTTCAAAGGTAGGAGTTGCCTTTGACGGAAAAACCTTTATTTTTTTTAGATATAAAAAAGATACTAACGTAATTGATTTACTCGTAAACAGGAAAACAAAAAAATTTCCAAAGCATATTCAAAATAAGAGAGAGCTTACTTATGAAATTGAAAAAATAACTGATTTTGACTTAGGAGTGAAGAAATTACTCCTTTTTATAAGATCTACCAAAAGAAAAAGATTGTCTTCAGAAAATCTTTTGCAATCATTTTCATCAAGTTCTGATATTTCAAAAAATAGTATTCTTTACCTCTATGAACTATTAAATAGTAATAAAAATTCAAACACAAGAATTGAAACATTATTTCAGGAGTGGAATAGGATATTTGGTGATATTTACGGAAAAGAGGAAACAGATTTCACAAAGTATAAGGATGATTTAATTAAGATGTATTCTTTGCCAAAGAATATGGAAATCAGGCACACCCTTTTTGTCCTACAGACTTATTATAGCATTGTAATAAAGCTTTTAGTCCACAATTTACTTGAGTCATTAACAAACCCAACTGAGAAAGCTAAGCAACCAAAATATAAAAATGAGCTTACATCTTTGTTTTCAGGAAATCATTATACTAATTATTATATAGATAATTTCTTTGAAATTCATTTTTTTGAATGGTTTGTTCTTGCAGAGGATTTAAAAATGGATTTCATAAATGATATTATTACCGAGTTAGATACTTTTGAGACAACAGCTTCTGTAATTAAACCTGAAGTTGTTGGAGACGTTCTAAAAAAAATCTATTCGGACTTAATACCGAGAGGCTTAAGGCATTTACTTGGCGAATATTATACACCAGATTGGCTAGTTGATTTCACAATTGAAAAATCTAAATATGATTGTGGACTTAATACATCTATTTTGGATCCAACTTGTGGTTCGGGAGCTTTTTTGACACATTTAGTCAAACAATTTTCTGAAAAGCATAAAGGGAAAATAAGTCAAACAGATTTAATAGATAATATCACAAAAAATATTGTAGGTTTTGATATAAATCCAATTGCAGTTATTTCGGCAAAAGCAAATTACATTCTAGCTTTGGGTGATATAACACAGTTAGAAAAGGAAATTACAATTCCAGTATATATGTGTGATTCTATCCTGGTTCCAACAGTTCACGCTAAACAAAAAGAAAAGAAACATTCAATAGATATAAATACAGTTGTTGGAGCATTTGAGATTCCTGTTTTTAGTACCCGAGAAGAAAATGATTACTTTTTAAAAACTACTTCCTCTTGTATTCTTAAAGATTATACGTCATTTGATGAATTTCATAAACTATTGATTTCAGAAAATAAAATCAAATTAAATTCAGAGCAGATTGAATATGCAAAAATATTTTATGACAAATTATACAATTTACATTTAAGTGGTAAAAATGGTTTCTGGCCGATTATTTTGAAAAACTCATTTGCACCTCTTTTTTCACAAAGCAAATTTGATGTTATAATAGGTAATCCACCTTGGATTACTTGGAAAGCAATGTCTGACACATATAGAAAAGCTACTTTAGATATATGGTTAAGCTACGGAATATTTGAAAAAAGTGCTTATGATAAGATCACAAGTCATGATGATTTTGCAATGGCTGTAACTTATGTTTGTGTAGATCATTATTTAAAAGATAATGGTCTAACTTCCTTTGTTTTACCACAAACATTTGTCAAATCTTTAAAAGGTGGTGAAGGTTTTAGAAAATTTATAATATCCCGAGATGGATTAAATATTCCCTTTTCTATAATAGAAGTTTATGATATGCTTAAAGTAAATCCTTTTAAAGGTGAAGCTTCAAATAGAACATCTGTATATGTCTTTGAAAAAAATTCAAAAATGACATATCCTATGGAAAACTATTTCGAATGTTACAATATTTCATCTAACAAGATTTCATTTGAAGATAGCTATTCAACAGTAAAAAAGAAAATGGGGTTTGAAAAACTTTCGGCTCAACCAATAAATAATAATCTAAGAAGTCCTTGGCTTACTATAAAAAATTCATTGTTTGTTAATCTTGGAAAATATTTAGGAAAATCCCCCTATAAAGGAAGAAAAGGAATAGAACCTTGTGGAGCAAAAGGTATTTACCTTGTAGATATTAAAAAAACAGTTGGGAACAATATTCATATTGAAAACTTAATTGAAAGATCTAGATTACAGAAAGCAAAAGATTTAGGTGTCTTTCCTGGTGTTGTAGAGAAAGATCTAGTTTATCCAATGGCTGGAGGAAGAAATATAGATAAATGGGGTTTAAATTCTTATTTATATATAGTTGTGCCCCATAATTCCACAGGAAAATCAAAATACAGAGGTATTGAAGACAAGGTTTTAAAAGTTAAATATAAAAAGACTTACGATTGGTTATTTTATTTTAAAGATTTATTACTTGAAACAAGAATAAGAAGCGGAAAATTTTTCGACAAAGACCAATTTCCTTGGTATAGACTTGATAATGTTGGAGACTATACATTTATGCCTTATAAGGTATTATGGAGAGAACAGAGTAAAGAAATGACTGCAGCTGTTGTATCATCAGTTGATGATGAATATTTAGGAAATAAACTTGTTTTATCTGATTCCAAAGTTCTATATGTTTCATTTAATTCGGAGGAAGAAGCTCATTATTTATGTGGAATTTTAAATTCTAGAGTTATTGGAGAAATAATTGAGGCTTACACAATAGATATTCAAAAAGGAGTAGATATTGTAAAAAATATAAATATTCCTGAGTTTGATGAATCAAATAAAGATCATTTAACAATGTCTAAATTATCAAAAGATGCTCATCAATTTTACAAAGACAAAAACAATAAAAAAATTGATTCTACAGAGGTTGAAATTGAGATATTAACACCTAAAATATTTGGAGCTGAATAAGTAAATAGAGAAAAATTGGCTTAGCCCTGATATTATATCTTTCTTTGATGCAAATTATCCAGATTCCAAATTAACTACATATCCTGTTTCTAAAGATTTTAACTCTAGAAAGATTCATCTAGATGGTGATGAAGCAATTGAAAAAGCAAACTATCCTGAGCTTGCTCAACTTGTTGAGGAACTTTAAACTAATTAGATCTTATTTGTGGTAAGTGAGAAAAATACCCAGCCTCAAAAGAGAACTGGGTATCACTCAACTCAAAAACCAATGGTAGTTAGAATTACCATTGAGAGTTTTTGCCAAACCATTTGTAAATTCAAATGCATTGACATTCCTATCTGAGAAGGTGTCTATATAGCTACTCTTATTAGCTGAAGTAAAGAGATTATATACATTCCAAAGGTTGATATTACCTTCTTCATTTATGCAAAACCTTTCATCCTGATAATAATCTTTTGCTATAGCTGTAACCTGCCCATCATTGAGTAATAAAGGTGGTATTTCAGATTTCTGTTCTTTAGGCAGATAGTTGTATAGCCTTGCCTTTCCAACTAGCTGTGCAAACTGAGATTCAGTAAGGCTATATTGAGTGAGAGTTTCCAGCTCCCTTAGATGTTTTTCTGCATCATAGTTTGAGATTAACTCTTGCACCTTACCGGTAAGTTCATTAACTCCACTAACCCGCAATTCAGAAGAAAAACCATCTGTGTTAATACATAAATTGCAGCACACCATATTTTGGAACCCTATAAATACCTGGAACTTCTCTACAGACTTCTTGCTGTAAAGATTTTCCTTGTTGTAAGATCTAACCCCACCTATAGTTAAAGCCAACCTATTACCATTAATAGTTTGAGTTATACTAGGTACACGTATAATGAAAGCCATTCTCTCATAATATGTGGTCTTCTCGTGCTCTAGGAGGTCTTTTGCTGCCTTATAAATTGCACTAGGTGTTCTGCCTTTAATTTGATGGCTAACACGCATCTCTGGGGCTTCTATTCTATGATGTGAAAAAATTTTACTTACAGATTCCTGAACTGCTTCTATATATTCCTGATGAGCAATGGTCTTTTCATTGTCCTTGCTGAATACAGGAATAATACAATCCCTTTGTAAATGTGAAAGGCTAACACTTTTAGTATTAGCCTCTATAAATGGATTTTTATTTACAATATCATCCCCTGTATCATATACTATGAGGTTTGTAGATTTTACTGGAGTTAATTCCATATCTGGTTTAAGAGTGTGCACTATGTCCATTTTGACTTATTTTTTGAGGGTTCAATAAATGTGTTTTAGCTTCTATAGTTTCCTTCTTAAGTTTGAAGTCTGCAGCTAGTTCCTGAGTACTATAGTGTTGCTGGTACAAGGTTCTTAATTGTTCCAGATCTTTACAATTCAGAATTTTGAGTCTGGTATCCTCTAAGGTTTCACCATCATTACACCATTCCAGAATCTTCTTTCCTGTAGCAGCATTGATAGTAAACTCAGGCTTACCAGAGAATAAATTGGTTCTGTCTTTACTGGCAACAGCAAAATGTTTAGAGTCTATATCAAATACTAAAGTAAATTCATAATCTACTCCATCCCTTTGTACAGCCTTTAAGCCTACTTTTTCAGGGATGTATTTTCCATCTTTCTGGTTCAATACATAATCCTGCTTGGTTCTCATTGTAGCTATAATGTGAGCATCTGCCTGTAAAATTTTGTCTACAAATGCACGTTGACGAGGTGTAACCTTATTCCAATTCGAAAATGAATTACCCGGAAGCTTGGAATGAAAATCTAATAGCTCATCCCACACCTGAGAAATTGAATCTAGGATAATCACTTTCATCCCAGATTTGAGACATACATCTATAGCTTGAATATACTTCTCTGGTGTAAAAGGTGGTGATAATGAGAGTACATTATACTGGCCCAAATGAGCATATAAATCTGCACTTCCATTTTCACTATCTACAATGGCTACCTTAGAAAAATCTCCATTGATTAATCCTTTTGCTAATAGTAAACTGGAGTAGGTTTTCCCACTTCCAGCTGATCCTTGTAAAGCCATTTTAATCTTGGCTCTTCTTCTTTCTGACTTTCTTAAGTTCATAATAATCGTATTTAATTTTATAAATATTAATGTTAATTATATATCATATGGAAATGAAAAAGCGGGCTAATGCCCGCTTATCAAATACTTTAAACTGCAAACTTTGCAGATCTTGCAAATCTTAATTATTGAAAATTATCTTTTTATAATTCCCGTGAGATACTTTTTGAATAATTTTCATAACATTCCACTTCTTTAAAATCTCATCATAAGTTCTCTCCGGTATTCCTATACTATTTGATATTTCAAGTCCTTCTCCTCTCTTAAATTCATTCGGTAATAGACTAATTAATTCTCTTTCTTGCATATTTAAGGCAACACCTTTATTGTCGAACTTGTCAAATACTTTCAAGGAGTGTTCCAACAACACATTTACTAACTCGAAGGTTATTTCAACGTGAATATCACTAGCAACTAGAACAGATTCCTCATCTTCAATTTCAAGATTTTTTTCTAAAACTGTTAATATACATATCAACCTAAAAGCAATTACACCTAATCTCCTAACTATGGAAAGAAAATCTACTTTTTCGGTTTTTACAATTAGGTCATTAATTTTACTCATCTTCATTTGAAAAAAGTTCCATTGTTCTCTAGTCAATTTAATTTCAACCTTTTTTAAACTTTTAAGCTTATCACTTAATTCTTTAACAACTATTGCTTTTTCAGCCATTAAATCATCATAACTTACTCTGTAAGCATTTGGGCTCACATCCTTCCAGCTGCTTATTTCATCAAAATAATAATAAATAAACCTGCTAAATAGGCCATTCTCTTTTGAGTCAACTAATGGCTTAACTTGATTTGGAGTACCTGATACTATTATTGATAATTTGGGATCTTTAATTTCAAAAAACCTGTCTTCAGTTGACCTACTTATTGAAAGAGTTTCGTGATGAAACCCTTTCCTCAATAAATCTGAAAAATTACCCCAATCTTGTTTAAGCATATTCGACAAAGTATCTGCTTCACTCTCAAAAATGATTAAAGCATCTTCTGCTCTCTCTAAATGGGTGTAAAATTTAGACGAACTTGTATTTCCAGGTACTAGTTTAATTTCAAGCTTTGGTTCTGGAATATTTTCATTATTAGCAATATTTCTAAACTCAGAAATTTTTCTTTTGCTCTCTCCAACAATTTCCTCGTGAATTGGTTCCACTAATTTTTTAGCCCAATTCATACTGCCTTTCCCTGAAGCAGGGGGTGCAATAACAAAAATGTATAGGTTTGGATAATATCTTTGATTTGCATAAATCCCAAATACATTTGGCATACACCCACTTATAACTCCCAATGAGGATAGTAATATTATATCTCTTTCTCTACCTTGAAACTGTTCTGTAATCTCCTTTAATGGTTCTGGCAAATTCATATACACATCATTTGGTATGTATTCTGTAGAATTTGCTGTCGCAGTAACTGATGATGAACCCTCAAAAGTCACTTTTTGTTTATTTTGTACTACATCCATATTATATTGCTTTTTTTAAATGGTTAATCTCTTCTTCTCCATACAAATACTTGGGGTACTGTCTAATCTTATATCTTCCTGGAAAGTTTTCACAATACTCTTGACCGTGCCAATCTCTAAGCTTCAGTTCTTCATAATGGTAATAACTACCTAATTGCTTAAAAAATAATGGTATACCATACCCCATAATTTGAAACATTAGGGAATTGTACCAAGACAATTCTGTCTTTCTAACTTGATTTTTATACCCAGATTCACCTCCTATAACAGCCCAGTCCAATATTTCGAGCTCTTGTTGGCTTAACTCTATATTACCTAACAATGGCTCAAAAGAAACCCATCTAACTTCACAGGGTATCTCTCCCAAAGTATGAATTCTATGAACTTCTTTTTGAGATTCTACGGTAACCCCTAACCATACGTGGCCATAATTTTCCTTACTCCAGTCCTCAGGTAGATTTTCTTTAATCCTCTCCGGCCTTTTCGTTAGAATCAAATAACTATGATTAGGAGTCTTCTTTATAATCTCCCAGGCATCAGCCCTCCATTCGTCAGCTCCCTCGTGAAAGAAATCTGACATACTACAAGTGAATATTTTTGATCCTCTGTCCATTCTTAATGGCTTATCAAAAACTCCTTCCTGTTTAACTACTAAATTCGGATTGATACCTCTATTGCTATAGTATCTGAACATATAACAATGTTTACACGCGGCTGATACCTTGTTACAGCCTCTCCAAGGATTCCAAGTCTTGTCTGTCCAAGAAATTTTTGAATCCTGATAAAATTGAATTTGATTACTCATAATTTTAATATTAAAAAAATAGTTAATTCTATTTTTCGATTACAAAATTATGTAGTGTTAAAGGGTATTTTTGAAACAAGAAAAATTTAAAAGCGAGTGCTTTTTGTTTCAATATTAGTAATAGGAAAAGTTAGGTGGCCTTTTGATGTAATGAGTCAGGTTTTTTAAATCTATTGACTTTAAATTGTCTTCTAGATTATCATAAATTTCCAATTCATCCTCATTATTATTAAGTTGAATTTGAAATAGCTTGAAAAAAACGCCTATGAATTTCAATGCATTTACATTCTCAAATCCAAGGCTTGTTAAAAAATCGTATAAGCATCTGATAAAATCCACCTTAACCTTTTCGGAATATTTTTCAACCTTAATTCTATTAGTCATTTCCAATAAATTCCTGCTGCGCTCTTCAAAGTTTTCTTTTTTAAGATCGAAGCCTTCGCAAATAGCTTCATAAATATCTTTAATTACAAAGAAATTTTTAATGTTTACATTCCCTTCTGAAAATGTCTTAAATGTTATAGTTGGAAGATTTTTGAGATTATCAGCAAACAAATAGCTTCTTAAAACTGCAAGTAGTTTTTTAAATTCTTTGTATTCTAGATCAAAATCTTCAAGAAGATCATCTTTTAAAATATTATAGTTTTCTGCAAATTGACTTTGTAAAGAACAGCCATAAATTAGTAATTCACGCTTTAATTCACCTATGCTAAAGTTTTGTAAGAGTTCTTCAATTTTAGAATCGATATCTTCAGGTATTTGAAAAATATCATAACTGTTTATAAAAAACTTAGTTAAATGAAAAATTCCCAACTTTTTAAAATCCTCTGAGTTGATGACTGAATGAATTTCCACTCTTGTTTCAGCAGTTGAAATTTCATACTTATCATTTATCAAATACTTCCAGAAATATATTTTCTCCATCTTTAAAATATCAATATTGCAAGTATTACAATTTCAGCAATACTTGCAATTTATTCTACTTTTTCAAGTCTAATTTTTCATTAAGAACTTTTACGTGATCACTCACTTTCTTCTGCACAATCTTTCCATAATGTGTTTGTGTTATAGTGATGCTAGAATGCCCTAGAAGCTCACTAACTATTTCCATAGGAACATCATTAAATAATAAGACTGTCGTTGCAAAAGTTTTTCTAGCAGTATGATGAGTCAACCTTTTATCAATACCAACTATATCAGCAATCTCTTTCAGATAAGAATTAAATTTTTGATTGCTCAATCTGGGAAAGATAAATTCAGTGTCATTTTTAAATCTCTCTAGAATATTGAGAGCTTTTGGAAGCAAAGGAATTGATAAAGGTTTACCTGTTTTTTCCCTTTCCATTTTAATCCAAAGGTTATTGTCAAATCCTTTTTCAATATGTTTTGGCTTTAGGCCAATCATTTCAGCATATGCTAGACCACTATAACAACAGAAAATAAAGCAATCTCTTGTATTATTAAGTCTTTTTTGAGAGAACTCGTGCATTTCAAGCTTAGCCAATTCTATTTCATTCAAATAAACAATAGTAGTTCTAACACTTTTTGATTTGTATAGAAGAAATGGATCTGCTGCAATTAGCTTTTCAGAAAGTGCAATGCGTATTACTTTCCTAAATCTCTGTATAATCTTGTTGATTGTTACTTGCTTAAGATCCTTCTCTGTTTTAAGATAAAAATCTAATTCTGAAAGGAAATTCATATCCAATTTAGAAAGTGGTATATCCCTAGATTTGTATTTCCAGATTACAAAGGATTTTAGGTGTTGCCCTACGTAATAAAATTTATCCCAGGTAACTTTCTTTATCTCCAGCCCTATAAGCTTCTTAAACTTCATCAAATAGCTTTGATAATATTCAGATACACCTGTTTCATTGTGTTCTACCTTGGCATCTATGCCTAAATAATTATTCAAAATTTCTTCTACTCTAATAGGTATACCTTGAACTCTCAATTTTAAATAGCATTCATTTAGCTTATTTGTGATTAAGGCTAATTCATCATTTATAGCTGTGTCAGAAGAATAAAATTGTTCAGATGAATTCCAATATTCAGGTTTAATAAAAAGTCCTGATGAGAACTCCTTTCTTTCACCTTCAAGGGTTAATCTGCATCTCAATACGCAGAAACCTTTTTTATTTATTCTTGCTTTATTTGGATAAAACAAAATAGATAACTTATTAATACTCATTAGATATGAATTAATAAGACATAAAAAATATTATACTATTATGCTAGTAGAAAAATGTATAACCTGAAAAAAATACGTACACCGAATTGTACACCTATTTATTCAATGTATCACCTAATTAGGTGTACATATTCAAAATTTGGATCTATTCTTAAAGGATTGGATGAAAGTAGGAAATGAGCTCTAAACCCGCGTAGATACTGAGTTAGTAAAAACAAAAAAGCCTCAACTACAAGTAGTTAAGGCTTAATTTGCTCCCCCTCTTGGGCTCGAACCAAGGACCCTTTGATTAACAGTCAAATGCTCTAACCAACTGAGCTAAGGAGGAATTTAAAATTATACGATCCTTTTTTCAGGATCACTCCACTTACCGGAAGCACTTTAAATGCTAAAGCTCAGAACTGAGCCCTGCCTATCGGCAGGCAGGTAAGGAGGAATTTAAATTTTATATTTTTAAAACTTTGGGCGTATCGCAATACTGCCGTTTGTAAAGTTTTAAAGAACGTACCGCTTATTTGCTGAAAGCGGATGCAAATATACACAACTATTCAAACCTGCAAAACATATTTTAAAAAATATTTAGCCGATTTTTAGTTGCTGTATTTTTCAGGCTTAGCCGCCCGTTATCCAGCGATACAAATCGTTTCCGTTTGCGTATAAAACCAGAGCGATGAGCAGGAAGAAGCCTATCATCTGGGCGTATTCTAAAAACTTATCGCTGGGCTTTCTGCCAGTGATCATCTCATACAACAGGAACATCACGTGACCACCGTCAAGCGCCGGTATGGGCAGTATGTTCATAAAAGCCAAAATAATCGATATAAAGGCCGTTGTTTGCCAAAACGACAACCAGTCCCACTGATCAGGAAACAGGCCGGCAATCGCGCCAAAACCACCAACCTGAGAAGCGCCCTTAGAGGTAAACACGTATTTAAACTGCACCGCATAATCTACCAGTTGATCTACGCCGTAGTTGATACCGCGGCCTATACTTTCGGCAATACCATACTCGCGCTTGTTGCGCTTAGGCATCACATAATCTTTGTCTTCAAAATCAAAACCTACCCCTACCATCTTATCATCACCTAGGGGCACTTCAAATTGACGCGCCACCCCGTCACGCATCACAGTCACCGTCGCAATGCTGTCCCGGTTTTTCTGCAAGGCATAAGTAGCATCGGTTTTAAACTCAATGGGCACATCATTGATGCTGATTAATTCATCGGTTCCTAAAATTCCCACTTTTTCAGCACCACTAAATACCGAATCAAGTTTTACCGGCGTACGCGGAGCATTAACGCCCGGCATTTCGCCCGATTTAAAGAGTTTCATCCCTATATCTTCGGGAAGGCTAAGCACTTCGGTGCTGCCGTCTGCATGTTCCACCTTTACCTGAGACACATCGCGCATCATCACCATATGTGGAAAATCCATCTGGTCTAAAAGTGCTTCTCCATTTACTTCGAGAATTTTATCGCCCTGCTCAAAGCCGTAGGTTTCCATTATGGGTGAAAAACCAAAACCGTACTTCAGATCGTCCGCCGTGGTGTATTCTTCCCCGTAATTGGCAATGATCATGATGTAGATAAAAAAGCCCAAAATAATATTGACCGTCACCCCGCCAATCATCACGATAAGACGCTGCCAGGCCGGTTTGGAACGAAATTCCCAGGGCTTGGGCTCCTGCGCCATCGCTTCCTTGTCCATACTTTCGTCAATCATTCCGGAAATCTTGACGTAACCTCCCAGCGGAAGCCAGCCAATACCGTAAACGGTCTCACCTATCTTTTTCTTAAACAGGGCAAATTTGACATCAAAAAAGAGGAAGAATTTCTCAACTCGTATTTTAAACAACCGGGCCGGAATAAAATGCCCAAACTCGTGAAGTACAATTAGTATTGAAAGGCTCAAGAACAGCTGAGCACCTTTTACAAAAAATGGATCCATAAATATTTTCTAAAAAGCGACATCACCTGCCGCCGGTATCTATCTTAAATCTGATAAGGCAATCGCCCCGCGATCGCGATTAAAAAGTGCACAAAAGTAACCTTTTAGTCGCGTAATCAAAACTTTGAAACAGGCCCGTTTTCGCAAATACCCATAATAAGCCCGTTCCGGCTTTGGCGGGAGCCTGCTGCATCGTAATTTTGCAGAAAAATTGCCCGCTATGCTTCAGTTTTTTGCTAAATACAAAAAGTTTGCCGTCGTGATGGTCATTCTTTCCGCAGGGATTCTCTATACCTTCTACACCCTGATGAAGCCTGCGCCCAGCCTGCCCATCTATCAACCCGATATGGTAGACCGCTCTTTGGTTGACAGCACGGTGCAATTCGTCAAAAAATACCATAAGATTACCGACTTTAAACTGGTAAACCAAAACGGCGACACCATCACACAAGCTGATTATCCCGGGATTTATGTGGCTGATTTTTTCTTCACCACCTGCCAGACCATTTGCCCCAAAATGACCGATCATATGCTGCACATTCAGGAAAAACTAAAAGACGATCCCTCAGTCAAATTACTCTCGCACACGGTAATTCCGGCCACAGACACCGTTGCGCAACTCAAACGCTATGCGGTAGAAAAAGGCGTTGATGACCGCAAGTGGAATCTGGTCACCGGACCCAAAAAACAGATTTATGAGCTGGCGCGAAAAAGCTATCTGGCGGTAAAAACTCAGGGTAACGGCGATAAGTACGATATGATTCATACCGAAAACTTTATGCTTGTCGATTCCAAAAAACGCATCCGCGGGTTCTACGACGGAACAGATCCCGAAGCCATCGAGCAGCTGCTTGAAGATATCGCGATTCTAAAGGAGATTGAAGGACGCAGGGAAGAGTGAAGAGTGCAGAATGAGGAGTGCTGAGTTCAGTAATAAGTTTCAATTAACTAGTCCAGGTTATTTGAAATTGTCCTGAACATCCACTACATCCATCCCCGACCCTTCCTTCAAAGGAAGGGAGAAAACCTCCCGGCTACGAAAAGCAAAAGTCTCCCTTTGAAGGGAGATTTAGAGGGATGTTTTTCAAGCTTCATCTAAAATCTACACGTCAATTTCCTCATTCTGAATTCATAATTCAAAATATTGAAGCACGCAAGGAAGAGTGAAGAATGCGGAGTGCAGAAATAAGGTTTCAATTGACTAGTCCAGGTTATTGGAAATTGTCCGGAACATCCATTACATCCATCCCCGACCCTTCCTTCAAAGGAAGGGAGAGAATCTCCCGGCTACGAAAAGCAAAAGTCTCCCTTTGAAGGGAGATTTAGAGGGATGTTTTTCAAGCTTCATCTAAAATCTCCACGTCAGTTTCCTCATTCTGAATTCAGAATTCAGAAAATTGAAGCACGCAGTGAAGAGTGAAGAGTGAGGAGTGATGAGTGATGAGTGCGGAAATAAGGTTTCAATTAACTAGTCCAGGTTATTTGAAATTGTCCTGAACATCCATTACATCCATCCCCGACCCTTCCTTCAAAGGAAGGGAGAGAATCTCCCGGCTACGAAAAGCAAAAGTCTCCCTTTGAAGGGAGATTTAGAGGGATGTTTTTCAAGCTTCATCTAAAATCTCCACGTCAGTTTCCTCATTCTGAATTCAGAATTCAGAAAATTGAAGCACGCAGTGAAGAGTGAAGAGTGAGGAGTGATGAGTGATGAGTGCGGAAATAAGGTTTCAATTAACTAGTCCAGGTTATTTGAAATTGTCCTGAACATCCATTACATCCATCCCCGACCCTTCCTTCAAAGGAAGGGAGAGAATCTCCCGGCTACGAAAAGCAAAAGTCTCCCTTTGTAGGGAGATTTAGAGGGATGTTTTTCAAGCTTTCTTTTAAAAACCAACTCCTCACTCTGCACTCTGAAGTCCGCATTCCGTATTTTGTATTTCATATTTTCAACTTTCTGCTCTGCCTTCGATACAAATTTTGCGGCACAACTACGTAAAATCCACTCAATCATCGCCACTGCCATTGAATGCATTCGCCAGAACTCTGCACTTTGCACTCTGAATTCTACATTCCTATTTCCGATTTCCAATTTTCAATTTTCAACTTTCTGCCTCCTGAAACTGCCTGCTGTCAACTTAAAGCCTCCTCCTTGCCACTGAAGTCCCAATTCCTGACTAAAATCTTTTCTTATGAAGTGTATTTCCGTTACTTTTGCCTTGTTTAAATTCAATCTAAATAAATTGATCACTTCATTAGATACACTAAAGCGTGGGCAAAAGGCCATTATCAAAGAGTTTACGCTAGACATGGTGCCGCTTAAGCTGCTCGAAATGGGTTGCCTGCCCGGTAATGAAGTAGAACTGGTACAGATCGCGCCATTTAAAGATCCCATGTACCTCAATATAAACGGCAGTCATCTGGCCATTCGCAAAGAAACGGCCATTCACATCACTGTAGAAACGTTATCTGAATGAGTAAACAGCTTAACGTAGCCCTAATAGGAAATCCCAACACCGGTAAAACTTCGGTATTTAACCAATTGACCGGCCTTAACCAGCAGGTGGGTAATTATCCCGGTATCACCGTTGAAAAGAAAGAAGGCGTTTGTAAACTGCCCCGCGGTGTAAAAGCACACATTCTGGACCTTCCCGGAACTTACAGCCTCAATGCGAGTTCGCTTGATGAGAACGTGGTTATTGAGCTCCTGCTGAATAAAAACGACAAGGATTATCCCGATGTGGCGGTGGTGATTTCAGATGTTGAAAACCTGAAACGCAACCTGCTTCTGTTTACCCAAATCAAAGACCTTAAAATCCCTACGATTCTGGTGATCAATATGGCCGATCGTATGGAGCGTAAAGCCATCACACTGGATGTCGAAAAGCTTGAGGAACGCCTCGAGACTAAAATCGCTTTGGTGAGTTCGCGTAAAAATCAGGGATTTGATCAGTTGAAGGAATTGATCGCCAATTATAAAAGTCTGTCGGTTGAACCTTGCGTCAATGCTTCGGTGATTGCGCCCGAGTATTTTGACCGCCTGCGCAAAGCCTTTCCCAAACAGGATTTATACAAGCTGTGGCTGGTTATCACCCAGGATGTAAACTTTGGTAAACTGGATCGCAACGAGATGCAGGGCATTTCGAGCTTTAAGACCGAAAGTAAATCGAATTTAAAGCGGCTGCAGCAAAAAGAAACCATTGTGCGCTATCAGTTTATCAATGGCGTGCTTAAAGAAACCCTCACGGTAGACCATTTGGCGGCCAAAGATCTACGCAGCCGTCTTGATCGCGTGCTTACCCACAAAATCTGGGGTTATGTGATCTTTCTGGCGATTTTGCTACTTATTTTTCAGGCGATTTACGACTGGTCTTCCTACCCGATGGATTTGATTGACGAAGGTACCGCCGCGGTGGGTGAATGGGTGCGCAATACCCTGCCTCCGGGTGCGTTTACGAGTCTCGTCGCAGAAGGTATTATTCCCGGTCTGGGCGGAATTATCATCTTTATACCTCAAATCGCATTCTTATTTCTGTTTATTTCCATTTTGGAAGAAAGTGGCTATATGAGTCGGGTGGTATTCCTGATGGATCGTATTATGCGGCGTTTTGGCCTCAGCGGAAAAAGCGTGGTGCCTCTGGTTTCAGGGACCGCCTGCGCGATCCCCGCAATTATGGCCACGCGAAATATCGAAAGCTGGAAAGAACGCCTCATCACCATTCTGGTCACTCCGTTTACGACCTGTAGCGCCAGGCTTCCGGTGTATCTCATCATCATTTCGCTGGTGATTCCAGATCAGAAAGTGCTGTATATTTTTAGCCTGCAAAGTCTGGTGCTGATGCTGTTGTACCTCATTGGTTTTGGTACCGCGATTCTTTCGGCTTGGCTGCTTGACCGTATTTTAAAAATTAAAAAGCGCACCTTTTTTGTAATCGAAATGCCCAATTATAAGCTGCCGCTCTTTAAAAACGTGGCTTATAACGTGATTGAAAAGACCAAATCCTTTGTTTTTGGTGCCGGAAAAATCATTTTGGCGATTTCTATTGTGCTTTGGGTATTGGCATCAAACGGGCCGGGTGAGAACTTTAGAAATGCCGAAGCCAATGTACTGGCACAACCCGAAGCAAGCTCCCTGCCACAGGAAGAACTCGACAAGCGCATAGCCTCCGAAAAGCTGGAATACAGCTACATTGGTTATGTAGGAAAAGCTATTGAGCCGGTGGTGCGCCCGCTTGGTTACGATTGGAAAATAGGTATCGCTATTGTGAGTTCGTTTGCCGCCCGCGAGGTATTTGTGGGAACGCTGGCAACCATTTACAGTGTGGGAAGTGACGAGGAAGAAACCATTAAAAATCGAATGGCAGGAGAAATCAACCCGATTCTGGGCGGACCGTTGTTTAACCTCGCCAGCGGAGTTTCGCTGCTGCTGTTTTATGCTTTTGCCATGCAGTGTATGAGTACCCTCGCAATTGTAAAACGCGAGACCAATACCTGGAAATGGCCGGTGCTTCAGCTTGTGATTATGAGTGGTTTTGCTTACGTTGTGGCTTTAGTGGCATACCAATTGTTGATTTAGGTAGGCTATTTCGCATTCGCGAAAACACGCAGACCTTAAAAAAGAAATGTTATGATACAGAATGTTTTAGTACTCCTTATTTTTCTGGTAGCCGTGGGCTATTTGGTTACCAAATACGTCTGGAAGCCTGCATTTTTAGGCGGAAAGTCAAACGATAAATCCTGCGGAAGCGACAACTGCGGCTGTCATTAATTGTCTTCGGTAAGCTGTTCCCAAAGCATCTTGATCACATAATCCTTTTGATCAATTTTTGCTGAAGCCTTTGGGTAAGGCGCAACAGAGTAGGCTTTAAGCCAGTTTAAATCACTCTTAAAAAGTGTGGAATCTTCATTTCCACCACCTAAAGTGAGTTTTTTAGTTTCCAAAAACTTGCCGTCTTTATACACCTCGTAGTCCAGAATCACATTTCCTGCCCAGATGCAGTTTACATCTGCCGGACACCGTGAATCAGTCACCTTTATGATTTTAATTGCCAGGTCTCCAAAAGTCGTGAGTTTGCCGTAAGGCACTTTAACCACAATTTGCGGCACTTCTACCGGCTGATCAACCTGTACCGTGTCTTTTGCCGTTTCGTCCTGAGCAAAACCCAGTCCCGAAACCAGTAATCCTAAAATAAAAAGTAGCTTTTTCATAATGTTCGTTTTCTTGAATGCCCGAAATCGGTCATCGACTGCTCCCAACCTGACATTCCAATTAACAGATCAGGATTTATTTAAAGACCCATTAAAAGCCTTAAAGTTGCATTAACCCAGTCCTACGTCAAGCGTCATCATCAGGATAAACCCGCCAATGAATCCCATTGTGGCAATATCGGTATTATTGCCCTGTTGCGACTCGGGTACCACCTCCTCTACCACAACAAAAATCATCGCACCGGCAGCAAAAGCCAGTGCATAAGGCAATATAGGCTGAAAAGTCATTACCGCATAAGCACCCAAAACAGCTGCCAGAGGTTCTACAATTGCCGAAAGTTGGCCGTAATTAAAGCTCTTCCAGCGGCTAAATCCCTGTCTGCGTAAGGGCATCGCCACGGCAAAACCTTCCGGAAAATTCTGAAGCCCAATCCCGATCGCGAGTGCAACAGCACCACCAATGGTCGCCCCGTCAAAACCGGCTGCCACTCCTCCAAATAAAACCCCTACCGCGAGACCTTCGGGGATGTTGTGCAGCGTAATCGCCAGGGTCAACAAAACCGATTTATGCCAGGGACTGCGTACGCCCTCCTTATGCTCTTCCTTAAAGTTCACGTGTAAATGCGGCAATACCTTATCCAATCCAAATAAAAAAGCGGCACCTAAAGCAAAACCTATCGCGGCAGGAATCACTTTTACAAAACCCTCTCCCGGACTCATCTCAATCCCGGGTGCGAGCAAACTCCAAAAACTGGCTGCAACCATCACCCCGCCAGCAAAACCCAGCATCGCGTCAAAAACCTTTCGGTTCATTCCTTTAAAGAAAAACACCAATGAGGCTCCCAGGGCAGTCACACCCCAGGTAAAAAGCGTAGCCAGAAAGGCTCCTTTTACCGCACTTAAGCTTTCAAAATAATCAATAATCTCGTTCATCATAATCTATAGCGTTTCAGCCAACTGTTCAGGCTAAAGTTTTACGTAAATATTTTCGGTAGCGATTTGCGAAAGCAACAGCTCACGCCCGTCAATGCGCACCGTCATACTTTTATCGAAGTCCTGCAGGTGTACAATTTCAATCACAGCCCCGAGCTTTATATTTTGCTGATCTAAAAACTGAAGAAACGAAGACGAGGTGTCATTAACACCCACACAGGTTCCGGTTTCGCCCGGAATTAATTGCGAGACCTGCTTCTTTTCGACCTTGATCACATTGCCCTGCTCATCAGGAATGGGATCGCCGTGTGGATCGTGGGTAGGAAAGCCCAAAAAACGGTCCAGCTCTTTGATGAGCTTGTCTGATTTAATATGCTCCAATTGCTCGGCAACATCGTGTATCTCATCCCAGCTGAAATCGAGTTTTTTAGCTAAAAAAGTTTCCCAAAGCCGGTGCTTGCGTATCACTTTAAGCGCGACCAGTTCGCCATTTTTATTCAGCAAAACCCCCTGATAGGGCTGATAGAGCACCAGACCTTTTTCGTCCAGTTTTTTAATCATTTCGGTAACCGAAGCGGGTTTGGACTCCAGATACTGAGCCAGAATGGTGGTACTTACGCCTTTAGGACTGTCTTTTTGAAGCGAATAGATCGATTTGAGATAGTTTTCTTCAGAAAAAGTCATAGTCATTTTTAATATTACCACAATAATACGCCAAATTATTTAAATATATTTTTTAGGTTTGCCTAAACTTATTTTTAACTAACATCATTTTCAATGCGTATTTCGCTGATCCTATTCTTTTTACTCAACCTGTTTAGCGGGTGGGCGCAGCAAAATCGTAGCCTTACCGGCACTATTTCCGCCAATGGCGAGCCCCTACCTTTTGCCAATGTGTATGTGACAGACAGCAATACCGGCACCTCGGCAGACGCAAACGGATTCTACAAACTCGAAGTTCCTGACAACGCATCCCGCCTGAGCATAAGTGCTGTGGGGTTTAAAACGCTATACCACAGGCTAAGCCCCGCAGACTTCGAAAAGGAATACCTGAATTTTACCCTTAGTCCCGATTTACTCGGCCTTGAAGAAGTCGTCGTGAGCGCTACCCGCAACCGACTTTCAAAAAAGGAGGCTCCTGTAATCGTGCAGGTGATGAGTCCGAAATTATTTAGGGCAACCCAGTCGCTTTCGCTGGCAGACGGTCTCAATTACCAGCCCGGGGTAAGGGTGGAAACCAATTGCCAAAACTGCGGATTTACTCAGGTAAGGCTTAACGGACTGGATGGGCAATACACGCAGGTTTTGCTCAACAGCCGGCCGGTATTCAGCGCTTTAAACGGTGTTTACGGGCTGGAGCAAATCCCGGTGAGTATGATAGATCGCGTTGAAGTCGTACGCAGCGGCGGTTCTGCCCTCTACGGTTCAAGCGCCATTGCGGGAACGGTTAACATCATCACCAAAGATCCCGTAAACAACAGCTGGGAAGTGAGCACCAATCTGGGTTTGATTGACGGCACTGCTGTAGATCGCAACCTGAATCTGAATACCTCGCTCGTAAGCGAAGACCTCAGCAACGGAATCACCCTTTACGGTATTTACCGCAACCGCGATGCTTATGACGCCAATGGCGATGGTTTTAGCGAAATCACCGAACTCACCAATCATTCGGTAGGCGCCAAAGCCTTTTACCGGCCTAACGACAACAGTAAAATTGGTCTGGACCTTACCGCCATTCGCGAATACCGCCGCGGTGGTGATCAGCTTGATCTGGCTCCGCAGTTTACAGACATTACCGAAGAATTGGATCACAACACCTTTTTTGGCGGCAGCGATTATGAGTGGTACAACGATGACCGCAGTACGGTGTTTGAAGGCTACGTTTCCGTGCAGCATACCAACCGGGAAAGTTACTACGGTGGTCTCGGCGGTGGGCGCACTGCGGCAGATTCTACCCTGGCGAATAATGCTTTTGGGGCTACTCAGGATCTGGCATTGGTTACCGGCGCTCAACTTACCCGAAAATTCACCACAAAATCTACCCTGACCAGCGGCCTGGAATACCGGCTTAACGATACCGAAGATGCGATTTCCGGCTATCAGCGACTGGTCGATCAGCGTGTGCACAATCTGGGCGCTTACAGCCAATGGGAATACAAGGCATTCGAAGATTTTACCGCCCTTCTGGGAGCCCGCCTCGACCACGTGAACGTAAAAGGTCGTTACGCCATCGCACAGATTTCCAGAAATGCCGATGTATCCCAAACCGTGCTCAGTCCGCGATTGACCCTTCTGTACAACATCACCGAATCGCTGCAGTTTCGTGGCGGATATGCCCGTGGTTTTAGAGCCCCGCAGGCTTTTAATGAAGACCTGCACATCAGTTCAGTGGGTGGCGAACAGCGTTTTGCCATACTTTCAGACGATCTGGAAAGCGAATTCTCAAATGCCTATACTGCTTCTTTCAATTTTGACCGAAGTTTCAACAAGCTGCAAACCAGCCTCCTGATTGAAGGCTTTTACACAACCCTGGAAAATCCGTTTACCTTGGTGAGCACCGGCGCCGCTTTACCTAACGGCTCTATTTTGGAAGAATCCCGCAACGGTAGCGGCGCAAGCGTTGCCGGTACTAATGTAGAATTTAACCTCTCTCCGGGAGAAGAATTTCTGTTTCAGGCGGGAATTACCTGGCAGCGTTCGGTTTACGACAAGCCACAGGTGCTTTTTGAGTCTGATGACAATTCGCTAAATGAACCGGACGTGGTCATTCGCGATTTTATGCGTTCGCCTAATCTGTACGGCTTTTTCAATGCCAACTGGAGACCGAGTGAGGCTTTTAAAATTGACCTTTCCGGAAGTTTTACCGGCCCTATGCTGGCTCCGCACGTAATCAGCAGCAGTGGTTTTATAAAAATCGAAAAGACTCCTGCGTTCTTAGACCTGACACCAAAACTCACCTGGCATTTCGACCTGCAAAAATACCTGCATCTCGAATTGAGCGGCGGCGTACAAAACCTGTTAAACAGCTATCAAACCGACTTTGATCGCGGACCCCTGCGCGACTCGAATTATATTTATGGGCCCAACCGCCCCCGAACCTTTTTCATCGGTCTCCGCTTCGGCGACTTCTAGTGCGGGCCGCACAGGCAAAATAAAAACTATGAAAACAATACTCCTGTTTCTCTTTCTTGCTTGCGGAAGCCTTGCAGCTCAGGAACGGGCGCAGATCAACTGGCTGAGCTGGGAAGAACTCGACAGCGCTTTGGTCACTAAACCCAAAAAGACGCTGGTATTTTTTCACGCCGACTGGTGTGCCTACTGCAAAAAAATTGACCGGGTGGTGTTTACCAAACCTGAAGTCATTCAGAAGCTAAACACAGACTATTACGCCGTACGAATGGATGTGGAAACGACAGACAGCATCCATTTTGATGGCAAAACCTTTACCAATACCCAGGCGCTTACCCGGCGTAACGGAGTTCACGATCTGGCACTTCTCTTAGGCACCCGTCCTCAAAAATCATTTTCCCTGCCGGTCACCCTAATACTCAATGAAGATTTTACGATTGAAAAGCGCATTTTTAATTACTACACCTCTGCCCTATTGCTGGGTTTTTTAGCATACTAGACTTAAAAAATCCTTTTACGATCGCTTTATTAGTTCTAGCTTTAGACCGCTATGCAAAACACCTCTACAGACTACAATTACCTCATTTTGGGTGCCGGCCTTTCGGGTTTGATGCTGGCTCAGGCATTAGTTAGTGATCCGTACTTTAAGGATAAACGCATTTTGCTACTTGATAAGAGCGAAAAAAAAAACAACGATCGCACCTGGTGTTTCTGGAGCGAAAATACCCGGGATTGGGATGCGGTCATTTCTAAAAAATGGGAGCGTATCGCTTTTAAAGGCGAGAACTTTTCGGCGGAAATTCCCTTAGAGTCGTATAGCTACAACAAAATAGAAGGCATTGATTTTTATGAGTCGGTTTTTAGAAAGCTTCGGGCTGCTAAACAGCTTACGTTTAAAACCGAAGCCTTCCAAAGCCTAACCGAAACCCCCGAATATGTTGAAGTCACCACTTCAGCAGCTACCTACACCGCAGGCAAGGTATTCAGCAGTATCCTTCCGCCGGAACGGCTAAAAAATCAAACCAAATATCCTGTTTTACAACAGCATTTTATCGGTTGGGAAGTGCGTACTCAGGAACCTGTTTTTGATCCGGAAGTCGCGACGTTTATGGATTTTACCATCCCGCAGCGCGGAAACACTCGTTTTATATATGTTCTGCCCACAGCGCCCAATAAGGCTTTGGTAGAATACACCCTATTCTCAGAACACTTGCTGCCCGATGAAGAATATGAAGCTGCGATTGAAGAGTATATGGAAGCTTTGGGCGCCTCGCAATACGAACTCGTCTCAACCGAAAAAGGCAGCATCCCGATGACGGCTTATCCTTTTGAGAAACACAACACCCGGCGGTTGCTGCACATAGGCACGGCCGGCGGATGGACTCGTGGAAGCACCGGTTACACCTTTACCTACACGCTTAAACGCACCGTAGAACTGGTGGCTTTTTTAAAGAAGGAAACCAACCTCAACACCTTTAAAATCGCAGACCGCTATCGCTGGTACGACAAGCTCCTACTCGATGTTTTGTACCGCAAAAACGAACTGGGCGCTTCACTTTTTACGCAGATGTTTCAGAAAAATGAAATCTCCAAAATCTTTCGGTTTTTGGATGGCACCAGCAGCCTCAAAGACGATCTGCAAATCATCTGGAGCCTTCCCAAAAAAGAGTTTATCAGGTCGTTTTTTGGGTTGAAATAGCGTTAAGGTTTATAAGGGCCAATGACCTTTAAATATTCACCGCTTAAGTCTACCTCAAAAAAATGGGGTACTCGGTGATACTTACCGTCTACCACCGAGTGACTGTGCGCTGCCATGAGCGTTTTGCCCTCAAAGGTTTTAAACAACATGCCGTGACCGTAGTTGCGAGGCGTGACGGGCTTTTCTTCCTGAATCCAGGGTCCGTCTAAAGTGCCGCTCTCAGAATAGGCAACGCCCTGTACATAGTCATCATAAATCCAGCTCGTCCACAACATCCCCAATCTTCCGGTTTCGGTTTTAAACAAAAACGGTCCATCAGTAACCTTGTTAGGCTTGTCGTTTCCATATTTATCCTTTTCACGGGACCAGGGCGCATCGCTGGCTTTAAATAACAATTCACCACTGCCTACCGAACCGCTCAGGTCAGGCTTCAATTCTATTTTTTCGATGGTTCCGTTTCCATTTTGCAACCATTCATAACAATACACCATATAGGGCTTTCCGTCTTCATCCACCCAAAAGGTGCCGTCTAAAGTTGGTTTATCTGCCGGCAGGTAGATCTCGTCTTCCATTGGTTTGTACGGCCCAAAAGCTGAATCACTTACCAGAATATGACTCGCACGCCGCTCGATCACATTGCCGTCTACCGTGTCTATCTTTACCGCTCTGTTAGTAAACGTCGCAAAATCATAATACCTGCCCTGATACTGATGCAGCTCTGCAGCCCAAATCATGGGATTGGGGCCCATCCACGAGTTAGGGTCAGTCTCCACAACGTCAAACGGACCTTCCCAATAAGCCAGATCTTTGCTTTTCCACATCTTACCCCCTGTGCCCGTCATATAATACATTTGCGTCGCTTCATCTGCCAAAATATAGGGATCACTCAGTCGAATAGAATCTAGTGCTGTTAAGCGGGTTCTATCCTTTTTGACGTGAATAGACTGCCCGGTAAGCTTCCAGCTGCCTTTGATTTTTTCGAGCATTCTAATTTCTACCGTTTGACTTATACTGCCATCTGTTGCCGTTGATTGCTCGTCGTGGCTCACCCAGGCTTCATTACCACTGATATGAAATTTATAATTTGAATTTACCGAAGTTCCTCCGGAACCCATCATACCCTCAGGCGGGTTGATCATTAATTGCGGGTCAAGATCAATAACCTGCCCGTCACCGGTAGAGATCAAAATACGACTGTAGGGTTTAACTGCCCAGCAACTCGCGTGTCCCTCAACATCACCTGATCGCCACGTAGCCGACTCTTTTTCTAAGACTTTGATGATCGCTATTTCTTCTTTGCTTTGCGCAAAAGAACCGGCAAAAGCGAATAAAAGCAGCAGCAGAAAATAATTCTTCATAGGTAAAGCATTCTCAATTCGGTCTAACTTACTGATTATTTATGAAATGCTTCGCGTTTACAGGCAATAGTGATTTTTAGGATATTGAAACTAGCTAACAAAAAACCTCACAGGTTTTGGAAACCGATGAGGTTTAAAGCGTCTCAAAATTACTCCTGAATCAACTCGAAAGCGCCTTTGCAGGAATACGAATTTGAGTAGCTCATTACCAGAAATGTAACAGTATCAAAGATTTCCCGTTATATACATAGTAATTCTAAAAATAGAAATATGTATAAAAAATTAATTACCGACTTAAAGGGCGAAAAATATCCAACATTTCAAACAACATTAAAATGGGAAATTGAAGATCAGTTTGTAAAATCACTTATTCAGGCGAAAAATGATCTGGATCATTTAAGGAAAGAATTTGACATAAACTCAGGATCTATTCAACTTGATTTTTTAAAAAGACAAGTTCTATGTAAAGTTGAGTTTATTGGGACCGTTGGTTGTTATGGTTTAGAAACTAGATAGCAAAAAACCTCACAGGTTTTGGAAAACTGTGAGGTTTAAAGTTTGAAGCTTCTCAAAATTACTCCTGAATCAACTCGAAAGCGCCCTTACTCAAGTATTGCGCATCTTTGGGCAGTTCTGCCGAATTTAGAATTTCGGTCATCCCGTTTTGCATTTTTCCGGGTTTGATTTCAACCCGGTCAAACAGATAGCTTCCCTCCTTTTGCTCCTGAAGTTGCAGGGCATAATAGCTTTCGCCCAGATTGATCACCGCTGTTTCGGGCAGGGCCAAAGCTTCGGTTTCTCCTGTGTTGATTCGGGCTTCGATAAACATGCCCACCGCAAAATGCGGGGTGCCCCGCTCGTTATCAATATGCCCGTGAACCGTTACGGTTCGGCCTTCCATATCCAGCGAATTCCCAATGAGGTGCACCGTGCCGTCATAATATTCGGGCGAAGATTCCGGGATTTTGAATGCAATCGCCTGATCTTTTTTCACCTTCAGCATATCTTTTTCAAAAACCTTAAGCTCCAGATGAATGTGGTCAATATCCACAATTTCCATAAGCGGGTCTGCGGGCGACACATAACTGCCCTTGCTCACAAACGTACGCGCAATGGTGCCGTTTATAGGCGCGTAAATACGAGCTAAACTGCTGTAATTGCCCTGCATCGCCTGCGTTGTACTGATGTTGAGCAACTGCAACTGCTTTTGGAGTCCGTTATAGGTGGCGAGGCTGCGTTTGTATTCGCTTTCCGCTTTTAAAAAATTCTTTTTAGACGTGATATTCTCGGCCGCCAGAGTCTGCTGGCGCTCGTACTCCGACTTGAGGTACTCCAGTTGTTCGCCCAGCTCCTGAAACTGCTGCTGCAGGCTCACAAATTCGGGATTCTCAAGCGTGATCAGCGGCTGGCCTTTTTTGACCGCATCGCCAATAAGCAAGGGATTGTCGCGTACATAGCCGCCCAAATACGGGGTGATCACCGCGCGGTTTTCCGGCGGAACGTCAATCATTCCGCTGGCTTCAACCCATTCCGGGAAAACAGCTTCGGTAAGACTTGCCAGCTGCATTGAGGCATTTTTAAATTGGGCCTCGCTCACCTCGACATCAGCAACGGGAGCAGACTCCTGCGGGTTCGTTTCAGTTTTATTTCCGCAGGACAGACACAGGGTCAGGACCAGAATGACGGGAAGTTTTAAAAGTATATTTTTCATAATCTTATGTATAGATGGTGTGTTGTCTGAGTTTATAAAATCAAGTAGTTGAGTTTAATAACTGCCTGATTGTAGTTGTTTACGCTTTCGAGGTAACTGAGTTTGATCTCGTAAGCCTGCTGCAGGATCTGGATGTACTCAAAAAAGCTGACCTCCCCGTTTTTGTAGCTGGAGATCGCGGTTTTCTCGAGTTCGCCCGCAAGCGCAAGACCCTCGGTATCGTAATACACGAGACTTTCGGCGTATTTGTTTAGCTCGCTGCGCAGTTCGCTTTCCCGGCTTTGCAGTCGTATTTTATAATTGAGCGCTTCCTGCTCCGCGGCCTCCGCCGCAATCCTGGCGGTTTTAATCTGGCTGCTGGTACCGCTAAAAAACAGCGGAATTTTTACCCCAAACTGATAGCCAATCAGGTTTTTGTTGAGTCCGTCGTTGGAACCCTGAAAATAATTGAGTGTAAGATCGGGCAGCAACTGCTGACTGCTGAATTTACGCTGGGCTTCAGCTAGCTCCACACGCGAATCGTAAAGGGCATTTGCGGTGAGCACTGCGTTTGGATTGCCGTCAGGAACCAGGCGTTCCAAAGGCTGTACGGCTACTACGAGCGTATCGGCCTGCACGAGCCGGCTTAATTGCAGGTTTGCCGCTTTGAGGTCTTCCTGCACTTGCTTCAGGCGGGTTTCAATCTCTTTTTGTTTGGCTTGCGCCGAAATTTTCTCGAGGTAATTGCTTTCACCCAACTCAAAACGACGTTTGGCAGCGTAAGCGAAATTTTGATAAATACTGTCCAAGTTTTGGTACAACCGAAGCTTTTCAGACACAAACTGAAGTCGGTAATAGGCTTCCGCCAGGTTCTGTTCGAGCTCAATTTTTGTGAGTTCGGCACGGGTTGCAACCAGATTGTAATTGGCACGGTTTACTTTGGCCTGCGCAAAATACACCGTAGGAAACGCAAAGGTCTGACTCACGCCAAATACGTCAATAGGCCTGTTGTTTGACGCTATATCATTCTCATTATAACTGTAATAAATTTGTGTTTTATCAAAAGTAAAAGCGCTGCCAATGGCTGCATTAGCCTCGTCGCTGCGCAGGCCTGCCGCTTTTAAACCCGCATTGTTTTTATAGGCGAGTTCGCGCACCTCCTCAAAGCCGGAAACTTCCTGAGCCTGCACAAGACCGCCCATCAATACAAAAAGGAGCAGCAGCCCGGCGCTTTTAGATTTCACATTCATGGCAGTCTTATTTTTCAATTCGTTATCAAACCAGGAAACCAAAACCGGCAAAACCACCAGCGTAAGCAGGGTTGCAGAAATGAGACCGCCGATAACCACCGTAGCCAGTGGCCGTTGCACTTCAGCACCGGCATTAGTAGAAACCGCCATGGGTAAAAAGCCCAATGCGGCTGCCGTTGCGGTAAGCAAGACGGCCCGAAGCCGGTCTGAAGCGCCCTGTGTGATAAGCTTGCGCATATCGGTAATTCCTTTAGACTTTAATTCTTTAAAATGCTCCAGCATCACGATGCCGTTGAGCACAGCGATCCCAAACAAAGCGATAAAGCCCACTCCCGCCGAAATGCTAAAGGGCATCCCGCGCAGCCAGAGTAAAAAGATCCCTCCCACCGCTGCCAGCGGGATCGCGCTAAAAATAAGCAGGGCTTCCTTAACCGATTTAAACGCGAAATACAGCATAATAAAAATGAGCAGAAGCGCGACGGGCACGGCAATCTGTAAGCGGGAAGTCGCACTTTGCAGATTTTCAAACTGGCCGCCGTAAGTAATGCTGTAGCCCGCGGGTAATTTCACATTTGACGATACAATTTGCTGAATCTCTTCCACCACCGACTCGAGATCGCGGTTCCGCACGTTGACCCCTACCACAATGCGGCGTTGGGTTTCATCCCGGGAGATTTTGGCTGCGCCTTTGGTATAACTGATATCGGCGAGTTCGCTAAGGCGCACCTTGTCGCCCAGAGGCGTATCTACATAAAGATTCCTAAGATTATCGATGTCCCGGCGCTGGTTTTGCTCGAGTCTCACGACCAGGTCAAAGCGTTTTTCACCTTCAAAAATGTTGCCTACAGCTTCCCCGGCAAAGCCCATTTTAACCAGATCGTTTAAGTCTGAAATATTCAAACCGTAGCGCGCTATTTTTGCCCGGTTGTATTTTACACTCATCTGGGGCAGACCGGTTACTTTTTCGACCGAAATATCTGCGGCTCCTTCCACATTTTCAATCAAATCCCGGATCTCATTTCCTTTTGTGTTGAGAATATCGAGGTCTTCGCCAAAGACTTTAATAGCGATATCAGCCCGCACGCCGGTGATGAGTTCGTTAAAACGCATTTCAATAGGCTGAGTAAATTCAATATCCATCCCGGGAATGATGCTCAGGGCTTCCTTAAAACGGGCAGCAAGCTCATCTTTAGAGTCTGCAGACACCCACTCGCTCTTGTCTTTTAGCGTAATGATCACATCGCTGTCCTCCATAGACATGGGGTCTGTGGGTACTTCTGCCGCGCCAATGCGGCTTACCACCTGTTTTACTTCCGGGAAACTATCAAGCAGGATTTTTTCGATCTGTGTGGTACGGGCAATGGTTCCTTCAAGCGAAGTTCCGGTTTTAAGTATGGGCTGAATCACGAAATCGCCTTCATCAAGCTGGGGAACAAACTCGCCACCCATGGTTGTAAACAGATACACGGCCACGGCAAAAAGACCTACCGCAAGGCCGATCACCAGTCTTCGGGCGTCTAGCGCACGATCAAGTAAACGCTCGTAATGCCGTCTCAGAAAGCGCATCAGGCGTACCGAAATGTTTTTGTCAGAGGACACTTCGGCCTTTAAAAACAGGGAAGAAACCACCGGCACATAGGTAAAACAAAGCAGCATCGCGCCAATTACCGCAAAGCTGAACACCAGCGCCATCGGGATAAACATTTTGCCTTCAACTCCACTCAGCGACAGGATGGGAATAAAAACAATGAGAATGATGAGTTGGCCAAAAACCGCCGAGTTCATCATCGTTGAGGCTGCTTCTTCGGTTATCTGATCTTTAAGTTTACGGGTTTCTGAAGCATTCAGATTTTTAATGCTCTCCTGCTTTTGAGCCATTTTGTAGGCGACAAACTCCACTATAATTACCGCACCGTCGATGATGATTCCAAAATCGATGGCCCCGAGGCTGAGCAGGTTTGCATCCACATCAAAAATATGCATCAGCGAGATGGCAAAAAGCAGACACAGGGGAATAACCGATGCCACGACCAGCCCACTGCGCCAGTTACCCAGCAGTAAAACCACTACAAAAATCACAATCAAAAATCCCAAAACCAGATTTTCGGTAATGGTAAAGGTGGTTTTTGCGATGAGTTCGCTTCGGTCTAAAAAGGCATTGATGTAAACTCCTTCGGGCAGGGTTGAGCTTATTTCTTCGACCCTCTGTTTAACCGCATCTATCACCTGCTTGGAGTTAGCGTCTTTGAGCATCATCACCTGGCCCAGTACTTTTTCGCCCTCACCATTACCGGTAATAGCGCCGAAACGGGTCGCGTGACCGTAGCCCACCGTTGCCACATCTCTGATGTAAATGGGAATGCCGCTATCGCTTTTAACCACCATCTGCTCAATATCCTCAAGCGAGGAAGCCAGACCTTCGCCGCGTATAAAATACGCCTGATTTTCTTTCTCAATATAGCCACCGCCCGCAATGCTGTTGTTGTTTTCAAGCGCTGCAAAAACTTCTGCAGCAGTGATGTTCATCGCGTGCAGTTTTTGAGTGTTTAGCGCGACCTCGTACTGCTTGAGATAGCCGCCCCAGGTATTGATCTCGACCACTCCGGGAATGCCCGAAAGCTGGCGCTTTACAATCCAGTCCTGAATGCTGCGCAAATCGGTAGGCGAGTATTTGTCTTCATAGCCCGGTTTGACATCGAGTATGTATTGATAAATCTCTCCCAGACCGGTTGTTATGGGGCCCATTTGCGGAGTTCCAAAACTGGCGGGGATTTGCTCGGAGGCCGATTTGATTTTTTCGGCCAAAAGCTGTCGCGGCAGATAGGTACCCATATCGTCTTCAAAAACCACGGTGACTACCGAAAGTCCAAATTTTGACACCGACCGAATCTCTTTGACACCGGGCAGATTGGCCATTTCAAGCTCAACCGGATAGGTTATGAATTGCTCCATATCTACGGTCGACAGGTTTTGCGAAGTCGTAATGACCTGCACCTGATTGTTTGTGACATCGGGCACGGCGCCTACCGATATTTGAGTTACGGAATAAAGGCCGTATGCGACTAGGGCAAAAGTAAACAGCAGGACAATTAATTTATTCCTAATGCTGAAATGAATGATTGCAGAAAGCATAGTTGTATTATAAAACGTGAAAAACACCGGTTTTAAAACTCTGTTTAGAGGGTTTCAATACCTGAATCGAAAAAATAACGCCAGTGTGTTACACGTTTTTGGGAGGCTGAAAGATGCCTGAAACTGCTGCGAAGTGGTAATTATCCCGGTAAAAGTAATTAGCCGAGGTCTGATCTGCAGGAATGCTTTTATGCTCTGGTGTAAGTTGTGTGGTACTCAAAAAAACCACTGCGGTGTGGGCGCAGGAATGCTGATGCCCCGAAGGAAGCTTGTCGTGCCCCTCGTGCTCCTGCCGGTGTTCTTCTTTGAGTTCGCCATAATGCTTCTCAATAAAACTAAGCAGGTCATCGCCAAAATGCTCCTGATGGTATTCGTAATGCGTCACCAGGTCGGGGATATGCAAAAAGTCGGCAAGGCTCACGCTAAAGCTCTGAGCCAAAACAAGAACAGAAAGGATTGCCGAAATTAAGTTTTGCATACTTCAAAGTTAGTCAAGATTGCGGTATATGCTTTGGGTTTCGGGTATTTTAGAATTGAACTAAATAGTACGAGTCGTTTATTTTTTAACCATCAACAACCCCGGATAGTGACCGGTCCCAAAATATTCCTTTTTCAGAGCGCTTAAATAAGCTTTTGCCTCCTCGTGGAAAGGATGTTGTGGATTTAGCATATCGTTTACTTCCGCATCCCTCAAAATCATCACAATGTACCAGCGCCCCACGCGGCTTGTGTAGAGATCCTCTAAAAATGTTTCACGATCATTAGCCTGTAATGCGCCGTCTATAAACAGAGGAATAAGGTTTAATGTGTTTGTACTGCGCTCTACCTCATAAAAAGTCAGGAAGGCCTGCTGACCATTGAAATTGACCGGCAGATTGTAGGGAAAATCATCCGGATGTAAATTGGGATCGGGCTGCAGTTTGTAATACAGATAATCGTAAAACTCGCCGGCATCTTTAGTGTCTTCAAAAATAAAGGCATGTTCCCGGGAGAGTTTTCGATGAAATTTATGTGCAACCTCAATATGATCGCCCTTGATTTTTGGGGCAAACTTATAAGGAATACAACCGGTACAAAGGACAACAAAAATTAACGGGTAGAAATGTTTCATAGGAACAGGTATTTCCGTTTTGCACCACAATAAACATTCCGTTTTCAGGTCTTTGAAGTGCTAGCGCTTCAATGTAAAATGGGATTTAAAAACGATAGGCCGTTCTTCATACATAAATTCCACATTAAACCAGTAGTCATCTGAAGGCAGGTTGCGCCCGTTGTAGGTGCCGTCCCAGCCCGGACCGTTAGGCTGCAAGCTTTTAATCAGTTTTCCAAAACGGTTGAAGATAAAAATTTGTGCTTCGGGATAATCCTGCAGGGAGCTGATGTTCCAGGTATCGTGAAAACCGTCATTATTCGGCGTAAAATACTTTGGAAAATCAATCACAACCACCTCGATGACCGCCGCGCCGCAGGTTCCGTTTACACCACGAACGGTCACCGTATGCACGCCGGGTTGCACGTTTTCAAAACGCGGATTTTCCTGGAAAAATCCGTCATCCAGCTGATATTCATAAGTCCCATAACCCTGAGTTACGCTCACTTCGATGACCGAAGTTTCTGCAAAAGGCTGACTCACTTCAGCATCGAGAACCGGTATTGCGGATTCAAAAACCTCAACCGTAGTAGGGTTGTAGTTACAATTGGCTCCGACTTCAGGATTTAATTTTTCGGTAGAAACGGTGTAAACACCGGCCTCAGAAGCTACAAAATCTGGTCCCTGAGCCACGACCGTACCGTTTAAAGACCAGCTCACTAAAAATTCCGCAGGACTCAAGCCTGATTCCAGCAGTGTGGTACTGATTACATCTCCGGTAACGGCATCGCGGCAAACAGTACCGCCTTCCAACGTAAAATCAAGTAAAGGATAAACTGTTACCTCAAATACATCTTCGTCAAAACAATTGGGGTTATCTGTAGCTTCAGCATATTTATAAATCGTGTAACTGCCGGGGGTCAGTTCATAATCTGCCGGATCAATGGGGCTTTGTTTATTTGGCCCCAAATAATACGCCTGGACAAACTGATCCTGAGGCAAATCGGGCAAGGTATAGGTGCCACACTGCTCCACATCAGGTTCAGGAGTCAATACCGGAGTTGAGGATATGGTGACGGTAAAGCTACTTTCGTCTTCACAAAAGAAGCGCGTACCATTACGGGCATAAATGAAAAGCTCCTGTGTTTGAGTAATTACATCACCCGGTGCAAGCTGAGTCCCCTGGCCTCCAGTTTCAGTAAAATAATTCCCTTCTTCAAGCGGCGGAAGTGTATAACTATCGCAAGCCGCAACATCTTCAAAAACCGGTACCGTGACTGCGAGAATATTAATTTCAAAAGCGTTTTCCGAATAACATTCTGGGAAATCATCGTAACCGTTATAAATGTAAATTGTGGTCGTGGTATCAATGACAGTACCGGGTTCGATGCGTGAGCCCTGTCCCTGAGACTCTGTGAAATAGGTTCCGTCAATTAAATCAGGAAGCTCATAAGGCTCGCACGAATACACAAAAGTAAGATTGTCAATAGGTAAAGCAGGGCGTACTTCAATCTCAAAACTGGTTTCGTCTGAGCATCCGTTTATTTCATTGTTGATGTACAAAATGATGCTTTCACTGATCTCAGTGCCCGGGGCGTATTGGTTTCCCTGGCGATTGGGTTCATCAAAATAATCGCCGTTGGCAAGCACGGGCAATTCATATACATCGCCTTCACACAGCAACTGGTCATCTAAGGAGTCTACCGGGGGTATCGCAATGACAGTCACTTCAAACGAGTAATCAGAAGTACAGTTGGTGCCCGAATTGGTCTCTACGAAATAATATACCCTTTGGGAAGTTGTAATGTCACTACCGGGACTGATAGCTGTGCCCGCACCATTGGGTTGGGTATAAAAACTACCCTGCTCCACATTAGGAAGGCGGTAAGAACCACAGCGCGTCACGTCATTAAAGCGCGGAACGATAAAAATGCGCCAAAGGTATTCATTTGTACAGCGACCGTCATCATTAAAGATGTACACCGTTTGGGTATTGCGTATGATCTGGCCCGCATTAAGTTGTGTGCCTCCACCGTCTGGCTCAGTATAATAGTTGCCATTAGTAAGCGGTGGCAACGTATAATTAGTACAGGTAATAACACCTTCGGGCTCGTCTACCGGAGGTAACGGAAAAACAGTTATGGCAAAAGCATCATCACGACAAACGCTGCCGTTTTCTTCAAAGTAAAAATAAATAGTTTGCGATGTAGTAAGCTCAGTACCTGCAGGAATAAGCGTACCTGCACCCGCCGGACCACCGGGCTGCGTGTAATAGGCACCGGCACGTGTGACCGGAATTTCAAAAGCACCACAGGCTTCGCGCTCTGCCAGGTCGTAATCTGATACAATGTTGACGGTAAAAACAGACTGGCTGCTGCAGCCGTTAGCATCAGGACCGTTGTAAATGAAAATCTCGGTGTCTTCGGTGATGATTTGACCGGCATTTAAACGCTGACCGGTACCGTTTGCTCCCAGAAAATACGATCCATTGGTAAGCGTTGGCAGTTCGTACGAAGTACAGGTAAATACATCCGAAAGACTGTCTACCGGTGGCGGATTATTGATCAGGATATCGAAAGATACCGTCTCAAAGCAGCGTCCTTCGCTAGCATAAGCCACGCGAGCCCAGAGTGTACGGCTGCTTGTACCTGCCGGCAGGATGTAAGGTGACTCAACCTCAGCACTAGCACTTTGAGCATCAGCCTCAGACTCGTAATACGTGATATCGAAATTTGCCGGGTTTTGTCCGTTTAAAATGCGGTTGTTGATTTGGGTAAGGTTAAAAGAAGTATCTGTGGTACCGGAAGCACAACGCTCTAATGGCTGAGGCTGGGTGATTTGAATTTCAGGCAAAACGCTAAGCCTGAAATCATAGACCGCATCGCAAAAATTACCGGTGTTTCCATTACGCAGTCTTATGAAGATGGTTTGATTGCCCGAGCTTTGGTAATTAGTAATTTCTCCTTGCGGAATAGCCTGCCCGGCATTCAGATCTGCCTGAGAAGCGTAGTACACCACTTCAAACTGATTGTTAGACAGACCCAGCCGTGAAGCATTATTCCGGGTTAAATCAAAAGATGCGGGCTGGCCCCCATTGTAGCAGGCCTGCAGATCTTCGGGTTCCCGTACCGAAAGTTCATTAACTACCACCTCATCGGTAATCAAACAACCATTGTTTGTAACCCGAACGGTATAGGTACCACTTTGGTTAACGCTGATCGTATTGCCGGTTTGTCCTGTAATAATTGTACCGTTGTACAGCCAGCGATGGTCATAAACCGAGGCATCCAGGTTAGTGGTTAGTGAGGCGCTGTCCCCGCTGCACAATGTAAAATCGGGTCCCAGGTTTACGCTGGTGTTAAAACTGCCTCCCTGTAAAAAAATAGCGGAGTCAAAATCAGCATCATTGGCATCAGCAATTGATATACGAATGCGATAGGTATTGCCCGGAGTGAGGCTTGAAGAAGCATTAAGCACCTCTGTGTAACCTCTCATATTGATAGTTGACCGCGGATTGCTTACCTCGTACGAATCAAATAAATCATCGTTAATCCCGTTACATGCCGGATTATTGCGCTGATCCCTGATGTTGCGCACGGCAACCGGCTCTCCTGCAGGTGTAACAGCCAGATTTTGAGACTGCCCGCTTCCCAGATCGGTCAGGACGATGGCCATAATATCCTGAGAAGAACATTGCCATTCGCCATACTCGTTAGAGGCGAAAATAAAATTGAAACTAAAATTACTGGCGAGGGGCACAAAGTCAAACTCCAGGAAACTCGTTTCTGAAATAGCTCCGGTGTTTCCGGATGCAGCATTGAGGTCCTGAAGATAGGCATCACCGTTTGAATTGAGACTGCTGCTGAGATCGGCATCATTACCTGTGTATGGCCCGGCACTCAGGCTGGCGACACCGGTGCGTAAAACAACACCGTCAGCAAGCGGAAAGGCACCTCCATTATTATTAAAATAACCGGCTGCCTGTGTTGAAGAGATGGAAACATTAGAAATCTCGGCACACGAATCATCAAACAGGATATTGACTAAATCTTCGGCGGGTCTGGGGCTATCAACCGTAACGGTTTGGGCTTTGGTAAAAAAGCTAATGAAAAGGAAAGCGCTACAAAGTAAAATTCTTTGAGACATAACAGAAAGGGGGCTCTGGTTAGGGTTAAATTTAGGGTACTAACGTAGGGGTTAACTATTTAGTGCCTTCAACTATAATGCCCTAAATAAATTTTCCTGATAAAAGTAATTCAAATGGTTTTAAGTAAGCACTTAATTATCAGGCATTTTAAAGTAGCATCTGCGCAAACGATTGAATATCGATGAGCAACAGAATCCGTTAAAAAGATAGTAATCACTTACATCCCCCGCTCTTTCTGAATGGTTTCATACGCGTTTTGCACATTGCGGAATTTCTCTTCGGCACCGGCGCGGTAGGCTTCATCCATATGTTGAAGCTTGTCGGGATGGTATTTCTTGGCCATCTCGCGGTAGGCCTTTTTAACTTCGGCGTCTGTGGCCGACTTGTCGATCTCCAGAATTTTGTACGCGCTGTCTGCGTTTTTAAAGAACATGGCTTTTAAGCCCTCAAACTCATTGCGGCTAAGCCCTAAATAACCTGCAATTTCAGAGATTTTATTAACCTCTGAAGCCGAAACGGTACCGTCTGCCTGAGCAATTCCAAATAGAAAATGCACGATTTGCAGACGCACTTCTCTTCGCGTGCGCTGAGAAAGATAAGCGCAAATACGCTGCGCATTGATTTCGCGCTTTTTAACTACCTCATTAAAGGTTCTAAAGGTCGCGTTAGCGCGCTCCTTGCCGTAAGCCTGCACAAAATACTGCCGTACATAGTCCATCTCCCGCTGACTCACCTGCCCGTCTGCCTTGATTACCAGAGAGCAAAGCGAAAGCAAATTGAGTTCAAAATCGCCGGGTGTTACTGTGGTGCGTTGCCCTCCAAACGGACTGCGACCTGGACCGGATCCTGTTTTTTGGTTACTAAAAAATAAATTGTCTATAAGCATGCCAATTACATAACCTGCTACCGCGCCTAAAAATCCGCGGTAGGCAAAGCCTATAAGGGCTCCTATCCATCGTATCATCTATTCCTGTTTTGCCGGCAAGCTGCTGTCCCTACCGGAATTTTAAAAATGCGTTGCAAAAATAAACTACCTCGGGGCAAGCCCAAGAGGCATTGCCTTAAAATAAATTTTTAATTTAAAAGCATCCCGATGGCTATCGGCGCGAGGCATTTTACCTATTGCGATGCCAATAAAGTCTTTGCAAAAGGTAAGTCTGTAAATCGTGGAAAATGTTACCAATTATCGCATGCCGAAAGCATAGAGATCTTTTGATTAAAGGTTGGACAAAAAAAAACTGAATAATTTAAATTTAAAACAGCAGGATGTCAAATGTATAAAGCTCTATTGGGTTTTCTACTGGAAAACCATGATCTTATTCTAAAGGTTTTTGTTTGGTTCCTATGAAGTTGATGATCTCGATACGTTTCTCTTCTAGATGAACTTTGTAAACGATATAATTATTTTTATCAAGCAGTCCTTTGTAAACGTGCTTATACTTTGAAGTAGCCGGGCAGCTCTTTGGGTACTCAGAAATCTGACTTAAAAGATCCTGTAAATTCTGTTCCAGATTCAAAATTTCGTGGGAAGTCCATCTTTCTTCTAAATATTCAAGAACTTTAATCAAACCGCTCTCAGCCTGGGGTGTCCAGACGATTTTTAGCGCCATTTATCAAAATGTTTCTTCACTTCGGCATAAGGGATCAGGTCACCGGCATCAGCCTGACTGAGACCTGTTTCGATTTCTTCTCGTTCTTCTTCAGAAATCTCACTCCACCAATCGGTTTCTTCCTCCTCAAAAACTTTTTTGAGTTTGGCCAACACACGTTCTTCCTGCGTTTGCAACAGGAGATTCATCAACTCTAACTTCTTGGCCTCTATACTCATAATCTTAGCTTTTCTTTACAAATTTAATTGAATAAATCATAGCCAGCTCTTGAGTTTAAAATTTCTGACATCCAAAATACCTTTTTGAAGCAGTATAAACTCCGGGGCTGCGCAAAGGATTGAGGCCCTGTGGAGCTCGTTTGCCCTGTTTGCTCCTATGCAATATGCAAGAACAGGCAAATCACTCAGCAAACGGGGGAAACAGCGACGGCCGAAAGCCTGACTTTGCCTCTTTGGCAAAGATGCGCCCTAATAAAAATCCCATTCCTTACGTAGGGTTTGACGCTACTGCCCGACTATAATTTTATATCTTTGTAAACCAAAATAAAAAATAGAATCTATGTATCCAGCAGAATTAGTAAAACCGATGCGTGAAGATCTTACTTCAGTAGGTTTCACCGAATTACATACCACCGAAGATGTTGAGGCAGCTATGAAAAAAGAAGGTACAACCCTTGTGGTTGTGAATTCGGTTTGTGGCTGTGCTGCAGCAAACGCAAGACCGGGAGCCCGTATGGCACTGCAAAACGCCAAAACTCCTGATAATTTATTTACCGTATTTGCCGGTGTAGACCGCGAGGCTACCGAACTGGCTCGTGGCTTTATGGTTCCTTTTCCTCCTTCTTCACCTTCAATGGCCTTGTTTAAAGACGGAGAATTAGTACATATGCTTGAGCGTCACCATATAGAAGGCCGTCCTGCAGAGCTTATTGCAGACAATCTTATAGATGCCTTTAACGAATACTGCTAGATTAATAATCTGGTTTTCATCAAATCCCCGGTTTAAAAAACACGGGGATTTTTTTTGAAAATAAGTATCTAAAGTTACCTTGCGTATCGAGTTGAGCCGTTACTTTTGAAGCTTTAAAAAGAACCACCATGCCCGGTAAAAAACCGCTTCTTCACCGCTTTCACGCCTGGCGTTACAAGCATATTTCAAAGACTACTTTTGTCTATCTTTTAAGTGCTATGACGGGTCTGCTCGCCGGTCTGGGTGCTGTCTTGATCAAAAACATCACGCACGTCATTCAAAACCTGCTCGAAGGAGGCCTTGTTGAAAATTACCGTTACGGTTTTTATTTTCTGTTTCCCATTATTGGTCTCGCCATAACGGTACTCATTGTAAAATTTGTGATACGCAACCCTATGAGCCACGGGGTGCCCGCAACCTTGCGCGCAATTTCTAAACGCAAGGGACTGTTACGCAATTATCAGGCTTATGCCTCGCTCATAACCGCACCTATAACGGTAGGTTTTGGAGGTTCGGTAGGTTTGGAGAGTCCCACAGTGGTTACCGGTGCCGGGATGAGTTCATACCTCTCCCGTATTTTTCATATGGATCAGGCGCATCGTACGCTTCTTTTAGGTTGTGCCGCTGCCGGCGCGATGTCCTGCATCTTTAAAGCTCCCATTGCCGCCATTATTTTTGCTGTGGAAGTTTTTAGCCTTGACCTGACCTTATTATCGCTGATGCCGCTTTTGCTGGCCTCACTTTCGGCGATATTGACTTCCTATTTCTTTTTTGGTTCTGACACGATTTTGCCTTTTACACTAAAAGATGCTTTCAGTATTGAAGACTTTCCATACTACATCATTCTAGGCATCGTGGCCGGTTTGGTTTCGGTGTATTTCAGCAAAGCGTATTTTCAAACACAAAAATTCTATGCCCGCTGGCAGTCGGTGACCTTAAGGCTTATCATTGCCGGGGGAAGCCTGGGTGTATTGCTTTATTTTATTCCACCGCTGTACGGAGAAGGATTTGATATGATCAACCAGTTGCTTGAAGGCAAAGCCGTGCCGGCACTGGGTTCTACTTTTTTTAATGATTATCTCGACAACATCTGGGTAGTGATTGGCTTACTCGCGGGTCTTGTCTTTTTTAAAGTGATTGCCGCTGCCATTACCTTTGCCGGTGGCGGTATCGGTGGGATTTTCGCTCCGGTACTTTTTATGGGTAGCGTAATGGGCAATTGCCTTGCTAAAGTCGTCAACAATTTGGGCATAGCGGGCATTCAGGTATCTGAAAGTAACTTTACCCTGGTGGGAATGACCGGACTTATGGCCGGGGTGCTTCACGCCCCGCTTACCGCGATCTTCCTCATTGCCGAAATTACCGGCGGCTATGGTCTGTTTATTCCGCTTATGACCACCGCCGCATTGGCTTACGGAATAAATAAATACTTCCTGCCGCATTCGGTTTATGGGATGGAGCTGGGTCTTAAAGGCGAACTCATCACCCACGATAAAGATCAGGCCGTGCTTACCCTGCTTAATGTGGAAAGCGTGATCGAGTCGAATTTTATTCGCGTGCGTCCCGAAATGACTTTGGGCGAAATGGTTAAAAACGCGGTGGCCAAATCAGCGCGTAACCTGTTTCCGGTAGTCAATGAAGATGATGAACTCGTAGGTGTGATTACGCTTGATGATATACGCGAAATTATGTTTGACAGCGCGCTTTACGATACCACCGAAGTACGCAGTCTGATGCACGCCGCACCCGAATATATTTATCTGGAGTCTGATTCGGCCAAGGCTGTTATGCGAAAATTTCAGGAAAGCGGCGCGTGGAATTTACCCGTGATTAAAAACGGAAAGTACCATGGCTTTATCTCAAAATCTAAATTGTTAACTGCTTACCGTCGTATGCTGGTGAGTTTTTCGAGGAAATAGTTTTTTTAATTCAGAATGAGGAATGCAGAATGATTTATTCAAAAGTTATTGGGTTATTGAGTTATTTAAAATCACCTCAATTTTGAATCTGAAGCTTTAAAACCAGAATCGATACAAGTTATTGGTTATTGAATTCGTTGAACTATCAAAAAACGCTGAACTTTGCACTTTGAATTTCAGACTTTAAACCTTGAATTAAAAAATGCGCAATCTCATCATCATCCTGTTTTGCATACTCTGCCTCACGCTGGGCTACGGCTTTTACCTGCGGTATTTTACGGCAGATACGCTGACCGGAGATCGCTTTTTAGGGCTCACCATTCTGGCCGTGGCTTTTATCCTGATGCCTATGTTTCTATACCACCGTTGGAAAGACCGTAAAGTCAAAGATTATATGCTTGACGAGGAAAACATCATGAAAATGAAAGAATATCAGCAGCAGCAGGAACGTGGTAAATCCTCAAAAAAGAAAACTAAGGATCCTGAATCCTAAATAATTACCTGACAATGAGGCTCAATTCGATTTCAGAGGCTTTTTAAACTCAAAAATTCTGAAAATCAGCAACTTTTAAAAATAAATTTACATTTAAGTAACCTTCGTACTCTATAAACACGTAGCTTTGTGGCAATATTAATTTTTACAATTTTATAATGAAAGGTACAGTTAAATTTTTCAATGAATCAAAAGGTTACGGATTCATTACTAACGATGACACAGGCAAAGACATCTTTGTACACGCCACCGGACTTAACGGTGAAGTGCTAGAAGAAGGTGATCAGGTTGAGTACATCGAAGAAGAAGGAAGAAAAGGTATGGTAGCTGCGCAAGTTCGCGTTCTACACGACTAAGATATATAGAAGTATATTTAAGATTTTCCAACCCTGCTTAAATTAAGCAGGGTTTTTTGTTGCTTTTATTTTTTGATAATGATCTAATTGCAAAACAAGGTACAACCACACAAAAGGAGTGAATATATTGAAGTAGGTAAGATCAAATATTGACTGGTCAATTGTTTGTGTAAATCCAAATTGGATTAAGTAACCCAGCAAAGAAAGAGTCACGGAAAGAGCGCACAGTACGGCAGAAGCCCGCACAAACTGCTCAAAACGCTCTATTCTGAAGGCCACCGGAAAGGCTATAAGCACTAGCAATACACTTAAAACAAAGGGTAATTGTCTGTTTTGTAAAGCGAACGGATTGTATTCTAAAAACACTTCCCAGGAAGGTGTATGAATAAAAGCTAAGATTCCTAAAAGGATCAAACCTACCCCAACACCAAAGCAAAAACGTGCTTTTTGATTTATACCCTGTGCTAAAAACGGTTTAAAAACATATAAAATCAGTGGGATTGTATAAACCAGACGTGTTGAAAGCACCAGTGCAACCAGCAAACCAGTCACAAAACCCAAATCCTTAAATCGGGATTGAAATTGCCAGCCGCTTAAGAAAATGAGCAGCAGCGTATTGCTTATCAAATCGCTTTTTACCACCACTTCATACACATACCAAAACGAACAGATGAGCAGCAGCAGCGCGATAAGACGTACTTCAGCCGATGCTATTTTTTTAAAAATCAATATCAGGGTAAGAAGGAAAGTGAAGCTTTGTAAATAGCCTACATCACCCAAGAAGTAAAAAGGCATCCCCACTATAAAAAGACCAGGTAAATTTGAGGTGTAGCCACCAAGATGATCAACAGCGCTGTACGGGTAGCTACCCTCAAGAATTGCCTTGATTCCAGCCTCGAGCGCAGACCAGCGATCGATATTTAGATTTTGCCCGTCAATATTTAGATTTATAATAAGGCTAATACCAAAAAATCCCAACCCCAGAATCCAGAAGGAGGCCCTGGTAAGGAAAGGATACTTTTTTAAATAATTTCCTGCCTTAAAAACAAGGGTCAGTACCAAAAGACTATAAACCAGTGCAACTAAAAAACTCTGCCAGTCGCTTAAATATCTTGGCAGGTACTTATACATAAAAAAAGCATTGATCAACAGCAGGATACTGCTAGAGTAGATAAGTTTAGACCGTTTACTTGACTGGATCAATTTGTGTTTGATTATATTTTCTCCTAATCAAATTAAGTCAATATAATCTGATCCCCTAAAACATAACTTGCAAAAAATTATCTTTACGCTATGAGCAACACCCTCCACATCGCCGCCATACAAGCCCATCTTGCCTGGGAAAACCCTGCTGAAAACCGTGCCTATTTTGACCAGAAAATCAGCGAACTCAATCAGGAACTCGATCTTATTGTCCTTCCTGAAATGTTTGCCACCGGCTTTAGTATGAGTCCGCAGGGTCGTGCTGACAACGGCGAAATGCTGAGTTGGATGAAAACCAAAGCTTCAGCAACCGGAGCTGCCCTTGCAGGTAGTTTGATGATTGAAGAGGATGGCAACTATTATAACCGGTTCTACTTCGTCACCCCCGAGGGAGCGGTAACCTCCTATGACAAGCGACATACCTTTACCCTTGCCGGGGAACATAAGGTTTATAATCGCGGTAATGAGAAAGTCATCGTCAACTACAAAGGCTGGAAGTTGCTCTTACAAATTTGCTACGACCTGCGTTTTCCGGCGTTTGCCCGCAATCTGGAAGATTACGACGCGCTTATCTATGTGGCCAACTGGCCCAAAAAACGCATTTTTGCCTGGGACACGCTGCTTAAGGCACGCGCCATTGAAAATATGAGCTATTGCATTGGCGTAAATCGTGTGGGACTAGACGGCAACGGCTACGAGTATAACGGGTACAGCGGTGTCTACGACAGCCTCGGGGACACTTTAGCTTTCGCGGAAGCTAAAGAGCAAACCATCTACGCCACATTATCTAAAGCGCATTTAGAAGAAACCCGCAACCAACTCAATTTCTTGGCAGATCGGGACCATTTCAGTATCAAACTTTAAGCTATTCCGGAGTCAGGAAAAAGGTTTCGTTTTGAGAAAAGTTAGATCGGATATCGAGCAGATCAGGATAGTAAATTACTTCTTCGGGCTGCAGTTGTTCTAAATAATTACCGCTATCAAAGCGACCGTTTTTATTGAGATCTACAATGATTCGGGCGTAGTATTTACCGGGTTCCAGACGGTCGAACTCAAAAACTGTCGTTCCTTCTTTAGCTATAATTTCGCGCTTCACCTCCCCTTTTTCGGTCACCAGTTGCACAATGTGCTGTACCGGGGCGGCATTTTGTAATGTCAGGCTAAAGTCGCCGTAATCTGCATATTCTTTGGTATTCACCCTAAACCGCAGCGTGTCTGTTTTTGTTCCGTAGAAATCAGTAAGTGCCTCGGGCAACATCATAATTTCATAATTCTCCAGCTCAGCCGTTTTAAAGTCGAGCTGCATTTGAAGTGTTTCGGGCAGCAACCGGATTTTGAAATTTTCAATAAAAGTCGAATCCTTCTTACGAATACTGATTTTAGACGTATCAACAGCCATTAAGGGTACGGTAGAATTAAACCGAAGCGGCTCTTCCAGAATAAGTGTACTCGTGGCCTGCTGTACCTGCAGAGAGTCCATCTTCAGACCGCGACGCAGGCGCACGTAACCGGTATCGAGTATTTGAGTCTTAAACTGAAAGATAAGCGAATCGGTCTCTGCCTGGGGTTTATACCAGTACTGCAGCGAATCTTGCGTGCTCACATTGCTGATAAAACGCTCAAAACCTTCCGGCTTTTGACTGATTAAGTTCACCCCTATACTATCAGGATTTCCGATATACGGGATCGCCACCCGTTGTGCCGAAGCCTGTTTGGGCCGGCCTGCTTCAGCCGGTAATTCTTCATTAAACAATCGCAAAACATAAACCGAATCTGTAGGCACGTCGATAAACCCATCGTAAAAAGCGACTTTGTCCTTATCGGGCTGAAAGGTATAATTGCTGGCCTCATCTTTTAAAGCGGCCAGTTTATAGCGACCTGCCTTGATATTGGTCAGCTCAAAAACCACGCTGCTGTCTAGTGTATTGGTCACATAACGCGGTACTTCCTTATAAATCAAGGAGTCGGTATAGGTTGAATCTGCCTCGTAAAGCATCACCGTAACGTAATTATCGGGCTTGTTAAGCAGGGCATCGCGTATCACCCCGGTAACGGTCAACGAATCAATATAATCGCCGGTTGAAAACACGTATTTAAAAAACGAAAACGGATTGCCCTCATTGTTATCGACCACGCTTTCGCCAAAATTGAACACGTAAGTGGTATTGGGCAACAGCGTATCCATAATCTCAATGTCTATGTATTTTGAAGCCCCACCCATTGGAGTAATAGTTGCCGGGGTTTTCATAGGTGGCGAGACGATGAGGTTTTTGCTGAGATCTTTTAGCTTTATATACTCATCAAAGTAGATGCGTATCTCCTTACTGTTGAAATTGGTCGTGTAATTAGGCGGTTCTGCACGCACAAGAACCGGAGGGGTTTCATCTTTGGGTCCACCGGTAGGCGTTCCTTTTTTTGCACATTGCACAACCAGAAGCAGCAAAACGAGTGCGGTAAGTACGTGTAGGCCTTTTCTAAACATAGCGGCAAAAATAGCAATTAATTTAATGGAAACGCTAAGGCTAAAACGCCTTAATCAGTTGGCTATTGCCATAACCGCTACACTGATTTTGATTCCTTCAATCCTGTTTAAAGCGAGCGCACATCCTTCGAGCGTACCGCCTGTTGTGATCAGATCGTCTACCAGAAGGATGTGTTTGTTTTTAAGGCTTTGATCTTCGGTAATCCCAAAAGAGTCAATCACTTCGGTACTTCGTCCTCCCCGATTTGAAAAAACCTGCGTTTTAGTAGCTTTCTTTCGGTACAAAGCCCGGTCGTTATAGTCAACCTGTAAGGCTTTCGCGATGCGCTGCCCAAAACCCGCAACCTGATTGTAACCGCGTTCTTTTAACCGGTTGACGTGCAAAGGCACGGGCACCACAACATCGATGTTTTGATAAGCCTCCACCTGCGCCAGTTCGGCTCCCAGCCAGTCGCCTAAAAACGCACTGATCTGTTCCTGATTGCGGTATTTAAGGTTGTGTATAAGCTGCTGCACCCTACTTTTCTTGTCGAAATAAAACAAACTTGTGGCCAGTTCTAAACTTACCCGGCCGTACAATACTTTTTTAATGGGATTATACGTTGTATGGTGCAAAAGATTTACAGGCAGGTTGTGTCGACAGTCGGTGCAAAGAAGATGTTCACCACGGCTCAAGAGCGCATCACAGGCCTGACACTGGTCCGGAAAAAAGAGTTTAAGCAAAGACCGCACTGCGCTTTTGATTAAAAATTATAACTTTCGCACTAAGATATCAAAATAGGCTTAATGAGTACCACTCGCAATACCAACGCTTTAAAGATTCTTATCGGCATTCTCTTTTTGCTGCTTCTAGGTTTAGGAGCTTATACCTATAAATTTTATAACGAACTCACCGCAAACAAGACTGCCCTTTCTGAGGAAAAAGCCATTTTACGGGACGAACTCAACGATTTGCTCATCAATTACAACACTGAGCTGGAGACCAACCAGGTTTTAACCTCAGAACTTCAGGAAGCCCGTAACCGCATTCAAAATTTGCTGCTGCGCCTCGAAAGTGCCGAAAGTTCACAGGCTACCCTTCAAAACTACCGCCGCGAACTCAGCATTTTAAGACAGGAACGTGACGCGCTTCGCAAAAAGACAGACAGCCTGATGCGTGAAAATGCGCTGCTCGCCTCACAAAAATCAGATGTGGAAGCAGCTTTTGATCAAACGGTGGTGCAACGCGACTCACTCGAACAACAAAATCGGGCACTTCAGGATGATTTGGCTAAAGGCGCCCAACTCAGCGTAAGTAAGTTTAAGGCCGAAGGTGTAATCATGCGTCGCAGCGGTAAGACTGTGCCTAACGACCGCGTCTCTCGAATAGATAAAATGGAAATCTGTTATACCGTAAATGCCAATGCGCTGGCTAAACCCGGTGCTCACGACTTTTACATTCAGGTGATTGACCCGCGCAATAATGTGATTGGCGAGCATGTCTCGCTTGAATTTGGTGAAAACATCCTCATCTACAGCGCCTATCAGGAAATCAATTATGCAAATCAGGAAATCAACTCCTGCGTGTATATAAATCCTGCGCGTGAAGAATTTTTACCGGGCATTTACCGCATCAACCTGTTTGAAAATGACCGTTTACTAAGCAACAGCGTGCTGGAACTGGAGTAGTTTCGGGTTTTCGTTTTCCGTTTTCTGTTTTCTGTTTTCTGTTTTCTGTTTTCTGTTTTCTGTTTTCTGTTTTCTTAAACTATAAAAAATTAAATTGTTTTCTCCTACTTTTCACCTTTTACCACTTACCTCTTACTTCTCACCCGTCAGTTCTCTGTTCTCTGTTCTCTGTTCTCTGTTCTCTGTTCTCTGTTCTTAATTAAAGTATTTCGTATTTCGTATTTCGTATTTCGTATTTCGTATTTCGTATTTCGTATTTTCTCAACAAATCCCGTCATATCGGCATCGTTGACGCTTATTTTTTTATTTTTACGCCCTTGTTTCTGCACCTTTTAGACCAGCAGAAGCCGTTTTAAACAGCAAACCGAGAATTCAACGCAGATGGCACAGGAAGATCACTTTAAAAAAGTATTATCACACGCAAAAGAATACGGCTACATTTTTGGCAGTAGCGAAATATACGAAGGCCTTAGCGCCGTTTACGACTACGGTCAGAACGGGGCCGAACTCAAGAAAAATATACGCGAGTACTGGTGGAAAAGTATGGTGCAAATGCACGAAAACATCGTAGGCATTGATGCTTCCATCTTTATGCATCCCACAACGTGGAAGGCTTCAGGACACGTAGATGCTTTTAACGATCCGCTTATTGACAATAAAGATTCTAAAAAGCGTTACCGCGCCGATGTCCTTATTGAAGATTATGCCGAAAAGCTGAACCAAAAAGCCCAGAAGGAAATCGATAAGGCCAAAAAACGTTTTGGTGATAAATTCAACGAAGAAGAATTTGTAACCACAAACGCCCGGGTGATTCGCTATCGCGAGGAGCAGGACCGTGTACTTAAGCGTATGGCCCGCTCGCTGGAAGCTGAAGATCTGGCCGATGTAAAAGCGCTGATTGAAGAACTCGAAATCGCAGATCCTGATACCGGCTCAAAAAACTGGACCGATGTACGCCAGTTTAACCTTATGTTTGGTACAAAACTGGGCGCTTCGGCAGATACGGCAACAGATTTATATCTGAGACCGGAAACCGCTCAGGGGATTTTCGTGAATTTCCTGAACGTTCAAAAAACCGGAAGGATGAAAATTCCTTTTGGTATCGCGCAAACCGGAAAGGCCTTTAGAAACGAAATCGTCGCCCGCCAGTTTATCTTTAGAATGCGGGAGTTTGAGCAGATGGAAATGCAATTTTTTGTTCGTCCCGGCGAAGAGCTTCAATGGTACGAGCACTGGAAGGAAACCCGCCTCAAATGGCACCTGTCTCTGGGCTTGGGTGAAGAAAATTACCGTTTCCACGATCACGAGAAACTGGCACACTATGCCAATGCCGCGGCAGATATTGAGTTCAACTTCCCGTTTGGGTTTAAAGAGCTTGAAGGTATTCACAGCCGCACCGACTTTGACCTTAAGGCTCACGAAAAGTTTTCCGGTAAAAAACTGCAGTTTTTCGATCCTGAATTGAACGAAAGCTACGTGCCTTATGTGGTAGAAACCTCTATAGGTCTTGATCGTATGTTCCTGGCTGTGTTTTCTAAAGCTTTGGAAGAGGAAGAGCTCGAAAACGGCTCAACCCGAACCGTGCTTAAGCTTCCGGCGATACTTGCACCCGTTAAGGCAGCGATTTTACCTTTGGTTAAAAAAGACGGTCTGCCTGAAGTTGCAGAGCGCATCATTAATGAGCTGAAGTGGGATTTCAACGTGGTTTATGACGAAAAAGACGCTGTGGGACGCCGCTACCGCCGTCAGGATGCTGCCGGAACCCCATTCTGTATCACGGTAGATCACGACACGCTCGAAGACGATACGGTAACCATTCGCGACCGCGATACGATGGAGCAAAAGCGTGTAAAAATCGCTGAACTTGCAGGCATTTTACACCAAAAAGTAGACTTTAAACACTGGTATAAAGACTAGTAACACACATAAATTGAATTCTAAAAAGCTCCTCTACGGAGCTTTTTTTAATCCATAATGTGTAATAAATCGTACATTTAAAAACCCTAATTTGAATCTGATGTCATGTACTTCTATAAACAAGGTTTTTAAAATCAGAGCGTATTCCATTCTGGTTTTAAGTCTGTTACTCTCTTTTAAATCACAAACTTTTGCACAGGAAAAGCTCGCTCCCTCCACTGTAGGAAAAATGGAATTTGTGCGGGAAGTACCCTCGCTGGCCTCTCAGATTAGAAACGGAACCTTCATTAAAGCCGAAAAACTTTCGGAAGTTGAAGAAATAAACCCCAAACGTCGCAGTGCCAATCAGGTGGTTCCCGGCAAAGGTCTGCCCAAAGACGGAGATCCTTTGGTTCAGGCTCAAACCACAAAATCGAAAGGCACTCAAAAAACCTACGAGCCCGAGCCTATTCGGGTTTTTGAGGCCAATACGGCAACTTTTACTCCATCAGATCCTACGGGTGCGGCCGGCCCCAATCATTATATCGCCGGCTGGAATTCCGGTTTTAAAATTTATGACAAACAGGGCAATCTTTTGGTTGACGAAGCCTCACTGGGAACACTCTTTGACGGCAACACCGCAGGTGATCCTATCATTCTGTATGATGCGGCTGCAGATCGTTTTGTTATAACCGAATTTGAAGAAGAGAATGAAGAAGATGGCTTCGAAAACGGGTTTAATATAGCCATTTGTCAGGGTTCAGACCCTGTAAATGACGGCTGGTACGTGTATACCATGGGTTTTGAAACCAGCACGTTCCCAGATTATCCCAAATACGGTATCTGGCACGATGGATACTACATTACCTCAAACATTAATATTACCGGCGGGCAGACCAATCCCAGCGACGCGGTTTTTGTGATGGAACGTTCTAAAATGCTTACCGGGCAGACCGATGTAGGCTTTCAGGGATTTCCACTGCCTACCTTGCGCACTAACGGTTTTTTTAGTCCGCAATTTTTGAGTGTTGCAGATGGTAATTTACCTGCAAGTGGGCCGGCAACGGTGGTATTTTTTCAGGATGATGCGTGGAGAAACGTTAATGACGATCATCTTAAACTCTGGTCTCTTTCGGTAGACTGGGTAAATCCTGCAAATTCCAGTATTTCCCAGCCTGCAATCATTACAACAGCAGATTTTAACAGCGTGTTTGACGGTGGAGACTTTTCAAACCTACCTCAACCCGCAGGTGATAATATAGATGCGATGCAGGGCACTGTGATGCAACAGGCACAGTACCGCAAATTTGCCGGCTACAACTCGGCTATCTTCAATTTTGTAGTCAATGTCGCTCCTGCAGGTGGTAAAAAGGCCGGCATACGCTGGTATGAATTACGGCAGACGGCAGACGGTCAACCCTGGGAAATTTATCAGGAAGGAACCTATGTTTCGCCTACAGGCTATAATGCCTTTGGCGCAAGTATGAGTTTTGATGCCGATGGAAGTATTGGCATGGGGTATTCTACGGTAAGTGAAGATTTACCGGTAACCATCAATTTTACCGGGCGTTATGCCAACGATCCTTTAGGAGTCATGTCTGTACCTGAAACGGTTTTAGCTACCAGCACCGGTTTCAGCTTTAGCCCTCGCTATGCAGATTATACGCATCTTACTACAGATCCTGCAGATGGCAGAACCTTTTGGTATATATCCGAATATTTCAGGCCACAGCGTAAAGATGTGGTGGGTGTTTTTAAACTCGCGCCAGACCTCACTAATGACGTACAAACGATAGCGCTTGTAAATCCGCAAGATGGTGATTTAACTACTACCGAAACCATCACGGTTACCCTTCGAAACGCGGGGACTGCAACACAAACCAGCTTTCCGGTTAGTTACAGCGTAGATGGTGGGGCAACCGTGACCGAAACCTTTACCGGTTCACTGGCCTTTAACGAAACAGCGGATTTTAGCTTTTCGCAAACCGCAAATCTTTCTACAACCGGCCAGATCTACTCAATTACAGTTACAACGGGTCTTAGCAACGATCAGGACACCTCAAACGACGCCCTTACTGTAAACGTACAGAATTTATGGCGCGAGGATGTGGGTATAACGTCTATAGACAATCCGCAGTCGGGCTCCGGTCTGGGTTCTTCGGTGCCTGTGACTGTAACGATCACCAACTTTGGTGTTGAAGCTCAAAGTAATTTTCCGGTGTTTTACAGTATCAATTCGGGTAATCAGGTAACTGAAACCTATACCGGAACCGTACCCGCTCAGGGAACCGCCACATACACCTTTACCGCTACCGAAGATTTCTCAGAACTTGGGACCTATACCATCACAGCAGGTACCGATTTGCCTGATGATAAAAATCAAACCAATGATATGATCACCGTTGATGTGGTAAATGCCTATTGCACACCCTTCTCAGACTGCTCCTCGTTTGGAGATGGAATTACCCAGATCAATCTCGAAGGCACCAGTATAACGACGGCCTGTTCATCTGATGGGTTTGATGCAGATCTTGATACCGTTTTTAATCTGGATATACAGAACAATCCCTACACCGGGACTTTACAGGCAGGATTTGACGGTACTGCTTATGCTATTTTTATTGATTTAAACAAAAATGGCGGTTTTGAAGCCTCTGAAAGGGTTTCAAATGGTCTGATTGCCAATGCAGCCACTGATACCGATTTTACCCTGACACTTCCGGCAGGAGTAAATCTCGACACCTATCGTATGCGGATACGCGGCCTTGACAGCGCCTTTAGCGGTGATGCTCAGGATCCATGCGGAACCATGCAATACGGCCGTACCAACGATTATAGCGTGCGCATTTTCAACAGTCTTTCGGTGGAAGAAAATATATTCCCCGATAGCGAACTGGTGATTATTGAAACCGAACGCGATCAGTTTCAGATTTCATTGAGCACTGATCAAACTACAGAAAAAATGGCGGTAACGGTGTACAATCTTTTAGGCCAAAAACTCGCAAACAACTGGATTGAAAACGAGTACGGCAGCTACAAATACGACTTGGATATGTCTTACGCCTCCAGCGGTATTTACATTGTACGTCTGGGGAATAGGGACGGCGGTCAGTCTAAGAAAATTATTGTGCGTTAATCTAGAAGAACGCCCGAAGCTGCACGCTTCCGGTGTGAATGGTGCGGGTGTTTTCGCTGCTGCGGCCCTGATACGATAGATTCAAATCGAGAAATTGGGTAATGCGCTTTTGTGCCAAAACATTCCAGGTAAAGTTGGTGCCGGGTTGTAAACCTTCAAGCATTTGATAAGCCACAGGCGAAAACGCTGAACCTTCAAAGCTGTTTTTAATATACTTCACACCGGCATTCAGCGAAAATTTATCGGCATTGCTGAAGCTCCCCGTAAAACCGAAATTCTGCTGATTCAGATTTTCAAAACCTTCGGTTTGATTGGCTTTTTCCACAAAATTATAAAATGCCGAAACCCTCGAATTGTCGCTGAACAAGTAAGAAATTTCAGGATTGAAGCTAAACGTATTCAGCCTGTAATTGCGCTGCTCAAAATTTTCAGAATTACTGCTGTTGGTCCCGATTTCCGTATTAAAATTCAACACGTACTGTTCTTTCACTTTGTGTAAAAAATTTAGCTGATGGCTCTTAAGTTCATTGGTTTGCAGGCCTAAAGCAATAAGGTTTCGGGTCGTGTTAGCCAGATAGGTGTAACTGGTCGTGTACCGCTGTTTTCCGCGATTAAAAAACAAGGTGTTGCGCAAGTTGAGATTAAGCCCCAGCGTATTGGCATCCTTAAACGGATTGAGGTCAAAGGCGCTGCCGCCCCGAAGCACTTTACGGTCAATCAGGTAACTGGTCTGGTTGTAAAAATGGGAAAGCACTTTTTGAAACCCGGTTTTCCCAGACCATTGCGAAAAATTGAGCGTCACGATCTGGCTGAGTCGGTTTTGATGGGTTTTTACAAAAACACGGTTGGGTAGCAGAATCCGTATAAAATCCGCCTGATCGCTAAACTGCGCCACTTCAAATTCCTGCAACTGCTGAATACCGTCGTTATTGTAGTCGATCCACGTGTACACCCCCTGGCCTTCATCAACTTTCACATACGTAAATTCCTGTTGCGGTAGTGTGCCGCTCGCAGTCTCAAAAAGCGTGTTGAGCCTGATCAGGTTTTTAGCCAGTTTTTGGTCAAAAAGCAAACGCGAATTCAACGAACGCTCGGTCGCTGAAGCCCGATTTTCAAATTGCAGTTCGCGGTAATTGACAAAAAGTCCCAATGCTGTTTTTTCGTTTTTAATCAATTGGGATTTTAAAAACCAGGTGTTGCTGTGATTTACGCGCTCCAGACTGTTTCCCCTCAAACTGTCGTTCACGCGATAGCGGTAGCCCACTTCTACAAAAACCGCGGTACTGTCGCCACGTCCCACAAAACCTTCCAGCATTTGAAAACGCTGACTTAAAGGATCTAGCCTGCCGGTTATGGGATTACTACTCTCGTTATTTTCGGTTCTGTATTTTGCACCAAGCCAGTTTTTCTGAAAGCCATATACCGCATTCGTATTCAGGCGAAAAAAGGAAGTGGTGGCGGTATCTGCTTCAGTTTTGAGGTAGCTTCCGTTGAAGTAGGTCTGTAGTTTGTTGTGCCGAAGGCTTCCCACGACACTATTGCGGCTTCCCCGGTAATTTTCCGCGAAGCGCAACTGCTCAAAACGATAGTCTACAAAACCCAAAGCGCTATCAGCAAACTGAAGCCCCGAAGAAATAAGCGTCTGATCGCCCTGAGGTCGTAAAGGCACATTCCAGTCGCGGCTAAACTCAATCGCGTAGGTACGCTCGATATTTCTAAAATCATTCTGAATGTAATCGAGATTGGCAAAGGCCTCAAGCACCTGTTTTTCGGGATTGCCGTACACGCGTTGTCGCGCCTGAATGCGCCCCGCAAAACCCTCGTTATTGGCATCGTCCAGATCAGAAAACAGGTTTAAATCCTGACGGCTTCCGGCACCTTCAAAACTGATGCTGGTTTTTTCCGAAGGCTTATAATCGCCCTGTACCACCGCCATTTGGAGTTGCGTGGGTGCAAAAAGCCGCACCAATGGCGCAAAATTACCTTGCGGAATCCCGTCTACGGGTGGCACATACTCGTAAATGCGCGTGATGGCCACCTCGCTGCTGATGATGTAATCGCCCTGATTGGGGCCCACCTGCGTAAAACGCACGTTAAACAATTCGGCTTCGGAGTCGGTTGAAAAAACGAAAATTTCCCGACCGTCACGCTGCTCTTTTCGGTATAAAATCTTGTTTTCGTTATACGTGTCCGGGTTGGCACTGGGCGCCGTCATAAGCGAACTATCATCACCGGCGGCTTCCAAAACACCCACCTGCTCCCGGTTTAGATTTTGGACCAGCGGCTGGTTTTTAAGGTCACTTTCGGTGTAGACGTGAGCCCTCAGGCTGAGTTTTTCAGATTGATGGCCGCCACCGCCGTAGCCAATGATTCGGGTATAATTTTGCTCGCTGTACTGGTACTCGACCGAGATGCGCATCTCGCTGGTAATGGGAAAAGTGGGATTAAACCGCAGTTCGCCGGCGTTGTAATCTATCACATAATCTGCCGTCTCGCCTCGCTCAAGCAAAACGCCGTTGACGTAGACGCGCTCGCTCCCGCTGACGATGAGCACGTAGAGTTCGCCATTAGGACCCGTGAGTTTATACGGACCCTGATTGCCTTCCTGCCCGGTAAACCGGCTTTGAGCAAACACCCCGCGCACCAGAGCGCCAGTGGCAAAAAAGTCTGAAGTAGTCTGCTCCCCTTCCAGAATTCCGCTTAGCGAAAGCCCCTGAACTTTTTTCGCGAAGCGCCCAAAATACGAAGTGGTATTGGCCAGATTGATGTCTCCCGCCCTGATGTTCCAGGTATCGCTGTAGAGCTCAATAAAAATCTGGTCAAATTCATCCAGGCGCTGCGAATAGCCCCCGTTTTGCTGGGGAATATTGGCATCCTGAAGCGAGGCCCGCAGGGACACCTTTTCGCTCAGCTTACCGCTGATTTGCAGGTCAAGTTCGCTGGTAAAGGTGCTGTTTTGGTTATTTCCCGAAGTGACACCCCGCACCAGACTACCCGTGGTGGTAAGGCCTTCAAAAGGGGTGAATTCCGGCTTGGAAGTTTCCTGCTTCAAGGCGTACACACGGCTTAAATTGCCGTTGCTGTTCACGATCTTATCAGCATCGTAAGCAAAATAACGCCGGGTCATAAAATCAGGAAACACACGGTAATCGAAGGTTAGACTGTCCGGCGGATTTGCAGGACTTTTCAACTTAAAAACCGCTGTGGGATAATTTATGCTGTACAAAGTGGAATCCAAAATCGCTCCGTCGGCTGTGCGCACCTCAAACCGCACCGGATTAAGGCTTACCGTATCGAGCACCACACTATCGCGTACAACCAATGTTTTGAGTCGGTCTTCTGCAAAGCGCAACTCCTGCGAAAACGCCGCCGCCGTCATCAAAAAAACCACTACAGTAAAAAGGTTACGCATACGGCATAAAGCTAAGATTTATTGTTAGTATTATTTTTATTGCCGGCATCTAAAAACCACCTCATCTCCAACCCTTCTCCCGCCGGAGAAGGGAGCTTATTATCAACTAAAATGTAAAAGTCTCCCTTTGAAGGGAGATTTAGAGGGATGTTTTTTGAAAGTTTCGTCTAATCCAGAATCATCACGATCAAGTGATTTTGTATTTCCGATTTTATATTTCGTATTTATACTGCAAACTGCTACTGCAAACCGCCCACTGAATATTACTCTTCCTACTTTCATCTATAGCTCAGGAACACTAACTTCGCCACAAACTGGACATACACTATGAAAATAATCACCTATAACGTAAACGGAATTCGTGCGGCAGTGCGCAAAGGCTTATTAGACTGGCTTAAAGCGGCTAATCCCGATGTCTTGCTGCTTCAGGAAACCAAAGCGCATCCCGAACAATTGGATTCTGAAATTCTGGAAGAAACCGGCTATCACAATTACTGGTTTAGCGCCGAAAAAAAAGGGTACAGCGGGGTGGCCGTTTTCAGCAAAAAAGAACCCGATAACGTCATTCACGGCACAGGCATCGATTATATGGATCGCGAGGGTCGCAACCTGAGGGTCGATTTTGGTGACCTCAGCATTATGAGTATGTACTTGCCCAGCGGGACTAACGATGACCGCCTGGAGTTTAAACTGCGCTATATGGCAGATTTTCACGAGTATGCCAAAGAGCTTCGCAAAACCCGTCCTAACCTCATCATCGGTGGCGATTACAACATTTGCCACGAGCCTATTGACATTCACGATCCCGTGCGTCTTAAAAATGTAAGTGGCTTTTTACCGGTGGAACGCGAGTGGCTCAGCGGATTTATCGACAGCGGATTTACAGACAGTTTCCGCCATCTCAATCCCGATCTTGAGCAATACAGCTGGTGGAGTTACCGCGCCAATGCCCGTGCCAATAATAAAGGCTGGAGATTGGATTACAATATGGTAAGCGAACCCTTAAAAGCTAAAATTAAACGCGCGGTGATTTTGCCCGAAGCCAAACACAGTGACCACTGCCCGGCACTTCTGGAGCTGGATCATAGCTTTTAATTTTTTTGGCCACTTTCAATAATCAACAGGTACCGAACGTTAGCTAGTTTAAACAACCTCATTAACTATGATCAAAAAGCTTTGCTTAATTGCCCTGAGTGCCGCAACACTCACCTCTTGTGTTTCTGCGAAAGTCTATAAAGACCTGGAAGCACGTTATGCCGATTTAAAATCGGATAATCAAGAACTCAGTCACGATCTGGCCCAGTCTGAACGCCTGCGGAAGCAGTTTGAAGAAGAGGCCCAAAATCTGGAAGACGAACTCGCCAGTACCCGCGCCGAGCGCGACGCGCTACAACGTGATTATGCAGCGACCAAAGCCAATCTCGAAAATTTACAGAATTCGTATGACGCTCTTGAAGCCAACAGTTCTAAACGCATAGCCGAAAATTCACAGAAAAACCGCGAATTAATCGCTGAGCTTGACGAAAAGCAGGCGGCACTGGCTGCTGAGCAAACCCGTCTCGAAAAACTACAACGCGATCTTACCGAACGTTCCCGCCGTGTGGAAGAACTCGAGTCTATGATTGCTGCGAAAGATGCGAAAATGCGCCAGCTGAAAGATGCCATCTCAAAAGCCCTGATCGACTTTGAAGGAAACGGTCTTACCGTTGAGCAGCGCGATGGTAAAGTATATGTTTCGTTAGAAAACAAGCTGTTGTTTGACAGCGGAAGCTGGACTGTGGGCGCCAATGGCCGCAAAGCCGTGAACCAATTGGGTTCTGTTTTGGCACAAAACCCGGAAATTGCAGTGCTTATAGAAGGCCATACCGATAATGTGCCCTATGGTGGCAACGGCCCCATTAAAGACAACTGGGATTTGTCTACGAAACGTGCAACCGCAATTGTTGAGATTTTGAGTCAGAACTCGGGCATAGATCCTAAAAACCTCACTGCTGCCGGTCGTGGAGAATATGCACCGGTAGCGACAAACGATAACGCCGAAGGCAAAGCCAAGAACCGCCGTATCGAGGTCATCTTAACTCCAAAACTGGATGAAGTGACTAAATTGTTGAATGATATTTAGAAAAGTAATCTGCTGAAAATTCGTACTATCGGGTTTAGTTTTAAATAAAAAAAGAAGTAATTTTGTATCCGACTAGATACATTTGCAATGGTCTTTTTGGAGAAAACGACTGAATTCAATAAATGGCTACGCAAGCTTAAAGATTTGCAGGCCAAGGCTAAGATTCTATTTCGACTTCAAAAACTACAGCGTGATGGTCATTTTGGAGACTGTAAACCTGTTGGAAATGGTATTAGCGAAATGCGTATCGATACAGGTAAAGGTTATCGCATCTATTTCCACAAAAAAGAGGATAAAATCATCATCCTATTAATTGGAGGTGATAAATCTTCTCAACAAGAAGATATTATAAAAGCTAAGCAAATCTGGAAAGAACAAAATTTCTGAATATGAAAACCTCAAAATTTGAAATTGCCGATTATCTGGACAATAAAGAACTTATTGCTGCTTACCTGAATACTGCTCTGGAGGAAGGAGATCAGGAAGATGTTATTGAGGCTATTGGGAATGTTGCAAAAGCAATAGGGATGACTAAAATTGCAGAAGAAACAGGAATGAGTAGACCAAGCCTGTATAAAGCATTATCTGAAGGTTCTAAACCCCAATTCGCAACCATTGTCAAGGTCCTGAAAGCTATTGGCGGACAAATTCAAATTCAGCCCATACCTTCCTAAAGAATGCACGAAAACTAGTATCACTCTTAAACTTATCCTAAGCCTTGAAACCCTTCAAGGCTTTTTTATTTTTTGCAATACCTTCGCGTCTCAAAAATACCCTTATGCGCTATACAACACTTCCCGGAACGGATATCCAAATCTCTAAACTTTGCCTGGGCACGATGACCTGGGGTGAGCAGAATACCGAGGCCGAAGGTCATGCCCAACTGGATTATGCGGTGGAGCAGGGCATCAATTTTATTGATACGGCCGAATTGTACAGCGTTCCCGCAAAAGCAGAAACCTACGGAAGCACCGAGCGCATCATCGGCACCTGGCTGAATAAGCGCAAAAAACGGGACGATCTGGTTATCGCTTCTAAAATTGCCGGTCCGGCCGAAATGTCAAAACACATTCGCACCGGGGGTTATACCAAAGCCGAGTTTAAAGACGCCATTCACAAAAGCCTGAAGCGCCTGCAAACCGATTATATTGACCTGTATCAACTGCACTGGCCGGAGCGCAATACCAACTACTTTGGAAAACTGGGCTACACGCACGATTCTGAAGAGCGCTGGGAAGATAATTTCGCCCAGATTCTGGACGATTTGAACAGTTTTATTCAGCAAGGTTTGATACGTCACATCGGGGTAAGTAATGAAACGCCTTACGGACTATCACGCTATCTCGAAGAAGCACGTAAGGGCAAGCCTAAAATGATCAGCGCTCAAAACCCCTACAACCTGTTGAATCGCAAAGACGAAATAGGAATGACCGAAATTATGCTTCGGGAAGAGGTGGGTTATTTGGCCTATTCGCCACTTGGTTTTGGTACCCTGAGCGGAAAATACATCAAAGGCACAGATACCGAAGCATCGCGCATAAACCGTTTTCCGCAGTACAGCAGGTATTCAAACGACCTTGCGGTACAGGCAACCCAAAAGTATCAGGAAATTGCCGATAAGCACGGTCTATCCCTCACACAAATGGCTTTAGCTTTTGTAACCGACCGGGATTTTATGATGTCTAACATTATTGGTGCTACGAGCATGGAGCAGCTTAAAGAAAACATAGGCAGTATTGACGTTCAGCTTTCGGAAGCGATTTTAGAAGAAATCGAAGCCGTGCATAAAGCAATCCCAAATCCGGCGCCTTAAGCTTTAGTCCAGGATCTTATAAATCAGGTCATACGTCTTCAGGGTTTCGGTTTCCAGCTGATGGTCATCAAGCCATTTTACAAACCGACCTATCAACACCGGATCAAGACGTCCCCAATTTTCTTTGGCACCCAAATAGGCTACGGAGTAATTTATACTGGCGACCAGATCGAGTTCCTTTTCGGTTTCAGGAATGTATTTGCGTAAGATTTCAGCGGCTTCCTGTGGGTGATCTTCCGCATAGAAAAATCCGGCTTTGGTAGCCTTTAAAAATTCGGAATAGGTTTCCCGATTCGCTTCAACCGTATTACCATTTACCGCAACAACCGGAGAGTAGGAATAGGGTATGTTGTAGTCCTTCAATCTGAAATAGCGCATTTTTTCTCCCTGAGCTTCGGCCTGGTAGGCTTCCCAGTTGAGAAAAATCCAGGTAGCATCTGCCTTATCTTTTAACAGGGTTTCCCAAATACCGAGTTTTTTGGGATAGGAAATTTCCAGATTGGCTTCCCCGCCGTCATTTTTGATCAATTGCTCCACGATTTTATCCTCGTAACGCGCTTCGTATGAGGCGTATGACTTTCCGTCTAAATCTGCCGGACTCTTAATTCCGGAATCCTCTTTTACAGCAATCGCGCTTAAATCTTCCTGATAAATGGCCGCAATAGCTTTAAGATTGAAGGGTTTTTCCTTGGTTTGGTAACTGATAATGCTTTCCAGCGGGCAAAGCGCCACATCTGCAATACCGAGCTCTACTTTCTTCGCCGGGGTTACCTGATAATCATCTTCTGCCGGCGTCAATAAACTAACTTCCAGATTTCTATCCTTGTAATAGCCCAGTTCACGGGCAATAAAAAAGCCCAAATGATTGGTATTTGCCGTCCAGTCGAGTGCGATTTTCAGATGCTTCAAAATACTATTTTTTAAGTGGTTAGGTGATTACTCGTAAAGTCGCAAGCGGTTTTGGGTTTTAACAAGCCGGCGATTGAGGTCGTCAATTTTATCTAAAAGATTAAGAATAACGTCTATACCTTCGATATTGATGTGCAACTCGTCATGAATACGCATAATTTTTTCAAAAACCGGCATGCTGTCGCAATGCAGGCAATAGGTTTGTTCAACGATTTTAAGCTGAAGCACGCCTTTCTCGTGCAGTTCGGTGATAAAGGTTTCTTCAATACGGTACTGCTTGCTGAGATGCGCTACGGGTATAAATTCTGGTGTATTCATCAGGATCTGAGTTTTGCCAGTTCTTCAAATAATTTCTTTTCCTGTGCCGAAAGATTGGTGGGCATTTCGATCTCGTAGGTGATGTATAAATCCCCAAACTGCCCGTCTTTCTTATAAACGGGAAAGCCTTTGCCTTTGAGCTTTACCTGCTTTCCGGAAGGCGTCTCGGGAGCAATCTTGAGCTTTACACTGCCGTCAAAGGTGTCAACAAACAATTCTCCGCCTAATACAGCGGTATAGAGGTCGAGTTTGACCGTCTTGTACAAATTAGCACCGTCGCGTTTAAAAGCGGTGTTGTTGCGTATGCGGAATTCGAGGTATAGGTCCCCGTTAGGACCGCCATTCACGCCCTCGCCGCCGTAGCCCTTGATTTTAATGGTCTGCCCGTTTTCAACCCCGGCCGGGATGGTCAATCTAATGTTCTTGCCATTTACGGTAAGTGTACGCTTGTGTTTTTCATACACATCGCGCAAATCTAACTCGAGTGTGGCGTTAAAATCCTGCCCGCGAAACTGTGCCTGCCTCCCGCTGCCTCTGAAGCCGCCTCCTCCAGCACCACCAAACATCGAACTGAAAAAGTCTGAAAAATCATCTTCGTCAAAGCCCCCGCTGTATTGCGCCCTGCTTCCACCGCCGGCATTGGCGTACTGACCGCGTTGCCTTTCGGCCTGCTCATAGGCTTCTGCATGTTGCCAGTCTTTGCCGTATTTATCGTATTTCTTTCGGTTTTCGGGATTGCTTAAAACCTCGTTTGCCTCGTTAAGCTGCTTGAATTTTTCTTCAGCTTCGGAATCACCGGGATTTACATCGGGATGGTATTTACGGGCCAGCTTTCGGTACGCCTTTTTAATTTCGGCTTCCGTGGCGCTTTTATCAAGGCCCAACACTTTATAATAATCTATATACGCCATAGCATGTATTTCATTTCAAACTATGAATTAAAGTTAACCAGATAAGGGCGAAAGCAGTACCGGGATAATTCTAAAATTTAGTTAGAATTTTGTCCGTTTTGAAAATGAATTTGTTTGGCTTTCGCGAAAGCGCAAGCATCACGCCAGGCTGTTAAGGAAAAAAGCAAGAATAAGCCCCAGAGCAGCAGCAAGACCGGTCCAGTACTGCTCGTTTTTAAATGCTTTGGGAAATACTTCTATCGCGAGTGAGGCCACAACCGCACCTCCGGCAAAACACCGGATGTATGCCAAGGTTTCTTCAGCCACACCGGCGAGTAATTGATTGCCCAGATAGGCCGCCAGAGACAAGATCAATGCGGTAACGCACCAGAGCAACAGCACCTTCTTTTTTGAAGTCCCGTTTTCAGTCATTTCTTTGGCACCACCTGCAGCTTCGGGAAGATTTGATAAAAATATAGAGCCCGAAAGTGCTGCCACGGCAAGCGCATCTGCGCCAATCAGTGCAACGCCAAGAGCGAGATTTTCAGGAATTCCGTCTAAAGTAATGGCCGCAAGAAGGCCGCCCCCGCTATCTGAACCCCATTTTTTCTTGACGACATAATCTAAGCCGGTAAAGACCAAAGCACCTGCAAAAACAATTGATAAGGCTATGCCAGTTTGGGCTTTTTCAATCGCGGGATTGATGAGTTCGAGTACGGCAGAAACAATAAGGGCTCCTCCTGCAAGTGCAACGAGAAAGCCCTCTGTTTGTTTAGAAAGATTGCCATAAATACCCCAGACCGCACCCAGAATAAGGGCTCCGGAAACTACGGCTATGACAATTAAATTCAATTTACTCCTGTGTAGCGTCTTTAACGTCAATCAATTCCACGTCAAAAATCAAAGTTTCACCGGGACCAATTTTAGGACCTGAACCACGATCTCCGTAAGCAAGATCAGAAGGGATAAAGAACTTGTATTTCGCTCCTTCCTTCATCAATTGTAAACCTTCAGTCCAGCCTTTGATTACCTGGCTTACACCAAAAGTAGCTGTCTGATCTGATCCCATATTTCCGTCAAAAACGGTTCCGTCGATAAGGCTTCCTTCATATTTTACTTCAACCTGATCTGTAGCTGTTGGCATATCACCAGTACCTTCTTCAATCACGATGTACTGAAGACCGCTATCTGTTGTTTGAACGCCTTCTTTAGTCGCATTTTCTTTTAAGAATTCTGCTCCTTTTTGCTTAGCCTCAGCTGCTTTAGCCATTGCTGCTTCTTCCTGCTTGGCACGAAGCTCTTCCTGGAAACGGGTCATCAAAGCTTGCATTGTTTGTGGCGAAAACTCCAGACTGTCTGTAAATCCTTTGCGTACACCAGCTTCGTACATTTCCAGATCAAACAACTCATCAGGATTGTCACCCAATGCCTGCTTAAACTGAGCACCACTGTTGGCACCAATCATATACGAAACAGAATCTTTAAAGGTCTTAAGCTCTGCATCACCAGAACTCATTTTAGAATTATCGCAGTTTACCAGTGTAAGTGCTACAACCGGAAGCGCGAAAAATACTTTATTTAATTTCATTGTTTTAGGTTTTTAATTTTCGTGTGCAAATAACGGGATATTTAAAGGTTTACAAAAATCCTGAGCCCGTTAATATGTATTTGCCTGATGAAAGTCAGCAATCTATCTAGCTTATTTTAAAACTTCAAGCAATTCCACATCAAAAATCAGGGTGGCATAAGGCTTGATATCCTTACCTGCACCGCGCTCGCCATAAGCTAAATTCTGCGGAATGTAAAAACGGTATTTACTGCCTGTGGGCATCAACTGCAAACCTTCGGTCCAGCCGTTAATTACCTGACTTACGCCAAAAACCAGAGGTTCGCCGCGTTTGTAAGACGAGTCAAAGACGGTTCCGTCAATTAATTTTCCTTCGTAATTCACCTTCACACGATCACCGGGCCCCGGTTTTTCGCCATCTCCCTCACGCAAGACTTCATACTGCAAACCGCTTTCTGTGGTAACCACTCCTGGTTTTTTCGCATTTTCTTCTAAAAATGCCGCGCCTTCAGCTTTATTTGCGGCTATTTGTTCTTCGATCTTAGCTTTTTCAATCTTCTGCATGGTATCATTAAGCGTTTGAAAAAGCTTTCGCGAAGCGGCCTCATCAAGCTTATAAACAACAGAATCTTTAAACGATTCTTTCAGACCTTTTTCAAAAGCTTTAAAATCGAATATTCCCGCAGGGATATCACGCAAATTCTCCCCGCTATTTATCCCCATTACATAGGAAATAGAGTCCTGAAAAGTCTTAAGCTGAAAGGTTTCGGGTTGTGTCACGGTTTTTTGGGGTGTGCCGCAGTTGACTAAAGCAAGAGCCGCAGCAGACGCCAACACAAACTTTTTAATATTCATAGGTTGTAGGTTTATTTTGAAGCGCCAATTTACTCAATCCTGAGCAATTAACTCACAAACGCACTGTAACCTGTAATCGCCCGTCCTACAATAAGCGAATTGATCTCTTTAGTCCCCTCATAGCTGTAAATCGCTTCGGCATCTGCCACAAAACGCGCCACATCATACTCAAGCAAAATACCGTTACCGCCCATTACCTCCCGGGCACGGCTCACCACATCACGTGTACGCATTGAGCAGAATACTTTGGCCAAAGACGCGTGCTCGTCCGTAAGCGAACCGCCATCCTGCATTTCGCTAAGGCGGAAACACAAAGTTTGCATTGCGGTAAGGTTGGAAACCATCTCGACCAGGTGATTTTGGATCAGCTGGAAGCTGGCGATAGGACGGCCAAATTGCTCCCGCTTTTTGGTGTACTTCAGCGCTGCTTCATAAGCACCACGGGCACAGCCCACGGCCTGCCACGCCACACTCGCACGGGTCATCTGCAATACTTTTGCAGTGTCTTTAAACGAATTTGCATTTTGCAAACGATCGCTTTCGGGCACGCGGCAATCAGTTAAAGTAATCAGGGCGTTCTGCACGGTACGCAACGCCATTTTATCTTCCATTTTCTCGGCTTTAAAGCCGGGATTTTCTTTACGCACAATAAAGCCCTTTACCTGACCGCTATCCAAATCACGCGCCCAGATGATGGTTATATCTGAAAAGGTCGCGTTACCAATCCATTTTTTCTGACCGTTAAGTACCCAGGCATCACCGTCTTTTTTACAGGTTGTTCCCAGTCCGCCTGCGGCTCCAGATCCTACTTCGGGTTCGGTAAGACCAAAAGCGCCTATTTTCTCAAATTTCTGCATTTTGGGCAACCAATATTCTTTTTGCTCCTCGCTTCCGCAGAGGTAAATCGAACCCATGGCCAAGCCGCTGTGTACGCCAAAAAAAGTAGAGATAGACACATCTACACGGGCGAGCTCCATCGCCAGAATGCCTTCCATCAGGAAACTCTGATTGGGACAGCCGTAGCCTTTGTAGGCGATACCTGCCATATTGAGTTCGGCAAATTTGGGTATGATTTCGTGAGGAAATTCGGCTCGGTTCCAATATCGGTTTGCGATGGGTTTTACCTCATCTTCCATAAAATTGCGCATCTTCATCTGCAGCTCGCGCTCTTCCGGACTTAACTTTTGCGCCAAATTGTAAAAATCCCCGTCTATGGGCGGAAGTTTATGCTGACCTTTTTTAGCCTGTGAATTCAACATTTTCATCAGACCTTTCAGCTGGCGATCGTCTAGATTGCCCACTGCGCTCATCACCTGAGATAAATCTACTTTTTGAGAGAGTTTGGCCAAAGCATCTAAATCAATAGATTTTAGAAGGCCAATGGTATTTTTTACTTTTCCGAATATCGACATCGTTTGCGTGTTTTGTTTAACACCTAAAAATACCAAGCTTTTAAGGCCATAGCACCCAAAAAACTGTTAATTACACGGTAAACTATATTCACTGTAACCAGTTGTGCCAAGTAAAATATAGTTTCTAAAATTAGTCCTTTACTTTTCTTTGCTTGTCCAAAGAAAAGTAACAAAAGAAAAGACACTTTTTCTTAGGCATTTTTGCCTTATCAGGCAAAACCGCAACAAGTCCCCTAAATTTTCTCCAAGGCTTCAAAAATTTTTAACGGGGACTTCTTGCTATGCTGAAGAAAAAGATCACTAAAGAAGAAAATTTACCCCTTGATTTAAAAATTTATTGATAATCATAGTACCTACAGGTAACCTCTTGCATATAAGAAGTATTTAAAACACTATTGATTTTTCACCAGACTCTCATGTATAAAAGCATGTTGGTTTTCGGAAGTTTTGATATGTAGCCAGTCGGTGGTGCGCCCCTGAACCGTGAGGGTATCACGTCTGCTTAGTGTGGTTGCCTTTTCGGCTTTAGCCGAAGGTCCCAATCGTAAATTGGCTTTTGATGCTTTCACAACAACCTGAACGGGTGTTTCTGAATCACTTGAAGCCTCGGGAAGCTGAGCTTCCTGAATAAACGGAAACGGGTTGATCGCGCCGCTTCCCCTTCGGTAAATTCCAAAATGCAGGTGCGGGGGCGTGGTGCGCGCGTTACCGCTGTTGCCTACCAGACCCAGCGTATCACCGATTTTTACGCGTTGTCCCGTTCTGGCAATAATACTGTCCAGGTGCGCATAATACAAACTGCTTCCAAACAGACCATCGCGCAGCCAAACCTGCTTACCGCCCAGGCCGCGGTTCCCGGTACTGCTTACATAACCGTCTACACCGGCCAGCACGGGTGTACCGCGGTCTGCAAAAATATCTACGCCTTCGTGACTGCGCCTGCCGCCATCTCGGGCCGCTCCCCAAAAGCTTTGTACCGCTTTTGACGACAAGCCCGACACCGGAAAAGCATAGGCCGGACTGCTGCTAAACCGCATCGAAAATTCGCCCTTTGCTCCCAGCTGTGGTTGCAGTACCAGTTTGTAGTTTCCGGCTTTTTTAGGCGAAAAGCTTAAAGATTTGCTTTCATAATCGGCTTGTTCCAGTAATTTAAAGGGTGAAATGCTGTCTGAAGTTTTTTCGTAGAGATCTATAAAAACCAATGGATTTAGCGTGTCGGTAAGCACTTCAAAATGATAGTTACGACCCAGCTCCAGTTCGAGATTATACGCGTAAACGGGCAGACTTTGGGTATTGAAAATTCCCTGTTCGGCGTAAGGCAGATCAACCGCAAGACTGTCTTGCAAGGCCCTGCTAAAAGCCCGGTTCCAGTTGAGATAGGGCAGCGAATCGTTATCAAAATTACGCGCATACACCTCACGGGCTGTGGGTTGAGTGATCACGTCTGTGACACGGGTGAGTTTGCTGCAACCGCTGGTGAGCAGCACGGCAAGCAACATCAATAAGGCAATCGGGTAGTTTCTCATAGCACCTCTAAAAATGCAGAAACTGTGCCAACAAACCCGCTAAAACAGCGACAACTGCCCTGGCCGATATTTTTCAAACAGGCTGCAGTCCAGCGGATCGATACCGCGGCCCTTTAAATACTTTTTGCGGCCCAGTTCTACCTGAGCTTTTATTTGGGTGGCAAACTCACCGCTGCCGCGCATTCTGCGGCCAAACTGCGAATCGTTGAGATTGCCCTCGTGGCAAGCGGCAATCTGGTTGAGCACCTTATCTGCCCTATCGGGCATTGCGGTCTTCAGCCAGTCTTCAAAAATCCCCGCAATGGCACCATTAAGCCGCACAACGGTATAGCCTACCGAGCGGGCGCCGTGATCTGCAGCGGCTTTGATAAGCGGCAATACCTCGTGACTGTTAATGCCCGGTATGATGGGTGCCGTCATCACATTAACCGGCACGCCGGCTTCCGAAAGTTTTTTAACCGTCTCCAGACGCTTTTTAATGCTGGCGGTGCGCGGCTCGAGCAGGCGACGGGTCTTTTCTTCAAGCGAGGTGATAGACATATTCACCTGAATCAAATTGCATTTGGCCAACTCCCTGATGATATCAAGATCGCGCTGTATAAGCGCGTTTTTGGTGATGATACCCACGGGATGGCGGTATTTATAAAACGTCTCGAGCAGGCGACGGGTGATTTGGAACTCCTTTTCGGCGGGCTGGTAGCAGTCTGTATTTCCCGAAAGCACGATGGGCGCAGCTTTGTAGCTTTTTCGCATAAAATAGGCTTCGAGCAGCTGTACCGCATTGCGTTTTACCAGAATGCGGCTTTCAAAATCGAGCCCTGCGTCATAACCCCAGTATTCGTGGGAATTGCGGGCATAGCAATACACGCAGCCATGCTCACAACCCTGATAGGGATTGAGCGAAAAACCCATCCCCACATCGGGGCTTTCTACTTTGTTGACAATGCTTTTGGGGAAGGTATCTATAAACAGCGTCTTGAGATTTTGGGGCTCGTCGCCTTCGTGCGCGCAGTAATTGAGGAAATCGGCACGGATTTCGTGCTGATGCTTATCAAACTTGTTGGCAATATTTTTTTGCGCCCCACGCCCCTTTAAATGTTCTCCTTCGGCCTGCATATAATTGGATTTATTACAAATATATGGAATATTTCCTATTTTGTTTTGGCGAAATGTTTTCTTTTATCTTATTTCACATTGCAAAAACAGATCTTGCTTTAAACCAAAGTTATACCACCTAGATCGATCTATTTAAATCCATAAATTAATTTAAGATCCTCGAACTTGTTATTCTTTTTGTCACTTCCAAATCCCACGTTTACATTTTGAATATTCTTATTTCTTAAAACAGGAAGGAAATCTTCAGGCTGTAGATGACTACAATTGACAAAACTAAATTCCTTAAGACTTTCTGCAAATTCCAAACTTTCAAGGTGTTTTAATCCTTTCAAATTTTCAATATCAATTAGTTCTAATTGATTATTGTAGCTCAATTCAGGAAATGTTTCAACATTTGGCAAATTGGTCAATATGAGATTTTTAAGATTTTTTAGTCCTGAAATAAATTCAAGGCTTACTAGCCTTCTCACCTGTAAAATATCGAGGTGTGTAAGCGATTTTAGTTGAGTTAAAGCGCCAAGATTTTTAATCTGAGAAAAACTAAGTTTTACAGATTTCAATTTATCCAACTGTGAAATGAAATCCAGATTTTCAAGATTAACAGAAAGATGAAGTTTTTTTAAAGCAGATAATTTTGAAACCTGATCAATCCCCCGCTTGTGTCCCCAAACAGATAAATTTTCCAGATTTTGAAATCTTGATATACTGGATATATCAATTTTTTTTGTTTTTGTAGATCCTAAAATCAGTGAAATAAGATTTGGATTAACCTTGTTTAAAAAATCAAAATTTTCAAACTTGTAAGAGTTAATAGAAAGTGATTTAAGGGCTCCCAAACTTCCTATAGAATCGATATTCAGGCAGTCCATATAACCACCAACTCCAAAAGTCTTAAGATTGGGAAATAACTCTAAAAAAGATAAATCCCAGGGTTTGTTATGATTTGAATAAATATATAATTCTAGATCTGGATTTTTAGAAAATAGTAAATCTCTAAAATTAATCCAGACATTCACATCAGTCACAGGCTCACTAAATTGGATGCTATTTAGATTTGAATGTTTGCTTAATTTCTTAAGTGTATTTTTATCAATATCAGAACTTAACAGAAACTGCCCAGATTTTTTATCGATTATTTCAAATTTCATTGATTGGTTGATACAGGCAATTAATCCTCCATTAAGTTAATGTCGTTATATTGAATCTCGAAGCCTCGGGACGCGAGAATTTTAAGAATTAGGCGGGAAAAAGCAATTACTAATAGCCATTAATTGCAACTGGCTTTTATTCCAATTTATTTAATATGTATTCGTAAATCGAAGCAATTATTTGTCTGATCCCGTCATCGAATTTTCCTGTGTCCAATACTTTTTTAAATTCGATTCCATCATATTCAGTTTCAAATATTACTTGTCCTTTTTCAGTCGAAATGTCTAATGGAATTTCTACGTCATATTCCAAGTCATAATCAAACTTCGCAAAGTCTTTTTTCTTAAGAATTACTTGCTTTGTATCAGTCGATTCAAAAAGGGTATTCTCGTCAAGTCTTATTATTTTGCGAATCTTGTCTTTCTCTTTTATAGTTGTGACTTGAATAATCTCAAATTCCTTCGATTTTTCATCTTCCACAACTTCTAATTTACTCGGTAAAATTCTCTCAATTTTTGCCTTATCCTTGATTAGTATTTTAGAATACTCTTTACTTTTTGAATCCTTAATTTTGAAATCAAAATTAGAGTTCTCTGTGATTTTGAAAATCGGTTCAAATATTTTCTTTCTATCTTCAGGACTGTAACTTGAAATTATTCTTGATACATTTTCTTCATCATAATCTTCATCTAAAACTATATTTTGATATTTGTAACCAACATCAATTGCCCAATCTCTTATTTCCTTATTCTCAATTGATTGCTTCATTAATTTGTCAACTGCAAGTCCAATTTCAAAACTTCCGAAATCTAAATCTACCATTCTATAATCCAAATCAGGCGCAAGTTTTTTGAATGACGCATTTAGTTTTCTTTCATCAGTTATTATTTCCTTAAAGGACTCGAAAAAATCAGCTTTCAAGAAGCTTTTAAATGAAGTTGAAATATTCTTTAGAAGTTCACTCACAAGCTCATTAAATCCAATAGTATCAGAATATTTACTATTCGTTGGTGCTAACTTGATATAAAAGGCTTGTTCACGAAGTAAATGTAAATAAGCTTTGGTTTCAAAGTTTTTGATAAAATCATAGTAATATGATTGAACTGTTGGCTCGTAGTTTAAATAAGAGTCTTGAGTAGGAAGGTAATTTTCCGGCAAAAATTTACTTTGAGTAATATTGACACCAATAATCTTTCCATAAAAATCTTGTTCAATTTTATAAATGAAATTTTGATTCGAAAAAATTACTTCTCTTAATGTAGTTTGTTTTGTTAGGTATTCAAAAATTATTTGCTCCTCTAATTCAAGAAGTAAATATATATCGCTATTTTTTAAAGTATCAACAAGATAGAGTAGGTAGTGTCTATTATTTTTTATCAGATGACTTAATATTGGTTCATCCAAATAAATAATGTCTTCAATCCTTTGAAATTGGCTTAGGTCGAAATCTATATTTTTGTTTTGGCTAGTCATTTCGGTTCACAACTTCGAAATTTTCTAGGATATTAAACTCTTCTGTCGGGAAAAACGTATAATGCTTTTTGTTATTTCCACCATGTTTAATTCCGTGACTATCGTTTATAATTCCACGAGCAATTTTCGAATAGTTATTTCTCTTATTTTTCGACAAGTTCTTTAGCATTTGATTAGCCGAATCAAAGCTGTTGAAAACTGATATCCCCCAAGCAATACACATGTCTTGATATTTTGGTTTTAACAATACCGCTTGTGGAACAAATGATTTTTCCGAAATCTCACTTTCTACGCAACGGAATAAATTCATTTCTCCTTTTTCGTTTTGCGATGGACAGTTTTTTATTTTGTCAATATTTTCTTGAAACTTCAATTTCATACTATCAGTTTTGTTTTTTCGGCTTGTTGCCAAATAATCATATTAAAACAAATATAGCCGTTTACCTATGTAATTTACGGTTATCAATAATTTTAATGCTGATTACCAGAGCCTGATATAAATTTAAACACAAAAACCGCTTAATAGCGGTTTTTTAAATTATAGGTCTTCGACTCCCGACGTTTCGGGACAGACTGACATAGCCTTTACTTCCCCGGAAATTCCGCTTTGCGCTTTTCTAAAAAGGCGCTGGTACCTTCTTTAAAATCTTCGGTACCAAATGAGGCGCCAAAACCTTCAATTTCGGCTTCGTAGCCATTTACCCCGTTTTTGAAACCGGCATTTACAGCCTGTATCGCGGTCGCGATGGCAACGCCGGAGTTATCGAGGATTTTTGAAGCGACTTTTTCGGCAAGTGCCATCAACTCTTCCTGCGTGGTCACGTGATTGACGAGGCCGTATTGCAGGGCCTGGTCTGCATTGATCATACTCGCGGTCATAATCATTTCAAAAGCGCGACCCTTGCCTACCAGTTGCGGCAAGCGCTGGGTACCGCCATAACCGGGAATGAGTCCCAGAGAGGTTTCGGGCAATCCCATACGGGCATTGTCGCTCGCTATGCGTATATGACATGCCATCGCCAGCTCAAGACCGCCACCCAGCGCAAAACCGTTGATCGCAGCGATTACGGGGGTGCTCAGGTTTTCGATAAAATCAAAAAGGAGTTTTTGTCCCTTTCGCGCCAGCATCGCCCCTTCTTCCTCTTCAAATTCGGAGAACTCGCTGATGTCTGCCCCGGCCACAAAGGCCTTCTCCCCGCTTCCGGTAAGAATGATGACGCCTATGTTTGCGTCGGCATCCGCTTCCGCAAACGCGTCGTGAAGCTCCTGAATGGTTTCTTTATTGAGGGCGTTTAATTTTTTAGGTCGGTTTATGGTGATGATCGCCAATTGATCATCCACTTCATAAATGAGGTTTTCAAAATTCATAAGATGCGTTTTTTAGTGTTCTTCTACCCGCGGAAAAGTCACCTTAAATACGGTGCCGCGATCTGCCTTAGAAGTAAAAGTAATGGTTCCGTTATAGGTTTCCACAATATTTTTAACCATTGCCAGGCCAAGACCCATTCCGCTGGATTTGGTAGTGAATTTGGGTTCAAACACCTTGATTGCATTTTCTTCTGAAATGCCGTGCCCGTTATCGCAAACCAAAATACACACTTCGTCGGGTTCGCTCTTGATCTCTACGCGAATGTGTGGATCTTCGGTATCTTCAGTCGCCTGGATGGCATTCTTCACCAGGTTAGTCACCACGCGGATCAGTTGGGTGCGGTCTAACTTTGCCGTAATTTCTTCGGCATCGCTGGCAAACGTAAGATAGGGCTCGGTAAAAATATCAAGCGCCAGTTTGGTCACAAAAACCACATTTAGGGTTTCGTTTTGCTGCGCCGGCATTTTGGCAAAATTGGAAAAAGCCTCTGCAATAGAGCTCATCGTATCTATCTGTTGAATAATTGTGTGGCTGTATTCATCGAGTTTCTTGCGAATATCAGGATCCTGCGGGTCAAAGCGCATTTGAAAACTCTGTACGGTAAGCCGCATAGGCGTCAACGGATTTTTAATCTCGTGCGCCACCTGCTTGGCCATCTCACGCCAGGCGGCCTCCCGCTCGCTCTGGGCCAGCTTTGCGGCACTGTTCTCAAGCTCGTCTATCATCCCGTTATACGACTTGACCAGATTGCTGATCTCTTCGCTGGCATCTTCAATCTCAATGCGCTGGTTGCGTTTATCAAGCCGGGTTTCAATCATTTTATCACTAATCGTCTTAAGACTACGCGTGATGTAGCGCGACAGAAAATAAGACAAAGCCGTTGCGATGAGCAACATAAACAAATAGCCTTCCGCCAGGCGACGCAAAAACTCCTCAAGCTCGCGGGTAATGAAATCATCGTCCTGAATGTAGGGAAGATTCATAATCGCCAACGGCTTAAACTGGTTGTCGTTGATGTAGGTGTAGGAAGACTGGTATTTGACGCCATCAATTTCGGAGGGCACCACCCAGCGTTTGGTAGGTGTATTTGCGAGACCGTCGAGAATTCCCGGGTTCAGGCGGGTTTCAAGCGTATCTTCGGTAAAGGATTCTTTAGACTTGACTAAAAGATTACCGTCTAAATCGTAGATATTTATAGGCAACTCATGAACGTCTGCGATGCGGTAGATGTCTGAGTTGAATTTTAAAATCAACGGAATGTTTTCAGACTTTACCTCATAAGTGGTCTGGTCGAGGACGTAATCAATTTCGGCCCGTATCTGATCTTCTTTGCGCAGCAAGCGGTCGCGGTGGTAATCTTTGGCCTCCTCCCTATACTGCAACACACTGATAATCCCTATCAGGATAGAGGCTCCCAAAATGAGAAAAACCATCCCAAAAAAGATGCGCAGGCGAAGAGAAAGCTTGTGAAATTTCATGACTTTAAAGCTAATCAAAAACCGCGCCGTTAGGCTTCCGGATTTTTTTCGCGAATGCTTTTATAGAGTTTTATGCCCAACATCAGGAGGATAGCAAGCACGATTAAACCGGCCAGTCCCCAGATCCAGTTGGTTGCACTTTTAGTAATGACCAAAAAAATGACGGCAAAGAGGATGAGCGTGGGTGCTTCATTCCAAATACGCATAAACCGAGTCGTATACTTGAAGTTGCCCGCCTGTAGTTGCTTAAAAATCTGATGATTTCTAAAGTGATACACATACAACAACACCACAAACCCCAGTTTGATCTGCATCCACGGGGCGTTAAGCCAACCCGGCTGAATGTGCAGCATTATAAACGCAAATACACTTGCCAGAATCATCGAAGGCCAGGTGATGATTTTCCAAAGGCGCTTGGCCATCAGTGCGAGCTGTTTTCCTAAAATACTGCGATCGGGCTCCGGTTTTTCGGAAGCTTCAATCTGGTACATAAACAAACGCGGCATATAGAACAGCCCCGCAAACCAGGTCACGACAAAAATGAGGTGCAGGGATTTAAAATAGAGGTAATAGGCTTCCATAAGGCAAAGGTAAAGCTAATTGCCGGTTACTGATACATTAAGTAAAATTTCAAAAGTTTCCATATAAATCAACTTTGTTACTATATTTGCATTTATAATCTGCTTTTGTGAAACCTAAATTTGAAATTATTTTTCTTGAACAGGCCATAGATTTTATGTCAAAACTAGACGCAAAGTCTAAAAAGAAAATCTATTACAATTTGGATAAAGCGAGATTTGAACGAGACCCGAAGCTTTTCAAAAAGCTTACAGATGATATTTGGGAATTTAGGACACTTTACCAAGGAATACAATACCGGTTATTCGCTTTCTGGGATAAAACCGATAAAACAGATACGCTGGTTCTATCGACCCACGGAATAATTAAAAAGGTGAGTAAAGTTCCAAAAACGGAGATTGAGAAAGCCTTAAAAATTAAGGCTGAATACTTTAATCAAAAAAACTAAGAATCATGGCAGCAAAAAATAGAAAAATGAAGATGATGACCCTTGACCAAATGAAAGATCAGGATCTGGGAAAAGTAGGCACTCCGGAACGTGACACTTATGAGTTTGATCTGCGAATGGAAATACTGGGAGATACGATTAAATCTGTTCGCAAAGAACGGAATTTAACTCAGGAAGAACTTGGAAAATTAATTGGGGTTCAAAAATCTCAAATCTCTAAGCTGGAACGTAACACTAAAAATGTTACGGTCGAGACCATTTTAAAAGTCTTTCAGGCACTTGAGGCAAACGTTCGATTTCGTGTAGAAATGAACGATGTTGAATTTGAAGTCGCTTAGATAAAACTAAAAAACTCCCGATGAATTCGGGAGTTTTTAGTTTGTTAAGTTCTTATTATTTATTCCTCTTCAACAAATAAATAATTCAATTGCATCGCGTTAAAAGCCTTATTAAACGCAGCAACCTCATCGCTTACGAGTTGGTCAAACTTAGTAAGCTCAGCATTTACCTGTTTGGTCAGTTCGTTTTTGACCGCGATATCCTGATCGGTTGGCGCGAAATTACCCATACCCACAAGCGAATTTAAATGCGCCAGCTTATTGGTCAAACGGATTGGAAAGTTTAGTGGATCCTGACCGCTTCGGTTTTTGGTTTGATACAGGGCTTTTTCGATTTCTTCTAAATTCTCCCGAAGCGTTTTAGACTTTTCGCGCAGTTCTTTGGTCGCCGGGTTGTCTTTGTATTGCTTTTCAAAAGCGCTCAACTGGCCGGTGATGTTGCGTATTTTCTTAATACTCTTGTGTGCGCGGTCAACGGTTTTGTTTACATCATTTATAAAGTCGAATTGCGCCTGCATATCGGCCTGAGACGCTTCCGAACGCGGATCGGCCACAACGGTATAAGGTTGTGCGTAATCCGTTCCGTTTACATTCAGTTTTACGGTGTAGGTGCCGGGTATCTGCTTAGGTCCTTCGGTACTGGCCCACCATAAAATCATTCCGGGTAGGCGTTCTGCTCCTTCATAGGTCATATCCCAATTAAACTGGTTTCCTCCTGCTTTAACCTCCAGTTTGTCCTTTTCCCCTTTGGTACTGTACGACTTAATCGTATCGTTTTTCGCATCAAAATACGTCAGCGCAACACTGTCTTTTTCCGCGTCGTATTCGGGTAAATAGAAATAGGTCATCACGCCGGAAGGATGATTGGTGCCTGCTGAATTGGACTTACGACTGCCGCCATCCATGCGATAGGTGTCTTTTGGCTTAAATAGTTTAACCGCGCCGGTTTTGGTGTTTCCATCCAGCTGGTGCAGTACGCTCAGATCATCAATGATGTATAAGCTGCGCCCTTGTGTGGCAACGATCAGGTTGTTGTTTTTAAGTGCCAGATCGGTAACCGGAACGATAGGCAGATTGAGCTGAAAAGGCTTCCAGTTGGCTCCCGCATCAAAGGAAATGTACATTCCGGTTTCGGTACCGGCGTACAACAGACCTTCCTGAGCGGGATCTTCGCGTACCACGCGGGTAAAATGCTCAGGCTCGATGCCGTTTGTGATTTTTTTCCAGCTTTTGCCGTAATCGGTAGTCTTGTATAAATAGGGCGCGAAGTCACCCGATTTGTATTTGGTACCCGCAATGTAGCAGGTACCTTCGTCAAAATACGAAGGCTGAATGCTGTTGATCATCATCCACTCGGGCATTCCTTTGGGTGTTACATTCTCCCAGTTTTCGCCTCCGTCACGGGTGACGTACACGAGGCCGTCATCACTACCCGTCCACAACAGTCCTTCTTTAAGCGGACTTTCATTTGCTGCGAAAATGGTACAATAATATTCCACGGAAGTGTTATCCTGTGTGATGGGTCCGCCCGAAGATTTTTGCTTTGACTTATCGTCTGTAGTTAAATCGGGGCTGATTACTTCCCAGCTTTGGCCTTCATTGGTAGTCTTATGCACGTGATTGCTGAAGGTGTAGAGCACATCAGGATTATGGCGGGAAAACATAATGGGAAAATTCCACTGAAAGCGGTATTTCATATCCTCGGCACCGTGACCCATAGGATTATCTGGCCATACCGAAACGGAACGTACGCTGTTATTCTCGTGATTGACACGGGTCAAAAAGCCGTCGTAGCTTCCACCATACACAATATCGGGATTCTCAGGATCTACTGCGATGTGGGCGCTCTCGCCACCTGCGGTGCTTTCCCAGTCTTCTTCAGTAATGCTATACCCGTCTGTACGGTGCGGGATGCGTACGGTAGAGTTATCCTGCTGGGCAGCATAAATACGATACGGAAACTGGTTGTCTGTAGTCACCCGGTAAAACTGGGCGGTAGGCTGGTTGTGATAGGTGCTCCAGGTCTCACCACCATCGTAGGTTACCTGCGCGCCACCATCGTCACCCATTATCATACGCATAGGATCTTCCGGCGCAATCCACAAATCGTGATGATCGCCATGGGGAGCATTGTTACTTTCAAAAGTTTTACCGCCGTCAGTACTCTTGTGATAGCTTACGTTAAGTACGTAAACCACATCTTCGTCTTCAGTATCTGCATAAACTTTGGTGTAGTACCAGGCACGTTGACGTAAGTTTCGGTCGTCGTTAATGAGTTTCCAGGTGGCACCCGCGTCTTCGCTTCGGTACAGGCCGCCCTTATCTTTATTTTCGACCATTGCAAAAACACGCTCTGAATTTACAGGCGAAACGGCCACGCCGATAATTCCCAGGGTATCCTGAGGGAAACCTTCATTTTTAGATATCTCCTTCCAGGTAGCTCCGCTGTCGGTACTTTTCCACAAGGCTGAACCCGTACCTCCGCTTATAAAACTATAGGGAGTTCTTCGGCTGTGCCAGGTAGACGCATACAAAACCCGTGAATTATTCGGGTCAAACGTAAGGTCAACCGCACCGGCATCTTCGGTAGCAAACAGCACTTTATTCCAGCTTTTACCGCCGTCTGTAGATTTATAAACTCCGCGTTCTTGTGTCGGCTTATAGATATCTCCCAAAACCGCCGCATAAACCACATCGGGATTATCGGGATGAATCACGATTTTTGAAATGTGTCTACTTTTGGGCAAGCCGGCCTGCTCCCAGGTTTTACCGGCGTCTGTAGTTTTCCACATTCCGTAACCGGAAGAAACATTTCCGCGCAGCGTATTTTCGCCCCCGCCCACATAGATAATATTGTGATCGCTGGGCGCTACGGCAACAGAGCCGATACTTCCGCCAAAATAGCCATCAGAGATATTTTCCCAGGAGCGCCCGCCGTCTTTGGTACGCCAAACCCCGCCCCCGGTAGCGCCAAAGTAAAAAAGATTGGGCTTGCCGGGAACGCCTGTAACTGCGGCACTTCGGCCACCTCGAAACGGACCGATAAGACGGTATTCTAAAGCGGAATATAAAGACTCATCAACATCCTGAGCCTGAAACGAAAAAGTAGAAAGAAAAACCAGCGCGCAAACAACGCCGCGTAAAAAGTTGTGCATGATCGAAAAAACTTAGTTAGTAGCAAACTAAGATAAGCATTTCTGCTCTTAAGTTTCGGTTTCCAGATTCTGACGGGTTTCACGCCAAAGGAAATAAGCTGTTACCACGGTAGAAAGGGTATCTGCAATAGGAAAAGAAATCCACACACCGATTTCTCCAAAATAGTTCGGTAAAATAAGCACCAACGAAATAAAGAAAAAGCCTTGTCTGGTGAGCGTTAGTAGCAATGCCGGAACCGCCTTACCAATCGCCTGATAATACGCCGAACCTATTAACTGAATCCCAATAATGGGAACAGCAGCAAACACCCAGCGCATGGCGTTTGGCGTATCTTTTAGAACCGCTTCATCCTGAGTAAATACGGAAACAATAGCTTCCGGAAAGGCCATAATGAGTATAAAAATCAGCAAGGCAACCCCACACGCATAGGTGATGGCCAGCTTAATGCTTTCGCGAACGCGGGAATAATTATTTGCGCCGTAATTGTATCCTGCAATGGGCAGAAAACCCTGAGTTACTCCCAAAACCGGGAACAAGGCAAACATGAGCATTCGGCCTATAATACCATAAACGGTGACCGAGGCCTCGCCTCCAAGATCAAACAAGATGTTATTCATCAACAAATAGGTCACACTCACCACCGCCTGTCTGGCCAGCGTAACGAAGCCCAGTGCAGACATTTCTTTGAGAATGGGCCAGTCGAGACCAAAATGACTGATGTCTATTTTTAACTCAGAGTTGTCGCTTAAAAAATACCAGAAAATATAAAAGAAACAGCAAATGTAGGAGGCTGTGGTTGCCCAGGCGGCACCTTCCATCCCCATATCGAGCAAATTGATAAGAATATAGTCTAAAATTAAATTCCCCACCGACGGAATGATCATCGCGATCATGGCAAATTTAGGCTTGCCTTCGGCCCTAATGACATTGTTTCCCATCATCGATAAAGCCAATACGGGCACGCCGTACAAGACGATACGATAATAGATTTTAGCCGGTTCAAAAATGTCGCCTTTTCCGCCAAAAGCCGGAATGAGATCGTTGATAAAGACCAGACCCAGGACTACCATACTTACTGTAAGCAACAGGGTAATCGTGATTTGATTGCCAAAGGTTTTAAGGGCTTTGCCCGAATCGTTGGCTCCTAAAGCCCGCGAAATAATCGAAGAACCGCCAATCCCGATTGCCATCCCCAAAGCCGCGATAAAAAAGGAAACCGGAAGCACCACATTGATCGCCGCGATGGCGATACTGCCGATCCAGTTGCCCACAAAAATGGTATCAACCAGAATATTAAGCGACATCACCAGAATCCCGATTGACGCGGGAACCGCCTGCTTGATCAACAGGCCGGCGATGGGTTCGCTTCCTAAGGCTTCAGATTTATTGGGTTTGAGCAATTTTTGTGCTGTATTAAAAAAAGATTCCCGCCTTCGCGGGAATGAAATTACGCTATAGCTTTTGAGGCTTCAACCAGTGCCCAATCGTTAATCCAGGTGGCTACTACGTGCACCCAGTCGTCGCGGTCGTTAAGGCAGGGAATGGTGGTGAATTCCTTTCCGCCCACTTCGTGAAAAATTTCTTCGCCTTCCATCGCGATTTCTTCTAAAGTCTCGAGGCAATCACTAACGAATGCCGGAGTTACAATCGCCATTTTCTTAATGCCTTCCTTACCAAAACGCTCTATGGTTCGGTCTGTATAGGGCTGTAACCAGGGATCAAAACCCAAGCGGGATTGAAAGGAAGTAAAATAGGTGCCTTCTTTCAGGTTTAGCTTTTCAGCCACCTGCCGCGTGGTCTCGTAACACTGATGGCGGTAGCAAAACTGATGCGCTGCTGATGCAGTCTTGCAGCAGCTGCCGTCTATCTTGCAATGGCTCTTAGTCACATCACTCTTACGAATGTGGCGCTCAGGCACCCCATGATAACTGAAAACCAGCATCTCATAATCAAGATTCTCAATTTTCTCGTTGATGCTTCGGGATAATACCTCAATATATTCGGGCTTGTTGTAAAAGGCAGGAATATCTGAAAAACGCATATGCGGAAAGTGCTCCTTGCGCAATTCTTCGGCTAAAACCAGAATAGTTTCTGTAGTCGCCATGGCAAACTGGGGATACAAGGGTATGATCAACACCTCATCAACGCCCTGATCGTCTAATTTTTGTAATCCTTCTTTGAGAGACGGCGTTCCGTAGCGCATCGCCAGTTCTACCGGAACATCAACCTTATCAGCGACTTTTTCCTGAAGCATTTCACTTAAAACAATAAGCGGCGAACCTTCGTCCCACCAGATTTTGGAATAGGCTTCAGCAGATTTTTTAGGACGGGTATTCAAGATGATGCCTTTTACAAGAAGTGTTCGTGCCCAAAGTGGCACATCAATCACGCGCTCGTCCATCAAAAATTCACCCAGGTATTTCTTCACATCTTTAGGGTCTGTACTATCTGGCGAACCCAGATTGACCATAAGTACTCCTTTTTTCATCGTTTCCTTTTTTTAAGTGCTAAAATTACGACTTATCGTTTGTTTGGGAAGCAAAAGTGATAAGGGTTCTTGTAGGAGGGTATTGGTAAAATTTATTTTATTCGTTTGCGTGCCAACTCCGGGTTCCTCCGAAAATGTAAAACCGCGAAAACAACAAGTTGCTTTTGGTCATCTTGCACTAAATAGAAAATGGAGTATGGAAAGCGAGCGACCAGAGATTGTCTTAGTTCCTTATACCTACGTTGATAGTGTTCAGGAAATTCAGCTATATAATCTATTTCCTTATTGACCTGTATTTTAAAATCTTTTGCTAATGTGGGATTTATGGTAGCATACCATTTCTTAGCTTCCTTTAAATCTTCAAGTACTTTCGGAAGTAAAATGACCCGGTATTTCATCACCAGTCCTTTTTGACTTCTTCCCAATTTAAGAAGTCTTGTGGATTGTTCTCGTATGCTTTAAGACGCCGGTCTAATTCGGCCTTGTTCTCTGGGGAAAGTTCTTCTGCGTAATCGCGCTCCTGACCCAAAATACGTTCCAGCTTATCCATAACATCATCACTTTCGACCCTTAAAAGCTCTTTTATAAATTTATATTTCCGTACATCCAGATCCATAGCTTAGGTATTTAGGAGTATTAAATTTACACTTTTATTATTTAGAAAAGTCATAACATTCATCCCCCCAGCCCTTCCTTTGGAAGAAGGTTTGGAGGACTGCTATTTTTGCAAATGCCTTTGTTTCCTACTCCATCAACCACTTCATCACCTCCTCAAGATGTTTTCTAAACAGCGGCTCAGCATAGGCCTCTTCCGTATGACCGCCTCCGGTGTAATACATTTCCCCCTCACCTACTTTATGAAACCAGGCGTGGGGGTGGTAATCCCCGTTTGCACCACCTTCATAAGAAGACTCATCAAGCGTGAGGGTGACGTGTACATTAGGACTTAAGTTTTTAAAATTGTACCATTCATCAGTGCGCTCAAAACGCTCCGGAAACATCGCAACCGTTGGATGCTTTTCTTTTTTAACCACAGTTGCCTTTTGGGTTTTGGGATGGCTCATAAAATACCCGCCAATAAATTCCCCATACCATGGCCAGCCGTATTCGGTATCACTTGCAGCATGAATTCCGAAAAACTTACCCCCATTTTCCATATAATTTTTGAATGCTTCCTGCTGCTCCTCACCCAGAATATCCCCGGTGGTGCTTAAAAACACCACGAGGTCAAAATTCTTCAGGTTTTGAGGCGTAAAAATCAACGAGTCTTCAGAATGCTGTACCGCCCAAACGTTTTCACGACCTATTTCGCGAAGCGTCTCCACTCCGGTTTCGATGGATGCGTGTCTAAAACCATTTGTTTTTTTAAAAACCAGCACGTTTTTAGTACCTTTTGACATGGGTTTTTGAGCCGAATTGCAACTCAGCATTAGGATGGCGATTGTTAATAGCAGTCCCAGTGTTCTCATAGCATTTAATTTTAGTTTAAAGATTGAACGTATTTCTTAGGCGTAGTGCCAAATTGCTTCTTAAAAGCCGCGATAAAATGACTGGCTGTGCTATAACCTATTTTCAGCCCTACTTCATTTACATTATGCGAACCGCTCGCGAGCAGTTGGCGGGCGACTTCCATCTTGTAATCGAATAAAAAACTGTAAACCGAATCGCCGTAAATCTGCTTAAAGCCCTCCTTAAGTTTATTTAAACTCAGATTGATCTCATCTGCCAGCTCCTGCAGAGACGGCGGTTCAGCCATACGGGCAATCACGATATCTTTGGCCTTTTTAATTTTGGCCACATTATCTTCATCTACAAGAAACGGACATTGCTCGGTATCGGCTTCTGATGGGCGGTTAAAATACAGACTCAGCAATTCATAGGCCTTGCCTTTAAAGTACAGGGCTTTGACAGAAGGATGCAAATTATAGTTCATCAACTGGTTGAGCACAATCGCCATCGAAGGCGAGATCAATCCGTCTTTATAGTATTTACGATCCCGGTTTTCATCGCTGAGGAAGGTTATAAAATCAGCTTCACGGGAGAACAGGGAATGGAATTTTTTGATCGAAATAAATACTGAAATCACCCAGGTTTCGGGTGCGATTTCCAGATTTATAGGTAAATCCCGCTGCGGATTGTACAGTAAAAGCGAGTGTTCTTCACTCAACGGCAGGCGGTAATTGCCTTCATTAAAGAGAAATACCGAATTCCCTTTAGCACAAAAATGAAACTGAATGTAGCTGCTGTCCACCTGTCGCGTGACCACCTGTTTTTCAGCGGTTTCGTTATTAAATTTTAAAATAAAAAACCCTTCTTCAATACGGGTTTCCCGGTATAAACCTGAAGCGTTATTTTCTAAAGTTTCCATCCTGTGAATTTCTTCTATTATTTAGATTTATTCTAAACAAACCGATTTTATAAAAATCGAATTACCCCACTAAATTAGCGCTTTTTCAGCATTTTAGTCAAAAAACACCGCTTTTATTCAGGCATCGTTAAAAATCATGCTTCCAGCGTTATTTTTTCAGCAGTGCAGGAAATACTTTTGCAGCCTATCTTATGAATACAAACGGCAAACGACATTTTTATCCGGCTTATCCCGGGGATTTTTTCGCCATTGGCTTAAGCTATCTTAAAGCAGATGCCGAAACACGCGGGCATTTCGCTGTGGATGCCAAAATTCAGGATCAAATTTTACTTCGTGCTAAAGAAGAGGGCATTGAAGGTCTGAGCATCATTTCTACCTGCAACCGCACCGAATTGTATGGTTTTGCCCAGGAGCCGCTCGATCTGGTAAAATTGTTGTGCGAGCATACCCGCGGTACCATTGAAGAATTTGAGGCCGTTTCCTATTTCTATAAAAATGAGGACGCGGTGGCACACCTGTTTAAAGTGGGCACCGGTCTCGATAGCCAAATTCTGGGAGATTTTGAGATCATCAGTCAGTTGAAAAACGGTTTTCGCAGAGCGAAAAAACTCAAACTCGTCAATCCGTTTATGGAGCGCCTCATCAATGCCGTTATTCAGGCAAGCAAGCGCATAAAAAACGAAACCAATATTTCAAGTGGAGCGACTTCGGTGAGTTTTGCTTCGGTACAGTATATCTTATCCCGGGTTCCTTTTGTTTCCGAAAAAAACATTTTGCTTTTCGGCACCGGAAAAATTGGGCGTAATACCTGTGAAAATTTGGTCAAACACACCCAAAACGATCACATCACGCTCATCAACCGCACCAAGGATAAAGCCGAAAAAATCGCGGGTAAGTTTAACCTCATCGTTAAAGATTACGCAGATATTCAGTCTGAAATCGCAGCTGCAGACGTGCTTATCGTCGCAACCGGCGCGCAGAAACCCACGATTTCCAGGGAATTGCTCTACCTCAAAAAGCCGCTGCTTATTTTGGATTTGAGTATTCCGAAAAATGTGAATGAAAATGTGGAGGAAGTAGCAGGCGTGAGCCTGGTGCATCTGGACCAACTTTCGCAAATCACAAACGATACGCTTAACCGCCGTAAAAAACAACTGCCTCAGGCACAGGCGATCATTGATGAAATTAAGGAAGAGTTTTACGAGTGGCTCACCACGCGCCAGTTTGCTCCTACCATTAAAGCCCTTAAATTGAAACTGGCCGATATGAAAGCCGGTGAAATTGACAATCAGCGTCGCAAAATCGCCAATTTTAACGAAGAACAGGCCGAGATCATCAGCGAGCGCATCATTCAGAAAATTACCACACAGTTTGCAAAACACTTAAAAACCGAGGACCTTACCAGCACCGAAAGTCTGGATCTCATTCAAAAAGTGTTCAATCTTCAAAACAACTAAGCTTTGGCAAAAACCATACGCATAGGCACCCGCGATAGCGAACTCGCGCTCTGGCAGGCCCATACCGTGCAGGATCAACTCAACAAACTGGGTTATAAAACCGAACTGGTTTCGGTTAAATCTACCGGCGATCTCATACTCGATAAACCGCTTTACGAACTGGGTATCACCGGTATTTTTACGAAAACCCTCGATGTTGCAATGATTAACGGAACGGTTGATATTGCGGTGCACTCTATGAAAGATGTACCCACGCAATTGCCAAAAGGCATCGTTCAGGGAGCGGTTTTACCCCGTGCGGCACAGGAAGACATTTTTGTTTTTAAGGGCGAAAAAACCGAAGCTGCATTTGAAGATGCGACTACCATTGCCACAGGCAGTTTGCGACGTAAGGCGCAGTGGCTGCACAAATATCCGAAGCATCAGGTTGTTGATTTACGCGGTAATGTAAATACCCGGCTTCAAAAAGTAGCCGATAACGACTGGGCCGGAGCCATTTTTGCGAAAGCAGGCCTGGAGCGCATCAACCTCAAACCTGAAAATCATATTGTGCTCGACTGGATGATTCCGGCACCGGCTCAAGGTGCGATGGTAATTGCGGTGATGGAAGACGACTCGTTTTGCAGAGAAGCCTGCGCCAAACTCAACGATAAAAATGCCGAACTCGCCACACGCGTAGAACGCGAATTCCTGCGAAAACTGGAAGGTGGCTGCACAGCACCCATTGGCGCTTATGCAGAAATCAAAGATGAACACATTCATTTTCATGGTGCCCTTTTCAGTCTTGACGGAAGCCAAAAGATGGAAATCGAGGAAACCATTCCGGTACGTGAATCTCAGGATTTTGGCGCTTTGTGCGCCCTAAAAATCCTTGAAAGCGGTGGCCGCGAGTTGATGGAAACTATTAAGAAAGAACTTTAACCCTAACCCTCATCCTTAATCCTTCTCCAAATGGAGAAGGAAGCTATATGAAGAGAAGCAATCACATAAAATTCGCTCGCTTGCTTAGGCAAGAGCTTACCGAAGCAGAGAAAGTGCTTTGGGAGTTGCTTCGTGATAGCAAAGTAAAGGGCCTCAAATTTCGCAGACAGCATCCACTCAAAAATTATATAGTTGATTTTTTCTGTTACGAGCTCAACCTCGTCATTGAGTTAGACGGAGGCTATCACAACCACCCTGAACAAAAAGAGAAAGACGAAATCCGTGATTTACACCTCAAAGCACTAGGCTATAAAGTACTTCGGTTTGAAAACGAAACCGTTTTTAGAGACCCTAAAGAGATAATCAAGGCCATAGTTGAAATAAAAGAATCCTCACCCCTCTCCGGCGGGAGAGGGGTTGGGGTGAGGGTTCTTTCTACTAAAAGACTTTCTGTCTCCCAAAAGAACCTGATTCTGGGAGCCGGTTTTTCAGTGGTAGAATACGATGCGATACACATTGAATTTCTTGATTTTGAACTTCCGCAGCAACTAGAAAATCTCATTTTCACCAGTAAAAATGCAGTCCAGGCTTTTCTAAACAAAGTTCGCCTTAAAAAAAGTGAGCTCGCGAACGACAAAAAGCTCCCTTCTCCGGCGGGAGAAGGGCCGGAGATGAGGCCTGGGCTGAGGTGCTATTGCGTTGGCACCAAAACCGAAGCCTTGCTTTTAAAAAATGGCTTCAACGTGGCAAAAAGTGCTCAAAACGCAGCAGATTTAGCCGATTTTATCGCAAAAAACCACAAAGACGCGCATTTTTGCTTTTTTTGCGGCAATAAGCGAAGAGACGAATTGCCTCAAATTTTAAAAGAAAACCAGATACTTTTTCAGGAGATTGAAGTATATCAAACCGGCTTAAACGCTAAAAAATTTGAGCAAAAATTTGACGCCGTTTTGTTTTTTAGTCCGAGCGGAGTGCAGAGCTTTACAAAACAAAACGATTTAAAAGATACGCTTGCAGTTTGCATTGGTCAAACCACGGCAAACGAAGTTCAAAATCATACAGACCAGTATACGATTGCAAACGCGACCACGATTGAAAGCGTGATCGCGAGAGCCGTAAAAGCATTAAAATAAGAACCTCCCGACCCTACTCGGGATGATACCGAAATTATGATCAAAAACGATTTATTTTTAAGAGCACTTAAAGGCGAAACCGTAGAACGCCCACCCGTTTGGATGATGCGTCAGGCCGGTCGCTACCTGCCCGAATTTCAGGAAATCAAGGCTAAATACGACTTTTTTACCCGTTGCCAGACTCCCGAATTGGCCAGCGAAATCACCGTACAGCCCATACGCCGTTACGGGATGGACGCAGCGATCCTCTTTAGTGATATTTTGGTGATTCCGCAGGCGATGAATATTGAGGTAGAAATGAAACCCGGTGTGGGCCCCTGGTTGCCAGATCCCATTCGGTCTATGGAGCAATTAGATCGTGTGATCGTTCCAGACATCAATGATACCCTGGGTTATGTGATGGAGGCCATCAAGATGACCAAAGAAAAACTCAACGACGAGATTCCATTAATCGGTTTTGCGGGTAGCCCCTGGACGATTCTGTGCTATTGCGTACAGGGACAGGGCTCCAAAAACTTCGATCTGGCTAAAGAATTTTGCTTTACCCAGCCCGAAGCCGCACATGCCCTGCTTCAGAGAATCACCGATACCACGATTCTGTATCTCAAAGAAAAAGTAAAGGCCGGGGTTAACGCCGTTCAGGTGTTTGACAGCTGGGGCGGAATGCTTTCGCCCACAGATTATCAGGAGTTCAGCTGGCAGTATATGCAGCAAATCATCGATGCCTTAAAAGACGAAGCTCCTGTGATCGCTTTTGGTAAAGGTTGCTGGTTTGCTTTGGGCGAAATGGCTAAAAGTGGTGCTTCAGCCCTTGGTGTTGACTGGACCTGTAGCCCTAAAAATGCCCGTTATCTAACCGGTGGCAACATTACGCTTCAGGGAAATTTTGATCCCACACGCCTCTTTTCGCCCCCGAGCGAAATCAAACGTATGGTTACCGAAATGATTGACGCTTTTGGCAAGGACAAATACATCGTAAACCTGGGCCACGGGATTTTACCGAATATTCCGCTAGAAAATGCAGGTGCGTTTATTGAAGCGGTAAAAGAATACAAAGCCGAGCGATGAGAATCTGGGCAACGCTAAAAACCCTGAGTATCCCTCAGCTTTTTAAACTTGCCCGGCTTTTTGCCACGCGACCTTTTTACATCCCGCTCAGCATCAAAGCTTCTAAAAAAGCGATGCAGGTTGCTACTGCGAAGTATGGTAAAACGCATCATAAAAGCAACAAGGCCAATGCCTTTCGCCATGCTTTATGGGCTATGTTGTTAGGGCAAGCCGTTTATCGCAAAACTTCAGATGTAAAAAAAGCGCAGGACTGGGCCCTAAAATTCACTAATTTACACGAAGAATTGTTTGTGAATAGGACGCTTGATCGGGAGATGGATTTGCACAACAACCATTTTGGCATCGAGGCTTTACCACATTATGTGCAGGCTACAGAAGCTGAAGTAATTGGTTTTTTGAAAACTGAAGCCGAAAAAGCAATCCGCATTTCGGCCCCTGAAGCGCATCAAAATCGAAAGCGTCTGGTCTATATTTCAGAAAAATGATAAAATCTATTTTTAAAGGTCTCGCAGCCTATAAAGACAGCCTCGGGCTCATCAGCAAACTCAAGCTCTGGAAGTATTTTGCCATCCCGATGGCGATTAGTTTTTTTACTGCCCTGCTCATTGGGGTAAGCGCCTGGGGACTTTCAGATAATATTGGGGCATTAATTTCGAAGTTGTGGATCTGGGAATGGGGCGCGCAAACCGTGGCTATGCTTAGTACCATCGTAGGCGCTTTGATCATCATCGCTCTGGGGCTTATTGCTTACAAACATCTCATTATGGCATTTTCTGCGCCCTTTATGAGTCCGGTTTCTGAAAAACTGGAAGCTCATTTTTACAGCGGAGTGCATCAGCACAGAAATACCTCAAACGCCGGCCAACTCGTGCGCGGTCTCAAAATCAACCTAAGGAATTTGGCCTGGGAACTTTTGCTCAGTATTCCGTTTTTATTTCTAAGTCTCATTCCCGTGATAGGGATCGCAGCCACAGCCATTCTCTTTTTGATTCAGGCCTATTATGCCGGTTTTGGAAATATGGATTACACCCTAGAACGGCATTTTCCGTATCGGGAAAGCGTTAACTTTGTAAAACGCCATCGGGGTTATGCGATAGGAAACGGCATTGTTTTTATGCTGTTTTTATTGATCCCGGTTGTGGGTATTATTTTGGTTTTGCCCATTTCGGTAACAGCAGCCAGCAAAACCACGCTCGAATTGTTAGACCAAAAAACTGTTTATCCTGATGACTACAGAAACTGAATTCAACCTGGCACTACTCACCCTTGAGGATGCCAAGGCGCTCAATACCCTTTTTAAAGGCAATAAGGATATTTTTAAGACCTATTTCCCCGAAACCTTCAAAAAAACAAAAACGATAAAAGCCTCAAAGGCCTATATCGAAGAAGCCATCGCGCTTTCGGAAGCCAAAAAATCCTTCCATTTTGCTTTGAATACGACCATTCACCCCGAAATGGCCGGATTGGTCATTCTAAAAGAAATAGATTCTGAAAAAGCCGAAGGTGAATTTGCCTATTGCCTGGACAAACGTTTCCACGGCCGCGGATGGATCACTCAGGCAGTAGAGCGGGTTTCAGACTTTGGATACATCAACCATCAGATTTCGACCTTCAAAATCATCACGCACAGCAGTAATGAGAAGTGCATCAGCGTGGCACAGCGCAGTGGTTTTATATGGCACAGCACCCTTGAAAACGAATTTAAACCGGCACGCGGTAAAGCCAAAGACATGGAGCTTTACATCCTTAAAAAATAAAGCATGAGAGAGCAGTTTGTAAGCTATATCAAGAACTTACAAGATCAAATCACCTCAAAACTGGAAGAACTTGACGGGGTTGCAACTTTTAAAGAAGACCTCTGGACGCGTCCCGAAGGTGGCGGTGGACGTACCCGTGTGATCGAAGACGGTGCAGCGATTGAGAAAGGTGGCGTTAATATTTCTGAAGTGCATGGTCCGCTCGCGCCGGCAATGCAGAAGTATTTTAAAGTGGGGGATGTTGATTTTTTTGCCTGCGGTCTGAGCCTGGTCATACACCCCAAAAATCCGTATGCGCCTACAGTTCACGCCAACTGGCGGTATTTTGAGATGTTTGAAAAAGACGGTACACTGGTCGACTCGTGGTTTGGCGGCGGGCAGGATTTAACGCCCTATTACCTTTTTGAAGAAGATGCGGTGCATTTTCACCAGACCTGCAAAACAGCCTGCGACGCGCACGATCCCGATTTTTACCCGCATTACAAGGCCCGTTGCGACGAGTATTTTCACAACAGCCACCGAGGCGAAGCGCGGGGAATAGGCGGCTTGTTTTTTGACTACCTCAAAGCCACCGAAGAGCGATCTATGCAGGACTGGTATAATTTTGTCACTCAGGTAGGCGACAGTTTTCTGGATGCCTATGCCCCTATTTTAGCAAAGCGAAAAGATCTAGCCTACGGCGAAAAGGAGCGCGACTGGCAGGAAGTGCGCCGGGGCCGGTATGTAGAATTCAATCTGGTTCACGATAAAGGCACACTTTTTGGCCTTAAAACAAACGGAAGAATTGAAAGTATCCTGATGAGTCTGCCCCCGCACGTGCAATGGCGCTACGACCATCATCCCGCTCCCGGAAGTCCGGAATCCCGGCTGGTCGATGTTTTAAAAAACCCCAGAGAGTGGGTGTAAATAGAAATAACAATTGGAATAAAAAATACAACTATGTTTCCATTAAGAAGAAATCGCAGATTACGCACCACGGAAGCTGTACGCGCTCTGGTACGCGAAACCACCCTATCGCCCAATGACTTTATCGTTCCCCTTTTTGTTGTGGAAGGAAAAGGAGTTAAAGACGAAATCGCATCGATGCCGGGTTACTACCGACTGAGTCTTGATAATTTGCAGAAAGAAGTAAAAGAACTCTGGAAACTGGGCTTAAAAAGCGTGTTGTTGTTTGTAAAAGTAGATGAGAAGCTGAAAGACAACAGCGGTACCGAAGCTTTAAACCCCAACGGTTTGATGCAGCGCTCCATCAAAGCCGTTAAAGATGTCTTACCCGGAATGGTCGTGATGACCGATGTTGCACTGGATCCTTTTTCATCTTTTGGCCACGACGGCATTGTGGGCGGCGGTAAAATCGTAAACGACGATACCAGCGCCGTGTTAGCTGAAATGGCACTTTCGCACGCCAACGCCGGTGCAGATATGGTGGCGCCCAGCGATATGATGGACGGCCGTATTTTTGAAATGCGTACCCTGCTTGAAGATGAAGGGCATCACGATGTGGGCATTATGAGCTATTCCGCAAAATATGCTTCAGCTTTTTACGGTCCGTTTCGCGACGCGCTAGACAGTGCACCGGTAGATTTAAAAGATGTGCCGAAGGATAAGAAAACCTATCAGATGGACTATGCAAACCGCGAGGAAGCTATAAAAGAAACTCTGATGGACATTGACGAAGGCGCCGATATCGTGATGGTAAAACCCGGACTTTGCTATCTCGATATTGTACGTGATATTAAAAACGCGGTAAATGTCCCCGTTGCGGTGTATCAGGTGAGCGGCGAATATGCGATGATCAAAGCTGCGGCAGAACGCGGCTGGCTCGATCACGATGCAGTAGTTTTAGAACAGGCCTTCGCGATCAAACGCGCAGGTGCCAGTCTTATCGCGAGTTATTTTGCAAAGGATGTGGTTAAATTGATTTCCTAAACATGCGCAGCATCTTTTCAATTTTGATTTTTCTCCTGAGCCTGACTACCCTTCAGGCTCAGGAAAATCTGTATAAACAAGCCTGGCTTGAAAAATGGCAAAATTCTAAAGCCTATTTGATCGCGATCGCTGAGCAAATGCCCGACTCCCTTTACGATTACAAACCTACCGAGCGGGAAATGAGCTTCGAGGAGCAACTCCAGCACATAAACGGTAATATGGAATGGCTGGCAACTACCTATTTTGATAAACCGGAAGCTGAAGTGAGTACCGCTACCAACTCCAAAGAACGCATCATTGCCAATCTCGCATCCTCATTTGATTTGATTTTGGAGACGATTAAAGCTTATCCTGAAAAGCGCTTTGCAGAACAAGTAGACTTTTTTGCGGGTGAAAAATCGCGTTTGCAAATTCTCAATCTGCTTCAGGATCATATCACCCACCATCGCGGGCAACTCATTGTGTACCTTAACTTAAAGGGTTTGAAACCACCCCAATACAGCGGCTGGTAATTGGTAAATCTGTTTCCGGTTGCTATAACCTAAGCTTTTCTTAACCTCTTGGCGAGACCCTGTGATTTATAGTATATTTATCGCAAATCCAAACTAACCGATGGCACTACTTATCGCATTTGCGTTTATTTCGATATTTTTTTCCTTCTTATGCTCTATTCTGGAGGCCGTTTTACTCAGTATAACGCCAAACTTTATCCGCATCAAGACCAAAGAAGGCAAAGGCTATGCAGAAACCCTGGCCAACTTTAAAAAAGACATTGACAAGCCCTTAATTGCGATTCTTACGCTCAATACCATTGCGCACACCGTAGGTGCGATTTTGGTTGGGGATCAGGCCGGTACGATGGCCGCAGAATCGGGCTATGACGTCAATTTATTTGGAATCAACTTTGTAGGTCTGGTATCTACCATTATGACTCTTGCGATTTTAGTCTTGTCAGAAATCATCCCAAAAACCATAGGTGCGACCTACTGGAAATCTCTGGGTAATTTTACTGCGAAAAGTTTGACCATCATTCTTCTCGTCCTGAAATACACCGGGATTCTTTGGGTTTTAATGCAGGTAACCAAACTGGTGGGCAAATCAGCGCATGTGAGTACGATGAGCCGCGAAGAATTTATGGCACTTACCGATGCTGCCGAAAAAGAAGGCGTTTTTGAAGACAACGAGACCACAGTTATTAAAAACCTGCTGGTTTTTAAATCGGTTTTGGCTAAAGACGTGATGACGCCGTTTCCGGTTGTGGTTTTGGAAGATGAAACCAAGTCGCTGAAAGAATTCCATAAAGAACACCGTCATCTTAAATTTTCGCGGATTCCCGTTTATCACGGCAAAACTCACAACATTACCGGTTTTATTCTTAAAGACGATGTGCTTGAAGAAATTGTGGAAGAACACGGTGACAAACTGCTTTCAGACATCAAAAGAGATATTCTCATAGTCAATGCAGACCAACCTATACCAGAACTTTTTGACACCTTTATCAAAAGTCGCGGGCATTTGGCTCTGGTTACCGATGAATTTGGAAACACCATTGGGATAGTGACCATGGAAGACATCATTGAAACCCTTCTGGGACTCGAAATAATGGACGAGAGCGACACTATTGAAGATATGCAGGTGCAGGCTCGTAAAAATTGGGAACGCCGCGCAAAACGCATGGGAATCGTTTTGGAAGAAGCTCCAAAACCTGCCGAAAACGTCAAGCTCGATCCGCAGCACAATATCGAAGACAAAAAGAAAACTTCTGAAACCAACGACGAAGATTCAGAATGAATGTAGCTTATCTCACTTCGCCTCTGGGAAGCATTCAGATTGAAGGGGATGAAGAAGGATTGCAACGCGTTGCATTTTTAGATGAAAAACTTCCGCAAAGCGAAAACATACCGGAAGCATTGACCAATACGGTCCTACAATTAGAAGAGTATTTCGCCGGAACACGCACAGCGTTCAACCTTAAATTAAACCCACAAGGTACCGACTTTCAAAAACGGGTCTGGCAGCAACTGGCTGAAATTCCTTTTGGAAAAACCACTTCCTATTTACAAATGGCTAAAGATCTGGGTGATCCCAAAGTCATTCGTGCAGCAGCCTCCGCAAACGGAAAAAATCCCATCGCTATCATCATTCCATGTCATCGTGTGATTGGCAGCGACCAGTCTATGACCGGCTACGCTGGCGGGATTTGGCGTAAAAAATGGCTATTGGAACACGAGAGTCCGGTGACCCAACAATCTCTTTTTTAGATCTACGGATTTCCTTAAAAAATCCTAATCCTTTTTCGGTATCTTTAGAGTATGAAACTACTCAAACGCATTTTTTTAGGTTTGATAAGCCTGATCGTCGTACTCGTCATCGCATTGTATGTGTTTGATTACGACTATTTGCTCAAAGCCGTGCGCACCATCTATTTTACCGGGCACACCACTGCCTATCTGGAAGATTATAAAAAGTTTGACAACACCACAATTGCGCATGGTACGCCCCAGGCCTGGCCCGAAGCTGCAAATTACAACACCCATGAGCCGAGCGAACAGCTCAAGCAAATTCATCAGAAATACGGCTCTGTGGCCTTTCTCGTTATTAAAAACGACAGTATTGTTTTCGAAGAATATTACGATGGCTTTGGGCAGACCTCAAAAAGCAACTCGTTTTCGATGGCTAAAAGTTACGTTTCGGCATTGCTGGGCAAAGCCATAATGCAGGGGCACATCAAAAGTCTCGACCAGCCGGTAGGCGATTTCATCCCGGAATATGCTACCGGAACGGCAGCTCAAATGACCGTAGGCGATCTTGCCTCGATGGCCAGCGGCCTCAACTGGGATGAGTCGTATTATAGTCCGTTTTCAGTTACCACACGGGCGTATTTTGATGACAATCTCGATCCCGTGATGCGCAATCTGGGAATGAAAGGCGAACCCGGAAAGGGATTTACTTACCTCAGCGGAAATACCCAACTCCTCGCTATGGTACTCGAAAAAGCAACAGGTAAAAAACTGGCAGACTATCTTTCGGAAAATCTATGGAAACCCCTCGGCGCTCAGGAAGATGCTTTGTGGCAACTGGATAGTGAAGACGGCGGACTCGTAAAAGCTTATTGCTGTATCGCGTCAAACGCACGCGATTTTGCACGTCTGGGTAAGTTGTACAAAGATTATGGGAGGTGGAATGGCAGGCAGATTTTGGATTCTTCTTTTGTGGCGAAATCAATCCAGCCCCGGTTTGAAGGGGAACCCTACGGTTACGGCTTTTGGTTGATGGATTATAAAGGCAAAGACGTATTTATGATGCGCGGGCATCTGGGCCAATATGTGATGGTGCTACCTGAAGATAATCTCATTGTGGTACGACTGGGTCACAACCATGGTCCGCTGGCTGAAAACGGGTATCCGGCCGAGCTGGAAACCTATTTTGATGAAGCTTATAAAATGAATTGAGATGATAAGTCGCCTCAACTTAGAACACATTCTGTTTCTCGATATCGAGACGGTGCCGCAACACGAGCGCTTTAGCGATCTGGATGAAACTATGCAACAGTTGTATGCTGACAAAACCGAATACCAACGCCGGGACGAGTTTAGCGCCGAAGAATTTTACGAGCGGGCGGGTATCTGGGCCGAATTTGGGAAAATTGTCTGCATATCTGTGGGTTATTTTAAGATAGAAGGCGAAAAAAGAAACTTCAGGACCACAACCTTTTCAGGCACCGAAAGAGAATTACTACTTCAGTTTAAAAAATTACTCAGCGAACATTACAACAAGCCACAGCATGTACTTTGCGCTCACAACGGGAAGGAATTTGATTTTCCGTTTATTGCCCGAAGAATGATTGTAAACGGTATCAAGCTTCCGTTTAAGCTGGATCTATTTGGTAAAAAACCCTGGGAAATTCCGCATTTGGATACACTGGAGTTGTGGAAATTTGGCGACTACAAACACTATACGTCTCTTAAACTACTTACTAAAATTCTGGATATTCCTTCTCCAAAAACAGACATTGACGGCAGTCAGGTACGTGAGGTGTATTACAAACATAAAAATATCAAACGCATAATAGAATATTGTGAGCGTGATGTGGTTGCTGTGGCTCAAATTGTATTACGCCTGCGCAACGAACCCTTATTAGAAGAAAGCGAAGTCACTTCAGTTTAGCACAAAAAAAGCCCGGTGCAAACGCACCGGGCCTTGATTTAAAGAAACCAGTAAGATTATTTCTTGATAAATTTAGCCGTCTCTTTCATTCCGCTTTGCGAAGTAATTTCTACAAAATATACTCCTGATTTGAAATTAGTCACGTCCAGTTCTTCTGTAAATGCAGCTTCAGTTAGGTTGCTGTATTCTTTAGTAAGAACACGACTTCCTTTGATATCGTAAACCGAAAGCATTACATCAACCGGCTTGTCTTCAATATCAAGCATTAGCTGTACACGGGCAAGGTCAACCGCCGGACTAGGATACACTACAAAGTCACCCTCAAAATCAGGTTGATCAGCAAAGCTTTCGCCTCCAAAAGTTTGAGGAGCAGCAGCTTCTACAATGCCATTTACACCTGCTGTCGCGGTACCGCGTATCACCACCTCATCTATATATACCAGGTCACCATTTGCGCTGGCATCACACTGAAAGCGGAAGCTTCCGGTAGAAGTCAGATTATAACTGGTTGCAGGCAGATTGATTGTCGCTGTGTAAAAGGTATTGTTGTTAAAACTGGTTCCCTGCGCGTAAGCAGCAACAGTTTGCCAGCCCGAACCATCATTATACCGTACCCAGAAATCTTCACCGTACTCCATACTATAGGCATATAGTGAGAAACTGATTTCGATATTGTCGTAAGCCGAAAGGTCAAACTCCGGGCTCGTCATTGATGAAGCAACGCCGCTGTTATCACGCAACTGAATTGAATAGGTCCCTTCAGGAGAGCGAGACCCCGCATAGCGGGCGCAGTCTCCACCACCGTCAATCCAGCCGTCCCAGCCGGTTTCAAAATAACTGGCAATCAGCGTGTCGTCTAAAGGCCCGCCGCCGCCCGCAGTGGTCACATTTACCGATGCTGCAGTAGAAACATTACCTGCTGCATCTTTAGCACGTACCGAGAAGGTATAGGCAGTATTAGCAGTCAGGCCGGTTATTGAAGCCGAAGTTCCTGTTACGCTACCCAATAGGCTGCTTCCCTGATACACATCATAACCGGTTACACCCACGTTATCTGTAGAAGCATTCCAGGATAAATCAAGTGTAGTCTCTGTCACATTAGAAGCTGCAAGGTTTGTTGGTGTTGAAGGAGCCTCAGTATCTGCTGTGACGCCACCGGCAGTTGTAACATTTACCGTATTGCTTGATGCCGAAACATTACCCGCTGCATCTTTAGCCTGTACCGAAAAGGAAAAAGCCGTATCTGCAGTAAGACCTGTGATAGAAGCCGAAGTTCCTGTTACCGTCCCTAAAAGGCTGGTTCCCTGATATACATCATAACCAGTTACGCCCACATTATCTGTTGATGCATTCCAGTTTAAATCTAAAGTGGTTTCGGTTATGTTAGAGGCAGCAAGATTTGTGGGGGCTGATGGAGCTTCAGTATCTGCTGTAACGCCACCCGCAGTAGTAACATTAACCGTATTGCTTGATGCCGAAACATTACCCGCTGCATCTTTAGCCTGTACCGAAAATGAATAAGCCGTATCTGCAGTAAGACCTGTAATAGAAGCCGAAGTACCTGTTACGGTCCCTAAAAGGCTGGCTCCCTGATATACATCATAACCGGTTACACCCACGTTATCTGTGGATGCATTCCAGTTTAAATCTAAAGTGGTTTCGGTTATGTTAGAGGCAGCAAGATTTGTGGGGGCTGATGGAGCTTCAGTATCTGCTGTAACGCCACCCGCAGTAGTAACATTAACCGTATTGCTTGATGCCGAAACATTACCCGCTGCATCTTTAGCCTGTACCGAAAATGAATAAGCCGTATCTGCAGTAAGACCTGTAATAGAAGCCGAAGTACCTGTTACGGTCCCTAAAAGGCTGGCTCCCTGATATACATCATAACCGGTTACACCCACGTTATCTGTGGAAGCATTCCAGTTTAAATCTAAAGTGGTTTCGGTTATGTTAGAGGCAGCAAGATTTGTGGGGGCTGATGGAGCTTCAGTATCTGCAGTACCACCTCCAAAAGTGATGGTATAATCTTCCACTTCCCCGTAGCTAAAGGTTTCGCAAGAAGATGGAATTCCATTGTATTTCATAGAAACACGCATACGGGTAGAACCATCTAATGCTGAAGCAGGAACGGTAAAGCTTCCGCTAACTGAAGTGCTGGTTGAAGCCGCACGGCTAAATACCAATTCGCCGTTATCGGTAAAGCTTCCGTTTTGGTTGTAATCTATCCATACCGCATAACCTTCCGCATAAACAGTTCCCCTCCAAACCGGAGTGATGGTTATGGTTGCAGCGCTTCCACGAGTCAATTCGGTACTGATTGCTGTATGATTGGTATATCCGCTTGAAGCGCCACTGGTGTTATCAATGCTTCCCAACTGTACCCGGCCTATGTACTCATCTGCTACACTATTGCCCTGAGACGTACAGTATTCTACCGGAGGTGTTTCTCCATAGGCACTGCCCACGTTGACCGCATACCAGGCATTGGTTACGGCCTGCTCTTCGGCACCACCGGCACCATAAAGATCTATAGCCGCCTGAATACTCGCAGCACGTGCATCTGCATAGGTTGAGTTGGAAGAAAGGTAAAGCGACTCGGTTCTGTAGCTGATGCATGCAGCTTTAGTAACGCCGATTCCGTTAACCGAATAAGAATCTCCCACATCATTCGTGCCTGCTCCTCCCACAGAAGTCAGGTAAAACCAGTGATTTAAAACCCCGGAATTGGTATGTACCCCGCAATAATCGTTAGTTCGGGTAGGTGTACCACAATTAGGCTCTTTCCAGTATGTACCGCCGTAGGTGTCGGGTTGCCCTAAAGATTTTGGATCTGACATAGAACGCAGGGCTGCTGAGCCTGCTCTGCGGTCAATCTCATCACCAATCAGCCAAATTTCAGGATTGGGATTGGTCTCGTTGCCGTTTCCTTTAGCATAAAATTCAACAGCAGCACCCCAGATATCTGAGAAGCCTTCATTAAGACCCCCTGATTCGCGCTGATAAGCCAGGTTTGCCGTATAGGTACAGACTGCATGACCTATTTCGTGAGCTGCCACGTCAAGAGAAGTTAAGGCATCAAAATAGCCGTTACCTTCCTGTCCGTTTGAAGAACCGTCTCCATAAGACATAACCGAACCATTCCAGAATGCGTTGTCGTAGTTCACATCTACGTGCACATAACTGCGTATTTGAGCTCCGTTATTGTCATAGGAGTTGCGGTTGTGCTGACTTAAAAAGTAGTCATAGGTCATCATCGCACCCCAGTGTGCATCTAATGCCGCGTCATCTTTGTTTACACTGTGTTCTGCACTTGTCCAGTTATTGTCGTTATCTGTAAACTGGTCGTAGTTGTTAATGTAGGGATAGGTTGAGCCCGGCGCCTGATTTTTAGCATCACGGGTGTATAGTTTTCTTCCTGCATCGGCAAGAATATAGCTTCCGCCACTTAGAGCAGTTTCTATAGAACGCGTACCGCTATAACGGGTGGCGGCACTACCGGTAATGTAGGCTAAAGCATCGTAATTCTCCAAAGCCTTTTTAGCTTCGTCAGCAGTTTTTACAGTTGCAGCGATTTCACCCACGTGGCCAAAACTATCTACGTGCTTAATAATACTGTTGTAAAATAACACCTCGCCTTTTTGTGCATCTACATAAACCTCACCTCTGCTTAGCGGATAGGTGGCATAGATATCATACTTATAGGCCAGTTTCATTGTAGTCCCGGCATCGGTTATATAGGGCAGAACAACCAGTTCGCCTTCCGGTTTTTGATAGTCAATTTCCTGAGCAGCATCAGGATATTCCCATAAATACTGTTGTGCCCCAACCTGGCGCAACGCATTTTGAAAACCCTGTTGAGCGCTGATTGCAGGAGTTGTGCTTAAGTCCTTCACAGCATAAAACTCCCCACTAATTGCGACAGGTATTCCTTTTTCTGAATGAATCACCGGGCTCGAAAATTCTACACGTACCTTATCGTAATACTGATCAAAACGCTGATGTTGCATCCCTGACTTTTCAGAAATCAGGTCAACCTGAGTAAAGGTATTTGCATCAGTGAGCTCCAGCTGAGAGCCCAGAATAGCACGTGGACCAGTCATCGATTTAGACTGCACGCGATCTAATTTGAAGAGACCCAAAGCCTGAACGGGCTTTTTCTCTGAAGTTTGTTCTGCATTCTTCTTTTGAGCGTGAAGACCACACAAACTCAAACTAAGAACAGAAGCCAAAAGAATGTGCCTCGAGTAGTTTTTTTTCATAAATGCTTGTTAAAAATGTTAATGTTACCCTTATTCTTGTTAAAGAATTGTCTCAAATTGCCTCTTTTATTGACATAAAACAAATATTTTCGTTAAAACACATTGTAAAGTTTAACTTTTAAATCAAAATTCTGATAATCAGATATTTAACTGCGCAGTTAAGCGTTTCAAACGTCGTAAATTAGCGCTATGAGAAACACCTTGCTCCACATAAATAACCTGGACGTTGCGTTTAAAAGTGGTAAAGACGTTAATAACGTGCTTCACGGCATAGACTTCTTTATTAATAATAATGAAATATTAGGAGTAGTTGGGGAGTCTGGCTCCGGTAAATCGGTGACCAGTCTCGCGATTTTGGGACTGCTGCCTGAGCGCATTTCGAGAATTACCAAGGGTGCTATTTATTTTGAAGGTCAAAACCTTCTGGAATACCCTAAAAATGAAATGCGAGACCTGCGCGGCAAGGACATTTCCATGATTTTTCAGGAGCCTATGAGTTCGCTCAATCCTTCAATGAAATGCGGCAAACAGGTAGCCGAAATTTTACTCAGGCATACCTCAATTACAAAGAAAGAAGCTAGATCTCAGGTTATACAGCTCTTTAATCAGGTTAAATTACCGCGACCCGAAGCCGTTTTTAATTCCTATCCCCACGAGATCAGCGGGGGCCAAAAGCAGCGTGTGATGATTGCGATGGCTATTGCCTGCAAACCTAAATTGCTTATCGCTGATGAACCCACTACTGCACTTGATGTTACCGTTCAAAAAGAGATTATTTTGCTACTCAAAGAACTGCAGCAGCAGACCGCCTTGAGTATTCTCTTTATTTCACACGATTTGTCACTGGTAAGTGAAATTGCAGACCGGGTAATTGTGATGTATAAAGGCAAAATTGTTGAAAGCGGGAACACGAAAGCTATTTTTGAAAATCCTAAAGAAGATTATACCAAAGCCCTTATTTATGCAAGGCCTTCTACCAAAGAGCGTTTGAAAAAATTACCCACCGTAGCTGACTTTCTAAATAACAAACCACTCTCTAAGCCCGTTACCTCTGCCGAGCGAGAGTCAGAGCACCAACGGATTTACGAGAAATCACCGCTACTCGAAATTAAAAATGTCGAAAAAGAATACTACAGCTCGGTGTCTTTTTTTGGCAAAGCCGAAAGCGTCAAGGCAGTTAATGATGTAAGTTTTGCAATTTACGAAGGCGAAACGCTGGGACTGGTGGGCGAAAGCGGTTGCGGAAAATCAACATTGGGAAATCTCATTCTTCAATTAGACAAGGTCACTAAAGGAAGTATTTTCTATAAGGGGAAAGATCTTACGAAATTAAGTAGCTCAGAATTGCGCAATCTGCGTAAAGATATTCAGATCATTTTTCAGGATCCGTACTCATCACTTAACCCCAGGCTTACCGTAGGGCGTGCCATTACAGAAGCTATGCAGGTACATAAACTGTACAACTCAGCACAAGAGCGCAAAGCCGAAGCATTAAAACTATTGGAAGAAGTGGGCTTATTACCGGAGCATTTTGACCGTTATCCTCACGAATTTAGCGGTGGGCAGCGTCAGCGTATAGGTATTGCGCGTACAATTGCGGTAAAACCAAAATTTATTGTGTGTGACGAGTCAGTCTCTGCTCTCGATATTTCGGTGCAGGCGCAGGTGCTTAATTTGCTTAACTCGCTAAAAGAGCGCTATAACTTCACCTACTTATTTATCTCACACGATCTTGCTGTGGTAAAATACCTGTCAGACCGTTTACTGGTTATGCGCGCAGGGCAGTTTGAAGAAACCGGAGAGGCAGATGCGGTTTATGAAAATCCGCAAAGCGACTATACAAAAGCGCTTATAGAGGCAATCCCGAAAGGAATTTAGATCATAAAAAGAAATACCTTTTTAGCAACATAGGCTAATTTGGCTGTTGTCTTAAAAAATTCAAGTAATGAATGCTTTGTTTTACGTAGGGATGAAATCATTATAAGGGATTTTTATTAGTTCAAATACTACAAAAAAATCCGCGGGGCTCCCCCCGCGGTTTCTAACAAATCACAACATCAAAATACTCCTATTCTGAAGTTACATACACATCCGGGACTCCTCCCGAATCTGAATTTTAAGTGTTTTGAATTTGGGGTTTTGCTAAAGTACTTTAAAATTTGATTTATACAAGAGAAAACTTAAAATTTATACAATAAATGTTAATTTTTAACGTTTTTAGACGTCAAAAAAGACATTTTGAACGTGTCTTCAGTTGAAAAAGGCTTTTCAACGGGCTTAAGCTGCATTTAATGGCATAAAAAAAGAAGCCCTTTCAGGCTCCTCTTATTTTTGTATCTGGTAAAACTAGGCCAGTACCATTTCGGGTACGTCATCAGGAATTTCGAGGGCTCCCTCGGTTGCCTTTTTAATTTCTTCCACACTAACTCCCGGAGCGCGTTCCAATAGTTTAAAACCCTTTTCGGTTACTTCCAGCACAGCAAGATTAGTCACAATCTTAGTCACACAACCTACACCTGTAAGTGGTAAGGTGCAACGCTTCAGCAACTTAGACTCCCCTGCTCTATTGGTATGCATCATCGCGACAATGATATTTTCGGCGCTAGCCACAAGATCCATAGCGCCTCCCATACCTTTTACCATCTTTCCGGGGATTTTCCAGTTTGCGATATCCCCATTCTCTGCGACTTCCATCGCACCCAGAATCGTAAGATCTACGTGCTGACCTCTGATCATAGAGAAACTCATAGCAGAATCGAAAAACGAAGCACCTTTAAGCGTGGTGATCGTTTGCTTACCGGCGTTTATAATATCTGCATCCTCTTCACCTTCAAATGGAAAAGGCCCCATTCCCAAGACACCGTTTTCACTCTGAAATTCCACTTCGATATCATCTCTCACATAATTGGCAACCAGCGTAGGTATCCCTATGCCCAGATTGACATAAAAGCCATCCTGTACTTCCCGTGCAATACGTCTTGCGATTCCGTTCTTGTCTAGCATAAAATTATTTATTAGGCTGCGGCGTCATACGCAGATAGGGTTTGATTTCACGATGTCCTTTAGGGAAAAACTCAGGGATTTGCTCATTGCTTACGCTGGGCGAAATCACACAGTCTTCACCATCTTTCCAGTTAGCAGGTGTAGCCACTTTGTGATAAGCCGTCAATTGAAGCGAGTCTATCACCCGAAGAATCTCATCAAAATTACGACCGGTTGAAGGCGGATAGGTTATGGTCAACTTAATTTTCTTATCAGGGCCTATAACAAATACCGAACGGACGGTAGCTTTTTCGCTGGCGTTGGGGTGAATCATGTCATACAGTTCAGAGACTTTGCGATCTTCATCTCCAATAATAGGATAATCTACTGTGGTGTTCTGGGTCTCATTGATATCTTTAATCCAGTCCATATGATCTTTCACACTATCCACACTTATTGCGATAGGCTTTACATTACGTTTTTTGAACTCGCCGTGGTAGTTAGCCACAGTTCCTAATTCGGTAGTGCAAACAGGCGTATAATCGCCGGGGTGTGAAAATAAAATCCCCCAGCTGTCGCCCAGCCATTCATGAAAATTAATGGTTCCTTCTGTTGTATCTGCTTTAAAATCGGGGGCGGTGTCGCCCAGTCTTAAATGTGCCATTGTATTTTGGTTTTTGTTGGTTTTTAGTTTTCGCGTTTCCGTACGGTACGCTGTTCTATGCGCTTTTCATAGTTCTTACCTTCAAAGATGCGCTGAACAAATATGCCCGGTATGTGAATCTGATTAGGATCAAGCTCCCCGGCCGGTAGCAGCTCTTCAACCTCAGCAACAGTAATAGTCGCTGCGCCACACATCACAGGATTAAAATTGCGTGCAGTACCTTTAAAAATGAGATTCCCTGCGGTGTCACCCTTCCAGGCCTTTACAAAAGCAAAATCCGCTTTAAATGCGCGTTCCAGAACGTACATTTTGCCATCAAATTCACGGGTTTCCTTGCCTTCGGCTACTTCGGTACCATATCCTGCAGGAGTATATATTGCCGGAAAGCCACCTTGCGCAGCACGGCAACGTTCGGCCAGCGTGCCTTGCGGTATTAATTCGACATCAAGTTCACCACTCAACATCTGGCGTTCAAACTCAGCATTTTCGCCCACATAAGAAGAAATCATTTTTTTGATTTGCTTCTTTTGAAGCAGTAAGCCCAGGCCAAAATCATCAACCCCTGCATTGTTTGAAATACAGGTTAAACCCTTTACATTACGTTTTACGAGTTCTGAAATGGCATTTTCAGGAATACCGCTTAGGCCGAAGCCACCCAGCATCAGGGTCATATCGTCGTGAACCCCTTCGAGAGCTTCGGTTACCGAGTTTACTTTTTTTGTTATCATTTTCTCATTTTAGAATAAGAAAATTACAAAATACCCGGTCTAGTGACAATCTTTTAGCAGGATTTTATAGAATTCATAAAGCTGTTTTTCCGTCTTGGCGAAAACAATACGAAACCTCCTAAAAATCAAGTTCGTCAGGTATTTCAATTTCCTGACTTCCTCCTGCAGGGATCGAGCAATCTATACGGATGGAAAGCTCTTCGGGACGCTCAAAGGCGTCCCGTGAGATTTTTAAATCCTCATCAGCATAACACTTCTTCATGTAACTGGCCCAGATAGGAAGCGCCATAGTCGCTCCCTGTCCATAGGTGATAGTAGGAAAGTGAACCGAACGATCATCACCGCCTACCCAAACGCCTGTTACGAGATTAGGAACCATCCCCATAAACCAGCCGTCACTCTGGTTTTGTGTCGTTCCGGTTTTACCTGCAATAGGATTTGTAAAGCCATAAGGGTGCCCGGTTATAACGTTTTTATAGACATAACTATTAATAGCTCCCGAGCGTAAACGAGCTCCTGAACCGTATTGCGTAACCCCTTCCATTAAGTTTACGGTTACATAAGCCGATTCTTTGCTCAATACATCCTGAGCTTTTGGCACGCTTTGGTACAAAACCGTACCGTTTTTATCAACAATGGTAGATACAATCTGCGGGTCTACGTGGACACCTTTGTTAGCAAAGGCCGAATAGGCCGAAACCATCTCAAACAAACTTAAATCTGCTGTACCCAAAGCAATAGATGGTACCGCAGGAATTTCTTTAGTATCAACTCCTAACTTTTTGATCAGATCAATAACCGTATTGGGACCTACACGGTGCATCAGTCTCGCAGAAACGGTATTGATAGATTCAGCCAATGCTTTTTTCAACGTAACCATCCCGCGGTAACCTCCGCTTGAGTTAACCGGGCACCAGTCTTTTTGCGTACCCATCTCACCTGCAGGAATACAATACGGGTTATCTGGAATCGTATCGCAAGGCGAAAGGTGTAACTGATCAATCGCCGTAGCGTATAAGAAAGGCTTAAAGGTAGATCCCACCTGGCGTCTTCCGGTTTTGACGTGGTCGTACTGAAAATGCTTGTAGTCAATACCGCCCACCCAGGCCTTAACCTCTCCGGTTTGTGGCGTCATACTGAGTAAACCTGCTCTCAGGAAGCGTTTGTAATAGAGAATACTGTCGCGCGGAGTCATGATCGTATCTTTCTCTTTAGGACCATTATCCCAAACAAACACACGCATATCCGTTTTTTTATTGAATGAGGCCTTTATTTGCTCCACATCAATGTCCCGCGCAGCCATTTTTCGCCAGCGGTCTGAATTACGCATTGCTCGGTTAATAATATTATCTTCTTCCTCTACAGTGATATCTCTAAACGGAGCGGTCTTATTTTTCTCGTTTTGCTTGTCAAATTCCCGCTGCAGGTTTTCCATATGTGCGGTTACCGCCTGCTCTGCAAAACGCTGCATACGCGAGTCTAGTGTTGTGGTAATGACCAGACCATCCCGGTAAATATTGTAATACTCGTCGTTACCGTCTGCATCTTTACCTTTTGGATTTTTCTGAATCCAGTCTGCCATAAACGCACGCAGGTATTCTCTGAAATACGTCGCAATCCCGTCTGCGTGCCCTTCCGGAGAGAAATTGATCTTCATAGGCATCGCAATCAAGCTGTCTTTTTCAGCTTCCGTAATTTTATCGGTCTGGGCCATAAGGGCAAGCACCGTATTGCGACGCTCTAAAGACTTGTCTTTTGAAATTTCGCGATAGGGATTGAATTGTCGCGGATTTTTAAGCATCGCCGCAATCACCGCAGATTCTTCGGGACGTAATTCTATGGGCTCTTTATCAAAATAAATTTTTGAAGCCGAACGAATTCCCACGGCCTGAAACAGGAAATCCTGCTTGTTCAGGTACATCGTGATGATTTCTTCTTTGGTATACTGGCGCTCCAGACGTGCAGCGATGATCCATTCTTTTACCTTTTGAATCACACGCTCCAGCTTGTTACTGGGCTCGTCTGAAAACAGCAGCTTGGCAAGCTGCTGGGTGATTGTACTTGCTCCTCCTTTTGAACCTAAGTAGGCCACAGCACGGGCGGTACCTCGCACATCAATACCTGAATGCTCGTAAAACCGGCGGTCCTCGGTAGCAACTACAGCATCAATAAGGTTTTGAGGCAGATCGTCATACTTTACTGGGGTACGGTTTTCGTTATAAAATTTACCCAAAGTTTTTCCGTCAGACGAAAGAATTTCGGTAGCGAGATTGCTCTCGGGGTTTTCAAGTTCTTCAAAGGTGGGCAGTTTCCCGAAAACACCCCAGGAAGCCAACAGGAAAACGAGCGCAAGGGCGCCTAATCCTCCTAAAAACAGAATCCAAAATCCTTTGATGTAGGTGCTAAAATCTGACTTGGTTTCCTTTTTTGAAACCTTCTTTTTTGGTGTCGCCATGTGTTTATTCTTTTATACGCTCTATCCGCAAACCTACGTCTCTGATGCCGTTGAGTTCAGGTATAGCGTTTATATCTCCATTGCGGCGCATGGCCTGCATTACTTTAAATTGATAGGTTCCGGCTTCATTAAACCGAATGTTTTCTTTATACCAGAGCTTGCTTTCCTTCAGATCTCCAAAACCTTCCCCGAGCCAGCTTCCGTCAGGTTCAGCCATCATATACTCCAGCGTATCTGTAACTGTTTTTCCATTAGGAAATTGCATTTGGGTAATTAAAAATAGGTTACTAAACGCATAGGTGTTGTCATTGCGCAAGGTGATAAAAGCATTGTAGGGCTGAAGCGTGTCTGGTGCCTGAAGCTTAAAAACCACAGCCGAATCGCGTTGCCAGCTGCCAGGTAATTCTTTGAACTCGTGAAATACCGCATCATCGTCACAGGATGAGAGCAACAAACACGCAGCCAAAATCAAAAGGAATTTATGCATCTTTCTTAGGGCCTCGTTTGCGGTAATTCTTTTTCTTTCTGCGATTTTTAGATCGCTTTTTGTTGTTTTTAGGCGTGTCAAAACGGGTAAGACTATCCTGCCCCACAACGTTACCAAAATCAACTTTAGTATCGGTTACCAGGTCTGCGGCGTATTCCTCAAGACTGGCTACAGGTTGATTAGTCTTATTTTTTTCAAGGATCTCATTAGCCTGCTCGGTAGTGAGCTTGTGCCAGTTCATCCACTCGCCTTCATAGGCATACCACAGGTGTCCCTGAAAGATGTCGATCTTTTGACAAACAGCCGTTCCTTTTTCGGTTTTGAGCTTTTGATCTGTTGACGGAAAGTCCTTCAACGCATCAAGGTAGGCGTCAAGTTCATAATTTAGACAACACTTGAGCTTCCCACATTGTCCCGCAAGTTTTTGTGGATTGAGGGATAGCTGCTGATAACGCGCAGCGCTGGTTGTGACCGATCTGAAATCGGTAAGCCAGGTAGAGCAGCACAGTTCGCGGCCGCAAGAGCCGATGCCTCCCAGACGGGAAGCCTCCTGACGGAAACCGATCTGGCGCATTTCGATACGGGTTCTGAATTCCTGAGCAAACTCCTTGATCAGTTGCCGGAAATCGACACGATCTTCGGCTGTATAATAAAAGGTGGCTTTAGAACCGTCACCCTGAAACTCAATATCTGATATTTTCATCTGCAACCCCAGACGGATTGCTATTTGGCGGGATTTTACCTTAATGGCTTCCTCCCGGCCTTTTACTTCTTCCCAGACTTCAATATCCCGGGTATTGGCCTTTCGGTAGATCTTTTGAAAATCATCAGTGTCAAAAGGCACTTTTTTCTTTTTCATCTGTATGCGCACCAGTTCCCCGGTAAGGGACACAATGCCCACATCGTGGCCGGATTGTGCCTGTACAGCCAGCACCTCGCCTACATTGATTTGTAGCTTATCTACATTTTTATAGAACTCTTTGCGACCGTTTTTAAAACGTACCTCAACAAAGTCGAAAGGCTCCTGACCTTCAGGCAAACTCATATTAGAAAGCCAGTCAAAAACCGTTAATTTATTACAACCATCGGTACCACAAGTACCATTATTTTGACAACCACGCGGTTGACCGTTAACGGTCGTACCACAATTTCCACACGCCATGTACCCTATATATTTAGTAAACCTCTGAAAAACGTCAGGGTTTGATGTTTTCAAACAGAACTATTCTGTTTTAATGTCTTGCTAAAGATAGCGTTTTAGCTATGCAAAAATATAGTAAATCTAAATTGCAAAAGCGGGAATGCCTATTACATTTTTAAACCTCTTGTAAAATCTGATGCTCCCTGCATACGCTCTGCCTGATACAAAACCGCTAAACGCAAACTAAAAAATCCCGAAGCGGTTACTTCGGGATTGGTGTTATTTCCGCTGAAATTTCAGCTTTTCAGACCTTCCTTTTTTAAAGATTTTGTTACTGTTCGGAATGCCTTTGCGCAGTTCTTTTTGAACTTCTTCGGGCAAAGCTACAATTTCCTTACAGTCATCTGAACAGGTATGATTCATCGCTTCAGCACACTCGTCACATTGTATAAACAGTAAATGACAGGCTTCATTAGCACAATTTACGTGCGTATCGCAAGGCTTTCCGCATTGATGGCAATTGGAAATGATATCTTCGGTAATGCGCTCGCCACGACGGTGATCAAACACAAAGTTCTTTCCTTTAAATTTATTCTCAAGCTTCAATTGCTCAACCTGACGGGCATATTCAATGATTCCGCCCTCTAACTGATACACCTGTTTAAAACCTTTATGCTTGTAGTATGCGCTGGCTTTTTCGCAGCGAATGCCGCCGGTGCAATACATCACCAGTTTTTTATCTTCCTTATGATCTTTAAGATCTTCTTCTATCAGGTCTAAGCTGTCGCGAAAAGTGTCCACATCTGGAGTAATCGCGTTTTTAAAATGGCCGATTTCGCTCTCGTAATGGTTGCGCATATCTACCAAAACCACATCTTCGCTCTCTATAAGTTCATTAAACGTAACAGCGTCTACGTGAATTCCTTTGTTGGTCACGTCAAACGTCTCGTCGTTAAGACCGTCTGCCACAATTTTAGGGCGTACCTTGACTTTAAGTTTAAGAAAGGATTTCGCATCCTGCTCAATGGCAATGTTGAGACGCACATTTTCGAGGAAATAAATTCCATCAAGAAAGGCTTTAAACTTTTCAAAGTTTTTTGCGGGTACCGAAAGCTGCGCGTTGATCCCTTCGTGGGCAACATAGATTCGGCCCAAAACCTCAAGTTCGTCCCAGGCGATAAATAAATGATTGCGAAACAGGTGCGGATTGCCAATTTTGGCATATTGATAGAACGAGAGCGTAAGCCGGTCTTCTCCGGCCTCGTCAATGAGAGCTGCACGTTCTTTTGCACTTAATTTGTTGTACAGTTGCATGCTATACGCGATTTAAGATTAAAGAACCCCCGAGGTATGCCCCCGGAGCGTGATTTATAACAATGTAGTATTCAAATCCCCGGAAAGGGATTAAAAAACGCTGCAAAAGTACAGTTTTTAGACGTTTAGGGCAAACCGATGATAATATGCGTACGTTGGCAATAAAAAAATGCCCGCAGGTATCACCTGGGGGCATTTTCTTGAACGGCTAATTCAGTTAATATTTTTTGATTATCTCAAAAAGCACTATTAACCGCCGTCCAGCTTAAAGTTGCAATACATACTTATACGCGTAAACGCATAACTACCGCAACACAGGGTTTGTAATTTCTGCATCATAGCTTTACAGATTTTACGTTTGATGTAGAGATGCACAAATACTCAAAAGGTTGCCTGATGAGAGTAAAAACTTTTTTAAACTAGGAATTATTCCATTTTTATCAGAAATATTCTCGCCTATAGCTGTTTTCTACGGAATTTTTCCAATATTTAAGTCTGCTTTCATTGTTTCGATTAAAAAGAAATAGTACTTTAGCGGCTTGTAAAATGAGGTTATTTCAGGTCTAATACAGAAACATTAGATTTTTAGAAAACTTCAAAATTAAAATCCCCGTCACAGGGGTAAAGACATTAAATCTTATGAGTTCAGAGAAAGAAGCCAAGTTAAAAGCCCTTAAACTTACCCTTGACAAGATGGATAAAACCTACGGTAAGGGTACGGTTATGAAAATGGGTGATAACGCCATAGTAGAAGTTGAAGCCATCTCAACCGGGTCACTGGGTCTTGACCTTGCATTAGGAGTAGGTGGGTTACCTAAAGGTCGTGTCATTGAAATCTACGGTCCGGAATCTTCAGGTAAAACAACCCTAACCCTGCACGCGATTGCGGAGGCTCAAAAAAAGGGAGGTATCGCCGCTTTTATAGATGCAGAACACGCCTTTGACCGCTTTTATGCTGAAAAATTAGGTGTAGATATTGAAAACCTGATTATCTCACAACCCGACAATGGCGAGCAGGCTCTTGAAATCACCGATAACCTGATTCGCTCCGGAGCTATTGACATTATTGTTGTCGACTCGGTTGCCGCTTTAACTCCTAAGAGTGAGATTGAAGGCGAGATGGGAGATTCTAAAATGGGACTTCACGCCCGTCTGATGTCTCAGGCATTGCGTAAACTTACCGGCTCTATCAGCAAAACCAACTGTACCGTGATTTTCATCAACCAGTTGCGTGAGAAAATCGGGGTGATGTTTGGAAACCCGGAGACCACAACCGGTGGTAATGCACTTAAGTTCTATGCTTCGGTACGTCTTGACATACGCCGTTCTACTCAAATAAAAGATTCAAATGGCGAGGTACAGGGTAACAAAACCCGAGTAAAAGTGGTTAAGAATAAAGTAGCGCCGCCTTTCCGCCAGGCAGAATTTGATATTATGTACGGTGAAGGAATCTCTAAAGTTGGTGAAATACTTGACATTGGCGTTGATTATGAGATCATCAAGAAAAGTGGTTCATGGTTTAGCTATGAAGACACGAAGCTGGGTCAGGGTCGTGATGCGGTAAAAGCGATTTTAAAAGACAATCCCGATCTTTTAGAAGAGCTTGAGGTCAAAATCAAAGAAGCCATTAAACTTGCAAATCAGGCTTAGGAAAAAAATTCAGCCTTTGACGCAACCTTTTTCATCTTTAGGTATCTACCAGGTAAATATTTAAATGATGAAAAAGGTTTTTTTAATTTTAGCCCTACTGGGATTAATCACCTCCTGTTCACTTGATGATGACCGTGTACAGATCAATTATGAATTACAACCTGTAGTTGATTATGAGTTGCCAGACACACTGGTTTGGGGTCAGCGTTATAACTTTAAAATTCGTTATGTCTCCCCTACAAGCTGTAATTACTTTTATGATTTTGACTATGCGCGTCAGGATAGTACGCGTTTAATTTATGTTTTTGAAGGGGTGTATGAGGAAGAAATGTGTACAGATACCCCAACAGATACCGTATCTGTTTATCTGCCTTTTGAAACCCGATATAATTACGATTATATCTTTAAATTCTATGCAGGTGAAGACGAAAATGGTGAAGATCTATTTATAACAGACACCATACCTGTGAAGGGTTAATGGCTTAAACACCACAAAAATGTGAGTCTGGACGAACTCATCAAGAAATGCATTAAAAAAGATACAAAGGCACAGGCTCAGTTGTACAGGCGTTACGCAAATACACTGTTCTCTGTGTCTTTGAAATACGCTCGTAATTATACCGAAGCAGAAGATATCTTGCAGGATGGGTTTATCACAATTTTTGACAAAATAGCTCAGTACAAACACAAAGGTTCGTTTGAAGGCTGGCTAAAACGTATTGTAATTAATACCGCTTTGCAGCGCTATAGAAAGCAGCGTGTTTTTAATATTGTAAATGAAGAGCAAATTGAACAGGAAGATGTTCTGGTTGATGAAGAAGATGTTTCATTACAATTTTTACTCAAAATCGTACAGGAATTACCCGACAGGTACCGACTTGTTTTTAACCTTTATGCCCTAGATGGTTATTCGCATAAAGAAATTGCAACTATGCTTGAGATTAGTGAAGGGACTTCAAAATCAAATCTGGCACGTGCCCGAATGATTTTGAAACAAAAAGTAGAACACTTTCAAACGCAATCCAGGACCTCATAACGCATAAAAATTAGATTTTCACTCTGTGAAAGAAAAGAAGAACATAGACAGACTGTTTCAGGAGAAGTTTAAAGACTTTGAAGCACAACCCGGCCCTCACGTTTGGGAGTCTATCGCTGCGCGTGAAAAACAAAAGCGCAAGCGCGTGATCCCGCTCTGGATGAAACTGGGTGGTGTTGCCGCTGTTCTTGCCTTATTACTATTTGCAGGTAATTTCGTTTTTGATACGCAGCATACGGGCTCACCCAAATTGGTTCAGGAAGAACCGTCTAAAGATACTGATGCATCAGGCGAAAGCACAAATTCACCAACTGAGGTTGCTGCGGAACAAACGCCAAATCAGCGAACGGAAGATGAATCAACTGACTCTGTTTCGGGTCAGTCTAATGCCGTTGCAAGTGAAGAAATCAGGACTGAGCAGGAAGAGCAGGTGAGTTCCAATTCTAAAGCTTCGGGCGAAAGTCAGTTTGCAAACGCAAATCGACCCAAAACAAACACACCTGCCCCATATCAACCTTCTGATAATTCAAAAAGCAATGATGCTGTAGCCTTTTCGCAAAGCGGAAACAATAAACCCCAGAACGCAGTCAACAATACTAACAACACTGAGACCTCAAATTCTAAATCTTCAGATGCTGGTTTAAATACCGAAACAAATACAACTCAGGACGCGGTGGCTGCAACTACTCAAGAGCAGGAAAAAGATCAGGAGACCGCAAAAGATCCTGACGAATTACTGCGTCTGGCAAACCGAGAAGAAGCAATTGCTGATACAAATACAGAAGACCCTGAAACTCAAAAAGCGAATCGTTGGGGCATCGCTCCTTTAGTTGCTCCTGTGTATTACGGTGACTTTGGAGGCTCAGGTATTGATCCCCAATTTGCAGATAATGCAAAACGCGGTGATGTTAATTTGAGCTATGGCGTTCAGGTAAGTTATGCCCTTAATGATAAGTTGAAGCTGAGAGCGGGTGTAAACCGCGTAGATCTGGGTTACCGCACCGAGCAAGTGGCTTTCACCCCAAGTATTCAGGCAAGTTCATTGCGCAGTATTGATTATAATAAGAGTGCATCTCAGGTGCAGGTTTCCACGTTTAGCAACAGGATGAATACCGCAAATTCAATTCCTAATGCCCCTGCTGCCGAAGAATTTTCATCGGCTTTCATTATGAACACTTCAGAGTCATCAAGTACATTACGCCAGCAGCTGGGCTATATTGAAGTTCCGCTTGAGGCTGAATATGCATTGGTTGACAACAAATTCGGGATGCAGATTATAGGGGGTTTCAGTACGCTATTTCTGAATAATGATTCCGTTATTTTAGAAGAGGGTTCGCGTTTTTCTACCGAATTGGGCTCGTCAAATAGTTTAAATAACACCAGTTTTAGCACTAACATAGGTCTGGGCTTTGATTATCGCATTACTCCTGCGATTGAATTTAATCTGGAGCCTATGTTTAAATATCAGCTCAATGCCTATACTAAAGGCGTAAGCGACTTTAAGCCCTATTATATGGGGCTATACACCGGTATAAACCTAAGGTTCTAAGTTTTGAAAAAGAAAAATTAGATTTTATTAGTTGGTTAGGTTAGTCATCGTGTAGATGATGACAGAAAAAGCTGCCCGGGTAGAGGCAGCTTTTTTGTGGAATAAACCTCATCCTTTTAAGGCCTGAGGTGTGGTTTTATCTTTGAGTAGTTCGCTGTGAATGGCTTTGTAGGCCTCATCTCTCAAATCACGACGATCATTAGGATCTTTGCCTTCCGTTTCTATAAAAGGCAATACTTTAACCCGCATCACGCCCGGCGAACCGGTAAAAAAATCATAGGAAAAACGCTTCTTATTATCGTAAAAAACCATGGGAACAATAGGTACCTGATGGTCAATCGCTAGCCTGAATGCCCCATCTTTAAACGTATCGAGAACAACTGAAGTATCATCCGGCACACCGCCTTCCGGAAAGATGCAAATACTCAATCCCTGATTGAGACGCTTTTGAGCGCTTTCAAAAACCGCACGTCTGCTTTTCGGGTCTCCGCGATCAACCAAAATACAGGTTTGCTTGTAGAAGTATCCAAAAATGGGAAATTTAGCCAGTTCCTGCTTGCCTACAAATACAAACGGGTTTCTCACGCTGTGCAACATCAGCATAATGTCTGTCATCGAAGTGTGATTGGCGATGTACATGTAACTTTTGCCACGCTCGGTTTTCTCAAGCCGTTCCACTTTTGGCCAAAAGCCCATTCCATAGAGAATAATTCGAGCCCAAAAACGGGCCAACCTGAAGAAAAACGGATACCACGAATCTTTAGCAACCGATATAAGCAGGATGGGAAATAGAATCAGGATCGGGACGATAAGAATCACATAAAACCAAATGCGCCACAGCAAAATCAGTATTTTACGTAAGATACTTATCATTCAGGTTGGTTCTAGGTTAGGATGCCCTTTCGGGCTTTGGTTAGTTCAAAAATAGGCATTTTAAAAAGAGTTAATTGCTCAAAAGGGGTAACTTTGCGCCAAATTAAATTAAAGGCATGTCACGAATTTTAACCGGTGTTCAAAGTACAGGAACCCCGCATTTAGGTAATTTACTGGGAGCTATTATACCTGCAATTGAGATGGCAAATGACTCTAACAACGAGTCGTTTCTCTTTATTGCCAACCTGCATACGCTCACGCAGATTAAAGACGCTTCAGTCTTAAAAGAAAACACCTATTCAGTGGCAGCGACCTGGCTTGCCTTTGGTCTTGATATAGAGAAAACCGTATTCTACCGTCAGAGCGATGTACCGCAAACTACCGAACTTACCTGGTATTTGAGCTGCTTTTTTCCCTATCAAAGACTTACTCTCGCGCATTCGTTTAAAGATAAGGCAGACCGGTTAGCCGATGTAAACTCAGGGCTTTTTACCTACCCGATGCTTATGGCGGCTGATATCCTGTTGTATGATGCCGAATTTGTACCGGTAGGAAAAGACCAGTTGCAACATATTGAAATGACCCGCGATGTGGCTTCCCGTTTTCATGCCCAGATGGGTGAAACCTTTGTGCTTCCGGAGGCTAAGATTGAGGAAAATACCAAATACATTCCCGGTACAGACGGTGAAAAAATGAGTAAGTCGCGTGATAACTACATCAACCTCTTTTTGCCCGATAAGCAATTGCGGAAACAGGTGATGGGCATTCAGACAGACAGTACGCCTCTTGAAGAACCGAAAAACCCCGATACCTGTAATGTTTTCAATCTCTACAAAGTAATTGCTTCAGAAGCCGAAGTTGCCCAGATGCGTCAAAATTATTTAGGTGGAAATTACGGTTACGGTCACGCGAAACAAGCGCTTTACGAACTTCTTGTAGCGAAATATGCCAAGCAACGGGAGGCTTACACGTACTATATGAATAATCTTGAAGAAGTCGACGCTGCTCTTGAAAAAGGAGCGGAAAAAGCCCGAGAAGCGGCCAATGCTGTTTTAAATCGCGTACGCGAAAAATTGGGCTACTAAATCAGCTCAAATAATTTACCCGGAAGTGGACGAACCACTCCTTTAAGTTCCATATTTAAAAGCAGTGAAGCCGTTTTGTACGTAGGCAGATTGCAGTTTAATGCGATGAGATCAAGTTCCTCTTTACCGCGATCTGAAAGCAGGCGCCAGACGATTCTTTCCTCATCGGTAAGTTCTACAAACAATTGCTTTTGCACCGGTTTGAAAATTTCTTCTGGTTGCCAGTTTAGCTGATAAATCAGGTCTGCCGCGCTGGTTATCAACTGTGCTTTTTGGGTTTTAATTAAATTATTGCAGCCTACACTTTGCAAATCATCTGCCCTTCCGGGAACCGCAAACACATCACGATTATAGGAATTTGCAATTTCAGCTGTAACCAAAGAACCACCCTTTTCGGCACTTTCTACGACCAGAGTAGCTTCGGCTATACCCGCAATAATGCGGTTGCGCCTTAAGAAATTTGTTCGATCAAAAGCATCAGAACTCCAAAAATCGGTCATAAAAGCACCCTGACGTTCTACCGCCTTTTGATATTTAGCGTGCACTTTTGGATAGATTTGGTTTAAACCGTGAGCCAAAACTGCAAGCGTATCGAGACCATTATCTAATGCTGCGGTGTGCGCTGCGATATCCACTCCATAGGCAAAACCCGATACAATAAGCGGCTGCAAGGGAGCTAAGTCTTCTATGAACTTTCTAATAAATTGAAGACCGTGAGTCGTGACTTTACGGGTACCAACTATTGCCAAAACCCGCTTATTCTCATAACCCGCATCACCGCGTTTAAAAAGCAAGATGGGGCCATCAACGCAATGCTTCAGACGCTCAGGGTAATGTGCTTCCCTAAAATTACAACAGGAAATTCCCGTTCTTTCAATGAAATGTAATTCCTGTTCGGCAGCCTGCCTATGGCTTTTTTCGTAGAATTCTTTCAGCCGTATCTCCCCAATCCCATCAATTTTGAGAAGGGTTTCTTTCTTCTGCCTCAAAACATTTTCGGCCGTCTCAAAGCGGTTGATGAGCCGTTTAATGGAAGTATCCCCCAGATTGGGAATGCGTTGCAGAATCAAATAAGCCAGAAGTTCGTCTTGCGTCATGTATAAAAACCGTGGGTTGGTTAGGTTTTCGGGGGCGCTAAGCAACTTAGCCTAAAGGTATTATAAAATTGTTAACAAATCACGGTTTATAAGTTTAGCCCACTGGCATTTTTTTATAATTTTACGATATGCATTTTACAACCTACATCAGCGATTTACTATACCGGTATGAATGTGTAATCATACCCGGTTTTGGAGCCTTTTTAGGCCATCGCGTTGCAGCGCGACATGACGCAGAAACGCACACCTTTTTCCCACCTTACAAGCGCTTATCCTTTAATGCCCAACTCACGCAAAATGATGGTTTATTAGCTAATTATGCTGCCTCTGCAGAACAAATTAGTTATGGAGAAGCACTTCAAAATGTGCAGGAATTTGCGGCACAACTGAATGCCGACTTGCAGGCCGGTAATGAGGTGGTTTTTGATAAAATAGGAACACTTTCAAAAAATGAAGCCGGTAAAATCAATTTTGAGCCGGCAGGTGAGTCTAATTTCTTAACGGAAGCATTTGGCCTTGCCACTTATCGCTTTGATGCATTATCGCGTACAACACCTGTTGTTGAAGAGCCTGCGGAAGAACCCAAAGTGGTAGCTTTAGAGCAAAAGCAGCACAATTCGCCCTGGCTGAAATATGCAGCCGTAGGTTTACTTGCAATAGGACTTTCCGGTTCTCTGGGATTCCTATATTTCAAAGACATCGCAGATCACAATTTAGCCGAAGAGCAAAAAGCCAAGCAGGTTGTAGATGAGACCATACAGAAAGCGACATTTACTATAGAAAACCCGTTGCCCGCAGTAACCTTAAACGTCTTTAAACCCCGAGGTAACTATCATATTGTCGCAGGAGCTTTTCGCATTCCCGAAAACGCAGAGGTAAAAGTAGAAGAGCTCAGAGAAGCGGGCTATAAAGCACGACTTATTGGTGAAAACAAATACGGCTTACATCAGGTAGTTTATGGTAGTTATGCAGATCGCAGCGAGGCCGCGAAAGTCTTGCGTGAAGTGCGCAATTCAGACAACCCGAATGCCTGGATGTTAGTACAGGAGCTCGACTAAGCTTAACTAAATACCGAACAAACGCATTGAAAGCCTCCTAACTCAGGAGGCTTTTTTGATTGTATTGCCTGTATTCTTCCTATTTTTGCCGAAAATAAAAGCCTGATGGACGCAAAAACACCTTCTGAATCGAAAACGGTACAAACCGACCTCGTACTGCCTAATGAGACCAATCCGCTAAACAATATGTTTGGGGGCGAGTTGCTGGCGCGTATGGACCGTGTGGCTAGTATTACTGCCCGCCGTCACAGCAGAAGGATTGTAGTAACCGCTTCAGTAAATCATGTCGCCTTTAACAAGGCTATTCCCTTAGGAAGCGTTGTTACGGTTGAAGCAACCATTTCAAGAGCGTTTAAGACCTCTATGGAGGTCATCATAGACGTATGGGTAGAAGATCGGGAAAGCGGCCTAAGATCTAAGGCAAATGACGCCATTTATACCTTTGTAGCTGTTGACCGTACCGGTACACCTGTACCCATCCCTGAAATTAAACCCGAAACGGAACAGGAAAAAGAACGTTATGCTGCTGCTCTACGCAGAAAACAACTCAGTCTGGTACTTGCCGGAAAAATGAAAGCTCAGGATGCCACAGAGCTGAAGGCGTTGTTTGAGTAAATAGGATCTTAAACTAAAAAAAGGGAAGCACAGGCTTCCCTTTTTTATCTGATTTTATTCTAGTTTCTATAATCTAATGCGGGCTCCCGATCTCCCAGCAATGGAATGTATTCAAAGTCTGCCCCACGTTTTTCTTCAAATTCTTTTTTTGCAGCTTTAAGTATAGCAGGATCATCAAAAAGATCCATACCGGTCATTGCCATTGTTTTTGCAGCAACCATCATCCCTTTTACGCCAATACTGGTTCCACCTGCAGCTACGGCCTGCCAACTGTGTGCCGGTGTGCCGGGAACCCAGGTTGCAGTATATAATCCAACAGTAGGCACTGTAAAACTTACATCGCCCACATCTGTAGAGCCGCCTGCCTCTGGATTGAGATTGTACTCACATATGCCTTCAACATTTTTGACATCAAGTTCTGTATTAAGACTTGAAGCAATTTCCTCTGCAAATTCAAGCTCTTCGGGAGTATATGTATAACCGCCCACCTCTTTGAGGTTTTCATACATAAGCTTCTGCAAGGTGAGGTTTGGTAATAATTCATGTGTACCCCCAATCATTTCATAATCCATCTTCGTTCCTGTTCCTAAAGCAGCTCCCTCAGCAGCCTTAACCATGCGGTCAAAGACGTCTATGACCACATCTCTTGTGGTATGCCGGGCATAATAATATACCTCTGCAAAATCAGGAACTACATTTGGTGCTTTTCCTCCTTGGGTAATTACATAATGAATTCGGGTGTCTTCCGGTACGTGCTCGCGCATCATATTTATCATATAGTTCATAGCCTCTACAGCATCTAAGGCTGAGCGGCCCTTCTCTGGTGCGGCGGCAGCGTGAGCAGAAATTCCATAAAATCTGAATTTTGCCGATTTATTTGCCAATGCAGCACCAGGGTTGGCCCCGTTAGAATTACCGGGATGCCAGTTAATCACAGCATCAACATCATCAAAAAGTCCCGCTCTGGTAAGATATACCTTACCGGAACCACCTTCTTCTGCAGGGCAACCATAAAAGCGAATTGTCCCCGTTTTTCCTGTTTCCTCAAGGTATTTTTTAATAGTTATTGCCGCAGCAGAAGATGCTGTGCCAAATAAGTGATGCCCACAAGCATGACCCGCTTCACCTCCATTTGATTCTTTTTGTGCGATAGCTTTCTGTGACAAGCCTGGTAAAGCATCATATTCACCTAAAACTGCAATCACAGGTTTACCCGAACCATAACTGGCAATAAAGGCCGTTGGCATAGCCGCAACGCCGGCTTCAATACTAAATCCTTCTTCTTTTAAAGTTTTTTGAAGTAGGGCTACACTTTGTTCTTCCTGATATCCCATTTCAGCAAAAGACCAAATTTTATGCGCTATTTCGCCATAAGTTTCAGTATGGTCATCCAGTTCAGCAATAAGTTTGGACTGCGTTTCCTGTGCCAAAAGAACACCGGAAAGCGTTAAGAAGTAAAAAAGAAAGGTCGCTTTTTTCATAAAAATAAGATTGAAGTATTTCTGCTCATTTAAAAATACAACAATCAATTTTTATGAACTGAGAATCTATCTACATATTATAAACCCACTCTTCAGGGTTAAGGCGCTGAGAATCTTTATAAACCAGGAATTTTAGGATGGTTTTACCGGTAAATGAGTTTACTGCGATTTCGCCCAAAGCCTGTTTAGTGGACACCTCATCATTTACTTTGACTTTGAGGTTTTTGAGGTTTTGATATACGGTAAGGTAATTTCCGTGGCGTATAAGTACGGTGTAACCTCCACCACGTATCAATTGTATTTGTTGAACCGTACCTTTAAAAGCAGCACGTGCAACGCTTCCGGGAGCAGTTTCAATCTCTACCCCACTGTTGTAGGTCGTAATATTTGGTAAAGTAGGATGCTGAGAAGTCCCGAAGCGCTTGTAAACCCTGCCTCGTTCTACGGGCCAGTCCATTCGTCCTTTGTTGGACGCAAAGTCACTTGCCAGGGCTTTAGCTGCCGGTGTCAGGTTAAAGGTAGGCATCTCCCCTGCTTTTTCAACTTTAGTGGGCTCTGCTCCGGTTTCCTTTTTAGACGCGGCAATTGCTTCGCGAATCAGTCGGTCAATTTCTTTATCAATACGGTCTGCGGCTTTTTGCTTTTCGCGAATTTGTGCCACATACGTTGACTCTTTCTCCCTGATTTTAGCAATAAGTGCATCCTGCTGCTTTTTCTCGGCCTCCAGTTTTTCCTGCTCTTCGCGGTTTTGGGCAATAAGTTGTTGCTTTTCTTCCTTCTGCTTTATGAGGTCGTTGTTGGTTTGTTTCAGCAATTCGGTGCGCTCCTTGATTTGATCGCCCTGTTTTTTGCGGTAATTGCTGTACTGCTTCATATACTGCACCCGCTTATAGGCCTGCAAAAAACTTTCCGAAGACAGCAAAAACATAATCCGGCTCTGACTGCTCTTGCTTTTGTATGACTTTTCAACCATTGCGGCATAATCGGTTTTCAGCTTTTCGAGTTCGTCGCGCAGATCGCTTATTTTGTTTATGTTCTGGTTTATTTTCTGGGTGAGCAAATTGGCCTGACTGTTTGTAACCTTAATCAGGTTTTGACGGGTTTTGATTTTAGAGTCCAAATCTTCAACCTGACTCAGTACGTTGCGCTCGTCTTTTTTGTTGTTTTGGCGCAATTTGCTCAGCTCTTCAATCTGGCTCATCAACTGCCGGCGCTGACGCTCAAGTTCAGCCTGACGGTCGTTTTGGGCGAAAAGCGTAGAAGCCCCCAACAGGAGCATCATAAAAATGAGGAGTTTGTAAAAGCGGGATGACTGCATTACAATTCGATTTCTTTAAGCCCCGAAGGTATTGAAAATGGAAAACTTACCGGCGTATTAAAATCTAAACCGCGGTATTCAATATCAATCAAGGTGATTTTATCGCCTTCCTGAGCTTTAACGTGTATTTCTGACGGAAAATAACCGGCCTGTTCCAGAGTAAAATCTCCATAATCAATCACCAGATCCCGACTTTCTTCCCGCTGCGTTAGGCGTTGCTGCTGAAGCGTAAACGACCCGCTATTCAAATAGAAAAACAGATCAAACAATGTAGATTGCTTTCGCGGAGCGATCACATAACGCGTAGAAGTAGGCCCGGCACTAAAACCGCCGCTGCGTAAATCGTAAATAGGCTGCCCCAGAAGCAGAGCTTCTACCTGCTCGTAATTGAGTTCGGTGCCCAGCACCTCGCTGAGTAATTCAAAGTCTCCGTCGAAATACGAACCGTCTATTTTCTCATAAAACTGCACCCGATCTGGTGTGATCATCGCCTTAGCCAGCGAAATTCCAAGCACTGAAGCGCTCATCCAGATGGCTTCTCCTTTTTTCATACGCAGACTTACGGTGACACTTTGATTGGTTTCGGGATCCTGATAACGAATTTTTAAACGTGCCGCCAGGGTTTCAAACTGCGGATGGGTATCGTAATGGGAGGCGATAATTTTTGCAGATTCCAGGTCTTCGGTTGAGGCTACGCTTCGGGTAGATTTACAAGCCGAAAGAGTGATAACTAAAGCAAGAATGAAAATTTTATATACTATTTGCATCTATTGATTCAGGTTTGTGAGGCGTTTTTGATAGGCTTCCGCTTTTACGGCATCGCCCAGACCGGTATAGCCACGAGCCAGTTGCCGGTAGAAATCGGCCTCCATTTTTGGGTTTTCCACTACATAATCTATCCCCATCTCGAGATAGCTTACAGCGTCTTTAAAATTGCCCAGCTCATTTTGAGCCACACCATAAGCCAAATAAAACACGGCCTGAGCAGGATACAGGCTTAGAGCCTCTTCGCTCAACTCAGCAGCTTCCTTATTTTGCCCGGCTTCTAGTTTAAGCAGGGTTAAATTACGCAGGACACCCAGATCTGTAGGTTCATTTGTATAAGCAGACTCGTAATACGATAAGGCTTTATCGGTTTCCTGATTTTTCAGATAATAGGCGCCCAATTCTTCGCTTACATCGGTATTTTCTTCCTCAGAAAACAGCGCGATAGCTTCCTCCAGTTCGGGTTGATACTCGGGATTGCGATCTGCGAAAATCAAAAAATCATTGAGTACACTGTGTTTGGCTTTTGGATCAATTCGCTTGCTTTTCATCACCTTTTCGAGCGATTTTAAAGCCTGAGGCACCGAGCCCTGTTCCAAATAAAATTTATACAACGCCAAATGCACCTCATCTGCCTGCGGATTCACCTTAAGCAATTTCTGAGCAGTGGCATAAGCTTTGTCAGTCTTGCCCTGCTCGCTGTACACATAGATCAGGTTCAGATAATTTTGCTCCTCCTGCGGACTGGTTTTTATTTTTTCCAGAAGCATCTGCTCTTTAAAATCCCCACCACTCAGGGCTAAAGCCTGAGTGCGAATCTGATTGCGATAGGCATCTTTACCCAACTCGGCATCCAGTTTATCAAGCACCTTAATCGCCTGCTCAAAATCTCCTTTAAGCACGTAAATACGTGCCAGATCTTCCTCGTAATGCAAATCAAATTTCGCCAGATCCCTCACCAGATCAATCGCTTTCTCAAAATCCTGACGGGCGTAATAGACCTCGTACAGGCTTTCCATAATGTCCTGTTGATTGGGCTTAAGCTGAAGCGCTTTGAGGTAATTATTTTCAGCCTGCTGCAGATTGCCTAATGCAGCTTCATTTTTCCCTTTTTCAAAATATAAAAAGGGTTCCTGCGGGCGCAGATTGATGCATTTATCCAGAGCTGTGATGGCCCGGTCGTAGTTTTCGATGCCTTTTTGCTTCAGGGCTTCAAAAAAAAGCTCCTGAAAATCATCGGTCACATCCTCAAGCTCATCCACATTTACATCCTGCAGGGGACTGGGCTCCTGTGCTTCCGCCAAAGGCGAAAACAAAAATAATACGAGTACGAGCGAGAGCCATTTCATCTTTAAAATCTAAATCAATTCTGAGTAATCCCCGATGCTTATCGCGGTAAAGTTACCATCGAATTTGGCATGATTACCTATCATCGCATTTTTTAACTGCGCATTAGTAATTGTGCTGAAATTCTGAATCAAACTTTCAGAAACAGTGCTGTTTTTAATTACCGTTCCGGCACCTACAGACACGTTAGGTCCCACAGTGCTGTCTTTAATCACCGCGTTTTCGCCAATAAAACAAGGCGGAATAATCGATGCGTTTTCCAGTTTTGCGGTTTCTGAAACGAGATGCTTCCCTTCTTTATGCAAAAACTGAAGCATTCTGCCATTGGTCTCTACCGTCACATTCTTATTTCCGCAATCCATCCACTCGTCAATTTTTCCGGGCTTAAAGACGTAGCCTTTAGCCTGCATTTGCTTGATACCGTCGTTGATCTGGTACTCACCCCCGTGCATCAATTGCGCATCTAAAACCGCCTGAAGTTCCTGTTTAAGCACTTCGCCCTGTTTGAAATAGTAGATACCAATCACTGCAAGGTCTGATACAAACTCGGCCGGTTTCTCAACGAGACCGGTAATTTCATCAGCCTCATTAAGCGACACCACACCATAAGCCTGGGGATTTGCAACCTGTTTTACCCAGATTACGCTGTCTGCCTCCTTGTCTAACGTAAAGTCGGCTCTAAAAAGTGTATCGGCATAAGCGATCACGCAAGGTCCGCTTAGCGAATCCTGAGCGCACATAATGGCGTGCCCGGTACCCAGGGGTTTATCCTGATAATAAATCGTGCCTTTTGCACCCAGACTTTGAGCCACTGCTTTGAGGTTTTCTTCGGTTTCAGGGCCAAAATCCTCGGCAATGATAAAAGCAATTTCTTCAATTTTTTCTTCTAAAACACCGGCTATATCTTCAACCAGTCGCTGTACAATGGGTTTACCGGCAATGGGAATCAGGGGTTTAGGTATTGTAAGGGTGTGCGGTCGCAGTCGGGAACCGCGGCCTGCCATAGGGACAATGATTTTCATTTTTTGTGTTTTAATTGTAGGTAAAGACACCGACTGCTTCTGGTAATCAGCCGGCGATGTTGCAAAATACAAAGGATTTGATTGTTTGCCGAATTCACTAACAGCTATTTAAGATGTACGGCATCAGTTAGAGCAATAGTCCCGGTAGTTTTTGGGATCAGGTATACGCCAAAATTAATTTTGTTTCCCTCTTTTTTATAGGCGGAAAGACTGCGTAAAGGTTCCTGATTGGAGTCAAAAACGGCAGTTTCGGGTTTGATGGTAATAAGCGAACAGCGCGGCGTGGCGGTAATCACATCGAAAACACAATCGCCAATTATAATCTTTTTCCAGGCTTCTTCGGCATAAGCTTCAACTCCTGAAATCACGATGTTTGGCCGGAAGCGTTCCCCCGGAAGGGGTTTTTCTAATAGGGTATTAAGATCAGCTACCGAAGCTTCTGAGATCAAATGAATGGGGAAACCGTCTGCAAACGAAATGGCATGCTCCTCGTTTAACGCGTATTTCGCACTTACCTGACGCAGTTTTTGAGGATACAGCCGCACCAAACGCAAAGGTTCATCAAAGAGTCCGCTAAACCATTCGTCAGCTTTCCCGGAAACCGCTTTCCCAAATGCCGGTTTTTTGAATAGCTCTAACTCGTAAACGCTTTCTTCTTCGGCATTTAAAGGAATTTCGATTGCAGTTCCTTCCGCAGAAACTAGCATCACATCAGCCTTTAAGGCAACCTCTACCTGCAGCAATTGAGGCTTTTCTCGGGCAGTTAGGATTTTGTTTTCAGCATTGACCAGTGCAAACTCCCGGTCGTGTGCAAAACCCAGGTCGCCTATCTGTGTTTTTTGCAAGGCAACAGCTCCCGCAGATTTAAGCGGATAGGTATAAAGCGATTGTATTGTGGGCTGATTCAAGTTTGTAAGGGATTTTTTGCCAAAGTTTATAGGGAGCGATAGCACGATGAAGCTCTTGGTTTATTATTGAACGTTTTCCGCCGAAGTTTATCCTGAGCGATAGCCGAAGGGCGGAAAAGACAAAAATAGCTAATACTATTTTGTGCCGGTACTTCCAAAGCCACCTGCTCCGCGGGCAGTTTCGCTCAAGATCTCTACAGGATTCCACTCGGCGCGCTCGTGTTTGGCGATCACCAGCTGGGCGATACGCTCCCCGCTTTCGATGGTAAAATCTTCGTTGGATAAATTTACCAGAATCACTCCTATTTCCCCACGGTAATCGGCATCGATGGTTCCGGGTGCGTTGAGAACAGTGATGCCTTTTTTGGCCGCCAGACCGCTACGTGGACGCACCTGCGCCTCGATCCCAACGGGAAGCTCTATAAAAAGTCCGGTTTTGATGATGGCACGCTCCAAAGGTTTAAGGGTTACGGGCGCATTAAGCTCGGCGCGAAGGTCCATTCCTGCTGAAGCTTCGGTTTCGTAATGGGGCAGGTCGTGACTGGACTTGTTGATGATATTGATTTGCATATTTATGCTGATTTTTTGGTTAAAATTCGTTTGAGTTCGCGGCCTTCCAGCGCAAATGTGATTCCTGAGAAAAGTAAAATAAATAGGGTATTGACAAGGTAATTTCCTCTAAAAATATAGAACGAAAGCAGGGCGCTTCCCATTGCCAAAACCAGATATAGTATAATTCGCAGGCTGTTATAAGGAATGCGGTAATGACGTTGCCCGAAATAATAAGAAATACCCATCATCGCGCCGTAAGCCGCCACGGTGGCGTAAGCCGAAGCCATAAAACCAATTCGTGGAATAAAATACCAGTTTAAGCCAATGGTTAGCCCGGCACCAAGCAGCGAGAAATACATACCGTAAAGCGTTTTATCGGTGAGTTTATACCACACCGCAAGATTGTGGTAAATACCCAGAAATAGATTGGCCAGCAGAATGTAGGGAACAATCTCAAGCGCGATAAAATAATCAGCATTACCGATGAGCAAGTCTTTAAAAAAATCGATGAAACATACGATGATCATAAGGCCCAACGCACCGGCTATTGTAAAATACTTCAGAATGGTGGCATAGGTGGCCGGGGCATTTTTACTGCTGGCGTGGTTAAAAAAGAAGGGCTCTGCCCCCAGCCTGAATGCCTGAATAAAAATGGTCATGAATACAGCCAGCTTGTAGCAGCCGGAATAGGCTCCCATAATATTCTTATCAAGCATATCACCCAGCAGAAGCTTATCCAGGTTTTCATTGACCACAAAAGCCAGCCCTGCGACCAAAACCGGCCAGCCATAGCGCCAGAGTTGACCAAACAACTGTTTGTCAAAAATAAGTTTGGTTGTAAAAAAGTCAGGTAAAATGAGCAGAAAGGTCACCGCACTGGCCATCAGGTTTGCAAAAAATATATAAACCAAATACTCGTCTGTACTATACCAGCTGAAGTTTAATCCGAAATGTGGTATTACCCAAAGCAAGCCTACATTTAGAACTACATAGATTGCCAGATTGGTAAGCTTGATTCCTGCAAAACGCAGCGCCTTGCCTTTGGCGCGTAAATATGCGAATGGAGCCACAACCAGCGCATCAAGTATAACTACCCCCAAGAGATAACCGAAATAGCGCACAGGCAGCTCTAAGGCTTCAGAAATGGGTATTTTAAACAGCCAAAGGATGCCGAAAGCGATCAATGTTGTTGTGGTAAGTGCTATCAGGACGGTACTATACACCCTCTGTTTATCTTCCGTCTTTGAAAAAAAACGAAAAAAAGCGGTTTCCATACCGTAAGTAAGCATCACGTTAAGAAACGCGGCTCCAACGTAAAATGAAGTGTTTTCGGCGTAGCCTGAAGTCTCCAGCTTATCAGTATGCAGATAAACCAGCACCACGCTCATAATACGCGGCAGAATGGTTGCCAGGCCATAGACCGCAGTATCTTTTACAAAACGCTTTAGGATGCTCAAGTAATAGCTTTTTAGAAATTAATTGGAAAGCCGAATTAACACTGCAAAAGTAGCATTCTGCTTAGAGGTAATGCTTTATTGCACTTCAAAAATAGTGTAATAGGTTTCTTCACCTTCGGAATAGTGCAACAGGGCTTCATTATCCTCTAACTCGTAGGGAACTTCCACCGGCATAACCGGTAAGGGATTATTCGCTTCTTCGCTCATATCTGAAGAAAGTATTTTTTCACCATCCGAATTAAAAAGGGGAAAATCTGCATAGTAAGTATTTTCAGAATCCCATAAAACGGTGGCTTTTCGCTGACCAAAATACAGGCTTTTAAAAGCTACATTACGGGGCAATACGGAAGTTTGGAATAGAATTTTATGTCCGTTTGCCTTTAGCGTCTGTTTTTCCGGATTTAAAATTTTAAAGGGAGGATTGCTTACCAGATCTGAACTTCCACCGCAGGAAGTAATTATAATCAATAAAAAAAGTGACACCCATTTTAAGTTCATCATAAACTGCTTTTTGAATAAACGCGAAAGCCGTCAGAATGGTATAGGGATAAAACCAAAAAGCCCCGCAAGTTGCGAGGCTTCAAGATAAAAATTATTTTCTTAATTGTTAAGCGCTTCTGCACCACCTACAATCTCAAGGATTTCATTGGTAATAGCAGCCTGTCTTGCTTTGTTATAGGTCAACTTAAGCTGATCTCTTAATTCCTTGGCATTATCTGTCGCTTTATGCATCGCAGTCATTCGAGCACCGTGCTCACTAGCTACAGAGTCTCTAATTCCTTTAAAAAATTGTGTCTTTAAGGATTTTGGGATCAACTGTTTTACGATCTCGCCTTTTGAAGGTTCAAAGATATAATCAACATTGCTGGGAGCTACATCTTCAAACTGTTCTTTAAGTGGAACGATTGGCAAAAACTGCTCACGCATCACAACCTGAGTCGCAGCGTTTTTAAAGGAATTGTAAACCAGTTCTACCTTATCGTAAGCCCCTTCAGTAAACAGATTCATAATGCGCTCTGCAATCTCCTCTACATTTTCGAAAGTCAGCTCATCAAATACAACATTGTTGTTGTAGATGATCTGGTATGACTTTTTAAGAATATCGTTAGCCTTTTTACCGATGGTTAAGAAGTGTACTTCTTTGCCGGGATAAACATTCTCAACGATGTTTTTTGACTCTTTTACAATGTTTGAGTTAAAAGCACCTGCAAGACCTCTGTTTGAAGAGATTGCCACGACAAGTACTTTTTGTATCGGGCGCTCTTCTGCAAAACGGCTACCGCTGTCGCCTTCAAGTGAAGCACTTAAGTTTTGCAACAACTCAGTAAGTTTATCAGAATAAGGTCGCATTGCCGTAATCGCATCCTGAGCCTTCTTTAACTTAGCAGCAGATACCATTTTCATAGCACTGGTGATCTGCATCGTAGAAGATACTGATGAAATGCGGTTACGTATTTCCTTTAAATTGGCCATTTTTGAAATTATGAATTAAGAATGCTGAGTTAAGAGTTCTTACATATTGCTACTAAAATTCGTATCAACTCCTCACAACTTTCAATCATTTTTAAAGGAACATCCCTGCCAGTGGCCTGAAGAATCTCTAACCAATATTTTGTTTCTTCAGCTTCTTTAAGGGCAATCCCCATTTTATTTTTAAAATCCTTTTTACTAACACCCCGTTGCGCCTCGCGAGTATTAGCACCTATACTGGTCCCACTTTTTAAAAGTTGGGAAGCGATTTCATAGTCTTTATTGACCTTCAGCGCATCGCAATAATGAACTATTTCACAAGCAAAAAGAAAACTCTTTAATCGAATAGGGCTTTCATTATTACTCATTTTGGTTCACTTTATTACATAACTCTGCACTCGCTACTCTGCCTTCCTAACTTTTAAATTATTTTTTATAACGCGATGAAAGATCGTTAGCTACTGTAGTTAAGGTATCAATAGCCTCATCGGTAAGTTTACCGGCTTTAAGCGCATCCAATACATCTCTGTGCTTGGCATTTAAGAATTCTAAATAGTCGCGCTCAAATTCCTTGATCTTGTCGATAGGCACATTACGCATTAAGTTTTTAGAACCTGCATAAATAATAGCGATCTGATCTTCAACGGTATATGGATCATTCTCTGCCTGCTTTAGGATTTCAACGTTACGTTTACCCTTCTCAATTACGCTTAATGTAGCCGCATCGAGGTCAGAACCGAATTTCGCAAAAGCTTCCAATTCACGGAAAGCTGCCTGATCCAGTTTTAAGGTACCTGCAACCTTCTTCATTGATTTAATCTGAGCAGAACCACCCACACGAGATACCGAAATACCTACGTTAATTGCAGGACGCACACCCGAGTTAAACAAATCTCCATCCAAGAAGATCTGACCATCAGTGATCGAAATCACGTTAGTAGGAATATATGCTGATACGTCACCTGCCTGTGTCTCAATGATAGGAAGTGCAGTTAAAGAACCACCACCTTTTACGATAGGCTTTAAGCTATCTGGAAGATCGTTCATATTCTTAGCGATATCATCATCTGCAATAACCTTTGCTGCACGCTCTAATAAACGCGAGTGCAGGAAGAAAACGTCTCCAGGATACGCCTCACGACCCGGTGGGCGACGAAGCAAAAGTGACACCTCACGATAGGCTACCGCTTGCTTAGATAAATCATCATAGATGATCAAAGCAGGACGACCAGTATCTCTAAAGTACTCACCAATTGCAGCACCTGCAAAAGGAGCATATACCTGCATAGGAGCAGGATCTGAAGCGTTTGCAGCTACGATAGTGGTATAGGCCATAGCGCCTTTTTCTTCAAGTACGCTGGCAATACCGGCTACTGTTGAAGCTTTTTGACCTACAGCAACATAAATACAATAAACAGGCTCACCTGCATCGTAAAATTCTTTTTGATTCAAAATGGTATCAATACAAACCGTTGTTTTACCGGTCTGACGGTCACCAATAACAAGCTCACGCTGACCACGACCTACAGGAATCATCGCGTCAATAGACTTAATACCTGTTTGAAGCGGCTCGTTTACCGGCTGACGATAGATTACCCCAGGAGCTTTGCGCTCAAGCGGCATCTCATAAGTTTCTCCCTGAATTGCTCCTTTACCGTCTATAGGCTGACCCAGAGTGTTTACCACACGGCCTACAATACCTTCACCTACATTGATTGAAGCAATACGTTGAGTACGTTTTACGGTTGCACCTTCTCTAATTTCTTTTGAAGGACCTAAGAGTACAACCCCTACGTTATCTTCTTCAAGGTTAAGTACGATACCTTCTAGACCACCGTCAAACTCTACAAGTTCGCCGTATTGAGCATTAGAAAGACCGTAAACACGGGCAATACCATCACCCACGGTAAGTACGGTACCTACTTCATTTAAAGAAGCCGAGGCTTCAAAACCTGAAAGTTGTTTCTTTAAAATTGATGAAACTTCAGCTGGATTTACTTCTGCCATTTTGTTTGATATCTAAGCAAGCTTTAAAAAATTAAAGCCCATTTTAATTATATACGTTTACTAAATTCTTTTTGTACGCGTTCAAGCTGATTACTCACGCTTGCGTCGTACTGTACATCTCCTACCCGCAACAAAAACCCACCAAGAATACTTGGATCAATATGATGCTCCAGAGACACTTCTTCACTGCCGGTAATAGATTTTACCTTTGCTAAAATCTTAGCCTCAAGCGCCGAGTCAAGTTCTACTGCCGTAGTTACTTTTGCCGACACAATACCTTTTGAAGCATTGTAAAGCTCCTGATACGACTCTGCAACATCGCCTAAGATAGCAGAACGGTTTTTTTCAACCAAAAGATCAATAAGACTTAACGTACTTACATCGTGACCTTTGAAAATAGCGTGTAAGGAAGCGCGCTTATCTTCGGCTTTAACCACCGGACTTTTAAGCACACTACGCAATTCTCTACTGGAATTAAGGGTAGCGCTTATAGATTTCATGTTACCAAAAACCACCTCAGCAGTACCCTTATCCTGGGCCTGACCTAAAACGGCTTTTGCATAACGTATTGCTGCTCTTGAAGACATGAACTGCTTTTTTATTAATTAAGGGTAGCGTCTTGCAGCATTTTCTCTACATACTGCATTTGTTTCTTTTTATCTGAAAGTTCATCTTTAACCACCTTTTCTGCGATCTCCAATGAAAGTGCAGCTACCTGACTTTTCAATTCAGCAACGGCAGCACGCTTTTCTGCAGCGATTGCTTCCTGTGCCTGGGTGATGATTTTTGAAGCCTGAGCCTTAGCATCTTCTTCAGCTTCTGCGATCATTTTAGTTCTTATGTCGCGTGCATCTTTAAGCATAGCATCACGCTCTACACGAGCTTCCTGCAACGCTTTTTCATTATCTGCCTGAAGATTTTTCATCTCTAGGCGTGCTTTTTCAGCAGCTTCTAAAGCACCCTGAATACCTTGCTCACGTTCGTCTAGTGAGTTTAGGATAGGTTTCCAGGCAAATTTCTTCATCAATAAGATGAGAATTATCAATATAACAGCCTGCATTAAGAACAAGCCCGGCGAAAAATCATTTAATAACTGATCCATCTGTGTATTTAATGTTTTAAATAAAACAACTCCTGCAACCAACCGTTGCAGGAATTGCTTAGTTGTTTAAACTGGGATTATTTACCTAAGATCAACGCACCGAAAGCAAGACCTTCTAATAGTGCACCGATGATAATCATCGCAGTTTGAATCTTTCCAGCCGCTTCAGGTTGACGAGCGATACCTTCCATCGCTTTACCACCGATTTGTCCTAGTCCGATACCACCACCGATAACGATTAATCCAGCTCCAATTAAATTGTACATAACAATTGATTTAAAAATTAAACAAAACTTTCTCTTACATCCTCCACATCATCAATCTCATGACCTTCAGCATCGTGCTCGTGGTGATGGTCGTGTTCTGCAACCGCCATACCAATAAACAGGGCCGAAAGCATTGTAAAGATAAATGCCTGTAAGAATGCAACTAATATTTCTATAAGCGAGATAAACAAGGTAAGTACAAGAGAAAGTCCTGTAGAACCTACTGCGCCAAATTGTTCTCTTAATGTGATTGTCAAAGCAATTAATCCCATCACAACTACGTGACCCGCAGTGATGTTAGCGAAAAGACGAATAAGCAGGGAAAAAGGCTTTGTAAGTATTCCTAAAAGTTCAATAGGAATTAAGATGATTTTCATGATAACCGGCACATCTGGCATCCAGAAAATGTGTTTCCAGTAGTCTTTGTTTCCGCTAAACTGCACAATTACAAAAGTAAATAGTGCCAAACATACGGTAACTGCAATCTGCCCGGTGATGTTAAACCCAAAAGGAGTCATTCCCAACAGGTTTGAAACCCAGATGAAGAAAAACACAGTCAGCAGGAAGCTCATGTACTTCTTGTATTTGAACTCACCAATATTAGGACGTGCGATCTCATCGCGCACGTAGATCACTAAAGGCTCTAATGCACGGCCAAAACCGGTAGGGATATTTTTCTTTTTGTATTGTCTTCCTAATGAACCAAACCAGAATAATAGTAAAAGTCCAACAAGGATAATCCCGAAGACACTTTTAGTAATTGAAATATCAAAAACCTTGTGTGCGTTAATAGGATGATGCTCTTCATCCATAACAACTGCTTCTGCTCCTTCCTCAAGCTCATAGATATGCTCGTGTAGGTTTACGAAACGGCTTCCATTAGCCTCAACAATTACCTCCCCATCTGTATCGTGGTGAAATTCAGAAGACATAAACGAAACCAGACCATTGCTTGACCAAACAATTACCGGAAGTGAGAAGCCTACATGCTGACGCTCCCCTGCTGCATCTGTGTACGAAAACAAATGGAAGTCGTGAGCATCTTTTAAGTGATGGTTGGTATATTCAGTAATCTCTTCCTGCGTATCTACAGCCCCACCACCATGATGTTCTGCAACATCGTGCTCTTGTGCGCTTGCAAATGATCCTATCAATAAAAAACTGATAACAGCTAGAAAATGAATGCGTAAAGAACTTATCTTCATTATTATTTTTTAAAAAATCAGGCTTGCTAAAATTTGGTGCAAAACTAATCATTTTATTCACAATTGCACCCTTTTTGCGCAAATATAAAATCAGGAATTTTTATTTAAGATTTTCACAAGCACCAGAACCTCATAAATCAGGAATATAAATATGGGTATCAACATGCTAAGACGTTGCAGACGCGTAAAAACGGTCTCCTGAAACAACAAATCTTTAAAGACTAATCCCATAAAAAGAAGCTTTCCAAAAATTGTGAATAAAAAAATAAAGCCGAGCTTATCGTAAAACTCCGGAACCAAAGCCGGAAGGCTGATAAATGTGAGACAAATAATGAGACTGCTGATACCTGCAAAGAGGTAAAAGTTGATTAAAGCATATGGAAGTTCTACTTCAAAATACCCTAAAACAGCGGTGTGTATAAAATAGGCCAAAATGCCCAGTACGACTATAAGTACAGCATTTAAAACCAGTGGTTTCGTTAAATTCATGAATTGAGGCTTTTTACGGCGCGTATGATCACGTACATAGATAGAAAAACCGCCAGAAGCGAAACAACGGGCTCCAAAAATTCGGTTTCAAATTTACGGTCCAGCCAGGCGCCAAAGAGATTTCCTAACCAAATGGTAACTCCCATCTGAATGGCTATGGTTGAAAATTTTGCCCAGCTCTTAAGCGGACTTTCCGGTTTCTTTTCTGACATCTTCTCCATTCTTACCTGCTGCTCCCATGCTGCAGGTTGCGTTAAAATCGGCTCCCGGCTCTACTGAAAGTCTGCCGGTGGTCACTTCTCCCTTTACCACAGCCGAGCTGCGCAAATTTAAAAGTCCGTCAATAGTCAAGGTGCCGTCAACCGTACCTTCAAGATCTGCCTCTTTACACACCAGAGTACCTTTGAGTTTACCTGCCTTACCAATCACCACCTTGCCGGTACTTTCTATTTTTCCGTCAAGGGTTCCGTCAATCCTAAAATCACCTTCAGATTTGATTTCTCCGGTAATAGAGGTTCCTTTACTGATTCTGTTTTGCTTGCTTCCGTCTTCGATTTCGTTTCTTCCTTTTTCTTTTCTCATCACTTCGTCTCTAGATTTTTATAGGCTTGCAGATTCTTGTGTATTTGAATGGTTCGGTAATTCTGCGAATTTATAATAACCGGTTCCTCTTCTTTCAACGCGATAAGCTTTTCCCGGTTTAAGGTTTCTGAAAAAATTAAAGCTTCCGCAGCAGATACAAATCCGTGGAAAACCAAAAATTCGGTGCTTTCATCGTAAACATCCACAGAAATACTTAGATCGCTACGTGACTGACGATTCAGAAATACCTCTGTAGAATCTTTCAGCTTAAGTGTTTCCAAATGATTTATTTTTGAAAACGGATAAACCAGTTTAAAGCTGAAAGCTTCCGCATCAGGTACAAAAGTGCTGCTCTTAACCGCCGGCAATCCTTTTTCAATCAATTCTTTAGCCTGCTTTCCTTCCTCCTGATTGGGATAATTGAGCGCTACATAATTAAGCGCCTCTTCATAGGCCTCAAAGCCCTTAAGTTTACCAGTGGCTAGAGCCTTAAGCAATTCAAATTTTGGCACAAAGGCATCGCCTGCAAACTCGTCAATATAATCCTGAGCTTTTGCGATTACCGCCTCGTACTCCTGATTCTCATACTGCCTGTACAGGTTGTTATAGACTGCTTCAGGGCCAGAGGCGTCCTGCTCTAAAGCTTTATTTGGGTTTTTAATGATGCTCGCATAGCGCGTCTCCCCATAGTTTTGAAGAATATCAAACTTGTATTTATCGCTGTTAAACGTATCGCCTTCGGCCTCATAAAGCTGGTATAAATTGTACTTAGCCGGAAGAATTAATCGCTTTTCAGGATTACTGGCCAGCAAATTCTCCAGTCTTTGAATGGCAAGATCGGGTTCGCGCAGTTTTTCCTTATAAATGAGTCCCAACTGATAATACGCAAAATTACGCTCCGTACTAATGCTGTCTATCGCCGCCGGTGCGGTGGGAATTTGACTGGTATAGGTCTCCACCACAAAAAGCCGGTCTTCTTCAACGTCCCGTAATTCATCAGCTCCTGTAGTTACTGTATTTTCCGGTAAAGTTCCCTGCCGGTCAGAAATACGCCAGTAATCTTCATTGGGTCGTGAGCCCCACCTATTTTTAAAATCGAGTTTACCCTGAGCTACCTGCGTAGGATTGTAAAAATAAAAGCCTCCTGCCTGTGGCGGCCCATTGCTATTATCAGGAACAAAGAACTCATTATTTGCCAGAGTAGCCTCAGCGATTTCTGCTGCGATTGAATCTTTTGCGCGCTCTTCTTTCAGTTTTGCTATGTATGCCTCAAAGTACGCCGTACGCTCGGCGTCACTCATACGCACCAGACTTAAAATACTGTCATTGCGGGTTGCTATACCTTCATAAAGGATGACATCGTTTAGATTTTCACGCTTTTTGCTGATGCCACGATACTCCCGGGTATTCTCAGGTACGAAAGTTAGCGTGCTGTCGTAATATGCCCCTGCAATCAGGTATTCTGAATTGTCAAAATTAAGATCTCCCAGACTCAGGTAATTGCGTGACGTGAGGTATTTATCGGGGCTGTTAGACCGAATGGATTTATTGAAATAAGAAACTGCAGAATCCTGTTGTCCTACATTGAGGTAAAATTGTGCAAACTGATGCTGAATGATGTCGAGATAAGGTCTGTTTTCCCGATTCTCTTCCAGGTCTGTCAAAAGATTGAAGGCAAGCTGTGGATCCTGATCTTCATAATTGAAATTGCGCAGTTTATTTACATACGCATTGATCATATACCTGCGCGGCGACTTGCGATTCAGGTCAATTACCTTATCGTAATTGGCATTGGCTAGCAGCGTTTGACCTACTCTATCGTACAACTGCCCTTTTATAAAGTAATAACGACCTTTCTCTTCATTTTTACGGGTGAGGTACGCGGCTTTTTCAATATAAACCAAAGCGCTGTCCAGGCGGTTTTCTTCAATATAACCCTGAGCCAGCATAGCCGAAGCATCAGCAAAATCCTGCTGATCTAAAGCATCTTCCTCGTCAAGGAGCTTATGCAGGCTTTCAATTGCGATTTTGGTGTTACTGAGACGCAGGTTTGTTTTGGCCTTCCAGATTTTGGCCTGAGCAATGTTATTGCTGGCAGGATAATACGCCAGAATATAATTAAAAGCCTCAAGGGCGCGTACATACCGCAAATCGTAATATCGGGCTTTACCTAAAAGCATAAAAGCCTCGTCAATCTGGGGATTACGCTCGGTGCCGTCAATCTCCATACTGTGTTTTTGTATGGCTTTTATGGCCTTTTCTTCGGCACGCTCAAAACTGGGATCTACGGCATCACCGGGAAGCGGTATAAAATCTGGAGAATCCAGGCGTTCTACCGGTAAAATCTCCCAAAAATTATCCTGATAGCCCTCAATAAGCGCATCACGCCCCTGCTCAAAAGCCTGTCTACCGTTAAACAGCGTGTTATACTCTGCGGTAATCGCGTGAAAATTTCTACTCAGAAATTTATCTTTCTTACGCGAACAACCTGCCAAAACAGCCAGAAGTAGGGTAACGAGAAGTATTTTTTGTGCCGAAGTCTGCAAATCTTAATTGATTATAGAGCAATAACTGCAAAGTAGCAAAATTAGTATGAAGGGGTTTAAATGGTGAGAAAATAATTTTAAGCTGAAAATTTAGAATGACTTAATCCATTTAGTTTAAGCAGACAGTCATTTAGCTAATTTATTATAAAAACTAATTGTTATATTTCACGAAATTATCAATCTCCCCTACGCATTTCTATCAATGTCTCAATTTGAGCGCTTAACTTTTTTCTACTAATGCGAAAATTACAACTACTCTTCATTAGCCTTGTCGCTTTGTCTTGTTCTAGTGATTCTGATGAAACGGAACAAATTGCTGAAACGGGATTTCCGTTTAAGGTGACTGTATTGGCGAGTGAGATTGAAAATAATATAGATACCAAAAATCGTTTTCAAATCGACCTGGAGAAAGGGGCTGCTTCTGCCTCAACACCAGTATTTATGAATGAGCAACTGGGATTTCCTCGAAATGCAGCTTCTCGTTTAATTGATAACACAATAAGTTTTCAATTACAGGAAGGGGATGTCTTAAACCTGTGGAGGAAAAATTTAGCCACCAATCAAATTCTAGGGAGGGAGGAAATTTCCCTTAAAATACCCCTGGCAGAATGTAGCTTCCCGTATCCTATTCCCGTTGGCAATAAATTAATTACCACTTGTTTTATGGATAATCAGGAATCTGTAATTTCGTATGATTATTCTAATAACCGGATACAAAAAGCTTTTACCGGAGAAAATAAATCAGGTTGGGGATCAAACACACTGGTGGTGCGTGGCAAGTATCTGTTTTTTGGGTATGACGATTATAACATAAGACTGGAAAATCAAAACCCATCGCGGTTTATCGATATTTATGAATGGTCTTCTTTAAACAAGGTAAGAACTATAAATGTTGATCCTTATGAGGGATTTGGTATAGACCAAAACAAGATTCTAATGGGCGGAAGTTCGGGCTATAAACTTTACGATTTTGTAAACGATAGGGTGCTTTCTGAAGGGGAACGCCTTATTGGTGGAGGAAAAGGGCAGTTTTTTACTCCAAGCCCGATTATTAATAACAAAATTGCCATTCACGACTACCGTTCTAATATTGGTTATACACCAGGAATTTTCGATTTCTCTTCAAAACAAACGCTTCTCATTGACCGCAATAAACTTTTGAGTCAATTCGATACGATAGAAAGTTCAAACAACCTGGAAATAGTACAATATGAAGTACACCTGAAATTTGAAATCGCTGTTATTGGCTATAGATATTACGATTCTTCAAATAATCCTCATTACGGTGTTGCGTTTGTAACGATGGACTCTGAAGTTTTAAGTAAAACGGAATTGCCGTACTATCCGGGGAGTATTTCAATTTTTCAGTAAAATTAAAATTATTTCAGTCTTAAAAATATCTAAGCGAGCCACTTTCTTCGATTTAAAACATCCATCCCCAACCCTTCCTTCAAAGGAAGGTAGTCTACTGCAGTATTCTAATGGCACTAGTCAACTAAAGGCTCTTGATTACCTAAATGAGCCAATAAATTTTTCAAATTATTCAAGAGGTCTCCTACTAGTATGCAAGAAAGCCAATATAAAAATGGTGGTATCTTCAATTAAGTAATGTATTCCATATCGAAATCTCGTGGTGAAAACAACACGAATCTCCCTGTACTTTTTTTGAAAATTATATGGATTCTGAAGTATGCGTTGCAAGGATTCATCAACCTCTTGAAGAAAATCTGGAGCTACGTTAGAATTCTCATATAACCATTCGAAAGCCTCAACCAAATCCTGTTCGGCTTCAGGCTTAATGATTAGTTTATATTCCATATTTTGAAAACAAACTCTGCTTGAGTTCCTGCCAGTCAGTTCCTGCATCGGGATTGGCTAAATGGTCTTCCAGACGCCTGTCTAATAGCTCTTTTTGTTCCTTCGTGATCTCAGGCTCTTGATCTGATAATCTGGATTTGAGAAGATCCTTAAATATCGCTATAAGCTTAGGGTCGTTTACATCCTGTAATTCCCGTATAATCCATTTAATATCAGCCTGTAAGTCCATAAGCAAGTGTTTACCGTAAAATTAGCGATAAATTTTTACAGGATAACAAGTAAAACATTTATCCCAAGCCTTCCTTCAAAGGTTGGGAGTCTTCTGATGCATTATATCAGAACTAATTCACCAAAGGCTCCTCCTTACTAAAATACGCCTCCAGTTCTTTAAGTGTTGCCTCAGAAGTTTTGATGTCTTTTACCAGTTTCCCTTTTTCGAGTACTACAATACGCTCGCAGACTTCGGTTACATGAATGAGGTCGTGGCTTGAGACCAGCACGGTTATGTCTCGGTCAGTTGCCAGTTTTTTAATAATACCTTTTAAACGAATCTGGGTCGTAGGATCGAGATTCGCAAAAGGCTCGTCTAAAATAATCACATCAGGATTACCAATTAGCGTAGCCACAATGCCTACTTTCTTTTGGTTTCCTTTAGACAAATCGCGTAAATACTTACGCTTACCGAGGATTTCGTCATTAAAAAAGTCAGTAAACCCGGCGAGTAAAGCATCCACATCAGCCTTGTTTTGCCCCCGCAGTTCGCCAATGAAGTAAAAATATTCTTCAGCCGTAAGATACCCAATCAGGAAACTTTCGTCAATAAAGGAAGCCGTGTGCGATTTCCAGGCTTCGCTTTCATTAACCTTGCTTTCCCCATTTTGAATATAACCGGTTGTAGGCTGAATCAGATCCAGTAACGCGCTAAACAGTGTGGTCTTTCCGGCTCCGTTATTCCCCACAAGGCCAAAAGATTCGCCTTTAGGAATATGAAGTTCTTCGATATTTAAAACAGTTACGCCGCTATAGGTCTTCGATAAGTTGTGAATCTGAATCATAATTATATGTTTTTAATAATTCCCTCCCCTGTTGGAAGGGTTAGGGATGGGATATTAGTTTTTCTGCTTATACGCAGCTATGGTTTTATACTTTTCGGCTTTATAAACCGATTCGATTTTTCTGAACATAAAATCACGGAACGCAAAGCCCGCGACACCGGCCAAAGCGACCAGTGCATAACCAAATACCGGTCCTAGAGTGAAATGACCAATAGTGTATAAAATTATAGGCAGTACCAGTTTAGGGATCGTAATCAGCAGGGTTTTCACGTTAAATGCCGAACTGTCACCAAAAGCCTTTTTGTTGCTGGTCAAATCAATAGGAGTTTTGATGTATGCGCCACCTAGCAGTACGACGTGTCCGTTTACGCCCATATTGTAAATTCCGCCTACCAAAACAGCGGCATAAGCTTCCCAACCAAAATACAAATAGCCCAGACCTAAAATGGTTGATACTGCCGTTGCCAGCACCACCAGCATCCATTTAGACTTTAAATATTCCTGATAACGGATGTTTTGAGTCATCATCAGTGGATAATACGCGCTGTCCCAACTGGGTACAAACTGCCCAAAACTGAACAGGAACCCTCCGGAAACAAATATTCCGGCAAAAATCTTCATAAACGGGTTGTCATAACTTTCAATACCACCGGTAAAAAAGAGCAAACCGTAAAATAAAAACACCACGCTCATAATCACAGTAGTTTTAGACCGCTTGTTGCGCTTAATGAGTTTGATGTCGTTCTTTAAGAAGGTTGCGGTTTTCCCAAAACGATCCAGCCAATCTAGATTTTCGGTTGATGCTTTTTGAGCTTTTACGGCCAGACCGGCATCCAGATACAGACGCTTCAGAAAATAGCCGTGCGCGACTTTATAGAGCGCGATTGCAGCAATTACCGGGATGGCAAACATCCATAGCGTATCATACAATCCCTGAAAAAAGGGCGCTACGTAGGGCGTGATATCGAAAATTCCGTAATACTGAAGGGCTCCAAGTCCAAGGATAATAGAACCTAAACCTACAACCAGAGCCATCGCATCGTTAAGAAACACATTGATGAAGTTGTTTACATAAATAAGCGCCATCATCCCCAGGTGCCAGGTAATCACGTGCAGCGGATCGTAACCCTGCGCCAGCAACACCACACTAAATGGAATAAAGAAAAACGCGTGTACGATATTGAAAAACGAAAGCAGGGTTTTGCCTAGCGCAAAATCTACAATCTTAGACTTATTAAAGGGCAGTAAAAGCAGGGGTTTAATATTGACCACCGGCATCTTTTGCAGCATATATTTTACGATCAAATCAAGCACCACATAATAAATCATAAACCTATTAAGCGTTTGCAAGGGCTCATAACCTGCTTCCTCAAGACCAAAATAGGCTCCGACACCCGCAAGTGTAAAAAGACCTATAAAATACAGCGCCCCGAGGGCCATAAATATTTTGAGTACCAGATTGGTTTGAAAAGCTGCAGATCTAAAAAAGCTCTTCCATTCCAGATTGATAAAGTGTTTGATCATTGTATTGCCTTTTTTTGAACGTATTGTCATCGCATTAGTGCGAAAATTATAGAATTGTTACAGCGCAAAACGCCTGTGCTTCGTATTTTTGCCCAAATTTTTTGAACTATGAGCGATTTTCACGCACTAACCATACAGGATATTACCCGCGAGACCGATAAAGCAGTGAGCATCACCTTTGGAGTCCCTCAAAACTTAAAAGAGGAGTTCAGCTTTAAAGCCGGCCAGTACATCACCCTTAAAACACAAATTGACGGTAAAGAAGTGCGCCGTGCGTATTCGCTGTGTTCTACTCCGCAAAGCGGAATGTTGAAAGTTGCCGTAAAAGAGGTTGAAGGCGGAACCTTTTCCGTTTTAGCCAATAATAAACTTACGGTTGGTGAGTCGCTTGAAGTACACCCGCCTGAAGGAAAATTTATCGTAGAAACCAATCCCGAAAATCAGAAGGATTACGCCGCATTTGCTGCCGGAAGCGGAATCACACCGGTACTTTCAATCCTTAAAACCGTATTGGAGCAGGAGCCTAAGAGTCGGTTTGTTTTAGCTTACGGAAACAGAGCAGTTGAAGAGACGATTTTCCACAAAGAATTGCTGGAATTACAGCTGAAGTACCCCGAGCGTTTGTTTATCGAATTTATATACAGTCGTAAGCAGGAAACCGATGCGCATTTTGGCCGAATCGAAAAAGCTACCGTCAATTTTGTGCTGAAAAACAAATTCAAATCGCACGATTTTGATCAGTTTTTCCTCTGCGGACCTGAAGAAATGATCAATGGTGTAAAAGGCGTTTTAAAAGAAAACGGAGTTGCAGACGATAAGGTGAAATTTGAACTCTTTACCAGTTCTGATGAAGGGGATGAGATCGCTGAAGCCCTTGACGGAGTAACCCAGGTAAAAATCATCTGCGACGATGAAGAATTTGAATTCACAATCCCTCAGGATAAGGTGATTCTTGACGCAGCTTTAGAGCAGGATATTGATGCACCGCACTCCTGCCAGGGAGGTATTTGCAGCAGCTGTATTGCCCGCATTACCGAAGGCACCGCAGTAATGCGCAAAAACCAGATCCTTACCGATGATGAGGTTGAAGAAGGTCTGATCCTGACCTGCCAGGCTCTGGCTACCTCAGCAACCCTTACAGTTGATTACGACGAAATATAAAGCCCAGCCCCCTAACCCCCGAAGGGGGAATTATAAAATCTTACGATTTTGAATTAATTCTCACCCGTTTTAAAAACGGGTGAGAATTTTTTGTTAGGAATATTTCTTTAAAACCTCTTCTATCGGTGTATACTCCAATTTGCCTTCCTTATGTTTCAACAACATCTCATCCATCATCGCTTTATAGCTTTCAGATGGTTCAGGTTCATTAGGAGTTAAGTCGTTTGCTTTCATAGTTTGCTATTATTTAGTAAAGCGCGCAATGATTTTTGCTACCTGTTCAATGGCTTTGGTATGTTCAATAGTGGGACCGGCGACCCAGACTGTTTTGTAGGTGGCTTCGGTGGCGGCTTTGGTTACCATGTTGGTTCCTTTTAAAAAGCGAAGCATTTTTACATACTTTTTGAGCCATTTGTTTTTATTGAGCAGCTTTTCTATCCAGGTTTGCTCGGTGCCTATTTTCTGCACATAAGGCGTATTGATCACCGTACAGGGTGTACCGCTGATCTTTTGGGTCATCACAATATCCTGTTCCCCATAATCTACACAGGCCTGCTTGTAATCCTGCGAAACCCCCGCTTCTTCTGATGCAATAAACGGACTCCCGATGCTGACCCCGGCTGCTCCATAGCTCATTTTTTCTTCCAGGTCTGCACGGGTTCCTACCCCGCCTGCAGAAATCACAGGAATCGTTACCGCTGCATTGAGGCTTTCGATTAGTTTTTGGGGCGAAATGTCTCCACGATGGCCGCCGGCTTCGTTGTTTACGGCTATAATGGCATCGCAGCCCAAGCTTTCTACCTTTTTGGCCTGCTCAAGATTGACCACATCGCAAAACACCAGAATTCCTTTTTTATGCGCTTCTTCAATTACCTGTTTGGGATTACCCAGGGAAGTGATGATGAAATCACAACCCAGTTCGCAGCAAACTGCCAACTGATCGGGGTATTTGGTGTTTGATTTATTGACAATGAGATTAAAGCCAAAGGCTTCCCCATCTGCTTTTGCGGCTTTAAGTTCGCTAATTGCTTCCCGTAATTCAGGTAAAGTACGGTAGTTGAGCGCCGGGATACAGCCTGCGATCCCGGCCTGCATAGCAGCTTTAACCATAGCCACGTTTGACACGAGAAACATAGGCGCCATAATAATGGGATGCTGAATAGGGAGTAACTGCGTAAGGGATGCTTTCATGGTCAATTTATTGATTTCTAAAGTTAGTTTTTTAATCAGCTTTCCTGTTTTAAAAGCGTATTAAAAAGCAGTCTTTAAAATGGTAGTTGCAAACCGCGTGAGGGACAGCAGCGTAAATCCCGCAGTCCCGACAGATCGGGACGAGGAATTGCAGCGAATGGCCCGACCCGCAGGGTCACGCCCAAACCTGAAAATCAGAAGTAAAAAAAGAGAGCACCTGTACTGGATAGTTTACGCTAAAACCGTTTTGATGCAATCAACTACCTGTTGCGGTTTAATGCTGTACATCGCCTTCTCGTAGCCGGCAGGGACTTTATTGCCATAAACCGAAGTGGGAATCGCCGGAAATTGCTCCCGGTCTGCCAATAACTGATTTTCGGGAGGCTGACCGTAGGGCGTAAAACCCAAATACGGATGCGTCATTCCCCAAATTGTAACTACCGGAATACCAAAAAGCGCGGCAAGATGCCCGTTACCGCTATCCATCGCCAGCATCGCGTCGAGATGGGAAATCAACGCGAGTTCTTCAGCAAAGCTGAATGTACCTGCTACCGAAACGCAATTGGGATATTTATCGGCAAAAGATTGTAGCTTTTGAGTCTCTTCTTCCCCACCACCAAACAGGATGATTTTATAGGATTCGCGGTTCAATTGAGACAGAACAACATCAATCAACTCCAGTGGATAGTGCTTACCGGCGTGTGCGGCAAAAGGCGCAACGCCCAGCCATTTGTAAGGTTCGTGACCTATATGCTCCCGAATACTGTCGGTAATAGGTTGTTTTGGTAGGAATTCGTTGCCCGTTAATTGCACGGGATATCCTAATTTTTTAAAGACTTCGGCATAACGCGCGTGGGTGCTTTTTAAGGCCCTGAAATCCTTATCAATCTCCCGGGTTAAGGCTTTCTTTTCGGCCCTGCCTTTATCAATTTGTGCCGATTCACTTCCGCGTAAGCGAAAAAAAGATCTTAGCACATTAGAGCGGATTACGTTATGCAAATCGGCAATCGCAGTAAAACGGCCGGGCTGCAGGTCTTTATACAGTTTATAGAGTCCTACGGCTCCTTTATACCTGCCCTTAACATCTGCGCCAAAGAAATGCACACGCTCCAGCGGTTCAAAAAAAGGCGCAAAAAAAGGCCTCGACACCACCGTAATCTCCAAATTGGGATAGGTACGTGTCAAGGCGATTAATACGGGTACGGTCATCGCCACATCCCCCATTGCAGAAAGGCGTATGCACAGAATATGGGGATTTTGGGCAACCGGCATTTACTTCTTGCTTTGGCTGCGCAGCACGGGGTTGAGTTCCTCGTCGTTGTACATTTTCATCTGCTTATAGACCTTCATATACTTGTCACCGTTTTCGATATCGCGCACCAGCGTGTCTATAGCCGTACATAAATCTACACGCTGCTCAATAAGTACGTCGAGTTTGTTTTGACAGGCGATTTTGTGCTCGTCTGAGGCATCTTCACGATTTGCCTCCTCTTCCATATGGTAAATCTTAAGGGTGAGAATGGCGAGACGGTCTAATGCCCAGGCCGGACTTTCGGTATTGATGGTTGCCGAATCCTTAGGCTCTACATCGCGGTAAAGCTTTAAGAAATAGCTGTCTATATACTCCACCATATCGGTACGATCCTGGTTTGAAGCGTCGATTTTTCGCTTGAGCTCCAGCGCATCAACGGGATCGATTTGCGGATCGCGAATAAGGTCTTCATAATGCCACTGCACCGTATCGATCCAGGCTTTGCGGTAGAGCAAATGCTCTAAAAAATCAACATCGGTGTCGTACGGGTTGTCAAAAGGCTGATCAACGCGGTCTTTTATGTGGTAATCGTCTACAGCGCGCTCAAATATACGTTTTGCGGTATGTGTTATCATGGCTGGTTATTTTTCTAAAATGTGTAAATATTCGGTTGTACCGGTTGCTTTATGATTGCGGTTTTCGGTCTTGTCGGCTTTAAAACGCTGATACGATGTGGTGACCAAATCGTATTTGCCGTACCGCTGCATAATCGCTTTTACGGTTTCAGCGGGCATTAAGCCTTCATTATTGTAACTCAGGAAAATCGTTTTAAAATCTGCCTGCTTTATCAATTCTTCAAAAGCGGTTGCAACCTCAATTTTACTGCAAAAGGCACTTTTTTTATAGCTCCGCAACCCGGTTTTCCCTTTGGGTACAAAGGTATCTTTTTTTGCAATAGTATTAAGCACATGATAATTGGCACCATACTGCCGCGCGTTGTAAGGCGGGTCGAGGTATAAAATATCGCCCGAAATAGCTTTGATGAGTTCGTTGCTGTTTTGGTTATAGACCGAATGATTACCCGGGGTGATTTCGAAATCAGCAGGTTTTAAGGTCAGGGTGTTTTGAGCCGATTTTTTCAGTTTTTTTAAATACGCGCCATAAACCGAAGCCGTATTGGCAACCTTATCGGCACTCTCCAGCAAACTGGCCAACAGAAAGAAATACACGTCTTCGTTTATTTCGCCCTGCGAAAACCATACTTCAATTTGGCTGCGGATCGTATCAATTTTTTTGCCGTTTTCGGCCGAAAAATACAAACGCCCCGATGCTCCATCCTCGCAATAGGTATTGAAGATAAAACCTGCTTTTGGTGGTAGATTTTCTAATTCTTCAATATAGGCCGAAGCATCAATCGGCTCATTGTTGCCGATGTAATTTTGGTTTAGGACATAGCTGTAAAACTCCAGATCGTTTGCGATAACCCCTTTAACCAAAGGCTTAAACGTGCGCCCCACACTACCCGTACCGGCAAACAAATCACAGAAAACAAACTTCGATAAATCAGGCCCACACACGTCACTGATGCTGCTGAGCAACCAAGAAGAAAGTTTATGTTTTGAGCCTATATAATTCATCGTACTGCCCAGATAATATCCGCAAAAACGCTTTTTGAGTTAATTGTTGAAACTGCAACTAATTTTGAGGCATCAAAAGTACTCACATAATCTGCAATAAGCCCTTGCAACCAGGATATTTCTGCCTTTAACCGGTAATGCCTTCCGTCCGCTTTATGCACGATTATAAAGAGCCGGTTTTCCAGATGAAAGCGCCTGCCGGTGCTTTGATGCGTATACAGCCAGTTGATGAGTTGTGCGGGGTTTGCTTTCGCGAAAGCGAGATCCTGATTAAAAGCCTTTGGAAAAACGGAAGTTTTCAAGTCAAAATTAATCCTGTTTATGCTAAAATCAACCAGACGGTCTTTGGCATTTTGTGCAGCGACTACTCCCCGCTGCTCGCAAAAAACCTGTTCAACAGCGCGGGCGCTCCAGTAGTTGTACCAGCGGTTGATCGCATACTGAAAAAAGTGTTGATAATCCAGATTGTGAGCCTGAGATTCAAGCTTGATGCGTGAAATCAAAACTTCAAAATCAGGTAAATCATAAATAAAATTACTGCGAGAATCCCAGAGATCATTCTGCTTTTGAAACCAGTGTTCAGGATAGGTCCAGCGCCTTTTAAGTTGGTCTTCAATGGTAGGCAAATCTAAGCACCCCATAAGATTGCCATAAACGGAATGAGCAGCGCCAGCCACATCATCATTTCTTTAAACCAAAAACCCGTGCTGGTTTCGATATAATTTGCTGTGATAATTGCTAAAGGACCAAACAGAAAATACAATTCGCTGCCGTCGCGGTCAGGGGCCAGAATAATTGCGATAAACAGAGCCACCACAGAGCTGATAAAGGTAAGCAGATACGAAGCTTTCAATTTTTGGCTCACGTCACTAATCTGCGATATATACCGAAAGCCGCACCACAGGTAAAGCGTAATAATAAACGATGTGGGCAGTAAAAGTCTCAGGTTGTTATAGGCCGAAAAATCATAGGTGGGTAATTGCACGTAGTTACGCGCAAATACAGCTGCCCCTTCGTAATACAGGCTGAAAGTAAATGTCAGGATGAAAACGGTAAATAAACCCGCAAACGGAAGCAACCAGTTCCGGTATTCGTTAGGCGTGTAAAACAGTATGGCAAAATAGAGTACCACCAGAAAAAGAAGACTCCAGAAGAAAAACAGCGAGGCGATGGCAATCCAGAAGGCAGCGTCAAAAATTTTCTTTTTTTGGTCTTTTTCTGACTTTAAACTGATGATTCGGCGTAGGGCTAAAAGCACAAACAAGCCCGAAAGTATGGTGTTTGTGTTAAAAAAAGTCTGCGGAATAGCCAGGGTAAAGCAGGCGAAAAAGAATACAATGTAAGTCGTTCTGCGAGTTAGGGTGTTGCGTTTTACCACAAAATTGAGCACTCCCAGCGAAAACAAATACAGTAGTAAAACCATAAACCGACTCAAAATACCCAGAGCCGTTAACTCATAATATTCTGAAAGTGTGTAATATCCTGTTAGAAACAGAATCACACCCAGCACGATTACTGCGAAATTTATAGGTTTTGAAGCGCCAAAAAAGCTTGTTAGCATTGTAGTTTTTTCTATTTTTGCAACGCACAACTCAAAATAACGGGTGCGGCATTCGTAATCAGGATGTAAAAGTATACAATTATGGAATTGAAAGATTTATTTTACGGAATTCAGGATTTTTTTGTTGATGTGGCATTTGCACCACTTGATTGGTTGCGTGAGTTACAGGACAGCAGCTGGTTAGCCGCAAATCTCATTAATATTGTGTTTATCATTGTAGTTTCAGTTGCGTTTGTGTACTGGTGCATACAGCTCAATAAATTTGACAGTCAGGAACACCACAACCTTAACAGCTAGTTTTTGTTCCCTAATCATATTAAAAAAGCCCCGAATTACGGGGCTTTTTTTAGTTCTATGCTTTTGGTTTTACAAATCAAAACCAATGTCTTTGCGGTAGTTCATCTTATCAAATTTGATTTTCTCAATGTTTTTATAAGATGTTTTAAGCGCTTCCTTAAAATCCTCGTGAAGCGAAGTCACCGCCATCACACGCCCTCCGGAGGTAACCACTTCTCCATCTTTTAGATGGGTACCTGCGTGGAATACCAGAGAACTTTCAACAGCTTCGGAGCCGGTTAAAACCTTTCCTTTTTCATAAGCCTCGGGGTAACCGCCGCTCACAAGCATTACGGTAGCTGCAGATCTGGGATCTAGGTCCAGCTCGACCTCATCTAGTTTTTGTGCGGCAACTTTTTCAAAAACGTCTACGAGATCATTTTTGATACGCGGCAGCACGACTTCAGTCTCAGGGTCGCCCATACGTACGTTGTACTCAATCACTTTAGGATCATCCCCTACTTTGATGAGTCCGATAAAGATAAAGCCTTTGTAATCAATTTCTTCGGCCTTTAGCCCTTCTATCGTAGGTTTTACGATTCGATTTTCTATTTTTTCCATAAAGGTCGCATCTGCAAACGGAACGGGAGAAACTGCTCCCATCCCGCCGGTGTTCAGCCCTTTATCGCCTTCACCAATACGCTTGTAATCTTTCGCCGTAGGCAAGGTGATGTAATTTTTACCGTCTGTAAGCACAAAAACACTGAGCTCAATACCATCCAAAAACTCTTCGATTACCACGGTTTCGCTGGCAGCACCAAATTTTTTATTGGTGAGCATATCGGTCAATTCGGCTTTAGCATCTTCAAGATCATTTAAGATCACAACGCCTTTTCCGGCGGCCAAACCATCTGCTTTCAACACATAAGGTGGCTTCAAGTCTTCTAAAAATGCTTTTCCGGCGTCAAGACTTTCGGCTTTAAAACTTTCATAAGCCGCTGTGGGAATGTTGTACAGCGCCATAAATTCTTTAGCCCGCTCTTTACTACCTTCCAGTAATGCCCCGCGTTTTGACGGACCAATTACCGCAACCTGCGCTAATTCCTTATCATTTTTAAAGAAATCGTATACCCCGTGTACCAGCGGATCTTCAGGGCCTACAACCACCATATCTATATTTTCGTCTAAAACCAGTTTTTTTATCGCTTCAAAATCGGTTACCGAAATATCAACGTTAGTCGCGATACCGGCAGTACCAGCATTACCCGGAGCCACAAAAAGCTTCTCACATTTAGGACTTTGAGCAATTTTGTAGGCAAATGTATGTTCACGCCCGCCGGCGCCCAGAATAAGAATATGCATCAGATGAGCTTAAAAATTAATTAAGCCTCAAAAATAAATGTTTGTAAATTGACCTACTAATTTTAGTCTTGTGAATTTAACCAACCTCAGTCTGCGCCTTAACGGCTATCCTATCGCGGCCGCGAAACGCAAATTGCAGCAATTACAGGCTGAAATAGAACAGGATTTTTCCGCCTATACAGAAGCCCGAAAGGCAGAAATTCTTAGGCATCATCTTGCTGAAAATCCCTTTTACAAGAATTTGGCCGGAAAGGTCAAAGACTGGAATTCCCTGCCTGTATTGACCAAAAGTGATTTGCAGCAACCGCTTTCCAGACGTCTTTCTGAAGACTTTTCTGAAAAAACGATTCACAAACACAAGACTTCCGGGTCGTCGGGTCATCCCTTTATTTTTGCTAAAGACAAATTCGCCCACGCACTTACCTGGGCTTCTATTCAGGATTTATATACCGGGCTGGGGATTAACACGGGCCTAACGGAAGCACGTTTTTATGGAATCCCAAAAAGCGGTATCGATCATTATGGGGAGCGTTTAAAAGACTTTTTAGGCAATCGCTATCGCTTTCCCATTTTTGACGCTTCGCCTGAAAATTTTGAAACCTTTATACACCGTTTTAAAACCAGGGCTTACAGCTACCTCAACGGTTACACGAGTTCGCTGCTGCTGTTTGCAAAATATTTGGCTGAAAAAAATCTGGTTCTGAAACGTATTTGCCCAAGTCTTACCCACTGCATTGTCACTGCCGAAATGCTGTTTCCGGAAGATTTGGCGTTGCTTGAAAAGCAGTTTGGCGTTCCCGTTATTAATGAATACGGCGCTTCAGAAACCGGAATTATTGCAATCGGCAATGCCGGAAGCGACTTACAGATAGACTCCAGACTGATTTTTGTGGAAATTCTGGATGAGCACAATAAGCCGTTACCTGAAGGTGTTTCGGGGAAAATCGTGATTACGGCACTATTCAATAAGGCGCATCCTTTTATCCGCTATGAAATAGGAGATCTTGGAGCTTTGAGTTTTGAAAAGGGCTTGCCGGTTTTAAGCAAACTGGAAGGTCGGGTGGGCGATTATGCGCTGTTACCTGACGGAAAAAAGATTCCGGCGCTGGCGTTTTACTATGTGACCAAAGAAATCATTTCTGACACCGGCTCGGTCAAAGAATTTGTGATTCATCAGTCTAAGCCTGATCGCTTTGAGATTGCATATGTGGCTGATAACGCTTTCGCGGAAGCGGAACTCCAAAAAATAAAGCGTGCATTACTGCATTATCTGGGACAGGAAGTTACTGTCAAAATAGAACAAAAAAAACAGCTAGACCGAAGCAAGCGCGGTAAGCTGAAACAATTCACCCGAAGTTTTTAATTGCGGTATTTCACATATCCGTTATATGCCCAGCAAGCCATATAGTACGCCGATTGTAAGGGATTTAAGTTTGCAAATTCCCGGTAAAACTGCCATTGGTATTTGAGCAGGGCTAATTTATTACGCGAAAGCGAACCCTGTCGTATTCGGTACACCGCGAGCGGCTCCTGAATGCCATAAGCATAACCGGTTTCCTTTAAATACTGCAGCCACAAACCCATATCCTGACGCTTTTTAATCAAGGGCATGTACTTTTTTCCAAGCTTTGAAATGTCAATAAAAGCCGTAAGACAACTGATGGAATTGCTCTTTAAAATATCGGTATAGCTCACCCGTTTCGGTACAATGAAATCAGAAAGGTAGGGCTGCAGATTTTCATCTAGGCGTTGATACGAACTAAATACAAAAGCGTGATCCTCTGTGGCCTTTAGACTGCGCTCTAGAAAGTACGGAAACCACAAATCATCGGCATCAATAAAAGTGAGGTAACTGCCACGAGCCATCTCGATACCGCGATTACGTGCCGCCGCAGGGCCCAAATTTTTAGGCTGTTGAAAATAAGAAATACGCGCATCTGCTTCAGCCAGTTGGCTTACAATTTCAAGAGTTGCATCTGTAGAGCCATCGTCAATGAGCAGTAACTCCCAGCCTATGATGCTTTGGTTTTGAATGGATTTTACAGTCGCTTCAATATAGGCTGCCGAATTGTAACAGGGCGTTACAATCGAGATTAGCGGAGTGTTAATAGGCTTTTTTATCGCCATAGATGACCTGTAAAAATGTTTTAGCGATAATACGCAGATCCATCAAGATAGACCAGTTTTCCACATAAAAGATATCGAGGCGTACCCGATTTTTGATATCAAGTTTGGTTTCAATCTCTCCACGATAGCCGCTAATCTGGGCGAGACCTGTGATTCCCGGTTTTACCAAATGGCGCAACATAAATTTATCGATCTGTGAAGCAAAATCCAGGGTATGACTCAGCATATGTGGCCTTGGCCCAACTACAGACATATTACCCATCAAGACATTATAAAATTGCGGAAACTCATCAAGACTGGTACGTCTTAAAAATCTACCCACACGCGTGGTACGGCAATCATTGCGGCTCGCCTGTTGCTTATTGGCGTCAGAATTGACGGCCATCGACCTGAATTTATAGCAGTAAAACTCCCTGCCGTCAAGACCCGTCCGTAATTGTTTAAAAAACAGCGGACCCTTATTGTCGAAATATATAACTACTGCAAGCAAGGGGGTTAACCAGGATAAAACACCAACAATCACAAGAACCGAAATGATAACATCCAGCAAACGCTTTAGAAACATATTGATAGGAGAATCAAGAGAGAGCGTGCGCAAGGCAAGAATAGGCGTATACCCGTAGTACTGAAAATCCATCTTTTTGGTAAAGATGTCCTTATTGTCTGGCAGGAATTTTAGTTTAACCAAATGATTGTCTGCAAAGTCGATGAGCTGTTTGATTTCGCTATTGGAGAGTTCAGCGATAGAACAAAAGACTTCTTCAATCCTGTTTTCTAAAACATAATTTTGAATTTCACCCAAACTGATTTCATCATTTTTAAGATCGAAATTCTGAAGCATTTTAAAGCCGTATGCGCGGTTGTAATTGAAAAAATCTCTGAGTTTTTCGGTTTTAGCATTGCGCCCAATAATTACTACACGCACATAATCTGCTCCCAGGCGAGTCCTGAATTTCTTGCGAAGGTTAAAAACAAGAATTTTAAATAGCGCTATGATAAGCAACGAAACCAGCAGATAGTTGAGAATATCTGTCAGCTCGATATCGATTTCGTTAAAAATGCCAAAGAACGAGAGCGTGTATAGTAAAACAAGAAAAATCTGGCGGCTTATCAATCCCAGAATACGCACCAGCGGAGTAAATCTATACACTTTATAAAAACCAAAACCTACTGTAGTAATAAGCCAGGCAAACACACTGTAAACCGCGAAAATGAGGAAAGCACGTGTAGGCAAGCTCAATAAAAGTGCACTTACCGTGATGACAACAAGATCAAAAAGTGCAATAGCCGGTTGCAGCAGGTAATTGTGTCTGATGGATTTTTCGTTCATAAATACACATATTCCCAAAGGGGCAAACGAGCTAAAATTACTAAAAGATTTTCGGTAAGTGCCAAACCTTGAAATACAAATTCAAATTAAACCGAAAGGAACAGTGCTATTTCAAATTATGATAATATCTTTTCGCCCCGAAAAAGCTCCTAAAGCCTGAAAGGACCTTTCAGAAACTGAACCTTTATCTATGCAGAAAATTAAGATTGTACACCTTGTTGAAGCTTTAGGAGGCGGTGTGTACACCTATTTTATAAATCTTACTCACGTTCTTGCAGCTGACCCTCGTTTTGAAGTAACCGTTATCTATAGCGACAGGCGGGAGCAAATTGATCCGGGTCGCGTGGCGCAGGACTTTCATCCCCAAACAAAACTCATCGTCATCCCTATGATGCGGGAGATCAGCCCCTCTGGAGATTATAAAGCGTTTAAGTCTATACGAAAAGAACTGCTTAAAATCAAGCCCGATATTTTACACGTACATTCCTCAAAAGCCGGAATATTGGGGCGTTTTGCGCATTTGTTTTCACGTAGCATTCGTGCAAAATTATTTTATACACCTCACGGATATTCCTTTTTAAGGAAGGATGTGGGGTTTTTGAAAAGAACTATTTTTTTTACGATAGAATTTTTCACCCAGAAACTCTGCGGTGGCACCATAGTAGCCTGTGGTGATACAGAGCTTTTTCATTCTAAAAAAATTGGAAAAGCGGTTCTGGTACGCAATGGTATTAATCACGCAGCTATCACTGCTCAACCTCAGCTTAAAACCGAAACTATTGAAAGAATAGGGATTTTGGGGCGTACCACGGCACAACGCGATCCTCAGCTTTTTAACCGTCTGGCGCTCAACAATCCTCAAATTGAGTTTGTCTGGATTGGTGACGGTGAACTCAGACATTTACTTACCGCGCCCAACATCAGTATTACCGGTTGGTTTAAAGAAAATAAAAAAGGTCTTGAACGGCTTGAAAAACTGGATGTGTACCTGCAAACGTCGCTTTGGGAAGGTCTGCCCATTGCAGTTCTTGAAGCTGCAGCACGTGAAATCCCAGTAATTGCCACTAATATTATTGGTAATAAAGACATTATCAAACCGGGTATTACCGGCTATCTTTTTGAAGATGCTGAAGATTTTCAGGTTTTTTTAAAGGCTTTGGAACCCAGAGCTGTTCGTGAAAAAATTGGGCAGGCAGCAGCAAAACGCAACCGGCTTCTCTTTGACAGCACTACCAATTTCAACAAGCTTGCGGCCTTATATGTAAAGAGCTTAAAGACTTCCTGATTTAAAAATGAGTTTGCTCATCTAAACCGCGTTTCCTACTTTCCCGGTTCAGCACGTAGGCCTGCGCAAAAAAGCAAAGCCAAAGTCCGCTAAAAACAATCCCGTCAAAACGAATTAAAAAATCATCAACGGTATTTGCAGAAGCAAATAAAACAAAGAAAAACACGCACAAAACCTGCCGGGTTTTAATGCCAAAATAGAGAAACAGGCTAACGTACATAAGGCTTGTGATCAAACCCAAAACTCCAAATTTGATCCAGAAATCCAGATATTGATTGTGAACCGGAAACTCATATTTGGCTAAAAACTGTTGATTGGTCGTTTTAAAATAGCGTATGAGTTCTCGTTTTCCGTCGGCGGCGCCTACCCCAATGAAGGGATGCTGTTTCGCAACTTCAAAAGCCGATTGCCAGATACTCAAACGGGTTACCAGACTATTAAAAACTGTTTCTTCCGGATTTTCGAGTTCGTCGAGTTTTCCCACCTTGTCGATATGGGCAAACGTGACCGAAGAAAATTTCTGAATGCTGTAGGGAAACATTTTTATAAAACCTATTCCGATAACTCCAAAAATCAGGACTCCCAGCCCCAGTTTCTTCAATACATTAAGGTCGAAAAGCTTCGCTTTTTGGTATAGACTGACCAGAATAATTCCAAAAAAGGCATTTGCGATCGCTAACCTCGTGTTGATGTAAAAGAGAAGAATTACCGAAGCAATAAAGAACAAAAGAGGTAAAACAATACTTCTGATTTTGGCATTTTGGACTTTCCCCTTCAAAAAATAGAAGTTAATCACAACTACAAAAGCGGTATGCATATTAAGTGCCGGAGCGTGGTTTCCGGTAGATTTTGCGAAGGTGTAACCCATTTCCCAGAGGTCCTTTCCGCTAAGATATTTCAAAAATAATTCAGACTCTATCCAGGCAAAGCGCAGGATACAAATAACTAAAATTAACGTGGTAAGCCAGGCATAGTAGCGCAATACACGCGCAGAATTAAATCTGTGGGTCTGACTCAGCAAACATACCGGAAGTATAAGCAGTGACAGGCGTTTTTCGGCATGTTTAAATCCTTCTGCAAGGCTTTCGTTATTCCATAAAAACAGTAAATCAAGCAAAAAGGGAGTTGCTATCAGCGCCATAATCAGCATACGATCCTTTGTAAATCGCATCCGCTTATAAAACAAAAGGTTGTATGCCACAAAAAGAATAAGCAACAGCGTTGCCGGCATTCTGAAAATCAAAGATGTGCCCAAAACAACCAGCCAAAGATTGTAGCTAAACCGGTATGTCCTTTCTGAAATAATCATAATAGAGCGCAACATAGATGAGTGGCAGGATGCCAATTTTATGTTTGATAGCCGAGCCTAAATCGGGTTCAAAAACACCCTGCACGATAAAATAGGCCATCAAAAAGTAAAAAATCCACAGCATTCTGGGGTAGGTTTGCTGCTTGCGTAAAGAGTTTGCAAAACCCCATATAAGAAACGCAAAAAGCATCAACTGCCAGATTACAAATGCCAGAATCTGAGGCTTACCCAAAAACTTAAGACCGTTAACCGGCACATTTACCGTGAAAAATCCGTACGAGATACTTACCGCTTCCCCATACCAGGTGTTAACGTTAAGCGGAGGTTCTATCATCGATGCCGCTTCCGGACTGAACCGCCTCTCATTATTTACTGCTTCGCGGCTAATTTCACTTAAATAAGGACCTTTTATAAAACTGTAGGACAACGACATTACGATAACGGCAAAAATTCCCAATCCAAATACAAAAGCAATTTTAGTTTTTAATCGCAATTTACCCAGGCCATAAAAAAGCAGACTCAGAACGGGAATTAAAACAAAATAGACTCTAAATAACAGTCCGAAAACGATCAGCAACAAACAGCTTAACACTGCAAACCGGCTTTGGGATTTGTAAATTTTATAAAGAAAACCCGGAATAAGAGCCACTACCAAAAAGTTGATAAACTCTTTAGAAGGCATTGAGGTGTAAATCGCAAGAATAAAAAAGGAAATCCAGACCAATGCGTTTTTAAGACTTAATCGTGAAAAACCATTGGGAACGCCTATTTTAAAAAGTGCCCAAAAAAGAATCGTTAATTGTATAAAACCTACCAGCCAATACGGTAACAGGCGCAACCCGGTGTATTTATAAAACGCCATAGTTAGCGGATAACTGTCAATCCAGCCAATTTCATTATACAAATCAAGGGTAATGATGCGGGCATCATTGTAAAAGCGACCCGGTAAGAACATGGGGGCCAGCATGGCTAAAAGCACTGCCAAAAAAGCCAAAACCATAAAAAACAGATGGTCTTTGTTTATTAGAACGGGCTTGTTATTTAAATCAGATGTACTCAATGCGATGGTGTTCTTCCTAAAATTAGGTGTTTTAATTCAGCCAATTGATTCTTCGATAAATCCTGATTTTTAAAACTCATTTTTTCACGAAGCTTTGCCCGCAGCTCAGCGTCGGTGACCATGGTTTTCAGAGCTTCTTTCAAGTCTTTTTTATTTGGCTCAATCCAAATGCATTCCTCCTCCTCCAATTGTTCGGGCAGGCCTCCTACACGGGTGCAAATCATAGGCAAACCGGCACTTATTCCTAAGCTCACAACACCTGACTGGGTCCCCTCAAGATAAGGTAAAACCAAAATATCAGCGTTTTGTAGAAGCGCTGCTATTTTTGCTTCAGAAAGGTACTCCAGATGGTAATCTACTGCTTTGAGCTCTTTAGCTTTAAACGGGTAAATAGGTTCGCCTGCAATTATCAAGCGGGTATTCGGCAATTGTGATTCTTCAAATGCTTCCAGCAACAATTCAACCCCTTTATACCTGCTGATTCTGCCCAGGAAAAGAATGCGGGTTTCGTCGGTTTCTAGTTTAGGTGGAAAATCGAAATGCGCTACAAGGGAACCGTGAGGTATAACTGAAGAAGGAACAGAACGGTTAAATTGGTTCTTGATTTCCTGTTCAACAAAATGGGTTAAGAAGATCAAATGATCTGCACGTTTAATCCTGAAATTCTCTAGGTACTGCACTGCTGTATGGCCTTCTCCCTGATGCAGGATCCCATCGTGAACGGTGTAGATTATCGGCTTTCGCAGTATCTTGAACAGAAGTATGAATGGCAAATCCCAAAAATGTCCGTAGGGTAGATACAGCCGGTCGTAACTTCTAACAAGTTTAGGCAAAAGCATTATAAACTGTAGCGGAAGTAAAAAAATACTGCTTAAAAAAAAGGTCCGTGTGTTGGTATAGGTGTAAATACTGAAGCAGTTTTTAAACCTATTACAGTCGTAAGTGCTCTGTTTACTGGTCATTAAATCAAAGCTTCCTTCAGGCAGTTTACGTGCAATATTGAGCGCATAAAGCGGCTGACTGTTGCGCCTGGCTAAAGAAAGAATAAGTGTTTTCTGCTTGGAGCCGGCCATAGTTTTAACTTAAAAATACCTGTAGTTTATCTGTTCTATAAACATAAACCCCCACGCATATATTCCAAAAAGTGATAGCGATACCGGAAGCAATCGCCGCTCCTTCAATACCGTAGGATGGAATTAGAATCAGGTTCAATACAAGGTTTATTAAAACAGCGATAAGCAGGATGTATTGAAACTGGCGGGCCCTGCCGGTCATATTCAGATAAATTGCCGCCATCCCCGAAATGGAGCTAACCAGATAACCCAGGGCTAAAACTCTGAGCGCATTTTGAGCCTGCGTATAACTTTCACCAAAAAAACTTAAAATAAACTCCGGAAAAATTAAAAGTATCAACAAGGGTGGCAAAGCCAGAACAAGAATAAGTCGCGATGCACGCTTTAAGAGCGCTTTTAAGGCGTTCCTATCTCTCATTTGGTACAGATGTGCCAGATTGGTGGCGAAAAGCGCGTTTATCGTGTTTAAAACGGTACTTACAATCAAAACGAGTTTTACGGCGGTAGCATAATAAGCTACCTGAGCATAATCAACGTATTTTTTCAGAATTATAACGTCTATACTCAGCAGAAGAAAGAACCCCAAACTACTTACCGCCATGGGAAAAGATTGCTTTAAAATTGTAAAACTTCCGGGAACTTCAGCAAGGCGTGATTGCTCTCGTCTTTTCCACACCAGTATACTGCTGACGAGAGCAAGCAATACAAAACTCCCTAAAAAAACCAGATAAATAAATGATCCTGAACCATACCTGCTAAGCAAAATAACCCCTATTAGAAAGGGGACGTATTTAAACAGCCCTCTAAATAATTCCGAACGATTGGTTTGCCCGTAAGCCCTGAAAAGTTCTGTATTTAAGGCGGAAACGGCATAGAAGAAAAAACCTGCGGAGGTAAACAAAACAAGTTGCTGAGCCTGCACATCTTCAAAATAATCAGTGAAAATAGTTTTAGGAAGGCTGAAGACCAGTGCCAAAATCAAAAGCGAACTCAGGAAAATCATGATGACCATCTTTCGGTAAATCAATCTCAGCCCTCCTAAATTGTTCGATGCTTTTAAAACACCCGCCTGATGCAAAATAGCCTGATCAAAACCCAAAACCACAAAGCCCCCACCTATAAGCAATAAGCTGCGCACCAACTCGTATTGACCCACATATTCCGGATCAAAAAAATTGGTAATGAAAAGTGTAATCCCCAGTAAAACCCCTACCCCAACGCCTCTTAGTACGAGAGCCGTAAGGTCCTGTACGTTTTGTTTAAGAAACGAAAAAAACTGTCGGGGTTTTATCATTCATCAATACGTGAAGCGGTTTTTTGATAAAATCTAATGACTACGCTTAATAACAGATAAACCGTAATTAGTAAAATGGGTAACCAAAGCGCCTTGTAGTGAAATAGTGTTTTATTCTGGATCAGTTTGGGCGTATTGACAACGCAAACCAAACAATTGCCCACCCTGTTCTGGGCAATTAAAAGTCTGTTCTTTTTAAAGATAGAATCCTTAACCCAAAGTAAGGAAGCCAAATCAAAATCTTCGTAATTGGTGTACGTGCCACCTCCTTTAGTTTCCTTTAGACTTCTGTTCATGTTAATCAACATACTGTCTATCTGAGCAATCGCAAAGGTATTGGACTCAATTTGAGAAGTATTGATTTTTTGTGTTTCAGCAAGTTGTTTTTGATAATATTCGCTTTGGGAAAAAAGCTTTAAAACACCCGTTGCATCTTCTGGATTTGCATTCTCATCTACAATCAGATCGATCTTGTGTAGTTCGTAGTTAGATCGCAGTTCTTCAGACTTTAAAAGCGGCTTTGAACTGTTTACCTCATCGAGAAACATCATAATCTGCTCGTCATCAAGCACTTTAAATTTCTCAAGTATCTCAGAAAGATCCACAACCGGTTCAATTTGTACGGATTGAATACGAGGAAAGTCTGAGCTCTGCTCAAAATTTTCAACCGCATTATAAACATAGGCGGTACTGCCGGCATTTAGTTTTACAAGCAGTTCTGCTTTTTGGGGTGTCGAAGTAGCCAGCTGCCAAATTAATCCCAGGCCAATACCTGCTAAAAGTAAAATACCAATTATCAGGACCCGCTTTAGCAAAAAGCGCAAACATCTAAAAACGAACATCCCAACAGCATTAAAGCCCGATTTTACACCTTCTTTAAGGTCGTTCAATTCAATGTCGTTATTAGAGCGCTTCGCTGCCATTACTCGCTAAAAATTTGTTCTAAAATACGTTCAGTAATTAAATACGTGGGTTTAACACCGGTTGTCCCCAGACCTCCGGAAGCCAGAGTGCTTCCGGTCTCTAGTGGGTTATCTGATGCATAATACGCGTAACGTACTTTTACCGAGTCGCTGATGCTGCCGCGGAGTTTTGCCGCAGCCTGTATGGCTTTTTGATAATGTGCGCCTTCCATCTCAAGCCCTATGACATTCCAGGTGCTTTCGTAGAAAAAGCGCAGAATATCCCGGTTTTGAAGGGAAGTGCCCAAAACGGTGATCATTGCACCCTCATATACCGAAATACCGTGGCCTTCTAAATCTTCTTTTTTTAGTTGGTTTTCAAACGGATAATTATCGGCTGTGCCTTCAAACAAGTGGGCTTTTGGGATCATAATATCGCCCTTGCCACCTTCCAGAATGCCGGCCTTGCCCATTATGGAAATAGACTTTACATCCAGATGCACGTTTTCACGCTTGTTCTCGTAGGGCTTCAGCAATTCTTCCATGGTCTCGTAGGCCTGCTCGCCAAAAGCATAATCCATCACGATGATTACCGGCTCTTTTCCTTCAGGATAAGAGGCTTTGTCACAGAAGTTATTCTGCTTTAAATCGAGTTTTTTAGTGTCGAAGATCTGCACATCGATGTTGGTACCGCTTTGATCGCGCAGAAAAATCATGCCATTTTGCTGAGCGGTTTTCTCTACACGGGCACGCAGTTTAGCACTCCCGGGATTACTGAGCGTCTCGTAAATCTCCAGGTTTTCTTTTTTGGCCATTTCTTTCTCAAGGGCCACCGGCGCAAAGAGCGTGTTCATCACGCTGTGCATGTTTGCGCTGATAATGTGAATGGGTCTGTTTAAAAGTCCTTTTGCATCAAGTTCGGTCTTGATGTCGTTTGCCCAGATCTCTCCGTGTATGTGATGGCCTAAACGTTCGCGCAATAAGGGCGAAAAGGTAACCAGACGCTTATCGCTATCTAAAGCTTCTTCAATAGCACGCTTGCCCAGCCAGTAAATGAGTTTTAAAAAGCGCTTTTCATTACCGGGCACCGAAAATTTCCCATAAATGGCTGCAACTTCCTGAAAGGTTCTACCCAGGATATTTGCAGTATGTGTAAGCGCTATTTCCCGATCCTGACGGCTAAGCGGTTCTTCATCAAGCACCGCCTTTTCCAGTTTTTTCCAGTCGCGGGTGGTATGCCCTTCTTCGTTGATCACCACACGTTTCATAATCTTGTGCGACTCCACAAAAAGGAAGGTAAGGTGGGTAAGAATATCATAAATCTCAGAGCGGCCCCGGGTGATTTCGATATTCATTTGCTCATCGTCAATGCGATAGCAATTGCGGCGACGCTTTGGTGGAACAATAGGCTTAAAATGCGAATCTTTATAGCCCTCGTCACTGGTAAGGTTTATGTAACGGCATTCTTCAATACCTTCAGGTAGCCGGTCTATGACGTAAAGCAAACCGTTGAGTTCTACTTTTTCGTCTGCAATCGTGCCGTATATTTCGGGACGTAAAATGAGCAGGGATTCTCTGAGTGTATCTCCCGAAACGCCCATGGGCTTGTAAAAACCGCGGTTAAACAGGTGCCGCATGGTGATGTACATGCGTTCTATAGCCGCAGAAGATTCCTGGGCACGTGTTCTGCTTTCTTGTTTTAATAAACTCATAAAGCCAAATATACTTTTTAAAAATTAAGTTGCTCTAAAGCCTCTGCGATTTTACGGTCGTTAGATAAACGTGGCAACTTGTTCTGACCCCCCAGTTTTCCTTGTGATTTCATGTAGTTATTAAAGCCACCGTTAGGGATTTTTCGTATTTCAAGTCTCCTTAGGACATTGCCCACTATGAGATCGTAGTAATAACTGTTCTGTTTTTGTAAGTTTTCGTCTATCGCTTTCGCGAAAGCGTCAAAATCCTGAGGTTCGCGTTCAAACTCGATAAACCACTCGTGATAGGGCAATCCTGAAGCCGGATTGATTTGCGGAGCGACCGTAAATTCACTCACCTGAACCTGATGTTGTTGTGCTGCAGCGCTTAAGGCTTCTTCAACCTCTTTACCAATAACGTGTTCTCCAAAGGCTGAAATAAAATGCTTAATACGCCCGGTAACCACCACCCGATAGGGCTTAAGGCTGGTAAATAGTATTGTATCGCCCACATTGTACGCCCATAAACCGGCTGTGGTTGAGATGATCATCACATAATTTACACCCAGCTCGACCTGAGTGATGCTCAATCGTTCGGGGTTTTCGTCAAAAAACGAATCGGCTTTTACAAACTCGTAGAAAATACCGCTGTTAAGCAATAGAAGCATTCCCTTTTCGCTTTGCGAATCCTGAAATGCGAAAAAGCCTTCACTGGCGGGATATAACTCAATACTGTCTACCCCTCGGCCTATTAAATTCTCAAACTTCTTACGATACGGCTCGTAGTTTACGCCGCCGTAAATAAAGAGTTCAAAATTGGGGAAAATGTCACCTACTGGCTGTTTGCGCTTCGCTTTTAGGCGTTCAAAATACATCTGCACCCAGGAAGGAATCCCGCTAATGACGGTCATATTTTTATCGTGCGTCTCTTCTACAATAGCGTCAACTTTGGTTTCCCAATCGTCAATGCAATTAGTTTCCCAGGAAGGCATACGGTTTCGTTGCAGATAACCGGGCACATAATGCGCCACAATACCAGAGAGACGTCCGGTCTTGATGCCATTTTTAACCTGAAGCTCAGGACTGCCCTGTAAAAAGATCATTTTTCCATCTACAAAATCACTTTTACCGGTGTCTGCAATGTAATGCAGAATGGCATCCCGGGCAGCATTTACGTGCATGGGCATCGATTCAGCAGTGATGGGAATGTATTTGGCCCCGGAAGTGGTACCGGAAGTTTTGGCAAAATACTCCGGCAAGCCCGGCCATAAAATGTCTTTTTTACCGGCAACGACTTCTTCTACGTAAGGCTTCAGTTGCTCATAATCTCTTATGGGAACGTTCTTTTTAAATGCCTCGTAGCTGTTTATCGCCTTAAAGTCATGATCCTGACCAAAACGGGTTTTTTCAGCTTTGCTGATTAGATATTCAAAAACCTGTTGCTGGGTGGCACCGGGATTTTGGCTCCATTTTTTGGTTTTGGAAACAATGTATTTGGCAAATAGCTTTGCTGAAACTGATTTTATAGACATTACTCAAATGCGATATAGTTTGTAGGATCTACGGGATAACCGTTATTCCACAATTCAAAATGCAGGTGTGGTCCTGTAGATAGTTCGCCGGTTGACCCGGCAATTGCGACAACTTCACCCGCCTTTACCAGATCTCCCTGGTTTTGGGTTAGAGAAGCATTGTGTTTATAAACCGAAATTAAATTATTACCGTGTTCAATGATGAGCACATAACCCGTATCTGCCGTCCATTCTGAAAAAATTACGGTACCGTCTGCCACAGCTTTTACCGGTTCATTTTTTGGTACCACCACATCTACGGCATAATGGCGCTCGTCTGCATCATAACCTTCTGTGATGTTACCCTTTACCGGTGGAAAAAGCGAAAAACTCACCGTGGGCGAGGCCGGGTCAAACAAATTATAACGGTCTTCGTTAGCAACCTGTTCCCGCAAAATACTGTCTTCTTTAGAAACCCGAAATTCCAGACCTGCTGTATCTCTTGGTTCGTTTAAGGCGATTGAATCTTTATTAAAATTTACTTCAGCCACATCACCGGTAAGTACTTTTTTGATACTGGCGAGATACTGTTTGTTGATGTCAAGCTGGCGCTTTAGGGAGTCTGTCTCAAACATAAGTGCAGTGGCCTGTCTTTTGAGTTTTACCGAAGAGTATCCTGGAATATATTCCCGTAAAGGGGTGTAGGCGATGAGCAAGGTGGTTAGCGCGATAAGAATGATCATAGAAAAACCCACCAGAATAAAAACATTGAGCCGGGTCAGTTTTAATGAGACCCGTTCTTCAAAAGTATCTTCATTTAAAATCAACAACCTGTATTTGTGCAGGAGTCGCTTTTTAAGTTTTCTACGTTCTTTGGGTTTGGCCATGATTTAAACGTGCTTTAATCGCATATCGCAACCGTTTGCAGTTTGTGTATGCGCCAACAAATATAAAATTTAAAAAGGCGTTTGCCTACTGCTAAAGTTTTAGATACTGCAACGCTTTTTGGCTAATTCTTGTTATCTTTACCATCTAAATTTTGAATTATGAATATACCAGCGATAATATTAGGCATGGTGGGTCCCTGGCAGATCGGGCTTATCGTAGTGATAGTACTCTTACTTTTTGGAGGTAAAAAAATACCGGAAATGATGCGAGGCTTAGGAAGTGGTATCAAAGAATTTAAGGATGCCTCACGCGAGGATGACAGCTCTAAGAAATCTGAAGAAAAACTAGAGGATAAAAAATCGTAACGATTTTTTTGATTTTGAAATAAAAAAAGCGCTTGATCTCTCAAGCGCTTTTTTCGTTTTTATCAATTGTCTATTTCTTTTTATCTACAAACTTAACAGAGCGTAAAATAGACTCCAGTTCAAAAAGGTTGTCACGCTTACTGGCCGAAGGTTTAAACACAAAACCTTCCAGCACCAGATAACGATCGTTTTCTTTATCATCTACGGTAAAATTCACAAAAGGTCCTGCCATATAACGGCCTTTAACTTCCCACATTCCTTTCATTTGGAAAGCCGGTTTACCATCAATGGTGGTTTCTTCCAAATACGGTGCAAAAGCAGCTTCCGTAATAAAACGCATCCCTTCACTCACGGTTATGTTATCTCCGCCAATAGAATCGCGCATTTTTATCAAAGAACCTACAGTATTTGAATCTCTGTCTACTGTGCTGTAAGGCACTTCATAAACCGTGATGTTCATATCGCCGTGCGGAATGTCTTTACGAATCCAGAAAAAGTTAGGATCCTTTTTAGCATAGCGATACGCCGTTGGAAACTTCATCGTGATCCCGAAAGCTTCGGTAAGCGGTTCATCTTCCTTAAGCGAAAGGCTTATTTGGCGGATTTTTTCGGTGAACTCTGCATTTTTGACCGCATTTACAATCTTAGCGCTGTCCTGAGTTATTTGATTTATTATGACTTCCTGAGAAGGACCCTTCACAATAATACCGGTTTGAGGGCGTGCATATTCATCTTTTACAATTGAAGTTCCAGAAGAATCACTTTGCTCAATTTTCAAAAAGGTACGCTGTTTACGCATGAAGCCGGTAAATGCTTCATCGGGCATCTGATTGATCTCAAACATCGGTTCAATTTGAGGCAAACCGTGAACCGGACCTGCAAGTTTCTCACGTACAGCCTCTCCAACAGCTCCTGCCCACATATCGTTTGGCATAACCACCGTTAGGGCATTCAGCACTCCCGAGGAAGCTGAAAGCACTTTCCCTTCGGGCTTATCGTCGCAGGCTACCAAAGCTATAAGTGTCAATAAAAGAATAATTTTTCGCATCGTGTAAAAGAATTAAAGTTAGTTAGCGATAACCAGGGTCATTCCCGGTTTTAAATTAGTACCTCTAAGATCGTTCCAAACTTTAAGGTTCTCGGCACTTACTCCGGGAAATTTGCGCGCGATCGTCCACAAACTATCTCCTTTCTTAACAACATACTTCTTGGAAGAACCTGAATTTGAACTTGAAGTCCCAGCTGAAGCCACCGGTTTAGAAGGATATAAAATAAGTCGCTGGCCTACTCGTAAATTATTCGATCTCAGATTATTCCAGCGTTTGATTTGTGAAACCCCTACACCATAACGTTCAGCGATTTTACCTAAATAATCCCCGCTGCGCACCCTGTAAGTCACACTTGATGGTACTTCCAGATACTCGGGCAGGGTTTCTTCTTCACGTTTTAATTCTTCTTTTGCGGTTGCGTAGATCTCGGTTTCATTATTGACGAAAGGTCCCAATGCGGTAACAGGCAGTCTCAGGTAATAGGCTTCATCAGAAACATACGGAATGACATCTAATTTATAGGCCGGGTTTAAGAACTGAATCTCTTCAAGTGATACCCCGGTGTACGCAGAAACCTGCTGTAAGGTGAGCATTTGTTTTACCCGAACGGTATCGGTCTCAAAATAGTTGATTTCGGGTTTTTGAGGCTTATAACCATGCTCTTCGGCATACTCAAAAATGTACATCGTTGCCAGAAAAGCAGGAACATAACCCGCTGTTTCACGTGGTAAATGATGTCTGATGTTCCAGTAATTGGTGCGGCCCCCGCTGCGGCGTATCGCTTTACTCACATTACCCGGACCCGAATTGTAGGAGGCTAAAGCAAGGTCCCAGTCGCCGAAAATTTCGTAGAGTTTAGAAAGATATTGCGCCGCAGCTTCGGTAGACATAATGGGATCCATACGCTCATCAACATAGGAGCTGATGTCAAGGCCGTATAATTTACCGGTGCTGAACATAAACTGCCAGATTCCTGTCGCACCCACCCGCGACTTGGCTCTGGGACGTAAAGCAGATTCTACAATTGCCAGATACTTGAGTTCAAGCGGCATATCGTACTTATCAAACGTCTCTTCAAATCCCGGAAAATAAAATTCAGAAAGTCCCATAAGCCGCTCTAAAGTAGGCTTATGACGCTTTAAATAGCCTTTAATAACGTTTTCAAGCGAAGGATTGTATTCAATGTTGAAGGGTGTACGGGCATTTAGGTCTGCCAGACGCTTTTTAAGCGTTTCGGTGGTAAGTTCAGGATAATTGACCTCTTCGTACTCGGTGTCGTCTACAAGCGCGTTTATGGAGTCGTAAAGGGTTCCTGTGGTAAGTTCTTCAATCCAACGCTCGTCAATTTTAGCCGCGTATTTTCGGTCTTTAAGCGTATAGGTTGTGGAATTGCCGTCAACCTCTTTGTAGAGAAATACCTTTTCCTCAGGTTTTGAGGCATTCTGCTTCAATTCCTTATTCAGACTTTGCTGAATTTGTTTGAGCTCTACCGTGTCTACAACAGGTAGTGATTTGCTGAGCTGTACTTTGTCAGCCGGTTTCTCGGTATTGGTTTCCTGGGCGTTTAAGACCAGAACAGACACGCAACTTAATGCGATGCCCAGACTTAAGCTTTTCTTCATAGAGTATAACAACGATGCAAACGCTAAAGTCGTATTTTTTAATCAAAATCTAAAACGCCCGGGATAATCCCAAACCTGTGGTATGTTAATTTTGTATAGCCGCGATACCCGGTAGCTCCTTGCCCTCAAGCATTTCGAGCATAGCACCACCGCCGGTAGATACGTAACTTACTTTATCTTCAAAACCAAATTGCTTAACTGCTGCCACACTGTCGCCGCCTCCTACTAGAGAAAATGCGCCTTTTTGGGTAGCCTCATCGATAAAATTACCCAACTCAATAGTACCGTTTGCAAAAGGTTTCATTTCAAAAACACCTAATGGACCATTCCATAAAATGGTTTTGCTGTTGAGCACGACCTGCTTGAAGTTTTCTAAAGATTTAGGACCGGCATCAAGACCTTGCCATCCATCAGGGATTTTATTGATGGGCTCTACTTTGGTATTTGCAAATTCTGAAAAACTATCTGCCGCAAGCACATCAACCGGTAAATGCACGTTTACATTCTTGGCTTTAGCCTGCTTTAAAATATCAAGAGCCAGATCAAGCTTATCGTCTTCACAGATGGAGCTTCCTACTTCGCCACCCTGAGCCTTGATAAATGTATAAGCCATACCTCCACCAATAATCAGATCATCAACTTTGTCAAGAACATTCTCGATAACCGTTATTTTGGAAGATACTTTCGCACCGCCCAAAATAGCCAGTACGGGCTTCTCATTATCGTTTAACACCTTGTCAATACTCTCTATTTCTTTCGCCAGCAAATAACCAAAGCATTTATTTTCAGGGAAGAATTGCGCTACAATTGTAGTGGAAGCATGCGCACGGTGTGCTGTACCGAAGGCATCATTTACATAAATATCGCCCAGATTTGCCAATTGCTTCGCGAAATCTTCATTACCCTCAGTTTCCGCATCGTGATAACGCAGGTTTTCAAGTAATAAAATCTCTCCAGACTCAAGCGCAGCGGAAGCTTCCTCAGCTTTAGTACCAACGCAATCTTCTACAAATTTAACCTGAACTCCGATAATTTCAGAAACTTTACTCGCAATGTTTTTAAGTGAAAACTCAGGCTCATGATCTTTTGGTCTGCCCAGGTGAGACATCAATATTGCCGAGCCACCGTCTTCCAGAATTTTCAGGATTGTAGGTTTAGCAGCTTCAATACGGGTAACGTCTGTAACTTCCAGATTGTCATTAAGTGGAACATTAAAGTCTACACGGATCAGGGCTTTTTTATCTTTAAAATTAAAATCGTCAATAGTTTTCATTAAAAAATTGATTTTACGGTTAGCTATTCTTTTGTGATTGGTCTTCAGTATGTACCGGCATATGCGGTACGGAGCCAACAAATATAACAGATAGGCTCAGAAAATACGTTACATTTCTGTTATATTTGGCGGATGCAGTTTCAATCGATATTAGGGCAGCAGTTCATCAAAAACCACCTGACTACCAGCGTAGATCGTAAACGTATCGCTCACGCCCAACTTTTTATAGGTCCCAGCGGAAGCGGTGTTTTGCCGTGCGCGGTAGCCTATGCCCAATATCTCATTTGCGCCAATGCTGATGGCGAAAATACAGGTGGAAATGCTTCCTGTAATCTGAAATTTGAACATCTTTCACATCCCGACCTGCATTTTGCATTCCCAGTAGCTACAACAGACAGTGTAAAATCGCACCCGGTTTCTGATCATTTTGCCAAAGAATGGCGGGAGTTTTTCAGCAAAAATCCCTACGGAAGCCTTTACGACTGGCATCAACATCTGGGAATTGAAAAAAAACAGGGGAAAATAGGAGTTGATGAAGCTCAGGATATCGTGCGGAAGTTGTCTTTGAAATCTTATGAAGGAGGCTTTAAAGTGATGATTATCTGGATGGCCGATAAAATGAATTCATCGGCATCCAATAAGCTTCTGAAATTGATTGAAGAGCCACCGCAAAAAACGGTATTTATACTTATCGCGGAAAATGAAGATCAAATTCTAGATACCATTAAATCCCGTTGTCAGGTATTGCACTTCCCTCCTCTTGCTGCGGAAGCTCTGGAGGAAGCCTTAATACAAGAACATCAGGTAAGCCGGGCAGAGGCAAAAAAAATAGCTGTAAAAGCCCACGGCGATTACAATCTTGCTCTGCATTTATTGCATAATAACAGCGAGGAAGAAGAGTATGAAACCTGGTTTGTAGACTGGGTGCGTACTGCTTTTAAAGCACGTGGTAATAAAAAAGCCATACTCGATCTTATTGCCTGGAGTGAAAATATTGCTTCAAAAGGTAGAGAAACACAAAAAAGCTTTTTAGGGTACTGTGAAGATTTTTTTAGGCAAGCCTTATTATTAAATTATAATGCTTCTTCCCTTGTTTATTTACAGCCCAGCACTCAATTTGAGCTGGCAAAGTTTGCCCCATTTGTACACGGTAATAATATAAACGGCGTGATTGAAGAATTGCAGACCGCGGCTTATCACATAGAACGCAACGGCAATGCGAAAATCATTCTTACTGATCTTTCCATAAAATTAACCCGTCTACTTCACACCAAAGCCTAAATTACCTCCGGACAAGCGTTCTATAAAAACTTCTAGAACTAAGTTTCGCTTTTGAGACAGGCCTTGAACGTACTATTCCTAAAATTTAGCCCATAAAAAAAGCTGCCCTGGAGCAGCTTTCATTGAATATATTTTTTGGCTATTCGGTTGCAGTGGTATCTGCCTTGCTTACTGTTTCAGTCTCTTCAGAAACTTCAGTACTTCCGCCTGCATAGGTATCGTTAAGAGCTTTAAGGATTTCATCTGTAAGATCTAACTCTTCTTTGCCATAAAGAATGTTAGCTCCTTCATTTTTACCGTAGATATACTCATATTCATTTTTCTTACCATAATCAGCGATAAAATCGCGCACTTTTTTGATAATGGTATCGATCTCTGCCTGACTCTCCTGCTGAATCTGACCTCCACGCACTTGTTGTGCCTGCTGAATCTGCTGTTGCATCGCGCCCAGCTCCTGCTCTTTTTGTTGACGTTCTGCAGGACTCATACTCTGTGCGTTCTTTTGATACAAATCAACCTTGATTTGAAATGCCTGAATTTGTGGTTCAAGATCTGCACGAACTTCATCACTCATTTTGGTGTACTTGTCCTGCACCTCAGTAAGCTCTGTATATTCTTCAAATAATTTTTGTGTATCAACAAAACCTGTTTTTGATTTTGAACAGGCCGATACCAGAAATGCTAAAAGCACTAATTGGATTGTAATTTTCATATTTGTTAAAATTTGCTGCAAATGTAAGATTAGCTTCGATTAAAAAAAGATTTTGCCAAAATAAATTTATATAAGGCGAGTCTATGTATGCTTGAGTACAAATAACTAAAACCAATTGAAAACGACTTAAAATAAGCCCTTTTAAGAGCTTTAAAGAAATTGACTAGGGATTCGGCTGACTTTGGCCTCTAAAGCCTTTTGAAAAGCTTCTATTTAGTTTTTAATGCTTTTTTAGGATATAAATAAGCGAAGAATACTCTCCATTAGGTAAAGCTTTCATATTTGAGACCAATCCTCTAAAAAAACCAGGGATCAGGGGAAATTTTGAACCTTGATATTTTTCTGAAAGCATACTCACATAAAAGGAGTCAAAAATGAGTGGCTTCTGAGCAATGCAGGTAAAACCACTTCGCTCAAAGAGTAGCCGGATGCTTTTGGAAGAAAAGTGATGCAGATGTCGGGGTACGTCCCAGGCAGCCCAAAATTCTTTATAATGCTGCGCATCGTAAGATTTAAAATTAGGAATGGCAATTACTGCAATTCCATTTTCGGTAAGATGATTGAAGATCCATTGGATTTGTTTTTGAGTATCTGGCACATGTTCTAAAACATGCCACATACTTATCACCTCAAATTTTTGGTCCCCTAAATCTTGCTCAGACTCAAAAAGCGCAATTCCCTTCTTCAGCGAATTTTTACGGGCAGCTTCGCTGGGTTCGATACCACTTACCTCCCAACCTGCTTTTTTTGCCGATTTTAAAAAATCACCGGTACCGGCTCCAATGTCCAGAAGTTTTCCCTTAGAAGCATATTTGCTAATCAGGTTTAACTTTCGGTTGAGCATAAAATGTTTTACAGATTGGTAAAGCTTATCTGTAAAACCGGTTTTAGCATCCGTATGCGAAATGTAATTTTCCGCTTTGTAGTAATCTCCTAAATTATCTGGAACGGGCGTAGTTGTGTATTTATCCAATTGCGCATCATAAATCAAATTAAATTCTTCCTGTGAAAAGGAATGATCTTTAATTTTTAAATCGCTTTTTTTCAAAATAACTTAGGTCTAGAGAAGATTAAAGTGCAAAGTTGTTTCACGTGGAACTATAAAACTAGCGTCCCATATAAACCAACATTACCGAAATATCACTTGGAGAAACACCACTCACACGAGAAGCTTGTGAAATGGTAGTGGGTCTGATTTTGGATAGCTTTTCTCGGGCCTCAAAAGAAAGAGACTTTAGTTTTGTATAATCAAAATTGTCTGGAATCTTGATATTCTCAAGGCGCTGCAACTTATCTGCATTGGCTTTTTCTTTAGCTATATACCCATCGTATTTAATTCTGATCTCTGCCTGTTCAAGTACTTCTGTATCCAAATCGTGTTCCCGAACGTAGGATTTCACATCATTAAACTGCAGCATATCTTCTAGTGCAATCTGTGGACGGCTAAATATTTTCACCATTTTATCAGACTGCTTCATAGGGGAAGTGCCTTTTTCCTCCAAAACCGGATTAGCTTCTTCAGGTTGAATACTGGTCGAATTGAAGAAATCTACCAGATTTTGAGCAGCTGCTTCCTTCTTCTCTAAAGCTTTCATACGATCTTCACGAGCCAAACCAATTTCAAAAGAGCGCGGGGTAAGTCTACTATCGGCATTATCCTGACGCAATAAGGTTCGGTATTCAGCTCTTGAAGTAAACATACGATAAGGTTCTTTCGTTCCTTTGGTAATCAAATCGTCTACTAGAACTCCTATATACGCCTCATCCCTTTTTAAAATAAACGGATCTTTCTCGCTGACTTTTAAGCTTGCATTGATACCAGCCATCAGACCTTGAGAAGCGGCTTCTTCATAACCGGTTGTACCGTTGATTTGACCAGCAAAATACAGTCCGTTTACTAATTTAGTCTCGAGTGTATGCTTCAATTGCGTTGGTGGAAAATAATCATATTCTATAGCGTAACCGGGTCTAAAGAACTTCACATGCTCAAAACCAGCAACCTGTCGTAAAGCTTTAAATTGAACATCCTCAGGAAGGGATGTCGAAAAACCATTTACATAGTATTCAATGGTGTCCCATCCTTCCGGTTCTACAAAAAGCTGATGCCGATCTTTATCTGCAAATCGATTGATTTTATCCTCAATTGAAGGACAGTAACGTGGGCCTGTACTTTTGATTCGACCATTAAACATAGGAGAACGATCAAAACCTTCCCGAAGTAAATTATGAACTTCAGGACTGGTATAACTCATCTGACAGGAACGTTGTTTGGTAAGCGGTTTTGTTCTGTCTGAATAACTAAATTTTTGAGGATCCTCATCACCAGGCTGCTCAATCATTTTAGAAAAATCTAAACTTCTACCATCAACACGAGGCGGTGTTCCGGTTTTCATTCTACCGGAATCAAAACCCAAGTCAACCAACTGTTCGGTAATTCCTGTAGCACTTCGCTCCCCTGCTCTACCTCCACCAAATTGCTTTTCACCAATATGGATAAGGCCATTTAGGAAAGTTCCGTTAGTAAGAATTACAGATTTTGCTTTTATCTCAATTCCCAAAGAGGTGCGCACTCCGGCCACCCGATCTCCTTCTATCAAAAGCCCATTTACCATCTCCTGGTAAAAATCAAGATTGGGAGTTTGCTCAAGCATCAAACGCCATTCTTCAGCAAAACGCATACGATCACTCTGCACCCGCGGGCTCCACATAGCAGGTCCTTTACTTTTATTGAGCATCTTAAACTGGATAGCCGTTCGGTCTGAAACGATACCACTGTAGCCACCCATAGCATCAATTTCACGCACAATTTGCCCCTTGGCAATTCCACCCATAGCGGGATTGCAAGACATCTGCGCGATGGTCTGAAGGTTCATAGTAACCAACAGCGTACTGCTACCCATATTGGCAGCAGCAGCAGCAGCTTCACAACCTGCGTGACCTCCTCCTACTACAATAACATCGTATGTCTGATCAAAAAAACTCATTGTTCCACGTGAAACATTTAATTAGTATCCTTAAAAATGGGCGCAAAGGTAATCAAATTAAAACCAACTAACTAAGAAGCCTGCTCCCACATTTTGAGGCAGTCCTCCTCCTTAGACCGCATTACAGAAATCTGTTCTTCAGTTTTATCTCCATACCCACACATATGCAATAGCCCGTGAGCCATTACTCGTCGCAGTTCGGTTTCAAAACTTACGTCAAATTCGGAGGCATTGTCCCGAACTCGATCTGTGCTGATGTATAATTCGCCGCTTAGAATACCCTCCTGACTGTAATCAAAAGTCACGATATCTGTATACGTATCGTGGTCTAAATACTGCTTATTAATTTCCAAAAGATACTCGTCAGAACAAAAAACATATCCCAAATCATCAATCTCGTAACCCTCTACTTTGGCTATACGTTCTAGCCAAGAAATGACTTGTATCTCTTCCTTTAAAACGAAATCATTTTGACTATTGAATTCTATCATTTGCTTTATTAAAATAATCCTTAACCCTTTGTTTGAATCGTAACTCAAGTGGCAATTCATCCCGATTTAAAATCTCATCGGTGTTGAAATATTCCCTCATTTCGGGAAAATCATTCTGTATATCATTAATAAAATTTCTGGTATTGGTATTAGACTCCCGCTCTGATTTACGATCCTTTTCCTGCTCTGCTTCCTCCAACTTTAAAAATTGCTGAATCAGATCTTCCATTCGTCTCCTGGCATTATCAGAATTTCCAGATAATAGTAACTCTTCTACATCTTCCATTTGCTTGAGTAAATTACGCGCAGATTCGTCTACTTCACCTTTTCTAATGAGATCCTGTAACCTGTTACGTAACTCTTCCTGCTGCTTGTAAATCTCATACTGTCGAGCCAATTCAGCTTCACCAGACTGACCTCCAGATTCTCCATTGTTACCCTCATTTTGATTGCCCTGTTCTCCATTTGAACCCTGACCTTGCTCCCCTGACTTTCCGTTTTTGCCCTCCTTCTCTCCAGGTTTGTTTCCGTCTTTGGCGCCATCCTCTTTTCCTTCTCCCAATTTCTTAGCGAGTTCCTCCTGAGACAAAATAATATCACTCAATTGCTTTCCTTCACCAGAACCTCCTTTTGGCATTGGCATTGGCATACCTCCACTTCCACTGCCCATAGACATAGAAAGCTGACCCTGCATATTATCAAGAATATCCGAAAGCATATCAGCCAAAGTATTTGCCCCCTTAAAAACATATTGCTGGCTGGCGAGTCCTTTGCTTATATCATTATCTGCCAATCGCTCTAAAGCCTGATCTAAACCGTAGCTAATCTCGGTCAACTCCGCATTAATGTCTTCCTCTAAAAAGGGATTACGTAAGGCTAAGACAAACAAGCTATCATCTATATGCTGAAAGTTTTCCCGCAGGGTATTCTGCTTAACCAGATATTTTGAGAACAATGGATTTGAATTATCGAGATTTTCAAAATTGTCCTTTAGTTCTTCCTGATCAAATGAAAACACAATAAGGTTATCTAAAATCTGTCTCAACATCTCTATGTCTTCTTCCAATTGCTGAGTACTCCCTCCGCCACCACCAGAAGACATATTCTGCATCATTTGTTGTCCCAATTTCTGCATTTGTTCTCCGGCTTTCTTCTGAGACTTCTTGCCTTCCTTTTGACCCTCCCCAAATTCGGATTGTTGTTCACCACCGGCGTCATTCTTCTGCAAGGATTCTTCAGCCTCCTTTTGTTCCTGCTCAATAGCATCAATTTTGGAAGACTGCGGCATCTCCATTGGTTTTTGCAGTTTAGAATTCTCCTTACGCAGTTCGTCAATTTCCTGTTTTAAATCCTGGTAAGTCTCACCTAACTCCTTTTGCTTTTCTAAACTTGAAGGTGTATTTGGCGAAGCTTCCTTAGACTGTTCCTTACCCAGATTATTCAACTCACGCCCTAATCGATCCCCTTTTGTCTGAACAAAAAAACGCTTTGTTAACTCGAGCAACTGCTGCATACTGCGGGTGGAGCTCTTGCTGTTTTTGGACAATTCATCCAGACGCTTGCTCAATTCCTCATCATCCATAAGCTCCTGAAGCTTGGCCATCTCCTCCATCAACTTCTCCTGCTCCCGTAACTGCTCTTCATTTTTCTCCAAACGCTTTTTAAGTAGTTCATTGGTGGGCGATGGTGATTCCATGAGGTCTTCCATACGTTCCAAACTCTTTTTAAGCGTTTCAGAATAATTCTTCATCAGCTCTTCCTGCGCCTTTTGACGTTCAAAAAACGACTGAAGCTTTTTACGATCGTTAAAGTCCAATTTGCTTTTCTCCTTCTGCAAATTCTGCAAATCCTGAAGTCTCTCCTGACGCTCCTGCATTTTTGAAACAGACTTATCCAAATCCTTAAGGGTTTTTTCCTGTATCTCAAGCTGCTTATCTAAGACACGTTCATCAGTAAGTACATTATACGTTTCGGGTGAAGATCGCGTAGCCTTAAAGCCATTAAGAGCATCATTATCGCGCACTTCAAAATAATAAGTATACGCCTTACCCTGCTCCAGGTTCAACTTTCCGGGAAATGCGGCATAAAATTGATCTACATTGGTATTTGAAATGGGAATATTTACAATTTCCTGATTATCTTCCTGATTATCAATGTAATAAATTAAATTAAGGCTTCGCAGACCGTGATCATCGCTAACAGATCCTTTATAATAAACCTGTTCTGAACCTGTAGTATCCGCTTTACGCTCCAAAACTAACTCCGGGTAAGCATCCCGTACCACATCAATGTGATAATTGAGTTCTTCATAACGCTGTAAAGCAGCATTGCTGGTCGCGATTGCATAATTAGAAGATCTGAAAAACTGACGCTCTAAAATAAAATCATCATCATCCCGATCAAAAGGCATTACCGTATCTGCAATAAATTCTAGAGTCGTTGCATTTCGAGCCGAAAGCTTCCAGGTAACCCGTGTACCTTCCGGAATCGTAAAAGAGCCGGTGTTAACCAGGGTCTCATTCGCCTTACCCAAATACTGTGGATATGCTAATTCTGCCTCAAAACCGGTCAAAACCGGTGTTTGAACCAGAGGAACTTCATAAGTTCTTGATTTTACTCCGTTCCCTTCAAATTGGAACTTCAAGTCTTCCTGAACCTGATCTACGGTAAATACAAAACGACCACCACCGCGACTCTTCATATAAAACTCCTGACCATTAAGTTCAATCTGAACTTCTTCCGGCAATTGATTACCGGAAACCTGAGTTTCTATTTCAAAAATCTGACCCTCTACTGCTCTTTCACCAGCGCTTATCAATTCAAAATCGAAGGGTGCAGGAGGAATATATTCCCCTTTATAATCCCAAACCCGTTCGGCACTTTCGCTAAAGAAAGAAGTCCCCTTACTCAAACTTACCGCTGCGAATATCAATACAGGAATCAGCGCGTATTTAATGTATCTGGCATTTGATTTATAATCAATAGCGAGTGAAAATGGTACAGGTTCTAATTCTTTACTCTTTTGAGCGATGCTTGCTTCAAGTAAATCAGATTGTGAGTTGCTAGCCTTAAGCTGCAGGGTATTGATCAATTTATCACGAACCTCAGGAAAGTGATTTCCTATGAGCAACGAGGCTTTGTTGTAATCTATTCCTTTTGAAAGCCTGAACAACCGAAACACCGGAATTACAATAAATCGGATAAGCAAAACCAATTCAAGCCCCACAAAAGACCAAAAAAGCAATCCTCTCCCTAACTTATTCAGCCAGAAAAAATATTCGATAACCAGTACCAAAAGCACATAGGTAAGGCCTATAGCCAGAAAAAACAAAATCCCTTTTAGGAGCTCGTTCTTATAATATTTGCTGATAAATGCCTCTAATTTTTCCTCTAACGCCATCTCAAAACCATCTTATTAAGATCTCATACAATTCAATAACTAAAACTACGATTTTCTAGTATAGCCAATAGGCTTAAAATACACAACTTAGGGCAGATCCCGCCCCAGACGGTCAAAAATACCCGAAGCAGGGTTTAAAAGGCTTAAAAAGGGCTGTTCTATAGTTTAGTAGATTGAGTACCTTTGCGCTCTAAAATTTGACTATGCATCAAAATGTAAGGGTGCGCTTTGCACCCAGCCCTACCGGTCCCTTACACATAGGTGGTGTACGCACCGCATTGTACAACTACCTGTTTGCCAAAAAGCATAAAGGTTCGTTTGTCTTACGTATAGAAGATACAGACCAAAATAGATATGTTGAAGGCGCTGAAGACTATATCATTGAAGCTTTAAACTGGTGCGGGATCCCTTTTGACGAAGGTCCTGGAAAAGAAAAAGGCTATGGCCCATACCGTCAAAGCGAGCGTAAGGATAAATATTTCGCATTCGCCGAAAAACTCATTGCTTCCGGAGATGCCTATTATGCTTTTGACACTAACGAAGCTCTTGATGCGCACCGCAAAGACCACGAAGAACAGGGAAAAACCTTTATTTACAACTGGCATAACCGCAACAAACTTGATAATTCGCTTCAGCTTTCCGCAGAAGAAACCCGCAAACGTATTGATGCCGGGGAAGATTATGTAATTCGTTTTAAATCTCCTCAGGCTGAACTTCTGGAGCTTGAAGATCTAATACGCGGTACGGTAGAGGTTGACACCAGTTTGCTAGACGATAAAGTTTTGTTTAAGTCAGATGGAATGCCTACCTACCATTTGGCCAATATTGTAGATGATCATTTGATGGAAATCACACACGTGATACGTGGGGAAGAATGGTTGCCCTCTATGGCTTTACACGTGATGCTGTACCGTGCTTTTGGTTGGGAAGCTCCTCAATTTGCGCACTTACCACTCATTATGAAACCGGTAGGAAAAGGGAAACTCAGCAAACGCGACGGTGATAAAATGGGATTCCCGGTTTTTCCATTAGAGTGGAAAGATCCCAGGACCGAAGAAATCTCAGCGGGATATCGTGAAGATGGTTACCTGCCGGAAGCAGTAGTAAATATGCTCGCCTTTTTAGGATGGAATCCCGGTACCGAAAAAGAAATTTACGCGCTTGAAGAGCTTGTTGCCGATTTTGAACTGGAGCGTGTACACAAGTCTGGAGCTAAGTTTGATCCTGAAAAAACCAAATGGTTTCAGCAACAGCATCTGCATTTAACTTCAGAAGCTGCATTGGTACAACCTTTTCAGGAAATTCTAAAGGAAAAACATCTGGACTTTGATGATGCTTACGTGCAGCAAGTCATTTCCCTGGTTAAGGAACGTGCTGTTTTTGTTGAAGATTTATGGGAGCAGGGTCATTTCTTCTTTGAGAGACCAAAAGAATACGACGAGAAAGCCGCTAAAAAAGCCTGGAAAGAAGATACCGGTGAGATTATGATTCATGTATCAAAAATTGTAAATGACACCGAAGACTTTACTGCAGAAAATCTTTCTTCAAACGTAAAAGACTGGATTACCTCTGAAAATCTGGGCTTTGGCAAAGTGATGCAACCGCTTCGATTAAGTCTGGTGGGCTCTATGTCAGGACCGGATGTTTTTGAAATCGCAGCAACTATTGGCAAAGCCAAAACCCTGGAGCGCATTCGCTTTGCGATAGAAAATCTATAGATAGAAAACGATTCCTGCAGTAATAAGCCCCAGATTACCCTTGAAATTTGTTGCTGCGGGATCTTTTAGATTTAAATCCTCTTTGTTAAGCCTGTTCAGGATATTGGTAAAATTGTATTGATAGCCTGCAGTCAACCGTAACCAGTTAAAACCTCCGGTTATTCCTGCAGTGAGGACTCCGTTGACCCGGCTTATTTCTTCCAGATCTTCAGCCTGAAGTAAGGTATAGCCGTCTACAACTGCATTGGCCTGGTTTTGATCATCCAGTTTTAAACCGCCATTAACTTGTAGAATCGGACCAAATTCAACACTTAAGTTTTCTCCTGCAATCAGGTAACTGGCCAGTAATTTTACCTGCACACCACTTAGCGTGTATGCAATAGCCTCTTCCCTACCCTGTATCTCCAGGTCGGTTTGCAAAAAATCAATTCCGTAAATCAAATCAAAATTGTTGTAAAAGGCACCACGTGTAGCTAGGCCCGCAAGAAAACCGGCTGTCTGGGCTGTTTGAAAGTTGTCGGTATGTAAGCTGGTTAAGGTACAAACCCCTTGAATACCTATGCGATTATAGAGTTGTTTAGATCGTTGCGCATTTGCAGTTAAACTCAACAGGATCGCACATATAAAAATTAGTCGTCTCAAGGTGTTACGAATTTGACAGGATTGAGACAAATCTATTGTATTTTTGATAAGTACGCCCTCACTAAACTTAGTAATTCAAAAAAATATCCTATGTCTTATTTTTTACCAGCCCTTTTATTTGTAGGTCTTCTACTTCTCATTTCCAGCTTTTTTATGGTTAAGCAACAAACTGCTGCCATTATTGAGCGCTTCGGAAAATTTACCAGTATTCGTAACTCCGGCCTTCAGCTTAAAATACCGCTTATAGATAAAATTGCAGGTCGTGTAAATCTGCGTATTCAGCAATTAGATGTAATTGTTGAAACCAAAACCAAAGATGACGTGTTTGTACGTTTAAAGATTTCGGTACAGTTTCAGGTAGTGAAGTCTAATGTGTATGACGCGTTTTACAAACTTGAAGATCCTCAAAACCAGATCACTTCCTACGTTTTTGACGTGGTACGTTCTGAGGTTCCTAAAATGAAACTGGATGATGTTTTTGTGCGTAAAGACGACATTGCTATCGCAGTAAAAAGCGAATTAAACCAGGCTATGACAGATTATGGCTATGACATCATTAAAACTCTGGTAACCGATATTGATCCTGATCAGCAGGTAAAAATCGCTATGAACCGTATTAACGCTTCAGAGCGTGAAAAAGTAGCAGCAGAGTATGAGGCAGAGGCCGAACGTATTAAAATCGTTGCTAAGGCGCGTGCAGAAGCCGAAAGCAAGCGTTTACAGGGTCAGGGTATAGCTGACCAGCGTAGAGAGATTGCGCGCGGTCTGGAAGAGTCTGTAGAGGTTTTAAACAATGTGGGAATTAATTCTCAGGAAGCCTCTGCTCTGATTGTAGTAACTCAGCATTATGATACTTTACAATCTATAGGTGAAGAGACAAACAGTAATTTGATTTTGCTTCCTAACTCACCTCAGGCCGGAAGCGATATGCTCAATAATATGATTGCAAGTTTTGTAGCTTCAAACCAGATAGGTGAAGAAATGAAAAAGCGAAATGCAGAACTTGGTCTGGCCGATAAATCGAAAAAAACAAAAAGACCTAAGCCCCAGTCTGGATATACCGATGCTGATAACAGCGAAGATTTATAGAAGTGAAACTTCAGAATACAAAAAAGCCGGGATGTACCCGGCTTTTTTTAATTTTTCTCGTCTATATTCTTGACCTTGACTTTTTTGATTCCCAGTATTTTGTTTACCGCTTTAATAACTACTGCTTTTTGTACAATGGCTCCTAAAGAACCGGCAATCAAACTTACGGGCGAAAAGGCTGCCTTAGTATCATTTATACTTAACTTCAGCTGCTCTTCATCTATCTGCTGCTGAAGCTTCAGTATTTTTAAATCGTGTTCTATTTGCTGAAATGACTTATACTCTTTCATATTTATTTCTGTAATTTTTTAAACTCGTCATCTAAAACTTCATCCTGTGTAGACTCGTTAAAAAACAACTTCGAGTATTTCTTAAGCACAATTTCTGTGGTTAAAGGTTTACCAAACAATTTATAAAGAATGAACAGCAAAAGGTAAAATCCGGCAACTATAAAATAACCGTAACTCAAACTGTCTAAAGATTCTCCAATAACGATGGCTACACCTACTGAAATAAATAATAAAAAAATCAAAAAGATGCTGCCACTAACCAATAGATTGACCAGAGAAACAGCACCGCTCATCATTTTTTTGAAACTATCTAATTTGTAGTATTCCAGACTACTGTTTAGATACTTTTTAGCATCGTCAGATACTTTACTTATATGTTCTGATATATTGAATATAGACATGAAGGCTTATGCTTTAGCAGTTGGCACGTCAATATCTTTCACTTCATTAACTACTTCCTGAGATGCTTTTGCGTTTTTCTTTCTTAACTCCTCAAGCTTTTTTTCCATACTTACTAAAATATCGTCAGCTTTAGAACTGGCTGTTTTTAAAGTATCTTCTAATTTAGAATCGAAAGATTTTTTGGCTTGTTTTGCTGAAGCTGATAATTGTTCAGAAGTTTCACTTATTTGCTTTTCAAGCTTTTTCTTTGCTTCTTTAGCATTCTTAGAGATTTTCTTTCTGGTTTTATCTCCGCTTTCAGGAGCATAAAGAAGTCCAAGACCTGCACCTATTGCTGCACCTGTAATTAAAGCTAGAATTGTATTTCCTGTTTTTGACATGATAATTAGATTTTTGTTCCTGTCAAAGGTAAAGACCTATGCATCTTTTCTCCGTTAATAACCGGTTAATAAATTGACTATTAACCTTAAAGGAATGCTAAAAAAGGGTCTTTGAGACCCTTTTACGCACGTTTCAAGCCAATATGTTTATAAGCCTTTAACTGATTCTTCAAGAAGCGGTTCTCCTGAAGTTCTCATTTCTTCTAAATAATCAGCCACTTCTGCATCGCCAGTGTCTGCTTTATCAAGTTTTATCAGTACAATTAAGGTCTCTAAAACAGCCAGGCGTGTTCCTACTTTTTTTGCCGATGTATTAAACAGATCCTTCAGCTCTTCATAATCTACATCTTTTGCCAGCTCACGAATGCGTGTAATAGCTTTTACGCGTTTCTCATCAGGAATTTGAGCCAGCTTCTTCCCTACCTTTTTAATTTCATTTAAAGCAGGAATCTGAGGTATGTTTTTCTTTGGCTGAGCTTGAGCTTTTTGCTGATTTTCCGATTTTGATTCCACTTTAGCCCAGGTATCTCGTAATCCTACTGTTCTGTTGAAAACAAGACGATCTGAGGTGCTTTCTTTATCTACATTGAAATACCCTATACGTTGAAACTGAAAACTCTCGTAAGGAGTAACTTCAGCAAGACTGGGTTCCAGATAACCGGTAATAACCTCTAAGGATTTAGGATTGAGATGTTCCATAAAATCAACTTCCTTATCCCCGTCAGGTGATTCGTGATTGAATAAACGGTCGTACAAACGTACTTCGGCCTCAATCGCGTGATCTACAGAAACCCAATGCAAAGTACCTTTAACCTTACGCAGACTGGCCTCTGTACCACTTCCACTTTGTGAATCAGGATCGTAACTGCAATGAATTTCGGTGATGTTACCCTGTGCATCTTTAACTACAGATTCACCCTTGATGATGTAGGCGTTTTTAAGACGTACTTCTTTTCCTAATGAAAGTCTGAAGTATTTGCTGTTTGCCTGTTCTTTAAAATCATCCTTTTCGATATATAAAACCTTGGAAAATGGCACTTTTCGATAACCAGCGCTTTCATCTTCCGGGTTATTCTCGGCTTCAAGCCATTCTACCTTGTCTTCAGGATAGTTATCTATAATCAGCTTAACCGGATCTAAAACGGCCATTACACGCGGAGCGGTTTTATTCAAATCCTCACGTACGTTAAACTCCAATAACGAAACATCGATCACGTTATCACGCTTGGCCACACCAACCGTATCAATGAAATTCTTAATTGAATCTGGGGTATACCCTCTGCGTCTTAAACCTGAGATAGTAGGCATACGCGGGTCATCCCAGCCACTTACTACTCCCTCCTCTACGAGTTTAAGAAGTTTTCGCTTACTCATAATGGTATAGCTCAAATTTAAACGCGCAAATTCACGTTGTTTTGGTTTTACACCATCGGTATAGACATGATCAACAAACCACTCGTAAAGCGGTCTGTGTGGCTTAAACTCGAGCGAACATAAACTGTGTGAAATCTGCTCTAAATAATCACTTTCGCCGTGCGCCCAGTCGTACATGGGGTAAATATGCCAGGTACTTCCGGTGCGGTGGTGTGCCTTATTAACAACCCGGTACATAATGGGGTCACGCAAAAGCATATTAGGCGAAGTCATATCAATCTTAGCACGAAGTACATGAACCCCTTCCGGGAACTCCCCATTCTTCATTTGTTCAAAAAGCTCCAAATTTTCTGCTACAGAACGATCGCGGTAGGGACTGTTTGTACCCGGTTCTGTTGGTGTGCCTTTTTGCTCGGCCATGGCTTCACTAGATTGCGAATCTACATAGGCTTTCCCTTCTTTTATAAGCTGAATAGCCCAGTCGTATAGCTGCTGAAAGTAGTCTGAAGAATAACAAACCTGATCCCATTTAAAACCCAGCCATTTGATATCTTCCTGAATCGCATCAACGTATTCCTGCTCTTCTTTGGAAGGGTTGGTATCATCAAATCTTAAATTTACCGGTGCATCGTACTTTTCGCCCAAACCAAAACTGATGCATATCGCCTTACAGTGACCAATGTGCAAATACCCATTAGGCTCAGGAGGAAACCGAAATCTTAGATTAGATTGCTGGAAACCGTTCTTAATATCTTCTTCTACGATTTGCTCTAAAAAATTGAGCGCTACATATTCTTCTGCCATAAAACCTTTTGTGCTTTTAAGTAAAGCAGATATCATCTGCCCGTAAGTGGGTAAAATTAGTAAAAATAGCAGTGGTTACGTCTTTATACAGCTATTTAAAGGAGTCTTTAAAAGTAAAGACTTGCATAAGTAATATCTTTGACTCTCATTAATTCTGAATAAAAGCATGGGGATAATAAAACTCAACAAAGTAAAGGTTTACGCGTACCACGGTTGTTTGATCGAAGAAGGCCAGATAGGCTCTGATTATCTGGTAGATCTCAAAGTAAAATCAAATCTCACAAAGCCCGCAGTAACTGATGAACTCGCTGATACAGTAGACTATGTACATCTCAATAAAATCATCAAAGAAGAGATGGCACACCGCTCAAAATTGCTGGAACACGTGGGTCAACGCATACTCGACAGGTCTTTTGTGGAAATTCCAGAGCTTGAAAAAGCTACGGTAACCGTGCGTAAAATCAATCCTCCTATAGGTGGTGATGTGGCTTCAGTTGGGGTGACCCTTACTAAAAAGCGTTAATCCCTTTATTATCTAAAGAAAAAACTTAAATTTGCAGTCCTGAATAAAAAGGGTGTCGTGGCCGAGTGGCTAGGCAGTGGTCTGCAACACCACGTACAGCGGTTCGAATCCGCTCGACACCTCAACAAAGACCCTTCTTAACCGGAAGGGTTTTTATTTGTATAAATTAAAGTCAAAAGCGTAAAGCGGTACTCCCGAAATCTCAACAAAGTCTTCTTAAACTCAGACTTTTTCTCCGTTCCTGCGGAATATTACAGATCCAGACTATCTATCCCGAACTGATTTTCAGGGGTGATTTCTTCAATACGCTTCTCCAGTTGATGCACTTCTGATGGGAAAATTCCTTTTGAAATTAAGAGCAGTCCAAAGAGTAACATCAACACACTAATTCCCTGCTTGATACGGGCAATACGGGTAGCCGTGAGTTTGCTTCGTAATTTTTTAGCCAAAAGAATTTTAAAAATATCGATAATCAAATAGGTAGCCAGTATGGCTCCAAAAAAGACGAGTAGACGATCTGCATTCATATCTAATGCCGGACCGGCTGAAATAAGAATCACCAGCCAGAAACCCAATACTCCGATATTGATAAAATTGAGTAAAAAACCTTTTACGAACAATCCCACGTAATTGCGTTTGCTCATAACTACGGTAGGATGCTCGTCATCATCAAGCTTATTCTTACGAACTCGTAAGAACGAAATTACTCCGTATACCGAAAGCAGCATTCCTCCAAAAACATACAATGCCGGATCATCTTTCAGCTTATCTAAAAGTTGATTGGTACTGAAATAAGCGATGAGAATAAAAATAGTATCTGCACAAACGACGCCTACATCAAAAACAAAAGCCGCTCTAAATCCCTTTAAAGCAGCGGTCTCAAGCAATACAAAAAAAACGGGACCAACCAGGAATGCGAGTAGAAAACCCAGAGGAATCGCTGTTGAAAGGTCTTGTAGCATTTAAGAGTATCAAAATCTTTCCGCAAAGTTGCGGGGTTAAAGATTGTCAAATTAGGAAATCAACCTTGAATATTTCCTTAAAACTTATAAGAATTTAAGCAGATACCCGCAAAAATAATCAAAATGATTAAATACCTTTCGTTTAAATCTGATGCTAATTATTCATCAGTCTTACACGACCCCCTATAAACTTGTCTTTTATTAATTCGGTAGGATTTCCGTAAACATACACATCACCACCGGCTCTTAGTTTGATATCAGCAGTTCTTCTGGCAAAAATTTCAGCCTCTCCCCCGGCCTGAATACGCAACTGAGTATCCGTAGTTTCGAGATCTTTTCCTTCATAAATACCACCTGTATTTATTTCTACAGTTTGATATTTTGCAGTACCATTCATTTTAATAATTCCACCGGTTACGGCTCTTAAAGTGGCAGATTTTACATCAATACCTGCAGCAACACGGGCACCTTCCTGTACACGAATTTCAATCTCCTCCTGCTCCAGAAGTTCATTGATGTTAATTTCTGCACCTTCATTACCGTCTATAACCTTTAGATTGTTGAAATACACCTCAACGAAAGTCTCGTTGCCATCAAATATTTTATCAATATCCATACGTATTTTGAGTACCCCATCTTTATTGATCAGTTCAATGTCTTCGGTATCCCTTCCTTTTAAAATCACCATGTTCTCGGTTGATTTTATCAGGTTCACTCGCATACGGTCAAATACTTTAACTTCGGTAAAGTCCCCAACATCTTCCACCTTTTCCTGAGCCTGTACTGCTCCTGCAATTAAGATTAAAAGGGCTAAGATTTGATTTTTCATAATTCTAAAATTTTGGTCTGTTGTAAAGACAAAGCAAAATGGGCTTTGTTACAGTAGCCTAATCTTCAATTGCAGATTTTACGCTGACCAAAGTGAAATCCAGATGCTTTTTAACCAGATCTGCTTCTTTAACCTTCACATAAACTTCATCACCTAATGTGATAACCTGTTTGGTTTTTCGGCCTACAATCGCATATTGATCTCGATCAAAATCAAAATGATCACCTTTAATATCCCGCAGACGAATCATTCCTTCGCATTTATTGTCAATTATTTCAACATAAATACCCCATTCGGTAACACCTGAAATTACGCCCAGGAAGGTTTCATCTTTATGATCCTGCATAAACTTAACCTGCATGTACTTGATTGAGTCACGCTCTGCACTGGTAGCCAAATATTCCATCTCGCTACTGTGCTTGCATTTTTGCTCGTATTCTTCCTCGTTTGCAGATTTGCCCTGATCCAGATAATGCTGAAGCAGACGGTGCACCATCACATCAGGATAACGCCGTATAGGTGAGGTAAAGTGTGTATAATATTCAAAAGCCAAACCGTAATGCCCAATATTATCGGTACTGTAAACTGCTTTGCTCATCGTACGAATAGCCAGCGTATCAATTAAGTTTTGCTCTTTTTTACCAGAAACATCACTTAAAAGATTGTTTAAAGAAGCCGTTGTGCTCTTACGATCTTTAAGATTCATTTTATAACCAAAACGCCCGGCGATAGTTTGAAGTGCCGCCAGTTTTTCATCATCAGGCTCATCGTGTATACGGTAAACAAAAGTTTTTTTAGGTGATTGTTTCCCAATGAATTCGGCTACTTTTTTATTGGCCAAAAGCATAAATTCTTCAATCAGTTTGTTAGCATCTTTTGAAGTTTTAAAAAATACACCAACAGGATCATTATCTTCATCCAGATTAAATTTTACTTCCACCTTATCAAAAGAAATCGCACCATTTTTCATACGCTGCCTGCGCATAATTTTAGCCAGACGATCGAGTTCTAAAGTCGCCTCAACTATGGCTTCATCAGCGGTATACTCGCTACCGGTAAGCGAAATATCAGCAGGGATTTTTCCGCTTCGGGTTTCAATGATCTGCTGGGCTTCTTCATAGGCAAAACGAGCATCACTGTAGGTTACAGTGCGACCAAACCATTGATTTTTTACCTTTCCGGAAGATTTATCGAGCTCAAAAACCGCAGAAAAGGTATACTTTTCTTCATTAGGCCGAAGCGAACAGGCATTGTTTGAAAGTATTTCGGGCAACATAGGAACAACACGATCTACTAAATAGACCGAAGTGGCACGTTCGTAAGCCTCATCATCCAGAATCGTTCCCGGAACAACATAATGCGATACGTCTGCAATGTGAATGCCCACCTCATAGTTTCCATTTTCCAATACCTGAAAACTTAAGGCATCATCAAAATCCTTAGCATCTTTAGGGTCAATTGTAAACGTGAGTACATCACGCATGTCGCGACGCTTTTTGATCTCATCTGGTTTGATACTGGTATCAATCTGGTTGGCAAAAGATTCCACTTCCTGAGGGAAGTCGTGTGGTAAACCGTATTGTGCTAAAATGGAGTGAATTTCGGTATTATGCTCACCCGGCATTCCTAAAACCTGGATGATTTTACCAAAAGGTGAATCGGCTTTTTCAGGCCAGTCTTCAATTTTTACCAAAACCTTCTCCCCGTCCTGTGCCCCGTTGAGTTTATTTTTGGGTACAAAAACATCGGTACGCATCTTACCTTCTGCTGACGTATTTACAAAAGCAAAATTCTTTTGCATCTGCACAACACCCACAAATTCATCGGTTTTGCGCTCCAGGATTTCTACAATTTCACCTTCGTGTTTCTTACTGCGTCGTTGTTTGTAAACGTAAACCTTAACCGTATCTCCGTTTAAGGCCTTGTTCATATTATTTTTTGGGATGTAAATATCCTGTTCTATCCCTTCAACCACTACATAACCATCACCCTTAGTAGTACTGTCTAAAGTACCGGTATGGTAATGTGAGGTAGCATTGAATGTATACTTTCCGCGATCAGTCTCTTCAATATGCTTTTTAGCCTGAAGCTGAGAAAGATTTTTTACGATCTGATTGCGGCTATTGGGATCATCAACCTGAAGTTTAGCAGCTATCTGCTTATGATTAAATGATTTACCCGATTCCTTTTTAAGTATTTTGAGTATTTTTTGTGTAAGATCACCTATTTCGGTTTTTGATCTTCTTCTTTTCTTATTTGGCATTAAATGCGTTGTATTAAATTTTTATTTGGAAAGAAATGAATTTTAGGTTTTGAGGTTAGTTTTTCTAAAATTCGATTTTAAGATTTCCCAAGGTATGGGAAATTTAACAGTACTCATAGCAGAGCATTGATTTTTGTAAAAGTAAACTTTCAAACGCTATTGATAAGGCTCTGAACCGTAAAGATTTAGTTAATCTTTGTTTCATCCTCACAATCAGGCTAAAACTTAACCTTAGCTTCATCTTTAAATAATTTTTGAGAATACTATTCTTGTTAAAATTTTATTAAATTTGTTCTGTAAAAATTACAAGTAATCTTGTTATGAAATTGATTCAGGTTAAGCGTTATTCGGTCGTAATTTTATTTGTATCCATATTTATCCTTGGATTTTTAGGAGTGATCTCCTACGTAAATTCAATCTTTTAAGCAGTACATTTTAAAACTTCAAAAAGACTCTTAATCAGGAGTCTTTTTTTTGTCCCGACTCAACTGACAAATCGCATTCTTTCAAAACAGTTGTTATCAACAACTAATATTATAATCATTTTTCTTTTTTGAAATTTAAAATTAAAACTGATGGGTATTATAGCTTGTTAGTAGCGGTATAACTTGGGTTTATAAAGTCTTGGTTTTTTTCTTATTCCCTTTTATTAACCGTTTATTGATAGTTTTTCAGCATCAGTAAGACTTGATTTTAAAGGAATTATAATTAGCTGTCAACAATTGTTGAAAACTGAAATAAGCAGCTTTTTTGTGATAAAATCTTACTAACATTTATCAAAAATGAAAGGTGAATTGTCTCATAACTTTTCCATAAAAACTAAGAAGATTTTCTTGACTAGTATGGGGTATGTGTTGCTTTGAATTTTTTTATCGAAAAAGCAATTTTGCTTGTTAGTTTTTGATGACAACTTATAAACAACCATGTTAACTAAATGTTAACTGATTTAAAATCAGCGTTAATCACAGAATCCTGCCAAAGCATAGACCGGCTTATGAATATCTTTGTAAAAGCAATTCATTTAGCTATCAACCTTTTAATAAGATCCTATGGGACACGATCACAGTCACGCTCACGGTCATCAACACAATCACGGCGCTGACCTTAGTGGCCGTAATTTACTCATAAGCATAGGTCTCAATATTCTGATAACTCTGGCGCAGGCCATAGGCGGTATCATTTCCGGGAGTTTGTCATTACTTTCAGACGCCGCACACAATCTCAGTGATGTACTTTCCCTGATCGTGAGCTACATTGCCCGTGTACTTTCTAAAAAGGAAGCTTCGCTAGATAAAACCTTTGGTTATAAACGTGCCGAAATACTCGCCGCCTTCATCAATGCTGCCACACTCCTAGTTGTAGCGCTACTCCTTATCAAAGAAGCCGTGGTTCGCTATTTAAACCCTGAACCTATAGAATCTTCCATTGTGATCTGGATGGCTGCACTGGGAATTGTTGCAAATGGGTTTAGTGTGTTGTTGATTAAAAAAGACAGCGACTCGAATATGAATATGAAGTCGGCTTATTTGCATTTATTAACCGATATGATGGCTTCGGTAGCGGTATTAGTTGGCGGAATTTTGATGAGCGTTTATAAAGTGTATTGGATTGACCCCTTACTAACTTTTGCTATAAGCATATACCTCATTGTTATGGGTTACGGCCTGTTGAAATCTTCGTTTAAGGTGCTGATGCTTTTTAGTCCCGATGATATTGAGCTCTCCCCGTTTGTAAACCGGGTAAAACAAATAAAGCAGGTAAAAAATATTCATCATATGCATATTTGGCAGCTTAATGAAAAGCAAACCCATCTGGAGGCCCATATAGATCTGGAAGCCGATATTACTATGAGTGAGTTTGATACGATCTTAGATCAAATTGAAGCGTATGCCCGGGAATGTGGAATCAATCATGTGAACATTCAGCCTGAATTTGATAAGACAGATGATAAAAAACTAATCGTTCAGCATTAAGTTTGCCAACCGAAAGACCTTAATCGGAATTTATAAATAGTACACAGAATTTTTTAAGTCCTGATTAGTTGCGGAAAATGAATTTTAAATAGATGAATATTGAAATACTAACATTTGAAGAGTTTAGTCTGCAGAAGCTTTATGAGGTTTTACAGTTGCGTGCCGAAGTTTTTGTAGTTGAACAAAATTGTCCCTATCAGGATGTTGATGGTAAAGATCAAAAGGCCCTGCACGTGTTGGGTTATGCGGATGGTAAACTTGTGGCATATACGCGCTTATTTAAACCGGGTGATTATTTTGAACGGGCAAGTATAGGAAGAGTAATTGTTAGAGAAAATTACCGTAAATACGGTTATGGGAAAGATATTATGAACGCATCCATAAAGGTTTTGGAAGATGAGTTTGATACCAAAGAAATTGAATTATCTGCTCAGGTGTATTTGAAGAAATTTTACAATGATCTGGGTTTTAAAGAATTTGGTGAAGGTTATCTGGAAGACAACATTCCGCATATACGTATGCTTAGAAACTAAAAAAATCCGCTCTACAGCGGATTTTCTATTTTGGTCAAGTATGTTAGATACGTATTTTAAATTTTCATAGGTTTTTTATCAAGACTGATGCTACTTAGTGTTTCATCAGTAAACTTATAATGGCCTCTGGTGGTCATAATTTTGAATTTGAAATTCTTCATGCTACTCAGCACATCCAGAAATAACCATTTTGATTTAAGTAATCGGGGTTTTTTTGACTTTAGGCTGAGTTCAAAAATGTGTTTTTCGCCATCACGCTCAGCTACAATGTCTGGAGTAATACTAACTTCACTCCCTTTTTTGATATATGATTTAGGACTTTCGAAGCCTTCCGTATCTGCTTTTATATTTTCAAAGCCGCGGTCTTCCAGGTATCCTATTGCCTGTTCCAAAATCTGTGTATTCTTGTCTGTATCCTTATCTATAGTTATCATACTAAAGTATAAGTATTTTAATCCATTTACTTCTTAAACTGAGGTTAAAACCTGGTTTAAAACTGTTAAAATCACCCATTTATGTATGGTATTGTAAAAAAATTGTTGTAAATGGGTGTGTTTGGGATAAAATAGAATTAATCCTGATTTAAGATTTTACGGTATCTGGGAGCATCAGTCACCACATTTGCAGCTTCTGCAATCTCCTCATTATGATTGATTTGGTATTCGTATAAACCTTGTCTGTAGAAATAGCGCTTAACGAGTTCGTCAATAATCAGGTTAGAAATCTCGTTTTCTTTCGCATCTAATTCACGCTTCTTCGTTGCGTCAATCGCTTTCATCAGATTGGCATATTCGGTACTTATAGCATTCTGCAAATCATCTTTTTCCGAATTGAGATAGGCTTCTTCCAGTTCTTTTTCGGTCCGGGTTTCATAAGTAAAGCCCTGTTTATCCAAAAATTGTTTAAAAGCCGAATAATCTGCCTGAGTAAATTTAAAATCGCTTAGCTTTTCGATTTTATGATCGTAGAAATAGTTTGTGGCAAAATCAAAAATTGCCTGATCTTTCAACAAAGCTTCGGTGATCGCACTGAGTTTAGCAGATTCCACAACGATATCCGGAAGCACTCCGCCCCCATCATAAACCGTACGCCCGGTACTGGTTTTAAATGCATTATAATCTGCAACATCGGTGCGTATGGCATTTCCCTGCTCATCACGGTTCCAGTAATCAAGCGCCTGAATACACCTGCCGCTGGGCGTATAATACCGTGAGATGGTAATCTTCAATTGCGTGCCATACGTAAGCTCTTTAGGGCGCTGTACAAGACCTTTACCAAAACTTCGGGCTCCTACAATCACCGCGCGATCATAATCCTGCAGAGAGCCTGAAACAATCTCACTGGCCGATGCACTGCGACCGTTTATTAATACCGCCACAGGAATGTTAGTATCCAAAGGCTCGTTGCGCGTATAGTATTGCTGATTGTACTTTTCAATAACCGATTTTGTGGTGGTGATCAATTTGCCTTTGGGTAAAAACAAATTGCTTACGTTGATGGCTTCGGTTAATAAACCACCGGGATTGCCACGTAAGTCGAGAATTATGGAAGTGGCTCCCTGTTCTTTCAGCTCTTTAATGGCAGCTGCGGTTTCTGCGGAAGCTTTTTTATTGAACTTGGACAGCACTACATAACCAATGTTGTCTTTTATAAGCGAATAAAAAGGCACGGCCGGGATATCTATTTCCTCACGGGTAAGTGTGGTGTTCTGAAGTTTACCCTGGCGCTTGTAGGTAATGGGAATACTGGTTCCAGGAGCTCCCTGAAGCAAATCGCCCGCATCGTCTTCAAAATCTGCAATGGTAATATCCCCTATCTTAATGAGTTCATCACCCGCCTGCAGACCGGCTTTATCAGCCGGATAGTCTTCATAGACTTCCATTATGGTGATTTTCTTGTTGCGGGATAATACTGAAGCTCCAATACCGGTATATTCCCCTGAATTGTTGATGCGTGCATCTTCAACCTCCTGCTCGGTCCAGTATTTGGTGTACGGATCTAAATCAGCCAGCATGCCCTCTATCGCACTATCCATAAGTTGTGCAGGATTTACCTCGTCAACATAGTTCATATTGAGCTCTTTAAACAAGGTGGTGAAAATTTCGATCTGCTTGGCGATTTCAAAAAAGTCACTTTTAAAACTTACGGTAGTGACTAAAATAGCCAGTGAAGCAGCGGTAATGAGGATTCTCTTTTTCATAGATGAAGCAATTTTCAATTAAGATTTAGGCGTGTTTTTTTGGGATTTGCGCTTTTGCCAGCGGCGAATGAGAAAGATAACAAGAATCACCAGAATAATAAACGGCCAGATGTAGATCAACCCTAAAACAAAGGTTGAGATCCCCTGCCAGCCACCTTTTACGGCCTGTAGCATTTTTGAACCGTAGGATTTGGTTACGCCGGTTTCCACTTCAGTTTTATAAAAATACACGTTGAGGGTACTGTACGAAACCTGTTTTGAAAGGTATTTAAGCCTTCCCTCTTTAGCTTCTATTTCTTCGCGTATAACTGAAAGTTCGCGTTCAATCTCTAAAATTTCTTTTACCGAAGAGGCTTTTTTAAGCAACTCCAGATACCGGTTTTCGAGTTCGCGTTTGGCTTTAAGCCGGGCTTCCACGTCAATAAATTCTTCGGTAACATCGCGCTGACTTATTGATTTTTCTTCAAAGAATTCAACGCCCTGGGAGATCAGTTCGAGCGCCTGTTGAAAATTTTCAGCAGGAACGCGCAGTTGCAGTTCCTGATAACTGCCCCGATAGTCTTTACCGGTACGTTCGTTCTCAACATAACCCATTGTCGTGTTTACAGCCTTAAGAATTTGGGCACGGGTCTCGGCTAAATCCTGAGTTTCAAACCGGAGATTCCCGGTTTTAATGATTTTTTGCTGCACATCAGCTTCTACATCATCAGCCAGTTCCGGCTGAGCCATTTCAACTTCATAGGCAGCATCAGCAGCTGCATAGGATTCATCAGAACTGCCGCTTGAGCACATATAAATCATACTCAAAAGCCAAAAACCCAGTATTTTCATAAAAAATAGGTTTAACGGTTAATCATCTATTTCGTTTTGCGCGGCGTTGAACTTTGTAATGAGCTTAAGCATGGCTTTTTCGAGCTGTTCATAAGTCATGACTTCGCGGCCGGTATAGATAAACATAAACGCAAAAGTTAAGCCGTTTGTTTGAAAATCCTGTTTATTTTTTCGGTAAACCTCTCGCATAATGCGTTTTATACGGTTTCGGGTCACCGCAAGTTTGTGATTGCGTTTGGCTACAGAAAACCCGGCCTGTATAGAAACCCCTTCCTCAGGCAAAGCCGAAGTTTTATAAACCAAAAGCAAGGGATAGGCACTTACTTTCTGTCCTTCGGTAAACAAGGCATCGATAAGTTTTTTCCGTTTGAGGTGTTCTTTTTTAGGGAAAGTTTGCTTCATAGTTTAGCCAGAGGCGAAAAAATTTAGGTGTAAAGATAGACAACAAACTAAACGGAAGTAGCTTTAAGGCTATGGGTAATGAATTCTATTCGTACATATCAATTTCCACCTCGGTATTTAATTGATGTAAAAGAGCTATAAATTCTTTGTTGAAAAATACTCCTCCGGAGCGGAATGAATGTAGATTTTGAAGAACGATGAAAAACTTACAGTAGAGTTTGTTTTCAATAATCAGCTCTCCTATTTGTTGTGAAAATGGTGTAATCTGTTTCGAAATTAAGCTTAATGTATCGTCTAAAGCCTCATTTATGTCATTAGCGTTATATCTGAAGTGAACATATTTAATTCCGTTTCGGAAAATTCCATCTTGAATTATAGCATTCTTAAAATAGGGCTTAAATAATTCAGGGTTAACTTCTTTTCCTGAAATAGAAAAGTAAACATAAGCCGTGGGTGTGTTATTGATATCTGACATCAAAGAAAAAATTAGGAGTAAAGATAGACAACACAATTATGTAGATGCTTATACAGAAAGCCAGGCTTAAATCCTACATATAAAATGAATTTGGCATACACTAAATTTCATGTTTATTTACACGATTTGCTCAAGAGTATTATTCCCTTTGGCGGCGCCAAAAAAAAGCCGCTCCCAAACGGAAACGGCTTTAGACTTTAAGAGTATTCCGAAAGATTATTCAGCAGGCTGATTCCAGCTGTTGTTGGTTCGGTCTATGTCTGCCATTAATTGCTGAGCATCAATGGTCATTGCATTGATTTCAGAAAGTGGCTTATCTATAGTAAACGTATAGGTAGGATACGCCCAGGGCCAATCCGGCAATTGGGTACGTTCCATATTTGGGAATGGGTTTGGCTTTTCGGCACGCATCATCCGAAGCGGAATGTAATAAGATTCGTTCATTCCTTCTGCGTTGTCGCCGTTTTTCACGTTGACATAAAAATCTATAGGCATTGGCATAAGACCTTTACGCTCCAGAGTTACCTGAGTTTTACCGTCTACTTCCTCTACATTTTTAATCGCATAATCAATAGTGTTAGTAGTCTGTGTCCAGTCTACCAGATACCAGTCTAACTGCATTCCGCTCACTTTTTCGGCAACGCGCTTCACATCATTAGGCGTGGGATGCTTGAATTTAAACTCATCAAAATAAGTTTTGATGGTCTTATCCAGATTTTCCTTGCCAATGATGTAGCCCAGTTGTGCTAAAAACACAGCGCCTTTAGAATAAGCCGAAGCTCCATAAGCGGCATTCATTTCATAACGGTCTGCATACGTAGTTTGAGGTTGCTCAATACCACTGGTTGCCAGCCTAAAATAGGATGCGTAATTCCCGGCTTGTGGATTGGGCTTCTTTTCATCCATCACCACATTCATCGCCTCGTCAGAAATATAGCTGGTAAAACCTTCATCCATCCACTCGTGCTTGGCTTCGTTTGAAGCCAGCAAGAACTGAAACCAGGTATGTGCCATCTCGTGAGCGGTCACACCCACAAGGCTGCCAAAGCTGCGCTCTCCCGTGATCAGGGTACACATCGCATACTCCATTCCACCGTCACCTCCTTGAATTACCGAGTACTGGTCGTAAGGATAAGGGCCAACGTTTTCATTATAAAAGGCTAAAAGCTCAGCGGTTTTAGGCTGTAAGTTCTTCCAGTTTTCAATGATGTCTTTGTTGTCTTTATAGAAAAAGTGCAATACCGTACCGTCTGAAGCAGTAAGCTTATCGTGAATGTAGTCGGGATCTGCAGCCCAGGTAAAGTCGTGCACATTAGGCGCTACAAAATGCCAGGTGTGTTTTCCTTTTTTGGCCTTTTCTACTTTTTGGTCGGGCTCTTCGTAGCCGTGACCTATTTCGGTGTTTTGAAGGTAACCGGTACCTCCAACAGTATACTCAGAGTCGATGCTGATTTTTACATCAAAATCACCCCAAACGCCGTGAAATTCACGCGCAATATACGGATCTGCGTGCCAGCCTTCAAAGTCGTATTCAGCCAGTTTAGGATACCATTGCGTCATCGAGAGCGCCACACCTTCGGCATTGTTGCGACCGCTTCTGCGTATTTGCACAGGCACCTGCCCGTTAAAATCCATATTAAAGGTTGTGCTTTCGCCCGGCGCAATAGCTTTCGCCAGGCTAACCTCTAGAACGGTTCCTGCAACTTCGTACGTTAAGGGCGTTCCATCCTGAGTAAGCGTGTTTACCTTTAAGAAACCAATTTCGTCCGGCTCGAGTTTTGAAATACGGTCCATCACACGACGATCGGGATCTTTAATGGTAAGCGAACGCACATCCATCTCACTGCCGGGTTGAAAGGCATTAAAATACAGATGGTAAAATACCTGATTTAAGGTATCGGGAGAATTGTTTGTGTAAACCAACTCCTGCTTACCGGTATAGTTGTAGTCTTCAACATTCATATCAACCTCCATCTTATAGTCCACATGCTGTTGCCAGTAGGAGGTGTTATTTTGTGCCGAAGTACTTGCAGGGATTAAACCCAAAGCAAGTATCGAAGCACTCCAGAAGGTAGATTGAATTGCTTTTTTTAATTCCATAATTATTACTTTTTAGTAGATAACTCTGCCATTTTGAAGGCGTTATACATATTTACCATTTCGCCCGATTTTGAAAGTGCACTGAAGGGTTTTACCACGTCAGCATCACCACCTGCAGATACCTGAATATTGCTGGTGATCCCGCTCTGCATAATGATTTGTTTAATCTGAGCAGCAGAGAATTGCGGGTAATACGAGCGCAACATCGCTGCCACACCGGCTACATTAGGAGCAGCCATTGAGGTACCCTGTAAAAACTCGTATTCATTACCGGGAACGGTAGACCAGATTTGAACTCCGGGAGCAAAAACGTCAACATTTGATTTTCCGTAGTTTGAAAAACTTGCGACTAATTTGCCACTGTATTTGTAGTTCAGCGCACCTACTGTAATCACATTATCAGCAAATTCAGTTACATTATCAAGCTGATCGTTAGGATAAACGGTATCGCCGCCATCGAGGTCAATACTTTCGTTACCGGCTGCATTTACGATTAATACATCTTTTTTAGCCGCATATTTAATGGCGTCATATACCCACTCCGGGTTTGTAGCAAAGTATTTACCAAAGCTGGTGTTGATCACTTTTGCACCGTTGTCTACGGCATAGCGTATTGCTAAGGCGATGTCTTTATCGTACTCATCCCCATCAGGAACGGCACGAACCACCATAATTTTTGCATTGTTAGCCACCCCGTTCATACCAATACCGTTGTTGCGTTCTGCAGCGATAATACCGGCAACGTGAGTCCCGTGACGGGCTGCTTCCGGGTCCGGACCTATTACGTTGTTATTACCGTAATTGGTATCGTTTAAATCGTTAAGGTCATCGCCCAGCACACTGCGGTAATTAGCGTTGAGGTTGTAATTGGTATCCAGACGCTCCTGCATACTCTCTAATTGCTCAGTAAGCATTTCCATAAATTCAGGAATAGTATCTGCATAGGTAAGCATCTGGGTAAGAATAGCCTTGTTGCGCTGCTCCATCTGCGTTTCTGCAGGAAGAGCCGCAAGTTCTTCGGCAGTATAATCTTCCTTATTTAGTTTTTGAGAAACTTCGGTATGAGCGGTTTTTACAGCAGCCATTAGACCCTGGTATTGGGTGATTTGATCTTCAAGCTCACTGCGGTCTTTTTCAACTTCTGCCTTAGCTTTGGTATAGGTTTTAAAAAGCTCTTTTTGAGCAGTAGGAATCTGATCTAATGTTTTTCCGCTAAACTGAGCGTCATATTTTTGTACAATACGCGCTTTTTCAAGTTGTTCGGCAACGATATCGCCCAGAAAGTTCCAACCGTGAATGTCATCGATGTAGCCGTTTTTGTCATCATCAATTCCGTTGTTTGGAATTTCATCTGCATTAGTCCAGATAACACCATCCAGATCTTCGTGCTCGATATCAACACCGCTGTCTATAACCGCAACAATTACGGAAGATCCCTGACCTTTTATGAGTTCGTCGTAGGTTTTCTCAACACTCATCCCGGGAATGGTATCTTCTTTAATGTCTTTACCGGGCCATTCTTTGAGCTGCTCCTCATCCAGATCGGCTATTTTAACGGGAAGTTGGTCAACATTTTCAACAGGGACGCTTATCAGTTTTGCAGGTGTATCGCAACCGGCGATAAGCAATGCAGCTCCAAATGCTGCAATCAGGGATTTTTTCATTATCTGTATGTATTTATATTTAAAATTTAGGTTTTGTATTTGAGTCACGTATAAGTTTTCGTTAGAGTACGTCTTCAATTCTAAGGCTTTGATCAAGTCGCACTCCTTTTTCGGTATGTTTTACCGTGATTATGGGGTTATGCGCATCATGCTCTAACCACAAATAATAGTTATGATCTGCCGCCTGATTTAAAAATTCTTCTTTTTCGCCCAAAGTAAGCAAGGGCCGCGTATCAAAGCCCATCACATACGGTAAGGGTAAATGACCCGCCGTTGGCAACAAATCTGCTGCGAAAACAAGAGTTTTGTCTTTATAAGTTATATGCGGAATCATCTGTTTATCGGTATGTCCATCTGCAAATAAAATACCAAAGCCCAGATCGCTATTTTCTAGAAAGGTTTTTCCGGTTTTTTCAATAAACCGAAGCTGCCCGCTTTGTTCTATGGGCAAGATGTTTTCACTTAAAAAAGACGCTTTTTCCCGGGCATTGGGTTTTGTGGCCCATTCCCAGTGATCTTTGTTGCTCCAGTAGGTTGCATTCTTAAAAACCGGAACCGGAGTTTTACCATCTTCAGCCCATTTTATGCAGCCTCCGGAATGGTCAAAGTGTAAATGCGTGAGAAAAACATCGGTGATATCGTCAGGATGAAAACCTTTAGACCTTAGCGATTTCTCTAGGGTATCATCACCCCAGGGATAGTAAAAGCCAAAAAACTTTTCGCTTTGCTTGTCGCCCATTCCCGTGTCTATAAGAATGAGGCGATTGCCTTCCTCAATAAGCATACAGCGTGCGGCAATATCAATCATATTGTTTTCATCTGCAGGATTGGTGCGGGTCCAGAGTGATTTTGGGACGACTCCAAACATAGCGCCTCCGTCTAATTTAAAATTACCGGCTTCTATTGCGTGAATGACCATAAACGGACTACTGATTTTTAATTGGCACCGCCAAAAGGATTAATACCACAGGCTTGCCTCTAAAATGAAAAATTTGTTTCTAACGAATGCCTCACGGGATTGCCCTGAGGTAGTTTACTGCAGGAAGCTAAAAATTTTGTGGCTTCAGGATAAACAAAGTGGTGCAAAATACTAAAACAGCGTTAAATCAAATTTTAAGCCTTGGCGAATTAAGCTATATTTAACAAAGAATAGCAAAATCAGGCTTTAAAATGAATTTTTAAAGCCGTATCATAGCAAAAAATCGAAATTCATGTTAGAACTGGGCGGAATTATAATCTTGGGTATTTTGGCACAATGGGTTGCCTGGAAGTTTAAAATACCTGCGATCTTACCTCTTATTTTAATCGGGCTTTTTGTGGGACCTATTTCAACCTTGTTTACTTACGACGGCTCCAAGTGGATAGAACCCATTTGGGATGGCGAGGCAGGAATATTCCCCGGGGAGCGTCTTTTTAATTTTGTCTCTTTGGCTATTGGAATAATACTCTTTGAAGGAGGTCTTACCTTACGCTTTAGCGAGATTAAAAATGTGGGACCGGTAATTACGAAACTGATTATTATTGGTTCTCTGGTAACCTTCTTTGGCGCAGGGGCAGCCGCTTACTATATTTTTGACCTGAGTCTAAGAATATCCTTTCTATTTTCGGCATTGATTATTGTAACCGGACCTACGGTTATAACCCCAATTCTTAGAAACATTCCGCTTAAAAAAGACATTTCTGCCATTTTAAAATGGGAAGGAATCCTTATTGATCCCATAGGTGCTCTAGTAGCCGTACTGGTTTTTGAATTTATCAGCGTTGGTGCCGGGAGTGAATTTACCCTAACCGCTCTTGAAGAGTTTGGTAAGATTGTGCTTTTTGGGTTTACCTTCGGTTTTACTTTTGCACACGCCCTTGCCTTTGCAATCAAACGCAATGTAATTCCGCATTATTTATTGAATGTATTTACCCTGGCCACAGTGCTTGGCGTTTTTGTACTCTCCGATTTGTTTGCTCACGAAAGCGGTCTGCTTTCGGTGGTGGTGATGGGAATCATTATGGGGAATATGAAACTGCCCAACATCAAAGAGCTCCTCTACTTTAAAGAGTCTTTGAGCGTTTTGCTTATCTCCTTGTTGTTCATACTGCTATCGGCAAATATCGAAATGCAGGATCTGTATTTGGTGTATACCTGGAAGGCAGCCTTGCTTTTTGCTGTAGTGGTTTTCATTCTAAGACCGGTTGGAGTGTTCTTAAGTGCGAAGGGCTCCGGTTTAAAGTTTAACGAAAAACTCTTTGTAAGCTGGGTAGGTCCGCGTGGTATTGTAGCTGCGGGTATTGCTTCCCTTTTTGGTTTACAGCTGGTAAGTGAAGGCGTTGAAGGGGCAGAATACATCACACCGCTGGTATTTATGATCGTACTGGGTACGGTATTGCTGAATGCAACCACAGCCCGTCTTTTCGCTAAAATTGTTGGAGTTTTCCTTACCGAATCTAAAGGAATCGTGATCATTGGCGCTTCTAAAGCTTCGCGTATCATTGGTGAATACCTGATGAAAAATGGTCGCCATGTGGTACTGGTAGACAGCAACAGTTATAATATTGAAAAAGCCAAGGAGCGCGGTCTCGAGGCTATTGAAGAAAGTATTTATTCAGATAGTTTGATGAATAATATCGAACTGAACGATGTGGGGTATTTGATGGCACTTACCGGAAACGGAGACATTAACGACTATGCCATCAAGCGCTTTAAAGATATTTTTGGTGAAAACGGCTCGTTTAGACTCATTACTCCTGATGAGATGCGTGGACCAGACGCTCCAAATGAGGGTCTTTTCTCGCCTACAGATGACTTTATTAGACTTACTGAGGTGGCGCGTGCGCATCCTACCATTCAGGAGGTTGAGGTGAATACGAAAGAGGACTTTGAGAAGCTGGTGAAGAGTACCCGTGAAGACCAAAACATGGTACCTATCTTTTTAAAGCAGGAATCTGGCGAACTCGAGATTTTAAAATCGAATATCAACGAACTTGAAATCGACAGTTTTGAAAACACAAAGCTTGTTTATCTGGGTAAACCTTTTGATCCTGAGAAAATGCCGGTCAAACCGAAGATCGAAGAAAACGAACTTTAAAATTTTGCTAAGCTTTTAAAAAGCGCTTCTGTATTGATAGGGTATTTATTAACTTGAAAATAAAAAAGTTATGAGCTCCCGCAGAAGTTTTTTGAAGAAATCAGGTCTTGTTCTCGCAGCATCCACCTTGCCTTTACCTTATTACGCCTGTTCAAAACCCGAGAAGAAACTCGGTGTGGCTTTACTGGGACTGGGAAGTTATGCGACTAACAATCTGGCTCCTGCTCTGCAACAGACTAAACATATCGAACTGCGCGGTATTGTAACGGGAAGTCCCGAGAAAATTCCGCAATGGCAGCAGAAATACGGTATAAAGGACGAAAATGTCTACAGTTATGAGACATTGCCTGAGATCGCAAACAATCCGGATATAGATGTAGTCTACATCGTAACGCCTACCTTTTTACATAAAAAATACAGTGTGATGGCGGCTAACGCCGGAAAGCATGTTTTTTGTGAAAAACCCATGGCCATGACGGTTGAAGAATGCCGGGAAATCATAGAGGCCTGCGATAAAAACGGAGTCAAATTAGCCATCGGCTATCGCATGCAGCACGAAGAAAATACCCAAACCATAATGAAGTGGGCAAAAACAAAGCCCTACGGAAGCATCCAAAGTGTAGACACCGAAGTAGGCTGGCGCATAGGCCCGGGTGGCGGTTGGCGCCTGGATGGTTCTAAAGGCGGAGGCGCCATTTACGATATGGGTGTTTACAATATCAATGGCTTGCGTTATGCGACGGGGCTTGAGCCGCTATTGCTTACCGCACGTCACGAGACTCAAAGACCGGATTTGTTTATCAATAAGGCACCTGAAATTACATGGCTGGATGTGGAATTTCCCGGCGGCTTGAAAACCACAGCACGGGTCACTTATGCCGATAATGTCAATTTTCTAAAGGTAAACTGCGCTGATGGAAACTACGAGTTATCTCCATTTCAGAGTTATAATGGCGTTCAGGGAAGCACCAGTGACGGTAAGAAGTTACCGCCCTGTAATTGTAATCAGCAAGCCCTGCAAATGGATGATGATGCACTTGCGATCTTAAACGATACGCCTGTTATTGCACCCGGCAATGAAGGTTTGCGGGATATTCAAATTGTGGAGGCGGCCCTTAAGTCGGGCTATAACAACAGCGAGCGCATTCAACTGGAACAGTATTAATACCCGAATGAATACCAAACAAAAAAGCTTCCGTTTTCAGGAAGCTTTTTATTTCTTTAATTCCGGTTTACCGGCGGCTGAAGTATTCAGAAATTACCATCAAAATACCGGCTACCGCACCAATAGCGAGTAGCCAAACCATAAATTGATTTTGAGTGGCATTGGTATATTGGCTAATAAGGCCACAAAGCACAATAAGTCCAAGACCAATTAGCTGTATACGTTTCATCTTAATCGTTAAGCTTCAGTACGGCCATAAATGCCTCCTGAGGGATTTCCACGTTACCCACCTGACGCATACGTTTCTTACCCTTTTTCTGTTTTTCGAGTAGTTTTCGCTTACGCGAAATATCACCACCATAACATTTTGCGGTAACGTCCTTACGCAGCGCTTTTACGGTCTCACGTGCGATGATTTTAGCACCAATCGCCGCCTGAATAGGAATATCAAACTGCTGACGCGGAATCAATTCTTTCAGTTTCTCACACATCTTTTTACCAATGTCGTAGGCATTATCGCGGTGCAGCAAGGCTGAAAGCGCATCTACGGTATTTCCATTTAAGAGAACATCTACTTTTACCAGATGTGAAGCCCGCATACCTATTGGCGAATAGTCAAACGAAGCATAGCCCTTAGAAACCGTTTTTAAGCGGTCGTAAAAGTCAAATACAATTTCAGCCAAAGGCATATCAAAAGACAGTTCTACGCGCTCTGTTGTCAAATACGTCTGATTGGTTATTTCACCACGTTTTTCAATACAAAGAGACATTACCGGACCTACAAAATCTGATTTTGTAATAATCGTAGCTTTTATATAAGGCTCCTCAACCCGGTCCATCCCTGAAGGATCAGGTAAATCAGAAGGGTTATTAACCAGTATTGCGGTATCTTTCTCTTTTATGGTGTACGCGTGATACGATACGTTAGGTACCGTAGTGATCACAGTCATATCAAACTCCCGTTCCAGACGTTCCTGAATGATCTCGAGGTGCAACATCCCCAGGAATCCACAACGAAAACCGAAGCCCAGCGCCGCTGAACTTTCAGGCTGAAACACTAAAGATGCATCGTTAAGCTGCAGTTTTTCCATTGAAGAACGCAGATCTTCGTAATCTTCGGTGTCTACCGGATAAATTCCTGCAAATACCATCGGTTTTACATCCTCAAAACCTTCGATCATATTCGTCGTAGGCGTTTTAGCATCGGTGATAGTATCCCCCACTTTTACCTCTTTAGCCTCCTTTATACCCGTGATGAGGTACCCCACATCCCCGGTTTTGATAACTTTTTTAGGTGTTTGTTTTAGGTTGAGCGTTCCTACCTCGTCTGCAAAATACGTTTTACCGGTGGCCATAAACTTGATGTTCTGCCCTTTGGTAATCTCACCATTCAATACCCTAAAATAGGTTTCAACCCCTCTAAACGGGTTGTAAACCGAGTCAAAAATCAAGGCTTGCAAAGGCTCGTCAGGATTTCCTTTTGGTGCCGGAATACGCTCAATAATCGCAGTGAGGATTTCGGTGATACCAATGCCGGTCTTGGCACTGGCCGGGATGACGTCTTCGGGGTCGCAACCCAAAAGATCTACAATATCATCAGTTACCTCCTCGGGGTTTGCACTGGGCAAATCAACCTTATTCAACACCGGAATGATTTCCAGATCGTTTTCAAGGGCCAGATACAGATTAGAAATGGTCTGTGCCTGAATGCTCTGTGCGGCATCTACTACAAGCAGCGCACCTTCACAGGCAGCAATACTTCGTGACACTTCATAAGAGAAATCCACGTGTCCCGGAGTGTCGATGAGATTTAGAATATAAGGCTCACCGTTGTGTATATAATTCATCTGGATGGCGTGTGATTTAATGGTAATACCACGCTCGCGCTCCAGATCCATATTATCGAGTAATTGCTCCTGTTTTTCACGATCGGTAACAGAACCTGTAGAGTCTAGCAGACGGTCTGCAAGCGTACTTTTCCCGTGATCAATGTGAGCGATAATGCAAAAATTGCGAATGTTCTTCATAGACGTTCTTCATCAGCGTTGCCAGGTTTACAGCTTATTCGTTCGATTTGTATACAGTTTTTTGCCGTTGAAAAAGCTGTTAATCGAAAAGCATTTTACTATTGTAAGTAAACAGGGTCAACTTTAATGGGCAAATATACGGTTTAGGTTAAGCATTTTCTAATAAATCTACTGTACCTCAAGGATTGTCTGTCAATCATCGAAAATGTTTAAGAACACAATTAATTAACCTAAAAATTAATTTAGATTTGAGCCCTATGCGATCAAAATTACTATTTAACGTCTTTGTTTTCGCCCCCCTATTTCTATCAGCTCAAAGTCTAGTCCTTGACGGGCTCGTTCAGGATATTGAACAAAACCCCGTCCCATTTACTAATGTGTTACTTTTAAAAGCCACTGATTCTACTTTTGTAAGTGGATCTGTATCCAATGAAGAAGGTCTGTTCAAATTTGAAGATTTGAATACCGGAAACTACCTGCTAAAAGCCAGCTTTGTGGGCTACGAAGATGCGTATAGTAAGCCTTTTGAACTTCAGGAAAGCTTAAGCATACCGGTTATTGTACTTAGAGAATCGGCTCAGTTTTTAAATGAAGTTACAGTCACTGCGCGCAGGCCGATTATACAGCGCAGGGTAGATCGTCTGGTGTTTGACGTGGAAAACACAGCGATTTCTTCCGGAACTACTTTTGATATTTTAAAACGCACTCCTGGAGTCATTGTCAATCAGGGAACAATCCTGGTTAGAAATCGCCCGGCGCAGGTTTACATCAATGATCGTAAGGTATACTTAACCAATGATGAGCTGCAGCAACTGCTGGAAGGTTTTGCAGGGGTTAACGTTAAATCGGTTGAAGTCATCACCACACCACCGGCCAAATATGATGCGGAAGGCGGAGCGATTTTGAATATCGTAACTTCAAAGAATCTTTCTATCGGTTATAAAGGAAGCGTTGACGCTTCAGCAACCGTAGGGATTTTACCCAAATACGCGGCTGGAACCAGTCAGTATTATAAAACCGACTGGCTCAATGCCTATGCCGGATATACTTTCAATTCTCGCTTTGATACCAAAACCGATGAAGGCTTTATCGAATTCTTCAATCCCAACGGAAGCACTAAAGCAACCTGGGATGATTTGTTTTTAAAAGATACACGCACAATTTCGCACAGCTTCAACACCATTTTAGATTTTATGCTGAGCGAAAAAGACATGTTAAGTCTGAGCGCCAATGTGCTGCACACGCCAAAAGCCGACTCAGACATCAGCGGTAGAACCGAAATTTACGATCCTCAAGGACGACTTGACTCCCTTTATACCACACAAAGCAGGCTCGAGAATCAAAATGATAATTTGCTTTTCAATTTGAATTATGAGCGACAGCTTGGCGAAAACGGTGCGACACTTACTGCAAATGCCAATTATATAGATTTTACGAACGATCAATCACAAGCGGTAGCTACCAGGTATTTTTCGCCGCAAGGCACTCTTTTAAATGCAAATTCATTCAATACCTTACCTACTCAGGACTCACAAATTTATACCGGGCAGCTTGATTATACCGGCAATTTAGGAAGCTGGGCTTTTGAAGCCGGCGCTAAATATTCGGGGATCAATTCAAACAGCAGGCAGGAATTTTTTGACGGTAATGGGGATATCAATGCCGGCAATGCAATTCTAAATGACAATTTTGATTACACCGAAAGTATTTACGCATCGTATTTCAGCTTTTCAAAAGATTGGGAAAAATGGAGTATTCAGGCCGGTCTACGTGGGGAATATACCGAATCCAATGGGAATTCACGTACGTTAGGAGTAGTAAATACTCAGGAATATCTGGAGCTTTTTCCAACTATTTACTTGATGAATAATCCTTCAGAAAATCATTCTTTTGGACTCACGTACAGCCGCAGGATTGAAAGGCCGCGTTTTCAGAGCTTAAATCCGTTCCGATATTTTTTGAACGAAAATAACTTTCAGGAAGGAAATCCTAATATTCAGCCTGCAATAAACAACCACCTGGAGTTGAGCTATATCTTTAAAAGTAAGCTTTTCATTAATTTATATTGGGATCGGGTAGATAATATAATGAACAGATTACCTTTTCAGGATAATGAAAACCTTACAATACGCGGTGTAAATACCAATCTCAATTACGAGCAACAATATAGCCTGGATTTGATTTATTCTGAATTTGTGACCAATTGGATGTGGATGAGTGCTAACACATCGCTTTTTAGAATGCAAAATGAGTTTCAGGCATTAGAAAGTGACGGTCAGGATTATCGGCAAAGTATTACCGGTTTTTATGCCCAAACGCAGAATTACTTTATTATTGATCAGGAACGGACTCTTACCGCAACTGTGTCAAACACATACATTTCAAATATTTTATCAGGTTCCTATCAATACGACAGGCCGCAGTATGCTTTGAATATTGATATTCAGAAAACTTTTATGGATGGAAGATTGATTTTTAATCTGAGCTCGGAAGATATTTTCAATACAAATAACATTCCGCTTACGTCACGCTATTTAAATCAAAACAATTCCTTTTTTGCGATGCCCGAATCCCGAAAAATACGCGTAGGCCTTCGGTATAAATTCGGAAACTTTAAGCTCAGAGATAACAGCAGAGCAGTAAATGCCGAAGAGCAAAGCCGTTTAGAAGCAAAAGACTAGATTTCTTACTGCCAACTTCAGTTCTGCTATACTTTACTAAACATTGCTTAATTTTGCGCGATAATCGAGATCCGATAGCGTTTAGAGTTTTTCAGCGGTATTGACCTAAAATTCAAAGATTTGGCGAAAATAGGAGATATAGATGTAGGAGACTTCCCGTTGCTTTTAGCACCTATGGAAGATGTGAGTGATCCACCTTTTCGCGCATTGTGCAAAGAGCAGGGTGCAGATGTGGTGTTTACCGAGTTTATCTCGAGCGAAGGCCTTATACGTGATGCTGCAAAGAGCGTGATGAAGCTAGATATCTACGAAAAGGAACGTCCTGTAGGTATTCAGATTTTTGGCGCAAATCTGGAATCTATGTTGCAAAGTGTGGAAATTGTTGAAGCTTCAAAGCCCGATATTATTGACATTAACTTTGGCTGTCCGGTGAAAAAAGTGGTTTCTAAAGGCGCCGGAGCCGGTATTTTAAAAGATATAGATTTGATGGTTTCGCTCACCGAAGCGATGGTGAAGCACACTAACCTGCCCATTACCGTAAAAACCCGCTTGGGTTGGGATCACGATTCCATTAAGATTGTTGAGGTCGCAGAACGTTTGCAGGATGTGGGCTGTAAGGCGATTTCCATTCACGGAAGAACCCGCGCCCAGATGTATAAAGGCAGTGCTGATTGGCGTCCTATTGCCGAAGTAAAGAACAATCCACGGATGCATATTCCTGTTTTCGGCAATGGCGATGTAGACACACCCGAGCGTGCTGTAGCCATGCGCGATGAGTACGGACTTGACGGTGCGATGATCGGCCGGGCGAGTATCGGCTATCCCTGGTTTTTTAGAGAGGTGAAGCACTTTTTTAAGATCGGTGAGCATATGGCACCACCTACAATGCAGGAGCGTATTGAAGCCGCGCGCAGACACCTGCAGATGTCTATAGACTGGAAAGGCGAGAAGCTTGGAGTGTTTGAAACCCGTAGGCATTATACTAACTATTTCAAGGGTATTCCAGACTTTAAGCCTTATCGCATGAAAATGGTAACCAGTGATGATGCAGCAGATGTTTTCGCTGCCTTTGATGAGGTGGAGGAGCGCTTTGCAGATTTCGACTTTGCCACACAGGCAATGATTTAGTCTTCCAGCAACTTCGGTCTTATTGACGAAGATGCCAGGTAGGATGCTAAAACTCCCAAAATACTTATGGTCAAAAATACCGCTACGAAATTCATAATCGTAAACTGCATAGGATAGGGCAGTGTGGGGGTAATCATTTTGAGTTCAAAGAGCAATTGCGCCCCAACAACTAGAGTGCCTATAATCAGACCCAATAGACCTCCAAAGACGGTCATCATCGCTCCCTGAAGGAAGAAGATTTTCTTGATTTCTTTCAGCGAAGCTCCCATACTGTGCATGGTCTTGATATTAGATTTCTTGTCTATAATGATCATGATGATGCTTCCTACAAGATTAAATAACGCAATGATCAAGACTAAAGTAAAAATGAGATAAACTGCCAGGTTTTCGGCATTAAGCATTTTATAGAGCTTATCATTCAGCTGAAAGCGGGTTTTAACCTCGGCCTGATCACCAAAAAGCCTTTGTATTTCTTCCTGTGCACTTATAGGATCTGCTTCCGGCTTAAGACGCACTTCAAGCGCGCTTAACGTAGTATCTGCATACTTGAGCAGCTGTTGTGCGTAGTTGAAGTTCACAAAAATATACTTCTGGTCAAGTTCTTCATTCACCTGAAAAATATCAGAAACCACGAGCTGCGAACTGTTAAAGGCCTGCAACGGGTCGGTAATCTGGCCGCTTCCCGGCTTGGGGACCATCACGCGCAGCAAATCATTGTAATTGTTGACGCCCAGAGAGAGAATTCTCGAAATACCGAAACCAATAACAGCTACCGGCTCGTCCTGAGCTAACCAGCTTCCGTAGAGTAAAGTGCTATCAATAGGGTTGACCTTTAGGTAATTTTCATCTACCCCTTTAATGTAGGCGATGTGATTTTTCCCCCTAAATTCAAGAAAAGCACGTTCTTCGATGATCTTGGTGTAATAAGCTACATCTTCTATGTTTTGTAAAGCTTCGGCAGTATCATTATCAAAAGTGATGGCTTTTCCCTGCGCGGGAATCACCTTTATATCCGGGTCGAATAGTGAAGAAAACGAAAGGCTGAAATCCTTCAGCCCTGAAAACCCCGAAAGCACAATAAACAGAGCAGCCGAGCCGGCCACAATACTTAAAGCAGAAATGAGGGTGATGATATTTATAGCATTGTTGCTGCTTTTAGTAAACAGGTAACGTTTTGCGATAAATACTGAAAATTTCAAGACCGGTTTACGATTTTTTGCGACGAGGTAGCAAATCGGGATTTTCTATAGGATCTTCGGTGCCTTTTAGGGATTTGTCTATACCATCAATGTACTCCAAAGAATCATCAACATAAAACTGAAGCTCGGGCATACGACGCAATTGATGACGCGTACGCTGTGCAATTTCGTGCTTGATAAAAGGCTTTACCGCTTTAACTTCTTTAAGAATCTCGTCTGCCTTAGCGTGCGGAAATATACTGATGTAGACTTTAGCCTGAGATAAATCGGTGGTTACGTTTACCTTACTTACCGATACAATAATATTTTTAACACCGGCCTGCATTAACGCTTTTTGAATCACATCAACCAGATCGCGCTGCAAAACACCGGCTACTTTCTTCTGTCTGTTCGTTTCCATGGTGCAAAAATACGTCAATAAATTTGCATTACCTTTACTCTATAATCGAGATTAATTCTGGCACAGTTTACCCTGAGATCATTTTCATTTTGTTTGGGGGATTTGATGTGTTATCATCTAATTTCTTCATCAATCAAAAATCTGTTGAGGTGACCTACAAAATCCTGATTTGAAATATGAATAAGATAGAACATATAGGAATCGCAGTTAAAAACCTGGATGAGGCTAATAGCCTTTATGAAACGTTATTTGGGATTCCTCCTTACAAAACAGAAAGCGTTGATTCGGAAGGGGTAAACACTTCTTTTTTTAAAATGGGTGAAAGCAAAATAGAATTATTAGAAGCAACAAATGCTGATAGTGCTATAGCTAAATTCATTGAGAAGCGGGGAGAAGGGATTCATCATATTGCCTATGCGGTTACAGATATCAAAGCTGAGTTAAAACGTCTGAAAGTTGAAGGATTTGAGCTGATTAATGAAGAGCCTAAAGCCGGGGCAGACCATAAATGGGTTGCGTTTTTACATCCCAAAAGCACCAAAGGGGTTTTGGTTGAGTTGTGTCAGGACCGGGAATAGGAACAGAAGAAAAATGAAAACCTTGCGCTAAATGAAAATTAATACTATTTTTGCGCCCGCTTTAAGATGTAATACACCTTAAAAGCTGGTCCTATAGCTCAGTTGGTTAGAGCACCTGACTCATAATCAGGTGGTCCCTGGTTCGAGCCCAGGTGGGACCACATAAAGTCCTTGTAAACCCCTATAAACAGTACGTTTGTAGGGGTTTTTTTATTCTAGAGGTGTTGTTTATGCCGTAATTAGATTTTTCCTGTCGTTTATTTTAAAGTAATCTATTTTAATTAAATGAAGCAAATAACATACTTTCTGTAAGCTTTTTGCTGCTAGCATCTTTTAGTAAAATTATTAACACAGTAAGAATTAAGCTACATTGTATATTTCGAATGCCTTGTAAATACAGCTAATTACGAGTGGATCATTCGATTAGGATAAAATATTTCCGATAAAAATATCTTCAAAGAATAATATTTATTCGATTATATGCGCTAAATATGCCGCAAAAGTTGATAACTTTTAGTATTTTCGTCGCGAGTTAACTAGAAGTCCCACGTCAATTAGCTATGAAAATCAGAATTATCCTATTTCTGCTATTCGCATTTTTATATGTTAGTGCGGCTTTTGCTCAAAAGGAGCCCCCACAACCTACCAAAGATGATAGTCCACCAGTAGGTCTTCCACTTCCAATTGATGATTACGTTGCTTATTTGATTCCTATCGGTCTTGTTCTGGGTGTTTGTTTTCTAGGACACCTTGAAAATTCTAAGAGCGAATCTCCAGCAGACGCTTAACGTATTTGCCTATTACATCAAACTCAAGATTTACTACAGTTCTTTTTTTAAAGGTTTTAAATGTAGTGTGGTTGTAAGTATAAGGTATAATTGCTACACTGAATTGATTGAGCTTTGAGTTTACTACTGTCAGGCTTACACCATTGATGGTTATTGATCCTTTTTCAATAGTTACATTTTGAAGACTTGAGTCATATTCAAAGGTAAAAATCCAACTCCCTTCTTCTTCTTCAATCGAAGTGCAAGTCGCTGTCTGGTCAACATGGCCCTGAACGATATGGCCATCTAAACGTGATCCTAAAATCATTGCACGTTCGAGATTTACATAATCACCTTCTTTAAGTTGGTTAAGATTGGTTTTCTTTAGAGTTTCATCAATCGCCGTAACAGTATAGGAATCTCCATTTAGTTCAACAACTGTAAGGCATACCCCATTGTGAGCTACGCTTTGGTCAATCTTTAATTCTGGTGTTAGATGACTTTCTACAGTAATGTGTAGATTTCCCTCTTCACGTACTAAGGACTTTACAATCCCAAGGTTCTCAATTATTCCGGTAAACATTTGTATTATTTTTTTAAACTGAATGGATTTAGTAGTATTGAATTTACGACTGTATAAATAAAATTAATGCGAATGTGTCAGGTGGATGTTTACTTGACTACTTTTACAATTTGATTACAAAGGAAAACCAAAAAAGGGTTTACTATGAAAGAACAAAGTATAAAATTAGGTATCAGTATAGGGGATTTAAATGGAATTGGCGGTGAGATTGTATTCCGAACTTTTGCAGATCCCCTAATGTTAGATTTTTGTACACCTGTTATTTTCGCTTCGGCAAAAACAGTAAGCTATATTCTCAAACACTTTGAACTTGATATTAATTTTCAAGGAGTTAAGCACGCATCTCAAGCAATTGAAGGTAAAATCAATGTGGTTAATGTTTGGAGTGAAAACCCAATGATTCATTTTGGGAAAGAAGAACCTGAAGCAGGTGCCTATGCTATTAAATCACTTAAAGCAGCAGTTGCAGCTTTAAAAAATGGGGATATCGATACATTGGTAACGGCTCCTATTAATAAGTCATCTATACAGGCAGAAGATTTTAAGTTCCCAGGACATACAGATTATTTAAATCAGGAGTTGGAAGGCAATAGCCTTATGTTTATGGTAACTGAAGAGCTCAAAGTAGGTCTGCTTACTGATCATGTTCCGGTAAGTGATGTGTCTGTTACCATAACTGCTGATCTCATTCGAAAGAAGTTTGAAACGATACACCATAGTCTGGTTCAGGATTTTGGTGTTGAAAAACCTAAAATCGCGTTTTTGGGAATTAACCCCCACGTAGGTGATAACGGAGTTATTGGCAAAGAAGACGATACGGTTTTGATCCCTACACTGGCTGAACTTCGATCAAAAGGGAAGATAACTTACGGACCGTATGCGGCAGATAGTTTCTTTGGCAGTGGTAATTACAAAAACTTTGATGCTATTATTGCTGCCTATCACGACCAGGGTCTTGTTCCCTTTAAAACGCTGGCTTTTGGAAAAGGGGTAAATTATACTGCCGGGCTCAATAAAGTACGTACGTCTCCAGATCATGGGACCGCTTTTGAGATTGCCGGAAAAGGAGTTGCAGATACCGGCTCTTTTAAAGAAGCGGTGTTTATGGCGTTAGATATTTTCAAAAAGCGGGAAGAATACGCAGAATTAACCCAAAATGTGCTCAAAAAGCAGCCTCGTAAAAAGCAATCGGGCGGGCGTTCACGCAAGAAAGAAAGGTAAATAAAAAATTTATCCACACTTAATTAACAGCTAAATAAAAATTTATATCTTTGCACCCGCCTTTTGCGGAAAGATTTGAATAAGGAAAGAGAAGGTAATGAAGCATTTGAAAACGTATACCATCCAGTTTGTTGGTTTAAAACAAGGGGAGCACGATTTTCAATATAAGATTGATAACACGTTCTTTGAGCATTTTGAGTATGACGACTTTAATTCTATAGACGTAGATTTAAAGATAGTTTTAAGTAAAAAGACCACATTGATGGAGTTTTACTTTGACGCTCAGGGTTATGTAAATGTAAATTGTGACCTCACAAATGAACCTTATGATCATCCTATTGAAGCTACATATAAGCTTGTAGTGAAGTTTGGTCAGGAGTTCAATGATGAGATCGATGATATTTTGATCTTGCCTCACGGTGAGTATGAAGTTAACATCGCGCAATACATTTATGAGCTCATAGTTTTAGCAATGCCATTAAAGCGGGTACATCCCGGTGTTGAAGATGGTAGCTTAGAATCAGACATACTCGATAAACTTGAAGAATTAAGTATAAAAAATAAAGAGGCAGATGAGACTGAAACTCAAACGCCTAAGGAAACAGATCCCCGTTGGGATAAATTGAAAGATTTTTTAACAGATAAATAGAATACGGTAATGGCACATCCTAAGAGAAAAACCTCGAAAACCAGAAGAGATAAGAGAAGAACGCATTACAAAGCTGCAATGCCTAAAATTGGTGTAGACGCCACTACTGGTGAAGCACATTTATACCACCGTGCACACTGGCACGAAGGTAAATTGTATTACAGAGGGCAGGTTGTAATTGACGCGACTTCTAACGAAGAAGTGGCTTAACGGCAGCTTGTAAAACCTAACAAACTCCCGATTTTTCGGGAGTTTTTTTATTTTTCAGGAGTATCAAAAAAAGTTAATTATCCACGCTAATTAATCGATTTTTAGTACTTTTCCTTCCATTTTTACGCGAAAACGCAATTTTTTCGCAGAAACCAGATTTATATGAGTAAAATCACTGCAGCCATAACTGCTGTTGGCGCTTATGTGCCAGAATATGTGCTTACCAACGAAATTTTGGAAACTATGGTTGAGACCAATGATGAATGGATCACAACCAGAACAGGAATAAAAGAACGCCGCATTTTAAAAGACCCTTCAAAAGGAACTTCTTTTTTAGGAATTAAAGCAGCCGAAGATCTTATCGCAAAAAGCGGTGTAGATCCTTCAGAAATAGATATGGTCATAATGGCCACTGCAACCCCAGATCTTCCGGTAGCATCAACAGCTGCCTTTGTTGCAACCTCAATAGGAGCAGTTAATGCCTTTTCATACGATTTACAAGCGGCATGTTCTAGCTTTTTATATGGAATGTCTACAGCTTCGGCTTATGTAGCTTCGGGAAAATACAAGAAAGTATTACTCATAGGAGCAGATAAAATGTCATCAATAATTGACTATACAGATCGCACCACTTGTATCATTTTTGGTGATGGCGGGGGAGCTGTATTGTTTGAACCCAATGAGGAAGGCCTGGGTCTTCAGGATGAATATTTACGTACTGATGGAGTGGGGCGTGACTTTTTGCGTATCGAGGCCGGCGGGTCTTTGATGCCTGCTTCTCAGGAAACGGTGGCTAATAAAAAACATTTTGTTTATCAGGATGGTAAAACGGTATTCAAATTTGCCGTTTCAAATATGGCAGATGTAAGCGAGCGCATTATGCAGCGCAACAATCTTACCAATGATGACGTTAATTGGCTTGTAGCACACCAGGCCAATAAACGCATAATTGACGCTACTGCACGACGTATGCAGGTTGAAGATAGTAAGGTACTTATGAATATTCAGCGTTATGGAAATACCACATCTGCAACACTACCTCTGCTCTTAAGCGATTTTGAAAAACAGTTTAAGAAAGGGGATAATTTAATTTTCGCTGCCTTTGGTGGCGGTTTTACCTGGGGCTCCATCTACCTGAAATGGGCCTACAATGCTTAATTTTTAATCTAACTAACGTTTATTCATTATGGATTTAAAAGAAATTCAAAACCTTATCAAGTTTGTAGCCAAGTCTGGAGCAAGTGAGGTTAAGCTTGAGATGGATGATTTTAAAATCACCATCAAGACAACCGAAGAAGGTAAGGGAGAAACTACAATCGTACAGCAAGTGCCTATGATGGGCAGTGCGATACCACAACAGGCCGCTCCTGCTGCTCAGCCTGCCGCTGCACCACAACCTGCACCTGCAGCAGAGCCAGCAGAAAAGCCTGCTGATGCCAATGATAAATACATAACCGTAAAATCTCCAATCATCGGTACGTTCTACCGCAAACCGGCACCCGATAAGCCTGTTTTTGTGGAGGTAGGTTCTACAGTAAAAGAAGGTGATGTATTGTGTGTGATCGAAGCGATGAAGCTTTTTAACGAAATCGAAAGTGAAGTAAAAGGTAAGATCGTAAAAATCCTTGTTGACGATTCGTCACCGGTAGAATTTGACCAACCTTTATTCCTGGTTGATCCTTCGTAATGGATTGCAGCAGAGTTGTACTACCAGACGACTCGAGTTGTAAACCCGATTAAAACGCTCTAGGCAACCAAAGTTTGCCATTAATACCAGAGATATGTTTAAAAAGATACTTATAGCAAACAGGGGAGAGATTGCACTGCGTGTGATTAGAACCTGTAAAGAGATGGGCATTAAAACCGTTGCGGTATATTCTACTGTAGATGCCGAAAGTTTGCACGTTCGATTTGCAGACGAGGCGGTTTGTATAGGCCCTGCGCCCAGTAGCGAGTCTTATCTTAAAATGTCAAATATCATGGCTGCTGCAGAGATTACCAATGCAGATGCCATTCATCCGGGATACGGTTTCCTTTCTGAGAACGCGAAGTTTTCCAGAATATGTGAAGAACACGGAGTGAAATTTATTGGCGCATCACCTGATATGATCGCCAAAATGGGAGATAAAGCTACGGCAAAGGCGACGATGAAAGCAGCGGGAGTACCTTGTGTACCCGGTTCAGATGGTATTATCGAAACGTTTGAAGACTGCAAACGCATCGCTAAAGAAACCGGTTACCCGGTAATGCTTAAAGCTTCTGCCGGTGGTGGAGGTAAAGGTATGCGTGCAGTGTGGAAAGAAGAAGAACTTCAAAAAGCCTGGGATTCTGCCCGTCAGGAGTCTGCCGCAGCATTCGGTAACGACGCTATGTATATGGAAAAGTTAATCGAAGAACCCCGTCACATCGAAATTCAGATTGTGGGAGACAGCAACGGTAAAGCCTGTCACCTTTCAGAACGTGATTGCTCTGTACAGCGCCGTCACCAAAAATTAACCGAAGAAACTCCTTCGCCTTTTATGACCGATGAACTTCGGGAAAAGATGGGAGCTGCAGCCGTTCGTGCAGCCGAGTATATTAAATATGAAGGAGCCGGTACCGTAGAATTTTTGGTAGATAAACACCGTAACTTCTACTTTATGGAGATGAATACCCGTATTCAGGTAGAGCATCCCATTACAGAACAGGTGGTAGATTACGATTTGATTCGCGAGCAAATATTGGTTGCTGCAGGTGTGGCGATTTCAGGTAAAAACTACTATCCACAGCTACATTCTATTGAGTGTCGTATCAATGCCGAAGATCCCTACAATAACTTTAGACCATCTCCGGGCAAGATTACCAACCTGCACGCGCCGGGAGGTCACGGGGTACGTATAGACACCCACGTGTATAGCGGTTATTCGATTGTACCTAACTACGACTCGATGATCGCCAAGCTTATTACTACGGCTCAAACCCGTGAAGAAGCGATCAATAAAATGAAACGTGCGCTAGATGAGTTTGTGATTGAGGGTATTAAAACCACCATCCCATTTCATCGCCAGTTGATGGATCATCCCGATTATATCGCAGGAAATTACACCACTGCGTTTATGAACGATTTTGTGATGGATCCCCCTGAAGAAGAATAGATAAAAAATTAAGCCTAAGAAAAACCTCAAACTCAAGTTTGGGGTTTTCTTTTTTAAGGGCGTTACCCCGCCAAAAAGCGGGGTCGGGCTATCCGTTGCAATCTGCCCCGCTTAAGGCGGGACAGGATTTCCACTACTATCCCTAACGCAGGAAATCTCGTAAAGCAGAAGCAAAGGAAGTTCTTACAGGCTTTACCGGTTTAAACTATCTTTGGATGTAATCTTTTAAAATTACCTGCGTGGCACTTTCGTATTGGGAATACAAAACCTGGTTTACTGATATTGATTTTACTATTGTGGGCAGTGGCATCTCCGGCCTGAGTTGTGCATTAGAACTTCGTGAGATCTATCCCAAAGCCAAAATACTCATTCTTGAGCGTGGAGCTATGCCTCAGGGTGCGAGTACCAAAAACGCGGGCTTTGCCTGTTTCGGGAGCGTTTCAGAGCTTCTGTCAGATCTTAAAACACATACCGAAGACGAACTGCTCAATCTGGTAGAAATGCGTATTAAAGGCCTTGAGGTGCTTAAAAACCGATTAGGGGAGCAGGCCATAGGCTTTAAAAAATACGGGGGTTATGAACTGTTTTTCCAGAGTCAGCAGGAGTTGTATGAAACCTGTTTAGATTCGGTGGAGCACGTTAACCGCTTACTGCAGCCGCTCTTTAATGATGCGATTTTCAGCATAAAATCGAATGCGCAAAACTTCGGAAACATTCAACCGAAATTGTTTTTTAATAAAGAAGAGGGCGAACTCGACACCGGAAAAATGATGCGGGCACTGGTCAATTTGGCACAACATCATACTATTCAAATACTCAACAACTGCACGGTAGAAAACTACACGGATCTTGGCGATACGGTAGTGCTTAAGACGTCTTTAGCCGAATTCAAAACCCGACAATTGTTTATAGCCACAAATGGTTTCGCACAAAAATTAGGAATTTCAACGGTACAACCCGCCCGCAATCAGGTATTGATTACCGGCCCCATTAAAAATTTAAACCTTACCGGAACGTATCACTTGGATGAAGGCTATACCTATTTTAGAACCATAGACAATCGCATTTTACTGGGAGGAGGCCGTAATCTGGACCGCAAAGGCGAGCAAACCGATTCTTTTGGCACAACAACACAAATTCAGCAGTATTTAGAACGTATACTTGCAGAGACAATCTTACCAGATACCCGTGTGGAAATTGAGCACCGCTGGAGTGGTATTCTTGGGGTTGGCGATCAAAAGCAGCCTGTGTTAAAACCGCTGTCAGCTAACATATTTTGTGGTGTACGCCTGGGTGGTATGGGTATAGCCATAGGTAGTCTGGTAGGGAAGAAGCTTGCCGGTTTAGTCAAACACTAATTTTTACAGAAATGCATCGGCATAATGTTGCCAGTCCTTTACAGATTTGATATTCAACTTCTTAATTATTGATTTGCGATGTGTAGCAATGGTGCTTTCAGAAAGGCATAAATTTTCTGCGATTTCCCTGTTTGATTTACCCTGAGCAATACTTTTAAAAATTTCAACTTCTCTAAAACTCAGTTGATCAAAATAGCTTTGATAGATTTTATTAAATTTCAATTCAAGGTTAAGCTTATCAAGATGTTTAATTACTTTGGGCAGCTGATCGTAATCCATTTCTAAAATAATCTCATCACTTTGGTTAGATTCGTTTACCTGATAATTAAAGGCGTTATTTTCTGAGGTTTTAGGCTGTTTGATAAAATTTAGAGCTTCTTTTCTACAGGAGAAAAAGTTTGGTCTTAAAACGAGTCCTACATTCTGAACAGAGTTTATGATTGACAAATAAATCAATTTTTCTTTAGGTACGGTAGATGGGAGTTTGCGCAGACCGGCCTGATACAGGGCTTTCAAAATATTTTCTTCAACCCATTTATACAGGCGCTCAGAAATTTCTAAATCAAGATTGTCTAAAATCCATAAGGCCCCTTGCGGTTTGTGTGTTTTAAACAGCTCCAGAAAGTTTTTCAGTTCATTTTTAAAGTCAGCTTCAGTGAGTGGAAAATTAGTCCATTCCTGAATCAATATTTCATCTTCGAGATGAATGGTAAGAAACCGCGAATTGTAAATAAGCTCCATATATATTGATCGACAATAACTTAAATATTAAAAATAATATAATTTGTGCTATCAATACAATTTGAATCATTTAGTTTTTAAAAAAACCGTTGAATTTGCCGTTAGATTTGTGTTATGATTGAAGTAAATCGCTCGTTTGTCAGAAAAAGCTTCAATCAAATAATAGCTTCCCTTAAAGTAGGAATTAATTACAGTGGCTTTTAACTCGGTTTCAGATTCAGAAACCAGAATTTGATGCGGCATCAAAAGCTCAATTTTGTCATCGATTTCTAAAGAGTTGATATCTCCAAAAAATGAAGCTACATACGCATCTTTAGGATTTTCAAATAAGGCTTCGGGCGTGTCGGTTTGTATAAAAGTACCTTCGCGCATCATTTTAATTTCGTCAGAAAACGAAAGCGCTTCCTCACTATCGTGAGTGGCGGTGATACAGGTAATCCCTTCCTTTTTTAAATAGGCGTAGAGTTTTCGCCGCAGAGCATTCCGCCTGAAATTATCAATATGGCTAAAAGGTTCGTCAAGCAGGAGCAGTTCGGGTTCCTTGGCAAAAGCCCGTGCCAGGGCAACGCGTTGTTTTTGACCCCCGCTCAGGTTTTTTACGTGCTGGTCTGCATAAACCGTCATATCTACCACTTCGAGTAACTCATCTATACGCTCCTGACGCTGCTGCATAAAGCGGCGGGAGAGGTGTTTGCCTATATTATCGGCCACCGAAATAAACGGCATCAGGTCAAAATCCTGAGCCAGATATTTGATAAAAGCTTCTCCGGGAACCAGATTGAAGTTAGGGCCCAAAAGTTCCTGATTTTTCCAGAAAATGCTTCCGTGCTCTACGTGAAGTAAACCGTAAATGATTTGAAGCAGGGTGCTTTTACCGCAACCGCTTTCGCCCAAAATAGAAATATGCTGTCCTTCTTCGATTTTAAAATCAAGATCTTTTAAAACCGGATTTTCGGCATAGGCAAAAGAATCAATTGTTACGTGCAGCATACTATTAATTAATCTAGGTAAAGGCCTCTGAATCTTCTTAGAATTTTTCTTGTCGACTCAAATCTTTGAACTGTTTAATTCCGATTATAAAGTAAAGATAAAGACCTCACAGGTTTTTATCCGGTGAGGTCTAGATTTTTAATTTTTGCCACTGCGGGCTCCGCAACTAGCCTTTAATTTCAGTTTTTGTTTCTTCGGGAAGTACTTTAAAGCCCATATTGTAAAGCGTGAAGGCAAAAATATCTGCCGTTTGCTCAATTTGCTTGCTTACGGGTGTACCGGCTCCGTGACCAGCATCGGTCTCTATGCGAATGAGTACCGGTGCGTCACCGGCCTGTTTCTCCTGCAATTCGGCAGCAAATTTAAAGCTGTGTGCAGGTACCACACGATCGTCGTGATCCCCGGTAGTGACAAGCGTTGCCAGATAGCTTACGCCGGCTTTTACGTTGTGTACGGGTGAATACCCTTTGATATACTCAAACATCTCTTTGCTGTCTTCTGAAGTTCCGTAATCGTACGCCCAACCGGCTCCGGCGGTAAACGTATGATAACGCAGCATATCCATCACGCCAACAGCGGGGAGTGCTACCTTCATCAAATCGGGTCGTTGAGTCATTGTGGCACCCACCAGCAAACCGCCGTTAGAACCGCCGCGAATGGCCAGGTAATCGCTGGAGGTATAGTTTTCGGCAATCAGGTATTCTGCTGCAGCGATAAAGTCGTCAAATACGTTTTGCTTTTGCATTTTGGTCCCGGCATCGTGCCATTCTTTACCGTACTCACCGCCACCGCGTAGGTTAGGCACGGCATAAACGCCACCCATTTCCATCCAGATCGCATTGGTAATGCTGAAAGAAGGGGTAAGCGAAATATTAAAACCCCCATAGCCATACAAGATGGTCGGGTTTTTCCCATTGAGTTCAAGACCTTTTTTAAAGGTAATGATCATCGGTACTTTGGTACCGTCTTTTGAAGTGTAAAACACCTGCTTACTCTCGTAATTTTCGGGATTAAAATTAATAGCCGGTTTGCGGAATAATTCAGACGCGCCTGAAGCGATATCGTATTTGTAGATGCTTCCGGGAGTCGTATAATTGGTAAAGCTGTAGTACAGTTCTTTTTCGTCTTTTTTCGCCCCAAAACCACCGGCGCTACCTATACCCGGAAGTTCTACTTCACGCACTAATTTTCCGTCATAATCGTATTGCTTGATCTGCGAAACGGCGTCAACCATATATTCGGTGAAAAAGTAGCCTCCTCCGGTTGAGGGGGAGAGCACGTTTTCGGTTTCCGGGATAAAATCTACCCAATTTTCAGGGGTCGGGTTTGAAGCGTCAACGGTAACAATTTTCTTGTTTGGCGCGTCTTTATCAGTAACAATGTACAGTTTAGAACCTACGTTTTCAATCACGGAAGTGTTGGTGTCTTCGTTATCCACAATCGCTACAAAATCGACATTAGGCTTAGTTAGATCCTTAATGAACAGTTTGTTACCTGAAGTCGCGTTGCTGGCGCTTAAGATGAGGTATTTGTTATCTTCAGTTGTACCGGCACCAATATAGCGGTGTTTTTGCTCTGGCGTACCGCCGAAGATGAGTTCGTCGCTTTTTTGAGGGGTATTCAGCTTGTGATAATATACTTTATGCTGATCGGTCTTTGCAGAGAGCTCGCTTCCTTCGGGCTTGTCGTAGCTGGAGTAATAGAAACCATCATTTTCCCTCCAAGAGATACCGCTGAATTTAATATCAACTAAAGTATCTTCGGTGATCTCCTTGGTTTCTGCGTCCATCACCAGTACCTTACGCCAGTCACTTCCGCCTTCTGAAATGCTGTAAGCAGCCAGTTTCCCATTATCCGAAAAGCTGAGTCCACCCAGCGATACCGTTCCATCTTCCGAAAATGTATTGGGATCTAAAAAGACTTCGGCAGTTGAAGGATCGGCATCGGTTTTATAGCGGTAGATCACATACTGGTTCTGGAGTCCGTCGTTTTTATAATAGTAGGTGTAATCGCCTTCTTTAAACGGAGCACCTATTTTCTCGTAATTCCAGATTTTTTCTAGCTTTTCTTTAATCGCGTCTTTAAACGGAATTTTAGACAAATAGGCTTGGGTGACTTCATTTTCAGCCTTTACCCAGGCTTCGGTCTCGGCACTGCGGTCGTCTTCGAGCCAGCGATACGGATCAGGAACTTCGGTGCCGAAATACGTGTCTACAGTGTCTACCTTTTTAGTTTCAGGATAGGTCATGGCCATATCAGATTCTTTTTTTTCTTGATTTTCGCAGGCGCTGAAGAGTATAGTAAAGGCGCCCAGATAAGCTATTTTTTTCATATGAAGGAAATTGAATTCCTTCAAATATACTCCAATTAAAAAACCTCTGAAACACGAAGCTTCAGAGGTTTATGTCTTTATAAAAAGTGTATTGGTTTTAAACCAATTTTTTTGCGGCTAAATATTCAGCGATTTGTACGGCGTTTGTAGCAGCACCTTTACGGAGGTTATCGGCAACAACCCACATATTTAACGTGTTGGGTTGTGAATAATCACGACGAATACGGCCTACGAATACATCGTTTTTACCTTCGGCATAAATAGGCATTGGGTAGGTGTTGGTATCGGGATTGTCCTGTACCGTTACGCCTTCCTGGGCCTGAAGCAACTCACGTACTTCAGCAAGATCAAAGTCGTTTTCAAACTGCACGTTGATCGCTTCAGAATGACCTCCTACAACAGGTATACGCACTGCAGTAGCGGTAACCGCGATGGTTTTATCACCAAGAATTTTCTGGGTTTCGTTTACAAGTTTCATCTCTTCTTTGGTGTACCCGTTTTCGGTAAACACGTCACAAGCCGGGATGGCGTTGCGGTGAATGGGGTAGTGGTAAGCCATTTCACCTTTTTCGCCCTTATACTCGTTTTCAAGCTGCTGCACAGCTTTAACACCGGTACCGGTGATAGACTGGTAGGTTGAGATTACCAGACGCTTAATTTTGTATTTTTTATGCAATGGAGCAAGTGCCAAAACCATTTGAATGGTAGAGCAGTTGGGGTTTGCAATGATTTTATCCTCGTTTGTAAGGCTTGAAGCATTAATTTCAGGAACCACGAGTTTTTTATCGGGGTCCATTCTCCAGGCTGAAGAGTTGTCAACCACGGTAGTACCAACAGCGGCAAACTTAGGCGCAAATTCTAAAGAAGTACCTCCACCGGCTGAAAAGATTGCAATATCAGGTCTTGCTGCAATAGCATCTTCCATCGAGCTGATAGTATAATCTTTACCTTTATAGGTAACGGTTTTACCTACTGAGCGCTCGCTGGCAACAGGTATTAATTCGGTTATGGGGAAGTTGCGCTCTGCTAAAACCTGCAACATCACATGGCCTACCATCCCGGTAGCGCCTACAACAGCTACTTTCATAATTAATTAAGCTTGTATTAGGGCGCCAAAAGTAGCAACACTTTATTAGAATGCAGCCCTTCTCCTTAAAATTATACACATTTGTTTTAAAAGTGACATTCTGTACGTTTTGAAAACAATTTGTTCAATATATAACAAAAAGAACCCCCGAAAGCTTCGGGGGTTTAGTTAAACAAATTCTGCAGTGCAGCGGTCTGTGCCTTTTGGCACGTTTATCTTAGTGGCATCGCCAAAGGGTATAATATCTCGATGCTTGCCTCTAAATTACAAATTTGTTCCTGACGAATGCCTCGTGGGCTTGTAAAGAGGTAGTTTATTTCTTTCTCAATTCGTCACGAATCTCGATAAGCAATTCTTCCTGAGTTGGACCTTTTGGAGCCGCAGGAGCTGCTTCTTCTTTTTTCTTGGTTTTTTCATAGCCCTTTAAAAGCCAGAAGATCACAAAACCAATGATGATGAAGTCGATAACAGCTTGTAAAAAATTACCGTAGGTTAAAATGGCACCTCCGGCCTCTACTGCGGCCTCAACCGTTTCATATTCGCCGCCGTCCAGTGAAAAGAACAGGTTGTTGACGTTTTTACCACCCATTAAAACACCTATGACCGGCATAATAACGTCTTTTACTAAAGAGCCTACAATTTTATTAAAAGCCCCACCAATGATTACCGCGGTGGCCAGAGCAACAATGTCGCCTTTCATTAAAAAGGCTTTAAAATCTTTAAAAAATCCCATGATTTAGTTGGTTTAAGGTTAATGTCTGACTAAGATAATTAAATTCTTAAAAAATTTAAGATTCTTTTGTCGGCTGATCTACAATTTTTCGGGCAACCCGTTGTGATACTGCAGTGATCAACTCATAGGGGATACTTTTGATGCGTGCCGAAAGTGCAACTGCCGAAGCTCCTTTACCAAAAATAAGTACCTCATCACCTTCTTCACAATCAATTTTGGTGACGTTTACCATGATCATATCCATGCATACATTTCCTATAATGGGAGCTTTTTTCCCATTGATCATCACATAACCGCGGCCTTTACCGTAAGCCCGCGAAATACCGTCAGCATGACCCAAAGGCAGGGTTGCCGTGCGCTCTTTGCGCGCTGCTGTATGTGCTCTGTTATAACCTACGGTTTCGCCCACTGCGATTTCGTGAATCTGGGAAATGATTGTTTTTAAGGTTGCGACCGGTTTTAATTGGAGATCCTCTTCAGGGGTGTTGCCATATCCATAAAGGCCAATCCCACTGCGTACCATATCAAATTGAGCGTCGGGATAGTTTATAATTGCCGAAGTATTGCTTTGGTGTAACCATGGCTTGTAGCCCAAACCTTGGGTCATATGAGTAGCGTGGCTTTTAAAATCTTCAATCTGCTGCAGCGTAAAACGTTTTTCATTTAAATCTTCGCTGGCAACCAGATGTGAAAAGAGCGATTTTACCTTTATCGCTTCGGTTTCTTTTAAATACTGAAGGATTTCAGCCTCATTAACATCTTTAAAGCCCAAACGGTTTAAACCGGTGTTGAATTTAATGTGTACCGGATAACCTTTTAGATTTTGTGCTTCAGCAAGCTCTATAAAAGCTTTAAGTACCCGGAAACTGTACATACTTGGCTCCAGGCAGTGCTCAATAATAGAGGCAAAGCTTTCAATTTGAGGATGTAAAACCAGAATCGGGGTTTCTATACCGGCTTCCCGCAGCCTTATTCCTTCAGAAGCGTAAGCTACGGCGAAATAATCAACGCCCAGTTCTTCAAGCTTTTTAGCTACGGCGACCGACTCACTTCCGTAGGCATAAGCCTTAACAACAGCCAGCATTTTTACCCCGGGTCTTAATTTAGACCTCAGGTAGTTGTAGTTGTGTGCAAGTGCGTTAAGGTCTATTTCAAGAACGGTATGTGACATCTGTTTTAGTCTTTTTTCTTAGGGGTTTTAACTTCTTCAGGATCCTGAACATTCAGGGTTTTAAGCCGCTCCCGAAGCATCGCTTTATAATAGGCTCCGCGGCTTAAGGGTTCATACTCTTCGGTCTCGCCCAGTAATACCAGATTATCACTTGCAGCTTTGCGATAACTGAATTGCGCCAGGTTTCCGGTACGGGTGCAGACCGCGTGTACTTTGGTTACGTATTCGGCTGTGGCCATCAAAGCAGGCATAGGGCCAAAAGGATTTCCTTTAAAATCCATATCAAGACCGGCAACAATGACGCGAACACCGCGGTTGGCCAGATCGTTACAGACTTTCACGATTTCATTATCAAAAAACTGAGCTTCATCAATACCTACCACATCACAGCCGTCAGCCAGAATGGGAATATTAGCTGCGGCAGGCACCGGTGTAGACCGGATTTCGTTGGCATCGTGAGAGATAACCAGTTCGTCATCATACCGCGTATCTATTGAGGGCTTAAAGATTTCAACCTTTTGTTTGGCAAACTGGGCACGCTTTAAACGGCGGATGAGTTCTTCGGTTTTTCCGGAGAACATAGAACCGCAGATCACTTCGATCCATCCAAATTGCTCTTTATGATTTACGGTATTTTCGAGAAACATTTTGTACTTTTCAACCTCTTAAAGGGCAAAGCCGCGCTATTTTGAGGGCTGAGCAAATTTATTAAAAACGCCCGGCAATAAACAGAGCAAACTAAAAACTTATGAAGAAGAAATTAAAATCTGACCTGGAGCATCTTGCAAACCAGATTTTAAACCTTGATTCCGATAGCGATTACACGGCATTAAAATTAAAAGCTCAGAAAATTTATGAGGCTCTTGCAGTGATGGCCTACGTTGAAGCGAGCTATGAATCTTCAGAAGAACCAGAGCTTGCAAAACCCGAGACACCAAAAACTGAGAATGCCCCAAAAGCTGAAGAATCTGTTGTTGAAACACCGGTAGTTCAGTCCAATTCTCAAGCCCAAGCCGAAGAAAGCGATCTGGAGCGTATTGCACGTATCGCTGCACAAAATCAGGAACTCTTTGAACGCCTGCGCAAATCTGAAGAGGCGCCTGCTACTTTTAAAACAGAATCTAAATCTGCAGAGCCCGAAGAAAAAATCAATCAGGCTTCGTTACACGAGCCGGTGATGGAAAAAATAAAAGACATTGTCGCGCAGATGCCTCCCGAAGCGGATGCCATCGAGAATATGTTTCAGCAAATAACCGCCCAACCGCAACCTGTAAAAAACGATAAGGATGATATTGGCGAGTATGGCCGTCTGGCAGAGTTTGAAGAACAGGAAAAACCTGCGACAGACAAGCCCAAAACCCTGAATGACCGGGCTACACGTGGACTTTCATTTGGCTTAAACGATCGCATCGCTTTTATCAAGCATTTATTTAACGGCAGTACGGCCGATTATAACCGGGTGTTGTCTCAGCTCAACACAGCAAATTCTCAGGAAGAGGCCTTTAATCTCATCGACCAGATGGTAAAGCCCGATTATAACTATTGGGAAGGTAAGGAAGTCTACGAAGCCCGCTTTAAAGAGCTGGTTGCCCGAAAATTTGACTAATCATCATGGGTAAACTCTATCTTGTACCCACGCCCATTGGCAATCTGGACGATATGACCTTTAGAGCGATTAAGGTGTTGCAGGAAGCAGACCTTATTCTCGCAGAGGACACCCGTACCAGTGGTAAATTACTCAAGCATTTTGAAATCACGACCCAGATGCATTCGCATCATATGCACAACGAGCATAAGACGGTCGAAGGCATTGTAGACCGTATTAAAAACGGTCAAACCATAGCTTTAATCAGTGATGCCGGGACTCCGGCGATCTCAGACCCAGGTTTTTTATTGACCCGAGCCTGTGTAGAAGCCGGTCTTGAGGTAGATTGTCTGCCCGGAGCTACAGCTTTTGTTCCGGCCCTGGTAAACAGCGGTCTGCCCAATGATAAATTTGTTTTTGAAGGTTTTTTGCCGGTCAAGAAAGGCAGGCAAACACGTTTTCAAATCCTCGCAGAAGAAGACCGAACCATGATTTTTTACGAAAGTCCGCACAAGTTGTTGAAGACGCTCAATAATATGGTTGAGTTTTTTGGCGCAGCGCGAAAAGTTTCCGTTTCGCGGGAAATTTCAAAACTTCATGAAGAGACCGTACGCGGTACTGCAGCTGAGGTTTTAAAGCATTACGAAAACAAACCCCCTAAGGGTGAAATCGTCATTGTAGTCGCCGGAAAGTCGAAGGATCAATAGCAAAAAAGGGAGCTTGAACCTTTCGATGGGTTGCGACTTCATAAAAATCATCACCCTCAAAGGATTGATGTTATGAAAAAAAGACAGGTAAAACGACTATTCAGGATTCTATTTATTGCAGCCAGCATCGGCTCGTTGTATTTCGTACCGTGGATTTTAGTGCGATCGTGGATAATTCCACTACCCGATACCATTCAGGAACAACTTCAGGAAGGAATTGATTATGGTTTTGATGGAATGATTGTGTATGTAGATCAGGCAGGAAGGCAACCTGAGTCCTATGCTGCCGGCTGGCACGACCGCGATAAAAAAATACCTGCTTACCCACAGGCTTTGTTCAAAATTGCCAGTATTACCAAATTATATATTGCGGTAGCCATAACAAAATTGGTTAAAGAAGGCCAATTGTCATTAGATAACACACTTGCTTTTTACTTTCCGGAACTGGCAGAAAGAATTGCCTATTCAGATAAAATTACTTTGAGAATGATGGTGCAACATCGTAGTGGCATCCCAAATTTTGTTGATCACCCGGATTATTGGAAATCACCGCCTAAAAACAGACGGGAAACGCTTGAGTATGCTTTAGATCTACCGGCCGATTTTAAGCCTGACGAAGATTATGGGTATTCAAATACCAATTATATGCTGTTGGAAGATCTCATAGATAAAACTTTAGGCTATTCGCATCAGCAATTTATAAAAGAGCGGATATTGATTCCACTTGGATTAAATCATACTTTTGGTTCAATTAGTGAAGTAAATATGGATGATGTGATGAGCGGTTATTACGTGGGTCTTGAAACCGATTTTAAGTACGAAAATACCGGCTTAATGTTGGCAACAGCAGAAGATGTAGGTAAATTCATCAGAGCTTTGAACGAGGGTACGGTTTTTAATGAAGGGGAACAGGAAATTTATTCTTCGATCTACGTTTATGAGCATACCGGTCTTCTTCCGGGTTACCAAAGTATTGCTAAATACTTTAAAGATAAAGACCTGGTTGTTGTTCAATTCAACAATACAGCAAATTTTAATGGATATGAATGGAATCTGGCTGAAATTCTTTTCAACCGGGTTGTCAAAATAGCCACGGAAAACGAAAAATAATCCGCGGGAAAATTCAAAACTTCATGAAGACACCGTACGCGGCACCGCAGCTGAGGTTTTAAAGCATTACGAAAACAAACCTCCTAAGGGAGAAATCGTCATTGTAGTCGCCGGAAAGACAAAGGATTAGTATGTTTCCTGCGCAGCAGGTACGGCTGCTGGCTGCATCAGGTCTATAAGTCGGTTTACATCTTCCTTGTTGTAAGCGCTCACATCTAGTTTAACCGATTTCTTTTTGTTTTTCCAAACGAGTAGGTACTTGTCAAAGGCTTCCAGGTATTTTATTTGTGAAAAGCGAAAGGCCTTGGTACTTCCTCGATCTAGTTTAACATGAAGCCCCTTTTTAGAATAGCGGACTGTATTTTTAAATTTAAAGGGTATAAAATACGGAAGAAAGGTAAGCAGCATACCTGCAGGCTGCAATAACTTACCAAAGCTTGTGTCTTCAAATACCAACACACCGGTAAAAAAAGCCACCAATCCAATTGCAGGAACGATCAAACGCCAGGGGCTATTTTGATTTATGAAGGTGAGGTTTGTTTTACGTGTTGAAGCCATTTTATGATCAATTCTATTTTTCAAAACTAAAGATGTTTCCCAACTTCAAAGCCGTGCTTACCCAAATAGGTTGTACCACTTTCTATTGCCGGTTCTTCGAGGGTGGTGCCCATAGAGTCATTCCAGCGGTTAAGATAACCAAATAGTGAAATAACACCAAGCATTTCCACAATTTCACCTTCATTCCAGTATTTATAAAGTTCTGTTTTGATCTTTTCATCAACAGCATTGGGCACCCGGCTTGCCGCCAGCGAAAAGTCAAGCGCTGCACGTTCAGCTTCAGAAAATGCGGGGTGTGAGCGGTATTCCCAAATGTTGTCAAGCTGCTCCTGCTCTGCTCCATAGCGTTCGGCGGCGCGTATAGCATGAGCCTGGCAATAGCGACAGCCGGTAGCGTTACTGCTTACCCAGGCAATCATTCGTTTTAAAGCAGAGGTAACTCTACCTTCGTTAGCCATCACTGCCTTATTGAGGTTGATAAAAGCCTGCGAAATCGCGGGACGGTGTTGCATAGTAAGCACGCTGTTGGGGCAAAAGCCCAGGGTTTCATTAAAGAAAGCTGCAAGCTCCCGGGTTTTAGTATCGTGATTGGGGTCTAAAGGAGTTACTAAGGGCATAACCTGATTGTTTAAATGATACAAATGATTTAAATCGCTGAAAGAGCAATAATTTAGAGATAAAATTGAACATTTTGATCCAAATTATCGGCGAGGTCCTGCAGAAACTGCATCTTATTTGTAACTTCGGCTTATCCCTATTTTTACCTAAACCTTAATCCCTTTTGGTATGCGCAAGATGTTTCTGTTTTTAGTTTTTTTAGGAGCCTCCGGGGCTTTGTTTAGCCAGGGCGGCGTTTCATTTCAAAAGGTAAAAGAGTTTTACATCAACGGCGATACACGGGTAATTGGTAATTCAATCCTAAGCGATCATCCTACGCGGGTAAACAACAAACCCAAATCGCTCAATGACCGCACCGAAATGCAATATGTTGATATAGATGACGATTCAGATACCTTCAGCTCAAGCAGTGCAAATCTCGATATTCCTGCTGATGCTAAAATCGTCTATGCCGGTCTTTATTGGGCTGCGACTTATCCCGGGGCCGAAGGGAAACAGAAAGTGCGTAACGACCGAATGGTTTATGACATTAAGAAGAAGAGAAACCGTGCTTTTGATCTCGTACGTCTTAAATTACCCGGCAGTGCGGCTTATACCGATGTGCAGGGCGAGCTGGTTTACGACGGGGTTCTCGACACCAATACCGACCTGAAAAATGCGGCTCCCTACGTCTGCTACAGTGATATTACCGATTTACTCACTTCCAAGAATGCAGGTTCAGGGACTTATACCCTGGCAAACGTTACGGCTCTCGAGGGTATTATGTTTGGCGGGAGTTCTGCAGGCTGGATGCTGTATCTGGTTTATGAGCAGCCTGAAGCCCCGTTGCAGTATATGACCAGTTACCAGGGTTTTAGATACATCAGTCTTGATGAACCCGAGGAGCTTCGCTTCTCAAATTTTAGAGTGCCCGAAACCGGAGAAGTAAAGGCTTCACTCACTCTGGCAGCTTTAGAGGGGGATTTGTTGCTGGCTAAAGATGCAGTATTTATTTATGGCGAAAAAAATCAGGAGTATGTTCCGCTTAAAACCCAAGTGCGTTATGCAAACAATTTCTTCAACAGCAGCATCACTTTTGATGACCGAAAATACCTCGCCCGCAATCCCGCAAGCAATAACACATTGGGTTTTGACTTGGCGAAGCTTCAAATACCTAATGCAAACAACAGCCTGATTGACAATGATGCGACCGGAGTAACCTTGCGGTTTAAGACCGAAGAAGACCGCCTGTTTGTGTTTTTTACTGCTTTTCAAACCGAAATCAGTTCAGACTATTACCAGCGGGTGGTGGTAGAAGGGAAAGAAGATCGGCTTCCGGCGAAAGAGGAAGCAGAACCCGCTCCCGAAACTCCCGAGCTCGTTGCTTATGAAAAAGACGGCACTATTGAAGATGAAGCACCAACAGATACCCAGCCTGACAAAACCGAAAATCGGGATCCTAACCTTCAGAATATGCTAAGTGCTGCTTCTATTACGGTAGAAGGACAACCGGAAGGCTATTACGTGGTTAATCACGTGTTTTCAAATGCTTCAAACGCTTCCAAATGGGCTCGTAAGATGGAAAATTTGGGCTTTGCCCCCAAGAATTTTGTAAATCCGGAAAACGATTATCACTATATCTATATCGATTTTAGTCAGGATCCTGACGCGCTTTACGGCCGCCTTCAGGGTTATCGTAAAATGGAAGATTTAGAAAAAGCCTGGATTCTTAAAGTTAATTTAGACTAACATGCGCTGGACGCTCAAGCCTACTCCAAAAGTAGAACACATAAAAGATTTTGCTAATCAGCTTAAAGTACCCGAAAAAGTTGCCCTATTACTCCTTCAGCGGGGTATAGATACCTATGAGAAGGCAAAGACCTTTTTCAGGCCTTCGCTAGATGATTTGCACGACCCCTTTCTGATGAAAGATATGGACCGTGCAGTGGCACGCGTGAACCTGGCGATGCAGCAGGGCGAAAATATTCTGGTTTACGGGGATTATGATGTAGACGGAACCACCAGTGTGGCCCTGATGAGCAGTTATTTGCTAAGTCATTATCCGCAAGTGGCTACGTATATCCCCGATCGTTATACCGAAGGTTATGGGGTTTCGTATGCAGGTATTGATTATGCCCACGATAATGACATTACGCTCATCATCGCGCTCGATTGTGGGGTCAAAGCGGTAGAAAAGGTCGCTTATGCCAAAAAGCTGGGTATCGATTTTATCATCTGCGATCACCACAGGCCGGGTCCCGAACTTCCCGATGCAGCGGCTGTGCTTGACCCTAAGCGTGAAGATTGCACCTATCCTTATGACGAACTATGCGGCTGTGGTGTGGGCTTTAAACTGATTCAGGCGCTGGAGCAGCAAAAAGGATTGCCCGTTAAAACCCTGGTGCCTTATCTCGATCTGGTTGCTACTGCGATTGGAGCCGATATTGTGCCTATTACCGGCGAAAACCGCGTGCTGGCTTTTTTTGGTCTCGATGTCATCAATACCCTGCCACGCACGGGCATTCAGGCGCTGATCGAAAATGTAAAAAAGGAGATCCTTACCATTACTGATGTGGTGTTTATCATTGCGCCGCGCATTAACGCTGCCGGGCGCATCAAGCACGGTTTACACGCAGTAGAATTGCTTACCGAGCAAAACAAAGAACAGGCCCAACAGATGGCCGCTGCTATTGAAGCCTTTAACGCAGAGCGGAAAGATCTCGATAAAACCATAACCGAGGAAGCCCTGGAGCAAATACAGCAAAACCGGGAAGAACACCGCAAAACCACCGTGGTCTATCAGGAAAACTGGCATAAGGGCGTAATAGGCATTGTGGCTTCACGCCTTACCGAAACCTATTACCGGCCAACCCTTGTCTTTACCAAAAGCGGGGAAAAACTAGCCGCCAGTGCACGCTCTGTAAAAGGTTTTGATGTATACGAAGCCCTTGAAGCCTGTAGCGAGCACATAGAACAATTTGGCGGACATAAATATGCTGCCGGACTAACGCTTGGCGAACACCAGTATGACGATTTTAAGTCGAAATTTGAAGAGGTGGTTAGCAACAGCATTGATGAGCGCCTGCTCATTCCCGAAATTTCGATTGATGCCGAATTGAATCTGGAAGATATTACGCCAAAATTCTACCGTATTCTACGTCAGTTTGCACCTTTTGGGCCGGGTAATATGACCCCGGTTTTTATGAGCAAAAACCTCATAGATACGGGTTACGGGAAATGCGTGGGGGCAGATGAGCTGCATTTAAAATGTACCGTTACCCAGCCCGGAACAACCGTTCAAATAGGTGCTATTGGTTTTAATTTGGGCGAAAAATGCGATTTGATTACCCATAAGAAACGCTTTAAAGCCGCCTATTCCCTCGATCTGAATGAGTGGAACGGAAATGTGAGTATTCAGTTAAAACTGCGGGATATTCAGGAGTGACGTCAGGGTTTTAATTTGACCGATAGCTTTTCAGGGTTTTGAAAACTATTCCAGAAATAAGCAATTACGAGTACGTCTTTCTGCTGTCGGTAGAATAAACTTGTTTGTTTTGTTATAACCACTTTACGGTATTCAGGTTGCAATTCGTAAACCGGAAACTGAACGGGATTCTTTTCAATCTGCTTTACAATACGATCAGTAAGCTCAATAAAATGTTGAGCCTCCTTTGTGGTCCATACAAATAGGAGGTAATCTAATATAGCATTGAAGGAATTTACGGCTTCCCGCGTCCAGACCGTTTTCATTGTTTGAGTTTGCGGTAAGCATCACTCATGACCGTTGTGTGATCCTGTACATTTCCGGCCTCAAAATCAGCTTCACTGCGCTGTAAAGCTCTTTTGATTTCAAGAGCCTGTGCTTCTTCGGGAGCAAGTAATTTTCCCAGTTGAATAAGCTCTGAAGTGCTGAACGATTTCTGCTTGATTTTCTTGTAAAATGTAGCTCTTGAAATGCCTAAAACATCAATTAAATAGTCCTTCTTGAATTTGCTTTTATTGATGCGCTCTTCAAGACTGTCAACAATTTTTTGATATTGATAAATTTCGTATAACATAGTAATACTAATGAGTATGGTATTTCGAGATTAAATATAACTTTTTTACATACATCAAGAAATTACTGTTCACAAAACCACATTCTATTTAGATTTATTCTAAACAAGGTTTTATATTTGTGTAAAATCGGGTTTATGAAGCATATCAGCATTATTTATCGAAACGACACCGGCATTTCCTTTTACTGGAAATCGGTACCTCAGGAAGAATTAAAAGCGCAGTTGGTTTTTAGGGATACGGGTTTTTATTTTACGCTAGATCAATTGAAGCGTTTTGCCTACCAGACTCAGGATACCCGCAATCAAATAACCTGTAAAGACTGTCCTGCACCGGCTTCGTGCAGATCGCTGCTTTTAAAAACTCCGGCAGAAACGGTAGATCTTGCGGTAAGCCGCGAAGAATTAGAAGGGCTTCAGGATTTACTGGATCAAACTATCTTAAAGATGGAAACGCAACAGTTTATGCAAACCGCCTTAAACTAGGTATGGAATTCTTTCAGTTCAAAATCGCTTCCGTCAAATACGCCGTAGGTGTAATGTATGATCCAGTCACCCAGATTAAAATAGCTGGATTGCTCGCCTACCTCAATGCGCATAGGTAAGTGGCGGTGGCCAAAAATAAAGTAATCGTAATGCGCACTTTCCAGTTTTCGCTTTGCGTAAGTAGCCAGCCACTCATTTTCTTCACCTAAAAAAACATGGTCATCGTCCCCGGAAATCAATTTATTTTTAACGGAAAGGTATTGTGCCACCCTTACCCCAATATCCGGATGAACCCAGCGAAACAGCCACTGAAAAACAGGTGATTTAAACACCTTTTTCATACGCTTATAACCTTTGTCTCCGGGGCCCAGACCATCACCATGGCCAATAAACAGGCGTTTATCATTCAGCTGAAAAAGCTGAGGTTTGTGAAAAACAGGGATGTTGAGTTCGGTTTCAAAGTAGTCCTGCATCCAGAGATCGTGATTACCCACAAAAAAATAGATGGGAATCCCGCTGTCGCGCAACTGAGCCAACTTTCCTAAAACCCGAACAAAACCTTTTGGAACAACCGTTTTATACTCAAACCAAAAGTCAAAGAGATCACCCAGCAAAAAAATAGCCGCGGCATCGCGCTCAATGGTGTTGAGCCAGGCAAGAAACTTGAGCTCCCTGGGCTTGCTCGCTTCAGCGTTAGGCGCACCCAGGTGATTATCACTCGAGAAATAGGCCTTTTTACCCGGTGGAATGGTAAGCTGCTCAACAGGTTGCTTCATGGTTTAAATTTAGGATAAATCGGCTTCATTATCAGAAGCATACCACTCTGCAAAACTGGTATCGGTTTCCTGAAGTTTAAGCGAAAATAGCTTTATATTTTGGGGCAGGTGTTTTTGAATTTTCCGTGCAAAGTCAATGACCATCATTTCGCTGGTAGGCTGGTAATCTACCAACAGCACATTGTGACCGCGGTCTGAAAGTTCTTTGGCCAGCTCTACGTGTGGCGTGTTTTTGTTGAAAACGGTAGCGTGGTCAAAAACATCTACAATTTCATTTTTGACTATTTTCTTGAGGTCTCCAAAGTCGATCACCATTCCAAACTTCACGTTTTCGCTTTGCGAAATAGGCGTACCAATAACCGTTACCGAAAGCTTATAACTGTGCCCATGTACATTGCGGCATTTGCCATCATAACCGTACAGGGCGTGACCCGTTTCAAATGAAAATTGCTTGGTAATACGTATGTTACTCATAATTAACCTTTAAATTTTCGGTACAGAACCACAACGATTAGAGCAATTGCAAAGATCACATAAATGCCGGTGCCGCTCAAAAACTCTAAGAATTCCATTTTGTTTCAAATTAATGCAACAAAAGTATAAAAAGTATACCCGTGAAACCCGTGTTTGGCAACACAGAATAATTATGAAAATGCTATTTATTTTTTCATTTATTTTGCGCGCATGAAAACACAGCTTTTTGAGCAACTTGATTTTGTAGAAAACCCTGTTTATGAGCAGGTTATTTCTGATTTGCTTGGTCAAAATTACAGCATCATCGACGACTTTTTTGATGCAGACGAGATCGCAGAATTGCGCGACTCTCTAAAAACCGTTTATGAAACCGATCTCTTTAAGAAGGCAGCCATAGGCAACAGGCTTAATGAGGAGATCGATAAAAAAATACGTGGTGATTACATTTACTGGATCAACGAGGCCGAAGGCCGCGCGGTAGAACGCCGGTTTTTTGCCAAGATTAATGATCTGGTAGCATACCTAAACCGCACCTGTTTTTTGGGGATCCTTCAGAAGGAATTTCATTATGCGGTTTATCCCACCGGAACTTTTTATAAACGCCATCTGGACACTTTTCAAAACGATGATCGCCGTAAGCTTTCCATAGTTTGCTATCTCAACGATGAAACCTGGCTGGCCGGTAACGGGGGTGAACTCACCATTTATTTACCTAACGAATCCCGGGAAGAGGTTTTAGATATCATCCCCAGACCGGGGCGGGTGGTGATTTTTGAAAGTCAGGTGCTGGAGCACGAGGTAAAGCCTGTACTGGCTTCAGAACGCCTGAGTATTACAGGTTGGCTGAAGACACGCTAATCAGCTGGCAGTCGCAGTTAGCAGTAACTAGTAATACAGCTTAACTGTCTGCTACTTTGGGCCTGAAGCGTTTTCTGAAATTAAGAATCAGGGCGCCGCTGCGTATGAGCATCCAGACGGAAAAGGCGATCCATACCGCGTAAAGTTTCAGCCCAAAATAGTCGCCTATAAAAATAGCAGGTACAAAACCCAAAAAGGTCGCTATCATCAGTACGTTGCGCAGGTATTTCATTTCGCCCATTCCTTTATAAATTCCATCAAAAATAAAGGCAAGCGCATTAAGCGGCTGCATCAGGATCACCACAAAAAACAGAGCCGTAAAGCGCAGGATGACTTCGGGCTCTTTGGTGAAAAGCAAACCCAGTCTGGTATAAAGTAAGGCCGAAATGAGCATCAAAGCCCCGGCAATAAAGAGACTGTAACGGGTAAGTTTTTTACTTAATTGCCACAGACTGTCATAATCCTTGGCTCCCAGAAAACGACCGGCGAGAATATTTCCCGCAGCTGCATATCCATCAATAAAAAATGCCGAAAACAGCCAGATGTTGATCAAAATGGTTTGTGCGGCGATGTAGGAAGCGCCGTAATCTGTCGCAAACGAGTTGGCTAAATAAAGCGCGACATTAAGCGCGATGGTGCGAACAAAAAGGTTGAGTGCCATCCCCACAAGTCTCCACAATTCCGGATGAATGGGGAATCTGAGTCTCAGGCTTACATTGGTTTTGATCAGGACCAGAATTAACGAAAGTACCGCCATTAATCCCTGAGCCCCGAGACTGGCGTAAGCTGCACCTTCAATCTGCATCGCCGGGATATAGCCTTCAATCCCGTACACCAAAATAAAGTCAAGTACAATGTTTACCCCGGCACCTATTAAGGCAACAACCATTGGCCAAAAGGTATTTTGAAGTCCTCTGAAAATACCAAAAACGGCAAAGGTGAATAAGGTAAGCGGAAAGCCCCAAACCCGGATAGAGTAGTACTGCACACAATAGTCCAAAATGAGTCCCGATGCATTGTAAAGCGAAAAAATACCTTCAATAAACGGAAGCGTACCCGCCAAAATCACGATGCTCAGAAAAACATTGAAGTAGATAGCCTGCGCCGGAAGCGTGCTGATTTCATCAATTTTATCAGCGCCGTAATATTGAGCAATGATGGCCTGAAGGGCACTTCGGGTTTGGCCTAAGACCCAGATAAGGGCAGATAAAAACGAACCCACAATACCTACTGCGGCCAGGACTTCTGTGGCATTTACCTGAACATTACCCACCACTGCCGCATCGGTCGCAGAGAGTATGGGTTCAGCAATACCGGCCAGCAAAGCCGGTACCGCCAGGCGGTTGATGTTTTTAAACGAAAGCGGGTTTGTTTTTGACATAAGCTCAGTCTTCTTGCGAAAATAGCTTTTCTAAAGATCAAAAGACTATAAAACGAGTTCGTAGCAGTAAAAGGGATATTCGCTTTGCTTAGGAAAAAAGATTTCTTCAAGCTTTGCATAACCGCGTTTTTGGTAGAAAAGGTTGTTGCGTGGATTTTGACTAAAGGTGTCCAGACGTACCGAAACGTAGCCGTTTCTACGGGCAAAATCCTCTGCAAAATCCATTAACTGCTGTGCGATGCCCTGACCCTGAAAATCAGGATGCACGGCCAGCCGGTGTATATAGATGCTTTTTGTATCAGCCGGGGTGAGCCAGGTTACGGGTTGGTACACTTCATCTTTTAGATCTGAGATAACAATAGTACCTGCAATTTTTCCGCTCTGCGTAATTATATAAAGTTCGTCGCGATTTAGATCTTCTTCAAAGGCAGCCCGTGAGGGATAATGCTCATTCCATTGGAATATGCCTGCGTTAATCATTTTTGCAGCACAGGCGCGGGTAAGAGCAAGTATTTCATCAAGCTGATCCTTATTTGCCTTTTTTATCATTGATTACCTAATTTTTAGACGAATGGAAGGTTTATTGGCAAAGATACTACGACTTTGATCATTTTATTCAAAGCTATTAAGTGTTGTTTGCATTGAAAATTAAGAAGAAAGGCTTCAGGTCACTATCTATATCAGTAAGTTTTAGGCCGAAGTTTTAAAACAAAAAACAATAAGTGATTTTAGCGAACTTTAATTATATTTGCGCCACTAAACGGGGATGTCGCTCAGTTGGCTACCCGCCCGAACGTACCTTTTCGGTACGGGCGGGTAGCGTGATATTTGACTGGCAATGTATTTTGTTTATATATTGGAGAGTTTAAGTTGCGGAAGGAATTATGTAGGTTTCACTCAAGATTTAAATTCCCGGTTGGAACAACATAACCGAGGAAATGTAACTTCTACAAAACCGTTTAGACCTTGGAAGATTATTTATTCTGAGGGAAAGAAACGCAGATTGAAGCACGTAAGCGTGAAAAATATCTGAAAACCGCCGCGGGCAGACGCTGGCGTAACAAAATGGGGATGTAGCTCAGTTGGCTAGAGCGTTTGACTGGCAGTCAAAAGGTCGTCGGTTCGAGCCCGATCTTCTCCACCTAGTCAAAACCCGATGCATTAAATGTTTCGGGTTTTTTTATGGTAAAAAACTTAGTTTTAAATAAGACCTAAATCTTTTACAACAGCGATAAGCTGGGTGGCATTAGAAGCTTTAAAATCAATGCGCAACTTGCTTAGGCGTTTTTCGATAGAGCTGATGCCGTGCGGTTTGATAGTAAGCGCTTTGAAACGCTCGCTTATTTCGCGATTAGAACGGCCTTTAGCGATTTCTTCCAATAAAAGAATATCGTATTCTTCAATATCCAGATTTTTCTGGCTGCCTAAGGCTGCTGCGACCTGCGGAGAGATATAGCGTTTGTGTTGAGCAACTGCAGTTAAAGCTTCGGCCATATCTTCAAGGCTTCGGCGGCTTTTAAACACATAGGCATCAATCTTTTGTTCGTCAAAAAGCATGCGTATGCGTTGCAGGCGCTCTTCCATCGAAAAAACAATTATTTTTAGAGGTCTATGAAGCCCACGTATGGCTGCGATAAGCTCATCACCGCTATTTAGCTTTTGTTCCCTATGGTCTTGTTTAAATGAGAGGTCAGCGACTAGTAAATCAAACGGTGCATCATCCTTAATAGCTCTAACATATTTCACATAGGCATCGTCGCAGTATTCTGCAATAACAATTTCTTCAGCTCCTGTTTCAAGGAGTTGTTGCTCAATTCTCTGGGTATTCCAACCCAAATCTTCGGCGATTAAAACTTTTTTAAACATATTACACCAGTATTTGAACTTTAAGACCTTTACCGGACTCTGGCTCAAAGCTAATGGTTCCATTTAATGAAAAAATACGGAATTCCATATTTTGGATACCATTTCCTTTTTTTATTTCGTTTCCTAACCCGTTATCTTTGAATGTAATGGCTAATTTTTTGCCTTTTTGCTCAAAAGAAACCAGAGCAACGCTGGCCTGACTGTGTTTTCGGGTATTGGTCATCAATTCTCCCAAAACCATATAAATTGCATCTTTTTTATTTCTGCTAAATTTTTCCCAATTAATACCGTTGAGGTTGCGGATAATAACACTGAAGTTTTCTGATTTATACGAATTGAGTCTGCTGACCAGCTGATCTTTGAAATTGGTACCGTCAATCAACGGACTGTGATTTTTAGAAATGTCGCGGGTTTCCAGATAGATTTTGTCCAGTTTATTTAAGATATGATCGGGAATGTTTTCAAGATTTTGCAGTTCAGAAATTACCTGAAACGTATCGTTAGCCAGGCCATCGTGAACTTTTTTTGAAATACTCGCCTCTGTTTTACGTATAACCTCCAGCTGTTTTTGTTTTCGTTTTAAATGAAGAAAAATACTGAATCCCATTACCACCAGAACTCCCAGTAACAATGCCAGGACATAAATGGTTTTTAACCGCTTTTGACGATCGCGTTCATCGAGGGCCAGTTTGGTCTGGCGTTGTTCGCGGGCAACATCATATTTTAAGGCAGCGTATTTATTTTGCTTTGCTAAATTGGCCTCTTTTATGCTGTCGTTTAAAAAGTTATATCGTTTGATGCGTGGGTCATCATCTAATTGTGCCAGAAGACTAAGGGCTTCTAGTTCAAAGGTTGGGTCTTTTATATTTGGGGTTAATGATAAAGCTTTTTGCACATATTTGAGGGCATTCAAAGTATCATCAATTTGAATATAATATTGGGTTAGGTGCCTGTAACTTGAAAATAAAGCTGTCGTATTTCCCAATTTTTTACGAATATCAACCGATTTATTCAGATTATAAATTCCTGAATCATCTCCATTTGTAAGTTGTGTATAGCCCAGGTTGTCTAATATATAACTCTTGAGTACTTCAAGTTCATTTTTCTGAGTCAGCTTGAGGGCATACTTTAAAGTGTCAATAGCGCGCTCAAACTCACCTTCTTCACGGAGTACATTGCCTACACGTAAAAAAAAGCTGATGCTATCTTTGGTACTATTAGCAAAAGCAAGACTTTTTTGATAGTACTCCAGACTTTTGGGGTAATTATTCAAATTTTTATATAGTACTCCCAAAAGGTTGTATAGGCGTAATTTCAGGTCAATCGCTTCAGTATCAGTATAGGGTTCGATCAGTTCCAAAGATTTTACGAGATTGAATTCGCTTGCGGTGTAATCTCCAATTTGATTTTTACCAAACCCAATCAGCTCCAGGTACATAGCAGCCTTTTTATAGTCAGACCTGGCCATACTTTGCTCGTACATTCCGGTATAGTAGTCCTCAGCTTTTCTAAAGCTTTGGGCGTCATCAGGGTTTACAATAATCTCATAAAAATAAAGCGCACTGTCTATAGGCTTTTCTACAGGTTTTTGAGCCTGAACACCCATTGTGATCAGTAGTACCAACATTAAAAAAGGGGATGAAAAGCAATTTGATTTCATCCCCCTAAAATAGGTTTTATTTTAATTCTCTAATTCTTCTGAATCGTGTCATTTGATGGAGGAGGCGGTGGCGGAGGATCTACAGGATCTTCCCCACAACACGCCTGAGGTATAGCGATTTCTTCTTCAAGTTTTTCCGGATTGCACCCAAATGTGCTGAGAATGAGGAAAACCGTAAGGATGGCAAAAACTGATTTTTTCATTTTGTACTGTTTATGTTGGGACATGATCAGGGCTGTCCGAGGTGTTTACTCAGTAATCTGATTCCGGCAGAACGCCGGTTTTTGAGAAGAGGAGACTGTAGTTATCAGAACATGTACTTCTCAATGGTGTTCTGATCCTACAGTCTGGTACACTTTTAAATCACAGTTGTGCTAATCCCTGATAGTTCGCAGCTGTGACGATTACCGGGACAAATGAAAGGAGCCTTGCCAGGAGAAGTGAGAAATTCTATGGAAAAGCTTCGGAAAGTTTTCAGAAAAACAGCTGTGTGATTTCCCAATGTGCTGAAGCGCATAACTAATACTATCAGGATATGAGTCACAGCAGATTGATTTGTTTTGCCTTTGAAAAAGCGAGAAATCAGGAAGAAAAAAGAGGTTATGTAAAACCATCAAAATCACGGCTTGCCGCCAGATTATCAATAGAAGTAGAGAACCGAACGGGTTTTGCCTTCGGAGAAAAAAGTCTTTTGAATTACTACAATACAGCATTGAAGCAAAATCAAAGGGAACTGCGGATACCCCAAATAGAAATCATTGATGCGCTGTTAGCGTATTGTGGTTTTCCGAGTTATTCAGCCTTCAGTGCTGAAGAAGAATGTTTAAATCAAACAGAAGCTATACTTCCCAGACGCCGAAGATTATTTTTTACGCTGGGGAGGTTAAAAATTGAATCGGAATGGTTTTTTAAATTTTCAATTTAAATAGAAAGCCCCCTGTGATTACAGGGGGCTTTTAGATTCAACCAGTAAAACGTTATGAGTTTATTTAGTTTCAAACATAGGTTTGACGTGGGGTTTATTGATCTCAATGAGTGTAAAAATACCGAGAAGTATGCCCAGAATTCCGGTAAAGAAATTGAGTATTGAAACCACCAGAATAAAGGTGTGATTTCGGGTTTCACCCAGATATTTACCTGCGAGAAAAGTAAGAATTGCCAGAATCAAAAAGGATGCAAAGCCCACTCCTGATATAACACCAACAAATGTTGTCACATCAAAAGGCGTATCGTGCGGCCCGTGAGCCACATCAGTTAAAATCATATTGACAAAGAAGCCATAGCCGGCAAAGAAAAGTGCAGCGAGAAGATTTAGAACCGCTTTGACTATAAAAAGGATTTTTAGTGTATTCAGGTTGTTAGGTTGTGTTTCCATTTTTCAGATTCTATTAGATTTATACCTATAAGTGATACTTTGGTACAAATTGTTACACGATCTAGTTTGAAACCCGCGCGGCTTCTTCATCAAGCCCCGTATCCCGCTTACGCGCATTTTTTACATTTTGATTGCCAAACTTATAATTGAGACTAAAAGTCACGGTACGACTGTCACTACCCCCACGACCTTCTATGAAAACCACTCCGTATCGCGTGGTTCCCTGCCAGGGTGAAGTGTATAAAATATCATTAAAAGCCAGTCTGGCGTTGAGGTTTTCATTTAAAAACTTTTTCTGAAAAGCCACATTTAAAGAGCCTAAAGATCTTGTATTATACGTGCCAGCCCAGACAGAAGGTGAACTGTACCAGCCACTCACTTCCATCTGAATGTCGGCAGGCAGGTTAAATGTATTTTGAGCATAAAGGCTTAAAGTTTCCTGATTAATGGAGACAAAATCTTCATTGGTAGCTTTATAACTGCTGGTGTAGGCATTGAGACTTAAATACAGATTCCACCAGTCTTTGATTTTTTTAGGATAGGAAATACTCAGATTAATGACCTCTTGATTGGCAATGTTTTGCGGACTTATGAAATTTTTATTCTCCCCATCTGCCTGGGTGACCTGGGCAAAGAAATCGGTCACATAGCTGTAGCTTAGAGCCGTGGTCAAGGTATAGTTATGGGTATGGCTCAGCTTGAGGTTATCTGTGTATTGAGGTTGCAGAAACGGATTACCGCGGCTTGAAGAAAGTTCGTCTATTTTATATTCAAAAGGATTGAGCGAGGCATAATCAGGTCTTTGAATGCGTTTACTGTACGTAATGGCAAATTGATTTTTAGAATTGAATTGATAGGTCAGTCCACCGCTTGGAAACCAATTGGTATAATTCCGTTTTACCCGGTTGTTTACATTATTTTGAGCGCTTTCAAGTTTTCCGTCAGAACGGGTGTTTTCAACCCTTAAGCCCAACCGCAGGTTCCATTTTTCCCACCGGCGATTGTAATTGATATAGGCGGCGCGTATAATTTCAGTATAGGAAAACGTATTGCTTTGCTCTTGATTAAGAATAAATTGACCGTTGATTTTATCGAAAAAGTCAAAAATATTATCAGTTTCAACTCTTGAAATCTTAAATCCTGTTGCAGCAACTCCACCGGCCAGATTTTGCTCATAATCGGTTTTAAAGGATGCTATTTCGATATTTTTTGGTGTGAGTTGTCGCGTGATCGATTGATTGAGAATATTGCTTTCAGAGGGGTCAAAGTAAAAGTTGGGTTGAAAGGCGTCTCGTGTATTTTCATAGTTTCCGTAATCTGCATCAATATTTAGAAGAGTTCCCAGCGTATCTTGATATTTATAATTGAGGTTTGCATTGTAATTTGTGGTCTTGCTTTGGTTTCGGTTTTGAGCGATTAGAATACTGTCATTGCTTGCTGAATTCAGATCTCTGATTGGGGTTCGGGAATCATTATTTGTAAATGTATTTGCAGTATTGCCGTTAACAAGAATACCTAAGGTGTTTTTTGAATTTATAAACCAGTCATAGCCCAATCTGAGATTGTTGTTATTATAGTTATAAATCGTTTCGGTACGCGCGTCAAATTGCGTGTTGTTTTGTGTGCGAAAGAGGTATAGAAAACTAACATAATCGCCAAAACCGTTGCTGTAATTACCATACAGATTTCCGGTTTTATTGCGATTATTAAATAAGGCCGAACTGCTGTAACGTGCGCGATCTCCGTAGGTAAAAGACCCGGATACTGAAGCATTTGTGCCCAGATTTTTATCTTTCTTAAAAATAATGTTGATGATGCCTGCACTGCCCGCGGCATCGTATTTAGAGGAAGGTTGTGTGATGATTTCAATACTCGAGATACTATTGCTCTGCAGGCTTTCTAAATACATTTTAAGGTCATCTCCACTCAATTGAGAAGGTTTACCGTCAAAGTAAAATTGTACACCGGTTTTACCTTCAAGAATAATCCCGCCATTGTTATCAATGATTAGGCCCGGAGCCATTCTTAAAAGTTCCCAGGAGTTGCTTCCGGTTGCTGTAAGACTGCTTTCAACATTAAAAACCGTTTTATCTGCAAGAACCTGTACCAATGGTTTTTTTGAAATCAGTTTTACCTCATCAAGCGCTTCTGTTGCAGGTGCCAAGACAAGCGTTTCTAAATCTAAATCAGCGTTCAGATTGTTTATTTGAGTAGTAAATGCCTGTAATCCTATATAAGAAACCCGAAGCAGGTAATCAGCGTTTCTCACATTTTTAAGCTGAAAATATCCGGCTTCATTGGTGATTCCGGTTTTAATAAGTAAGCTATCGCTTAATCGAGATAAGGTAACCGTAGCATACGGAATTGCCTGTGCCTGCTGATCTACAACCCTGGCCGTAATGGTATAGTCCTGAGAGTAGCCTGTAAAATTTCCTATCAGTAAGAATAGAATTGTAATGACTTTTAAATACTTCATATCTCGATTGTTTTGGACAAAGGTGACTGTAATTAGAAGTGTAAAAAATCAGTTTCCGATAACCGGTCTTTTAACGGGTTGAATGGGAGGGGTCAATTTAGCGGGTTATAGAACCACTCGGCGAATAGTATTGGAGAAGAGATCCTGAAGTATCTAGCTTTGATTGAATCAAAAAACTACAGTTATGAAAAGTATAGCTACTCTTTTTTTACTTTTATCTGGTTTGATAGGTCATGGTCAGGATTATTTTGCCCTAATCAAGAAGAACGACCAGATTACCTATAATTATCCGTCTAATGTTTCGATAACGCTGATAGATGCAGAAGGAAACCGGCGCCCTATTTCTAAAGATGATGCCTTTGATGTCACAGGCGATTACACTGTGGAGATTGAACTACCCTGGAAAGATGGTCCCGAGATCGTAAAAAGCGACGGTGGCCGACTTGAGCTTTTCATTTTACCGGAAGCAGAACAACAGCGTAGAAATGCCTGGTATGAAACCCGGAAAAGCGAGGAAGTCACCTATAATGGTAAAACGTATGCAAATCCTGAAGCGCTTGATGCTGCAATGGCTGCAAAGCCTGTTGCGGTTAAAAAAACAATTACCAAATCAGATCTAAACCCGGGAACCTATAATCTTTCACTAGTATTCTCTAATAATCTGATTGTAAGGTATGATTCCGGAAAAATTTCAGCCTGGCAAAATGGTAAAACACTTAATGTAAAGGGCAACTATTTGGTGCAAACTTTGGAAGGTTTATTAAAACTCTCTTTTGAACCGAAAACCGGGGAGACGTGGTGGGTTTTTGAAATATAACTTAACTTATAGAATTAATGTATTTTAATCCTTTGGCTGATTTTACATTAAACGAGAGGCCTTCTAATGCCCTAAATACTAGAATATGAACTGGACACGGAAACACGTATTGGGCATTTCTCCCTTGGAACTAGTGGCCATTTTGAGCCTTTACCTCTTTTTTTCGGTTTTGTATTATGTGGTTTTAAGATACAATGGCAATGGCAATCTTGACGGAGTTTTTAGTTTTAGTAGCTATTGGTATACAGCGGGTATGCAGTACAGCTGTTACCTCATTGAATCCCTGGTGATTTATAGCATTGGCGTTTATTCTTTAAAAAGAAAAAGGATGCTCGTACAGCTCATAGTGACATTTTTTCTAATTCTGATATTCACCTATTTCATTCGTGAGCTGCGGTATATTTATCTGGATTACAATAAAATGGGAAGACTGGTAGGTACGGGAGAAATTTGGGACTGGTATATTCCCTCCCTTTTCCTGATGGTTCAGTTTGGTTGTATTTTTGGTTACCGCTATTTTGTTGAAAACCAGCGTAAATTGAAGCTGGAAGCAGAACTGCGACAGGCTGCTCTAAAAAGCGAACTCTCGGCTATAAAAGCTCAGTTAAATCCGCATTTTTTATACAATGTGTTTAACACAATCAATGCATCGCTTCCTCCCGAAAATGAAAAAACCCGTATGATGATAGCCCAGCTTTCTGACTTATTCAGGTATCAGCTTAAGGCTTCAAAAGAAGAACTCGTGCCGCTTCGGGAAGAGCTTGATTTTGTAAAATCGTATCTCGACTTGGAAAAGGCGCGTTTTGAAAACCGACTTACTGTCAAAATAGAAGTTCCTCAAGCACTGTACGATGTGAAGATCCCGCCTATGTTGCTTCAGCCTCTTGTTGAAAATAGCCTGAAACACGGCCTGGCAGATCTTGTGGAAGGTGGAGAAATCAGGATTAAAATTTATAAAGAGGAAAATAAACTTTATTTTGAGGTGGCTGATACCGGTGTAGGTATCGCAGACAAATCCCTGCTATTTGATAAAGGCGTTGGACTTACCAACACCAACTTGCGTTTAGAGAAAATGTACCACAGCTCTTTGCATATTTCAGACAATCAACCCCGGGGAACTAAAGTGGCATTTGCAATCTGATTAAAATGAAAAAAGTAATTATTGTAGATGACGAGCGTGCCGGAAGGTCTCTAATTCGGGAATATCTCGAAGATTACCCCGATTTGATTTTACTCGCCGAAGCCAATAATGGCGTAGATGCGGTACGTGTAATCAATGAATTTAAACCCGATTTGGTTTTTTTGGATATTCAAATGCCTGGACTTACGGGATTTGATGTGCTTACGCGTTTAGATGAAATACCGCAGATTATCTTCTCAACCGCCTATGATGCCTACGCTTTACAGGCATTTGAGGTGCACGCAGTTGACTATTTGTTGAAACCCTACACTAAAGAGCGCTTTAAAAAAGCCGTGGAACGTCTCCCTGCATCTCAGGAGACTAATTCGGTAGCTCCACTGGCCGAAAGCCTGATGTTGAATAGAACCACATACCCTGAGCGTATTTTGGTTCAGCATAATAAAAAGCTTATTGCGATAGAACTTGACACCATTTATTGGATTGAAGCTTATGGTGATTATTCTAAGCTTCATACGGAAAGCGATAATTTCTTAAGTAACTACGGCATTTCCATTTTAGATGAAAAATTAGATCCGAAACATTTTATTCGGGTACATCGTTCTTCTATGATAAATATTAAAAAGGTAAAAGAGATTCATAAATACGGAAAATCCTATGATGTGACACTCCAAAACGGAACTGTAGTTCATGTGAGCCGCGGGTATAAAGACAACCTTAAAGATTTAATGTTTTAGACCTCTTTTTCCGTAAACGGAATGTTTATATCCAGAATTTCATCAATAAGCTTGTTTAAGTAGGTTTCAAAAGTAGCCAGCAGTTCTGGGGTAATCAAGGTTTCTTTAGATTCACTGAGTTTGAGAAAGCCCCTTCCTAGATTTTTAAATGAAATAATACCCGCCTCAGCCTGCTCAGGAATGCCTTTTTCTCTTGCTAGCATTAACGCATAGCACAATACCTGAAAAGCCTTGGATTGTTTCTTATAATCGCTAATTAGGGTTTCCCAGTCTTTAATGACCAGCTCACCGGCTTCAACCCTACCTGTTTTGTAGTCGAGAATGCGTAATGTGCCATTTACACGATCCATTCGGTCTACCGTACCTTTTAATTTTACATCTGGTCTGATCTGAGTTTCAAACTTAAGTTCAAGTCCCGTAATCAGAACTTCTGAGCCGGCTTCGATTTGTTTAAGTTCGGTCTGTAAAAAATTGCGAACAAATTGCTTGGCAACATTAAAAATGATGAGGTTTTTACCGGTTTTTATGTTTCCTATATTATAACAAAGCTCAAATTGATGGGATACTTCGGCATCGCATTGTTTTAAAAGGGTTTTGAGAATAGCTGGTGAAAGTATCTCATTCAGGTAAGGCTTATAGAGCTGTTCTAAGCTTTCGTGTACTACCGTACCCAGCGTATTATGGGCAATCGTGTCTTCTACCTCTTCAAGCTCTTCAATCCCCAGTACGTACTTATAATAAAAATCGATTGGGTTTCTGATGTAGGTGGTAAGCGCCGATGGCGAAAAACCGGATTGTGCATGTTTTTTCAGACTCTCAATAAGCTGCGGAGTTTTTAAGACTGTTTTGAGTTCTGAGGGTTTAATTTTTACGGAAGCGGAAGCTGTAGTTTCAGAATACCGGTATTGCGCATTAGAATCTGTCGCAAGTTGTAATAAAAAGCGACTCTTTTCGCCACTATTAAGTCCGGAAGCTTCGTTGTTGAAAAGTAAATGTGCTGTTTCGGCGCGCTGCAGCAATCTAAAAAAGTGATAGGCGTAAATAGCATCTTTCTCCCGGTAGGTGGGCAGGTTGTATTCGATTTTGAGATCGAAAGGAATAAAACTGTTCTGACTTTTTCCCGACGGGAGCGTGCCTTCATTAAGTGAAGTGATGATTATGTGTTTAAAATCAATCACGCGAGACTCCAAAACTCCCATAATTTGAAGCCCCTGATAGGGGTCTCCTTTAAAATCAAGTGTTTCCTTTTGAAGCAGGTCACGGTAAAATTGTCTGAGCGTCTTAACCGAATTGAAATAGGGGTATTGCGCGTTAAGATCACTTAATTGATTAAAGAGTCGTTCAAAAGCAGCCAGAAACTCAAGTTCGAGCCATTTTTGCTCATTTTGCATCTGCTCCTTTAGAAGCGAAATCAGTTTTAACGATCTTGCCAGAGCTGTATCTGTTGAATCCTGCCAGTCTTCAAAAAGCAAATTAATGGCATCAGTATTATTAATTAATTCCTGGGGAGTTACATAAATCAGATTTTCTGAGGTAATTTTTGCTTTAAGCTTTGAACGGGTGGAACCTAATAACGCTATTGTATAAGGCTGGTCCAGAAGTGAAAGAACATCTTTATAATAGTATTCAGATCCGCGTTTGTTAATTTGAAGTTGAAACCACGTCTCAAAAAAAGCAGCTTGAGTAATTTGATTGAGAGCAAGTCCCATGGTTACATTTACTGCATTCACCTGCGGTGGAAGTGAATTGAGTAAAGGCAGGAGTAGATTCTCATCTCCAAGGATGATCGCAGTATCATTGAGCTCTTCGGGAGCAAAACCTTCTAAAATTTGACCCACGTATTTAACCTGGCCAATATTTTGAGCAATTCCGGTAGCTGTTATGTTTTTTGGAGTATTAAAATTGCTCTTCGCTTTTGGAAAAACGGTGCTCTTTTCCTTCAATTCTGACCACTCATGAAGGTACTGACTGATAAAGCGCGAAGTGATATGGCTTTGGTCTTCTGTAAAATAAGGATCTAAATCCCAGTAAATATGCGTATCCCGTCTTTCTAGAAACGATTTTATTAAGTGCTGCTCAGCCCGGTTTAAGGCATTAAAACCACAAAAAATGTACGTGTTATTTGTATTATCGAGATACGAATCGAGGTTTGATACCGATTCCCGATAAAGCATACCCTGATAGCCCATGCCCTTGCTTTTTAGATGCTCAGCAAAAGCCGTGTAGTATTGCTTAACTGATCTCCAAAATTTCAGATAATTAGAAATTAGCTCTGTTGGTTGATCAGCAGACCATTGATTTAATTCTTTAACCGCGCTCAGATAATCGAAAAAGGATTCCTGAGAAATAAGGTGACGGTCTATCTCATTAAAATCCCCAATTAAAATTTGGGCCCAGCCCAGAAAGCTTAAAAAGCTATCGGGTTCTGTTTCGGTACATTCCTGCAGATAAATTTGATACAGTTCAACCTGAAGTTGCGTCGATGAAGCAGCAGTCAACCCAGATACATCTTCAATAAGCTCTTCAATACTCAGGGTTTTAGGTAGAAATGTAAAGCTTCCTTCAAGTTGTGCGCGAAGTCGTTTGTTGAAGAACGCGCCTGCCCGCTTTGAAGGTAGAACGATAACTGTATTCACAAGGTTTTGAGCGTGTTTACTCAAAATGTCTGCAATTACCTCGTCTATAAATGTTGTCATAGGTCTAAAATAAAAAACGCCCCGATGAATCAGGGCGTTTTCCGTATTTATTAATCAGATTTCACATCTGAATGCTTCTTACTTTAAGGTAAGCTTTACACGTCTGTTAAGTTGCATACCAGCAGCTGTAGTGTTAGGAGCGATAGGCTGCTCTTCACCGTAAGCTTTAATGGTCAATTGACTACCATTAACACCTTCTTTGCTGGTTAAGTAATCTACAACAGATTGAGCTCTTCTTTCAGAAAGATCCATGTTGTATGCGTTACTTGCACGGCTGTCAGCGTGACCTTCAACTTCAAATTGAGCGTTAGGATATTGCTTCACGATATCAGCAATACGATCAAGAGTCTCATAAGAACTTCTTCTGATAGTTGCTTTGTCTGTATCAAATAAGATACGACCAGCCTCACCATTAAGAGTTTCAAGAACGCTAGCATCTACACCAGGACATCCGTCGTTATCTGCAGTACCAGCAACATCTGGACATTTATCATCTTTATCAAGAACACCATCACCATCTCTGTCAGCGTAAGGACATCCGTTGTTAGCAGCAGGACCAGCTTCGTTAGGACACTCATCTTCAGAATCAATTACGCCATCACCATCAGCATCAGGGCATCCGTTAGTAGCAGCAGGACCAGCAACATCTGGACAAGCATCTTCATTATCAGGGATTCCGTCACCGTCAGTATCAGGACATCCGTTAAATTCTGGAAGACCAGCAACTTCAGGGCAAGCATCTTCAGAGTCTTTGATACCATCACCGTCAGTATCAGGACATCCGTTAAACTCAGCTAAACCTGGAGTTTCAGGACACTCATCATCTTTGTCATAGATACCATCACCGTCAGTATCAGTTCCGCCAAATACGAAACCTACACCAACTACGTGCTGCATGTGTTTTGTATAGCGATCTTCAAATGCGTGCTTATAGGTTGAAGAGAAATCAAGGTTAATGTTGTCGCTCAACCAAAATTTGATACCTAAAGTACCGTTAGCAGTACCGTGGCTTGGCATATCACCAACAAATACATAACCACCACCTGCACCCAGGTAAGGATCAAACCAACCACCTTCACCATTGATTAGGTCACGTAGGCTGTAGCTGAACATACCATCAATAGCGTAATAAGCTAAGTCATCAGCCGGAGCATCTCCTAACTTGTCAATTTTATTGATAGAACCTTGTACACCAAGAGCGAAACCTCCACCAATGTAACGACCTACATATAAGGTAGAAACAGAAGGAAGAATATTCCAGTGATCTCTTTGGTTAAAGAATTCATTAATGAATCCTCCGGTGAATGGTCTGTTATCAGGGCTTACGGGATAAGTATCCACAGCATTAACCCCAATACGAACACCCCAAGGATTGTTCTTGTCTTGCGCATTTGCAGTACTTAAACTCGCCAGAGTAAAAGCCGCAAAAAGAAATAATTTAGTAAGAGTTTTCATGTTAAGTAAGTAAAAATTAAGTGTTAATCGAAGCAAATGTAATTTGTTAAAATTAAGCAGCAAAGCCAAAATTAATAAAATTCAGTTAAGAGTGTTAAATAAATTCTATTTGCTATTGACTTTACTACTCAATATTTTTAGGGGTTTTAATCAATTAGAGATATTTCTACCCTTCTGTTTTTCTGTCTTCCGGCAGCAGTAGCATTAGTTGCAACCGGTCTAGTTTCTCCAAAACCTTGTGACGAAAGTCTGCTTGAAGGTAAGCCTTGCCCCTCCAAATATTCTTTTACTGAAGCAGCACGTTCCTTAGAAAGATTCATATTATAGGCATCAGAACCCTGACTATCGGTGTGCCCTTCAATTAAAAACTGAGTATTTGGATACTCTTTCATAATTTCAGCTACACTGTTCAGGGTTTCATAAGACTCCTTACGGATGGTTGCCTTATCTAAGTCGAATAATACCGTTCTAACCTGAACATTAATTTCTTCCAGAACAGCAACAGTAACTTCAGGACAACCGTTATTTGCAACAGTACCAAGAACAGTAGGACATTCGTCGTCTTTATCTAAAACGCCATCATTGTCTTGGTCTTTATAAGGACAGCCATTGTTTTCTTCCGGACCAGCCTCATTAGGACATTCATCTTCAGAATCTTTAACACCATCACCGTCAGCATCAGGGCAACCATTAAGTGCTGCTATACCGGCTGTGTTTGGGCATTCATCATTGGGATCAGCAATTCCATCACCATCCGTATCCGGACATCCATTAAACTCAGGTAAACCGGCAACTTCAGGACAGGCATCTTCGCTGTCTTTTATACCGTCACCATCCGTATCTGGGCATCCATTAAATTCCTCAAGACCTGGGGTATCAGGACATTCATCGTCTTTATCGAAAATACCATCACCATCACTATCCGTTCCGCCAAAAACAAAACCAATACCGGCAGTATGCTGCATATGCTTTACATATTTATCTTCGAATGCATGTTTATAAGTAGAAGAGAGATTTAGATTTACAGATTCTCCTAACCATAATTTTAAGCCGACTGTACCATTTGCTGTACCAAAACTAGGTTGATCACCTACAAAGTTATAACCACCACCTAATCCCAGGTAAGGGTCAAACCAGCCGCCTTCACCATTTATTGCATCGCGGAAACTGTATGTAAACATTCCATCAACTGCATAGTAGGCAAGATCATCTACCGAAACATCACCAAGTTTATCTATTTTATTAAGTGAACCTCGAACACCGAGGCTAAAACCACTGCCTATGTAATGCCCAACGTATATCGTAGATAAAGATGGAATAATATTCCAGTGATCTTCAAAATTGTACATTTCATTAAGAAACCCTCCGGTAAGAGGTCTGTTATCCTCATCTACAGGGTAGGTGTCTACTGCATTAACACCAATACTTATATACCAGGGATTATTTTTATCTTGACCAAATGAATGATCTGGAACCAGAAGAGCTGTAAAAAATAGAATGGGTAAGAAAATTCTTTTAATCATAGTAGTATAGTTAGTTCAGGGTAAAAGTAGTTTGTTAAAAAAACACGGCAAAGCCGCTTTTGATAAAGTTTTATTAAACATTTACCTCACACTTTGCATTAATAGAATTGATTTTAATTCTAAAATGAAATATTTTATTTATACAACAATCTATTTAAATTATTGAAAATGAGATAAATGTAATTTTTGGAATTCTATTACCTTTCAATGATATTTTGCCCGAACAACAATTAACACTGTGTTAAATTAAAAGCAATCTGGCATCGCTATTCAGATAATAAAGTCCCTTCTTAACTACTTTATAGCCCAGTTTTTCCAGACTTTTTGCATAAAAAGCGAGTTGCTGATGATGTGTTTCGTTAGAGAGGCCCGTTTTATAATCCAGCAGAAATACTTCTTTATTGGCATTAATTTCAATGCGGTCTGGTCTTATAATCTGATGATCTAATTGAATATCTCTTTCGTTCAGGATTAAATTTTTGGTATTGAAATAGCCTTCCGGCTGCACCTTATTTATTAAATCTTCAATTTGGATTTTTAAATTGGGAAGTGTTTCAGATGTAATAATGCCTTTGCTTTGAGCTTTGCGTAATACCAGATCAACATCTTTTGGCTCAATAATTTCTGCTAATAAATTATGCATAACATTTCCATAATCTACAGCTGCCGCTCTGTCTGATTCTGTATTCCTCAACTCCTGAATCACCATCGCAATGTTATGGTCTTCCTTGGCTGATGAAATTAAGCTCAATTGCTGTGAATCAGTTTCTTTATATTCAATCTTAGAAATACGTTTGGCAGAGCCCAAACTTAAGCGGCATTTCTCCTGATCAAATTGAGAATGTCCTGAGGCGTAATTGTACAACAAGTCAGCAAACGTATTTAAGGAATCAGAGTTTTTTGATGTACTACTTATAATATGTAATTGCTCGATGCTTCGGGTCAGCGCAACGTATAAAATATTTAGGCTGTCAAGTTGTTGTTCGCTACGTCTAATGTCATACAAACGGGCGGTTTGCTTGTTGAAATCTTTCAGTTTTGCGTTTTGATTTATAAGTAATGCATCAAAACCTTCAAATTCGGTTTCTTCCGGTAAGTACCAGTTGTAGTTGTCAGCGTTATTGGGATACAATGCAGTATCTGCAAAAGGATAAATTACTACCGGAAATTCAAGACCTTTTGATTTATGAATGGTCATAATCTGAACAGCTTCGGCTCCCGGAGGTGTGCTGATGCTCAGGCGCTCTTTTTTAAGTTCCCACCAATGTAGAAATTCGGGTAGACCACCGGTGTGCTTTTGAGAGAAGTCGAAAATGGCATCCAGGAAGAATTGAATATAAGAGCCACCCTGTTTTTGAAGACCGAAAGATCTTACGATGTATTCTGCAGATTCGTATAAGGGTAAAGAACTGCAAAAGTTCATATCAAAATTTAAATCTTCGGGCAGCGCGTCTTTGAATAAATCTTGTCCTTTTAGATTTATATATTTTGAATAGAAGCCGTGGGTGTCTTCCAGATCATAATAGTTTGCAGCGATATAATCTAGAATTTTAATTGCAATCGCATTGGAAGCAGGCTCTACAATGTAATGTAATACGTTGGTGATAAAAGCCACCTCAGGCGACTGAGACAGCAATAAACTTTCACTTGAAATCACAGGAATGTTTTCCTCCTGTAGCTTTTGAGCAATTTCGACCCCTTCGCTATTGCGTCTTACCAAAATACACAGGTCACGAAGTTGAAATCCGTTTTCAAGACAGTTTGTGATGGTAGCGACAACCTGATCTAAATACTGCGGAGTTGTCTCAGATTTTGTACCACTTTCCACAAAGGTTATTGAAACAAAGCCACCTGTGCGTGAATTGACTTCCTGGGCATTGCCGGTTTGATAGATCGTCTGGTAGTCGGGGTTTTCAAAGAGTTTAGCAAGCTCTGTAAACAGGGCGTTATTAAAGGAGATGATTTCAGAATAGCTCCTGTAATTACGCGGCAGGTTAAAAACTTTTTTGTTTTCATTCTGAAAAGGATTGACTCCACCGGCCAGTGCAATAAACTGGTCGGCGTCACCACCACGCCACCGGTAAATAGCCTGTTTGGGATCTCCCACAAGCATCAGGCTGTTTAAATTTTTTTCCTGCGTAAAGGTGCTTAGGGCATTATCAATCAGAGGAACCAGATTTTGCCATTGCAAACGAGAAGTATCCTGAAACTCGTCAATAAAGTAATTTTCGTAGCGTTCGCCCAAACGTTCATAAATAAAAGGTGTAGGTTGATTGATAATCTGGCTGTTAATAAGCTGATTAAAATCTGAAATCAGCACAAGATTATTTTCCTCTTTTATTTGTTGAACTTCTTTATTAATGGCCTGTAGAACCGAAAGCTGGGTAATTTTCTTGTAGATTTCTGCATTTAGACCATACTTTAGAATGTAAGATTTTATGCTGGCAAACTGCGAAGCGATTTCACCGCTTATTCCATCTAAAATAGCTTTAATAGGTTCTTTTTGGGCTTTGGTATATAAGGGCTCTGTCCCCAGGTTTTCAACCCACTTGGTATTTAAGTTTATAGTGAGGTCACCAGATGCCAGTTTGTGCAGGGCATTAGGAAGGGATTTTCGCGTAAAATGAGCGTCTTCCAGGCCCTCACGAGCGAAGAAATCAAGCATCGCTTGTGCAGAGCTGCTTATTTTTTCTTCCAGGGTTTTAAGTCTTTTTTTGATGCTTTTCTTTAGTGCTGTAAAATCTTCCAGGCTTTTCGACTCCAGCAGCTTTAGATAATTCAGGTCGTTTTCACGAAGCAGCAGTTTGCTGATTTCATAAAAGTCGCGGGTAATATCCCAGCTTTTATCATCATCGGTTTTTTCAAGAGCGTAGTCAATAAGAATATTGGTGATCTGTTCATCATTCCCGGTTTTATCAATAAGCCGGTCTACGGCCTGCTCAAGCACCTCCTGAGTATTGAGTTCGACTTCAAAGTTTTGTGGAATTTTTAAATCGTAAGCAAACGTGCGAATGATGCGATGCGTAAATGTATCTATAGTGACCACGTCAAAAGAGGCAAAATCCTGAATGATATTTTTAAGGAAACGTTTTGCTTTCTGTTGAATAAACTGGCGCTCCAGACCGGTTTCTTCTTCAACAGCCAGTAGAAGCGGAGTGGGACTTTCAAGAATTGAATCTTCACTAAATTCCTGAAGGCTTGCTACGATACGCGTCTTCATTTCGGCTACTGCCTTATTTGTAAAGGTGATGGCCAGAATACGACGGTACTTAAATTCATTGGGGCTTTTAAACAGAATTACCAGATAATTCTTAACGAGCGTAAATGTTTTTCCGGCACCTGCCGAAGCATTGTAAATCAAAAAGGCTGCTTCATTTTCCATAGGATGAAGATACTAATTCTTGCAGCCATCTCAACCCAAATATAGCCTGCAGGCTCTAAGGGCCTAAACCTTAAGAGTATTATAACATCGTGAACTTTCGATACGCTCCTGTTATTGTTATCTTTGAGCTAGAACTATATATTAACGAAAAAATCATACATATGTCATTTCAACTTCCGAAATTAAAATATGCAAAAGACGCATTAGAGCCTCATATTGATGCTCAAACTATGGAAATTCATCACGATAAACACCACGCCGGGTATACCAGCAAATTAAATGCTGCTATCGAAGGTACAGACCTTGAAGGTAAAACCATTGAAAATATCCTGATCAACCTGGATATGTCAAATAGCGCAGTACGCAACAATGGAGGTGGTTTTTACAATCACAGCCTGTTCTGGGATGTAATGTCTCCAGACGGCGGTGGGGAGCCTAGTGGTGAACTTGCAGATGCAATCAACGCAGCTTTTGGTTCATTTGAAGCGTTTAAAGATAAATTTTCATCAGCCGCAGGTGGACAGTTTGGTTCAGGATGGGCCTGGTTATGTGTTCACGAAGGCGGAAAGGTAGAAGTATGCTCTACTCCAAATCAGGATAACCCACTTATGCCGGGCGTAGGCTGTGGAGGTACTCCAATTCTTGGACTTGATGTTTGGGAGCATGCGTATTACCTAAAATATCAAAACAAAAGACCTGAGTATGTTGAAGCATTCTTTAATGTAATCAACTGGAAAGAAGTTTCCAGTCGTTATGCTCAAAATAAATAATCAGAACTAACTGATTTGGAAAACCCGGTTGAATGACCGGGTTTTTTTATGTCAAAATTAAAGTTTTGGTGAAGTCTCTTTTTATAGGGCGTGCCCTTTCAGGTCGGGCCTGCCTGCCGGTAAAGGCAGGCTATGCGCTGCAATTCCTCGCCCCTCAAGAGGGCTGCGGGCTTTCCGCTACTATCCCTCACGCATTTTTAAAATCGGGAATAACTTATACAAGTAGAAAGAAATCAAGGTATACCGTAAAGGTTCGCTCTCGTTTCAGATTTGTTTTGCGGTTAAAATTGAAGAAGTTTATTAAGATTTCGATTTGCTCGCCACCCCAACTTGGGCCAAATAAAAAAGGAGGAAGAACACTGGATTGGGGAACGGCTCGCTGCCTTGTTCTGGGGCTTTTGGTTTTCTAGAGGGTTCTTATGGGCTTTATAATCCTAAATACAGTCTTGCTAAGCTCTCCACCCCGATTTGGTACAAATAAAAAAGATGGAAAATTACAGGAGTGGGAAACGGCTCGCTGCCTTGTGTTGGTGTTTTTGATTTTCAGGAGCTTTCTTAAGGGCCTTTTAATCCTAAATACAGTCGTGGTAAGCTCGCCACGCCGATTTGGTGCAAATAAAAAAGGTGGAAGAAATCCACCTTTTTTGCCCCAAATCTACCATGAACTTAACCTACTTATGTTATGGCAGATACTAAAGTATTACAATGAAGGTCTAGCTACCAAAACTTTTAGACCAAATGCGTTATTATCAGTTGAAGAGTGCTTTTAATACGCTCTTTTTAAATTTCCCTCTACATAATTGATAAAAGCACGGTTTACCACGCGATTACCTCCTGCAGTTGGGTAGTCTCCTGTAAAGTACCAGTCTCCCAGGTTTTTAGGACATGCCTTGTGCAGATTATCAACTTTTTGATAAATAACACTTACCTCGGGTTTAATAGTTTCGTCTTTTAACAATTGAGCGATCCTCTCAGAAATTTCCTCGTCTGTAAAGGGCTCATACACTTCTTTTACATAATTGATCACCTCTTTGTCCTCAAAGTCAACCTGACTCAGGCATTTTTGATAAACGTCATCAATAATGTGTTCTTTTCCGTTTTCTTTAAGCAAGTCAACAGCGGCTCTAAAGGCAATAAAGTCCTGTAGCTTGGCCATATCAATACCATAGCAATCCGGGTAGCGTATTTGCGGAGCAGAAGATACCACCACAATCTTTTTTGGATTGAGTCGAGAAAGCATCTTTATGATACTCTTCTTTAAGGTCGTTCCGCGTACGATACTGTCGTCAATGATAACCAGATTATCAGTTTCTTTAACCACACCATAAGTCACATCATAGACGTGGGCAACCAAATCATCTCGGCTACTATCTTCGGTTATGAAGGTGCGCAGTTTTACATCTTTAATCGCAATCTTCTCGGTGCGTAGTTTTTTAGAAAGAATTTCTTCGAGTCCGGCTTTATCGAGTTCATTTCTGCGCGACAAAATCTCATCTGCCTTTTGCTTATCGAGCTCTGCCTGTGCAGCCTCAACCATACCGTAAAATGAAGTTTCGGCGGTGTTAGGTATATAGCTGAATACTGTGTTTTGTGTATCGTGGTCAATGTGCTTCAAAACTTCGGGCATGAGCAAACGTCCCAGTTCCTTTCGTTCCTGATAAATCTCAGCATCGCTTCCTCTTGAGAAATAAATGCGTTCAAAAGAGCAGGCTTTACGCTCGTGAGGCTCCTGAATTTTTTCAATAGAGGTCGATCCACTTTTTTTAATGATCATGGCGTGACCCGGATCAAGCTCGTGCACGTCTTCAAATTTTGCATTGAAAACCGTTTGAATAACGGGGCGCTCGCTGGCGATTACTACTACTTCATCATCTTTATAGTAATAGGCAGGACGTATCCCCGAAGGATCGCGCAATACAAATGAATCTCCGTGCCCCAGAAGACCGGCCATTGCATAACCACCATCCCAGTCTTTGGAGGCTTTCTTCAGGATTTTAGCGACGTTAAGACGCTCTGCAATTTGTGGTGAGGCTTCAAATTTGGAATAGCCTTCCTTTTTGAGCTTTTTGTAAACTTTCGCAACCGCGTCATCCAGAAAGTGACCTATTTTTTCCATCACGGTGATGGTATCTGCCTTTTCCTTTGGATGCTGACCCAGTTCTACCAACTTATTAAAAAGCTGAAAAACATTGGTCATATTAAAGTTACCGGCAACAATAAGGTTGCGGTGCATCCAGTTGTTTTGTCTTAAAAACGGGTGAACACTCTCAACACTGTTTTTACCGAAAGTACCGTAGCGCACGTGACCCAAAAGTAACTCGCCAATATAAGGGACGTGTCTTTTCTGTAGCGCAACATCCTCTGCATATTCCGGGTTTTCGCGCATCACCTCGTTGATACGGGTGTTTATCTGAGCGAAAATATCCTGTATGGGCTGCTGGGCAACAGAGCGCTGTCTGCTAATGTAGCGCTCACCCGGAGCCATATTGAGCTTTATGCTGGCAAAGCCGGCACCGTCCTGACCGCGGTTGTGCTGCTTTTCCATCATCAGGTACATTTTATTTACTCCATAAAATGCGGTCCCGTATTTTTCCTTGTAATACTCAAGAGGTTTTAGGAGGCGTATTAATGAAATTCCGCATTCATGCTTAATGGCGTCACTCATAGCTTAGTGTAATGTTTGCGCCCCCTTCGGTTAAGAAGAGGGCGCGGGTTTTTATAGGTCTAAATTAAATTGCGTTAAGGCTTTAAATTTATGCAGGCGTGTCTCGATTTCTTCGGGCCTAAGCTGCTGCATGCGCTCTGTACCAAATTTTTCTACACAGAACGAAGCCAGATTGGAGCCGTAAATAATCGCACGTTTCATGTTTTCAAATGAGTAATCCCCGCTGCTGGCTAAATGGCCTGCAAAGCCACCCGCAAAGGTGTCTCCTGCTCCGGTAGGGTCAAAAACTTCCTCCAGGGGAAGAGCGGGTGCAAAGAAGATTTTTTTGCCTTCAAATAACAAAGCGCCGTGCTCTCCTTTTTTGATCACTACATAGCGCGGGCCCATTGCCGAAATTTTTTGCGCTGCAACAACCAGAGAATATTCCCCGCTTAGTTGACGGGCTTCTTCATCATTTATGGTAATCACATCTACTCGGGCAATTACTTTTTTAAGATCTTCCAAAGCACTGTCCATCCAGAAATTCATGGTGTCCAGAATGGCAAGCTTAGGCTTTTGATTCATCTGTTCTAAAACCGAAAGCTGAACCAGTGGGTGCAAATTACCCAATACCACCACTTCAGCATCGCGATACCCTTCGGGCACTACGGGATTAAAATCTGCAAGCGTATTGAGTTCGGTAATTAAGGTATCTCGTGAATTCAGGTCGTTATGATAGCGGCCTTTCCAGAAAAAAGTTTTTCCGTTTTTTACTACCTCAAGCCCTTCCATATTGATACCTCTGTTTTTTAGAAGATCAATATATTCCTGCGGAAAATCGGAACCAACAACAGACACGATAGCCTGGTCGACTTCAAAATTTGAGGCGGCCAGACCAATAAAGGTACCGGCACCACCCAGAATTTTTCCGGTTTTACCAAAAGGGGATTCGATCTCATCAAAGGCACAGGTGCCTACAATTACCATTTTTTGCATTAAAAAATTTTTTGCAAATATACAGTTTTGCTTGCGCTTTCGTAAACAATGGTCGGTAGATAGACGTTAAACTTACCTCAAGACCAGGTCAATAACTTGATACGTTGTAAAACAACAGGTTTGGTGGGGATTGAGGGCTCAAAAAGATACTCTGAGCAGGTTATTTACGGCCAAAGTCTGCCGGGATTTCACCCCAGGCTTTAGTTTCCCATTTTACGATTACCGTTTTATAGGTATTGTTCTGAAGCCAAAGCTCTGCACGGCGTACCAAATCGTAAACGTCCTTGTTTTTAGAATTTTCGGTGAGCTTGGTATTGCATTTCTTCTTTTTTACCCAGCCTATTGCAATTCGGGAATCGGAATAAATAATACGGTCGCTGTTTTTTTTCTTGAGGTAGGCAAGCCCGTGCACCAGTGCCAAAAACTCACCTATATTGTTAGTGCCCTGCATAAATGGACCCTGATGAAAAAGCTGTTTTCCGGTCTGCGTATCAACCCCTCGGTATTCCATTTTGCCGGGATTGCCTGAGCTGGCCGCGTCTACTGCGATGGAATACAAATTAGGTTCGCCATATTTTTCCTTTTCGGCGGCGGAAAGTACTTTTTTGGATTTCGAACTTCCTTTTACGTCATTATAGTCTTTGTTGTAGGCAGCTTTGGCTTCCGGAAAACTGGAGAACGATTTGTACTGAGCTCCGGCATACCCGTCTATCATAGCCTTGCAATCTTTCCAGGTGGTATAAATACCCGGCTTTTTGCCTTGCCAAACAACGTAAAACTTTTCTTTCTTACCCATTAAAAACTTTTTTTCATTTCCGCACTTCGATTCCTCAGCACAGGCTTCGGCGGAAATCTCTTACTGCAATCGCTTTTATCTGTGTACTTCGATTCTTCAGTACAGGCTTCGACGGAAATCTTCACTATTTATTCAAAAACGTTTCGATCACCTGCGGAAAATGCTCGTATTCCAATTCGTGAATCTTTGCTGCCAGGCTTACCGGAGTCTCTTCCTTTGTGAGTGCTGTTTTAGCCTGAAACAGGATGCTGCCCCTGTCGTATTCTTCGGTGACCTCGTGTATGGTGATACCCGATTCCTTTTCGCCTGCGGCAACAACAGCCTCGTGAACGTGCGAGCCATACATACCTTTACCACCATACGCCGGAAGCAATGCCGGGTGAATGTTGATGATTTTACCGGAAAAAGCTTTTATGATAGATTCAGGCATCAGCCATAAAAAGCCCGCGAGTACAATAAGATCTGGTTTGTTGAGCTTGAGTAAATCTAAAACCTGACTGCTGTCGTAAAAAGCCGTTCGGTTAAAACTAAACGCACTAACCTTTAGTCTGGTGGCGCGCTCCAGCACCTGAGCTTTGGGCTTATTACTAAGTACCAAAACGACTTCTATATCAGTATGATCTTTAAAATATTCGATAATGCGCTGGGCGTTTGTGCCACTTCCGGAGGCAAATAGTACAATTCGTTTCATAAGAAATGTAGTGTTGTAAGGCTGCAAAACAACGGATAATATTTTGTTTAAAAAGCCTCTTTTGGCCTATACTTAAAAACTAAATACTTAAATTAACGACACATTTTAGACTGGTAATGTGGTAAAACGGTAAAGTTTGCTATTTTTGCCTCCTAATTAAAATTTAAAATTAAATATTATGTCAGACATTGCATCAAGAGTAAAAGCCATCATCGTAGATAAATTAGGCGTTGATGAGAACGAGGTTGTAGCTGAAGCAAGCTTCACTAATGACCTGGGAGCAGACTCATTAGATACAGTTGAGCTAATTATGGAGTTTGAAAAAGAATTTGACATTCAGATTCCAGACGACCAGGCAGAAAATATAGCTACTGTAGGTCAAGCTATTTCCTATATAGAAGAAGCAAAGTAAGAAGAAAGCAAATTACCTTATGGAGTTAAAGCGAGTCGTTGTAACAGGTCTAGGTGCGCTTACCCCAATCGGGAACAATATTGAAGAGTATTGGGAAGGATTGAGTACGGGTAAGAGTGGCTGTGCGCCAATCACGTATTTTGATACAGAGAAGTTTAAAACAAAATTCGCTTGTGAGCTCAAAAATTTCGATCCTCTAGAATATTTCGACAGAAAGGAAGCCCGAAAACTGGACCGTTTTGCGCAATACGCATTGGTGTCTTCAGATCAGGCAATAACAGATGCCGGAATAAATCTTGATGAGGTTGATAAATTTAGGATAGGTGTAATCTGGGGAGCCGGCATAGGTGGTCTGGAAACTTTTCAAGACGAGGTGATCAACTTCGCTGAAGGTGACGGCACGCCGCGTTTCAATCCGTTTTTTATACCTAAAATGATTGCAGATATCGCCCCCGGTAATATCTCGATCAAGCACGGTTTTATGGGGCCTAACTATACCACGGTTTCAGCTTGTGCTTCATCAGCCAATGCAATGATTGATGCGCTAAACTACATTCGTTTAGGGCATTGTGATATCATTGTTACCGGCGGTAGTGAGGCGGCAGTTACTAAAGCGGGTATGGGCGGTTTTAATGCGATGCACGCCCTTTCCACCCGTAATGACAGTCCGGAGACTGCATCAAGACCTTTTGATGCAACTCGTGACGGATTTGTCTTAGGTGAAGGTGCAGGAGCTCTTATTCTTGAAGAATATGAGCACGCAAAAGCACGAGGCGCAAAAATTTACGCAGAAGTTGTGGGCGGCGGAATGTCTAGCGACGCGTATCACATGACTGCACCACATCCTGACGGGATAGGTGTAGAGCGTGTAATGCTTAATTGCCTGCGCGATGCTAACGTAAAACCCGAAGAAGTAGATGCGATAAACACGCACGGTACTTCAACTCCTCTGGGAGACGTTGCAGAACTAAAAGCGATTACCAAAGTTTTTGGTGATCACGCAAAAGACATCAATATCAATTCAACCAAGTCAATGACCGGTCATTTACTGGGAGCTGCAGGAGCTATCGAAGCCATCGCCTCTATTTTGGCAATGCAACACAGTCTGGTTCCTCCAACAATTAATCATACTACAGTTGATGAAAATATTGACGGGTCACTTAATTTAACCTTAAACAATGCACAAAAGCGTGAGGTTAATGTGGCGATGAGCAACACTTTTGGTTTTGGAGGTCATAATGCTTGTATCTTATTTAAAAAGTTAAGCGATTAATCACCTATGGGTGCTATTCGCAACATATTTACTTCCCGTTCTGAAAAGGACGGGAATTTTTTTGGGTTAATTCAAAAAATTACCGGATTCAAGCCCAAGAATTTAAAATGTTATGAAGAGGCCTTTACGCATCGGTCTTTAGGGCTTCAGAACAAAAAAGGGCATCCCTTTAATTACGAGCGGCTTGAGTTTTTAGGAGACGCGATGCTTGGTGCCGTTATCGCCGCGCATCTGTTTGATGAGGTAGGTCGAGGGGATGAAGGCTATTTGACTAAAATGCGTTCTAAGGTGGTGAGTAGAGAGCATCTGAATGAGCTGGGCCGCGATCTAGGACTGCTTAATCTGATACGGGCTGCAATTCCAAAAGAGAACTTTGGTGTTAATATACACGGCAATCTTTTTGAAGCACTGGTGGGAGCTATTTATAAAGATCGGGGATATAAATATGCCCGAAAGTTTATCAATACCCGGGTGATTGATCCGTATGTAGATATTGAAAAGCTGGAGGGCCGCGTAATTAGCTATAAAAGCCTTTTGATTGAATGGTGCCAGAAAGAAAAGAAATCATTCAATTTTAATACCTATGAAGATTCTGGCCAGGATGTCATTCGTCATTTTTCAGTAAAACTGAGTATAGATGGCAAGCAGGTGGCTAAAGCACGGGCAACTTCAAAGAAAAAGGCTGAAGAAAAGGCGGCAAAACGGGCGTATTATGTGTTTCAGAACAAAATAGATTTGCAACAATTCAATTAAATCCTTTTATTAAGAAGGTTTACAGTTTGATAAAGCAAAAGCCTTCTTATTGAAACACAGTTGGCTTATCTTTGAAGATACCTATGGGATCCTATAAACTCTTGCTTGACGAGGCTTTTGATTTTGACTTCAATCTGATCGCAATTCACTGTTCTTTAGAACAGTATAGATTGGCCTTTTTGATAAACAAATATGCGGGGTTGCGACTGGCAAGTTCAGACGATGTGAACTTTTATGCCAAAAAATTGAAGTATAGCTTTGGGACGATGAGGTATGAGGATTCTAAAAATTATCTTAATTATACCTTGATCTCAAATCATTTTAAATTAAGATATTCGCAGGTGCTTGCAGAAAGCGGACTTTTTGCAGAATCTGAGCATTCTAAAACCTTCAACCTGGTTCCTGAGGTAAAAAATGCTGATTTCCTGCTGAAGGTAGAAAGTGATGATGATCACACGCCTTGCACAAAACTTTTGGGGCAATTAAACCGAATTCCCCATATTATAACCGCTTACCAAATAGAGGTAAGCGCTTTAAAATCGAAACAGAATTTAATTTTTGAATAATGTCAGACACAAAAAAGACTAAAATTGTTGCCACATTGGGCCCTGCTACGAGTAAACGGGAAGTTTTACACGATATGATAAAAGCAGGGGTAGATGTTTTCCGTATCAACTTTTCTCACGCAGATTACGATGCAGTAAAAGAGCGTATCCAGATGATCAGAAGCCTGAGTGAAGAGTTTGGCTACAACACGGCAATTCTTGCAGACTTACAGGGACCAAAACTTCGGGTTGGTGTGATGAAAGACGAAGTTGTGGTTGAGCCCGGCGATAAGATCATTTTTTCTACAAAAGAAGAGTTTGAAGGCACCAAAGAGCGTGTCTATATGAATTACCAGCATTTTCCAAGAGACGTAAACAAAGGAGAGCGCATCCTGCTTGATGATGGTAAGCTGATTTTTGAGGTTTTAAAAACCGATAATGAAAATGAAGTGGAAACTGTAGTTATTCAGGGAGGTCCGCTTAAGTCGAGAAAAGGGGTAAACCTGCCTAATACCAATATTTCGCTTCCGGCATTGACCGAAAAAGATATTGAAGATGCCATCTTCGCCATCAGCCAAAAAGTAGACTGGATCGCGTTATCTTTCGTAAGACACGAGGGTGATTTGATTCAGCTTCAGGATCTGATCAAAGAACATTCTGAGCATAAAATTCCTATTATTTCTAAAATCGAAAAGCCCGAAGCGGTTAAAAACATTGAGAAAATCGTTGCTTATAGCGATGGTTTGATGGTAGCGCGTGGGGATTTGGGAGTTGAAATTCCAGCGGAAGAAGTACCTCTTATTCAGAAGGAATTGGTGCTTTCAGCTAAAAAAGCCCGAATTCCTGTGATCATCGCCACCCAGATGATGGAAACGATGATAGACAGTCTTACTCCAACCCGTGCAGAGGTAAATGACGTTGCCAACTCGGTAATGGACGGTGCTGACGCGGTGATGTTGAGCGGGGAGACTTCGGTAGGTAAATACCCGGTGCAGGTAATAGAGCGTATGGCTTCGATCTGTAAAAAGGTTGAAGATTCTAAACTCATTAAAGTACCGCATACACCGCCACACATTCGCACACGTCGTTACATAACCAAGGCGATTTGCTATCATGCCGCTCTTATGGCTAATGAAATAGATGCCAAAGCGATCACAACGCTTACTAACTCCGGTTATACTGCATTCCAAATTTCGGCATGGAGACCCAGTTCACACATTCTGGTTTTTACTTCAAACCGGGTTATCTTAAGTCAGTTGAATTTATTGTGGGGTGTAAAAGCGTTCTTCTACGATAAATTTGTTTCGACAGATGAGACTGTGCGTGACATCAACCGTATTGCACGCGATAGTGGTTACTTAAACGTGGGTGATATGGTAATCAGCCTGGCGGCTATGCCTATCAGCGAGAAAGGTATGGTAAATACCTTGAGAGTACGCGAAATACAAGGAACCTAAAAAGGTCATTTAAATACGATCAAGGCCCTTTTGATTCTGTCAAAAGGGCTTTTTTTATGCTCTAGAACTCAAATTTTAGCTGTACCGCGATTTCCGAATCCTTTTTAGCGGGCTGTTTGTGTTCTTCCGTGTTTAAATTGGCCAGCGTAATCCCCAGCAGGCGCACGCTGTTTTCCATTTTTTCCTGAAACAGGAGCTCTTTAGCGGTTTCTAAGATCACATCTTTAGAACGTACAAAATAGGGTAGGGTTTTGCTTCGGGTTTTGAGGGTAAAGTCACTGTACTTGATTTTTAAGGTGATTGTCTTACCCGCCACATCAGATTTTTTCAGCCGTCGCTCAATTTCCTCGGCGATATTGTTTAACCTTTCGAGCATAAAAATTTCAGAGGAAATGTTTTCACTGAAGGTACGCTCGGCACCCAGCGATTTCCGAATGCGATCGGGTTTTACCAGACTGCGGTGAATACCGCGTACGACATTGTAGTAATGGTTTCCGCTCTTACCAAAATGTTGTGTCAGATATTCCTGTGACTTCTGCTTGAGATCAGCTCCGGTAAAAATACCCAGCTGGTACATCTTCTCTGCGGTGACCTTGCCTACCCCGTAAAATTTACGGATATCCAGGTCTTCTAAAAACGAAATCACTTCTTCCGGCGGAATGGTTTTTTGTCCGTTAGGCTTGTTGATATCGCTGGCCACTTTAGCGATAAACTTATTGATTGAAATTCCTGCGGAAGCATTCAGGCCCGTTTTCTCTTTTATTTTTTTACGGATTTCGCGGGCGATCTTCGTGGCGCTGGGATTGCCTTTTTTGTTTTCGGTAACATCCAGATAAGCTTCATCAAGAGAAAGGGGCTCAACCAGATCTGTATATTCATAAAAAATCTCCCGTATTTGCGCGCTTATTTCGCGATAGCGGTCAAAACGGGTTTTTACAAAAATAAGATCAGGACATAGCCTTCGCGCCAGACCTCCCGCCATGGCACTGCGTACGCCAAATTTGCGTGCTTCATAACTGGCTGCACTCACCACGCCACGCTCTGAACCGCCACCTACGGCTACAGGCTTGCCACGTAACTCGGGGTTGTCAAGCTGTTCTACAGAGGCGTAAAACGCGTCCATATCAACGTGTATGATTTTTCGGTCTGCGGGGAATTCTTCCATAGCGCTACAAAAATACGCACAAGTTGAGGTTTGACATGCTTGTTGTATTTTAGACTAAAATATTTAGTTTGGGAAAAACAGCAATCATTTTAGGAATTACCGGAGTAACCGGTAACCTTTTGGCACAATCTATCCTCGCTGACGCCGCTTACGATAAACTCATCAGTTTTCACCGGCGGAAGTCGGGCATTGAGCATCCCAAGCTTGAGGAGCAGGTTATAGATCTCTTTGAGCTTAAAAAGCACCGGGAAATTTTTAAGGCAGATGTAGTTTTTTGCTGCATTGGCACTACCCAATCTAAAACGGAAGATAAAGAGCAGTATAAAGCCATAGATTATGGTATTCCTCTAGCTGCGGCCAGGCTGTGTAAAGAAAACGGAATCACAAAGTTTATCGTGATCTCGGCTTTGGGTGCAGATCCTGATAGCCGGGTGTTTTACAATCAGGTTAAGGGCGAAATGGAGCGCGATATTTTAGCTTTAAATCTTCCCGAAGCCTATTTTCTGGAACCGGCATTGCTTGCTGCAGAACGGGAGGAAAAACGAACCGCGGAGAAACTGGCCATCAAAGCCTTTAAGGTTTTTAATTGGTTTCTGGTAGGACCGCTTAAGAAATACCAAAGCATTAAGCCGGAAGCACTGGTAATCGCAATGAAAAAACTTGCGGTTAGCACCTATCCCGATGCACGAATTGAATCTGATAAAATAAAAGAACTTGCCTATGGCGATGCTTGAAATCGAACGTAAATTTTTGGTGAATAACCCCGGTTTTAAGGCAGAGGCTTTTTCGCAAAGCGAAATCAGGCAGGGCTATCTCAGCAGCAATCCGGCTCGTGCGGTACGCGTGCGTATCACGGGTGACCAGGCCTTTCTGACCATAAAAGGAGCTTCAGATGCCGGCGGGACCACCCGTTTTGAGTGGGAGAAGGAAATTTCAGTTGATGAAGCCCGCGAACTTTTTAAACTGTGTGAACCCGGAAGCATACATAAAACGCGATATTATGTAAAGGCCGGTAAGCATACCTATGAAGTTGATGAGTTTTATGGCGACAATGAGGGCCTCGTGCTGGCTGAAATAGAACTCGAAACTGCAGATCAGCATTTTGATAAACCAGACTGGCTGGGGGAGGAAGTTACCGGCGATAACCGGTATTATAATTCGCAACTGAGTAAAAATCCGTACACATCCTGGTAAAATTAAAGTAAAGTGGCTTTTCAAATGAGGGATGTGAGGGTTTATAAATTATAGGAAAAGCCTGTAACACTTGGCTACAGGCTTTAAAGGCATTGCTTTTAGGGGAAAAAGGCGCCTTGATTTATCACCAGCCTCCGCCCAGCGCGGTATACAGGTCTACGATAGCCTGTAATTGACTGTAGCGGGTATTGATGAGGTCTAAGCTGGAGTTCAACGCATTTTCACGAGCTGTTAATACTTCGAGATAGTTAGCCAGACCATTATCTAATAATTCTTCGGAATAACCGGTAGCAAGTTCATAGGCGTCAAACTCGTTTTGCTTTACTTCCAGTTTTTCGGTAGCGATCTCATAACTGTACAACGCATCTGATACTTCACGGGTTGCATTTAGAAGGGCCTGTCTAAACTGGAGTTTAGCCTGTTCCTGCTGTGCCTGTGCGACTTCGTATTGCGTGCGTATTTGCCTTCCATTAAAAATAGGCTGGGTAAGGCCACCCACAATGGTTGCAAACAGTGAAGTGGTATCAAAAAGTTTAGAGAAATCAAGACTTTGAAAACCTCCCGTCGCATTAAGCGTCAGGGAAGGGTAAAAATTACTTCGGGCGACATTTGTAAGCTCAAAAGCATTAATAAGTCCAAACTCTGCCGCGCGCACATCAGGGCGGTTGCTCAGGAGTTCTGCAGGTACACCGGTTTTAAGCGGGGTATTTATGGTTTGTGCTGCCAGTTCACTTCGGTTGATGGGACCGGGTTCGCGGCCTAACAAGATCGAAAGACTGTTCTCCTGCAGTCGTATTTCTTTTAGAATATCCAGATTAAGGGCTTGCGCCGTGTACAACTGAGCCTCGGTTTGCTTTACGCCTACTTCGGTAACATTACCGGCTTCTTTAAGCGCTTTGGTCGTCTCGAGACTGCTGCTTCGCGTTTCGATGGTGGCCTGAGTCACCCGCAACTGCTCATCCAGAGCCAAAAGCTGAAAGTATGCCGATGCGATGGAAGCGATCAACTGCGTTTTTACCGCTCGATGCGCTTCAACCGATTGTAAGTAGGATGCAGCAAACGCACGTTTATTGCTGCGTATTTTCCCCCAGATATCTGCTTCCCACGAGAGCCCCGCGCTAACCTGATACACATCAAGCGTTGAAAACTGACCCCCAAACTGACTGTTTGAAGACAATTCCTGCCGGGTGTACTGTGCGGTTCCGTTTAATGTTGGAAAATACGCCAGCTTACCCTGTTTGAAATAGGCTTCGGCCGCGTTGATATTTTCAAGAGCCACCCGGATATCGATGTTTTCCTCCAGCCCTTCCGCGATTAAATTTTTCAACATTGGGTCTGAGAATAGCTCGTCCCAGCTGATCAGAGCGACATTGGTGCTGTCTATAGGTAAATTATCAGTTCGGTAATTGAGATCTTCAACAACCGCCTCAGGACGCTCGTATTCTTTGGCTGCAAAACACGATGCCAAAAGCAACGGCACGCCAATTAACATTAGGGCTCTATAAATTGTAAATCGTTTCATAGTTAGTGCGTTTCTTCAGATTTAGGTTCAGGAGCTCCAGAAATTTTTTCCTGCAACCATTGAAAAAGCATGAATAGTACGGGGATTACAAACACCCCGATTAAGGTACCTATCAGCAAACCTCCCACGGCCCCGGTACCAATTGATCGGTTACCGGCTGCACCTACTCCGCTGGCAAAAACCAGAGGCAAGAGACCCATAATAAAGGCAAATGAGGTCATTAAAATAGGTCTGAGTCGGGCTTCTGCACCGTCAATGGCAGCATCTACCAGAGATTCACCGGCTCGCCTGCGCTGCAAGGCAAACTCCACGATCAGAATGGCATTTTTAGCCAGCAGACCTAATAACATTATGAGTGCAATCTGAAAATAGATATTGTTCTGTAAGCCCAATAGCTGAGTGGTGAAATAGGCTCCAAATACCCCAAACGGCAGGGAGAAAATGATGCTTAGTGGCAGCAAATAACTTTCATACTGTGCTGCCAGCAGGAAGTACACAAAGACCAATGAAAGTATAAAAATCACCGTGGTCTGATCTCCTGCATTTACCTCTTCTCGCGTAAGACCGGAATAAGCCGTGCTGTAGTTTGCGGGTAAGGTTTTTGCTACCTCTTCAACAGCGGCAATCGCGTCACCTGAAGAGTAACCGGGATTGGTAGCCGCAGTTACTTTTGTTGAATTGAACAGGTTGAAACGCGTAACCGACTGCGGGCCATAAACCCGGTCCAGATTTACAAACTGCGTAATGGGAGTCATCTCGCCGCTACCGGTGCGCACATACAATTCGCTAAGGTCCTCTTTGTTGGCCCGGTCTCTGGGAAGCGCCTGTATGTATACCCGGTATTGTTTACCAAAACGGGAGAAGTCAGCAGCAAATATTCCACCGATATAACCCTGCAGTGTGCTGAAAATACTGGAAATAGGTACACCCATTTCTTTCGCCAAGGGCACATTCACATCCAGTTTATACTGCGGGTAATTGGTGTTAAACGAAGACTGTGCGTATTGAATTTCAGGGCGCTGCGAAAGCTTGCCTATAAATTCCTGATTCACTTTGTCCAACTCAATAAAACTTCCTCCGGAACGGTCAAGCAGGTTTACTTCAACTCCTGCCGAAGAACCAAAACCGGGAATACTGGGCGGTGCGAAAAATACAATCTGTGCACCCGGAAACTGAGCCGCTACCCCAAACATCTTGGCCGTAATCGCTTCGATAGAAAGCGAGTCTGCCTCGCGATCTTCCCAGTCATCCAGACGTATAAAACCTAAACTTTGGTTACTTCCTGAACCTCCTAGAAAACTACGTCCACTTACTACAGAACCTTGTTGAACCCCGGGAATTTCGGCAATTTTAGCATAAACGGCCTTGTTCACTTCTTCGGTACGGTCTAATGATGAACCGGCTGGCAACTGTATATTCAGGAATACAATGCCACGGTCTTCATCGGGTACAAAACCAGTCTTTACCTGAGAAGAAGACCACCAGATTCCCACAGCGGCAACAACTAAAAGTGCACCAGTTACCCATTTATGACGGTATAAAAAGTTTAGGGATTTACCGTATTTATTAATGGTCGCTTTAAAACCGCGATTGAATGCCGCAAAAAAGCGTTGCAGGTAATTTCCTTTTTTCTTGCCTACTTTTTCTTCGTGGCTTTTCAGAAATAATGCACAAAGTGCAGGACTCAACGTAAGGGCGTTTACGGCCGAAATGATAATCGCCACAATAAGCGTTACCCCAAACTGCTCGTAAAATACTCCGGTAGGTCCGGTCACAAAAGTCACGGGAATAAATACCGCAGCCATAACCAGGGTAATCGATATGATCGCTCCAGAAATTTCGCTCATCGCATTTACAGTAGCGTTGCGCACGTTATTTTCGCCCTCATCAATCTTGGCGTGTACCGCTTCAACCACCACAATCGCGTCATCAACCACGATACCAATAGCCAGAACCAGTGCAAACAGCGTTAATAAATTAACCGAATACCCAAAAAGACTCAGGAAGAAAAAGGTTCCCACAATAGAAACCGGTACTGCAATCGCAGGGATGAGCGTTGATCTAAAATCCTGAAGGAAGATAAATACCACGATAAATACCAGAATGAAAGCTTCAATAAGCGTGTGTACCACTTTTTCTATGGAAGCATTCAGGAAGCTGTTTGTGTTGTAGGGTACAAAAATACTGATACCATCAGGCAGTTCTGAGCGCACCTCGTCCAAGCAGGTTTCAATTTCGTTGATAATATCACGGGCATTAGAGCCTTTAGTCTGGAAAACACCCAGATTTACTGCAGGATTTCCGGAAGTAACCGACCTTCCCGCATAGGATTGCGCACCCAGTTCGATATCGGCAACATCACTAAGTCTCAGGTATTGACCATTGCCCAAGGCTTTGATTACAATATCGCTGTATTGTTCTTCGGTCTTAAAACGCCCGCCGTATTTAATCACATAGCTGAAAGCCTCGCCGTCATTTTCACCAAGTGAACCTGTCGCAGCCTCAAGACTTTGCTCATTAAGCGCCGCAGAAACATCTGAAGGAATCAGGTTATAGGCTGCAAGCTTATCAGGATTTAACCAGATACGCATGGCATAGTCTTTACTTCCCAGCACATTAACAGCACCCACCCCATCTATACGTTGTAGGGAAGGGATAACATTAATCTTAAGGTAGTTTTGAATGAAGGTGTCGTCATAATCAGGATTTTCACTGTAAAACGACATGTACATCAATGCACTGGTTTGTTGCTTTTGAGTCGTTACCCCGGTTTGAATTACCGCCTGAGGCAGCAGGGAATTGGCTCGTGCCACACGGTTTTGTACGTTTACCGCTGCGATATCCGGATCAACTTCCTGATCAAAAAATACTGTTATTTCAGCAGTACCGTTATTGTTTGCAGTTGAGGTAATGTAGGTCATCCCTTCAACCCCGTTGATTTGCTCTTCAATGGGAATGATCACACTTTCGAGTATGGTTTCCGCATTGGCCCCGGGATAGCTGGCACTTACACTAATGGTAGGTGGGGCAATATCAGGATATTGGGTGATGGGCAGCTGGGTAAGTCCCAAAACTCCCAGGATTACTATAATGACCGAGATTACGGTAGAGAGTACCGGTCTGTCTATAAATGTCTTAAGCATGGTGCTTGATTTATCTGAATGATTTTTTGATAGGGGCTGCAATACTGTCAAACGGGGTTTGCTGCGGTTTAATGGTAGTGGTTCCCTTCAGGTTTTGAGTACCTTTGGCTACGATGCGATCTCCTTCTGAGATTCCGGAATCTACGATATAAAGATTTTGAATCTCATCTTTGACTTTGATTTCGGTGGCAGTGGCCTCGTTATTTTCATTTACCTGATAGACATAAATACTACCCTGCCGGTCTATTGTTGATTCAATTGGTACCACAACAACATCAGTGTAGGTTTTTGGTATTTGCAGCGTAGCACTGCTACCGTTGGTAAGCAGGCGCTGCGGATTGTCAAATACTGCTCTGAAGTTTACACTTCCCGTATTTTCATTTACCTGAGAGTTAACAGTCTCAATAGTACCTTCCTGCGGAAATTCTTCTCCATTTGCAAGTGTCAGTGTAACCTTAGGAAGATTCTTGATTTTCTCATCACGTACGCCACCCGTGGCTGCCATGATAAAATCGAGGTATTCCTTTTCATTCATCGCAAAATAGGCATACACCTTGTCAATTTCAGAAACGGTAGTAAGCGGGGTTTGGCTTGATGGACTCACCAACGAACCGGCGCGCAGATTAATCGCACCTACATAACCATCTACCGGACTTTTAATAGTACCGTAGCCTATGTTTGCAGCAATACTGTTATAGGCACTTTGAGCCTGTTTTAGTTTGGCTCTCGCAGTCTCGAGCTGCACTTCGCTGATGATGTTTTTCTCCACCAAAGGTTTCAGTTTATCAACTTCTACCTGAGCGGCATTTACATTCGCTTTTGCAGCTGCAGCATCCTGATTGAGCGACTGAGTTTCCAGGCGGAAGAGCACCTGACCCTTGCGCACTTTTTGACCTTCGTCAACCGCAACATCGGTTATATAGCCCGAAATTTTTGCAAAAACCTGAGCATTAACCACACCCTCTATTCGAGCCGGATAGGATTGAAAACCGGTAAGCGTTTTTACCGGAAGCTCAATCACAGGAAGTGTAGGTGTTTGAGATGCACCCGCCTGTTGATCTGCCTTGCCCTCTCCGCAAGAGCTTAAACCGGTAAGCATTGCCACCAGGAGGGTGACTGTAAGTAAGTGATAGATTTTCTTTTTCATGTTGATTTATTCGTGTTTAAGCTTTTCGGTTACTTTTTCGCGTATTTTTTTGATGGAATTCTGAGCCTGTTCCAGATAATCAATGTAATCGAGATGAAATTCTAAATCGAAAATCTCGTCCTCCCGGTCTGAATGCAGCTCATTGTAGGTCTTTTTATAATCCATCACCTCTTTGTGAAGCTGTTGCTCGCGTTCCCAGGTTTTTAAACGCTCATCAAGGTTGATCAAAAGACTCTTGGGGTTGGTCACAAAGTATTTTTTGCGATCGCCACAAACCGTAAAGTAGGTGATGCGTTCGGCCTGTTGTAAAGAGTTGAGGTGGGTAGAGATGGTGCTTTTACTCGCCTGCAGGCTGGTAACCAAATCATCAAAAGTACATCCCTTTTTACCGCTTAAGATCAATGTGGCAATAATGCGTGCGGCCAGAGGGGGTATTTGATCTTTTTGTTCCACGAAAACACCCAGTCGTTCTACAAGAGCCTCCCGTTGTTTTTCAATCTCTGTTGCCATAATTTAATTCTTGAGTGCAAATTTCTAATTAGTTCGGAAAATACCGAACTAAAGAAACTTAATCCTTTGTTAAATCAAAGACATCGTTGTAGTACCCTTAATCTTCTGAAGCGTAGTCGATCAGGAGTTTTCTGCTCAGGCTGTTTCCGCGGCTGTCGGTAACAGTAAGGGTGTAGGTCCCGGGTTGCAGGGAGAGGCTGAGCTCGTGAAAGGTTTTGGTCTGACCTTTATAAATCTTATCTAAATACCAGTAGACCGTCGTATCAGGATCGCGATGTGCCAGTTTAAAAACGGTTTCCTGTTCAACGCCCTCAAAATCTTTAGGTATCAGGATGGCTTCACCGGCTTTGGGATAGATAAACTCCATAGTTTTTTCGCTTTCGCGGAAACATCCCGGTAAAAAGTCAGGCAGAGATTGATATTCGGGATGCAGGGGGGCATAATAATATTCCCACAGCGGTGGAAGGCTAAACCAGGATTGAGAAATCATTTGACCTAAAGGATAACAATCTGCGGTTACCTGATGGGTTCTTTCTGAATTAAGGAAAATTTGCCGGTGAAAGCTGCATGCTTCGGTACGTATTCCTCTTTTCGGGATCCATTGCAATTGGATTTCGGGACAGTACAAACCGGCTAGCTTTCCGCTTTGCGGGCAAATTTCAGCTTCGACCAGCTCATCAAAAGGCATTTTAAACCAGCCCGAAGCCGGTAAAAGATCAAGCACCTCAAAAAGTACGGGTGCCGCCGCCTGAATGCCTGTTATGCCCGGCCGGCCCTCGCCGTCTGCATTGCCCACCCAGACGCCAATGGCATAACGCGGTGTTACGCCTACCGCCCAGGCATCTTTAAAGCCATAGCTGGTGCCGGTTTTCCAGGCAAGGGGTTGCGCATCGCTAAAAAACTCCCAGTTTTCTGAACCCTCGGGCCGGTTGACTTCGCGTAAACTTTGCAAGGTTTGATAAATAGCCCCGGCATCAAAGAGTTCGGCATGTTTTTGTTTTTCGCCCAAATCATAAGCTGTATTCTTTAAATAAACAGGCTGATTATACGCCTGAGCAGGATATTCACTCGAGGTTGAATTGAAATAATTCAGCGTCGCTGCCATCCCTGCATAGCTGTTGGTGAGTTGCCAGAGACTGCTTTCGGCACCGCCAAGAATAAGGGAAAGTCCGTAATAATCTGCAGGTTTATTAATACTCGTAAAGCCCATTTTATGCAGCTCGTTGTAAAACCGGTTTAGGCCGTGGCTGCGCAACAAGTTAACAGCAGGCACATTGAGTGACCGGGCCAGAGCCTGCGAAGCGGGTACCGCACCCTGATGGGTTTTGTCAAAATTCTGCGGATTATAACCATTGATACTCGTGGGAACATCAGCGACCAGTTCGTTTGGCAGGAGTTCGCCGGCACTCAGCATACCGCTGTACAAAAAAGGCTTGAGTGTACTCCCGGTACTGCGGTTGCTGGTGATGAGGTCCACATAACTGGCGTGTTCGCGGGTTGTAGGCGCATTGCCCACGTAGCCCAAAACTTCGCGGGTTTTTACGTCAAGAACCAAAATGGCCAGATTGTGAATTTGATTTTGACTGAGGCGGTAATGGGTCTCATGGGCAATGCCGTTGAGTCGCTGCTGCAGGCTGTAATCTATCGTAGTTTGACTGTTTTTACCCCGCTGTTCCTGAGCCAGACGCTCGGTAAAATGGGGAGCCAGATCGGGCAGTTCCTGCGGTGCACCGGGTAAGTCTTCAGCGAGCGCCAGGTTGTAGGTGGTCTCGTCAATGATGTCTTCCGTTTTAAGTTTAAGCAGCAAGCGATCGCGCTTTGCTTTAAAAATGCCTTCGTTTCTTCCGGGAAAGACCAGCGCCGGGGCATTAGGCAATACGGCCAAAGCGGCCGCCTGTCCCCAGCTTAACTGCGTTGCCGGAATCCCAAAATACCGCCAGGAAGCACTTTCCAGTCCTACCACGTTTCCGCCAAAAGGCGCGTGTGAAGCATACAGGCTTAAGATTTCGTCTTTAGAATAACCCGCTTCAAGCCGGGTCGCCATAAAGGTTTCCAGAAGTTTCTCCAGATAGGTGCGCTTCGGGTTATTGCGCGAAAGCCGAATCACCTGCTGGGTAAGCGTGCTACCACCCCGGCGGTTTTCTGAAGTCAGGTTAGACCACAAGGCTTTGGTCATCGAAACCGGATTAAAGCCGGGATGCCGGTAAAAATAAGCGTCTTCAAACTGCAGGATCGCCGTTTTAAACCGAAAGGGAACCGAGTCACCCGCCGGAAACCGCCACTGCCCGTCATCGGCAATACGTGCGCCCAGCAAATGGCCTTCTTTGCTGGTAACTACCGTGGCGGTAGGATTTTTAAAAAGCGGTTTAGGCAGGCAGAAATACCAAAGCAGCAAAACGATAGCAATGCCTGTAACTACAAGGTGTTTGCGTTTTAGCTGCATAAAGTTTTGATTTTAACTGCGCTTTCAATTACTGAAAAACCGTAATCCAACTCCCTTTGTTTCGGGCGAAGTAGTCGTTATCATACATCGCTTCGGCCTGTGTACCCGGTAAGTAATATTGTCCTAAAAACGAAGCATTGAGGTCAATTTCAAAAGTGCGGGATTCTTTTGATTTCAGATCGAAGTAAAAATACACCCGGTCATCGCGTATGTCGGTATAACGGGCTTTACCGCATGCTCCGCCGCCCAGTGCAGTAAAACTGGTGTTTACAATCTCCCAGCCGCCTGGAATTAGTTGTGACAGGGCGATATGATCTACAGGGTTAAGCGAGGTGTTGGTGACCGTAACCCGTGCTTTAAAGCCGGTTCCCTGACGTATGCGGTCTACAGTTAACACCTTGCCTGCCTGATCTGTAAAGCTGGTTTTTACGCTAAGGTTGCGTTGCTCTGCAAGCTCTTCACCCACCGGCAGTTTACCTTGTTGCACCAGACTTACATAAACCCGGTTTTGCTTAAGGTTTTTAAGATTGAGCTTTTGCTCTTGTTCCGAAACGGGCAGGTCTGTGGTAACAAAGCTCTTTTCGGTATTTATTTTTTGATTTCCGGCCTGTACAGCGATGCTTTTTCCGCCGTTTGCGATAAGCATTTTACTCAAACTCAGTAGGGAGAAAGCGGTTGTCTGGGTGCTGTACCAGCTTCCGGAAGAAAGGTCTTTTGCTATAGACTCGGCCAGTTGCTGTTCGCGTTTATCGTCCAGTAAAATCATTGTTTCCAAAGCCATCGCCTTGTTGCGCAGCATAGAACCATACGAATAACGCAGTTCGCGGCGATCGTTAAATTCGAGACTTGATTTTACCGCCAGTTGCGTTGCTACCTGTTTTTTACCGGCCAGGGCGTAGGCTGCTGCCAGGCGCCAGCGCGAACTGTTTGTGAGTTCGCCCGACTCGCGCAGGCGGTTCATCGCCGCCAGTTCGGGTTGCCCGGCAAGAGCCAAAGTATACAGGCGATAGGCCTGCGTAAGGCTGCTGTTGTAAGACGTGGCACCGTTACGCCATTGGCGGGCCGCGTTTTTCTGATAACTGAGCCAGTTTGATAAAAAGGTAACGGGTAGTGTGTAGCCCTGTTTTTGAGCTTCGAGCATAAAATGGCCCGCGTATGAGGTTGCCCAGGCATCGGCTTCCCGTTCTCCCGGCCAGTAACTCACACCACCTTCCGGTCTTTGCAGCATACCCAGACGATCTATGGTCGCCTTGATGTTTTTCTGGGTTTCCTTTTGCTGCGAAGCGTTCAGGTCAAAAATGGAACTGAGGTAGAGCTGCGGAAAGCCGCTTGAGGTGGTTTGCTCTGCGCAGCCATACGGATAACCGATGAGGTATTGTAAACGTTTGGTAAAATCAATTTGTGGCAGCGTCGAAAACTCTAAAACCGCTTTATTAGTCCCGGGAACTCCAAAATTGGCGTAAGTCAGGTCTAAAGTCTCGCCCGGTTCTAAGGTGTAATGTTTGCTGCGTTGCGAGATGGGATTTGGGTTTTCCACGTCAATTTCTACCGAGTAGCTGGCGCGCTCGCCTCCACCGGTAGCGGTAATCTCAAACTTCTGAATGGCATCGGTACGCTTGACATCAAAGTCAAAATTTACCAATTGTTCTCCGGTTGTCGCAAAGCGGATGGATTTCGTACTTCCGTTTTTGGGCGAAAGGGCTTCAGAGGTTTTGATGCTTACGGTAACCTCACGCACTTTTTTATCCATTGCAAACACGGTCACCGGAAGCGTAAGTTGCTCACCCGGAGCCAGTTTTCGCGGAAGCGAAGCCAAAACCATAAGCGGTTTGCGTACGGGTGTGGTCGCCTCGGTAGTGCCATAAGCTCCGGTTTTGGTGTTTCCGGCAATTACCATGGTGCGTACAGACCCCACATAATTAGGCATCTGGAGCTGATGACTGGCTGTTTTTCCGGCTTCCAGATAAAAGGGACCCAAAAACTTAACCACCGGTTTAAAACGATCAGCCTTTCGGTTTTTTGCTCCCGCAGCCATATCACCACCACCTATGGCAAAAATATTATCAACACTACCCGAGAACGCGCCAATCACATCATCATAGATATCAAAGGTCTTTACACCCAGTGCCTGGCGTGCGTAAAAAGCATTATGAATTTTTGGGGTTTCGTAGCGCGTCAGATCAAGCAGTCCCTCATCAACAACCGCAAGGGTATAAGTCATCGCCTTACCGCCGGCTTCGCTTATTTTAACACTAAAATTTTGCTCCGGCTTAAGCTCAGCGGGCATTTGTATTTTGGGCTGAAGTACAGTCGAAGGATCTTCTACCAGCAACGGGATTATCCCGTAAAGGCGCAAGGGTCTGTCATTCAATGTTTGCGCGTGGGGTTGCAACAAACTGATGTGTACATAGACATTAGGCGCCATGGCTTTGGTTACCGGAATGCGTACCACCGTTTCTTCAGCCTGCGTGTCTACCCACTTTTTAGAAAGGACCTGTGTGCCGTTTTCGATACTCAGCAGGGCTTTTCCGGCTTTTTGAGATGGAAACTTCACGACTGCTTCATCACCTACCTGATAAGTTTCTTTATCGGAAGAAAAAACCAGCATTTTTGCGCTGTCTCCGTTACCTGCCGGAAGATTGCTCCAGTTGTGGAAAAAGTAGGTGGTAAGACCGGTTGCGTGACCTGAATTCTTGTCGATTACCCGCAGCAGATAGCGGCCGCTTTCGGCTTCAGGAACGGTAATTTTGGCTATAGCTTTGCCCGAAGCATCAGTCGTTACATCAAAATTTTGCGCCGGCTTATAAACCGAAGTATTCTCGTAACGCGAAAGATTGTCTGAAGAGCGGCTAAACCACCAGCGCCATTCAATCTTAAAGAGCTGTACCTGCAATACCCGCCCGGGAGCGGGTTTACCGGCTTCGGTGACACTGGCAAGATCAAAAGTGACCGGTTCATCCGTAAAATAGGAGTCGTATTCGCGGGTTTCCGGCGCACGAATTCCTGCAAAATGGGTGTACGGAGCCAGTTTTTTTGAAAACACATCTACCGAAAAATCTCCGCCACCTTCATAGACTTTGGTCAGGAATGTAGCTTGCAGCATCCCCGGCGCTTTGTTGCTAAGCTCCAGTTTTTTGCTAAAATCGAGGCTGCCTTCGGCATTGAGGTCTTTTTGTTCAAGAATGGGTATTTCAACTTCATTAAAACTGCGTACCGGGTCTGTAAAGGTGTACTTTTTAAATGCTTTAAAATCTGCTGAGGTACTGCTCAAGGTTGCGGTCAGATCGGCTTTCAGGTTGCGGGCGGGAGCACCGTGCAGCCATGAGGCATTGAGTTTTCCGCTTACCGGTTCTGTGGCAGACAGGTATTCCTCTTCAAAGTCAAGTTTGATTTTAAGCCGGTTGGGCTTTACGGTCGCAACCCGTAATCTTTTGGTAAACTTAACCCCGCCCACGGTAATGGTAGCAGTCCAGTTACCCGTGGGGTCTGTGTCATTAGTGGCAATAGGAAAGTAGTAAAACCCGTGATTTCGGTCACCGGGCATTCCTTTATCAGATAAGGACGAACTGATCACATTGCGCAAAACGAGTTTGCCCCGGGCATCAGTTACTTCAAGTTTTACCGGGTGTTCTGCCGGCAGCGGGTTTGCCAGATCGTTGAGTACAAAAGTGAGGTGAATGCTGTCGCCGGGTCTGTGCACCCCACGTTCCGTATAAATATAGCCCTGAAGGCCTTTCTCTAAACGGGTTCCGCTGATGTCAAAATTACTTAGGGAAAGCGCATTACCATCCTGAAGATTAGCGTAGGCATAATTGGTGCGTTGCTGCGCAATGGCAAAAGCAACCGGCTTCTCACTGGTGTAGCTGGCGAGTCCGTCAAGATCAGTCTTCAGGCTTTTTATAAGCTGCTGCTGATAGTTGTAAAGGCGTATTTCGACCCCCATTTCAGGCTGGGCGGTGATGAGATTAGATGTAGCAAAATCATAGCTACCGTTCTCGCTTTCTTTTACAATAAGTCCCAGATCAGATCCCAGTACGTTGGTTTTCGCAAAGCGGTCTTCGTTATAATACGCGGGGTGACAGGGATTGTCTTCCTCTTCCCAATTGTAAACACGGTTGCGCCAGTAGTAGCGCTGGTTGTCCCAATATTGCATCTCGCGCACATCTGCATCGTCTTGGGTGTCATAATATTCTTCGTACGCTTCTTCGAGGTAGGCTTCTTTTTTGGTTTGGGCATCGCCCGAAGCAGCATCAGAGCAGGGATACAGGCTATAGCCGGGTTCAAAACTGAATTCTACGCGGTACAATGCGCCGGGGTCTGCCTTAAAGAATTCGGAAAGATCGAGGGCATAGGCACGCCACAGACCGTTTTGTGCAATGCTGTTGTCTATGAGCGGAATGGTCTTTTTTGCAATACGGCGGCCCACACGGTTGAGATCGTAGCTGTCTGTGCTGTTTAGAGAGGCCGACTGTAAATATTGAAGCATATTGTTTTGATAGACCTTTATCACACGTACGTCAACGGCAGAAAGGTTGACCGCTTCGAAGTATAAAGGGGTTTTCATAGAGCCGGGCAGAATGCTTCCGCTAGAGATGAGGCGCACCTGCGGCTTAAGCTGTTCGAATGAAATTTGCTGGATTGCATCTTCTTTTAAAACGGAGCCGTAAGCATTTCGTATTCCTTTATTTAAGGTAAGCTGAACACTACCCGTAAGTGCGCGTCCCGGGTAAACGGTAAGTACGTTGCCCTGAACCTCGTACCTTAGGTTTTGAAGGCTGTCTAATTGAACCAGGCCCTCAAAATTTTGTTCCATCTCAAGCGGATCTGAAAAGTTTACACTCACCGAAGTTTCCGGAGTAAGAGCTGTGGTCACATCTACAACCGTAAAACGCGATTGCGCGGGAATGTTTAAGGTACTCTGTCCCTGATTTTTGCTTTTTATGGCTTTGCCGTCCCAGCTGATGCGTATTTGTGAATTCTCCTTTTTCCGGTGAATACTGTCTATGGTAAAATTGAAGAACGAAGCTTTTGCGGTATCTACGGGCCAGTCAATAGGAAGCGTCTTGCCTTCCTGGCTTGCTTCTATCAATTTTTTAACCGCGTCTATGGTAGAAAGGTCAGCCGTTTCGATTGAGCCGTTAAGGTACTGCCACTCTTTGCTGTACGACTGTAAATTGCCAAAATTGATTTTAAAGTTGGGCGTAATGGTTTTAAAACTGAAGGTATAGCTGTGAAACTCAGGGGCGAGGTCTTCAAAGAAGCGGCTCAGCTTGAGTGTTACGGTGTATTCGGTATCGGGAAGGAGGGGTTCTTCCGGAATAAAAATCAGAGAGGTTCCGTTTTGAAGACGTAATTCGCCTTCAGTCTTTGGGTAAACAACCAGGTATTCTGATGGGATGTTTTGATTGCTGTCAAACTGAGTCGCCGGTTTTGCGAGTTCAATTTTTATAGGTGCTGCAACAGACACGCGCCCAAAAGTGTTAAAGGCGATATGCTCCTTGAATTTAAAAATATTGTCGTCGTCTTTTTGATTCTGATGACAACTGGTGAGGAGTAAGCCTGTAAAAAGAACAAGGAGTTTGATAAGGCGGTTCATAGAAAGCGTATATAAGAATAGACAGCGGGCGTTTTTTAACTCGAAATACGTAAAGGTAAAATACGTTTTTTAGACCGCATAGAGGTTTCTGAAATGTGCTTTAGAAAAGTGATTGAGTTTAAACCTGCTGATATCAAAAGCATTAGGTGATCAATCTAAACTAATTCATCGCTTCAATTTCTTACATCGTATCAAAAACATCGATAAAAGACGTTTTTATACATAAAACGATCGATAAAGTGCACAAAACCTCAATTAAACGATTTAGTGCTAAAAAATCAAATAACGACAAAAGACACTTTAAATAGCTGAAAAGTGTTAAATTTTTGGATAATTACTGTTAAATTTTGGCTGATAATCGATGAAATACACAAAATGACTGTTGAAAGGTTGTAGGAACAAAAAATCC